>NZ_CP181252.1:0-2267806 GCF_047830725.1 Sporanaerobacter sp. | reverse complement strand
GTTAGTGTATCTACTACTGATTGATAAAATCTTTTTTCAATATCTGAAGCTGTACCTGATAAAAATGAAATGTTTTCATTTTGTGGCATCCTATCTAAATGATATGGAAGAACTAGCATCATAGTTGTATATCCTGATTTAGATAAATTTATAGGATAATATTTTAGGTATTCAAAATTTCTATGACCTAATCCATGGACGAACACTAAATATCAAATTTATTTTAATTGTTGCAATTTTAGCAGCATTGATACTCTCAGCTTGTCAATATGATTTAGAAGATGCTATTAATGATAATTTTAAACAAAAAGGAGATTTAATTGTACATTTTATAGATGTAGGGCAAGGCGATAGTATATTTATACAATTGCCCAATGGAGAAACATCTTTAATAGATGGTGGAACCAGAGCTAGTGGAGAAAATGTTGTAAAATATTTAAAGGAACAGAATGTAGAGAAAATTGACTATCTTATAGCAACGCATCCTCATGAAGATCATATAGGAGGATTGCCTAAAGTAGTTAAAAACTTTGAAATAGGGAAAATATATATGCCTGATGCAACTGCAAATACTAATATTTTTCAAGAATTGTTGAAAGAAATTAAAAGTAAAGAAAAGAAAATAACTATTGCTAAAGGCGGAGATATAATATTAAATGATTCAGGTATTAAATATGAAATATTGGCACCTAATGGGGAAAAATATGGGGAAACAAATGATTATTCTATAGTTGCTAAATTAACTTATAAAGACAATTCTTTTTTATTTACAGGTGATGCTGAAAAAATTAGTGAAAATGAAATAATAGAAAAAGGATACAATTTAAAATCAGATGTTTTAAAAATTGGCCATCATGGAGGCAGTACTTCGACTTCAGATGAATTTTTGCTAAAGGTAAGTCCCAAATATGGGGTTATCAGCTTAGGTAAGGACAATACATATGGTCATCCTCATAAAGAGACTATTCAAAGATTAAATGAGCAAAATGTAACAATTCTTAGGACTGATGAGTTAGGGACTATAGTTATGATTTCTGATGGTAAAAATATAGCGATAAATAAAAAAATAAAAGAAGAAAAAACTAAGAGTGAAAGACCAAATATAGAAAGTTATTATATAGGTAATACAAATACTAAAGTATATCATTCCCCAGATTGTAATTATTTGCCTAAAGAAGAAAATCAAATAATATTAAAGTCAAAGAAAGAAGCAGAAGATAAAGGTTTTAGACCACATGAAAAGTGTATAAAATAAGGGGGAGTACATTATGAAGGGTATAGTGGATAGAATTGAAGGAGAATATGTTGTTTTAGAAGTAGAAGATAAGATATTTAATTTTAAAATCAATTTATTTCCGCCAGATATTGAAGAAGGGGACGTAGTTGAAGAAAAGAATGGACAATTTTTTATTTTAAAAGAGGAGACAGATATAAGAAAAGAGAGTATTAAAAAAATGTTTAGAGACTTGACAGAATGAGGTGGTACTAATAAAAAGACTATTGACAACACTTCAACTATTTAGTACAATACACTATAAATCAAATAATTAAAAACTAAGAAGAGAAGATTAGGCTATAAGTGGAGTTGTAGAGAGTCGGTAATGGTGGAAATCCGATACAAAACTATAGCTGAAGAACATCTCTGAGTTTCTAATCGAAATTTTAAAAAAGAGTAGGTTTAGACGGTTCTGACCCGTTAAAAATCAGACAGTATCGAGAAATCTGTACTGGTTGAGAGAGTATTGTTAAGCAAGGTGGTACCACGGAAGATAGCCTTTCGTCCTTTTGGATGGAAGGCTTTTTTAGTTAAAGGAGGAATTGAAATGGAAAATGTTTTAGATGTAAAAGAAACACAAATTGCAATTAAAAAATTGAAAGATTTTTTTGAGAATACTCTGGCAAAAAAATTAAATCTTGTAAGGGTTTCTGCTCCATTATTTGTAAGACCTGAATCAGGATTAAATGATAATTTAAGTGGAAAAGAAGAACCAGTATCATTTACAATGAGAAATTATGAAGAAAAAGTAGAAATAGTTCAATCTCTTGCAAAATGGAAGAGAATGGCTCTAAAATTGTATGATTTTAAAGTAGGCGAAGGATTATATACAGATATGAATGCTATACGACCAAGCGAGAAATTGGACAACATACATTCTATATATGTAGATCAATGGGATTGGGAGAAAACTATTTCTAAAAGTGATAGAAATGAAGAATATTTAAAGCAAGTTGTTGAAGATATCTATGAAGTTTTTTTAGAAACAGAAAAATATATAAATAAATTATATCCATTTTTAACTCATAAACTGCCTGATAAAATTACTTTTATTACATCTCAAGAATTGGAAGATATGTATCCTAAAGAAAATTGTAAAAAGAGGGAACATAATATTTGCAAAGAAAAAGGTGCAGTATTTTTGATGAAGATTGGGGGAAATTTAAAATCTGGTAAACCTCATGATGGGCGAGCACCAGATTATGATGATTGGGAGTTAAATGGTGATATTCTATTTTGGGATGATGTCTTAAATCAAGCATTGGAATTATCAAGTATGGGTATTAGGGTTGATAGTATTGCATTGATTAAACAATTGAAACACACAAATTCTGAGGAACGTTTAAAATTAAAATATCATAAATTGTTAGCACAGGATAAATTACCATTTTCTATAGGGGGAGGTATTGGACAATCAAGAATTTGTATGTATTTTTTAGAAAAACAACATATTGGAGAAGTACAAGCTTCTGTTTGGACAAATGATATTGTAAATAAATGTATAAACGAGAATATATTTTTACTTTAGGCGATATTTGTAGTAAAATGTAATTAAAAAGGTAGGGGGGTTAGAACTTAATTGAAAGGAAAATTGAATATAGTTTATATGACATTAGGAATAGGTATAGGAATTATTTTGACTAGTTTTGTTTTTGTTCTGAAACCTCAAATACAATACAAAGAATATACAAATGAAGAAATAATAAATAAGGCTAAAGAACTGGGAATGGTATCGTTCAAAGAAAATATAAACACAGATTATACCAAAGAAGTTGTGGAAGATAACAATGAAGAGATTCGTATAAAAATTGATGTAAATAGTTCTTTAAGTGAAGTTTCAGACAAACTATTTGCACAAAAAATAATAGAAGATAAAGGTGAATTTATACAATTTGTTAAAGATAAAGGAATGGAAACCAAACTTAGACCAGGCACTTATAGTTTGAAAAAAAATATGAGCTATACAAGTATTATAAATATACTTACAAAGACTAAATAGGAATATTATATTTTCCTATTTAGTCTTTTTTCTTTGATAAATTTCTACAAACTTTGTTTTTTTAAATAAAAAAGTTATGTTTTTTTACCAATTTCGAAAATTATGTAGTATAATAATATGTACGCTAAAAAGATATTTATTTAATTGAAAAAGAAGGGGTTTAAACTCTCGTTTTTTTGGCAACAATTGCTAAGGGAGGGATATTTTATGGCCACATCAACGGTAAATCTTTGGAAAATGTATGAAGGACTAAAATATAATTTTTTGTTTAATAATGACATAAATTCCATACATATCCTCCTTAATTTGTATGATTTAGAGGAAAACATAAATAACATATGTCCTAAATATACATGTATAAAAAATATAAAAAGAGGAATTAGATATTTTTTAAGATACAGAGAAGACAAAGATTTAGTGACTAACAAAATTATTTATTTAATACATGAAGATGTAGATAGACTGGAATTATGTTTTTATTTAGAAGGTTATAAATATGGTTATTATAATAATAAATGGGTAAATATATTAGAGGAAAAGACGCTTAATTATTATACTGTAGAAGAAATTTATGATAAAAAATATTTATTTCAGTATAATCTAAGCTTGGATGATATAAAGATTGTAAGAGATGAGTTTGAATCAGAGATTAATCTTTTAGAGGATAAAGATAAGTACATAGAAAGATTAACATATTATTTTTCTGATGAAATTATAAAAAGTAAGATATATGAATTGAACAATTATATAGATAGGCAACTAAAAATGGATTTTAATTCAAATTCAAGTATAAAAGAAGAGGGAAGTAGATTTTCACAAGATGAGCTAAATAAACTTTATGATTTGATTGCTAAATGTTTATATAAAAATATAATTCAAATATACAAAAATGCAAGTTGGTATGGCTTAAATGATAAAGTTTTAAATAGATATTCATAATTTTGAAGGAATTTTGAGATAAATATTGAATAATATCTAATATCATGAAAGGGGGCTTTATAAATGTATGTAAGAAACCATATGCTAGCAAAAGATAAGTTGACAACAGTTGATGTCAATGAGAGTATTGGAAGTGCTTTGGAAAAGATTAATAAAGGTGATTTTTTGTCTTTACCTGTATTTGAAGGATCAGAATTTAAGGGTATTTTGATGAAGGAAGCTATTTATAGGCATTATTTTGAAACTGGTTGTATGGATAAAGCTAAATTTTTAGATGAGGTTAAAGTAAAAGATTTGTATATAGATAAGTATAAATCTATACTTGACAGCGAATTGATTGAAAATGCTTCATATTTATTAAATGAATTTAGAACACCATTTTTACCAGTATTTGATTCAAACAACAATTTTGTGGGTATTTTAACCCATACTGCTATTTTTGATGCTTTTTCAGAGATATTTGGTCTTGGCAAGGGAACTAGAATTATGGTGAATTTGTTTGATATACCTGGTCAAATTGCAAAGTTAACAGAAGTTATAAGAAAAGAAAATGTAAATATCATGAATTTAGCAGTAATGGATGCTAAAGTGTTAGATGTATATAAAGTAGTTATAAGAGTTGATACAGAAGATGTGGAGGAATTAATTGATAAAATAGAAAAAGCAGGATTTAAGATTGCAGGTATAGTTAAATAAAAATGTATAAATATTTGCAAATTGGCAAAAATATCCCTCTAGATAGTATTGGAGGGATATTTTATGAAAAAGAGATATGTAGTTCTCGTTTTTATAGCGTGTTTAACTATGTTTTTAATAAGTTTCTATTATGGATATCGTTTTACTGGCAAAAAGATAAGTAAGAGGCCTGATGTTCGCGATGAGTGGATAGTTGAAAATTCAAAAGATAAATCTGATGGTTTAGAAATAGTAAAAGAAGATGTGAGGATTTCGCCAAACACTATTATAGAAAAAAATATATATTATACACAATGTAATCATACTTTGAAAGATAAATGTAAAGCTGATGGGAAAATAATAAATATGACGGAAAAAGAATATAAAGATTATATGAATAAAAATTATCCAGACGTAGAGGTAATTTCTTTTTCTATACAAAATATTTTTTTGAGAGAAGAACGAAATTATCTTTGTCCAAATCATTATATAATTGGTGAGTCGGATGGGAAAATAGCTATATTTAAAATAGGTGATAATGGAGAAAAAATATTGAATAAGGTCTATAAAGATTATCCACTATCTTTGCTTAAAGAAATTGATCAAAAAAAATTAAGGGAAGGTATAGTTATTGATAGTGAAGAGGAGCTTTCTAATGTTTTAGAAAATTTTATTAGTTAAGAAAAAAGACTAAGTTGGTTTGTCTGACTTAGCCTTTTTTCTTAAATATGTTAAAATAGAATGAGAAAAGTTGTGAGAGGAGACAGATATGATTATTTTAGGAATAGATCCAGGAATAGCTATTGTAGGTTATGGTATTATAGAATGCAGAGGAAATAAATTTAATGCTTTAGAATATGGGGCAATAACTACAGAATCAAAATGTCCTTTTCCTGATAGGATAAAAATAATATATGAAGAAATGAGTTTATTGATAGATAAATACAACCCTACAGATTTAGCTGTAGAGGAATTGTTTTTCAATAAGAATGCGAAGACAGCTATAAAAGTTGGACAAGCAAGAGGCGTAGAAATACTGGCTGCAGTTAACAAGGGAGTAAATATATATGAATATACGCCTTTGCAAATAAAACAAGGGGTAGTAGGCTATGGTAGAGCAGATAAAAGGCAAGTTCAAGAAATGGTTAAGATGCTACTTAATTTGAAAGCTATACCTAAACCAGATGATGTTGCAGATGCATTGGCAGTGGCACTATGTCATGGAAGTAGCTTAAAATTCAAAGAAATGTTTAGAATGAGATGATAGGAGTGTTTTTATGTATGATTATATAATTGGTGAAATAGTAGAAATAAGAGAAGATTATTTGGTTCTTGACAATAATGGAATTGGATATAAAATATATACATCTAAGAATTCCTTATCAAATTTAGTTGATAAGGAACGTGTAAAAGTATATATTTATTTCAATTTAAGAGAAGATGGCATATTTCTTTATGGTTTTTTAACTAAAGAAGAATTGAGTATGTTTGAATTGTTACTTTTAGTATCTAAGATAGGACCTAAGATAGGGATAGGTATTCTTTCTACATTAAGCACAAATGAAATTAAATTAGCCATATTAAATAATGATGTAGATTCTTTATGCAAGGCACCCGGAATTGGAAAGAAAACTGCAAATAGAATAATACTTGAATTAAAAGATAGAATAGATGATAATATAAATATTGATGATACTTTAGATTTTGTAGATAATAGTGATATAGATGAAGCTATAAATGCACTAGTAGCATTAGGCTATACAAAAAAGGAAGTAGATGAAGTGCTTTGTAAAATTGATATAAAAGACTTGACGACAGAAGATATAATAAAAGCTGTTTTAAAAAGAATGTCTAAATAAAAATGAAAGGTATTGATACTATGAATGATGGTGAGAATAGGATTGTTGCTGGGTCTTTGAGAATGGAAGATGTAGAAAATGATATTTCATTGAGGCCAAAGTGGATAGATGAATATATTGGACAAGATAAAGTAAAACAAAAGCTAAATATTTTTATAAAAGCTGCACAAGAAAGAAGAGAACCATTAGATCATGTTCTTTTATATGGTCCTCCAGGGCTGGGTAAAACTACATTGGCAAATATTATTGCTAATGAAATGGGAGTAAATATTAGAGTTACATCAGGCCCTGCAATTGAAAGACCAGGAGACTTAGCTAGTATTTTAACTAATTTAGCAGAAGATGATGTTTTATTTATAGATGAGATACATAGATTAAATAGGAGTGTGGAAGAAATATTATATCCTGCTATGGAGGATTTTGCATTAGATATAATTATAGGTAAAGGCCCTAGTGCGAGATCTGTACGATTAGATTTGTCAAAATTTACATTAATAGGTGCTACTACAAGAGCAGGCTTATTAACATCTCCCCTTAGAGATAGGTTTGGAGTTATATTAAACCTTGATTTGTATGATGTGGAAGATTTAATGCAAATAGTTGAGAGATCAGCCAAGATTTTAGATATTGAAATTGAAAGTAAAGGAGCTTTAGAAATTGCAAAACGCTCTAGAGGTACTCCTAGAATTGCAAATAGACTCTTAAAAAGAGTAAGGGATTATGCTCAAGTAGTAGAAGATGGAATTATAACTGAAGACGTTGCTAAAAGTGCTCTTAAGATGCTGGAAATAGATGAGTTAGGGCTTGATAATGTCGATAAGAAGATAATTTTAACTATGATAGAAAATTTTTGTGGAGGACCAGTAGGATTAGACACTATTTCTGCAGCTACAGGAGAGGAAAAAACTACTATAGAAGATGTCTATGAACCTTATTTGCTGCAAATAGGATTCATCAATAGGACTCCTAGGGGTAGAATAGTTACAAAAAAGGCTTATGCTCACTTCAATATTCCTTATGGCGAAGAATAGAGGTGTAGAATATGGATTTTATGGGAAGAACATTGATAACAATTGGAATAACTTTGCTAATTATAGGTGGTATCATGATACTGGGAGAAAAAGTTGGGCTTGGGAAGTTGCCAGGAGATATTTTTATTCAAAAAGGTAATTTTACTTTTTTCTTTCCTATTGTATCTTCAATTGTTATAAGTTTGATACTTACTTTAATATTAAATTTATTTAGAAGGTAAGAGGAGATGAGTTTATTTGAAGAAAATACTGTCCTTTTTAATAGTGTTGTTATTTGTTATGAATATAAGTTGTACAAGTTCTTATGCAAAATATATGTACAATGATGAATATATAAATGTAAAACTACAAAGACCTATTAAATCAAATAATTATATAAATTTAAAAAGTGAAAATGGATTTGTTATTTTTTCTTTTGACGGTTATTTGAAAGAAATGGACAAGCTCATAGTAAATGAGATAGTTATAACCTTAGGAGATAATGATAGCATTGCTATAAAAGATAAAAACGATTATATATTGTATTCTTTTGGCAATAATGATAATATATATATCTCTTCTATAGATGAGTTTGAACCAATTGTTAAAGTTGAAAATGATAGATATAGAGATTATTTAACTTTTATACGAAACGGAAATAAAATAGATGTTATAAATTATGTTTCTCTTAATCACTATTTATATGGGGTAGTTCCTAGAGAGATGCCTTCAACTTTTCCGTTAGAAGCATTAAAAGCTCAAGCAATAGCATCTAGAACTTTTGCACTTAAGAACATAAATAAACATATAAAAGAAGGCTATAATTTGTGTGATTCTACTGATTGCCAAGTATATGGTGGATATGATAGTGAAACTGAAATAACAAATAGAGCCGTTGACGAGACTATTGGTATAGTATTAAAATATAACAATGAGCTTATAGAAGCAAGCTATCATTCTAATAGCGGCGGATATACAGAAGATAGTGCCAACGTATGGGGAATATCGTATCCATACTTAAAAGCTGTGGAAGATGAGTTCTCAGTAGGTTTACCTAATAGCAATTGGCAGATAATATTATCTAGTAGTGATATTCGAAATAGGCTTTTAAAAAATAATATAAATATAGGAGAGATAGTATCATTAACTCCTACAGAAATATTAGGAAATGGAAGAGTTGTTAAATTAAAAATTGTTGGGACAAATGGTGAAATTATATTAGAAAAAGATAAGATAAGGCAAGTATTTGGATATAGCGATATTAAAAGCAATTGGTTTGATATAAGAAAAATTAATGGGAACAATTTAGATAATAGTATAAAAGAAATATATGCTATGGATTCAAATAAAACTGTTAAAATAAAATTAAGTGATTTTTATACTATTAATGGGGAAAAGGCTAAGGTTTTTTCTAATAGAGAAGGTTTTAAGAGAATTGTTACTGATAAAGGAATTGAAAATATAAATAAAGTTCAAGCTTTAAATGATAGTGTAGAATTTGTTATAGAAGGGAAGGGTTATGGTCATGGTGTTGGAATGAGTCAGTGGGGAGCTAAAAGAATGGGAGAACTAGGATATACCCATGATGAAATCCTTAAGCATTATTATAGTGGAGTAGAGTTGACTACATTGTATTAGTAAAGGATGATGAATATGAGAAAAGAAGACTTTTATTATGATTTGCCTGAAGAATTGATTGCACAACATCCTATTTCAAATAGAGAAGATTCAAGGCTTATGGTTTTAGATAAAGCTACAGCTTCTGTTGAGCATAGACATTTTAGAGATATAATTGACTATTTAAATGAAGGAGATTGTTTAGTTTTAAATGATACAAGAGTTATTCCTGCAAGATTGTTTGGTAGTAGAAAAGGTAAAGATGAGAGCATAGAGTTTTTGCTACTAAAGAAGATAGATATCAACAAATGGGAGACTTTGGTTAAGCCTGGGAAGAAGGTAAGGCCAGGAGTTAAAGTGATATTTGGAGATGGGGAACTTGAGGGCAATGTGTTATCAATTGGAGAAGATGGTACTAGAATTGTAGAATTTGAGTATGACGGTATTTTTGAAGAAATATTAGATAAACTTGGAGAAATGCCATTACCTCCATATATAAAGGAAAAATTAGAAGATAAAGAGAGATACCAAACTGTATATTCAAAAAAAGAAGGTTCAGCAGCCGCACCTACTGCAGGGCTTCATTTTACAAAAGAGTTATTACAAAAAATTGAAGATAAAGGAGTTAAGATTGTTTATTTAACACTGCATGTAGGACTTGGAACTTTCAGGCCTGTAAAAGAGGAAAATATAGAGGAGCATCATATGCACTCTGAATATTTTGAATTGTCCAAAGAGGCAGCAGAAATTATAAATAACACAAAAAAAAGTGGAGGAAGAGTTATTGCGGTAGGAACTACTTCCACAAGAACTCTAGAGTCTATAGGAAACCAGGAAAATTTAGTTGTTCCTAAAAGTGGTTGGACAGATATATTTATATATCCAGGATATAAATTTAAGGTAGTTGATTGCCTTATTACAAATTTTCATTTGCCAGAGTCAACATTGATAATGCTTGTAAGTGCATTGGCAGGTAGAGAAAAAATTTTAAATGCTTATAATATTGCTGTAAAAGAAAAATATAGATTTTTTAGTTTTGGAGATGCAATGTTTATTAAATAAGGAGGAAAACTATGGCTGTAAGGTTTGAACTACTAAAAGAATCTAGTGAATGTAATGCAAGGCTTGGAAAACTTTATACACCACATGGTGTGATTGAAACCCCAATTTTCATGCCTGTCGGTACAAGAGCTACTGTAAAGGCTATGACACCTGAAGAAGTGAAAGATTTAGGAGCTCAAATAATACTTTCCAATACTTATCATTTGTATTTAAAACCAGGTCATAAACTTATTGAAGAAGCAGGTGGATTACATAAATTTATGAATTGGGATAGACCAATACTTACAGATAGTGGAGGTTTTCAAGTTTTTAGTTTAGGAAAATTGAGAAAAATTTCTGAAGAAGGTGTGGAATTTAGATCTCACATAGATGGTTCGAAACATTTTATAAGTCCTGAGAAATCTATAGAAATACAAAACTCACTAGGTTCTGACATAATGATGGCTTTAGACGAATGTACACCCTATCCTAGTGATTATGAATATACAAAAGAGTCGTTAGAAAGGACTACAAGATGGGCTAAAAGATGTAAAGAATATCATAAGGATTGGGATCGACAAGCTCTTTTTGGAATAGTACAAGGTGGGATGTATAAGGATTTAAGAGAGCAAAGCATAAAAGAAATTACAGATTTAGATTTGCCAGGATATGCCATTGGAGGGTTGAGTGTAGGGGAACCAAAGGAACTTTATAGAGAAATGTTGAATTTTACAGCTCCAAAGTTACCTAAGGATAAGCCAAGGTATTTAATGGGGGTTGGAAGTCCTGATTATTTATTTGATGCAGTGATTAGCGGTATAGATATGGCAGATTGTGTGTTGCCTACAAGAATTGCAAGAAATGGGACAGTTCTAACTAGTCATGGCAAATTGGTTATAAAGAATGCTGAATATAAGAGGGATTTTGGGAAATTAGATCCTGAATGCAATTGTTATACTTGCCAAAATTATTCTAGGGCATATATAAGGCATCTTTTTAATGTAGACGAGATATTAGCTGCTAGATTAGCTACCATTCATAATTTATATTTTTTGATAAAACTTATGGAAAACATAAGAACTGCTATAAAAGAAGACAGATTGTTAGAATATAAGGAACAATTTTATAAAAAATATGGATATATTAAATAAATTTAAGAAGGATTTATTATATTTTTGTTGAATAATAAAATAGAATAAAGGAGGGAAAGATTTTGACAGCACAACAAATGCAAAGTTTGATTTTGCCAATAGCGTTTTTAGTGATTTTTTATTTTTTAGCCATAAGACCTCAGCAAAAAAAAGAAAAAGAAATTAGACAAATGAGAGAAAGTCTAAGCAATGGTGATGAGATAATTACCATTGGAGGAATTTATGGAAAAATCGTAAAGGTGAAAGAAGATATTTTGACAATTGAAGTAGGTTCTGATAAGACAAAGTTAGATATTACTAAGTGGGCAGTTGGCAGTGTTATCAACAAGAAAGAAACAAAAAAGGATACAGAAAAAAACAAGAAAGAAGAAACAAAAAACGAATCAAATGAAAAAGATGACAAGTAATTTTTTAAAAAAGCTTCCTAATTTCAAAGGGAAGTTTTTTTATTATATGTATGTTGATTTTGTAATAAATTTCACTATTTCGAAATAAACATTCATTATAGAGTATAGGAGGTGAAATTTATGGAAATCAAAAAAACTGATTACATATTGTATATTTTTAAAGGATTAGCTGTTTCTTATATAATTACATTTGCTATGATTTTAATAATATCATTGCTATTAACTTATACATCATTTAAAGAAAGTACTATTCCTATAATAAATACTATAGCAATGATAGGGAGTATTGTTAGTGGTTCTATATATTTAACTTTAAATACAGGAGAAAAGGGCTGGTTAAATGGAATGTTAATTGGTTTTTTATATTTTTTGATACTTTTAATTCTAAATAAGACTTTTGTAAAAACTTTTAGTTTTAATGTTTATTCATTTTCTAAATTGATGATCTCTTTAGTTACAGGTATAATTGGTGGTATGATTGGAATCAATTTAAAATAGAACTTTAAATATGAGTTGTTTTATGGTATAATTTATAAAGTATAAATTTAACAAAAAGGAGGTCTTTTAGAATGAAGCACATTAAAACTATTGGAGGAAGAAATTTAAAAGAGACAATAGCTAAAGGTGGATGTGGAGAATGCCAAACTTCTTGCCAATCAGCTTGTAAGACTTCTTGTACTGTTGGAAATCAAAAGTGCGAGAACAAATAGGACGATAAAAAGGTGGTGGTTAAATCCACTACTTTTTAATTTATACTTTCTTTGTTAGAGGAAAAGTAGTAGGAGGAATTTTATGTTAGATATGAAAAAAATTCATAAATTTTATTTAAATAATAAATATATTGTACTTGATGTGAATAGCGGTGCTGTACATGTAGTTGATAAAATAGCTTATGATTTAATAGATTTTTTTGAAGATACAAGTTTAGAGGATATAGAAAATATATTTAAGGACAAGTATTCTAAAAATGATATTTATGAAGCCTATGATGAAATAGTTAAGTTGAAAGAAGAAGGGCTTCTTTTTTCAGAAGGAGTAGATTTTAGTGGTTTTAGCTATAATAGTCAAAATGTAGTAAAAGCACTTTGCCTTCATGTTGCTCATGATTGTAACTTAAGATGTAAATACTGTTTTGCATCCCAAGGTGATTTTAAAGGTGAAAGGCTTTTGATGCCTTTAGAAGTAGGGAAAAAAGCACTAGAATTTATAGTAAATTCTTCTGGAAACAGAAGAAATTTAGAAGTTGATTTTTTTGGTGGAGAACCACTTATGAATTTTGATGTGGTAAAAGAGTTGGTTAAGTATGGAAGAGAATTAGAGAAAGAATACAATAAAAAATTTAGATTTACAATAACAACTAATGGTGTTTTGCTAGATGAAGAAAAAATGAATTTTATAAACGAAAATATGAACAATATAGTTTTAAGTCTTGATGGAAGAAAAGAAATAAACGATGCTATGAGAACTACTGTTTCTGGTGGAGGAAGTTATGAGATAATAGTTCCAAAATTCATCGAAATGGCTAATAAAAGGCAAGATAAAGACTATTTTGTTCGAGGAACTTTTACAAGAAATAATTTGGATTTTAGTGAAGATATTTTAGAATATTATAAATTAGGATTTAAAAAAGTATCTATGGAACCTGTAGTTACAGATCCCAAAGAAGATTATGCTATAAAAGAAGAAGATTTAGAAATAATTCTTAAGGAATATGAAAAATTCTCAAAGAAATATATAGAAATCAAAAAAGTGGACAAGGACTTTACATTTTTTCATTTCATGATTGATTTAAATCAAGGCCCTTGTATGATAAAGAGATCAGTAGGTTGTGGAGCAGGTTCTGAGTATATGGCAGTTACACCAGAAGGAGACTTATATCCTTGTCATCAATTTGTTGGTGAAGAAGATTTTAAACTTGGAAATGTATTTGAAGGTATCAAAAATACAACTATAAGAGATAAATTTAAAAATTCAAATGTATTCACAAAAGAAGATTGCAAAAATTGTTGGGCAAAGTTTTATTGTAGTGGTGGATGTCATGCCAATGCTTATTATGCCAATAAAGATTTTTCTAAACCTTACAAACTTGGCTGCGAAATGGAAAAGAAGAGAATTGAATGTGCTATTTCAATATTGGCTAATTTAGAAGAGCAGGAAAACATTTAAGTTGACTATAAAATAAGATGAATATATAATTGAATAGTATCAGATATTTAGAGGGAGGAAGATGAATGAAGCTAAAGAGTGCTATTATATTTATTTTAATAATCGCAATAGTTGTTTTCGGCTCTTATACAGCCATAAATGGAATGACTATTGGAAAAGTTAAAATTCCAAGTGCTAAAGAAGCTATAGATTTAGGCCTTGATTTAGCTGGAGGAGTTTATGTAATACTAGAAGCTCAGACAGATGCAAAAGGAGCAGAACTTCAAAAGATTATGGAACAGTCAAAAGCAGTAATAAACGAGAGAGTTAATGGTATTGGAGTATCAGAACCCAATATTGTTATAGAAGGAAACGATAGAATAAGAGTTGAATTGGCAGGAGTAAAGGATGTACAAGAAGCAATAGATATGATAGGGAAAACTGCACAACTTAAGTTTATAGATGCAGAAGGGAATGAAGTTATAACTGGACAAAATGTAAAAAGTGCAGAAGTTCAATATCAAAGAAATCAAGAAACTCAAAAAGATCAACCAGTAGTAGCACTAGAATTTGACAAAGAAGGATCTAAAAAATTTGCAGATGCCACTAAAAAATTAGTAGATAAGACAAATTTAGAAGAGAAAATCATTTATATAGTATTAGATAATCAAGTATTGTCTGCACCAGTGGTTAAATCTGTTATTGATGATGGCAAATGCGTTATAGAAGGAAGTTTTACTGTTGAAGATGCTAGTAGATTGGCTACTTTAATAAGGGCAGGTTCCTTGCCTGTAGAGATGAAAGAAGTGCAATCATCACTTATAGGACCAACGTTAGGATTAGAAGCTCTTGATAAAAGTGTATATGCTGCATTTATAGCTATAATGATAATATTTTTATTTATGCTTCTATACTATAGAATTCCAGGGCTAATTGCAGATGTTGCATTGACGATTTATATATTGTTGGTATTGTTTGGAATGCAGATGTTGAATGCTAAACTTACATTGCCAGGAATTGCAGGACTTATATTATCTGTAGGTATGGCAGTAGATGCAAATGTTTTGATATTTGAGAGAATGAAAGAAGAATTAAGACTTGGAAAATCTGTAGGAGCTTCTATTGAATCTGGATTTAAAAGAGCACTATCATCAGTACTTGATTCAAATATAACTACATTGATTGCTGGATTGGTATTGTACTGTTTTGGAACAGGACCTATAAGAGGATTTGGTGTTACATTGATACTTGGAATTATAGCATCAATGATTACAGCAGTTTTAATTACGAAACAATTGTTAAAACTTATGGTTAATATAACAGGAACTAAAAATCCTAAACTATATGGGGCATAAAAGAGAGGTGAACATGGTGAAAATTGTTGAAAATAGAAAAGTATTTTTTTGTATTTCCTTAGCTATTATTATTTTGGGAATGATAATGTTTGCTGTAAATGGTTTAAATAAAGGTATAGATTTTGCAGGCGGTACACTTATACAGATAAGAATTGGGAAAACTGTTCCAGTTGACGAAGTTAGAAAAATTACAGATGATTATGACAAAGAGGCAAGTATTATTCATTCTGGTCCAAACAAGGACGAAGTAATAATAAAAAGTACCAAAGATTTTACTAATAAAGAAATAAATGAAATTTTTAATAAATTTAAAGAAAAATACAATCTAAAAGATGATAGCCCACTTCAGGCTCAAAAATTTAGTCCTACGATGGGGGATGAAATAAGAGGAAAAGCACTATTATCAGCGGTTATAGCTGTTGTTGCGATGCTTATTTATATTACTTGGAGATTTGAGTTTAAATTTGCATTAGCGGCTATTATAGCATTAGCTCATGATGTGTTGATTACATTTTCCGTTTATGCTATATTTAAAATACCAGTTAATAGTTCTTTTATTGCTGCTATCTTGACTATATTAGGGTATTCTATAAATGATACTATAGTCATCTTCGATAGAATAAGAGAAAATTTAAAAATATCTAAAAAAGAACCTTATGAGAAAGTAATTAATGATAGCATAAAACAATCTATGACTAGAACAATAAATACTTCTTTAACTACTCTAATAGCTATTTTGATGCTCTATATATTTGGAGTTGAAGATGTAAAGGTTTTAGCTTTGCCATTAATTATAGGAGTTATTTCAGGAACTTATTCATCAATATTTATAGCAAGTCCTCTTTGGTATGTGATGAAATCTAAAGAAAAAAACACAGGATATAATCCAAAAAGAGCTTAAAACTGCCGAAAGGCAGTTTTTTCTTCATAAGAAGGAATTAACTCTTTTATTTTGGGTAAAAAGAATGTAGAATAATAATAAATTATGTATTAGGGAGGATTTATTTATGCAATGGGGATTTATATTGTCTTTAGTATTTGCTACACTAGTTGCTATATTTGCATTGAGGAATGCAAATGAAGTGCTAATTGATTTTTTATTTGGAAAAGTAAATATATCTCAAGCCTTAGTTATTTTTATATCGTCTATATTAGGGGCTGTTATTGTAGCTATCATGGGAGGTATAAGAAATTTAAAATTAAAAAAAGAAGTAAGAGAATTAAACAAGAAATTGGAGTTGCTTGTACAAGAAAATAATAATTATCAAATTCTTCTAACGGAAAAAGAGCATTCTGAAGAGAATGATATAGTTGTAAATAATGAGGAATTTGAAGAAAGTGACAATGAAAACAAAGAAGAACTTTGAGGTGATTAAATGATAAGATTCGACAAGGTATATAAATTATATGACAAGGATTATTCTCAAATAGATACCTTGTGTAGAAGATTAGATATTTCTCCACTTACTGCAAAGGTGTTGATAAATAGAGGTTTCAATACAATAGAAAGTTGTGAGGATTTTTTAAATACTGATTTAAAAAATTTAAATGATCCTTTTTTATTAAAAGGAATGAAAGAAGCTGTTGAGAGAATATCTAAGGCTATTGAATCTAGTGAAAAAATATGTATTTATGGAGATTATGATGCTGATGGAGTTACAAGCACATCTATATTATTTATTTTTTTAAAAAAACTTGGTGCTAATTGTTTTTATTATCTTCCTAATAGATTAGAGGAGGGATATGGTTTAAATATAGATGCCATAGACAATATAGCTAAATTAAATACTTCTCTTCTTATAACAGTTGATTGTGGTATAACAAATATTTGTGAGGTAGATTATTTAAATGAAAAGGGAATTGATGTAATAGTTACAGATCATCATCAATGTATAGATACATTACCTAAAGCAGTTTCAGTTATAAATCCCAATAGAGTGGATTGTTCCTACTCTTTTAAAATGTTGGCAGGTGTAGGAGTTGCATTTAAACTCATTCAAGGTTTGTCAAAAAAACTTGGTATTGAAGTAGATTATGAGGAAATATTGCCTTTAGTCACTATTGGAACTGTAGCAGATGTAGTGCCTTTAGTAGGAGAAAATAGGATTATAGTTAAGAATGGTTTGAATTTTATGAAAGATACATCTAATTTAGGGGTGAAAGCTCTTTTGGAAGTATCAGGTCTTAAAGACAAAAATATATCATCATATCATGTAGGGTTTGTATTGGGGCCCAGATTGAATGCAGGTGGAAGATTAGGAGTAGCTACTATAGGTGTTAAAATGTTTACTACAGATGATTATAGTGAAGCTTTGTCCCTTGCGGAGTATTTAGATGAAGAAAACAGAAAAAGACAGGAAATAGAAGAAGAAATATTAAAGGATGCTGAGAAATTAATAGAAGAAAAAATAGATTTAGAAAAAGAAAAGGTTATAGTTTTAGCTTCTGATAAGTGGCACTCTGGTGTTATAGGAATTTGTGCTTCTAAGATAACAGATAAATATTTCAAACCTTCTATATTGTTTTCTATAGAAGGTGATGTAGCTCGAGGTTCTGCTAGAAGTATTCCAACCTTTGATATACATAATAGCTTAAGTAGATGTAGTGATGTGTTGGAGAAATTTGGTGGGCACAAACAAGCTGCTGGGATGCTTATAAAAACACAAAATATAAATGAATTTAGAAGAAAGATAAATGAAGTTGCAGATGAGTTTTTAGATGAGGATGATTTGATACCAGAGATATACATAGATTCTGAACTTGAATCTAGTGATATTGATATAAAAACCATAAGTGAATTGAAAAAATTAGAGCCCTTTGGTATGAATAATCCTTCTCCTCAATTTATTTATAGAACTGCAAAGATAAAGAGTATCAGGCAAATAGGTAAAGATAATGCACATTTAAAGTTGTTGTTAGAAAAAAATGGTTCAGTAGTTGACACTATAGGGTTTAATTTTGGGGATTATGGAAATGTTTTAAGTAATGAAGATGAAATAAATATTGTTGGAAATTTGGATATAAATGATTATATGGGAAATGTAAGTCCGCAATTGATAATTAGAGAAATAAACTGGATCAAATATGATATACCTAATATAGATGATGAGTATTATTATGCCTTAAAAAAATATTTAAAGAAAAATAGTTTGAATTTTAAGAAAGGCAAAAAAAACGTTGAATTTGTTGAAAAAATAAATAGATTGGATTATATTGTTGATGTTCTAAAAGAGCGTGAAAATGTGTTAGTTTTAGTTTATAATTATGTAAATATTTTAAGTATCTGTGAAGCTATTCAATTGGAAGGCAGAGATGTAATAAAGAAGACATCGATTTCTTATAATATTGATGATAATCATAAGGTGAACAGTATAGTTATTCTTCCTGTACTATTTGATATTAATTTTAAAAGATATGAAAAGGTAATATTTTATGATTTGAGTTTTGATGTTAATAATTTTCTATATTTTATGGATAAGATAGGACCAAAGAATGTAGGAACACTTTTTCATAGATATGATATAGATTTAAACAAAGAAATATTATTAAATATATTGCCAACTATAGATGAAATGAGAATTATATATAAATCATTTTTAACAGCAAAGAGTAAGAACATAAAAATTGAACCTTATTTATATTTGGAATCTATTAATTGTAAAGTAGAAAAAAAAATCACAAAGTATAAATTGGATGTAACCATGGAGATATTTAAAGATTTAAATTTTATAGATTTTACTTTGAAAGATAATTATTATTTTGTTAAAATTTTAGAGCCACCTAATGAAAAAATTGACATATTGGAAAAACCTAAAGTAAAATATCTATATAGCTTAAAAAATAGTGAGATGTAGGGATTTATTCTTGTTAAACAATATATATTGAAATGAGTGGTAAGCATGATAGAAAATCTTATTTTAAAAATTGAACAGTATAATCCTCAAGCTGATATGAAACAGATAATTAAGGCATATAATTTTGCTGAGTTAGCTCATGAAGGCCAATATAGAAATTCAGGAGAAAAATTTTTTATTCATCCGTATAATGTAGCTATGATACTTGCGGATTTAAATATGGATACTTCAACTATTATAGCAGGATTGCTTCATGATGTATTGGAAGATACTGACGTGACATATGAAACTCTAGTAGAAGAATTCGGGGAAGAAGTTGCCAATTTAGTAGAAGGGTCACAAAATTAAAAAAATTAAATTATAAAACTAAGCAAGAAAGTCAAGCAGAAAATTTAAGAAAAATGGTAGTTGCTATGGCTAAAGATATTAGAGTTATAATCATAAAATTAGCCGATAGACTTCACAATATGAGAACCTTGGAATACATGAGCGAGGAAAAGAAAAAGGAAAAAGCTTTGGAAACTCTGGAAATATATGCACCTTTAGCCCATAGACTTGGTATTTCAAAAATCAAATGGGAACTTGAAGATTTATCTTTAAGATATTTAGATCCAGAAGGCTATTATGATTTGGTAGATAAAGTATCTAAACAGAGAAGAGAGAGGGAAGCATATATACAGTTTATAATAGACATGCTTAAGAAAAAAATTGATGAAATGGAGATACCTTGTGAAATAAGTGGTAGACCTAAAAGTTTTTATAGCATTTATAGAAAAATGGTATATCAAAACAAAAATTTTGAACAAATTTTTGACTTAACTGCTATAAGAGTTATAGTAGATACTGTAAAAGATTGTTATGGTGTTCTTGGAATAGTTCATACTATGTGGAAGCCTATTCCCGGGAGATTTAAGGACTATATAGCTATGCCTAAACCTAATATGTATCAATCACTTCATACGACAGTTATTGGCCCTCAAGGGGAACCTTTTGAAGTGCAAATAAGGACTTGGGAAATGCATAGAACTGCAGAATATGGTATTGCAGCTCATTGGAAATACAAAGAAGGAACAGTTAAAGCAGATAATTTTGATGAAAAACTTACTTGGTTGAGACAGATGCTTGAATGGCAAAAAGAGATGAAGGATCCTAAAGAGTTTATGGAATCATTAAAAATAGATTTTTTCACAGATGAAGTTTTTGTCTTTACACCAAAAGGCGACGTTATAAACTTACCTAATGGTTCTACTCCTATAGATTTTGCTTATAGGGTTCATACAGCAGTTGGGAATAATTGTGTAGGAGCTAAAGTAGATGGTAGAATTGTACCTTTGGATTATAAGTTGAAGAATGGAAATATTGTAGAAGTTATAACTTCAGCAAATAGTACAGGTCCTAGTAGAGATTGGCTGAAAATTGTAAAAAGCAGTCAAGCTAAAAATAAAATAAGGCAATGGTTTAAAAGAGAAGAAAGAGACTTAAATATTGTTAAAGGAAAAGATATACTTGAAAAGGAAGTAAAGAGGCAAGGATATAAATTAACTGAAATGTTAAAAGAGGATTGGTTAAAATCTATTGCAAGCAAACTTAGCTTGAGTAGTGTAGATGATTTATATGCTGGATTGGGATACGGTAGCATAACATTGTCTCAGGTGATTCCAAAATTAAAAGAATTTCACAAAGATTATTATAAATTGAGAGATGAAAAAAATCTTCTTGAATCTAATTCAAATATTTCTGTTCATAAGAAAGAAAATAGATTTACTCAAGGAGTAACTGTAAAAGGAGTTGACAATATAAAAGTTCGCTTTTCAAAATGTTGCAATCCTGTTCCAGGAGATGAAATAGTTGGATATATAACTAGGGGAAGAGGTGTATCAGTTCATAGAAAAGATTGTCCAAATATAAAAGATTTAGCAAGTCATGAAAGGTATATTGAAGTTGAATGGGATACAGATAAGAAAGCATCTTATCAAGCAGAGATTCAAATAAAAGCTTCTGATAGACCTGGATTGTTAACAGATATCACTCAAAGAATAACAGATGCAAATTTAACAGTGACTTCCTTAAATGCAAGAACCAATAAAGAAAAATTAGTGGTTATGAATATAACTCTTGAAACCAAAGATGTAGAGCAACTAAAGGATTTGATGAAAAAGATTAAAAGAATAAAAGGAGTAATTGATGTATATAGAGTGACCACTTAATGAAAGGATGATACTATGAGAGCAGTTGTACAAAGAGTTACTTCTGCAAGTGTAATTGTTTGTGATAATATTGTAAGTGAAATAGATAGAGGACTTTTGGTTTTTTTAGGAATTGGCAATGAAGATGATGAAACAGATTTAAACTATTTGGTAGAAAAGATAATGGGATTAAGAATTTTTGAAGATGAAAATGAAAAAATGAATCTATCTATCATGGATGTAAAAGGTGAACTTTTAATAGTATCACAATTTACTTTATATGGAGATGTTAGAAAGGGTAAGAGACCTAATTTTACTTCTTCAGCTCCGCCAGATGTGGCAAAAAAAATGTATAGAGATTTTATAGATAAATGTAAAAATTATGATATAAAAGTTGAAGAAGGTATATTTGGAGCAAATATGAAAGTGAATCTTATAAATGATGGACCAGTGACTATTCTTTTAGATAGCAAAAAAACTTTTTAGGAGGGATATGTTTGAAAGTTTTAAGATTACCTGTAGGTGTATATGCAGCAAATTGTTATATTGTCTATGATGAAGATGCTCATGAAGCTGTAGTAATTGATCCAGGTGGAGCTGGAGATGAAATATTAAATAAAATAAGGGAATTAAATTTAAAAGTAAAATATATCATTTTAACTCATGGACATGGAGATCACATAGGTGGAGTAGAAGAAGTGAGAAAAGGTACTAGTGCTCCTGTGTTGATTCATGAAGATGATGCAGAACTATTAAAAGATGACAAGAAAAATTTGTCTAGTATGATGATTATGGGAAGTATTGAAATTATTCCTGACAAATTGTTAAAAGATGGAGAAGAACTTGTTCTAGGAGATCATACAATAAATATCATTCATACTCCTGGTCATACAAAAGGTGGGATTAGTATAAAGATTGAAGACAATTTATTTACAGGAGATACACTTTTTGCTGGTTCTATTGGCAGAACTGATTTTGAAGGTAGTTCTTATGAAGATATAATAAGTTCTATAAAAGAAAAGCTAATTTTGTATCCTGATGATACTATTATTTATCCTGGTCATGGCCCATCATCTACAATTGGAAGGGAAAAGAAATATAATCCATTTATAATTAATTGAGAATATTTTTTAACGTCTTAGGGAATTTTAAGATTAGAACCTAGGAGGTGAAGTTATGAAAAAGAAATCGTTTTTTTCAAATGAATCAAGAGAGAATATAGATATACGTGATATTGATGAATTGATAGAAATGGGACTAGATATGGATGAAATAGCTAAAGAACTTGGTATTTCTAAAAAACATGTAGAGAGTTTGATAAAAGATATAGATAAAGATTTTTGAGGAGAAAAAAATTATGGTTTTAGTTTATTTAGATGGTCATGATTTTACTTATGAGGTAAATGAACTAGTAAAGCTTTTTTTCTTTGGTGAGGAAATAAGTTTTATTCAAACTGAAAATGAATATACGGGAGAAGGGTTTTTGATAAAAAATCATCTTATAAAGGTAGAGGATGATTATTCAGCTATTGCGATAGTTGTCTATAATAACGATGTGATAAGCAAATATAAAGTAGATTCTATAAATAATATTGATATAAAACGTGATGAAATAGTGAAAAAAATAAAGATAGGTATAAAACAATCTATTTATGTAGCTTTATCAAATATACTAGAAGTAAAAGTTCCTTGGGGAATACTTACAGGAGTAAGACCTACTAAAATTGTTCATGATCTTTTAGATAAAGGTTTAGATGAAAATAGTATATATGATATATTAACAAAAGAGTACAAGCTTTTTCCCTACAAGGCAAATACAATTATTGATATAGCAAAGATACAGAGAGAATATATATATCCACTTTCAAAGGACAGATTTAGTCTTTATGTAAGTATACCTTTTTGTCCTACTAGATGTATATATTGTTCTTTTCCTTCAAATTCAATGGATGTAGGGAGAAAATATGTAGATGTATATACAGAAAAGATAATATATGAATTAAAGTCCATAAGTAAGTGTTTAAATGATAAGAAAATACACACAGTTTATATAGGAGGGGGTACTCCTACAGCTATTCCTACAAAAAATCTTGATAGTATAATAAAAAGCATATATGAATTGTATGGTAAGGAAAATATAAAGGAAATAACTGTAGAGGCTGGAAGACCAGATACTATAGATAAGGAAAAACTACAAATGTTAAAGTCCAATGACATAAATAGGATAAGTATAAATCCTCAAACTATGAATGAGGATACTCTAAAAATAATTGGTAGAAAGCATACTGAAAAAGATATTATAGAAGCTTTTGCTTTAGCTAAGAATATAGGATTTGATGTTATAAATATGGATATAATAGTAGGATTACCTGAAGAGGGTACCGATGAATTGGCAAATACTTTAGATAAGATATTAAAATTGAATCCTGAAAATTTGACAGTTCATACACTTGCAATTAAAAGAGCCTCTATATTTAGTAAGAGTATAAAGAATTTTTCCATAGAAAGCCAAAGTACAATTGAAAATATGTTGGATATGAGTAGAAAATATGCAGAAAGAATGAATTTAAGGCCTTATTATTTATATAGACAAAAACATATGCTAGGAAATTTTGAGAATACAGGATATTCTATAGAAGGAAAAGAATGCATATACAATATGCTTATTATGGAGGAAAAAGAGACTATATTGGCTGTAGGAGCTGGTGGAGTGTCAAAGATATATTATCCTAATGAAAATAGACTGGAAAGGGTACCAAATGTAAAAAATTTAAAAGATTATTTGGAAAGAATTGATGAAATGGTAGAAAGAAAGAGAATGTACATTGACACAATTTAATATTTATTTTATAATTATTAAAAGCATATGTAAAGACGAGGAAAAGAAATAGTAGTTAAATCTCTTGGCTATAGAGAATCGGTGGTGGTGGAAATCCGATGCCAATGTTTAATGAAGACATCTTTGAGTCGATGAACTGAAACTTAAGTAGGTTCATTCGCTAAATGCGTTATCTATTTTGAGTGAGGAATTACCTAATTAGGGTGGTACCGCGAGATATGGCCTCTCGTCCCTGTAACAAGGAACGAGGGGCTTTAATTATTAAAGGAGGTTTAGAATATGGGTGAAAAAATGGGAAATTTAAGAAGAACTCATATGTGTGGAAATTTAAGAGTATCTAATATTGGTGAAGAAGTAGTTTTGATGGGCTGGGTGCAAAAACAGAGAAATTTAGGTTCTCTTATATTTGTAGATTTAAGAGATACAACAGGAATTGTTCAAGTAGTATTTGATGATACTTTGTCAAAAGAAATATTTGAAAAAGCAGAGAAAATAAGAAGTGAATATGTCATTGCAGCAAAAGGAAAGGTAAGAAAAAGAGAGTCAATAAATAATGATATTCCTACAGGAGAAATAGAAGTTTTAGCAAGTGAGTTAAAAATATTAGATGAAGCTGAGACACCACCAATTTATATCAAGGATAATGATGATGTTTCTGAATCCATGAGATTAAAATACAGATATTTGGACTTGAGAAAGCCTTCTATGCAAAAAAATTTGAAGACTAGACACAAAGTAGCAAAAGTCATAAGAGAATTTCTTGATGAGAACAATTTTGTTGAAATAGAAACTCCAATGCTTACTAAACCTACTCCTGAGGGAGCTAGAGACTATTTAGTCCCAAGTAGAGTAAATCCTGGGCAATTTTATGCACTTCCACAATCACCACAACTTATGAAACAGCTTTTAATGGTGTCTGGAATGGATAGATATTATCAAATAGTAAAATGTTTTAGAGATGAAGATTTAAGAGCTAATAGACAACCAGAATTTACTCAAGTAGATATGGAAATGTCTTTTGTAGATGTTGATGATGTAATTGAGTTAAATGAGAGATTGTTATATAAACTTTTTAAAGAAATAAAAGGTATAGAAATAGAATTGCCAATAAATAGAATGACTTACAAAGAAGCTATGGAGAGATTTGGTTCAGATAAGCCAGATTTAAGATTTGGATTTGAACTTGTCAATATAAGTGATATAGTAGCAAATTCAAGTTTTAAAGTTTTTAGTGAAACTATTTCAAACAACGGAGAAGTTAGAGGAATAAATGTAAATGGCTATGGAGATAAATTTTCACGAAAAGATATTTCAAAATTAGAAGAGTATGTAAAAACTTTTGGAGCTAAAGGTCTAGCGTGGATAAAGATAACCAATGAAGGAATTACTTCTCCTATAGCTAAATTTTTAGGGGAAGAAGAGCTAAATGAAATAATTAAAAGAATGAATGGTAAAGAAAATGATCTATTATTATTTGTTGCAGATAAATCTAGTGTGGTATTTGATAGCCTTGGAAATCTGAGAATTGAAATTGCAAAAAAACTTGATATAATAGATAAAAATGATTTAAAACTTATATGGATAACAGAATTTCCATTGTTTGAATATGATGATGAAGAACAAAGATATGTAGCTAAACACCATCCTTTTACGCATCCTATGGATGAAGATATTGAACTATTAGAGACAGAACCAGAAAAAGTAAGAGCTAAAGCTTATGACATAGTTATCAATGGAGATGAAATGGGTGGGGGAAGTATAAGAATTAATAATAGAAAATTGCAGGAGAGAATGTTTAAAGCACTAGGATTTACTATGGAAGAAGCTTGGGATAAATTTGGATTTTTACTTGAAGCTTTTAAATATGGAACACCTCCTCATGGTGGATTGGCATATGGGTTTGACAGGTTGATTATGTTGTTTACAAATAATGACAATATAAGAGATGTAATAGCATTCCCTAAAACTCAAAGTGCAACTTGTCTTTTGACTGGTGCACCAACAGATGTTAGCGTAGAACAACTTAAAGAGGTTCATGTGAAGTTAGATATAAAAGAATAAATACCAGGGCTTATTGCCCTGGATATTATTAATTGAAGGTGATGTGTAAATGGATAATCCTTTTATGAGAACAGAATTGTTGTTAGGCAGTAGAGCTATGAGTAAACTAAGAGAATCAAGGGTATGTATATTTGGAATAGGAGGAGTAGGCTCTTTTGCTACTGAAGCGTTGGTGCGTTCAGGAATTGGAAGTATTGTGTTGGTTGATTATGATACAATAGATATTACAAATATAAATAGACAAATTCATGCTAATTTCAACACAATAGGAAGAGCCAAGGTAGAGGTTATGAAGGAAAGAATACTAGATATAAATCCTTCAATAGACATAGAAATTTATAATGTGCGATTGGAAAAATCTAATATAGATGAATTAGTATCTAAAAAATATGATTATGTAGTGGATGCTATAGATACAGTATCTTCTAAACTGGATTTAATAGAGAAATGTAAAAATTTAAGTATACCAATTATAAGTTCTATGGGTGCTGGAAACAAATTAAATCCTACAAGTTTTAAAGTGGGAGATATTTATAGTACTAGCGTATGTCCTCTAGCTAAAGTCATGAGACATGAGCTTAGGAAAAGAGGAATAAAAGATTTAAAGGTAGTTTGGTCAGATGAAAAACCTATTAAAGCCAATATAGAGGGAAAAGATTGCAGAAAATCAAGTCCAGGAAGTATTTCGTTTGTCCCATCTGTAGCAGGTCTTATTATTGCTTCAGAGGTAGTTAAAGATTTAATTGGCAAGGAGGCATAAAATGGAGCAAGTAGGTTTGGTTACTAAAATTGATGGCAATATGGCTGAAGTAGAAGTAAAAAGAATGTCAGCGTGTGGTCATAGTTGTGAGAATTGTTCAGGTTCATGCAATGTTCCTGGTGTTAAAGTTCATTTACCCAATACTTTGAATGCTAAAGAAGGAGATTATGTAGAGATAAAAGTGAAAACAAAAAGTGTATTGAAGTACACAATTTTAATATATATGATTCCATTTGTCATGCTTATTTTAGGTATAGTTCTAGGTATGTATATATTCCAATCAATAGGAATAAAAAGCTATGAAAATTTTAGTTTTTTATTAGGGCTTGTTTTTCTAACTATTGCATATATAATTTTAAAAAAAATTGATAAAAAGGTTGAGAAAGATGGGGAACTCACTTTTGAAATGACAAGAAAAATTTAAATTTAGGGGGTATAGATTTGAATAAGGACGTTGACGATAGAGTTGCAATAATAAATCGTCTAAAAAGAATAGAAGGACAAGTAAAAGGAATACAAAAAATGGTAGAAGAAGGCAAGTGTTGCAATGACATACTTATTCAAATTGCTGCTGCTAGATCAGCACTAAATAAGGTTGGAGGTATAATATTAGAAGGTTATATGAAAGATTGTATTAAAGTTTCTTTAATTGATGAAACAGATGAAAAGGTTTTAGATGAACTAGTTGATACTATAATAAAATATACAAAGTAATCTAAGACTTATTTTTTACTCTTTTAATGGATTTGCTCAAGCTAGATGATATGATAATTCCCATAGCAATAGCTACAGCTATAAATATAGTTTCAGTTCCTATATTAGCTGCATCATTAAATCTTTTTTCTGTTATAGCTAGCATAGTATAATACATTCCAGAGCCTGGAACCAAAGGAACAATACCAGGTATTATAAAAACGGTAGCTGGTTTCTTTGAGTTCCTGGCTAGCATTTCTCCAAGGATTCCAACTGTAAGTGCACCGCAAAAAATACCTAAAATAGTAGAAGAAAAAATATTGGTTATTTGAATATAAATAACCCATCCTATGGCACCTGTTATTCCGGATTTCAATATTGAATTTTTTGGAATACTAAAAAATATAGCAAATCCTATTGTACATATAAATGAGAAAAAGAATTGTTTTATAATTTCCAATTAAATCACTCCTTTAAAATATATTTTCAATACTAACCCTACTCCAAAAGCAATAGAAAGAGCTATAACTATGGCTTCCATACCTCGTGAAAGACCAGATATGAAGTCCCCGCTCATAGTGTCTCTGATTGCGTTGGTTATAGCTACTCCTGGTACTAATGGCATTATTGCACCAATTATAATTTTATCGACATTTTCTCCTAAACCTATTTTCACAAGCAATATAGATAATGCGGAAGCAATAGCTGCACCGCAGAAGTTACTTATAAAGAATGTTATATTGAATTTGCACAATTTAGTAGTAAATATTAATACAAATATAGTAACCATAAAGCTTGCCATAAAATCCCAAAGGTTTGCCCCAAACAAGAGAGAGAAAAAACCTGCAGCGAGACTTCCCCATAATATTTTTATTGTGTTTTCATATCCAGTAATTTTATCAATTTTTTTTAATTCATTTATACCTTCTTCTATGGACAGATCTGATTCTGCAAATTTTCTTGAAAAATTATTTATCATATCTATTTTGTTTAAGTCAATTTTAATAGTTTTTATTCTCTGGACATATGTCATGATTTCATTTCCATATTCTAGAGATACAAAAATGCCTGTTGGAGTTACAAAGGATTCTACATATTTTGTCTTTTTTCTAGATTTACATATCCTATTTACAGTATCTTCAACTCTGTAAGTTTCTGCTCCGTTTTTTAGCATTATACTCCCTGCTAAGATTGCAAGAGATAGAAGTTCTTTTGTTTCTTTTTTTTCATTTTCTAAATTATCTACCATTTTTTCTTTTTCACCCCTATTATTAAAACAATTTAACTTGTAAAAATATTATGAAATTTATATAATATAATAGGAAAACAAATACTATTTAAATCTAAGTCTAAGTCTATTATATTATTAAATGGCAGTAAAAGAAATACATAAGAAATAAATACAATAAGAAGGGAGATAAAATATGGATTTTACAAATTTAAGAAAATATGATCCAGAAGTTATGAAAATTGTTGAATTAGAAACAAATAGGCAAAGAAATAAAATTGAGCTTATTGCTTCAGAAAATTTTGTGACTCCTCAAGTAATGGAAGCTATGGGTAGTCAGCTTACAAACAAATATGCTGAAGGTTATCCAGCTAAAAGATATTATGGTGGTTGTGAATATGTAGACATGGTAGAGAATTTAGCTAGGGAAAGATTAAAAAAATTATTTGGAGCAGACCATGCAAACGTTCAACCTCATTCTGGTTCTAATGCCAATTTAGGAGTTTATTTTGCAGTTCTTGAACCTGGAGATAAAGTTCTTGGTATGAATCTTTCACAAGGTGGACATTTAACTCATGGTAGCCCTGTAAATATTTCTGGTACTTATTTTAATTTTGTTGCATATGGAGTAGATAAAGAAACGGAAACAATAGATTATGATGAATTAATGGAAATAGCAAAAAGAGAAAAACCAAAATTGATTGTAGCAGGAGCAAGTGCTTATCCAAGAATTATTGATTTTGCAAAATTTAGAGAAATTGCCGATGAAGTAGGAGCATATCTTATGGTTGATATGGCTCATATTGCAGGACTAGTTGCAGCAGGTCTTCATCCAAGTCCAGTTCCTTATGCAGATTTCGTGACAACTACAACTCATAAGACTTTAAGAGGACCTAGAGGTGGTGCTATACTTTGTAAAGAGGAATACGCAAAAAAGATAGACAAGGCTATATTCCCTGGAATTCAAGGCGGACCACTTATGCATGTTATTGCTGCTAAAGCTGTTAGTTTTGGAGAAGCTTTGACAGATGAATTTAAAGAATATCAAAAACAAATTTTAAAGAATTCAAAAGCATTATCAGAGGCGTTGTTAGAAAAAGGTTTTAGATTGGTATCTGGTGGCACTGACAATCATCTAATACTTTTAGATGTTAGAAATAAAGGATTAACAGGTAAAAAAGCTGAAGCATTGCTAGATGAAATTGGAGTTACAACTAATAAAAATACTATTCCATTTGATCCAGAAAGTCCTTTTGTGACAAGTGGATTGAGAATAGGTACTCCAGCAGTTACAACTAGAGGAATGAAAGAAGAAGATATGAAAGAAATAGCAGAGATAATAAGTCTTGCATTGGATGAAGAAAACAATAGAGATGATATAAGAAGTAAAGTCAAAAATTTATGTGAGAAATATCCATTATATGAATAAAAGATTGACGCCTACAGTTTTCACTGTAGGCGTTTTAAATTTTAGCATATTCAAATTAATTTAAGGAAATATTATTTAAGAACAGTATCTATTTACATAAAGCTATTACTATAATAAAATATACATAAGTAAAAAAACGAAAGGAATATATTATGGAACTAAAATCACTAGACAATGATAAAAATATTATTGAAAAAGTAAAAAAAGGCAGTATTGCCGAAGAACTAGGAATTGAACCTGGAGATATTCTTGTTTCAATTAATGATAACAAAGTTTTAGATATTATTGACTATAAATATTTAATATCTGATGATTATATTGTTGTGACTATTCAAAAAAAGAATGATGAGATATGGGATTTTGAAATAGAAAAAGATTATGACGAAGATTTAGGAATATATTTCACAAATCCACTTATTGATAGGGCTAAAAGTTGTAGAAATAAATGCATTTTTTGTTTTATTGATCAATTGCCTAAAGGAATGAGAAAAACACTATATTTTAAAGATGATGATTCAAGGCTTTCATTTCTTCAAGGGAATTTTATCACTCTAACTAATTTAAGGGATGATGAAATACAAAGAATTATAGATTATAGATTAAGTCCAATAAATGTTTCTGTTCATACAACTAATCCTGAATTGAGAATAAAAATGCTTAACAATAAAAATGCTGGGAAAATATATAGTATTTTAGAAAGGTTTAGTCAAGCTAAAATTGAGGTTCATTGTCAAATAGTTCTAGTTCCAGGAGTAAATGATGGGGCAGAACTTGATAGAACACTAGGAGATTTATCTAAACTTTATCCAAGCGTGAATAGTGTGGCAGTAGTACCGGTAGGTATTACTAAATACAGGGAAGGTCTTCCTAAACTTGAGCCTTTTAATGAAGTATCTTCCCTTGAATTTTTAAAATATATAAGAAATAAGCAGGAAGAATATTTAAAAAAGCTAGGTACCAGATTTGTTTTCCCATCTGATGAATTTTATGCAATGACTAATATTGATCCTCCATCTTATGAGGAATATGAGAAGTTTCTTCAGCTAGAAAATGGTGTAGGACTTATGAGACTTTTTTCATATGAAGTAGATAGGGAAATAGAGAAATTAAAAGATAATATAAGTTTAAAAAACAAGTATATTGTTGCAACAGGAACATTAGCTTATGAGTTTATAAAATCAATTTGTGACAAAGTCATGGCTAATATAAGTGGATTGGAAATAAAAGTTGTTCCAATAAAAAATTATTTTTTTGGAACGACTATTACTGTTTCAGGTCTTATAACAGGACAAGATTTGATTAATCAATTGAAAGAATATAAAAATTTTGATGCTTTAATAATACCTAATTCAATGCTTAGAAGTGGAGAAAAAGTTTTTTTAGATGATTTGACAATTGAAGATATTGAAAAAGTGCTAAATATTAAAGTTATTCCAACAAAGGTTAAAGGAAAAGATTTTATAAATATATTTACAAAGGATATGAGGTGATACTATGAGACCAGTTGTATGTATAGTTGGGAGACCAAATGTAGGGAAATCTACTCTTTTTAATAGAATAGTAGGTAGGAGAATTTCAATTACAGAAGATAAGCCTGGAGTTACTAGAGATAGAATTTATGCAGAGGCTGAATGGTTGAATAAATATTTTATTTTGATAGATACAGGAGGTATTGAACCATATAGTGAGGATACTATATTATCTCAAATTAGAAGACAGGCAGAGGTAGCCATAGATACAGCAGATGTGATACTTTTTGTTGTAGATGGGCTAGAAGGTATAACTGCTTCTGATAGAGAAATAGCAAATATGCTTAGAAAATCTGGGAAAAAGGTTATATTAGTTTGTAATAAGATAGATACACCAAAAACACCTCCTGATATATACGAATTTTATGAATTAGGTTTAGGAGACCCTGTAGTAGTATCTGCAGGACAAAGTTTAGGATTAGGAGATTTATTAGATGAAGTAGTAGAAAATTTTCCTGAGGACAAAGATACGGAGTATGACGAAGATACAATTAAAGTTGCTGTAATTGGAAAGCCAAATGCGGGGAAATCATCTCTTATAAATTGTATATTAGGAGAAGAAAGAGTCATTGTAAGCGATATACCTGGCACAACAAGAGATGCTATAGATACTTATTTCGAGTACAAAGATGATAAGTATGTGTTTATTGATACAGCAGGAATCAGAAGAAAGAGAAATATTGACGAAAATATTGAAAAATATAGTGTCATAAGATCTTTAACTGCTATAGATAGATCAGATGTATGTATATTGATAATTGATGCAACACAAGGGGTTACAGAACAAGATGCTAAAATAGCTGGTCATGCTTATGAAAGAGGAAAAGCTCTTATAATTGCCATAAATAAATGGGATTTAATTGAGAAATCAGATAAGACATATTTGGAATTTGAAAAAGAAGTCAGAAATGTTTTATCTTTCGTTACCTATGCACCTATAGTTTTAATATCTGCGAAAACTGGCAAAAGGGTAAATAAAGTTTTTGAACTAATAAAAGAAGTGTACAGTAGCTATACGAAAAGGATTAGCACAGGTATATTTAATGATATTTTAAATGAAGCAGTCATTTTAAATCAGCCACCAACAGATAAGGGAAGACGATTAAAAATATATTATGGAACACAAGTAGGTATTAAACCACCAAAGTTTGTCATATTTATTAATGATAGAGAACTTTCACATTTTTCTTATGAGAGATATTTAGAAAATCAGATCCGTCAAAATTTTGGATTTGAAGGCACTCCAATCCAGCTTGAATTTAAAGAAAAGGGGGATTAATTTGAACAAAATTATACTTATAGCTATTATTTCTTATTTTATCGGAAACTTTTCCTCTGCATATATTTTAGGAAAAGCATGTAAAAACAAAGATATAAGGCAGTATGGAAGTGGCAATGCTGGTGCAACAAATGCGTTAAGGGTTTTTGGAGTTAAAATAGGCCTTATATCATTTATTTTAGATATTTTAAAAGGAATCATTGCTGTAAACATAGGAAATTATTTTATGGGCTACAATGGAGCATTAATTGCAGGAGTGTTTGTAGTTATAGGCCATGATTGGCCAGTATTTCTAAAATTCAAAGGTGGTAAAGGCATTGCGACTTCACTTGGCGTTATGTTATATCTACATTTACCTACAGCTATTATTTGCATAGCTATAGGATTTACTATCATAGGTATGACAAGGTATGTATCCCTAGGTTCAATAGTAGCAACCTGTCTAGTACCGATTTTAGGAATCATTTTAAAGAAACCTTTTGACTTGAAATTTTTCATTTGTACAATTGTATTAGCTTCAATGGCAATATTTAGGCATAGAAGTAATATAAAAAGACTTAAAAATGGAGAGGAGTCAAAATTGGGTGAAAAAGTAAAATAAACTAATGAATAAATATAGGAGGTTTGACATACATGGTAGAAAAAATTGCAGTTATAGGGGGAGGAAGTTGGGGCACTGCTTTAGCTATACTTCTTTCTAAAAAAGGATGCGAGGTTGATCTATGGGTAAGAAGTGACAAGCAATGTGAAGAGATGAGAACATCTAGAGAAAATTTAAAATATTTGCCAGGAGTGATTATTCCCAACAATGTAAATTTAACTTCAGATTTTGAAAAAGCTATTTATGACAAAGATATTCTAGTAATGTCCGTTCCTTCTCATGCTGTAAGAGAAACTTTAGCAAATGGGCAAAAATGCATAAGACAAAATCAGATAATTGTAAATGTGGCAAAAGGAATAGAAAATGAGAGCCTTATGAGAATTTCTGAAATTGTTAATGAAATCCTTCCAGAAAATAAGTATGCTATTCTTTCAGGACCATCTCATGCTGAAGAAGTTGCAAGGGATATCCCTACTACTGTAGTTGTAGCATCAAAAGAAAAGGAGGTTGCCCAGTATATACAAGATGTATTTATGGCACCTAAATTTAGAGTTTATACAAATCCTGATGTCATAGGAGTAGAACTGGGTGGGTCCTTGAAAAATGTAATTGCTCTTGGAGCAGGAATTTCAGATGGACTAGGATACGGTGATAATACTAAGGCTGCTCTTATGACAAGAGGAATAATTGAAATGGCTAGGATTGGAGAAAAAATGGGTGCTAATTATGAAACTTTTGCAGGTCTTGCTGGTATTGGAGATTTAATAGTTACATGTACAAGCATGCATAGTAGAAATAGAAGAGCTGGTATACTTATAGGAGAGGGCAAGAGTTTAGAAGAAGCTGTTGAAAGTGTAGGAATGGTAGTAGAAGGTATAAAAACTACTAAATCTGCCTATGAACTTTCTTTGAGATATAAGGCTACGATGCCTATTACTAAAGAAATATATGAAGTTCTCTATGAAGGAAAAGATGTAAGAAATTCTGTTGTGAATTTAATGCTTAGAGATAAAAAACATGAAATGGAAGATATAGCTAAAATTTTAGATAGTGAATGGTAAAGACATACTTATAAGTATGTCTTTTATTTTTATGGCGTCTGTCATATTCTCAAGCTAAGTACATATATATAATGTTAGGAAACCAATATATAATTGGAATACAATGAAAAGGAGGTAAAATGGTGGAGAAATTTGACATATATAAAGATATTGCTGAAAGAACAGATGGAGATATCTATGTTGGGGTAGTAGGACCTGTAAGAACTGGTAAATCAACTTTTATTAAACGTTTCATGGAACTGTTGGTTATTCCAAATATAGAAAACAAGTATAAAAAAGAAAGAGCTAAAGATGAATTACCTTTAAGTGGAGCAGGAAAAACTATTATGACAACAGAACCAAAGTTTGTTCCCAATGAAGCCGTAGAGCTTACTCTAAAGGATAATGTCAGATTTAAATTAAGAATGGTAGATTGTGTTGGCTACTTAGTTAAAGGTGCTATTGGGCATGAAGAAGATAATATACCTAGAATGGTTACTACACCATGGTATGAAAAAGAAATACCTTTTGAAGAAGCAGCAGAGATAGGAACAAGGAAAGTGATAACAGATCATTCTACTATTGGAATAGTTGTTACTACGGATGGCTCTATTACAGATATAGACAGATCAAATTACATAAAAGCTGAAGAGAGAGTAATAAATGAACTAAAAGAATTGGAAAAACCCTTTATAATTCTTTTGAATTCTAAACATCCCAATTTAGATAGTACAATTGCTTTAAGAGAAAGTCTTGAAGAGAAGTACAATGTTTCTGTAATTGCAGTGGATTGCTTAAACATGGATATAACTGATGTGGAAAAAATATTTGAAAAAATACTCTATGAATTTCCAGTCAAAGAAATCAAAATAAATTTACCAGGTTGGATGGAAGGATTAAATAGAAATCATTGGATAAAATCTAATATTTTAGAATCTTTGAAAGAGTCTATTGAAACTCTTCAAAAGTTAAGTGAAATAAATTCTGTTGTAGAAACTTTAAGTGAACTTGAAACAATAAAGGAAACTAGAATTAAAGAGATAAATTTAGGAGAGGGAGTAGCTAATATAGATATAGTTTTGGAAGATAGTATGTTTTATAATGTTCTGAAAGAAATTACAGGATATGGTATACAGGGTGATTATCAGCTTATAGGTCTTATTTCTAAATTATCTCAAGCAAAGCATGAGTATGATAAAATAGAAAAGGCCTTGACAGATGCTAAAGAATTTGGATATGGCTTGGTAAGCCCAAGTTTAGATGAACTTGAATTAGATGAACCAGAGATATATAGGCAGGGGAATAGATTTGGAGTAAAGCTAAAAGCTAAAGCACCATCGCTTCATTTAATAAGAGCAGATATTACTACCGAGGTATCCCCTCTTATAGGAACAGAAAGCCAAAGTGAAGAGTTAGTTAAATACTTTTTAGATGAATTCGAAGGAGATCCATCTAAAATATGGCAATCAAATTTATTTGGAAAGTCATTATATGATCTTGTAAATGAACAACTACAAGGAAAACTTGATATGATGCCAGATGATGTAAGACGGAAGATTAGAAAAACGCTAGAAAGAATAATAAACGATGGAAGCGGAGGCCTCATCTGTATTATAATCTAATATAGATAAGGAAAGTTTAAAAATAAGAGGATAGAAAATTTTAATTTTCTATCCTCTTATTTATGGTCGGGATGACTGGATTTGAACCAGCGACCCCAAGTCCCCCAGACTTGTGCGCTACCATACTGCGCTACATCCCGATGACATAATTATATTATATATTAGGATTAAGTGTTTGTAAAGTAGGTTTAAGTAAGTGTAGATATGTGTTATACTTAATAATAATAAATACTAATATAGATGGAGGTATTCAATTGATAGTATATATTAAGTATTTTTTGCTTATGTTATTTATGGTCAGTGTCATTGGATATATATTTGCAGTACTTAAAGAAAAACTATATCTTAAAAACAATATTATTCTGATAAATAAAAAATCCATAACTCAAGAACATATTGATGAAGCTGATATGAAAGAATTTGTTTTTGATGGGTGCAAGGTGAAGTCAGGGGATGAAATAAAAGTAGTACTAAAAGGCAAGCAAAAATTAGAGGGCATAGTTATTGGAGCAAAGAAAAAGGAAAGAGCTATACTCATGGTTACTCATGATGATAAGATAAGGAAGTTAAATATTGATAATATCATTAAATTTAAAATTGTAAGTAAATATGGAAAGTTTTTTTAAAATTTTAAAATGGGTCTTAAGACCTAAAAAAAATTTTAAAGTTTTGAAGGAAAAATAGAAGAAATAGAGAATTAGTATATAAGGTTAATTATTCATGAAGGATGGTATAATATGTCAAAAGGAAAAAGAGATAAAAAACGAAAGAGAAAAAAGTGGATTAGAGCTGCGTTTATTTCTTTTATTCTTATCTATTTGATATTTAGAAGTGTTCCAGCATTATATGCATCTAATTTAAAAACTGTCCTTGTGGAAGAGGGTACTATAGAAGATAGTGTTCATTTTTTAGGAATTGTAGTTAGAAATGAAAGAGTATATAGAGCTGACGGAGATGGGGAAATAAGCTTTTTTAAAAATGAAGGAGAGAGAGTTAAAGTAGGAGCAAAAATAGCTGAGTTATCACTTAAAGAGGAGGATTCCTCTTTAGAAAGTGAACTAGAAGAAGTAAATAAAAAGATAGAATCTATAGAAAAGGTAAATAAGCAAAAAGAAATAGCAAAGAAAGATGAAATTAAATCTGAAAAGAATACTGAACTTGTTATTGCGGAACTTCAAGATAATATAATAAATGGGAATTATGATGAAACTGCACAATTGAAAGAAGAGCTATATTGTTCGTTAGGAAAGAAAAACAACGCTATAGGTGAAAACACTCTTGCCAATCAGAGTTTAGATAATTTAAGAAAGAAAAAAGAAGAGTTAACTAAGGAAATACAAAATAGTACTGTGAATTATTTTTCTCAAGAGGCGGGAATTGTTAGCTTTAAGATTGATGGGTTTGAAGAAATATATAGTGGGAAAAATATTTTAAATTACACATTAGAAGATATAAGGGATAAAGAAGCAGAAACTAAAGTCAGTAAAAATAAATCAGTTGTAAATGTAGGGGATGCACTATTTAAGATAATGGATAATTACAATTGGTATTTGCTAGTAGATGTTGATGACATAAAAGAAATAAAGTCTCTAAAAGAAGGAGATATGCTTTCGGTTTGTTTAGATGGCAGAGATGAAGAACTAAAGGGCAGAATAATAAAAATACAGCCTAAAAATGGACAAGGCTTGGTTGCAATTAGGCTTGATACTCATTTTCATGATTATTATGAAAAGAGGAATGTAGATGTTAAGATAATTAAATCTAAGAATGAAGGCTTAAAGGTTCCTACAAAAGCTATTTGTGAAAAAGATGGTTTAAATGGTGTTTATATTAAAGATATTAGTGGAATAATAAGATTTAGACCAGTTAAAATATTAGGTCAAAATGAAGAATATGCTATTGTTTCTAAGGGAAACAATAATAATCTTATCGATATTGAAGGAAGTGATAAAAAAATTAAAACCATAAAAGTATTTGATGAAATTCTTTTGACTGGTGGAAAGGCTAAGGAAGGACAGATTATAGACTGACAACGAGGGGGTGTTTAAAATTAGTATAAGAGATAATTTTTTGAGAGTAAAAGAGAATATTGAAAGTGCACTGATTGCTTCAGGAAGAAACAAAGACGATATTATTTTAGTTGGAGTCACCAAAACTGTTGATGTGGATAGTATAAATGAAGCTATAAGTTATGGCCTAGAGAACATAGGTGAGAATAAGGTACAAGAGATAATGGATAAATATGATAAAATAAAAGGAAATGTCAATTGGCATATGATAGGACATCTTCAGACCAATAAGGTAAAATATATTATAGATAAGGTTGACTTAATACATTCACTCGATAGAATGTCACTAGCAAAAGAGATAAATAAAAGGGCTGAATCAGAAAATATTATAAAAGATGTGCTTATCCAAGTAAATATAGCAGAAGAAGAGACGAAATTTGGTCTTAAAAAAGAAGAAGTGATTCCATTTATTGAATCCATACTAGATTTTAAAAATATTAGAATTAAAGGTCTTATGACAATAGCACCTTTTTCAGAAAATCCAGAAGAAGTAAGATTTGTTTTTAGAGATTTAAGAAATTTAGGCTATGAAATAGAAAAGAGAAATTATGAAAATTTAGAAATGAAGTATTTTTCTATGGGAATGACTAATGATTACAAAGTGGCTATAGAGGAAGGAGCCAACATTGTAAGAATTGGTACCGCAATATTTGGTAAAAGAGTATATTAAGGGGGGAATATTATGTCAAATTTTATGAACAAATTTAAGTATTTTATGGGGTTGGAAGATTTAGATGAGGAATATGAAGAATATGATGATTACGATGAAGAAGATTTAGATATACCTCAGTCTGTAAAGGTAAATAACAAAGTAGTTAGTATTCATAACAATATGAATATGAAATTAGTTGTTCATGAACCTTTAAATTATGAAGATGCTCCGAAGATAATAGACGATTTAAAAATGAGAAAAACTGTTGTTGTAAATTTAGAAGAATTAGAATTAGAGTGCAAAAAACAAATATTTGACTTCATAAATGGTGGACTTTATGCTCTTGAAGGAAATATTCATAAAGTAACAAAAGACATTTTCATACTTGCTCCAAATAATGTTGAAATTGATGGGCAATTAAAAGAAGATATAAAAAGCAGAGGTTTGTTTACTTGGTAAAATATAAATAAGGGGAAAAATTATGATTGTTTTTTATAAGGCTATAAATATATTATTTGATATAATTGAAGTTTTTATTTTCATTAGAATATTTTTATCATTTTTACCAATAGATTATAGAAGTGGATTTAGTAGGTTTATATATGATGTTACAGAGCCTATTTTAAGGCCTTGTAGCATGATTTTGGAAAGATTAGGAATAGATACAGGTTTTTTAGATTTTTCACCATTACTTGCATTATTGTTTATGAATTTGATTATTTATATTTTAAAAATTATTATTTTTTAATATGGTGATAAGATGATTAATAACAAAGAACAGTATATTTCTCACATAAAAGATAAAGATGAAGTAATGAATATGAGAAGAGTCTTAGATAAGATAGAAATAGTTGAAGATAGACATATAGTTCAAGCTACGGATTTTTTAGATCCCTATGAGGTGAGACTTGCTAAATCTATTTTAAATAGGTTTGAACATATATCTTATATAGAGGATGGTGGCCTTTCTAATGCCGAAAGAAAGATTCTCATAATTTATCCCAATTATATGGGATTTGATTTAAAAGAAAGCCCTATTGCTCCATTGTCTATAAGTGGGAATATCGAAGGATTAAGGCACAAGGATTTTTTAGGTTCTTTATTGGGATTAGGAATAATGAGGGGAAAAATTGGAGATATTTTAATACATGAGGACAATGTTCAAATAATAGTAAGTAGTGATATTTCTGACTATATTTTATTTAATTTAAGAAAAGTTGGGAACAATAATATAAATATTGAATATATAAATAGAGATACTCTAAAAGAAGGAATTGAGAAATATAAAGAGTTGATAGTTAATGTCTCTTCTTTAAGGTTAGATGCAACTATAAGTAGTAGTTTTAATTTATCTAGAAATGATAGTTTAAATATTATTAAAAATGGTAAAGTAAAAGTTAATTGGGAGCCAATAAAAAAGCCTTTTTTTGAACTAAAAGAAGGCGATATTGTTTCAGTTAGAGGTTATGGAAGATTTGTTTTATATTCAATATTTGGCACAACTAAAAAGGATAGATTGAAAGTTGGTATTAGAATATTTAAATAAATGGAGTGAAGGGAATGCTTACACCTTTAGACATACAGAACAAAGATTTTAATAAATCTTTTAGAGGATACAATGAAACAGAAGTGGATAGCTTTTTAGACGAAATTATTGTTGATTATGAAAAGCTTTATAAGGAAAATATTGAATTAAAAGAAAAAATTACAATTTTAAATGATCAGTTAAAACAATACAACAATCTTGAGGATACATTGAAAAATACATTGGTAGTAGCTCAAGGAACAGCTGAAGAAGTGACAAATACGGCAAAGCAAAAAGCGGATTTAATTATAATGGAAGCAGAAGAAAAATCTAGAAGAATAATAGAAAATGCTCATGATGAAGTAATAAAAATTCAAGAAGAATATGAGAGTTTAAGAAAAGAGATATATATTTTTAAGACTAGATTTAAATCCTTGATAGAAGCTCAATTGTCTACATTGGATGATTATTACAATGAAATAGAAAGTGCTTCATCAAAAGAATCTGATGAGATTGAAAAAGGAATAGCAATAGAAGAGATTGATAGAACAGATGATATGGGGGCATAGCCTCCATTTTTTAAAATCCTTGACAATATCGAAGAAATAATATAAATAATATATGTAAAACTATTTTTGGAGGAATTTGTTATGACAAAAATTATTGATATAGGGGATGGAGTTAAATTTGGCGGAGATAATTTCACAATTGTTGCAGGACCGTGTTCTGTAGAAAGTGAAGAACAAATGGAATCCATAGGGAAATTTTTAAGTGCACTTGGGATAAAGGTTTTGAGAGGGGGAGCTTTTAAACCTCGAACTGATCCAAATGATTTTCAAGGTTTAGGATTTGAAGGACTTGAAATATTAAAAAATATAAAAGATAAATATGAAATGAAAATAGTATCAGAAATTTTAGATCCTAGAGATGTTGAAAGGGCATATAATTATATAGATATCATTCAAATCGGCTCGAGAAATATGCAAAATTTTCCACTACTAAAAGAAGTGGGTAAGACTGATAAGCCTATACTCTTAAAAAGGGGTATGAGTTCTTCGATTGAGGAATGGCTTAAGGCTTGTGAATATATAAGTATGGAAGGAAATGAAAATATTATATTATGTGAGAGAGGAATAAGAACTTTTGAAAAATACACTAGAAATACATTAGATTTGGTAAGTGTACCAACAATTAAATCATTGTCAGAATATCCTATAATAGTTGATCCAAGTCATGGTACGGGCAGAAGAGAATTGATATTACCTGCTACTAAAGCTGCGTTGGCCATTGGTGCAGATGGAGTTATGATAGAAATCCACCCAAATCCTGAAAAGGCACTTTCTGACGGTTTTCAATCTCTTAATTTTTATGAGTTTGAAATTTTAGTAAATGAAATTAAAAGACTAAAGAATATGAATATATAAAAAGTAAAAAATCTCCCTACTATATTACATAATCGAAATATGTTAGGGAGGTTTTTTATATATTAAACGAGATATCAACTCAGTATTATTTTATTTAAAGTGGGAATAGTATCACTGAGTAGCTTTTGCATTAGTTTAAATAGAAAGTAAAATCTTTAGAAGGAGGCAGATAATGGAGAAGAAAAAACTTGCTCATTTTAGAGATTTATTGTTTAAAGAAAGAGCAAAGGTTGAAGAAATTTTAAATAAAATGGAAAACAATTTTTCTGAGTCAATGGAGGAATATTCAAGTGAACTTTCTTCTTATGACAATCACCCAGCAGATTTAGGAACAGAAATGTTCATGAAAGAACATGATATGGGACTAAAAAATAAAAATAATGATACTATTTATGAAATAGAAGAATCACTTAGAAATATAGATGAAGGTAATTATGGAATTTGTAAGGTCTGTGGCAAAGAAATAGATTTCAATAGATTGGAATTGATACCCTATGCTAAACTTTGTATAGATTGTTCTAAAAAAAGAATACCTTTAGAAAAGAAAATGAGTTTTAGACCTGAAGAAGAGGATAGGCCTTTACCTTTTTCCAAAAGTCACATCGATGAACTAAAAAATGAAGGAATAGAATTTGATAGAGAAGACAGTTATCAAGCAGTAGCAAGATTTAATATGGTTAAAGATGATCCTTCTGATTCTACAGGAGATAATCAAGGAATATATGATGATTTAGAAGATGGTATTGTTGAAGATGTAGAAAAAATATCAGAAGAATATTATAAGGATACTCTTTAATTAGCTAGTTAAATATAACTAGCTTTTTTCTTGTAATAAATAGTTTAATAGATTAGAATAATATATGTAATTTATTATACGAGGAGGAAAAAAGATTTGTTGTATGGAATTTTTATATTAATAATTTTATTAGATCAAATTTCAAAACAAGCAGCTGTAAAATATCTAAAATCGGGTGAGTCTTTAGTATTGATTAAGAATTTTTTGAGTTTTGCTTATGTGGAAAATCGTGGAGCAGCTTTTGGTATACTTCAAAATAAAAAAATATTCTTTGTAATTATAACGGCAGCGGTTATATTTTGGGTAATAATTTTTTTGAAAAATAATTTTTATCACTTATCTAAACTTATGAAAGTCTCACTGGTAATGCTAATAGCTGGGGCTGTTGGAAATCTTATAGATAGAATAAGATTTGGATATGTAATAGATTTTATATCGGTGAGGTTCAGCAATGGTTATTATTTTCCAGTATTTAATTTGGCAGATAGTTTTATAGTTATATCTACTATTTTAATCGTAATCATGGTACTTTTTAACAAATACGAAGTTTGATGGAGGATAAAATGGATATTGTTGAAATATATGTTAGCGAAGAAGATAATGAGAGAATAGATGCATATTTAGCTAAAGAATTAAATGAAATTTCGAGAAGTTATATTCAAAAATTAATTGAAGAAAATTTAATTAAAGTAAATGGAAAGTGCGTCAAATCAAAATATTTAGTCAAAGAAGGAGATTATATATTAGTTGAATTGCCAGAACCTAAAAGACTAGAAATAGTTCCTGAGAATATACCACTTGATATTGTTTATGAAGATGAAGATATTGCAGTCATTAATAAACCTCAAGGAATGGTAGTTCATCCAGCGCCGGGAAATTATTCGGGTACTCTAGTAAATGCTCTTTTATACCATTTTGATAATTTATCTACTATAAATGGGATTATAAGACCGGGTATAGTACATAGAATAGACAAGGATACATCGGGATTACTTGTAATTGCTAAAAATGATTTTACACATAGAATACTTTCTGAAGAGCTAAAAAAGCACAATATTGTTAGAATTTATATTGCATTAGTTCATGGGAATATTAAAGAAGATAAAGGTACTATAAATGAACCTATAGGGAGACATCCGATTGATAGAAAAAAAATGGCTGTTACAGCAAAGAATAGCAAGGAAGCAATAACTCATTTTGAAGTATTGGAAAGATTTGGAGATTACACATTGGTTAAAGCCCAATTGGAAACAGGTAGAACACATCAAATAAGAGTTCACATGGCATATATAAATCATCCTGTAGTTGGAGATTTTGTATATTCAAAGTACAAAAATAAGTTTGATTTGCAAGGTCAATTGCTTCATGCAAAGAAATTAGAGCTTATACATCCAAGAACACAAGAATATATGAGATTTGAGTCAAATTTGCCAGATTATTTTGTTAAAGTTCTTGATATTTTAAAAAACAATAAGTAGGGGTGAAGGTATTGAAAACTAAGGCTGTTATTTTAGATGAAAAAGCTATTGAAAGAGCGATTACGAGAATAGCTAATGAAATATTGGAAAGAAATAAAGGAACTGAAAATTTGATATTAGTGGGAATAAAGACTAGAGGAGTTCCTTTTGCAGAAAGGATTTCAAAAAAAATATTCGAAATTGAAGGAATAAGGATACCTGTTGTGACATTGGATATAACATTGTATAGAGATGATTTAACAGAGCTAGACTCGAATCCTATAATCAATAACGATTATTTCAATATAGATATAAACAATAAAATAGTAGTTCTTGTTGATGATGTAATATTTACAGGACGAACGGTTAGAGCTGCATTAGATGCAATTGTAGATAAAGGAAGGCCTCAAAAAGTTCAGTTAGCTGTTTTGATTGATAGAGGTCATAGAGAGTTTCCTATAAGGCCAGATTATGTTGGGAAGAATGTTCCTACATCAAAGAATGAAATAGTCAGCGTGCAATTTGAGGAAATAGACGAAATGAATCAAGTAATAATAAATGAAAAAAGGTAGAAGACTAGTCTTCTACCTTTTTTATCGTGAAAATTTCTTGTTTGCTAGGACTTACATAGATAGTATTGTTATTTTCATATATTACCATTCCTGGCTTTGAACCTTTTGGTTTTTTTACATTTTTTTTATAAGTATAATCAATAGGAACATTTTGTGAGTTTCTTCCTTTACTATAAAAAGCAGCTAATAATGCAGCTTCATATAAAGTAGTATCAGGTACTTTTTTGTGTTCTGTTTTTATTATTACATGGCTTCCAGGTATATTTTTTGTATGAAACCATAAGTCTTCTTTGTCTGCAAACTTTAATGTTAGATAATCATTTTGTTTATTGTTCTTACCTACATATATATGAAAATTGTCAGAAGATAAGAAGTGATGCGGCTTAGATATTTTATTGCTACTTTTCTTTTTGTTTTTGTACGAATTTTTTATATATCCTTCATTTATCAGTTCATCTTTTATTTCTTCTAATTCTTCAATTTCCGTGCAATTTTCAATAGATATTAAGATATTTTCCAAATAATCAATTTCTTCTTGTGTTTGAGGTATTTGACTTTCTAGAAGTTTAGAAGCGTTTTTTAATTTGGCATATTTTTTATAATAATATTGAGCATTTTCTGAAGGCGATAATTTGACATCTAAAGGAACTGAAATTTTTTCCATATTTTCGCTGTAAAAGTTCTCCAATTGGATACTATTCATTCCTTTTGATATTTTGTATATATTTGCAGAAATTAAATCTCCATAAATTTTATATTTTTCTCTTTTTTTTGCTTCTAATAATTCTTCTTTTTGTTTTGCTAATTTATTTATGGACCTATCTAGTTTTACTTGTATTGATTTTTTAATGGAAAGTGATTTTTGGCTTATTCTATCTAATATATCTTTTTCTAGATAGTATTTATCTAGAATAAAACTCATAGATTCATTGTGCTCTATATTCATGTCACTATATTGGGATATATTCATTGAATGAAAATCAATTATTTCATTTCTTTCACTGTGAAAAATAATATTTGGCGAAAAATTTTTGAATTTGATATCTTCCATTAATTCTTTAAGAGATTTGAAAAGTAGTTCTTTTTCGTTTATATCCAAATATTCCATAGATTTTCTTTCATCTATATGAGCTCGATAGCATATTTCTCTACTTATGAGTGGACTTAATCCAATAAAATTGGTATATAAAAATTTAAATATTTGAGTATTTTTATTTTCTTTATCATATATTTTGATAAAAGTATCAAAGTTAATATCGATAGGATTTACTTTATCATTTGAAGGAGGAAATTCATATTTTAGTCCAGGTAGTACCTGTCTTACTCTACTCATGTCATAAGGTACTCTTTTTATAGAATCTACTATAGTTCTGGAGAATTTATCTACGAGAATTATATTGCTATGTTTGCCCATTATTTCTATTATTAGTTGTTTTGTATTTATTTCTCCCATTTCGTCGAGGCATTTTATATCAATCATTACTATTCTATCTAATTCATACTGATTTATTTCAGTTATTATGCCATTTGTTAGATGTTTTCTCAATAGCATGCAGAATACAGGTGGTGTATCTGGATTTTTTTTTGAATAGTTGGTTAAATAAATACGAGGATTGTTGCTACTAGCAGAAAGAATAAGTCTATAATTTTTACCTAGGTTATGAATGTGTATAAGAATTTCATCTTTTTCTTGCTGATAGATTTTAGTTATTTTACCACCTACAATGGAAGTTTCTAATTCGTTTATTACAGCTCTTGTTACTATTCCATCAAAAGACATTTGCATTCCTCCAATATTTTTTCTTAAGTTAAGTATAGCATTTAATCCTGAATAAATAAACAAAAACTCTTTTAGGGAAATTTTTTTAATATTTTGTAATAAAACATGGAATAATTCAATCATTAGTAATATAATTGGTAATATAAATTGGCTTGATAATAAATGTGAATGTGATAGAATTTACTAAAATAGCATTGAGAGGATGAAATATATGATAAAAAGCATGACAGGGTTTGGTAGAAGTGAGAATACTGATGGAGTACATAATTTCACTGTAGAAGTGAAAACTCTAAACCATAGATACAATGATATAATAATAAAAATGCCTAAACATATAAATTATGTAGAAGAAAATGTAAAAAAAGTTATAAGAGAGAAGATAAATAGGGGAAGAGTTGAAGTATATATATCATTGGAATATGAAGATGATAGAAATATTGATGTAAGAGTAAATGTTCCTTTGGCTAGAGCATATAAAAAAGCTCTAGATGAGATGACAAATGAATTATTTCCTGATGAGAGTGTAAATATTGAACACATAATAAAGATGCCGGATATTGTAAAGGCAGAGAGATTAGAAGATGATGAAAATGAAATTTGGTTGTGTTTAGAAAAAGCTCTAGAAGAAGCTTTAGATAATGTGTTTGAAATGAGAACTCGAGAAGGCTATGAACTTTCTAAGGATATTAGGGAAAGAACTTTAAAAATAAAGAAAATGATAGAATCTATTGAGAAAAGAGCTCCCATAGTTGTGTTGGAGTACAAGGAAAAGTTGAAAGAAAGAGTAGAAGAGCTACTAGATAATGAGTATAAATTAGATGAAAGTAAGCTTGCCAATGAAATTGCTTTTTATGCAGATAAAAGCAGTATTACTGAAGAAATTGTAAGACTTTATAGTCATATAAATCAGCTCCTTGAATGTCTTGATAGTATAGAGCCAGTAGGAAGAAAATTAGATTTTTTGATACAAGAAATGAACAGGGAAATAAATACAATTGGTTCTAAGTCTAGTGATATAGAGATAGGAAAAACTGTAGTGGAAGTAAAGAGTGAACTAGAAAAGGTAAGAGAACAAATTCAAAATGTAGAGTAACAGGAGGGATAAGAAATGAATATTAAACTTATTAATATAGGATTTGGAAATATTGTGTCAGCAAATCGAATAATTGCTATTGTAAGTCCGGAGTCAGCACCTATAAAGAGAATGATCCAAGAAGCTAGAGACAGAGGCATGTTAATAGATGCTACATATGGGCGTAGAACTAGAGCGGTAATTATCACTGATAGTGATCATATTATACTTTCTGCAGTTCAACCAGAAACTGTAGCTCATAGATTGAATAGCAAAGATGCTATGGATATAGATCTAAATTAGAGGGAGGAATAAAATTGGAAGAAGGACTACTAGTTGTAGTATCTGGGCCATCAGGGTGTGGAAAAGGGACAATATGTAAGGAGCTTCTTGGAAGAAATAAAGACATTATCATATCAATTTCTGCTACTACTAGGAAGCCAAGGAATGGAGAAGTTGAGGGAGTTAATTATTTTTTTATTGATAAAGAACAATTTGATGCTATGGTTCAAAATGATGAATTCATTGAATATGCCAATGTTCATGGAAATTTTTATGGTACACCTAAAAAATTTGTTTTAGATAAGTTGAAAAATGGAGAAAATATACTTCTTGAAATTGATGTACAAGGTGCAATCCAAATAAAAAAAATGTATCCAGAAGCGATACTTATATTTATAGTTCCACCTTCTATGGAAGAGTTGAAAAATAGAATTGTTGGAAGAGGGACGGAAAGTGAAAGTGATATTGAGAAAAGATATGAAAATGCTTTTAAAGAATTGGAATATATAAAAGAATATGAGTATATGGTTATAAATGATGAAGTCATAGCTGCTGTCGAAAAGATTGAATCGATTATAATGGCAGAAAAATGTAAAACTATAAGACAAAAAGAATTAATAAAAAAAATATTAGCATAGGAGGTTTTTTACATGTATCCTTCAGTTAATGAATTAACTAAAAAAGCAGATAGTAGATATACATTAGTCATGCTTGCTTCAAAGAGGGCTAGACAGTTGGTCGATGGTGCAAAACCATATATAGACACAGATTTAAACAAACCTGTAAGCATTGCTATTGAAGAAATAAGACAGGGCAAAATAACATATAGAAGACCTGATATAAAAGGACTTAAGTAGGTGATGTGAAATGTTGTTAGAAGGAAAGAATATATTAGTTTGTGTAAGTGGAGGAATAGCAGCGTATAAAGTAGTAGATGTGGTAAGTAGATTAAAAAAGTTAAATGCAAATGTAAATGTAATAATGACCAAATCAGCCACAAATTTTGTTGCTCCATTGACATTTCAAACTTTGTCTCAAAACTTTGTGAATGTAGATATGTTTGAAGAACCAAAAACTTGGGAAGTTGAACATATTTCTTTAGCAGAAAAGGCAGATTTGGTTTTAATAGCACCTGCTACTGCCAATGTAATAGGGAAAATTGCAAATGGAATAGCAGATGATATGTTGACTACAGTAGTTATGGCAACAAAGGCTAAAGTTATATTTGCTCCTTCAATGAATACCCATATGTATATGAATCCTATTGTAAAAGAGAATATGGAGAAGTTAAAGGCTTATGGATATGAGTTTATAAATGCTAATGTAGGATTACTTGCTTGTGGAACTTATGGAGAAGGTAGGATGGCTGAGCCAGCAGAGATAGTTGAATATCTGAAAAATTCTTTTTATGATAAAGATTTAAAGGGCAAAAAAATCGTTATAACTGCTGGACCAACTATAGAACCTCTTGATCCTGTAAGATATATGACGAATTTTTCAAGTGGGAAAATGGGATATGCTCTTGCTAAAATGGCTAAAAATAGAGGTGGTGATGTGGTTTTGATCACTGGTCCTACTAATCTTTGTCCACCTAGCGGAGTAAAAGTAGTCAATATAAATACAACAAGAGAAATGCTTAATGCTATTGAAAAAGAATTTGATGATTGCCATGTTTTAATTAAAGCTGCAGCTCCATTGGATTATAGACCTGAAATTGTGAGTGATAAAAAGATAAAGAAAGGCGAAGAAGCTTTAGAGTTGAGATTTGTAAGAAATCCAGATATAGCTATGCATTTCGGAAAGATAAAAGGTGAAAAAATAATGGTAGGGTTTGCAGCAGAAACAAACAATTTAATAGAATATGCTAAAGAAAAAATGGCAAAAAAGAATTTTGATTTTATAGTAGCAAATGATGTATCTAAAGAAGGTGCTGGCTTTAGAACAAATACCAATATTGTCAATATAATCGATAAAAGTGGTAAAGTTTTTGAGTACCCATTGATGAGCAAAGATGAGCTGGCAAATATTATTTTAGATAAGGTCGTAGAACTTTTGAACTAAAAGCTAGATAAGGCTCAATCTAGCTTTTAGTTTTTAATAATGAAAAGGATTGGTAATAATGAATAAATTTATTGCTCAAGTTATTGTGGACAACAAAACTTCAAATACGGACAAACCATATACTTATTTGATAAAAGAAGAAATGCTGGAGGATCTGAGAGAAGGAATGAGAGTTGTAGTCCCTTTTGGCATGGGAAATCGACTCATTAAAGGAATTGTAATAAATATAGAAGAATATACAAAAGAGTCTACTAAATTGAAATATATTGAAGACGTACTTGATGATAAGCCTATTATTTCTAAAGAGATGATAGATTTAAGTTTTTGGATGAGGGATTATTATTTATCATCATATTTAGATGCATTTCGTCTTGTGTTGCCACCTGGAAATATTAAAGAAATAAATACCTATATAAGTCTTGAGGATGGATGGAAAGAAAATATAGATGAGTTAGGATCAAAAGAAAGTGAAATTCTCAGTATACTAAGCCAAAATGATGGAATTAGCTTTGAAAATTTAAAAAAGTTAATTAAAGATAAAAATTTGAGGAAAAAAATCATTTTATTAGAAAAAAAAGGTTTTATAAGAACTACATTGGAAATAGATACTAAAATCAAGAAAAAGTATGAAAAATATGTTCATCTGTGCAATAGAGAAGTTTTGCTTGATGAACTACTTTTAGATATAGACAAAAGAGCTAATAAGCAAATTCAGATTTTAGAATTTCTATATGATATAGATGAAATTTCGATGAAGGAACTTTTAAAAAGAACTGATACTTCGTTAAGTGTTGTGAAAACATTAGAGAAAAAAGGAAAAGTAGTGATTTATGAAAAGGAAGTTTTAAGAGATCCTATTCCTGATGATATTTGCAAGTATAACAAGCATGAGCTTACGGGAAAACAAAGATATTGTGTTGAAACTATTTATGGGGATATAAAGAATGGAAAATGCAATAAGTTTTTAATTCATGGTGTTACTGGTAGTGGGAAAACAGAAGTTTATTTGCAATTGATTGAAAAAATAATTGCAAGTGGAAAACAAGCAATAGTATTGGTTCCAGAAATATCTTTAACGCCTCAAACGGTTGAAAGATTTGTGGGAAGATTTGGAGATAATGTAGCAGTGTTACATAGTAAACTTTCTAATGGAGAAAGATTTGATGAATGGAGAAGAATAAAAGAAGGTAAAGTTAAGATTGCAGTTGGAGCTAGAAGTGCTGTGTTTGCGCCTTTTAACAATTTAGGTATTATTATAATAGATGAGGAACATGAAAATAGCTATAAGTCCAGTATGAATCCTAAATATAATGCCATTGAAGTTGCAGAAAAGAGATGTGAAATTGAAGGTGCTTCTTTAGTTTTGGGGACAGCTACTCCTTCTGTGGAAACTTACTATAGAACTAAATCAAGTGAAATAAAGCTTTTAACTTTAGATGAAAGAATAAATAATAAAAATCTACCCACTATGAGTATAATAGATATGAGGGAAGAACTAGATAAAGGGAACAAATCAATATTAAGTGTGGAATTATATAAGGCAATAGAGGAAAATTTAAAGGACAAAAAGCAAATAATATTGTTTTTAAATAGAAGAGGATACTCAACATTTGTATCTTGTAGGAAATGTGGCTATGTTGTTAAATGCGATAATTGTGATGTTTCTATGACTTATCATTTTAAAGAAAACAAATTAAAATGTCATTATTGTGGAATGAGTTTGAAACCTCCTGAAATTTGTCCTGAGTGTGGGAGCAAGTATATAAAGTATTTTGGGATTGGCACTGAAAAAATTGAGGAGACTATAAAAAGCTATTTTCCTCAAGCTAGAGTGGCGAGAATGGATTTAGATACCACTTCTAAAAAGGGCAGTCATATTAAAATACTAAATAGGATGAAAAAAGGAGAAATTGACATTTTAATTGGTACTCAGATGATAACTAAGGGTTTGGATTTTCCATTGGTTACATTAGTAGGAATTATAGCCGCTGATACTAGCTTGAATTTACCTGATTTTAGATCAGCAGAAAGAACATTTCAACTTTTAACTCAAGTAGGTGGTCGAGCAGGAAGAGGAGATTTTGAGGGAAGGGTTATAGTTCAAACATATAATCCAAGCCATTTTAGTATACAAATGGCTAAAAACTATAAATATAATGAATTTTATGAAACTGAAATAATGATGAGAAAAGAGTTTAACTATCCACCTTTTATTGATATATTAAATATAGTTATATATGGTCCAGAAGAGGAAAAAGTTATAAATTCTACTAAAGAGCTGTATAGTGATATTTTAAACCAATTAGAAAAAGAATCTAGATATGATTTAGTAAAAAATATATTTGGCCCAAATCCTGCACCATTGGAAAAACTCAAAAATAATTATAGATGGCAAATACTTTTTAAATGCAATAAAAGTGATCTAGATATGTTAAAAGGCATTATAAAAAGGGTATGTATAGACAACAGTGAAAGTAAGCATTATAAAGGTGTAAAATTTAATATAGATGTAAATCCAAATTCTATATTGTAGGGGGAATAAAATATGGCAATAAGACAAATAAGGTACTTAGAAGATCCTATACTGAGGAAAAAATCAAGAGAAATAACTGATATAAATGATAGGATAAAAACTTTATTAGATGATATGGCTGAAACTATGTACAAAAGTGAAGGTGTAGGTTTAGCTGCACCTCAAGTAGGAATTTTAAGAAAAGCTGTAGTCATAGATGTAGGTGAAGGACTATTGAAATTAGTTAATCCAGAGATACTTGAAACTGAAGGAGAAAATATAGATTTCGAAGGATGCTTAAGTATACCTGGAAGTTCAGGCAAGGTAATAAGACCTGAAAAAGTTAAAGTTAAATATTTTGATATAGATGGAAATGAAAAGATAATTGAAGGAACTGGCCTTTTAGCAAGAGCTCTTTGTCATGAAATAGATCATTTAGATGGAATACTTTTTATTGATAAAATGATAAAAGAAGAGTAGGAGTGTTTGAGATGAATATAGTATATATGGGAACGCCTGATTTTGCTGTATATCCGTTGGAAGCATTATTTAATGTAGGTTTTAATATCCCATTGGTTATTTCTCAAGAGGATAAACCGAAGGGGAGAGGTAAAAAACTATTGCCTACTCCAGTAAAGGAAAAAGCTCAAGGATTGAATTTAAATGTATATCAACCTAAAAAAATAAATTGTGAAGAATGCGTTCAAATAATAAAGAACGCAAATCCAGATTTTATAGTTGTGGCAGCTTATGGACAAATTCTTAAAAGCGAGATACTTTCAATACCTAAATATGGTTGCATAAATATACATGCTTCATTGTTGCCTAAATATAGAGGTGCAGCTCCGATAAATTGGGCAATAATAAATGGTGAAGCTGAAACAGGAATAACTATAATGAAAATGGAAGAAGGATTAGATTGTGGAGATATTCTTTTACAGAAAAGCATACCAATAACTGAAACCGATGATTCCATAACAATTCATGATAAACTTTCAAGACTTGGTGGGGAACTCATTGTTGAAGGATTGATTGGGATAGTAGATGAAAAAATAGTAGCCATTAAACAAGACCATTCAAAGTCCACATATGCACCTATGTTAGATAAAAAAATGGGTAAAATTAATTGGAATGAATCAGGTAAGAATATAAGAAATCTTGTTAGAGGCCTAAAACCTTGGCCTTTTGCTTATACATTTTATAATGGATTAAACATTAAAATCCATGAAGTCAGTATAATTGATAAATACAAAGATGGAGAAAATGGTGAAATAGTTAAAGTTTCTAATGAAGGTGTATTTGTGAACTGTAGTGACTCAACTATTGTGATTGAGGAATTACAATTTCCTGGTAAAAAGAAATTAAGGGTTGAAGAATATATTAGAGGAAATACTATTGAAGAAGGTACAATACTTAAATAGTATTTTATATAAATAGCCTGTGAAGGAGGTTTTTCATATGTATGGTGGATATTATTATGGTGGATCGGGAACTTATTTGTATTTGCTCATTCCAGCATTAATATTGTCTTTATATGCACAAGCTAAAGTAAACAATACTTTTAGTAAATATCTTAGAGTGCCTAGTTATTCAGGATATACGGGTAGAGAAGTTGCTAGAATGATATTAGATCGAAATGGTCTATATGATGTAAGAATAGAACAAGCTGGAGGACAACTTACAGATCACTATGATCCTAGAACTAAAGTTATTAGATTATCTTATGATGTATATAATGGAACTTCAATAGCTGCATTAAGTGTAGCTGCTCATGAGGTAGGTCATGCTATTCAGCATGGAGAAGGTTATTTTCCATTAATATTGAGAAACAACATTGCACCTATTGCTAGTATTGGGGCACGATTTGTATGGATTTTTATTTTTCTAGGCTTTGTAATAAGCCCATTATTGCTAGAAGTAGGGATACTGTTGTATTTAGGTATAGTTCTTTTTCAAGTTGTTACATTGCCGGTAGAATTTAATGCAAGCAATCGGGCTTTGGTACAATTAGAATCTGGAATTGTGTCTGCAAATGAAATAGGTCCTGCAAAAAAAGTTCTAAAGGCAGCTGCATTGACTTATGTAGCAGCAACATTGGTAGCAATAGGTCAGCTTTTAAGACTTATTTCATTATCAAATAGAAGAGATTAAAGGGGGATTTGCCCCCTTATTTTTTTGTTATATTTGTGTATAATGTTTTTGGAGGGAATGAAATGACAAGAAATGCTAGAGAAGTTGCTTTAAATATATTAGTAGAAATAGATGAAAAAGGTGCATATTCGAATATTGCTCTAAATAAAATTGGAAGAGAAAAATTGAGTAAATTAGATGAAAATTTTGTTAGAGAATTGGTATATGGTGTATTAGAAAATAGATTGTATTTAGATTGGGTAATAAAAAAATTTTCAAAGGTTAAATTAAAAAAAATTGAGCCAATTGTATTAGAAATATTGAGAATTGGGGTATATCAAATTGCACTTATGGATAAAATTCCAGATAGTGCAGCGGTTAATGAATCTGTTAAATTAGCAAAAAAATATTCTCATAGTGGTTCTGTGAAGTACGTAAATGGTTTACTTAGGAATGTATCTAGAAATAAAAATATCTTTAGAGAAATAGATTTAGAAGATAAAAAAGAATATTTAAAGATAAAATATTCACACCCAGAATGGATGATAAATAGATGGCTAGAGGAATTCGGAGAAGAATTTACGGAGGATTTATGTAAAGCCAACAATACTAGACCTAAATTAAATATAAGAGTCAATACATTGAAAATAAAAAGAGAAGAATTAAAATCTCTCCTAGAGAGCAAGGGTTATATTGTTTCTAATACTAAATATGCTAGCGATGGATTAATAATAGAAAATCCACAAGGGGTTATAGATACTGAAGAGTTCAGAAATGGTTTTTTTATTGTGCAAGATGAGAGTAGTATGCTTGTATCTCAAATTTTAGATCCCAAAGAAGGTAGTTTGGTTTTGGATTTGTGTAGTGCTCCAGGAGGTAAAACTACTCATATTGCTCAAAAAATGAATAACAATGGGGAAATTTTAGCTAGAGATATTTATGAACATAAACTAAAATTAGTTCAGGAAAACTCAAATAGACTTGGAATAGATATTATTAAGACAGAAAAATTTGATTCTATGAAATTAGATGAAAATTTAATTGATAAAGTGGACTATGTACTTATAGATGCACCATGTACTGGATTGGGAATGTTAAGAAGGAAACCAGAAATAAAATGGAATAGAACAGAAAATGATATTTCAAATATGAGTGATATTCAGTATAAGATATTAAAAAATGCTAGCAAATATTTAAGGTCTGGGGGAATACTGGTTTATAGTACTTGTAGTATAGAAAGAGAAGAAAATATAGATATTATAGGTAGATTTATTAGCGAAAATGATGGCTTTAAATTGATTAGTTTTGAGAATTTATTGGATTCAAAGGAAAGTATGAGTATGGCTAAGAATGGTTATATTGAGCTATTTCCACATATTCATGGTACTGATGGCTTTTTCATAGCCAAACTTTCAAAGAATTATAGATAAATTTTTATTGACTGTGATATAATATTAAATTAAGAAAAAGTTAGGAGGGGTTTTTTGTACTATAAAGATTTAAAGTCTTTTTCCTTAGATGAAATGAAATCAATATTTGTTGAAATGGGAGAAAAGGAATATAGAGCGATACAAACTTTTAAATTTATACACCAAAACATGGCAAATTCTATAGATGATATAACTGTCTTATCTAAAGGTCTTAGGGACAAGCTGAATAAAAATTTCAATATAAGTTGTACTTCTATTGCTGAAAGATATGATTCAAATATTGACAATACAAAAAAATATTTGTTTCAATTGGAGGATGGCAATATAATTGAAAGTGTTGTCATGGAATATAGACATGGAACAACTGCCTGCATATCAACTCAAGTAGGATGTAAGATGGGATGTGCCTTTTGTGCTTCTACAAAAGGCGGACTTATAAGAAATTTAAGCTCTGGAGAAATACTTAGTCAAGTATATAATATACAGAATGATTTAGATATAAAATTAAGCAATATTGTTTTAATGGGAAGCGGTGAACCTTTAGATAATTATGAAAATGTAATTAAATTTTTAAGCATATTGCATGATGAAAATGGTCAAAATTTCAGCTATAGAAATATTACATTGTCTACTTGTGGGTTAGTGCCTAAGATATACAAATTGGCAGAAGAAGAGTTGCCAATTACATTATCTATTTCTCTTCATTCACCTTTTAATGAAGAAAGGAAAAAAATAATGCCTATAGCAAGAGTTTATTCATTAGATGAACTTCTAGATGCCTGTAGATATTATATAGATAAGAACAATAGAAGGATAACTTTTGAATATACTTTAATTAAAGGAATAAATGATAGAAAAGAGGATTTAAACGAATTAAGTAGAATACTAAAAGGACTTCTTTGCCATATAAATTTGATTTCCTTAAATCCAATTGAAGAATTTGCTAAAGACAAGGTTAACAAAAATACTATAGAAATGTTCAAAAGAGAATTATCTAAAAATGGGATTCCAGTAACTATAAGAAGAGAAATGGGGTCAGATATAAATGCTGCCTGTGGACAATTGAGGAGAAAATATATAAGTAAAGGAGATCATGTTTAGGATCAATTTATTTAGTGAGGTGATGGTATGCAAATAGGTGTTTGTTCAGACATAGGGAAAACTAGGGAAAATAATCAAGATTCTTATTTTTATTCGCAGAGAAGGGATTTTCCATTGTTTATAGTAGCAGATGGGATGGGAGGTCATAAAGCTGGTGAAATAGCTAGTTGTATGGCGGTAGAAATAGTTAGAGATTTTTTTCTTGATAAAAGGAAGCAAAATTTATTAGACAATGAAGAAAATCTAATATCTTTTATTAAGGAGTCTATCTATGAAGCAAATGAGAAAATATATAAGAGAGCTATAAGCAATGAACAATTCAATGGAATGGGTACAACATTGACTATGGCATATTTTTTAAATGATAAAATTTTCATTGGGCACGTTGGTGATAGTCGAGCTTATTTAATTAGAGACAATGAACTTTTGCAATTAACAGATGACCATTCTCTTGTAGCAGAGTTAGTCAAGAAGGGTAGTATAAGTAAAGAAGAGGCTCAATATCATCCACAGAGAAATATTATAACTAGAGCAGTAGGGACAAGTGAAGAAATAGATATTGATATTAAGTTTGTGAAAATAAAAAATAATGATATAGTTTTAATGTGTACTGATGGATTAACTAGTATGATTAAAGAAGATGAGATCAAAAACTTATTATTATCTGAAGACAATATGCAACAGCTATGCAATAATCTAATAAAAAGAGCTAACGATTTGGGTGGACTGGATAATATAACAGCAATAGTTATTAAAATTGTATGAATTGGGGTGATGAAATGATCGGAAAAGTTTTAGGTGGACGTTATGAAATAATTGAAAAAATTGGTGGCGGAGGAATGGCTGTAGTATATAAGGCTAGATGTAGATTGCTTAATAGATACGTTGCCATAAAAGTATTAAGGGAGGAGTTTATAAATGATGAAGAATTTATAAATAAGTTTAGACGGGAATCTCAAGCTGCTGCCAGTTTATCACATCCTAATATTGTGAGTATTTATGATGTTGGCATGGAAGATGATATTTATTATATTGTTATGGAATATATAGATGGAAGAACTTTAAAGGAAGTTATTGATGAAAATGGAAAATTGACTGCTAAAGAAACAATAGACTATTCAATCCAAATTGCAGAAGCATTGGAACATGCACATAGAAACCATATAGTCCATAGAGATATAAAACCTCACAATATTATGGTTACACAAGATGGTAGAATTAAAGTTACTGATTTTGGCATTGCAAGGGCTGCTAATGCGAGTACTATGACTAATACTTCTACTGTAATTGGTTCTGTACACTATTTTTCTCCAGAACAAGCTAGAGGGAGATTTACAGATGAAAAATCTGATATTTATTCTCTTGGAATAGTGATGTATGAAATGATAACTGGGAAAGTACCATTTGAAGGTGAAAGTCCTATATCAGTGGCACTAAAACATGTACAAGAAGAAATTGTACCACCTACGACAATTGATAGTAGTGTGCCTAAAAATATTGAACATATAATAATGAAATGCGTTAGGAAAAATCAAAATGAAAGATATCAAAATGCTAGCGAACTCTTAAAAGATTTGAGAAAAGTAAAATATTCTAAGGAAGATATGAATTTTGTAGATGACACAAATACACTTGATTCTACTACTAGGATTATACCTATAGTTAAAGATGAAGGAGAAAATGAAGAAATGAGAACTAGACCAAAGAAAAAGAAAGCCAATAAAAGTAACAACAATGGAGGAAAAAAGGCAGTTTTTTGGGCAGTATTTCTAGCTTTTTTATTGGCAACGGGGTTATTTTTTGGAATTTATAAATTTAAAGATGTTTTTTCATCAAATGAGATAACAGTTCCAAACATTGTAGGATGGGATGTGGATAAAGCTAGAGAAGAAATTGAAGGAATGGGTCTTAAATTTGAGATAGAAGATACAGTATATAATAGCGAATTTGAAGAAAATAAGATTGTTTATCAAAGTGAAGAACCAGGTACAGTTGTTAAGAAGAATTATCCAATTAAAGTGAAGGTAAGTAAAGGTGGAAAACTAGCTAAAGTTCCAAATTTGATAAATAAAGATATCAATGAAGCTAGCTTATTGTTAAAAGAAAGAAATTTAGATGAAGATGTTGAATTTAGAAATGATGACAAAATTCCTAGGAATATAGTTATAAGTCAAGATCCTGAGCCTTATGAAGAAGTAAAAGAAGGAACCAAAGTGAAATTAGTTGTGAGTCAGGGTCCAGAAAAGAAAATGACTATTATGCCTAAATTAGTTGGAATGAATGAAACTGAAGCTAAAAGGGCAATAGTAGCAAATAGACTGGTATTAGGCAAAGTTGAGCCTCAATTTAATGATGAAGTTCCAAAAGGTATAGTTATATGGCAAAGCTATGAAAGTGGAACAGAATTAGAAGAAAATACTGTAGTTGATATATATATAAGCGATGGACCAGAAAAGAAAAAAGAAGAAGAAAAGAATAATGAAAATCAAAACGAAGAAATACCTATGAATCTTAATGTCAGCCTTCCTCAAGACAGGAGTCAAACAGAAGTTAAGGTATTTAGAATACAAGATGGTGTGACTGAACAAGTATATAATCAAGTGCATAATGTAACTGAAGAAACTTTAGTTATTCCTGTTAGAGGAAAGCCAAATGCAAAGTTTGATGTATATTTTGATGGCAATTATGGTGGTACTTATGGCAAACAATAAAATCGGGAGGAATATATGTTAGAAGGAATTATCGTTAAAGGTATTGGCGGCTTTTATTATGTAAAAACTTCAGATGGTATATATGAATGTAGAGCAAGGGGAGTTTTTAGAGAGAAAAATATTACTCCCCTTGTTGGGGATAAAGTTATAATCAGAGAAAAAACCGTAGATAAAACAGGTTATATAGAGGAGATATTGGAAAGGAAAACAGAACTTCACAGGCCTCCAGTTTCAAATGTTACTCAAGCTGTAATTGTCATGAGCATAAAAAATCCCAATCCAAATTTATGGTTATTAGACAGGTTTTTGCTATTGGCAGAGAAAGAAAATTTAAATATAACAATTGTGTTTAATAAAGTTGACTTGGAAGAAAAATCAAAAATTAATGATTTTATTGATATATACAGTAAAGCTGGATATAGAGTAATAACTACAAGTTGTAAAAACCTTAAGGGAGTTGAAGAACTTAAGAGTATTCTTAAGGGCAATATAACAGTTTTTGCTGGGCCCTCAGGTGTAGGAAAGTCTTCTTTGATAAATAAAATTCAGCCAGGATTAGAATTGAAAACTGGTGAAATAAGTGATAAAACTAAAAGAGGCAAACATACTACTAGACATGTGGAGCTTATGGAATTAGATATTGGAGGATATATATTAGATACTCCAGGATTTAGTTCTTTAAATATTGACTTTATTCAAAATGTAGAAGATGTACAATGCTATTTTAAAGAAATTAAAAAATATAGCCATATGTGTAGATTTAATAGTTGTATGCATATAAGTGAGCCAGAATGTGAAGTAAAAAGACAAGTAGAAAAAGGGAATATAGCAAAAATTAGATATGAGAATTATTTGAGTTTTGTAGATGAGATAAAAAGTATTAGGAGGTACTGATATGGCAAAAATTTCACCGTCTATTTTATCAGCGGATTTCAGCAATTTAAAAGAAGAAATAAGAAAGGTTGAAGAAGGAGGAGCAGATTTTATTCATCTAGATGTTATGGATGGTATTTTTGTTCCTAATATTACTTTTGGACCACCAGTTATTAAAAAAATTAAGGCTGTCACAGAAGTTCCTTTTGATGTACATTTGATGATAGATAGACCAGAAAGGTATATTGAAGATTTTGTAGTGGCTGGTGCGGATATCATCACTGTTCATGCAGAGTCTAGCACACATTTACATAGAACTATTCAATATATAAAAAGTTATGACAAAAAAGTGGGTGTGGCATTAAATCCTGCTACTTCACTTGAAAGTATTGAATATGTTCTTGAGGATATTGATATGGTATTGATAATGACAGTAAATCCAGGCTTTGGTGGGCAATCTTTCATACCAGCCATGAAAAGAAAAATACAAAAATTAAGAGAAATAATAGATCGCAACAATTTAGATATTGAAATAGAAGTAGATGGAGGAGTTAAATTAGATAATGCAAAGGGAATTATAGATTTAGGTGTGGATATATTAGTTGTTGGTTCAGGAATTTATGGTGCAGAAGATGTTATTGAGCGCACAAATATGTTTAAGAATATTTAATGTACATTTTTAGTTATTTGTGATACAATTAAATTGAATTTAATAAGTAACACTGGGGGAGCCTTTTGGCTGAGAGGGAACTAAAGTTCCGACCCTTGAACCTGAACTAGGTAATACTAGCGGAGGGAAGTGATTTGTTAGTTTGCATACAAACCCATTGCCTTATTTCAGGTAATGGGTTTAATTTTTTAATTAATTATATTTATTTATAGGAGGATGAAAAAATGGAAAAGAAATGGAATGTAAAAATGCTTGCCGAAGGAGGCATAATGATTGCATTAGCAACATTATTGAGCTATGTCAGATTATTTAAAATGCCTCAAGGAGGTTCGGTAACAGCAGGGAGTATGATCCCAATTATGATTTTTGCTATGAGATGGGGAGTAGGACCTGGTATACTTGTAGGATGTTTATATGGAGTGGTGCAATGTATTCTTGATCCTCAAGTATATTATCCTATACAGTTTTTTTTAGATTATCCAATTGCTTTTGGATTTTTAGGACTTGCTGGTATTGCTAAATTAGATAATAAGGGTATGGATAAGCAAAGTTATTTTTTAACGATTTTAGGGGTATTATTATCTATAGGTGGTAGATTTATTTCACATTTACTTTCTGGTGTTATATTTTTTGCCGAATATGCAGGAGAACAAAATCCTTGGGTTTATTCAGCTATATACAATGGTAGTTACTTGTTGCCAGAGTGTATTATTTCTACTATAATATTAATATTACTATGGAAACCTTTAAGTAATATTAAAAAATAAATGAAATTGGAAGGATTCTCATGACGGGACTTATTGTATCAAATGGTGAAATTTCAAATCTAAATTTGTTAAAATCTATTGCTGAAAGTGTAGATATGATTGTATGTGCTGATGGAGGGGCAAATCATATTGCTCAAATTGGACTTATACCAGATTTAGTAGTTGGCGATTTAGATTCTATAAAAGATGAGACTTTAAACATTATAAATATTAAAAATGTTCCTATACTGAAATATAGTACTCATAAAGACTATACAGATACAGAGTTAGCAATTGAATATTTAATAGATAAAGGAATAGATGAAATTATCTTTATGGGTGTTACAGGTTCAAGAATTGATCATACACTGGCTAATGTATACTTATTAAATAAATTACTTAAAAAGCACATAAAAGGCATAATAGTTGATGATAAAAATACAATTTATATAACTAATAGTGTTTTAGAATTAAACAGGGAAGAAGGAACTTTTGTTTCTGTAATTCCTATTAATTCTAATGGTGCTAGAGTAACCTTAAAAGGATTTTTGTATGAAACAAATGAAGTTTTATTTGAATTTTCTTCTACTTTAGGAGTTAGCAATCAAATAGTAGAAGAAAAGGGAATTATAGAAGTTTTAGATGGTACTTGCCTCGTTATCGTATCTAAAGATTAAGCCTCTAAAAAATGACTTTTTTCATGAACCATCTTATTTTTGGAACTAACTATTAATCAAAGAATAATATGTAGTATAAGTTATTTATGAGGTGGTGTTTATGAAAAAAACTTGGAAAAGACACTTTCGTAAATATTCAAATAAAAAAATATTAGGGGTAATTTTAGTGCTTATTGGAATTTTAATTATGTCAAAAGTTATTCCAATGAGTTTTTGGCTATTTTTAATTGGCTTTGCAATAATGATTTTTGGAATATATATCATGAAATGTGGATAAAAAAAGGCTTCCTTTGTATGACATTGGAAGCCCTCTTTTTTAAAGTGCTCTAGTTACTTTTCCAGATCTAAGGCATCTTGTACAAACATAAATTCTTTTTGGCGAACCATCTACAATAGCTTTAACTCTTCTAACATTGGGAGCCCAAGTTCTGTTGTTTTTCTTATTTGAGAAAGTCACTTGATTTCCATAGACTTTTCCTTTTCCACATACTTCACAATATTTAGCCATATAAAACACCTCCTTAAATGACTGTTGCAAATATTATTTAAAACAGTACATATATTTACATAAGATAACACAATATATTTTAACACAATAGGTAAGATTATTGCAATATAGATTTGAATATAAAAACTTAAATTGCCAATAGTTGAACTATTTAATACAATAAGGTAAAATATAAGCATAAGCAAATAAAAATTAAGGAGGAGATTTATATGCCAGGTAAATTTAAAACTAACCTTGGTTCTGTTAGTATAGATGATAATGTTGTAGCAACTATTGCAGGACTTTCAGCTATGGAATGTTATGGTATTGTGGGAATGGCCAGTAAAAATGCAACTGATGGATTTTTTGAAATGGTAAAATGGGAAAATTTATCAAAAGGTGTAAAAATAATTTCGCAAGAAAATGAGGTTAATATTGATTTACATGTGATACTCCAATATGGAGTAAGAATTTCAGTGGTTGCAGGAAATATAATTGAAAAAGTAAAATATAATGTAGAAAATTTGACAGGATTAAAAGTGGGTAATATAAATGTATATGTACAAGGAATCAATGTTCAAAAGTAGTATGAGGAGGTAAAAGATTTGAAAATTCAATATGTGGATGGTGCTCTACTTAAGAAAGCATTTATTGGGGCAGCCAATTTTTTAGAACAAAACAAAGAAGATGTCAATGCATTAAATGTATTTCCTGTACCAGATGGGGATACCGGAACCAACATGTCTTTAACACTTCAATCAGCTATGAAGGAAATATTTACCTTAAATGAATATAGTGTTGAAAAAGTAGCTATTGCAGCTAGTAACGGTTCTCTGATGGGTGCAAGGGGAAATTCGGGTGTGATACTTTCACAGCTTTTTAGAGGACTAGCCAATGGATTGAAGGGAAAAGAAAAAGCAGATGCAAAGGTATTAGCAAAAGCTTTTAAACTTGCTTCAGATACAGCATATAAAGCTGTAATGAAACCTACTGAAGGGACTATACTTACAGTTGCGAGAGAATGTGCTGAGGCGGCAATTACTTTGTCTAAAGAAGAAAAAGATATAATTGTTTTTTTTGATAAGGTAATTCAACAAGGAAATATTGCCCTCAATAAAACCCCTGATATGTTGCCAGTACTTAAAGAAGCTGGTGTAGTTGATGCAGGTGGAATGGGATTGATGATAATACTTACAGGTGCTTTTAAAGCTTTGACTACTAATGGAGAAATAAAATACGAGAGTGTATCAGGCAGAAAATCTGAAGATATATATTTTAAAAAAGAATTGTCTACTGGTGATATAAAATTTGGTTATTGTACTGAATTTATTGTAAAAAACACTAAAGAAGATGTAGAGAATTTTAAGCAAGAGCTTTCAAAATATGGAGATTCTCTTTTAGTGGTAGGAGGAAATGGTCTCATTAAAGTTCATGTTCATACTAACAATCCTGGGTTGGTTTTAGAAAAAGGGTTGTCTATAGGAGAGTTACATGACATAAAAATTGATAATATGAGGGTTCAGCACAGGAATTTGTTAGTTGAGGAAGAATGTGATTGTGTTGATGAAAAAGGGATAAATATAAATGAAAAAAAAGAAAAAAAGAAATATAGTTTTATCACTGTAGCTATGGGTAATGGAATTGCTAATATATTCAAGGAGCTAAATGTAGATTTTATAATACCTGGTGGTCAAACAATGAATCCTAGTACTGAAGATATATTGAATGGAATAAAAAAAGTTGAAGGAGAAAATATAATTATACTTCCCAACAATGGAAATATAGTATTGGCAGCAGAACAAGCTCAAAAAATGAGTGAAAGAAAAGTTTATGTTTTTCCGACTAAAAGTATTCCAGAAGGCATAGCTGCATTAATTGCTTTTAACCCAGAAATTAGCGTTGAAGAAAATTTAGAAAACATGAAATTAGCAGTTGAAAATGTAAAAACAGGGCAAGTAACTTATGCTGTTAGGGATACTGAAATAAATGGGAAGAAAATTAGTAAAGATGATATAATAGGAATATGTAAGGGTGATATAAAATCTTCTGGCAAAGATGTTCAAGAGACATCATTGGAATTACTTAAAAAAATGGTTGATGAAGATAATGAATTAATAACTATATTTTATGGAGATACCATTGAAGAAAAAGAAGCCAATGAGCTTGGAAAATTGGCAGAGAAGGAATTTGAGAATTGCGATATTGAGATTGTTTATGGAGGTCAACCAATATACTATTATATTTTTTCAGTTGAATAATTATTTATCCCCTACTTTAAAAGGTAGGGGAAATATATTGTTTGAGGTGTTATAATGAATAAATTGTCCATGTCGGTTCAGTATGTAAGAGGAGTTGGACCAAAGAGAGCGAGCAAATTGAGAAAACTTGATATATATACTGTAGGAGATTTGATTTATTATTTTCCAAGAAGCTATGAAGACAGGAGGAATTTTAGTAGAATAAGAGATTGTGCTCATGGACAAAAAGTAAGTTTAAAAGCATATGTAGCAGGGTATCCTTCGGTTTTAAGGCCAAGAAAAAATCTTTCTATTTTGAAGATTCCTGTAAAAGATGAGACTGGAATAGCTTATTTAACATGGTTTAATCAAGATTATCTAGCAGATAAATTTGCTATAGGTGAAGAAATAAAAATTAATGGAAAAGTAAAAAAGATTGGAAATGAAATTCAAATTTCTAATCCTGTTTTTGAAAAGAGAAACAATTCCAACGAAAAAGTTGGCAGTATTGTGCCTATATATTCACTAACTGAAAATTTAACTAACAATGAAATGGTTTTTATAATGAAAAATGTTTTAACAGATTACATAGATGAAATAGTAGAGATTCTTCCAGATGATATTTTAAAAAAATTTGAATTACTACCAGTGAGACAAGCAATTTTAAATCTCCATTTTCCTAAAGATGGATATATCTATAAAAAAGCAAGAAATAGATTGGTTTTTGAAGAACTTCTAGTTTTGCAATTAGGTCTTTTTATGATAAAGAACAATGTTAAATCAGAAAATTTAGGAATTAAGTTTGATACGGTTGAAGAAGTAGAAGACTTTATATCTAGATTGCCTTTTCAACTTACTAATGCACAAAAAAAAGTTTTCGAAGAAATTGAGAAGGATATGGAATCAGATAAGCAAATGAATAGATTAATTCAAGGTGATGTAGGTTCAGGAAAAACTGTAATAGCAGCACTTGCCATGTTCAAGGCATGGAAATCAGGTTATCAATCTGCAATGATGGCACCTACAGAGATTCTTGCCTCACAGCATTATGAAAATATAAGTCAGATGATGGAGAAATATGGAATTAAATGTGAGCTATTAGTGGGCAGTTTATCTAATAAAAATAAAGAGGAAGTTTTAGATAAGCTTAAAAATGGTGAAATAGATATACTAGTTGGGACTCATGCAATTATTCAAGATAATGTCCAATTTAAAAATTTAGGTCTTGCTATTACTGATGAACAGCATAGGTTTGGTGTTAGGCAGAGAGCTATATTTTCACAAAAAGGATTAAATCCAGATATAATTGTTATGACTGCTACTCCTATTCCAAGAACTTTAGCTTTGATATTGTATGGGGACTTGGATATTTCAATAATTGATGAATTGCCTCCTGGAAGAAAAGCAATAGAAACTTATGCTGTTGGTTCTAATATGATAGAAAGAGTAAATGAATTTGTAAAAAAGCAAATAAGAGAAGGTAGACAGGCGTATATAGTTTGTCCACTGATTGAAGAATCTGATGCATTGAATATACGTGCAGCTTTAGAAATATATAATAAATTTAAAAATGAAATATTTTCTGATTTTAAAGTAGGATTACTACATGGCAAAATGAAAGCAAATGAAAAAGATAGTATAATGAATAAATTCAAAAATGGAGAAATTGATATACTTGTTTCTACCACAGTTATAGAGGTAGGAGTTAATGTACCAAATGCAAATATTATGGTTATATATAATGCAGAGAGATTTGGACTTTCACAGTTGCATCAGTTAAGAGGGAGAGTTGGCAGAGGAGAATATCAATCTTATTGCATTTTGATAAATGAAGGGAATAATAAAATTGCAAGAGAAAGAATGAGAATAATGCAAAAAACCAATGATGGATTTAAAATATCAGAAAAGGATTTGGAACTTAGAGGACCTGGAGAATTTTTTGGAACTAGACAACATGGACTACCCGATTTAAAAATAGCTAATTTATTTACGGATATGGAAATACTAAAACTGGCACAAAATGAAGCTAGTGAAATAATACTTAAAGATCCTAATCTAAAAGATGAAAAGTATTGTTTAATCAAGGAAAAAATTAAAATAATGTTTAAAGATAAAATAGACGATATAATATTTAACTAATAATTATTTTATTATGCACTGAAATTGTGTTAAAATGAAATTACTAAAAGGAGTGGTTTGTTGAGAATTATCTCAGGAAGCAAAAAAGGCTATAAACTTAAAAGTCCCAAAGGCTTAGATACTAGACCAACTCAAGATAGAATAAAGGAATCGCTATTTAGCATATTAGGTGATATAAGAATAGAAGCAAAAGTATTAGATTTATTTGCTGGTTCTGGAGGAATAGGCATAGAATTTTTAAGTAGAGGTGCTGGTGAATGTTATTTTATAGATAATTCACTTTCAAGCATAAAAACCATTAATGAAAATTTATATGAAACAAACTTAAAATCTAAATCATATGTCTATAAAAATGATGTTTTTAAAGCTATTAAAATTTTAGGTAAGAAAAATATCCGATTTGACTATATTTTTATGGATCCACCTTATGAAAAAGGGTTGGTATTAGAAACATTAAAAATAGTATGTGAAAACAATATTTTAGAAGATAGAGGAATTATAATAGCAGAACATGAAAGCAAACTTATGATAGACAAAAGCGTATTTTGTTTAAATGAAGTAGACAAGAGATTTTATGGTGATAAAGCGATTACATTTTATATGACAAAGCGGAATTAATTGAGGAGGTAAATTCATGATAGTAATATATCCAGGAAGCTTTGATCCTGTAACAAATGGACATTTAGATATAATTAAAAGATGCTCAAAAAAATTTGATAAAGTCATCGTTGCAATATTAAATAATTCTTCAAAAAAAACTTTATTTACAGTAGAAGAACGAACAGAATTGTTGAAAAAAGCAGTTGAAAAATATGACAATGTAGAAATCGACGATTTTTCTGGTCTTCTTATAGATTATGCTAAAGAAAGAAATGTTACTACTATGGTTAGAGGATTAAGGGCAGTTTCAGATTTTGAGTATGAGATGCAAATGGCATTAGTTAACAAAAAACTGTATGGGGATATTGAAACTTTATTTATGGTTTCAAGTGGTGAGTATGCATATTTAAGTTCTAGTATAGTAAAAGAAGTTGCAATGTTTGATGGGGATGTTTCTTGTTTGGTTCCTAATGTAGTTGAAAAAGCTTTAAAAGAAAAGTTAAGAGGGGGTCAGGGCAAATAATGGATGTATTGGAATTGATTGATGAATTAGAGGATATTGTTGAGGACAGTTCGTCAGTACCTTTTTCTAGCAAAGTCATGGTAGATAAGGAAGAAATATTAGAGATTATTAAAGAGATACGGATACAATTGCCAGATGAGTTGAAACAAGCTAGTTGGGTAAAGGAAGAAAGACAAAGAATACTTGCAGAAGCACAAAAAGAAGCAGATACAATTGTTGGAGAAGCACAATCTCATCTTGAGGAGCTTATAGAAAAAGATGAGGTCACTAAAAAAGCCAAGGAAAGAGCAGAAGAAATACTGTCAAAGGCTCAAACAAATGCAAAAGAAATAAGACTAGGGGCAGTAGAGTATGCAGATAGTATTTTGACAGAGACTCAATTAAATCTAAAAGATCTGATTGATATATTAGATAAAAATAGGCAAGAATTGCGAGGAATGAAATAATATCTATTTATTTAATATTATATTGTTTATTGAACTTATTATGAATCCATACAGTAAAACAAAAATTAGTATATAGAATCCTAATTGAAGTGATATTTTTATAGTGCTTAACCATTTTGAAAAAGTTATTATTTCTAAATAATCTGTTTTAAAGTTAAAAGAAGTATACACTATATTTTTATACTTTAAATTATATAATAGGTATGAAAAAGCCGCTGAAAATAAGCCATGTAGCAATTTTGAAAATATATACAATTTGCTATTTAAGTCTGTGTTACTTATAAAACTTATGGCTTGGCTATGTACAGAAAATCCACTCCATCCGATTAAAAAATTTATTGTGACTGTTTTAAACAAAAGGGATACTCCAGTTAATTCTGCAATCTCTTTGCAGCCCATAGTTATTTCAAGCATACCTGTAAGTAAACCTTTTGTCACTTTTGGATTTAAGTTTAAAGGAAGTACAATATTGAAAATTTTAGTAAGAATGTTAAAGAAATTTGATATATCTAGTATTTCTACTAGTACGGAATAAAACACAATGAAACCGCCAACTATGACCATGGAAGAGACTCCATTTACAACTCCATCAGATAGCATTTTTCCAAGGTTCCTGTTATCTTTATTTTTTGCTTGAAAAAGTTTCTTAAAAGCATTTTTAAGGATATTTTTATTTGATGAGGGATTTATTTTTTCATTTTTCATCTTGTAGAATCTAAATAGTATGCCGACTGCAATTGCACCCAAATAATGTGGATATACTATTAGTGGACTTATTAGTGGGTTGTTTAGCATACCTGTAGATATGGCACCAATCATGAATAGAGGCCCTGAAGTACTTGAAAAGGAAAGGAGCCTTTGAGCTTCAAATTTTGATATTTTTTTATCTTTTCTCAATTGTGTTACAAGTTTTACACCAACGGGATAACCAGAGGTTATACTCATAGCTAAGGGGAAGGCACCTTTTCCAGAAACATTAAATATAGGAATCATAATAGGTTCTAACAATATGCCTAAAAAGTCTACAAAACCTAAGCCTATAAGCAATTCGGAAATAATTAGAAAAGGAAAGAGTGATGGAACTACGACATTTATCCATGTCAATATGCCTCTTGAAGCTGCTTTTATACAATTTTGAGGGTGTGCTATTATATTATACAATATAAACAAGCTAGTTAGCATATATATTATATTTGAAATATTATTTTTTTTAGTTCGCATATTTGAAGATACCTCCATCTTTTTATATATTTATATTTAATTGAACTTAGCAATATGATTTTTTTAGATAATGTATCTAAGAGGTGATTTTTATGAACAATGAACCTAAAATTGGTATAGCTTTAGGCTCTGGTGCTGCTAGGGGTTTTGCACATATTGGTGTATTAAAAGCTCTTGAAGAAAATGATATTTTTGTAGACATGGTTTCTGGTAGCAGTGCAGGTGCTTTAATTGGGGGACTGTATTGTTGCGGGATTGCTCCAGAAATGATAAAGAATTTAGCTATCCAGATAGATAAAAAAATTTGGATGGATTTTACTATTCCTAAGACAGGAATTTTAAAAGGTGAAAAGATAGAAGAAATATTAAAGATTATTACTGGAGGAAAAAATATTGAAGATCTAGATAAAAAAGTAGTTATTGTTGCCACAGATTTACAAAATGCAGAAGAAGTTGTATTTACTACAGGACCAATATATAAAGCTATCAGATCAAGTATATCAATTCCTGGTTTTTTTGAACCTGTAGTTTATAACAATAAGACACTGGTAGATGGGGGAGTTGTAGATAGAGTCCCTATTTCTGTTTTAAAAGATGCAGGTGCTGATGTTGTTATTGCAGTAGATGTAGGATTTAGTAGCTATCAGAGTAGAATATTTCAGGTTTTTGATATCATTCAACAATCTATGGATGTTATGGCTAAAAAAATAGTTGAATTAGATAAAATATATGCTGATGTAATGATAGAACCTCAACTTTCTCATATAGATTCTTCAGAATTTGAGCGAGTAGATGAGTGTGTTGAAATTGGATATAAAGCTACTATAGAAAAAATGGATGAAATTAAAAATACTATAGATAATTATATGAAAAAAAACTCAGGGAGTTATTAATTATCCTTGAGTTTTTTATTCTATGGAAATTTTTAGTTCACCTTAATTTTAAATGTTTCCATTGGACTATTTTTTTATATATGGGGATGTAGTAAAGTCTTTATTTCCAAATCTGTATGCTGTATTTTTAAATCCTAGAAAGAATAAATCTGTAGACAATTTATCATAGTGAATCATTTCTTCTAACATAGAATCATCATATTTTTTATAATCACTAAATTTATTTATAATAGGAATTGATGTATTCTTTTTTATTTCTTTTAACAATTTCATACCACTTTCATTCATACCTAGAACTCTTATATATTTTGGATACACATTGTTTAGCTTTAAAAAAGTGGGTTTATCTAAATTTAGCATTAAATGGGTAAGTATTCTTTGAATTCTTGTTCTTGTATACCTTTTTGTAATTATAGTATTAGTTATTTGCTTTATGTCGCTATATTTAAAACTATATTGTATAAATCTGTTTTCTAATCCATCTTCTACATCCATTATTTTCGACAAATGGTTTTTATCAGTAGTTCTTAAAAGATATAGAAGTATTTGGGAATAGTTTTCTAAAGTATTTAGAGAACCATATTGAGATAGATATTTTACAAGATGATTATAAGTGTTAGGAGGAATATAGTTTTGTAAATCGATTAAATTGTGATTTAATGCTTTTTTTCTTATGGCAGTAGCACTTGCTACTTTATTGTTTAATTGTTCTTCTTTATATTCACTACCAATTCTTTTAATTGTTATAGGTAATATGTCAATGTTGTATTTGTAAAGAGCCTTTAAATATTCTATTCCCAATATGTTGTTTGGAGAATTCATTATGGACATTGGATTAAAATTTAGATTAATATCATTTTTAAAATATTCGTCAATAGCCATGCTTCTGGCAATAGGAAATGAATTGCCCTTATCTAAATAATATTTAAGTTTTACCCTAAAATCTTTAGGCTCATCTACTAAAATTTCCGCGATTTTTTTTAAAGGTTCTATATTTCCTTCTTCACTCCCAAAACAAAAATAATCTACAATATTCAAGCTATCTAAAAGTCTTATACCACCATAAGCAAACAATTCTGCACTTTGTACTGCATATATAGTAGGTAATTCCAATACCAAGTCTATTCCATTGTCTATAGCCATTTTTGCTTTTGTCCATTTATCTACAATGGAAGGTTCGCCTCTTTGAACAAAAGAGCCGCTCATTATGGCTATTGAGAAATCAGAATTTGTAATTTCTTTTGATTTTTGCAAATGGTATAAATGGCCATAGTGAAAAGGATTGTATTCAGTAATTAAACCAACAACTTTCATTGATTTCCTCCATGTTATTTTTGGGGTATATTTTATTTAATTATAACACAAAATTTATACTAGTTGATTTTTTAATATAATTATAATATGATTTATAGTGATATTTAAACAAAAGAAGGAGGTATAATTAAATGAACATATTAGTTATAAACTGTGGAAGTTCTTCATTAAAGTATCAGCTAATAGATATGAATGAGGAAAAAGTATTGGCAAAGGGTTTAGCTGAAAGAATAGGAATAGAAGGTTCGAGAATAAAACATAAGACTACTGGCAAAGAAGAAGTAATCATTGAAAAACCCATGTCTAATCACAAAGTAGTTTTGGAACTTGTACTAAATGCATTAGTTGATCCAGAGCATGGCGCTATTAAGTCAATGGATGAAATAAGTGCAGTTGGTCATAGAGTTGTACATGGTGGAGAAAAATTTGCTAGTTCAGTAAAAATTGATGATAAAGTGATGAAAGCATTAAATGAATGTGTAGAGTTAGCTCCACTACATAATCCACCAAATATAATGGGAATAGAAGCTTGCAAAGAATTGATGCCAAATACTCCTATGGTTGGCGTATTTGATACAGCATTTCATCAGACAATGCCAAGTTCTAATTATATTTATCCATTGCCATATGAACTATATGAGAAATATGGTATAAGAAAATATGGTTTTCATGGAACATCTCACAAATATGTTTCAAAAAGAACAGCCGAAATACTTGAGAAAGATATAAAGGATTTAAAGATAATTACATGTCATTTAGGAAATGGTGCAAGTATATGTGCTGTTCAAAATGGGCAGTCTGTTGATACAAGCATGGGATTTACACCTCTTGAAGGATTAGCAATGGGAACTAGAAGTGGAGATATGGATCCAGCTATAATTCCTTTTATTATGGAAAAAGAAAAATTGTCATTAGAAGAAGTAAACAATCTACTCAATAAAAAATCAGGAGTATTAGGAATTTCAGGAGTAAGCAGTGATTTTAGAGACATAGAAGAAGCTGCCAAGAATGGAAATGAGAGAGCTAAACTTGCATTAGATGTATTTGTAAACAGAGTTAAAAAATACATTGGGGCTTATATGATGTTGATGGGTGGCGTTGATGCTATAGTATTTACAGCAGGTATAGGAGAAAATTCAGCAGAAATTAGAGAAATGGTTTGTAGTGGTTTAGAAGGGTTAAATATAGAATTAGATACCGAAAAAAATAAAACTAGGGGAAAAGAAGCTGTAGTTAGTAAAGATTCTTCAAAAGTTAAGATATTAGTTGTACCAACAAATGAAGAATTGATGATAGCAAGAGATACCAAAGAATTAGCTTAGTTAGAATATATTTCTTGACAAATGTTCTCTACCTTTATATAATAAAACTTGTTAGATTTAAGAGGTGAAAATGATGAATATAGATCTATCAAGGTTTCTTGACCAAACTACTACAAGCTTACATTTTGATGAAATTCTTGAACTTGATAGCATTGAAGTCAATGGAAGAAAAATAATATTTACTGAATCAATAAATGTAGTAGGGGATATATACAAAGTAGAAGGTAGCGACTATTCAAGCGGTAAAGTTCACTTTAAATATATAGAAAATTGTGCACGTTGCTTAAAAGAATTTACTCAAGAAGTAAGTGCTGTTTTGTCAGGAAAACTTATAGAAAAATCGCAAGCCGAAGATTTTGACGATGATAATGAAGATGCAATCTATTATGAAGGTTCGAGTGTAGATTTGAAAGATTTAGTTGTAAATACTATTCTTTTATCTATACCTATGAAGGCACTTTGTAGTGAAGATTGTAAGGGACTATGTTCAAAATGTGGGAAAAATTTAAATGAAGGAAATTGTGATTGCGTAATAGAAGACGTTGATCCAAGACTTGTAAAATTGAAGGAGTTTTTTAAGTAGGAATAAGGAGGTGTTTCCATGGCTGTACCAAAAAGAAAAGTTTCTAAAGCTAGAAGAGATAGAAGAAGAGCTTCTGCATATAGACTACAAAAAAGTACAATAGTTGAATGTCCACAATGTCATGAACCTAAATTGCCTCATAGAGTTTGTAGAGCATGTGGATATTATGACAACAAAGAAGTAATAGAAGTTGAATAATAAGTAAAAGATAGTGAATATACTCACTATCTTTTATTATTTTTAGTTGTAATATATATTTAATAAGAGTGGTGTTAATCATTTTTATTTTATGTAATATATATTAAAGAAGTAGTTCAGGGAAGTAAGCAAATGTGGAGTAGTAGTTTTAATCATTTTTGTATGGGAGGATAAAAATGAAGATAGTCGTAGATAGTATGGGAGGGCAAAAAAGATATTATAGAATATGAATTAGATAAGAACAATTATCATGGAAACAAAATAGAAATACTTCATGCCGATGAAGTAATACAAAATGATGAATCCCCTTCTATAGCTATAAGGAAAAAGAAAAATTCTTCTATGGTAGTAGGATTAAATAGCTTAAAAGAAGGTGTTGGAGATGCTTTCATATCCGCTGGAAATACAGGATCTCTTCTGGCTGGAGGAATATTTTTAGTTAAAAGAATTGAGGGCATAGAAAGGGCCGCCATAGTTTCTTTATATCCTACAAAAAGTGGAGTTTCAATATTATTAGATGCAGGGGCTAATGTAGATTCTAAACCTGAATATTTAGAACAATTTGCTATAATGGGCTCTGTTTATTGTGAAAAAGTGCTGGGAATTGCTTCTCCAAAAGTGGGATTAATAAATGTTGGAACTGAAAAAGAAAAAGGAAATATATTAGTTAAAGAAGCATATAGTTTGCTTGAGAGTGCAAACATTAATTTTTATGGGAATATTGAAGCAAGGGATATACCAGAAGGTGTAGTAGATGTCATGGTTTGTGATGGATTTGTTGGCAATGTTATATTAAAACTTACTGAAGGTTTAGGTCAGTCAATTTTTTCAGCTTTGAAAGAAGAAATTACTAAGAATTTTTCATCTGAAAGTAGTACTCTGTTTTTAAAGCCTGAATTTGAGGCTTTTAAACAGAGATTTGACTATAGAGAATATGGCGGTGCACCACTTCTGGGTTTAAAAAAGCCAGTAATAAAAGCCCATGGCAGTTCTGATGCATTAGCATTCAAAAATGCTATAAAGCAGGCTAAAATTATGGTTGAAGAAGATGTAATAGATAAAATAGAACTGGATATAAATATTGTTAAATAATAAAATCTTAAATACAAAAATTAATGAAAAGGAGGTGCAATTAGTGGTATTTGAAAAGTTAAGAAAAATAATATCTGAACAATTTGATATAAACCCAAACAATATTACTATGGATTCCTCTTTTCAAAATGATTTAAATGCTGATTCTTTAGATGTAGTAGAACTTATTATGGCAATTGAAGATGAATTTGATTTAGAAGTAGAAGATGAAAGTATTGAAAAGATTTTAACTGTGGGAGATGTGGTTGAGTATATACAAAATCATATAGATGAATTAAGGTAATAGACATCTAGAATAGGTCTCGATGTATTCGGGGCCTTAGAAATATTTTCTAGCTTTGGGGGTATGAACTCGATGAGAATGTACGAAAGAGAGAAAAAATTGAATGAATTTGAGGGAAAAATAAATTATAGATTTAATGATATAGGATTGTTGAGTAAAGCATTGACTCATAGCTCTTATGCCAATGAACATAAAAAATCACATATTGTATATAATGAAAGATTAGAGTTTTTAGGAGATTCTGTATTGAGTCTAGTGGTTAGCGATTATATTTATAAAAAATATCCTCATTACTCAGAGGGAGAGTTAACCAAGTTAAGAGCTACGGTAGTATGTGAACCTGCTCTGGCATTTATAGCTAAAAGAATTAATTTAGGAGATTATTTATTACTAGGAAAAGGAGAGGAAATTACTGGGGGAAGGGAAAGAGATTCTATTTTAGCAGATTCATTGGAAGCAATTATAGGGGCAGTATATTTAGATCAAGGTTTTACCAGTGCGAAGAAATTTGTCATCAATCTCATAGAGAGAGAAATTATAGAAGCTTCTAAAGAGGAAGATATATTTATAGATTATAAAACTAGACTTCAAGAAGTACTTCAAAAAAATATGAAATCTAAAATTGAGTATAAACTTGAAAAAGAAGAAGGACCAGATCATGATAAAAAATTTTATATTGTAGCGGTTATAGATGACAAAGCTTATGGAAGTGGGTTAGGAAAAAGCAAAAAAGAGGCAGAGCAAATGGCTGCTAAAGAAGCATTAAATAGGATAGGTGTTTAATATGAGTAAAGATTATTATATAATACCAATATTTGTGCCTCATTTAGGTTGTCCGCATGACTGTGTGTTTTGTAATCAGAAGAGGATTACAGGTAAAAGTACAGATATGACTAAAGAAAAAGCGGACAATATAATAAGAGAGCATTTAAAAACTATACCTAAAATGGATAGACAATTGGAAATTGCTTTTTATGGAGGAAGTTTTACGGCAATCTCATATGATTCTCAAAGAGAACTGTTAGATGTAGCATATAAATACAAGAAAAAAGGAATTGTAAATAGAATAAGATTGTCTACTAGACCAGATTATATTGATGAAAGAGAACTTCTTCTTTTAAAGGAATATGGAGTAGATATAATAGAATTAGGAGTCCAGTCTTTAGACGAAGAAGTTTTGTTTCATAGTGGAAGAGGGCATGGAAGTGAAGCTGTTTATAGTGCTTCTAAATTGATAAAAGAATATGGTTTTGGTCTAGGATTACAGATGATGATAGGATTGCCAGGAGATAATAGAGAAAAATCATTGTTTACAGCTAAAGAAATAGTAAAAATGGATCCTATATGTGTCAGAATTTATCCTACGCTGGTTATTGTTGATACTTATTTAGAAAAGATGTATTTGGGTGATAAATATAAACCATTATCTCTAGAAGAAGCAGTGGATATTTCAACGGACTTATTGATGATTTTTACTTATAGTAATATTGATGTTATAAGAATAGGGCTTCAACCTACGGATAATATAACATTGGGGAAAGATGTCATAGCAGGGCCTTTTCATCCAGCGTTTAGGCAATTGGTAGAATCTAATATATATAAGATTATATTAGAAGAATATTTTAATCAAGAAAATCTCTATGATATAGATGAATTAACCTTTGAGGTCAATAAGAAAGATATTTCTAATTTAGCAGGACAGAATTCCAACAATATAAATTTTTAAAAGAAAAATATAAAATAAAGAAAATAATAATTTATGGCAAAGATATTTCAAATGAAAATTTATTTATCAAAAGTAGTGATTTTTATGATAAAATAAATAAAATGGAATTTATACAAAAATATTTGATATCTAATAAATTGATATAAATAAGATGGGTTTCCACTATGGAAACCTTTTTGGATAAAGTATGAAGAGGTGTTTGTATTGCATTTAAAAAAATTGGAGATACAAGGATTTAAGTCTTTTGCTGATAAAACAGAGATAGAATTTAAAAATGGAATAACAGGAATAGTAGGCCCAAATGGAAGTGGCAAGAGCAATATTTCTGATGCTATACGATGGGTATTAGGTGAACAAAGTATAAAGACTCTCCGTGGCAATAAAATGGAGGATGTTATTTTTTCAGGAACTGACAAGAGAAGACCTTTGGGTTTTTCTGAAGTAACTATAATATTTGATAATAAAGATGGAATTATACCTATAGATTATTCTGAAGTATCAGTTACTAGGCGAATGTTTAGATCAGGTGAAAGCGAGTACTATATAAACAAAAATTCTTGTAGGTTAAAAGATATAAAAGAGTTATTTATGGATACGGGAGTAGGAAAAGATGGCTATTCAATTATTGGACAAGGCAGAGTAGATGAAATACTTAGTACAAAATCGGAAGATAGAAGAAACATTTTTGAAGAAGCCGCTGGAATAGTCAAATATAAAGCTAAAAAAGAAGAAGGAGAAAAAAAGCTTGAGAAAACCGAAGAGAATTTATTAAGAATTAATGATATATTATTTGAATTAGAAGGACAGATAGATCCTTTGAGGGAACAGTCAAATATTGCCAAGGAATACTTAAAAAAAGGCAATCATCTAAAGATTTTAGAAGTTAATTTATTTATAAATGAGATAGATAGATTAAAACAAGAACTAATAAATATAGAAAAACAAAAGAAAGACTTAAATCAGCAAGTAGATATTTATGTGGAAGAAAAAGAAAAAATTGAAAATAGATATTTCTCAATTAAAAATCAAATAGATGATATGGACAAATCTATTGATGAGTTTCAAAATAAGAAATATTTAATTCAGAGCAGTATAGATAAGAATCAACATCAGTTAGCATTATATGATGAAAATGAAAAGTTTTATAAAAAAGAAAAGGAAAGATTGGAAAAAGAAAAGAAAGAAAATTTAAAATTAAGAGAAGAACTTTTGAAAGAAAAAAGAAACCTAATAAATGAAATAGAATTAAAGGAAAAGGAATTGTCTTTGTTAAATAAGAAATTTATAGAGGAAAGTGAGATTTTAGAAAAATTAAGTATCCAAATAGAAGCAAAAGAAAAGGATATTGATAAAGAAAAAGATAATATTGTGGAAACTTATAATTTCCTTTCTGATAAAAAAAATAAGGCCAATAGTTTGGAAGTTTTTAAAGAAAGCATAAGAAAAAGAATAGATGAATTAGATAGGGAAATTAATACTCTATCTAAAGAAAAAGATGAGATGGAATCTCTTGCAAATAAATTGAGTATAGAAAAAGAAAAAAAAGAGGAAGAACTCAAAGTTATTTTAAATGAGAAAAAAAAGTATGAAGAGAAAGAAAACTGTTTAAAAGAAGAATATGAGCTACTACTTAAGAAAATCAATGAAGACAGGAGTTTGTTGCAAGGAAAGATATCAAATTACACTTTATTGAAAAACATGGAAGAAGATTATGAGGGGTACTATAAAAGTGTGAGGAACCTTTTGTTGGCAGCAAAAAAAGAGTCTATATTAAAAAAAGGAATAGTTGGTGTAATAGGGGAATTAGTAAAGGTGGATGAACAATATGAAAAAGCTATAGAAATAGCTTTGGGTTCTAGTTTGCAAAATATAGTTACTAATACTGAAGAAGATGCAAAATTTGCTATTGAGTATCTTAGGAAAAATAATTTAGGTAGAGTTACGTTTTTACCCCTATCTTCAGTTAAAGGCAAAAGGCTAAATATAAATATGGAAGAAGTAAGACAACAAGGTGGAATAGGAATTGGTTCAGATTTGATAAAATACGATGAAAAATATAGTGGTATTTTTGATTATTTATTAGGAAGAACATTAGTTGTTAAAAATATAGATTGTGGAATAAAATTATCTAAAAAACATGGATATTCATTTAGAATTGTTACATTAGATGGAGATGTCTTGAATTCAGGCGGTTCTATAACAGGAGGTAGTATACAAAAAAATAGTACAAATATATTGAATAGGAAAAACAGAATGACAAGTTTATCTGAAGAAATTCAGGTGCTTAGAAGTGAATTGAATTTTAATGAAGAAAAAGTAGATAAAATGAAAATAGAAATTAATGATATATCCAATACTATTAAAGAAAAAGATGAAAAAATTCAATCTACGAATATAGATATAATACAGCTTGAGAATAATATAGCTCAAATGTTATCAGATATGAAAAAAAATGATTGCAGAATACAAAAGTGTGTGGATGAAATACAAAATTTAAATAAAGAGATTGAAGCTATTGATTCTCAAGTTAGATCTTTAAAAGATGAGATTGTTCAATTGGAAAAAGGCAGGGATTCGGTAAAAGATAGTATAAGGGATATGGTGGAGAATTTTGAAAGACAAAAAAAATTAAGACAAGAAAAAGCAAATAAGATAACTGAACTTAAAATTCAAATCAATTCTATAGATAATATAGTAGTATCTTCTAAAGAAAGATTATTGTATATAGATAAAGAATGCTCAGATATTTTAAATGTTATAAATGAAATAGATATGGAATGTGATGAAAACTGTACTAAAATACAAGAAGTTAATAAATTTAGACAAGAGATTCATGAGGATATAAATACTCAACATAAATTGTTAGAAGATTGTGCACTCAATTTAAATAAATTCAAAGAAAACAAAAAAGTATTTATGGAAAATTTTACAAATGAACAAGAAAAGTTGAAAAGAATGGACGAAAAGATAAATTTACTTGAAAAAAGTATAAATAGTTTGGATGTAAAATATGCTAAATATAGTGTTCAGATTGAAAACTATATTTCTAGATTGGAAGAAGAATATGATCTAAATTATGAAGAAGCTCTAAATTTTAAGATTGAAATTAAAAATTTCAAAGAAGTTGAAGAAGAAGTGAGGGCATTGAAAAATGATATTAAAAATCTAGGCACTGTAAATTTAGGCTCTATAGAAGAATATAAAAAAGTAAAAGAAAGATTTGAATTTATCAATTCTCAAAAAGATGATTTACTCTCTGCTAAAAAATCTCTAAAAGAAATAATTAGAGACATGGAAATTAAAATGGAAAAGCAATTTTTAGAAAACTTTAATTTAATAAGAGAAAATTTTCAAGTGGTTTTTAAAGAACTTTTTGGCGGAGGAAAAGCTGATGTATATTTGGTAGATGAAGAAAATGTTCTTGAAAGTGGAATAGAAATAATTGCACAGCCACCAGGAAAAAAACTTCAAAGTCTTTCTCTTTTATCGGGTGGAGAAAAGTCTCTTACTGCTGTAGCTCTTTTGTTTGCTATATTAAAAACTAAACCTACACCATTTTGTATACTTGATGAAATAGATGCAGCATTGGATGAAGCAAATATTACAAGATATACTTCGTATTTAAAGAGTTTTTCAGAAAATACTCAATTTATAATGATAACACATAGAAAGGGAACTATGGAAATTGCTGATACATTGTATGGTGTAACCATGGAGGAAGAAGGAATAAGTAGATTGGTTTCAGTAAAACTTTCTGATAAAATGAAAGAAAAAGCTAGCTAAGATAAGGAGGAACAAATATGGCGAAATTTTTTGATATATTCAAAAAAAAGAAAAAAGAAAATATTGATGAAGAGAATATTGATGAAATAATTGATGAAGAGATAAATGAAGAAGCAGTATATGAAGAAATTGATGTGGTTAAAGATGAAATTGTTGAAAATGAAGAAATTGAAAAAGCAAGGGATAGTGTCATACAAGAAGATGATTTGATGGAACAAGAGGATTTAGAAGAAAAAGTAGATTTTTTCACTAAATTGAAACAGGGATTAGCTAAGACTAGAAAGGGAATGACAGATAAAATTGATAACATATTAAAATCCTATGGGAAAATTGATGAGGAATTGTTTGATGAATTAGAAGAAATACTTATTACATCAGATGTAGGTGTGGAAACTACTATGGAAATAATAGATAATCTGAAAAGTAAGGTAAAGGAAAACAAAATAAAAGATCCAACTGATGTAAAAAAGTATCTTAAGGAAGAAATAAAATGTACGCTAAATAAATTGGATGTAGATAGAAATTTAAATATAGAACCATCGCCAGCAATTATACTTGTTGTAGGAGTAAATGGTGTAGGAAAGACAACTACTATAGGAAAGATGGCTTGTAATCTAAGAAAGGATGGAAAAAAAGTATTAATAGCTGCAGGAGATACTTTTAGGGCAGCTGCAATTGAACAGTTAGAAGAGTGGGCAAATAGAGCTAATGTCGATATAGTAGCTCATAGTGAAGGCTCAGATCCAGCTGCAGTAATCTATGATGGTATTCAAGCAGCTAAAGCTAGAAAATGTGATGTTTTGATATGTGATACCGCTGGTAGATTGCACAATAAGAAAAATTTGATGAATGAATTAAATAAAATTTTCAGAGTGGTTGAAAAAGAATATCCAGAAGCAACAAAAGAAGTATTGCTAGTAGTAGATGCAACTACAGGGCAAAATGCTATTCTCCAAGCAAAAGTATTTAAAGAAGTTTGTGATATTACTGGGATAGTTCTTACAAAACTTGATGGAACTGCAAAAGGAGGAGTTGTTATAGCTTTACAATCTGAGCTAAATGTTCCAGTTAAATTGGTTGGAGTAGGTGAAGGTATAGATGATCTACAAAATTTTGAGACTGAAAGTTTTGTAGAAGCTATTATTTAAAAAAATGTTGACAAAAAAAGATATATATAATAAAATATCACTGTCAAGTTTATTACTTGACAGTGATATTTTATATGTGGTGATACTATGGTAGAGAAAATAGTTGAGATTGGAATATTGTTTGATTTTTACGGGAAACTTTTAAGTGAAAGTCAATATAAAATTATTGAGTTTTATTATATTCATGATTTATCTCTAGGAGAAATTGCAGAAGAATTGGGTATTAGTAGGCAAGGTGTATATGATACATTAAAAAGAGCTGAAAATAAGCTGTATGAATATGAAGAAACATTAGGATTAGTTAAAAAATTTAATTTTACCAAAGAAAAGATAAAAACTATACTTAAATATTCATATGAGATTGAAAAAAATGCAGAAAAATTAAAACATGAATACGCAAAAGAACAAGCCCAAAATATTAAAAAAATTGCTTTGGAAATATTAGAAAATGACCAGGAGGGTATATGATGGTATTTGAAAGTTTATCAGAGAAACTTCAAAATGCTCTTGGAAAATTAAAAGGCAAGGGGAAACTTACTGAAAAAGATGTAGATATTGCTATGAGAGAAGTTAAATTAGCACTTCTAGAAGCTGATGTAAACTTTAAGGTAGTAAAAAAATTCATAAATGATGTAAAAGAAAGAGCAGTTGGTTTAGAAGTTATGGAGAGTTTGACTCCCGGGCAACAAGTGATAAAGATTGTAAATGAAGAGTTGACGAAGTTGATGGGGGAAAGCGAAAGTAAAATTGAATTTTCTTCAAACCCACCAACGATAATACTTATGTGTGGGCTTCAAGGTGCAGGTAAAACTACTACCGCAGGTAAATTGGCGCTACTTCTTAAAAAACAAAATAAAAGGCCATTGTTAGTGGCTTGTGATGTGTATAGACCAGCAGCTATCAAACAGCTAGAAGTTGTTGGTGACAGAGTAAGTGTACCAGTATTTACTATGGGAGATAAAAATGATCCTGTGGATATTGCTAAAGCTGGAGTAGAGCATGGAAAGAAAAATGGGAATGATATTATTATAATAGATACTGCAGGTAGACTTCATATAGATGAAAATCTGATGGAAGAACTCCAAAATATTAAAGGAGAAGTAAATCCAAAAGAGATATTATTGGTAGTAGATTCAATGACAGGACAAGATGCTGTAACTGTAGCAGAGACTTTTAATGAAAAATTAGATATTACTGGTGTCGTGTTGACCAAATTGGATGGAGATGCTCGTGGTGGAGCAGCACTTTCTATAAGAGCAGTTACTGGAAAGCCAATTAAATTTGCTGGTATGGGAGAAAAAATGGAACAATTAGAGCCTTTCCATCCTGATAGAATGGCTTCAAGAATTCTTGGCATGGGAGATGTACTAAGTCTTATAGAGAAGGCTCAAGAATCTTTTGATGCTAAAAAGGCCCAAGAACTTGAAAAAAGAATTAGAAATCAGCAATTTACTTTTGATGATTTTTTAGATCAATTGGATCAGATGAAGAATTTGGGACCGCTAGATGAGGTAATTGGTATGATACCAGGTGTCAATAATAAAAAATTAAAGGATTTAAATGTAGATGAAAAAGAATTAGATAGAATACAGGCTATTATTCAATCAATGACTCCTAAAGAAAGAGAAGATCCATCTATAATTGATAGCAGTAGAAGAAAGAGAATAGCTAATGGTAGTGGGACGTCAGTTCAAGAAGTAAATAAACTATTAAAGCAATTTAAAGAGACAAAAAAAATGATGAAAAAATTCACTGATATGGAAAAGACAATCAAGAAAAAAGGGAAATTTGGATTTCCATTTTTTTAATAGATGATATTGGAATTTAAAGGAGGTGAGAAAATGGCAGTTAAGATTAGACTAAGAAGAATGGGTGCAAAGAAAAATCCTTTTTATAGAATTGTAGTTGCTGATTCCCGTTCTCCAAGGAATGGAAGATTCATAGAAGAAATAGGGTACTATAATCCTTTGACAGAACCTAAAATTGTAAAGGTTGATGATGAAAAAGCTATGAATTGGTTAAATAATGGTGCTAAACCTACAGATACAGTTGAAAGGCTTTTTAGGGAAGCTGGAATTTATGAAAAATTAAATGAAAATAAAAGCCAAGAATAATTCCTTTAGGGGGTGAAATGAGTGGGAGAGTTAGTAGAAATGATTGCTAAAGCTCTTGTAGACAATCCAGATGCAGTTGAAGTCAATGAGGTTGAAGGTACTCAGTCAGTAATTATTGAACTAAAAGTAGCCCCAGAGGATATGGGGAAAATAATTGGTAAGCAAGGAAGGATAGCAAAAGCTATTAGAACAGTAGTTAAAGCAGCTGCTATAAAGGAAAACAAGAGAGTAGTTGTAGAAATTATTCAGTGAGGGATTAGAAAGCTAATCCCTTTTCTACTATATGGTAGGTGAAATTATGGATTTTATACAAGTTGGGAAAATCACAAACACTCATGGAATTAAGGGAGAGATTAAGGTTTATCCTTTAACAGATGATATACGCCGATTTGAAAAGCTTAAAAATTTATATATAGGTGACAAAAAAATAAAAGTTACTGTTGAAAAAATTTGGTATCAAAAAAATTTAGTAATATTAAAGTTTAAAGAGTACGATAATATAAATGAAGTTGAAGTATATAAAAATGAATATTTATATATAGACGAGAAAGACAAAATAGTACTTCCAGATGATACTTATTTTATATTTGATATCATTGGCTGTAAGGTAATTGATATAAGTAATAATGAAATAGGAATTGTCAGTGAAGTTTTGACTAATATGAGTAATGATATATATGTAGTAAAAGATTTGAATTCCCATAAAGAATATCTAATACCAGCAGTAAAACAATTTATAAAAGAGATAAGTATAGAAGAAAAAAAGATAGTTATAGAGCCTATTGAAGGATTGATAGAATGAAAATAGATATTTTGACATTGTTTCCTGAATTATTTGGGGAATTTTTCAAATGGAGTATTATAGGTAGAGCAGTAGATAAAAATTTGGTTGAATTAAATTGTACTAATATAAGAGATTTTTCTAAAGATAAGCATAAAAAAGTTGATGACTATCCTTTTGGAGGAGGTCCAGGTATGGTTATGAGACCTGAACCAATTTATGAAGCTATAGAAAGTATTAAAGAAAATGACTCTATAGTTATCTATCTTTCGCCAAAAGGAAAGGTTTACAATCAGGAAATGGCCAATAGATTGGCTAAAGAAAATCATTTAGTTTTGCTTTGTGGACATTATGAAGGGATAGATAATCGTATAGTAGAGAACTATATAGATGAGGAGATATCGATAGGGGACTTTGTATTGACAGGTGGAGAAATTCCAGCAATGTTGCTAATAGATTCTATAGTTAGGCTTATTCCTGGGGTATTAAGTAGTCAAGAATCCTTTATGGAAGAGTCTCACTATAATGGATTGTTAGAGTATCCTCAGTATACTAGGCCTAGGGAATTTAAAGGTCTTTCTGTACCTTCAATACTTTTATCTGGAGATCATGAAAAGATTGCTGAATGGAGAAAGTATGAGTCTTTAAAAGCAACATATTTAAATAGAAAAGATTTATTAGAAAAAAGAGAGTTTACATCTGAAGAAAAATTGATGATAGAAAAAATTATTGAGGAAGATAAAAAAAATATTTAGTTGTAATTTTACAATACATGTGCTATAATACACAAGGTAATGGTATAAGGGACGGTCCTCTGTCGAAAGGATAAGAACGTCTAGGGAGAAGGGAGGTTTAGGCATGGATATTATTAAAATGATTGAAGATGAACAAATTAAGAAAGATATACCCGAATTTAACGTAGGTGATACAGTTCAAGTTCACTACAAGGTTAAAGAAGGTACACGTGAGAGAGTTCAGGTATTTGAAGGAACTGTTATAAAAAGACAAGGTGGAGGTGCTAGAGAAACTTTCACAGTTAGAAGGCTTTCTTATGGTGTTGGAGTAGAAAGGACATTTCCTCTACATTCTCCAAGAATTGAAAAGCTTGTTGTTACAAGAAAAGGTAAAGTAAGAAGAGCAAAATTATATTATTTAAGAGGAAGACAAGGAAAAGCAGCTAAAGTTAAAGAGAAGACAAACTATTAATATATTGGGACTATATGGGTCCCAATATTTATTTATATAATTAGGTTGGTGATATAATGAATATAAATTGGTATCCAGGTCATATGAAAAAAACTAAAGAATCTATAAAGAAAAATCTACAATTAGTAGATATTATATATGAACTATTAGATGCTAGAATACCAATAAGCAGCGAAAATCCAGATATTGACAATATCGTAGGAGATAAACCAAGGATAGTTATATTAAACAAATCTGATTTGAGTAGTCATGAAGGAAATATTAAGTGGCAACAATATTATCAAAACAAAGGAATAGCTTCAGTATTGGTAGATTCGTTGAATAATAAAGGCCTCAGTGAACTAATCGACATTTCCAATAAACTTATGAAGGAAAAAAAACTTAAATTGGAGAAAAAAGGTATAAAGAATAGACCTATTAGAGCTATGATAGTTGGTATTCCCAATGTAGGGAAATCTACATTGATAAATAGCTTATCTGGTAGAAGGGGAGCAAAAACTGGAAATAGACCTGGAGTTACAAAAGCTAACCAATGGATTAAACTTAAAGGGAATTTAGAACTATTAGATACTCCAGGTATACTTTGGCCTAAGTTTGAGGATGAAAGCGTAGGTCTTAATTTGGCTTTTACTGGAGCTATAAAAGATGAGCTGCTGGATATAGAAAGTTTGGCATTTAAACTAGTTGAAAGGTTAGTTGATACTTATCCTGAATTGTTAGAAAACAGATATAATATAACTGTTTGTGGAAAGACAATATATGAAATAGTGGAAAACATTGCTCAAAATAGAGGGTGTATAAGCAAGGGACAGGAAATTGACTTTACAAAGGTTAGCAATATTATTATAGATGATTTTAGAAAAGGCAGAATTGGAAGGATAACCCTTGAATTGCCTTAATTTTGGAGGAATATATATGTTTGAGATAGAAAATGAATTTTGGGACAAGGGATACAAATGTATTGCTTGTATTGATGAAGTAGGAAGAGGGTCATTGGCAGGCGATGTATTGGCATGTGCTATTATAATGCCCAAAGATGTATTTATACAGGGGGTTAAAGATTCAAAAAAACTCTCACCTAAAAAAAGAGAAAAATTATACGATGAAATATTAGAATCAGCATATGCTGTGGGTATAGGACAGGTAGATTCTAAAATTATAGATGAAATAAATATTAAGGAAAGTACTAGACTTGCTATGAAGAAAGCGGTACTTAATTTAAAAGATAAAAATGGAAATACTGTTATACCTGATTATATTTTAATAGATGCTGAAGAAATTTATTTAGATATACCACAGTCAAGCATAATAAAGGGAGATGACAAGTGTTTTGGAATTTCTTGTGCTTCTATTGTAGCTAAGGTTTACAGAGATAGACTATGCAATATTTGGGGAAAAGAGTATGAAGGGTATTTTATTGAGAAAAATAAAGGCTATGGGACTAAAGAACATAGGGAAGCTATAAAAAAGCTTGGCCCTTCTCCAATACACAGATTGACTTTTTTGAAAAATATTATTTAGTGATATAATATCAGGGTGAAATAAATGAGAATAGATGATTTTTATCAACTTCAAAATTTTATATTTGAATTAAATAATAATGAATTAAAAGAAGGAAGTACTGTAAATGGAGAAATAATTGATATATTGGATGAATATGTGTTTTTAAATATTGAAGATCTTGGATTGATTAGAGCTGAAAACAGACTGAATGTTGATGATTTAAAAGGGAAAAAGATAAGTTTTACTGTAAAACTTTTAAAAAATGGGAAAATAGAGCTTGTGCCTTTATTAAATGAAAATGTAGAAGAAGTGGCCTCAAATAGCAATGATAATCTAAAAAAATTAACGATAAGTAAAATATTGAAAGAATATGGCATATTAGAAGATGATATTACAAGAGAATTGCTAGAGACATTGTTTGAATATAATATCCCTATAAATAGTGATAATATAAATAGAGAAATAAAAATTATAGACAAACTTGAAGATATTTTCAATAAGACTTTAAATGAAAAAATAATACTTTTTAATGATAGTCAAGATCCTATAAAAGAGGATATTAAAAAATTCATAATAGTAGAGAAAGATGACTATCCTGAAAAAAATGATTTGAACTTTATATATAATGAAATAAGAAATTTGCTTCCAAATGGAAAAGTATCGAGTGAATTCATAAAGATTATTACTTTTTTGATAAAAAATCAAATTTGTGTATCACTTAACAACTTAAAGAATTTAAATGATATCATGGAAAATAAAGAGCTTATACCTGAGAAGCTTTTAAATATAGTTAATATTGTTGAAGGGAAAAATGAGGAAAATATTTACAAAAAGCAGGATATACAAAAAATATTCCATAATGGGAAAATAAACATAGCATTTTCTAAAGAAAATGCTATAGCTATTAAAGATTATTATAAGAATCTGGGAAATGAATTGAAAAAAATAAAAGGTATTCTAAAGAATGACATTGATAATAAAAATTTAAATATATATAAAAATGCTGAGAAGGATATAAAAGAGTTAATGTATAAAATAGATTTTTTAAATGAAATAAATGAAAAAATGACTTTTGTTTATGTACCTATGACAATAAAGAATTTTAAAGAAAACAATGCCATTACTATATTGAAGAAGAAAAAAGGAAGTTTTAATGGAAAAGACAAAGTAAATTTTTTTATAAATTTAAATATGGAGTATTTAGGCAATGTTAAAGTATATTGTGAAGTATTTGATGATTTGATAAATTTGAATTTTAGTTTAAACAATGACAATGTCTATTTATTCAAATCTAATGAAGCGTATTTGACTCAAAAATTAAGTGAAAAAGGGTATAGATTAAATTCTATAAACTATGTATTAGATGAAGAAGTCAACCTTATTAATACTTTGATTGAAAATCATGAGCCTTATTATTTTTTAGATGTGAAGGTGTAATTATGGGCAAAGATAAAAAAAAGAGGGCAGTTGCATTAAAATATACAAAAGAATTTGTAGCTCCAACAGTGATAGCAAAGGGTGAAGGGTATATTGCAGAAAAAATTATAGAAAAGGGAAAAAAAGAGAATATAAATATTTATGAAGATGAAAATGTCATAGATGATTTAATTAAATTAAATATTGGACAGGAAATTCCGCCTGAATTGTACGAAGTAGTTGCAGAAATAATTGCATTTGTTTATTCTTTAGATAAGAAAAAAGGTGATATAGATGAATAATAATGTAGAAAAAGGGGCAATGGGAGAGGAAATAGCTTGCAAATACTTGATGTCTAAGGATTATATTATATTAGAAAGAAATTATAGAAATAAAATAGGTGAAATTGATATTATAGCTAAAAAAAGTGAATTGATAGTATTTGTAGAAGTAAAAACTAGAACAAGTACAAATTATGGTTATGCTTATGAAGCGGTAAATAAAAAGAAACAAACAAAGATTATTAATACTGCATTGTGTTATATAAAACAATATAATTTAAAAAACTTTCAAATTAGATTTGATATAATAGAAGTCTATATAGGAAATAAGAAAAAAATAAATCATTTTGAAGATGCTTTTGTTTAGATAAAAATATGATTAGCTTGTTTTTAATATATTGAATATTTAAATAAATTAGAAAAGGGGTTAAAAATGTATTCAAAAGTAAAAACTTGCGTTCTTCAGGGACTTAATGGTTTTATCATAGAGGTTGAAACGGATATATCAAGAGGATTACCTACATTTAATATAGTGGGATTGCCTGATACAGCTATAAAGGAATCTAAAGAAAGAGTAAGAACGGCTATAAAAAATAGTGGATATGAGTTTCCTCTAAATAGGATTACAATTAACTTGGCTCCTGCCAATTTAAAAAAGGAAGGTTCTCAAATGGACCTATCTATTGCAATTGGTTTATTGTCGGCTATGGGAATTGTAAATAATTGTGATTTAAGTGGAATATCATTTTTGGGAGAACTTTCTTTGGATGGGAAAATAAATAAAATTGAAGGAGCACTCCCTATGGTTATTTCTCTTAGAGAGATGAATGTGAAAAATGTAGTATTGCCTTATGATAATAGAGACGAATGTGGAGTCATTGATGATATAAATATTATACCTATAAAAGATTTAAATGAATTGGTAATGTATCTAAATGGGGAGTGCAAAATTGAATACTATAAAAAAGATATAAGGGATTTGTTTGATATCAATGACAATTTTGCTGATGATTTTAGTGACATAAAGGGACAAGAAGGTTTGAAGAGAGCATTAGAGGTATCTGCAGCTGGTTCTCACAATATCCTTATAATTGGTCCACCGGGATCGGGTAAAACTATGGCTGCTAGGAGACTTCCTAGTATACTTCCTAATTTGACTTTTGAAGAGTCTATTGAAATAACTAAAATATACAGCGTTGCAGGATTGCTTAATGATGAGTTTTTAGTAAGTAGAAGGCCTTTTAGAGCTCCTCATCATACTGCCTCAGCTACAGCTTTAATTGGCGGAGGTAGGATGCCTAAACCTGGAGAAGTTTCATTGGCTCATCGTGGTGTGTTGTTTTTGGATGAATTACCTGAATTTCAAAAAAATGTTCTAGAAGTTTTGAGACAACCCATGGAAGATGGTTTTGTGACCATATCTAGAGTAAATGCAACACTTTCATATCCTGCTGAATTTATGCTAGTGGCTAGCATGAATCCATGTCCGTGCGGTTATTTTGGAGATCCTTATCATGAATGTACCTGTTCTGAAGGCAGTATTGAAAAATATTTAAGCAAAATAAGTCATCCGCTGTTAGACAGAATAGATATACATACTGAAGTTATGCCTGTAGATTATTCTGACTTAGAAAAAGATATAAAAGTTGAATCTTCAAAAGATATAAAAAGTAGAGTCGATGAGGCAAGAAAAATACAGATTGAAAGATATAAAGATGAAGGAATTTATTCTAATGGTCAATTGAGTTCTAAAAATATTAAAAAATATTGTAGATTAAATAGTGGTGCCGAAAAAATCATGAAGGAAGCATTTAAAAAATTTAAATTTAGTGCTAGAAGTTATAACAAAATATTAAAGGTGGCTAGAACTATTGCAGACTTAGATGGAGAAAAAAATATAATGGAAAAACATGTTTTAGAAGCTATTCAATATAGGAGTTTAGATAAAAAGTATTGGGGGTAAAGAGATGAATAGTTTCAACAATAAAGAAACGCTTATATGGTTAAATAATATAAAGATTGGCAATAGAACTGTTGAAAAGATATTAAAACATTTTGAAAACATTTCTGATATTTGGCAAGCAACTAATTCTGAAATCATGAGTATAAAAGGCATTAACGAAGAGATAAAGAAACGGATTATTTTTCATAGAAATCCTAATCAACTAGATGAAGTGATGGAAAAAATAAATGAATTAGGAATAAATGTGATTACAGTACTTGATGAAAATTATCCAGTTAACTTAAGATATGTTTATGACAATCCCATGGTTTTATATTGCAAGGGAGATTTTACAGAAAAAGACAATTTATCTATTGCAATTGTAGGCTCTAGGAAAGCTACTGCTTATGGAAAATGGGCTAGTGAGAAATTTTCACGTGAATTGGCTAAACTAGGTATAACGGTCATCAGTGGCATGGCAAAAGGCATAGATACTTATGCTCATAGAGGCGCGTTAAATGAAAATGGTAGAACTATTGCTGTACTTGGCAGTGGAATTGATGTTATTTATCCCAAAAACAATAAGGATTTATATAACGAAATATCTCAAAACGGAGCTGTTGTATCTGAGTTTTCTATTGGTACTGAGCCTTATGCTACAAACTTTCCTCTTAGGAACCGTATAATAAGTGGAATGTCATTGGGGGTAATAGTGATAGAAGCTACTGAAAAAAGTGGTTCTTTGATCACTGTAGAGCATGCTATAGAACAAGGAAAAGAAGTTTTTGCAGTGCCAGGAAATATAAATAGTATGTTTAGTAGGGGAACTAATAGTTTAATAAAAGATGGTGCTAAGATTGCATTAGATATAGAGGATATTTTAGAGGAAATTTATGAGTTTAAAGAAAAACTTAACTCTATAGAAGAAAAAGATATAAATTATTCAGATTTAAGTTTAACTGAAATAAAAATTGTAAATTGCTTAAAGGAAAAACCTACTCATTGTGACAATATAGTATACGCGACAGGGTTGGATATATCTACTGTAAATAGTACTTTGACAATTCTTGAGTTAAAAGGAATAGTTAAAGAACTTCAAGGCAGAATATATACACTATCATAATCGCGAAATATATTTATACTCTGGAGGTGCGAAATTTGGGGAAAAATTTAGTTATAGTTGAATCACCTGCAAAAGCAAAAACTATTGAAAAATTTTTGGGAAAAAAATATACTGTTAAGGCTTCTGTAGGTCATGTAAGAGATCTGCCTAAAAGTAGTTTAGGAATAGATATAGAAAATAATTTCACTCCTAAATATATAACTATTAGGGGTAAGGGTCCAGTGATAAAGGAACTTAAAGATGAAGCTAAAAAATCAGATAAAATTTACTTAGCAACTGACCCTGATAGAGAAGGAGAAGCCATATCTTGGCATTTAGCATATTTATTAGGCTTAGATGAAGATGAGCCTATAAGAATTGAATTCAATGAGATAACTAAGGAAGCGGTATCTGAGGCCATAAAGAAGCCACGACCTATAAATAAGAATTTAGTAGATGCACAACAGGCACGAAGGATACTTGATAGATTAGTTGGATACAAGATAAGTCCTCTTTTGTGGAAAAAGATTAGAAAGGGGTTAAGCGCAGGTAGAGTTCAATCAGTAGCTGTCAAGTTGATATGTGATAGGGAAAAGGAAATAGAAAACTTTGTACCAGAAGAATATTGGAGTATTAAAGGTATTTTTGATAAAGATAATGAAAAGTTTGAAGCTGATTTCTATGGGAAAATGGTAGAAAACAAAGAAGTAAAAATAGAGTTAAAATCTAAAGAAGAAGTTGATAAAATACTTGGTGGTCTTGAGGGTGGCAAATACTATATTAATGAAGTGAAAAAAGGAACAAAGAAAAGAAATCCATATCCTCCTTATACAACTAGTACATTGCAACAAGATGCATCTAAAAGGCTTGGATTTTCCACCAAAAAAACTATGATGATAGCTCAACAATTGTATGAGGGTATTGATTTAAAAAAAGATGGTACTATAGGTCTTATAACTTATATTAGGACTGACTCTACAAGGATTTCTGAAGGGGCTATAAAAGATACGGATGAATTCATTGTAGAAAATTATGGCAAACAGTATTCTAATGGAGGACGAAAGTTTAAAAATAAAAAAAATGGAGATATTCAAGATGCTCATGAGGCTATAAGGCCTACATCTGTTAGAAGAGAGCCAGATAATATTAGAGAATACTTATCAACCGATCAATATAAGTTATATAAACTTATATGGGAAAGATATGTATCTAGTCAGATGAGTCCAGCTGTATACGAAACTATTTCGATAAAAATTTTATGCAGAGAATATGTTTTTAAATCTACAAGTTCTAAAATAAAGTTTGAAGGGTTTATGAAAGTCTATAATATAAATGAAAAAGATGAAAACGAATTAATGGTTTCTTCTTTGAATAAGGGAGAAGAATTGAAATTATATAAATTAGAACCAGCACAGCACTTTACTCAGCCACCCGCTTCATATTCAGAAGCTACATTGATAAAGACACTGGAAGAATTGGGAATAGGTAGGCCTAGTACTTATGCACCCACTATAAGTACTATTTTAAGTAGAGAATATGTTGTGTTAGAAAATAAATATTTTAAGCCTACAGAATTGGGTATTTTAGTGAATGAATTATTAGAAGATTATTTCAAAGATATAGTAAATGAGGAATTCACTGCAGAAATGGAAGAAAAATTAGACAATGTAGCAGATGGAAAGTACCCATGGAAGAAAGTAGTTGAAGATTTTTACAAAGATTTTAGCAAGGATTTAATAGTTGCAGAAGAAGAGATTGATAAAATTGAAATTGAAGAAGAAGCTACTGATGTCATATGTGAAAAATGTGGAAGAAATATGGTTGTTAAACATGGAAGATATGGGAAATTTTTAGCTTGTCCAGGATATCCAGAGTGTAAAAATACTAAACCTCTTTTGCAGGAATTAGATATAGATTGTCCATTGTGTGGAGGTAAAATAGTAGAAAGAAGATCGAAAAAAGGAAGATTATTTTATGGATGTAGTAATTATCCGGAATGTAATTTTGTATCTTGGGATAGGCCTATTAAAGAAAAATGTCCTAATTGTGGGGGAATACTTGTGCAGAAAAAAAACAAAAATAGTACAACGATTAAGTGCATAAATAAATCATGTGGTTTTTCACGAGTTGAGAAAAATGTTAAGAAAAATATATGAATTTAATTCTGTACTTTTATAGAGAAATATAGTAATCTATATATAGATTGACAATTTAAACAAGATTAAATATTCTGAAAATGTCATATGAAATAATCTTGCAGTTATCTAGAAAATGTGATAGTATTTCTTTGGTCTAGTCTTTGTTTATAGGAGTGTGGTTTTTATGATGATGGGAACAACTATTATAGCTATTAAAAAAGGTGAAAGCGTAGCTATTGCTGGAGACGGGCAAGTAACCATGGGTGATAGTACCATAATGAAGAGTACAGCTAAAAAAGTTAGGAAAATATATGATGGAAAAGTTGTAATTGGATTTGCAGGTTCTGTAGCAGATGCAGTTACTTTAGCTGAATTGTTAGAAGAAAAACTTGAACAGTATGGAGGAAATTTAAGAAGGGCCTCAGTTGAATTGGCTAAGGAATGGAGAAGGGACAAAGTACTTAGAAAGTTAGAAGCTATGCTTATTGCAGGAGATAAAGACAATTTATTGCTTATTTCAGGGAATGGTGAAGTTATCGAGCCTGACGAGGGAATTGCAGCTATAGGTTCTGGGGGTAATTTTGCTTTAGCTGCTGGCAAGGCACTTTTTAAGCATTCTGAATTGACTATTGAGGAAATAGTAAAAGAATCTTTACACATAGCTTCTTCAATTTGTATTTATACAAATGATAATATAACTGTTGAAGTCATTTGAGGAGAGTGATTGTCTATGAAAGAATTAACTCCTAGAGAAATAGTAGAAGAATTAGATAAGTATATAGTTGGTCAGGGAAAAGCTAAAAAAGCTGTTGCTATAGCTATTAGAAATAGATATAGAAGAAATTTGCTTGAAGAAGATTTTAAGGAAGAAGTTAAACCTAAAAATATTTTAATGATTGGGCCAACAGGAGTTGGAAAAACTGAAATAGCTAGAAGATTGTCAAAACTTATACAGGCACCTTTTGTAAAAGTTGAAGCAACTAAATTTACTGAGGTGGGTTATGTAGGCAGAGATGTGGATTCCATGGTCAGAGATTTGGTGGAAATATCAGTTCAAATTGTAAAAGAAGAAGAAATCACAAAAGTATTTGATAAAGGTAAAGCTATGGCTGAAAATAGAATTATTGAATTGTTAGCTCCTTATCCAAAGCAAAAAAGAAATACTGATAACCCATTAGAGATGTTATTTGGAAATTTGGAAGTTGATGATAAAAATGAAAAAAATGAAGAATATATATATATAAATAATAGTAGAGAGGAATTGCGAAAACGTCTTGAAAGAGGAGAATTGGAAGACCAACTCGTTGAAATAGAATTAGAGGAATCATTAAATTCTACAGTAGAGTTTTTTAGTGAGCTTGGTATAGAAGAATTCAATATAAATATGAATGATATTCTTGAAGATATTATCCCTAAAAAAAAGAAAAAGAAAAAAATAACTGTAAGAGAAGCTAGAAAAATATTAGAGGCACAAGAAGCGCAAAAGCTTATAGATATGGATGAAGTAGTAAAAAATGGTATTAAGAGAGCTGAGGAAAATGGCATAATATTCATAGATGAAATTGACAAAATTGCAGGGAGTAATTATTCATCAGGTCCAGATGTATCACGAGAGGGTGTTCAGAGAGATATTTTACCTATAATTGAAGGAAGTACAATTGTTACTAAATATGGTCCCGTTAAGACTGATCATATACTTTTTATTGCAGCGGGAGCTTTTCATGTTTCAAAAGTAAGTGATTTAATTCCAGAAATTCAAGGTAGATTTCCTATAAGAGTTGAACTTGACAATTTAACTGAAGAGAATTTCAAAGAAATATTAACAAAGCCTAAAAATGCTTTAATTAAACAATATCAGCTTTTGTTAAAAACAGAAGGTGTAGATTTAACTTTTACAGAAGAAGCCATAGAAGAAATTGCTAAATTTTCTTATATTTCCAATGAGCAACATGAGAATATTGGTGCAAGAAGGCTCCATACAGTTATTGAAAAATTATTAGAGGAAGTATCTTTTTGTGCACCAGATTTAGAAGAAAAAAATATTATTATAGATGCTGAATATGTAAAGAAAAGATTCACTAATGATTTACAACAAAAAGACATATCAAAATACATATTATAAGAGGAGGATTATTATGAGCGAAAGTTTATTACAAAAAACTAGGAGACTAAATAAAACGTTGCAAAGTTCTGGTTCAAAGCCTGTATCTTTTCCTGAATTAAGTAAAATACTCAGTGAGATATTAGATGCAAATGTTTATATAGCAAGTAGAAAGGGAAGAGTCCTTGGGTATGAATTGTCAACTGGATTTGATTGCGATATAATTCAAAGTGAAATAGTCAAAGAAAAGAGATTTCCAAAAGAATACAATGATCAATTATTGAAAGTCACTGAAACTAGAGAAAATATTGAGGAAATATCTGAATGTGTATTTGATCAAGTTTCAAAATGTGATTATCCTGACAAGATAACTACTATAATACCAATAAATAGTGGTGGAGTTAGATTAGGTACATTAGTAATATCTAGGTTTGGAAGAAATTTCACAGAGGATGATTTAGTACTAGGAGAATATAGCGCTACTATAGTAGGAATGGAAATACTCAGATCGAAAAATGATGAGATTGAAGAAGAAGCTAGAAAAAGAGCAGTGGTACAAATGGCTATAGGGACATTATCTTATTCTGAGTTGGAGGCCATGGAACATATATTTAATGAATTAGATGGTGACGAAGGGTTATTGGTAGCAAGTAAAATAGCAGATAGAGTTGGCATTACCAGATCAGTAATAGTTAATGCATTGAGAAAATTTGAGAGTGCTGGAGTTATAGAATCTAGGTCATTAGGTATGAAAGGCACTCACATAAAAATATTAAATGACAAATTGATTGAAGAACTTAAAAAGGCTAGAGAATAGTAGGTAATTTTACCTACTATTTTTTATATGTTTGCTTTAAAGATTAAAATTCATTAGTTAGAAGAACTAGGACTTATGTACTAAAATAGAAAATGTTGTACAAAGATGTAGTAGATAAGAGGATTTTCAATTATAATGTAGAATATATTTTGTATTATGTAGAAATAAGTTGATACAAAAAGAAAATTGTTTGCAATATATAATATAATGTAAATATAGTTTATTTGTTCTAAAATATAGTAGAAAAATGTTATAATTTGATATATCATATTTATTAATAGATTGGTTCTAAAAAATAGAAAAAACAGAGGTGAATTATATGATAGATAATTTATTTTCAAATACAAATATTTTAGAAAAAGCATTGAGCGGAACTTGGATTAGAAATAAAATCATATCAAAAAATATTTCTAATGTAGATACTCCCAATTACAAGAGAAAAGAAGTATTGTTTGAAGACTATTTAAAACAAGAACTTTCTGAAAATAATCAAAAATTAGTGACTACTAATGAAAAGCACATAAAGGGTCTTGGAATGAAATCAGAATTTATCCCCAAAATTATTGAAGATAAAAGCACATCTTATAGATTTGATGGCAATAATGTAAATATTGACACGGAGTCGGCAGAATTATCTAAAAACGTCATAATGTATGATGCATTAGTTAGACAAATTACTGATGAGTATGAAAAAGTTAAAAATGCTATTATAGAAGGGAGCAAGTAATTATGGGAATGTTTGATTCTTTTTATACAAGTGCTTCGGCTTTGACCGCAGAAAAGACAAGAATAGATATAATATCTAAAAATTTAGCAAATGTAAATAGTACAAGAGGCACTGGTGGTATGCCATATAGAAGACAAATGGTAGTGTTTCAAGAAAAAAAGGCAGATCCATTTTCAAATTATTTGTCAAGTAAACTTAACAAAGTAAATAACGAAGGTGTCATAATTAGCAAAATAGTTGAAGATAGCACTCCTTTTAAACTAGTTTATGAACCAGGTCACCCAGATGCAGATGAAAATGGGTATGTAAAGATGAGTAATGTGGAACCTGTAAAAGAAATGGTAGATATGATAGATGCACAGAGAGCTTATGAGGCCAATATCACTGCTATAAATGCTACAAAGGCATTGCTTATGAAGTCTCTTGAAATTGGTAGGAAATAGGAGGGGTAGATTGTGAGCATAAATCCAATACAGTACAATCAAGATACTATTTTTACTTTAAATAAAGATATAAAGAGTGAAAGAAAAAATGAAACTTCTTTTGGAGATTATTTAAAAAATTCAATAGATGAAGTAAATAGATTGCAAGTAGAATCTCAAAATTATAAAAATTTATTGGCTATTGGAGAAGTGGATAATTTACATGATGTAATGATAGCTGCAGAAAAGGCAAATATAGCTTTACAATTGACTATGAGTATTAGAAATAAAGTAGTAGATGCTTATAGGGAAATAATGAGAATGCAGATATAAATAATGTAGCAAGAAATGGGGTGATTTGGTGGGAGAAACTATCGAACAAATGAAGAAGCAATTAAATGAATTTTGGACGGGAATGGATAAGAAAAAGAAAGTAAAATTAGGTGTTAGCAGTGTGTTGGTTATTGTTGGAGTTATAATTTTTATAAGTATATTGGCACGACCTAAATATGAAGTACTTTATGATAGTTTATCGTTAAAAGATATGGGACAAGTCACAAAAAAATTGGATGAAATGAATGTTAAGTGGAAGACGGATGAGAAAAACAATAGTATTTTAGTACCTGCAGATGTTAAAAATAAAGTAAAGATTGAGCTTGCTTCTGAAGGTTTGCCTAAAGATGGATATGGTTTTGCTGATGCTTTTAATGATAGTAGCTGGACTATGACGGATTATGAAAAAAAAGAGAGAATTAAATATGCTTTACAAAATGAATTAGCTTCTACAATTTCAGAAATTGATGGAATTGAAAGTGCAACTGTTTACATAGATGAAAAAGAGGATAAAGGTTTTGTTTTAGAAAATGATATAAATGAAACTACAGCTTCAGTTTTTATAAAAAAAAGTGAAAATAGACCGTTATCCAAAGAAACTGTTTCTGCTATTAAAAATCTTGTGGCAGGTTCAACAAATATGGAGCCAGATAAGGTTTTTATTATTGATGATTCAGGAAAATTGTTAACTGACAATGGAGATGAAGATAGTTATCTTATGACTGAACAATTCAATATGAAACAAAATATTGAATTGAGGACAAATGAAAGTTTAAAGAGGTTTCTAGAAAATGTTTTTGGTTATGGAAATGTAGATGTAAGAACAAGCGTTAAAATTGATTTTGATAGTGAGATGACAAAGATAGTAGAATTTTCACCGCCCATAGAAGGCAATGAAGAAGGGCTCATAAGAAGTATGGAAGAAGTAGAGGAACATATGATAGGTGGAGCAGAAGGTGGAGTACCTGGTGTAGATGGAAACACGCCAGATTATCAAATGGAGAATAACGGAAATTCTAGGTATGACAAAGCAAGTCGTGCGATTAACAACGAATTAAATGAAATAAATAAAGAAATACGCAAGGCACCTGGACAAGTAGATTCAATAACTGTGGCAGTATTAGTAAATAAAGATTCTTTGCCAAGCGGGGAAATGACGGATGAGATGAAAAAAGAAATATCTGATTTAATTACTGCTGCTACAGGATTGGATACAAAAGAAGTGCAAGTAAGTGCTGAAAGTTTTAATAGTGGAATTATGACAAAGGAAGAAGAAACGAAGGAAAAATCTAATTTAGCTATGTGGATAATATTGGGAGCCATATTGGCTTCAGCTATAACTGGTTTTATTGTATATAGGAGAAGAAAAGCCATAGAGGAAGAGGAAAATTATGAAGATATTGAAAAGATATTAGAAGAAAAAATTGATGAGCAAACTGCAATACAGGAGCTTGATTTTGAAGCGGAAAAATCAGAGATGAAAACTCAAATAGAGAAATTTATTGCAAAGAAACCAGAAGCTGTTGCTCAATTATTAAGATCATGGCTAAATGAGTAGGGAGTGACTAGTATGCCGAAGAAACAATTGACAGGTAAAGAAAAAGCAGCTATTCTTCTTATTGCTCTAGGACCTCAAATGTCAGCTGAAATCTTTAAGCATTTAAATGAAGAGGAAATAGAGGAATTGACATTGGAAATTGCAAATATGAGAATGGTTTCACCTGAAGAAAAGCAAGAAGTAATAGAAGATTTTTATCAACTTTGTTTAGCTCAAGAGTATATATCAGAAGGTGGAATAAACTATGCAAAAGAAGTTCTAGAAAGGGCTTTGGGAGAGGATAAGGCTGTAGATATTATAAATAGGTTGACATCATCATTACAAGTGAGACCTTTTGAATTTGTCAGGAAAGCAGATCCTAATCAATTATTGAATTATATACAAAATGAACATCCTCAAACTATTGCATTGATATTATCTTATTTGTCTCCGTCTCAGGCAGCTCAAATATTGTCAAGTTTGCCACAAGAAAAGCAAGCGGAAGTATTGCGTAGAATAGCCATAATGGATAGTACATCCCCTGAAGTAGTCAAAGAAATAGAGAGAGTTCTTGAAACTAAATTTTCAAATATTGTATCTCAAGATTTCACTGTTGCAGGTGGGGTTCAAACTGTAGTAGATATATTAAATTCTGTAGATAGAGGAACAGAAAAATATATTATGGAAGAACTAGATATTAAAGATGCAGAACTTAGTGATGAAATTAGAAAGCGAATGTTCGTATTTGAGGATATTGTTGGTCTTGACAATAGAAGTATTCAGAGAATTATACGAGAAGTTGATAATAGTCAATGGGCTGTTGCACTTAAGAGTGCAAGTGAAGAGGTTAAGGAGGCTATCTTTGCAAATATGTCTAAGCGATTAGTTGAGATGATTAAAGAAGATATAGAATTCATGGGACCTGTTAGACTTAAAGATATAGAAGAAGCGCAACAGAACATAGTCAATGTAATCAGAAGATTAGAAGAAGAAGGTGAAATTATTACTCCTAGAGGAGGGGATGAGATAATTGTCTAAAATCATAAAATCCTTTAGGGTTGTAGAAGAAGAAAATATTTTTGTAGAAGATGAGCTAAAAAATGAAGAAGAAAATGTATTTTTAGAAGAAGCAAAAAAAAAGTACGATGAGATAGTTTCAAAAGCCCTAAAAGAGGCTGATAGAATAGTTGAAGAGGCCAATGAAAAAAGCGATATATATTTAAATCAAGCTTATGAAAAATCCAAAGAAATATTTAATGAGTGGAAAGAAAAAGGGTATACAGAAGGGTATGACATTGGATATAAGGAAGGTTACAGCAGTGGTTATGAGAGCGGTGAGAAAGTATCTAACAAATTGATTGAAGAAGCTTTAGAAATAAAGAATAATTATATAAATAAAAAAGAAAATATTTATAGAGAAATAGAAGAGGATGTTATAGAACTTGTCATTAATATTTGCGAGAAGATTATTTATGACAAAGTAGAAGAAGATAGCGAATATATAGTTACATTGATATTAAAAGGCATTGAAAGTCTTAATTCAACAGATAATTTAATGATTAGAGTTTCAAAGGAAGATTACGATATTGTAGAGATGTCTAAGGACAAAATATTAGCTAAGGCTAGTTTGGTAAATGATTTAGAAATAAGACTTGATAGCAGTTTAAACAAAGGTGACTGTATCATAGAAACAGCTAGCGGAAGTGTGGATGTAAGCATTAAAGATCAAGTAGAAGAAGTAAAACAACTATTAAATGACATTTTAAATAGTGAGTGATCTATATGAATAATATAATTGATATGAAAAAATATATAACTGCAGTAAGTCAAAAAAGACTTGTTAAATATACGGGGAAAATTACTAAAGTGACAGGGCTAACCATTGAATCAAATGGACCAATGGCTAGCATAGGTGAACTATGCTATATATATCCGCACAATATTGAAACACCTATAATGTCAGAAGTAGTAGGTTTTAAAGATGATAAGATCTTACTTATGCCATTGGGAGACATGGAAGGCATCGCTTCTGGAAGTACTGTGGTAGGAAGTGGCAAATCATTGCAGGTAAATGTAGGAGAAGAATTGATTGGAAGGGTATTGGACGGTTTGGGTAATCCTATAGATGAAAAAGGGCCTATAAAGACATTGAAAAGCTATCCAGTTTCTAAATTTCCTCCTAATCCATTAGAACGAAAAAAGATAAGTGAACCTCTATCACTAGGAGTAAAATCCATAGATGGATTGCTGACTTGTGGCAAAGGTCAGAGAATAGGAATTTTTGCAGGTAGTGGTGTTGGAAAAAGCACACTTATGGGAATGATTTCAAGAAATTCTACTGCTGATGTAAATGTTATAGGACTTGTTGGGGAAAGAGGCAGAGAGGTAAGAGAATTTATAGAAAATGATTTAAAAGAAGAAGGACTGAAAAAATCAGTAGTAGTTGTGGTTACATCAGATCAACCTGCACTTATTAGAGTTAAGGGTGCTATGGTGACTACTGCTATAGCCGAATATTTTAGAGATCAAGGTTTAAATGTAATGCTCTTAATGGATTCTTTGACACGTTTTGCAATGGCTCAAAGAGAGATTGGACTAGCTATAGGGGAGCCACCAGTTACAAGAGGTTACACTCCTTCTGTATTTGCTGTTTTACCTAAACTACTGGAGAGAACTGGAACATCTTCGAAAGGTACAATTACAGGGCTTTATACTGTTCTAGTTGATGGAGATGATTTAAATGAACCTGTTACTGATACTGTGAGAGGGATACTTGATGGACATATAGTGCTATCTAGAAAACTTGCAAATCAAAATCATTATCCTGCTATAGATATATTAGCTAGTATCAGTAGAGTTATGCCAAGCATAGTATCGAAAGAACATATGAATATGGCCAATACCGTTAAAGATATTTTAGCTACCTATAAGGAATCGGAAGATTTAATAAATATAGGAGCATATAAGAGAGGAAGCAACAAAAAACTAGATATAGCTATTGATGTGATTGACAATATAAATGAGTTTTTAGTTCAAGAAACAGGGAAAAGTTATGATTTTGAAGAAACATTAAATATGCTTGTAGATATCAATGAAAAAGTCCAGGATAATAGATAATGGAGGATTGGGATATGGACAAGTTCAATTTTAAATTAGAAAAAGTATTGGATTACAAAAAAATTATTGAAATAGATAAGAAAGGTGAATATGGCAAGGCTAAACAAAAATTGATAAAAGAAGAAAATGTGCTAGAAAATTATAATAGATATAAGGATAATATTAAAAATGAAAGAAATCTATCTATAGATAAAACCAATATAGCTAATTTGAAATTATATAATGATTATTTATTAGATATAGATAGACGTATTTTAGAACAAGAAAAAATCGTAGATAAAACAAAGGAAAAGCTAGAAATAGCTAAAGATGAACTACTTGAAGCTACAAAAGAGAAAAAAACATTTGAAAGATTAAAAGAAAATAGATATGAAGAATATTTATATTCGATGAAAAAGGAAGAGGAAAAAATAATTGACACAATAGTTACTTTTAAGGGAAGTGTCCAACAGTAGGGGGTGGTATTTTGGAAAGCACAGAAAAGCCAAAGAAAAAGAAAAGCTCTAAAATTATTTTAATACTCATTATAGCATTTGTACTAGTACCTCTAGGAGTTGGATGTGTAGTTTATAATACAAATAAATCGTTTAGAGATAAGATGAATACAAAATTAATTAAAGCGCCAGGATTTGTGGGAAAATATTTTAGAAATTATCCAACTGAAAGTGAAAAACAAGACAAAAAAACATATTTAGCTAACTATTATCTTTCTCTAGATCCCAGTAGAGCTGCAGATAAAATATACATAGTTAAAAAAAATGATGAAGAACTTTTTGATGATATTATAAGGATAATGAATGAAATGTCTCCAAGCAAAACTTCTGAAATTTTGAAATTAGTAAGAAGTATTGAATTGAGGAAAGATTTACTTTTTTCTATATATGATGAGATACAAGAAGAAAAACAAAATCAATTGAAAGACGAGATATCAAGACTAGAAAAAAATGATATATTAGTTTCTATAAATGAAATAGAAAAAAGAGTGGCTGAAGAGAGTGGATATTTAGAAAAATTACCCAATATAATAAATTTCATGGATGAAGACAAAGCTTCTACTATACTATATTATCTAGATGAAAATATAGTTAATGCTGTTTTACCTAAACTAGAAGCTGAAAAAAAATCTAAGCTGCAGAATAGAATGCTCATAAAAGAAATTGAAGATAAAAAATTGAGAGATTTGGCTAGCTTATATGAGGCAAAACCATTAGATACAGCTATAGAAGAAATTGGGAACGAAGAAACATATTCCATGGATAAATTAGGTAGTATATATATGAATTTATCAGTTAAAAAAGCAGCAGAAATTCTTTCTAATGTGGAAGATGACAATTTTACTGAAGAAATTTTTACTGTCATAAGAAGAGAAGAACAGCTAAAAAAAGTTGAAGATTCTAAGACTATAGATATAAGTGAGGCTATACAATTTGTAAGTGAATATAATAGAAAAATTGATGAATTGGTAGGTATATATGAAAAAATGAGTCCTGATGCAATTGCTAAAATTGTTGAAAATATGATGGATAACACAAAGACTGTTACATCTCTAGAAATTAATTCTACACCTATATATGAAATATCTGATTCAACTATTATAATTGATGTATTAAGTAAAATGAAAAAACCTACAGTTTCTAAGATAATTAATAATATGAATACTAAAAAGGCTACTCAGCTAACCCAGTTGTTAGCTAAACCATAAAAATATTATGTAAAGGAGGTGAAAAGTTGAAAAACATAAATGTATCAATTTTAGATTCAAAAATAGAAGATAATTTTTTTGTTTCCACTAAAAGCAATGTCATAAAAAACGATAGTAAAGATTTTTCTAACTGTCTAAAACAAATTCAAAACGACATTCAAGATAGTCATAAACTGAAAAATGAAGCAATTCAAAACTGCAAGATAAAAAAGCTATTTCTAGCAAAACTGTAACTAAAGGCAAAAATGAGAAAATAAGGACAGATGACCTAGAAGATGATGTAGAAAACATAAGTCAACTATCTGATGAATTGGAAAGTTTGAACTCTCAAATACAGAACTTGATATTGCAATTGTTAGAATTGTATACTAACTGTGATGAAAATAATAAGAATGAATTAAAAGAAAGTGTTGAACAAGTTAAGGATACAGTTGAAGGTGTAAAGTTTATTTTAAATGATGATTTTAAGCTAATGGATAAAATTGAATTTGAAAGTCTAGAAGATATAATGACTAAATTAGATGAGTTAGAAAATATTTCAAGGAAAGCTAGAAAGTAAATTTGACGATGTACTAGATATAAAAAAGCTGAAAACTTAAAAGTAATATATTAGCTTTGCAAAAAGAAAATAAAGCAGCGTTTGAAAATACATTGTCTAAAGAAAACAACAAAGAAATATTAGGCGAAATGAATATAGAAACAATAAAGAAAGACAATCCCATGGAAACAAAAGATGTATTTTTCTCAAGTCAAAATTTAGAAGAAAATGTTAAAGAAAATATTGTAGCTGAAACTGAAACCAAAGGCGAAGAAAATTTATTTGAAGAAGATTTAGATGAAAAAAGTGCAGAATTAAATGAAATTAGAGAAGAACAATTGTTTACAAATTCAAAAATCAAGACAAATTTTGAAGGCAAAATAGAAGAAATTCAAAAGAAAGAAATAGAAATTCCTAAAGATGAAATAATAAAACAAGTACTAGATAAAGGAAAAGCTGTAGTAGATGAAAATAAATCTGAAATAAGAATAAAGCTCAAACCAGAGATTTTGGGAGAAGTTTTACTCAAAGTAGAAGTTGAAAAAGGAGTAGTAGTAGCAAAAGCAATAGTTGATAACTATAGAGTTAAGGAACTATTAGAGACGAATATTTATCAACTAAAAGAAGGATTAGAAAAACAAGGTTTAGATATAAAAACTTTTGAAGTGCAAGTAGGTACTAACTCAAATTTTGAAAATGAAAAAAGAGAAAAGTACAGTTCTAATGACAAAAATAAGAAAATCAAGATTAAAAAATTAGATTTAAATACTTTAAATACTTATGAAAAAAATATTATATTTGACAATGAAAATATAATTAAGGAAGGTTCACTAGATTTAATGGCTTAGGAGGTGGAGTTTTGGAAATTAATAATATAGCTCAAAAGGAACATGTTTATAAATTTGACGAAAAGAAAGACGTTTCTAGAACTGAAACTAAAAAGACAGGGGGACTAGATAAGGATGCTTTTTTAAAGCTATTGACGACCCAATTAGCAAATCAAGATCCACTAAATCCAATGGAAGACAAAGAATTTATAGCACAAATGGCACAATTCAGTACTCTTGAACAAATTCAAAATATGAACAAAAATCTTCAAGTATCTCAAAAGGAAATAAAAGAATCTATAAATGCTATAAATAAAAACTATATAGATGCAAGTATTGAAATTTTAAAACAATTGATAGATATAAGAAAAGTTCTAGAATCCTATGGAGTAGAAGAATAATTTGGAGTTGATTTAATGAATGATATCAATATAAAACAACTTGAAACTAGACTTATAAATACATCTTTACAAAAACAAAATATTAAAGTAAATCAAAGCAAAAACTTTGAAGATGTATTAAAAAAAATACAATCAAATAATGGTGAAATAAAATTTTCAAAACATGCAATAGACAGGATGAATGAAAGAGATGTAAAATTAGACGGAGATGAAGCTGTAAAATTAGAAGAAGCTTTTAAGAAGGCAGAAGAAAAAGGTATAAATGAAGCTTTGATATTGATTGGGGATAAAGGGTTTATTGCAAGTATTAAAAACAAGACTGTTATCACTACAATATCTAATGATAAGCTTAAAGAAAATGTATTTACAAATATAGACGGGGCAGTAATATTATAACTGGACCTTTTATGGAGGTTATTTATGTCTGACTGACAGAGGACATAGTACTGCCTAAGTAATAGGAGGTATGTGTTTATGATGAGATCAATGTACTCAGCTGTTTCGGGCTTGAGGGTACATCAAACCAAAATGGATGTTATAGGAAACAATATAGCCAATGTAAATACTGTTGGATATAAGAAAGGTCAAATGACTTTTCAGGAGGTATTTAGTCAAGTAATAAGAGGTGCAGGAGCACAACAAGGTGGAAAGGGAGGTACAAATCCTCAACAGATAGGACTTGGAGTAGGGATAGGTTCCATAAATACTATTCATACCAAAGGGCCTACTCAAACCACTGACAATCCAACAGATCTTATGATAGATGGGGAAGGATTTTTTGTAGTAACTGATGATACAAATTATGAAAATAAATATTATACAAGAGCTGGAAACTTTACATTAGATAAAGCTGGAAATTTAGTTACTCCAGATGGTTTCAAAGTGCTTGGATATAAAGTGGATGAGAATGAAAACATTACAGATGAAATAGGTCCTATAGTCATAAACAGATCAGAAACAAAAGCACCTACAGCAACAAATAAGATACAATTTAGAGGAAATCTTGATTCTAGAAATGATGAAACATTTACTACTGATACTGTAATAAAAGACAGTCTAGGAAATTCATATAATGTGAAATTTGAGTTTAAAAAAGACGAAGATGCACCTAACAAGTGGACTATGTCATTAGGTGAGATAAAAAGTGAAGATGGAAAGATAACAATACCTGTTGGGAATGATGATGGAGTTAAAATTGAAAAAGTGATAATGGTAACAATTGAATTTGATGAAAATGGGAAATTGATAAAGGATAAATGATGCAGAAGAGAAGATTTGGGAAAGTCTCATTGAAATTTACTGATGATGTTAAGGAAAAACTAGGAGTGAATTTTGGAGTGAATAATGAAATCACAATATTTGACCCAGCTGACAAAGAATCCTACAACAAACTTACTCAATATGCAAATGACAGGGATATTAAACCTTATGCTGAGAATGGAAATTCATCAGGTAAACTTGAAGGGTTTTCCATAGATCCATCTGGAATTGTTTCAGGTATATTTACAAATGGAGAGAGAAAAGCTTTGGGACAAGTCATGTTGGCTAAATTTGACAATCCTATGGGGCTTCAAAAGCTTGGAAACAATTTCTTTGTTGATACGAGAAACTCTGGAGAAGCTCAACTTGGAAAGCCAGGGACGAGTGGCTTTGGAGCAACAAAATCTGGTTCTCTTGAAATGTCAAATGTAGATCTTTCTATGGAGTTTACTGAAATGATAACAACTCAAAGAGGATTTCAAGCAAATTCAAGAATCATAACTGCTTCAGATGAAATGCTTCAAGAGCTTGTAAACATGAAGAGATAGTTAAATAGTTGGGTAGGATTTCCTACCCAACTACTTAAAAAGGTGGGATAGTATGATTAAGGTAAAACGATTAAATGGTAAGGAGTTTGTTGTAAATAGTGATTTAATTGAATTCGTAGAAGAAACTCCTGATACTGTTATTTCACTTACAACAGGGAAAAAGGTGGTGGTTCAAGAATCAGTAGATGAAATAATTGAAAAAGTAATTGAGTTTAAAGGAAAATCAATAGAATATATTAGAAGAGAACAGGGAAAAGAGGTGTAACTATTGGATATAGCAACTGTCATTGGATTGATAAGTGGATTTGCTTTTATAATTTGGGGCATCATGAGTTCTGGAGACATAGGTTCTTTTATAGATATACCATCTGTTATAATTGTACTGGGAGGAACAATTGCTTCTACTCTTATAAGCTATCCACTTAAAAGTATTTTAGGTTTAAATAAGGTTTTAAAAAATGCTTTTTTTCAAAAAGAAATTTCTCCCAATGAAGTCATAGGTGAAATAATCAATTTAGCAAATGTGGCGAGAAAAGAAGGACTATTATCTTTAGAGGAGTTTGGAGAAAAAATTGATGATGAATTTTTAAAAAAAGGGATAATGCTCATTGTAGACGGAACAGATCCTGAATTAGTAAGAAATATATTGGAGACAGAACTTGTTTTCATAGAAGAAAGGCATTCAGAAGGACAAAGTATATTTGAAACAATGGGTGCTCTTGCACCAGGATATGGAATGTTGGGAACACTTATAGGACTTATAAACATGTTAAAAGATTTAGATGATTCATCTGCCATTGGACCAAACATGTCAGTTGCATTAGTTACAACTTTTTATGGTTCGATGTTAGCAAATTTGTTATTTATACCTACAGCAAGCAAGTTAAAAATAAGAAGTAAAAGAGAGATATTAGTTAAAGAATTGATGGTGGAAGGATTGTTGGCTATTCAAGCAGGGGAAAATCCAAGAATTATAGAAGAAAAGCTTAAGACTTTTATTCCGCCAGAAATGAGAAAGGACTATAGAGGCCAAACTGAAAGAGAGGGAGCACAATGAGAAAAAGAAAGGTTGAAGAAAAATCAGGTGGTGCAGCAGAATGGTTGACAACCTATAGCGATATGGTTACTCTTCTGCTATGTTTTTTTGTACTCCTTTTTTCTTTTTCAGAAATTGATGCTCAAAAATTTAGGTCTATTATGAGTTCTTTTCAAGGTGGAGCAGGAGTATTAGAAAGTGGAACTGCTATGGATATTCCTGAAAATCTGCTAGGAGATGATAATGTAGATGCTGATGAATTGGCAAAACTCAAGAGTGTCATAGAAGAATATGCTGAAGAGAGTGGGTTAAAGGGTGAAATAACGCTTAAAGTTGAAGAAAGAGGATTGGTAATAAGGTTTATGGACAGTATTTTCTTTGACTCTGGAAAAGCAGATTTAAAACCTGAATCTAAACAAATATTGCATTATGTAGCTGAATTATTAAATAGAGAAGAATTTAAACAAAAACAAATAAAAATTGAAGGACACACGGATACTGATCCAATCATACATTCCAATACATACCCGACGAATTGGGAGTTGTCAGCAATACGTGCAACAAATGTATTGAGATATTTAGTTGAAGTTGAAAAAATTAGTGGAGATAGAATATCGTCTTCTGGGTATAGCTATTATAGACCAATAGCTCCAAATAATACAAAAGCAAATAAGGCCAAAAATAGAAGAGTTGATATAGTCATTTTGAAATCATCTCAAGAATTGTGGGAACCATAGAATTGTAGCGAGGTGGGAAAATGGATACTAAAAAAATAATACTTATAGTTGTTCTTGTAGCAGTTATAGTCTTTGCAATTTTTGGAACAATTTTGGGATTTATATTTTATAAAAATAACGATGGAAATAATGGTAATGCAAGTAAAAAGAAAAGTAGTGAACAATTTTATATTACATTAGAAGATATGTATTGTAATATAAAAGAAAGCAAAAAGATTGTCAGATTAAAAATTACAGTAGAAATTTCTGATAAAGATACTTTTGAAGAGCTACAAAACAAACAATTTTTAATGAGAGACGAAATAAATAAAATCATTAGAAATAAAAAAGAAGAGGAACTCCAAGGCAGAGATGGGCAATTGGCCTTGCAAAGCGAAATAAAGAATAGTTTAATAAAATTGTTTGACAATGAAAATATAACAAATATATATTTTAATGATTTAATTATACAGTAGGGAGGTAAAGCAATTGTCTGAAGTATTATCTCAAAACGAAATAGATGCCCTACTCCAAGCGTTAAATTCTGGTGAAGTGGATGTACAGGAAATTAAAGAAGAAGAAAGTGCAAGAAAAATTAAGAAATATGATTTTAGAAATCCTCAAAAAGTTGCCAAAGATCAGTTGAGAACATTAGAGATAATTCATGAAAACTTTGCAAGACTTCTTCAAACTTTTTTATCTGGATATCTTAGAGCTCCTGTAAAAGCTTCTATACTTACAGTAGATCAATATGCATATAGTGAGTTTAGCAATGCAATTTCCAATCCAGCTTTTTTGAGTATAATAAATTTTGAGCCATTAAACGGGCAAATACTCATAGATATTTCAACTAATCTAGTATTTACTATTATCGATAGACTGCTAGGTGGAGATGGAGAGGAGATCAATGAAATAAGAGGATTTACTGAAATTGAGATTTCTTTGTTGAGAAAAATGATGATTAAAATGATGGATTTAATTAAGGAAGCTTGGGAGAATGTTATAGTTTTAAATCCAATATTAGAAAAAATAGAAGTCAATTCACAATTTGCTCAAATAGTTCCTCCAAATGAAACCATAGCATTAATTACAATAAATTTATCTATTGGTGATGTTGAAGGTATGCTGAATGTTTGTATTCCATATATAGTGTTAGAACCAATATTAGATAAATTGAGTACAAAATTTTGGTTTTCTAATGCTAAAAAAGAGATTTCCAAAGAGGAAATGAAAGCTATTAGAAATAGAATTTTAGAAACTTCAGTACCAATAAAAGCAGAACTAGGTTCAGCTACTATTTCAGTTAATGATATTATAAATTTACAAGTTGGTGATGTCATTAAATTAGATGATAAAAAGGACTTGATCAAGCTTCGAATAGGATCAAATATAAAATTTTTAGGAACTCCTGGAGTTAAAAATAATAGAATGGCTGTAAAAATAGTAAAAGTGATAAAGGATGGTGAGAATAGTTATGACTAATGATATGCTTTCACAAGACGAAATAGATGCTTTACTAAGAGGAAATACAGAAAATGAAGAAAATACAGGAGAAAATCATGAATATGAAAGTGAAATTGGAGATTTAGAGAAAGATGCATTAGGAGAAATTGGCAATATAAGTATGGGGACTGCTGCTACTACTTTGTCAACACTTTTAAATCAAAAGGTTATTATTACTACTCCAAACGTTGAAGAAACTACTATTGATAAGTTAGCAGATGAGTATCCGATTCCATTTGTTGCCATTGATGTCTCCTATAAGGCTGGATTGGAAGGCTCTAATATACTAATTTTAAAAGTAGATGATGTAAAAATAATAACAGATATACTTATGGGCAAAGAAGAGATTGATTTAGATAGAGAATTGACAGAATTGGATTTAAGTGCTGTAAGTGAAGTTATGAATCAAATGATGGGTTCTGCCTGTACATCTCTTTCTGAAATTTTTACAACCAAGATAGATATCCAACCGCCTAAATCTTATGAAATTACATTTAGTGAAGGAAAAGATAAACTTGAAATTTTTAAAAATGATAAAAGATTGATAAAAATATCCTTTAAAATGGTTGTAGGAGATCTCATAGATAGTCAGATAATGCAATTGATACCAATAGATTTTGCTAAAGAAACGGTTAACAATTTGTTAGGAAGGAACAGTAAAGAGCCACAAAATGATGTATCTATAGAGCCGACAATAAATTTAGAGGATTTTCCAGTACACGAGGAAAAAGAAGCATCAAAAATTGAACAAGCACAAAAACATTTAGTTGATGATGAGAATATCTTATCAAACAGGATGCAAGGAAAAGAGAATAGTGCTGTAACTGTTAAAAAACCAGTATTTGAAACCTTTGACAATGAAACTAAATTTAGCTATAATGAATCTATCGAATTGGTGGGAGAAATTCCTGTAGAATTAACTGTAGAATTAGGACGAACTACTAAAAAAATTGGTGAGATACTAGAATATGGGCCAGGAACAATCATTGAATTAGACAAACTAGTCGGAGAGCCCCTAAACGTATATGCAAATGGAAAGTTCATAGCAAAAGGAGAAGTTGTTGTAATAGATGATAATTTTGGTGTCAGGATAACGGATGTTGTAAATTCATACAATAAAACTAATTATTAATTTAAAATATAGTTAAGGAGGAATAAAAAATGGCTAATAGTATATTAATAGTTGATGATGCTTCATTTATGCGAATGATGATAAAAGACATATTGACTAAAAATGGTTTTGATGTAGTAGGTGAGGCTGAAAATGGTGCAAGAGCCATTGAAAAGTACAAAGAATTGAAACCTGATTTAGTTATCATGGATATAACTATGCCTGAAGTGGATGGAATACAAGCTGTAAAAGAAATCAAGAAAATAGATTCAAGTGCTAAAATTGTCATGTGCTCTGCTATGGGACAACAAGCTATGGTCATAGAAGCAATTCAAGCTGGAGCAAAAGATTTTATTGTTAAACCTTTCCAGGCAGATAGAGTTATAGAGGCAGTTAGGAAGGTATTGGGATAATAAATGAAGAAAAAATTTTGGTCTATAAGTTTTGTTTTGTGTTTTATTCCAGATTTAATCTATGCTGTTAATAATACAGAAAGTAAAACTGGATATGCAGAAATGCTCTTAAAGACAGTTTCATATATTTTGGCGATAGTATTTATAATATTGTTAGCATTTTATGGAACAAAATTTGTAGCTAAAAAATCTCAGAAAATGCTTAAAAGTAAGTATGTACAAATAATAGACTCTGTTAATTTGGGTGTGAATAATAGGATTATACTAGCTAAAGTTTCCAATTTCATCTATGTAATAGCTGTTAACAACAATCAAACTGTACTAATTGATAAAATATATGTGGAAGAGTTTTTTAAAAATCAAAATAAAGATATTTTTGATAAGTACTTAAATGATTATATAGCTAAGGATGCAAAAGAAACTAACAAGTATGATTTACAAAAAAAAATAATAGAATTTTTCAAAAAAGTAAATCATACTAATCTAAATACAGGTAAGGAAGACAAAGAAAATGAAGAAGACAATTAGTATTATGATATTTATGCTGATTTTAGTATTGACTTTTTCAAATTTAACTTATGCACAATCAGAAGTTTCACTTTTTGGAAAGACAGTTAAAATTGAAGATTCAAAAAATCCAGAAAACTATGTTGCTTCAATACAAATACTTATATTATTGACAGTACTAACTCTTGCACCATCTATACTCATTATGATGACAAGTTTTACTAGAATAATAATAGTATTGTCTTTCATAAGGAATGCTCTTGGACTTCAACAGACTCCTCCAAATCAAGTACTAATTGGACTAGCTCTTTTTTTAACATTTTTTATTATGGCTCCTATAGGTAGTCAGATTAAGGACAATGCGATTCAGCCTTTTCTCAAAGAAGAAATAAATCAAGAAGTAGCTTATAAAAGAGCTATGGAGCCTGTGAGAGAATTTATGTTTAGACAAACTAGGGATAAGGATTTAGCTTTGTTTATAAATATAGCTAAAATTGATAACATAAAAGATTTAAAAGAAATACCAGATAGAGTCATAATTCCAGCTTTTATCATAAGTGAATTAAAGACAGCATTTGAAATAGGTTTCGTAATTTATATACCTTTTTTAGTTATTGATATGGTTGTTTCAAGTACATTGATGTCAATGGGGATGATGATGTTGCCACCAGTAATAATTTCGTTGCCGTTTAAGATTTTGTTATTTATATTAGTTGATGGATGGAATTTAATTGCCAAATCTTTGGTTTTAGGTTTTAAATAATTGAGGTGATTTATTATGAGCCAAGGCGATGTTTTAAAACTTGCACAAGATGCAATTAGGACGATTTTGATTGTAACTGCACCGATACTGGGATTTAGCTTGATTGTTGGATTGTTGGTTAGTATTTTGCAAGCAGTTACCCAAATTCAAGAGGCGACATTGGCATTTGTTCCCAAGATAATAGCTGTATTGTTGTCATTAATTATATTTGGACCATGGATTTTAAAAGCAATAACTGAATTTACTACAGAAATATTTATGAATATTAACTTATATATACAATGAAATAGGTGTTAAACATGGACTATATCATGGATATTTTGATGAATGAGTACCAGCTATTTTTACTAATATTTGTAAGGGCATCTGGGATATTTGTTTTTTCACCTTTATTTAGCTCGCAAAATGTGCCTAATGTGCTCAAAGTTGGATTTTCTTTTATTTTTTCACTGCTATTATCGATGACGTTGAAAGTAGATTTTCTATACGAAGTTAATGAAAGCTATGCGGTACTTATAATTAAGGAATTAATGGTAGGAATTATGATTGGATTTATAAGTTATGCTTTTTTTAGTACGTTTTATATTTTAGGGCAAATAATAGATATGGAAATTGGATTTGGTATGGTAAACGTAATTGATCCACAAAATAAAATACAAGTACCAGTAATGGGAAATTTTTATTATATATTGTCTTTTTTAATTTTGTTAATAACTAATGGTCATCATGTCATTATTAAAGCATTGGTTGATAGTTATCAATATATACCTATAGGTAAATTTTACATAAGTGAGGCTACTGCATATCAATTAATAAGCATACTTGGAAAAACTTTTAGCCTAGGGTTTAGAATAGCTGCTCCTATAGTTGTCACTATGCTATTAATTGATATATTGTTAGGAGTATTATCAAGGACTATACCACAAATGAATGTTTTCGTAGTAGGTATGCCATTGAAAATCGTAGTAGGATTGCTAGTTATTGCTGTATCAATTCCTATTTTTAATAAAATCACAGGAAATATTTTTGATGAAATGATAAAAGAAATTTATGTTTTTTTTAAGTCCTTCGTTAAAGGATGATGTAAATGAAATATAGTATACAACTTCAATTGTTTGCAGATGCTGAAAAAACTGAAAAAGCAACACCTAAAAAGCGCAAAGATGCTAGAGAAGAAGGTCAGATTCTTCAAAGTAGAGAGATTTCATCTATACTTATTTTATTGCTATCATTTGTAGGCATAAAAATTTTTGGAAAATATATGTTTGAAAATTCAATGAAATTCATGAAAGATACTTTTTCTCTAATTGATAATCCTGATAAATTGTTTGTAATGGATAATATAATGGCTAATTTTTTATCTATAATAGTTGTTTTTTTAAAAATTATAGGTCCTATAGTATTGCTAGCTTTTGTTGCTGGACTTATTTCGAATTATATACAAATTGGATTTCTGTTTACAACTAAGCCACTTAAACCAAAGTTAAATAGAATAAATCCTATAGAGGGTTTCAAGAGAATATTTTCTAAAAGAGCTCTTATGGAGCTATTAAAATCTTCGTTGAAAATACTAATTATAGGCTATACTTCTTATGGATTTTTAAAAAAGAAAATTAATACCATATTAAATTTAGGGAATATGGAAATTGAAGATATGTTAGTAAGCTTTTCAAAATTATCCTTTGAATTTGGCATGAGAATAGTTGGTGTACTATTTTTTTTAGCTATTTTAGATTATTTTTATCAATGGAGAGAATATGAGAAAAATTTAATGATGACAAAGCAAGAATTAAAGGAAGAATATAAACAAACAGAAGGAGATCCACTTATAAAATCCAAAATCAGGGAAGTTCAAAGGAAAATGGCATTTTCTAGAATGTTACAAGACGTGCCAAAAGCTGATGTAATAATTACAAATCCAACTCATATAGCTGTAGCATTAAAATATGATAAAGACTTATATATTGCTCCTTTTTTATTAGCGAAAGGTGCGGATTTAATTGCTGAAAACATTAAAAAGGTAGCTAGTGAAAATAATATTCCAATTGTAGAAAATAAGCCTCTAGCTAGGACAATTTATGAGACTGTAGAAATTGGAGATATAATACCTGAAGATTTATATGAAGCTGTAGCAGAAGTATTAGCATATGTATATAGTATGAAAGCTGAGATTTAGGGGGACATTTAATATGAAATTTGGTGATTTAATTGTAGCCATTGCAGTTATTGCGATAGTAATTATAATTATTATACCAGTGCCTAAGTGGGCTTTGGATATACTTTTAACCTTAAATATTTCATTAGCATTATTGATATTATTGCTATCCATGTATACTGAAGATGTGTTACAGATATCGATTTTTCCATCACTGTTGTTGATATCTACAGTTTATAGATTGGCCTTAAATATTTCAACTACACGAAATATTTTAACTGATGGAGATGCAGGTAAAGTAATTGAGACTTTTGGAAATTTTGTTATACAGGGAAATATAGCTGTAGGATTTATAGTGTTTTTGATAATTATGATTGTTCAGTTTATAGTTATAACAAAGGGAGCAGAAAGAGTAGCTGAAGTTGCTGCAAGATTCACATTAGATGCTATGCCAGGAAAGCAGATGGCAATAGATGCGGATTTGAATTCTGGTCTTATTACAGAAGAACAGGCTAGAAAAAGAAGAAAAGAAGTTCAACAATATGCAGATTTTTATGGTGCCATGGATGGAGCAACTAAGTTTGTAAAAGGGGATGCAATTGCAGGAATTATTATTACTTTTATAAATATTGGAGCAGGGCTTGTTATGGGGATGCTTTCAAAGGGTCTATCATTTCAAGAGGCTTTAAATAAGTATACTCTTCTTACAGTAGGAGATGGTCTTGTAAGTCAAATTCCTGCGTTGCTAATTTCAACAGCGACTGGATTAGTTGTTACGAGGGCAGCTTCTGAATCAAGTTTAGGACGAGATTTAATAAATCAACTCTTTGGCAATAATTCAAAAATAATGTTTGTGATATCAGGAGTTCTTATGTTTTTAGGAATATTTACACCACTTAGAACTCCATATATTATAATGGGTCTTTTGTTTGCTTTTCTAGGGTATTCAATGGGAAAAACAGTGAAAGAAGAATTAGAAAATATTCCCATAGAAGAATCTGAATCAGAAGAATTGAGAAAACCAGAAAATGTTATGTCATTGTTAAAAGTTGATGACATAGAATTGGAATTTGGTTATGGTCTTATACCTCTAGCAGATGTAAATCAAGGAGGAGATTTGTTAGATAGAATAGTTATGATTAGAAGACAAATAGCAATGGAATTGGGTTTAGTCGTGCCCATAGTACGCTTAAGAGATAATATTCAATTAAATCCAAATGAATACATAGTTAAGATAAAAGGTGTTGATGTAGCAAGAGGAGAAGTGTTGTTTGATCATTATTTGGCCATGAATCCTGGAACTGCAGAAGGAGATTTAGAGGGTATTGATACTTTTGAACCTGCATTTGGATTACCAGCTAAGTGGATAACAGATAAAGAGAGAGAAAAAGCGGAAGTTTTAGGATATACTGTAGTTGATCCACCATCTGTTATAGCTACACATTTAACTGAGATCATAAAAGAAAGAGCTTTTGAATTAATAGGAAGGCAAGATGTAAAAATGCTTATTGATAATGTAAAAGAGGAGTATCCTGCGGTAGTGGATGAAGTTGTGCCAAAGTTATTATCTTTAGGAGAAATTCAAAAAGTACTATCAAATTTGCTTAAAGAACAAATAAGTATTAGAGATATGGTGACCATATTGGAAACATTGGCAGATTATGCCACAATTACAAAAGATACAGATTTATTAACTGAGTATGTAAGACAACGATTATCTGGGTATATAACAAATAAATATGTAGATAAAGGTGAATTGAAAGTAGTGACTCTAGATAGTGAAGTAGAAGAACTTATCATGAAATCAATTAGTCAGAGTGAAACAGGTTCTTATTTATCCATAGAACCTAATATAGCACAAAAAATAATAAATAATACATTAAAATCTGTTCAAAGACTTACATCTATTGGGCAACAGCCTATTGTATTAACAGCTCCTATAGTGCGATTTTATTTTAAAAAATTAACTGAACAGATTACAAGGGATTTAATTGTACTATCATATAATGAAATCGACCCCTCTGTTGAAGTTCAATCTGTAGGGATGGTGAGTCTATAATGAAAGTAAAAAAGTATATAGGGGCAAATACTCAAGAAGTTATGGGTAAATTAAAAAAAGAACTTGGCTCAGAGGCTGTAATTTTAAATACAAGGACAATAAGACAAAAAGGTGTCTTTGGTTTTTTAAAAAAACCTTTAGTTGAGGTTATTGCAGCTATTGATGAAAAAGAGAATAAATCTGGTCAAAATGAAAATCAAATTTTTTTAAATGAAGTTAATTCTGAAATTAAAAGGTTGAGAAATTTAGTTGAGAAAGTAGCAATAAATGAAAGTTTTGATGAAAAGAAAATTGATGAAAATTTAATTATTTATAGAAATGAACTAGTAAAAAATGGAGTTGATCATAATATAGCTACAAATATCCTATACAAAATAGGAGAACAAGTTAGTTTTGATGGAAAAAGTGAGGAAGAAATTAAAAAAATTGTCTCTTATAACATAGTTGAATACCTAGGCAAACCAGAACCAATTGATATAATAGATGTACCTAAAGTCATTTTTTTCATAGGACCAACCGGAGTAGGAAAAACCACAACTCTTGCAAAAATTGCAGCCCAATTAGTCATTGATGGAAATTATAAAATAGGGTTAATAACTGCTGATACTTATAGAATAGCAGCAGTTGAACAATTGAAAACTTATAGTGAGATATTGAAGCTTCCACTAAAAATAATATACAAACCTGAGGAAATATATAAAGCTATGGCTGAATTAAAAGATAATGATATTATACTTGTAGATACAGCAGGAAGAAGTCATAAAGATATAGTTCAGAAAAATGAAATCCAAGAATTAATAAATTCCGTAAAAAATAAAGAAGTCTTTTTGGTATTAAGTATGGCTACTGATTATTTAACTTTAAAATCTATTATTGATCAATATGGGTGTATAGAAAATTATAAAATAATATTCACAAAATTAGATGAAGCTGAAACATATGGAAATATTTTAAATGTTAAATTTGAAACAAACAATCCTCTTTCATATTTCACTATAGGCCAGAATGTTCCAGATGACATAAAAATTGCCAATATTGAAGAAGTTGTATATAGATTGATTGGAGAGAAATAATATGGCAGATCAAGCAGAAAAATTAAGAAAAATAATGGATAGACTTTCACATGAGAAGGAAAGCATTCCCACCAAAAGCTCTAAAGCTAAAATAATTTCTGTAACTAGTGGTAAAGGTGGAGTTGGTAAAACTAACTTCACTATTAATCTAGCCATATCTTTAAAACAACTAGGGTATGAAGTTGTTGTTGTAGATGCAGATATTGGATTGGCAAATGCAGATATAATAGCTGGTATTGTAGCAAAAAATACAATTTTAGATTTATTTATTGAGAATAAAAATATTTTTGAAATAATGACAGAAGGACCAAGTGGTATTAAAATTATATCAGGAGGATCAGGTATAAAAGAATTATCTTCGTTCAATGAAGATAATTTAAATAGATTTATACTTGAAATAGAAAAGCTTGAACGTTGTTATGATTTTATAATTGTAGATACAGGGGCAGGAATAAATAGCAATGTCATGAAATTTTTAATGGCTTCTGATGAAGTTGTACTAATAATAACTCCAGATCCTACTTCATTAACTGATGGATATGCTCTTTTGAAAACATTGACTATGTACAATTACAAGAACAAAGTGAAAATTGTTGTAAACATGTCAGAAAGTAAAAAAGAGGCTGATGAGGTCTTTAACAAATTAAATACTGTATCTAATAAATTTTTACATACCAGCGTTGATTTTTTAGGCTTTATCAATACTAGTAGTACAGTTTCTAATGCTGTAAGAAATCAAAGGCCATTTGTTTTATCAAGTCCCAATAGTTCTGTATCAAAAAAAATAAACATTATTGCTCTAAAATTTGTAAATCTAGAAGAAAAGGAAATAAAAAAAGATAAGAGCTTTTCTCAAAAATTGAAAGAACTTTTTTTAAGGAAGGATGGCTAATATGAGTTTAGATAAAGATGCTTTACATATTGGAGAGAAAATTGAAATAGTAAAACAAAGCAAAAAAAAAGCTCAAGTCTATCCCAGCCAGATATTAGACATTATTAGTGATGATATATATATAATTAGTGGACCAATATATAAAAATGTTATTGTTCCTTTACACATAGGAGATACAGTGAAAATTGTTTATATAAGAGAAAATAAAGGAAGATATATATTTGAAGCTGAAGTATTAGATAGAGAAGATAAAATTGTATATAAATTAAAAATTATGAAGACTAGTGAAGTTTATAGATTGCAGCAAAGAGAGTATTACAGATTTAATATTAATATGCCTGTTATAAAATATCATACTTTGAAAGTAGGTTCTGAAACAAAAGTTATTGAAGAAAAATGTATTTCAAAAGATTTAAGTGGAAATGGCATAAAGATCATGTGCAATTTTAATCATTCTATAGGTGATAAAATTAGATGTTCATTTAAAATAAACGATATAAATATTTCGGCTCTTGGCGAAATTGTAAGAGTAAAAAGCATTGAAAATTTAGACTATATGTATGAAGTAGGGATTAATTTTATTGGTATAAAAAACGAAGACAGAGAGGATATTGTCAAGTTTATTTTTAGGGAAGAAAGAAAACTTATAGAAAAGGGAATGATTTAAATGATTAAAGTGTTGATTGCAGATGACTCTGCATTTATGAGAAAAGTTATAAAAGATATTTTAGAAAATGACAAAGAAATAGAAGTTGTTGGATTAGCACGCAATGGAAAGGAAGTTTTAGAAAAAATACCAATTTTAAATCCAGATGTTATAACACTGGATATTGAAATGCCTATTATGGATGGAATTGAAGCCTTAAAAGAAATTGTAAATAATCATAAAATTCCAGTGATAATGGTAAGTAGTTTAACTACTGAAGGAGCAGATTTAACACTAAAAGCTTTAGAAATAGGTGCTGTGGATTTTGTGACAAAACCTAAAAATGTTTTTAATATAAGTAGTGAAATTGAACGGGATTTGTTTATTGAAAAAATTAAAATTGCTTCTAAATCAAACTTTAAGATTGATGAAAGAATAAATAAAGAAAGAATCATAGAAAAAAAAGAAGAAAAGGTTTCAAAATTGAGATATAAAAATGAATCTTTTGGTTATATTGTTGCAATTGGGACATCTACTGGAGGACCTAGAGCATTACAACAGATAATACCTAAGATGCCAGAAAATATAAATGCTGCAATTGTTATAGTTCAGCATATGCCACCAGGTTTTACTAGATCTTTAGCAAATAGATTAGATACTCTTTCTCATATCAAAGTGAAAGAAGGTGAAGATGGAGAAAAATTAAGAAAAGGCTGCTGTTATGTAGCACCTGGAGACTTTCATATGAGTATAGTGCAGAAAGACAAAGAATTTTTTATAAATTTAGATAAAAATCCACCAATATCTGGATTAAGACCTGCAGTAGATGTTTTGATGGAATCTGTATCTAAACTTAACAATATAGATAAATTAGGTGTCATTTTAACTGGTATGGGTTCGGATGGTGCTAAGGGCATTGTAGAAATGAAGAAAGCAAATAGTTACATTATAGCTCAGGATGAAAAGAGCTGTGTAGTCTTTGGAATGCCTAAGTCTGCTATAAATACAAGAAGTGTGGACTTGGTTTTGCCTTTAGAAAAAATTGGAGATGAAATTATCAATAGAGTGGGGGTGTGATTTATGGATCTAGATATTAATCAATATTTAGATGTATTTGTGGAAGAATCTAGAGAGCATTTGCAAAACATGAATGATATTTTGCTTAATTTAGAAAAAGATACAAACAACAAAGAATTGTTAAATGAGCTTTTTAGAATAGCTCATACCATAAAAGGAATGGCTGGGACTATGGGTTTTACCAATATGGCTAATTTAACTCATGATATGGAAGATGTATTGCAAGCTATAAGAAATGATGAAATACAAGCGACAACTAAAGTAATAGATATACTCTTTGAATGTTTTGATGCTCTTGATTTTTCGGTAAATTATGTTAGTGAAAATGGCAAAGAAAATGATGATGAACATTTAGGAATTATTGAGAAATTGAAAAGTATATTTAATTCAAGTGGTGGAGAAAGTGAGAAACCAGAGAAAATAGCTTCTAGTGCTACGGAAGTGTTTGATGAATATATTGTAAATGCTATCAATAAGGCAAAGGAAAATGGTTTAAATGTCTATAAGATAAATATAAGATTAAGTGAAAATTGTATGCTTAAATCTGCAAGAGCATTTATTATTTTCAATACTATTGAAAGCTTTGCAGAAATAATACAATCAAAGCCTTCAGTAGAAGATATAGAAGATGAAAAGTTCAATTTTGAATTTTCATTAATGATTGTTACCTTAAAATTAAAAGAAGAAATAGAAAAAGAAATTTACAATATTTCTGAAATAGAAAAAGTTGAAGTAATTTCTATAGATAAGATTGAAAATGTAAATGAAAATAAAGAGGTAAAAGAATCAAAAGTTGAAGAAAAAGATAAGCTTGAAAAAGTTAAAGATGATACTTCTACAGTATCTAGAACAAATAAAGTTGGGAAAACAGTTAGAGTTGATATTGACAGGTTAGATAATTTAATGAATTTAGTTAGTGAGTTAATTATAATTAAAACAAGAATGGAAGATATGAGTGAAGCATCTAGCAAAGAAGACATGAATGAAGCCATTGAATATCTAGAAAGAATTACTACAAGTCTTCATGATGCTGTTATGAAGGTAAGAATGGTACCTATAGAAAGAGTTTTTAATAGATTTCCTAGAATGGTTAGAGATTTGTCAAAAGAGTTAGATAAAGAGATAAATCTAGAGATGTCAGGTGAAGAAACAGAGGTTGATAGAACTGTTATTGATGAAATAGGAGATCCTTTAATACATTTAATAAGAAATTCTATCGATCATGGAATCGAACACCCAGATGAAAGAATTAAACTTGGAAAAGACAAATTTGGAACAGTTAAATTGAAAGCTTATCCTGATGGGAACAATGTAGTTATAGAAGTTCAAGACGATGGACAAGGTATAGATTACCAAAAAGTTAAGAAAAAAGCCATAGAAAAAGAAGTTATAACTGAAAAAGAAGCAGAAAATTTTACTAAGGAAGAATGTATAGATTTATTATTTAGACCAGGATTTAGTACATCAGATAAAATATCAGATGTATCTGGTAGGGGTGTAGGACTAGATGTAGTAAAGAGTAAAATAGAATCTATAAATGGTTCTATAGAAGTTGAAACTTACGAAGGACAAGGATCTAAGTTTATTATTAGAATACCTTTGACATTAGCTATAATACAAGCTTTATTGGTTGAACTTGGTGATGAAATATATGCTATACCATTGAGTTCCATATCAGAAATTACAAGCGTACAAAAGGATAACATAAGAGATATTCAAGGTCAAGAGATTATTCTATATAGAGATAAGACTTTGCCAATAGTCAGACTAAATCGCATAATGGGTGTGGAAGAAGATGATATACAAGAATTGACAGTGGTAGTTGTAAGAAAAGGAGATAAGCAGGCAGGACTTATAGTTCGTGGACTTATAGGTCAGCAAGAAATTGTAATTAAACCCTTAGGTAAATATTTGTCTAATATTAAGTACTTGGCAGGAGCTACTATACTTGGAAATGGGAAAATATCTCTAATATTAGATGTGAATTCACTATTCTAGAGAGGGGGAGAAAAATGGCTACTGAAATTGAAAACAAATATGTTATCTTTAAATTAGATAATGAGTATTATGGATTAAATATTGATAATGTTCAGTCTATAGAAAAATTTCAAAATTACACTAGAGTTCCTAATGCGCCAGATTATATTAAAGGCGTTGTAAACTTAAGGGGAGAAGTCGTTCCTATAATGGATTTAAGAATAAAACTTGGTTTAAAGCCAAAAAATATTGATCACAATACTAGAATAGTCATTGTATCATATGAAGAAATTGTTGTAGGACTTATTGTTGACACATCATCTGAAGTTCTTGAAATTAATAAGGACAATATAGACAAGCCACCTGCAACAGGTAATAATGAATTTAAAGAATATATAAATGGTATTGGGAAAGACAAAGAAAGATTGGTCATTTTATTAGATTTAGAACGATTGCTAGATTTAGAATAGATGAGGTGTTATCATGACATTAGATATAGATAATTTAAACAATGTTATGCTTGATGTTTTAAAGGAATTAGGAAATATTGGCTCGGGGAATGCTGCAACAGCACTTGCCACAATGATTTCTAAAAGAGTGGACATGAATGTGCCAAAAGTAAAAATATTAGAATTTAAAGATGTACCAGCTGTACTCGGAGGAGAAGAGATACCAGTTGTAGGAATTTATTTTGAGATGACAGGAGAAATAGTGGGGAATATTATGTTTGTTTTGAGTTTAGATAGTGCCAAAAATTTAACAAATATATTATTTAATAGAGAAGACAACTCAAATGAATTGGACGAAATGGATATGTCTGCATTATCTGAAGTTGGAAATATATTGGCTTCTTCATATATAAATTCTCTAAGTGCTCTAACTGGGATGAGATTAACGGTTTCTATTCCTTCACTGGCCATAGATATGGCTGGTGCCATACTAAGTGTACCAGCTATACAATTTGGCTATATAGCTGATAATATTATACTAATAGAAACTGAATTTGAGGAGGGAAATAAGACAGTATCAGGAAATTTATTCATGATACCTGAAATTAATTCTTTTGAAAAATTACTAAAAAGTTTAGGAGTATGTTAAGATGAATGTTATAAAGATTGGCATGGCTGATTTAAATGTTACAAAAGCTCCCAGTATATTAACGACTTTGGGATTAGGATCCTGCGTGGGAATAGCATTGTTTGATAAGAAAAATAAAATTGCAGGATTAGTACATATAATGCTACCATCTAGTGAAGAGATAAAAAATAATAGCAATAAAGCAAAATTTGCTGATACTGGGATAGAATTGTTGTTGGAAAAAATGATTGCTCTTGGTGCTGATAAAAAGAATGTAAAGGCTAAAATAGCTGGTGGTTCCCAGATGTTTTCTTTTAATTCCAATAATGATGTATTAAAAATTGGAGAAAGGAATGTTATTGCTACCAAGAAAAAATTAAAAGAATTAAGTATACCAATTGTCAGTGAGGATACAGGCGGAAATTATGGACGAACTATAGAGCTGAATTCTGAAGATGGTTCTCTATTGGTTAAAACCATTGGGCATGGAACTCAAATTATCTAGTTTCTTTGCATGGGGGGTTTAAATTATGACTACTGAGGAGCTATGGAAAAAGTATAAGGAAACTAGCAATTTAGAACTTAAAGAAGAATTAATTGTTAGATATATTTCGTTGGTGAAGATTGTAGCTGGCAGGATGTATAATTTTTATGGAAGCAAAGTTGAATTTGATGATTTAGTAGGATATGGAGTATTGGGATTAATTGATAGCATAGAAAAATTTGATTTAGATAAAAATATTAAGTTTGAAACCTATGCCCAAATAAGAATAAGAGGTTCTATTATAGATAATATTAGAAAACTTGATTGGATTCCTAGATCCCTCAGAAAAAAATCAAAAGAAGTACAGAAAGCTATGTTAGAACTGGAAAATAATTTGGGACATGCACCTTCAAATGAAGAATTGGCTAGGCATATGAAGATAAGTATTGATGAGGTAGAAAGTTTATTATCTGATATTTCAACTTTTAACATGATATCATTAGAAGAGTTTTTGACAGACAAAAGTGAAGCAGTATTGGAATCTAAAAATGTTCTAGATTCTCCAGAGTTTATTTATGAAAAAAATGAAATACAAGAAAATCTAGTTGAAGCAATTGAAGAGCTTCCAGAAAAGGAGAAGCTAATAATTTCCTTATATTATTATGATGAGTTGACATACAAGGAGATAGGAAATATTTTAAATTTATCTGAATCTAGAATTTCACAAATACATAGCAAGTCTATTTTGAAGATAAAAAATTATCTTATAAAGAAAGGTATAAATCCAGACTAAATTGGGGGGGATGTATGTGAACTTAAATTCCAAAAAAAACATATCATTAGATTTGAGAAAAGATGGTTTAGAAGCTTATTTAACACTCATAGTTGATGAAAATTCTATTGATGAAAAAATTTCATATGAAGAAGTAATGGAAGAAATAAATAAAATTATAAAAATAGGACTTAATCAAGATATAGTAAAAAAAATGGTATATAATAAAATTTATAATGAGAGTGTATGTATAGCAAAAGGCTTCCCACCAGAAAATGGGAAAGATGGATACATCAGATATTATTTTGAAGATAATAAAAAAATAGCTCCTAAGGTAAATAAAGATGGTTCTGTTGATTATAGAGAATTAAATTTAGTAAACAATGTAAAGGCGGGGGATGTATTAGCTGAAATCATATTACCTAAAGAAGGTAAAGATGGAACTAAGGTTACTGGTGAGAGTATACCATATAAACCAGGCAAGATGCCTTTTTTTAAATATGGGAAAAATATAAAAGTATCAGATGATGAGTTGTTTTTAATAGCCACAAAAGGAGGACAAGTAAAATTTGTTGGTGATAAAATTATAGTTTCAGACGTCTTGGAATTGACATCCGTTGATAATTCTACAGGAAATATTTATTTTAATGGAACTATAAAAGTAAAGGGCAATATTCTTAATGGTTTTCAGGTTAAGGCTAAAGAAGATATTGAGGTTTCAGGGGTAGTAGAAGGTGCTATCTTGGAAAGCAATGGAGATATTTTAATTAGACAAGGAATACAAGGATGCAATAATGGCAAAGTTGTTTCTGGTGGAAATTTAACTTCTAAATTCATTGAAAATTCTTTTATTTTTTGTAATAAAAACCTAATAGCTGAAGCAATAATGCATAGTGAAGTAACATGCAGAGGGGATGTAAAGGTTATTGGAAAGAAAGGGCTTATTGTCGGGGGAATTTGTAGAGCTAGAAGAGAGATATATGCAAAAACTATAGGTTCTAGAATGGCAACATCAACTATATTGGAAGTTGGGCCTGATCCAGAGTTAAAAATAAGGTTTCAAAAATTAGAAGAAAGCATTAATTTAAGCAAAGATAATTTAAATAAAATCGATCAATCACTGATTATTTTAGAAAATATGATTAAAGAAAATAGGATAGATGAAGAAAAGAAAATATTATACGAAAAACTAATACATACTAAAAAAGAAATAGAAGAAAATTTAGGTGGTTTAAATAGAGAATATATTGTTATAAAATCTCAATTGAGCAATATTTCTTCAGGTAAAATAAAAGTTGAAGGAACTATATATCCAGGGGTAAAAATAGTAATAGGAAATAGTATTATGTTTATAAGAGATGAGATGAGACACTGTACATTTTATAGTGATGAGGGCAAAGTGAAAGTTGGACCTTTTTAAGGGGTGATTTAAATGTCAATTAAGCCTGTTGATTTTAATGCATTAGTACCAAAGGCACAAGAATTGGCAAAAATAAGGCAGGTAGAAAATGATAAAACAAATATTCAAGCACATCAAAATTTTGTACAACAGGAAAATAAAATTGAGAGAGATTTAAATCGAGTAAAAAATACAGACAAAAGTGAAGAAACCAAAGTTAATGTAAAGCATGAAAAACAAGGCAAAAATCAAAATTTTAAAAAATCAAAAAACAAAAAAGACAGTAGTCAAAAACAAGATGAAAAAGATGACAATAACAAGATTGGCAAAAATATTGATATTAGAATTTAATGGAGAGTTAGAAAATGATATATAAAATCTTATTGATAATAGGAATTTTTTTAGTTATCATATCACTTATATACATAAAAAAAGCAAATAAAGAAGAAGAAGAGCGACATAATGAAATAGTTAGAATATATTCTGAAATAAATGAATATAGACTATATTTTACGGAGCTTATAGATAATATTGAATCTTTAGTTGACTCAACTATTGACAAGATAAATACTAATAGTGAGAAAATAAAAAATATTGATATAGATAAGCATAAAATAGAAGAAAAAAATAAAACTAATCTATTTAATGTATATGATAAATCTAATGATAAAGAAGATTTAACTGAAAAAGTTTTAACTTTAAATGAAATTGGCTTAGATAATAGAGAGATAGCAAAAAAATTAGGAAGAGGAGTAAGAGAGATTGACATAATTTTAAATATGAATGAAAATAATAAATCTAGTAAGTAATTTATTATTGATTAAATTAAAAGTCTATGTTATACTACTAAAGTGATTACACACATTCTTATGATTTTTAGGATTGTGCCAAATGGTTTCCTAAAAAGATGATTAGAATGGAGGAATAAAACAGGAGGTGAATTAAATGTCAGTTATTACAATGAAAAGTTTATTAGAAGCTGGTGTTCATTTTGGACATCAAACTAGAAGATGGAATCCTAAAATGGCTGAATATATATTCACAGAAAGAAATGGAATATATATTATCGATTTACAAAAAACTGTAGATAAGGTTGAAGAAGCTTATGAGTTTGTTAAAGAAGTTTCTGCAGATGGTGGTGAAATATTATTTGTAGGTACTAAAAAACAAGCACAAGAAGCCATTGAATCCGAAGCTAAAAGATGTGGAATGCATTACGTAAATCAAAGATGGCTAGGTGGGATGTTGACTAACTACAAGACAATCAGAAAAAGAATTGATAGGCTTCATGAATTAAACCAAATGGAGGAAGATGGTATATTTGATGTATTGCCTAAAAAAGAAGTAATTCAATTGAGACATGAAGCGGAAAGACTTGAGAAGTTTCTTGGTGGAATAAAGGGAATGGATAGAATTCCAGATGTTTTGTTTGTTGTAGATCCAAGAAAAGAAAGGATTGCCGTAAGAGAAGCAAAAATTTTGGGTATACCAGTAGTAGCTATTGTAGATACTAACTGTGATCCTGATGAAGTTGATTACGTAATACCTGGAAACGATGATGCTATAAGAGCTGTAAAACTACTTACTGAAACCATTGCAAATGCAGTCATAGAGGGAAGACAAGGCGAACAAATGGAAATAGTAGAAGAGTAAATTTGGAAAGGTAAGGGTTATATAAGGGATTAGTCCCTTACTGCTCTTACCTTTTTATTTAATATAATTAGGAGGGATAATATGGCTATACCTGCTTCATTAGTTAAAGAGTTAAGAGAGAGAACAGGCGCTGGAATGATGGATTGCAAGAGGACATTAGAAGAAACTAATGGCGATATTGAAAAAGCTATAGATTTGTTAAGAGAAAAAGGATTGTCAAAAGCAGCTAAAAAATCAGGAAGAATTGCTGCAGAAGGTCTTGTTGATGCATACATACACAATGGTAGAATCGGTGTTTTAATTGAAGTAAATACAGAAACAGACTTTGTTGCTAAAAATGAAGATTTTAAACAATTCGTAAGAGATATGGCTATGCAAGTAGCTGCTTCAAATCCTAAATATGTTTCAAAAGAGGATGTTCCAGCTGATGAAATTGAAAGAGAAAGAGAAGTTTTAACTCAACAAGTAATAAATGAAGGTAAACCTGAACATGTTGCAAATAAAATCGTAGAAGGAAGACTTGAAAAGTTCTATGAAGAAATATGTTTATTAGAGCAACCTTTTATTAAAGAGCCTAGTATTAAAGTTCAAGATTTATTGAATGAAAAGATTTCAAAAATTGGAGAAAATATAAAAATAAGAAGATTTGTCAGATACGAAGTAGGCGAAGGATTAGAAAAAAGAGAAGAAGATTTTGCAGAAGAAGTTGCAAAACAAATGAAGATGTAATTTAAATGGAGAACACAAGTTGTTCTCCATTTAAATAAATTGAAGAATTAAGAGGAAAATTTATTTATATGTAGAAATATATAATGTAGGGAGTGTTAATATGGTGGAACCCAAGTACAAAAGAGTAGTGTTAAAACTTAGTGGAGAAGCATTGTCAGGTGAAAAAGGATTTGGACTAGATGAAAATACAATCGTAAATATTTCTGAAGAGATAAAAAAACTTCAAGAGATAGGTGTGGAAGTGTCAATAGTTGTAGGAGGCGGCAATTTTTGGAGAGGAAGAAGTGCAAAAGAGATGGATAGGACAACATCTGATTATATGGGGATGCTAGGTACAGTTATAAACGCTCTTGCACTTCAAGATGCACTAGAAAAGATAAATGTAATTACTAGAGTACAAAGTGCTATTGAAATGAGGCAAATCGCAGAACCTTATATTAGAAGAAAGGCAATAAGACATTTAGAAAAAGGAAGAGTAGTGATATTTGCAGCTGGATCGGGTAATCCATATTTTTCCACAGACACTGCTGCAGCACTAAGAGCAGCTGAAATAGAAGCTGATGTAATACTTCTAGCCAAAAAAGGTGTTGATGGCGTTTATGATTCAGATCCTCATAAAAATTGCAATGCTAAAAAGTTTGAACAATTAAGATATATAGATGTACTAAATATGGGATTAGGAGTCATGGATTCTACTGCCACATCTCTTTGCATGGATAATAGAATACCTTTAATCGTATTTGGTATTGACAAACCTGACAATATTGTGAAGGTTGTTTTAGGCGAAAAAATAGGTACCGAAGTAAAGGAGGAGTGATGTATGTATTTAGATGTTCATAAAGAAGCTGAAGAAAAGATGAAAAAAACCATAAGTGTATATAAGGATGAGCTTATGGGTATAAGAGCTGGAAGAGCTAATCCAGCACTATTAGACAAAATAAGCATTGATTACTATGGTGTTTTAACACCTTTAAATCAGGTTGCAAGTGTTTCAGCACCAGAACCAAGACTATTAGTCATTCAACCTTGGGATGCTAATACCATACCTCAAATAGAAAAAGCAATATTGAAATCCGACTTGGGATTAAACCCATCCAATGATGGAAAAGTGATCAGACTTCCTATTCCTCAATTGACCGAAGATAGAAGAAAAGAACTTGTAAAGATTGTCAAAAAAAGTGCGGAAAATGCTAAAATAGCTATTAGAAATAGCAGAAGGGAAGCAAATGACAAATTAAAGAAAATGGAAAAAAACAAAGAAATTAGTGAAGATGATAGAAAAATAGCAGAAGACGAGATTCAAGAAATGACAGACAAATATATTTTGGAAGTAGATGAATTGACTGAAAAGAAGGAAGCTGAATTGATGGAAGTTTAGAAATTACTTAATAATTACTTTTTTATTAAAACCCCTTCTTCTTTAAATGAGAAGGGGTTTTAATAAGTTTAAATAATTGGAGGAAATTGATATGCAAGATAGAAAAACAGTTATAGAAGAATTAAAAGCACAAATAGATAGAGATAAATTGCCTTCTCATGTAGCAATCATAATGGATGGAAATGGCAGGTGGGCACAGAAAAGGCATTTACCTAGAACAGCTGGTCATAAAGAAGGAATGGAAAGAGTTAAGGAAATTGTAGAAGTTGCTTCAAATTTGGGCATAAAATATTTATCTCTGTATGCTTTTTCTACAGAAAATTGGAAAAGGCCAGAAGAAGAGGTAAATGGTCTTATGAAATTGTTAGTTCAATATTTGAGAATGGAATTAAACAATTTGAATAAAAATAATGTTAAGGTAAAGACATTAGGCAATATAAGTGGTTTACCAAAATTGCCAAGGGAAGAAGTTATAAGAGCAGTTGAATTAACAAAAAATAACAACAAAATGGTTTTAAACATTGCATTAAATTATGGTGGAAGAGATGAAATTATTGCAGGAGTAAAGAATATTTTAAAAGATGTGAAAATGGGTAAAATGGAGATAGACAAATTAAATGAAGAAATTTTTCAAGATTATCTTTATACAAAGGATCAGCCAGATCCTGATTTGTTGATAAGACCTAGCGGTGAATTGAGAATAAGCAATTTTATGTTATATCAAATTGCTTATACAGAATTTTGGTTTTCTAATATATATTGGCCAGAGTTTAAGGAAGAAAATTTTTACCAAGCAATTATAGACTATCAGAAAAGAGATAGAAGATATGGGGGAATTTAAGTGAAAGAACTAATTATTAGAAGTATAAGTGGACTAGTTGGGGTATTATTACTTATACTAATAGCTTCTAAAGGTGGTTTGGTATTAGATATTGGAATTCTTTTTGTATCTTTAGTTGGAGTATATGAATTTTATAAGGCAGTAGAAAAGAAAGGTTATAGAACTATAAAAATTCTTGGTTATTTATTTTGTTTTGTCTTATTTTTGGATGTTATCGATATCAAGTGGGCTGATTTAAATTTTGCTTTTTTTGTGAGCATAATAGCTTCTTTATTAATACTAGTTTTTGATAAGAAAATAGATATAAAAGACTTAGCATTGACTTTGATGGGAATTCTTTATGTTCCATTTCTTATGTTTCACATAACATATTTAGATAGTACTAATTATATTTGGCTAATATTTATTACTGCTTGGGGAACAGATACTTTTGCATATATATTTGGAAATTTGTTTGGTAGTAAAAAATTATGCCCTAAACTTAGTCCCAATAAGACTATAGAAGGTTCTTTAGGAGGAATATTGGGAAGTTTGATTTTATCTATAATTTTTGCTAAATATTTTGAATTAGGGACAATGTGGAAAATAATAGTATTATCAATTCTAGCTTCTATAATGGCACAGCTAGGAGATTTAACTGCTTCAAGAATAAAACGTATTACTGGTATTAAAGATTATGGCTATATTATGCCTGGTCATGGAGGTATTTTAGATAGATTTGATAGCATACTTTTTACTGCACCAATAGTATATTATTATGTAAAATATTTTATATTGTAGATGGGAGGTGTATTAATTGACAACAGCATTATCGGCTATATTTGTATTTATGCTAGTGATAGTAGTTCATGAATTTGGACATTTTATTGTTGCCAAAATGGTAGGAATTAAAGTTCATGAATTTTCAATAGGTATGGGTCCTAAACTTTTTCACAAAAAAGGCAAGGAAACAGATTATTATTTAAGAGCTTTGCCCATTGGTGGATATGTCAGAATGGAAGGCGAAGATGAAAGTTCTGATGATCCTCGCAGTTTTAATAAAAAACCTATATGGGCTAGAATTTTAGTAATAGCTGCAGGTGCAATAATGAATTTTATATTAGCTGTAATTGTATTTACAATATTTGCTTATAATACTGGTACTCCAACGACGGTCATAGACGAAGTAATCAAAGATTCACCTGCATATGAAGTTGGTATTAAGGCGGGAGACAAGATTATAATGATAAACAATGTTCAAACAAAAAATTGGAAGTCTATAGTTAAAGAAATAAGTAATAGCGATTCAAAAAAAGATATGCATATCACCGTGATTAGAAATTCGGAAAATGTAGATTTTGTGCTAAGACCAAAATATGATGAAGAAAGTAATAAGGTTATAATTGGAATAGTACCTAAATCAGAAAAGAGTTTTATTTCTTCTGTAAAAAATGGATTCGAAACTACAGGCACTGTACTGGGTTTAATGTTTAAGTTTTTGAAGATGCTCTTTAGAGGTCAGGTAAAATCTAATGATTTATCAGGTCCTATTGGTGTTATTTATACAGTAGGGGAAGCAGCAAAATATGGTTTTATAAATGTGCTGTATTTGCTTGGATTTATCAGTGTAAATTTAGGATTTTTCAATTTATTACCTATACCAGCACTAGATGGTAGTAGAATATTTTTTTTGCTAATTGAAATGTTTAGAGGAAAACCAATGAATCCCGAAAAAGAAGGTTTTATTCATTTTATTGGATTTGTATTACTTTTAGCTTTGATGGTATTTGTTACTTATTCAGATATAGTCAGATTTAAATTACTTAGAAGGTGATAAAAAAATGGATAGAAGAAAAACTATTAAGATAAAAGTTGGAAATGTGGAAATAGGTGGAGATAGTCCTATTTCTGTTCAGTCTATGACGAATACCGATACTAGAGATGTTAAAAGTACTGTTAAACAGATAAAGGAACTTGAAGAAGCACATTGTGATATCGTACGTATAGCAGTACCTGATATGGAAGCAGCTTTAGCAATAAAGGAAATAAGAAAAAATACAAATATGCCTATTATTGCTGATATTCAGTTTGATTATAGACTGGCTATAGAATCAGTAAAAAATGGTGTGGATTGTTTGAGAATAAATCCAGGCAATATTGGTTCTGAAGGAAGAGTCAAAGAAGTTGTAAAAATATGCAAAGAAAGAGATATCCCTATACGCATAGGAGTGAATTCTGGTTCTTTGAGTAAAACAGCACTAGAAAAGTATGATGGAGTAAATGAAAACTCAATGGTTTATAGTGCTTTAGAGAATATAAAAATATTAGAAGATATGAACTTTAACAATATAAAAATTTCACTAAAAGCTACAAATGTATCTTTGACTATAAAGTCATATATGAAGATGGCAGAATATGTAGATTATCCTTTTCATTTAGGTATAACTGAAGCTGGACCTTTATGGAATGGTACAATTAAGTCTTCCGTAGGAATAGGAGCACTATTAGCCATGGGATTAGGGGATACAATAAGAGTTTCTTTGACGGGGGATCCAGTTGAAGAAGTGCGAGTAGGTAGAGAAATACTTAAATCTTTGAATTTGCTAGATGATGGAATTGAAATTATTTCATGTCCAACTTGCGGGAGAACTCAAATAGAACTAATAAAATTGGTAGAAGAAGTACAGGAAAGACTTAATAAAATAAAAATTCATAGACCGTTAAAGATTGCTATTATGGGTTGTGCTGTCAATGGGCCTGGTGAAGCTAGAGAAGCTGATATTGGGATTGCTGGAGGTAAAGGCTGCGGTCTTATATTTAAAAATGGAGAAATAATAAAAAAGGTAAAAGAAGAAGAATTAATTGAAGAGTTGATTAAGGAAATTGAAAAACTCTAAAATTTATGTTGCTATTGAAATATCCCAATAAGTATAAAGGGGGTACAAATTTTAACAAATGGCGAAAGAAATGAAGTTAGTAGATCTGATTAATAAAAAAGAAATTGATTTAGATTTGGAAAATTTACAAAATTTATATATAAGAGATGTACTTTTGGATTCAAATGCAAGGAGTTTATCGTTACAATTAGTTTCAAAATCTTTAGTTAATGAAGAAGAATTAATTAAACTTCAAGAATTATTAAAAGCAGAGTTACCTAAATTTGAAGATATTGAAGTGAATATTTTTTATGATATCAATGAAAAAGATTTGAATCTTATAATGAATAAATATTGGACAAATTTAGTTTGCTTTATAGAGAAAGAGATTCCATCTAGTAGTGGATGGATAAGAAAAATAGGATGGGAAATAGAAGACAATCGTTTTATTTTAAATTGTGATAGTGAAGTTATATTTCACACTTTAAAGAAAAACAATATTGAAAGAATGATAAGTGAAAAAATAAAAAAAGAGTTTGGAATAAATGTAGTAGTTGTTATTAATTCTATAGCTCAGAATATTGATATAGAGGAGTTTTTAATAAAAAGCATAGAAGAAGAAAAAAAATTAGCTAAAAATATTTCCATAGATGAAACTAGTAGTAACATAAATAATGACAAGGAAATATTCATTAAAAAAAATAATTATGTTTATGGGAAAAATATAGAAGGTGATTTGACTAAGTTGTGTAATATAGATTCAAATACCGGTACTGTTATAGTTCAAGGAGAACTATTTGATATAGAATCAAGGGAAATAAAAGGTGGCAAAATTCTTTTTACGTTTAATGTAACGGATTATACAAATTCCATAACTGTAAAAGCATTTATAAAGAAAAAAGATAAAGAGGAGTTTGAATGTTATATCAAAGAAGGTGTTTTTGCAAAAATTGAAGGGGATGTAGTATATGATAATTATTCTAAAAGTCTTTCAATAATATTAAAGAACTTAAATACTATAGAAAAAATTGGAAGAAAAGATAATTCTATAGATAAAAGAGTAGAACTTCATTTACATACTCAAATGAGTGCTATGGATGGAATAACTAGTTTTTCACGAATGGCCAAAAGAGCTAAAGAGTGGGGACACAGTGCAATAGCTATAACGGATCATGGAGTGGTACAAAGTTTTCCTGAAGGGATGGAAGCAAGTAAGAAATATGATTTAAAAGTAATATATGGACTAGAAGGATATTTAGTAAATGATATAAGGTCTATAGTTACAAATTGTAAAGGTAAAAATTTAGATACAGAGTATGTTGTATTTGATATAGAAACTACAGGATTTTCACCTATAAATGATAAAATAACTGAAATTGGTGCTGTCAAAATAAAAAATGGAGAAATTGTAGATAGATATAATCAATTAATCAATCCAGAAGTTTCTATACCTGAAAAAATCGTAGATTTGACTGGGATAACTGATGAACTTGTTAGGGATAAACCAACAATAGACAATATATTACCTGATTTTAACAATTTTATTGGAGATTCTGTATTGGTGGCACATAATGCTTCTTTTGATGTGGGATTTATAAGACAGAACTTATCTAAATTGGGAATGGATATCGAAAATCCAATATTAGATACTTTGGAATTAACTCGTAGTCTATTTCCAGAACTAAAAAGTCACAAGTTAAATATAGTGGCAAAACATTTAAACATAAGTTTGGAAAATCATCATAGGGCCGTAGATGATGCAGAGGCTACTGCCCAAATATTTTTAAAATGTAAAAATATTTTATTGGAAAAAGGGATCAAAAAATTAGATGAAATAAATACAAAATTAGCAAATAACAAGAATGTATATAAAGAAGAAACTTATCACGTAATAATATTGGTTAAGAATTATACAGGATTGAGAAATCTTTATGAAATAGTGTCTGATGCTCATTTAAAATATTTTTATCGAAAGCCAAGAATTCCCAAATCAACTCTTCTTAAGCGCAGAGAAGGATTAATAATTGGAAGTGCTTGTGAAGCAGGTGAACTTTACAAAGCTTTATTGAAGAATAGGGATTACAATGAAATAAGAGAAATTGTCAACTTTTATGATTATTTGGAGATACAACCAATAGGTAATAATAGACATTTAATAGCAGATGGTATGGTAAAAAACGAAGAAGAATTGAGAGATATCAATAGAAAAATTCTATCTATAGGTAAAAAATATAATAAGCCTGTTGTTGCAACTGGTGATGTTCATTTTCTAGACCCAGAAGATGAAATTTATAGAAGAATACTTATGTATGGTCAAGGATTTAAAGATGCAGATAATCAACCTCCACTTTATTTCATGACTACGGATGAAATGCTAGAAGAATTCAGCTATCTAGGAGAAAAAGAGGCAAGAAAAGTAGTTATAGATAATACTAATTATATCGCTAATTTATGTGAAGAAATAATTCCTGTCCCTGATGGTACTTTTCCTCCTGTCATTGAAGGAGCGGAGGAACAATTGAGACAAATAACTAGTAATAGAGCAGTAGAAATATATGGCGATCCACTTCCGACAATTGTTAAAGAAAGGCTTGACAAAGAATTAAACTCTATTATTAAGAATGGTTATGCCGTATTATATATAATTGCTCAAAAATTAGTTTGGAAATCATTAGAAGATGGATATTTGGTAGGATCAAGAGGTTCAGTAGGTTCTTCTTTTGTTGCAACTATGAGTGGGATTACTGAAGTAAATCCATTAGTCCCTCATTATATATGTCCAAATTGTAAATATAGTGAGTTCATAGAGGATGGTTCAATAGGTTCCGGAATTGATTTACCTGATAAAAATTGTCCTGTATGTGGTACAAAATTAAGAAAAGATGGTCATGATATACCTTTTGAGGTTTTTCTTGGATTTGAAGGAGATAAAGAACCTGACATAGATTTAAACTTTGCTGGAGAATATCAACCAGTAGCACATAAATATACTGAAGAGCTCTTTGGAAAGGGATATGTATTTAGAGCAGGAACTATTGGAACTATAGCAGAAAAAACAGCTTACGGATTTATAAAAAAATATTTTGATGAAAAGAACATATTGGTGCATCCAGCAGAAATCAACAGATTAGTTAAAGGGCTTACAGGCATAAAAAGAACTTCAGGACAACATCCAGGAGGTGTAATGATAGTACCGAAGTATAAAAGTATATATGATTTTACACCTATTCAATATCCTGCAGATGATAAAAATTCTGGGGTCATAACTACTCACTTTGATTATCATTCAATTAGTGGTAGGATATTGAAACTTGACATATTAGGACATGATGTCCCATCTATCATAAGAATGCTTGAAGATATAACTGGTGTTGATCCACAGGGAATTCCATTAGATGATGCTGAAACGATGAGGTTATTTACTAGTACAGAACCATTAGGAATTACTAGTGAGGATATAAATTCAGAAGTGGGTACATTAGGCATTCCTGAATTTGGTACAAAATTTGTAAGACAAATGCTCATAGATACTAGGCCTTCAACTTTTGCAGAATTAGTAAGAATAAGTGGACTTTCTCATGGTACCGATGTTTGGTTAAATAATGCTCAGGATTTAATAAAAAATGGAATTGCAAAATTGAGCAATGTAATTTCTACAAGAGATGATATCATGCTATTTCTCATTCATGAAGATCTTGATAAAAAAAGATCATTCAAAATAATGGAGAAGGTCAGAAAGGGCAAGGGATTACCTGAAGAGGATGAAAATTATATGAGAGAAAAAGGTATCCCGGAATGGTATATAGGGTCTTGTAAAAAAATAAAATACATGTTTCCTAAAGCTCATGCTGTGGCTTATGTAATGATGTCTTATAGAATTGCTTATTTTAAAGTTCATTATCCTGAAGCTTTCTATGCAACATATTTTACAACTAAGGCAAGTGATTTTGATGCTGAACTCATACTTAAAGGTAAAGAGACTGTAAAAAATAAGATTGCAGAATTAGAGTCTGCATCTTCAGATAAAACTGCTAAAGAAAAAAATCTTTTAACAGTATTAGAAGTGGTTTTAGAAATGTATTGTAGAGGATTTAAATTTGAAAAAGTAGATTTATATAAATCAGATAGTGATAAATTTATTATTGGAGAAAATGGGATTATACCACCTTTAAAATCGTTGCAAGGTATGGGTGAAACTGCTGCTAGAAACATTGTAGAGCAAAGGGAAAAAGGAAAGTTTATTTCTGTTGAAGACCTTATGAATAGAACTAAAGTTAGTAAGCCCGTTGTTGAAGTGTTAAGAAATCATGGTTGCCTTGATGATATACCAGATACAAATCAACTTAGCCTATTTAATATTTGATTTTTTCAACAATAAATGCTATAATGATTTTGACAAGAACTGATAAGTTTTAGCACTATAGGATAAAGAGTGGGCAGACCCACTCTTTACTTTATTTCATGAGAAGGTATAAATACGAATATTTAAGAAGAAAATAGAGTTTAGAGGTGGAGGTGATTTTATGAAAAAAAGAGATATAGAAAAAAATGTTGAGGAATTAAGTATTCCTATCATAGAAGAACTAGGATTTGAGATTGTGGATATAGAATTTGTAAAGGAAGGACCCAATAATTATTTGAGGATATTCATTGATAAACCAGGTGGAATAACAATAGATGATTGCCAAAAGGCAAGTGAAATTATAAGTGCTAAATTAGATGAGATTGATCCTATAGATTCTAGCTATTATTTAGAAGTATCTTCACCGGGACTTGATAGGCCTCTAAAGACAAATAAAGATTTAGATAGAAACTTAGGAGAGGATATAGAGATAAAATTATATCAAGGCGTTAATGGCAAGAAATCATATATAGGTAAATTTTTATCTTTTAATAATGACTGTATTGTCATATTAGATGATGATAACAGTGAAGTTGAATTGTCTAGAAAGAATATAGCTAAGATTAATCTAGCGATTAGATTTTAAGGGAGGTTTTGAGAAAAATGAAGGCCGAATTTATAGAGGCTCTTGAAGAAATAGAAAAAGATAAGGGAATTTCTAAAGATATAATATTTGAGGCGTTGGAAGCAGCACTTATATCAGGTTATAAAAAAAATTTTGGTTCATCACAAAATGTAGAGGTTGAAATAGATAAGATTACAGGAGATGTAAAAGTCTATGCAGCTAAAAATGTAGTTGAACAAGTAGAAGATGAGTTGTTAGAAATCAGTTTAGAAGAAGCAAAAAAAATTGATACTAAATATGAAGTAGATGATATAGTTAAAGTAGAAGTTACTCCTAAAGATTTTGGTAGAATTGCAGCTCAAACAGCAAAGCAAGTGGTTATGCAAAAAATAAAAGAGGCAGAAAGAGAAGTAATATTTGAGGAATTTGTTAATAGAGAAAATGAAATAGTAACTGGTCAAATACAGAGGATAAGTAAGGACATTATTTATGTAGATTTAGGCAAAACTGAAGGGGTTTTGCCACCATCAGAACAAATAGAAGGTGAAAAATATCAGCAAGGAGATAGAATAAAAGTTTATATTGTCGAAGTCAAGAAAACTACTAAAGGGCCTCAAATAGTCCTTTCTAGATCTCATCCTGGATTAGTCAAAAGACTTTTTGAATTAGAAGTTCCAGAAATACAAGAGGGAATAGTAGATATTTATGCAATTTCTAGAGAAGCAGGTTCTAGGACTAAAATTGCAGTATATTCAAAAGATAAAAATGTTGATCCAGTAGGCGCATGTGTAGGTTTTAAAGGCAGCAGAGTGAAAGCTATAGTTGATGAATTAAATGGAGAAAAAATAGATATAGTTGTATGGAGTAAAAATATAGAAGAGTTTATAGCTAATAGTTTAAGCCCTTCAAAAGTTCTAAGAGTAGAGGTAAATGAAAAAGAAAAATCTGCTCTAGTAGTTGTACCAGATTATCAATTGTCTTTAGCTATAGGGAAAGAAGGCCAAAATGCAAGACTTTCAGCCAAATTAACTAATTGGAAAATAGACATAAAAAGTGAAAGTCAATATAATGAAGGAAGATAACAATGGGGGTGATTTTTATGAAAAAGAAGAAAATACCTCTAAGAAAATGTATTGCTTGTGGTGAGAACAAGCCAAAGAAAGAATTAATAAGAATAGTAAGAAAAAATGATAGTGATATAGAAGTAGATCTGACAGGTAAAGTAAATGGAAGAGGAGCATATATTTGTGCTGATCTAAATTGTTTAAATACAATAAAAAAAACTAAGAAACTTGGTAAAGCTTTAGAATGCGAGATACCAAGTGAAGTATATGATGAACTTTTTAAAATTATTTCTTGCAATAAACAAGAATAATTTATTATGAAGTCACCTGTAAATTATATTGGGGGTGTATAGTTTGACTAGAATTAGAGTATATGAGTTAGCAAAAGAATTAGGTATGACCAGTAAAGAATTAATAGAAAAAATATCTGATTTAAATTTAGAAATAAACAGTCATATGAGTACAATTGAAGATGAAGAAGCAGAACTTATTATGGAGCTCATAGAAGAAGAAAATAAGGATAAAAAAGCTATCGAAAAAAAGAGGACAAAGAAAAAAGATGATAGCTCAAAAAATGATGAAGAAAAAAGCTTAAAAACAAAAGAAATTATTAAAGATACTGAAAGCAATGAAAAGGTAATTGAAATAGGGAATACTATAATAGTTAGAGAATTAGCTGATAAAATGTCAGTAACAGCAAGCCAAATAATTACTAAGCTTATTTCTTTGGGTGTTATGGTCAATCAAAATCAGGAGATAGACTTTGATACAGCTAGTATTATTGGCGAAGAATTTGGCTTTACAGTTAAAGAGTCAGAAACCATTGAAAATGTTGATGAATTTGAGCTTGATTTTGAAGATCCTGAAGAATCCTTAAAGCCAAGACCACCAGTTGTTACAGTAATGGGACACGTAGATCATGGTAAGACTTCATTGCTAGATGCAATAAGAAAGACTCAGGTAACTAGAAGCGAAGCTGGTGGAATTACTCAGCATATAGGTGCTTCAACTGTAAATATAAAAAATAAGAAAATTGTTTTCTTAGATACGCCAGGGCACGAAGCTTTTACTGCTATGAGGGCAAGAGGAGCTCAAGTTACCGATTTAGCTATTTTAGTAGTAGCAGCTGATGATGGAGTTATGCCTCAAACTATAGAAGCTATAAACCATGCTAAAGCTGCAGGAGTACCAATAATTGTAGCTATAAATAAAATGGATAAACCTACAGCTAATCCAGATAGAATAAAACAAGAATTGGTAGAACAAGGCTTGGTTCCAGAGGATTGGGGTGGTGATACTATATGTGTTCCTGTTTCTGCTCGAAATGGAGAAGGAATTGATGAATTATTAGAAATGATATTGTTAGTTGCTGAAATGCAAGAGTTGAAAGCTAATCCAGATAGAAGAGCTGTTGGCATAATAATTGAAGCTCAGCTTGATAAAGGTAAAGGACCGCTAGCTTCTGTATTAATTCAAAAAGGAACCTTAAATGTAGGAGATAATGTGGTATCAGGAAGTGCTTATGGTAGAGTTCGTGCTATGTTAGATGATAAAGGGAAAAGAGTTAAAAAAGCTACTCCGTCAATTCCAGTTATGATATTAGGATTGTCTGAAGTTCCAGAAGCAGGAGAATATTTGTATTCTGTTGAAGATGAAAAAACTGCTAGAATTTATGCTGAAACAAGGAAACAAAAGAAAAGAGAAGAGCAGTTGAAATTAAATCAAAAAGTATCATTAGACGACTTATTTGATCAAATTCAATCAGGAGAAGTGAAAGATTTAAATGTTATTATTAAGGCGGATGTAAGAGGTTCAATTGAGGCCATAAGACAATCACTTGTTAAATTAGAAAATGAAGAAGTTAAAGTCAATGTTATTCATGGTGGTGTAGGTGGAATTACTGAAAGTGATGTAATGTTAGCTTCAGCTTCAAATGCAATCATTATCGGATTTAATGTAAGACCAACCCTCAATGCTATGGACATAGCAAAAAGGGAAAACGTAGATATTAGAACTTATAGGATAATATATGAGGCTATAGAAGATATACAATCTGCTATAAAAGGTATGCTAGAACCAACTATAGTTGAAGAAGTTATAGGAAGAGCAGAAGTAAGAGCTACGTTTAAAGTTCCAAACATAGGCATGATTGCGGGTATATATGTTTTGCAAGGTAAATTAACCAGAAATTGCAAGGTTAGATTATTGAGGAATGATATAGTTATATTTGAAGGAAATGTTTCTTCGTTAAAGAGATTTAAAGATGATGTTAAAGAAATACAATCAGGTTATGAAGGTGGATTAGGCCTTGAAAATTATAATGATGTAAAAGAAGGAGATATAATAGAGGCATATATTTTAAAAGAAGTTGAAAGGTAGAGGTGTATTGGAATATGGATAATAAGAGAATCAATAGAATTTCCGAAGAAGTTAAAAAAGTTGTATCGGATGTAATAACAAATGAGCTTAAGGACCCTAGAATTTCACCTATGACAAGTGTGACTCATGTAGAAGTGACTAGAGATTTGAGATATGCAAAGATTTATGTTAGTGTTTTAGGAGAAGAAATAGAAAAGGAAAGTACTTTAGAAGGTCTAGAAAACTCAAAAGGATTTATTAGAAAAGAAATAGGGGATAGAATAGATTTAAGATATGTACCTGAGCCAATTTTTCATATAGATGATTCGATTGAGCATAGTATATATATTTCTAAATTGATAGAAAAAGTGAATGAACAAGATGAGAAAAAAAGAAGGGGTACTGATGAATAATAGTGAAATTAAATCACTTATGGACAAAAGCATAGAAATAGTCAAGAGCAGTAAAACTATTTATTTGTGTAGTCATGTACAGCCAGATGGAGATAATATAGGGTCATTATTAGCTCTTGGGATGGCAATTAAAAAGTTAAATAAAGATGTAAATATAATAAAAGTAGATGAAATACCAAAAGATTTCTTATTCTTACCTAATATTGATATGATCAAAGAACAGAATACTTTAGGAACTATTGATTTATTTATATCTTTAGACAATGGAGATATTGAAAGATTGGGAATAGGAAAAGAACTAGCCTTAAGAGCAAAAAAAATTATTAATATAGATCATCATATTACTAATGACAATTTTGGTGATATAAATATTGTTGTTTCATCGGCTGCAGCTACAGGTGAAATAATTTATCGTTTTATAAATGAAATGGGTGTAGAAATTGATAAAGATATTGCTACTTGTATATATGTTGCTATAAGTACTGATACTGGTAGTTTTATGTATGATAGTACTACCAGTATTACTCATTTAATTGCTGCTGATTTAATAAATAAAGGTATTGATTTAAATGAAATAATAGTTAATATATATCAAAGCAGATCTCTTTCAAGAACAAAACTTCATATAACAGCTCTCAATACATTAGAGTTGTTATATGAAGGGAAAGTAGCGGTAGTTTCTGTTTCTAGAAAAATGTTAGAAGAATGCAATGCAAATATGGAAGATGCAGAAGGAATAGTGTCTTATATTAGAGATATAGAAGGAGTAGAAATAGCTTGTATATTGAAAGAAGTAGAAGATGAGGAAATAAAGATAAGTTTAAGATCTAAAAGCAAAATCAATGTAGCAGAAATATGTTCAAAATATAATGGTGGTGGACATAAAAGGGCTGCTGGTTGCACTATAAATAAAAATATTTATGATGCAAAAGAAACAATATTAAAAGAAATTTATAATTATATTAGGTGATTAAATGAATGGTATTATCAATGTATTTAAGCCCAGAGGATTAACTTCTAATGATGTTGTAAAAAGGGTAAAGAAAATTTTAAACGTCAAAAAAGTTGGACATACTGGCACACTTGATCCTAATGCAAGCGGTGTATTGCCAATTTGTATTGGAAAAGCTACAAGAGTTAGTGAATATTTATTATATTCTAATAAAAGTTATATTGCTGAAATTACTCTAGGCTTTAGTACTGATACTCAAGATGAAGAAGGAAATATATTAAATCATTCAGAAAAAGAAGTTGCAAAAAATGAAATTTTAGAGGCATTTGCTTCTTTTAAAGGTGAGATTTATCAAATTCCACCTATGTACTCTGCATTAAAATATAGCGGAAAAAGATTATATGAATTAGCTAGAGAAGGCATTGAAGTTGAAAGAGAAAAGAGAAAAGTATATATTTATGATTTAGAAATACTTAAAATAATCGATAATAGAAAAATTTTATTTAGTGTAGAATGTTCAAGAGGCACATATATTAGAACATTATGCAATGATATAGGTGAACATTTAGGTACCTATGGATATATGTCTTTTTTAATAAGAACTAGTGTGTACCCATTTAAATTAGATAATGCTGTTAGTTTAGAAACTATAAAAAACAAATTTAACAGTGGAAAGATTCAAGATATTTTATTACCTGTTGATTATGCATTATCTAATTTAAAAAGTATATTTGTGGATAGAAAGTACTTTAAACAATTGTCTAATGGTATGTTGATAGAACTCAATAGGTTGAATTTTAAAGGCAATCTAGTTATAGGTGAAAACTTAAGAATTTATTGTGGAGATATGTTTATAGGTATAGGAAAGTTTATAGATAAAGATGGTAAATTTTTTTTAAAAATGAATAAAGTTTTTCTATAAAGGTGATAAAAATGGAAATTATCAAACATGAAAAAAACAATATAATTCATGCTAAAACAGCTGTTGCCTTAGGAAATTTTGATGGTTTGCATATAGGACATCAAAAACTAATTGAAACTATGATAAAAGAAAGTAGAATAAAAAAACTGAAAAGTTCTGTTTTGCTTTTTAACAATCATACAAAGACTGTTTTAAACAATACAAAAAAACCTGAAATACTTACAACAAATGAGCAAAAAACTAAATTGCTTGAATCTTTAGGCGTAGAACTCATATATTCAATGGATTTTAATGCCAAAATCATGAAACTGAGTCCAGAAGAATTTGTAACAAAAATATTGATAGATAAATTAAATGCAAAATTAGTAGTTGTTGGATTTGATTATAAATTTGGCTATAAAGCTACAGGAAATAGTGAAGTTCTAAAACAATTGGGAAAAAATTATGGATTCGAGGTTATAATTATTGGTCCTGTATATAGCGATAACAATATAGTAAGTAGTACCTTAATAAGAAATTTACTAAAAATGGGAAAAATCAAAGAGGCAAATGAGTTATTAGGTAGACCTTTTACCATGGATGGGAAAGTAGTTGGTGGGGAAAAAAGAGGTAAAAGTATGGGATTCCCTACAGCAAATTTAAGTATTGAATATAATTATTTGATACCAAAATTTGGCGTTTATAAAACTAAAACAGTGGTGAATAACAAGGAATACTTAAGTTTGACGAATGTTGGAACAAATCCCACATTTGATGAGGGTAAAATTCATATTGAAACTCATATATTAGATTTTAATGAGAATATATATGGTGAAAAAATTAGTATTAAATATTTAGATTTTATTAGAGAAGAGGTAAAGTTTAATACTAAAGAGCAACTTATGATTCAAGTAAAAAATGATATCAAAGCTGTAAAAATGTAATGATGGTGTTTACAATTTATTATATATATGATAGAATAAATCTAGTTTCAAACTACCTTTAGCAAAGTTTAACGCATCCTCGGCGTTATACTTAGCTAAGGGCGAAAATAAAAAAAATGAGGAGGTGTGTTTATATGGCACTAAGTAAAGAGAAAAAGGAAGAAATAATAAGAGAGTATGGATTACATGAAGGTGATACAGGTTCACCAGAAGTTCAAATTGCTATGCTTACTTATAGGATTAATTCGTTGAATGAACATCTAAAGACCCATAAAAAAGATCACCATTCAAGAAGAGGTTTATTGAAAATGGTTGGTCAAAGAAGAGGACTTCTAAATTATCTACAAAAGACTGATATTGAAAGATATCGTAATCTTATTCAAAGACTAGGTATAAGAGGATAAACTAGAGCGGGATATACCCGCTCTATTGATTTATTTAGACTTAAAAATTAAAAAGTGTTATTATAATAAATAAGGTTATAATAAATAAGAGTAAAGATATAAATCAAAGAAAAAGGAGGCAAATTATGGAAAGAGTTTTTGAATATGAAATAGCTAGTAGAAAGTTAACAGTAACTACTGGCAAAGTTGCTGAACAAGCTGGTGGAGCCTGTCTAGTCAGATATGGAGACACTGTTGTATTGGTTACAGCCACTGCTTCAAAAGAACCAAGAGAAGGCATTGATTTCTTCCCATTAAGCGTTGATTTTGAAGAAAGACTTTATTCAGTTGGTAAAATACCAGGTGGTTTTATAAAAAGAGAGGGAAAACCTAGCGAAAAGGCTATACTAACTTCAAGATTAATAGATAGACCTATAAGGCCTTTATTTCCAAAGGGGTATAGAAATGATGTACAAGTTGTTGCAACAGTTTTATCTGTTGATCAAGATTGTACTCCTGATATTGTTGCTATGATAGGTTCTTCAATTGCACTGACTATATCTGATATACCATTTTTTGGGCCTACAGGCTCAGTATCAGTAGGATTAGTTGATGGGAAATTTATAATAAATCCTACTAGTGAAGAAAGAGATAAATCAAATTTGCACTTGATTGTATCTGGAACCAAAGAAGCGGTTATGATGGTAGAAGCAGGTGCAGATGAAGTACCTGAAGATACAATGTTAGAAGCAATAATGTTTGCTCATGAGCAAATCAAAGGAATTTGTGATTTTATTGAAGAAATAGGGAAAGAGATAGGTAAGGAAAAACAAGAATATCAGGTTTTTCAGCCAGATAGCCAGATAGAGGAAGAAGTAAGAGAATTTGCTACAGAAAAAATCATTAATGCAATTCAAACTAAGGATAAACAGGAAAGAGACGAAAACATGGATATAGTTCGTCAAGAAGTATATGATTACTTTTTAGAAAAGTATCCAGAAAGTGAAAAAGACATAGAAGAAGTTATATATGATATCACTAAAGAAGAAGTAAGACGACTTATATTAGAAGAAGGTATAAGGCCAGATAATAGAAAAATTGATGAAATACGTCCAATTACCTGTGAGGTAGGATTGCTTCCTAGGACTCATGGATCAGGCCTTTTTACAAGAGGTCAAACTCAAGTTTTAACTATTGCTACATTAGGTGCATCTAGCGATGTGCAAATAATTGATGGAATAGGTGATGATGAATCCAAGAGATACATGCATCATTACAATTTTCCACCATACAGTGTAGGTGAAACAAGAGTATTAAGAGGTCCTGGAAGAAGAGAAATAGGACATGGCGCATTAGCAGAAAGAGCATTAGAGCCTGTTATACCTTCGGAAGATAAATTTCCATATACTATAAGATTAGTTTCTGAAGTATTGAGTTCTAATGGTTCCACTTCACAAGCGAGTGTTTGTGGTAGTACTTTAGCACTATTGGATGCAGGAGTACCAATAAAAGCTCCTGTAGCAGGCATAGCAATGGGACTTATGAAATCTGAAGACAAAGTAGTTATTTTAACAGATATACAAGGTATGGAAGATTTTTTAGGAGATATGGATTTTAAAGTAGCTGGGACAGAAAAAGGGATAACTGCCATTCAAATGGATATAAAAATTGCAGGTATCGATAGACCAATATTAAAAGAAGCGTTGGAAAGAGCAAGAATTGGAAGATTGTTTATATTAAATAAAATGCTAGAAGTCATTTCTGAGCCTAAAAAAGAATTATCTCCTTTTGCTCCAAGGATATTTACTATGCAAGTAGATACTGAAAAAATAAGAGATATAATAGGTCCTGGTGGCAAAATGATAAATAAAATAATTGATGAAACAGGAGTTAAAATTGATATAGATGAAGATGGCAAAGTAACAATAGCGGCTGTTGATGTTGAAATGGGAAATAAAGCTATGGATATGATAAATAAAATAGTAAAAGATGTAGAAGTTGGAGAAATATATTTAGGAAAAGTAAATCGCATCGTTCCATTTGGTGCATTTGTTGAGATCTTAAATGGCAAAGAAGGATTAGTTCATATTTCAAATATAGCAAAAGAAAGAATAAATAAAGTTGAAGATGTACTATCTATAGGTGATGAAATACTTGTAAAAGTAATAGAAATTGATAATCAAGGAAGAATAAATTTATCTAGAAAAGATGCCTTACCTCAAGAAGAAAATACAGATGAAAATAAAACAAAATAAAGGCATGAACCTAAAACTGGTTCATGTTTTTTTTTAGCATATATTATCATAAAAGATCTTATCATAAATGATAAAAATAAATTAAAATATTTTGAACAGTTTTCTAATATATTAGAAGGGGAGGGATTAAAATGAAAATTTTGTATATCAAAAAAAAGAATTTGTACGTTCTTATTACTATTTTAATAACAATAATAATAGTACTGATTATGTACAATACCTATCTAAATAGGTCTAAAGAAACATTTAAAAAGGATATATTTTATCAGGGAAACACAAATGACAAAATAATTGCTTTTACATGTAATGTAGATTGGGGAAACGAATATATACTGAAAATGTTAAAAATCTTTGAGAATGAAGAAATTAAAATAACTTTTTTTGTAACTGGTAGATGGGCAGATGAAAATAAAGATTTATTAAAAGAAATATATAGTCATGGACATGAAATAGGAAATCACGGCTATCACCATAAAGAATATGGAAAATTAAACTATGAAATGAACAAAAATGAAATTAAAAAATGTCATGAGTCTATAAATAATATATTGGGGATTGGATGTAAATTTTTTGCACCCCCTTCAGGTTCTTATAATGACAATACAATTAGAGCTGCTGAGGAATTAAACTATGATATAATCATGTGGAGTATTGACACCATAGATTGGAGAGAAGATAGCACGAAGGAAAAAATAATCAATAGAGTATTAACAAAAGCGAATAATTCTGATATAGTACTTATGCATCCAACTGAAAATACTGTAAAAGCATTGCCTGTAATTATAGAATCACTAAAAAAAGAAGGTTACACTATTGGAAAAGTTAGTGATATAATAAAATAATACTTATATTTACAAGTAAGTATGTAAAAAGATATTTTTACTGAGGTGATAAATGTGAAATTAGAAATAGTAAACAAGAGTCCTTTTCCACTACCAGATTATTTAACAGAAGGTTCAGCAGGGATAGATTTATATGCTAATATAAGTGAGCCTATATCCTTAAAACCATTGGAAAGAGTTTTGATTCCTACAGGTATATATATATCAATACCTAATGGTTATGAAGCACAAATCAGAGCTAGAAGCGGTTTAGCTTTAAAACATGGCATAACTTTGGCAAATGGTGTAGGGACTATAGATAGCGACTACAGAGGTGAAATAAAAATCATACTTATAAATTTAGGTCAAGATGAGTTTATCATAAATAGTGGAGATAGGATAGCTCAAATGGTCTTTATAAAATATGAAAAAGTTACTCTAATAGAGGTAAATAAATTAAATGATACTAAGAGAGGAGGTGGAGGATTCGGACATACAGGAATATAATGTGTCATATAAGACTTTATCATAAATGATATATCATACAAATAATTTTAACCCATATAATATATAAAAAATTCTATTAAAGTATTATGGAGGAATTTATATGAAGCTAAGCGAATTGGGTGGCAAAGAAATTGTCAATCTAAACAATGGAGAAAGATTAGGAATAATTGCTGATTCAGACATTACAATTGATGAAAAAACAGGAAAAATCATTTCTCTATTAGTTCCTGATCCAAAAGTACAATTCAAATTATTTGGGGAAAAGGAAGAAATAGAAATACCTTGGAATTCAATACGAAAAATAGGAAATGATATGATAATAGTTGAATTTGAAGAACACTAATCATTAATTTAAATTTAATCACAAATATTTTTAAATACCCATATTATAAACTAAACGATAACTTTTTAGAGGTGATAAAATACGATGAAGACAATAGTTCAAAAATTTGGAGGTACATCAGTTGCCTCAAAAAACAGTAGAGAAATGGTAATAGAAAAAATACTTGACAAAAAAAATTCAGATTTTAAAGTGGTTGTAGTAGTTTCAGCTATGGGAAGAAAAGAAAGCCCTTATTCTACAGATTCATTAATTGAATTGATAAACAAATCTACTATATCGCCTAGAGAATTAGATCTTCTTTTATCTTGTGGCGAAATTATCTCTGCAGTTGTATTGTCAAATTTACTAAATGAAAAAGGTTATAAATCTATCGTATACACTGGATATCAGGCCGGCATAAAAACCAATGACAATTTTGGATGTGCAGACATAATAGATATAGATCCTACAAATATAATTAATAGCTTAGAAAAAAATTACATTGTTATAGTAGCTGGATTTCAAGGCGCTAACAAACAAGGTGATATTACTACTTTAGGAAGAGGCGGAAGTGACATCACCGCTGTTGCATTAGGAAAAGCTTTAAAAAGTCAATATGTAGAAATATATACTGATGTTGATGGAATAATGACTGCAGATCCAAGTATTGTACCGAATGCAAAATTGTTAGATAATATGTGTTACTCTGAAGTTTATCAATTAGCAGAAGATGGAGCAAAAGTCATACATCCTAAAGCTGTAGAAATTGCTCAAAAGTGTAATATACCTATAAAAATTAAAAATACCTTTAGCAAAAGTGAAGGGACTACAATAAAAAGTGCCCAAACAATATCATCTAAAGATGTAAAAGAGATAGAAAATCAAAAAATTCTAACAGCAATAACTTACAAAAAAGGAAGGGTACAAGTCATTATTGATTTTGACAGTGAAAATGATAATACAGAAACTTTAATGGAAGAAATAACAAAGAACAACATAAGTATTGATTTAATAAATTTTTTTATTGACAAAAAAATATTCACTATTGATAAGGAAGATTTAACCATTCTAAAAAATATATTAGAAAAAGGTAGTTATAAATATAAGATAATTGATAACTGTTGTAAAATAAGTGCTACAGGCTATAAAATGCATGGAATGCCAGGAGTTATGGCTAGAATTGCAAAAACTTTATCAAAAGAAGGAATACGAATTTTACAATCTGCTGACTCGCATAATACTATTTGGTGTTTAATTGATGAAAAAAATACAGATAAAGCAATAAAAGCTCTCCATGATGAATTTAAATTATATGAATAGACCAAATCTTTTCTTATGATTTGGTCTATTATATTTAGCATATTATTATATAAAAAGTAAAAACTAAAAAAGAGCATATTTAAATATCAAAATGGAGGATATATTTCATGAAAAGATATGGTTTAAATTATCGAGGAGAAAATAATGAGGATGAAAAAAAAGATGACAAAAATTTAGATGAACTAAAAAACATTGGAACTATGGATATACCGGAGTTTCTAAATGATATACAATACCTAACTATAATAGGGGAAATTGAAGGCCATATTATGGCTCCACCTCAGAAAAAAGCTACTAAATATGAACATTTAATACCTTTACTTATTGCATCTATGGAAGATCCCAAAATTAAGGGTGTGTTCATTATTTTAAATACAATTGGTGGAGATGTTGAAGCAGGCCTTGCACTTGCAGAAATGATAAGTAGCATTGATAAACCTAAAGTATCTTTAGTTCTAGGAGGGGGACACAGCGTAGGGGTTCCTCTAGCAACATCTACAGATTATTCTTTTATAGTTCCATCAGCATCTATGACAATACATCCTATTCGTACTACTGGATTGGTTATAGGAGGTCCCCAAACTTTTAGATATTTTGAAAAAATGCAACAAAGAATCATAGATTACATTATTAGAACATCTAATATAGATAGAGATACTTTAATGAGATTGATGTATGCTACAGATGAAATAGCTAATGATGTGGGAACAATACTCATTGGACAAGAAGCTGTAGATTACGGATTAATTGATGAAGTTGGCGGATTTAGCGATGCACTATATAAACTTCGAAGTTTGATTAATAATGATAAAGAATAGTATAAGCAAAAAAATTATGCTATAATATCAGGAGTACATATTTTCACTAAAGGGGGAGATTTTTTTGACTTTTTTTCAAGCTATTATTTTAGGAATTTTTCAAGGAATAACGGAATTTTTACCAATTAGTAGTTCAGGACACCTAGTAGTATTGCAACATTTCTTTGGAATAAAAGAAGGAAATTTGTTTTTTACTGAAATGCTGCATTTTGGTACTCTAATTTCAATATTTATTGTTTATTTTAGCGATATAATTAAAATAATAGTTGAGTTTTTCAAAATGCTTGGCAACGGAATAAAAAATAGAAAATTTAAAATCACTAATTCTTATCAAAAATTAGCTCTTTTAATTATTGTAGGAAGCATACCTACTGCTATAATAGGAATATTGTTTGGCGATATCTTTGAAAAACTATACTCATCTCTAATTCCAATAAGTATTGCCTTTATAATGACTGGTTTTCTATTATGGTTTGTTGACAAAAAAGCAAAAGAAAATAAGAGAATAAAAAATGTATCTTATTTAGATGCAATAATTATAGGTGTTTTTCAAGGTATTGCTATTACACCAGGGATATCTAGATCAGGTTCAACTATAGCAGGTGGATTGTTTAGAGGATTAAACAGAAAATTAGCTACTGAATTTTCATTTTTACTTGCATTGCCAGCTACCTTTGGAGCAGCAATACTAGGAATAAGAGATGCTGTAGCCTCAGGCGGAGAAACTCAATTTACAGCTCCTTTGGTTTTGGGAGTTGCAATTTCAGCTATTGTAGGAGTTTTGGCAATGAAAATTCTAATGAACTTGCTAGAAAATAGAAAACTACACTATTTTTCATATTATTTGTGGGTTTTAGGTACTATACTATTAATTTCTCAGATATTCTAAATAAAAGAGGATTTTAGTATCATCTGTAGAAATACTTCTAGAGGTGATTATTTTGAAAAGCAAAAAAAAGAAAAAATCAGTTGATAGAGAAATAGTTGGAATTATAATTATATCCTTTGGAATACTTTTACTCTTAAGTTTATTTAGCAACAAAACTGGTGTAATTGGTAGTTTTTTGAAAAATGCACTTTTATTACTTATGGGATTTGGAGGATATATATTTCCATTGATAATATTAGCAATTGGACTGCTCTTAATCTTAAATAAATTAAATATAGAAGATGATAAAAAATCGATTTTTTTAATTATTATTTTTATATGTTTTATCACTATTATTGACATAAAAAACATTAAAGCCGATTCATTTAAAAGTAAAATTAAGCTTGTATTTGAATATTCTCAATTAGGATATGGTGGAGGTATTATTGGGGGACTTTTAGGATACGTATTCTTTAAACTATTTGGTTCTTTGGGATCTTATATAATACTATCCATTATTAGCTTTATCTTTTTTCTATTGTTAACTGAAATTAGGCTAAATGAACTCACCCCAAAGTTTAATTCAGTTAAAATTGAAAATAATAATCACAAAAGAAAAAAAATGAAAAATAAGGATACGAGGGTAGATGACAAAAAAAAATCTATAAAAATACTAGATTATTCTAGCAACGATATGAAAAATGAAAATTCAAAAATTGACAACACAGATGATAAAATAAATATAAATAAAAATAATATATTTATAGACAACTATCAACTTCCACCAATAGAACTATTGAAAGATAGAAATGAAAAAAGTGACATAGATGATAAAAAAGAAATATTGGTAAATGCAAAGAAAATCGAAGAGACAATGAAAAATTTTGGTATAGCAGCAAATATAGTTCAAATAAGCAAAGGGCCTACTATTACTTGCTATGAACTTCAACCTGCACCTGGTGTTAAAGTAAGTAGAATAGTGAATTTGTCAGATGACATAGCTTTAAATTTAGCTACATCAGATGTGCGAATAGAAGCACCTATTCCCGGAAAAGCAGCGGTAGGTATTGAAGTCCCTAATAAAACCAAATTAAATGTAGGGTTAAAAGAAATATTTTTATCAGAAGAATACAGGGAAATAAATTCAAAGATACCATTAGCATTAGGAAAAAATGTTGCAGGAAAACCTGTAGTTACAACTATGGAAAAAATGCCTCATCTTTTAATTGCAGGTGCCACAGGCTCAGGCAAAAGTGTGTGCATAAATACTATCATAATGAGTATATTATATAAATCTAATCCAGATGATGTAAAGCTCATTTTAATTGACCCAAAAGTTGTAGAATTAAGTATTTACAATGATATACCTCATTTATTGATTCCAGTAGTTACAGATGCAAAAAAAGCAAAAAGTGCACTAAATTGGGCTGTAGAAGAAATGACAAGAAGATATAAATTATTTGCTCAAAATAGTGTAAGAGATATCTACAGCTATAACAACAAAATACAAGATAATGATAAGGCTGAAAGTTTGCCACAAATTGTTATAATAATTGATGAACTAGCAGATTTGATGATGGTAGCTGCTCAAGAAATAGAAGATTATATATGTAGATTGGCACAAATGGCAAGAGCTGCAGGAATGTATTTAATTGTAGCTACTCAAAGACCATCAGTAGATATAATCACTGGAACTATAAAAGCCAATATACCATCTAGAATATCTTTTGCCGTAACTTCTCAAGTCGATTCAAGAACTATATTAGATATGAGTGGAGCTGAAAAACTACTTGGAAAAGGTGATATGCTTTTTTATCCTTCAGATATGCCCAAACCTATAAGAGTTCAAGGAGCATTTATTGATGATGAAGAAGTTGAAGAAATTGTTTCTTTCTTGAAAAAGCAAAATACTCCAACCTATGATGAAGAAATTTTAGATACAATAGAAAATGAGGATTTTACAAATGATGAGCCAAGTGATGAATTGCTTCCAAATGCAATTAACTTAGTTATTAACGAAGGACAGGCTTCTATATCATTGCTACAAAGAAAATTAAAAATAGGATATGCAAGAGCTGCAAGACTCATTGATGAAATGGAGGATAGGGGAATAGTAGGAGGATATGAAGGAAGCAAACCTAGAAAAGTACTAGTAGATAAAGAAAATTTTAATTCTTAGAAGAGGAGTGTTTACAGTTGAATGAATTAAGTGTAGCCATAGTAACATTAGGATGCTCTAAAAATGAAATAGATTCTGAAATAATGTCTGGTATATTAAAAAATTATAATTTTAATATTACAATAAATTTAGATGAAGCAGATATAATCATTGTAAATACATGTGGATTCATTGACACTGCAAAAGAAGAGTCTATAAAAGTTATATGGGAAATGACAAAATATAAAAAATATGGGAAATGCAAATATCTAATACTTTCAGGCTGTTTAGCTGAAAGGTATCCAAAAGAATTGGTTGAAGAAATAGATGAAGTAGATGGAATTTTAGGCACGGGAAATATCAAAAATATAGCCAAATTAATTAAGGAATTAGAACAAAAAAATAAAATAATTAATATTGGAAATATAAACGAAGAATATACTGAAGAAATTAAAAGAACAGAGTTTACTCATACTGCCTATATAAAAATTTCTGAAGGTTGCAATAATTATTGTACTTATTGTATAATTCCTAAGCTTCGAGGACATTACAGAAGTAGAAAAATAGAGAATATTATATCTGAAGCAAAGTATTTAGTAGATAAAGGTGTAAAAGAAATAATACTTATAGCACAAAACACAACAGATTATGGAATAGATTTATACAGAGAATACAAATTGCCCTATTTACTATATGAATTAAACAAAATAGAAGGCTTAGAATGGATTAGAATATTATATATGTACCCAGATAATTTCACAGATGAACTGATTAAAGCAATAAAAGAAAATGAAAAAGTTGTAAAATATGTAGACATACCTATTCAGCATATAAATGATAAAATACTAGGAAAAATGAACAGAAAAACAAGCAAAAAAGATATAACTAAACTAATTGAAAAATTGAGAAATGAAATACCAGAAATTATTATTAGGACAACAGTAATTGTAGGATTTCCTGGAGAAAAAAATGAAGAATTTGATGAATTATATGAATATATAAAAAAAATTAAATTTGATAGACTAGGAGCTTTTATTTATTCAAGAGAAGAAGGTACTAAAGCCTATGAATACGATGAACAAGTAGATGAAGAAACTAAAATATATAGAAAAAACAGAATAATGGAATTGCAACAAAAGATATCTTTGATGAAGAACAAAGATAAAATAGGCAAAATTTATAAGGTATTGATAGAAGAAAAATATGATGATAATAATACCTATATGGGCAGAACCTATATGGATAGTCCTGAAATTGATGGAATAGTATATTTAAAGAGTACAAAAGCAATAAATATTGGTAGTTTTGTTAATGCTAAAATAGTCGATTGTTTAGAATATGATTTAATGGGGGAGATTTTGAGTGAATACAGCGAATAAATTGACAATTTTCAGAATGATTTTAGTTCCTGTTTTTATGATTTTTTTATTCTCTGACATAAATAATGCACAATATATTGCTGCAGCGATTTTTATATTGGCCTCTATAACAGATGCATTAGATGGGCATATTGCAAGAAGTAGAAATCAGATAACTAACTTTGGAAAATTTATGGATCCACTTGCAGATAAAATACTAGTATCATCCGCTTTGATTTCTATGATAGAATTAGGTAAAATCCAAGCATGGGTAGTGGTAGTTATTATAGCTAGAGAATTTGCAATAACTGGTCTTAGAGTCATTGCAGCTAGTGAAGGTATTACTATCGCTGCAAATAAATTAGGTAAAATAAAAACCGTAACACAATTAATTGCAATAATTACTTTGCTATTTAACAACTATCCCTTTAGACTAATAAACTTTCCTTTTGATCAAATCATGATATATGTTGCTGTATTTTTTACAATACTATCTGGAATTGATTATATCTATAAAAATAGGAAAGTATTGCACAGTGGAGACAGATAATCAGGAGATGATTTGATGAAAGCAGAAATTATATGTGTTGGCACGGAATTACTTTTGGGAAATATTGTTAATGCAAACGCACAGTTTTTATCACAAAGATTAGCTGATTTGGGTATAGATGTTTATTACCATTCGGTAGTAGGAGACAATGCAGAAAGGTTAAAAGAAGTTACAAAAATAGCCCTAGATAGATCTGAATTGATAATTTATACAGGTGGACTAGGTCCTACAAATGATGATTTAACTAAAGAAGTCATTTCAAATATATTGGGTTTAGAAATGAAATTAGACAATATAAGTTTAGAAAGAATAAAAAAATGTTTCAAAAAATATGATAAAATTATGACAGAAAATAATATAAAACAAGCTATTCTACCTAAAGATTGTATTGTTTTAAAAAATGATATAGGAACTGCTCCAGGTGTTTTTTTGACTTACAATGAAAAGAAAATAGTTTTATTGCCAGGACCTCCTAAAGAAATGCATGCAATGTTTAATAACTATGTTGTTCCATTAATAAAACAAAAATACATTATAAAATCCAAAACAATAAAAACTATAGATATAGGAGAATCTCAATTAGAAGATTTAATTAAAGATTTAATAGAAAATCAAACAAATCCTACAATTGCTACTTATGCAAAAGAAGGTCAAGTAGATATTAGAATAACAGGAAAAGGTCAATATGAAGAAGAAATTGATAAATCAATAAATAAAATAGTCGAAAAAATTGATAAGGTTTTAAAAGATTATATTTATAGTTATGACAATGAAACTATTGAAGAAGTTTTTTATAATCTTCTTAAAGAAAAAAACATGAAAGTAGCTTTTTGTGAATCTTGTACTGGAGGACTTGTTTCAAGTAGGTTTACAAAAATACCAGGTACATCTTTAGTGTTTGACCGCGGCATTGTTACATATAGTAATAATGCAAAAATAAATGAACTTTATGTAAAGAAAGAGACATTAAATCTATATAGTGCAGTAAGTAGTGAAACAGCTATAGAGATGGCTAATGGGTTGCTTTCAAAAAGTGGTGTAGATATAGCATTCTCAACTACTGGTATAGCCGGGCCTAGTGGAGGAACTAAAAATACTCCAATAGGTACAGTTTTCATTGGAATAGCAACAAAACATGAATCTTTTTCAATTGAATGTCATTTCGATGGAGATCGAGAATCTATTCAATATAAAGCTGCAAGCAAAGTTTTTAATGAGGGTAGAAAATATTTACTAAAAATAAATCATTGACTATATAAACAAAATATTATATTATGTATATAAGGAACTTACGTTCGAAATGAAAGGTGGTGAATCCAGTTTTTACTGGAATAATATGGTTGATATGACTGATAAAAATAAGGCTTTAGATGCTGCCATAAGTCAAATTGAAAAGCAATTTGGCAAGGGCTCAATAATGAAATTAGGGGAAAATTCCAAAATGAATATCGAAGTAATACCTACTGGTTCTTTAGACTTAGATATTGCTTTAGGGATTGGTGGCCTACCTAGAGGAAGAATAATAGAAATTTTTGGGCCTGAATCATCAGGGAAAACTACTGTAGCTCTTCATGTAATTGCAGAAGCACAAAAAAGAAATGGAATTGCTGCTTTTATTGATGCTGAACATGCATTAGATCCATCTTATGCTAAGAGATTAGGAGTAGATATTGATAATCTAATTGTTTCTCAACCAGATACAGGAGAGCAGGCTTTAGAAATTGCTGAAGCTTTAGTTAGAAGTGGTGCAATAGATGTAATTGTTATTGACTCCGTTGCTGCATTAGTACCAAAGGCTGAAATTGAAGGCGAAATGGGAGAAAGTCATGTAGGCTTACAAGCTAGACTCATGTCTCAAGCTTTAAGAAAATTAGCTGGTTCCATAAACAAATCTCAAGCAATAGTCATATTTATAAATCAATTAAGAGAAAAAGTTGGAGTCATGTTTGGTAATCCTGAAACAACTACTGGAGGAAGAGCTTTGAAATTTTATTCTTCAGTACGATTGGATGTAAGACGAGTTGATTCTATAAAACAAGGTGATGATGTTATAGGAAATCGTACAAGGGTTAAGGTGGTAAAAAACAAAGTTGCACCTCCTTTCAAACAGGCAGAATTTGATATCATGTATGGATTAGGCATTTCTAATGAAGGAAATATAATAGATGTAGGTGTGACAGCTGAAATTATAAATAAATCAGGTGCATGGTATAGCTATGGAGAATATAAATTAGGTCAAGGAAGAGAAAATGCTAAAGACTTTTTAAAAGAAAATCCAGAAATAGCTTTAGAAATTGAAACTAAAATTAGAGAAAAATATGGATTAAATGATGAACAAATAGAAAATAATAGTGAAAACGAAAAAAAAGAGTAAAATTTAAAACCTCCTTACTTATATAAGGAGGTTTTAAAATCAAAGGGAAGTGTTAAAAATTGAAAATATTATTCTTTACTGATACTCATATAAGAGGAACTACTCCTAAAAATAGAAAAGATGATTTGTTTGACACATTAGAAAAAAAGATTAATGAAATTGTTCAAATATCAAATTCAAATAATGTTGATTTTGTTTTACATGGAGGAGATTTATTTGATAGGCCTGATGTCTCAGTATCTATTGTGAGCAGATTTGTCACCATATTAAATAAATTCAAAGCTCCTATTTACATTATATCTGGAAATCATGATGTATACGGTCATAATCCTCAGACTATTTATAGGACTATGTTAGGCTTATTTAATGCTATGGGAATTATTCACTTAATAGATGAAGGAGAAGTTATATTTCTTAAAAAAGATAATATAACTGTTCAATTAACTGGTCAACCTTATACTTATAGCATAGATGAAAAAATAAATATAAATAAATACAAAGTAGAAAAAATTGACAAAAGAGTTGACTTTTCCATACATATGGTCCATGGCATGCTATTAGACAGACCCTTCATAAAAGGTATACCCTATACTCTTATTGACGACATTAAAGATACTAAAGCTGATATAACATTGGCAGGGCATTATCACTCTGGCTTTGGTATAATCAAAAGTGATGATAAATACTTTGTCAATCCTGGAAGCATAATCAGAATAACTAATAGCCTTAGAGAAATAGAACGAATACCTCAAGTAGTAATGATTACATTAGAAGACAATATAAAAATTGAATTAATTCCTTTAAAATCTGCTCTACCTGGTGAAGAAGTATTGAATAGACAAGAAATTGAAAATTTTATATTTAAAAATGAAAGATTAACCCAGTTTAAACAATCAGTAGATTCCACTGCAAATTTTGAAAAATTAGATATTAATGAAATACTTTTAAATATTTCATTGGCTGAAGAAGTGTCTGATAAAGTAAAACAAGAAGCTTTAAGAAGAATATCCTTGTCTCAAATGAAAAATATAGGAGATGAATAGCTAGTATGAAATATATAAAAAAAGTCATATTAGAAAATTTTCAGTCCCATAAATATTCGGAAATAGAGTTTAACAATAATTTAAATGTTATAGTTGGACCTTCTGATCAAGGTAAAAGTGCAATCATTCGCGGCATTAAGTGGGCATTATTTAATGAACCCTCAGGTGATTTTTTTATAAGAGAAGGTGAAAACGAATGTAGCGTCACTATTATTTTTAGCGATAATACAAAAATCAAAAGATATAGAAGTAAAAGTAAGAATTTATATTATCTCTATGATGAAAATGGAAATGAAACTATTTTTGAAGGCTTTGGCACTAGCGTACCACAGGAGATTACAGAAAAAATTAATATTAGAAAAATATATCTAGATGGAAAACAGACTAATTCTATTAATATAAGTGATCAATTAGAGGGTCCTTTTTTGCTATCAGAAAAAACGGTCACTAGAGCTAATGCTATTGGAAGACTAGTAGGGGTTCATATTGTAGATGATGCTGTTGGAGGAACTTTAAAGGATATTAGAAATTTAAGTTTATCAAAAAAAAATTTAGAAGAACAATTAAATACTCTTAATGAAAGTTTAAAAAAATATGACTATTTAGAAGACTTGAGAATAAATATAGAAAAATTAGAAAACAAAAAAAATAAAATAAAAAAATTGGAAGCAAAGGTTGAAAAGTTAAAATCCATTTCTATTAAGCTAAAGGAACTAAATAAAAATATTGCTTATTCAAACTTTATGATTACTAAATTGGAAAACTTGAATTGCTTTGAAAGTTTAATTGGTAAACTAGAACGTGAAATAAAAGCATATATTCTTATTAAAGGTAAACAAGATACATTGTTAGATGTTAATAAAAATATTTGCTATAATAAAAATATAATAGCAAAGTTGAAAAATTTAGATACAGTTAATAATTGCATTAAAAATTCAGAATTAAAAGTTAAGAAAATAGGTGAATTGGAAAATATAAAAATTAAATACATGGTAACATCTGAAAATTTAAATTATAATAAAAATATATTGATACGATTAAAAGACATAGATGATGTAGAAGCAAAAATTTATTTAATTAATGAATATATAAAAAAAGTACTAAATCTGAAGTTTTTTCAATTAAAGGTAGCCGAAATAAATAAGAGAATTGCATATGGAAATATTTATTTTTCTAAATTTGAAAAAATAAATGTAATAGAAAGCAATTTATCAGATATCGAATATAAAACCAAAAGACTGTCAAAACTAAAAGATTTAAAAAAACAACATCATCAACTCGAAACAGAACTAAATAAAATCATTAAAACTATAAAAAATGAGGATGAAGAAATTAAAATATTTCTAGACGAATATAAAAATCTTTTGTCAAAGTTTGAAGTATGTCCGCTATGCTTCAATAAAATAGACGAAGTTACCATAGATAAAATAGTAAATAATTACAAGTAAGGAGGTTTCAAATTGACTGATTATGAAAAAGAATTAAATCTTTTAAAAGATAATCTTGAAAAAGCAAAATCATTAAAATATAAAGCAGAGGCAAGATTAGAACAATTAAATAAACAGCAAGAAGAAATTATTAAGGAACTAGAAGAATTAGGAGTGTCTCCTGATGAATTAGATAGTGAAATAGAAAAATTGACCAATGAAATCAATAATTTATTTAAAGAAGCAAATGAATTATTGCCAAAAGATATATTAGAAAAGAAGTGATCAATAATGATAGATAATTTCATTGAATTAGAAAATAAAATATCTGATTTAAAAAATTATTTGGCTAGAGAATCTGGGAAAAAAGATAAAATATTAGAACAAATTGAGGATAATATAGAGACAATTTCTGAAATTGATAAAAATATTGAACTTTTAGAAAAAGTAAATATACTATTACAAAAAACTTCTGAATACGCTAGAGAACAGGCAAAAAAACAAATAGAAATAATCGTTACAAACTGTCTTCAATATGTGTTTGATGCTGATATGGAATTCAAAGTAGAGATAGAAGAACTCTATGGAAAACCAAATGCAGAATTTTATGTTGTTTCAAAAATCAATGAAGAACTGATAAAAACCAAACCGGAATTGTCAAGGGGTGGTGGAATTGTGGATATTATTTCTTTGGCACTAAGAATGTCTTTTCTTCAAATTCATAAACCCCTTATTGAAGGGCCATTGATATTGGATGAGCCTGCAAAACACGTAAGTGAAGAATATATTTTTAATGTTGCAGATTTCTTAAAAAGAACTTCAGACATGTTCAATAGACAAATAATAATGGTCACTCACAACAATCATCTTTCATCTATAAGCACAAATGCCTATAGAATTCATTTAAGTGGCTCAGAGAGTATAATAGAAAAGGTAACACCCAATTAGGCACTTGACAGATTTATCTAAAAGTAATAAAATTAAAGCGTGTGCAATCCATATAAAATAATAGTGTAGACTCTATAAGCCGAGACTACTCGGTTTATATTTTTACTATTATCCAGAAAATGTAACATGGAACTTGAAAAGTAAATAGAAAGGGAGGTGCTTTATTATTGACATTATAAAATTAATTCTAAGTGCTATAGTAGGAATCATCATAGGATATTATATAAGAAAAACTATTGGTGAAGGAAAGATTAACAATGCTGAGGAAGTGGCTGCAAGAATAATAGAAGATGCAAAAAGAGATGCTGAAACAGAAAAAAAAGAAGTTATTCTTGAGGCAAAAGAAGAAGTTCATAAGTTGAGAAGTGATCTTGAAAGGGAAAGTAGAGAAAGAAGAAATGAACTACAAAAATTAGAAAGAAGATTAGTTCATAAAGAAGAAACTATAGATAGAAAAAGTGAATCTATAGAGAAAAAAGATGAGTTATTAATCAAAAAATCGAAAGAACTTGATGAAAGAGAAGAATTGATTAATGAACTTTATGAAAAACAAGTTCAAGAACTTGAAAGACTTTCTGGCTTAACAACAGAAGAAGCAAAAGAACTATTACTAAATGATATAAGAAAAGAAATAGTTCATGAATCAGCTATAATGATTAAAGAAATGGAAAACAAGGCAAAAGAAGAGGCTGAAAAAAAAGCTAGGGAAATTGTTGCTTGTTCAATACAAAAATGTGCAGCAGATCTTGTGGCTGAAACTACTGTTACAGTTGTTCCTCTTCCAAATGATGAAATGAAAGGTAGAATTATAGGAAGAGAAGGAAGAAATATTAGAACTTTAGAAACCTTAACTGGTATTGATTTAATCATTGATGATACTCCAGAAGCAGTAGTTCTATCTGGATTCGATCCTATAAGAAGAGAAGTAGCCAGAATAGCATTAGAAAAGCTAATTGTAGATGGCAGAATTCATCCAGCAAGAATTGAAGAAATGGTCGAAAAAGCCGAAAAAGAAGTAGAAAATATAATAAGAGAAGAAGGGGAACAGGCTGCTTTCGAAACAGGCGTTCATGGGCTTCACCCTGAAATAATAAAGCTATTAGGTAGGCTTAAATATAGAACTAGTTATGGACAAAATGTTCTAAAACATTCAATTGAAGTTGCTCATTTAGCAGGTGTAATGGCTGCAGAACTTGGAGCAGACATAAAAGTTGCAAAAAGAGCAGGTTTATTACATGATATTGGTAAGGCTGTAGATCATGAAATAGAAGGACCTCACGTAACAATAGGTGTCGATTTAGCTAAAAAATATAAAGAATCAAAAGAAGTATTACATGCTATAGCTGCTCATCATGGAGATATAGAACCAGAAACCGTTGAAGCAGTATTAGTTCAAGCTGCTGATGCCATTTCTGCTGCTAGGCCTGGAGCTAGAAGAGAAACCTTAGAAGCGTATATTAAAAGGCTAGAGAAATTAGAAGAGATTGCTAACTCTTTTGATGGGATAGAAAAGTCTTATGCAATACAGGCAGGTCGTGAAATTAGAATCATGGTGAAACCTGAATTGATTAATGACGATGAAATTGTTCATACAGCAAGAGAAATTGTTAAACAAATTGAAACTGAACTTGATTATCCTGGACAAATAAAAGTAAATGTAATAAGAGAAACTAGAGCAATAGAATATGCAAAATAGCCAGAATAGCCATAACTTAAAAATAGCAAAATGTGATTTTTATAAATTTCAAATAATAATATTTTTTTGAAAATAAAAGAGGATTTTTTTATTATTTGTAGAATTAAGAATATATATAATATAATATAAAAAAATAATATAGGTAGAGGGGGCTATTTTAATGGATGTATTAAAAGTATCAGCAAAATCAAGTCCAAATTCTGTTGCAGGAGCACTTGCTGGGGTTCTAAGAGAAAAAGGTGCTGCTGAAATTCAAGCTATTGGAGCCGGTGCTCTAAATCAAGCTGTTAAAGCAGTTGCTATCGCTAGAGGATTTGTTGCTCCAAGTGGAATTGATCTTATTTGTATACCTGCATTTACTGACATCGAGATTGATGGAGAAGAAAGAACAGCGATTAAGCTAATTGTAGAACCTAGATAGAAATAAAATGGATTATAAAAAACCTGCTTAAAACAAAGCAGGTTTTTTATTTCTTCAAAAGGAGTGATTTCATGATAGCTGATTTACACATTCACACAACTTTTTCAGATGGATTACTCACACCTGAAGAAGTTGTAGACTTAGCAGTAAAAAAAGAGCTTGATGGAATAGCCATCACTGATCATGACACCACATTAGGGATAGACAGAGCTATAGAAAGAAGTAAAATATATAAAGATATTCAAGTAATTCCAGGCATAGAATTCAGTTGCATATATAATACCGAAGAAATACATATACTAGGATACTTCATCGATTATAAATCTCCTGATTTAGTTCAATTGACAGATAATTTAATATTAGAAAGAAGAAACAGAGGATATAAAATAATAGATAGGTTAAATACATTAGGAATAAATATAACTATTGATGATGTAAAAAAATTTTCTGGTGAAAATAATATTGGAAGACCTCATATAGCTAGAGCATTAATTGAAAAAGGATGGGTCCATAATATAGATGAAGCTTTTAATAAGTATTTAGAAATGGGAAAAGCTGCATATATAGAGAGGTATAAGCTTTCTATAGAAGACTCAATAGATATCATACATAAATCTAAAGGAATTGCTGTAATAGCTCATCCTGGACTAATAAAAAATAAAGACATTATTTATCATTGTATAAAAATAGGAATAGACGGAATAGAAACTGTACATTCAAAGCATTCTAAAAAAGAAATTGAATTTTATACAAAGTTAGCTAATGAGCACAATTTAATAAATACTGGAGGTTCAGACTGTCATGGAGAACTTATTGATGGAGATTACATGTTAGGTAAATACTATATTTATTTAGATGATTTTAATCAAATGAAAGGATTGAATCAAAATGGCAAATTATAAAGGTGAAAGAAATAGGCAATTTCCATCTAAAATTAGTACAACTTCTTTTGTCAAATTATATATATTACATCTTCTTAGAGAAAAAAGTTATTATGGAAATGAAATAATAGATGAAATTAAATATAAACTTGAGAACAAATGGGAACCCAGTCCCGGTATGGTCTATCCCCTTTTGAGAGAATTGGAAAAAGAAGGTTATATAGTGGGTTGGTGGGAAGAACCTGATAAACGCTCTATAAGAAGATATAAACTTACAGATAAAGGATATGAACACTATAAAGTAATTTCCCGTATGTATAAACCAGTATTTGAAGATTCACTATTTATAGTGCAAACCGTTTTAAAAGAAATATATGGAGTAAATAGTTGACAAATATTTAACATTTAAAAGAAGGAAAAACATTTTTTTTGTAGAAGATAGATATACAATACAATTACGATTGGAGGAAAAATAATGAATACAAAATTATCAGAAAAAGGACTCAAAATATCCCCATCTGTAACCTTAGAAATCACAGCCAAAGCTAAATCAATGAAAGATCAAGGTATAGATGTTGTAAGTTTTGGAGCAGGAGAACCTGATTTTAATACACCTGAAAATATTGTTGAAGAAGGAATAAAAGCTATAAAAGAAGGAAAAACAAGATATACTCCTGCATCAGGTATATTGGAATTAAAAGAAGCTGTTTGTGAAAAATTGAAAAGAGACAATAATCTCACCTATTCACCTAAAAATATAATTATATCTAGTGGTGCTAAACATTCAATTTATAATGCCTTAATGGCCATTACAAATCCTGGAGATGAAATTATAATTTCTGTACCATATTGGGTTAGTTATCCAGAATTGATAAAATTGGCTGGAGGAAAGCCCATATTTATAAAGACAAAAGAAGAAAACGATTTTAAATATACATTAGAAGATTTAAATAATGCACTAAGCGATAAAACAAAAGCAATCATACTCAATAGTCCAAACAATCCTACTGGTACTTTTTACAACAAGAATGAATTAGAAAAAATAGCAGACTGGGCAGTAAAAAATAACATATTTGTTATTTCAGATGAAATATATGAAAAATTAGTATATGATGGAGAAAATCATGTAAGTATAGCATCTTTAGACGATAAGATTAAAGATTTGACCATTCTTATAAATGGTATGTCTAAAGCTTATGCTATGACAGGATGGAGAATTGGATATGCAGCAGCTAATGAAGAAATAACTAAAGTTATGAGCAATATTCAAAGTCATACCACATCAAATCCATGTTCAATATCTCAATATGCAAGTGTTGAAGGACTCTCAGGAGACCAAAGTAGTGTTGAAAAAATGAAAAAACATTTCGAAGAAAGAAGAAATTTCATGGTGGATACAGTAAACTCGATTGAAGGTTTAAGTTGTAGAAAACCAAAAGGCGCATTTTATGTAATGGTGAATATTACAAAAATCAAAGGTAAAACAATAAGAGGAATGAAAATTGAAGATTCCCTTGATTTTGCAAAACTTTTACTAGATGAAGGAAAAGTTGCTGTAATACCAGGTATTGGCTTTGGCGATGATGACTATATAAGATTGTCTTATGCAACATCCATGGAAAACATAGAAAAAGGATTAAGTAGAATCAAGACAATAATAGAAGATAAATAATTTAAATGTTTATTTTATAAGTATCTATTTAGTTTACATAATTAATTTATGTAAACTAAATAGATTTTTTTCTTTAATTATTTAGAAAGCGAGGAATTTAAAATGGTATTTTAAGAACAAAATAAGCTAAAATACGAAACAACTATTTTAAAACGTAATATAGGTCATTTTAGCCAGTTTTTTCTTTAGCGTATTAATTCTATTAATGTTGCAATGAAAGGCCCTTGTAGGGCAAAATAAGAAGCTGTTTTAGAGGGAATTTGCTAAAAATAAATGACACTCGTATAATTTAAGTAAGTAAGCAAGAGCGAAAAAATAAATAAGAAAAAGAAGGATTTTTTATATATTTGTCGAACATAACATTAGTCACAAAATACACATTTTGTGACTAATGTTATGTTGATTATATAGAAAGCGGTGATAAAATGGAAAATATGCCTTTGTTACTAGAAGATTATTTAAACTATATGGAAACCATCAGAGGAAAATCTCAAAACACAGTTAAAGAGTATTATTTTGATTTAAGAACTTTTTTTAGATTTTTAAAAGTCAGATATAAATTAGTCGATAATACTACCCTTTTCGAAGAAATCAATATTGACGATGTAGATATAGATTTAATCAAAAAAGTCAATATACAAGATCTTCATGCTTTTATTTCTTTTGTAGACAAAAGTAGAAACAATGGGAACTATGCAAAAGCTAGAAAAGTAGCTAGCATAAGATCTTTTTTTGATTATCTAAATACAAAAGTAAATATAATAGACAACAATCCGGCAAACAATTTAGAGTTTCCTAAAACCGATAATAGACAACCAGTATACTTAACTTTAGACGAAGCTCAAAGTTTATTAGAAATAGTTAATGAAAATAAAAATGATTTCTTTCGAAAAAGAGATTATGCAATACTGACCTTATTCCTAAATTGTGGACTCAGACTGTCTGAGCTAGTCAGTATTGATATTGATAAAATAAAAGGTGATACATTAACTGTAGTTGGTAAAGGCAATAAAGAAAGAACTATATACCTAAATGAAGCTTGTTTAGAAGCATTAACTGACTACATAAAAGTTCGCCCTAAAGATACCCTTGATGAAAAAGCACTTTTTTTAAGTAAGAGAAAAAATAGAATTAGTACTAGAGCTGTACAACATATGATAGATAAATATTTGCAGATGTCTGGATTAGACACATCCATATACTCTACACACAAATTAAGACACACTGCAGCTACTTTAATGTATAAGTATGGCAATGTAGACATTAGAGCCCTTCAGGAGATTTTAGGGCACGAAAATGTTTCTACAACTCAAATATATACTCATATTGATGATGATAGATTAAGAGAAGCTGTGAAAAGTAACCCTCTCTCTAAAAACAAAAAAAAGAGGTAGTGATTGCTACTTAGCATCACTACCTCTTTCATATATAATAGGTATTTTTATTATATCTCCGGGATATATTGTTGATTTTTTCATGTTGTTTATTTCCATTATCTCGTACACCATCTTTCTCGTATCGTATTGATTTGGCTTGTTTTCTAGTGCAATATTCCAAATTGTATCACCTTTTTTGATAGTAATCTCTTTAAATTGATTGCTATACTTAGAACTATATGCCTTATTTTTTTCTGAAAAGACAAAGAAAAATATAAATACACTCAAAGCTACTGTTAATAAAAAAGTAAAAAACCTTTTTTTATTTGCTACCTTGGTCTTATTTTTTAACATATATAAACACCCCTTTAAACATTAGTTCTCAAAACGTAAGTTCGATTAACTTTATTATAAGCAAACATTCGTTCCTTGTCAATAGTTTTTTTAACGAACTATTGTTTGCAATACTTAAACTTGTATGTTATAATTAGTGTGATTAAATAGATTTTTGATTTAAATACACCCATCTTAAAAAATATTGCTATTAAATTATTCCTATGTGAGGTGTTTAAAATGTATGAAGATTTATCTCAAAAACAAATAGAAATTTTAGAATTTATCAAAAGAGAAATTCAATTGAAAGGATATCCCCCAGCTGTAAGAGAAATATGCAGTGGCGTAAACTTAAAATCAACTTCTACTGTTCATAGCCATTTAGAAAAATTAGAAAAGAAAGGATATATAAGAAAAGATCCAACTAAACCTCGAGCTATTGAAGTACTAGATAGAGACGAAGATTATCTTTTTGCTCCTAAAAAAACTGTTGATATACCCATTATAGGCAAAGTAACTGCTGGTCAACCCATATTAGCTGTAGAAAATATTGAAGATACTTTCCCAATACCATTAGATATTGCTGAAAGAGGACCTCTTTTTATGCTAAAAGTTCAAGGAGAAAGTATGATTGAAGCTGGCATATTTAACGGGGATTATGTACTAGTCAGACAAAAAAATGATGCTGAAAATGGGGATATTGTTGTAGCACTTTTAGAAGATGAAGCTACTGTTAAAAGGTTCTACAAAGAAGATAATTATATAAGATTGCAACCTGAAAACAATACTATGTCTCCTATTTTGACAAGAGATGTAAAAATACTAGGAAAAGTAATAGGATTATTTAGGAAATTATAAAAAGCTGACTACATAGTCAGCTTTTTATAATCGATTAAGTTATTTTTGTATAAATTATTTAAAGATATCAAAACTCCCAATTTGCAATGCTCATACGTAAGTCCTCCCTGATAATAGGCAAAATAAGGTTCTCTTAATGGTCCATCTGCACTCAATTCAATAGAAGACCCTTGTACAAAACCTCCTGCAGCCATAATTACTTCGTCTTCATATCCTGGCATGTCTGAAGGCTCTGGAGAAAAATATGAATCTACTGCTGATGCCTCTTGAATTCCTTTACAAAATTCAATCAATTTTTTAGGCTCATTAAATTGTATTCCTTGAATTATATCACTTCTTCTATCATCAACTTTTGGTATGATTCTAAACCCTAAATCACCATAAACTATCGCCATAAGTAGTGCACCCTTAACTGCTTCAGAGACAACATGAGGTGCTAAAAATAAGCCTTGTAGTATATTCCTTGTCATTCCAAAAGTCAACCCACAATCTTTGCCTATTCCTGGAGCTGTACTTCTATTAGCAATAAGTTCAATTAATTCCTCTTTGCCTACAATATATCCACCAGATAATGCTATTCCACCACCAGGATTTTTAATTAAAGAACCAGCCATAATGTCAGCTCCTACATCTGTTGGCTCTTCTACTTCTAAAAACTCACCATAACAATTATCTACCATTATAACAATGTCTTTCCTGAAATCTTTAATTTCAGCTATAGCTCTTTTTATTTCATCTATGCTAAGAGCTTTTCTATCACTATATCCAGTAGATCTTTGTATCAATAAAAGCTTTGTACCATCGTTTGCCCTGTTTAAAACTTGCTCCACATTAATATGACCATTTAAATCTAAGGGGACTTCATCATATAATATTCCATAATCCTTAAACGTTCCTTTTTCACTGCCTTTTACTCCAATAACCTTTTGAAGCGTATCGTAAGGACTACCAGTAATACATAGAAACTCATCTCCCGGACGCAATAATCCAGACAATGTCAAAGTAATAGCATGAGTTCCGGAGGCTATAGTTGGTCTAACTAAAGCATCTTCTGTATTGAAAACATAAGAATATATCTCTTCTACCTTTTTTCTTCCTATATCATCATATCCATAACCTGTAGTCCAATAAAAATCTGTAGAACTTAATTTAGCTTTCTGCATTGCATTTATAACCTTGTATTGATTATATTCTGCTATTTCATCAATATACTCAAATTTATTTTTAATTATCATTTCTTTTTTATTTACATATTTAATGACTTCTCCATCAATACCATATTGTTTACATAATATATTTATTGTATTCTCTATCATTCTATCCACCTTTTCTACTATATTTAAACATAAAAGCCTCTGAATAAATCAGAGACATTTATGTTTAACTCTTATTCTTCTTCATTGCTTTTATTTACATAGTTTATTGGCTTAGTAGGAACTATTGTAGATATAGCATGCTTATAAATTAATTGCTGCTTTCCATCACTTTCTAAAATTAAAGTGTAATTGTCAAATCCCTTGACATTTCCCTTTAATTGATATCCGTTGATCAGATACACAGTGATTACTATATTATCCTTTCTTGCTCTGTTTAAGAAAACATCTTGTAAGTTTAATGTTGTCTTCAATGCTTTCCCTCCTTTAGTTATTTATAATTTGTTCTTTTACATGTTTTAAAATATATTCCACCACTTCATCTTTATTGCTAAAACTATTTGTATCAATCCATTTAATTCTATTATCTCTTCTAAACCATGTCAATTGCCTTTTTGCATATTTTCTAGAATTTCTTTTAATTAGTTCTATAGCTTCATCCAATGATATCTCTCCATATAAATATGAGATAATTTCTTTATATCCAAGTGCTTGCATAGAATTTAATTGTCTATTGTACCCAATTTTCATTAATTCTTCTACTTCATTTATTAATCCTTCTTCTATCATATTGTCTACTCTTACATTTATTCTTTCATATAACATATTCCTCTCCATAGTCAATCCAATTAAGATAATATGATAATCATCATTATATTTTCTAAAGTCTTTGTTGTATTCTGACATTGGCTTTCCAGTTTCATGGTATATTTCTAAAGCTCTAATTATTCTTTTCCTATCATTTATATTTATTCTATTTGCAGAAATTGGGTCTATTTTTTTTAATTCTTCATATATTTTAGCGTTGCCGTATTCATCTGCTATTTTATTATACACTTCCCTAAATTCAGTATTTGGCGCTACTTGAGTGAAACTTAATTTATAAACTAACGAGTTTATATATAAGCCAGTTCCACCTACAACTATAGGCAATTTACTCCTGCTATTTATATCCTTAATATGCTCATTTGCCAAATCTTTATAATTTGAAACTGTAAAATCTTCATCAGGATATACTATATCAATTAAATAATGAGGAATGCCTTGCTTTTCACCTTCTTTCACTTTAGCAGTTCCAATATCCATATATTTATAAATCTGCATTGAATCAGCTGAAATTATCTCTCCATTAAGTTTTTTCGCTAATTTTATAGAAATATCCGTTTTCCCAACAGCTGTTGGACCCACTAAAACAATTAGAGGTATTTTTTTATTCATATTTTATCATCCTTTAAATAATTCTTTTGAATCTTTTTTCTAATTCTTGTCTACTTATATCAATGATAGTTGGCCTTCCATGTGGACAAGTATAAGGGTTTTCAGTCTTCACTAATTGAGCTAGCAATTCTTCTATTTCAATATTTGCTATTCTATCTCCACCTTTTATAGCATTTGTACAAGCAATTTTCATTATCTTTTCAAGTTTTACATCATAACTACTTTTTATATTCGATTTTATATTGTCTAATATATCAAAGAAAAGTTCTTTTGGCTTAGGTACTCCAAATATCAAAGGAACACCTCTTATCGCTAAAGAATTAATCCCAAATTCTTCAATTTCAAAACCTAATCGATAAAACAAATCTTTATTTTCTTTTACAAGCTCCCTTTCATCATTTGTTAAATCAATGACTTCTGGCAATATCAATTTTTGTGTTACAACTTTTTCATCTTCATATTCTTTTTTATATTGTTCATACATAATTCTTTCATGAGCAGCATGCTGATCTAATATATAAAAATTGTCATTAGAAGTATTTTCTAAAATTATATAAGTATTAAACAATACTCCAACAATTTTTACATCATTTAAAATTTGAGTCAGTTTTAAATTAGAATCACATTCATATAAATCGTTTTTGCATAAATCATTTTGAACTGCTAAATATTCCTGATTGCTTTCTTCCCTTGACATAATTTTCATTTCTTTGAATTCATCATTTACATTTGAAAATTTATCTGTATCATCTTCTAAATAATTTTTATCCAAAAAATTTATTGGCTGAACATTTGGCATCTTTAATGGTATTATTTCAACCTTAGGAATAGTTACTACTTTATCGATATTTTCTCTAACTAAAATATTGATTAATTCATTTATTCTAAATTGATCTACAAATTTAACTTCTTCTTTAGTAGGATGAATGTTTACATCTATATTACTGGGATCTATATCAATGAACAATATAAATATAGGAAATTTGTTGATTGGTATCATTGATTTATAACAATCTTCAATAGTCTTTGTTATTTCATAATTTTTTACCCATCTCTTATTTACAAATATATATTGATGTCTTCTATTTCCTCTATAAAAACTATTTTTCGAAATATATCCTTTGATTTTTAAATTGCTATCTTTATAGTTTAACTCAAGTAAATTATCAATAAATTCTTTTCCTAAAATTGAATAAATATTTGAAACTATATCATTGGTCCCAGGAGTTTTTAAAATTAATTTATCATCTTTTATATATTTAAAAGAAATATTAGGATTTCCTAGAGCTAATTTATATAAAATATCACTAACATAGTTAGCTTCAGCTGTTTCTTGTTTCAAAAACTTTCTTCTTACAGGAACATTGTAAAAAAGTTCTCTTAAAATCATTGAAGTTCCTATTGGACAACCAATTACTTGTTTATCTACTATTTTGCCATTATCAATAAAAACTCTAATTCCCTTAGTGCTATTTCTAGTCCTTGTAATAGTTTCAACCTTACTTACCATTGAAATACTTGCCAGAGCTTCACCTCTAAAGCCTAAAGAATATATATTATTTAGATCATCAATGTTTGATATTTTACTTGTAGAATGTCTAATAAAAGCTAATTCAACTTGATTTTCATCTATGCCAGTACCATCATCTGTCACTCTAATATAATCTTTCCCTCCACCTTTGATTTCTACAATTATATTTTGAGAACTTGCATCTATGGAATTTTCTACTAGCTCTTTTACAACAGAAGCTGGTCTTTCAATTATTTCTCCTGCAGCTATTTTAGTAATAGTTTCCTCATCTAAAATTTTAATTTTATCTGACATTTACATCTCTCCTTAGAGATTTTTAACACTTTCCACAATCTCATAAAGTATATTTATAGCTTCCATTGGAGTTAATTTAATTACATCTATATTTTTAATTCTATCAATAATTTTACTTGTATTGTACTCAAACATATTGAGCTGTTCTGTTTCTTTAGCTTTTATTTCTTTGTTATCTTCCAAATTGCTATTAAGACTTTGACTTTTTTCAATTTGGTTTAGAATTTCATTTGCTCTATTTATAATATTTTCATCAATTCCAGCTAATCGTGCAACTTCAATTCCATAACTTTTATTTGTACTTCCTTTTACTATTTTTCTTAAAAATATGATTTCTTGACCTTTTTCTTCTACCAATATTGTATAATTTTTAATTCCTTCAATTTTCCCTTCTAATTCTGTCAACTCATGATAATGAGTTGCAAACAATGTTTTAGCCTTTATATTTATAGCAATATATTCAATAACAGACCAAGCAATACTAAGTCCATCAAAGGTACTAGTACCTCTTCCAACTTCATCTAAGATAATTAAACTATTTTCCGTTGCATTTTGTAGAATATTAGAGACCTCGTTCATTTCCACCATAAATGTACTTTCACCTTGAGATAAATTATCTGAAGCCCCAATTCTAGTAAATATTCTATCTACAATACTAATATTTGCATATTCAGCTGGAACAAAACTACCAATCTGAGCCATCAGAGTTATAATAGCTACTTGTCTCATGTAAGTAGATTTCCCTGCCATATTGGGCCCTGTTAGAATAATAGTCCTATTATCTCTATTGTCAAGATGTGTATCGTTTGGAACAAATAATATACCTTTTAGCATTTTTTCAACTACAGGATGTCTGCCATTTTTTATTTCTATTTTTCCATCATTATTTAACTCTGGTCTTACATAGTTATTATTATAGGCTACTTCCGAAAGAGAAAGCAAAGCATCTAAATTTGCAATGATTTTACTTACACTTTGAATTCTTCTAGTTTCACCTTTAATATCTTCTCTAACTTTTATAAATACATTATACTCTAAATCAATTAGTTTTTCTTCTGCCCCTAGTATTTTAGCTTCCATTTCTTTTAATTCTGGTATTATAAATCTTTCAGAATTAGAAAGAGTTTGTTTTCTAATATAGTATTCTGGTATCATATTTAAATATGATTTTGTAACTTCTATATAATAGCCAAATAATCTATTGTATCCTACTTTTAATGTCTTGATTCCAGTTTTTTCTTTTTCTTTTTCCTCTAGTTTAGCTAACCACTCTTTGCCCTTTGTAGACATTTCTCTTAACTCTTTTATTTCTCCATTAAAATCAGTTCTAATTACTCCCCCTTCTTTAATTGAAACAGGAGGATCATTTACAATGGCATTGTTAATTAAATCATATATATCACTTAATGTATCAATATTTTTGCCTATTTCATTTAAATTTGCATCTTCTGAATCAAGCAATAATTGTTTCAATTTTGGAAGAACATATAAAGAACTTTTCAATGAAATTAAATCTCTACCATTACAATTGCCATAAACAATCTTTCCTAGTATGCGTTCCAAATCATATATTTCTTTTAGACAATCTTTCACATTATCCATAAAAATAATATCTTTAGTAAATTTTTCTATGATATCTAATCTATATTCAATTTCTCCCTTGTCAAGCAAGGGTTGTTCAATCCAATTTTTTAAAAGTCTTCCACCCATGGCAGTAGATGTTTTATCTAAAAGCCAAATTAAAGAGCCTTTCTTTTCTTTTCCTCTAATAGTTTCATTTATTTCTAAATTTATTCTCGTATTTATATCCAATACCATATATTTATTGGACAAATAAAATGAAATTTCATTTATATGTTCCATAGTTATCTTTTGAGTATCTTGCAAATAATTTAAGAGAATGCCAGTTGCAATAATAGAATATCTTTTATCTTCTAGTCTTGAATTTTTTATATAATCTCGACCAAAATGTTTTGCTATTGTTTCCTGACAATTTTCAATATTAGTTAATTCTTCATCATAAACATCTATATATGGATTAATAGCTAACTGTATGGCTTTTGACACTTTTTCATCTTCCAAAACCATAGAATTGGTTATGATTTCAGATGGTACAATTTTACCCAACTCATCTAGTAGAAAACTCATATTATCTTTCTTAACCCCATAGAATTCAGTGGTATATAGCTCTCCCGTAGAAATATCTACAAAAGCTATCCCTACTCCATGTTCATCTGCAAATATAGCAGAAAGAAAATTGTTAGATTTTTCATCTAATGCGTTCAAATCCGTTATAGTACCAGGAGTTATAACTCTGATTACATCCCTCTCCACAATTCCTTTTGCAAAAGCTGGATCTTCCAGCTGCTCACAAATGGCAACCTTATAACCTTTATCTATTAATTTAGATATATATGAATCTGCTGCATGATAAGGTATACCACACATAGGAGCTTTTTCTTCTCTTCCGCAATCTCTTTTAGTTAGAGTTATTTCAAGTTCCTTTGAAGCTAAAATAGCATCCTCAAAGAACATTTCATAAAAATCCCCTAATCTAAAAAACAAAATGCAATCCTTATATTTAGCTTTTATATTCATATATTGTTTCATCATTGGTGTCAAATCATCCAAATGCAATCCCTCCAATAAACATAAGAAAGCATTAAACTATATGTCCTTCTAGTGTAAAAGTTTTTGGTTCAGTGATTTTTACATTAACGAAATTCCCAATTAAATCACTATCTCCTTCAAAATGAACTAATTTATTTGTTCTAGTTCTTCCAGTCAATATTCTATCATCAGTCTTACTAATTTCTTCAACTAGCACTTCTACAACTTCATCTTTATATTTTAAATTTTTATCATAAAATATGGGATATAGCGTATCTAATAGTCGTTGAAATCTTTCATGCTTAATATCTTCTGGTATTTGGTTCTCCATCTTTGCAGCAATCGTACCTTCTCTTATTGAATAAAGGAAAGTAAAAGCTGAATCATATCCTACTTCTTTAACCAAATCTAATGTCCTTTCAAAATCTTCTTCTGTTTCTCCTGGAAATCCCACTATTATATCCGTAGTTATAGCTATATTTGGTATTTCTTGCTTTACTTTATTGACAATTTGCAAATATTTTTCACGAGTGTATTTTCTGTTCATCTTTTCTAATATTGAATTACTACCTGACTGAACCGGCAAATGAAGATGTTCACATACTTTATCGCAATCCCTCATTGCATAAATAAGTTCATCTGATAAATCTTTAGGATGAGAAGTCATAAATCTAATTCTTTCAATTCCATCTATTTTATTGATTTCCCTTAAAAGCTCTGCAAAGCTAAAAGGTTTTTTAAGAGTCTTTCCATAAGAGTTTACATTCTGCCCCAACAAAGTTATTTCTTTATAGCCTTCTTTTGCAAGTTTCTCTATTTCCAAAATAATATTTTCAGGTTCTCTACTAGTTTCTCTGCCTCTAGTATAAGGGACTATACAATATGTGCAAAAATTGTTGCAACCATACATTATATTTACAAAAGATTTATAATTATATTTTCTATTAAAATTTATATCTTCTACAATTTCCCTGCTATCTTCAACTATATCAATAATCATTTCATTTGTCTTAAAATGTGCATCAATTAATTGAGGAAGTTTATGAATATTGTTAGGACCAAAAATAATATCTACATGCTTAAATTTTTTAGATATATAATTTCTTATATCTTCTCTTTGGGTCATACATCCACAAATACCTATAATTAAATCTGTTTTTTTTCTCTTTAGTCCTTTTAATTCACCCAATTGTCCATACACTTTGACTTCTGCATTTTCTCTAACCAAACATGTATTATATATTATTAAATCACATTCTTCTTTATTGTCACAAGGAATATAGCCCATATTTTCTAGAATCCATGAAATTTTTTCTGAATCATGTTCATTCATTTGACATCCATGAGTCACTATCATGTACTTCTTGTTTTTAATACTATTCATGCAAATACCTCCATCTGTTATTATCTACACTATTATATCATAATTTATATTTTATTTAAAAATTTATTCATTATAAAACACATTTAACTATACTACCATTTGTTCTAGATTTATGATATCATATTCATGAATGTAAAATTATAACTTAAAGTCAGAAGGAGGAATTTTTATGAATTTTTCTCAAAGGATAACTTCCATGCAACAATCACCTATTAGAAAATTAGTACCATATGCTGAAGCGGCAAAGAAAAATGGCAAAAAAGTCTATCATTTGAATATTGGACAGCCAGACATTAAGACACCAGTAGAATTCTTTGATGCAGTTAAAAACTTTAATGAAAACGTTTTAGCTTATTCTCTTTCTCAAGGTATGCCAGAATTAATCGATAGTTTTAGAAAATATTATGAAAAATATGACATTCATTTCGATCAAGATGAGATATTAATAACCAATGGAGGCAGTGAAGCATTAATATTTTCACTTATTGCTGTATGCGATTATCAAGATGAAGTATTAATACCTGAACCATTCTATACCAACTACAATGGTTTTAGCAATATGGCAGGAGTTAAAGTAGTTCCAATAACTACAAAAGCTGAAAATGGTTTTCATCTGCCAGAAAAAACTGAACTTGAAAAACTAATTACACCTAGAACAAAAGCTATACTATTATCAAACCCAGGAAATCCTACAGGAACTATATACACAAAAGATGAAATCTACATGTTAAGAGATATAGCTAAAGAATATAATTTATTCATAATCGCTGATGAAGTATATAGAGAATTTGTATATGATGGTTTAGAATTTACAAGTTTTGCTCATTTAGATGATATAAAAGATAGAGTTATAATAACTGATAGTATATCTAAAAGATACAGTGCATGCGGTGCTAGAATAGGATGTATTGCATCTAAAAATAAAGATTTGATGAAACAAATTTTAAAACTATGTCAAGGAAGACTTTGTGTTCCAACCATTGAACAAGTAGGAGCAGCAAATTTAATAAATGTAAAAGATGAATATTTTGAAGAGACCAATAGAGAATACTCAAAAAGAAGAGATGTAGTATATGAAGCACTTAAAAATATGGAAGGCGTTGTTTGTGAAAAACCTCATGGAGCTTTCTATGTAATTGCAAAATTGCCAGTAAAAAATGCTGAAGATTTTGTTGTCTGGATGCTAACAGATTTTGATGTAAATAATGAAACTGTAATGATGGCTCCGGCAGAAGGTTTTTATGGAACCGAAGGATTAGGCAAAGACGAAGTACGAATTTCATATTGCTTAAATGTAGAAGATTTAAAAAATGCTATGAAAATCCTTGATGAAGCATTAAAAGTTTATCCAGATAGAAAATAATATACTTAGAGCAGGACATTTGTCCTGCTCTGTTAAATTAATTTTTAGATTTAAACAATTTTTTAAAAAATCCCTTATTAGCATTTTCTTTTCTTTTAAGTTCTTCTCTCAATTCTGCAGTCTCATAGGATTTTTCTTTTATTTTCATTTTTAATTTTGCATTTTCACAAATTAATACATCTCTCTCTTTACTGCTAATTTCCTTTCTCAAATTTTCAATTTCTTCTTTTAACTCTAATATTATTTGTTCATTGCTATTATATTTTGAATCTATTAAAGGTTTTAATTCCTCATTGAGGATGTTGTGCAAATTATCGCTTATTTCTTGAGATAAATGATTAATGTCTAATTTCTCCATAGGCATAATTGTTGTAATAGCAGTTTCTTCATTGTCATCAACAATAAGTTCCGGAGATTTAATTATTAGCTTTATTTGTTTATTGCTAAATCCTTTATTTTGCAAAGATTTTATATATTGAATTAGTTCTATTTCCTTATAGGTGTAGTATCTGTGGTTTGATTCATTTCTAGGAATATCAAGCTCAAACTCTTTTTCATAGTATCTTAGTACGTGGGGAGGATAATCCGTTAATTCAGATACTTCAGAAATAGTGTATTGTCTTTGCATGTCTATCATAAATTTTACCCCCTTAATAATAACTACTAATAGTAATATTCTTTATGAACTTGCATTTTCCTTTTTATATCATAAATGTTTTTAATTAATATTATTACATATATAAACATATTTAGCATAGAAAAAAATATTTATGTCAAATAAAATAAAAATTAAGGGCTGATACATATCAGCCCTTAAAAATCGATTTCTTTATTCAATATTTTTATCAACAATTCGACAGAATATAATACATCCTTTTTAGATACCATTTCTACAGTAGAATGAACATATCTTGAAGGAATAGAAATAACACCTGAAGGCACGCCTTCTTTTGTTAAATGAATTGCCCCTGAATCAGTTCCCCCAAATTCTAATACTTCCATCTGATATTTAATATTATTTTCTTCTGCTGTTTTTATCATTAATTCTCTAACTTTTGGATGAGTAAATATTGAATTGTCTTTGACCTTAATAGCTGTTCCCTTATTTAATCCTACAGCAAATCTTTTAGCTTTAGGAGTATCTCCGCTGCCTGTCACATCCAATGCAATACCCATGTCAGGATCTATGCTATAAGCAGCTGTTCTGGCACCCCTTAATCCCACTTCTTCTTGTACAGTAAATACAAAATACAAATCATTATCAGTCTCTTTTAAATTTTTAATTGTTTCAATTGCTACAAAGCAGCCTATCCTATCATCTAAACATTTAGAAAATACCACATTCTCATTTTCAAAATACTCAGCTTCATACACACATATATCTCCAATTTTAATTTTACTTTCTGCTTCTTTTTTATCGCAAACCCCAATGTCTATATACATGTTCTCAAGTTTTATTTTACCTACATCATCCATTGGTTCGCTAAAAACAATTCCAACTGTTCCGTTTTCAAAAATAACTTTTTGGCTAAATGATACTAAAGGAGATATTCCTCCAACATTAGTAAATCTCAAAAAACCATTATCATCTATATCTGTGATCATTAAACCTATTTGATCCATGTGTGCAGCTATCATGATTTTTTTGCCATTTCCTTTTTTTCTAGCAATTAAATTGCCCAAGGCATCTGTTCTTATTTCATCTACATAATCTCTTATTTCTTCACTAATAAACTCTCTTATATTTTTTTCATTTCCTGATGGTGAATATATACTAACTAAATTTTTCAACAATTCACTATTAAAATTCATTAAAATTCCTCCCTTTCCATATCATCAATAATAGATTTCAGTAACCTGAAAGTATTGTCATAATCATCCTTAGACATAACAGAAACTAGAGAATGTATATATCTACATGGAACTGAAATAGTTGAAGTAATTGATCCTTCCTTTGTTTGGTGAATTGGTCCTGAATCATTTCCTCCAAAAGTTGTCTTTCTAAATTGGTAAGGTATCTTATTTTTTTCAGCAATATCTACAATCTTATTTCTAAAATTTATATCAAAAAGTGTAGTTCTATCCATCAATGAAATTGCTGGACCATTTCCTAATTTTGTAGGAATCATATGCTTTTCCATGTCTGGAGTATCTGCACAAAGTGTACCTTCTAACACTATGCTAATATCTGGCTGAACAGTATATGCTGCAGGCCCTGCTCCTACAAGTCCTACTTCTTCCATGACTGTGAATACTCCATAAAAGCTCGTATTAGTCTTTTCTTTGAGCAAATCTATAAGTAAACTGCAACCTACTCTATTATCAAGTGCTTTAGCTTTTACTAAATTATTCCCAAATTCAATATATTCACTATCAAACATTACATAGTCTCCAATTGAAACCAATTTTAAAGCCTCTTCTTTACTATCAACACCTATATCTATATATAGATTATTTATATCTAATGCTTTAGACCACTCATCTTTTTTCTGCAAATGAATTGGTTTAGAACCTATAACACCAGGAATACGCTTTTCTCCAATTTTTACACATTTAGAAACTAAAATTCTCTTGTCTATACCACCAACAGTAGTGAATTTTAAAAGTCCTGATTTATCTATTCCAGTAATCATTAAACCAACTTCATCCATATGTGCAGTTATCATAAGTTTTGGCAAATCAATCTTACCTTTTTTATAAGCTATTATATTACCTATCTTATCAACCTTTAACTCATCCACATAATCTTTTATTTCATCAATTATGACACTTCTTACTTCCCCTTCATTTCCTGAAACCCCAAAAGCTTCTGTTAATTCTTTTAATAGCATAACAATCCCTCCAAATTTTCATTTGAAATTGCTGCAATAAAGAAAGCTAACAATTTAGCAGTATTTTTTACATCATTTAAATCTATAACTTCTACGGATGTATGCATGTATCTTAATGGAATAGAAATACATAGTGTTGGGATACCTGATCTTGTAATTTGAATAGACCTAGCATCAGTTCCTGTAGGTCCTGGACACACTTCATACTGCATAGGTATATTGTATTCATTGCCAATATCAACCAATTTTTTTCTAAGCCCTGGATGAATATTTCCTCCTATAGTTATTCCAGGGCCCTTGCCCATATCTAAAACATCCTCTTCTGGAAGTTCAGGAGTTGAACCAAAACCAACATCAATTGCTATACCAATATCAGGATTTATCTTATAAGTGCTAATTATAGCACCTCTAGTTCCAACTTCTTCTTGTACAGTAGATACAAAATACACATCTGCCTCATGTTTTAAATTAAATAATTCTTTTGCACATTCGTACATAGCTGCTACTCCAGTTTTATCATCTAATGCCTTCCCAGTTACTCTACTCCCTTGTAAATGCTTAAAAGTCCTTTTTATAGTGATCGAATCACCTATAGTCACCAATTTTTCAACTTCTTCTTTGCTATAGCCTACATCTATAGACATATCTTCCATTTTTACAGCATTATTTCTTTCTGACTCGTCTTGCAAGTGAGGCGGCTTAGCCCCTATAACACCAAATATATCTTTTTTACCATGTATTATAACTTCTTGTCCTAAAAGGGTTCTTGGATCAATTCCACCAATCTTAGAAAATCTTAAAAAACCATCATCTTCAATATTAGTAACAATCAATCCAATTTCGTCCATATGACCTGCAATCATGATCTTTAATCTTTTCTTTTCATCTTTTGGAATTCCCTTTTTAATAGCTATAATATTTCCAAGCTTGTCCAATTGTATCTCATCAGTATATGCTTTAAAAGCTTCAACAATACTGTCCTTTAAATTATATTCATATCCAGATACGCCATGGGAATTGCTTAAAATTTCAATAAATTGACTCGTCTCCATTTTCTAACCTCCTTCGTATAATAAAGTCATAATTTAAAAACTATATTTTCTTTTCTATCCCACTAATCTTGTGAGATAATATTTGTACAGATAGGGGTCGTAGTTAACCTCCTTGAAGCCTAGTCTTCCTTAAAAAGGGTTACGCCTCTTCTTTACATCTATATGCGAATGAGCTGGATAGTACAAAAGTTACTGAATATCTAACGGGGTTGTATTGTTGTAAAGCAGAGAGGTCCTAGACTTTATCTGTAAATATATTAAAAGCTGGTGATTTTATGTTTTATGTTGGTATTGATATTGCTAAACAAAACCACGAAGCTTCTATTATTGATTCTAATGGTAAGCTTCTTGATAAAAGTATATCCTTTTCAAATTCTCAAGTAGGTTGCAATAAATTAATTGCCTTGCTTGAAAGATTTGGAGCTGATACTTCCAATACCGTTATTGGTATGGAAGCTACTGGTCATTATTGGGTTAGCCTTTATTCTTATCTATTGAATCTAGGATTTACTGTTTATGTTATTAACCCTATTCAATCTGATGCATTTAGAAAGATGTATATTAGACAAACCAAGAATGACTCTAAGGATTCTTTTATCATAGCTCAAATTATGCGTTTCGGTGAATTTTCTACTACTTCTTTGGCTGATGAAGATATCATGGCTTTACGCCAATTGTCTAGATACCGTCTCGCTTTAGTGGATGAATGTTCTGATTGGAAACGCAAGTGTATTGCTCTTTTAGATCAAGTTTTTCCTGAATACTCTAAGCTTTTTTCTGATACTTTTGGAGTAACTTCAAGGGAACTACTTTCTAAATATCCTACTCCTGAAGATATGTTATCCATCGATACAGAGACTCTTTCCAAGCTTCTATCCGAAGCTAGTAGAGGACGTTTTGGTATTTCAAAAGCTTCTGAAATACAAGAGTCTGCTACTAATACTTTTGGTGTTAACTTTGCAAAAGATGCATTTGCATTTCAAATTAAACAAATTATTGCCCAGATTAATTTTATCGAAGAACAGCTGAAAGAACTTGAAACTGAAATTTCTACACTTCTTCACCAAACCAATTCAGTTATTACTACTATTACAGGTATTGGTGATGTTCTTGGTGCTATTATTATTGGGGAAATTGGTGATATTTCTCGTTTTGAATCTGCACCCCAACTTGTTGCCTATGCTGGTCTTGATGTAGCAGTAAAGCAATCTGGTGATTTTGTAGGAACACAGACTAAAATTTCTAAACGTGGTTCTCCATATCTTCGTAGAGCAATTTGGTTAGCTGCTACTGTTGCAGCTTTTAAAGATCCAGCCTTATCAGTCTATTATCAATCACTTAGGGCAAGAGGAAAACATCATTTAACTGCAATTGGAGCCGTTGCTAGAAAAATGTGCAATATTATCTTTGCAGTCCTTCGTGATAACAAACCTTACGTGCCTCACGTAAAGTAACTTACATAATTTAACTTAATTCTAGCCTAAATTTTTCTCCCTATATTTAGGTCTATTTGTTTTGCCTAATTTTACATAAGAATTTGTGGCAGGTTCTGTCAAGGGATGCTTTTACCCTTGACGGGTTCTGACAGAAATTCTATAATCACAAAGGCAAAACAAATAAAATTATCTCTTGACTTTTAATAGCTGGTCTTTTTACTTATAATAATATTATTATAACATAAACATAAGAATAATTAGACCCTCTAAACATTTTTGTTATATAATATTTTATCTTCTCTATGAATTCTTTTTATAAAAAAATGTTTTTACAGGTTTAAATTTATATCTATCAGGCAATATTATTTGTTCCGTACTCCCTACGAACAATATCCCATCATTTGATAGACTATCATAAAATTTTTTATATAATAATTCTTTGGCCTCTTCTGTAAAATATATCATTACATTTCTACAAATTATTAAATCTAAATTACTAGGAAATACATCTTTTAGCAAATCTATTTTTTTAAATTCAACACATTTTTTTATCTCATCTTTGATTTTATAAGAACTTTCTATAGGTTCAAAATACTTATTCTTAAACTCTTTAGGTAAATTATCAAGAGATTTACTATTATAAATCCCTAATTTAGCCTTATTAATAGCTTCTATATCTATATCAGAAGCTAAAATTCTAATGTCTTTTAAATCAAAAAATTTCGTTAAAAGCATAACCAAAGAATAAGGTTCTTCTCCTGTAGAACAAGCGCTACTCCATATTTTTATATTTTTATTTTTTTTCTTTATAAGATCAGGCAATATTTCTTTTTCTAAAATTTCCCATTGAGAAGGATTTCTGTAAAATTCAGAAACATTTATAGTTAAATAATTTACAAATTCGTTTAAAAGCATCTTGTCACTTTTTAAACCTTGAAAATAATCGTCAAAATCATTAAAATTGTGTCTTTTTAAAAGCGAAGTAATTCTACGTTTCATTTGTTTTTCTTTGTAATAATCAAGATCAATATGTATAAGATCGTTTATTTGTTTTTTAAAAACCTCATACTTGTCCATTTATTAACTCCTTTACATTTTATATTATAAAGTTATATCTTGAAATTTAAAATAAAATAAAAACTTTATTATAGACTATAAAAAAAGGCTGTGGCAAAAAGCCACAGAACAATGTAAAGGGGGTCTTGATATTTTGTGAGGTCAATAACTATTCTTAACAAAAAATATTTTTTTATACATAGAACCCCCAAATTATTTTTACTTATCTTTAATCATATCTCCAACAGTTACATCCATTTCTTTATTTTCAACATCAATGTTATCTTTATTGTCTACACCTTCCATGACTTCTTTCATACTTAAACTGATTTTTCTTTCGTCTTCTTTTATATCCATAATCTTTACAGTAACTTTTTCACCCAAACTCAATTTATCTGCAGGTTTATTTACGTGTTCATTAGATATCTGTGAAACATGAACCAATCCATCTACACCAAAATCTAATCTTATAAAAGCACCAAAATCTAGTATATTCACAACAGTCCCTTCAACTATGTCACCAACTTTATATTCTTTAATAAATACTTCCCAAGGCTCTGGCATCGTCTGTTTTAAACCTAAAGAAACTCTTCCTTTTTTTCTATCAAAATTTAATATCTGTACTTTTACATTTTCACCTTCATGTACTACTTCCGATGGATGTTTTATCCTATTCCAAGACATATCAGATATATGAACAAGGCCATCAATGCCACCAATATCTACAAAGGCACCAAAGTCAGTTATTCTCATGACCTTACCATCAATTATTTTGCCGATTTCAAGACTATTCCAAACTTCATTTTGTTTCTTTTCAATTTCTTCTTTTTCTAATTCCTTTCTTGAAAGTATAATTCTCTTTTTGCTTCGATCGAAATCTATTATTTTTACATAAAAACTTTTACCTTTAAATACATTTAAATCTTCAACATAATTCATTGATATAAGGGAAGCTGGAATAAATCCATTTAAACCTTTTACTATTGCTATAACGCCACCTTTTACTACATCAATAACTTTACAGCTTACTTTATCTTTTTTGTTGTAAATTTCCTCCAACTCATCCCAGCCTTTTATTGATTCCAATATTTTGGTTGATAATAAAACATTTCCTTCGCCATCATCTAAATTCACTACATAAACCTCTATTTCTTCTCCTTCTTTATATAAATCTTGTGGAGAAACATTAGGATCATTAGAAAGTTCTTCTCTTGGTATAATACCATCAGATTTATATCCTAAGTTTACCATTACTTCATCGTCATTTAATGCTATTACTTTCCCTTTAACAACATCACCACGATGCAGCCTAACTAATGAATCCTCTATAGCTTTTATCATTTCTTCGTTATTCATATTTTCCATTTTATCTATAACCTCCTTAATTATCCAATCAGGTGTAGAAGCACCTGCTGTTATTCCTATTGTTTGAAATTTAGATATATTATCAACAGGTAAATCATTTAAAGTTTCTATATGAAATACATTATTGCAATACTTCCTACTTATTTCCACTAATTTATTAGTATTTGAACTATGATATCCTCCAATTACAATCATTGCTTCGACTGTTTTAGCTAATTTTTTACAGGATTCTTGTCTTAAATAAGTAGCATTACATATTGTATTATATATCTTCACCTCATCTGCTTTTTTAGATATTATTTCAGATAAAACTTTAAACTTTTCTTGTCTATTAGTAGTTTGAGATACAATACAAATTTTATCCAAACGAGGCAACGTTTTAGCTTCTTTTTCATCATTTATAACAATTCCCTCATTATTGCACCAACCATTTATTCCAATTACTTCAGGATGGTTTTTATCACCAATTATAATAATCTTGTATCCTTTTTGGAGATATTCTTTAACTTTATCATGAATACTTTTTACATAAGGACAGGTACAATCAATTATATCTATGTTGTTTTTTGACAATTTATCATAAGTTTCATATGGTACTCCATGTGCTCGTATTATGACCTTTCCAAATTTTATCTCATCCGGATTTTCTATAACTTTCAATCCTTGTCTATTAAACTTTTCAACAACTTGTTTATTATGAACTAATGGCCCTAAGGAATAAATATTTTCATTGCTGTCCATTAAAGTTTCAGTAGCTTTATCTACAGCTCTTTTTACTCCGAAACAAAAGCCTGCATTTTCAGCTAACACAATTTTCAATTTTGTTCCTCCTAAATTTATTATTTCAAAGAATAAATAGCTTTAAGTATTTCTTGACTAATCATTTTATAATCTTCCTTGGTTAATTTTTGATTGTAATATTCTTCAAAATTTATAGGTTCTCCTATAGTTATATTTACCTTACTAAAAGGTTTATATTTAGAACTCATAAAAACTGGAAAAACAGGTGCTTTCCCTTTAATAGCTATAAGTGCAACTCCTGGCTTAGCTAGCTCTAAATTTTCTTCATATACTCTAGTTCCTTCAGGAAAAATACCTAGCATCTCTTCATTCTGTAAAATTTTCATAGAGGTTCTAATTGCTGATAAATCTGCCGCTTCTCTGTCAACAGGAAAAGCTCCTAGTGAAATAAGCAACCACTTTAAAAAAGCATTACTAAAAAGCTCTTTTTTAGCCATATAATGTACCTGTCTAGGAAGTGCCAATGCTAATATTAAAGGGTCAAAATTGCTAGTATGATTTGAACAAATCACTACTCTTCCTTCTTTAGGTATATTATTTTTCCCAGTTACTTTAAATCTAAAAATGACTCTAAAAATAATATTCCCAATAACATAGCATATTTTGTAGAAAAGCATTTTCTACCTCCCTTCAATTATTTTTAAAATCGTATCTACACTCTCTTCTATTGTTTGATTTGTAGTATCTACTTTTATAGCATCTTCAGCTTTAATTAAGGGAGCTATTTCTCGTGTACTATCAATATTATCTCTTTTTTCTAATTCTTCCTTGACTTGCTCTAATGTTATAGTCGTTTCACCCTTTTCTAGTAGATCCTTATATCTTCGCCTAGCTCGTTCTTCGATGGAAGCAACTATGAAAAATTTGTAATCTGCATTCGGCAATACTACAGTTCCTATATCTCTTCCATCCATTACAATACTTTTGTCTTGTGCAATATTCCTTTGTATTCTAACCATTCCATCTCTTATTTCTTTGATTTTAGCTATATATGAAACATTTTGATTAATTATATTATCTCTTATCTGCTTGTCTACAATTTTACCATCTAAATAAATATGATTTTCTCTAAAATCTATTAAAGTACTATCTAATTCTTTTAAAACAGCTCTTTTATCATTAAAATTAATATTTTTGCACAACAATTTATAAGTAAAAGCCCTATACATTGCTCCTGTATCTATATAATCTATCCCTAATCTACTTGCTACAATTTTTGCAATTGTACTTTTCCCTGCTCCAGCGGGTCCATCTATAGCTATAGAAATGCTTCTATTCATAGCAAATCCTCCTTATGCAAAACTACAACCACCTAATGGTGGTTTTGATGCTTTGTATTATTTTAAATCAGGTCTTAAAATACTAGCATCACGCAAATAAACATGACTTACTTGATTTTGTTCCATATTAGAATTACATAATATCATCACTCTAATGCATTTTTTTAAACTTCTCACAACTTCCATTTCATTGAAACACATTAATGCAGCTTTGGTATATCCCATCAATCTAGCAGCCTTTGCAGGATATTCTGCATTTAAATCTTTTGTAGTGGAAAATAAAATACTTATAACACTATTTGGGTCTATCTTATTTCTTTTTTCAATCTCTTTTATTAATTCAATAGTGCTATCGATTATATCTTCACTATTATTTTCATTTACAGTAATTGCACCTCTTATAGCAACTGTGTTCAAGTTATCACTATCCTTTTTAATTATATATTAAAAAACAAAATCACTCAAGCTATTTTAGCCTTACTTTGCCTAAAATTTCTATACTTTGAGATGTTGAAATTATAGTATCTAGCTTTGGATATTCAATATTACTACTAACTCCAACCACTTTCAATCTTACATTGTTTGTATATTTTGTTCCATCAATTTCAATTAAATCATTTTCATATACTTGTATTTTAAGCTCATCATTTTCTGAAAAATCATCTATTGGTTCGCCATTTACTAATATTTCAGTTTGTCTATACTCTTTATCAATGAGACTAAGAACGACAATACCCTTATCAAACTGCTTATCATTCAATGGCAAAAATTTGATTTCACTATTATACCCTGCAGTACTCATAATATTTTCATCTTTAACATTTATAAACTGTATACAAACCAATGTTAGCAAGCTTATAATTGACAATGTAAAAATTATGGATTCAATTTTATTGAACAAATTGTTCATAGCTACCTCCAAATAATATCATTTATTTATTTATTATTTTATGTAATAGTTATGAAAATAATGTATAAATGACATTACTTTGAAGCTAACAATTGACCCCGGCTAAATAGCCTGTTGAGTATGCAATTTGGAGATTAAACCCTCCAGTCAATGCATCTACATCTATTACTTCTCCTGCAAAATATAGACCTTCTACAATTTTGGATTCCATAGTAGATGGGTTAATTTCAAAAGTTGAAACACCTCCAGAAGTAACAATAGCTTCTTCTATAGGTCTAAATTTTTTAAATTTCAATTCAATATTCTTAAAAACTTTTACAAGCCTTAGTCTTTCTTCTTTCGTAATCTGATTTATAACCTTATCTTCATCTATATCAGAAAGTTTCAATACAACAGGTATTAAATTGAGAGGCAACAATTCTTTTAAACCATTCTTAATTGTCTTGTTATTATATTTATCAAAATCTCTAAGTATTCTATCATCTAACTTTTTCTCTGATAGTGCCGGTTTTAAATCTATAAACAATTTTATGTTTCGTTTTTGATATTTATTGATTATATTACTCATACTTAAAACTATGGGGCCAGAAATTCCAAAATGAGTAAATAACATTTCACCAAATTCTTCATGAATTTTTTTATTATTCACATATGCAGAAAGAAGCACATTTTTTAAAGTCATTCCTTGTAGTTGTTTAATCCAAGTCTCTTCAACTTCAATAGGTACCAGTGCTGGTTTTGGAGCAACTATTGTATGCCCTAATTTTTGGGCAAACTTATATCCGTCTCCTGTAGAGCCAGTTGTAGGATAGGACTTTCCCCCTGTAGCTATAATTATTTTCTCAAATTTTTCCTTTGAACCATCTCTAAATATCAATGTAAAAACATTACTTTCATATACGATATCTATCACTTCTTTATTTAGAACAATTTCTACACTATTTGATATTAAAAATTTTCTCATAGTAGAAATAACATCGCTAGATTTATCTGTTATTGGGAAAACTCTATTGCCTCTTTCAACTTTAGTTTTTAATCCATAACTATTTAAAAGATTTAAAATATCTTGATTGGTGAAGCTATAAAATGCACTATACAAAAATTCATTGTTAGTCATCACATTGTCAAAAAAATCTTCTATGGGAGCACTATTAGTTATATTGCATCGTCCTTTACCTGTTATATAAAGTTTCTTGCCTATTTTGTTGTTTTTATCAAAAAGCTTTACTTTTTTTCCACGAGAACCAGCAAATCCTGCTGCTATTATTCCAGCAGGTCCCCCTCCAATTACTGCTATATTACTCATATTTGTCCTCCTTTAAGTGACAAGTATCATTCAACAATTTTATCACATTATTGTGATCGCGAAACTCTATCATACTTAAACTAGTGTTGCCAATAGTCATTTTATTATAATATTTAATATCCATACCTACACATCCTAAAATAATAGTTTTTATTGTCGCACCATGAGAAACAACTAGAATATTTTTATCTGGATTAGATTTTAATATACTATCAATTTTATTCATTGCCCTATTCTGCACTTCATACAAAGTTTCAGCACCATCCATTTTAAAATTATGAGGCTCATTTATCCATATAAAATGCTCTTTAGAATTTTTTTCTGTTAATTCTTCTATGCTAAGGCCTTCCCAAGAACCAAATTGTATTTCTCTAAAAGCCTCAGATGGTGTTACTTTAAGATTTAATTTTTCTCCAATTATATTAGCTGTTTCACTAGCTCTTTTTAAATCGCTTGAATATATTATATCTATTTCTTCAAAAACTAATCTATTTGCAATTTTTTCAGCTTGTTTTTTGCCTTTTAGAGTTAAACATATATCTTTTTGTCCTTGAATTCTTTTTAAGTTATTCCATTCCGACTCTCCATGTCTTACTAAATACAATTTTTGCATATTTAATCTCCTTTCTTTTTTCATATATTATATAAATATTATAATACATTTAAAAGTTTTTTGTTTTTAAATGTATATCAATTATGATAAGATTTGTTATGATATCCATTTTGAAACTTTCAAAAAAAGTTTCAAAAAAAGGCTCCCATCGGAAGCCTTTTTTCTATCAATTGTTTTTATCCTTATTGTTTATATTATATATGCTATATTCTTTCCATATATTTTCTAAGTCTTCAAAGTAATTAGTTATATCTTCACGTTTTTCCATGCCTATAGCAATTATAAGAGAATTTATTAGACTCATTGGCGCCACTAATGAATCAACAAAAGAAACCATATTGCTATTGGCTATCAAAGTTATATCGGAAATTTGTGCTGCAGGCGAAAGTACGCTATCAGTTATACCTATTACTTTACAACCTTTATCTTTTACATAATTTAATGCATCTAAAGTTCTACTAGAATATCTAGGATAGCTAATTCCAATGACTACATCATTAGGATTTACTTTTAGCAATTGTTCAAATACATCACTAGGCCCTGCTGTTACAACTTTGACATTATTTAAAATGAAATTTAAATAAAATCCTAAATAACCTGCTAAAAATGATGAACTTCTAAGTCCTAATACATATACACATTCTCCATTTAGAATAGTTTCAACTGCTTTCTCAAAATTGTCATAGTCTAATTCATCAAAAGTTTTACTGATATTTGCTATATCCTTTTTAAAAACTTTTTTTGAAAGATTTTCTTTATTTGTATAATCATTTGTTAAAGATATTCTTTGTACTGTTGTTAATTTATTCTTAACCAATTCATGTAAATCACTTTGTAAATCTCTATATCCATCATATCCTAACGTATTTGCAAATCTAACTACCGTTGATTCACTTACTCCAACTACTTCTCCAAGCTTTGCTGCTGTCATAAAGGCAGCTTTATCATAATTAGCCATTATATATTCTGCTATCAATTTTTGACTTTTACTCAACTTAGAGAAATTCAATTGAATCAACTTGATTAAATCAGCATTTTCCTTCATAACACTCTTCCTTATGGTTTTTGATTAGATTGAAACCTTCTTCTAATGCTTTTTTATTTAATTCTTCAGTTCCGCGAGGTACCCTATTTAAAACAGCTTTTTCTAAAGAATCCTTATTTACTATTTTAGTAAGCTCATAAATACTTCCTAAAGCCACAATATTTGCAACCATTGGCTTCTTCAAATTTTCTTTAGCTGTTTTTAATATTGGAACACTGTAAGCTTTTATATCTTTTCTATTAGACTTATTTTCTACAGAGCTATCCAATATCAAGGTTCCACCCTCTCTTAAAAAATCTATATATTTATCATATGCTACTTGTGTAAGTGCCAATAATACATCACAATGTCTTACTTTTGGATAATTAATTTCATTCCCACTAATAATTACTTCAGCCTTGCTCGCCCCACCTCTTGCTTCAGGTCCGTAAGATTGAGATTGTACTACATTTTTCCCGTCTAAAAGTGCTGCTTCGGCTAAAATTATACCAGCTAAAATAAGCCCTTGTCCACCAGATCCACTTAATCTAAATTCTTGTTGACCCATAATATCTCTCCTTTAAAAATAATCAATTAGTCTTTGATATTCTTCTGTATATTCAGGCCTAGTATCTTTATACAACTCACCAACTAATATTTTCCCATTAAGTTCATCTTTACTCATCTTTTCAGCTGCCGCTATGTTAATTGAACTGTCCTTTAAATATTGCATCATATCCACAGCCTCACCTTTTTTATTCTTTCTACCATAATAAGTTGGACATATTGTCAATGTTTCAACAAATGAAAATCCTTTATTCTTTATTCCTTCTTCTATGAGCTTAATTATTAAATTTGGATTATATACAGTTCCTCTACCTACATAAGTTGACCCTGCCGCCTTAGCCAAATTGCAAAGATCAAAATTGCTGTCAATATTTCCATATGGAGCAGTAGTTCCTTTGTCTCCAGTAGGTGTAGTTGGTGAATATTGGCCTCCTGTCATTCCATATATGTTGTTATTATAAACTACTGTAGTTATATCTATATTTCTCCTAGCAGCATGAATTAAATGATTTCCACCTATAGCAGAACAATCTCCATCACCAGTAATAACTATAACATTTAATTCTGGTTTTGCCATTTTTATACCTGTAGCAAAAGCAAGAGCCCTACCATGAGTTGTGTGTATTGTATTAAAATCCAAATATCCTGATGCTCTTGAAGAACATCCAATACCAGATACAATACAAACTTTGTCTTTTTCTAAACCTAAATTATCTATGGCCTTAACTATAGAACGTGTTACAATCCCATTCCCACAGCCTGGACACCAAATATGAGGCAAACAATTTGTTCTAAAATACTTTTCTACCAATTCATTAGCCAATTTTTAAACCTCCTTAATTTTAGATAAAATTTCTTCAGGAGTTATTAGCTCTCCATTAACTCTACCATATTTATAAACTTCAGTATATTTTCCCGCTATTCTATCCACTTCTAAATAATATTGTCCTAAATTCATTTCAACTACAATTATTTTTTTAACTTTCTTAGCTAATTCTTCAACTTGTTTTTGAGGAAATGGCCATATTGTTATAGGTCTAAACATTCCCACTTTTATATTTTCATTCCTTGCAGCATTAACTGCACTCTTTACAGATCTTGCTGTTCCTCCATAAGCTACAATAGCTATTTCCGCATCATCTAATTTATATTCTTCATATGTAACTATATCATCAACATTGTTTGTTATCTTATCATTAAGTCTTTTTATCAAATTTTCTGCAATTTCTGGATTGGTTTTAGGAAATCCACTTTGATCGTGTACTAACCCAGTTACATGGAAACGATATCCATCTCCAAAAGCAGCCATTGGTGGCACCAATTCTCCTTCTTTAACTTCATAGGGATTGTATTTCTCTAGACCAATTTCTGGCTTCTTTCTATTTATTATTTCAATTTCATTATCATTTGGCAATTCCACTTTTTCCCTCATGTGAGCAATTACTTCATCCATCATTAATATTACTGGAGTTCTATATTTTTCTGCTAAATTAAAAGCTCTTATTGTAATATCAAAAGTTTCTCTTACAGATGATGGACATAAAACTATGATTGGGTGATCTCCATGAGTACCCCATCTAGTTTGCATAACATCTCCTTGCGCTGGTGATGTTGGAAGTCCAGTACTTGGTCCTCCTCTTTGAACATCTACTATAACACATGGAACTTCTGTAATAGAAGCATAACCAATATTCTCTTGCTTTAGGGAAAATCCAGGACCACTAGTTGCTGTCATGGATTTTAAACCAGCCAAAGAAGCACCTATTATTGCACCCATACTTGCAATTTCATCTTCCATTTGCACGAATTTACCTCCAACTTTAGGAAGTTCAGCTGCTGAAATTTCTGCAATTTCTGTTGATGGCGTAATAGGATATCCAGCATAAAACCTCATTCCTGCAGTTAAGGCACCTTCTACACATGCTTCATTACCTTGCATAAGTTTTATAACTCTTTCAGTCATTATTATTTACCTCCTAGATAAATAGCATAATCAGGACATCTCATTTCGCATTGACCACATTTAATACATGCATCTAAATCTTTAATATTTACCTTGCCATTCTTTAGTTCCAAAACATTTTTTGGGCAAAATGCTACACAAATTCCACAGCCTTTACACCAACTTTTATTAATATGTAGCACTTTAGAATTCTGTTCAGGCACTGTTTTTTCCCCCTTATTTAATTTTTCTAATTAAATAATATCAAATTAATTTTAATATTGCAAGATTTATTTCATTTTCTTATCATTTTATAAAAATTTGCAAGTTTTATTTCATATATGCTAATTTCATATATTTTCTCCAAAACAAAAGCCCCTAAGGGGCTTTTGTTTAAACTGGATAAGTCTTATATTCTTGATTTAACAAATTTGTGTCAATTTTATATTTTTCTGCTTGTCTATACTTAAAATAATCTATTGCTACTTGTGGGAATAGTGCATACGACAAAACATCTTCTTCTTGCTCCATGTATTCCTTTATATCTTCCCTTAAACTGTCTAATTCAGGTTCTAATAAATCTGCTGGACGACCAGTAAATACTTCTTCATCTCCAATAATCTTCTTCTTTATTTCTTCATTTATAGGAACTGTTGGTTTTCCATACAAACCTTTTACATAATTTTTAACTTCTGTAGGTACCATTTTGTATCTTTCACCTAGAACCACATTAAATACAGCTTGAGTACCTACCATTTGACTCATTGGAGTAACTAATGGTGGATAACCTAAGTCCTCTCTAACTTTTGGAACTTCTTCTAAGACTTCATCAAATTTATCTAAAGCACCTTGACTTTGCAATTGAGATACTAGATTAGATAGCATTCCTCCTGGCACCTGATATTTTAACGTTTTAGCATTAACTTCTAATACCTTTGGATTTAATAAACCTTCTTTAACATATTTATCTCTTAATCCTTTAAAGTAATCAGAAATTTCTAATAGCAAATCCATATCTAGGCCTGGATCATAAGGAGAACCTTTTAGTGAAGCCACCATTGGTTCTGTAGCTGGCTGGCTAGTCCCCATTCCCAAAGGAGAAATTGCAGTATCTATAATATCTGCTCCAGCTTCTATAGCTTTCATGTAAGTTTGATTAGCTATTCCACTAGTAAAGTGCGAATGAATTTGAATAGGTACTTTTACTGCTTTTTTTACTTTCTTTACCAATTCTTCTGCAGTATAAGGCAACAATATCCCTGACATGTCTTTTATGCATATAGAATCAGCTCCCATATTTTCTAACTCCTTAGCTAATTTTACATAATAATCTATATTATGAACTGGACTTACTGTATATGAAATTGCAGCTTGTGCATGACCTCCTGCTTTTTTTGTAGCTTTAATTGCAGTTTTTAAGTTTCTTGGATCGTTTAAAGCATCAAATATCCTAATTATATCAATGCCATTTTCAATAGATTTATTAACAAATTCCTCTACTACATCATCGGCATAATGTTTATATCCTAATAAGTTTTGACCTCTTAGAAGCATTTGAAGTTTAGTATTTTTAAATGCCTTTCTGAGTACTCTTAGTCTTTCCCATGGATCCTCATTTAAAAATCTCAAACACGAATCAAAAGTTGCCCCACCCCACACTTCCAATGAGTAATACCCTACATTGTCTAATTTTTCAGCAATAGGCAACATATCCTCTGTCCTCATTCTTGTTGCAATTAATGATTGGTGAGCATCTCTTAACACGGTTTCTGTTATTTTAACACCTGCCAATTTAATCCCTCCTAATAGTTATAATTTTTCTATGCCGTATAAAACTGGCGGACTATTTATTTGATTGATAAATTGAAACTTTAAAACATTGCATTCTTTTTGATTTATAACAGAAAAATATTTTTCTAATTCATTCTTTTCCTCTAATCCTCCTTCATGTCCAGTATAGCATATAATAAGTATAATTCCATTTTTAGATAGAATTTTTATACAGTTTTGAATTCCTAGAATTGTGGTATCTGGCCTAGTGACAATACTATGGTCTCCTCCTGGAAGATAACCTAAATTAAAAATTGCAAATTTTACTTCTTCATCTATGTACTTGAAAAGTTTTTCATGCCCATCATGGATGAGTTTAACCCTGTCATTTAAGCCTTCTCTTGTTAGTTTCTCTTGAGTCAAACTCAAAGCTTTATTTTGTATGTCAAATCCATAAACCTTACCTTTAGAACCTACAAGTTTCGCTAAATACAATGTGTCATTTCCATTTCCTACAGTACAATCAATCACAGTATCACCAAAAGAAATGATCTTATTCATTATACTTCTAGCTATTTCTAAAGCATTCATAAAATACTTATAACTCATTTCTTCCACTCCAAAATTTCATATTTCATATTGATACAAAATTAGACACTAATATTTACTAGTCAACTATATTATAATAAAATAACTTTCGTATTAAAAGGGTAAAAGAAGATTATAACAAAAACTTTAAACTTCAGAAAAAATTCTGAAGTTTAAAGTTTTTTCAAATATTCTATTTCATTGTCTTTAAGATATCTCCATTCGCCCTCTTTTAGTGTCCCCAATTTAATATTAGCAATACTTACTCTTTTCAATTCAATAACAGGATGATTTATTTTATCGCACATTTTTCTAACTTGTCTATTTTTGCCCTCGTGAATTTTTATCTCAACAATAGAGCTATCTGCATATTTTTTAAGAATATTTATCTCAGACTTTGAAGTAATATAATCATCTATTTTTAAACCATTTCTAAAATTGTTAAGCTCTACATGATTAGGTATACCTTGAATTTTAGCAATGTATACCTTTTCTATCTCAAAACTTGGATGAGTCAATTTATAAGTCAATTCTCCATCATTAGTTAAAAACAACAAACCAGAAGTATCATAATCAAGCCTTCCAATAGGATATATCCGCTCATCAATTCCGTCTATTAAATCAATTACTTTCTTGCGATTATATTCATCTTTCACTGTAGTCACATATCCAACTGGTTTATTGAGCATAATATATATCTTCTTTTTCTCTAATTTAATTTTTTTATTATCAACAGCTACTATATCTCTATTAGGATCAACCGTTGTACCTAATTCATTGACAACTTTTCCATTTACTTTCACTTTTCCTTCCTGTATCATTTTTTCTGATTTTCTCCTTGAAGCCACTCCACAAAGAGCCATGTATTTTTGTAACCTCATAAAATTCCTCCTATTTAAACTTTGGTTTACATAATATTTTTATCATATATCATATAGAGAGCCGTATTTTTTACCCTTTCTTTTATCGCATCTTTATCAGTTGTATACAATTTCAAAGTTTTCATTCGTTCGAAATAATTGCTACCTGCAAATGTATATCTTCTTCTAATCCCCTCTTTTGTTTCAAGCATTTCATTTGCATGTGCAATAATATCTCCAACTGCTAAAGTCCTAGGTAATTCTAAAAGTTTTTCCCCTTTAATCAATCTTACACTATTGTGTCCTGCCAAACTTCCAGTAGTGATCGCTTCTGTATGCCCTACAAATAATCCTGCTTTTTCTCCCCCACAAAAAAGATTATCAATTCCTTTAACTTTCATCGTATTTCCCCTTGGTGCCATAGATAAATATCTTACAGAATTCCCTATGCCCCCAGAATAGGGGTCTTCGTATCTAGCATTTTCTAGCCCTTTTATTTTTCTTAATTCATCCAATGGATAAAAAGATGTCATCATCTTTGCATGACCAGTATCCAATAATATAATGTTTTCTGCATATTCCTTTAAAGCATATTGCTGACAAACTTTCTTTGATAGTTTATCCATATTTACGTTTTCTTTAGGAACTGGTAAGATCACTACACCTTTTTCATTTAATTCCGTTCTTATTTCCTCACTTAAAGAATCTTTATTTAACTTACAAGAACCGCTAAAAGCACCATAAGTACCATCATCTTTTTGTCCCATTAAATCTCTTATTCCTGCCTTTTGACTAATACTTATTCTCGGACCAAAAGTCGGACATCTCAATATACACATTGAACATCCATTGCCATACTTTAAGCAATTCCCCATAGGTCCTGTTGAACCAGTAGTTTCAATAAATACATCTCCATAAACTACACTTTCATCGTCAAGAACTATTCCTTTTATTTTATTTATATCCATTATAACATCTACTGCTCTTTTTTTCGTCATTATTTCAATATCTAAATCATTAAGCAACTTTTTAACTTCTGGCTCTATTTTAGTTACATCATAAAGACTTGCATGTTCATGTCCAGGAAAATTTATATTCACATGTCTGGAAAATCTGTCGGTTATTTCAAATAATTCATATGCTCCTAAATTTATATTTTCCTCTGCTGCCGTAAATCGTCCATTATTTCTCATTATACCTCCAACATTTCCTAAACCCAGTAGCATATCAGTTCTCTCTATCAATATTACATTTGCACCTGCTTTTTTAGCAGTAATACTAGCAGCACATCCTGCCCATCCTCCACCTATTATAACAACATTTTTCACCATATCACCTCTAAATATAAAATATTTTAGGATTTACTTGTGCTTTGCACATTCTAACTTTATACCCACTTTTAGCTCTATTGATACAAGCCCCGCAAACGCCTTCCCCACAGCAAAATCTATTGTTATTTGTAGTTACAAATTTAATATCTGTATTGAATTCTTTTATTAGTTCATAAATAAATTTATGAACTAAATCTGAACCTGCACTAAATATTAATTCAATATTTTCTTCTTCAATTATTCTTCTAATTCTATTCTTACTCTCAAATATATGACCTTGATATAATTCCACATCTTCTTTATCAATAAAATCAAAAATATATGTTCTATTTAACTTTCCTTTATCTAAAAAAAGTACTATATTATTGCCATTTTTTTTCATAGTTTTAATTGGCAAAACTATAGATGACTGTCCAATACCTTTTGATATGACTAGGCAATTAGTATTAATTAATTTATTGAAATTTACAGTTCCTATTACCCCGTTCCAATAAGGTCCTCTAATTAAAAATCTATCTACATTGTTTAACGATTTTGTCTTACAACCTGTATTTTGATAAGCAATATAAATAAACTTGTCATCTTCAACATCTAAAATAGACATTGGTACATCAAAATAAGTTTTCTTATCTTCAGGTCGAATAAATACATATGAACCTGGCCTTTTTAATTCTTTTACCAATTCATCTTGAACTTCAATTTTTAAAATAAAAGAATTGTTCCCCATATCTTTGCAATATACTTTTTGTGCATTATAAGTTTTTCTACCCTCTTTTATTTTTTTATTACTCATATAGTATTCATTTAATATGCATACTCCATTCCAGCCACAGTCGCAGGTATCCTTTCCTTGAAGTAATGAACAAGATATGCAATTAAGAGTACCCGCCAGTTCACATGGACAATATTCACTTCCTGCATCTGTGCACTTAAATATATCTGTCATAAACTTTCCCCCTCTTTTGCCACTTAATAATAAAATATTATTTTTCAAAAAATATGTTCCTGTTTTAAGATAAAAAATAAAAGAGCCTAATTCTTTAGACTCTTCAAAATTCTCTTAAAATAGCTGATTTCCTTTACTTCATATTTAGAAATTAAATTGCTAGTATATAAGAGCTCCCCATCTAAATATACCGATATTTTCCCTATTTTATCGCCAATTTTTATTGGTGCTTGTATTTCATCAGGTAATTTTGTAGATATTTTTATTTTTTCTTTTTCATTTTCCTTTAAAGGCAAAACACATAAGTCATCTACAACTACAGGTAAAAAATCCAATTCTCCATTTATTACTTTTACATTACTTACAAATTGGCCAATATCATAGATAATATGTGAAGAATAATTTTCAAATCCATAATCAAGCATTTTATAGCAATCATTAAACCAATCTCCGTCATTTAACACTATCGCAATAATTTGCATACCTTCTCTTGTAGCACTAGAAACCAGACATCTGCCAGATCTCTTTGTATATCCTATTTTCACTCCATCTCCACCTTCATATTGCCAAAGAGTTTTATTTTTATTATAGAAATAATTGTTCTTATCTCTATTCGCAATATAGATCTTGGTTTTAACTATTTCTTTGAATTTTTCATGCTTTAATGCTTCTCTGGTAATTAACGCTAAGTCATAAGCAGTAGTATAGTGATTTTCTGCATCTAAGCCATTTGGATTGACAAAGCTTGTATTAATGGCTCCAATATCTTTTGCTTTATCATTCATCATATTTATAAATTTTTTTAAATCTCCTCCTATATAATTTCCTATTGCTACAGAGGCATCATTCCCAGACCTCAACATCAATCCATACAAAAGATCTTTTAGACTAATTTTTTCATTTTCATAAAGATAAATACTTGAACCTTCAATTCCCACTGACTCCTTACCAATTTCTACTATATCCTCCATATCACCTTCTTCTATAGCTATAAGTGCTGTCATTATCTTTGTTGTACTAGCCATGGGTAATTTTTCATGAGGATTAAATGAATAAAGAATTCTTCCAGATTTCGCATCCATAAGTATTGCACTCTCGGCTTTTATCTCAGGAACAGTAGCAAAAGAATAGGAGCTTATAAATACTAGGATTAACACTATTGCAATAACTTTTTTAATCACCATTTTCCCTCCATTACAATACAAATAATAGAAGCAGAAAATTTCTGCTTCTTAACTATTTTATATCACTCATATCAACATTAATCTCATTATCGCTTTGATTATCTTTACTAGTTAAATTAGTGATTAATTTCCCCATTAAATCAAATAAATTATTTAATGCATTGCTACCTTCATCTACTGGCATAAGCTTCATCTGATTGTTTCCTACAATCATAAATGCTACAGGATTAACTGTCACTCCAGCACCAGTGCCCCCTCCAAAAGGCAACTTTTCTTCTTCTGTATTGTCTTCTTTTCTACACTTTTTACCTAAAGTATTAAATTCAGTCCCTCCAGAAGCAAATCCAAAAGAAACCTTTGATACAGGTATAATAACTGAGCCATCCGGAGATTGAACTGGATCACCGACTATAATATTTACATCTACCATATCCTTTAAACTACTCATTGTTGTTTCCATAAGTCCTTGAATAGGATGTGTTGGCATTTTTTTCACCACCTTTAATTTTCATAATAAGTAGATATAAACTCACAATAATAATATAAACAAAATTCCAGCTAATTATACAACTAAATTGACTTTCTATATTGTCAGAGTTGAAATTCGGGAAAATATTTACATATATTTCTTTTACCTTTTTGTTGTTAGTAATAATCCCCAATACCCAATTCTTAACTGACCATAATATACCAGTACTAATCCCAGTCAAAGCTGCATCTCCCAATCCAAAGCTAGTTAACCAATATATTTTTTTAATTTTAGCCTTTCTCAAAAAACAATTTATCCATTTTTTATTGTTTGAATAATACTTCTTAATTTTTTTAATCATATCAAATATTTTTTTATCTTTGTGTTCTTTATATTTTTCTGAAAACTTCCCTTCATATTGGGATTTTATTTTAGCAGTATCAAATTTATATTTTATAAGTCCAAATAAAATTACTAAGCTAATTTTAATATTAAATTTTCCATTCCACTTTATTGAAATATGTATATGTATAGGCATAAATAGGAGTATAATCAAAATAAAGAGCAGTATCCATTTCATAAGTTCACCTCATTTATTTTAAGGCTATAAATATTGTCCCCATAAAAAAAGAAAAATAATACAAATAAATGTACTATTTTTCCTCTTCTATATCAACATCAAGTTTTTCTAAAGGCGGTAAATCATCTAAATTTTTTAAACCAAAATACTTTAAAAATTCTGTAGTAGTTCCATATAATATCGGCCTGCCAGTTTTTTCTAGTCTTCCTTGTTCTTCTATTAGCCCCTTTTCTAAAAGAGTATCTATTGCCTTATCACATCTGACACCCCTTATTATTTCTATTTCGCTCTTTGTTATAGGCTGTCTATAGGCAATTATAGATAAGGTTTCTAATGCCGCATTTGACAAATTTTTACTTGATTTTGGATTATATAATTTTTTTATCCATTCAAAATGTTCTGGACGAGTTGACAATTGATAACTATCATCAATTTGAATTATTCTTATACCTCTTCTCTCAAAGTTAAATTTATCCATCATTTCTTGCAATAATTTTTGTGTTTCTTTATCATCCAACTCAATTATATTAGAAATATCTTTTAACGAAAGAGGGTCTCCCCATATGAAAAGTAAGGCTTCAATTATAGATTTCATCTCTTTTTCATCCATACTCTAGCACCTCTTCTATTTACTTTTTAATCAAAATAATATCATCAAAATTCTTATATTGTCTAATTAATATATACTTTTGTTTTGCTAATTCTAATATAGACAAAAAAGTTACTATTATATCTGAACGAGTGGCTGCATCATCAAACAATTGGCTAAACTTAATTTTGTGCTTACTTTCAAGTAAATTTTTCAAATTGTCAATAGACTCTTCAATAGTAATTTCATCTCTCTCGATTTCATCTATGTCAATTGTTTTATTTTTCTTTTCCCTTTTTCTCAATACATTATTCAATACATCTACCAACTGCTCTAAATTCATTTCTTCTAAGTCTAGTTCTTCTTCTGCATAATAGCTCATATCTTCCCTAGGTTTATAAAAAACTTTATTTTGTATTTCTTCATGAATTTTAAGTTCTTCAGCAATTTTTTTATATTTTTTATATTCGACCAATTTTTTCACCAAATCTACTCTTGGATCTATTTCTTCCATTTCTAATTGATCGGTACTATTATCAACTTTTGACGGCAATAGCATCTTTGATTTGATTTCTAACAAAGTTGAAGCCATAACTAAAAATTCACTTGCTATTCCCAGATCTAATTCATTCATTTGACTTAAATACCCCATATACTGATTAGTTATTTCACTAATAGGAATATCATATATATCTACTTTTGCTCTTTCTATAAGATGCAGCAATAAATCCAATGGCCCTTCAAAAGCATTAAGTACTATTTTATATTCCATATTTATACTCCTAACTTACAATTTTCAAAAGTAACTTTAAACTCATATTTATTAACGGTCCTAATATCTTATCAATGGTATTTGTAATTATCAAAGCAACTAGTACTAAATATAAATACTTTTCATATTTATAAAACATATATTCATATTTAACTGGAAGTAAACTAGCTACAATTTTTGAACCATCTAGTGGGGGAAAAGGCAACAAATTAAAAACTCCCAACATTACATTATACCACAAAGTAATCACTAAGCTTTCCATAACTATATCATTTTTTATAAATCCCATAGAAATAATTAAAGCAGATATTGTAGCAACTACAAAATTAGTTGAAGGCCCTGCCAAAGACACCAATATTGTATCTCTTTTTCTGTTTTTAAAATAATTTGGGTTAATGGGAACTGGTTTAGCCCAGCCAAATCTAAATACAAGCATACATATAAATCCAACAATATCTATATGTTTAAGTGGATTTAATGTAAGTCTACCTGCTTCTTTTGCAGTAGGGTCTCCTAATCTATAAGCAGTATATCCATGAGCTACTTCATGAAAAATAATAGCAATAAAAAGTCCTGGAAGGGAAATTAATTTATCATATAGCATGTCCAACCCTCTCTTTCAAAATTAAGCTAGATATATTTTATAATTTATTTTTGAAAAATACAAATATATCTAGCTTTCATATAAAAGTATTTATTATTTTTCTAATAGATTTTTAAATACCTTTTTTAACATATCCTTAAAATTCGCTTTATCTACAGAATTTTTTGAGACTATATTTATCCTATCTATTTCTTTTCCGTTAAATTTTATTATCAATTCACCTAATTTCCCATGATTAGCAACAGGTGCCAAAATAGATTCTGACAATATAATTTCTTTTTCTAAACTTCCTTCAGAACCTTTTGGCAATAAAATATATGCATCCCTTTCCAAAACTGCTTCTACTTCCTCACTACTACCTTTTTCAACTAAAACTTTTCCCATCAAATCATTTTTTCTTCCAGCAATAATAGAATCATAGTTGGCAAAACCATAATCTAATAATTTTTTTGTTTCGTTAAATCTTATTTTAGACGTCTCACATCCCAATATTACAGCTATCAACTGTAAATTGCCTCTTTTAGCTGAGGCAGAAAGACAAAAACCAGCTTCAGAAGTTGAACCTGTCTTGATTCCATTAGCACCTTCATAATCTCTTATTAATCTATTAGTATTTACAAGACTTTGAACAACATCTTTATTCTTTCCAACTTTAATTTCACTCATCCACAGATTCAACCAATCATGTATTTTGGGGTATTTTAGAAGTTCTTTACTCATTATTCCAATATCATATGCTGTTGTATAATGGTCTTCATTTGGCAATCCTGTTACATTCACGAAATTTGTATTATTCATTCCCAGTTCTTTTGCATGTTCATTCATTTTTTTTACAAATAATTCTTCACTTCCTGATATATGTTCAGCAAGAGCAACACTAGCATCATTTGCAGATCTTAGACAAATTGCTTTAAGTAAATTTTCAATAGTTTGTATTTCCCCTTCTTCTAAATAAACTTGACTACCTCCCATCCCAGCTGCATTAGAACTTATAACAACTTCATCGTTTAAATTTATAATCCCTTTTTCTAAAGATTCCATTGCTATTAGTAAAACCATTATTTTAGTAATACTAGCTGGGGGAAGTTTCTCATGAGAATTTTTCTCATATATAATATTCCCAGAATTATAGTCAATAAGTATTGCAGCCTTCCCATTTATTTCAAAAATAGATTCTGCAAATGAAATATTTATTGAAGACAATAAAATCAACATCCCTAAAAAAGCAGAAAGATATTTCCTATTTTTGTGAAAAAAAATCAATTTATTACCTCCTTATCTCTCATATTTAATCTTATATTAACCATTAAATATGAACTTATTCGAAATCTATAAAATTTAGGTAATAAATTGATTTTTAATTAAGAAATTTAAAACACTAATATATGGGATAAAATATTTTTTTAAAAAAGCTCTGTTTTATCCTTATTTACTTCTGCATAAATTAATTTCTTAGTCTCAGCATTTTTTTCTCCAATTTGTATTATATTCCTTATGTTTTTTTCTACTTCCTCAATTTTTCCCATATCATTTCCATGCACATATGCAAGTACATCGCCTTTTTCAACCTTTTCATCAACTTTTTTATTTAAAACTATACCAGCCGATAAATCTATTTGTGATTCTTTAGTTTCTCTACCAGCACCTAAAATAAGTGCACATTTTCCAATATCCTCTGCATTCATAGACTTTATATAACCATCCATATCACTTCTAACTTCAACAACATAATTAGCTTTAGGTAAAAGCTCAGGATTTTCAATATAATCGGTATCCCCATGTTGATATCTAACAAGTTCTAACAACTTAGAATAAGCCTTCCCAGAATTCACAACTTCCATTAGTAGCTCTCTTGCTTCCACTTCATCTGAACATTTTTTAGCAAGGACTAATAATTTTGAACCTATTGCCAAACAAAGTTCATAGAAGTCTTTAGGTCCTTTCCCTTTAAGCGTATCTATTGCTTCTTTTACTTCTAATGAATTCCCAACTGCATATCCTAAAGGTTCATCCATATTTGTAACTAAAGCAACTGTTTCTCTGCCAAAACCCGTACCTATATCAACCATTTCTTTTGCAAGTAAAAGTCCATGATCTAAATCTTTCATAAAAGCACCACTTCCAACTTTTACATCAAGAACTATTGCATCTGAACCAATGGCTAACTTTTTACTCATGATACTACCCGCAATCAGAGAAATATTTTCTACTGTAGCAGTTACATCTCTAAGAGAATATAATTTTTTATCTGCGGGTGTAATATTAGCAGTTTGACTACAAATAGCTATATTTATGTCATTAGCATTTTTTACAAATTCTTCTCTTGACAATTCAACTTTAAAGTCTTTAATTGATTCCAATTTATCCAATGTTCCACCAGTATGCCCTAATCCTCTTCCTGACATTTTGACAAAAGGCACACCACAAGCGGCGATCATAGGTCCTAATGCAATTGTAGTTTTATCTCCTACTCCACCAGTACTATGTTTGTCTACTTTAATACCTTTTATATTTGATAAATCTACAATTTCTCCAGAATTAATCATAGCTTTTGTTAAATCTAATGTTTCTCTTTTATTCATTTTGTTGAAATAAATAGCCATTAAAAGTGAAGCAACCTGATAATCAGGTATATTCCCATTTGTATAATTTTCAACAAAAAAATTGATTTCTTCTGTTGAAAGTTCGCCACCATCTCTTTTTTTCTTTATGATATCATACATTCTCATTGCCATATAACCACCCCTAGTATATGTTTTTTACTATTTCTTTAACCAATTTTTGAAATGTTTCTTTAACTCTTTCAGAAGTCTCCATAACTTCTTCATGATTTAGTGGCTTGTCTAATATTCCAGCTGCCATATTAGTAATACAAGAAATACCTAAAACCTTTATTCCTCCATGCCTTGCCACAATTACCTCTGGTACTGTAGACATGCCTACAGCTCCTGCACCAACAACTTCTGCCAACTTTATTTCAGCTGGTGTCTCATAAGTTGGTCCAGTAAACCACATATAAGTACCTTCTCTTAAACTTACTCCAATATTATTTGCTGATTTTTTTGCAATATCTATCAATTCTTTATCATAAGCATTTGTCATATCTAAAAATCTTGGTCCTAATTCATCATAGTTTTTGCCAAGCAATGGATTTTTCCCTGTGAAATTTATATGGTCCCTAATAATCATTAAATCTCCAGGTTCAAAGTTTCTATTCACTCCCCCTGCTGCATTTGTAACTATAATAATTTCTACTCCTATAGCTTTCATAACTCTTATTGGAAATGTAACTTCTTCTAGTGAATAACCTTCATAAAAATGAAATCTTCCCTGCATAGCAACAACTCTTTTACCCTCTAATTTCCCAATAATCAATCTACCCTTATGTCCAGCCACAGTTGAAGTTGGAAAATTAGGTATATCTTTATAGTCAATAGCTACAGCCTCTTCTACTTGTTCAGCTAAATCACCTAATCCCGAACCAAGTATTATACCAATTTGAGGTTTTAAATCTATTTTAGATAAAATATAATTTGCACTTTCATCAATCTTTTTTATAAAACTCATGTTATCCCTCCTAAGCTCTTGGATGTGTTTTTTTATATACTTCTCGCAATTTTTTATCACTAGTTGCAAAAGAATACATTTGAGTAGTAGAAATATCAGAATGCCCTAACATTTCTTGTACTGATTTTAAATCAGCACCATTTTGCAAAAGATGAACTGCAAAAGAATGTCTAAGGGTATGAGGAGTTATCTTTTTATTTATATTCGTTTTACTTGTATAATATTTAATTATTTTCCAAAATCCTTGTCTTGTTAATCTTTTTCCATGGTAATTTATAAACAATGCCAATTCTTCATGATTTTTTAAAGCCTTATATCTATATTCTTCATTGTATAGTCTCAAACAGTTCAAAGCCGTATTGCCTATCGGTACTGCTCTTTCATTTGATGTATTTTTATCTAAAACAATATAACCAACTTCAAAATTTATATCATCTATATCTAACGCTATAAGCTCAGAAACTCTAATTCCAGTAGCATATAAAACTTCAAGCATAGCCTTGTCACGAACCCCCTTGAAGCTATCTGCTTCTGGCTGTGATAGCAACAAATCAACCTCTTTTTGTGTTAAAATCTCTGGCATTTTTTTATCTTGTCTAGGCGAGTGCAAATTTAATGTTGGATCTTCTTTTATTGTACCTTTGTTCAATAAATACTGATAAAAAGATCTCAATGAAGCCAATTTTCTAGATATAGTTGACGTTGCCATGCCATTTTTTTGTAAATACATTAAATACGTTATAACAATAGTTTTATTTACATTCAGTAAATCCAATGAACTATATTTTTTTATATATTCATTAAATTGTTGTATATCCCGTAAATATGAATCTAAAGTATTGTTTGATAATTCCTTTTCATCTCTCAAATAGCAAAAGAAATTATTGATTATTTCATCCATAAAAATATCTCCTTTAAAAGCCTATTAATACTTACCCTATTTAAGTTCAACATTGATTTTTAAAATCCTTTAATTGTTTTTAAATTAATCTAGTTGATATAGTCGGTAATTAATCTCATGAAAATTGGTGTTATATATGCTTCAACTAAACTTCCAATAAATATCACTATAGAAAATAACAAAATTAGAATAGAATAATTGATAAAATTAGAAAATAAGTTGTTATAATTATTTTTTATTTTTTTGCCTTTTACATTGTTTAGTGAAAAATTTATACCTATCGAAGATATAGATACAATGCCTGGTATTATAAATAAATTTTGAGGCATTATTGCAAGAACAGAAAATAGAAATCCCTTAGCTCCAAATTCATTGACTAAAAATCCAACAGTAAATCCTAAAGCAAACCCTCTTAACACTACAATTACTGGAATGATTGGAATTCCAATTATGATTGCTCCTGTGAGCCATATTATAAGTACTGTCCTAAAATTATTTTTAATAGATTCCTTAAGTAAAATTAAATTATCTATCTCATTGTCATTCATTAATACAAAAAAAGAATTAAAAAAGCCCAAAATTTTATTTTTCTGATCAATACTCAACATCTTTATAGTTATAGCACCAACGACTATGCCGATAATTAAAAGTACCGACATAGTAAAATATGCTACAAAATTTCCTTCTAAATGTTTAGATATCCAAACTCTTAACTTATGTCGCAAAACTATATCCTCCTTTCATTAGATATACAAGCCTATATGAAATACTATGCATAAAAGGAGGATATTATCACCTACTATATTTATTTATTAGACAAATAATCACGTGCTACCATAGCCCCAATTATAGTTTTGCTATCAATTATTTCTCCCTTATCAATCATATCTATTAAGTCTTCAAGTTTAACTTTCACAAGTTCTATATACTCATCTTTTTCTGGTTCTGCCTGACCTGCAATTAATCCATTAGCCAAAAATAAATAAATCTTTTCATTTGAAAATCCAGGTGATGTATAAAATTCTAGCAAGTATTCAATTTTACTTGAAGTATAACCTGTTTCTTCTTTTAACTCCCTTATTGCAGTTTCCTTAGGTTCTTCTCCAATTTCTAATTTCCCAGCAGGAATTTCCAACAATTCTCTCTCTACAGCTTTTCTATACTGTTTTACAAGTACAATCTCGTTTTGATTAGTTAATGCTACTATTGCAACTGCTCCTGGGTGTTCTACAATTTCTCTTTTAGAATACTTTTTATCTGGCAATTCCACTGTATCTATTCGTAAATTTAAAACCTTGCCCTCATATATTTTTTCGGTTTTCATGGTTTTTTCTTCAAAATCCATTTAAACATCCTCCTCCCCATCAAGGTACAAAAAAGTACTTTTAGCAACAGCACCTAAAGTAATAAAATAATCTGCATCTTCCTTCAAATCTCTACCCATAGTTGAAACATTTAAATTAAAATAGTCTAATGCCTTAATAATCTCACTGCCTTCTTCATAAATAATGTTATGCTTTTCAAATAAATTTTTATTTATTAATTGTTCTCTAATCAAATTGTCTTTATCTTTAGTTAGATACGGAATTACTAATTTGCCCTTAGTATTGCAGGCCGTAGATAGAGCCGTTAGGGTATGATGGCTTATGCCTCTATGCCTCTCTCTATTGTCCTTAAAACTAATTCTGGGAGCTACAAAAGGTATGCCTCCAAGATTGTTTACAGCATCTATTATATAACCTTGTTCAATACCACTAAACCCATATTTAGTACCAGTACCTGCAATTCCTGGTCCCATTGTAATTATAGTTACATCACCATTTAATATTTCTTTAGCAGCAATAAGCCCTGAATATATATTTACACATTCAATATCTCCACCAAAAGCATTGCCGATAGTTATAGTGCTATTTATAATTTCCTTATCCTTTAAAGATTTGACGGTATTGCTAAATTGTATAGGTAATGCTCCTCCATCAGTCATTATATAGTTTATTTTCAGCGAAGGCTTAAGCCACTTAAGCATACTTGCAAGAGGAGCTAACATACTATGCAATGTCCCTACAATAAAAACACTTCCATTTAAACTAGTAAATTCATTAAACAATTCATGATAAGGACTATCTTCTTCTTCTGCTGCCAAACATTTTAATTGAAATGGAGTATATCTAAGTTTCATTATATGACCTTTACCTTCAATTTTACTATTTTCATTGCTATAATTGAAAATAACAAAATGATATCCTCCAGTTCCCAAAGACAATTCTACTGCAGTTGTATTTAATATTAACTCATCTCCAATATCTACAGGTCCAGTTAACTCATTGTAATTGATAGCTTTAGATAAATCACCATCTATATTTACTTCTACCCAAGTAGTATCTTTATCTTTTCTCAAAATGCTATTAACAATGCCTTTTCTATAACTAATCAGCTTAAAACCCTCCTATCTTCCTAAATTATCAATATATCTTAAAAACTTATTTTTTTCAATTAGCTTTGAAAATGAAACAAATTCTGAAAGCATTTGAACTATAATCAAAGCAATTAAATAAATTATCTTTATTTTTAAATCATGAGTAATTGCACAATAAGTACCTAAAGTTATTCCTAGAGAATTTGAACCTACATCACCCATCATAGCATTAGCTTTTAAATCTATAGGCAAATACTTAAACAATATACCAAAAAAAGAAAATAACAAAATACTTAAATCATTGTACCAAGAAGTAATCAATAAAATTATGGAAACAAGTATAAATACTTTAGAAGCTCTTCCTGGTCGCAAATCAAAGAGATTGATAAGATTGGTGAACAAAGCAATAAGCAATGTATTTATTATTATTTCTATTACACTATTAGAAATATAGAGAGAGATTATTAAAGCAGCTAAAAAACCTACACTTGCTTTAAGCCCCCCTGTAGTCAATTTACCATTTAATAGAGATTTTATATGTCCTTTAAATCCTTTAATATTTTTATCTCCCACCAAATCATCTAAAAGTCCAACTAGGCCAATAAGAATAAATGTAATCAAGTAAATCAACACATAATGCCTCAAACCTTCTGATATAAATAAATTCATTAAGCTTAAAGTAATAGTCTGTACGATAATAAATAACAAACCCATACTTGAAGGTATCTCTTCATTTTTATAGTTAGTACACAAGCAATTGTTTTCTTTTAGCATATTTAACAAAAATGGTGTTCCTATAATAGAAAGTATCATACTAATAAAAAAACTCAAAATACTAATTTTATAAACTTCCATGAACTCACCTTCTAAAAAATAATACTATAAGCGTACCCAATATGTCAAAAAACTGTTTACCTCTATGAACAAAATCTTTAAATGTCCTTCCTGTTTCTCTATGCCTCATATTTACTTCCACTTCTTTAATGGAAAAACCATTTCTTAATGCTCCCACAGTCATAGCAACTTCTATACCATATCTATTTGGAATATAGTAGATGCTATTTATGACATCTTTTTTATATACTCTTTGTCCAGAAAGTGTGGTATCTAACTTTTCACCTGTATACATATATACCCCATTCTTTGCTAATCTTTTTACAAATCCAAAACCACCTTTTTTTAATGCTTTAGGAAATTTTGCAATAGTCACATCTGCTTCATTGTTAATTACAGGATATATAAGTTTTTCAATTTCAACACTAGTTTTACCTAAATCCCCATCCACCAAAACTAAATAATCAAATTCAATTTCACTTATAGCTTTTTTTATAGCATATCCCTTACCTCTATTTTTGTCTAATTTTATGAGGTTTATATCTAAATTATTCAATACTTCCACAGTATTGTCAGTAGAACCATCATCTACTACTACTATTTCATCAATAATGTCTATTTCTTTTAATTTTTCTATGGTGTCTAATATTGTATCCTCTTCATTATATACAGGTATCACAGCTATAACTCTTCCACTACACTTCATACTATCTCTCCTCATTCTAAAATAACATCACTTGGATTGGGAATCAAACTTTCTGCGCTAGGCTTTACACCATAATATCCTGGTCTGCCTTCCATAGCCATAATTAAAGCAACCTTTCCAATAACAGTATCGACATTATCTACTGTGGATATTCTATAGTTCTTATACTCACTGATATAAGAAAAATTAACTTTAGTTTTTTCTATTCCAATAATAGGTGTTTCTGATCTTTTGCTAACCTCTACTATCTTTCTATCTAAATAATTTATTCTATCAAAATCTTCTTTTTCGCTTCCACCTGCTATAACAATATAATCCACAGGTTCATCTGCACTACCAACCATATTTATTAATCCATATTCTCCATATAATTCTATAATCTCTTTATTATTTCCAGATATAATTGCATTAGTTAAATCTTCTATGCCTTTATCAATAATGTTTCCTTTTATTTCTATATTTTCTTCTCCATTTGAATATATTTCTTTTAATAATTCTTCATTTAAAAACTTGTCCTTTATTGTCACAATACTAACTACATCTGCCCCAGCCATACCCAAAGTTTTACCTATTCCTGAATAAATATATTCATCATTAGTCTCAATTATAGCTACTTTTAAACCTGCTAATCTATTTTTTATGATTTCAGGATAAATCAATTCACTAAAATTTGCATATTGAGAATTTTCCAATTCTAAAATATCCACTTCATCCTTTAAATTTTGATTTTCCTCTTTTAAATAGTCAAATTTTTCTTCTAATTTTGTGACCAAATCATCTCTTTGCTCCTCTATAAATTCATTTGCATCCAGTGAAAACCCAATATAAATTCCTATGGCTAATGCCAAAAATATTGAAACAATAGATATTACATAAAATTTCATATTAGGAATCAAAATATCGCCTCCTACACTCCAAACATTATTTTAAGTCTTATCTTAATAAGTTGCATTAACTCTTTCATAGGAGGAAACATTATTGTAATAACTATGATTGGAATTAACGCAGCAATACCAAGACCTATTACATGTCTTAATTTTAAATGACTTTTATAAAGCTTATTGACTCCCTTTGCATCCACTAATTTAGAGCCAACTTTTAATCTAACTAAAAAAGTACTCGCCATCCCATTTCTGCCTTTTTCTAAAAAATCTATCATATTGTTATGAGTCCCCACAGCAACAATTAAATCAGCATTATTGGCATAAGCAAGTAATAATGCTATATCCTCGCTAGTACCTGGAGAAGGAAAAACAACAGCATTTAAACCTAATTTTTTTACTCTTTCAAGTCCAGGTGCTTCTCCATTCGTATATGCATGTACTACTATCTCTTTGCTCATTTTTAAACACCTATCACTAATGCTATCCATGTCTCCAATGACCATATCTGGGATATACCCAAATTCTAAAAGTGCATCTCCTCCACCATCAACTCCAATTAAAACTGGATGTACTTCATGTATATAAGCTTGAACTGTTTCCAAATCTCTTTTATAGTCTTTTCCCCTAACTACTACCAATACATGTCTATTATTCATCTTAGTCTTAACTTTAGGAATTGGAACTTTTCCGGTCACAAGTCCCTTTTCTTTTTTAGCATATTCTAAAGTATTTTCAATAAATCTATCTAATTCTTTTTCAAAATTTTCATACCCAATTCCCAATAAATATTCGATTCTTTCACTATCAAGCAAATTACATTTACATATAACTTTTCCATTCTTAATTATTTCTTCATCAGATATCTCTATTGTCTCTCCTTCTTTGATTAACTCAAATAAATCAGTATCACAAACTTCAAAAATTGGAATTCCAGCTTCCAGTAAAATAGAAGGTCCTTGATTTGGATATCGTCCACTTATAGTTTCTTCAGTGTTTATTATACACTTAATTTTTGACTCAACTAGCGAATTAGCTGCAATTTCATCTAAATCTTTATGTGCAATCAAAGCTATGTCCCCTGGCTTTAACCTTTTAATGAGATTTTTCGTTCTTTTATCTTTTTTTACTTTGCCCTTTAAATACATTTTAATCCTCCAAATCTATTATTTATATAGTATTTCCCTATATAAATAAATAATCCAATTTGAATACATAATCTTTCTATTTTATTATAACATAAAAATATAGCCTCATGAATAATAACTATTCACAAGGCTATATTTTTACATTTTATTTTCTGCCATTTCCTGTTCTAATCTCAATTTATCAGCAACCATTGCAATAAATTCACTATTAGTTGGCTTTCCTTTGTCGGTATGAACAGTATAGCCAAAAATACTATTAATAGTATCAACCTTTCCTCTACTCCAAGCTACTTCTATAGCATGTCTAATAGCTCTTTCTACTCTACTTGGTGTAGTATTATATTTTTCTGCTATAGAAGGATATAATTCTTTTGTCACCGCGCTAAGCAATTCAACATTTTCTACAACCATTGTAATAGCTTCTCTCAAATACAAATATCCTTTTATATGAGCTGGAACACCAATTTCATGAATGATATTAGTTATTTTAGCTTCCATATTCATACTATTATCAACAGTTCCCACAGTTTCTTTTGGAATATCTATATATTTTTTAGAATTGATCTTCTTAATAGGAATATCTGCAATTTCCTTTAATCTCTTAATGAATATATCAAAATCAAAAGGCTTAACCACATAATAATCAGCTCCCAGCTCTATAGCTTTTTGAGTGATTCTGTCTTGTCCTACAGCTGACAATACTATAATCTTTGGATATTTATCCAATCTCATAGTATTTATTTGTTCTAATACCCCTAATCCATCTAAATGTGGCATAATAATATCCAATATTAAAACATCTGGTTTTATTTCTGGTATCATGTCCAGTGCTTCCAACCCATCCTTTGCAAAACCTAAAACTTCAAAATCCTCCTGTTTTTCTAGATATTCGTTTAAAATATCACAAAATTCTTTGTTGTCATCTGCAACTAATATCTTAACTTTCTCCAAAATAATTACCCCCCTGTATGTATTCTATAATATACTTTTATTTATTCGACAAAGAATTTTTATTTCCTTCTAGTTTTCCATTTTTTATCTACATTTTTTAGAAAAGGCTTCCATTGGAAGCCTTTTAATAATCAAGTAAACCTTTTTTTGTTTCTGCAAATTCACTTTTTGTTTTATAATTAAAATCTGCTTGTTTCAACATCCAATCTATATATATCCCATATCCTTTTGTAGGATCGTTGACAAATACATGGGTTACAGCTCCTATTAACTTTCCATCTTGTATTATGGGACTTCCACTCATTCCTTGTACAATACCGCCAGTTTTTTGCAACAATTTTTTATCTGTAATTCTTATTATCATACTTTTTTGCTCTGGAAAAGGCTGACTTTGTACTTTAACTATTTCAATTTCATACTTTTGTACTTTATTGTCATTAATAGTAGTTAAAATATAAGCTTTTCCTTCTTTAACTTCTTCTTGAAATCCTACAGGTAAAGGTTTTAATTTATTGTTTTCTAAATTATTCTCATATAGCTTTCCATATATTCCAAACTCAGTATTGCTTGTTATATCCCCTAAAGCATCTTGAGTCTCATAAAAAGCTCCTTTTATCTCTCCAGGACTTCCTTTACTTCCTTGTTCAATTTCAGATATTCTAGCACTCATTATTTTGCCATTCTCTATTTTTAGCAATTCTCCCGTATCTATATCTGTAATTCCATGGCCTAAAGCTCCAAAAATTCTTGTATTCTCATCGTAAAAAGTTAAAATACCTATACCAGCTGTTTTATCTCTCACCCATATACCTAATCTATAGCAATTGTCCTGAATACTCTTTCTAGGTCTTACTTGAGTAGTAAACTGAACATTATTTCTTTCAATAACTATATCTATAGTTTCATTTTTTATACTATTTAAAAGTTCTACAACATGTTCAGCATCTTTTACTTTTTCCCCATCAATCTCCAATATACTATCTCCGACTTTTATTCCCCCATCTTTGGCAGGACTATACCTTTTGCCATCAACTCCTATAATATCTGTTACTGCTACTACTAGGACTCCTCTAGTATTCAATCTAACGCCAATAGAATTCCCTCCAGGCGTCAAATAAACTCTTTCTAATACATTTACTTCAATATCTCTTACGGGAATTATTCCAAGCAATTTAAGCTGCAATTTTGCTATACCAGATTGAATACTATCAAATTCATAAGATTTTTTTAACGACAGGGTATTTTGGCTACAAGATTCACAATCTACAACATCATTATCTTGCAAAATCTTTATTGTAAAAGGAAAAAATACATCAAAAGCTTTTTTATCTCCTTTCACAATATTGATTTTATCAGGATAACAACTGAAAATACACAATTGAAATAAACAGAAAGCAATCACAATAGTCAAAATTATAGATAATTGTCGTTTATATCTTGAATACTTTTGCAAGTAATATCACTCTCCCAATTTTCCCCTTTTTCATACTCACCTCCAAAAAATATTATTTGCAAATATAATTTAGCCTTTTCTTCGCATATTTATTCTCAGTAATTATTAATGATTATGTAAAGTAAAATAAATTTTGCCTTTATAATGAAAAAACACTTTATACTTAAGTATAAAGTGTTTCAACGATTTTTTATTTTTACAGCCAAATTCAACATTTCTTTAGCATGCATTTTAGTTGTATCAGTCAAATCAACGCCTCCAAGTAGTCTTGACAATTCTTCAATTCTTTCTTCAAAAGATAATTTTTTTATTTGAGTAACAGTTCTACTCCCACATATATTTTTATAAATTGAAAAATGAGTATCAGCCAACGCAGCTATTTGAGGTAAATGTGAAACGCAAATAATTTGGTGTTTCTTTGAAATATTGGCGATTTTTTCTCCAACAACTTGAGCAGTTCTACCACTAATTCCTGTATCAATTTCATCAAAAATAAGACATGGTATCTTGTCATACTCAGCAAGTATGGATTTAAAAGCCAACATTATCCTAGACATTTCTCCTCCCGATACTATCTTTGACAATGGCTTTAAATCTTCTCCCGGATTTGTTGATATCAAAAATTCTAAATTGTCAAAGCCCTCAGGTGTAAAATGGCTGTACTTTTTAAAACTCACTTTAAACAATACATTGCTCATATTGAGTTCTTTCAATTCTTCTGAAAGAGACTCTTCAAGAATTGATGCTATTTCTTTTCTTTTATTAGATAATTCCTCACATTTAGCCTCTAACAATTTTTCTATCTTTTCTATTTCATTTCTAATATGACTAATTTCCTTTTCGTTGTTCAATAGTATTTGAAATCTTTCATATATCTCATTTCTATAGGTAATTATTTCATCGATATTGTTTCCATATTTCTTTTTTAATTTATTTATAGTATCTAAACGCTCTTCTAAAAAAGCTAATCTTTCTTCATCTACAGTAATATTATCTAAATAATATCTCAAATCTCCAGATAAATCCTGCAACTCAAAACCTATACTTGTAAAACTTTCATAATATTTTTTTATTTCAATATCTAGATTTTTAATTCCACCAATCAATGAAATGACTCTATTTATAGCATCAATTATAGAAAATCCTTCATATTCTTTGGATTGAAGAATATTTAATGCTTCACTGATATTTGATTCAATTTCTTTTATATTTGACAATTTGTTATATTCCCTTGCAATTTCTTCCTCTTCTTCTTTTGATAATTTTGCACTATCTATTTCTTCTATTTGATATTTTAACAAATCAATTTCCCTATCTTTTTCTATTTCGTCCATAGACAAATCTTTTAATTTTTTTCTCTGAAATACAAGTTCATTGTAATATATATATATATCTTCCTTCAAACTTCTAAAGTTAGAATCTCCAAAAGAATCAATAATATGTATGTGATTTTCTGAATTTAACAAGGATTGATGTTCGTGTTGCCCATGTATATCAATTAAATACTTCGTAACATTGTTAAGCATTCCAAGAGTTACTGTTCTACCATTTATTCTCGATATACTTCTACCAGTTGAATATACCTCCCTAGTAATTAATAAATAGTCATTTTTTTCATTTTCTATGCCATATTCATCTAAAATTTTATTAATTTCAATAGGTTTTTCCAAATAAAAAAGGCCTTCTAAAATAGCCTTGTCACACCCAGTACGAATTAAGTCCTTATTTGCCCTTCCGCCTAAAATCATACCAATGGCATCTACTATTACTGATTTTCCAGCTCCTGTTTCTCCTGTCAACACATTGAAGCCTTTTGAAAAATTTATATGCAATTTTTCAGCAACAGCAAAATTTTCAATATTTAACTCAACAAGCATATTAATACCCCCGTTTAATTGAGTAATTTTTGAAAAGACTTAATTATAATATCAATATTTTCTATATCACCAATAGCTACAAAAATTGTATCATCACCAGCTATGGTGCCTACAATTCCTTCAATCTTTAGAACATCTATAGCAGAAGCACATATTTGAGCAGCACCAGGCAGTGTTTTTATAACTAAAATATGTCCTGCCACATCAAAATTAACTATTGAACTTTTAAATATTTTTATCAATCTATCTGTGGTGCCTTCCACATTATCATCAATAACTGCATATTTATATTTTCCACTATTAGTTAAAACCTTGACCAATCTCAATTCTTTTATATCTCTTGAAATCGTAGCTTGGGTAATATCGATACCAGACTTTTTTAAGTAATCGGCCAATTCTTCTTGGGTTTCTATCTCGTATTTTTCTATTAATTCCAATATTCTCCTTTGTCTAGCGTACTTCTTCATAATTTCCTCCTTGATTCGGATAGCCTTCATAAAATTACAACATTGTGTGCGAATTAGCAACAACTTCTTCAATCAATTTTTCAATGTTTTTTTCGTCAATGTTTCCACACTTTTTTAAATGAAATAGATATTCTATATTTCCTGTACCACCTTTTATAGGCGAATAAGTAATATCTTTGACAAAAAGGCCTGTGTTTAAACAAAATCTATAAATATCTAAAAGTACTTCTTTATGCACTTTTGGATCTTTTATTATTCCTTTTTTACCAACCTTGTCTCTTCCAGCTTCAAACTGAGGCTTAACCAATGAAACTATTTCACCATTGTCCGAAATCAATTCCATAGCCACTGGCAAAACTAGTTTTAACGATATAAAAGATACATCGATTGAAGCAAAATCAGCTAGTTCTCCAATATCTTCTTTAGTTACATATCTTATATTGGTTCTTTCCTTCAATATCACTCTTTTATCCTGTCTCAGCTTCCAATCTATTTGACCATATCCTACATCAATAGCATATACCTTTTTGGCCCCATTTTTAAGCATACAATCTGTAAATCCACCTGTAGAAGCTCCTATATCTAATGCAACTTTATCCTTTAAATATAAATTAAAACATTCTATTGCCTTTTCCAATTTAAGTCCCCCTCTACTCACATAGGGAATTAAATCGCCTTTTATGACAATAGAGCTATCTACATTCACTTTTTCACCAGGTTTATCAATACGCTTATCATCAACAAATACTATACCTTCCATGATGAGCCTCTTACCTTTTTCTCTCGATTCAACTAAATTTTTTTCTACAAGAAGTATGTCTATTCTTTCTTTACTCATACAATCTCTCCTAAGTATTATCTAATTCCATTTTTCCTTTTTCCCTCATGCAAAATATTCATCTTAAAATTATTTTCGATAAATTTAAGCATTTTAGATATCTGAAAAATAATTTTTTCAGAATTGTCCATTGCTATTCCCTTGCCTATAGCTTTGCCCCCAACAGTAAAGGAAGCAATTAAAGCCGTAACTATGATACTCAACATAGTAGCACTTTTAAAATCATATCGTTCAATTAGCTTATAAATAATTGTCGTTCCAGCTGCTCCACTAATAATTCCACAAATATCTCCAATAACATCATTGCAAAAATTTGAAACTTGCCCAGCGTTCCTGATTAATTTAACCGCATATTTAGCTTCTTCGACTTTATTTGCTGCCATAGCATGAAAAGGTTTCTCATCAGAAGCAGTAACGGCAATACCTATAATATCAAATATAATCCCTATAAATATTATGACTATTAGTATTAAAAAGGCTGCTAATATATCAAGATTAGACATTAAATTTTCTGTAATTAAACTAAAAAAAACTGCCATCAAAAAAGTCCAAAATGTTGTAATAAAAATCCACCTTCTATTCCGCTTTCGCGGAATGCTGTCATCATCTTTCTTTTTCATCTATTACTAACCCTCCAATTCATAATAGAACAAAAGCTGATAGCAAATGCTATCAGCTCACACGAGTGGCGATATGTTAAGTAAATCTTACGGCTTAAGGTCTAGCAGGATTTCCCAGACAGCAACTGAATGTCGCCATATCAGCGGTTTCCCTTTAATACTGTCTCTACTCTGTCGCCAAAAGTAGAACTAGATTACCACTTAGTCCGCACTGTAATCCTTAACACATCTCCCTTGGTAGAACAGTCTAGGAGTTTTCCTCAACAGCCATTCTATTCCTTAGCCTCTTTTGCAAAACAGGTTTCGACAACAAAATTTTATTTTCTTCGGGCCCTTCCGAAAATAAAATCGAACTTGTCATCTGCCTATTTCACTCAAGGCAGGCTACTCTGCATGTAATAATTAGTTACATAGCAGGTTTATCTTGTCATATTGCCAAAATGACAAGTCTCCACGAAGGTAGGGTCAACGCCCACATGCCATTGTGGATCGCCCCATCCTTCTTACTCCCAGAAATAGCCCCCGACTGGGCGTCGAAAGCCAAAACCAGGAACTTCATCGATATGCCCTTTGACGGATTTTTAGCCCCGCCTTCAGGAATAGTTGCGCTGACTAGAATACTGTGCCACTCTAAGCCAAACATATTATAGCATAAATTTTCATAGATTTCAATTTCAAAAACATATTATTTGTTCCTATAAATTAAACAATTTGCAAATTCTACTAAGAACATAGTATCTTCATCCTCAAATATTTTTAAAGCTTCTTGTGCATTTTCGCTCAATCTTTTTACCTCTTTTTCAGCTTCGTCTAAAGAATGATAAGTTAAATAAGTAGTTTTATTTACTTTTTCATCACTATTCTTATCCAAAATATCATCTCTAATTTGAAATGCAATACCAATGGAATTGCCATATTGTCTCAAAGCTTCTATTTCTACAGCATTCCCCCCTCCTATAATGCCTCCAGATACAACTGAAGCTTCAATAAGAGCTGCAGTCTTGCATTCATACATAAATTGTAGTTCTATTTCATTTATACCCTTTTTATCGGATAAAATATCAACAACTTGACCTCCGATCATTCCATCCACACCTGCAGCATTGCATATCTCCTTAAAAGCTTTAGTATATTTGTGGAAACTTTCTTTATCATTAGATTTGCTTAAAATATATTCAATCATTATTTCATATGCTAAATTTAAAAGTCCATCACCTGCCAAAATTGCAATAGCTTCTCCGAATACCTTGTGATTAGTTGGATTTCCCCTTCTAAAATCATCATTGTCCATAGCTGGTAAATCATCATGTATAAGTGAATATGTATGTATCATTTCCATAGCCAAGGCAAAAGGTATTGCTTCTTCATAATTCCCACTTATCATTTGACAACTTTTTAAAAGCAATATAGGCCTTATTCTTTTACCACCTGTAAAAAGGCTATATTTCATAGCTTCAAATATCTTCTCCTGATATCCTGATTTACCTATAAACAAACTATTTAATTCATCATCTATAACTGATTGTATTTCTAAAATTTCTTCTGTTAAATTCATCAATTAGCCCTCCATTTGAAAATTTTCTTCTATTTCCACCCCTTTTTCATCTTTTAATATAATCTTAATTTCTCCTTCAACTTTGTTCAATTTTTTTGACAAGTATTGGTACAATTCGATACCGTTTTTGAAATAATTAAAAGCTTCTTCTAGAGATAAGTCTTCATTCTCAAGTTTATCAATTATTTCTTCAAGTTTCTTTACTCCCTCTTCATAAGGCATATTATTTAAATTCATTCCTAAACTCCCCTTTATTAATTTTTACCACATTCCCTTCAATCATACCATTTTTTAATATTACAGTAAATTTTTCGCCAATCTTTAAATTATCCACTGTTTTAACGATTTTTCCACCTTTATCTAGCAAAATTGAATATCCTCTATTTACAGATGACAATGGACTAAGTAAATTCAATTTATCTCCTAATTTTTCAATTTCTCTATAATAAGCCTCTATCTTAACATTGAAATTTTTATTTAAATCTTTAAACAAATTATCTATATACTGTCTGTTTTGATTTAATTTAATCTCAGGATTGTTGTAATCTAGTTTATTTTTATAATATTCTAATTCTCTAAATTTGTATTCTTTAAAAGCCAAAATATTAGTAATCAATTTATCGTAATCATCATCTAGACTATATTTTAAACTATTTAATTCTGGCACTGCCAATTCAGCTGCAGCCGATGGAGTTGGAGCTCTTAAATCAGCCACAAAATCCGCAATAGTAAAATCTGTTTCATGACCTACAGCAGATATGATTGGTTTTTCTAAACTATACATTGTTCTTGCAAGAGATTCGTCATTGAAAGCATATAATTCTTCAATAGAACCCCCACCTCTACCTGTGATGATAAGGTCTATATCTTCTCTATTGTCAAAATACCTTATACCTTCTATGATTTCTTTTGGAGCTCCTTCTCCTTGAACCAAAACTGGATATACTATTAAATCGGCTATAGGAAACCTTCTCTTTATGACATTAATTATATCTTTAATAGCCGCACCAGTAGATGAAGTAACAATTCCAATTTTTTGAGGAAATCTAGGAATACTTTTTTTATGAGATTCATCAAAAAGCCCTTCTAATTCTAATTTATTTTTTAATTTATTAAAAGCTATATATAAATCTCCTATACCAGATTCCCTAATATTTTTTACATAAAACTGATAATCTCCATCTCTTTCAAAAACCGATATATAACCTGATGCAATAACTTTCATGCCATCCTTCAAATTTATGTCAACACATTGATTGTCACTTTTAAACATCACACATCTCATTCTGCTCTTTTCATCTTTCAATGAAAAATACATATGGCCACTATAATGATGTTTGAAATTAGAAATTTCCCCTTCTACACATAAATTGGTCAATATAAAATCACTAGCTAGCACTCTTTTTATGTATTGATTTACTTCACTTACCTTTAAAGGCTTACCAGACATACTAAAACCCCCACATATGACCAGTTTTTATTTTGCTCAAATAAGATACTCCTATGGCATTGTCCGAACAAAAAGATCTTTCTGGAACATATATATTTATACCTTGAGTATGTAAATCGTTCTTAAGATTTTCCCTTATGAATAAATTAGAAGCCACTCCACCTACTAGCAATACATCATTTATATCATGTTTTCTACATCCATATAAAATTATTTTTTCTAAACTCAAGTAAATTGTATTGAATAAAGTTTTAACTATATCTTTCTTTTCATACCTTCCAATATCAATTAATCTATTGAAAAAATTCTCATATCCAGAAAAATTAGCCCAAGTATCTTCTATTTTTAAGGCCAATCTTTCATCAACTATATCGCCATTTTGAGATATATTATCCATTTTACTACCACACGGAAATGTTAAGCCTAATTTGACACCAATTCTATCAATAAGCTGTCCTATACTTATATCAAGAGTACCCCCCACTATATCTATATTCAAATTATCTTTGTTGTTGTCTACAAGGAGCAATTCCGTAGTTCCTCCCGATATATGAAACGCTAAAAAATTGTCTTTTTTCTCAAGAGGAGAATTCATCATACCTGCTCCAATATGACCTTCTTGATGACTAAATTCTTTAAAAGGAACACCTAAGATTCTAGATATAATATATGCCTGTCCTTTACCCACTGTAAAAACAGGCATATATGATCCTTCAATGTTTCTTGGTTTTCCACTGGTAGATACAGATACTATCTTTCTAGTTTCAACTGATTTAGCCAATTCATCCAAAATTAAAGGTAAATTCTTTATATGTTTAAAAACTGCTTCCTGTTGCCTTAATCCCTTTTTATTTTTTTCCACTTCTAAAATCTTTCTTAAATCAAATACAATATCATTATTTTCATCAACAACTGCAACAGAAGTAGTATATGCACTTGTATCAATTCCCAAATAATAATTATTCATCATTGCTCATCTCTGTACGTACAAAACTGCCCAGTACACCATTGACAAATTTTGCCGATTCTTCTGTGCTATATTTCTTGCATGTTTCTATAGCTTCATTTATACAAACTTCCATTGGAATATCTTCTCTAAATTTGAGTTCATATATTGCTATTCTTAAAACAGATAAATCGACTTTTGCTAATCTATATATCTTCCAGCCTTTTATATGTTTTTCTATGATTGCATCAATTTTCCCTAGATTATTCGTGATTGTTCCCACTGCATGATTTATATATTGGATTTCATCATCTGCGAATTCGTGTTCACTTATGTATGTATTCATACTATCATCAGAATAATCTTTATTGATTTCCATCTGAAACAATATTTTCATAGTTTCTTCTCTTGCTACTTTTCTACTCATATCTTTCCTCCTCGAATATAAGCTAATATTAATTTATTGATTTAAGTTTATTTTTCCCTACCTGGAGGAAGTATCCTATCCAATATTTCCCTGAAATCCTCTTGATTATCTTTTTTCTTTCCCAAATAAAATCCAAACCAAGTACACAAAACTATAAATAGAGTCCTAAAAAAACCAATAGTTAGTACAAGTATAGCAATAATAAATCCTATTATAGTGCCAATGGTTTTCCCTTTATTTTCTTCCACTATTTGAATGAATTTTAAAAATATCTCCTTAGCCACCTTCAAAACACCTCTACAAATTATTTTACAACTCTAGTTGGTGCTGTTACGCTGCTAATTTCAACTCTAACTTCACTTACTTCTACTCCTGTACATTTTTCCACATGATCCTTTACTTTATCCTGAAGTTCAATAGTTGTTTCAGGAATATTTATTTCAGGTGACACTTCACCTTTTAAATATATAGTTAAAACTCCCTCAAAAACATTTACTGTAGTTTTCACATTTTTTATACCTGTGAATTTATTAGCAACTGATTCTACCAAACCTTCAACTGTTTGAGTTGAGATTTTTAATTCTCCAAAGTTTGTATGTCTAATCAAGAAAGCTTCCTTCTTAGATTTTTTATTTCCTTTAACACCAGAAACTAAAAATCTAATACTCACTAATAAAAAAGCCAGTCCTACAATTGAATATACATAATTGCCTTTCATAGATTCCAAATATCCAGTCATACTGTTTATTGACAAAAAATCAAATTGATCAAAAGGAAATAACATTAACAATATAGAAAGTACTGCAAGACAAAAAGTATATATTGTTAAAATCAATCTATCTATGATATTCAAATTTCTCCTCCTCCTAAAAAATACTAAATTTACCCTCTGGATGTTCAGAGGGTAAATTTTTATTTAACTCTAGATTCCTCTTCCACTTTTTCTTCTTTAGGTATATTTACACCTTGAACATTTACATTTACTTCAACAACATCTAGTCCCGTCATAGTTTCAACAGCATTTTTTACATTTTCCTGTATAGATTGAGCTACTTCTGAAATTCTAGAGCCATAATTTATTACAACAAAAAGATCTATTGCACACTCTTTTTCTCCTACTTCTACTTTTACTCCTTTAGACAAACTTTTCATTCCAAGTGCTTCTGTAATACCACTGGTTACACCACCACTCATACCTGCAACTCCATCAACCTCAGTGGCTGCTAAACCAGCTATTATAGCTACAACTTCATTAGCTATTTTTACAGAACCATATTCCATTCCTTCATTATCAATAGCATCTACCATTTTTGCCCACCTCCAATTTAATAAGATTATATAAGTTTATTATACCAGAAGTAAGGCTAGTTTACAAACATTTCTAAAGTTTTTTCATTATTTTTATATTAGAGGAATCGAAGTTTGTTTCACTTTTTACAATTTCTAATATTTTAACTACATCCTGCTCTGTTAACTCATCTGTAGACACTACCACCTTTACTCCGTCCTCTTTTAAAAATACCAGAGCTTCTTCAAATCCTTTTGCCTTAATAAGTCCTTCTATATATAACTCCTTTTCTGATAAATTTCCCAATCTTATCATTTCATTTTGAGCTTTTGTTATCATTTCACTACTACTTTTTTCATCTTCTACGATTTCTTTCAATCTTTCAACTAAATTTCCCCTCATCTTATCCCTTGCCAATCTGTATTCTATAAAATAGTTGTTGCTTTTTAAATTTTCCTCTCTACTTAAAGTTTCTTCTATGCTAGAATTTATGTCTTCTGTCAATTGAGATATGTTTTCTTCATTATTTCCCTCAACAATTTCCACTTCACTTTCTTCGTTTTCAGATATAGCTTCTATAATCGACTTTTCTTCATTGTTTGCTGCCTTTTCCATCTCCATTTCTTCATGCTTTTGATATTCACTAGCAACTTTTGACATGGATTTTTGAGTAAGTTGATGATTGACATATCCAGTCAATACCAATAGACAAACTAAAATTGCTATTATAGCTGGCTTTTTCATACTAAACATAAAAATTCCCCCTTAATTGCTAGAATATACTTCTACTTTATTCCCAGATATACCCAAAGCCGTTTTAACTGCTTGATACAATTCTTCTTTTATTTCTATATTTTCTGCTCCTTCTGCTACAACTATAACCCCTTTAACTTTAGGTTTTATCTCTTTTAAGACTATTATATTTCCTTCACTTCCTCTAGTAACAACTTGAATAGAAGAATCCTCTCTTATTATCTCTCTAACACCTCCTTGTGAATCTTTTTCACTTGTCTTTTCTTGATTTTGAGTTGTATTCATAGCTGGTATTTTTTCAGTAGTTTCTTCTAATGTTATCATCACTTTTACTTTTCCAACTCCCTTTATTTCTCCTAAGATGTTTTCTAATTTTCTTTCAAGGAGCATAGCATAGTCCTCCATATAGTTGTTCTCTATAACTTTCTCCTTATTTTCATCTTTCTTAAATACATCTTCTTGTGATTTATCAGCTTTAAATACACTTGCCGCAATCAGTAACATAGTTCCAACAATGAGTATTATTAAAAGATTATTCATAAATTTTTTATTTGTGATTTTATCTGAGATTTGCTTATACTTTTCTTTAAAGTTCATTTTATTCACCTGCCATTTTTCTATTTAAGTAAACTGAAATTCTATCTGTAGGCAAATTGTACTGTTTAGAAATGATATTTACTATTTTTTCGCTATCCTTTAATTCTTCTCTATTCAGTGTTTTGTTATTGTTCAATTTTACACATACTTCTTTTGTATTATCTACTTTAATTATATCTTTATCCTTTATGTCTTCTTCTTTGTATTCCAAAACTAACTCTATTTTTTTTATTTGTCCATAATCTTCATCTTCCGTGTCCTCAACAATTAAAACATTTAAAACTGACACTTTATAGTCAGAATTGTACTCTATTTGATCTTTTATGTCCTCCTTTAGTTTGTTTATATATACACTAGTTATCTGATCTTGCTGTAAAGCCTCTATACTATCACTTTCTTTGTATTCATTATTGAATCTATTTATACTTGTAAAAATATTTCTTTCTATATCTATATCTTTATTTATAAATTTTATGAATGGATTTATCACTACTATAATGATTAAAAAACCAATTATCATATCTATAAACCGCTTCATATTTCCCTTTGGAAGTACTATTTCTAAAAATGATATAAATATAGACATATATACTATATCTATCACCCAATTCTTTATAAACTCTATTGTCACAATCTCACCACCTACCTCAACATCATCGAAATATTTCCAGCCTCAACTATTATAGTGATAGTTATAAAAAACATCATAGAAACTGAAATTATACTGACAAGTATCAATACAAGTGATTTACTCACCTCATTTAAACTATCTCCAATTCGCATAGTAGAAATAGGTTCTATAAGTACTATAAGAACTTTGTATATGAATATTAGTGCAACTATTTGAATTGTTGGAAAAACACATATTAAAAAGAGTGCAAACAATCCTATACCCCCAACAGCATTTTTTAGTATGAGAGAACAACCTACTACAGTATCCATGGCATCCGATAAGAATTTCCCTACAACAGGTATAAACTTATCTACTGCAAATTTTGCTGTTCTTGCTGTAATACCATCGACCTTTGAAGCTACACCATATACAGACATAATTCCTATAAAAACAGTCAGTGAAACTCCAAGAATTGTAACAACTATTTGTCTCATAAGCTCGGACAATTTTGTAAATTGAACTTTTTCAGAAATTCTACTTATAATCCCTACGATAAATGAAAAAAATATTAATGGAAATATTATATCCTTTATAAGTATGCCAATTATATTTACAGTTCCCAATACCATTGGATGAAAAATAGCATTGGTAATTGTTCCTCCTACAGCAACTAATAGAGTTAATAAAATAGGCAATATTATTTCCATAAAATTAACCATTTTGTCTACAGTACTTTGTCCAAGAACCATAATTGTTGCAAAACTCTTAATGACTATAGTTGTTATAAGTATATAACATATATAGTAGGCCAATTCTCCAACACTATCTTTTTCAAAAGAAGTCTGCAAATTAGTTAATACTGCACACATAATAGTTATTGCTAATATTTGTATAAGTAATGACAAATTTTCAATTGCTTCATTAAAAAACAGTTTTCCTATTCCCTGCAGTATATCAAAACTATCTATAGTTCTTTCGCCTTTAATAATTGAACTAATAAATTCTTTAAGAGTAATCTTAGGAAAATATCTAAAAGACTCATTTTCTAAATCCACAATTGTCTCTTCAAGTTCCTTTAAATTTAAGCTCTCAAACTGTTCTATGATAAATCCAATATTTTCATCTTTTGATTTAATTTCATCTCCATAACCATGGAGGGGTAAAAAAATAATTAAAAACATTATAAAAATAGCTATCCTTTTATTTTTCATATTTACTCACCTTTAAGGCAAAATTTCAAAAATTAAATCCATCAAAGCCATCAAAATAGGTATAGCCAATACCATTATAATCACTTTGCCACCTAATTCAATTTTAGATGCAATAGACTCTTCTCCAGCATCTCTCGATATTTGAGCACCAAATTCAACAATGTATGCAATTCCAATTATCTTCAATATTGTAGTAAAAAATACAAAATCTACATCTGCATTTTTAGCCATATTTGTTAGTACTTGTACAACGATTTTAAGCTTATCCGCCACAATATAAAATATGACTATACTGGTAATTATACTGGTCAATACAGCAAATTCCGGCTTATCATCTTTAAGCAACATAATCATGACCGTAGCTACTATACCTATGACTACTATTTGCAATGCTTCCATTTCATCACTTCCTATCTAGTACAGTTGGAATAAGGTCTTTATATCACTAAATAACTGACTTATATATTTTAGAACTATTCCAAGTACTAGTACCACTCCTAAAAGAGTTGTTATAAATGCAAATTCTTCTTTACCTGCCTTGTCAAGTACCATGTGCAAAACTGCAGTCAATATACCAATACTGGCAATTTTAAAAATCAAATCTACATTCATGCTTTTCTCTCCCTTATATCAAAATAACAACTATAGCCAATCCTGCCAAAAACCCTAAATTTTTAAACATCTTCTCATTTTTATCTTTTTCAATTCTTGCCTCGTCTTCCAATGTTTTTATTTGAGTAAGAATTAATTTGAAATTTTTTTCTTGATCTGTTCTATCTGAGGATCCTATGGATCTTCCAAGAGTCATAAACATTTCTATATCTTCATTTTTGAAATTGAGTTCATTTTTCATTGTGTCGCCAACTGACAAAAAAGAATCAAAAATTGTACATTCTCTATCTTTATTTAATTTTTCTATTATCAATCTAAATATATAAGATACTTTTTTATTTCCCTTGTTGTAAACATTCATAAATGCTTCAGGCAAGGGATTGGCTCCATATATTATTTCGGTTTCCAATAGCTTGATACAATTTTCTAAATATATAAGATTTTCCAATCTTTCTTTATAACTTTTCCCATATATATATCCCATCAAGCTAGTGGAAAATAATACAAGTATACTACCTGTCAATTTTAATTTTAATATAAGCATATTTTTACCTCTTTCAATAGAAAATTGATTTAAATGTACATCCATCTATTATGTCACAAATTGTTCCTACTCCTTGAGAATTATCCATAATGATGATTCTTTCAAATATTTTTCTTTCTATTATTTCTCCAAGGCCATTCTTAGTCAATATATCTTCTAAATCCTCACCATGAACAGTAGAAATAAGTTTTATCCCAGCCTTTAGTGCCTCATTTATAGCTTTTATATCCTCATAACCACCAAGTTCATCTGTAGCAATAACTTCTGGAGACATAGAACGGATAAGCATGATTATGCCATCACTTTTAAGGCAACCATCCAATATATCAGTTCTCATTCCTACTTTTTTTTGTGGTACTCCATTATATACTCCTGCTATTTCTGATCTTTCATCTACAACTCCAACCTTCATCCCTCTAATATTTAATTCAGGAATACCATCACTAATATTCCTGATTATATCTCTTAAGAGAGTGGTCTTGCCACACTGCGGCGGAGACACTATCAATGTATTGTAAATTGAATTGGGGTATTTTATTATATATTTCATTATCCTATCAGATATGCCTATTTTTTCTCTAGCAATTCTAATATTTAACGATGAAATATTTCTTATAGTTTCAACTCCCTTAGAGTTGTATACTGTCTTGCCTGCAATCCCTACCCTATGACCTCCTCTTAAAGTTATAAATCCGTTTCTTATTTCTTCCTCAAAAGCATATATAGAATAATTACTTATAATTTGAAAAGTTTTATTTAGCTGTTCTCCTCTTACAACAAAACCTTCTTTTTCATATTTTGACAATTGGCCTTTACTTGAAACATAGTAGTCCTTAGCTTCTCCTGAAATCATCAAGGGTTTTTCATTTCTAATTCTTATCTCCTCTATATTTGCTTTTTTATTATCTGGAATTTTGTATAATATGTCACTGATTTCAGGATCCAAATATTCTAGCAAATAATTAAATATCGCTATTTCATTATTCTCCATAACATGTCCTCCTTTCTAATATATAGTATGTCCAAGGTTAAATAATATGCTTTTATTTTTAAAAAAATAAGGTCTGAAACACAATTGTGTTTCAGACCTTAAACAATTTTTATTCAATGTCTATATCTTCTGGTGAATGGTTTGAACATTTTTCATCACATTCACAAAAATCTTCATCTTCCATGTAGTCAAAGTCATCATCATCAAAATATAAGTCATCATACTCATCTAAAAATCCAAATACTTCTTCTTCCACATCCGCTAAATCTTCATCCATATAGCTTACATACTCATCAACATCGTCTATTTTCTCATCCACTTCACCCAAGGCATTGGCAAAATCATCAAGGACATCAATGATTTGTAGAAGAAGTTTACCTTCTTTGCTAGATTCTTCTATTCCTAGTCCATCAGCCAAACCCCTTAAATAAGAAACTTTTTGAAACAATTCATTCATTCTAATCCCTCCTTAAGTTTTATTTTAATTATTCCCTAAACTCTTGACAAATACTCACCAGTTCTAGTGTCAATCTTTATCTTGTCACCTTCATTGATGAATAGTGGAACATTAATAACAGCACCTGTTTCAACAGTAGCTGGCTTTGTAGCTCCAGTAGCTGTATCACCTTTGACACCAGGTTCTGTATGTGTTATTACAAGTTCAACAAAATTTGGTGGCACAACTTCAAAAGCCTTACCTTGATAAAATCTGATGATAGCTGTATCATTTTCTTTGATGTACATTATAGCTTCTTCCACATCCTCTTTAGCTAATGGCAATTGTTCATAAGTTTCATTGTCCATGAAGTAATACAATTCTCCATCATTATATAAATACTGCATCTCTTTAGTTTCAATATGTGCCTTTGGATATTTATCATTTGGATTGAAAGTTGTTTCCTTTGTTGCACCACTAATTACATTTTTTATTTTGGCCCTTACAAATGCTGCTCCTTTTCCGGGTTTAACATGTTGGAAATCGATTATTTGATATACATCTCCATCCATTTCAAAAGTTACACCTTTTCTAAAATCACTTGCTGAAATCATTCAAAAAACCTCCTACTAAAAATTATTTCTACTTTAAATTTTTAAATGCTTCTAAGGCTAAAATATAACTATATGGTCCAAATCCTGTTATTTGTCCAGAACAAACTGGAGCAATAACAGATGTTTTTCTAAATTCCTCTCTTCCATATATATTTGATAAATGTACTTCAATAACAGGAATTTCAAGAGCTTCTATCGCATCTCTTATAGCTATACTATAGTGAGTATAGGCACCTGCATTTATTATAACACCATCATATTCTCCATGCAAAGCTACATGGAGTTTCCCCAATATATCTCCTTCATAATCTGATTGAAAAATATCCACTTCATATTTAAACTCATGAGCTTTATTTTCAATCATAGAATTTAGTTCATCTAAAGTTCTATCTCCATAATACTTTTTATTTCTATAACCTAAAATATTCAGGTTTGGACCATGGATCACTAGTATCTTCATTTTATGCCCTTCTCTATTCTTCTTTTTCATTTTTATTATAGCAATCCTTTCATGTTACTACAAGACTAATGTTTATCATAATAAAAAATTATTTCATCCCCTATACTTTCAATAGATTTATCATCTACATCTATTATGTAATCACAAGAACTGTAATATAGCTTTTTTCTCTCTAAAAAAAGTTTTTTTACCTTTTCATATATATCTTCTTCATTCATAAGCAACGGCCTATCTACATCTGATGAATTTAAATTTCTAACAATAGTTTCTATTTTCCCATTCAAGAAAAAAATTATACCATTTCTCCTAAGTGCATGAATATTGTCCTTTCTTAATACTATCCCTCCACCAGTAGAAATTAAAATATTTTCTTTGTCAGCTATTTCTTTGACAACTTGAACTTCAATAGTTCTAAAAAAATCTTCTCCATAAATGTCAAAGGTATCTTTTATTGACATACTTGTTTTTTCTTCTATCAAATCATCAGTATCAATTTGAACAATATTTAATTTTTTTGATATGTATTTACCTATTGTTGTCTTTCCTATACCACTAGGGCCTATTAAAACTATATTTTTCATATTGTCACCTATAGAAATATTAAGAATGTTGAGGCTTCCTATTTACTTTTTCAATAGCCTTGGCAACTTCCTTCACAACATCAGCTTCAAATTGTAAATTCAAATTATTTGCTCTCTCATATAGCTCACCTTTTTCAGTTACAACATATTTAGGTGGCAAATGATTTAGTGCTATTGCTGCTATGTCCAATCTGCATTTTTCACAATCACATATATCTTTTCTTGTTTTTAATATTTTATCTATGGCATACTTAACTTCATCTTCCATAATATTATATAATTTCATTTCTATCACCTTTCATTGCATAATAGAATTTTCTTTAATTGCGTAAATTTCAGGTTCAACAAAATTAGATAGATATACACCATATTTTTCTACTATGCCTAATTTATATTCCAAACTAGTCTGACTTTCAATTGATTTTTCATTTCCTCTATAATTGTTCAAAATGACAAGTCCGTTTATCTCAGGTTTGTCTTCGGAAAAAACTTCTAATTCTCCATCATCAATTAAAATTATACCATTGAAAGCAATAGCATCAAATATGTTTAAATCACCCTTTACATATATTATTCCATTTAAATCCCCATTGTCAAATTTGTTCTCATTTATAATAGATATTTGGCATTTATCTCCATCAGGTTTGTTGACTATAATAAAAACTTCATTTTTGTCTAAAAAATCTTGATGCACAGGAATATCCTTTTCATAACGGTAATAATCAATTCTAATTTTACCTTCTCCTAGAATACATATATTTACTTTGTCAAAATTAGAAGACTCAATACATTGAATTTTATTCTCAAAATCATACAATTTAAAATCATCAAATATATCTTTAAAAAACTCTTCATCTTCTACATTGTTCTTCGATATTATTGACCCATTGTTTATGTATTTAAAATTTATGATATTGAACATTCCAGTAGCAGTTTTTTCTATTGAATCATAAATACCCGTAGATACAATTTCACCTTTCAATATACCATTTTCTCTATGTATATTTGTCACTTTTACATAATTTGTATCACCCGAACTAAAGGAAATATCCTTTAAAAATATTTTACCTTTGTCTCCAATGTTTCCCTCATGCCCATATTTAATATAATATTTCAACATTGGAATTAATTCTTCTCTGTAATATTTATCTTCATTAAAACATATATATATCTTGTCTTCGGCTCTGTAAGATGATTGAGTGCTTTTCAAACTTGTGCTTACTATTAAGCTGTCCAAGTAGACAGAGTATACAAAAAAAATTAGCTACAATCATTACAAAACTCCAAATAAGCACTGCTAATATAATTATTGATCCATCATTTTTTGTCATATAAACACCTCTACTAGTAGCTTACAGGGCATCTTATATATATTTCTATATTGAATCTCATTTCTCTTCCCATGTCCCCAGACAATAAAATATTTAGTACTATTTTTTTATTTTTAAAATCTATATAAGTTCCATCAATAGATTTTACATTTGAGGCAATAGTATTGACTCCATTAAAAGAAGAAAACCTTATGGCATTTATATTTGGACCTTCTGCTGTAACTCTTTTAAGGCTATTCCCATCTTTATAGTAAAGTATATATTTATATATGTATTTGTCATCACTAAGTTTCTTCTCCAATGTTTTCAAAACAAATCCAACATTATTTTTGAATTTGTCATTTAAACCCTTGAATTTAACTGTAGATATGATTTCATCCGAAGTTTTTATTTCTTGCTTCATATATTCAATAATATATCTACCATTTAGAGATAAATCATTTCTTTCTTCTTCAATTAAATTTATATTTATACAATAATTAAATACAGAATAAAAAGCCAAAGCTAAAATAGAACTAGCAGCTAATCCTGCAACAAGCTCAATCAATGTAAAACCTTTTTTATCTTTTTCTTTTAGGTTTTGGAATATAAGCTTCAAGAACCACATCTTTTATCCTCTCGCTATTTTCTTTTGAGGTAATATTAACTCTTATTTTCCATAGGTTTTCATTTTGATTTATTTTATTTATCTTAATCAAGTATTTATATTCTTCTCTATCAAATATTGGCAGTTCTACTTCTGCTGTAGTTTCTCTACAAAACCTTTCCATTAAAATTTTCAATCTCATATCCAATATGTATTCATCATTTTCACTATCAAATTCAAAAGCCTTTATTCTTTCTAAAACAGTTTCTGCAAAATATTTCATATCATTTTTAGTTTCTAGCAGATATAAATTATTTTGTGCAGAATTTATAATTGGAAAAAAGGTCACTGATATAATCCCCAATAGAAACATCCCCAACAATACTTCCAATAGTATGAATCCCCTACGATTCATTTGGCCTCATCTCCATCAATATAAATATTGACTTTTCCAGTTGCAACTTCCACTGTTAATTCAATTTTCTTTCCTTTTCTACTCTTCATATTTACCGTTCCCGCCTTTGAAGGTGCTCCTGTAGGAGTAAAACATATACTACCGTGATTAGGATTTGGGGAATTTGCGAAAGTTGTATCTATTAGTTTCAGTCCACTTTCCATAGATTTCTTTTTTATCATACTTCGTTCTTTGTCATATTTATATATAGTATAATAATTTTCTTTGGGGTAAATTTCCACACTATACCTTCTGACATCAATTATAGCCATATTTCTGGCAAAAATAATATCATTTTTAAATTCCAGTAGTTCCTTTCTTTCTTTAGTATTAATTAAGAATTCATCCCTTGGTGCTGCAATAGCCAAAACAATGGACAAAATAGCAAGAGTTATGACAATTTCTATTAATGTAGTCCCCCTAGACCTCATTTTCATCATCTCTAATTTGGTTTTAGATATAATTCTACATAAAAATAAAATATCCTTCTTTTTTGCTAATTTTTCCACTCATTTAAAAGATATAACATATAAATTGTTTCTCCTCTAGTTATTTTGTTGTCATAATTTGCAAAACTTTTAGAGCGTATCCCCTTTTGATATAGCATCTTGTTTGAAGTATTGCTCCATTTAAAGGTTTTACTTTCAGTCACTTTTTTCATTATATCTTCAACTTCTCGATAAGTCATAGGTAAGTTTAAATTTAAAACATTTTCTTTATTTCCACTTATATATCCTTTATTTAAGCTATATTCAACTACTTTTTCATAATTTTTATATTCACTATAATCTTTATATGTCTTAGCTCTAATTGCTTCTTCTGGCAAATCCCATTTATAGACTTTGTTCAAAACCATGAGAAACTGACCTTTGGTCATATAGCTATCAGGTCTAAATTTCTTATCTTTATAAGCAGAAATATATTTTCTTCTAATATAAGTCTCTATTTCATCCCTTGCCCAATGACCCCTTATATCATGACACTTAACATAAGTTTTATCTATAAATAGAGCATAACTAGAACCTTTTTCTTTTATGGAATTTGGCACAATATAGGTTTTAATTCTATTTTCTTCAATAGTACTTGGCATATAAAGCCATTCTCCATTGACAAATTTGTATATACCACCAGTATCAGGTCCATAGTATTCAAATGACAATTCGATTTTTTTATCTTTATTGAACTCTTTTATACTATTTAAAACTTCTATATTATAAATTTCTGAAGCAGCAATTAAATTCTCATTAGCTTTCACATTTTCATTTTTGCCATCATTGTACAGTTTAAGCAATACATCATTGAAATAAGTTCCACTTGGAATAGCTATTTTAAGCTTCTTATCTTCAGATTCTATTTCCCTACCACTAATAGGTACTACTACAGTTTCAGCTAAGATTAAAGCTTTTTCTTTATTTAATTTTTGATAAGTCTTTATATAGGCCTCTTCAAACCCATCTCTATATCCACTTATGAACCCATCTCTATACCTTTCATTGTCCAAATATAAATCGTATTCATAAATGAGTTCTGAATTGGATTTGAAATGTTTCGATATATCATTTTTTTGTCTCAAAAAATAGTCATTTTGTGCTGCTTGTTCTCCTATTTTAGTTCCTACTTCTTTTCCATCTTCATAAGCAGTCTCACTTTTCAATTTATTTAAATCCACATTTCCCTCTCTAAATCCCTCACTATAAGCTTTTTCATAGGCATTTTTAAATCCTGTCAAAAAACCATCTACATATTTTTCTGAATCTCTGTTTAATACAAATTCCCTTCTAATTTCTCCTTGAGAAGGAAAATTCCTATTCCAATTGCTTGTTTTGCCCTCAGAATAATCTTTTCTCCCATTAATTTTTCCAAACATTTCTCCAAAAATAGTTCCATCTTTTATACCTTCATCATAAGAAATTTTTTGAGGTTCTAAATTTGCCTCTCTATAAGATTCTTCATAAGATTTTTGAAAGCTTTCTTTAAAATCTTTCAAAAAACTATTTCTATATCCAATTGTCTCCAGATCTAAATTGAACATATTTATAATAGTCTTATCTGTTGGTTTGGCCTTGGACCAGTTATTTTTTTTACCTTCAAAATAATCCCTTTGTCCATATACTTGGCCTAGCAAAAGGCCAAAGCTTTGTCCATAATTCGTTTTTTCATTTTTTTCTTGTTTTTTATCTGTATTTGTACTTATACTTCCAGAAGTATATCCTTCTAAATATCCTTTTATATATCCAGCCTTGTAATTAGCCACTATATTTGACATGACAAGCTTATCATCCTTGTATTCTTTGTACATACTCTCTATTTCTGAATCCTTAGGCATATCTCTATTGTAATCACTAGTAAGCTCTTTGTTTTTATCTAAATAGCCTGCTATATTCCCATGATTATATCCTGTTTCTCTTGCCTCTTCATATACTTTGTCATATTTATCTTTTTCATCTGCATATATAGGCATAGAAAATGCAAAAGATAAAAGTATACTTAAAGCTAAAAACAAACTAATTTTTTTCATTTTCATCACCTTTTCTATTATTTAGGTATAACCAATATCCTCTCAGGTCTTAAATCTTTGTTTCCTGAAAGATCATTTGCATTCATTATGATTTTTTTCTTTGAAGTTCTTCCATAATATTTCATAGCTATAGATTCAAGAGTATCTCCTTCTTTAACAATATAAAAAGTATAGCTACCCTCATAAGTACTATCTTTTTCTTCAATTTGTGGATATACACATTCCATTCTATCTAAAAGTACCACTCCAAAATCTTCTCTGCCATTTGCCAATTCTAAATACATCTTGTCCAATTTTAGAGGATACATATTCAAATCTTCTGGTGGCTTTGCCTCTATGTACTTCCAACCAATCCAGCTTATACCCTTCAAAACTTCCAAATCAATTTTTTCTCCCATTTGGCCTTCAAATCTAATCCCTAATGTAACAGGTGAATATCCATATGAATACATCCAAAATCCTATATCGTCTGGCGGATATTTAAAATTTATATTTCTCTCTCTAAAATCCAAATAAGCTCTATTCTCTTTCTCAACAGCCAAGATATTGTACTCAAATCTCAAAGAATACTTTCCTTCTTTAGCTTTTCTTGACCTATATACATTTCCCTTTGTATTCAAATGAGAAGGTACAAAATATACTTTGCCTTCATCAAAACTCTCTACTAAAATCTTGTTGAGCTTTTCTTGACTTTCTTCAGAAGGCGAAAAACTCCCCGAATTTTCAAATTCATTACTCCCCATTTCTTCATCCATGCCAACTATATCTCCCTCTTTTGCCTCTTTATATTCAACAAAAGGTTTAAAGGGATTTTCTTTCTCAATATTCAAAATTGTGTCTATAGCTATAAAATCCTCGCCTTTTTCAAAAATAGTTTCTGAACTATAGGCTTTCAATCTCAATTCTCCTATTAAATTCTCCTCATCTTGATCTATGATGAGACTGGTAATCAAAAGCTTTCTAGGACTTTTCTCAATTTTATTCATCAGCTTTAGCAAATCCTCGTATTTTCCCTTGTAGGGAATAGATATATCCATAGTATTTATAGGTATTCCTCTTATCTCTTCTATTTGAGGTTCGCTAAAATTGAGATTTGATATTTCTAAATTGGAATCATCCAACATTTCATTTAATAGAAAAATTATTTGAGATTGATCCAATTTGGGAAAATATTCGAGTAGCAATGTATCCTTTTCTCTATTTAAAGAAATAAAATCTTCATTTATCCCTTTTGCTCTAGCTAATATACCGCTATTTTCTATTGCTTTTTCTTCATATGCAATCTTTTTATCTTTGAGACTTTGAAGATTATTCCTCTGGGATGTAAATATAAATCTATTGAATATCCAAAAAATCACAACTACTCCCAACAAGACAAGTAAATATTTTTCATTCTTCGATAGATTCATTCCCTTCATTTTCAGTTTCATTTTCATCTTCTTGGGTTCTATTTTCGTCTCCATTGTCATCCTCATCCTTTAATTTAATATTTAAAGAAAAATTATAATATCCATCTTCAAAAGATATATTGGATATAAAAGATTCTTCAAAACCAATAGTACTTTTTAAACTATGTTCAAACTCTGCAATAGAGTATTTATCTTTCGATATCCCTTCAATTTGGATAGAAAGAGTATCTAAACTCATAGATTTCAAAAAGACCTCTTCTGGTGTTCTAGAAGTTATATTTTGAAGCAAATATTCATGGATGATATCTCTATCTTCTATGTATTTATCTACAATTTTCAATTGTTCCACTTTTTCTTTTATACCATATATTTCTTTTTCTTGAAATTTAAGCTCTTCTATTCTTTTTTCTATGCTTTCATCTTCAGCCTCTAATTTAAGTTTTGCTACTTCTCTATTCAATTTTGCAATTTTTATTTGATTTATAATTCCATAAAATATCATGCACAATACAATTAAAACCATTGTTCCATAAAATATCAATTCTTTATCTATTTTAAATTCTTTTTTCTCAATATATGGTTCAAAAAAATTTAAATCTTTCATTTTTTTAGCTCCTCAATTCTAATTATCGAACTAACACAGTTTAAATATTTATTTAAATCCTCACTAAAAAAAACTTTATCAAATCCAGATACAACTATTGCAGGAATACCAAAATAACTTGAAAACAAATTGCTTATGCCTTTTATTTTTGAAAGGCCACCATAAAGTAATATGACTTGAATACTATTTCCCATTTCTCTAGAATCATAATATCTAAATATAAGATCTATTTTGTCCATTATATCTTCCAAACTAGATCTTATAATACTCAATATTCTATCATCATCTAAATAATCAGCATCAATCCTATTTACATCCTGTATTTGTCTTTTTGCCTCTTCCACTTCATCTTTAGTGTATTCAAAAAAATTGAGTATGCCCATATCCATTTCGTATCCACCAATTTCTATTATACGGCTTACCTGCAATATATTGTTTTTTGTTATAGTTACATTGGTATTGTGAAAGCCTAAATCAATAGCTGCAAAAGTTATCTCTTGAGTATCATATCGTCCATTTATAAGAGAATTGTATTTTAGCATTTTGCATATTCCATTTGATTGAAAATCCAGTACTGTAGGCTTCAATTCCAATTCTTTAAGTAGTGCAAAATGGCTTTCTACTATTTCTTTAGGTATAGCAATTAAAAGTACATTCAATTTGTTTACATTGTCTTCTTCTACTACGCCAATAGTCTTGTGCTGAACAATATATCCCTCTGGATTCATGGGCAAATATTCATCTAATTGAAATTTCAGTATTCCGTTAATTTCTTCTTCTTCTACATAGGGAATAGTCACTTCTCTAGTGATAATAGCTGTACTTTTTATAGTCATATAGACTGTATCCGATGAAACCTTGTTGTTTTTTAGTTGTTCTTTTAGCATATAATACAGCAGTTCTTTGTCTATTATATATCCATTTTCATAGGCTCCTTCTGGAGTCAAGAAGGAAAAATATTTATCTATGACTATACCTTTATTTGTCATCTTTCCTTCAACTACTTTGGTTTCATAGGAACCTATGTCTATAGATACTACTTTTTTATTAGGCATAAAATTTGGCAATTGCAATTGGTTGTCCCCCTTTCTAGATCATTTATTCTTCTCCACATTAACGCTTCAAATAATATATTCTATTAGATCCTTCAATGTTTACATTCAATTTATCTATATTATTGAGTAGAAATTCAAATTCAATTTCAAATTCTTTCTCTTTTTCTTTACTAATAACTATAACTTTCATAATTTCTTTTTCCTCAGTAGACATGAATATTATATTTTCTAAATTATTTCCGTATTGATTTTCTGAAATTATTTCACCATTTTCTATTGTTTGTTTAGCTAAATAATTGTTATATCCATCATTTTTTATAGATAAACAATAATATCTATTGCCTTTATTTTTTATATTATTCTCATCCATTTCAATAACTTTCGCATTGCGTAGCTCTTTAATAATAAAATCAGAAACTAGTCTGGAATTTTTTTGTGTAAAACTTTGTTCAACAGACGCGTTAAATACTCTTTTGCTCATTATATAAATATTAAAAATTAATCCAACAATCGCCATCATAAATGCAAGGCTTAACAGCAATTCAATTAATGTGATTCCTTTATTATTCATATTTAATATCTCTCCCCAAATAATTACATCACCTTGAAGGAACAAAGGTTATTATCGTTACAGCTTTTTTATCATTGGAATTTGAAGTAACAATATTTCCTGTTATTGGACCAGTTGAAATTATATTCCTATCTGAATTCGAAAACTTGATATTGATAGTTTCACTTTGTTTACTTAATTGAGAATCTCCATCTACTACTGATATATTTTTGATTGCTTTATCTATTTTTTCTTGAGCATTAAATACACTTTTAGTTCTAGTTCCAGATGATATTATATTTTTATAGTTGTTAGGTAAACATGATAAAAGTACAACTGATAATATACCAATAATAGAAATCGAAAGGATAACCTCTATCAATGTAAAACCTTTTTTATTACAAATATTTTTTAATATGTTCCCTCTATTCATTTTTTTCATCTCCAATACTTTATCATATACCCATTACTAGAGCCTTTTTCAGTTTCAATTGGTATTTTATTTTCAAGGGAAGGATCGTGCATTATATCATAATTGCCAGAAACCTCTACGTTGCCACCAACAACTGCGCCTTTTATTGTAGCATTGCCATGAAATAATACCTTAGCATTTGGGGCATATATTATACCTTTGTAAGTCTCATTGTTCCCATTATAATATAGATTTGCACCACCAGTAATTATGTCACCTCTTACGAAACTGTTACCTGTGATTTCTAAATCTGCAGCACCTATATATAAAGAAGCATATAAATCTATATTTCCATGTAACGTTAATTTATCCTTACCTCTATAATATAATCTTGTTTGTTCTGCTTTGCCTATAATAGAAGTATTTCCAATCATATTTATAGAATCATCTACGTAAATAAACACATTTTTATCTCCAACAACCCTTATAGAACCTTGACAATTTAAAGTTTTCGTACGAATAGTTATATCTCTTGTCCCAGCATTTATAATTAAAGTAGCTCCCGGGCCAATAACTATACTATTGTAACAACCATCACTGTTAATTGTTTTATATGCAAAGTAATTTAAATATATATCCCCTTTGTCAGGTAAATCTTCAGGGTATTGTGGCAAAACTGGTATAGGGTATTCTCTCACTTTATCTAATTTTTTAATATTTGGTTTTGCATATCCACTTCTATAGCTGACAATTTCATTTTCATTTCCCTCAGGATTTATGTATATAGTACCATCTATCTTTGTGTTACCACGAATACAAATAGAATCACTGTCTTGAGAATTGGAACCAATAGCTCCTTTTATATAGACATTTCCCCGAACATCAGTATTGCCTTTAGAAAAAATAGCTGAATCAAATTTAAATAAGTCTGTATTGTTCTGATTTAATACTATTGTGACCTTATCAGTAATATATCCACTATCTCCATTTGAAACTTTTCCTATAGAAGATATCACTAATTCTTTATCTATCTTATCTATAATGACTTCAAAAAATCCTTCACCAAAATCTTGAGGTGAACTTGAAAACGGGAACTTCATCGCACTAAATTTTTCAATATCTTCACTTTCCATAGTTGTTATCCAATCAGCAGTAGCCACAGCTCCTGAACGTGCAATATAATATGCTTGCATTTTTTTCTGTTGAAACATTGCCTGTTTTGCTTCACTAATAGAAATAGTATTTAAGGCTATGCTGAACATAATCAAAATACTGGATACAACTATTACCATGATTAAAGTTGAACCTTTATCTTTTTTCATAACTCTTTATCACCCTTAAAAAAACATTATAAAATAAAAGTTTGAATATACCATCCGATAATTTCTTCTCCCCACAACGTTACTATCATAAAGGCTATGCATATAAATGGGCCGAAGGGGATTGGGTCTTTTTTTCCCTTGATTTTAAATAATAATAAAAATATAGATATGATTGCGCCAAGAATGAATGATAGAAATATGTTTAATAAGGTAAATTTGATACCTAAAATAAATCCAAGTACACCAATGAGTTTTATATCTCCTCCACCTATTCCACCTTTTGATATTATGGCTATAATTAAAAATATACCACTGGAAATAATTAGTGCTAATATACTATTGATAATATTTGGGGATGTATCATACAATATAAATTGTGGTAGTTTATATATGATTGCTGAAATAAATATAAATATATTAAGTGAATCTGGAATGATTTGAAAATTAAAATCTATGAAACTTATAATCTATAAAATACTGAATATGATTGAGTAAAATATGAAATCTATGCTAAGTTCCCCCAAAATGTTTAAATAATAATCAATATATTAAACCATTCAAAATTCAACAATAGGGTACTGCAGGGAGATAGGCTCTCCACAGTAGCTACATTTTCCCCTTTGATAAATATAACTCAATACTAGGTATCAAATTGTACCACTTCAAAGGAGTGCCACAGCTTGGGCAATGAGAAGATGGAAATACGATTGATTCTTCTCTTGGTATTCTATATATACATACATTTAGAAATGAACCAATGATTGTGCCTATTATGAATATAAATATCTGAATATGAATCCTATGAGTATAGATTTATGTAGCCAGATCCTTTAGAGATAATTCACCGTGGAATTAGTTAGGTTATCGTTATTTGTTTATTAAACCAGGAGTTACAGTTATTCCCCCATTTTTTATTTCTACCCTATATTTTTCATTCTTGCAGTCTTTCCCCTTCTTTAGTTGTTAATACTCATCACTATCTTCTTTTTTCGTATATACTATTGTTGTTTCAACTATTGTTCTAACCCCTCTGGTACCATAGGCCAATCCTGTAAATATTTACCCCACTCCTCAGATTTAGCTTTCCTTATCCCATGTTGTATCACTTCCACCATCTGCCAAAAACATATTAGCTGCACTTTCTAATGTTCTAACATTAGCATTATGAGCTGTTATTGCTGCATTTTTTCTAGAACTTGTCATCTTGGCACAGCTATTGCTGCCAATATTCCTAGTATTGCTATTACAACTACCAATTCAATCAATGTAAATCCTCTGTTGTCTTTACTTAATTTCTTTACAAAGTATTCAAACATTTTTCTTCCCCCTTAATTTTTTATAATTTTTATAAATGCTGACATTTATTTATATTCTATAACATCACCTCCTCAAATTGATATTGTTTTTTTTTTTATTTTATGTATAAAAAAGGCTGCATAAATATAAACTTTTATAATTTATGCAGCCGAACGATCATGCTATCAAGGATAGCTTTAGACTCTGGCTTTGCGTCACTACCTTTCGATAGTTTTGCCCTGAAACCTACTGTACTGTGTTCACCATATCAAACATTGGCATTGCCATAGCTATGACTATAAATCCAATGATGAGTGCCATGACCACTATGAGTATAGGTTCTAATGCTGTTGTCATTTTTTGAAGAGATACTTCTACTTCATCATCATAAAAATCTGCGGTTTTTAGAAGTATTTCATCAAGAGAACCTGATTCTTCTCCTACTTTAATCATAGAATATACCATTGGAGGAAAAATATCAATATCCTTTATGGTAGTTGAAAGAGGTACTCCCTTTCTTATATCTTTTACAGCTTCTTCAAGTCCATTTACTACAACTACATTTCCAACAACTCTACTCACTACCTCCAAGGCTTGAATGAGAGGTATACCACTAGATAAAAGAGTTGCTAAGGTTCTCGTAAATCTAGATGTGATGATTTTTATATTAGTCCTTTTTATACCAGGAATTTTAAGCTTTATAGTATCAAATAAAAGTCTTCCTGAATTTGTATGACTATAAAACTTGATACCTATAAATATCAAAAATATAATTGAAATATCTATATACCAATAATTCTCAAGTCTATTGCTCATATTTAATAATATTCTAGTCGGAGTAGGTAATCCTGTACCACTACTTTCAAACATGCCTATAAATGTAGGCATGACATTGACTAACAAAAATATAACTACTGCTATGGATACAATGATGAGTATAACTGGATATACAAAGGCACCTTTAACTTTATTGTCAATTTTATTTTCCTTTTCATAGTGAGTAGCCATTCTGTCCATAATGACATCTAGAGTACCACTCACTTCTCCAGCTTCCACCATGTTTATTAAAAGCATTGGAAATACTTTTTCATGTTTTTTCATTGCCTCAGACAAAGTCATACCTTTTTGTACATCTTCATAACTTTCTTTTATAGCATTTTTTAAGGTTTTATTTTCAGTTTGTTTTTCAAGTATATCAAGACAAGTTACAATACTTATTCCAGCATTGAGCATAGTATAAAACTGTCTGCAAAATACAGCAATATCTTTTTTCCCCACTTTAGAATTTAGTGAAATTGCCCTTTTAGGGTCTGAAACTTCAGCTTCTTCAATAGAAATAGGATGAAATTTCTTTCCCTTTAGCATATATATGACATCTTCTGTACTTTGACCTTCAAAAATTCCCTCTGTTATTTGACCTGTATCTGAAACAGCCCTATATTTATAAATCAAATCATCACCACCCTAAATCACATATCTTTTCATGAGTTCTGTATTAAATGCTTGATTTAAAGCTGTTTCTCTTGATATAATTCCTTTTTTATAGTGTTCTAATATGGAATTGTCCATAGTTTCCATTCCATACTTTGCACCAGTTTGAATAGCTGTATCTATCTGATAAGATTTTTCTTCTCTAATCAAATTTCTTATAGCTGGAGTTGCAATCATCACTTCAAAAGCAGCAACTCTACCGCTTCCATCAGATTTTTGCAATAATTGTTGAGAAACAATGCCCTGTATAGTAGACGCAAATTGAATTCTAATTTGTTGCTGTTGATGAGGTGGAAATACATCTATGATTCTATCAATAGTTTTAGCTGCTCCCAATGTATGAAGAGTTGAAAAAACTAAGTGGCCAGTTTCAGCAGCTGTAAGAGCTATACCTATTGTCTCTAAATCCCTCATCTCTCCTACCAATATCACATCTGGGTCTTGCCTTAAAGCTGCCCTAAGTGCATTTGAAAAACTATAGGAATCGGAGCCAATTTCTCTTTGATTAACGATACTTTTTTCATGTCTATGTAAATATTCAATGGGATCCTCAAGCGTTAAAATATGACAACTCCTTTCGTGATTTATGAGATCTATCATAGAAGCTAGAGTAGTAGATTTTCCACTTCCTGTTGGACCTGTTACAAGGACAAGTCCTCTTGGTTGTCTAGCTAAATCACTGACTACTTTAGGAAGTCCCAATTCCTCCATAGTAGGAATTTTAAGCGGAATAATTCTTAGTGCCGCTCCAAAACTACCTCTTTGTTTATACGCATTGACACGAAATCTTCCAACACCAGGACTAGAAAAAGAAGTATCTATTTCGCCATTTCTATTTAACTCTTCAAACTGTCTTTCATTTAATATCTCTTGAACTAATTTTTTTGTATCCTCAGGTCTTAGTACTTCTTCCCCATATTTTATCAAGGAACCATTTATTCTAAATATAGGTGGTACTCCAACTGTTAAGTGAATATCAGATGCATTTTTCTCTGTCCCAATTTTTATTAAATCAAATAGTTCCATCAAAATCCCCCTATCCTAAAGTATATCCTACTCTCAATACTTCATCTACAGTAGTTGTGCCTTCCAATGCAAGCTTTTTAGCATTTTCAAACAGAGTATTCATTCCCTTATTCACAGCAGAATTTCTAATATCATCTGTTGTCATCTTTTTATCTATGAAATTTCTTATTTCTTCATCTATATTCATCACTTCATGGACAGCAGTTCTTCCTTTAAATCCATTGTTGCATACATTACAACCGCTAGGTCTATATAAAGTAATACTTTCACTTGTATCTATACCCAAAATCTCCTTCTCAATGTCACTAGCCTCATAGGGTACTTTGCATTTATCGCAAAGTTTCTTAACAAGTCTTTGAGAAATAATCCCTATAACTGCAGAAGATATCAAATAGGGTTCAATCCCCATATCTACAAGTCTAGCTATACTTGAAGCAGTGTCATTGGTATGAAGAGTTGACAATACCAAGTGACCTGTGATAGCTGCTCTAACTGCAATTTCTGCTGTCTCAGAATCTCTTATCTCTCCAACCATGATTATATCTGGGTCTTGTCTAAGAATAGATCTCAAACCACTGGCAAAAGTAAGTCCTGCTTTATTGTTGACTTGAACTTGGTTTATACCTTTCAATTTATATTCCACTGGATCTTCAACAGTAATAATATTTTTTTCTATACTATTGAGTTCCTTCAATACAGTATATAGAGTAGTTGTCTTTCCGCTTCCTGTTGGGCCTGTAACCAATATAATACCATAAGGTTGAGCTAATATTTTGTCAAAAGTATCTAAATCCCTTTTTCTAAATCCCAATTGACTTTTTGTAAACATGAAATTGCTTCTATCAAGTAATCTTATAACTACTTTTTCTCCATAAACTGTAGGCAAAGAAGAAATACGCATATCTATTTCTTTTCCTTCAAGTATAGTTTCAACCCTACCATCTTGAGGAATTCTTTTTTCTGCTATATCCATTTTGCCCATGATTTTTATCCTAGTAGTTATAGCGGATAAGCTATTTTTAGACAATGTCATTATCTCTACTAAATCCCCATCTATTCTAAATCTAACTCTGATTTCTTCAGAAAAAGGTTCTATATGTATATCACTAGCTCTCATCTTTATAGCTTGTCCAATAATAGAATTTACAAGCTTAACAACCGGAGCACTATTTACATCCACAAGCTCTTCTTCGTTTATATCTTCAACTGAAACCGGTTCATAAGATCCCTCAAATTCTTCCAGTAATTTTTTAGCCGCTTCTTCTTCATAATATTTTTCAATAGCATTTAAAATATGGAATTTTGAAGATATGACCGGTTGAATATCATATCCTGTTGAAAGTTTAATATCATCTATAGCAAAAATATTTAAAGGATCAGCCATAGCTACAATTAAATACCCATTCTTTTTATCTATAGCAATCAAATCATATCTTCTTGCCAAATTTTCAGGTATTATTTTAGCTATTTTAGGATTGACTATATATTTCTCCAAATCTACATGAGGTATACCTAGTTGAAACTCCAATACCTCTATTATATCGTTTTCTGTAACAAATCCCATTTCTACCAGTACTTCTCCAAGCCTTCTATTTGTCTTTTTCTGTTCATCCAATGCCTGTTCTAATTGCTTGTCATCAATTTTATTTGCATACAATAGAAGATCTCCCAATTTCATATTGTTCATTCTCATACAATTCACCTTTTTATAGTCTATTTTGCTTCATACTATTATTCTACACTATAATGTAAAAATCCTTTTATTTCATCAATATTTATTGCTATATTTTTATCGACAGAAAACCATATTTTTTGACTTAATATTGCTTGATTGATAAGCATATCCATGCCGCCAATTATCTTCATGTTTTTTTTCTCTGCATTTTTCAAAAATTTTGTTTTAATTGGTTTATATATAATATCGCAAACTACAGTTTTATTAGAAAAAATTGAAATATCAATAGGAACTTCATCAGTATCTGGATACATTCCTATTGAAGTGCAATTTACAACTATATCTACATCTGTATATTGGGAAAAACTTTTTAAATCATCATATTCTACTGATATATCTCCAAATTTATTAGAGATATTATAAGCTAATTTTTTGCTTTTTTCTATAGTTCTATTTAAAATTATAATCTTTTTAGCTCCACTCTGTGCTAATTTCATAGAAATAGCATGACTTCCACCACCTGCTCCTAAAACTAAAATTTTTTTGTCTTTTATATGAATTCCACTATCTATGAGAGATTTGACAAATCCAGCTCCATCAGTATTGTATCCTATAAATTTCCCATCTAGATATTTTACAGTGTTTACAGCACCTAACAATCTTGCCTCCTCATCAATCTCATCTAAATATTTCATAATGTGAATTTTATAAGGAATTGTAACATTGAAGCCTTTAATTCCTAAAATTTTAAAAGTATCTAATACTTGGTGTAAATCATTATCCTCTACGTTGAAGCACATATAAATGCAATTCATATTGTTTATATTAAAAATATAATTGTGAATTTCAGGTGACAAACTTTTTTCAATTGGATTTCCTATTAGGCAATACAATTGAGTGTTCCAATTTATATTCATTTTTTCACTCCTATGATTTTTATTTATCACTAGTATATCATTTTTTTTATTTTTTTAAATATATCATTTATGATAATATTTATTATGATATATTTTCCCTTAAAGTTCCTTCATAAAAAAAATATAAAATGAAACAATATTAATTAGGAGGTGAAGAATTTGAAAAATAACAAAATAGCTATTTTCCTCACAATAGTTTTAGCTTTTGTTTTTACAGCTACAGGGTGTCAAACTAAAACGCCTCAACGTCCAAATGTAAGAAATGAAAGAATAGAAAATAGAGTTGGAACCAATCAAAAAAGAAATATAACTCAAAATAAAGTTGGAAATAATAGGATTGATTCTAACTTAAACAATGATGTAAGAAATAGAGATATGGTTAAAACTGACAGAAATTTAAATATGACTGATAGGGCTGAAAAAATAGCAAGAAATGTGGCAAAATTAAAAGAAGTAAACAGTGCAACTTGTGTAATAACTGGAAATACTGCTTTAATTGGTATTGATATGAAAGATAATATAGAAGGTAAAATGACTAATGATTTAAAAAGAAAAGTTGAAAGTTCTGTAAGAAACACTGACAAAAATATAAAAAATGTTACAGTTACAGCAGATGTAGATTTATATAAAAGAATTAGCAATATGGCAAGAGATATACGTAATGGAAGACCTATAACTGGTTTTACTGATGAAATTCAAGAAATGCTTAGAAGAATAACTCCTAGCAAATAAAAATCCGGATTTTTCCGGATTTTTATTTAATTTAACAGCTTTGATTTTTGAAAGCTTTGTTTAATTTTTTTATAGCTCTCTTTTCAATTCTGGATACATAAGATCTAGATATTCCAAGAAAATTTGCTATTTCTCTTTGAGTTTTACAGCCACCATCAACTAATCCGTATCTCAATTCAATAATAGTTTTTTCTCTTCCTTTTAAAACTTCATTTATTTTTGAGTACAATTTTTTTACTTGTATTTTTAAATCTACTTCGTCAATAACTTCATCTGCATCAGTCCCTAATATATCAATTAAAGATATTTCATTGCCTTCCTTGTCTACTCCAATAGGTTCTTGAAGAGAAATTTCTACTTTAGATTTTTTATCTGCACGAATAGTCATGAGTATTTCATTATCTATACACCTAGCTGCATAAGTTGCTAATCTGGTGCCTTTTTCTTTGTCATAGGTAGATATGGCTTTTATAAGTCCAATAGTTCCAATAGATATGAGATCATCTAAATCCTTCCCAGTATTTGTGTATTTCTTTACAATATGGGCTACAAGTCTTAAATTCCTTTCTATTAAAATATTTCTTGCCTCTTCATCCCCTTGCTCATACAAATCTAAATAGTATTCTTCTTCTTCCTTGGTCAATGGATTTGGAAAAGAATTCGTACTGGAAATATATCCTGAAAAGACTAAAAAAGGGTTCAATAACCCCCCCAAAAAAAACCAAAAAGTCATGCTCATGAAAAGGCACCTCCATATTTCCCTTAATAAAGTATATGAAGGTAGCCCAATAGAAGTGCCAGTCCTATCTATTTTTCATATATATTTCTCTTGCAATTTTCCCAAATATAGGAACAGCTGATTTAGAACCAGAAAACCCCTCTTCTACAAAAACTGTAATCACATATTTAGGATTTTCTCTTGGATAATATCCAGAAAACCAACCATGAATTGTATTTTCCCCGTTTAATATGGCTTGGGCTGATCCTGTTTTACCACAAGCACCTCCTATATCTTCTAAATTCAATTTCTTGGCCGTTCCCCTCAGTACTACTTCTGCCATAAATTTATTGACTATTTGGCTGTTTTCTTTAGATATAATTCTTTTTTCCTCGTTTTTCTTGAATTCTTTAACCATACGTCCATCTTCAGTGACTATTCCTTTAACTATTGATAAATCTTTTTCCACTCCATTATTTGCAAGTATCATCATCATATTTGTCACTTGAAGAGGCGTAACTTCAATCTTTCCTTGACCAATAGATATATTGCCTACGGATGGCCCTATTAGCTCTTCTCCATAAGGTAAATTTCCAGCAACTTCTTCAAGAAGCCCTATATTTAATTTTCTACCATAGCCCATCTTTTGAGCCATATCAATTATTTTTTTACTTCCCACCCTTTTCCCTATCTGAATAAACACTGAATTGCAGGATTTAGCAAAAGCTTCTTCCGCTGAAATGTAGCCATGCCCTCCTTCTTTGTTACATTTTATGACTAAATCATTTAATTTCTCAAATCCACTACAATAAAAATATTCATTTGCTATATCTGGCTCTTCTTCAAGAGCAGCAAGAAGTACCACAATCTTGAACAATGAACCAGGAGGATAAGAAACTTGAATAGCTTTATTGTAAAGTTCCATATTATCTTTTTTTAAATAAGCATCTACTTCATCTTGATCAAAATTTGGTCTACTTGCAACCGCCACTATATCACCAGTATCTACTTCAGCTACTACAACAGCACCATTGACATTTTCCTCATCTATAGCCTCTTCTACTATTTTTTGTATATGATAATCAATAGTTAATTTCACACTATTAGGTTTTTTGAATTCTTCATTTTCTACTACTACAAATCCTCCACCAGGTATAATTCTTTTTTTCTTATTATCAACTTCAAAATATATAGACCCTACTTCATTGTTTTTAAGTATATCGTCAAATACTTTTTCAATCCCACTTTCTCCGCTATTATCACTTCGCTTTACATAACCTATAACATGAGACAGCATATTCATTTCATCATATCTTAACGTTTTTTCAGAAATAAAAATTCCTTTAGGCAATTTTTTATCTTTTAAAGTTTTTTTAAGTGGAAATTCTAAAATCTTGTCAGAACTATTCTCAACAATACTTTTCTTATTTGCATCTGTATATTCCATGATAAATTTGATACTCTCTTCATTATCTATAACTTGATCTTTTATGACAAACATGGTTGTGACTCTACTTCTATTAGTCAGAGGAATAAGATTTCTATCATATATAATTCCTCTAGGAGGATATACTTTTACTTCCCTCGCTCTTTGTCTTATAGCTGCTAATCTATATTCATTAGATTTAGCAGTTTGAATCCATGCAAGTCTAGATATCAATATAATAAATATGGATAATGACAACATTGACAATCTCAATATTTTAGTTTTAATTGGACTATTTCTTTGACTCCTCATAAAAAAACCTCCATTATATTGGTATAAATAGTATTTCCAATTTATAATGGAGGTATTATAATTTTATGCATTTATTATAGATTTTATTTTCGTAACCATTATATCTATGGCTACTTTGTTATATCCACCTTCTGGAATTATAATATCAGCATATTTCTTAGTTGGCTCTATAAATTGCATATGTGCAGGCCTTACTGTACTCATATACTGATCAATGACAGAATCTAAACTTCTTCCTCTTTCCTGTAAGTCCCTAGTGATACGTCTTATAACTCTCACATCTGAATCTGTATCTACAAATATCTTTATGTCCAATAAATCTCTAATTCTTTCATCATACAATATAAGTATCCCTTCTAAAATAATAATATCTTTAGGACATACAGTCACAGTCTCTTTTTTTCTATTGTGTATTTCAAAATCATAAATAGGTTTCTCTATAGTTTTACCTTCCATAAGCATTTTTAAATGCTCTATAAGCAAATCATTGTCAAAAGCAAATGGATGGTCATAATTTGTCTTTTTTCTCTCATCAAAAGTCAAATGGCTCTGGTCTTTGTAATAAGAATCTTGTTCAATAATTGCCACATTTTTATCTTCAATGGATTTATAGATTTCTTTTGAAACAGTACTCTTTCCAGAGCCTGTCCCTCCAGTAATTCCTATGATTATAGGTTTTTTCAACTATATCAATCCCTTCTTGGTATTCTTATGATATCCCATTTCTGGACTGGTCTATCCATCTTCATCTTTACGATCTGCTGTGGATGTGGAGCAACATCTATGCTATTTCCCTCTTCATCCCACATGTTTTCTATCTTTTGTTTGAAATAATCTTTATTGGGCCCAAAAACTTCTATTTCATCACCTAAAAACATTCTATTTCTCTGCTCTATAGTAGCTATTTTAGTTTCTTCATCATAATCCAATACAAGCCCTACAAAATCATATTCTCTAATATAAGAACTACTAGTATACACTTGATCCTCACCAGTAGGCTTGTTAAAGTAAAATCCTGTAGTAAAATCTCTATAGCTAGCTTTTTTAATTTCATCTAGCCACTCTTCTTTATATTTGTATTGATTACCTAATCTAAAATACTCGTCTATAGCCATCCTATAAGATCTAACTACAGTAGCTACATAATATTGACTTTTAACTCTTCCTTCAATTTTAAAACTAGAAATACCTGCTTCTACCAATTCAGGAATATGGTCTATCATGCATAAATCTTTTGAATTAAATATAAAAGTTCCCTTTTCATTTTCATATATTGGATAGTATTCGCCTGGTCTTTTTTCCTCCATAAGTGTATACTTCCATCTGCAAGGATGAGCGCATTCTCCTCTATTTGAATCTCTTCCTGCCATATAATTGCTAAGTAAACATCTACCTGAATAAGATATGCACATAGCACCATGAACAAAAGCTTCTATTTCTAAATCTTCAGGCAATCTCTTTTTAATTTCCTTGATTTCTTCTAAAGATAGTTCCCTAGCAACAACTATTCTCTTGATTCCTAAATCATACCAAAACTTTACAGTTTCATAATTTGTAACGCTAGCTTGAGTACTCAAATGTATTGGCATATTTGGAGAAACCCTTCTAACTATAGAAAAAACTCCTGGATCAGCTACAATCACCCCATCTATATGAAGTTTTTCCAACTCAAGAACATATTCATCTAAACCAATCAAATCTTCATTGTGAGGAATTATATTTAAAGTAATATATACTTTTTTGCCCCTTTCATGAGCAAATTTGACTCCCTCACCAATTTCTTCAATAGTGAAATTTTTAGAAGCTTTCCTTAAACCAAATTCTTCTCCACCTAGATAAACTGCATCAGCACCATATATAATTGCCATCTTTAATTTTTCTAAATCTCCAGCAGGAGCTAACAATTCTAATTTTTTCAACTAATTCCCTCCTTCCTTATACGTTAAAGCTACGCCATCTCCCAAAGGCAAAACACTTGTTATAAAACCTTCTAAATCAGAAATATACTTTAAATATTGTCGCATTCGTTTAACTATTGTTTTTTTTCTTCTAACAACCAATTCATCACTAGCAACCATTCCTTTATATAATACATTGTCAGAAACTATCAATCCATCATCATTTAACAATTTAGAACAATCTCTAAAAAAATCCAAATAATGACCCTTTGATGCATCCAGAAATATAAAATCATATTTACCAGTCAATTTTGGCAATATCTCCTCTGCATCTCCTTCAAGAATTTCTATTTTGCCACTATAATATGAACTGTTTATATTATTCATAGCTATATCAATCATATCTTGCCTTTTCTCAATAGTTGTAATATTTGCTTTACCTTGGGTTCCATATGCCATAATCAATGCCGAATATCCAATGGCTGTTCCAACTTCCAATATGTTTAAAGGCTTTTTCATTTTTAAGATAAGTATTAGAAATTGTGCTACTTCAGGGTGAATTATAGGTATATGGTTTTCATTGGCATACTTTTCCAAATCCATGAAAATTTCAGGTTTACAAGGCAATATACTTCTTATGTATTCTTCAATATACTCCTCATTTATATTGTTCAACTAAATCTCTCCTTTAATTTGTTACATAAATAATACGTGGAGTTCTACCACGTATTATTCCATATTCAATACAAAAATACTACTTTTTATTTTTAGCATTGATATGATCTTTATAATTCGTTGAAAATGTATGGGTTCCATCTCCATTAGACACAAAAAACAAATAGTCTACATCAGCTGGATGCATAGCTGCTTGAATAGATTTAAGTCCTGGAGAAGCTATAGGACCAGGTGGCAAACCCTTATGTGTATAAGTATTATAAACTGAATCTACTTTTAAATCATCATAACTAAGCTTTTCTTTTCTCTCTCCCAATGCATATTGAACCGTAGCACAGGATTCTAAAAGCATACCTTTTTTTATTCTATTGTAAAATACTGCAGAAATAATATCTCTTTCCTCATCAACTTTAGCCTCTCTTTCAACAATAGAAGCTAAAGTCACTATCTCATTTAAAGACAATTCGCTATTAGCTAAATTGTCTTTAATATTATCTTCATAGACTTCTTCAAATTTATCCAGCATTTTCTCTATTATTTCTTCTTCTGTAGATCCTATTTTTACAGTATAAGTAGCTGGAAACAAATAGCCCTCTAAACTTAGTCCTTTTGGTACCTCTTTTAAAAAGGGATACTTGTCCCCATATTTTCTAGCATTTTTGGTCAAAGCCATAAACTTTTCTTCATCTACCAAATTCATTGCCGAAAGTCTACTTCCAATTTGTTTAAGCTCAAATCCCTCAGGTATAGTAAATTTAACTATATTTTTATTTTCTCCTCCCATAGAAAGATTTTCTATGATTTGACTTACATCCATACTTGTGTTTAATATATATTCTCCAGCCTTCAATTTCCCATCAAGACCTAGACTTTTAACTACATATCTAAATACATTTTTATCTTTAATTAAACCTTCCCTCTTCAATATATCTGCAATCTTTGCTGTACTACTCCCCATAGGAATATCTACATTAATATCTACAGGATTCTCATATGAAACTGCTTCAAGACTATTTTTATAATAAACCCTCAATCCTATAAATATAAATACAAGTAGAAATAAAAATATTATTTTGTTTTTCTTCCCCTTTTTTTTATTTGCACTTTCTGACACAAAATCTCCACCTTTTTTTAGCTTTTACTTATTTTATTATACAATCATTAGCTTTTCATTACAAGAATTATGTCCTAAAAGCAATAATTATTTATTACCTTGTCTAAATATACTATTATATGCCATAAGTATAATATTCCCAAAGATAGCCACTGAAGCCAGCTCTCCTCCAGCAATCCCTATTACAGTATACCAATATGGCACCTTAGTAAAATAAGATACCCATATAGATACTATAAATCCATTTAATATAACAGGTGGAAGAATTCCAAAAATTTTATTTGGCATTTTGCTTGTCAGATAAGCTGCAAAAAGAGTCACTAAACTGCCACCAACAATATCTATAAGCCCGAAACCAGATACAAAAGCCAATATCAAATTTGAAATAAAGCATCCTATAAAAACGCCTGGTACAGCTGCACTTTCTATTAAAGGCAATAAAGTTAAACCTTCCGCTATCCTCAATTGAATAGGTCCAAATGCTAACTGTCCAATGGGAATTTGAATGGCAACCAATACAACATATATACCTGCAATTAGACCAGCTTTAGTTAAATATTTAGTATCCATTCGAACCCTCCAATACTCTAATTTTCTTCTATCTCTACATTTACAGCTTTTTCAATTATATCATAGATATCTGCTACCAATTGAGAAAATCTCATTTCAGCTATAAAATAATCTTTAATATCTGGATTTAGCATAAGTACATCTTGCAATTTCTGCAATTTTTCTACCTTGTCTTCAGATATTTCATTCCCTGACAACTGTTCCATCTGAATTTCAAGAGCTTTTTTTCTAAAATCTTCAATCATCTCTTTGTTTTTTTCATTTGAAAAAGCTTTCTTCTGTTTTTCACAGTATTCCTTATACTCATTAGATTCTTTTATAGACTTTGCCAATCTATGAGCTTCATCATAAACATTCATCTTATCTCCTCCTAATCAAATATTTAACATGATTGGGACCAATATGGGAACTAATGTAGATAAAATCACTCCCGTAATAAAGGCCACTACTGCCGTCTGAGAATTTGTAGATTTAGAAATAATTGGGAGAGATGTATCCATTGCTGTTGCTCCACAAGGAGCAATACTTTCTAAAAAACCTATACGATTTGCAACTGTTGGAACTATTATGAGTGCTATTATTTCTCTAAATACATTGGTCAAAAAAGCTATAGCACTTAATTCATTTGAATAACTAGCAAGTATCATAGCCGACAAACTATACCAGCCAAGTCCTGCTCCTACAGCTCCTGCTTCATTTATAGGCATCTTTAAGAAAAATCCTCCTACTATACTTCCAATGATGCTACCAACAATAATCATCAATGGAACTAACAATATCTTAAATCCCATTTTTTTGAGATTTGAAAACACGTTTTTTTGCTTTCCAATATCTATTCCAACAAAAAACAATAGTAGACACAATCCAACGTCTATTACAATATCTGTATATTGAAAAAAACAAGATGGCAATAAAAAATATCCTACACCAATGCCTAGTCCAACAGATAGAATAATTTTAAGACTCATGGGACTTTTCCTCCTCATCGGTTATTATGAATTTTCTTACTAATCTTACAAAAAATATACTAAAAACAATTGAGAACACAGCTAAAAACAATGCCTTAATACCAATAGTAAAAAATGAAGAAATCACTTTATCATCTAATCCTATTCTTATTCCCATGATAAAAAGAAGAAATAAAAGACAAATATTTTGTATAATCCCAAGTTTGCTATTAAATTTTTCACCCATCAAATCCTTATATCCTATCATGCCGCCAATTATAAGTAATGCTAAATATAGAATAAGTCTTAAACCCATACTGTTCCTCCTTTAAAGTTTAATATCTTATTTATTAATTATTATACTATAAATAAATAAGATACTAAAGAGAAAGTCGTAATTTTATACGACTTTCTCAATTGAACATATTTTTTATAACCCATAGGAAAATTCTAATTTTCCTTAATATAAAACTTTCCAAAATGAGTCTCAAAAGGCTTCCTTGATTTTTAATGCTTCCATTGGAAGCATTTTTTACACTTCCATGATAATAGGAAGTATCATCGGATTTCTCTTTATTTTCTCATATATAAAACCTCTTAGTCCATCTCTAATATTAGATTTTAGCGTAGCCCAATCAGTTATGTGATTTTTTACACATTCATCCAATACTTCTTTTACTACAGCTCTAGATTCTTCCATGAGATCTTCAGATTCTCTTACATAGACAAATCCTCTTGATATAATATCTGGTCCTGCTATAACCGTACCATCTTGCTTACTAATAGTCACTACAACTACAATCAAACCATCTTCAGAAAGATGCTTTCTATCACGAAGCACTATATTTCCAACATCTCCTATGCCCAATCCATCAACCAATATATTTCCAGAAGTAACACTTGGTCCAAAATGAGCAGAATCAGGAGTAAACTCTATAACAGATCCATTTTGAGCTATAAATATGTTTTCTTTATCCATTCCCAATTCTTCTGCCAATTGGGCATGCCTCTTTAAATGCCTATATTCTCCATGAACAGGTATGAAATACTTAGGATTTACAAGAGTATGAATGAGCTTTAATTCTTCTTGACAAGCATGACCTGATACATGGACATCAGCCAAAGATTCATATATTACATTTGCACCTTTTTCCATCAATTGATTTATAACTCTAGAAACGGTTTTCTCATTTCCAGGTATAGGAGTTGCTGATATTATAACTAAATCTCCAGGAACTAATTCCAATTTCCTATGTTCTGAATATGCCATCCTTGATAGGGCTGACATAGGTTCACCTTGGCTACCAGTAGTTATGACAACTATTTCATTATAGGGGAAATTGTTCATATCATTTATATCTATTAATGTACCATCAGGAATGTTCAAATATCCAAGTTCTAATGCTACATTTATGACATTCACCATACTTCTTCCTGAAACTACAACTTTTCTTCCAAACAATACGGCTGAGTTTACAATTTGTTGAATCCTATGAATATTTGAAGCAAAAGTTGCAACTATAATTCTTTGGTCTGCCATCAAAAAAATATCATTAAATGTAGCTCCAACAGTTTTCTCTGACATAGTATATCCTGGTCTTTCTACATTCGTACTATCTGCCAAAAGGGCAAGAACTCCTCTGCTACCTATCTCAGCAAATTTATGCAAATCAATCATATTGTTGTTTATTGGTGTATAATCAATCTTAAAATCACCAGTATGAACAACAGTACCAATAGGTGTGTGTATAGCCAATGCAACAGAATCAGGTATGCTATGTGCAGTTTTTATAAACTCAATATTAAAACATCCCAAATTTATATTGTCATTTGGTTTTATTATATTTAATTTTACATTGTTCATATTGTGTTCCTTAAATTTATTTTCCACCAATCCCAAGGTCAACTTAGTTCCATATATAGGAACATTTATTTTTTTCAAAACATATGGCAAGGCTCCGATGTGATCTTCATGTCCATGAGTTAAAACTATAGCCCTAACCTTTTCCCTATTCTTCAATAGATAGGTTATATCTGGTATCACCATATCTATGCCCAACATCTCATCTTCAGGAAAAATAAGACCACAATCTATAACTACAATATCATCATCATATTCTATAACTGTAATATTTTTTCCAACCTCTCCCAATCCTCCAAGAGGTATTATTTTTAATTTGCTATTTTTCTTTGCCAAACTATAATCACTCCTTTAATCATTAATTTTCCCATTTAGTATGATATTTAGTATTCTAAATATTAATTATTAATCGCTACAAAAAAATAACCCCCATAAGGGGATTTATTTTTGACAATTTTTTTGACATTCTTTACAATACCCAAAAAATTTTACATTGTGGTCTACTATTCTAAACATCCCTTCCTTCTCAATTTCATGTTCTAGATTTTCCAGCAAATCCAATTTAACTTCATACACTTTGCCGCAACCTAAACATATTAAATGATGATGATGATGATCCGTTGTATTTGTATTTATTTCATACCTATTGCATCCATCATCAAAATTTAGTTTTGAAATTATGTTCAATTGTTCAAAAAGTTGCAATGTTCTATAAACCGTTGCCAATCCTATCTCTGGATATTTGTCCTTTACGATATCATAAATTTCCTCAGGACTTAAATGGCTCCCCCTATTGTCTATAATTACATCCAATATAGCTCTTCTCTGTGTAGTAAGTTTATACCCTGCTTCCTTTAATATTTCTTTTATACTATCAGCATTGATATCCATTTTTTCACCTGCTCAATCATTCTATATATAGAATACATATATATAAATTAAATGTCAACTACTCTAATTTCTTTTATTGCATATTTTCTTTAACAATAGTTTCATAAGCAAGTATTACATCGTTTAATTCTTCATCATCATCTATGCCCGAAAGATATACTTGACCGTCTGCATCATGTTCAATTCTTAAAATATAAGCATCCCCTTCCAAATCATCAATAGGAAACAATACAGCGTAGTCAGAATCATCCAATCCAAAAGTAGCAGAAACCTCAAACTCTTTTTCCTTTCCCATCTCATCTATAAGAATTATTTTTTCATCCACAGTATTCACCTTCTTCTTATCTTCTATCTAAAAAAGTCTGCAATATATAAGTAGCTGCTACTTTATCAATAACTTTTTTCCTCTCTTCTCTCTTTACATCTCCATCTATCAGCATACGTTCAGCAGATACAGTAGTCAGTCTCTCATCTTCCAATATTATCTCAATATTATTTAAAGCTTTTTTCATTTTTTCAACAAAATTTAAAACCTTTTGACCTTGAGGACCAATAGTATTGTTCATGTTTTTAGGCAAACCAACTACTACTTTACTTACATTGTATTCGTTTACAATATTTTTTAACTCTTCCATATCATTTTTGATACTAGTTCTTCTAATAGTAGTCACCCCTTGAGCAATCATTCCCAAGGGATCACTTACTGCAACTCCTATAGTCTTATCTCCAACATCTAATCCTAATATTCTCTCCATAATCATTCTCCATTTAAATAAATTCTATTCATTTGCCAAATATTCCATCACCGTATATATAAAGAAAACCATTATTAAATTCATAGATAACCCAGCTAATATTATACCAGAATCATTAACCAAAAATCCTACTATGCTTCCTACTATGCTACTTACAAAACCTATAAAAAGATATTTATTCTTATTAAAAATATCCCTTATTTTATCTTCAAGTACTGTAAATATCAACACTTGACAAAAAATATTTACATATAATGCCTTTGCCCAAATAGAAGAACCAACTAATTTTATATTCATAAGTATCTTCCTAAAAGCAATGTTGTTGGCAATATTGCTTCCATCACTACTCATCATCATAATAGTTTTGCCTAAATGAGTAGGATTGGGATTAAATTTAATATCTATAAAGGCCATGGCCACAACAAACAAAATCGTTAAAATACCCATGCTCAATATTTTTTTCAAACTCATTTCCCTATCTAAGCTTTCCATTATAAAATATAATAATGCAAAGACTATAGAAATAGAACCTCCCACATTAGCTCCAAGTTTAGGATGTCCTACTACAATAGCAGATAAAACAAGTAAAATATATGATATAAACTTATTTCCACCTCTATTCAAATTCATACTTAAAAAAACTGTAGTAGCACCCAAAAATACTCCAACTAACTCATTTCCTAATCCAAAGTATCTAGCTCCAATAGCTGGATCATGTCCCAATACAGAATACCTAGATAAATTGCCTCCACTAAACATATCCACAATAATTATTCCATAAATAAGTCCAGAAATTAAAATTGCTTTGTTCTTCACTTTTAAATTATATATAATAAAAATAAAAGCAACTATAGAAAATAAAAGAGTCAATATAAACTTTGTATAAGTATCCCATTTTCCAAAAGAAGCTACTAAAAATCCAATGGGAATTACTCCTATAGCAATTAAAAAAATTTTTAACATCTTGTACAAATTATCCTTTATTTTAATCTTTAAAGCTAGCACTATTGTGACAAATAACATTACGATTATAGATAAAATACTATATATATTTAATAGATAAAATCTACTTTTAGAAACAATATCTATCCTTCCATTGCTATTTAAAATAAATTGTAGATTTTCAATACTCTTTTTACATTCAATAATATTTCCTGACATATTGTCTCTTGATGTATTTAAAAAACTTGAAATTGTAGGAGCTATATCTATATTTGTTACAACACCATCTCTTCTAGTAGTTGATGAAGTAAGTATACCTTTTGGTACATTGTGACCCCATATGATTACAGGTGAAAGTTTTGAATTTTGTATTCTTTCTTCTCCACTATTAGGACTCAATATAATGAAAAGTGAATTGTCTTTATCAATTTCTTTGGTAAAATTTCCTAAAAACTCATCTATTCTATAAAGTATTTCTGTTCTATGCTTTTCAAACATTTCATCCGTCAATTCACTACTATAAAAACTAAGTCTATCTAAATCTCCAGTTTCTATGACTATAAGAGACGATTCATCTTTTACTTTACCTATCTCTTTAATAAGTTTGTCATAATCAGTCCTAAAACCATAAGGTGATTCTCCGTCTTCAACCAACACACCATCTACATTTCCAAAATCAATCAAGCCTTTTGAATCCATTGGTATCAAGCTACTAGGTCTATATACTTTATCAATAGTATCTGCATTTCCAAATATAGCAGTTTTAAGATTAGCTTCATGCAAACTATCACCTAAAGCCCCTATATATGGCATATAAGTATTTTCCTTATTATATTCTAGTATTTTATTTAAATTTGTATTTCCTACTTCATAACTTCCTTCTATAGGGGCTATTCTTCTCTCATAGACTTCTATATTGTTTTCATTTAAATTATAGGCTTTGGCCCCTTCATCAGTAGTATAAGCCTTTTTGGAAGAATTTATAGTCAGAAAACTTTCTGGTCCCTTATATCCATATAATCCTTTAGTATTCATAAGTCCAATGGAACCTTCATCAATAATTTTTTTAAGCTTAGGCATATGAGAAATATCTTCTAATGTATATTTATTTACAACCACTAGATATACAGTTTTCTTGCTATCTTTATCCTCTTGAGCAAAACTATATTCATTTGTAAAAATAGAAAAAACAATTATTAATATAAAAAACCAAATTATATATTTTGACTTATGCAATTGAATCTCTCCTACTTTTCATCCTTCTCATTTTTTAAATAGTATTTTAGCAATTCTTCAATTAATTCATCTCTCTCAAGCTTTCTAATTAAACTTCTAGCATTGTTGTAGCTAGTTATATATGTTGGATCTCCAGATAATATATATCCAATCATTTGATTGATAGGATTGTACCCTTTTTCTTCTAGAGCTTCATATACAGTTAGAATTATATTTCTAGCCTCATTTACATTTTCTTTTGGTGGTTCAAACTTCATGGTTTCATTAAAGTTGTTGTTCATAAAAACACCCCCTTATATATATATACCATAAACTGTTCATTATATACACCCTTTTAAAATAAATATTAGCCAAATAAATGGCTAATATTTATTTTAATTTACTATTTTTTTAATTGTACTTTTATGAGACTATCTACTAATTTCAAGGCTTCATCTATCTTAGTTGGATCCTTGCCACCAGCCTGTGCCATGTCTGGGCGGCCACCACCACCGCCACCAGTAGTTTTAGCGACTTCTCTTATGATATTTCCTGCATGAAGTCCCCTACCAACTAAATCCTTTGTGACCATAGTGACAAATGATACTTTGTCATCTATAACTGAAGACAATACAATCACTCCAGAATCTAAATGACTTTTAACCTCATCGCCTAAATTTCTAAGACTATTTATATCCATGCCTTCCGCTCTATAAGTGACAACATTTATATCCTCTACAATATGCCTTTGTTTTGCAACATCTTCAGCTAAAGAAGAAGCCATTTTGGATTTTAAGGATTCAATTTCCTTTTCTTTCTCTTTTAGTTCTTCTGTTAGATTTCTTACCTTTTCTTTTATATCTTTTTTACTTGTCTTAAGTATGGCTGAAATTGAATGTATATCTTCTTCCAATTCTATTAGGTATCCATAAGCTCCTCTTCCAGTTACAGCCTCTATTCTTCTAACTCCTGATGCTATACTAGATTCATTGACAATTTTAAATAATCCTATACTGCTAGTATTAGCTACGTGAGTTCCTCCGCATAATTCTTTGCTGTAATCACCCATTTTAACCATTCTCACTATATCTTTATATTTTTCATCAAATAGTGCCATAGCTCCAGATTCTTGTGCTTCTTTCAAACTTGTTTCAACTACATTTACCTCTAATTCTTCTAGAATTTTCTCATTGACTATTTTTTCTATTCTATTTAAATCCTCATTGCTAATAGCTTCAAAATGCGTAAAATCGAATCTCAATCTGTTAGATAATACTAGCGAACCCGCCTGATTCACATGTTCTCCCAAAACATCTTTTAAAGCTCTATGGAGCAAATGAGTAGCAGAGTGATTTCTTGCAATATCTTTTCTTCTCTTTTCATCAACTAATGCAAGAATTTCTTCTCCTTCTCTTATTTCTCCACTCTCTACCTTTACTAAATGAAATATCACATCTTCTTTGGTCTTTTTTGTATCTAAAACATAAGCTTTAAAATTATCATTCTCAATTAGCCCTATATCGCCTATTTGACCTCCGCTTTCTCCATAAAAAGGAGTTTCGTGAAGAAGAACTATACCCTCTTCACCTTCGTTTAGAGAAGAAACTTTATTATTATCTTTAAATAATCCAATGATATTAGAATTCAATCTAGTATGCTCATAGCCTTTAAATAGAGTATTATACCCTTTAAATCTTTCAGAAAGCTCATCTTTTCCCCAAGCTCCTACACCAACATCTTCTCTAGCTTTTCTCGCTCTTTCTCTTTGAGCTTCCATTTCCATATTAAATTCCATTTCATCAACCTTAAGTCCCATTTCTTCTAAAATCTCTCTAGTCAAATCTAGTGGAAAACCATAAGTATCATAAAGTTTAAATGCTTTATCTCCATCCAATACAGTTTCATTATTTGCCTTCATTTCTTCCACGTATTCTTCAAGTATATGAATGCCTTGATCTATGGTTTCTCTGAACTTTTCTTCCTCTGATTTAATAACTTTCTTTATCTGTTCCCCATTTCTTTCAATTTCATCATATTCATCTTTCCAAATATCAATTACTTTAGATGAAAGATTATATAAAAATATATCTTCAATTCCAAGTAACTTTCCATGTCTTGCAGCTCTTCTTATAAGCCTTCTAAGCACATATCCTCTACCTTCATTGCTTGGAAGTATGCCATCAGAAACCATGAAAGTTATAGCCCTTATATGATCAGTTATAACTCTTATGGATTCATCTACCTTTGGGTCTTCTCCATATTTCTTACCACAAACATTTTCTACTTCCCTCAACAAAGTGTTTATAACTCCAACTTCAAAAATATTTCTAGCTCCTTCTAATACAGCTGTAATCCTCTCAAGACCCATTCCTGTATCTATATTTGGATTTGGAAGTGGATTGTAGTTACCAAACTCATCTTTATCATATTGAGAAAATACTAAATTCCAAACTTCTACATATCTATCACAGTCACAACCTGGCTTACATGTAGGTTTCCCGCATCCATATTCCTCTCCTCTATCTACATATATCTCTGAACATGGCCCACAAGGTCCAACCTCAAGTTCCCAAAAATTATCTTCTTTCCCGAGCCTAACTATTTTTTTAGCTTCAATGCCTATTTTCTCATTCCATATTTGAAAAGCCTCATCATCATCAGTATATATAGTAACCCAAATTTTGTCTTCAGGTATCTCTAATCTTTGAGTTATAAACTCCCACGCCCACTCTATAGCTTCCTCTTTAAAGTAATCCCCAAAAGAAAAATTTCCGAGCATTTCAAAGAAAGTAGCATGTCTATCTGTTTTACCTACATTTTCAATATCCCCAGTTCTAACACATTTCTGACAAGTTGCAACTCTCCTTCTAGGTGGAACACTTTCACCAGTAAAATATGGTTTTAAAGGTGCCATTCCTGCATTTATTAAAAGTAAACTCTTGTCATTTTTAGGAACTAACGAAAAACTATCTAGTACTAAATGGTTTTTTTCTTCAAAAAAACTTAAAAATTCTTTCCTCACTTCATGTAATCCGAATTTCTTCATGCCATATACACCTCGCTTATATCCTTGAAAATTTATTATTACAAAAAACCCGTCCTAAAACAAAAAAGGACGAGTACCAATTTCTGCTCTATACCTAGGATTATAATTAAAAAACTTTCAATTGTCAACAATCTAACTTCTACTGCGACTTTCTACAAAATGTGAATATATAATTTTTAGTATTGCAACCACAGGTATAGCAAGAACCATTCCCAATATCCCAAAAAAACCTCCTCCAATTATCAAAGATAGCATAACAGTCACAGGATGAATTCCTACACTCTCTCCAACTATTTTGGGAGTTATTATATCATTTTCTATTTGTTGTATAATGGTGAATATAATTATTACCCATAAAGCTTTAATGGGACTTTCTAAAATAGCAAAAAAAACTGCTGGAATTATTCCTATGATTGGGCCAAAATAAGGTATTATATCAGCAAGTCCCGCCAACATACCTATGATAAATGCAAAATTAATTTTTAATAAAGCTAAAGCAATAGTTGTACTAACACCAACAAATATGGCTACTATAACTCTTCCTCTTATAAACTGACCCAACATATTATCTATCTCTTTAAATAAATTTATCATTTCATTTCTATGAGATTTTGGAATTATCAAATAAATTTTTTTCTTGAAGAACTCTTTGTCTTTCAAAAAATAAAATGAAATAATGGGGATAATAGCAATGATAAATATTTTAGAAAACATATTTATTATTTTATCTACAAAATCAGAAAACCACTTTATAATAAAACTCTCAATACTTTCCAGATTTTCTTTAAACACATCCTTTACTCCATCTAATTGAGGAGGTAAATTGCTTGATTTTAATAAACTACTATTATTTATATTGTATAAAAAATTGTTTATCTGATCTATATAATTTGGCAAAACATTTCCTAATTTTTTAAATTCTCTTATGATTTTAGGTAAAAACGTAAAGAAAACAACAGCTAATATAGCTATAATGAGAATATAAACTATAATTACACTCCATAATCTAGGTATTCCTTTTTTTTCAATGAGTTCAACTACAGGATTAAATAAATAGGCAAAAATTAGAGAGAAAATTGTTATATTTATTATTTCTGATAAAAATGGATACTTTTTTATTAGCATATATAAAATATATAATATAAGTACATATATGAATGTAGTAGTAAATTTCTTATTGTCTACTTTGATTTTCTTCTCTTCATCCACATATCTATTACCAATATTTATTATATAGTATATAATGACAAGAAGAAGTATACCAATGAGGAGCAAAATGTTATGTCTTATGTTTTCCCAAAATGGCATATAATTCCTTGATATAAGATAGGTAGCCAAAGCTACCTATCCCCAAAATGAAGTTATCCCATTTTTTATATTAGACATAGTTTTTCTAGTATTTCTTCTCATCTTTCTTCTTTGTTTTGAGTCTATTCTAGAAGCTGCATACATTCCAGTTGAAGCTCCTAATATTGTTCCTATCATTGCTCCTCTTCCAAAACCGTTTTTCATCTTTATCCTCTCCTTTATTTTATTTCTACATTTATTGTTCCTATTTCCTACTGTACTAATTCTAGTAGTTTTTTGTAATATTCTTTGTTTTTGCTAATAATGTCTTTTATATTCTCCCCAACTATTAAACTATCATCATTTATCCTTATATCTCCTACATCTGGTATGAAACTTCTTCCTTTAGATATATCTTCTAAAAAACCTTCCGTAATAATATAGCCAACTAATTTGCCATCATTAAAATTAAATAGCAAATCCTTCACCATTCCTAAACATTCTCCAGTCTCTGTATAAACTATTTTGTCTATAAATTTTATCTTCTCTATTGAAACACATTCCTGTTCATTCCACTCTTCAAATTTTATAATACTATTTCCATTTACTATAATTGAATCTTTTTTAAATGAAATTATTTTTTTTAATGGCAAAGTATTTTTTTCTTTTATTAACTTTCCATTTTTAATCACTATATTTGTTAAATATTTTAAGTTTTTAGACAATATCCCATCATATACTTCTCCAATTTTTTCATTGCTTTCAACATCTAACACTTTCATTCCAATCAAATTTTTATATTTAATCAATTGTACTCCTCTTTTCAAAATATAGTTTATTATTATTATTATTATTATTGTTTCACATAATAAAACAAATATTAAAAGCTACTGAAAAATTTCAGTAGCTTTTAATATTTCCTATTCTTCTATTTCTTCACCATGAGGATCTTCATCTGGGTTAAAATCCTCCAGTCCATCTATATGGATATTGTTCTTTTTCGAATAATCCAATAGAGCTGATTTTATAGCTTGTTCTGCAAGTACTGAACAATGCATTTTAACTGGTGGCAATCCATCAAGAGCTTCAGCAACAGCTTTGTTTGAAATTTTCATTGCCTCATTTATAGATTTTCCTTTAATCATTTCAGTTGCCATACTTGATGATGCAATAGCTGAGCCACATCCAAAAGTTTTAAATTTAGCATCAACAATAATACCATCTTCTATTTTTAAATACATTTTCATGATATCTCCACATTTTGGATTCCCAACTTCTCCTACTCCATCAGCATTTGGAATTTCTCCAACATTTCTTGGATTTCTAAAATGATCCATTACTTTTTCTGAATACATTATTTCTCCCCCTTTGCTTTTTCGTATAATGGTGACATATCCCTAAGTCTTTGAACTATAGGTATAAGTTTTTCAACTACATAATCAACTTCTTCCTCAGTATTGAAATCACCTAATGTAAGTCTCAACGAACCATGAGCTATCTCATGTGGCAATCCTATAGCTAGCAATACATGAGAGGGATCTAATGAGCCAGATGTACAGGCAGAACCACTAGAACCTGCCACGCCTTCCATATCTAAGCTAAGTAGCAAGGATTCGCCTTCAATATATTTGAAACAAAAGTTTGTGTTTCCAGGCAATCTATTTGTTGGATGACCATTTAGTCTTACATCCTCAATATTATCAAATACTCCCTTTATAAGCCTTTCCCTTAAACTGATGAGTTTTTTATTGTGTTCATCTAATTTTTCATATGCAAGTTCTATAGCTTTGCCTAGTCCTACAATTCCTGGAACATTTTCAGTTCCTGCTCTTTTATTTTTTTCTTGAGCTCCACCTTCTATCAAATTGTCAAGCTTAACTCCTTGTCTAATATATAGTGCACCTATGCCTTTTGGTCCATAAAACTTGTGAGCTGACAACGAAAGTAAATCTATATTTAGTTCATTTACATCTATCTTTATATTTCCTATAGCTTGAACTGCATCAGTATGAAAATATATACCTTTTTCCTTAGCTATTTCACCAATTTCCTTGATAGGCTGTATAGTTCCAATTTCATTGTTAGCAAACATTATTGAAATAAGTATAGTTTCATCAGTGATTGAACTTTTTAATTGTTCAATATCCACTACACCATATTCATCAACATCCAAATAGGTAATTCTAAAACCTTGCCTTTCTAAAAATTCACAAGTATGAAGGACTGCATGATGTTCAATCTTTGATGTAATAATATGATTTCCTTTATGTCTATTGGCAAATGCAATTCCCTTTATCGCCCAGTTATCTGCCTCAGAACCACCACTAGTAAAATAAATTTCTTTTGATTTTGCACCTAGAACTGTAGCCACTTGTTCTCTAGCCTTTTCAATAGCATTTTTAGATTGACCGCCTAGAGAATATATGCTAGATGGATTTCCATACTTTTCACTAAAATAAGGTAACATTTCAGCCAACACTTCTTTTTTTGTAGGAGTTGTGGCTGCATTATCCATATAAATATAGTTTCTCATAACAATTCCTCCTAAACTTCTAATTTCTTATTTGCCATAATAGTATTATGTTCATCAACCATATCCTGAAGAGTAATAGAATCAACTACATCATCTATGCTATCCCTAATTCTTGTCCATACAAGCTTTGTAACACAATACTCTGCTTTTTCACATTTAAACATCTCATTATCAAGTACACAATCTGCTGGTGCCATATCTCCTTCCAAAACTCTCAAAATATTCCCTACAGTAATTTCATCAGGAGACTTGGCAAGTAAATAACCACCTTGAGCTCCACGAACACTTTCAAGGAGTCCATTTTTTTTCAATACAGCAACCAATTGTTCTAAATAATTTTCAGATATATTTTGTTCATCAGCCACATTTTTCAAAGGAATTGGCCCTTCTCCATAGTGAAGTGCAAGTTGAAACATCGCTTTAAGCCCATATCTTCCCTTTGTAGACAGCTTCATTTTTTCACCTCTTTTAATCCCAACTGAATTACTTGGTTTTCTTTTATAAGTATATTATACCCTAGTATTTTTGTCAACATTCATTTAAATAAAAAAGAAGAGCATTTTGCTCTTCTTTTCGTTAGTCTTCAAGTTGTGGAGGGAAGAAATCAGGGAATGGCTCATATTCGAAATTATCACATATATCCCCAAACTCCTCACACTCTCGTGGTTCTGGACAAAAATCAACAACAGGTATCAACAATTGAACTCTTCCAACAACTTTAGTTATTATAAATACTCCTGCAGCAAAAGAAACTTTTCCACTAGATACTATAGGGGTGCCTAAAACTTTTGAACTAGTTTCAACTACTATATCAAAAGTGAATTCATCTCTAGCATCTGGTATAAATAATTTTATATCTTTTAATATATCAGGTAAGAATTTTTCCATGCTGCTTCCATCAGTAAAAATAATCTCATATGGTATTTTTAGTGTAAAACTCACCCTTTTGAAATTTGTTTGATTTTCTATATCTGTTACAATCAATGTATTTGGTTCTATAAACCCTTGCTTGAACCTGATAGCTTTAAATGTTTTTCCACCTAAATCTTGCTCAATTTTACTAAAACAACGCCTTTGTTGACAACTATCATATACTTTATCAACTATTATGCAATCATATTCATATTCCACCTCTTGTTTTGTATGAACTTCATCACTCCCGTTAATTACTTTCTTAAATTCACTCATGTTTTCACTCCTTTCTTTTAATAAAATAACTTCTTCTTACATATTATGAAATAAGAGAAGTTTTGTGATATTTTTTTAAGGGGTGAGAATATGAATATAAAAATAATAAAAAGTTCACTTTTAAGAGATTTAAACGGTCAATATTGCAATTTTTATATAAATCAAAACAATAAACTCATGGTAGATAAATTTGACTCTTCTAGCAATCTTATGAATACTTCTTTAGTATATAGTGAGCATGTACTAGATTTTTCAGCTTTTATAGATAATAAAAACAAAATACATTTAATCTATTTGTTAGAAGATGGAAGTTTGATTTATTCTATATACTTTGATGATAAATGGTCAGAGAGTTTAGTTGGAAAATTAAATTTGAAATCTAATATTTATAACAATCTTTCCATATATATAATAAAAAATGTAATATATATTTTTTATGCCTATTCCAATTTAGTCAACAGGAAAATTTGGACTATAGAAGTAGTCATTGGTAACAAAACAAGTTGGAGCAAAAAAAGAATTGCAACGACATTATCTGAAAATTTGTTTAATCCATTTTATGTTGATTATGATAAAATAGGAAACATACATTTTATTTATACGTCCAAAGATGGTGAAACAAGCCAAATATACTACACTTTTTACAATACCTATATAGAAAGTTGGAATCAAATGCCCTTTCAAATTTCTGATTCAAATACAAAAAATCTATTTCCATATTTATTTGTAGATTCAAAAGATAATATACATGTATTGTGGTATGCACTAAAAAACAGAGATTACGAACTTCAATATAAAAAGCTCTCTCAAAATAGCAAAAACAAATATAAATGGAAAACAATTAATTTACCTTCCATAAAAAACTGTACTTTTACTCCAATCATATTTGAATCAAAAAATATGCTAAAAATTGTATACTTAAAAAACAAAACTATAAATTCACTATATTCCTTAGATAATGGAGAATCTTGGAATACAAGTGATAAAATGAACTTAGATTTAGAATGTTTGCATTTTTCAAATTACGTATCTGTTTTTGAAGAAGATTATTGCCTGGGAAAAGTAAACAATTCTTATTGCAAAATAGACAACAAAATATCATTCTATTTTAAAGATGTTAATGATACTAATTCAAAAATAAAAATGGAAACTTTAGAATTTCTTCATGAAAACACAGAAAATAAAAGCAATGAAGAAATAGAAAAGATTCCAAAAACAAAAGAAATAGATGATTTAGCCAATTTAAAAGAAAGCATAATGGAAATGAACAGTATAATCAAGAAAATTCAAATATCCATAGATAATATAGAAAATGATATACTCACCTTAAAAAAGGCAATTAAAAAAAAAGATGATGTGAATTTTTTAGAAAAATTGCTTGCTTTTTTTAAATGAGATAATTTAGATTTTTAATTGTCTTTTTCCCATTTTTTCTTTCGATGCAATAAAGACTTTCTATATCAGTATTTAATTTGCTAGTTTCTCTTTTCAAAATTTCTAAATAATTTATATCTTTAAATTTGATAGAATAGCTACATCCAGCTTTTAATTCACATGGTGTTGAAATGAGCTGAAAACAGCTATATCCTAAATTTTCTAATATATATTGAATTTGTATAGCATAATTTTTAGATTTAAATACAGCTATATAATATTTTTCGTCTTTCATTTTCTTCACCTCTTTATATTATAAATATTTTAAAATATAAATATTTGTTACATCTTTATATGTGTAAAATAAAAATTTAGGAGTATGAATATGAGTATGAATGTTGTATTTCCATCAAACCGATTTATTAAAATTGAACCTGATGATTTAGATAGACTTTCCAGCAAAGGAGTATCTGTAATTACCCCAACTAATAGATTGAACTGCATGTACAATATATTTAACAATTTTCTAAATCAATCTTTTTTGAAAAAAGAACTAATAATAATATTAAACAACAATTTACTAAATTTAAACGAATGGAGAAAAGAAGCTAGTAAATATGAAAATGAAAATATAAGAATTTATCAATTAGATGAAAAAATATCTTTAGGAGAATGCTTAAATTATGCTGTAGAAAAAGCAAATTATCAAATAATAGCTAAATTTGATGATGATGATTTTTATGCTCATGAATACATTAAAGACTCAATAAAACCTTTTCTCTATACCGAGGCAAGCATAATAGGAAAATCTACTACATATATTTATTTTCAAAAAAATAATATCTTAGCAATAAAAAATCCTAAAAGAGAAAATAGATATACTTATAGAGTAGAGGGAGCTACTATGTTGATAGATAGAGAGGTATTTCAAAATGTAAAATTTTCCGATAAAAATATTGGTGAAGATCTACAGTTTTGCAAAGACTGTATAAAAGAAGGCTATAAAATTTTTTCTACCAACAAATATTATTATATTTATATAAGACACAACAATCACACTTGGAATATCGATGATGATGAATTGATAAAACAATGCAAAGTAATAGGAAAACTAGAGTCGCCAATAGATATACCCATTTTCTAATGCTTCTTTTTTGTCAAACATTCCTTTTATATCAATCAGTATCTTTTCTTCATCTTTTTTGTACATTTTATCTAAATCTTCTAAATTAAGTTTTAAAAACTCCTTATGAGGTACTGAAAATATCAGTATATCCGCCTCTTTTATAGATCCTATAGAATGCAATTTTATATTGAAATTATTTAAAACTTCTTCGCCATTGGCAACTTGATCAACTACCTCTACAATAGCTCCCTTTTCTTCCAACCTTTTTACTATTTTAGCTACTTGAGTATTTCTTATATCTGAACAATTTTCTTTAAAAGTAATACCAAATACAACTATTTTAACTTTATTTATTTTTTTATTTTTAGAAGACAATATATCTAAAATATTATTGACAACGTATTCTTCCATATACTCATTTATATTTCTTGCTTCATAAATAATTTTAGGGTCATATCCTAATTCTCTAGCTTTGAACATTAAATAATAGGAATCCACTCCTATACAATGACCACCTACCAGTCCTGGAGTGAAATTTAAAAAATTCCACTTTGTCCTAGCACTTTCCAATACTTTGTTTGTGTCTATTTTGGCTTTATTTAGTATAATAGATATTTCATTCATAAGTGCAATATTTACATCCCTTTGTACATTTTCTATTAGTTTTGATGCTTCTGCTACTTTTATATTATCTACCTTATATATTCCAGCTTTTACTACCATTTCGTATACCTTTGAAACTATTTCAACAGTTTCATCATCTATACCAGCTACTATTTTTTTTATGTTTTCAAGCCTGTTTGTAATATCTCCTGGATTTAACCTTTCTGGAGAATAAGATACTTTAAAATCTGACCTTACTTTTAATCCTGACTCAATTTCAAGCAATGGTATACATATTTCTTCTGTAACTCCGGGATAAACTGTAGATTCATATACTATTATGGAACCTTTTGTAATATTTCTAGCTACCATTTTTGTAGCATTCAACACAAACTTTAAATCTGGTTGACCATTTACTACTGGTGTTGGAACTGCAATAATGAAAAACTTTGCTTCCCTAAGGAGTTTCTCTTCATCAGTAAATACAACTCCAGAACTTTCTATTTCTTCTTTACTTATTTCATTTGTAATGTCAATTCCCTTTTGCAAATTTTCTATTTTATTTTTATTTATATCAAATCCAATAACTGATGCTCTTTTGGCAAAAGCTATGGATAATGGCAAACCAACATATCCTAGTCCAACAACTACTATCTTAGCTTTTTTATTTTTTATTTCTTCATATAAATTCATCCTATCTCCTCCTAAAATGTCTCTTTTCATAAATATAATATGTATAAGATAGATAATAAGTTAAATATTGTAACAGAATAAAACATAAAAAAATACATTAGATTAGGAACTCTATTAGGAGGTAAAAACATGAATTTTAGAGGTATTTCAGTGATTACATGTACCAATAGAAAAAATTTCATTGACAATGTTTTTGAAAATTTTAATAGACAAAACTATAAAGATAAAGAACTCATCATAATAATAAATGACAACAATATAGATAAATCTCTATATGATGAAAAATGTGAAAATCATGAAAATATTAGAGTTTATAGAATAAATCAAGCATATAATTTAGGATTTTGTCTAAACTTTGGCATAGAAAAAGCTAAAAAAGATATAATTGCTAAATTTGATGATGATGACTATTATGGTGAAAAATATTTGGAGGAATGTATGGAAGCTTTCAATTTCACAAACGCTGATATAGTTGGAAAATATACTTTCTTTATATATTTTGAAAATTTAAGTGCACTAGCCCTTAGAAAAAGAAATCAAGAAAATTCCTTTGTCACCAATGTATCAGGTGCCACATTAGCTTTTAAAAAAAGTGTATTTAAAAAAGTAAAATTTAATACATCTCTAAGAAGTGGAGTAGATACGGATTTTAGGAAACGAGCTTCAAGAAATGAATTTAAAATTTATTCAACTTCTAAATACAATTTTGTTGCACACCGGCATGCAAATCTAAAAGATCATACGTGGAAAATAAAAGATAGTGAACTTCTAAAAACATTCCCTATAATAAAATATACAGATGATTATAGAGAAATAGTTTCACCACTTGAATTAAATTTATGAAAAGTAACAAAACAAATTATTGTTCATATATTTTAAATATAGAATAAATACTTCATATTGGAGGAGAATTTCAAATGGAAGATAGTCAGACAAAAATCATGATAATAGAAAGTAGTTTCAATATATGGCCTATGAAAAAAGAGCGACTTAGTAGCGATTGGATTGAAAATAGAATAAAAATATTTATGGGCTATACTTTAAAAAGTCTTAAAGCTCAAACAAATCAAAATTTTTTAGCTCTAATAAAATATGATTCTAGAAGTAAAAACATAATAGAAAACGAACTCAAAAAATATGAAAAGCTTCCTGAAAATATTAAATTCGTGACATCAGAAGAATTCGCAGAAATAGTCTCAGAAAAAACAAAAAATCATGATTTACTATATATGATACGATTAGACTGTGATGATATGTATCGTAAAACTTTTATACAACAACTCTACGATATAAATCCTTCAAAAGAAACAAAAGTCATCATAAATCAAAATGGATATATATATGATTCTGTAAAAAATAGAATAGCAAAATTTTTCTATACATCCCCAAATTATTATACACTCATCTATGATGTAGATAAATACCTAGATGGTGAAAGATATGCTCTCCCTGGAGGACATGACTATGCTATAAAACTACCACATGAAATAATATCAAAACGCAACTATATTCGCCATGCCCATACACATAACACTGTAACTTGTTTCGAAAGATATGGAATAAAAGATAAAGATATTATTAAAGATGAAAAAATAATAAATGACATATTAAAAGACTTTATGGAATAAACAAAATTTCAACTGAGAGCTTTTACTCAAATATAAACAGCGAGAAGAAAGTTTTTTAATCTTCTCGCTACTAGTATGTTCTTCAAACTTAATCTACTATGACCAAACTATTTTTAGCTAATAAAAATGAATTAACTTTTCTCAATTGGGTACTTTTTTTGATAACAGATCCTTTTTCTACAATACTTGAATCAATTATAGAATCAATATTTGAAATATTGGATTCATCTAATATAATACTATTTTCAATTTGACAATTAGAAATAGAGACATTGTTCCCTAGTGATGTATAGGGACCTATATAAGAATTTTGTATCATGACACCATCTCCTATACTAACTGGTCCCCTAATGATACTATTTATTATTTTTGAATCTTTACCAAGAACTATTTTCCCAGTGATATTAGTCGAAATAATTTCTCCCGATACATTATTTTCTATATCAATAAGTTTATTCATATTTTCTTTCAATATATCTTCAGGGCCACCTAAATCCTTCCATTCTCCTTCTAATATATCATAAGTCACACTATAATTATTATCTAGTAGCCATTTTATAGCATCTGTTATCTCATATTCACCTCTCCATGAAGGTTTTATATTTTCGCATGCTTTAAATATATTTGAATCAAAAGCATATATACCTGTAATAGCTAAATTTGTTGGTGGATTTTTAGGCTTTTCAACTAAATCTACTATTTTACCATTTAAAACATCAGCTACTCCAAATTGAGATGGATTTTCAACTTCTTTCAATAATATACTACAGTTTACCTTTTCAGAATTAAATTTATCTAGAAATTTTTTCAAACTAAATTGATAAATATTGTCTCCCAATATCATGATAAATTTTTCATCACCAATAAATCCCCTTGCGGAAACAACTGCATTGGCAAGTCCGATTGGTTTATCTTGATCTATATAAGTGTATTTTATTTTTTCTCTTTTTTCGTAGAAGCTTAATGCTCTATTAAAAATCTCTTCTTTTTGATTTGACAAAATTCCAATATCCACTATATTAGCTTCAACTAAAGAATCTATTATATAGAATAATATTGGTTTATTTGCTATAGGAATAAGCTGCTTTTGAATGGAAAGAGTCACAGGCCAAAGCCTGCTACCCATTCCACCACACAATATAAGAGCCTTCATAGTATAAACTCCTCCCTTAATCAATTAGTTTGTTCCACCAATTTTGGTTTTTCTCATACCATTTTACAGTTTCATTTAATCCATCTTTTAAATTATAAATAGGTTTCCATCCTATTTCTTTTAATATTTTAGTATTATCTAATGCATACCTAAAATCATGACCTCGCCTATCACTTACAAATTCAATCTGATCTTCTGATTTATTTAATAGTCTCAATATCTCCTTCACTATATTTATATTGCTTTCTTCTTCACCTGTACTAATATTATATATCTCCCCTATCTTTCCCCTATCAATAACCATATCTATCGCTCTACAATGATCAAATACATAAATCCACTCTCTTATATTTTGTCCATTGCCATAAATAGGCAATTTCTCTCCTTTTATTGCTTTTATCGTCATCAAAGGAATAAGCTTTTCTGGAAACTGATATGGTCCATAATTGTTACAACTCCTCGTAATAATTACAGGAAATTTATATGTCTTGTAATAAGAAAGGCAAAGCAAATCTGCACCAGCTTTACTTGCAGAATAAGGATTTGATGGATTTATATTAGAATTCTCTGTAAAGAGACCATCTCTTCCCAATGAACCATAAACTTCATCAGTAGATACTTGTATGAATTTTTCTATCCCATGTTTTCGAGCAACTTCCAATAGAGTATGAGTTCCAACTATATTTGTTTTAGTAAATATAAGTGAATCTTCTATGCTCCTATCAACATGAGACTCAGCTGCAAAATTAACTATATAGTCAATTTTATCATTAAACAATTGTTGCAACAGTTTTTCATCGTTTATAGAACCCTTAACAAATCTATGTCTTTTATCTTCTAGCAAATCTCTTATATTATCTATATTTCCTGCATAAGTCAATTTGTTTAAATTTATAACTTCACAATCACGATATTTATTTAAAAAATATCGTGTAAAATTGCTCCCAATAAAACCTGCTCCACCTGTCACTAATATTCTTTTCAATTTTAATCACCATCCTATTTGTTTTCTAATACCATAGTATTTAAATAGGAGCAATTTTGATATTGTAAATCAGATAAAATAGATAAAATAAAAAGTCTTAGTATTTCAACTAAGACTTTTTATTTTATCTATTTGTTTAGTTTTTCTTTTAATTTTTCCAACATATCAACAGTCATACTTGACAAATCATATTTTGGATCCCAACCCCATTCTTCTCTTGCTGCACTATCATCTAGAGAATTTGGCCAAGAATCTGCAATAGCTTGTCTCACTGGGTCTACATCATAATCTATTTCGAACTCTGGTATATGTTTCTTGATTTCAGCTGCAATATCTTCTGGTGCAAAACTCATAGCAGTTATATTGAAAGCATTTCTATGAATAAGTTTATCTGGATTTGCTTCCATCAAACCTATGATTGCATCAAGAGCATCTGGCATATACATCATATCCATAAAAGTACCTTCTTTGATAAAGCTTGTATATTTCTTTTGTTTCAATGCTTCGTAGTAGATATGTACAGCATAATCTGTAGTTCCACCACCTGGCAATGTTTCATAAGAAATAAGTCCTGGAAAACGTACTCCTCTTGTGTCTACGCCAAACTTTTTATAGTAATAGTCACATAACAATTCTCCTGCTACTTTTGTCACACCATACATAGTCTCTGGCCTTTGTATAGTATCTTGTGGTGTTTTGTCTTTTGGAGTAGATGGACCAAAAGCCGCAATAGAACTTGGAGTAAATACAGCACAATTTGCTTCTCTTGCTACTTCCAATACATTGTATAGACCATTCATGTTTATATTCCATGCTTGATTTGGTTTTTGTTCTCCAACTGCTGAAAGTAATGCTGCTAAGTGAACAATTGTATTTACTCCATGTTTTTTCACAACATCTGCAATTTGTTCAGCATTTGTCACTTCTACAATTTCAAAAGGGCCTGATTCAATTACTTTTTCTTGACCTTCTTTCATTCTTCTACTACTAGCTACAACATTGTCATTTCCGTATATTTTTCTCAATTCCATAGTTAGTTCTGAACCAATTTGACCTAAAGCACCAGTAACTAAAATTTTTCTCATTACATCGCACCTCCAAATAATAGGTATACTTTTTTAACTAGCAATTCAATTATAACATATTTTCACAAATTCAAAAACTTAATTTAATTTAATAATCAAACATATAAAATAGTTTGAGGCAAGGGAATTATCCCTTGCCTATTTAACTACAATATTATATATTTTACCTGGGACATATATCTCTTTAACTATATTTTTTCCCTCAACATATTTTCTCGTACCTTCATTTTTCAAAACTTTTTCTCTTATTGACTCTTTTGTCTCGTCTATAGATATTGTTTCCTTTCCTCTAACCTTGCCATTTATTTGTATAGCAATTTCAACTACATCATCTACGATTTTGTCCTTATCCCATTTTGGCCATGTAGCCTCATGTAGCATACCGCCCAAGTTTAATCTATCCCAAATTTCTTCAGTAATATGTGGTGCTACAGGATTTAACAAAATGAGATAAGTTCTCATATCTTCATGAGTAATCTTACCTACACTATTGAATTCATTTAATAGTGACATAAGGGCTGCTATAGCAGTATTAAATTTAAGATTTTCATAATCCTCTGTTACCTTCTTAATAGTTTTATGAATACTGGTTTCTAGCTCTTTAGAGTAAACATCGCCTTCTACGACGATATCTTGCAATCTCCACACTCTTTCCAAAAATCTTCTACATCCTTTAACTCCATTTTCTGACCAAGGAACACTTTTTTCAAAGTCTCCAATAAACATTTCGTAGGTTCTCAATGTATCAGCGCCATATTTATTGACTATCTCATCTGGATTGATTACATTCCCTCTAGATTTTGACATTTTTTCATTATTTTCTCCCAGTATCATTCCATGAGAAGTTCTCTTTTTATATGGTTCAGGACAAGGCACTACTCCTAAATCATATAAAAATTTATGCCAAAATCTTGAATAAAGTAAATGTAGTGTAGTATGCTCCATTCCACCATTGTACCAATCTACTGGTAGCCAATAATCTAATTCTTCTTTACTTGCCAACTCATTTTCATTGTGTGGGTCTATATATCTTAAAAAGTACCAAGATGAACCAGCCCATTGAGGCATAGTATCTGTTTCTCTTTTAGCCTTTCCTCCACATTTAGGGCAAGTTGTTTCTACCCAATCTTTCATCTTAGCAAGAGGTGATTCTCCGTTGTCTGTAGGTTCATAGCTTTCAACTTCAGGCAACAAAACAGGCAATTCTTCTTCTGGAACAGGAACCCATCCACATTTTTCACAATAAACTAGTGGTATAGGTTCTCCCCAATATCTTTGGCGAGAAAATACCCAATCTCTCAACTTGTAATTTATTTTTCTCTCTCCAAGACCTTTTTCTACAAGCCAATCGCTTATCTTCTTTTTAGCTTCTTTGACTTCTAATCCATTTAAGAAGCCTGAATTGACCAATATTCCTGATTCAGTATCTGTATATGCACTTTCTTCTACATTTCCACCCGCTACAACTTCTACTATTGGAAGTCCAAATTTCTTTGCAAATTCCCAGTCCCTACTGTCATGACCAGGTACCGCCATGATAGCTCCTGTACCATAGCTTATAAGTACATAATCAGAAATCCAAATAGGAATTTCTTTTCCATTGGCTGGATTTATAGCTTTTAATCCTTTTATCTCAACACCAGTTTTTTCTTTAACTAATTCAGTTCTTTCAAAATCAGATTTTTTGCTACTCATTTCCTGATAAGCTCTTAACTCATCTAAATTTTCAATTTCATCCTTGTATTTTTCTATCAATGGATGTTCAGGTGCTATAACCATATAAGTAGAACCATACAATGTATCTGGTCTAGTCGTAAAAACTCTCAATTTGTCATTTTTGCCACTGATTTGAAAATCCACTTCCATTCCTTCAGATTTACCTATCCAATTTATTTGTTGTGTTTTTACTCTTTCAATATAGTCTACTGTATCCAAATCATTTATAAGTCTATCTGCATATTCAGTAATCTTAAGCATCCACTGGTTCTTAACCTTTCTTACAACTTCTCCACCACATCTCTCACAAGTACCATTTACAACTTCTTCATTTGCCAAACCTACTTTACAGGAAGTACACCAATTTATAGGCATTTCTTGCTTATAAGCAAGACCTTTTTCAAACATCTTCAAAAATATCCATTGCGTCCATTTATAATACTTTGGATCTGTAGTATTTATTTCTTTTGACCAATCAAAAGAAAAGCCTATAGACTTAAGTTGATTTTTAAACATCTCTACATTTTTTTCTGTAACAATTTTGGGATGAATTTTATTTTTAATTGCAAAATTTTCTGTTGGAAGTCCAAAAGCATCCCAGCCCATTGGATATAATACATTATATCCTTCAAATCTTCTTTTTCTTGCAACTATATCTAAAGCAGTATAAGGTCTTGGATGACCTACATGTAATCCTTTCCCAGAAGGATAAGGAAATTCTATTAGAGCATAAAACTTAGGTTTAGACTTATCGCTACTAGTCTTAAAAACTTCCTTTTCTTCCCAAATATCTTGCCATTTCTTTTCAATAACATTTGGATTGTACTCAGCCATTTTTCAAACCTCCTCATATTTTTAAAGATAAAAAAACCTCTCGTCATATTAGAGACGAAAGGTTTACTCCGCGGTACCACACTAATTGGAAGATTTCATCTTCCCACTTTAAAATATAACGGCTTACAACCGGTCAAAGCTACTATTTTCACTTTGACAACTCAGAAACGAGTTCAGTTTTAGCTAATACTGTTTTGCACCAACCAACAGTTCTCTTTAAATAACTTGAAACCTACTACTTTTCTTCAAAGTTTATATATGATTTTTCTGTATTATAACAAATTTAGGATATAAAATCAACAATATTTTAAAATTCTGCTGAATTAACCGTCCTTGGGAAAGGTAATACGTCTCTAATATTGCTCATACCAGTTATATACATTATAGCTCTTTCAAATCCAAGACCATACCCTGCATGTTTAGTTCCACCATATTTTCTCAATTCTAAATACCACCAATATGCCTCCTTATCTAATCCCAATTCGTCCATTCTTCCCTCAAGCACATCTAGTCTTTCTTCTCTTTGGCTTCCTCCAATTATTTCTCCCACTCCAGGTACAAGTAAGTCCATAGCTGCAACAGTTTTTTCATCATCATTTAATCTCATATAAAAAGCCTTTATATCCTTTGGATAATCTATAACAAATACGGGTTTCTTGAATACTTTCTCAGTTATATATCGCTCATGTTCAGTCTGCAAATCCATTCCCCATTCTACAGGATAATCAAATTTCTCTCCTGATTTCTTTAAAATATCAACTGCTTCTGTATATGTTATACATCCAAAATCAGAATTTACTACATTTTCTAATCTTCCAAAAAGTCCTTTATCTACAAAAGAATTAAAAAACTCCATTTCTTCTTTTGCATTTTCCAAACAATAATTTATAACATATTTCATCATATCTTCTGCCAAGTTCATATCATCACGAAGATCTGCAAATGCAATTTCAGGTTCTATCATCCAAAATTCTGCCGCATGTCTTGCAGTATTTGAATTTTCTGCTCTAAATGTTGGGCCAAAAGTATATACATTTCTAAAAGCTAGTGCATAAGCTTCTGCTTCCAACTGACCACTAACTGTTAAATTAGTTTCTTTTCCAAAAAAATCTTCTTTAAAATCAACTTTTTTGTTCTCATCTAATGGCAAATTTTCTAAATCCAAAGTAGTGACTCTAAACATTTCTCCTGCTCCTTCAGCATCACTTGCTGTAATTATAGGAGTGTGGACATAGACGAACCCTCTTTCTTGGAAAAATTTGTGTATTGCATATGCAGCTAAACTCCTCACTCTAAATACTGCAGAAAAAGTATTGCTTCTAGGCCTTAAATGAGCTATTGTTCTCAAATATTCAAAAGAATGTCTTTTCTTTTGCAGTGGATAATCATTGTTAGAATAGCCCTCCACTAAAATATTAGTCGCTTTAATTTCAAAAGGCTGTTTAGCTTCAGGAGTTGGATCTAATTTCCCTTCAACTACTATAGATGAACTAATAGGAAGTTTGCAAATATCTTTAAAATTTTCCATATTTTCATCAAATACAACCTGAATGTTCTTGAAAAAAGTTCCATCATTAACTTCAATAAAACCAAATACTTTAGAACTCCTTAAAGTTCTCACCCATCCTTCAATTTTTACATCCTTATTTAGATATTTTTCCGTTTCTCTATAAATTTCTTTTACAGTAAGTTTTTCCATTTTATCTCTCCTCTCATAAAAATGTACAAAAAAACCTTTCATCCTTCTAAAGGGACGAAAGGTTCGCGGTGCCACCCTAATTGCTACATAAATAGCCACTTAATTTTGGTACTTTTCTATATACCTATCACATATAACGGTGTGAATCCGTCTAAGCCTACTCTAAAAATTTCGGTTAGAGACTCTAGGATGTTCTTCAATATAGCCTAAGTATCGGTCTTCCACCATCACCGAATCGCTATAACTTCAACTATACCTACTCTTCCCTTCACTGTCTTTAAACTATTATTATCATCATTATAGTTTTATTATTCATTTTTGTCAAATAGTTCATGCAATCTTTCACTAATAATTTTTTCATAACCATTTTTAGTAGGATTATAATAAATTTTATCTTTATATTCATCAGGTAAATATTGTTGCACAACAAAAGAATTAGGATAATCATGAGGGTATTTGTACTGAAGACCATAGCCAAAATTTTTAGCTCCATTGTAACTAGCATCTTTTAAATGTTTGGGAACTCCTCCTATCTCATTGTTCCTAACATCTGACAAAGCTTTATTTATTCCTAGATAAGAAGCATTGCTTTTAGGTGCACAAGCTATATACAGAGCTGCTTGGGCTAAAGGAATTCTTCCTTCAGGCATCCCAACTATTTCAACTGCGTGAAAAGCAGATACAGCTATAGAAAGTGCTTGAGGATCGGCATTCCCAACATCTTCAGAGGCACATATGATAATGCGCCTTGCTATAAACTTTGGATCTTCTCCGGCTTCTATCATCTTTGCTAACCAATACAAAGTAGCATCTGGATCTGAACCCCTCATACTTTTTATGAAAGCGGAAATTGTATCATAGTGCTCATCCCCACTTTTGTCATATTTAATTCCTTTCGTCTGAATTGAATTAATTATGGTATCTTTGTCTATATAAATCGTATTGTTTACATCACTTTCAGTTGTTAAAACCGCTAACTCTAAAGAGTTTAGCACTACCCTTGCATCTCCATTTGCTATATCTACAAGACATTCTATTGCTTCTTCATCTATATTTACATTGAATTTTCCAAGACCTTTTTCACTGTCATTTAAAGCCCTTAAAATAAGTTTTTTTAAATCATCCCTTTTTAAGGGTTCCATCTTTATGATTACAGTTCTAGAAAGAAGTGCTTTATTTACTTCAAAATAAGGATTTTCTGTAGTCGCACCTATAAGTATTATTATACCTTTTTCAACAAAAGGTAATAGTGCATCTTGTTGAGATTTATTAAATCTGTGAATTTCATCAATGAACAATATAGTCCTATTGCCATGCATTTTCAATTCTTCTTCTGCTCTTTCCGTAACAAGTCTAATATCCTTCACTCCAGATGTAACGGCACTTAGTTTCTCAAATTTCATATTTGTAGTGTTGGCAACAATCATAGCCAATGTAGTTTTCCCAGTTCCAGGAGGACCATATAATATCATAGAAGGAAGTCTATCTGCACTAATTGATCTTCTTAAAAACTTTCCATCTCCCAGCACATGCTCTTGACCAACAAATTCTTCTAATGTTGTAGGCCTCATTCTTTCAGCAAGAGGTGCTTCCCTTTTCAATTGTCTTTCCATACTGTAGCTAAATAAATCCATTTAATCACCTAATTCGCTTTAAACATATATTTTCTTTACATATATAGAGGTCATAGCTTTAAGTATTCCTCCATATTTTAGTTTAAAATTTATTTTATCTCCGACTTTATATTCTATTTTACTATCAGTTACATCTAATAGCAAGTGGTCGCTACTTCCCCCTAAAATTATTATATCTTCATCTAAAGGCAATATATCCCCTAAATCTATATCTTGCTTTCCAATAGCACATATCATTCTCTTTCTAATTCCTCTATCAATGAATTCAGGTTTATTCCCAAAAGCATCCATTCCTATCTCTCCAATGGGCACTGAAGGCTTTTCTTTAAGCTCTATAGCTTCTACTTCCAATATAAAGGCATCGTCAAAAGTTCCCTCTATTCTATTTCCAAAGGCAGTTTCTCTTCCAAGTACCAATGATTCACCCAATCTAAGTTGATTTATTCCTTTAGGTATTTTGTTTTCAAACACAAGATGTAAACTGCTAGAATTCCCTCCAGATATAATTTCTAATTCAATTCCATATTTTCTAGATATAGACTTTTTCAATTCAACCAATCTACTTAAATTTTCTTCCCTTGGAATTACTCCTCCATAGCAAGTCAAATTTGTACCTATTCCTATAAGTTTAATCCCTTCAAGCTTTAGTACTTCACCTACAGTAGTGTATATGTCTTCATCTTTAAAAAGTCCTTCCCTTAAATCTCCTAAATCAATCATCAAAATAATTTTGTGAATTTTATTTTTTCTCATAGCAATTTTTGAAAGAGCTTTTATAGTTTCTATTTCAGAATTCAAAGATATATCTGCATATTGAACTACTTCTTCAGCCTCACTAATCATAGGTAATCGCAACAATATTTTAGGTATATCTATATCTTTTAATTTCATTAAATTTTCAATTCTAGAATCTGCTAAATAGTTAACTCCACCATCTATATAAGCTTTTACTATTTTAGGATCAGCACAAAAAACTTTCGTTACTCCAGCAACATTTATACCTAATTTATCACATTTATTAACTATTGTCTCTGTATTTTTTTTAACTTTCTCTAAATTGATTTTAATTCTAGGATATTCCATTTTTACCCCCCATTTTTATATTATATTTTAAACAAGCCCAACAATATTGTTGGACTTGTTTAATCAATTTCTAAGCTATTCTTTAGAAGTTTAAGTGAAGCTTCAGGATATTTTATAGAAAGTACCCCTAGAGAAGCCATTATATAATCATTATCTATTAATATAGTCACATCTTCATTTGGCAAAAGTTCCATTCCATTATTACTTTTTGAGATTTTTTTCATTATATCCAATCTCCTAGAAAGTCGAGTCAATGCTCCCCCTGTTCCAACAATATATTTTACTTGTGTCAAATCTTTTCCCTCTGCAACAGTTCTTTTCCCATTCGGCCCATAAAGATTCCTATAAGAACCTGAATGCCTTTTTAAAGCTACTGCTACTGCATGATGGGTCAATTCTTCAACAAATTTTTTTTCTTTTTCCGTTACAGGTATAGGTTTGCGATTAGCTATAATTTCTTTTAATTCTTGTGAACTTATGCTTAAGTTTTCCATTAATTTATCTTTTCCTACTATATCTACAATATTGTGCATATTTACATATACACCTAAATCTCCTTCTACTGTTCTTTTAGCTTTAGGCTCAGGGCTTATCAAAATCCTAGAAATCTCTTCACTTCCATCTGTCACTGAATGCACATCAGTCGTAGCTCCTCCAACATCTAATGTAAGCAAATCCCCTAATTCCTCATACAGTAGTTGAGACGAAAGCATCACCGCACCAGGAGTAGGAAGTATCGGACCTGTAACCATATCTCTTATTTTCTCCATTCCTGGAGCATGAACTATATGCTTTTCGAAAACATCCTGAATTACTTTTCTAGTAGGCTCAATATTTAACTCATCAATTTTAGGATAGACATTCTCTACTATATATAGTTCTGATTTTGAATTTGCAAAAATTTCTTTTACTTCTTCCTGATTTTCAATATTTCCAGCATAAATAACTGGTACATTTAAATTTAGTTCAGCTATTATTTGAGAATTGTAAATTGCCGTATCTCTTTCTCCATAATCCACCCCACCAGCAATTAAAATGATATTAGGATTTATTTCAACAATCTTCTTTATATCAGTTTTTCTAAGCTTGCCTGAAGTAATATACTTTATATTGGCTCCTGCCCCTAATGCTGCCTCTTTAGCTGCTCTAACCGTCATATCATACACTAGACCATGAACAGTCATTCTAAGTCCTCCTGCCGCACTACTGGTGGCTATAAGCTCATCATAATCTATATTATCAATCTTTAAATTATTTTTCAAATCCTCAATTGCATCTTTTAGTCCAATATTTACATCTCCTTCTAATACAGACGTTGGAGCCTGCCCTTGTCCTATAAATATAGGACAAGGGCTATGAATACCATCAAAAGCATTTATAACTGTAGTAGTACTACCTATTTCTGCAACTAAAATATCAATCTTCATTTTTCATCTCTCTTCTCTTTTTAACTAGAAATGTTGCTACATGAGCTCCATTAGTTCCTCTTCCAAATCCTGCATCTACTCCACTTTTAACTGCAATTTCATTTGAAACTTGAGTTCCACCTGCAGCAAGAATTATCTTATCCCTTACACCCTTTTCAATACAATATTCATTTAATCTCTTCATATTTTTATAATGAATATCATCGTGACTAATAATTGTAGAAGCCAGTATAGCATCGGCATTAAGTTCTATTGCAGCATCTACTAATTTTTCAACAGGCACCGATGTCCCAAGATAATGACATTCTATCCCAAATTTTTCAATTCCCCCATGTTTGATGTCTATTATTTCTCTTAAGCCAACAGAATGTTCATCTTCTCCTACTGTTGCTGCTACTATCTTCATAGGATGAGCTTCTATCTCTTTTCTAATCTCATCATCAGACATTATTTCTGGTTTTGGAGGTATAACTAAATCTTTAGTATCTATGGTGAATGGTACTCTGCCCTTTAACTCAATTCTAGTTCCTTCTGCCTGTTGCATTATTTCTTTGTGAATAACTTCCACATCCTCAAGACCCAATTTTTTACCTATTTCAATTGCTGCAAATTCAGCAACTCTTTCTTCAGCAGGTAAAAACAATGTAATTTGAATGATTCCATCACCCATCCATTCCATTTCTGGTTTCAACTTTGTAGTCTCTCTTAATTCTCTAGTTTCTTCCAATCTTATATTTACATTATCATTTTCATCTAATTCATCAATATACACAATCTTTTCTGGCTTTTCAAAAGTACAACCATCAATAAGTGTCGATGGATTATCTACTGCATTTTCATCATATTGAGCCACATTGTTGTATCCAAAATGTGCTGTAACTGGTGCCATATAATCTTTTTCTCTTTCATATACTGTACCTACACCTACTCCACCATCAATCTTTCTAAATATTCCATCTCCATTTCGTTCTGGATAATATCCTGAATCTACAAAGAAACCTTCTTCAACAGCTTTAAAATATCCACCTACTTCTATGATTTCTTCCATAAATAAAACTGCTCTTTCTTTTAACTCTCTTACTTTCTCTGCCAGTTCTCCTTCATCTCTCTTTATTTCAACCATTTCTATTAATCCATCCATACCTATAAGTGCTTGCTTAGCAGTATCAATAGCTTCCATATTGTATATATGCCATGGAACATTTCTACCCTCATCAGGTGTAATTGTTGATTGAATTTCCGCTCTTGTCAATTTAGAAATAAGTAAATTTAAAACATGAGTCACAGTAGCTTCTCTTGTAGAAGATTCCATATATTTTGTATTCATTTGAGCACGCATTTTATATTCGCTAAACAACTCCCTTAAGGCTACAGCATAAGGTAAATCTAATCTCATACAAGGTGCTGGAGGAGCTGTTGGTGGTACAGTCGAAAGACAAATATTTTCTTTTTTCATTCCAACCTTAACTGAAAACATAGAGTTTAATGCATGCTGTACCATAAGTTCTGGCATGACTTTCCAAGCTTCTCTAGCAGTAGCATTTGCATTGTGTGCACCATCAATTTGAGCCATATCTGCCCAAGACATAATCTTTTTGGCACAGGCAGCATCTACAAAAGATCTAACCATATTTATATTTCTATATAAAACATTGTATTGAGGATCTTGATGAGCTCCATTTACACCTTCTTCTGCAAACATAACTGCTATTTCAGGTCCAGCAACACCACTCACATAAGAGTGATAGTTGATTGGACGACCAACCTCGTCTTCAATCATATCTAAGGCTTTTCTCTGTGCACGTACCTGTTTTCTAGTAACAGGTATTCCTCCAATTCCCTGTGGTGTTCCCTCTATTAGTCCATCAAAATGACTTTGCCCTGCAGTTCTGATGACCATGATGTGATCTGCACCATGCCATGCAGCCATCCTCATACGTCTTATATCATCTTCAAACCTTCCAGATGCAATTTCTGTAGTTATGACATTATTTGGTTGAGGATCTATAAAATCAAAAGATTTGCTAGCTGGCAATGGTTGACTTTGTTTTAATGGCTCTGAAGTCTCATAGTATTCAAACTTTCCTATTTTCATAGGTTCATCTGAACCCTTTCTCCAAGTCCAGCCTCTCCTTCTAGGCCTATATTTATCTAAATCTTTCAATATATTTTCAATATCTAATTTTTCATTTGGTTTAAGCTCCATCAATTTTCACCTCCCTTAAATATATCTATCACATCTTCCCACATTGTATCTTCTGAAAGTGCAAGTCCTGCATCTCTTATAGACATATCTTTTTCTTTTGCCAATCTATATACAAGATTCCCAGCTCCCTTTCCTAGAAGTCCTCTTTCTACCGCTCCATTGACTATACTATTAGCCTCCAAACTAGAAAAACCCATTCTCAAAAGTACGGATCTTTCTATTGAAGGAGATGTATTTTTATATGCTAAATCCACAAGTGGATTTACAATCTGTTCTGCCAATTCCCAAAATCTTTGCTCAAGTTCTTCTTCAGTTAAATTTGCAAGATGCTTTCTCCTCTCTTGAAAATCATCTTCCCTTTTCAATTAAAACACCCCCTTAATATTCAACACCAAGCTCATCCAATACATTTTTTACAAATTTTGCATCTGACTTGCTGTCTTCCTCTAAAAATTTAAAATCCTCCTCTGTCACTTTACCCACCTTAAAATTTTCAATACATTTTTTTATATAAGATTTTTTGAGTTTATCTAAATCAACTTCTTCAATTTCTATATAACTTGGATCTTTGGGTAATATTATATTCTCCCCAGGTATTTCCTCTATCGGATCTCCTATTTTTATTTCAATTCCATTTTCCTTTGCAAAAGTAAGCTGTGGCTGTATATGTTTACCTGCCCCAGTATATTCAGTTTCTTGAACAACTATCATTTCATCTTTATCTAATTCTTGAGCTATTTTAAATGCTGCAGTAAGTGCAGTATTTCCTGCTGGTCCTCTCTCTATTCCCTCCAATTGAGCTAGAGCTTCAGTCATATAAAATACAGAACCCTGATTTACAGTTACATACCTATCCATATATCTCAATGGTCTTGCAGCTGATCTTGGAACATCCGATCTATCTGGCCAAGTAGAAAATGGAATTCCAAATCCTGTATGCCCTGTAGTAAAAGATTTTTTATTGAATTGAGTATCACTTGCCATATGAAGGCCCTTTAAATTCACACTAGCACCTACCACTTGACTTTGAGCTCCAGCTTTTAAAAGCCCTCTAGCAGTTCCAGTTAAATTGCCCCCACCAGCATTTGTCACGACCACTACATCTGGGTCTCTTCCTTCTCTTTCCCTAAATTGCATTGACAACTCATATCCCAATGTTTCTACTCCTGCAATTCCAAAAGGAGTATATAGAGAAGCATTGAAAAATCCAGTTTCTTCTAGCAGCATCAAAAAAGTAGAAAACAATTCTGGTCCAACAGTAAGTTGTAAAACTTCGGCACCAAAAGCTTCACACTTTCTTGCTTTTTCAACAATTTCAGGTTGACCAATTCCTCTTGAATCATAGCACTCTTGAACTATTATGCACTTAAGCCCTCTCATAGCAGCTTGACTGGCAACAGCAGCACCATAATTTCCACTTGTAGCAGCAATGACACCCTTATATCCTAATTTTTGAGCATGATAACAAGCTGTAGCTGCTCTTCTCGCTTTAAAGCTTCCAGATGGATTAGAAGCTTCATCTTTTACAAAGATTCTAGCTCCTTTTCCACTAGGTGCAAATTTTCTTGCCAACTTGGTCAAATTTTTAAGTTCTAATATAGGTGTATTTCCAACACCAGTTTCTCTTTGAATACTTTCAATCTCTTGTAGACTATAACCAGTCTCTCTCATCATTCTTTCATAATCAAAGGCTATGCTTCCAGATTCAAACGTATCATAATCTATTCCTACAGCTTTTTTCATTATCTCCCCTTTTCTAGCCATCAATCCTTCAAAACTCTTATCTTTAGTCATCTCTCTCACCTACCTCTTCAAGGATATTCCTAACTTGTCTGCCTATATACAAAAGTTCAGGAATACATTTGCCAAAATCATGAGTATAATAAGGATTTATCTCTATCAAAATTCCGCTAGTCTTTCTTCCGATATAAGTTTCAATTTCTACTTCATCACCTATATTGGCCACATCATTTAAAAGAAATCCTTTATCCCACATTTCTAAAGGTACTTTTTGTGTATCCTCTGGCAAATGGGGTGACCTTTCTTCTGGTTTCAATACTATCTTGTGAATTCTTACCCAATCACCTTTTTTAGCATCCATCAAAATCTCCTCTTTTCATCAACTATTTTTCAATTAAATCTCTCATATCGCCCATTATAGCTCTAGGTACAGGCAAATCTATCATTGTTTTGAGTCCTGGACATGCATTTATGACATGTGGAATCATATTTACACACATAGCAATAGTTCCTATTCCACCAGGAATTTCAGGATTTATAGCCATACTGATATTTGGTGTACCCTTTATCCTTATATAATCTCCTGTATGAACCCCCTCAAGTTCTGGCTCTACCTGTTGTGGATGTATCATTTTTACTTTTACTTTTCCATCCACCTTTCCGAACCCTAGCATATTTACTCCAGCAACATTTCCTGCTTCTACTTCAGCAAAAGGTGCTTTTCTATAAACAGTTGACACTATTGGTTCCTGTGTTTGAGTTATTTGTTCGTCTAATTCCCAACCTATAGCATCGGTTATCATCCTGATTGATTCATGAAATCCTACATGTCCTGCAATAGTACCATCATTTACACCTCTTTCAAACTCTTCAACTGTAAGTCCAACACCTTGTTCTTCCATAACTGCAGGACCAAATGGAGACAAACTATTCACTCTCTCTGCTTCAATTTCTTCTACACTTTCACAAGCTCCAGTCAAACATATCACAAGTAAATCCATTATAAGACCTGGGTTTATTCCAGTACCTAAAACTGTAACACCATTTTCCTTAGCAATTCTATCTAATTCATCAGCCAATTCTTTTTCTTGTGCTTTTGGATATGCCATTTGCTCAGCAGTGGTTATAACATTTATTTTTCTTTCAAGACAAAATTTTATTTTGTCAAATACTCCTTTCACAAATGAATCTGTAGCAATAAGCACAATATCTGCTGCTCCCTCTTTTATAATTTCTTCAGGTCTATCCCCGATTATGACATCTTTTCTATTTCCTCTTTCAAATCCTAAAACCTCATACATGCTTTTGTTTACTTTTTGTGGATGCATATCACATACTCCAACAATTTCTACTCCTTTTTTCTTAAGTAGCATATTAGCCATTCCACTACCCATTGCTCCAAATCCCCACAATATAACCTTCACATTTTCTCTTTCCATGAAAACACCTCCTGAATATTTTCGCTATGCATATACATATGCAATATTGTTGCCAATTTGTGAGATTTCGAATTTTTAAGAAAATTGCGATAAATACTATACTTCTGTTTCTTAAAATTAATAAAAAAGTGCAAAAAATATTGCACTTTTATGCAATATTTTTTGCACTAAATTTCGTACTTTTTAATTTTATGTTGGAGGGTTTGTCTTTTTATTCCTAAGTCATTTGCAGTTCTAGAAATATTGTACTTGTTTTGGAGCAATGTCTTTTCAATAAGAGCTCGTTCTATCGATTCTAATAACTCTGGCAAAGGCTTATCCTTATTTATCTCATCTATCAAAACAGCTTTTGAGCTACTACTAGGACTAAATAAATGTTCACAAGAAATAAAATATTCCTTTTTCAAAACATGCTCATCACAAGAAATATAATTCATTGCTGATTCTATAGCATTTTCTAGTTCTCTCACGTTTCCTGGCCAATGATATTTTTTAAGACAAGACAACACCTCTTCAGATAGTAACCAAACATCTTTATTTAAAATTTTATTGTATTTTTTGATAAAATGCTCACATAAAATTGGTATATCATCTAATCTTTCTCTTAATGGAGGAATTTTTATATACATAACATTGAGTCTATAATAGAGATCCTTCCGCAAAGTGCCTTTTTTTACACTTTCCAGTGGTTCTTCATTGGTAGTAGCAATTATTTTTATATCTACTGGAATATCCTTTGTTCCTCCAACTCTTCTTATATATCCCTCTTGCAACACTCTTAAAATTTTTGACTGAAGCGATAAAGCCATAGAATTTATCTCATCAAGCATGAGAGTACCTCCATTGGCCTCTTCGAATATGCCAGGTCTATCAACAGCTCCTGTAAATCCACCTTTTTCCGTCCCAAACAATATGCCTTCAAGGAGAGATTCAGGTATAGCAGCACAGTTCTGTGCTATAAAGGGTTTGTTCTTTCTACTTCCTTCATAGTGAATACTTTGAGCAAACAGCTCCTTTCCAGAACCCGTTTCACCATATATAAGTACACTAGAAGGAGATTCACTTGCCCTTCTAGCAATATATATAGACTTTTTCAATTCTTTGTTATTTCCTATAATGTCTTTAAAGACATATTTTTTTATGCCTATTTTCTTGTTTTCTTGTTTTCCAGTACTTAACTCATTTTGCAAATCAATCAATTGATCAGACAATTTCTTTATATATGTGACATTTTGAGAAATTTCCAATGCTCCAACTATTTCTTCTTTATAATATAAGGGTATAGTAGAATTTACAGATGTTATTTTTTGACCCTTATAATTTAAATAAGTTTGAGTTCTATTTAAAATAGCTTCTCCTGTATTTAAAACTTTTATTAGAGTACTGCTTTCCTCATCCAGACTAGGAAAAATCTCAAGTATATCTTTGTTCAATACAGCATTCCCATCAAGTCCCTCTAATTTAGCCATAGCCTCATTATATATTATAGTTTTTCTATTTTTGTCTATCGCATGAATCCCCACATCAGCATGATGCAAAACATTTTGCAGTACTATATCATTAAATTCCTTCTTCGTCATTTTATCAACCTCTTGAAATATGTTTTTTAAAACAGTTATTTCAACACAATAGCTGCTACCATTCTCTCTTTGATCCCCATTTCTTTTCTATAAGAATAAAATATATCATTATTGCAACTGGTACATAATTTGCTTATAGAAATGTTTTCTTCATGAATTCCTGATTTCATAAGAATTTTCTTATTTGCCTCCCACAAATCCAAATGCCACTTATTTTTGTTTGTAGATTTAAATATCTCATTGCAAAATTCAAATCTTTTTTTAAATTCATCATATACCTCTATCCCAATTTCATAGCAGCAAGGACCAATTGAAGGTCCAATAGCCACTAATATATCATCAATACTCGAATTGTATTTTTCTTTCATAAGATTTACCATTTTCCCACCTATATTTTGTACAGTACCCCTCCAACCACCATGTGCTAATCCAATAACTTTTTTATTAGGATCTAAAAAAAACAATGGAACACAATCCGCATAATAAGTAACCAATACAATATTAGTTTTATCAGTTAGTAGTCCATCCACTCCATTAGGATAAACGTTTTCTTTATAAAAATTTATGTCTTCTAAAACAGCAATATTGGTACCATGCACTTGATTTGAAACTACAATATTCTCTAGTCCAACATTAAATACTTTAGCTATGTTTTCTAATGTGTTTTCCTTATTCCATCCCATCCTAGTAGAAAAGAGATGATCTACATTCTCCACATTATCAAAAGATTTTATTGTATAATAAAAAACTTCTTCTTTAGATACAATATTAAAACTCATCATTTCACCTCTTTTTATAAAAATAGGACCTTAAAATATAAAGTCCTCATACTAATTTTCTTCATCTAATAACTTTTTTAATTCATCCATAAAAGTATTTATATCTTTAAATTGTCTATATACAGATGCAAATCTTACATAAGATACTTCATCTACATTTTTAAGATGATTCATCACCATTTCGCCAATATGTTGACTCGTCACTTCTTTTTCCATTGAATTGTACAATGTCTTTTCTATACTATCCACTATATCTTCTATAATTTGCATAGATACTGGACGTTTTTCACATGCCTTTATGATACCTGTAAGTATTTTATTTCTATCATAAGTTTGCCTATTGCCATCTTTTTTTACTACAATTAAAGGAATTTCTTCTACCTTTTCATAAGTAGTAAATCTTTTACCACATTTAATACATTCTCTTCGTCTTCTAATAGCTTGTCCTTCATCAGTAGGTCTCGAATCAATCACTTTAGTTTCATAATAATCACAAAAAGGGCATTTCATATACTCACCTCTTATAAAAATCTATTTATTTTGATTATAATATATAGATTTTAGTTTGTCTAATAGGTATTATTCCACTTCTTTTAAATCCACTAAAATAATGTCTATTCCAATCTTCAATATATCTTTCCAAGCTATGACTAAATCTTGATTTTTACCAAAAAAATTAAATATCTTTCCTGGAGCTGGAATAACTATTGCGGTAACTATACCTTTATCTAAATCAACCTCTACATCATCAATGATACCTACTCTTGAGCCATCTCTTATATTTATAACTTCTTTCTCTGTCATATCAGAAATTTTAACCATTACCTCACACCACCTTTTTTATTTCTTATTTATATATACACTTTAACCATCATAAAATATTACTAAATATTTGTGAGGTAATGGTAGAATTTATATAAGCTTTCTCATGTGTTTTAATGCATTTTTCTCAAGCCTTGAAACTTGAGCCTGAGATATGCCAATTTCTTCTGCTACCTCCATCTGAGTTTTTCCTTCATAAAACCTCAAATTCAATATAAGTTTTTCTCTTTCATTTAATCTATCCAATGCTTCCCTAAGGGCTATCTCTTGAAGCCAAACCTCATCTTCACTTTTATCATCTTTTACTTGATCCATTACATATATTGCATCCCCACTGTCGTGATAAATAGGTTCAAACAATGATATTGGTTCTTGAATTGAATCTAGGGCAAAAACTACTTCTTCCTTGGGTAAATTTAATTCTTCTGCAATTTCAGTGATAGTTGGCTCTTTTGAATTTTTATAAATCAACTGATCCCTAGCTTGTAGTGCCTTATATGCAATATCTCTCAATGACCTACTAACCCTTATAGAATTGTTATCTCTTAAATACCTCCTTATTTCTCCTATAATCATAGGTACTGCATAAGTAGAAAATTTGACATTTTGGCTCAAATCAAAATTGTCTATAGCTTTTATTAAGCCAATACAACCTACTTGAAACAAATCGTCTACATACTCGCCCCTTTTGTTAAATCTTTGTATGATACTTAATACAAGTCTTAAATTGCCATTTATAAATTTTTCTCTAGCTTCCATATCTCCTGCTTTAATTTTTACAAACAATTCTTGCATTTCTTCATTAGTCAAAACAGGTAATTTTGATGTATTGACTCCACAAATTTCTACTTTATTGTTTCGCATAGGGTCCTTCATTCCTTTCGTGATTTATTGCCCCTTTTAAAATAAAATTATTGCCCATAGATGTTTTTTTATTCAATTATTAATGTAAATAGATTAACTATAGCATTTTACTCATTTCTTTTCTGAGACGTTTTATAATTCTCTTTTCAAGTCGTGAAATATATGACTGAGATATTCCAAGCATATCAGCTACCTCTTTTTGAGTTTTTTCTTGACCATTTTTTAAACCAAATCTAAGTTCAACTATTTTTTTCTCTCTACTTGACAATCTGTCTATAGCTTGATTTAACAATTCCCTATCTATATCTTCTTCCAAGTACTTAAATATTGTATCTCCATCAGTACCCAATATATCTGACAGCAACAACTCATTTCCATCCCAATCTACATTTAAAGGTTCATCAAAAGATATTTCTCCTTTCGATTTGTTATTTCTCCTCAAATACATGAGAATTTCATTTTCTATACATTTAGAAGCATAAGTAGCCAACTTTATATTTTTATCAGGATTAAAAGTATTTACAGCCTTTATAAGTCCAATAGTACCGATAGAAATCAAGTCTTCCACACATACACCAGTATTTTCAAATTTTCGTGCAATATATACAACTAGTCTCAAATTTCTTTCTATCAAAATACTCTTTATATTTTCATCATCTTTCATTTGTGCAACTAAACTTACTTCTTCTTCTGGCTTTAAAGGTGGAGGCAATACTTCTCCACTTCCAATATAAAAAACCTCTTTTAAAATTTTAAGTTTAGAGCCAATTTTAAATAATATTATACTTAACTTTAATCTAAATTTATTTAACCTTTTCATAGTATCACCTTCCAATCAATATAAAATTTCTGGATTTAACAATGCCATATAATTGTCATCCCTAGACAGTTTGTTGTTGTATATGCCAATCAATACATTTTCTTTTACCTTTTTTTCGCATCGCTCATTATCAATAATTATCTTATCAGGTTTAAAACCTAGAAGAATTCCATATTCTTTTCCTATAGATTTAAAAGGAATAACTCTTAATTTAATTTCATTATTTACTTCTACCATGACATTAGAAATAGTATCTAAATCTAAATTTAATTCTTTATTAGCTATGAATACATCTTGAACTTTTTTAGGAAGCAATTCCTTAATAGCATGAAATTCCACTATAATGACTGGATTTTGGCTTATGGGCTCTTTGAGAGAATTTCCTGTATCAACAAGTGCCACTATTTCTGCTTTTTTTTCATTCAAATTGATAATTACATTAGTCAAAATATTTTTCTTATTTAATCGAATTTGTAAAAATTCAAAAATATATTTTACTAAAATAAAAGATAGAGAAATACCTAATATTAAAAATTCAACAGAAAAATCTTGGATATAAAAAGCTCCATTTTTAAGAGATAGATTAGAATTAAATATATAAAATAATCCCAGTGTAGCTCCTGCAAATACAAATGATGTAGTATAAAAAATTGCCAACAATCTTATAAATGAAGAAAATTTTTCGGGATTAAAGGCTAAAATTATTATTAATATAGATATAGAAAATTTAACACTAAATTTAGTCATAAAATTAAGAGATGGGAAAAAAATAACCAAAGTATAAAGAGAACCTACACATGCAGCAATAAATAATCTAATTTTTTTCGAATCCGTTCTACTTACTGCTTTGACAGCATATAGTATAATATAGTTAATGATTACATTTTCTAGGAGTAAGTATTCTACATATATGTCCAATTCGAAAGCCCCCTTAAAATTTCATTATATTTTACTCTTATTCATAATTTATTAAATATATGTCTATTATATAATGTTTGTCTTGAAAATAATGTCATTTCTAGGGTGAAAAAAAATCGCTTCCCGTATTTGAGAAACGATTTTCCGACACATTCTTTATTTTTCTCTTCTTCTTAAAAAAGTTGGAATATCAAGATCGTCCATGTCAAATTGACTACTAGCTACCTCTTCCCTAGCTCTTAATCTATCATCAGCATTGGTCTTCATCATACCGTCAATCTGCTTTGTTTTTTTCTCTCCAAATCCCGTAGCAATAACTGTTATTTTGAGCTCATCATTTAATGTTTCATCTATTCCTGCTCCAAATATAATATTTGCATCTTGATCTACAGATTGTCTTATAAGATCTGCTGCTTCATTTACTTCAAATATTCCTAAATCTCCTCCCCCAGTAATATTTAAAAGTACCGCTTTTGCACCTTCAATAGAAGTTTCAAGAAGAGGACTCTGTATAGCTTGTCTCGCTGCATCTTGTGCTCTATTGTCTCCTGAAGCTTTTCCTATTCCCATATGAGCAATTCCTTGATCATACATAATTGTCTTAACATCAGCAAAATCAAGATTTATAAGAGCTGGTACTGCTATAAGATCTGAAATACCTTGAATACCTTGTTTCAAAACTTCGTCTGCCATCATAAAAGCTTCTACCATTGTAGTCTTTTTTTCAGCTACTTGTAAAAGTCTATCATTTGGAATAGTAACCAGTGTATCAACTCTATTTTTCAATTCCTCTATTCCCTTTTCAGCATGTACCATTCTTCTCTTTCCTTCAAAAGTAAAAGGTTTTGTCACTACACCTACAGTCAATATTCCCATTTCTTTAGCAACTTCAGCTACTATAGGAGCTGCTCCTGTACCAGTACCGCCTCCCATTCCAGCTGTAATAAAAATCATATCTGCACCCCTTATGGCATCTGTAATTTCATTTTTGCTTTCTTCTGCCGCCTTCATTCCAACCTCAGGATTTGCACCAGCACCTAAACCTTTTGTCAATTTTTCTCCTATCTGCACTTTTATTTCAGCCTTAGAAGTTTGCAATGCTTGTCTATCAGTATTTATTGCAATAAATTCAACACCTTTAACATTTGCTTCAACCATTCTATTTATAGCATTGTTTCCGCCTCCACCAACGCCTATAACTTTAATATGAGCAAATTGTTCAAAATCTACATCAAAGTCAAACACTTTGTAAACCCCCTTCTTTATTTACTAAAAATATTCCTCCCAAATTTTCTTAAAAAATGATGATATACTGCTACTAGAACCTTTTCTATTTTTACCTTTCCTGACTTCTAAATTATTATATTCGACATAATAATTAAATTTCCTCTTTAATGAATAATTAATTAGTCCAACTCCACTTGAATAAATAGGATCATTAACCCCAATATATTTAGGTTTACCAATTCTTACTGGTAAATTAAATATTTTATTTGCCAGTTCTTTTACTCCTGGAAAATTACTCGTTCCACCTCCAGTCAATACTATTCCAGTCAATATTTCTTGTTTTACACCTTGCCTTATGAGTTCAGTATTTATAAGTTCAAAAACCTCCCCTACTCTAGCCTCGATGATTCTACTTAATTCCAATTCAGAAATACGTACTTTTTCGTTAATTCCAATAGGATTTATATCAAATACATTCTTGTCACTAGATAAAGGGGTATAGGCAATTCCTAAATTTTTCTTTATATTTTCACTTTCATTGTAAGAAATTCTCAGCCCAACAGAAATATCATTTGTAATATGATTTCCAGCTATAGGAATTAAATTATTATAGATTAATTGTCCATTCTTAAAAAGTGAAAAATCGCTAGTTCCAGCTCCTATATCTATAACAAGAACTCCCAATTCTCTTTCATCTTTTGAAAGCACAGATTCAGATAATGCAAAGGGCTCTGGGACTATTCCAAGTACTTCCAATCCTGCTCCATTCACACTTTTGACTGCATTTAATATTGTAGTAGACGAACCAATAACAATATCAACATCAGCTTCCAGTCTGATTCCTACCATCCCAATAGGGTCTTTTATCTCATCATATCCATCTATTATGTATTGGATAGGAATGATATCAATAATCTGCTGATCTTGAGGCATAGAAATAATTGTTGCTGAATTTAAAACCCTTTTTACATCATCATAATTTATTTCTCTGTCTTCCCCAGATACTGCTATTATACCTTTGTTTCTTATGAGCTTTGTATATCCACCTGGTATATTCACATAAGTATCAAATACCTCGACATCTGCCATATTTTCTGCCTGTTCCAAAGCATAATTTATTGCATTGGAAGTTGACTCAATGTCCACAACTACACCCTTTTTTATTCCCTCACAAGGACAATTTCCAACTCCAACTATTTGAAGTTGACCATTCTTATCTATCTCGCTAATAATAACACAAACCTTTGATGTTCCTAAATCAATGGAGGTAATATGCTCACCCATAAGTCTGCCCCCTTTGGACAAAAAAACAATAGCCTTTTAAAAAGTATATCATTTTTTTGATTGTTTTGATATAAGAAAAACTTCTATAGAAGTATTAAAAATTATTGTTTTTGTTTGGTTCTAAATAAAAGAAGTCTTCTAATAGTAGCAAAGTTTTCAAACAATCTGCCACCAAAAGTAAAAATCGCAGCATAGTATAGAGGCACTCCCAATCGATCACCAATATAAGCCAAAAAAGCTGCTAGTATTGCATTTCCAAAAAAACCTGATATAAATATTTTTACATCAAACTTATCCTCCAAATTAGCTCTTACTCCTCCAAAAACCGAGTCAAGACAAGCCAAAATGGCAACTGATACATATAATGCATAAGTTGGACTATATGTTATTGGCAAAAGCAATCCCACTACAACACCTATTAAAGTACCAATTATTGCATAAAACAATTTAATCACCTTCTTTTTTTGGTTTTGCATAATAAAAACTAAAATATTCAGAATACGCAGGAATGTGAATTTTATCTTCTACATTTGACTCTATAGATATTTTATATACATTTTTCAATGTATATCCATACGTTCCAGGTGCATTTATGGCAGCATATAGTTGTTTAGGATTTCCAATAGCTTTTATAACAAAGGGGCTTCCCAAACTCTTTCCATTAACTCTTATTATAGGACCTCCACACTTTATTTCAGACATGGGCATAATCCTTTGACCATTTATGCTAATTGCTTCAGCACCTGCTACTCTCAAATCATTTAAAATTTCAAGTATATCTGAATCATGTATAACATCATCTTTAGCCTCTGCACCTACTATTTCAATATTTTGATTGTCTCGCATTTTTATAACTATACCAGGCCCTTCCATAGCAGTAAAACCTGCTATAACTTTATTTTTGTTTAATTCTTCTATAATTAGTTCTTGTATATCTTCGCCCTTTTCGTTAAATTCTTCTAATTTTTTTAATTCCTCTTGCTTTTCTTTTATGAGCAATTTTAATTCCTCTATCTCTTTTTCGGAATTACTTATCTCATTTTTTTTAACCTGTATGGATTTTAAAGTAACTAAATTATAGCTTTCAACATGTTGCTTCATCTGAACCACTAACATAAAACCCAACAGTATACTAAAAAATAAAAGTATTAGATTTACATTGCCCTTTCTATTCATATTCATCCCCCTAGGGTTATTTAGCTATTTCAGGTAATGGCTTTGCATAAGTAAACTCTTTGGTTTTTTTATATTTGGAGATCATAATGTTTTTTTCCTGTTTGATTTGAACAATATAATCAGTATAATATTCCAAATGCCACAATATTCCTCCCTTTAACGCTAAAGAAGACTCCAACAATGCTGGATCTCCAATAGCCTTAATAACTATAGGCGGACTAATAGATACCCCATTTATTTCAATATGATTTCCTACTCTAACTATTTCAGTATAAGCTGTATACCTTTGATCATTTATAGATATGGCCTCTGCCTCAGAAGCATTTAATGCACTAATAATTTGCAACAATATATCCAATTCATTTACTATACTTGATTCTTCTCCAAACTGTACATCCATAGGAGGATCATTTATCTCCAAAACTATTCCAGGACCTTCTACATCTGAATATCCTGCAAACATTCTATATTTTTCCAAATCCTTGTATAAATTTTCTGTATATACACTTTTATCTGCCTCATTTTTCTCATACTTATTTATTTTACTCTCTACCTCATTTAATTCTCTAGTTAAAGCTTGCTTTTCATCTTGCAGCTTTTTTAGCTCCAAACCTAACTGTTGAGCCCTCTGAGTAGGTAATACTCCTTCACCTACAGTTTCATTTACAGTTTTAATTTGTATAGCTAAAATAATTCCAAGGAATATGCACACCAACATAATAGCTATTTGACCTTTATTGTTCTTCATTTGAATCCTCCCGCTCATTATCAGTTACAACAATAGGATTTTCTCCTTTATTTAAATAAATATATCTACAAGGAATATCTTTTACATTTAAATCATTTAAAATTTCTTTTATATACCTTAATTTATATTCTACATTATTTAATGGTCCAAAATCAACAAGAACACCATCCTTCAATTCCATAATAATATTGTCACCGTTAGAAACATCAATGGTATTTATTTCATTTAACAAATTCGTCTTATTGCTAATATCTATAAAACCTAATATATTATCTACAAATTCTTCATTTTCACTTGTTATCTTATACCCTACATCCGGCTTATCTATATTTGCACCTTTCAATATAGTTAATTTGTTGTTAGGCTCTGAATCAATCTTAAGCACAATTCCGTCAACATCTAAATAAACATTTGAACCTCCATGAGATATTATAAATTTTTCATTTCTTTCTTCTATTTCAATTATTAATTTGTTTGGAAGTCTTCTTTTCACAACTGCTTCTTTTATATAGGGATGTTTTTTTAAATTCTTCTCAATTTCACCAGAACTTACTTTGAAAATATTTTCTCGCATTGGATTGCCAGAAGCTTTGATTACCTTATCGTTGGAAATCTTTTTATTTCCAATGACTTCAATATTAGATATATTAAAAAAAGTCGTCTTAAAAGAAACTACCAAAAATATTCCAAATAACAGCAATAAAATTATAAATACAATTTTTCTTCTTTTCCTCTTGATTCTTTTATCTATTCTTTCCTTTTTACCCATGAATGCACCACCTATAATAGCTTGTCCCTTCGCATTATAGCAGCAAAAAGCTGCTATTTCACTTTTTCAATATCTGCTCCTAGTTCTCTTAATTTTAAGTCCAAATCTTCATAACCTCTTTCTATATGATATATATTATCTACCTCTGTAGTTCCCTTAGCTACAAGACCCGCTAGAACTAGACTTGCTCCACCTCTTAAATCCTTTGATTTCACTTTTGCTCCTGTCAATTCCTTTACACCTTTAACTACAGCTACACGACCTATGATTTTAATATTAGCTCCCATACGTATAAGCTCTTCTGCATGTTTAAATCTATTTTCAAAAACTGTTTCTGAAATAATACTTGTACCATTTGCTATACTTAATAATGCCATCATTTGAGCCTGCATATCTGTTGGAAATCCTGGATAAGGCAATGTTTGAACCATTTCTATGGAATTTAGCTTTTTAGGACCCACAATTTTTAAAGAATTAGAATCATAATAAACTAATGCTCCAGCTTCTTTCAATTTAGCTACAATTGCTTGAATATGATCTGTTTCAATGTTTTTTAAAACTACTTCTCCACCTGTTATAGTAGAAGCTGTCATATAAGTACCCGCAACTATTCGATCTGGAATTATTGTATGCTTTACATCTTTAAATTTATCAACACCTTCAATTTTAATAATGCTAGTTCCTGCTCCAGAAATTTTAGCTCCACATTTGTTTAGATAAGTCTGCAAATCTACAATCTCTGGTTCTCTTGCGGCATTTCTAATGACTGTAGTTCCCCTTGCCCTTACAGCAGCCAGTATTGTGTTTTCAGTAGCTCCTACACTTGGATAATCAAGTTGTATTTCACATCCTTCTAATTTTTCACATTTACAATGAAGAAAACCATGAGATTCTTCTATTGTTGCCCCCATTTCCTTTAAAGCTTTTAAATGCAAATCTATAGGCCTTGGGCCTATCTCACATCCACCTGGATAACTTATTATCACTTCCCCACATCTAGAAAGCATTGCTCCCATAAGTATTATAGAGGAACGCATCTCTCTTACTAAATCATCAGGAATAACAAAACTATTTAAATGCCTCGAATCAACATATATAATATTATCCATTCTATCTACTATACAGCCAATAGAAAGTAATATTTTCTCCATTATTTCTACATCTCTTAAATTGGGAGTATTAAATATTGTACTCCTGTTTTGACCAACAACTGTAGCGGCTAGAATAGGCAGTACTGCATTTTTTGCACCAGAAACATTAACTTCTCCTGCCAGTTTTTTTCCTCCATTAATTATATACTTACCCATCATCACACCTCCAAAATATGCAACAACTATGTATAACATATATTTACATTGTATGCATATTCTAAAAAAGGTGTTACAGAGAAATTATTTTATCATATCATCTATCATATCAACTATTTTATTGACTGCATTTATTTTTCCCATTTTTTTACTGTTTAGTGCCATGTTTTTTAATCTTTCTTTATCATTTAAAAGTTCCAAAATAAGTTCATTTAACCTTTCTCCTGTCAAGTCTTTTTCTAAAATAACCATACTAGCACCTTGCTTTTCAAGAGCACGAGCATTGTACTCTTGATGGTTTTCAGCAGTATAGGCCTTGGGGATTATAATACTTGGAACACCTATAGCTGTGAGCTCTGAAAGAGTTATGGCTCCCGCACTAGTAATAACTAAATCTGCAATGTTTAAACCCTTTGGCATATCAAAAAAATAAGGCAATATTTTTATATTATCTTTAATCGCTATTTTATCTTGACCTATCATTTGTATAAAATCATCATAAAATCTTTTCCCTGTTATGTGAAGTATTTGTATATTGGGATTATCTACATTTTTACTTATGACATAATACATTGCTTCGTTTAACTTTTTTTGACCACCACTTCCACCAAAAGAAAGTACAAAAGGAATATCTGGACTAATTCCAAGCTCTTTATAGGCCTCTTCTCTATCAATTGTAGCTAAACTTTTCCTGACTGGGTTTCCTGTAATAACAACTTTTTCAGGGTATTTAAAATATTTTTTGGATTCTTCAAAGCTACCTGCTACCTTATCTACATATCTACAAAGAATTTTGTTTGTCACTCCTGGAAATGCATTTTGTTCATGTATAAGAGTAGGAATTTTTCTTTTACTCGCTACATAAACTACAGGTCCACATACATAACCACCAGTTCCTATGACAACATCTGGTCTAAATTCTTTTATGATTTTTTTAGCATCATTTATTCCAAGAAACAGTTCTTTAACCGCCTTAAAAGCATCTTTCGAAAGCTTTCTAGGAAAGCCTTGTACACGTATAGTCTTAAATTTAAAACCCTCTTTAGGAACCAATTCACTTTCCATACCTTTCTCAGTACCAACATATAATATATCTGCATCTTTATATCTTTCCTTAATTTCATTGGCAATGGCTAATGCAGGATAAATATGTCCACCAGTTCCTCCACCAGTAATTAAAAATTTCATTTATCTTCAACTCCTATCTAGTTGCGTATGCCTTGATATATTCAAAAGTATTCCTATGGAACCCATATATAGTATAAGAGAAGTACCTCCAGCACTAATAAGTGGTAATGGAATTCCAGTTGTAGGAACAGAAGATGTGACTACTGCTATATGTATTAGAGTTTGTATTGTAATAAGTGCAGTAATACCAGTAGCCAAAAAACATCCGAAAAGATCATCAATATTCAGTGCTATTTTTATCCCTCGCCATATAAGCAATAAGAATAATAATATAACCGTTAGACAACCTAAAAAACCTAATTCCTCACCAATAATAGAAAAGATAAAATCATTATATGGCTCAGGAATATAAAAGAATTTCTGCCTACTCTTTCCCAAACCTAACCCAAACAATCCTCCAGAACCTAATGCATAAAGAGATTGAACAGCTTGCCATCCATAGTCATTTTTATATAAAAAAGGATCTCTAAATGCAAGCATTCTCATCTTTCTAAATTCTTCTGCCATAATTGCCTTATATATTCCAAAGCCCCCCATAACACCCAAAACTACTAAATATACAATTTGAATTCCTGCTACAAATACCATACTAATCAAAGTCAATCCCAAAGTAACACTTGTACTTAAGTCTTTTTGTGCAATTATAAGCCCACATGAAATCCCTATAATGATAAGAGATGGCAGTACACCTTTTTTTAAATTTTTGATTTTATCTCTATTTCTAGATAAAAAATATGACATATATATTATAGAACCTATTTTTATTAAATCTGAAGGCATAAAAGTAGTAAAGCCTATATATACCCATCTCCTTGCACCATTAAATTCCCTGCCAAGTGGGGTAAATACCAACAGCCCTGATAGCAATGACAAAATGAAAATAGGAGTAGCCATTTTCTCTAATTTTTTATAATTAAAATTCATAAAGAAAAATAGAATAAATAATCCTAATACACTGGCTATTATTTGTTTCCTTAAAAAATAGTATCCATCTTTCATCTTATATATTGCATCAGGCCAGCTAGAACTAAAAACCATGATAATTCCTATGAATACCAATAGGATAGTAGATAAGAGCAAAGTAAAATCACTAGCTCTCTTTTTCGCCATCACTTTTCCTCCTTTAATTCAAAAGCAGCTTTTTTAAAATCCCTGCCCCTTTCTTCATAACTTTTATACATATCCCAACTTGCACAAGCAGGTGAAAGCAATATTTCATCTCCATTTTCAGCTAGCTCAAAACACTTATTTACTGCTTCTTTCATATTATTTACTATATATATATTATTAAAGCCATGATTAATTGCAGTTTGTTTAATTTTTTCTTTAGTTTCTCCTAAAAGCACCAAAGACTTAACCTTTCCATCAAATGATTTAACAAAATCATCAAATTCAGTCCCTTTGTCCATACCACCTGCTATAAGTACAATTGGTCCTTTAAGAGCTTCAACTGCTTTAATGCTTGCATCTGGATTGGTTCCTTTTGAATCATTGTAAAACTTTATTCCATCTATAGTAGTTACATATTCTATTCTGTGTTCTACTCCTTCAAAGGTTCTAAGTACATTAGCCATAGTATCAATATCTATTCCCATAGCATATCCAATAGCTATACTTCCTAGTGCATTTTCTAGATTGTGCTTACCAGGAATTTTTATTTCATTCCAAGGCATAACCTTTATTTTTTCACTTCCAGTATTTATAACTATATAGTCTCCATCTATATATACACCACTATCTAAAGTATTGTTTGTGCTAAACCATATAACATTTGAATGCAATTCATTTTTAATGCTTCTTAAAATATCATTATCATAATTTAATACAGTATAGTCTTCACTATCTTGCTTTATAAGTATTTTTTTCTTTGCCTCTATATATTTTTCATAAGAACCATGCCAATTTATATGATCAGGAGTGATATTTATAATGAGACTCACCTTAGGTTTGAAATATTTTGTGCTTTCCAATTGAAAACTACTAGTTTCTATAACAAAGATATCATTAGCACTTGAATTTACTACTTCCCAAAGTATTCCCACACCAATATTGCCAACTACATGACATGGATATCCAGCTTTTTTAAAAAATTCACCTGTCAAAGTAGTTGTTGTAGTTTTCCCATTGGTACCAGTAATAGCTATAAATTTATTTTTAATATTCAATCTATAGGCAAGTTCTATATCAGTCATAACTTCAATATTAAGTTTTTCGGCTTTTTGTATAATAGGCAACCCTAATGGAATTCCAGGACTTTTTATGATCAAATCTATATCATCTAATGGTATATCATTTGTTCCTAAATACAATTTAGCTCCATAAGAATCTATCTCTTCCAGAAAATCTTTTAGTTCTTCTTCTTTTTTTGCATCGCTTATAACAATATTTGCTCCCAATTTGTCTAGAGCTTTAACAGTAGAAACGCCGCTAATTCCTAATCCTAAAATAAGTACATTTTTATTTTTTAAATCCATTTCAAACACCTAGCTTTCTAATTTAATTTACACTTACAATTCCAATTAAACAAAGTATAACTGTTGCAATCCAAAAAACAGCTACAACTCTAGTTTCTGGCCATCCTTTTTGTTCAAAGTGATGATGTAATGGAGCCATTAAAAAGACCCTTTTCCCAGTCAATTTATATGATATGACTTGAATAATAACAGATAGAGCTTCTATGAAATATATTCCACCAGCAATAGGAATGACTAATGGCAAATTAAGAAGTATTGCAATAGCTGAGACAGCACCTCCAAGGGCAAGAGAACCTGTATCTCCCATAAAAACTCTAGCAGGATAAGAATTATACACCAAAAACCCAAGACATGCACCTGCCATTGCTGCTGCAAAAATAGAAGTACTAGTCATACCCCAATTTAGAGCTACGAGCCCAAAAAAAGATAGAACTATCAAAGTAACACCAGAAGCCAATCCATCAAGACCATCAGTTAAATTCACACTGTTTACAGTGCCAACTACAACAAAAACAATGAAAGGCACATAAAAAGCTCCTAAATCTAAATATTTATTTGCTGCAAAAGGAATAAGTATTTTTGTCCCCAATACAGAAGTATGAGATTGGTAAACTGCCAATATTGTCGCCAATATAATTTGACCAATAAGTTTTTGATAAGGCTTTAATCCCAAAGATCTCTTTTTAGCTACCTTTATATAATCATCAATAAACCCAATGAGCCCAAATCCAAGAGTAGATAAAAGCAATACATACATATCTCTATTCATCATTCCAGATGTAAATGTAGTAATAATTAATGCAATAAGCATAATCACTCCACCCATGGTAGGAGTTCCACTTTTTTTTAAGTGAGTTTTAGGACCTTCCTCTCTAACATTTTGCCCAATTTTTAACTTTCTTAAAAGTGGTATAAGTATTGGACCCAAAATAATCGTTATAGCAAAAGAAATAACAGTAATCCTTATCGCATCTGTATATTCAATCATTGTAATTTCTCCTCTCTTGTATAAAACTAATTATCCAATTTTTTTAAAGTATCTAAGACAATTTGTCTTTCATCAAAAGGTATTATATTGTCCTTAATAATAGTGTATGTTTCATGACCTTTCCCAGCAAGTAAAATAATATCCTTAGGTTTTGCATTTTTTATAGCATATTCTATGGCTTCTTTCCTATCAACTATCTTTATATAATTAGCATTGACTTTTTTTACTCCTTCTACTACATCATCTATGATTTCTTCTGGTTCTTCATATCTGGGATTGTCTGAAGTAACAATCAAAAAATCTGCATACTTGCCGACAGTTTCCCCCATTATAGGTCTTTTTGTCTTATCTCTATTTCCCCCAGCTCCAAAAACTACAACTATTCTTCCTTCCCTAAATTTTTCAATAGCAGTCAAAACTTTTTCAAGACCATCTGGAGTATGTGCAAAATCTATTATTACTGTAAAATCTCTATCTGTAGGAACAAGTTCAAATCTTCCTTTAACCCCTTTTACAGCTTCAAGACCATTTTTTATTGTTTCAAGCTCAATACCATAAAAATAGCCACAACTAGCTGCTGCAAGAGAATTATATATGCTAAATTCACCAGGAATATTTAAATTTATATCTATAGAGCCCTTTGGTGTATTTAATACAAAATCAACACCTCTAGAATGATATTCTATATTAGTTGCATAAATATCTGAACTTTCTCTAATTCCATAGGTAAGAATAGGAGTATCAATTGAAGAAATTTTTTTAACAATTTTTTGTCCATAAAAATCATCAATATTTATTATATTGCATTTACTAGTCATATAAAATAATTTCAATTTTGCATTGAAATAATTTTCTATTGTTTCATGATAATCCAAATGATCTCTACTTAAATTTGTAAATATACCTACATCAAAATTACAATCCATAACTCTCTTTAAATCCAATGAATGGGATGAAACTTCCATAACGCAATACTCTATTTTTTCTCTATGCATATCATGCAAATACTTTTGAATAACCAATGATTCTGGTGTGGTATTTTCAGTTTTTTTCAATTCTCCATTTATAACGCTTCCAATTGTTCCAATGATTCCAGTTTTTCTATCAGCACATTCCAAAATACTTTGCACTAAATAAGTAATAGTAGTCTTTCCATTTGTACCTGTAATCCCTATCATCTCCATATTTTTCGACGGACTATCATAAAAATTAGAACTCACCTTAGAAAGACTAGCTCTGCTATCTTTAACTTTTATAAGTGTAATGTCTTCATCTAATATTTCAACATCTTTTTCAACTATAATTGCAGTAGCACCTCTTTTTATAGCATCTTCTATGTACTTATGACCATCTGTTTTAAATCCTTCAATTGCAACAAATAAATATTTTTCTTTTGTTTCTCTAGAATTGTAACAAATTCCAACTATATCTTTATCTAAACTCCCATTTATTTTTTCAATTTCTAATCCTTTAACAAGAGTTTCAAGCTCCATGATTTCACCTCTTTAGTTTTTTCTTTATTTGTAAATCAATTAAAAGGCAACTATAAAGTCGCCCTTTAATATATTACTCTTTAATGTCAGAAAATTCAACTTCAACTATTATATTTTCATCAATTTCTGTACCTGGACTTGGTTTCTGACTTGTAACAGTACCATTCCCATTAAGTTTATATTTTAAATTCATCTCGTCTAAAATTTTAATTACTTCATCTTTATTTTTACCAGTAAGTTCAGGCATTACTATAATATTCGAATTTTTTCTCTTATCATTTAAATACAAATCTATAATAGCGCCCCTACTTACTTCTGTTCCAGGTAATGGGAACTGATCTATGACTATGGATTTTTCTGTAACTTCTATAGTCTCTGTATTGTACTTAAATTGTAAATCTGTAAGTATCTTTCCAGCATCTACTATATTTTTATTTCTAACATCTGGGACTTTTACTTTATTGTTAAACTCTTCCCTTTCTTTTTCTGTATATTTAGGTTCTATATCTAAATATTTAAGAGTTTCTTCTACTATCTCACCCATTACAGGCCCAGCAATAACTCCTCCATAGTAAGCTCCGGCAGTAGGTTCATCAATTATAACCAATACAGCTATTTTAGGATCATCTACTGGAGCTATGGCTGCAAAAGAAGAAATATATTTCCCTTGAGCATATTTCCCATCAATAACCTTTTGTGCTGTTCCAGTTTTCCCACCAATTCTATATCCAGGAACATATGCATTTTTCCCTGTTCCCTCTGAAACAACCGATTCCAATATATCAAGCAATTGCTTTGAAGTCTCTTCCGATATAACTTTTCTTTTTACTTCAGGTTCAAAATTATGAACAATATTTCCATCTGAATCTATTAACTCTTTAACCAATCTAGGTTTCATGAGATTTCCACCATTTCCAACAGCAGAAATAGCAGTTATAAGTTGAATAGGAGTCACAGCAATTCCCTGTCCATAAGATATAGTAGCCAAATTTATTTCTTTAATGTTTTCTGCACTAGGTGGAATAATACCGGCTTGCTCACCTGTCAAATCTATTCCTGTAGTTTGACCAAATCCAAAAGCCTTTATATATTTATACATTCTTTCATTTCCAATTCTTCTTCCCAAATTTACAAATACCACATTGCAAGAATTTTGAACGCCTTCCTTAAAAGTTTGATCCCCATGAGGATTGTAATATCGCCAACATTTTAGTTTCGATCCAGGTATATCATTAATAAATCCACCACAATAAAAATGGCTATCAGGAGATACTACATTTTCTTCAAGACCAATAGCTGAAGTTATAATCTTAAAAGTAGAGCCAGGTTCATAAGCATCATTTATCGCAAAATTTCTCCACATATCATACCACTTCTTTTGAAGTTCGTCTTGAGGTAGATTTTTCCATTCCTCTTTTAAGTTTTCATCTAGAGGTTCCCTCGGATTGTTTGGATCAAAATCAGGTTTCGAAGCCATAGCCAATATATCTCCAGTATTGGGATCCATAACAATTATAGAAACATTTTTCGCTTTATTCTTAATCAAAGCTTCTAATGCTGCCTTTTCTGCAAAATGTTGTATTGTTTCATCTATGGTTAATACGACACCTAGTCCATCTTTAGCTTCATACATTTTTTCACTTCCATAAGGAAGTTGTCTTTGTTTTGCATCAGTGCTTTTTATCCATTTCCCTGGTGTACCATTTAAATATTTGTCATAAGTTTTTTCAATTCCATATAGACCATTGTTGTCAATATCCGTAAAACCTATAATATGGCTTGCAAAACTTCCATAAGGATAATACCTTTTATTGTCATCGATTATTTCTATTCCTTTTAAATTTGCCTTTCTAAGTTCTTCTGCCTCTTCTTTTGTTATCCATTGCTTTATTTTTTCTACTCTTTGTCTTTTAGTTATTTTTTTATATACTTCTTCTTCATCCATATTAAGTATTTCTGAAACTTTTTTAGCTGTAGCTTCAGGTTTTTCTACATCTGCTGGACTACACCACACAGTATAAGCACTGACACTAATAGCTAATTTTTTCCCATTGGTATCGTATATTATTCCTCTTTTAGCTTTTATCTCAATGCCTTTAGTTTGCTGCTCAAGAGCACCCTTCTTTAGTTCTTCTCCTTTTACAATCTGTATATATCCTAACTTTATCGTTAAAAAAAGTGTTATAAAAGATACAGCAAAAAATATAAATACTAATCTTTTCTTTGTTATGTTGCTAGGTGCTGGCATCGACTAACCCTCCTAGAATAATTTTAATACCGCATCCATCATACTTTTAATATATTGAACTAAAAAGAAATTTTCTTCTGCTACTTCCTTATCATCCTGAACATTTTCATCCATAGAAATATAAACTATCTGCTCATCCGTTGGATAATCCATTCCCAATTTTATTTTTGCATCCTCTTCTATTTTAGAAGAACTTTTAACTCTGTCAAGTTCAGCTAATAAATCTTGCTTTTCTTTTTCCAATTCTATTTTTTGACTTTCCAATTGTGTGATTTCAAGTCTTAATTGAGTAATATGTGCATATCTATATAATATTAATAAACAGATCATTAAAGCTATAATTGCAGAAGCAATAAATTGCAACTTATTTTTAGAATTGCTTTTTTTACTTGTATTTTTTCTTCTTCTGTCTGAAACATTGTTGTTTCTAACATTCTCTCTAATATTTTCATTGTAATAATAGTTTTCTTCAGTTTTAGCTACTAACAAATTTATTCACACCTCCTTTAGAATAGAACATTAAATTTTTTCAGCTACTCTCAACTTAGCACTTCTAGACCTAGGATTTGTTTGTATTTCATCCATACTAGGTACAATAGGCTTTCTAGTCACTATATTTATTTCTCTTTTCTTGTTGCAAACACATACTGGAAATTCTTTAGGACAAATACAATCTTGATATAATTCTTTAAAAGTATCTTTAACTATTCTATCTTCTAGTGAATGAAAAGTAATGATACATATACGCCCACCTGCATTTAACATATGAGTTGCATCTATTATTGCATTTTTTAAAATCTTCAATTCTCCATTTACTTCAATACGAATTGCCTGAAAAGTCTTTTTAGCCGGATGATGTCCTTCTTGTCTTGCACCCTTTGGTATGGCTTTTTTAATAACCGAAACCAAATCCAAAGTAGTATCAATAGTTCTACTTTTCCTTTCTTCTACTATAAATTCTGCAATTCTTTTAGCCCATTTTTCCTCTCCATAATCCCATAAAATCTTTTCTAATTCTAATTCACTATATTTATTGACTATATCCCAAGCAGAAAACTCTTGACTTAAATCCATTCTCATATCTAACGGTGCATCTTTTTGATAAGAAAACCCCCTTGATTCCTCATCTAATTGATGAGAAGACACACCTAAATCAAGTAATATTCCATCAACACCTTCTATATTTAAATCTTCAAGTACAAGTTTTATATTTTTGAAATTGTTCTTAACTATAGTGACTCTATTTTCATATGGTGCTAATACTGTTTTAGCTTTTTTTATAGCATTTATGTCCTGATCAATCCCTATCAATTTGCCATATTTAAGTCTCTTTGCTATTTCTATAGAATGACCAGCACCACCTAAAGTACCATCTACATATATTCCATCTTCTTTTATATTTAGTCCTTCTAAAACCTCATTAAGCATAACTGGCACATGTTCAAAATTCAAAATATCAACTCCTAATTTTATATTCCCAATTCAGCCATTTTTTCTGATATACTTTCATAACTTAAATTTTCATCTTCATTGTACAAATTCCATTCATCCTTGCTCCATATTTCAACTCTAGTAGATACTCCTATGATAACTGCATCCTTTTCTAGCTTTGAATGAACTCTTAAATTAGATGGTATAAGTACTCTGCCTTGTTTATCCAATTCACATTCGCAAGCACCAGAAAAGAAAAATCTCACAAAAGCTCTAGCATCTCTACTAGTTAAAGGCAAGGATTTCAATTTCTCCTCTAATACATGCCATTCACTTTTAGGGTAAATAAACAGACAATTATCCAAACCTTTAGTCATGATAAAATTAGAACCAAGATCATCTCTAAATCTAGATGGAATTGTAATTCTTCCCTTGTCATCTAATGTATGCTGATATTCTCCAATGAACATCTATCTCACCCCAAAAGTATAACATTTCAAACCACTTCTCACCACTTTAAACCACTTCTTATTAGTTCTATATAGTTTCTTAAAATCCTTCAATGAAATGAAAAAATTTTTGAATATTTCATAGGACTTTTAGCCCATTTTCACTTGTTTTTGACAAATTTCTTAGGAAAAAATCATAAAAAAAATAAAGTAGACAAAAATCCACTTTATTTTGACAAGTTTTTTATGAAATACTTGCTTTTTTCTTCCTATAAAATAATATAATCATTGCTAATATTGCTATGACTAGACTTACCAATTGGGCTACTCTAATAGGTCCTAACATGAGACTGTCAATCCTTAAACCTTCTATGAAAAACCTGCCTAAAGAATATAGTGCTAAATATAACAAAAACGTTTCTCCATTTACTTTAGATTTGTTTTTTCTATACCACATTAAAAATATGAAAACTAAAAAGTCCCATATGGATTCATACAAAAAAGTAGGATGAACTTTTACTCCATCTATCACAATTCCCCAAGGTAAATCTGTCGGAGTGCCATAGGCTTCTTGATTTATATAATTTCCCCATCTGCCAATAGCCTGACCAAGAACAATACTAGGAGCACATATATCAACTAATTGCCAAAAATTCACCTTCCTCTTTTTACAAAATATAATTGCTGTAACTACTGCTGCAATTAGAGCTCCATGTATGGCCATTCCTCCACCTCTAAAATTTAAAATCTGTTTGGGATTTTTCCCATAATAGTCCCACATAAAAGCTACATAATACAGTCTTGCTCCCAATACAGATAATGGAATAGCATAAAGCAATACATCAATTAAATCATCTTCTTTAAATCCTACTCTCTTTGCTTCCCTAAATGCCAACAATGCTCCTATAACAATCCCACTAGAAATAAGTATCCCATACCATTTAACTTCTAATCCAAATAATGTGAAAGCTACAGGGTCCATATAAACCGCCCCCTTTCTATTTATCAGTATCTTTTAATAATAACACACAAGTAAATTTTTTTAAAGTCAAATTACATTGGTTTTATAACTGATAGTGTATAATTATCTTTGTCAAAATGTGAATTAAATCTATGAAATACATCATCAAAAGTAATTTTATCATATACATCTAAAAGATTTATAAATAGATAATCTAAAAAATAGTAATTAACAAAATTGTTGGCTATAAATTCTACTGAATTAAATCCCATTAAATCGGAACCCATACTTTTCTTTTTAATTCTCAAAAAATCTTCTTCTTTTAAGCCTTTACTTTTCAATTCATTTAAATACTTAATTATCCTTTCAAGAACTAATTCAGGATTTTTAGACTGACCAGATATAACAGAATGACCATAGTTCTCATGACCAGTATACTGACCTCCAAAACTGCCATCTATGATTCCTTCATTGTACAATTCTTGATAAAACTCTGAACTTTGACCAAATAGCATATCTAGCAATATATTTGTTGTCACCTCTCTTTTTATGAGTTTTTCTCCCAAAAATCCAATATCCTTTTCTTTAAATCCAATAGCAAATATAGGCATATAGGTGATAAGCTTTTCTTCAATGTATTTTTCTTTGATACTATTTGGTTCTTCATTATATATTCGAACTATATCTTCACTAGAATTTATATCTTTTTTTTCAACTCTTTCAACAGCTTCAACTGCCTTGTCAAAAGAAATATCTCCAGTCATAACTAAAATCATATTTTTAGGATTGTAAAAAGTATTGTAGCATTTGTAAAGAATATTTACATCAATTTTCTGTATGCTTTCCACTGTTCCAGCTATATCTATTTTAACTGGATGTTCATAATACATTCCTCTTAAACAGTTAAAAAAAACCCTCCATCCAGGATTGTCCTCATACATTTTTATTTCCTGTGCTATAATTCCTTTTTCCTTTTCCACATTTTCATTTGTAAAATATGGATTCTGAACAAATTTTATTAAAAGTTCCAAACTCTCATAGAAATTGTCTGTGCAAGAAAAAAGATATGCTGTCTGATTAAAATTTGTATAGGCATTTACATCCGTTCCAAGTCTTGAAAACTTATCAATTATATCTTCATCTGGCTCTTCAAATAATTTATGCTCTAAAAAATGTGCTACTCCTTGTGGAACTTCTAATACATTTTTTTCACCAATAGGTATAAATCTATTGTCATTCGAACCATAGTTTGTTGCAAAAATTGCATATTTTTTGCTATAGCCTTTTTTAGGTATAAAATATATTTTTAATCCACTATCCAATTCACAAGAAATAACTTCTTCATTTATCTTGTTGTTCCTGTATACTTTTTTATCCAAAAAAATTCCCTCCTAAATCATCAATTCTTTTTTCCCAAAAAATAAATTGTATCTAAATAAAAGGTATTTGATGCTTTTTTGATATCCTCTTTATTTATTTTATAAATATCTTCTACAATTTCCTCAATAGTTCTACTATCATTAGATATAACTCTGCTTAAAAAATATTCACTTATTAAATAATTGCTATCTACTATAGACTTCATTTGACTAGATACAGATTTTTTTGCTATTTTAATTTCTTCTTCTGTAAACAATCCATTTCTCATTTCATCTAGTTGCTTTCTTATTATTTCTATAGTTTTTTCTAAATTATCTACATCTATTCCAGCATCTATAAGTATAAGAGATTTATATTTATACATACTTGAGCCAATATAATAAGCTAAACTTTCTTTTTCTCTGACCATTCTAAAAAGTTTTGAATTTGGCCCTCCCCCAAATATATAATTTGCTAGTATTGCACTACTATACAACTTATCTTCATAAGGAAGGCTAGTTCTATAACCTATAACAAGCTTTCCTTGATTTACATCCATGTCTTCATAAACCATATTTTTGGTCTGTATCACACTTGCAATTTTTTCCCTAGGAACTTCAACAATATTTCTCCTATCAATTCTAAAAATATTTGCTATATTAACTATAAGTTTTTCATCAAATTCTCCTACGTAAAATATCTCTATAGGGAATTTTTCTAAAATATATCTATAATGTTCATATAAATTTTCTTCATTTATTTTATCTAAATCTTCAGTATAACCATATTCATATACGCTGTATTTTTCATTTCTACACATCTCTTCTATGCATCTATTTATGGCATAATCTCTCTTGTTGTTGATTTTTCCTTCAATAATTCTCTTTAAATTTTCTTTTTCTTGTTCTACATATTTATGACTAAAAAAATTGTTTTCTAAATAAGGTTCATATACTATTTCCCTTAACATTTTTATCACATCTGTAAAATATTCCTCATCATTTACATACATACCCTTAGGAAACTCTATAGTAAATCTCAAAACATGTCTTTCTCCTTTTTTATTTATATTTATACTCATGGATGAACCATACATTTCTTCAAGTTTTCTCTCAAGTTCTAGATTTGTACTGTAATTTTTTGTTCCTCTCTTCAAAACCAGTGGTATTAAAGCGTTTTTTGTAGCATCTTTGCGATTTAAAGGCATTATGATATAAAAACTAATCAAATTTGACTTTAATTTATCAGTTTTAATAAGATTTAAGTTCATACCTTCAGTTATATTTACTCTTAAATTTGACAATGACACAATTCCACCCTCCTCAAATCTTTTTATTTCATAATATCACATTTATATAAATAATATGGCTTATTAATCATTATATGAAAAAATCCAGCCTAAAGACCGGATTTCACTCATTATTCTTTTCACTGGATATCCTCTTTTTTATTTTATTTATCTCTTCTCTATAATTTTTTATATCTTCACCTTTTATTAAATTTTGTTCTATATTATCTACTTTTTCAAAAATTTTTGCATCATCCGTTATGAATACATTGTTTATCGTATTGTCATTATTCATAACAATATCTTTTATCATCCCCTTCATTCCAATAGTTAAAGTATTTTCATCTGACATTTCTACAGCCACAACAATATCATCATCATATATAATAGCAGTGGCATCTTCTATGCCTATCAGATCAACAACATTGTCTGCAATGTTTTCTGCTATTTCTACAAATTCATTTGTTTTACTTGCAACTACATTTGTACTCACATTTTCATTGTTTTCCTCTTCTACTTTTACCTCATTTTTTTTACAACTACACATTATAAACACTAAAAATACTACTAAAAAAGTTGAAACAATCACTTTTGTTTTTTTTCTTATCATGTTTTATAACCTCCCATTTACAAAATTCCTTTAATATATATTGTCCTATTTATGAAAATTTTATGAAATATAATAGATATTTTAAGAAAAATAAAATCTAATTAAAATATCTATTATATTGAATAAACAAAATTGATAATATATAATTGTTTAGGAGAATGATTACTATTTTTTGAAAGGAAGATTTAGATGAAATTAGGAATTGTAGGACTACCAAATGTAGGAAAAAGCACTCTTTTCAATGCCTTGACTGCTTCTAAAGCAGAGGCAGAAAATTATCCATTTTGCACAATAGAGCCAAATGTAGGAATAGTACCTGTGCCTGATCATAGATTGGATGAATTGGCAGAGCTTGTTCATCCTGAAAAAATAACGCCTGCAACTGTTGAGTTTTTCGATATTGCAGGCCTTGTAAAAGGTGCCAGTAGTGGAGAAGGATTGGGAAACAAGTTTCTATCTCATATTCGTGAAGTAGAAGCCATAGCACATGTAGTTAGATGCTTTGAAGATGAAAATGTAACCCATGTAGAAGGCCGAATAGATCCTATAAATGACATAGAAATTATAAATATAGAACTAATGCTTGCAGACTTAGAGATAATAGATAAAAGATTGTCTAAAGTTGAAAAAGTTCTAAAAGGAGATAAAAGTTATTTAAAAGAATATGAATTGTTAGCCACACTAAAAAAGACTATTGAAGATGGAAAATCTCCCAGAACATTAGATTTTTCTCAGGAAGAAAAAGAGATAATTAAAAGCTTTAGTCTTCTATCATTAAAACCAGTTTTATATATTTGCAATATTTCTGAAGATGATTTGATAGAAGGATACGAAGATAATTCATATGTAAATAGTGTAAAAAAATATGCTGAACTTGAAAACTCCGAAGTAATAGCCGTTTCGGCAAAAATAGAATCCGAAATTTCTCTACTTGATAAAGAAGAAAAAGAAATGTTCCTAAATGAATTGAATTTAAAAGAATCAGGATTGGATAAATTGATAAAAGCAAGTTATAACCTTCTAGGACTTATGAGTTTCTTAACTGCAGGCCCTAAAGAAGTAAGAGCTTGGACTATCAAAAAAGGAACAAAAGCACCTCAAGCTGCAGGAAAAATTCATACTGATATGGAAAGAGGATTTATAAGAGCTGAAGTCATAAACTATAAAGAATTGATTGAATGTGGTGGATATACTCATGCCAGAGAAAAAGGACTTATTCGTTCAGAAGGAAAAGATTATATAATGCAAGATGGAGACGTAGTAGTATTTAGATTCAATGTATAAAATTGATTATAAAAAAGTATAAAATTGATTATAAAAAACCATAGTTAAACTATGGTTTTTTATTCTTCTATAGATTGTACTATTTTAACGGAAGCACTAGCTCCAATTCTACTTGCTCCTGCTTCGATCATTTTTTTCACAGTATCATAATCTCTTATGCCACCTGAAGCCTTGACTCCTAATCTATCTCCAACTGTTTTTCTCATCAATTTTACATCCTCTACTGTTGCTCCACCTGTACTAAACCCTGTAGAAGTCTTCACAAAGTCTGCTCCAGCCTCTTCTGAAATTTCACAAGCTTTTACTTTTTCCTCATCATTTAAAAGACAAGTTTCAATGATTACTTTAACTAGCGCCTTTCCTTTAGCTGCATCAACTACTGCCTTTATATCTTCCTTCACAGTATCATAGTCTTTACTTTTTAGTGCTCCTATATTTATGACCATATCTAATTCATCAGCACCATTTTTTATAGCTTCCAAAGCTTCAAAGGCTTTTACTTCCTTTGGAGTACTTCCCAATGGAAACCCTATAACAGTAGCTACTTTAACACTACTTTCTTTCAATTCATCTTTAGCCAATTTTACATAATAAGGATTTACACAAACTGAAAAGAAATTGTATTCCTTGGCTTCCCTACAAAGGTCCACAATCATTTCAGCTGTAGCATCTGGCTTAAGTAGTGTATGATCAATCATAGATGCTATATTTTTCATAGATTCCCAACCTCCATTATTTTATTATTTCCACGATGTCACCATTTTTTAATCCTGCAGCATTTCCCTCTTCCATGTCTATATGCATTTCTAGTCTATGTCCTTCTCCAGAACGTATAAGTACATTGTCAAACACCAATCCTCTAAGTCCTTTAACTTTTACACTGACAATATCTCCATTTTCAACACCAAATTCTTTTGCTTCTTCTGGATGCATATGGATATGTCTAGCTGCTACGATGACTCCTTCTTTTATTTCAATTTCAGCTTTTGGTCCAACTATCTTGACTCCAGGTGTTCCTAAAATATCTCCTGAATTTCTAACCATTGGTTCAATTCCAAGAGTGAAAGCATCAGAAATTGAAATTTCTACTTGAGTATTTTTTCTAACAGGTCCCAATACTCGTACACCTTTTAAAGTTCCTTTTGGTCCAACTATATCAACTTTTTCCTCAGCTGCAAACTGACCTGGCTGTGATAAATCTTTTTTCTTATTTAACTCATATCCTGTTCCAAACAATACATCTAAATCACTTTGAGATAAATGTATATGTTTATTGGACATAGCTGCTGGCAATTCTGTTCTCATATAAAAATTCCTCCCCATGTTTATGTAAGATATTTTTTCTTATTGATTACCGTAATTATTATATGACTTTACAATATAAAAATCAAATCATTAGATTAAAAGTTTGTACAATTTATCAAAAAAGCTAGGAAACGATACCGTTACACATTCACTTTGTTGTATATGAGATTTACCATCTGCATTAAGTGCTGCAATATTTAAGGCCATCGCTATTCTATGGTCATTGTAGCTATTCAAAGTTGCTGGTTTTAAAGAGGAAACCCCCTCAATGACAAGACCATCTTCAAGTTCTTCTACTTTTGCTCCCATTTTATTTAACTCAACAGCCATAGCATTTAACCTATTGCTTTCTTTGTATTTTAACTCCTCGGCATCTCTTATAGTAGTTGTTCCTTCTGCAAGAGCTGCTGCTACAGCCAAAATAGGTATTTCATCTATTAGAGTACTTATTCTGCTTCCATTTATATCTATACCCTTTAGTTTTGAATACCTAACCCTTATATCTCCTATCGGCTCATAATTTGCTATTCTTTTATTTTGAATCTCAATATCTCCCCCCATTTCCTTCAATGCTTCCAAAATACCTATCCTGCTTTTGTTTATTCCTACATCTCTAATCAAAATATCCGAACCCTTCAACGTCAAAGCTCCAACTATAAAAAATGCAGCTGACGAAATATCTCCTGGAACAAATAAATTTTTCCCTTTTAATTTAGCATTATCTTTCATATAAATTAATTTATCAATTTTACATATATAAGCACCAAAATATTTTAGCATTCTTTCAGTATGATCTCTAGAAAAACCTTTTTCTTCAATACAAGTCTCTCCTTGAGCATAAATAGAAGCTAACAATATTGCTGATTTAACTTGGGCACTATCTATTGGCATTTTATAGTAAATCCCATTTAATTTTTCAGATGGATAAATTTCAATGGGAGGATATTCATCTTCTACCCCCTTAATATTTCCATTCATTTGTCTAAGAGGAAAAATAATTCTCTTCATAGGTCTACCATTTAAAGAACTGTCTCCTACAAGAATTGAAGGAAAATCTTGTCCTATAAGTATTCCACTTATAAGCCTCATGGTAGTCCCTGAATTTCCACAATATAATATTCCCTCAGGACTCTTTAATCCACTTTTACCAACCCCTTCTATTAGAACATTATCTTCTTTCATATCTATATGAACACCCATTTTTCTAAAACATTCTATAGTAGCTAAAGTATCCTCTGAAACTAAAAAATTTTTTATTTCTGTCTTACCTTCAGCAATAGCACCAAGCATTATACTTCTATGAGATATGGATTTATCTCCTGGTACTCTTATTTCTCCTTTCAACATAGCCAATCACCCTTTAAAGATTTTCTTATAGTTTCTTTACTTACATTGTCAAATATATCTACCTTGTTTTTCCCTGTAGGAAGAACAAATACTATTCTTTCATTTAGGTTTTTCTTATCGTGAGACATTTTAGACAATATCTTTGTCATATTCTCATTGGAAAAATGTACTGGTACAACTAAACTTTTCAGGGTTTCAATTATTTCACAGAAATATTCTTCATCTATTAAACCCATTTCTTTAGAAATAAAGCTTTCATACATCATACCCAATATAATAGCTTCTCCATGTTTATATCTATTAAAATCATAAAGTGATTCAATCCCATGACCTATAGTATGTCCAAAATTTAAAATTTTTCTAATTCCCTTATCTTTCTCATCCATTGCTACAACTTGAGTTTTTATAGATACACATTTTTCTACAACTTCTGTTAAAATTTCCTCATCAAAATCATATATACTTTGAATATTACCTTTCACATATCTAAAAAAATCATAATCTTTTATTATGCCATATTTTAAAACTTCTCCCAATCCAGAAGTCATTTCCCTTCTATCTAAAGTTTTTAAAAAATTAATATCTATAAAAGTTTTTATAGGGAAATAAAAAGAACCTATCATATTTTTATATTTACCAAAATCTATACCTACTTTTCCTCCAATACTACTATCTACTTGAGCTAAAAGAGTGGTTGGAATTTGAATATATTCAACTCCCCTCAAATAAGTAGCAGCCACAAAACCTGAAATATCTCCTACTACACCGCCACCAAAACTTATAATTGTAGTAGACCTGTCATAATTATATTTTATAAGTTCCATATAAATATTTTCCACAACTTTTAAACACTTGCTTTTTTCTCCTGACTCTAAAATATACACTCTGGTTTTAAAAGGTGATAAATAATAGAGTACCTCCTCTAAATAGTATTCACTCACATTCTCATCAGTTATGAGAAAAATATTCTTCTTATTTTCTTCTTTTAAAAATTGTCTTATATCTTTAAATAAAGAAACTCCAATGACATTTTCCATCTCATCACCTGCTTGATAAATAATTTATATATGCTTTGAAATTTCTATTCATCTCTTCTATACTGTCACCGCCAAATTTTCCTATCATTTCATTGGCTAATACAATTCCAAGCATATGTTCCCCTACTATGCTAGCAGAAGGTACAGCACATACATCAGAACGTTCCACTTGAGCCAACGCTACTTTTTTAGTCACCATATCCACACTATTTAATGGTTTTTTCAATGTTGGTATAGGTTTCATAGTACATCTAATTATAATATCTTCTCCATTTGATATTCCTCCTTCTATACCTCCAGCATTGTTAGTAACTCTATAGTATCCATTGTCATCATAAAAAATTTCATCATGAACTTCCGAACCATATTTTCCGCTAAATTCATGCCCCAAACCTATTTCCACACTCTTAATTCCTGGTATACTCATGATTGCCTGTGCTATTTTCCCATCTAATTTACTATCCCAACTTATATGGTTTCCTAATCCTATAGAAACTCCACTAGCTACAATCTCAATACTTCCCCCCAAAGTGTCTCCAGCATCTCCTGTTTTTTGTATTTTTTTTAAAATATCACTTTCTGCTTTGTCATCTATAACGCGCACAGGAGAAGAATCAGCATTTTTTATTTCATCCAAAAATGTTCCTGAATACAAAGTTTTCTTTGATTTAATACCTCCTATTTCTATGACATGGCTATATATCTCAATATTAAATTTTTTAAGCATAAGTTTACAAATACTTCCTATAGCTACTCTCATAGCTGTTTCCCTAGCACTAGCTCTTTCTAATACATTTCTAATATTAGTCTGATTGTATTTAATAGCTCCTGAAAAATCTGCATGACCTGGTCTTGGTCTTGTTATTTCAGATAATTCCTTTAAACACCCTCTATTTGCTATAGAAATACCAATAGGATTTCCAGTAGTTAAACCATTGTATACACCAGATAATATATTTACTTCATCCATTTCTATACTCATTCTTTCACTTCTACCAAAACCTTTTTGTCTTCTTTTCAATTCATTGTTTATAAAATCTAAATCTATTTCTAGATTTGCAGGAATTCCCTCAACTATACCTGTCAGTTGCTCTCCATGAGATTCACCTGATGTCAAAAAACGAATCATATTTTCACCACCCTATATATTTTACAAAAAACTTCTACCTATGAAGGTAGAAGTTTTTGATATTTTCAATATTTTTCCCTATACTGCATACTTCTTTTAGTACTTCTTCTCTACTTTGAACAGGTAAATCATCCGTTCCAGAAACAAAATAGTTTCCTAAATATTTTACATCAATAGATTTAAAAAATAAATCAACAGTTTTCACAGAAGCATCAAATTGATCATGTGAAAAAGGTGCTCCTCCTACAGACAAAAAAACGCCTATTCTATCTTCATCTTTCCTATATTTCTTTTTCAATGAATATTTCATTGAAAAATATTTTTGGCACCTATCTATAACTATTTTAGACAAACTACTGACTGTATTGAAATATAATGGAGAAGCCAATATAAATATATCACTTTCATCAAAATATTTATAAACTATTTGCATATCATCTTTTATTACGCATTCTCCAGTTTTTTCACAATATCCACAAGCAGTACAAGAATATATTTTTAAATCTTTTAAATACAATTTATCTATAATATAATCATTTTCACTCATGCCTTTTAAAAGAGTGTCCAAAATCAAATCTGTATTTTGGCCTTTTCTTGGGCTACCCATAAGGGCTATCACCTTTTTCATAAAACCCTCCTACTCATTCATTGCATATTTGGTATATCTAAGCAAAGTTGAAATAAGCATAGAGTGAATTGGTATACATGCTAAACTACTTAGTAATCTACCAGGAAAAAGAACCAAGAAACCTTTCTTAAATATTATAGATAGCCAATAAGTATTTAATCCAAGGGAAATGACAATATATGAAATACTGACCATGAAAACTACTTTGTCAAAAGAAAAAAACTTGTTTCCACTTTCTTTTCCTCTCAAAAATATTGGCAAAAATATAAGTGCTCCAAATACTATTATGAATATTATTGAAATCAATAATGACACAGGTTCCTCATAAAGATAAAGTTTACCTTCATTTATTGATAAAAGTTTTTCTTCAAAGAAAACTCCTATCATGCCCAAAACTAAAAGAAAAATAATGATAGAATTAACAATACTATAATCTTTTTCAATTTTATTTTTCTTAAAGAAATTTGAAATAAGTCCTGGTATAGCTCCCCAAAGTATAGAACTCAATGTAAATCCAGGAAAATATGCTCCTTGAGGATTCACAACTACTCCTATCAAATCAGCTGCAAGTCCACTTAAACCTCCAACCAATGGCCCAAACAATATGCCACTGAGCATTAGAGGAGATTCACCAAAACTAAGCCTTATGGCTGGCAATCCTCCTAGAGGAATCATGAAATAAAGGAATCTAGTGAATACTATACTCAAAGCTGTCAAAAAACTAGCCATTACCAATTTTCTTGTAGTTATACCCTTTCTTGCTCTATCCACGACTACACCTCCTTTCCTTTTAGTGATAGACATGCTATCACATAAAGGAAAGGAAGCTCCTTAATGGACAGCGGACGCAATAGAGAACCGCAGAAAATATCTTTCGTTTAAGGGCTACTTCCCATCCCTTAACACTTAACGCTCTCTATCTACTCTGTCTATTCTCATATGCATTATACATGAAAAAAATGTTTTTGTAAATTAAAATCAATATATATGTTTTTTAATTATCATTTCATATATTACTCCATAAAATATTGAAACAAGTCCAAAAATCAGAGAAAAAATCGCCATAATCTTATAATATAAGCCAAAAGACGTACTTTTAGATAAAACATATAAAGTCATACCCAAAAATAAATACCTAAATACTTTTTCACTACTAAAAACATGATTTTTAGCACTCATAACCTTATTTTTATTCTCTTTGTATTTATTGATAATTATCTCCTCTATATCATCTTTTGATGGATACATATTTACTTTCTTTAAAATAAAAAGTAATTTTTCAAAATCAATAAACTCTATATCTTTATATTCCTCTTTTATCCCCTCAACAAAATAAGAACTTGTGACACAAATTCCTTCTTCCGCCCCCATCATTGACATATGATACTTAAAACTTTTAATATCTCTTGTCGTAACCCTCTCATCCTGCGCAATTCTTATACATTTAACAGCATATATTTTGTCATGTATCTGTCCTATCAAATCAATATCATTTTCATATTCAACAAAAGATGTATTGTAATAATTTTCCAATACTTTTTTTACATACAATATAAATTCATAATTTGTAAAGGTATTTATTTCTTTCATTATTTTCTTTTTGCTAAGATCGTTGTTTATATCAAGTATTTTTTTCTTGAATTTTCGCATTTTAAAATAATAGCTTATATATAAAACAAAAATAAGTGCTGATATTGAAATAATTATAGAAAAAACAATATTATTAGTTTGTATAAACAAATAAATTAAGAATACAATAGAAAGTATCAATTTAATCAAAACACTGTCAATTACAACAGCATTGTATCCCTTGCCATCTTTCATTTTTTTCAAGTAATAATTTTTAATTTTTTTGTCCCTATTTATTTTTTTTATATAATTACTCATTTTATCCAATAAATCATCATCCAATTTTATTTTTCATCCTCACTTTCAATGAATTTATAGATATTAGTATTATTGACATAAAAATTAAAAATGATAACCCTATATCCTTTACAATATTAATGAAAAATTCTTCAGGAAAAATTCTAATCATAATATCTGTACTTGGATCTAAAAGCCATAAATCATTGTTGAATAATGCCAAATGAAAATATGTAAAATATTTGTTAAAATCCAAATGCAAAAGTAAATATAGGATACCCATAGCTAAAAATGAACTACAAATAGAATAATTTAAAGTCTTCATAAGTATATTAAAATCTATTAAATACAAATAAGTAAAACTTATTAAAAATAATGTCATGGAAATATCTCTGATTAAAAATCCTTTATCAAACAATAGTTTAACATCGCTTATATGAGCTAATTCTCTTTCATTAAAATATCTTTTTAAATATTTTTCACCTTTATGTCCTTTAAAATAATCAAACAATTCATTGGTCAATTTCATCAATTCATTTATCTCTAGCCCTGTACTATTGGGAATATTATATTGTAAATATTTACTTTCATAGTATTTTTCATTGAATGCCAAAAGACTAATGCATATAAAAAGAATAGATATAGGTAAAAATATTCCTAATAGCGCTGAGTATCCTTTTTTCATATATACCTCCTAGGAATGAGTTAAAATAAGACCCGAAAAATCGGGTCTATGACATGGCCTGTTCTAATTTATCCAAATACTTTATAGGAAACATTCTAAGTAATTCTTTGTATTGCTCTACGGTAAGTCCTTGAACTGTTGTATATATTTCAATCTTTTCATCTACACTTGCATTTTTAAATCTTTCTTTTATGTTTTCAAAATCGGTCACATTTTCCATCTTAACACTCCTCTATAAATATATTTATATGTTTTTAGTATGTTTAGTAAAGTATTTTTTATTCAAAAAAAGAACTAACTTTAATTTAAAGTTAGCCCCTTTTCACAAAAAACACTTAAGATTATTCAATTTCTAAATCATCAGGAATTTCCCAATTGTGGTAAACTTCTTGAACATCATCATTATCTTCAAGATTTTCTATGAGTTTCACCATATTTTTTATGTCTTTTTCTTCTGTAAGACTAATTGTATTTTGCGGTATTTGTGAAATTTCAGCGGTCACAAAATTGAATCCCTTTTCTTTTAGTGCATCTCTTATACTATTGAAATCTTCTGGTGAAGTAATAATTTCATATCCATTTTCATCACTTGTAAAATCTTCGGCTCCTAGTTCTATAGCTTCCATCATAAGTTCCTCTTCGTCTATACTATCATCTCTTTCAATAGCAAGTACACCTTTTCTGTCAAACATAAATGAAACGCAACCAGTTTGACCTAAATTCCCACCAAATTTATCAAAAGCATGTCTTACATCTGATGCAGTTCTATTTCTATTGTCAGTTAAACAAGATACTAGTACTGCTATTCCTCCAGGACCATATCCTTCGTATACAATTTCTTCAAAATTGCTTGCATCTAAATCTCCAGCAGCTTTTTTTATAGCTCTTTCTATATTGTCATTTGGCAAATTTTCTGCTTTTGCTTTTTCAATAGCAGCTTTAAGTGCAGTATTATATTCTGGATCAGTTCCACCTTCTCTTACAGCCACCATTATATATCTTGTCAATTTGGTAAACACTTTTCCTCTTCTAGCATCCTCTTTGCCTTTTTTGTGTTTTATATTTGACCATTTAGAATGTCCTGACATAACTGTTTCTACCTCCTTAAATTACTAGCATAAATATTTTACCATATACTTTAATTTATTTCATCTAAAATTTAAAAATTGGAGGATATTTTCTCTTGTGTTCACTTCTTTTATTTAGCCTTTCAATTTTTTCTTTTACTTCATCTTCTGCATAACCGGTCTTTATATAATTGTCCAGCACATCATATCCAAATCCCATTTCCTTTTCATCAGTCTGATCTTCCCAAAGTCCTGCAGTAGGTGCCTTTTTGATGACTATTTCTGGAATGTTTAAAAATTTAGCCATTTCCCTCACTTCGCTTTTCACAAATGAGGCAATAGGAAGTATATCCACTCCACTATCTCCATGCTTTGTAAAATAGCCCACAGTTAATTCACTTTTATTGCTTGGACCTACTACCAAATAGTTATTTAATTGAGCAAAATAATATAGGGTAGTCATTCTAAGTCTTGGCTTCACATTTGCTTGTGCTAATTTATTTTCCCCCTTATCTAGTACAGTTTTCATAAAAACATCATAAGTATCTGTCAAATCAACTTTAATGGTCTTTAAATCTAAACTTTCCGCCACCAACATTCCATGTTCTTCATCTATTGGATTGCTATGACAAGGCATGATGATTCCTAAACTATCTTCTGGAAAAGCCTTTTTAGAAAGTCCCGCTACCACTGCCGAATCTATTCCACCACTTAATCCAAAAACTACGCCTTTACTTCCTGATTCTTCTACTCTTTCTTTTATCCATCCAACTATTTCATTACATACTTTTTCAACATTTTCCATATATTTTCCTCCCCATATTATTCATAAATACCTGTACTCAAATACCTTTCTCCAGTATCTGGAGCTATAGCTACAATTTTTTTACCTTTACCTAGTTTTTTAGCCCACTTTAAAGCAGCAAAAGCTGCTGCACCAGAAGAAATTCCCACTAGCAACCCTTCTCTTTTGGCCAGCATAATTGTAGTATTTATGGCATCTTCATCCGAAACAGTTTCTACTGTATCTAGTATATCAACATCCAATATTTCAGGTATGAAATTTGCTCCTATTCCTTGAATTTTGTGAGGCCCTGGCTTGCCACCAGAAATAATTGGCGAAGACTTTGGTTCTACACCTATTATTTTTACATCTGGTATTTCATTTTTTAAAACTTTTCCTATACCTGTAATAGTACCACCCGTTCCTATACCTGCAACAAAAGCATCTATAGCACCATCCATTTGATTTATTATTTCTAATGCAGTAGTCTTTTCATGTGCCTTTGGGTTATCTTTGTTCCTGAATTGATAGGGCATGAAATAGTTCTCATTTTCTCTAACCAATTCTTCTGCTTTTGCTACTGCACCACTCATACCACTAGCACCTGGCGTCAAAAGAACTTCCGCACCATAGGCCTTTAACAAATTTCTTCTCTCTATACTCATAGTTTCTGGCATAACTAATATTACTTTGTATCCTTTAGAAGCTCCAACCATTGCAAGACCTATTCCAGTATTCCCACTAGTAGGTTCTACGATTACAGAACCACTTTTTAATCTTCCACATTTTTCTGCTTCTTCTATCATATATAATGCTGGTCTATCCTTGACGCTACCTCCTGGATTAAAATATTCCAATTTCAAATATACATCTGCCCAATCTTTTTCCACAATATGAGAAATTTTCAATATAGGAGTATTCCCAATAAGATCTATAATATTATTTGCAACTTTCATTTTATACCTCCAAAATTTTTATTTAAATATATTGAATAAGGTTGACTTATTTAGGCAAGATTAAATATAATACATAACTTTCATAATATTATATCATAAAGTTTCTAAAAGGAGAAAATATGAAGAAAAACAATCTTAAAATAATAAGTATAGGCCTTATAACTGGACTTATAAATGGGCTTTTTGGTTCTGGAGGTGGCACCATTATAGTTCCAACAATGACATTTTTGTTAGGAATAGATGATCACAAAGCTCATGCAACAGCTATAGCTGTAATACTTCCTTTAACTATCATAAGTACTATAATATATTGTAGACAAAATATCATAAAATATGATGTAGCATTTAAAGTAGCCATAGGTGGAATTGCAGGAAGTTTTATAGGATCTAACTTGCTTAACAAAGTTCCTACAAATATTTTAAGAAAAATTTTTGGTTCATTTATGATATTAGCAGCAATAAGGTTGTTGATAAAATGAAGCTACTCATCATTGGATTTTTATCTGGAATAATCAGTGGAATGGGAATTGGTGGTGGTACTATACTTATACCATCCTTATTACTTTTTACAACTCTATCGCAAAAAGAAACTCAAGGCATAAATTTAATTGTATTTATCCCCATAGCAATTGTAGCCCTAATCACTCATTTAAAAAACAAAAATATAGAATTAAAACTAACAATTCATCTCATCATAGGTGGTATTGCAGGAGCAATTATTGGTTCAATACTAGCCACCAATATAGATTCAAATATGCTCAGAAAATTGTTCAGTGTATTTCTGTTGATTATAGGAATATATGAGCTTTTCAGTCAAAAAAATAGGCTATAGAAGCCTATTTTTGGTCAATCCAATTTTACTCCATTTTTTAAGGAAAGATATTCTTCTCCAATATCATCAACTATAGCTGTACCGTTAGTTAAATCCATTATAATTCCTATAAACGAATTGTAATCTTCATAATCTGCATAGACCAATAAATTAACTGCATCATCATAAATAGTATCTATCATTATAATCCCATTAGTTTTTAGATAATTTTCAACTTTCCCATATAGAGTATAGTCTAGTCTTATTTTGACCTTCCTAAAAAGTACTTTTTCTATGATATTTCCTGCTTCCAATCCAATTTTTGCTCCTTTTGTATATGCCCTTATGAGTCCCCCTGTTCCCAATTTTATTCCACCAAAATATCTAGTGACTACTACCACTACATTTCTCAAATCCTCTTTCTTTATGACTTCCAATACAGGAATACCAGCTGTACCACTAGGCTCTCCATCATCACTATATCTTTGAATATTGTTGTCATCTCCTACTACATAAGCATATACATTATGAGTTGCATCTTTATGTAAAGTTTTTATTTCTTCGATAAAAGCTAAAGCCTCTCCTTCATTTTCAATAGGTTTAGCATATCCAATAAATCTAGACTTATTTATAATTATTTCATCTTTTCCTATATTATGAATAGTTTTATATCGTATGTTCATTTAAATCCCCTTTCATGCTTAAGCTAAATATATTATACCATTAAAACAAAAAAAAATAGAAGGGCAGATATCTGCCCTAAACATAAACTTCTTCCATTTTCTCGAATTCTTTAAAGACTAAATACTTTTTAAAAGAAAGATTTACAAGAGATTTATCTTGACTATAGGTTATTCTTTCCATAGCTTCTTTTATACTAAAAAATCCCCCATCCAAAAATCCTTCATCTTTATTCACTTCATATTTTTTGCTAGGAGCCTCCATGATGTACCATGTAATCACATTACATACTGGCTGTTTCCTCGATAAAGAATAAAATTCGTAACTAGTCTCGCCTGCAGTAGACACAATTTTTGCATCTATCCCTGCTTCAAACTTGATACGGTTTAAAGCAGTATCCGTAGGTAGAGAATTGTTACGAATTTTACCTTTTGGCAAAACCCATTCACCTTTTTCATTTTTTAAGATGAATACCTTATCATTGTGGAAAACTATACCGCCAGCACAGCTTCTCACTATCATTGGCAATCAGCCTCCTTTTTCTTATTATTATAATCATACCCCAAAATAGAAAGAATTTCAACATTTTTCTGAAAATTATTTTCCTACTACTATCTTATGTAATAAATACATATTTAATCATATTTATATATTGTTTCTTATCTTGTCTATAGTATCTAAAGCATTTCTTCTCACATACCCCTTCTCATCATTTAATGATATTCTTTTAAGCAACTCTATAGTTTCATCATCTCCAATTGAAGATAGTGCCTTTATAGCATATTGCCTAACTTGAGGATTTTCATCTTTCAACTTTTCCTCCAGCAAAGATTTTGTTTCTTTTTTATTTATCTTTCCTAGTGCTGAGCAAGAAAGTCTTCTATAATTGACATTTTTGCTATTTAGCTCCATCTTCAAAAAAGGAATCAGTCTTTCATCTTTTAATTCTCCTATTAACCATATAAGTATCATTCTATCTTCAGGATTTTTAAATTTTATATACCTTTTATATATATCTTTGGAGAGCAATTCTTTTTCTTCATCCGTCATACCATTCAAATAGCATAATCTCTCTTTCTTGGGCAAACTTATTATTTTTATCAGTTCATCTTCTTTTTTATTATCTTTGTTTGCCTGCTCTATCTTACATCTAATAATATCCTTCTCCACTTCCTCCTTTGACATTCTTCTAATAATAGCTATAGTTTCCAATGATTTTCCCTCTTTGTACAAAAAATAGCTTATATAATGATCCTCTATATTAGATATGTTCTTCCATAAATCTTCGTACATAATATCACCTATTCCAATATATAATCAGAATACTTAATAAAATCTATGCTATTTAAGCTGACTAAGACCTCTGTCCCTTCTTCTCTATGCAAAATTTTTTCTACATTGTAATTGTCAAGAATGTAAGATAATATATTTTGCTTATCATAAGGAATTCGCATAGTTACTTTTCTGTATTCAAAAGGCAAATTTTCTTCAATCATTTTAAATAAAACATCCATATTATGTCCTTCTTTAGCAGATATGAATACTTTTTTATCTATAAATTTGTTATCATATACCAATTTATCTATTTCTGCTATATCGATCTTGTTAAAAACAGTAATTATAGGTTTATCTAAAACATCCAAATCTTTTAAAATATCATAAGTAGTTTTTATTTGAATGTCTAAATCACTATTTGAAGCATCTACTACATGAAGAAGCAAATCAGCATATTTAACTTCCTCTAATGTTCCCTTAAAGGCTTCAATTAAATGAGTAGGCAATTTACTTACAAAACCGACTGTATCTGTTATAAGAAAATCTTGTCCATTTAATAGTTTTCCTCTACGTAATGTGGTATCTAAAGTAGCAAAAAGCATATCATAGACAAATACTTCTTTTTGTTCATCAAAATCTTCTCTATACTCTAGCATCTTATTCATAAGAGTAGACTTTCCTGCATTTGTATACCCAACCAGTGCTACAACAGGCAAATTTGAATCTATTCTCTTTTTTCTCTTAACTTCTCTTACCTTTTCAATTTCCTTTAATTGTTTTTCAATATTCCCAATTTCTCTTAATATATGACGTCTATCAGTTTCCAATTTCATTTCACCAGGACCTCTAGTACCTATTCCTCCACCTTCTCTTGACAAATAATCCCTAAGTCCTATAAGCCTTGGAAGTCTATATTTAAGTTGAGCAAGCTCTACTTGGAGTTTACCCTCTTTTGAAGTAGCTCTTTTGGCAAAAATATCTAAAATCAAATTAGTTCTATCGATTATTTTCTTTTCAATTATATTCTCTAAATTTCTAATTTGAGCAGGAGAAAGTTCATCATTAAATACAACTGTATCTATATCCAATTCATAGCAATAGTTTTTTATCTCCTCTGCCTTTCCTTTACCTATATAAAAAGCTGCATCTACTCTGTCTTTCTTTTGAATAATTCTCTCAACAACTTCACCGTTAGCTGCCTTTACAAGTTCTTCCAATTCATTTATAGAATTGTCTATATCATACTTTTCATCTTTTAAATCTACACCTACAACAAGTACCTTTTCAAGTTTATCCTGTGTAAAATCCACAATATCACCATCCATTTTTATTAGATCATCTACTATTATATTACATTTAAAGATTTTTTCCTAATATTATTTAATAATACTTAGTATATCATCTTTAGGCACATTTACATATTGATTTGGTACATCTCCTATAATTATAGTTTCAGCAATAGGAACACTTGAAGTAACCTTTATATTTTCCGATACCAATGGAACTATAATTTTTATTTCAGCTATAACTATTAGATAAATCCTATGCCTAGTTTGGTTTATTCCTGATTCTTGAAATTCAGTGGCAAAATCTACAGTTACTGCACCCTGTGGTACTATTTGAAGTTTTATACTTGGAAGCTTCACTATTTGAATGTCAAAAGCATTATTTAAGGGAATTTTTATGTCTGATTTTGAAATATTCTTAAGTTGATTTTGCACCTCTACAGCTACTTCTGAGGCTATAGAATTCATAAGTATTGTATTGGCCTGCATAAGAGTCACTTTACCTTTGTCATCATATTTTACAGAAATAAGATCAGTATAATCTATATTGTCATTTGTAATTATAGATGTTGCATCATTTATTGCTTGAGTAGCAATTGCTTTAGCCCTTATTTCAGAAACAGCTACTAAAGTAGCCTTTATATTGTTGTTTATATAGATGAACATGTATACTATAATTACAGCTGGCAAAACTATCCATACAATAAATCTTTTATTTTTGTTTCTATGCTTCAAAAAAAGTCCCCCCCTGTATATAATATATGCAGATAAAGTTAATAGTGTGCATTTTAAAATTTTATATTATAATAGTATTGAAACTACCCTATGAGTTAACAAGGCTTTTTTTATGTGGTATAATTAAACTATTATTTTACCTATCTCTCATTTAAGGAGGTATATTGATGTCTGAAGATAATACTAGAAAACAAGAAAGTGAAAAGAAAAAGAAGAAAAAGAAGAAAAAAAATGGACTTAAAATCTTTTTATTGATATTGTTAATGATTCTTGTAGTTGGAATTGGTACAGTAACTGGTATGGTCATAGCTATTGCAAAAGATGCCCCACAAATAGATCCAACTAATATTGGTTCATTACTTAGTCAAACTTCATTTATATTGGATGAAAATGGCAATACAATAGAAAAAATTCAAACAGATGAATACAGAACTATTGTCAGCTTAGAAAAAATGCCACCTCATTTACAAAATGCTTTTATATCAATAGAGGATGAAAGATTTAGAAAACATATTGGAGTAGATCCAAAAGGTATAATTAGTGCTATGTTTGATAATATAAAAGCTGGGGCAACTGTCAGAGGTGCTAGCACTATAACACAACAATTAGCAAGAAACTTATATTTAAACAATGACAAAAAATTAGATAGAAAAATAAAAGAAGCCTATCTTGCTATGCAAATGGAAAAAGCTTTGACTAAAGATCAAATACTAGAAGCCTATTTAAATAGGATAGATTTAGGTCAAGGTGCCTTTGGTGTTCAAGAAGCAGCTCAGACATATTTCTCAAAAAATGTAGATGAATTAACTATTGCAGAAAGTGCTCTTTTGGCCGGGATAGTCAAGAGCCCTTCAAAGTATTCACCATACTTTACAGTTAGACCTGAAGATTTTAATAGCGATACACAAGAAGAAATTGGACAGATAGATAAATTTGGAGAAAAATTTATTGTCATAAGTAATAAAAACGCCATTAAAAGACAACATGTAGTTTTAGGTAAAATGAAAGAGCTTGGATATATTTCTGATAAAGAATATAATGAAGCAATAAACCAAGATATTAAAGCAATTTTAAAACCTGGACAAAAGAAAATAAATGGTATATCTTCTTATTTCACAGACTATGTAAAAGTACAAGCAATAGAGGCAATGATAGAGAAACTGGGATATACTAGAGAGCAAGCTGAAAAAGAATTGTACACTGGCGGACTCAAGATCTATTCTACTATGGATGTAAATATGCAACACAAAGTAGAAGATATCTATGCAAATTTTACCGAAATATTATTTGGAAATCCTGAAAAATTGAAAGGCCCAGTTCTTATTGACTGGTCTTTGGACAAAAAAAAGAATATAGTAGATGAAAGAAAAAAAATCATATACTACAAACAAGAAAATCTATTTGATGAAAATTTCAATCTTGTGATAGAAAAAGGAACTTTTGAAATTCGAGATGGGAATATAGCTATAAACAATAAAAAGATTACTCCATACAAAAATAATTTAGATATTGGGGATTATTATGTTATTGATAATAAGAAAAATTTAGTTACTCATCCTGTAGGCAGCTTAACTTTGCCAGAAAATAGTTTTAAAGTAGAAGAAAATGGTGAAATATTGATACTAAATACTTTTTTATCACAAAAAGAAGATTTCTATAAAATTAATGAAAATGGTCATTTGATTATTAATTCAAATTATTTCTATAGAAGCAAGGATGGAATTGTGCAACCACAATCTGCAACTGTAATTATGGATTATAGAACCGGAGCAATAAAAGCTCTAGTTGGTGGAAGAGATATAAAAGGAAACAAACTTTTAAATAGAGCTACTTCTTCCCAAAGACAACCAGGTTCATCTATAAAACCAATTGCTGTATATCTTCCAGCACTCGACAATGGATTCACTGCAGCTTCTGTAATAGATGATATTCCACATTACAACGAAAATGGAGAACTATGGCCAAAAAACTGGTACAGTGGCTATAGAGGTCTTACTACTTTAAGAAATAGTGTAGAACAATCTATAAATGTAAACTCAGTAAAAGTACTGGAATCTATAGGAATAAATACTTCTTTGGAATATTTAAAACGCCTTGGGATAATTAATGAAGAACATCCTGAAAAAGATAACTTTGTATCAAGAGCAGAAGATAAAGCTAATAATGACGAAAATTTAGCAGCACTAGGGCTTGGTGGTATGACTAAAGGATTAACTCCGCTAGAAATGACGGCAGCTTATGGTGCAATTGCAAATGGTGGAACTTACACAAAACCTATAACTTTTACAAAGATATTAGATAAGGATGGCAATATCCTTATTGAAAATAATCCTAAACAAAATATAGTAGTATCACCAGAAATAGCTTATATAATGTCTGATATTTTAAGAACTACAGTGGCTAATGGAATTGCTGGAAGAGCACAGATTCCAAAAATGCCTACAGCAGGTAAAACTGGTACTACTCAAGAAAATGCAGATGCATGGTTTGTAGGATTTACTCCATATTATGTATCTGCTGTATGGATAGGAAATGACTCGCCTACTATAAAGTTGACAAAAGGAAGCGCTATGGCTGCTGAACTTTGGAAAAATATAATGATAAAATCTCATGAAAATTTAGAACCTAAAAGTTTTGAAATGCCTCCAAATATAGTAAAACTAAGTGTATGTAGTCAATCTGGAAAATTGCCTTCAGAAACGTGCAGTGGAGACCCTAGGGGGAATACAATTGTAAGCGAAATATTTGCCAAAGGTACTGAACCTAGAGAACATTGTGATACCCATATAGTACTAGATATTGATACAACCACAGGTAAAATTGCAAATGAATACTGTCCTAAAGATGCTATTCAAAGTAAAGTATTCATAAAAAGAGAACCACCATATAATCCTTCAGAACACAATGGTATTGTACCAAAAGATTATCAATATACTGCACCATGGGAAATTTGTCCTGTACACAATCAGGAAAATGCCATAGATGAATGGATGAATGAACAATTCAACGAAGAAAATAACGGCGAAGAAGAAACACCCATTGATGAAAACCCAGGAAACAATACTGAAAATCCAAACAATAAAAATGAAAACAACCAGAATGAACAAAATCCAGGAAATAACGGGAATGAAAACGGAAACTAAGGAAGATATTCTTCCTTAGTTTTTTGTCTTTGGATTAGATACTACAGACATTATATATCCAAAAATAATAGCTGCTGCTATTCCACCTGACGCCGCTTCTAATCCTCCTGTAAAAACCCCTATAAACCCATTTTTATCTACTCCTTTAAATACACCTTTACACAATGCATATCCAAATCCAGTGAGAGGCACAGAAGCTCCAGCACCTGCAAATTTAATCAATGGTTCATAAATACCTAGAGCAGTGAGAATGACCCCCGAGGTAACATATATGACTAATATATGAGCTGGAGTCAATTTTGTTGTATTCATAATTATTTGAGCTATAGCACAAATAAGCCCCCCAACTATAAAAGCCTTTAAATACTCCATATTTTCACCTCCTGTTTTATTTTTCATTGGAAATAGTCAATGCATGAGCTATCCCTGGTATAGACTCACCTTGTTGTGTCATGGTAGGTGAATGCAAAGCTCCTGTAGAAATAAGCAGCACTTTATTTAAATTTCCATTCAACATTTCATTATATATATAGCCATTAAACACTACAGCAGAGCAACCACAACCACTTCCACCAGCATGGGTATCCTGTTTTTTGCTATCAAATATTTTTATACCACAATCAGTATATACTTTGGAAATATCATATCCCTGCTTTTTCATGAAATCTACAACTATATCTTTCCCCACATGACCTAAATCTCCTGTAATGATCAAATCATAGTCATCTGGTGTATATCCTGTATCCTTAAAATGAATAGAAATAGTATCTACAGCTGCAGGTGCCATGGCAGAGCCCATATTGTTTACATCTTTTATGCCTAGATCTATAACTTTCCCAGTAGTAATATATGTGATATAAGGACCACTTCCTTCCAAAGACAAAATAGATGCTCCAGCACCTGTAACTGTCCACTGAGCTGAAAATGGTCTTTGAGTTCCAAATTCCAATGGAAATCTATATTGTCTTTCAGCTGTACTAAAATGACTCGAAGTAACACAAGCTACCTTGTCAGCAAAACCACCATCTATAATCATAGCCCCTAAGCTTAATGATTCAGACATAGTAGAACAAGCCCCATATAATCCAAAATAGGGCACACCTAGTTGCCTAGCACAATAAGAAGAAGTTGTGATTTGATTTAGTAAATCACCAGAAAAAAGGTAATCTATATCGCGTTCAGATAAATTAGCTTTTGAAATAGCAAGTTTAACAGCCTCCTCTTGCATTTTACTTTCACATTTTTCCCAAGACTCTTGTCCCCATTTGTCATCTTCAAGAATTAAATCAAAGTAATTCTTAAGTGGTCCTCCACCCTCTTTGGGACCTACTATAGTAGCTGTACTGATAATCGAAGGGGGATTTGCAAATTTAATAGTTTGAGCGCCTATTTTTTTTAATGACATATCATTTACCTCCTCCCAACAATATATAAATAATCCCAACTATTGTAGAACTTCCTATACCATAAACAAGTACTGGTCCCGCTATAGTAAACATTCTTGCTGCAACCCCAAATACATATCCCTCTCTTTTAAACTCCATTGCAGGAGATACTATGGAATTTGCAAAACCCGTTATAGGGACAGCCGCACCAGCTCCTCCTATCTTTGCTATCTTGTCATAAATACCAATACCTGTCAAAAATGAACCTAAAAAAACTAAAACTATAGATGTCCCAGCTGCAACTTCACTTTCATCCAATCCTCTCCCTATAAGCCAATTTCTAATTAATTGACCTAATGTACATATAAGACCGCCTATCACGAAAGCCCAAAATATATTTTTAAAATAAGTAGGCCTTGGAATTTTCCTTTCTGCGTATTCCTGATAATCCTTTTTGTTTAATTTATCCATGTTTTACTCCTTTCTATATCATTTTATGATTATTAGCCAATGTGCAAGGGAACCTACCACTTTCCCCATAACTATTGCCAATATTAAATAAGTAACATAATCTCTTAAATCTAATTTCCTAGCTACTACAGGAATTACATTTAATACTTCTGCCAATGCAGATGCAGATAATCCAACAAATATACCAAAAAATACCCCAAAGAATATTGACATATATTTATTTAATTTAAAAGAAATATTTAAGCAAAAAATTAGACTAAACAAAAACATTCCTAATGTAAGCACTCTTTGATACAGTACTATATGTTCATCAGTATCTGAAATTTGAGCAAGTCTAGGTATGATTCCAAGCAATGTAATAAAAGCTGCTGCTGCATTTCCTACTACAACACCTCCTGATATAGAAAGAATTAGAAGAACAATATTTTTTATCATTTCTTCACCACCATCTAAAGAGGATTATTTGTATCTTTAATCTTTTGTATCATAAACTCATCTACATTTTTATTGTACAAATCCATCTCCACCTCTAGTGGCCCTGGTTCTTTTCTTCTAGATTTATTGCTAAAATTAGAACTAAAAAATGCTGTCATACCTATTCCTATACCTATCGAATAAGGAATAAGCATTATAAGAGGATTACTTTTCCCTTCCCCTGTAACTATAAAATATAATTTTTCCATAGAATCTTTCATATTTACATCTTCATGAAAGTTTACTATCGCCAATCCTGCACCTAAAAATAATGATATACATACAATCAATACTTTAAGAATTTTGAAAAAATTGTTTTTTTTCGTTGAAGATTTTACTTCAATAAGTATTTCTTCTTTACCAATCATATTTACCTCAACATCATTCCTTGTATTTTCAATCTTATTGATAATATCTATAGCAGATACAAAATCTGAAATTTCTTCTTCCTTTGCTTTATATATTTTTAAATTTTCAAGATACTTTTGAACATCAGAATTTCTACAATAAACTTCAGCTACGTCAGTTAACAATACACTGCTATTTGGCTCAGCAGTATACCTAGTTTCTAACTTTATGTATATTTGCTCTTTATCCATATCTTTCACTCTCCTAAATCATATATACGATTCTGTTTACAAATTTTGCTTTTTTAGGAACGGATTTGTTAGAATTGTTTGTTCTATAAAATATTAAACCTATTGAAAAAGATAATACTAAAACTAAAACTAAAATTATTTTCTTGGTTATGATTTTTTTCATTCTATCACTCCAATTTAAAAATTCTAATTTTAGTATTTGCACTTATCTAATTTTCATTCAAAAAAAAAGGCATGTATTCATGCCTTCACCAACATATTTCTTATATCTTCCAATATTCTTTTTTCTATTCTAGAGACTTGAACTTGAGATATTCCAAGCATTTCTGCCACTTCAACTTGAGTTTTATCCCTAAAATATCTCATGACTATCACTTGTCTATCTCTAGGTTTCAACCGATTTAAGAGTTCCTTTAAAAGTATACTATCAATAACATCTATTTCGTCTTCTTCATTACTTAATTTATCTATAAGATATAGCGGAGAACCATCGCTTTGATTAATAACATCATACAAATAATCTGGCTGATAACTTGAATCTAATGCTACAACTATTTCCTCTTTATCTACATCAACTTCATCAGCTATCTCTTGTATTGTAGGTTCTCTTCCCAATTCTTTAGTTAATCTTTCTTTAGCGTATTTAGCCTTAGTAGCAGTTTGTTTTAGAGATCTGCTGACTTTTATCATACCATCATCTCTTAAAAATCTTTTTATTTCACCCATAATCATAGGAACAGCATAAGTAGAAAATCTAACATCATAGCTTGAATCGAATTTATCAATAGCCTTTAGCAAACCAATACATCCTATTTGAAATAAATCTTCAATATCATAACCCCTATTAGTAAATCCTCTTAAAACACTTTTTACAAGACCTAGATTGCTACAAACCAGTTTTTCTTTTGCTGTCTCGTCTCCCTGTTGAGCCAGTTGAATCAATTTCATAGTTTCTTCATGGCTTAAAAGATTGTTTTCATAAGATTCTCTATTCTCCATAGTATCTACTCCTTATTGGAAAGACTTTGGAACTTTTTCCTCATTTTAACCACTGTCCCTTCTCCTATATGACTAACAACTTCTAATTTATCCATAAAAGTTTCCATGACAGTAAATCCCATACCCGATCTTTCCAATTCAGGTCTTGACGTATAAAAAGGCTCCATAGCTTTTTCTAAATCTTCTATGCCCTTCCCATTGTCATAAACTAATATCTCTATTTCTTGATTCTCTATTATAGCTTCTATAGTAACAATTCCTTCTGTATCTTCATATCCATGTATGATAGCATTAGTCACTGCCTCTGACACAGCTGTTTTTATATCAGATATTTCTTCAATAGTAGGATCCAATTGGGAAGCAAAAGCAGCCACAACTACTCTTGCAAATGCCTCATTTGTTGATTTGCTCAGAAATTCAAGCTTCATATAATTTTTATCGTTCATAGTATTCTCACCTCTCTAAACTATTATTTATAGCATTTTCTATAGAATCGTATAGCTCAATTATTTTTAGAATTCCAGACATACGTAATATTCTAATCACATTTGAACTAGAACTAACAATAGAAACTTTTCCACCATTTTCTTCACACATCTTATACCTTCCCATGATAAGTCCAATCCCTGAGCTGTCCATAAAATTTAACTCTCTTAAATCAAATACAATATTTTTCTTTCCTTCATCCAAATACCAACTATCAATTTTCTCTCTTGCCTCTTCTGTACTATGATGATCTAATTCCCCCTTAAATTTAACTATCAAAGTATCCTCAATAGTATCTAAAATAAGTCGCAAAATACCGCCTCCTGACCTTGAATTTTAAATTAACTATTCTACAAAGCCTATATATATTCCTTCAATGAAAAATGACTAGTTTTGTAAAAAAAAGAAAAATAGAGTCAAAAGACTCTATTTTAAATGTTTACATGCAACTACAACATGACTCAACAATATAGATGTTGTCACACTACCTACACCTCCAGGCACAGGAGTGATACTCTTTACTTTCGTATTTACATTATCAAAATCTACATCGCCAGAAATATTTCCATCTTTGTCTAAACTAATTCCTACATCTATTATAGATGAATTTTCATTAAAATATTCTTCATTAAAATATTTGGCTCTTCCAAGAGCTGTAACTACTATGTCTGAATTTTTTGTGACTTCTTTTAAATCTTTTGTTCTTGAATGACAAATAGTTACTGTAGCATTTTTCCCTAAAAGCATCATACTCAAAGGTTTTCCCACAACCATACTTCTATTTACAACTGAAACTTTTGCACCTTCTAGGGGTATGCCATAAAATTCCATGATCTTCATTGCTGCTTTAGGAGTACATGGAGCAAATCCATCCATATTTCCTTCAAATACCTTTTCTAAATTTAGTGGATTCATACAATCTACATCCTTTAATGGACTAATTGTATTGTTTATTAGTTCTTCATCTATATGTTTAGGAAGAGGCCTAAAAATAAGTATACCATGAACATCCATATCTTGATTTAATTTTTCTATAATCTCTAACAAGCCTTCAGTAGAAATAGATTCTTCCAATTCATATACTTTTCCAACAATTCCTACGCTATCACAATTTTTTAAAATACTTTTTTCATATGCAATGTCATCGGGATTTTGGCCTACTCTTAAAATCGCTAGTGTAGGATTTATCCCTCTATTTTTTAATTCAACTACTTCTTTTTTTACATTTTCTTTTATACTTTTAGCTACTTCTTTTCCACTTAAAATATTAGCCATACAGAAACCTCCCAATATATATGTAGTAATTTTATTATAACATAAAAATCCCAAAAAAATGTAGTAGAGAGTTGCTCTCCACTACATTTTTTCACATATATAAATATATGTCTTTATTTCCTTCTATTTAGTTTTAGCAGTTTTGCCTTTCAAATCCTCTTCAAGAACAGATTTTCCCATAAATCTAACTATGCTATAAATTAAAGCTAAACCAAGAATCAAAACTAGTGCCGCAGGTGCACCTGTAAGTCCTTCTATTAAATAGCATATTATTGAAACAACTGCAACTACCATGGCATAGGGCATTTGAGTACTTACATGATCCAAGTGATCAGCTCCAGCTGCCATAGATGACATAATCGTTGTATCTGAAATAGGTGAAACGTGATCTCCCAAAATTGCCCCACTTAGAACTGTACTTATAGTTACAATCAACATAGTAGGATCTGCTCCCATTTCTACATAACTTTCTGCCAATGGCAATGCCAATGGTACAACTATAGCCATTGTTCCCCAAGCAGTACCAGTAGCAATAGAAATAAGAGAAGATATTATAAATACTATCACTGGCAACAATGCAATTGGCAAAGAACCAGATACAGCTCCTACCAAAAATCTAGCAGCCCCTACATCTTTTGTCACACTGCCAATTGACCAAGCAAGTACCAATATAATACAAGCCATGACCATAGACTTAGCTCCCTCTACCCAAGTATCAAAAGCTTCTCCAACTGTGAAAATTTTTTGTGCTACTCCCATAATTATGGCAACCATACTAGAAATAATAGAACCCCATAACAAAGCTTTAAATGAGTCTCCATTTCCAAAAGCTTCTCTAAAGCTTGTAGCACCTTCTGAGCCAGTATACCAAATACCTACAAATACAACTATTATCAATGTCAATATAGGTACAATAGCATTTGAAGCCTTAAGCTTAATATCACTTCTAATTTCCATCTTTGCTATTTCACTACTACTCATTGGATTGGAACCATCTGCAACAAGTTTTCCCTGTAAGTCTAGCTCTTTTTTCAGCTTCATACATTGGTCCAAAATCCCTTTGAGTTAAGATTATAATTAAAACCATAAATAAAGTGAAAATGCAATAATACATATATGGTATAGTTTTTAGAAAAATGCCATATCCATTGACTTCCATTCCCATTCCCTTATATGCATCAACTATAACTCCAATCATATATCCAACCCAAGTTGATACCAAAGCAAGACCTGTAATTGGTGCTGCAGTTGAATCTATAATATATGATAATTTTTCCTTTGACACATTGTTCCTGTCTGTCAAAGGTCGCATTGTAGGTCCAACTATCAATGTATTGGCATAATCATCAAAAAATACAAGTACTCCCAAAACCCAAGTGAAAAGTTGTGCAGTTTTAGGATTCTTCACTTTTTTCCCTAGTTTTTCTGCAACAGCCAAAGTTCCACCCATCTTATTTACTACGCCAATCATTCCACCAATAGCCAATAAAAATATAATAACGCTAGCAGAATCTGGATCTGCAAGTGAACCTAAAATATATTCATCTAAAGATCTCAAAAAACCAAGACCTGGATTCCATCCATTAAGCATTGTAGCTCCAAGAAATACTCCTAAAAATAAAGATAATAATACCTGTTTAGTGACAAAAGCTAATACAATTGCAACAAGTGGTGGTAAAATTGATAACCACCCAAAATCAAGTTCTTCATTGTTTTCTGCAAATACTGGGATTGTTAATATAAAAACTAAAATTATCAACACAGACAAAAACGTTTTCTTGTTCATTGATAATCCTCCTTCTGTTTATTTTTTCACAATGATCGCTATAATAACCTCCTTCCTAAAATATTAGAACTCCTCCCTTTAAATAATTTATTTAAAACTATTAAAAGAAGCCAAGTGCAATAACTGTTGAAAGTATTCCTACTAAAGTTCCTGTCACTAAGTCCTTAAAAGAGTGCCTTTTTAATTTTATTCTAGCCCAAAACACTACAGGTAATAATAAGAACAGCCAAAGTGCTGAAGCCCCCAAAAAATTATATAAAAGTGTTATCGGACCAGATACCCCACAAGCATGTCCACTAGCTTTAACTTTGACAATCTTATTCACGAAAGCTAGCATACCTCCCGAAGCAATATATGCACTAAAAATCTTTTCTACAATAACTGGTGCCCTCAAGATAAAAACAAGAATCGTACCTAATATATAACTTGAAACTGCTAAAATAAAAGCAAGCTTTCTTTCTCCATCTCTTCCCTGATCCTTGAAACCCGGCAAAATCTTTTTAAGAGGATAAGCCAACAATGGTGTTAGAGTTAGAAAAAAAATTGAATACAAATACCATCCAACACTCTTAAAATCTTTTCTAAAATTTAAATATAATAGTGTAACTGAAAAAAAAGCTACTATTGGAACTACTGTCAAAACACTGATTAATTTAGCTATTTTTTCTTTCAAATAATTACCCCCTAAAAACTATTTATTAGTCACAATTCTTCTCGCCGTTACATATCTAGAGGCATAATATTTTGAATTTATATTTATTTTCTCTACTCTTTTAGACCCTGAAGATGCATGAATCATCTCTTGATCTCCTATGTAAAGACCTACATGAGAAATTCCCTTTCCAGAAGTATTAAAAAACACCAAATCTCCAGGTAAAAGTTCTGATTTTTTAACAGGAGTACCTACTCCTACTTGATCTCTAGATGATCTTGGAAGTTTAATTCCTAAACTATTTTTATAAATTGAAAATGTAAGCCCTGAACAATCATAACCTTTTTTTCCTGTATCTCCAGATACATAGCGACTGCCAACTGCAGCATAAGCACTTGATATAAGCTTATTCAAACTAGAAGTTCTTCTTGAAAACATATTTCTTGAAGCAAATTCTCTTTCTCCATTAAACTTTATATAATCCTTTGGTATTTGAAATTCATTTCCAGATTCATCTATAATAATAAATTTATTGTTCTTAAATTCCTTAATGGGTACTATATCTCCTTTAACTAATACATAAAAATATTTACCACCATTATTTATAGTTTTATTGACTGTGGAAATTCCACAATTTATGTAATCTTCTTCAAATGACTCATCTTTAAAGAATTTCAATTTTGCATAGCCTTTATTGAAGTTCTTTCCCGCAAATAATCCATACTCTCCAGAAGAACTGATTAAAGTAACAACTTCTCCAGGCTTTAATTCTCCTATAACTTTTCCATCTAAATTTGGTTTGTCCAACAAATTTGTTTTGTCTATAGCTCTATAATTTTTATTAATTTTTTTAGTTTTTAAAACATACTCTTTGGGCACTTCGTAAAAATTCGAATCTCTCTTTATTGTATATGAATCTTTAGACTCTTCTTCTATATCAACTACTTCCTCTTGACTAAAATTTTCTTTAACTCCATTTTTATTGGATGAACTAAAATTTTTTATAAATATTCCTGTATCAGCAAATCCTATAGATGAAAACATGACTAATATTAAAATAGTAGCTATAAAAGGTCTTCTCTTTTCCCCCACCGCCAACACATCCTTTTTTATTAGTCTTCCCTAAAAACTTATTATATTTTTTATTATATATTATATTATGCTATGTAGCAATATCATAAACGATTTTTATTTTAAGAATTTTGCAAATTTTTTAAGTGTTTAAGTGTTATGAAAAACCCAAGAAAATTAGTCCTCTTGGGTTCCAATTGGTTCTACGTGAACCATACAATGCTTTACATTCGAAACTCCGCCTTCAATAGAATCATGAACCTCTTCTGCTATTTCATGACCTTTTTTTACAGTAAGAGCTCCCTCAACAGAAATCTCAATATCTACATACAGTTTGTTTCCAAACATTCTAGTCTTTAATAAATTTATATTTTCAACCCCTTCTATAGATTGAGCCAATTTTTTTATCTTGTCTACAGTTTCATCATCTGCAGACTCATCTACTAATTCCTTAGTAGCTCTTATATATAGAGTCAACACCTACCTTAATTACAAACAAACTAACCACTATACCGGCTATAGGATCTAATACCTTTAAGCCCATCCTAGCACCAAGTATTCCAGCAAAAGTTCCAATAGAAGAAAATGCATCCGATCTATGATGCCATGCATCAGCTTCAAGCGATAGGCTTTTTATTTTTCTTGCTACTTTAACTGTATACCAATACATACCTTCCTTAGCTATAATAGAAACCAAAGCAGCTATCAACGCTATAAAGCCAGGTGTTTTAATATCGCCATATATTAATACCTTTATTCCTTCATATCCAATAAATAGGCCTGTTAATATAAGCATGGCACTTAAAATTTTTGCAAATACAGCTTCATACCTCTCATGACCATAAGGATGTTCTTTGTCTGCTTCTTTCGATGATAACTTTAATCCAAAAATCACTACAACGGTAGTCAAGCACATCTGACAAAGTATGAACTCCATCAGCAAGCATAGCACTACTTTTCCCTACAACTCCAGCAATTATTTTAAAAATAGACAAAATTACATTTACTATTATTGTGATAACTGAAGTTTTAACTCCCAATTTGTAATCATCCATAATATTACCTCCAGAATATATAATATTATATTATTATATGCATAATTTATTTCAATTGATAATATTATATACCCATCAATCTCAAAAATCTAGCATTTTACACAAATAGAACTCATTATCAATTGATAATGAGTTCTATTAAATAAAAGGAGTAGCAATAAAAAATCCACTAAAATAGGATTAGTAAGTGTAATGGCTATTTCACTTCCAATTCATCAACGTATTCATTACAATTTTTACAATAATATCTAATTTCCACTTGAGTTCCACAATCTTTATGACAAACTGTTTTATTGCAATTATCTAGATACCTATTTGCCCATAATATCATGGCATTAAATACATGATTAAAATCCTTTCCTTTCTCCGTCATCATATATTTATATCTAGGCGGATGTTCATTGTATAGTTCTAAATATATGAGCTCATTTTCCTCAAGGATTTTTATCCTATCTGAAAGGATATTTGTAGGTATTGGTTCTAATGCTTCTTCCAGTTCTTTAAAAGTATTTTTGCCTTTAGATATTCTGTGAAGAACCAACATAGTCCATCTATCTCCTAAAATATTTAAAGTTTGAGCTAAATTGCAATCAAAATCATAAGTATTCTTCAACATATCACTTCCTTTCTAATCCACCATCTATAAGCATTTTCATAAATTCTTTATCCACAGCTCCTGGCACATAACTAACTAAATTTCCATCCTTGTCTATTACAAAAGTTGTAGGAAAAGCTTGTATAGAGTATTGTCCTAATATATCTCCAGTTTGATCGAATACCACTGGATATGTGTATCCATTGTCCTTTAAAAATTTTTTTATGTCTTCCTCAGACCCTTCTTTCCCCAAATTTGGAGCAGCTACACCTAATATTATAATGTCTCCAGAATTTTTTTCATATTCCTCATATATAGCTTCTATGTCTGGCATTTCCATTCTACAAGGCGGACACCATGTAGCCCAGAAATTCAAAAATATCACTTTTCCTTTATACTCACTTATAGTATGAGTATTTCCATATTGATCAACTAGTGTAAAATCAATTGCTGGAATTTTTGTATCTTCCTCATCAGACTCATCAGAAATCTCTTCATTATACTCCACTACATTTTTATTTGAATTTTTAAAGTATCCTACTGCTTTATCAGTTCCACCTAATGCCATGACTAAGCCTGCTATTAAAAGAATAATTCCCCCAATTTTTTGTATTGTACTCATATGAAGTTTTATTTTGTCTACATATTTAAATAGTTTGTCATAAAAAATAGCAATTAGAATAAAAGGTAATGTAAATCCAATAGTATATACTAATATCAACAAGTTCCCTGCCAATACACTTTTAGAATTTGAAGCTATTATTAATACAGAAGCTAGCATAGGTCCAACACAGGGACTCCATCCAAAGCTAAAAGAAAATCCTAACAAATAAGCTGTCCAGGGTTTCATTTGGCGAGTATCTACATTTAGTCTCTTTCCTTTTTGGAGAAATGGCAAATTTAAATATCCTGAATATAAAAGTCCCATAATCATTATGATAATTCCACCTATTAAATTCATAGTTTCTTTATTCTTTGTAAAAAATTGACTAATTGCATTTATTGAAGTTCCCAGTATAAAAAAAGTTGTAGATACTCCTAATACAAATAAAATAGTATTTTTAAGTAGAGGGCTATCTTTTAAATTATCATCACCTTCTTTTATACTCTTCACATTGCTACCTGATAAAATAGCCAAATATATTGGCAAAATTGAAAGTACACAAGGCGAAAAAAACGAAAGCAATCCTTCCGAAAACACTACAAACCCACTTATATGTCCCATATCATCGTCTCCTTTCTCAATCATATAATTATTTGTTGATTTAAATTTTAAAGTGACTTTATTTTTTAAAGTTACTATTCATTATAAATGTGTTGCTAAAATAAGTCAACACATTTATAATAAATTAAAAGTATCATCTATACTATTCATAGATGATACTTTTATAAATATATCTTATTCTTCTTCCCAAGCTAAGGACCTATTTACTGCTTTCTTCCATCCTCTGTATATCTTTTCTCTATCTTCTTCATTCATTTTTGGATTAAATACTCTATCGACATTCCATTTTGTAGATATTTCTTCTGTATCTTTCCAGAAATCTACTGCTAATCCCGCTAAATATGATGCTCCTAATGCTGTAGTTTCTATGACTTTTGGTCTGTGAACAGGTACTCCTAATATATCTGATTGAAATTGCATTAGGAAATTGTTTGCCACAGCACCACCATCTACTTTTAGTTCTTTTAGATCTATTCCTGAATCTTCTTCCATTGCCTGTAGTACGTCTTTGGTTTGATAGGCTATGGCTTCAAGAGCAGCTCTTATGATATGATTTCTATTTGCCCCTCTTGTAAGTCCTACAATAGTTCCTCTTGCATACATATCCCAATATGGAGCTCCAAGGCCTACAAACGCTGGTACTATATATACTCCATTTGTATCCTCGACCTTTGAAGCAAAATATTCACTGTCTGATGAATCTGATATGAGTCTCAATTCATCTCTTAACCATTGAATAAGTGCTCCTGCTATAAATATGCTACCTTCTAGTGCATAATTAACTTTTCCATCAATACCCCAAGCAATTGTCGTAAGTAATCCATTTTTTGATGGTACGGCTACTTCACCTGTATTCATAAGCATAAAACAACCTGTACCATAGGTGTTTTTAGCCATTCCCTCACCATAACACGCCTGACCAAATAGTGCCGCTTGTTGATCTCCTGCTATTCCCGCTATTGGAATTTCAGCTCCTCCAAAAGTTTTTTCATCTGTCACACCATATACTTCACTAGATGGTCTTGCTTGTGGTAACATAGAAATTGGAATATCTAATTCTTTTAATATTTTTTCATCCCAACATAAATCTTTTATATTAAATAGCATAGTCCTTGATGCATTTGAATAGTCAGTTACATGAACTTTGCCTCTGGTCAAATTCCAAAGTAGCCAAGTGTCAATGTTTCCAAAGAGGAGCTCTCCATTTTCTGCTTTTTCCCTAGCTCCTTCTACATTGTCAAGAATCCATTTGATTTTGGTACCTGAAAAATATGCATCTATTACTAATCCTGTATTATCTTTTATATATTCTTCTAATCCTCTTTTTTTCAATTCATCACATATTGGAGCTGTTCTTCTACATTGCCATACTATAGCATTATATATAGGTTTCCCTGTGTTTTTATCCCATACTACAGTAGTTTCCCTTTGGTTTGTAATTCCTATGGCTGCTATTTCTTGAGGTCTAACCCCGGCAGTTTCTAATACTTCTCTAGCCACTCCCATCTGGCTACCCCATATTTCCATTGGATCGTGCTCTACCCAACCTGGTTTTGGGTATATTTGTTTAAATTCTTTTTGAGCTACTTGAATTATTTCTGCATTTTTGTTAAACAATATAGCCCTTGAACTTGTAGTGCCTTGATCTAGAGCCATTATATATTTCTTTTCCACTGTAACTTCCCCCTTAATTAATTGTATTTAAACATCTAAATCTAAATCCAAATGTTGAAAATTAAATTGTATATTAAAGCTCCAACTATTCCGCCCACTACTGGACCAAAGATTGGAACCCAAGCGTATTCCCAATCTGAATCTCTTTTATTTGGTATTGGAAGTATTGCATGAGCTATTCTTGGACCAAGATCTCTAGCAGGATTTATTGCATAACCTGTAGGTCCTCCTAGACTCAAACCTATTGAGAAAACCACAATACCTGCCAACATTGGTCCTAATGGTCCTACTGCATTGTTTGCATTTCCTGTCCCTAAAATTCCAACTACTAACATTGCAGTTCCTATAACTTCTGTGATGAAATTTCTTCTAAAGTTTCTTATAGCTGGTGCAGTACAAAATACACCTAGTTTTGCATCTTTGTCATCAGTTTCAGCAAAATGATCTTTAAATGCAGCATAAGCAAGCATTGCACCTACTATAGCTCCTAATATTTGTGATATTATATATCCTGGTACTAATTTCCATGAAAGATTGCCTAAAACAGCCATAGCAATAGAAACTGCTGGATTTAGATGAGCTCCACTTACCCATCCAGTAGTATATGCAGCTATTGCTACAGCAAATCCCCAACCAGCCGCTATAACAATCCAACCTGAATTCTGCCCTTTTGATTTTTTCAAAGATACATTACAGCAAACGCCACTACCTAACAATATCAATATAAGTGTACCAAAAAATTCGCTTAAATACATAGCCATATTTGACATTTATGATTCCCCCTTTTTAGTTTTAGATAAATTTTCCTAGCTATTCTTCCGTTTTTCATTTATTTATCGGGGGTTTTACACAATCACCTCCTAAATTTAGTCTCTTGTATATCTCTATGATATAAATAGCGATTTTATTTGCATTTTTCATTTTTTCTAAAAAATCTTTTATTATTATTTTCATATATTATAACAATGAAACTTTCCTATTCATTGCAAAAAATATCTTTCCTACTCAATTTAAGTAACATTAACTAATTTAATTTTTGATTTCTTTTTAAAAATTCCCACATTAGAAAAACCCATCATTTTTACCTATAATACCATCATATCATCAAAGTAGCTAATTTTAAGATAAATATAATATTTGTATTATTCACGTAAGATGATATAATCAATTCAAGAATGTATTAAGCAGTAAAAATATTATATTAGGAGGATAAAAATGATACTTGGATTGTTGATTACAGTATTGGTATTTGTTTTTATACTTATGATATTTTTATTTGTAGGAGTGACTATAACATTTAGTTTGTTTGCAAAATTATTGGCTCCATTTGCATTGATAGGCTTGGGCATTTATCTTATTGACAAAAACAATAAGGTCTAAATATTAAAAATGTGATATAATATATATAAACAACTTAATAAGGAGGCGGATATGAAATGACTAATATACTACTAGATGATGTTGTATCAGCCTTAACTGAACTAAAAAATGAAGTAAATAATATAGAAAATAATATGAACCGCTACCAAAAAAATATGACCAAAAAAATTCAGACTATAGAAAAAAAGATAGATACTAAAAATAACAAAAATTTAGACAATCAAGTATGGATTAATGAATACTTCACATGGATGCATATGAATTAGATAAAGCCTACAAAAAATTGTAGGCTTTAATTATTTTCAAAACCAGCCAAAACTCGCTCCATTGGCTTATGTATGATGAGTAGGTCTATAAGCCGAGTTCTGTCTTAGACGGTCATCTATCTAAGACCTATTGTTGCCAATAGGTTCTTGCGACCTACCTACGGGACGACAACGGGCAGCTGTCTTTTTATGTCCCTACTTGGTCTTGCTCCAGATGGGGTTTACAGAGCCAACTAGTCGCCTAGTTGCTGGTGAGCCCTTACCTCACCTTTCCACCCTTACCTATTGCTAGGCGGTATATTTCTGTTGCACTATCCTTGGGGTCACCCCCACTGGGTATTACCCAGCATCCTGCCCTATGGAGCTCGGACTTTCCTCATGCAAAATGCACGTGACCATCCGACCTACTCATCTCTTCAGTTTTTCAGCATAAATACTATAACACATATATTAAACTATTGCAAAGGTAATTTTTGTGAATTATCTACAAAGTACAAAATTCTACCACAATTTTCACATTGAACTATTTCATGATTCTCTTTTACTTTATTTATCAAATAAGTTGGCAATATCATATGACATCCACTGCATTCATCTCCTATGATTTCTGCCATAACCTTTTCCTTGTTATTTTTAATATTTTTATATTTTTCATATATCCCTTTTTCTAATTTTGAAGATATTTCATATATATAATCAATTTCTTCTTTTGCATTTTGCCTCAACTCATCGGTAATCATCTTGTATTCTTCAGCATATCTTTTAAATTCTTCTTTAATATTTTCGTATTCAACTTCTATCTTTCCCATATCAATTTTAAAATTTTCTATTTCTTCTATTAAAGATATTATCTCCATTTCTATATCATTTATGTCTTTTCTTATATTTTTACTTTCTTTATCCATATAATCTAGTTGTTTTAAATCTGTAATAGTTCCACTATATAACTCTTTCTCAATTTCGTCCAATTGAAAATTTAAATCTCTTAATGTTTCACTGTTTTTAATTAGCTTTTTATCACTTTCATCTATACTTTTTTTCCTGTTCTCTAACTTTAATTCTAAATTTTGAATTTTAATAGTCATATTTTCTATATGACCTTTTTTGGCCAATTCCTCTAACTTTGCTTTTATTTTTTTTAATTTTTCATCGTGCTTTTGAAGTTCCCACAACAAATCTAGTTGTTCCATAATTTTTACCCCCATTTTCAATATATTTTGAATGGAGCGGTACTTTTTTCGTGTATAAACACCTCTACATTTTTGTTGGTTTCTTTCAGAATTTTTTCCTTAATAATAGGCAAGATAATTTTTTCAGTATTGAAATGATTTCCATCTATAAGTACAATCCCTAGTTCATTGGCTAATTGCGCTTCATGATACTTTATGTCACTGGTCAAATATAAATCTACTCCACTCTTGTAAGCAGCATATATAAAATCTCCACCGCTTCCACCACATAAAGCAACTCTTCCAATATTCTTATTTGTTTCGCCATATACCAATAAATTGTCAGCATCTAACTTCTCTTTTACAATATCCAAAAACTCATAAAGGCCCATTTCTTTTATATTTCCTACTCTTCCATAGCCATACAAAATACCATCCATTCCCTCACAAGATTTCTCCAATACTTTCACGTCTTCTAATCCCAGTAGTTCAGCCAGTATATCATTTATACCTCCACTTGCCACATCCAAATTTGTATGGGCATTATATACCACTATATCTTTTTTTATAAGATCACATATAAGCTTTCCTTTATAATTGTCTGTAGTTATTTCATAAATAGGATTAAACAAAATTGGATGATGAGTAATAATCATATCTACATTTTCTTTTACAGCTTTTTCGTATGTATTCAAATCTAAATCCAAAGATACAAGTATTCTTTCTACCTCTTTCTCTCCATCTCCTATCTGAAATCCCGTATGATCCCAACTATCTACTAAATAGGATGGTGCCCACTCATTCATAATATTCATTATATCAAAAGCTTTCATAACATTTTAACACCTCTCTATATTGCCTCAATTTTTCAATAAGTTCTTTTTTTCTCTCTACAGCTTTTTCTGATTCTTCACTATCTAATTTTTCAAGAATGCTTTCAGTCTTCTTAATTTTATACTGTATGTATTCTTTCATTTGTAAATCTCTTTTGTCGACTAATTTCTTACTTATTTCATAATATATCTCATTTTCTACATAGTCCTTTCCATGTTCTGCATATATTATCTCATAATATTTATCTTCTTCTTTAACTATTTTTTCATCTATTATCTTAAAATTGTTGTTGTATAAATATCTTCTCAATTCATCAGCAGCAATCATAGGCTGTAAAATAAAATTGTTTATAGTTTCAGCTATTTGTACATTGGATTTGATTATATCTATAATAAGTGGTCCTCCCATCCCAGCAATTATGACAGTGTCAACTTCAAAAGGTTTTAAAACCTCTAAACCATTACCCAATCTAGTTTCTATATTCCTTTTATATCCCAATTCTTCAATAATTTCCTCTGCTTTTTTCAGCGAACCCTTACTTATATCATTTGCTATAACTTTTTTACTTATATTTTTCTCAATTAAATAAACTGGTATATATCCATGATCTGTGCCTATATCCGCTACTATAGAATGATTTTTAACAAAAGTTGCAATACCTAAAAGTCTTGGTGATAACTTCATATGTTTTCCTTCCTTTTTTTGTAATCTAAAAATTAAAGATTCGCATTGGCGAATCCCTAATTATTCTAAGAAATCTTTCAATTTTTTACTTCTACTTGGATGTCTAAGTTTCCTCAATGCTTTGGCTTCTATTTGTCTAATTCTTTCTCTTGTTACATCAAATTCTTTTCCTACTTCCTCTAGAGTTCTTGCTCTTCCATCATCTAAACCAAATCTGAGTCTCAAAACTTTTTGCTCTCTTGGTGTAAGAGTATCTAATACATCTAACAATTGTTCTTTCAAAAGAGTATAAGTAGCTGCTTCTGCTGGTGCCTGAGCTTCATCATCAGGTATAAAATCTCCCAAATGACTATCTTCTTCTTCTCCTATAGGTGTTTCCAATGAAACTGGCTCTTGAGCTATCTTCATAATTTCTCTAACTTTTTCTACATCCATATTCATTTCTTTAGCAACCTCTTCTGGCGTAGGGTCTCTACCCAACTCTTGCACTAATTGCCTAGACACTCTCATAAGTTTATTTATCGTTTCTACCATATGAACAGGTATCCTTATAGTCCTAGCCTGATCAGCAATAGCCCTAGTAATAGCTTGACGTATCCACCAAGTAGCATAGGTGCTAAACTTATATCCCTTTGTATAATCAAATTTTTCTACAGCTTTCATAAGACCTAAATTGCCTTCTTGTATTAAATCAAGAAATAACATACCTCTTCCCACATATCGCTTTGCAATACTCACTACAAGTCTTAAATTTGCTTCAGCAAGTCGTTTTTTAGCTTCCTCATCTCCATCTTCCATTCTCTTTGCCAATTCTATTTCTTCTTCAGCGGTAAGAAGTGGTATTTTCCCTATTTCCTTCAAATACATTCTAACTGGATCATCTACACTAATTCCTTTTGGAACTGACAAATCTTCTTCTTTTATATCTGGAACATCTTCATCGCTTTCATCAGTTTCTAACAATATCTCATCATCTTTTTCACCAACTATATCTATTCCCATTTCTTCTAAACTTTGATAAACTTCATCTATTTGTTCAGAATCCATATCTATTTCTTCTAAACTATCCATTATTTCCTTATAGGTGAGCATCCCTTGTTTTTTCCCTTTACTTATCAACGCTTTTATAGCGTCCATTTTTTCTTTTTTATTTTTATCTTTTTCCATGTGGTCCACCAGAACTCCCTCCTTTCAGTAAAACTATTGGTGCAAGTTCAACTCTCTGTCTATTTCTAATATTTGTAAACATAACTGTTTGAATTTTTCAACATCCCTTTCAGTTTTATCTGGTTTTTTATCAATCTCATTTATTTCTTTTGATATCTCTTTTCTTTTCATTTTTAATTTAGAGTAAAAAATAGTTTCTAATAAATCTTCTATAACCTTATCTATTTCTCCTTCTTCTATATTTATATCCATGTTTAAGATTTCTTTTATTTTTTCACTATCTACATCATCTCTACCATCAAAATGGTCATAGATACTATCTATATTCATATTTTCGTTTTCTTCATAAAAATCAAATATAAACTTAGCCAACTCTCTGCATTCAAAATTCATAAAATCCTCTGAGTTTAATCTATTTTTAATTTTAAAAAACTTTCTCTTGTCTTTTGATATTAAATATATAATAGTCTTTTCTGCTTTAAGATGAGCAGGTTCTAAAACATTTTTTACAGGAATTATTTTATCTTTATTATTTCTATAATTAGCATTTATATACTTGTCCTTTGGAATCATTTTGTATTCACTTTTAATTGCTTCACTTGATATTCCTGTTTCCTTGGCAATCTTATCTAAATATACATCTCTTTCAACAGGACTTTTTATTCCCTTCAAAAACTTTCCCATATCCCTTGTAAACATAATCTTTTCACTTGGATTATTTAAATCATATCTATTTTTATAGAAATATATTTTAAAATCGATATAATTTAAACTATTTTGAAATAAGTTTTCGAATTTTTCTCTTCCATACTTCTTTATAAAATCATCAGGATCATAGTTCATAGGTAATACCAACACTTTAGCATTTATTCCTTCTTCTTTTAATAAATCCAATGCTCTATTTGCAGCATTGATACCAGCTGTATCAGAATCATAACATATATAAATTTCATCTTTATATCTAACAAGCATCTTACCTTGCTCAGGTGTAAAAGCTGTCCCGAGACTAGCAACTGCATAATCTATCCCGCTATTGTATAGAGAAACTACATCCATATATCCTTCTACAAGAACCACCTTTTTTCTATCGGATTTCCTATTTAAAATATTTAGTCCATATAAATTGTTCCTTTTAGAAAAAACAATTGTTTCAGGAGAATTTAAATATTTAGGATTAGAAGAATCAATAGACCTTCCACCAAAAGCTATAACATTACCTCTAGTATCCACAATAGGAAAAATAATTCTGTTTCTGAACCTGTCATAATAACCATTCTTGCCTTTTTTCTTGATTATTAGTCCAGCCATTTCTAAATCTTTTTCTTCAAATCCTTTTTTTACTAAATAATTAAGCAAACTATCCCATCTGCCATCTGCAAAACCCAGACCATAAACTTTAATAGTCTTTTCACTTACAGCTCTCTTTTTTAGATAAGATAAAGCCGCAGCATTAGATTTTAAACTATAATAAAAAAACCTAGCAGTTTCCCTATTTATATTGTATAAAAGCTTTTTTTCTTTCATAAGTTCAACATTTTTCTCGTTTTCCTTTTCATCTATAATTATTCCTAGTTTGTCTGCTAAAAATTTTACTGCTTCAGGAAAAGACAAATTTTCCTCTTTCATAATGAAAGAAATAACATCTCCACTTTCTCCACAACCAAAGCAATGATAAAACTGTTTTGTAGGCGATACTGAAAAAGATGGTGTCTTTTCACTGTGAAATGGGCACAATCCCACATAATTCGAGCCTGTCCTCTTCAAATTTATATATTGAGATATTATATCAACAATATCACTACTTGAGCGAACCCTTTCTATTATTTCATCATTTATCAAATAACTCATAACAACCACCCTACTAGTAAACACAATATGCATTTACTAAACACTTAAAATATATTCGACATATATTTTTATTTTCCTTCTTTTTTTTAATATTTTTCCCACGGTTTAGGTATGAAAATATTGTAAAACAAATTTATTGCATATCTATCTGTCATCCCTGCAATATAATCACAAATCATATCTTCTCTAGATAAATTTTTTTCTTCATAAATTTTTCTATCAAGACTAGACACTTTGTCTGAATGACTTAAATAATAATCATATAATTCTGTAATGACATACTTAGCTTTTTCTTCTTCAGATTTTGCATTTTTATTTAAATAAACTCTTTCGAACATAAACTCCCTAAGTTTTTTTGTATAGTATTCTACTTCATCACTAGTAGAAATTTGTGGACTATCCATACTACATTCTATTATGTCCAATATCATAGTATTGATTCTTTCTCCATGACTTCTTCCCAATACCTTTATACAATCCTTAGGTAAATCTTTATTCTTTATAATATTTGCCCTAATAGCATCATCTATATCATGATTTATATAAGCTATTCTATCTGCTTTTCTAACTATCAATCCTTCTAAAGTATGAGGAAAATTTTTTCCTGTATGATTGAGTATCCCATCTCTTACCTCATATGTCAGATTTAATCCAACTCTATGCTCATCATGTTCCAAATAATCTACTACCCTTAAGCTTTGCTCATTGTGCCGAAATCCTCCAGGATGAAGTTCATTTAATACATTCTCTCCCGTATGGCCAAATGGTGTATGCCCTAAATCATGCCCTAAGGCTATAGCTTCTGCCAAATCTTCATTTAATCTAAGGGCTCTAGATATGGTTCTAGAAATTTGAGATACTTCTAAAGTATGAGTAAGTCTAGTTCTATAATGATCTCCACCAGGAGATATAAATACCTGAGTCTTATGTTTTAATCTCCTAAAAGCTTTTGAATGTATAATTCTATCTCTATCTCTTTGAAAATCTGTTCTAATTTCGCATTTATTCTCTAAAGTTAATCTACCTTTTGTCTCTGAACTCAAAGTTGCATATTGAGAAAGAATGTTTCTTTCAATCTCTTCAGTTTTTAATCGTATATTCATATCATATATACCCCTTTTACATAAATACTTAAAAATATTCCTGATATTATATATACAACAAAATTATTTATAATCCTTTATTTTTCAAAAATTTTATTTGCACTTTAAAAGTAAAATAGAAGCATTGTATATAACAATACTTCTATTTTCCATAATCATCTCCAAAATTGTGTTTCATTATCTCCAATATTATCCCTGCGGTTTCCTCTACTGCTTTGTTGGAAACATCTATAACTTTACATTGCAATTTCTCCATTATCTTTTTTGAATATTCAAGCTCTTCTTCTATCCTTGAAATACTTGCATAGTTTGCATTGTTGCTAAGGCCAAGGGCTTTTAATCTTTCCTGTCTTATTTCGTTGAGTTTTTGAGAATTTGCAATCAATCCAAATACTCTTTTCGTATCCTTTTCAAAAAGTTCTGATGGTGCAGGTACTTCAGGTACTAGTGGCACATTAGCTACTTTAAAATTTTTATGTGCTAAATACATACTAAGTGGTGTTTTAGAAGTTCTAGATACACCGACTAAAACTATATCAGCTTTTTTTATGCCTCTTGGATCTTTACCATCATCGTATTTAACTGCAAATTCAACAGCCTCAACTTTTTTAAAATATTGTTCATCTAATTTTCGTATAAGACCTGATTCTCTTTTTGGTCCAAATCCAACTACATTCTCTATAGCATCTAATATTGGACTCATCAAATCTACAACTTGTATATTGTATTCTTTTGATTTCTCTATAATAAATTTCTTTAGTCTCTCTATAACAATAGTAAAAACTATAATGCTTCTTTCTTCTTTAGCCTCTTCAAATATTTCTACTATTTGTTCTTCTTCAGTCACATATGGAAATCTTCTGACTTCATATTTTTCTGTATTGAATTGACTCACAGCAGCTTTAGCAACCTGTTCACCTGTTTCTCCAATGGAATCTGATAAAACATAAACTACTACATTTCCATCCATAAATTTACCCCCTTAATCATTCTTCCCAAGCTCTACAAACAATTGGGTAATAGTAGTTTTGGAAATTTTTCCTACGATTCTATATTCACTTTTCCCGTCTTTTATTTCAACTTCTTCCACTACTGGAATACTATCTACTTCATGATCTATAATTTTCATAGCTGCATCTAATATAGTTTCTTCTGGCTTTGTAACAACGATATTAGGCATCCTAGTCATGATAACCCCTATAGGCGTTTTGTTTAAATCCAATCCTCCTATAGCATTTTTCAAAAAATCTTTTCTTGAAACTACTCCTGTTAAAAAGCCATTGGATGTAACAAATATAGAACTTACATCCTCTAAAAAAAGAGTAACTATTGCATCATAAATACTGACTTCTTCATCAACTACTACAGGAACAGATTTCACTTCAGCTACCTTTATTTTTCTTATACTTTCAGAAACAAAACTAAAAGCTGTCTTTCCAGTATAAAAATATCCCACTTTGGGCCTAGCATCTAAAATTCCAGACATAGTGAGTATGGCTAAATCAGGTCTTAATGTAGATCTTGTAAGTTTAAGCTTTTTTGCAATTGCTTCCCCAGTAATAGGCTCATTTTCTTTCACAATATCTATTATTTTTTCTTGTCTCTCACTTAATTGAATAAAAATCACCACCCCTCACATGATGGTATATTTTAAACAAGCCCACATATGTGGGCTTATATTTATTTGCTTACTATTTTAGATAAATCACAAATCATAAGCATGGTATCAGATATTTTTCTTATAAGTCCCAATCTATTGTACTTTATTTTTTCATCTTCAACCATTACCATTACATTGTCAAAAAAACTATCAATAGGCTCTTTGAGAGAAATCATATAATCTAGTGCTTTATCATATTCTTTTTTATTAAGAGCAGCTATTACTTTCTCTTCAACAATATTGAACGTTTCATAAAGTCTTATTTCTTCTTTCTCAACTAATAAATCTCTTTTAACTTCATTAGTTTCTGATTTATCAGCTAGTGTCTTGACTCTATTGAAAGCCTGAAGTATATCATTTAACTCTTCTTTATTTAGCCATGTATTTAATTTATCTGCTCTAAGTTTCATATCGAATACATCATCTATTCCTGTAGCTAATATAGCATCTACTATATCATATCTAATACCCATATCTATAAACATGTTTTTTATTCTTCCATTGAAGAACTCCAATATATCCCCTTTTACTTGATTGTAATCAAAAGCTAAGCCATTTTCTTCTACATAAATATATAATGCGAAATCTATTAGTTCTCCTAATGAAAGATTTAATTTTTTATCCAATATTATATTTATTATGCCTAGGGCCTGCCTTCTTAATCCATAAGGATCTTGAGAACCTGTTGGTTGAATTCCTATGGCAAAACATCCGGCAATAGTATCTAACTTGTCAGCAATACTTAAAACTGCTCCTGCTGTAGTTGTTGGAAGTTCATCTCCAGCATATCTAGGAAGATATTGCTCATATATAGCTAAACTTGTTATTTCATTTTCTCCTGATATTTTCGCATACTCTCTACCCATAACTCCTTGAAGTTCAGTGAATTCATCTACCATCTTAGTCACTAAATCAGCTTTTGACAAATATCCTGCTCTTTCAATATTTTTTGCTGTTTCTTCTCCTACCTCGAGATAATTCCCAATTTTGACTGCTAACTTCTGAATTCTAATAGTTTTGTCATAAAGGGTTCCCAATTTTTCTTGAAATACAATATCCTTTAACCTTTCTACACAATTTTCTAGAGGCTCTTTCTTATCTTCATTGAAGAAAAACTTTGCATCCTCTAGCCTTGCGCCTATTACTTTTTCATTCCCTTTTATGACCATATCTATATAATCTTCATTTCCATTTCTTACAGTTATAAAATATGGTAGCAATCTTTTTTTATCATCTACAACTGGAAAATATCTCTGATGTTCTTTCATAGGGGTAATGACTACTTCTTTAGGTAATTCCAAATATTCTTCTTTTATTCTGCCTATAATTGGGGTTGGATATTCTACTATATTAGTTATTTCATCTAGGAGTGCTTCGTCTTGCAATATATTTCCGCCTTTTTCTCTAGCTAATTTCTCACAACCATATTTTATTTTTTCTTTTCTTATATTTGCATCAACTATTACATAATTTTCCTTTAGCTTTGGAACATACTCATCTACATTTTCTATTTCTATATGACTACTGCCTAAAAATCTGTGCCCTCTGGTTATGTTTGAAGCAACTATTCCTTCCAAATCAAATTCTACAACTCTGTCATTTAGCATTGACAATATCCATCTAATAGGCCTTGCAAAACGTAAGTTTTTGCCTCCCCATTTCATGGATTTAGGAAAAGATATAGATTTTATCATATTGGGCATATTTTCTTTTAATATATCTTCTACAAATTTTCCTTCTTTAACCTTATTTACATATACATATTCTTCTCCATTGTGTTCTTGCAAAAATATATCATCCAAACTAATTCCTTGACCCCTCATAAAACCTTCTAGTGCTTTTGTTGGGTTGCCTTCCTCATCAAAAGCTATTTTTTTTGATGGTCCCTTAACTACTTCTTTTAAATCCTTTTGTCTTTCTGCCAAACCATCTATTAGAAGTACTAATCTTCTTGGTGTTGAATTCAATTTTACTTCTTCAAATTCAATTCTCTCATTTTCAAGTAAATTTATAGTATAATTTTTCATCTGCTCTAAAGTACTTTTTACAAACCTTGCAGGCATTTCTTCTACTCCAATTTCTAATAAGTATTTATTACTCATTAGACACACCTCCCTTATTTAAGAGGGGATACCCAAGTTCTTCTCTTTTCTTTAAATATCTTTGTGCTACAAGCTTAGCTAAATTTCTAACTCTACTTATATAATGAGTTCTCTCCGTAACAGAAATAGCCCCTCTAGCATCTAATACATTGAATGCATGAGAACACTTAAGTACATAATCATAACTAGGAAGTACTAGTCCTTCTTCAATAGCTCTTCTTGCTTCTTCTTCATACATATTAAATAATGTAGTCAAACTTTCTATATTAGCTTTTTCAAAACTGTATACAGACTGTTCATACTCTGCTTGCTTGAATATTTCACCATATTTAATTCTATCATTCCACTGAATATCAAATATATTGTCTACATCTTGAAGATACATCGCTATCCTTTCTAGACCATAAGTAAGTTCTGCTGACTCTAAATCGCAGTTTACGCTACCTATTTGTTGAAAGTATGTAAATTGAGTAATTTCCATTCCATCTAACCATACTTCCCAACCTAAACCCCATGCACCCAAGGTAGGAGCTTCCCAATTATCTTCAACAAATCTTATATCATGCTTTAAAGGTTCTATCCCTATTGCTTTCAAACTTTCCAAATAAAGATCTTGTACATCCTCTGGAGATGGTTTTAAAATGACTTGTAGTTGATGATGCTGATAAACCCTGTTTGGATTTTCCCCATACCTTGCATCTGCAGGTCTTCTTGATGGTTCCACATATACTACCTTCCAAGGCTCTGGACCTAATGCCCTTAAAAAAGTATGTGGATTCATCGTTCCAGCACCTTTTTCTACATCATAAGGCTCTAAAATAATGCACCCCTTGCTTCCCCAATATTCAAGTAATTTCAGCATTAATTCCTGAAAATACATTTTTGTTACCTCCTTAATTTGTGGATTAAAAATATTTTGACATAAAAAAACCTTTACATCCCTATAGGGACGAAAGGTAACTTCCGCGGTTCCACCCTACTTAATACCTTTTAAAAGGTATTCTCTCATGATATATGCTCAGAAGTGCCCTTTATCAATTCATTATACTAGGCTCTCACCACCCCTAGCTCGCTTATATAATATATATTGACTACTATCTTCTTCATTGCATAGTTTCTTTAGTTCATCTATAGTTAATAATCTAGCAAAAAAATTTAAGCTTGTCAATACTATGCATTATCATCATCTGAATCAGAAGATTGTTTACTACCTGACATTTTCTTTTCCACAGCTTCATTGATATTTACAACTTCTCCATTTTCTTTTACTATTTCGAAAGTACATTTTGAAAACAAAGCTGTACTAAAACCTAATAGTGCAATCTGTGGAGATAGTACTGTACCTATTGCCCCAGCAGTAATTGGTATATTCATAATCACTTCCCCATCTTTTCTTATAATTATCTTTGTAACATTTCCTTTTTTCAAAGATTCTTTTACTTTTTCAAATATTTGCTCACTTGTATTCCCTAAATTTTGTGCAAAAGTTTTATCCTTGCTTTCAATATAAACAATAGCCTCAACTACATCTCCATCACAAGCCTCCAAAGCTTCCTTTGCTTCTTTATAGCTAGCATTCGTTCTTGCAACTACTTTATCAATATCATCTAAAGATATACTCACATTAGGCACCTCCATTTTTTTCAATTGATTTAATAAAATTTAATGAATTAAAATGATCTTTTTCTATACATGTCAATATATATTGTACCAAAATATCCTGCAATTTAGTCATGACATCTTTAGGCAACTTGATTTCACCTAAATTGTCTAGAGAAGTATATAAAAGAAGTTTTAAATATTTAAGCATAGATTTATCCATGTACCGACTAGTTTTTTCCAATCCAAAGCAATCTTCGCATATAATTCCACCTTGCTTTATACTAAATCTTAGTGTTTCATTTATATCCTTTCCACATATAACGCAACTGTCTAAAAATGGTCTAAAACCTAAAAATGATATATATTTTATTTCAAAACTAATTATAAATTTTAAAAAATCATCATCCATATTAGACAGTACACTCAAAGCTTTTATCAACAATTTAAAAAGTTTTTCATTTGGTTCCTCTTCCACAATAGAAGAATCAACCAGTTCTAAAAGATAAGTACCATATAGAAGCCTATTCATATCTTCTCTTATATCATAGAAAGAATTCAAGATATCACCTTGACTTATATGATAAAAATTTTTACCTTTATAGAAAGTATATTCACTATAAGAAAAGACTTGACTACTAGCAATAAATGGGCTTCTTGGTCTCAATGCTCCTCTAGCAATGGCATGAATTTTCCCATGTTTTAGAGAAAATATATTTAGTATCTTATCTGTTTCTTCAAACTTTGTTTCTCTTAAAACTATTCCTTCAGATTTTACAAGCATTTAGTCACTCCAATACTATTCATATCCAAAATACTTTATCTTATTTTCCTTGTCTCTCCAATTTTTTTCTACCTTTACCCATAGTTGTAAATTAACTTGACTTCCCAAAAGATTTTCTATATCAATTCTAGCACTTTTACCTATCCCTTTTAATTTTCTTCCATTTTTCCCAATGATAATCCCTTTATGAGATTCTTTTTCGCAATAAATTGTAGCATGAACATCTATTATGTCTTTGTCATCTCTTGTATTTATCATATCAATTGCTACAAATACTCCATGAGGTACTTCTTCTTCCAGATAATGAAGTGCTTTTTCCCTTATAATTTCAGCTATAATAAATCTCTCAGGCTGATCTGTTATCATATCTTCTGGAAAATATTGTGGCCCTTCTGGCAACATTCTTTTTAATACATCTATATAAAGAGCCACATTGGTCCCATTCATTGCAGAAATTGGTATTATGTCATCAAACATATTTAATCTTCTATATGTGTCCATTATTTCAGCTATATCTTCTTTTGAGAGCTTATCTATTTTATTTATAACTAATATTTTAGGTGTTCTAACACCCCTTAATTGCGAAATAATATTTTCATCTAGTGGTCCTATTCTTTTGCTATTGTCTACCATAAAAGTAACTACATCAACTTCATTTAATGTACTCTTAGATATATTCATCATATATTCATCTAATTTATTTTTAGGTTTATGAATACCTGGAGTATCTATAAACACTATTTGAAAATCATTTTGAGTATATACACATTGAATTTTGTTTCTTGTAGTTTGAGGTTTATCTGAAATAATTGAAACCTTTTCTCCGATTATAAAATTTAAAAGCGTTGATTTTCCTACATTAGGTCTTCCTATTATAGTTACAAAACCTGATTTATACATAGCATCACTCCTATTTCACTGCATTTTCTAAATCTTCTGGCCCAAAACTGTAAGGCAACAATTCATCTAAAGTATATTCTTTGTATTCATCTAATGATTTAGCAATGATTATTTTTGCATTTTTCCCAAATTCTCTTATAACTTGTCTACAAACTCCACATGGATAAGTAAAACCCGCATCTCCTACAATAGCTATAGCTTTTATGTTTCTCTTTCCTTCTGAAATTGCCTTAAAAATAGCAGTTCTTTCAGCACAGTTTGTAGGACTATATGAGGCTGATTCAATATTGCACCCTCCATATATACTACCATCTTCCATAAGTACTGCTGCTCCTACATGAAAATTTGAATAAGGCACATAAGCCATTTTTTTAGCTTCAAAAGCCTTTTCTATAAGTTCTCTTTGATTCAAAACAATCACTCCTATTTAATAGCTAAATTTGTTTTTGTATTTATCACTTGAATCCAAGTGATGCCAGAATTGAATTTTATTTCTCTTCCACTTTCATCATAGTATTTAGTTTTAGCATTTCTAGAATTTTTAGTCCAAGTAATATTTTGACCTTGTCCATTGGTTATATATATACCATTTCCACTACCTATCAAATCAATTTTAAGTCTACCTTCTTTATCAACAACTTTTGTATTGGCCTCTTGTATGACAATATTTTTAGCTACAATTGGTATATTGTAATATTCATCAATATGAAGCTTACCATCTTTATATCTTTTATAATTTTTTTTAGCTTCATCATACACATACTGAGTATTGTTTTCATTGTTGTAGATAATAGTTACATCTTTTGCAGAAAAGCCATTTATTTCAGTATCTTCAGTGAAAAATTTAAATCCTTCAAAGTTTCCTTCTAGTTTATATCCTCTTTCAGCCTGAGTTTTTCGTATAATATTCATATTTGTATAAAGATTGTGAGGCTTTTTTTTGCCATTCTTAGTATTTCTATAAAAAACACTTGGTGAACTTGACAATCCATCAATATCTGCAATACCTAAGGTTTTTATATCTTTTTTAGCTTCCTCGCTTCCGCCGACTCTTACATATATTGGATCATACTCCAATAGAGTAGTAACAAAATAAGGTCTTGAACTTCTAATTGGCCCTAATTCTTCTGGGTCATTTATAAGAAATATTCCCATATATCTTGTATAAGGTGCTTCTACCATAAATTCATAAACCACTTCTGCTTCTGAAAGGCCCGCTTGCCATCTAGCTCTTGGATGATTATCAAACATAACCGCTACTGGCCTTCTACTTACTTTTCCCTTAGATGCATAAATTCCGCTTAAAGGTGAAGGTATGCCTTCCTTCAAACCTTCGTCTTCTTTTCCATCTTCTTTATTTACTTCTTCATCGTCAGCAATTACTATCCCTTCATCATCTCCTATCCCCACTTCATTTCTTCTGCAACCCACACCAATTAAGCCAATAGAAAATACCAAGAAAATAAATAATATCTTTTTCATAAATCCCTCCTGTTAGCCTATAATTTGGAAAACTAAAATTCCTATTAAAATTCCCAATACAGCACCTGTTATCACTTCAAAAGAACTATGAATTTTCCCTTCTACTCTACTTTCTCCTAATAGTATAGCCATAAAATAAGCCAATGTTGTGATTAATACATTTTGAGCTAAAAAACTTATGATTGTTGCTATTAAAAAACCAATAGCTGAATGTCCACTAACTATTCCTCCTTTAAAAGGAGTACCTGTTTGAGCTATTGTTTTTATAATTACAGTTATAATTATGACTAAAAATATAGATATAAAAGTCAAATGAATTGGTGAATTTTTGATTTTAAATAATAGTAAATGGGAATAAGGATTTAATCTATCAAAAAACAATAAATAACCCACCACTATAGCATTTATAGCTGATACGAGAACTGCCCCTGCCGCCACATCTTTTGCAATTTTTGCTAAAGGATGATAATCCTCTGTAAAAAGATCTATGGATTTTTCTATAGATGTATTTATCATTTCTGAAGCTATCACAAAACTTACTGTTAAAAATAGTATCAAAAATTCAAGTCTACTAAAATTTAAAAATAGACTTAAAACAAGAACTATAACAGCTAAACTAAAATGTATCCTCATATTTCTTTGAGTTTTTAATGTATAAATTATTCCATCTACCGCATAATTAAAACTATCTATAAGACTTCTAGATTTCATTTAACCACCTTATTTTATTCATTTTTAAATATCTTTAAAGTTTTCATGACGCTTTTTTCCTTTTCTCTCATAATCCTTTTATCTTCATCTGTCATATGATCATATCCAAGAAGATGAAACATACTATGAGCAGTTAAATACGCTATTTCTCTTTCAAAAGTATGTCCATATTCTTTTGATTGTTCTAAAGCACGTTCAAGAGATATGACAATATCACCTAAAAGAGGTGTAAAAAGACCAAAAGAATCTTCCTCCATAGGAAAAGAAAGCACATCTGTAGGAGAATCTACATTTCTATATTCTTTATTTAATTCTCTAATTTCTTCATTGTCTACAAAAGAAACGCTCACTTCCACATCTGTAGAATGTTCCTCTTCTTTTAAACATTCCTCTATAACCTGATTTATAATAGTTTCAATGGCTTCAATTTTTTCATCTATTTCTATCTTGTCCTGTCTATTATCTATATATATATCCATCTATATCTCTCCTTTAATTTCGCCTTTTACTTCATTTATATCAAGCTTTGGATACTCTATCCTATCATGGAATATGCCCAAAAGTACAGTACAAAAAATATTGGCAATTGTGTTTAAATCTTTTAAAGTCAAGTCACATTCTTCAAGTTGTCCATCTTCTAATTTGCCCTTTATAATATTTCTGACCATTTCTTCTATTTTCCCTTTGTTAGGTTCCTTAATAGATCTAACTGCAGCCTCCACTGAATCAGCTAACATTATTATAGCTGCTTCTTTGGTCTGAGGCCTAGGCCCTTTATATCTGAAATCCTCAATCTTTACATTTTCACTATTTTCACCTTTTAGTGCTTTATAATAAAAATATGCTACTATCGTATCTCCATGATGTTGAATTATTATATCCTTTATTTCTTTAGGCAAATTATACTCTTCTGCCATTGTTAGCCCATCTTTAGTATGATTTGTTATAATCAGTGTACTAAGGCTTGGGTTTAATTTGTCATGAGGATTGTCAAATCCAAACTGATTTTCTTTAAACAAATAAGGTCTCTTTAGTTTTCCTATATCATGATAATATGCTCCAACTCTTGCTATAAGTGGATTTGCTCCTACTTCCTCTGCAGCTGCCTCACTTAAATTTCCTACCAACACACTGTGATGATATGTCCCAGGAGCCTCCATAAGTAATTTTTTTAGAAGGGGCTGATTTGGGTTAGAAAGTTCTAGTAACTTAAGAGGAGTCAATATTTGAAATACATTTTCCCACAAAGGCAATGTACCTATAGTTAAAACTGCACAAAAAATCCCATTTAATACACCATATCCACTCTTTATAAGGGTATCTAAAATATCTGCTCTTTTTACAAGACCAAAAGATACTATAGTCAAAACATTTACAATTCCAACTACCAATCCATTGAAAAAAATATTATATCTTTGGGAGGCATTTATCACGCTAAATGCTCCTATACTTCCTCCAATCAATAGCATAGCTACTACACTTTCATCAACTTTTAAAATAATTCCAATTAAAAAGGCCAATATAGCATTTATTATTAAAGCCAGTTTTGGATTTATGATAAGAGTAATGAGCATAGCGGCTGTAGAAACAGGCATTATATATGGTGAAATACTATATACTCCTTCAGATATAAGAACTATACTTATAATTATAATATCTAGTATAACTAGCTTTGAACTTGTGAAAACTTCCTTGTTAAAATGATATAAATACAACCCTATCACAGATTCTACTAATAGAATAATAATAATTGTACCTATTATGGTACTTAAATCATACCCTTCTTTTTCTTTTAAAAGCCCAGAATCTTTTATCATTTCATATGCATTTACATCTATTCTATCGCCTTTTCTTACAATTACTTGATTTTCTTTCACAATAACTGGCTCTACATTTTCAGCTACCTCTAACTTTTTCCTTTGAGTTGCCTCCATATCTAAAAACTTATTGGGTTCTATAGTAGATTCTATAAGAACCATACCTAGTTCCTTTTCTTCTTTGGACATATCCAAAGTTTTAAAAATACTTTTTACATTTTCCATTTCATACTCTAACTCTTCTTCTTTTATACCTGTGCTCATTATTTGATTTATAATATCATATATAGCATTTTCTAAAGAATTTAATTCTTTGTTGTCTATTCTCACAGCTATATTAAAGTATTTAGGTTGTAATTTTATATTTGATTGTTCTTCAAGCAAATTGGCTTTCTTTGTATTGCTCATATTGTCATAAGCTTTTACATCTTTCACAAGGCCAAAAAAAACTCTAATATCATTTTTCATTTTCATCTGAACAGATGGATTGACTCTAAATCTAGGCTCAACCCTTTCCATTGCCTCATTTTTTAATTTTTGCGTAGCACCTTTATCTTCTATATCTTTAGTAGCTCTAATTTCATAAGGAGATACATCTCCTATCCTTACCTTTACCTTTTTCGGCTCTATGTTGTCAATAATTGTAAAAAACAGAAGCAATGTAAAAATAATTTGTAATACTATAATGCCAACATTTTTGTGTTCAGAAAAATATGAAACCACCCTTTTAACTTTTGGCCTTTTTATTCGTTTGTCCTTAATTTTTTGTTTCATCATGGGATAACCCCCCAACAAAATATCTACTCAGCATTTTTTTCATATTTGTCATAAGCTTCTATTATTTTCTGTACCAATGGATGTCTCACAATATCTAATTTTGTTAGATAAACAAAATCTATACCATTTATTCCAGAAAGTATTTTAGTTACAGTCTTAAGACCAGAGGACTTTCCACGTGGCAAGTCTATTTGAGTGATATCACCAGTGATTATAGCTTTTGAACCAAATCCTAATCTTGTTAAAAACATTTTCATCTGCTCATTTGTAGTATTTTGTGCTTCATCAAGTATTACATAAGCAGAATCCAATGTTCTTCCTCTCATATATGCTAATGGTGCTACTTCTATAAGCCCTTTCTCAACAAACTTTCCATAAGTCTCAAAACCCATTATATCAAATAGTGCATCATATACAGGTCTTAAATATGGATCCACTTTTTCTTGTAAATCTCCAGGCAAAAATCCTAGATTTTCTCCAGCTTCCACTGCAGGCCTTGTCAATATTATTCTATTGACTTCCTTATTCTTAAAAGCATTTACTGCCATAGCCATAGCAAGATAAGTTTTCCCAGTACCTGCTGGACCAATTCCAAATACTATATCATTATTTTTTATAGAATCAATGTATCTTTTCTGACCTAAAGTTTTAGGTTTTATACTCTTTCCAGATGAAGTGATACATATAGTTTCATCTATTAATTCTTTTACCTTTTCTTCTTTTCCTTCATAAATAAGTTGAATGGTATACATTAGCTCTTGCTTTGCAAGTTTACCTTGTGCTTTTATTATTTCAATTAATTTATATATAAGCCTATCTACCAGCATAACTGGAATTTCTTCACCTATTATTTTTATTTCTCCACTCCTCAAAAGAATTTCTACACTAAATTCACTTTCAATTATCTTTATATTTTCATCAAATTTGCCAAATAACTCAAATACAACATTTTCATCCTCTATAGCAATGATTTTCTCCGTGATGTCTTTACTCAAAACTAATCCTCCCTATTATAAATTATTTGCTTTTCTCCTATATCTTCAATAGCTTCTATAATTACCTGTGTTATCAATTTGTTATCTTCTATATTATACTTCACATCTTTAGATATTACTTGACTATCTTTAGGCAATATCTTATTTATTTCTTGTACTGCCAATACTTGGGTTGAACGTTTCAGTGAATCTATATTTTGTTTTATTTTCTTTACTTCAACTTCTCTATATTCATAGCTTACAATTTGTATAGGTAAAAAATCCACTATATTTTTTGTATCCTCAACTACTATATACTCTTTAAAAGGAATTTCTCCTTCTATAATTTGTATTCCTTTTTCTCCAAATTTCAACTCTTTTCTTATATAAACCTCACCAGTCTCCTCTTTTATTTCTTTTTCGATAGCTTCTTCCATTGTATACGCATATCTAGTGATGGCTAATACTTCCCCATCTGAATGAACAAGTATATTTTCTTCCATAGACTCATCTTTTATGATCCCAGTTATTAATACTTGACCTTTTTCTACTACCTGGCCCTCTTCTACGATGCTTTTCCCATTTCTTGCAATGACTTTTTTTATAACTCCTTTTTTCTTAGCTACAATATTGCAAGGAGTTTTCGTATCTATTTTTTCAGGTGGTAATTCCTGTTCTTTTACATTTATAAAAAGTTTAGTTCCTCTCATCTCAACTGAAACAAAAGAAAATTCATCAAATTCATCAAATATTTTATTTTTTATATTTTCAAAGTCTATATTATATTTCATTTTACCTGAAGAAACATCTATGCTATTCAAAAATTTTATGATTTCTTCATCCTTAATCTTTTCATTTCCTAATATTTCAATACTCCATATAAACGAAGATAAAAATATTATAAGTGCTATAAATATTATAAAACCAATTCCAAACATTTTTCTCTTTCTAATCTTTTCTAACAAAAAAGGAAAACCCTTTTTATCAATTATATATACCCTACAGCCTACAGTCTTTACAACCTCCCTTAGAGCTTTAAAACCCTCTAAACTTACTTTCCCTTCAATAACTGTATATTCAATTCTTTCTATATCCCAAAGGTATATATCCTTGTTTACAGCTAAGTTTAAAAACTTTTCAAGAGTAAGTCCTTCAACTCTAATAATAACATATCCTCTAAAATAATTCCATATTTTTATAGCTAGCATATATACACCCCTTAGTACAAAAATTCAAGCTTTTCGATAAGCCCTGAAATAATTATCTCTTCTGAAAGAATGGTTTTTAAATACATATCAGAACCAGTTATTTTAATAACTCCAGAATTCGTATTAATTCTTATAATTTCTTTTGTGTATTCAATAATACCTTTGTGATTAGTAACTAGTATTTGCATATTACCTATCATTGTTATCTTCGGCAAATCCATGACTATTTCTTTTGGAAGCTCAAATATATCTGAAATATTCGACTTTATATCATCCACTTTATTTTTCACTTAAAAAGCCCTCCTTTTTATTTAAATTTATGCTTAAAATAAAGGAGGTATTACAAAATAAAGAGTATGTAGTCTTTGTACTTGACTAACATACTCTTTATTTTTAATAAACTTTATTTTGTCTACATTTTGGTTCTGATAATATTTCTTTCATTACTATCCCTTTAACAATATCATTTTTAGTAAATTCACCTAATACTTGTGATTTTTCTTTGGCTTCTTTGCTTTCTTTTTCTACATCAATATTTTGTACTTTAACTTCATCAAGCTCATATTCCGAGTCTAGATATCTGTAATTTTCATTAGTTTCTCTTCTTTCTTCAACTAAAGATTTCCTTTGTTTATTTTCTACAGTTAAAGGTACTTTTTTTTCTTTTTTCTTTGTATTGTATTTTTTCATGTCAGACTTAGATAAAGTATTTGATTTAGTACCTTTAGCCATTTCTATTTTGTTTTTTTCTTGAATGCTTTTGATTATTATAGGTAGTAGAAAAATAAAAAATATAGTTAAAATATCGGAAATGTCCATATTAACACATCCTCAAAATTTATTCTTTATACTCATCTTCTTTAGTCATTTTAGAAATAGAACTTCTCATATCTGTATCAGCTAATAAATTTTTCATATTGTAATAATCCATAAAACCAATTTTTCCTTCTTTAAGTGAAACTGCCAATGCAAGTGGTACTTCTGCCTCTGATTCTACTACTTTTGCTTTCATAGCTTGAACTTCTGCTTTCATTTCTTGTTCTCTTGCTACAGCCATAGCTCTTCTTTCTTCTGCCTTAGCTTGAGCAATTCTTTTATCAGCTTCTGCCTGATCCGTCTGCAATTTAGCTCCAATATTTCTTCCTACATCTACATCAGCTATATCAATGGAAAGTATCTCAAATGCTGTGCCTGAATCTAGTCCTTTATCTAATACAGTTTTGGATATACTGTCAGGGTTTTCAAGCACTTCTTTATGGCTGCTTGAACTACCTACTGTTGTAACAATGCCTTCTCCAACTCTGGCAATAATAGTTTCTTCACCAGCGCCTCCTACTAACCTTTCAATATTAGCTCTCACAGTGACTCTAGCTTTAACCATAACTTCAATACCATCTTTTGCTACCGCAGATATCACTGGTGTTTCAATGACCTTAGGGTTTACACTTACTTGCACTGCTTCTAATACATTTCTTCCAGCTAAATCTATAGCAGCTGCCCTCTCAAATTCCAATGGAATTTCTGCTCTTTGAGCTGCTATCAATGCATCTACTAAAACATTTACATTCCCACCAGCTAAATAATGTGCTTCCAACTCATTTACGCTTATATCTAATCCAGCTTTTGTTGCTTTAATCATTGGATTAACAATTCTTGAAGGTACAACTCTTCTAAGTCTCATACCTATCAAATTTGAAATACTTACTTTTACACCTGAAAAGAAAGCCGTTATCCACAATCCTACAGGAACAAAAGTAAAAAACAATATTACCAGTAAAACAATAAGAATTGTAATTCCTATAGTAAATCCTAAACTACCTGTCATTTTCTAACCTCCTCACAATAATTTTTGAGCCTTCCACTTTTCCTATTTTTATCTTTGAACCTTTACTTATATAGTTTCCCTCTGATAGTGCATCCATTCTTTTTCCTTCTACCTCTATTATTCCACTTGGTCTCAATTCTGTTATAGCTATACCTTCTTTTCCTAAATATTCAATTTTAGAATTTGCACTTGTATATCCTTCCTGATTTTTCTGCTCTGTAGAAAGTACTATTTTGTCAAAATAGGGTTTCTTATGACCATATTTTACCAATATAACTGTGATAATAGCGGTGATAATAATAGAAATACTTACAGCCATTAAAGCGTTTTGTAGGGAATTCATAGCCAATACTAATCCTATGACCACAAGAATTATGCCGCTTATCCCAGGTAATCCAAACCCTGGAACCATTCCTTCGACTATTAAAAGTATCATACCTGCAACAAATAAAATTATAGAAGTCCATTCTGTATTCCCTGCCATCATATTGCCACCAAAAAATAATCCAAATGAAATAATACTTATGATGCCACCAATTCCAAATCCAGGAGTAAATATTTCTATCATCATTCCAATGAAACCAAGAGTTAATAAAATTGTACTGACATAAGGATTGGTGATTATTTTGACTATTTTCATTTCTGTTTCTGTAGAATTTGTATTTCCTTCACAATAAGATAGTGAACTAACAAAAATCAAGATCATAAATACTGTCAATAAAATTTTACCCACATTCCTACACTTCATATCATCACCCCCATTAATCCTATTATATTATCTAATCATTAAAAATACAATAAATAAAAAACCTAGGTAATTAAACCTAGGTTTATTCCAAGTATTTTCTTGCAATACTATTCACCATGCTACCATCAGCTTTACCTTTGATCTTAGGCATAACTGATTTCATAATAAGTCCAATATCTTTTATGGATTTAGCATCTACTTCTTTTATTGTTTCCTTGACTATTTCTTCAACTTCTTCTTCTGTTAATTGTTTAGGCAAATATTCAAGTAAAATTTCAATTTCTTTTTTTGTCTGTTCAACTAAATCTTCTCGTCCACCTTTTTCAAAATCCTGTATAACATCTCTTTTTTCTTTTACTTGCTTAGCTATAATATCTATAATATCTTCATCAGTTAGTTCAATTCTTTCATCGACTTCTCTTTGCTTGATACTTGCTCTCACCATCGTGATAGTATTTTTCCTCAAGGTGTCTTTATTTTTCATTGAAGATTTCATATCTTCCATAAGCTTATCTTTTAGAGACATACTTCCACCTTCTTAGTATCTACCTTTGTTTTTTCTTCTAGCTGCTTCAGATTTTTTCTTACGTTTCACGCTAGGCTTTTCATAGTGTTCTCTTTTTCTAACTTCAGCCATAACACCTGAACGAGCACATTGTCTTTTAAATCTTTTTAGTGCATTGTCTAGTGATTCGTTTTCTCCGACCCTAATTTCTGCCATCTATTTCTCCCTCCCCTCATCCACTGCAAGAGTACCTACTACACTATATGCAGTAAGCGGAATTCGGCACTAGATTATTATACATTATATGTGGAATTTATGCAACTAGATTTTAACCTGGTGGCCATAACAATTGTCTTCCACCTAATACGTGAAAATGAAGATGTTCTACTGTTTGTCCTCCATATTCACCACAATTATTTATAATCCTGTATCCTTTTTCATCTAGTCCTTTTTCCTTAGCTATTTTCTTTATAATCAATACAATATGACTAATAATAGATACATTGTTTTCATCAATTTCTTTTATAGAAGAAATATGCTCTTTAGGAATAACTAAAAAGTGGACAGGAGATTGTGGGTTTATGTCATTAAAAACTATAACTTTATCATCTTCATAAATCTTATCTGCCGGTATTTCTCCATGTGCAATTTTACAAAATATGCAATCACTCATCCCATTCACCTCCTAATACCATTCTAATTATTATATTCTACGTAAAAATTAAAATTCCTCTATTTCTCCAATTAAATTTTCATCATCTAGACTAATTATTTTTACAGATAGTATTTCTCCCTTATATTCATCCTTAAAAGGTGCCTTAACCCTTACATAATTTGTAGTATAGCCTTCTATGAACCTTGGATCTTTTGATTCTTCTTCGAACAATACTTTGAGTTTTTTACCTAATAAGTTTTTATTGAATTTATTAGAAAGTTCTTCTCCCAAATTGATCAATTTTTCACTTCTCTCATTTTTTATATTGCCATCTACTTGATTTATATATTTGCTAGCAGGGGTCCCTTTTCTAGGAGAATATTTGAACACATGAATTCTAGAAAAATTTATTTCCTTTACAAAATCATAAGTCTCTTCAAATTCTTTTTCTCCTTCTCCAGGAAATCCTACTATTACATCAGTAGTAATTCCAGCATAAGGCATATACTCCCTTATGAGCTTTACAATATTTCTATATTCGCATGTCGTATATTTTCTATTCATCCTCTTTAGAATAGTATCTGAACCACTTTGTAGGGATAAATGAAAATGATCACAAACTTTGGGCATATTGCTTATACTTTCCATAAACTCTCTATCTATGAGTGTTGGTTCAATAGAACTAAGTCTTATTCTTTCAATACCTTCAATTTTATTTACTTCTTTTATAACATCTAGTAAACTGATGTCTCCTAGATCTTTTCCATAACTGGCTACATGAATACCTGTAAGGACTACCTCTTTAAACCCAGCTTGTGAAAGCCTTTCCGCTTCATCTATTATGTTTTCAAGTGGTCTACTTCTAATAGGACCTCTAGCATAAGGTATAATACAATATGAACAATATTGATTACAGCCGTCTTGTATCTTTATATAGGCCCTAGTCCTTGATTTAACTTCTTCAATCTCCAATTCTTCGAAATCTTTAAGTTCTCTAAAATCTTTAACCATATTTATCTGTTTTTTTTCTTCTTTTGCCTTTTCACATAGCTCCACAATTTTTCTTTTATCACTTGTACCAATTATGACATCTACATCACTCATTTTCTCTATCTCTTTTGGGGCTACTTGAGCATAGCACCCTACCACCGCTATAATAGAATCATGATTAAGTTTCTTTGCCCTTCTAATAAATTGTCTGGATTTTCTATCTCCTAAATTGGTTACAGTACACGTATTTATAACATATACATCTGCATATTCATTTTCATTTACTATATTATATCCAAATTTTTCAAACAATTCTTCCATTGCTTCTGTTTCATATTGGTTTACTTTACATCCTAGTGTGTGAAAAGCAACTTTTTTCATTTAACCACTCCTAAATATCTCCTAATTCATATAATAATATTGACATAGCCACCAATCCTGCAGTTTCTGTTCTGAGTATTCTGGGCCCTAAAGAAACTATATTGCTACCAATACTTCTAAGTTCTTCAATTTCTCTTTCTTCAAATCCACCTTCTGGACCAATAATGATATGAATTTTTTCTCCCTCAATATTTTTCATAACATCCTTTAAATGAACTGTTTCTTCATCCTCATAGGGCACCAGAATGTTTTTTTCATCTTTTAGGGAAGATAGCATGTCATTAAATGAAATAATGTTTTTAACTATTGGTATGCAATCTCTCTTGCTCTGTTTAGCTGCTTCTAAAGCTATTTTATTCCAACGTTCTACCTTTTTATTTTCCTTTTTTATATCATTTATTTTTACGACAGTTCTATCAGTAATCAAAGGATATATCTCCGCAGCTCCCAATTCAGTAGCTTTTTGAACTATAAAATCCATTTTGCTACTTTTAGGAAGTCCTTGATAGAGAACTATATGAATTGGAGGTTCATTTTTACTTTTAAACTTTTCTTCTATATTCGCAAGTATAATGTTCTTTTCTATACTATGTATTTGACATAAATACAATATGCCTTTAGATACTACCTCTATACTATCTCCTACTTTTAATCTAAGAACATCTTTTATATGTTTTACATCTTCCCCTACAATTGTTATAAGATTTTTATTGACTTGATTTTCTTGTACAAAAAATCTATTCATATTACTCATCCTTTTCAAGCTTTGATACTATGCAAGCCCAACCGTTCATTTTAGATATTTCTAAAACTTTGAATCCCTCTTTTGAAAGAGCATCCACTACCATATCTATTTTTTCTATTATAATTCCTGAGGATATAAATATACTATCTCCTTTTAAATATGGAGTTATATCAGATGTTAAATCCACAATTATTTCTGCAATAATATTTGATACTATTATATCGGCTTTTTCATCTACCACATCTAATAAGTTTCCTCTTCTTATTTCAACCACATCAGAAACTTTGTTTAATTTTACATTTTCTTTTGAAACTTTGACAGGTAATTCATCCAAATCTACTCCAACAACTCTTTTTCCACCCAATTTTGCTGCTGCAATACTCAATATACCACTACCACAACCAATATCAAATATAGTAGAATTAGGTTTTGTATATTTTTCCAACGCTCTAATACACATGGTAGTAGTTTCATGAGTTCCTGTACCAAAAGCCATTCCTGGATCTAATTCAACTATTATTTCTCCCGACTTTTCTTCATACTCTTCCCAAGTAGGTTTAACAACTATTTTTTCTCCTATTTTTTTTGGTTTATAATATTTTTTCCAAGATTCTGCCCAATCCTTTTCATAAACTTCTGTTGTAGTTACTTCTCCTAATCCCTTATCTAAATTATATTGAGGAATCTTTTCAACATTTTGTTTTATGAGTTCTATTTTATCTATTAGATCTTCACTTTCTGGGAAATATCCTTTTATGATTACTCCTTCAAAATCTTGTTTTAGAAGACTTGGATCAATATAATCCCAATCATCTTCATTTTTAGCAAAAGCTAATATATCATTCGGATCTTCAATAGCTAGCCCTCCAACTCCTAATTCATACAAAATGTTGGCAACAGCTTCTTCCGCTTCAGTAGTTGTCTTAATCTGTACTTCTATCCATTTCATATGTCTTCACATCCTTTTAAGATTAAGTAAATTCCACACTATTATACCCTATTTTGCATTTTTAAAAAAGGTTTTTAAAAAACAATCACCTTTTTATAGGTGATCGTTTTTTAATTGAAGGCATCCTTCATTTTGTCAAAGAAACCTTTTTTGCCCCCTTTATAACTATCTCCACTTTCTTTGGCAAATTCCATCAAAATTTGTTTTTGCCTTTCTGTAAGTTTCCTTGGTACTTCTACTTCTACTTTAAAATAAAAATCTCCTTTACCATATCCTCTGACATTCTGTACACCTTTGTTTTTTAGCTTAAATACTGTGCCAGTTTGAGTTCCTTCTGGAATATCATATTTAATAGGTCCTTCCAATGTAGGAACTTCTATTTCAGCTCCTAAAGCTGCCTGAACAAAAGAAATAGGAATATCACAATATATATCATTTCCTTCTCGTTTAAATATATCATGTTCTCTAACATTTATATAAATATATAAATCTCCCGCAGAACCTCCTCTTTCTCCTGCATCTCCTTCACCTCTAATAGATATTATGGAACCTGTATTTACTCCAGCTGGAACTTTTACTTTAATTTTTTTTGTATTTTTCACTTTGCCCGTTCCACCACAAGTTGTACATTTGTCTTTAATTATTTCACCAGTACCACCACATTCATCACAAGTAGCCACTCTTACAAATTGTCCAAAAGCTGTATTCTGTGCATACCTTACTTCTCCTGTACCACCACATTTAGGACAAATAGTTTTGCTACTACCAGGTTCAACTCCAGAACCAGAACACACACTACATTCATCAACTTTTCTTATCTGTATTTCTTTTTCTACTCCAAACACTGCCTCTTCAAAGCTTAAGTTTAGATTATGTCTGATATCTGCCCCTTTTCTTGGACCAGTTCTCCTAGCTTGTGACGAAAAACCTCCTCCAAAAATATCAAATATATCATCAAATATATCAGAAAAACCCGTAAATCCACCAGTTTGTCCTTCTACACCAGCATGGCCAAATCTGTCATATTTCGCCCTTTTTTCAGGATCACTTAATACTTCATAAGCTTCATTTAACTCTTTAAACTTCTGTTCTGCTTCTTCATCGCCTGGATTCAAATCTGGATGATATTTTTTTGCTAAAGTTCTATATGCTTTCTTTAGTTCTTCTTCTGTTGCATCTCTTGATACATTTAAAACCTCATAATAATCCCTTTTTTCCACTATTTCACCAACTTTCAATGCTATACTAAAGATATTTTACCAAAAATCAAAGCTAAATGAAACCATTTAGCTTTGATTTTTTTAATTATTTATCATCGTCATCTACTACTTCATAATCTGCATCAACTACATCATCACCTTCATTTTCTGTACTTCCACTTGTGTCTTGCTGTTGTTGCGCAGTTTTTTCATATAGCTTTTGTGATATAGCATAAAATTCATTTGTCAATTCTTCAGTTTTCTTTTTAATATCACTTACATCGTCACCTTCAAGGGACTTCTTCAACTCTTTCAATCTTTCTTCCACTTTAGACTTTTCACTATCTGAAATTGAATCTCCCAATTCATTTAATGTCTTTTCTGTTTGATATACCAATGAATCTGCATTGTTTCTAACTTCAATTTCTTCTTGCTTTCTCTTATCTTCTTCAGCAAATTTTTCAGCTTCCTTTACCTTTCTTTCAATTTCTTCTTCAGTTAAATTGGTAGAGGCTGTAATTGTTATTTTTTGTTCTTTTCCAGTTCCTAAATCCTTAGCTGACACATTAACTATTCCATTGGCATCAATATCAAAAGTAACTTCAATTTGTGGAACTCCTCTTGGAGCTGGTGGTATTCCTGTTAATTGGAATCTACCTAGAGTTGTATTATCTTTGGCCATTGGTCTTTCACCCTGTAGAACGTGAATATCAACAGCAGTTTGACCATCTGCAGCTGTAGAAAATATTTGGCTCTTCTTCGTTGGAATAGTAGTATTCCTCTCAATCAATCTTGTCATAACTCCACCTAATGTTTCAATTCCCAAAGATAGTGGCGTAACATCTAATAGCAACAAATCTTTTACTTCTCCACTCAATACTCCACCTTGAATAGCTGCTCCTATAGCAACACATTCATCTGGATTTACTCCCTTGTGAGGTTCTTTTCCTATAAGTCTTTTAACTGCTTCTTGAACCGCTGGAATTCTAGTTGAACCACCAACCAATATAACTCTATCTATATCTGATGGAGATAATCCCGCATCTTTCAATGCCATTCTAACTGGCTCAAGAGATTTTTCTACTAAGTGAGCTGTCAATTCTTCAAATTTAGCTCTTGAAATATCCATATTTAAATGCAATGGACCTGATTGAGTAGCTGTAATAAATGGCAAATTCACATTTGTAGTCATAGTACTTGACAACTCTTTTTTAGCCTTTTCTGCTGCTTCTTTCAATCTTTGAAGTGCCATTTTGTCTTGTCTTAAATCTATGCCATTTTCTTTTTTAAATTCTTCAGCCATATAATCAATAAGTTCTTGATCAAAATCATCTCCACCTAAATGGTTGTTTCCTCTAGTAGCTATTACTTCGAACACTCCATCTCCAAGTTCAAGAATAGATACGTCAAAAGTTCCTCCACCCAAGTCAAAAACCATTATTTTATGATGTTCTCCTTCTTTATCCATACCATATGCAAGAGATGCTGCTGTAGGCTCATTTATAATTCTTCTAACATTTAGCCCTGCAATCTTTCCTGCATCCTTTGTTGCTTGTCTTTGACTATCCGTAAAATATGCTGGCACCGTGATTACAGCATCTGTTACCTTTTCTCCCAAATAATTTTCTGCATCCATTTTCATTTTTTGTAAAATCATAGCTGAAATATCTTGAGGCGTATATTTTTTCCCATCAATAGTTATTGTGTAATCAGTACCCATTTGTCTCTTAATAGAAGCTATAGTTCTCTCTGGATTAGTTATAGCTTGCCTTTTAGCAGTTTCCCCTACTAATCTTTCTCCATCTTTGGTGAAAGCTACTACAGAAGGCGTAGTTCTATTTCCTTCAGCATTAGGTATAACTACAGGTTCTCCACCTTCCATTACGGCAACACAAGAATTTGTAGTTCCTAAGTCAATTCCTATTATTTTTCCCATATAAATTCCTCCTTGTATACATATTTACTTTATTTTGCAACCTTTACCATACTAGGTCTGATAACTTTATCTTTTAGCTTATATCCTTTTTGAAAAACTTCTATAATTGTTCCCTCTTCATATTCATCTGATTCTTCTTGAAATACAGCATGATGATAATTTGGATCGAATTTTTCATGCAGTGCTTCTATTTCTTCTAAACCATTTTCACTAAGTACTTTTATTAATTGATTATATATCATTTCCATTCCTTTATAAAATCCATCTTCAACATCTGTTGAACTACTAAGTGCTCTTTCAAAATTATCTAATATTGGCAACATAGAATTTAAAATATCTTCTGATGCATAACTATATATGCTTTCTTTTTCTTTCTCAACTCTAGTTTTGAAATTAACAAAATCTGCTTGCAATCTTAGAAACCTATTGTTTAGCTCCTCAATTTCTTTTGTCTTACTTTCCAACTCTCTTTTAAGTTTTTCTAATTCAGCTACATCTTCCTTTGTTTCTTCTGTGTTTTCTACATTTTCTATTTTTTCATTATGAAGCTCCTCAGAAATCCTATCTTCCTTGTTCTCCATTAAATCACCTCTTATATCTGTTTTTAGTGCTAAATAATAAAACATAGCATCAATCTCACTTTAATAGAGTGTAAGAATCCTTACACCCCATTATTTTGAGAAAAATTTGCTCATTATTTCATTTAAGTTCATTGCCAATAAATTTACTGCATTTATAACTTTGAAATAATCCATCCTAGTAGGCCCTATAACACCTATTTTACCTATAGTATTCCCATCTAACTTATAAGTAGCCGTTATGAGACTGCAATCCTTTATTTCATCTATGGAATTTTCGCCTCCTATAGTTATTTCAAAATCATCTAGTGTATTTTTTAACATTATATCTACTACTAAATTTTTGTCCTCAATAAAACTTAAAAATGCCTTAGCTTTTGTGACATCACTATATTCAGGAAAATTGAATATATTCGTAACACCATCAGCAAAAACTTCTACATTTTCTACTTCTTCCAGTGATTGATTGATAACAGGTATAATGCTTTCTATAATATTTTTATACTCATACATTTCTTTAAATACTACTGTATCTATTTCATTGCCAATTTCTTCAATAGTTAAACCCTTAAGCTTCCCATTTAAAAAATTTGAAATGATATTTAATTGATCATCTGGTATTTGATTATCTATCCTAAAAATAGTATTCTTAACTATTCCTGAATCACTTACAATGACTACCAATATTTCATATTCATCTATAGGTATAAGTTGAATATGTTTAAGTGTACTCCTTTCAAATTGAGGAGCTATAGCCAAAGCTGTATAATTTGTAAGCTTTGAAAGTATCTTTGTTGAATTTTCAATGAGACTATCTATTTCTACAGCTTCTTTCAATAAAGTTTTTTTAATCTCCTGTTTTTTTCTCATATCAATGAGAGTTTTTGAATCTTTTAAAAGCATATCCACATAGAGCCTGTAAGCTTTGTCTGAAGGTACTCTTCCCGCTGAGGTATAAGGCTTGTTTAAATACCCTAAATCCTCCAAATCGGACATTTCATTTCTTATAGTTGCAGAGCTTACCCCTAAATCGTATTTTTTTGAAATAGTTCTAGAACCAATAGGTTCTGCACTTGAAATATAGCTGTTTATGATGGCATGAAGCACTCTTAGCTTTCTTTCATCTAACATTTTATCACCCCATAAACGTAGATTGATTTACAATAAAAGGGTTTTATTAGCACTCTATATTATTGAGTGCTAATCCTTACGATTTAAAGTTATCACTACTATTAAAATTTGTCAATACCTTTTAAGAAATTAATTTATTATTTATGGCAACAAATCTACAAAAACTAAATTGCACAAATCTAAACCTTTTTCAGTTAGTCGTATACTTTTATCATCAATATAAATTAAACCATTTTCCTTATGTTTATCGAAAACTTCACCGTATATACCATCAATTGAAACTTTAAATCTATTTAAAAAATCTTTTTTGTCTATTCCCTGCACTAATCTTAGACCCAGTATTAAATACTCTGCTATTTCCATTTCTCTATCAATTGTTTCTTCTCCACTTATAGGAAGTTTATTTGTACTTAAAGATTCAAAATACTCCCGAAAACTTTCATGATTCCAATACCTCTTTCCCCAAATATTTGAATGAGAGCCAAGGCCTACACCTATATAAGGTTTAAGTGTCCAATAAAACAAATTGTGTTTGCAAGCATATCCTTTTTTAGCTAAATTCGATATTTCATAATGTTCGTAGCACTTTGATTTCAAATATTTCACTCCATCATGATACATGTTTCTTTCCTCTTCTTCATCAGGCAATATTATTTCCCCATCTTTGTACCAATCATAATATTTAGTTCCTTCTTCTATTATCAAACTATAAAAAGATATATGTTCTACACCTAAATTAACAACTTCTTCTAATGTAAAAAACAAGTCATCGCGAGTTTGACCAGGTAATCCAAACATTAAATCTACATTTATATTTGAAAAATCATATTTTCTCAAGAGATTATATGTTTCATAAAAATCTTTTGAATTGTGTACTCTTCCAATCTTTGTTAGTATATCATCTCTTAAAGACTGACATCCTATGCTTATTCTATTTATACCCATTTCCTTATATATTTTAACTTTTTCCCCATCTATAGTTTTGGGATTTACTTCTATAGAAATCTCTTCTAAATTATCTACATTTAAATTTTCATGAATAGTTTCAAGTACTTTACCTATATATATTGCTTCTATGGAAGAAGGTGTTCCTCCTCCAAAAAAAATAGTTTTTATTGTATAGTCTTCTAATTTATCTTTATATAACTTTATTTCATTGATTAAATAATATATATAATCTGGTATCAATAACTTTTTATTTGAAAAAGAATTAAAATCACAATAATAACATTTGCTTATACAAAATGGAATATGTATATACAAAGCCAATTCCTTCATGTTTTACCTCCTAAAATATAATGCACACAAATTGTGTGCATTATTTTTTTTCATCATATTTTAGAACTGATAAAAACGCTTCTTGAGGAACTTCTACACTACCTATTTGTCTCATTCTCTTTTTCCCTTCTTTTTGTTTCTCAAGCAATTTCTTCTTTCTAGATATATCTCCACCATAGCATTTTGCAAGAACATCTTTTCTCAAAGCTTTAACTGTCTCTCTTGCTATTATCTTCGAACCTATAGCAGCTTGTATAGGTACAGCAAATTGATGTCTTGGTATAACATCTTTAAGTCTTTCCACAATAGCCCTAGCTCTCTCATAAGATTTTTCCTCATGTACTATAATAGAGAAAGCATCTACTAGTTCCCCATTTATCAAAATATCTAATTTAACTAATTCTGATTGCTTGTATCCCTTTAAATCATAATCAAGAGATGCATAACCTCTAGTTTTAGATTTGAGTGCATCGAAAAAGTCATATATAACTTCATTAAGTGGAAGTTCATAATGCATAACTACCCTTGTCTCTTCAAGATATTCCATATTTATAAATGTACCTCTTCGGTTTTGACAAAGCTCCATAATAGCTCCTACATAATCTGTTGGAGTCATTATAGACACATCTACAATAGGTTCTTCCATATATTCTATTTCAGTAGCTGGTGGAAGATTGGTTGGGTTTTGTATATAAAGCATTTCACCATCTGATTTTTTCACTTTATATATAACACTTGGTGCAGTAGTTATGATATTTAAATCAAATTCTCTTTCAAGCCTTTCCTGTACGATTTCCATATGAAGAAGTCCTAAAAAACCACATCTGAAACCAAAACCCAAAGCTATAGAAGTTTCAGGTTCAAATACAAGACTTGCATCATTTACCTGAAGTTTTTCTAAAGCATCTCGCACTGAGTTGAAGTCTTCTCCTTCTGCTGGATAAATACCGCAATAAACCATTGGAGTTACTTTTTTATATCCTGGCAGAGGCTTTTCTGTTGGATTCTCATAACTAGTGATAGTATCACCAACTCGTGCATCTTTTACATTCTTGATGCTAGCAGTTACATATCCTACATCTCCCGCTTCAAGTCTATCTAGTTGCAATTGTTTAGATGCATTCACTCCCACTTCTACTACTTCATATACTTTGCCTGTAGACATCATCTGTATTTCCATTCCAGGCACTATAGAACCTTCAAATACTCTTATATATGAAACAACTCCTTTATAGCTATCATAGTAGGAGTCAAAAATAAGAGCTTTCAATGGTGCATTTATATCGCCCACCGGTGCTGGAACAGCTGATACTATTTTTTCTAACACTTCTTCAATATTGGTACCTTCTTTTGCTGAAATCAAAGGTGCATCAGAACAATCTATTCCAATTACATCTTCTACTTCTTTTTTAACCTCATCAGGTCTAGCACTTGGCAAATCAATTTTATTTATGATGGGAATTATTTCAAGATTTTGCTCTAAAGCTAAATAAACATTGGCTAGTGTTTGAGCTTCTATCCCTTGAGTAGCATCCACTACTAGAAGTGCTCCCTCACAAGCTGCAAGACTTCTTGACACTTCATAGTTAAAATCTACATGGCCTGGCGTATCTATTAGATTTAAAATATATTCTTCCCCATCATTGGCCTTATATATAAGTCTTATGGCTTTTAACTTAATAGTTATTCCTCTTTCTCTTTCCAAATCCATACTATCCAACATTTGAGCATGCATTTCCCTGGAAGTTAAAAGCCCAGTTTTTTCTATGAGCCTATCTGCTAATGTAGACTTCCCATGATCTATATGAGCTATTATAGAAAAATTCCTAATCCTTTTCTGTTTATCTTTTTGCATGTTTTTCCTCCTTAGAGTGTGAAAATAATCTTAAACAATTATAGCAAAAAAATTAGTTTATGTAAATTAAATGACCAGATTTACTGGTCATTTAATATTTTTGATAAATTCTTTTATAAAATTTGCAATATTCAAGTTGTAAGTCTTACCAAACAATTGAATAGAAGGTTTGTCTTCCAAATTTAATAAAAAAATATGCTGATCTTGTACATAAGTAAGTTCTTGAATAGATTTTTCCGTTGTTTTTAAACCTAAATAGAAAATAAATAAAACGACTATAATTGTTAAAACTTCAAAGCGATATTTTGATTTTTCTTTTTTTTGTTTTCTAACACGTTCCACTCTACTTCCCATAACAATCACCAAGATTATTATGGACATTTTTTTCTATTATATACTATTCTATTTTCCCAAATCTATCTCCAAAAGGAAAATATCTAAAATTTGCTTTTCCCTTAATGGATTCTACAGGAATACAGCCAAAATATCTGCTATCTTTACTTGCCCCTTCTTCTCTGTTGTCACCTAAAACAAATACATATCCCTTTGGAACTACCCAAGTATCCTCATCATAAGTGTGCGTATAAGCATCCTTTGCTATATAATCTTCTTCTAAAATCTCACCATTTAAATATACTTTTCCATCCTTTATTTCCACTGTATCACCAGCCAAAGCTATAACACGTTTTATATAATCTTTACTTGGATTGTCTGGAGCCTTAAGTATTACAATATCGCCCCTATCAGGATTGGAAAAATATAAGGATATTTTATTTGTAAACAATCTATCTTTTTCATGCAAAGTAGGATACATTGAACTTCCCAACACATAAGTAGTATTAAATATAAATGTTTTTATCAAAATAGCAACAACAACAGCAAAAAAGATGCTTTTTATCCATTCCATAGCCTCACTCTTTGGTTTTGTTTTTTTATCTTCTTCCATAAGAATCCCTCCACAAATGTAATACTAAGTTTATACCATTATAGCACTTTTTCTTATTAAAAAAAAGCAAAATTATTCCTGAAGTTTATCTATAACTACACTCAATATTTTTCCCACCAATTTTGCTGACTCTTGAGCCTCCTCTATGGTGTTGAAATTGCTACCTATTTCTATTAAAGCATAATAATCAGAAACAAATTGATTAAATTTGCCACTAGGCTTTATTATTATTCCTTTACATAGTCCAGGATAAAGAGTATCAGAAACTACTTTTATATATTTGGCAAACTTTAGAACCTCATCTACATTTGGAGAATCTGGACCAATAACTATGGAAAAAGTAGCTACATCTTTTTCATCTATCACAATTTTAGATTGTTTTACTGCTTTGCTTTTATAGCTTGCATTTTCCGGTATTCCATCCCTGTGAATATCAAATACCACTTTTAAATTTGAATCATTTCCCATAACATTTTTAATAGTATTTAGCGATCTTGTATATGAACCATTATAAGAAGGAGAATCATGATAAGTAGTCACATGTAAAACACCATGACCAGCGTTTTCTAAACTTTCAGAAATAATATCTCCAATAGTCAATACATTGTACTTTTTTTCTATAGTATGACATGTATTTTCCACAACTGGCAAATAAGCTTCTGTCCCATGGGTATGATATATTAAAACATAAGGTTTTTCTTTATTTACTTCCAATTTTTTGATGTTTTGAGCAACAGGTATTCCTTCTAAATTTATATTTTCTGATTTAATTTCGTTTTCTTTAAGAAATTCTCCTTCTTCACTTTCCATCAAATCCTCAACAAATATCAAATCTTCTAATTGCTGTACGTCTAAATTATCGTCTTTAGACACTTCTATATCTTTGCCTTTGGGTATTTGTATTGAATTTTTCGCATCTATTAAAGTAAATAGCGCCGGAAATTGAGCCTTTATATAAATATCTATATTCAAAGCATCACTTAAATTCTTTCTAATTAATTCATATAATCCAGTATCAATTTCTCTTTCCCCTTTTAAAAAAGCACTCATAGACGAGTTTGAAACTGATATGATTTTTAACAATATTTCTGATTTATCTATTCTTTCAGGTTTCTCAAAACTAAATACCTCAACACTTTCTTCATAATCAGATATGGGATTTAAATCATCTTTAAAATATTTCATCACAACTGTAGAACCTAAAAAAAATATAAAAACACAAAAAAGAGCAAACAATACATAATAAAATCTTGTCCTATAAACCTTTGTATTCATATAAATACACTCCTTTTCAATAAAGCTATCATAAAAATATATTCTAAAAGGAAGATTTATATGAAAAAACTATTTATTTTATATACCTATTCACATCTTTTAAATCAATTCCTGGATGAAGAGCTATATTTAGTCCATTTGCTATTATAATAGAAAGATTATCTATAAGTTCATCAATTTCCTTTGGAGTCACAATAGTATTAGGCATAAAAGGCTCTAGCACTTCTCTTATTAGCGAATATTTTTCTTCTTTTGATAATTCAACTAGCATTTCATAAAATTCCGATCCATTTTTTGCTTCTTTCATCATAGAATCAATGATCAAATCCATAGTATCATTAACCATAGTAGCAGCATCTACTACAGTAGGAATACCTATTGAAATAACTGGAATCCCTAGATATTCACTATTAAGTCCCTGTCTTTTATTTCCTACTCCACTACCTGGATTTATTCCTGTATCAGAAATTTGTATAGTAGTGCTAATTCTATTCATATTTCTTGATGCCAGTGCATCAATAGCTATAACTAAATCCGGATTAATTTTTTCTACAACTCCTTTTATAATCTCTCCTGTTTCAATCCCAGTAAGACCCATAACACCTGGAGATAGTGCTGAAACATTAGCCATCTCTTCATCATCTTCTTTTTTATATGAAACAAAAAAATGTCTCGTAACAAGAACTCTTTTCACTACTTTAGGCCCTAATGCATCTGGAGTGACATTCCAATTTCCCAGCCCTACTATAAGAGTTTTGGTCTTGTTGGTATTCTTTGCTATTGCCTTTATTTCTTTTGCCAGTTGGATACTTACCTCATCTTTTAAATCTTGAGTGGGATTTTTTAAATTAGGGACTTCTATAGTCACATATGTACCTATAGGTTTCCCCATGTTTTTTTCACCAATTTCATCTAATATTTTCACTCTTGTTATAGTATAGTGTTCCTCTTCCTCTATTCTGACCTCTACTCCAGGAACTTCCCTATTTGTTCCATGACTATATAATTCTCTAGCCTCAACAGCTAAATCTGTTCTTACTTGAAACATTGAAATCACTCCTCTCATTTTTTTAACTTTATAAGTCATCATAACTATTTTTAGTATTATAATTTTTTTTATGTATAATAAATAAAATCTATTTTGCCTTGCATTTTATAGACCTTCATGGTAAAATATTTCTTGTTAGATAATGGGGAGGTGAATTTGTTGGCAAACATCAAATCAGCAGAAAAGAGAATTCGTGTTATTAATAAAAAAACTGAAATAAATAAAAGTAGAAAGTCAGAAATTAGAACATATATTAGAAAATTTGATGGAGCAGTAGAAAAAGGTAATTTCGATGAAGCTAGAGAATTACTTAAGATTATAGATAAAAAATTAAAAAGAGCTGCTACAAAAAATGTTGTTTCCAAAAACGCTGCTTCAAGAAAAGTTAGTCGTTTGACTAAAAGATTAAACAACAAAGTAAATGAAGCTATATAATATAAAACTTCGGTTATATCCCGAAGTTTTTTCATTTTATTGACACAATATGACTATAAGCATCTCCAAAACCAATTTAGAATTTATTGAGGTACTTTTAAGTTTTTCATCTGCTTCCAAACAAAGTTTCAATGCATTATCCAATTTTTCACAAGAAAAGCTTTTACACTGCCTAGATATCTTCCCAAATTCATAAGGTTTAATTCCCATTCTCTCTATAGATTCTTTTTCACCAAAGCCACTTTCCTTTAAAATTTTACATTGTCTTAAAAGTCGAAATTGCCTAATTATCATAAATAGTATTTTAGGCAATGGTTCATTCAAAATACATATTTCATTGAATGTTTTTAATGATTCATTTACATCTTTAGCTGCAATACTATCCAGCAATTTAAATATATTTTTGTCTAAAGATTTAGCTACTATTTTATCTATATCATCTTTAGAAATTTCTTTTTTATCTCTTGCAAAATTTGAAATTTGAGCTATTTGATTTTCCAAATCATACAATGTCTTGTTCCCATCTCTAGATAAATAAGATGAATACTGTATTAAATAATTTATACTTGGATAAGATATACTTTTATCATATTTTCTAAATTCTTTTTCTATCCAATTATATAAATCTTTTCCTTTTATTCTCTCAAAATCCACAACTCCACCAATTTTATTGATTGTTTTAACTATAGATTTACTTTTATCAACTTTTCTTTCTTTTTCAATAAATATAACCACTACATAATTTCCCAAAATTTTAAGATACTCTTTTAATTCTTCATCTTTTTTTGACTCTGTCTCATCTTCTTCATCATCTTTTTTCCTTCTACTAAATATACCTAAATTCTTTACAACTACAATCTTTTTTTCAGACATAAAAGGAAGGGTTTCGCAGGCATTGTAAATTTCGTTAAATTTTGTATCTTTACCTTCAAAACTTATATAATTAAGTGATTCAAGCCCTTGAGAAACATATTTTTCTTTTATCAATTTGAGAGAATAATCTATAAGATAATGTTCTTCTCCACAAAAAATATAAACCGTTTTTAATTTGTTGTTTTTTATATCTACAAGCAATTCTTCATATTTCATAATCTTCCCACTCCCTAAATATATGACAATTTTTTTTAGAAATATAATATGATAATAGCATATATATAAGTACAAAACTTATTTCTAATCCATAATTTAATATTATATCATTTATAGCAGATTTTTCTCTAATAAAAGTATGAATATCATATTCATTTGGCCTAATATCTAATGTTATAAGTCCAGATTCATCAGTTCTATATATCTCTATTCCCCTATCCTTATACCTCTCAAGGACTTCCTCATTGGGATGGCCAAAATTATTTTTCCCAACTTGTATAAATCCATATTTAGGACTGAAAAAATCTATAAAATCTTCACTAGATGATGTACTACTTCCATGATGTGGAACTTTCAAAAAATCTATATCTTCTTTTTCACCTTGTACTAAAATAGATTCTATCTCAAATTCTATGTCTCCTGTAAACAGTATTTTCTTATCAAAACTGTTCAACAAAAGCACTAGTGACAAATTATTTTCATTATCTATATGCTTTAAATGAGTTTCTTCTTTGGGCCATAGAACTCTAATAGAAACATTTTGTCCAATATCTAGCTTTTGATTATACCCAATTTTATAGACATGTACCTTGTTCTCTTTAGCACTAGAAATTATATCATTGTAAATACGACTATCTTCATTTTCATAAGCTATAAAAACCCTTTTTACTTTTAAATTTTCCATAAGTAGTGGCAAAGACTTGCAGTGATCTTCATGAAAATGAGTAATAAAAACTCCATCTAGTGAAAATACTCCTTTTTTCACTAGATAAGGCAAAACTATATTTTCTCCTACATCAAAATTTCCAAATGCATTTCCACCTGTGTCAAGCAAAAAATATCTACCATCAGTTTCTATGAGCATACAATCCCCTTGTCCCACATCTATAAACTCTATAGTCAAGTTCCTCTCTACTACGGGTAAAATAGCTGTAAACAATATACATACTATAAGATAATAAAAAATCACTCTATTTATCTTAAATGGAAAAACATCAACTCTAACAATATTAAATATGCAAAAAACAGCAAAATAATAAAGAAACATTTCCAAAACACTTGGTGACAACATTTTGACACTTCCAAAAGGCAGAACATATATCATGTTTAATATAATATTTTCCACATTTAAAATACCGTTCAATACAAGTCCTAAAAAGTAGCAAACAAAACTACTTACAAAAGAAAATAATAAAATAAGAAAAGCTATTATGACTCCTATTGACAACAAAGGTATCAATAAAAAATTTGCCAGTATGCTTATAGGAGAAATGCTGTTAAAGTAATATATAGTTATGGGAGCTATCCCTATCTGAACCGCTAATATGCTATAAAGAGAAGTCATGGCTTTGCCTTTGTAAGGATAAAATTTATTTCTCATTTCTTTCAAAAACAATAACAACGATAGTGTAGCCATAAAAGATAATTGAAATCCTACATTAAAAAGCCATAGTGGATTATAAATAAGAAGTACAAATGCAGCAAAAGCTATAGTATTTATTTCATCATAAGACCTAAATTGTACTTGAGAATACATAAGTACCGTAAACATTATAAGCGATCTGAGTACAGAAGGCGGAAAGCCAATAAGGTATCCATAAATCCACAAGATAGCTATAGTCATTCCAACATTTACCTTTCTATTCACTCCCACTATCGCAAGTGCTGATATTAAAAAAGATGAAATAATTCCAATATGTAGCCCCGATACAGCCATCAAATGAGCTAATCCCATTTCCCTATATTTAATTTGATATTCTTCATCTAAATAAGATATTTCTCCAAGCATAACTGACTTCATCAATTGACTGTTTTTAAGATTTAAATACTCATCAAAAGTACTCTCAACTTTAGTTTTAAATTTTTCTCTTAAATTTTCTCCTAAACTCAAATTGTTTTTCGAAAGAACTTTTACAAAATAACTTCTAGTACTAATAATGGTAAATATGTCATTGGTCTCTAAATACAATTTATAGTTAAAAAGCTTGGGATTTGTATTTGGCCTTGGTTCATTTAAAATGCCAGAAAAACTTATGATATCACCTGTTTCATATTTCCCTTCTCCATAGCATTTTAACAATACCTTTTCTTTTCCAGTATATACGCTGTCATTGTAATATATATTTTGGGACTCTACAATATAATTTGCAAAATCATCTTTATATTTAGCTTCTACAATTCTTCCTTTTATTTCTACATTTTCACCTACAAAAGGTAAAAGAATGCTATTTTCAGTTTTCTCATGAATAGTTAACATACCAATGATGAAAAATAGAAAATATAAAATTAAAAGCTCTCTTTTATTGAAAAAAAAGCAAATCAAAAACAATACCAAAGAAACAATCAGTCCTATAGCAATAAATTTAAAATCAATTTTTACATAATAATAAAAAACTATTCCTATAATTATAGGAATAGTAAATTGAACAAAAGGTTGATTAAAGTAAGTTTTTTTATACATAAAATCACCTATTAATTATTTACATAGAAATTCTCGTACCTTGTTTTCCTTTTACAGCTTCTAAACAATTATCTAATGAAGCTATAATAGCCACTCTGCCTTCTTTAGATTCAGCAAATTTTATAGCTGCTTCAACTTTTGGAAGCATACTTCCACTTGCAAAATGACCCTCTTCAATATATTTTTTAGCTTCTTCAACTGTTATATCATCTAAATCTACTTGATTTGGCTTTCCAAAGTTCAAGGAAACCTTATCAACTGCTGTAAGTATTAAAAGTGTATCTGCAGCAAGGTCTTCAGCTAATTTTTCGCTCGCCAAATCCTTATCTATAACTGCAGCTACTCCCTTTAATTCACCATTTTCTTCTATGACTGGAATTCCGCCACCTCCAACAGTTATGACAACAGCACCAGAATTTACAAGAGTCTCTACTGCATCTATTTCAACTATTCGTTTAGGCATTGGTGAAGCTACTACTCTTCTAAATCCCCTTCCAGCATCCTCTACCATATCATAGCCTTTTTCTTTCTTAAGCAAATTTGCCTCTTCTTCTGTATAAAATGGTCCAATAGGTTTTGTAGGATTTTTAAAAGCACTATCTTCCTTATCTACTACGACTTGAGTCACAATTGTTGAAACTGCTTTTTTACTACCTCTTTTTTGTAACTCATTTTTCAATGCTTGCTGTATATGATATCCTATCATGCCTTGGCTCATTGCACCACACACATCAAAAGGCATTGCTGGAGTGATATGGTTTGCCGCTTCGTTTTGGAGAACTATTCTACCTACTTGAGGCCCATTTCCATGAGCAATAACTACTTGGTATCCTGCATCTATTAAATCAGCAATATATCTAGTCGTATCTTTAACTACCTCAAGCTGAGCTTCAGCTGTTGCTGGCTTTCCTGCTGCCTGTAGGGCATTTCCTCCCAATGCTACTACTATCTTTTCCAAACAGATTTCCCCCTTCTAAAATATCTATACAACTATTTTCCTAAAGTAGCCACCATTACAGCTTTTATAGTATGCATCCTATTTTCAGCTTCATCAAATACAACTGAATGTTTGCTTCTAAATACTTCATCAGTTACTTCCATTTCTTTTAAACCATATTTTTCATATATTTCTCTACCTACTTCTGTTTCTAAATCATGGAAAGCTGGTAAACAGTGTAGGAACAAAACTTCTTCATCTGCCATTTTCACCATGTCCATATTTACTTGATAAGGTTTAAGTAAATTGATTCTTTCTTCAAAATGAGCTTCTTCTCCCATAGATACCCAAACATCTGTATATAGAACATCTGCGTCCTTTACTCCTTCTTCTACTGATTCTGTTATAGTTATTTTTGCTTTGTTTTCTTCTGCTATTTTTCTTGCCTCTGCTACCAATTCTTCTTCTGGGAACAATTCTTTTGGTGATACTATTCTAAAATCCATACCCATTTTTGCAGCACCAATCATCAAAGAATTTGCCATATTATTTCTTCCATCTCCAATATAAGCAAATTTAATTCCCTTTAAATATCCTTTATGTTCTCTAATAGTTAAAAAATCTGCCAATACTTGAGTTGGATGATATTTGTCTGTAAGTCCATTCCAAACTGGAACACCAGAATATTCTGCAAGAGCTTCTACAGTTTCATGTTTGAATCCTCTAAACTCTATGCCATCAAACATTCTACCTAATACTTTTGCAGTATCCTCTATACTTTCTTTTTTCCCTAATTGTATATCGCCTTTTCCTAAATACTCTGGATGAGCTCCTTCATCTATTGCTGCTACAGTAAAAGCACATCTAGTTCTAGTTGAAGGTTTTTCAAAAATTAAAGCTATATTTTTCCCTTCCAAATTTCTAGGTCTAATGCCAGCATATTTTTGTCTTTTCAATTCAGCTGCTAAATTCAATAAATAATCAATCTCACCTGGTGTGTAATCCTTTAATGTTAAAAAATTTCTTCCTTTTAAATTGTAAGCCATATTAAACCTCCTATCATGTTATTTATTTAAATAGGGATTATTAAATCCCTATATTTTCAAAGATTAGATATCTTCTCTTGAAAAAGGCATACTCATGCATCTTGGACCTCCACGTCCCCTAACTAATTCAGAACTATTCAACTTATGAACTATAACGCCATTTTCCTCTAAAATCTTGTTTGTAATATAATTTCTTCCATAAACAATTACTTCTCCTGGCGCAATAGCCAAAGTATTTGAGCCGTCATTCCATTGTTCTCTAGCTGCATCTACAATGTTTCCTCCGCCACATCTTATCAATGATACTTTGTCCAATTTCAAGTATTTCATGAGTATATCTTCTAATTCACTTTCTTCTTTTTCTATAGATAGCTTTTCTTTACCATGTAAACTCTTTGTAATAGAAAATACAGTCAAAGGTCCTTCTATTTCTGGATGAATAGTAAATTTGTCATAATCAATCATAGTAAATACCGTATCAAGATGCATAAAAGCTCTTTTTTTAGGAATATCAAAAGCTAATACAGTTCTAAAACCACTATCTGACCACAATATCTTCCTTGCAAATTTTTCAATAGCCGCTGAATCAGTTCTCTGAGAAATGCCAACTGCTATAACCTCATTGTTTAGTATCAAAATGTCTCCACCTTCAATAGAATACCTTTCATCCCTATTATACCAAATAGGAATATCTACGTCTTTAAATTTTGGATGATATTCAAAAATATATTTTGCAAAAAGAGTTTCTCGGTTTCTAGTTTCTGTCCTCATATGATTTATGCAGACACCATTTCCAACTATAGCAAAAGGATCTCGTGTAAAATATAAATTTGGCATAGGATCTAATATAAATGGATAATCGCCATCAAGCATATCCGATAAAGTATGAATCTTATGACTTTGAATTTCAGTTTTCCTAATTCCAGCTATCATTTTATCAATCAATTCATTATTTGATAAACTATCAAAATATTCTTTTATTGTTTCCCTGTTTCCTTCACCGGCAATATCAGATTCATCAAGAAAATCATCGATAAATTTTTCTCTAACCTTTCCATTTTCAATTGCCTCGCTTGCCAAATCCTCTAAATATATTACTTCTACTCCGTTCTCTTTAAATATTTTAGCAAATTCATCATGCTCACTAACTGCATTTTCAAGATATGGTATGTCATCAAACAATAGCCTGTCTAAACAATCAGGTACTAAGTTTTCCAGTTCTTTCCCTGGACGATGTAATAACACAGTATTCAATTTTCCAATTTCAGATTTCACATTTAATGGATTTTTCAAAGGTACTCCCCCTTTTTATGCACTAATATACATTTGAAACACTTTTCAAACGAAAGGATAATTTATAGTTAAATTATAACTTTAAATTGTCATTTATGTCAAGCAAAAATAAATATTTATTCACGTCATGTATATTTATGCAGCTCATGTTGCATTTTTGTACTCTATTTTAGTGAAAATGTTTTCTTTAAGTGTAAATATAAGCATATTTATACTTTTCTATTTCTATTCATTCTATTTAAAGACCATATTACAAGCAACATTCCAGCCATAACGAGCAGATAACCATTAGGTTTCATTTTTTAACCCCCTTGTGTATTTATTATATCACAAGTTTATTTTCCTTTTAAAATTACTTTTCTCTAAGAAAAAATGATAAAATATATATTGACAAAATATTAAAGTAGATGAGATGAGGTGAAAATATGACAGAAAAAATATATCTTAAAAATCCATATATAACTGAAATAAATGCAAGAATAGTAGAAAAAAAATATAATGACAACAAATTTTATTTAAAACTTGATAGAACTATATTTTATCCAAATCTAGCTGGCGGACAACCTGGAGATAAAGGAACCATAGCTGGTGTAAAAGTAATAGACACATATGAGGAAAATAATGATATTATTCATATAGTCAATGAAAATATAGACACCAATAAAGTTCAATTGTCTATAGACTGGGATACTAGATTAGATTATATGCAACAACACACAGGCCAACATCTTCTTTCTTCAGTATTTTATAAACTATATAGTGCACAAACTTTGGGTTTTCACATAGGAGAAGATTATGTATATATTGATATTACTATACCAGAATTGAAAATTGAAGATATAGAACGAGTAGAAATTGTTGCAAATAAAATCATCTATTCCAACTTTTCAATAAATACTTATATTGTCCAAAAAAATGATTTAGATAGAATTCCACTTCGAGAAAAACCTATTGTAGATTCAAATATTAGAATTGTAGAAATAGATGATATAGATTATTCTCCTTGCTGTGGAACTCATCTTAGAAATACTGGAGAAATAGGTATGATAAAAATAAGGAAATCTGAAAAATATAAAGAAAATACTAGAGTGGAATTTGTCTGCGGAAACAGAGCTTTAAAAGATTACTCACAAAAAAATTTACAAATAAATAATATTTCTGCTCTTCTTTCTATAAACGATACAAATGTATATGAAAAAGTAGAAAAACTCTATACTCAAAAAGAAAAATTAGAAAAAGAAAATAGAATTCTTAAAGAAGAACTTTTAAAATACAAATGTGAAAAACTAACAAATAAAGAGGAGCTTTAGATTTTATGACTAAACTCCTCTTTACTAAAAGCTTCTTTTATAAATTTTCAATTTCATTAATGATATATTCTTTTTCCTTATTTACTCCATCAAAGTCAATAGCAAGATGATAATATTTTTCTAAAATATCATGATTTGCTTTGGCATTAGATAAATTAGATATTCCTAAATCTATTAATTCTTTATAAGCTTTATAATCATTTTCATTTTTTCTTGAAATATTAAAATATTCGTCTAAATTTATTTTCTTGAAATAATTATCTCCTATCATAGTACTAGTTGTAAATCCTATATTTAGCTCTGGGATTAAAACTGTATTTATTTTTTGAGGAATAAATGGGTCGTGATAAACTTCTATATAGTAACCTCTAATTTTCCCATTTTCATAAACTTTGCCTAATAGTGTTGATTTACCAGTACCATAGTCTCCAGTTACAAAATATACCCTTTCTAAGCCTTCTAAAAGAGCATCTGTATAATCTACAAAGCCACTGGGAGTAAATGCACTACCAAATAGATGTCTTTCACCACCCAATAGGTTTTTATCCCCTTCTGTAGAATATATTTCTGCTATTAAATCTAATATCATTCTATTCATACTTTTAAAATCAACACATTCACTATTTTCTTCTATTATTTGATTTAGTATTTGTCTAGCAGCTCTAAAATATGAATAGGTTCTTCTATAACAGTTTTTGTTGCCACTTTTCGCATTTATTATAATATCTTTATTTTCCATAAGCTTTTCACTATCTATATATCTTCCAAGATCAATTATCTCATCCATTATCCCAGGAAGTTCTGGATCTATTATGTGGGGTGCTGTTCCATCTAATATGGCAATACCTAGTTCCTGTACAACTATCCCATCTACTGAATATCTATCTGAAGGGCAATGATGATATTCAATACTATATCCTTTTTCTAGCATTTCATCTCCAATTTCAGTCATGATTGTAGATTTTCCTGAGCCTGGCCCACCCTTTAAAATGAATTTTTTCTTATGTATATTGTTGGTAATATACTTGTGATATGAAAAAAAACCTTCTGAAGTATTTCCTCCAGGAAACATCCTCTTTATACCTATCACGAAATTCCTCCTTCAATATTAATTTTAAAGTCTAATACAACATACATCTATACTTTTATAATATGACAAATTCTACTTCTGGTAACATTTTATTTAATTTAAAAGTTAAGTTTTGACTCTCCCCGCCATCTGCCTCTGGCGATGCTCCCATGAGTATATGGGTAATCTTATTTTTCACTGCAAAATCTTCTATAGTTTTAACCACATCTTTTGATCTTAATACTGTCAAATTAGCCCCAACCTTTTTTGATACATTAAATAAATATTCTAAAGCTTCACCATCACTATTATTATCTAAAAAATTATCTTTTTCATTCACTACATGTATTACAAATAATTTATCATTATCATTCTTTAACATCTCATAGCCACTTAATATTAATCTTTCACAAGTTTTTTGTTGAGTAACACATACCATGACATTTCTATTTTTCATCAAAAATCCTCCTTTAAAAAAAGTACGGCCATTATCATTATATCATGAATAAGCTCATAGATTTTCTTAATTTTTGTTAACTATTTAACATATAAAGGTTCTATAATAAATGTTGGGGTGGAAAATAATTTACCCTAACATTTATTTTTTCTAAAAATAAAATGCACTCGTGAAATAAACCTGCTAAAATGTTAATTGGTTAAAAAAACATACAAAGGAGGTTTATTCACAAGTGCAATCTAATTTTATCACACAATTATTAGATTTAAAAGGGGTTAAAGTAACTAAAATATCGCATGAGGATTCTTTCGTTAAAATCTACATTACAACTGATCCAAAAGAGCATATTTGCCCTGCTTGTGGTGCTAAAACTTCTAAAATTCATGACTACAGAGAACAGACAATTAAGGATTTACCTTTTCAATTTAAGCACACATATCTTGTACTTCGAAAAAGAAGGTATGCTTGCTCTTGTGGAAAGAGGTTTTATGAGTCTTATGACTTTCTACCTCGCTATCACCGCATGACTAACCGTTTAGCATTTTTTATTTGCCAAGAGCTTACCAAGCTAACTAGTCTAACTTCTGTAGCTAAAGTGGCCAACGTCTCTGTTTCTACTGTTATTCGTATCTTTAATCATGTTAATTATGGTACTCCTACACTACCTAAGGTTCTATGTATTGATGAGTTTAAGGGGAATGCAGAGACTGGAAAGTATCAGTGTATTCTTGTTGATGGGGAAAACAATAAGGTTTTAGATATTATTCCTGACAGGTGTCAAAGTGATCTTGTAAGCTACTTTAGGCAATTTTCTCGTAAGGAAAGGAATAAGGTGAAGTTCTTTGTATGCGACATGTGGCAGCCTTACGTTGATTTAGCTAAAGTATTTTTCCCTAATGCTATAATTGTTATCGATAAATACCACTTTATTAGGCATGTAACTTGGGCTATTGAAAATGTCAGGAAACGCATACAAAAATCTATGACTGCTACTCTTAGAAAATACTATAAACGGAGCAGAAAGCTAATTTTAACGCGATATCATAAGCTTAAGGATGAGAATAAAGAAGCCGTTGATTTAATGTTTTAATGATGGATAAGTTTCTTTATTCTCTACTGATTTTTCAGAAACAATTGATGCCCATTGGATTTTTTTAGATGTTTGTTCCTTTTCTTTATTGAATTGTGTAATTTTATATCTAAGTGTATGGACAGAAACATTGTTTTCTTCAGCCCATTTAACTGCTGTTAATCCACTGGCTCTATAATCTTCAATTCTTTTAGTCCAAAGTTTTCTTTCTTCTTCATTCATTTGAGATAACCTCCCTTATTGATGATGTTTAAAGGTATTATCTCATAGAAAGCATTTCTTTAAAATGTGGGGTAGATTTGACGCTTACTTTTATATAATGATGACCTACGTATTGCCCATAAACTTAAAGAATGGTTTTATGAAATCTGTCAAAGCGATAAATATTCTTACCAATGTAGGGAATTAGCTAAGTGGATTCAAAATGCAGAAAGCTCTGGAATACCAGAGTTTGAAAAATGTGCAGCTACATATAGAAGATGGCATAAGGAAATTAAAAATGCATTTAAATATGGTTATACTAATGGTCCAACTGAAGGTTTCAACAATAAAATCAAGGTATTAAAACGAATATCCTTTGGACTTAAAAACTTTTATAGGTTTCGTAATAGAATACTTCACTGTACAAGCTAAACATTTTAAAAATGAATACCTGTAAGAAGCCTACATTTTAGCTAGGTTTATTAAGTGCACCCTAAAACACATGTAACTCTATCCATCTCAGTCATTATACAAAAATAGGCTTAAAAATAGTAATGGAGCGGGATTGCAAAAAATCCCACCCCAACTATTGACAAAGAGCCCAAAAAAACAAAAAAGCGACTTAAAGTCGCTTATAATCTTTGGCGGGAGCATGTGAGAATCGAACTCACCCAAGAGGCTCCTAACCCCTCGCGCTGGTTTTGAAGACCAGAGAGCCCACCAGGACTCATCTACCCCCAGATTAAAAACCATATTCTATTATAAGACATAATATGCTATTTTTCAAGCTTTTTTTAATATATAATTCCTTCTATTAAAAAGTCCTCTCCATTATAAATCAACTTTAAATTTTTTTGAGAATTTTTTACACTACCTTTTTCATAGCTTATAGTATATTTAACACTCATTTTTAGTTCATCTGAATATTCATATATTGTATAATCTTTAATATCATAATTAATTATGCCCTTAAATTCCTCTATCAAATAAGTCTTTAGTGTATTATATTTAAATTTATCCACATCCTTTAAATTTAACATAGATATGCTTTCATCATACTTATGGTTTAGTATAGAATCATAATAATTATTTATTATTGAAACAGGGCTTACATATTTTTTAGAAACTATCATGCCACTAAACTCAAAAGGTTCTCTAATACAATAGTATTTATACAACACATCTCTTGCTTTCCCATCTATAAGTATCTGAACTTTGTTTATGGAAGAAATAGAAGTCAAAGAATTGACGATAGAATATATTACAAAGGCTTCCTCTTTTTCAGTATAATCTTTTCCTACTAAATCGCTTGAAAAACTTACATAAGCTACACCATCATTTATATCAATAGATAATACTTTAGTACTAGCTGGTACAATACTTTTCAAGTTTTTTTTAGAAGTTCCCTTTAACAATTCATCTATAACCATCTCTTCTATTTGGGCATTTTTTCTTGGTACAACTCTAAATTCTGGAGCTAAATAGTCCATTGATTCATTGGGATAGTAAAGAACAATTTCAAGCTTATCTTCTGGCAAGGGATTTATGGGAGGAAAATTGTTGCTTTCTTCATTTACTACATCATATTTTTGACATGATGTAGTGGTTATAGAAATTATAAATACGAATAATATAATTAAATATTTTTTACTCATATATATCACCCCAAAACATCAAGTCGTAATAGGCAGTTTAATATAAAATGTACTACCCACTCCAACTTTACTTTCTACTTCTATAGTCCCTTGATGCAGTGATACTATCTGCCATGCAATAGACAACCCCAATCCTGTTCCTCCTGTATCCCTAGATCTAGCTTTATCTACTCTATAAAATCTTTCAAAAATATTTTGAATGTTCTCTTCTGGAATACCTATGCCATTATCTTTTATTTCTATAATGGCATATTTCCCTTCATTATACAATTTTAACTTCACTTTTCCCCCAGTTTGCGTATACTTGATTGCATTGTCTATAATATTTATAATAGCCTGTTGTATTTTCTCATTATCTACTTTTAATTGTATCTTTTCATTTAAAACTAATTCTAAATCTATAGATTTCTTTTCAGCTAGAGGCTTTAGTCTTAAATAAATCCTTTCAAGCAAAAAATTCATATAAGTTATCTTTAAATCCAATGTGAGCTTTTCCTTATCTAAATCCACCAATGTCAATAAATCCGTTATGATATTGTTTAGTCTATCTACTTCTGAATCTATATCAGTCAAAAACTCTTTATACACATCTACATTAAAATCTTCTCCAGAAATAAGAGATTCTGACAAGATTTTTATTGATGTCAATGGAGTTCTTAACTCATGAGATACATTGGCTACAAAATCCTTTCTTTGAGTATCGACTTGATCCAATTTTAAAATCATAATATTAAAAGCTTCAGCTACTTCTTTAAATTCATCGTTACTATCTATATTTACCTTTTCTTCTAAATGACCTTGAGCTACTTTATTTATTGCATTTTTTAATTGTCCTAGGGGTTTAAATATAGCATCAGAAAAGAAAAAAGCTATAATAGCTGTAACAAGCATGCTTATTCCAGATATAAGTGCTACCTTTCTTGAAATATGTTTAACTTCTAAGTATATATTATCAATAGATACAGATATAAGAGTAGCACCTACTATTTCATCATTTAGTATTACTGGTACAGAAACATACATAACCCTACCAGTATCTCTAAAATTATATACTCTTCTACTATTTTCCCCATTCAAAGCTTTCTGTATCTCATCATGCTTAAAAGTATCCCCAATAAATAAATTGTTTGAATCCCCCTTAACAATATTATTTTTATCTACAATGATAATTCTTCCATTTATCTCCTTGCTATACTCATTTATAGTCTTTTTAACCCATTCTTCATTCATTCTATCTGAAGCCAATTGATATCTGGTTCTGTTAGAAATAATATTGGCTTTTATAAATGTCTCATTTTGTTTTTGCTGAATATATATTTTTAAGACAGTATTAAATATAAAAATATTTATTATTATAAGGGTGACAAATATCAATAATAAATAGGTGGAAACTAATTTCCACCTAACACTCATAAATTTTTTTTTATTATTGTGGCCTACTTCTAAAATAGTAACCAACTCCCCATTTTGTAAGTATATATTCTGCCTGACTTGAATCTCTTTCAATTTTTTCTCTAAGCCTTCTAATGTGAACATCAACTGTTCTTAAATCTCCAAAATATTCATAGCCCCATATAGTTTCTAGCAATTCTTCTCTAGTAAATACTTTCCCAGGATTTGAAGCTAAAAGTAACAATAAATCAAATTCTTTTGCAGTAAGATTGACTTCTTTTTCACGTACAGTTAATTTTCTGCCCAATGTATTTATGGTGAAATCATCAATTTGAATTACTTGATCGGTAATATTGGTACTCTTCATATTTACTCGCCTAAGTATAGCCTTTATCCTTGCTTTAAGTTCTAGTATATTAAAAGGCTTAGTTAAATAATCATCTGCACCATATTCTAATCCCAAAATTTTAGTTATATCCTCACCTTTTGCTGTAAGCATGATGATTGGCACTTGTGAGTCTTGTCGCAACTTCTGACACACTTCTAATCCATCTATACCTGGCAACATCAAATCTAAAAGAATCAAATCATATCTTTTATTTTTAGCTTTTTCTAATGCCTCATATCCATCAAAAGCAGCATCTACAATATACCCATCCTGTTCTAGACTATACTTCAAACCCTTTACGAAAAGTTTTTCATCATCTACGATTAATATTTTGGTGCCCATTTTATCACCTCATATATTTTCTCAAAAACATCACATTAATTACATATTAATTATATTTCGACATTTTATCTAGTTTTCCTTTATTTTTCCTAAAATAATATTCTTTTATCTTCTATACGTTTGGTAATTTTTAACTGATCAAAATATTCAAGAAGTCCTATAGCTATTTTCCTGTTGGTATTCAACAAGTCTCTATACTCAGATGCAGTAATATACCTATTTTCAATTAAATAGTTTTTTAAAATATCTAAAGCTTTTGTATATAATTCCTTTAAAAAGTAAATATCTTCTTTTATTTGAATCACTTCACCACAATCCAACAATGATTCAAATACCTGTTCTAATTCTTCCCTATCATATTTAATTCTATCATACAATTCCTCTGGTTTAGGTGGTATAAATCCTCCAGCCAAAAATTCTTTTTTTATGCTATCTATAATCTTTAACTGTTCCTCAGAATACACAATCTTAAAATCTTTCAAAAATAATACTTGACCATTTTGACATATAGTACCATCACTCATCATTAAACTAAGTAAGTTGTCTGCCATTTTAGGCTTAGCATCTTTTAAATATTTACTTCTAATTTCCTCTTTTGACATTCCAGCTTTTAATGGCTTCTTTTTATGGTAATTTTTAAGCTCATTTTCAATTTTGCTTTTCAATTGGTTAAAATAATCTATATGAATAATATAAACATCTTTCAATAAAGATATAATCTTTATTTTACCATTCTGCTCCAATTTTTTTATTTCATTTACTACTTTGTCTTCAGGCATAACAGTGTACATGACAATATCCTTAACTGTTGGATAGCTACTACTCTTATCTAATATTATTTTCTCTACTATTTCACTGAAATCCCCTGTTTCTTTTATTTTTAATTCTTCCAATGCTCTCTCATCAAATCTTTTCTTCTTGTCTGGATTTGATTCTAACACTTCTCCTCCTCCAATAGTGAACATTGGAGAATAAAATCTTAAAATAAATTTATCTCCTCTCTTTGCAACTATAGGCTCTTCTAATCTCAATTGAGCATATCCGCTTTCTCCTGGAGATAAGAACTCACTATCTAACAATACTACTCTACATAGTACCTCTTTAGTCCCTATATAAAGTCTAACCCTTGATCTATTTTCAATAATCTTTGGAATATCTTTAAGTATCTTAAGTTTCACATCTAGCATCATAGTATCTTTCATGGAACCAATAGGAGCTATTACATTCCCCCTTTCCAATTCAGATTTTTTTAGCCCTGCCAAATTTATTGCAACTCTCTGCCCAGCATAGGCAACAGATGTATCTTTGTCATGCACTTGAAGTGAACGTATTCTAGTTGTTTTATTTCCTGGGAAAACTTGCACTTCTTCTCCTACTTTAAGCGTCCCAGAAATTAAAGTCCCAGTGACAATAGTGCCAAATCCAGATATAGTAAATACTCTATCTACAGGCAATCTAGGCATACCTTCACTGTCTCTTTCCTCTACTTCATCTGACAATTTATCTATCAGTTTAATAGTTTCATCTATTCCAGTACCTTTAGTTGAAGAAACAGGAATGATTGGAGACCCTTCAAGAAAAGTGCCTTCTACACTCATACTCACTTCTTCCTTCACAAGTTCCAGCCACTCCTCTTCTACTAAATCTGCTTTAGTCAAAACTATAAATCCACTTTTTATCCCAAGAAGGTCCAATATAGCTAAATGCTCCTTGGTTTGCGGCATTACTCCTTCATCTGCTGCAACAACTAATATAACTATATCTATACCAATAACTCCTGCCAACATATTCTTAATAAACTTTTCATGTCCAGGAACATCAATTATTCCTGCTCTCTTCCCACTAGGTAAATCAAAATATGTAAAACCTAATTCTATTGAAATGCCTCTTTCTTGTTCTTCTCTCAATCTATCAGTATTTCTCCCAGTTAGAGCCCTGATTAAAGTTGTTTTTCCATGATCTATATGACCTGCAGTCCCTATAATTATATGCTTCATCTAAAGCACTCTCCTCACTTTTCTAAAGCATTTTTAACGCCTTCTACTATTATATCAAATTCATCATTTTTAACAGTTCTCAAATCAAAATATATTTTATCTTTATATACACGAGTAATAATTGGAATTCTAAAACATCTCAATTTTTTTTCAAATTGTGCTGAACTCAGATTTTTGGGAGATAAAGTCAAGCATTTAGTGGACAATTTTTCCAAAGGCAAAGATCCTCCACCCACTTCAGAATAATCATCTTCTATTTGTACTTGAATTAAATCTTCACTTATTTCTTCTCTAAGCATATTTTCTAATCTGTCTGCTTTTCTCTCAAGTTCATCAATTGAGATAGTAAGCATATTGAGTGTAGGAATACTTTCTACAGCCAAATCCTCATCTAAATACAATTTAAGAGTTGCCTCCAGTGCAGATATAGTGAATTTATCTACCCTAAATGCTCTAGTTAGAGGATTTCTTTTCATCTTCTCAATATACTCTTTTTTACCAACTATAATCCCAGCTTGAGGCCCTCCTAAAAGTTTATCTCCACTAAACGTTACAACATCTACACCATTTTTTATAGAATCTTGTACAGTTGGCTCATATTCCAATCCATATTTAGATAAATCTATCAACACACCGCTACCTAAGTCTTCTACAATAGGTATTTCATATTTCTCCTTCAAGCTTTTCAACTCTTCTAAAGAAACCGAAGAAGTAAAACCAAGTATTCTATAATTACTTGTATGAACCTTTAAAAAAGCAGCAGTATTTTCATTTATGGCATTTTCATAATCCCATATATGTGTCTTATTAGTTGTACCTACATCTACAAGATATGCTCCACTTTGTTCCATAACTTCAGGAACCCTAAATGAGCCGCCAATTTCTATCAATTCTCCTCTAGATACAATGACTTCTCTATCCTTTGCCATGGTACTTAAAACTAGCAACACTGCAGCAGCATTGTTATTCACAACCATTGCACTTTCTCCACCAGTAATTCTTGTAATTATTTCTTCTAAATGACTATACCTAGAACCCCTCTGACCTAATTCTAAATCATACTCCAAATTAGAATAATTGGAAGATACCTCCATTATATTTTTCATAACTTTTTCACTCATAAGAGATCTTCCTAAATTTGTATGAATTATAACTCCTGTTGCATTTACAACTCTTTTCAATTTGAAGCTATTTTTTTGTTCTGCACTTTTAATTATAAAATATGGCAATGTTTTTATTTTTTCTTCTATATTCTTCTCGCTTACAACTCCATCTTTTATATCATTTCTTAAACCATCAAGTTCTTCTCTTATAGAATCCAATATAGTAACCCTTGGCAATTTATTTAATTTTTCACTTATGATAGGGTTTTCTAAAAGTTCATCAACTTTAGGTATAAAACTAAACAAATTTTTTCTTTCTTCCATTCTCATCCATCCTCTTCATTATTCTACATAAATATAATAATCCTGTTTTTCAACAACTTCTCCAACAACACTAAAAGAAGTAGGTGTGTTTTTAAGTTCTTCTAACAATTTATCTACTTTATCTTCTGGCACAGATATAAGCAACCCACCGGAAGTTTGAGGATCAAATAAAATATCCTTGTTTTCCACTGGAATATCTACTAAAAATTTAACTCTATCTCCAATATACGCTTCATTTTTATAAGTTCCTGCTGGAACCAAGCCCATTTGTGCAAAATAAAGGGCACCTTCAATTAAAGGTATTTTGTCATGATCTATTTTTAGGCTCACCGAACTGGCCATAGCCATCTCTAAACTATGACCTAAAAACCCAAATCCAGTTATATCAGTACAACCATTTACTCCAACTTTATCAATAGCTTCTTTGGCATATTTATTTAACGTAGTCATTACTTTAACTGCTTCATCATAGGATTTTTTATCTGCTAAACCACCTTTGATGGCCGTATTTATGATACCAGTTCCTATAGGTTTTGTAAGAACAAGCAAATCCTTTGGTTTTGCACCACCATTGGCAAGTACTTTATCAGGATGAACAAATCCAGTTACAGAAAGGCCATATTTAGGTTCATCATCTTCGACTGTATGACCTCCAACTAGTATTGCACCAGCTTCTTGTACTTTGTCATGACCTCCTTTTAATATTTGAACTAATACATCTGGAGATAAGCAATTTGGAAAGCAAACTATATTCATAGCCATGATAGGTTGCCCACCCATAGCATACACATCACTCAAGGAATTGGTAGCTGCTATTTGACCAAAAGTATATGGATCATCAACTACAGGTGTAAAAAAATCTAATGTTTGTATTATAGCCAAATCATCATTTACTTTATATACAGCAGCATCATCTGAAGTGTCTAATCCTATAATCAAATTTTCATCATAAGTTTTTGGTAATTGACACAAAACTTGTGCCAAGGTATCAGGACCTATTTTAGCTGCTCACCCTGAACTCTTTGTAAGCTCTGTAAGTCTTTTATTCATCTTAATCCCTTCCTTCTATTTATTTAACAGTAATTAAATCTTTTATATTTTCAAATTTTTTATTTCCTATACCTGATACATTCATGATATCTTCAATGCTATTGAACTTCGTAGATTGCCTATATTCTACAATTCTTGTAGCTAATACTTCTCCAATTCCAGGCAGGTTCATCAATTCTTCTTTTGTACAAGTATTTATATTTATCTTGTTGTCCCTATTTTCTGAACTATTTTCCGAACCAACGCCATCAGAAATTTCAACTTCATCTACCATGTCATTAGCTTCACCAATTTTGGGAATATATATTTTTTCTTCATCTACTAATTTTTTAGCTAAATTTATTCTATCTAAATCTGCCTCACTCTTAAGCCCACCAGCACTGTTTACAGCATCGATGACTCTAGATCCATTTTTTAGCTCAACAAGCCCTGGCTTATATACTTGTCCACTAATATGAACCATTATGATTTCTTCTGCTTCATTTTCTTCTTTTATTTTTCCTTCATCCATTTCATTTAATTTATTGGAACCAAATTCGTCCAAGTTTAAATCTTTCTCTAATAATACGTTTTTGTTATATAAATTAAAAAATATAATGAAAACGACTAGTATAACTAGTACTAGTATAACTATTTGTTCTCTTTTTGTAAAGAATCTCACATTTATCACCTCATTTTGACAAATAATCATACTATTTTTATTCTACTAATTTTAGGTTTTTCCTCTTTTTATAAAAATATTAATTATGGTATTAAAAATTTGATAAATTTCTGATATACTAATATCAGTAATATGTAAGGAAGGTGTATATTTTGAAAAAAATCGGACTTGTGTTTTTAATTTTTGTTCTTATATTTAATTGTAGTTTTTCCTATGCTGATGACTTATCTATAACTGGAGAAGCAGCTATTTTAATAGATGCAGAAACCGGACAAATACTTTATGAAAAAAATGCTGATATGCAACTTTTCCCTGCTAGCACTACAAAAATAATAACAGCAATACTTGCAATTGAATATGGGAATTTAAATGACATTGTAACAATTGATGAAGAAGTTGTAAAAAGAACTGATGGAACACATATTGCATTAGAAGTAGGAGAACAGATGTCACTAGATGATTTATTGCATGCACTTTTAATAGAATCTGCAAATGATGCTGCAGTGGCAATAGCTATACATATTTCTGGAAGTGTTGAAGACTTTGCTGAACTTATGAATGAAAAAGCAAAAGAAATAGGAGCTACAAATACTCACTTTACAAACCCAAATGGCCTTCCAGATGAAAATCATTTAACTACTGCCCACGATTTAGCCATGATGGCAAAATATGCAATGAAAAATGAAACTTTCAGAGAAATAGTAAAAAATTATACATATATAATTCCTCCAACTAATAAAAAGGAGGAATCTAGATATTTAAAATCAAACAACAGATTATTATATAGCAACAAAAAAATCAATGTAGATGGCAAGGTTGTACCCATTAAATACGAATGGGCAAATGGAGTTAAAAGCGGTTACACAACAGCTGCCCAACAATGCTTAGTATCATCTGCTGCTAAGGGCAATATGAATCTTATTTGTGTCGTATTGAAATCTACTGGTACAGATATTTATGTAGATACACATAAACTGCTCAATTATGGTTTTGACAATTTTGAAAAAGCACATTTATCATTTAAAAATGAATTCATAAAAAATGTAAATATTGAAAATGGATCTAGTTCTTATGTTTCAAGCGTAGCTGATGAAGACTTGTATGTTACAATTCCCAAAGGAAGTAGAAATAATATTGAAAAAACTATTTCTTTAGATGAAAACCTACAAGCTCCTATAGTGGAAGGACAAGCTCTTGGAAAAATAGAATATTTCCTTAATGGAAATTCATTAGGAACTGTAAACATTGTTTCTACAATGAATATACCCAAAAAAACTGTAGAAGAAAAGATAAAAGAAAGTTTCTTTTTTAAGGAATGGTGGTTAATTTTATTGATTTTATTTATATTTTGGAGAATACTTTCTACAGCTAAAAAAGCCAAGAGAAGAAAAAGAAGAAAAAATGCATACATAAAAGTAAATGACCCTATAAAATAGGGTCATTTACTTTTATATAACTGCTATAGCTTCAATTTCAACATTGCCGTTCTTAGGCAATTTAGCTACTTCTACACAAGATCTAGCTGGCTTGTGATCTTTAAAATATTCTCCATATACTTCATTTATTTCTCCAAATTTGTTCATATCACTTATGAATATAGTTACTTTCACTACATCTTCAAGAGTAGCACCAGCTTCATTGAGTATTGCTTTAACATTTTCCAAACTCTGTCTAGTCTCTTTTTTTATGTCATTGGTTATAAGTTCCCCTGTTTCAGGAACTATTGGCAATTGACCAGATGTGAAAATCATATTTCCTGCTTTCATCCCTTGTGAATAAGGTCCTATAGCTGCTGGAGCCTTATCAGTGCTTACAACTACTTTGTCCATAATAATAGCCTCCTTTATATGTAAAAATCTTCTCATTTCTTATGAAATGAGAAGGCTTATATCAACTTCCTCACTATCTGACCACAATCTCTCTAGATTGTAAAAACTTCTATCCTCTTTATGAAAAACATGAACTATAATATCACCATAGTCTAAAAGTATCCATCTTGCAGAACTGTATCCTTCTTTTTGTACCAAATCAAATCCTACTTTAGACATTTTTTCATCTATTTCATCTGCAATAGCTGTCACTTGACTAGTAGAATTTCCACTAGCTATAACAAAATAATCTCCTATAGTACTAATTTTTTGTATATTTAATACCTTTATATCAAATGCCTTTTTGTCATCACAAGCTTTTACAATAGTAGAAAGTCTTTCATCAATTTCAGTCACAACAAAACCTCCTATTTAATTGTTTATTTTTTGGCTGTCATCTATACTCTCTATAGATTTATTTTCTACAGCCTTGTGTTCTATAAACATATTTTTTACCAATTCCCGAGATTCATCTATATGTGGTATATAATATGCTATCCCATTTATGGTTTTTGGCTCTCCTGGCAATGTTGCCATCTGAATATTTTCTGTATCTATATCTTTTGCTTTCATAGCAAATTTCATTATTACATCTAATGGTATATTTGTATCTACATATTTGTAATAATTGTTTATTATTTGAGGAATTTTAACTATATTTCTAGGCTTTAAAGTTTGTTTTATAGTTGCTTTGACAAATTGTTGCTGTGCTCTTATTCTTCCTAAATCCGCATCTTTATATCCCTTTCCTTTATAGCCTTTTCTATATCTCAAAAACTGTAGTGATTTATCTCCATTTAATACTTGTCTGCCTTCTTTTAAATGTATTCTAAGAGGTGGATCTGCTACTAAATCTTCATAGTCCATATCCATAGGCACATCTACTTCTACTCCACCTATTAAATCTATATATTTTTCAACAAATTTGTAATCTACTCTTACATAATAATCCAAATCTATTCCTAATAAATCCTTGACTGCTTTTATAGACAAATCAGGACCTCCATAAGCATGAGCATGATTTATTCTTTCTTCATTTTCCCTACCTCTTATATAGACTTTGGTATCTCTAGGTATAGACAATACAGATACACCACCAGTGGATTTGTCCATTTTACAGAGCATCATAGTATCTGATCTTCGTTTATTATCTTTTAAAATATCCTTTGTATCTATTCCAAGTAAAAGAAATGTAAGCTCATCATCGTCATCAGTAATTGTGTTTTCAAAAAAATTGTCATTTCCCCCAGTTATTTCATTTTTAGCATTTGCAAAATAATAAACTACTCCCCCGTAAACTATAGCAAAAATTAAAAAAGATATAAAAAACGTCTTGAAAAATTTCTTTTTCACAGAACCTCACTCCAAATCCTTTCTTATTTTTAAATAGTTTCTTGCTTTAATAGTATCTAAGTGGATAAGATCTCCACTTTTTACTACAAATACAATAGTATTGTCCATCGCCTTTATCAAACTCTTGTCTAAATCCCTATAAGCCAATTGTCTAACTTCCTCTACCCCTTCAAATTTCCTATTTGGCTCAATATAATCAGCTATAAACACAATCTTATCTAAAATACTCATATCTTCTTTCCCAGTGGTATGATATCTAATTGCACTAAGTATTTCTTCATCATAAATATTATATATACGTTTTGCAACTTCTGCACCTAAAGGCCCATGTATAAGTTCCACATTTCTTTCCATAACATTATCTAAAATTATATCAAACTCGGTGGCCATTTTCAATAAATTTCTTTTTTCTCTAAATTTAGCACAATCATGAAATAATCCTGCAATTTTAGCTTTTTCCTCATCTGCTTTATAAATCTTGGCAAGCTCCATACTTGTATTCATGACACCAATGGAGTGTATATATCTCTTTTGTCCTATATCTTCTTTTAGTTTCTCATAAGCCCACGCCTCAATCATTTATAATTCCTCCAGTATTATTCTATATATAATTTCTTCTTTTTTATGTATCTTTCAACTTCTTTAGGTACATAATATTTTATAGACTTTCCACTTTTAACTCTATCTCTTATCTCTGTAGAAGATATATCAATATAAGGTATAGTAAGTAAATATGCAGTATCTCTATGTTCTTTATTTATTTTATCTATCAAGTTTTCTAATTCATTATTTGGAATCCCTATCCTTTTAGCAGTAACAAATTTACACAATTTAAGCAATTCATCATGGCTTTTCCATTTATATATATCAACCAAAGAATCTGCCCCTGTAATAAAATAATACTCAGCATCTTCATTTTCTTTTTTTAATCTTTTTATTGTATCTACAGTATATGTAAGACCTGCCCTTTCAATTTCCATAGCTGATACAAAAAAATATGGATTATCATTTGTAGCTAGTAATGTCATCTCATATCTATCATAGGGTTCAGTTATATCATCCCAATTTTTATGTGGTGGTCTACCTGAAGGAATAAATACCACTTTATCTAAATTAAAATATACTCTTGTCTCTTCTGCCAATATCAAATGGCCTAAGTGAATTGGGTCAAAAGTACCCCCCATAATTCCTATTTTAGTCTTCATACTCTTCTCCCTCCAAAACAGAAAAGATTGGCTATGCCAATCTTATGGTAGTTCTATTCTTTTTTTATCTTTTGATTCTCTATACAGTACAAATTTATTTCCTATACTTTGAACAAACTCTGCATCTGTCAATTCAGCTACTTGATTAGCTACTTCTTTTGTATTTAATAAACTATTGTTCAAAACATTTATTTTAACAATCTCTCTAGCCTCAAGAGCATCGTCTACTTGTTTTATTAAATTGTCATTGACTCCATTTTTACCTATTTGAAAAATAGGATCAATACCATTTGCAATACCTTTTAAATAACTCCTCTGTTTTCCAGTTAACAATTAATACACTCCCCTTAAACTTCTACTTCTTTTCTTGTCTTTCTTCTGTGAATTTCATAATTTTTAGTTCCCTTTTTCCAACCAGTTCTTTCTTTATCTTCTGGTACATAATTTTCATTTATAACAACTTCATTCCTAGCTAGGCAATAATAAGTTGGTTGATTTTCCTTGCAATTTCCACAGTTCAAGCAGTCCATTTTCCTTTTCTGACCTCCATTTTTTATTCAAAAAATTCAAATTCAAAACCACAAATATATACTGTATCATTTTCGCTTACTCCTAGCTTTTTGAGTTCATCTACTACTCCCCTCTTTCTAAGTGTATTTTGAAAATATCTACTAGAATCTATATCCTCAAAATTTGTTGAGTATAGTAGTTTCTCAATAAAACTTCCTTCAACAATATACATACCATTTTCATACTTAACTATTATATCATCTTCTACATTCTTTACTTCTTCATATTCTTCAATTATATCATCAAATGTTTCATAGTTTGTCTCAATATCTATAAGTCTATCCCATATAGCATATTTAAGTGCTTCCACCCCTTCTTTAGTAACGGCAGATATAGGATAAACTTCAAAACCCTTTTTAGTCAATTCTTCTTTGAAATTTTCATAATATTCACTCGATGTGCTTAAATCCATTTTATTCGCTACCACAATCTGAGGCTTTTTAGATAATTTAGAGCTATATTTTTCTAATTCCTCATTTATCTTATAAAAATCCTCTAGTGGATTTCTTCCTTCAATACCTGAAACATCAACTAAATGAACTAACAATCTAGTTCTCTCTACATGGCGAAGAAACTCATGCCCAAGTCCTGCTCCTTCATGAGCACCCTCTATCAGCCCTGGAATATCTGCAATAACAAAACTCTTGCCCTCATCAACTTTTACAACACCCAAATTTGGTGTAAGTGTAGTAAAATGATAATTAGCTATTTTAGGTTTTGCAGAAGACAACACAGATAAAAGAGTCGATTTCCCAACATTGGGAAAACCAATCAAACCTACATCGGCCAATAATTTTAATTCAAGAATTATGAACTTTTCTTCTCCTTTTTCACCTGCTTCAGCGAATCTAGGGGCCTGTCTAGTAGGTGTAGCAAATTTTGCATTTCCTTTGCCCCCTTTTCCGCCCTTTGCAATAACAAAAGTTTGGCCTTCTTCTTTTAAATCTACAATAACTTTTCCAGAATCTCCATCCTTTACAATAGTTCCTAAAGGAACTTTCAGTATTAAATCAGAACCTTTTTTCCCATATTGTTTTTTGGTCTTACCATTTTCTCCATCTTCTGCTTTATAATTTCTCTTATATTTAAAATCCATAAGAGTTCTTATGCTATTATCTACTTGTAATATGATACTTCCGCCATTTCCTCCATCTCCACCATATGGACCACCAGAAGGCTCATATTTTTCTCTTCTAAAGGCAACAGCTCCATCTCCGCCTTTACCTGCCTTAACACGTATTTTAGCTATATCTATAAACATAATATCATCCCTATTGTACCTTTCTATAATAGTAATTTAATTATACCAATTCTATTTTACCTGTCAATACTATTCTTCCTCTAAAATGTCTATAGGATTTACATATGTGAAAGTAAAACTAGTGCCTTCTTCTACTATTTCAAAGTTAAACCCTCTTGTTTCTTCCAAAATTTCAGCAATATTATATTTTCCCACAAATAAAAAACTTATTCTATCCTCAAATTCTTCAATTTTTATATGTATTTTATCTTTGCAAAATTCTTCTCTTTCCATATAATAATCAAATACTTTTCCCAACAAATTCACTATATCATCCTCATTATCTACCATTCTCAAAGTGCAATCTATATATTTTTTTATATCTAATTCTACAATGCAATCAATATCGCTAAACTCCCTAACCATCTTATCTAAAAGTATACTTACTTTCAATAAAGATATGCTATAGGCCTTACTCATATTTTTATTTAATTCCATGATTCCCTTTATATATTCATTTGCCTCATTTATTTTCCCAAGCTGTATATATCCATAAAGAATTTGAAAATAATTCATAAAATCATGACGTTGAGCCCTAAAATTGTCACTCATATATTTGACATATTTTGTCTGTCTCATTTTCCTTCCTCCCCTACTTTTATTCAAACAAACAAAAAAGCTTACCTTGCGGTAAGCCACTTTATATCTATGCTAGTTCTTCAACTGGATAAATACTAACTTGTTTCTTATCTTTACCTTTTCTTTCAAATTTAACTACACCATCTACTTTTGCATATAGTGTATCGTCGCTACCTCTACCTACGTTTGTACCTGGATGAATTTTAGTTCCTCTTTGACGAACTATAATGTTTCCAGCTAAAACATATTGGCCATCTCCTCTTTTAACACCTAATCTCTTTGCTTGACTATCACGGCCATTTCTTGAACTACCTACTCCTTTTTTGTGAGCAAATAATTGTAAATTCAATTTTATCATTTCATTACACCTCCCCATATTTGAGAGTAATATATTGAGGATAGCTATCAATCAAAGCTTTTATTCCAACTTCCATAGTTTTCAATACTATATTAGCAGAATATAATTTTTCACTTTGAAGAGTTTTCGGAATAGCTACACTCATCTTTCCCTTTTCATCATCTATAAAATAGTCTATATCTTCTTCGTCAATTTTACAAACTTCATTTAAAGCAATTAAAGTAGTTTGTGTAAGCATAGATACAGCTGCACAAACTATATCACTTCCACTAGTTGAATAACCAGCATGACCTTCTACAACATACTTGAAAATATTTTCATTTAAATCTCTGTAAATCTTTACATTGATCATTTCAATTATCCTAAAATATTTTCAATTTTAACTTTTGTATATGGTTGACGATGGCCTTGTCTCTTTCTATAATCTTTCTTTGACTTGTACTTAAATACTACAACTTTTCTTGCTTTGCCTTGTTCTAAAACTGTTGCTTCTACTTTTGCTCCTTCAACATAAGGCTTGCCAACTTCAGCATTATCTTCTTTTGAAATGAAAAGTACTTTATCAAAATTAATCTTTTCCCCTTCATTTACATTTAACTTCTCAACAAATATAGTATCTCCTTCTTGTACCCTATACTGTTTTCCGCCTGTTTCAATTACAGCATACATTTCTATTGCACCTCCCCTATCCAGTCTCGCCAATGTCAGGTGACTATGCTTCAAAACCCACATTGAGCGGCTACTTACAAAGTAGTATTCTATCAAAAAATTTCATTTTTGTCAACATCCATAATCAAGTATTTTCCCTCTTCCTTGACAATGGGTACAAGTTTGTATAAAATCCCAAGATAATCTATTTCTAACTTTTTTTCTAGTCATCTCCACAAGCCCTAATTTAGTTATACCCACAATAGTAGCTTTAGTTCTATCCTTAAGCAACTCTTCTTCTAATTTCTTTAGAACTATTTTTGCATTAACTTCTTCTTGCATATCTATAAAATCAATTATAATTATACCGCCTATATCTCTAAGCCTCAATTGTCTAGCTATTTCTTCTGCTGCTTCTAAATTAGTTTTAACCACAGTTTTTTCTAAACTTAAATTACCTATATAATGACCCGTATTTACATCAATAGCCGTCAAAGCTTCTGCTTCATCTATAACTATATATCCTCCACTTTTCAATGTAACTTCTCTTTTAAAAGCATTTTTTAACTCTTTCTCAATATTAAAGGATTTAAAAATATCTTCTCCAGATCTCAATTCTATATTGTCTTCCAATTCAGGAGATATATGTTTAAGAGAAGATACGATACTATCATATTTTTCTTTATCATTTATAATCAATCTATCAGAAGAATTTATAAATACATCTCTAACAATTCTGTGCACCATGTCCATTTCTCTATAAATAAGCTTTGGACAAGGTGAAAAATTTTTTTCTCTTTCTATTTTTTTGAACAATTCTATTGAAATATTCATATCCTCTTCTATTTGCTCTTTTTCAACATCTCTAGATATAGTTCTCAAAATAATTCCCATATTATCTCTTTGAATTTCTCTTCCTATATTCAAAAGTCTTTCTACATCATTCATATCTTTTATTTTTCTAGAAACTTTTATCTTATTTGAATAAGGAGTAAGAACTGTATACCTACCTGGTATAGTAATATGTGTCGTAACTTTAGGGCCCTTTGTACCAATAGATTCCTTGATTACTTGTACTATTATCTCTTCTCCACTCTTTACAACATCATTAATAGACACATCTCTTTGATTTCTCATATCTTTAGGAAGTGCATCTTTTAAATACAAATAAGCATTTTTTTCAAGTCCTATGTCTACAAAAGCAGCTTCCATTCCTGGCAATACATTTACTACTCTTCCTCTATAAATATTTCCCAAAGTCTTTTCTTCACTTTTTTCTATATAGTATTCAACCAATTTATCATCTTGTTTTATAGCTATGCGATTTACATTTTCCTTTACATCTACAAGTATTAGGCTCATATTATCTCTCCTAAACTATAATGGACTTTCTATCTTGTTGTCTCTTTCACTATATAGCTCAATCCTATGAATTTTGACAGTATCATATACTATTTTTATATCTGTATAATTTTCTAAAGCTTTTAAAAAATCTATAGGTTTTAAATTCCCACTATCTCCTGTTTTCAATAAAATTTCTATCTCAACTTTGTCATCTTCTAAATTTTTGAAATTTAAATTTCCTATCTGTTCTCTGATATTCTCCTCTTTTTCATATATTCTACCTTTTTTTCGTTTCTCTTTTTTCACGATTATTTCATCTAAAGACAAAAATTTCTCTATTTCACTTTGTACTTCTTCGAAATTGAGCGTATTTTCCAACTTGAAAGATATATTGTAAAATCCCCAAGAAATAATCGAGGAAATAGATGAACTTCCATCTACATAGTTTCCCTTTACAATCCTCATATTATCTGGCAATGCCCTATTCATCCTATCCATAAATTTTTCTACTGGCATTTTTTCTTCTAATTCTATATCCATATATTCTCCTTCACTTGATATGCCCAAAGAAAGAGCTGAGCCTATAGAAAATTTAGGATGTGGGTTAAATCCTTCTGAATACCTTATAGGAATATCAGCTATTCTAAATGCCCTTTGAAAAAGTCTCATCGTATCTAAGTGGGAAATATATTTTAAATAATTTTCTTTTGTAAATTTAACTCTTAAAATCAATTGCATACACCACCTGTAAAACTTTTATTTATACCACATCCTGTACAACCAAGTCTACAATCTCTTGTCAATTCCCCATTTAGTGCTTTTTTATATTCATTTAATAAATAATCTTTTGATACTCCTGGATCAATGAAATCCCATGGAAATACTTCATCAAAACTTCTCTCCCTTATGGCATAAAAATCTGGATCGATACCAGTTTCTTTAAAAGCTTCCATCCATTTTTCAAAATCAAACAATTCTGACCAGCCATCAAATTTACAGCCCTTTTCCCAAGCACTAACTAGTACCTTTGAAAGTCTTCTATCTCCCCTTGCTAGCACTGCTTCTAAAAAGCTCAAATCAGGATCATGATAATTATACACAACTTTTTTGTCCCTAATAGAATCTTTTAATATATTTATTTTCCTATTGAATTCATCTATAGTATTCTGTCCAACCCACTGAAAGGGCGTAAAAGGCTTTGGAACAAAGCAAGATGTACTGACAGTCACACTAAAATTTCCTCTTCTCTTATCCTTTGGTATGCTAAAAAATATATCCTTTACTTTATATCCCAATTCCTTTATTCCAAGAATATCCTCATCAGTCTCTGTGGGTAATCCAATCATAAAATATAATTTTACCCTTGACCAGCCCTCATTAAAAGCGTAAGTAACAGTCCTTTCCAAATCTTCTTCTGTAACTCCCTTGTTGATAACATCTCTAAGTCTTTGACTGCCTGCTTCTGGTGCAAAAGTAAGCCCTGTTTTCCTCACCTTTTCTATTTCTTGAATAACTTCTTGTGTAAAACTATCTAATCTCAAAGATGGAAGAGATATACCTATCTTTTTGTCATTGTATTTACTCATGAGTTGTCTAATAAGAATTTCTAATTCAGAATAATCACAGGAACTCAATGAAATAAGAGATATTTCTTCATATCCTGTAGATTCTACCAATTTTTGTGAATGTTCTATCAATGTATCTATATTTCTCTCCCTTACAGGTCTATAAATCATACCAGCCTGACAAAACCTACATCCTCTAGTACAACCTCTAAATATTTCTAAAGCTATTCTACTGTGTACAGTTTCTATATAAGGGACTAGCATTTTTTCAGGATAATAAGAGCTATCTAAATCTTTCATAATTCTCTTTTTTACTTTTTGTGGTACACCTTGAATATTGGGCTCTATAGATTTTATTGTAAAATCATCATTGTATTCGACACTAAAGAATTTAGGAATATATACACCTTCGATACTACTAATTCTCTTTAAAAACTCATCCCTATCTAAACCTGATTTTTTCCAATCTTTATATTCATCAAGTATCTCAAGAGTAACTTCCTCTCCTTCTCCTATAACAAATATATCTACTATATCTGCTAGTGGCTCTGGATTGTACACACAAGGTCCTCCAGCCATAACAAAAGGATCTAAATCTCCTCTATCCTTTGAAAATATAGGAATATCCCCCAAATGAAGCATATTTACAATATTTGTATAACTCATTTCATATTGCAAAGTAAAACCAACAAAATCAAAGTTTTTTATTGGCTCCTTATTTTCCAATGAAAATAAAGGTATTCCTTCTTTTTTCATTTCTTTTTCCATATCAATCCATGGAGCAAAAACTCTTTCACAGCAATAATCTTCCCTTTCATTCAAAAGATTATATAGAATGTGAAGACCTAAATGAGACATTCCTACATCATATACATCTGGAAATGCAAAGACGAACTTTACATTCATGTTGCTTAAATCTTTTTTTATCATATTTTGTTCCATACCTATATATCTTGCTGGTTTTTCAACTCTATTTAGTACTCTTTCTAGTTTTTCTAAATCAATCATATAATCACCTTTCATAATTTTTCTGTAAGTATTATATTAACACTTTTTATGTTTTTTTAATAGTCTTTTAATATAATTGTTTAAAAAAAAGCAGCAAAGCTGCTTTTCAATTTAATCTTACAACATCAATTGGATTTATAGGACTTCCATCCTTCCATATTTCAAAATGTAGATATCTATTTCCCTCACTAAAATCTCCCAAAGAACCAATCTTTTCACCTTTAGAAACAGTACATCCAGCAGATACCTCTACTTTATCTAAATGTCCATAGACTGCTTCATAATCATCATATTTGATTGTGACATAATATCCTCTACTATTTTTATTTTCTATACTCTTAACAACGCCATCACCAATAGATAAAATGTCGCTACTATTTTCCGGTATGATATCTATTCCCTTGTTATATTTACCTTTAGAGTTTTTCAATTCTCCAAAAGGTTTGTAAACTTTCCCCTCAACAGGTGGCACGACTTCATCTTTGTCCTCATCAAATTTAAATACCGAAATTATTTTCTCTGGTAATTTCAGCACTACTTTTGATTTTTTCAATATCTTTTTACCATCCTCTTTAAAACTAAATTCATAATTTATATTTTCATTTACAATCCTTATGACATTGTTCGTAAATTTAGTATTTATCTTTTTCATAAGTATTAAGATAATTAAAATAACAATAGCAGCAATCAACTTATTTAATTGCTTTTTATAAAAGTGCTTATCTTTATAAAATTTTTTATAGTTTACACGTTTCCTTGCACTACTTTTTTTCCGCATAATATCACCCACCTAATATCTACTAATATGATATTTATAATAGGTGGGTTTTATTCTCATTAATATTCATTATTAATTATATTAAATTTCTTATTTTTCAACTCAAATTTATCTTTCAAATCAGGCGAAATATAAGTTTTACCATCTTTAGCTATAAAAATTGCATCAACATTTTCAAGTTTTTTAATCAATTCAGTGCCCTTCTCTCTTCCTAGTATGAAAAGAGATGTGGAAAGGGCATCTCCATCTATTGAATTCTTAGTCACAACACTTACTGCAGACAATCCACTTTCTGCTGGATAGCCTGTTTTTGGATCAATGATATGATGATATCTTTTACCATTCACTTCAAAGTATCTTTCATAATCTCCTGATGTAACTATAGAACTGTCAACCACACTCATGATACCAATATAATTTCCTCTAAATTCAAAAGGATTTTGAATTCCTATCTTCCAATACTTGTCCTTAGGTTTTTCTCCATAAGCATAAACATTGCCTCCCAAATCTATTATTGCACTATTTACGCCTTTTTGTTTCAAAATCTTTTTGACTTCATCCGCAGCATACCCTTTAACTATTCCTCCCAAATCTATTATCATTCCTTCTTCTTTTAATAAAACATTGTTGTCATCTAACAATTCCAGTTTTCTATAATCTACTTTGTTCATAGCCTCAACTATTTTTTCTTTTTCTGGAATTGAATGAACTTCATTTTCCCCTTCTTCTTTGATATTCCAAAGTTCCACCAGTGGACCTATAGTAGGATCATAGGCTCCATCAGTCAATTCAGCAAATTCTATCGATTTTTTTAGAACATAATATACATCTTTATGAACTTTAACTGGGTTCTTACCTGCATTTTGATTTATTTTACTTACATCGCTATCTGATATAGTCTTACTCATTCTATTTTCAATTTCTCTCAATCTATCAAATACTTCTTCAAGTATTTTTTCATCTTTGCTATCATATATTTTTATTGTCATGACTGTATTCATCATGAATTCAGTTTTAGATATTGGCTCACCCACAGTTTGCCTTTCACATCCCGTAACTACTATGCATAGACAAATAAGTACAACCAAAGCAAAAACTATCTTAAATTCGTATTTCATATTCATCCCTTTCTTCCTAGAAATTCAAAAACCCTAACATATGTTAGGGTTTTCTACTATAATCTAATTTATACTATTTCGCATTCTCTAATGCTTTTGTTGCTAAACTTATGACATTATCTCTAGTATGAGTTGCCCCTGATATTGCATCTAGATTTAAATTTTCTACTCCGTTGTTGTCAATAATTTGTTTTTCAAGTGCTGCAGCTGTATCTAGTGATGGCAAATAAGCATAATTTTCCATTGATTTAATATCTCCAGTTTTTATTTGTGTTGGTTCTGTCTTTGGATTTCCATCATCACCTATAACAGGTTTGTTTTCTTCATCAACTACAACCTTTTGCCCTTCCATATCTTCAACTGCTACTTCTTCATAATTTACTCCTACAATAGTTCCTTCTTTAACAACTATTTTAATTTGAGCTAACCAACCATGAGAAGCCTCATCAGCTTTAGCTTCATATACCCCATCTTTAAATACAGGTTCATATGTTTCACCTTTTCTAGCTTTTTCTAACAAAGCATTTACAACTTCTTTAAAACTTGCTTTTGTGTGAGTAGCTCCTGATACTGCATCGTAGTCAATACTGTCAACATCTTTCTTTTCCATAAATTGTTCATTTAAATTTTTAATAACTTCTATTCCTTCTTGGTAATTATAGTTTGATTCATTCTTTTCTTCGCCAGTTTCTGCAAAATATTCGTTGTAATCGAATGAAATAATTTCTCCATTTTTAACTTCTAAAGTTGCCATTGGATAATTTCCATGCTCACTAACTGGCATCTTAACTAAGTACTTTCCATCTTTCAAACTACTTGTTGCAGTTTCTCCACTACCTTCTTTTACTGGAACCTTAGCTTCTTTTTCAGAACAACCTGAAAATACAGCTAAAGATAAAACTAAAACCAAAGCCAATGCTAAATATTTCTTCTTCATTTGTCACCCTCCTCAATTTTTGCATAACAACATTTAATTATCGAAGTTAGACTAAAATAGTATACTATGATACATATTATACAAAGTTAGACCAATAAAGTCAACATTGTTTTGGTTTTAGTATTTAAATAAATAATTTAGAAACTTTATTTTATATTTTTTTCTTTTACTTTTACTATTGGTATATTAGCAACTAAAGCAGGTATAGGAGCATCATCGCTTTCCCTTTTCGTTCGAGTAAGCTTTATATCAAAGCCTTCTTCATCTATTACCATATATTCAGATACAACCCTAGTTATATCACTTTTGAGCATTTCAATAAACTTAGGAGAAATATCTGCTCTATCATTGATAAGTACTAATTTTAATCTTTCTTTTGCTACTGTTTTACTATTTGTATTGTTCTTAGAAAAAATTTTTAACAGATCCAAGGAAATTCCCCCTTTTATTTACCAAACAAAATTTTCATTATCCTAGAAAATTTTCCTTCTTCAGAATCAAAATTTAGAAGTTCTACTTCCTCCCCCAATATCCTTCTACAAATATTTTGGTATGCTTTCCCAGACATAGCTTTTTCATCAGTTACAACGGGTTCACCTTTATTTGTAGAAATAACTATGGCTTCATCATCAGGAACAACACCTAATAAATCTATAGCCAATATATCTATCATATCGTCTATATTCATCATATCACCTTTTTTAACCATATCTGGTCTAATTCTATTTATGATGAGCTTCGGATTATGTAAGCCTTTTGCTTCTAAAAGGCCTATAACTCTATCTGCATCCCTCACTGCTGAAATTTCAGGTGTTGTAACAATTACAGCTTCATCAGCTCCAACAATTGCATTTTGAAAGCCTTGCTCTATACCAGCAGGAGAATCGATTAAGACAAAATCAAATTCCTCCCTCAACTCATGAGTAAGTTCCAACATCTGTTCAGGTTTTACAGCATTTTTATCTTTTGTCTGTGCTGCAGGCAATAAATATAAACTATCATAGCGCTTGTCCTTAATGAGCCCTTGTTTCAATCGACAATTCTTTTCAACTACATCTACTAAGTCATAAACTATTCTATTTTCCAATCCCATAACTACATCCAAATTCCTCAATCCAATGTCTGCATCTAAAACTACAACCTTGTTCCCAAGCATTGCAAGTCCAGTTCCAATATTAGCTGTAGTAGTAGTTTTACCAACTCCCCCTTTACCTGAAGTTATGACTATCACTTTTCCCATATTTTTCCTGCCTCCTCTTCAATTTATTTTTTCGGTAAATATGTTTCAATGATTACTTCTTCACCTTCTATTTTAGCTATTTCTGGCCATTTAGATTCTTCTGCATTTTCTTCATCTGGACATCTAGCAATAAAGTTTGCAATTCTAAGTTGAGTGGGTTGAAGATGAAATGCAGCAACAATAGCTTCTTTATTCCCATTACTTCCAGCATGAGCTATACCTCTCAATGTTCCTAATACCACGATATTTCCCCAAGCTTCAACTACTGAACCAGGATTTAAATCTCCAAATATAACTACATTCCCTTTATAGCTGATGAACTGACCAGATCTTAATGTAGTTTTTACAAATTTTGTCATTCCTTCCCCTATTCCCTTAAAAATTTCTACTTCTTCTTTTACTTCTTCTTTTACCCCTTCTGCAATTTTTATTTTATATTTATCTTTTATTATTCTTCTCAATTCATTTTCTTCATCTTCTGAAAGCTTTCTACCTTTAAAATCAATTATTTGCCCCCCCTCAAAAAATGATATGGAATTTTTTAATTTTTTATCCAGTTCCTTTTTTATTGAATTGAAATTTCCATCTTTTATATAGATATATAAACCATCTTGAGTTCCTTTGAACACTACTAGATCTTGATTCATTTTATTACCTCCAGAAAACTTTCATTGTTTATATTCTTCATATTATCTTTAATTCCTTCTTTTTATTGAAAAAAAACTGAACTGGAAGGTATTCTACCTAGCCAATTCAGTTGTAAAGGGCAATTTTTCTTTTACTTCTTCTTTATTTAACCCAAGGTATTCAGCTATTACATCTCTAGCAATAGGTCCTGCATATCCTCCACTTCCACCTTGGAACAACACTACAGCAACTGCAATTTCAGGATCTTCATAAGGTGCAAAAGCAACAAACCACGCAAAATCGTCGTAGAAAGCACCTGTAGCAGGGTTTCTTCCGCTCTTTTGTGCTGTACCAGTTTTGGCAGCTACTGATATTGGAAAACCTGAAAAAGTACTTCTAGCAGTACCTTCTGTGACAACTTTTCTCATTCCCAATTTTAAATGTTCCAAATTTTCATAGTTATTTAATTGTATTCTCTCTTTATTTCTCTCTCCTTTATATACAGTTTTTGTATTGTCATAGTTTTTGATACTATCCACTAAACTTACATTGTGCTTATATCCTCCATTAGCTAATATGGCTATATAATTTGCCATTTGTATTGGAGTATAAGCATTTTGTCCTTGACCTATAGAAATATTCAAAGTATCTGCTACACTCCATCCAGCTTGATTTAAATAAGAATATTTTATCTTATCAACAAGTCCCTCACTTTCTCCATCTAGTTTTTTTTCAGGATCTATTCCCATCTTGTCCAATCGTCTAAATACTTCTCCCCTTGTAAGAGGTTCTTCATATTCCAGCCAACTGATTATTTCCTCTATATCTTTTTTAATTTCAGAATCCGATAAGGATACATCAGATTTCAAGTATTTTTTAAAATTTTGGTTTAGATATCTTTTCAAAGTAGCCTTTGCATTTGCAACCTTTCTTTCCGGATCTGGAACTCCACCATGAGCCTCACTAGGTATATCTATTTCTATTCCAGTTTTATCATTCATACCAAATTCTTTAGCCAATCGTACAATATCCTCAATATCTACTTTCATACCTAGTCCCTCTCCAGTTCGAGGATTTTTTCCAAGAGTCAATGAATAAAAATAATAGTTACAAGAATCTTTAAGTGCATCATAAAGATTTTCTGCCCCATGAGTTCCCCTATGACTGTTCCAAATCCAACAACCAAATCTCTTAGTCCCGATATCTACGTAACCCATATCTCTTATGGTCTTTGTAGGGCTAAAACCATTTTCAAGAGCCGCCAAACCCGTTATCATTTTAAATGTAGAACCAGGTTGAATAGCAGTCTGTGTAGCAATATTGTAAAGTGGTCTTGGAGCCAGTGGATCTTCATCATTTTCTGGAAAAAGGCTAGCCCAATCAGCACTAGAAATACCTGTTGCAAATAAATTTGGATCATAAGAAGGATAGCTTGACATAGCCAATACTTCTCCTGTCTTTACATCAATTGCAACTACTGCTCCAGATGTTGCGTTTACATAAGGCCTTCCTTCCTTTTTATTTGTCCCAAATTTATAATTCCCCCATTTGCTCTCATATACACCACCAACTCGAATTTGTTCAAGACCATATTTTAGAGACTCATCAGCTACTTTCTGAAGATCAGAATCTATAGTCAAATATAAATTGTTTCCTGGTATAGCTTTTTTTTCATCTAAAACATTGATAGTATTTCCAAGAACATCTACTTCAACTTTCTTTATCCCATCCTTGCCCTTGAGTTTATCTTCAAATTTTTCTTCAACTCCTGTCTTACCAATTAAATCATTTGGTGAATACTTCTTTTCATCAATATATTTTTTAATTTCATTTGGTTGAGATATCTTCCCTATATAACCTAGTATATGAGCTGCAGTGGTCCCCATTGGATAATATCTTACTGGTTCAATTGAAACACTTACACCAGGAAGATCCATGCCACCTTCTTCAATTTTAGCTACTGTTGTATCTTTTATACCATAGGCAATATTTATTGGCTTATAAGCCATATATCCTTGCTTACTCAATTGTTCATATATAAGTAACATAGACCTTATCTCATACTTACTCAATTTGTCACTTATCTTAAAATTATCTCTTAAAAAATTAAATGCTTTATCAACATCATAATCTTCAGGTATTTTAAATCTTTTATACCAATCTTTTTTATTGTTAATTGATACATATTCTAAATTTGATACAGATATCTTAGGATTTATGCCATTTTCTAAGAGTATTTCCTGAGCAGTGCCTTTTATAGATTTGTCAGTAATCATAGCATTTATAGCCTTTGTCTTTTTACCTTGTTCTATAAGATAATTTATTGGAGTAAGCTCTTTAGATCGTGACTTATCTGAATATTTATAAACTACTCTTTTGTTTTCTTCGTCAATTTCAAAAGTTACTGGACACTTCTCTCCACTTTCTTCAATTTTTCTAATGAGCACTTCTCCAGGTACAACTCTTTTTTTTACATTTCCTTTTTCATCTGTTTCTTCAACCACTACTTCCAACAATTCCTTTATATTTGTCTCAAGTACAATATTCACAAAATCATCTTCGCCACTAGAATTCATAGTGATTCCGCTATAATTTCTCATAAGATTTCTTTTTTGCTCAATATATTCATCTTCATAAGTAAGAGAATATGGAACCATTTCTATATTATTTATAAAACCTCTGCTTCTTAAAAAATTGTAAGTTAATTCTCTAGAAATAGGGTGATCTATTATCTTTCTTACAATGCTTTTGTCATTATCTATAAGTCTTAAAAGTGCATCTTTAGGTTCTATATTGGGAGGCAAGTTGTTTTCTAACTTCCATTTATCTATATCTTTAGTTTCATCAAAAGATAGCAACACATTTTCCCCATTGAAATCAGTCAATATAGGCACCTCTAAACCTTTATTCTGAAGAGCATGAATTGCTTTATTTACAGTCAAATATTGAAAATGTCCCTCATTATCCCTAACATAATAGGTATCTAATATTTCTTTCAGCAAATTGTTTTCAACTATAATATCTATAATCATATCTTCAGGATCAGACAAATCTCCTGAATATTCATTTTCATCTATATATTTAAATTTATTTAATTCAATAGGAAATTCATCAATATAATCTACGCCATCTTCTTCAAGTAGTCTAACCAAATTTAAAATCACTTCATTTTTCTTTTTTTTATCCGTTATATTTAACTCATCCTTAAGAATTTGAACAGTAAAGCTAGGCTTATTCCCAGCAAGCAATCTCCCATACCTATCTCTAATCTCACCACGTGGAGCAGTTGTGGCAATTTCCTTAACCCTTTTGTTGTCGGACATCTCCCTATATTTATCTCCTTCAACTATAGTCAAAGTTGCCAATCTAAACAAAAGAACTACCAACATAGCTGATATAACTATCATGATTATATTGTATCTATCCTTTAATTTCTCCAAAAATTTCAAAATACCTCACTCCTATCTCCTTCCAAAACGTATAGAAGGGACTACAAAAATATTAGAAAACCATTTATAAATAGGAATTGCTAAAATACTATTATACAATATTTCAATTAGTACAACATTTTTCAAAAAAAGTGGAAAACGAATATTTATACCAAGAAAATAGACAACTACAAAATACAATCCATGATAAGCAATCGTAGAAACAGCTGTAAAAATAAAAGGAATAAATGAGCTTTCTTTGTAAAATTTTTGCTCCATCATACCAACAAAATATCCAATAAAAAAATATACAAAAGCATTTGGACCTATAGTTGTACTAAAAATAATATCTTGAAGTAGTCCAGCCAAAACTCCTACTATTCCCCCAACCTTTTTACCTTTCAAAATAGCTATACAAACTATTATTATCAAGGTCGTATTTGGTATGACGCCAAGTATACCTAGGTGCTGAAAAACGGTACTTTGCAATATAAAATTTGCTAAAACAATTATAAACATTAAAAATCCTTGCAAATTTATATACCTCTTTTCTATTTATTGGATATAACATAAACTTTATAAATTTTCTTAAAATCAACAGCAGGAGTAACAGATATTTGTTTCATCAAATCCTCATCTTTTTTGACAACATCATTTATTTCCCCAATGTACAAATCCTTAACAAACACTCCTCCAAGACCTGATGTGAATAGCTTGTCTCCCTTTACTACATCTGCCTTACTATCAAAAAGATATCCTTTCAATTCATTGTCAATACTACCAGATATTATTCCCCCATCTTGAGTTCTTATAGTTTTAAAAGATATGTTGTTGGTTTCATCAACAATGGATACTACCTTTGCCCAATTATCTCCTACATCAGCCACTCTACCTACTATACCCTCTTTAACAATATTTTGCTCAACTTCTACCCCTTGAATGACAGTATCACCTTTATTTATTCCATCTTTAAGACCTTTGTCTATAATAAATCTGTCAAACCAATTTCCAGGCTCTTTCCCTATAACTTGAGCTTCTATTAAATTAAATTTAGTATTTCTTTTTAAATCTAGTTCATTTTTTAAAAAATCAGATTTAGCAATGATATCTTCATATCTCATATTTTCTTCTTCTAATTTTGCAATTTCTTTTTTCAATTCTTCATTTTCATTTTTCATCTTTCTTATATTCCCTATGGTACTGAAAGCATTAGAAATAGATCTCCCAATATTAAAAAAAACCTTTTCTACTGGAGATAATATATTCCCTATAATTTTTTCAATACCTGTAATTTTAAGTCTCCCACTACTCGTCATGCCAATTACAATAATGAGAATGATAGCAACTATAGTCACTATCATTCTATCTTTATATTTTTTAAATATTGACATATTATATCACCACTTAACCTAATCTTTTATTGTTTGATGTAGTCTTCTTTAATATTTCTATGCTCTCTAAAGCCCTTCCCGTACCTATCGCCACACAATCAAGAGGATCTTCAGCTATATGAACAGGCATTCCTGTCTCACTTTTTATAAGTCTATCAATTCCATTTAGCAATGCACCACCACCAGTAAGCATAATACCTTGTTCCATAATATCTGAGGCCAATTCTGGAGGGGTCTTTTCTAGAGTAAATTTGATAGCATCTATAATATTTGATATGGGTTCTTTCATAGCCTCGTGGATTTCCGATGAAGTAATCTCGATAGTTTTAGGAAGTCCACTTATGAGATCTCGTCCTCTTATCTGCATTTTAGTTTCCTTATTTCCACCATCTGCAGAGCCAATAACTATCTTTACTTCTTCTGCAGTCCTTTCACCTATCATCAAGCTATATTCTTTCTTTATATAATAAACTATTGATTCGTCTAACTCGTCCCCACCAATTCTTATGGACTTGCTAGTCACTATTCCACCTAAAGAAATAATAGCTACTTCTGTAGTTCCTCCACCTATATCTACTATCATACTACCAGTAGCTTCATGAACTGGCAGTCCAGCTCCAATTGCTGCAGCCATTGGCTCTTCTATAAGATAAGCATCCCTTGCTCCAGCATGAATTGTAGCTTCTTCAACAGCTCTCTTTTCGACTTCAGTCACGCCAGAAGGCACACATACAACCACTCTAGGTTGGAAGATAGATTTCTTTTGATTAGCTTTTCTAATAAAATATTTCAACATATTTTGTGTTATATCAAAGTCTGCAATAACACCATCTTTTAATGGTCTTATAGCTACAATATGTCCAGGTGTTCTTCCTATCATCTTTTTAGCTTCTTCACCTACAGCTAATACTTCCTTTGTATTGGTCTGAATAGCCACAACAGAAGGCTCTCTCGTAACAATTCCCTTACCTTTTATATATACTAGAGTATTTGCTGTACCCAAATCAATTCCCATATCTTTAGTAAAAGCACTGAATAATCCCATATTTTTTGCTCCTTCCTTCCATATCTTATATTATATTTCTTTCTTTAAAACTTATATACTTATTATCTCCTATGACAATATGGTCTAACACTTTTATTCCCAAAATATTTCCTGACTCAATTAGTCTATTGGTTATATTTATATCTTCCTTGCTTGGCGTAGGGTCCCCACTGGGATGATTGTGAATAAGTATAATCGAATTGGCACTCCTTCTTATAGCAGCATTAAATACCTCTCTTGGATGAACTATAGAAGAATTGAGATTGCCCACTGAAATATTCTCTATAGTTATTATTTGATTTTTGGTATCAAGTATAGCTACCTTGAAATGTTCCTTTTTCAAATATCTCATATCTTCCATAAGTATATTGACTATATCTATAGGAGAAGCAATTTTAACCTTTTCTTCACCTCTTTGAGCTGAAATTCTCTTTCCCAACTCTACAGCTGCTATTATTTGTGAAGCTTTACACTCTCCTATACCTTTAACTTTTGTCAGCTCTTCAAAAGATGCATCAGCTAAAAATCCAATTCCTGTATTGTCTATGCTGATTAGCCTTTGTCCTAATTCAATAGCAGTGTCTTCTCTATTCCCAGTCCTTATGATAACGGCAATAAGTTCAGCGTTAGACAGAGAATTCACTCCATATTTATGCAATTTTTCTCTAGGCCTTTCACTTAATGGCAAATCTTTAATAGTATAATTTTCCCCCATATTCCTCACCCATTCATAATTTTATAATAAGCTAATACCAAAATATTTTTCTAAAAGCATCTCCAATTTAGGCATTGGCAAACCTACTACATTGGAATAGCAACCCTCTATTTTTTCCACAAGTATTTCCCCATACCCTTGAATACCATAAGCTCCAGCTTTATCTTTATATTCACCTGTATTTAAATATCTTTGTATTTTTTCATCTGTCAAGCTTTTAAAAACAACAGATGTTTTTTCATAATCAACTACTTTTACATTTGTATTAGCTTTTACAATTGCTATCCCAGTAATTACACAATGAGCCCTGCCACTTAAAATCTTTAGCATATTGAAAGCTTCTTCATAATCTTTAGGCTTCCCTAATATTTCATTTTGAAAAACTACTATAGTATCTGCCCCTATGATTATTTCTTCGTCATGAAATGCCTTAGATACATCATAGGCTTTTTCATAAGCCAATGACATAGCTACTTGCTCTGGCAATTCTCCTTGTGCTATTTTTTCTTCAATAGTACTTTTAACTATTTCAATTTTTAAATTGTATTTTTCTATCAGTTCTCGCCTTCTAGGAGAAGCTGAGGCCAATACTATTTTTTTCATGAAATCACCTACATTTTACTTGTATCACAACTCTTTGGAAAACTTTTTTTTAAATTTTTACTTATGAAAATAGAAGATAGCCCTACAAAATAGCCTGTAAAAAGACTAGTCAACAACAAAATAGGCAAATAGGAAAAAATCTTTAAATTTTTCATCATAAGACTAGCTACAGAAACTTGAGCTAAATTGTGTGCTACAGCTCCAAAAATGCTTACTCCTATTAAACTATATATATTTGAAAAATAAGAATATACAATATACATCGTTATGCAACTTAAAACAGAACCCGACAAACTATAAAACAAGCTAGAAATACTACCTGTAGCCAAACTAAAAAGCATACTCTTAAGTACCCCAACAGCTAAAGCCTCTTTAAAGCCAAATATTACAAGTGTGACAAGTACTACCATATTTGACAATCCCAACTTTGCCCCAGGAGCAACAAAAGGTATTGGCATAAAAGACTCCAATATACTAAGTGCCAGTCCCAAAGAAACTAACAATGACAAAAACACAAGTTTTCTCAAATTTTTCATCTATACAACACTCACCTTAATGACTAATATAGTCTATATCATTATCTTTACTTTCTCCTTTTATTTCAATAACCAATTTGTTTGGCAAACAGACTATAACTTCTCCTGGCCTTTCAATATAACCTTGCTTTACATCTAACTTGTCTGGGCAATCTGCTTCAATAACCCTTACCTTTCCATCCCCAATTTCAATTAGATTGTATCCAAATTCGGTTTTAACTGAAATTTGCTTGCCCACCACTTCTGGGCCAAAATATATTTTCTTATAATCCTTTCCATCAACAGATATTATGAAATATTTTTTATCATAATTTGATATATCTCTTTTTACAAAAAATAATGATACTACACTTATTATTATAATAAAAATTATTAAATATTTATCCCCTTTTGTCAACAAAAACACCCTTTATTTTTTCTTTTGTTTATAAATACACATATTAAGTTTACCACTTATATTATTTGTTTACAAGTTACAATTTTTATGAATATGTGTAAAAAAAAGACCTAAAAAATAGGTCTTTTAAGCTTCTTTTATTTCATATCTTCTTTCAAAATACTCCATATAGCACCTGTTGGACATTTCTGTGCACACAATCCACAGTTAATACATTTTTCATAATCTATATGGGCCAAATTGTTTTCAAATTGCATAGCTTTTGGATCTGTAGGACATGCCTTAACGCACATTTGGCATCCAATACATCCAATAGTACACTTTTCTTTAACTGGTTTCCCAAATTCATTGCTCTTACATTTAACTATAACTTTTTGCTTGTATGGAACCAGCTCAATTATTCCTTTAGGACAAGCTTTTATACATTGACCACAAGAAGTACATTTTTCAGGATCAATATTAGCTATACCATCAACTATTTCTATAGCTCCAAATTGGCATACATCCTTACATGTTCCAAAGCCTAAACAGCCATATTGACAGCCTTTGTTTCCTCCTGCCACAATATTTGCAGCTTTGCAATCTTGTATCCCCGTATACTCATATTTTTTAATAGCCTTGCAATCAGTACCTTGACATAATACTTTAGCTACCATCTTTTCTGTATCTTGCCCTGATACTCCCATGATTTCTGCAACCTTATCAGCCACTGCTTTTCCTCCAACAGCACAACCGTTGACTGGAGCCTTTCCTTCAGCAATTGCACTAGCTAAACCATCACAACCCGGAAAACCACATGCACCACAATTGGCACCAGGAAGTACACTTCTTATCTCTTCAACTTTTGGATCTGTTTCAACTGCAAAAGCTTTTGATGCAAGGGAAAGAATCACACCAAACAACAATCCTAATCCCCCTAAAACCAACAATGGATATAATATTGCACTCATTTTCTTCCCTCCTATACAAGTCCATTAAATCCTAAAAATGCAATGCTCATAAGTCCTGCAGATATGAGGGCTATTGGAAAACCTTTCAATGCTTCTGGAATATCTGCCAATTCCAATTGTTCTCTAACACCAGCCATCAATACCAATGCCAATGCAAAACCTACAGATGCTCCCACAGAATTGACAATAGTCTCAATTAAATTGTATCCTTCTTGAATATTTAATATTGCCACACCAAGTACAACACAGTTTGTAGTTATAAGTGGTAAATATACTCCCAAAGCATTGTAAAGTGTAGGACTTGTCTTTTTAATTACCATTTCAACAAATTGAACCAATGTAGCTATGACCAATATAAAAACAATAGTCTGTAGATATTCTAGTCCCAATTTATCTAATATAGCCTTTTGAATAATATAAGTTAAAATAGAAGACAATGTAATAACAAAAGTTACTGCAACTCCCATTCCAAAGGCAGTATCAGTTTTCTTTGATACACCAAGAAAAGGACATATACCTAAAAATCTTGCAAAAACATAGTTGTTTACAAATATAGTGCTAATCAATATAGTAAATAAAGACATTTAGTTTTCCCCCTTTCCTTAAGCTTCAACACTAGCTTTGTCGTTTTTAACTTCATTTTCTCTTTTTTCATTCTTCATCCTAATATTATTAAATATACCAATTAGAATTCCAAGAATAATAAACGCTCCCGGTGGCATGATTGCAATTAAAGCTGGTTGATAAGAAGCACTCATTATTTGATACCCAAATAATGCCCCAGCACCCAAAAGTTCCCTTATGCTACCCAATATCAACAATGCAAGAGTATATCCAAGCCCCATTCCTAATCCGTCCACTATGGATGGTAAAATACCATTCTTTGAAGCAAAAGATTCTGCTCTAGCAAATATTATACAATTAACAACAATCAAAGGGATAAATAGTCCTAAAGCATTATAAATTGTTGGAGAATAAGCTTTCAAAAACATATCAATTATTGTTACAAATGTTGCAATTACAACAACAAACGATGGAATCCTTATCTTATCTGGCACAACATTTCTTATAAGCGATATAACAAGATTTGAACCTATTAGAACTACTGTTACTGCCAATCCCATAGCTATACCATTTACAGCAGAAGTAGTAACAGCTAATGTAGAACACATTCCTATAAGCTGAACAAATATTGGATTTTCTTTTATCAATCCATTGCGAAACACTTGAGATAACTTCAATTTTTACACCTCCCAAAAGTACATTCTTATTTAGACAATTTGTCATTGTATACTTTTATAGCTATATTAACTCCACTTGTCACAGCTCTTGAAGTAATAGTTGCACCAGTTATAGCTTCGACTTCTGCAGCCTGAGATGAAGCACCTTTAACTACTACCAATTCATTTTCTGTTGATTTATCTCTAAATTTATCTTGAAATTCTGGAGTCGTTGATTTTGCACCAAGTCCTGGAGTTTCACTATGATTTAATACTTTCATTCCAGTAATTTTATCTTCAGTAGATATTCCAGTCATTATTTCTATATCTCCACCAAATCCACCTGAAATAGTCTTTATAGTATATCCTACTACATTTCCACCTTCATCTTTTCCTACATATATCTCTAAAACATCTGGATTCGATGATACTATATCACTAAAAGTATTTTCATCTAAAGCTTCAAATTTATTAGCAATAGGAAGTACTTCTTTTCTAGCATTATCATTTGCAATCTTATCTGCTTCAGCAATCTTGACTGAAGTTATATCGTTTGAAAATCCCAAAACTACTGCTGATATGGATGTGATTAACAATAAAATAAGTCCAAGTTTCAATGTCTCATTCATTTATTTCACCTCCCCAAATACTTTAGGTTTAGTAAACCTTTCAATGAGTGGTGTAGCTATATTCATAAGCAATATTGAATAGGAAACACCTTCTGGATATCCTCCCTTGACTCTGATAAGTGCCGTCAAGAATCCTGCTCCTATCCCAAATATTATCTGACCCCAAGGCGTCACTGGAGAAGACGAGTAGTCAGTAGCCATATAAAATGCACCTAAAATCAATCCACCTGCAAATATATGATAAGGTATATATTCAGCTTCAACTCCAAACAATAAAAGCACAAGAACGGTAGTACCTATATAGGCAAAAGGAATTCTCCAACTAATAACCCCTCTAATAAGCAAATATGCTGCACCAATCAATAACAATAGTGCTGAAGTCTCTCCAATAGCACCTGCTATATTTCCTAAAAACATATCTTTAAGAGCTGGTAGTACATTTCCAGCTTCTGCAACAGAAGCTGAAGCTCCAGCATCTGAAAAACCATATTTCATGATTGCCAATGGTGTAGCTGAAGTAACTGCATCTGCCCCTGGTGCCACATAAGTTGACATAAGAGATGGCCAAGATGATAAAAGCATTGCTCTAGCTGCTAGTGCTGGATTCATGAAGTTTTGACCTAAACCTCCAAAAAATTGTTTTACCACAATGATTGCAAAAGCTGAGCCAACAACTGGTAGCCACCAAGGTGCACTAGCTGGCAAATTAAAAGCTAAAAGTATTCCTGTAACAACAGCACTAAAATCATCTACTGTAACTGGTTTCTTAAACACTTTTTGAATTAGTGCCTCAAACACAACTGATGAAATAACAGAAACTAAAATAAGCTTAAATGCATTAAATCCAAAAAAATATATACTTCCAATTACTGCAGGCAAAAGTGCAATGACTACATCTAACATTATCCTTCTAACAGTCTCTTCTGACCTTATGTGAGGTGATGAAGAGGCAATTAATGTATTATCCATGTTTAATTCCTCCTATCTAGTTTAAGCTTTCTTTCTATTTGCAATAATTTCTCTTTTTGCAACTCTTATAGATTCTACTAGTGGCCTTTTAGCTGGACATATAAAAGAACAAGACCCACATTCAACACAGTCCAATGCATTGAATTCTTCTGCCTTTTCATAATCTCTATTTAATGAATATTTACTCAAATATAGCGGTTGTAGATTTACAGGACAAACTTCAACACACTTTCCACATCTTATACAAGGTGATATAGGCTGTGGCTTTGCTTGTTCCTCTGACAATATTAAAATTCCAGAAGTCCCCTTTATAACTGGAACATCATCAGTATACTGACAAATTCCCATCATAGGTCCACCCATGATGATTTTACCAGGAATACCATTGTATCCACCACATTGTTCTATAACTTCTTTAAAGGATGTCCCAATTTTAACAATTAAATTTTGAGGTTCTTTAACTCCTTCTCCCGTTACAGTCACTATCCTCTCGTATACAGGTTTTCCTTCAAGTATTGCCTCAGCAATCGCATTAGCTGTTCCTACATTGTCCACAACAACGCCTACATCCATAGGTAGCCCACCAGATGGAACACATCTTCCTGTCACAGCATTTATGATACGCTTTTCATCTCCCTGTGGGTACTTTGTCTTTAAAGACACTACCTTTATATTGGTTTCTCCTTCACAAGCTTTACGTATAGCTTTCAATGCATCCGGTTTATTGTTTTCAATAGCAATAAATCCATTTTCAACACCTACTGCCTTCATTATAGCCTTAAGACCAAAAACAACCTTTTCAGGTCTTTCAACCATAAGCCTGTGATCTGAAGTAAGATATGGCTCACATTCAGCCCCATTTATAATAATAGTATCAATTTTCTTTTCTGGTGGTGGAGAAAGTTTTACATGAGTCGGAAATCCAGCTCCCCCCATACCTGTAATACCAGCTTCTTTAATAATTTCAAGTATCTCTTTTTGAGACAAGGAATCTAAAGAGCCTTTTGGTTTTATATTTTCATCTAATTCATTGGAACCATCAGATTCTATCACTATACAATTGACAGTCATTCCTACTGGTGAAACCATAGGAGCAATTTTTTTGACAATACCTGAAACACTTGAATGTATTGGAGCAGAAACAAAAGCCTTTGCTTGTCCAATTTTTTGTCCTACCTTTACAGAATCTCCAACTTTGACTAAAACTTCACAAGGTGCTCCTATATGTTGTTGCAAAGGTATAACTACCATCTCTGGTTCTTTTGCCCTTTTTAGGGGAATTCCCGATGTCAATTCCTTATTATGTGGAACATGAACTCCTCCTTTAAAAGTCAAATTATCTAGTTTCATCCTTCCCACCTCTTTATTTATTGTTAATAATTATACAATTTAAATACAATATCTCTCTAATATAAAAGACCCAATTGCCTTTAAATGGGCCCTTTATATCGAATTATTTCTATTATAACATTTATAGCCTTTGTTGTACATAATATATGCTTTTTGCACTAAAAATAACAAATCATACTTGAGAATGCAGCATTAAAATACTTTCATTTATATAATCTTTTATCCATATGAGAACTCTTGGTTCATTGATATTTACTCCATTTAATACTTTTTTCACATTTCGTGTGTCGAAATTAAATTGAGCATTATTATACATATGACTGTATAAAATTTCTATATCACCATCAAGACTTATCAATGTCATAATAGTTTGACCCATATCTCCTAAAGGTGCTCTATCTATATGACTATATCTATAAGAAAATATAACTTTAGTTCCTTTTCCCTGTTCAGATTCAATCTTAAAATTTCCGTCACAGTGAATAGCAGACTCTTTTGCCAGAGCCAATCCTAATCCAACACTTCTAGTCTTTCTAGTAGTAAAAAAAGGATCCGTTACTTTGTCTATCAATTTCTTGTCTATTCCCTTGCCATTGTCCTCGATCTCAATTGTCAATAAATCCAGTTCTAAATCCTCAACTATTATTATGGATATCATATCTGAACCTGCTTCTATGGAATTTCTTGCTATATCTAATATATGAAGAGAAAGTTCTTTCAATTTTATCTACCTCTTTTTTTCTTTTAAATATTTTATCACATCTTTTCTTGCCAATTCATCTATATCAATGAAGTTTTCAGCTTCACTGATATTGTATAAATCATGAGCATCTGAATTTACAATCTTTTTATACCTAGATAAATCCATGAATTTCTTCAATTTTTTTAAATCTCCATAAGGAGATACTTCAATAGTGGCAATTTGAAGTTCTTCTGGTATAAAACCAAGAGTAGATATAATACTATAAGACATTCTATCTACATGGGCAGGTACCATAACTCCATTGTTCAAACTTGCAAATTTGTTTACTTCATCAATAGTATATGAACAGCTACTTATGAGCAATTTGTCCAATTTACCTACAATTTCGTCTTTAGTATCAAGTATCAATTGCTCTTTGAAAAAATTTCCTTTGTTTTTTATATAAGGTAAGCTATCATAGATCCTTTGAGAAAATTTTAATCCATCTTTTACATCTTCAAAAAAACAGAGGACGTGCACTTCTTCCTTTGTAGTCACTTCAATTCCTGGAATAACAAGTATATTTTTATCTTCACCCAATTTCATGATGTTTTCTACATTTTCCATTGTATTGTGATCTGTAATAGATATAATATCAAGTTTTTTTATATAGGCCATATTTACAATATTGTTGGGAGTCATATCACGAGATGCACAAGGAGACAAAGCTGAATGTATGTGAAGATCTATACTATAATCCATATCAAATACCTAAATCATTTAATCTACAAGCTATTCTATAGCTATTTAAATTGCTTCTAAACAGTGGCATATTTATTTCATTAGCCTTTTTTATAGTTTCTTCATCTATTTCCATACTTTCTGCCACAATAATACACGAAGTACCAACAAGGGTAGCCACTGCTATGATATTTAAATGCGTTTGTATGGTTATCCAAATATTATTTTCACTTGCACTAGACATGACTACACTCAACAAATCCCCTATATATGCACCATCAACTTCCTTATCTTCTTCATTATATCCAGCAATTACCTCTAAATTTAAACTTTCTTTTACCTTTTTTAAATTCATAAACATTTCCTCCTATTTAAAAATACAATCTTCTACATTGGCAAATCCTCTCACTACATCTTCTGCCAAAGCTCTACATGTAGGAGCTCCACAAGAACCACAATCCAATCCTGGAAGAAAATCTAATATTTCTTCTATCTTTTCAAACTTTTCAATGGCTTTTTGTATATCATCATCAAGAGTTAATATTCCTTTAGGCTCAATATTTTCCGTCCAATTTATAAATCCATTTTTTAAATAATAGTCTACATACTTATCCTCTATATATATTGATGATTTATATTCTTTCTTTGTAGCTTTGGTTGACAATTCTCTTACAATGCTTTTAGCTATAAAAGGATTCTCTACATTTAAAGGACCTCCTACACATCCTCCTATACAAGCAAGCCCTTCAAAAAATACTACTCCATCCAATTTCCCCAACTCTATTTCTTCCAAAATATTTATGACATTTTCTATACCATCTACTGCAATATAATTATCCACATCAATAGAATAGCTTTGACCACCAACTCTAGCCCAACCTATTCCACTTGGAGTAGCCCTTTCATACTCGCAAATACTTTCTACATCCTTCATCTTTTTAACTATCTCCCCATAAATCTTGTTTATAGCTATAGCACCATCCAAAGAAGAGTCCTTTATACCTATGGGGTTTTTTATACTAGTCACTTTTGCTGGACAAGGTGTCAAATAAAACACACCAACTTCTTCTTTTTTATATCCATATTTCTTCATAGCCATATCCTTTGCTATCCTTCCAGCCACTTCCATAGCTGATTCTACAGTTATTATATTGTCAATAAGAGAAGAAAATCTCACTTGTATAAGTCTTAAAACCGCTGGACAAAAAGAAGAAATAATGGGTTTAGGCAAATTGTTGTTTTTTATCATATCCTTTATTGTTACAGAAAGGATATCAGCTGCTATTCCCTCATCAAAGACATCGTCAAATCCTAACATTTTTATTCCTTCATATACCTTGTTCATATCTGTCTTCGAACTAAACTGTCCATATAGTGTAATCCCAGGAATAGCAATATTGTATTTGAACTCTTTCAATTTATCCAAACTGTCCGTTATTGAATCTTGAGCATGACTGGGACATACCCTTATACATTCTCCACAATCAACACATCTTTCCTTGATGATGTGGGCTTTTTTATTTCTAACCCTTATGGCTTCTGTAGGACAACGTCTCATGCAATGAGTGCAACCTATACACTTATCTTCATTCAACAATACCGAATGGATATATTTTCCCATCTCTATACCACCCAATCTTTTTTTATTTTAAATAAATCTTCATATTGACACATGTTTCATTCCCTTCGCTAGATAATATCTCAAAATCATCACAAAATTTTCTCATATTGGGTAAACCCATACCAGCCCCAAATCCTAATTCTCTTACATCATTAGGTGCCGTAGAATATCCTTCTTGCATTGCCAAATCCAAATCTTTAATTCCAGGGCCCTTATCTTTAGCTACAATTTCAATACATTCTGGAGATACTGTCACAAAAATTTTGCCTCCCTTTGAATGAATAACAATGTTCATCTCCGCTTCATAAGTAACTATAGCAGCTTTTCTAATTATTTTAGAATTTATGCCTAAATGAGTAAGCATTTTTTTCATATTGCTAGAAGCTTCACCTGCTCTGGAAAAATCATTCTCCAATATTTCATATTCCAATTTAATCAGACTATGACTCATTTCTCTATTGATCCTTCCTTTATTTTTAGACCTTCTAAACCATTTTTATAGAGTTTTCCAGAAGCTGTATACATAGTATCCGTAGTGAACAATATAGTTAAATGATTGTTTTTAGCCAACTCAATTAAATCACTACCGGGAAGCTTGCCTCTTACAAAAACTATAGCAGGTAAATCCATCATTTCAGCAGTTCTTATGACTTGCGGATTGTTAAGACCTGTAAGCAGTATAGTATCCTCATTTACATACGCCAGTACATCACTCATTAAATCTGAACTAAAGGCATATAAAACCTCTCTGTCCAGGTATTCTTCTCCAACTATAACCTTTGCCTCCAATATCTCTTGAATTTCTCTTAATTTCAACTAGGCACCTCCTCAAAATTTATTTTATAGTAAAACTTAATTGAAGCGGATCATTTGGGTAAATAAAATTTGAAGCTGTAATACCCAGCAATCTAATCTTTTTATTTATTAAAAACTTATTTTTAAATATAAACAGACTTATTTTATATATAGTTTCAAAATCATCTGTAGGAATATTCAATGTAATGCTCCTAGTTTCAGTTGAAAAATCCTCATACTTGAGCTTTACAGTTATAGTTCTTGCCAACAATCCATTATGCTCCAATTTGTAGGAAATATTTAGCGAATATTCTTGCAACTTCGTATACATAAACTCCATATCCAAAGTATCTTTGACAAAAGTTTCTTCCTCTCCAATTGATTGACTAGCAATATTCATTTCCACAGGTCTATTGTCAATCCCCATAGAAAACTCAAAGAGTTCCTCTCCTCTCTTGCCAAATTTATCAATCAATACATTTACATCATAATTTTGCAAATCACCAATAGTGTATATTCCCAATTTTTTTAGTTCTCTTTCTGTTTTAGGACCTATCCCCCACAATTTCCTCAAAGAAAGTGGCCTTAAAAAATCTACTGCTTCTTCTTCTCCAATGATAGTCAAACCATCTGGCTTATTTGTATCAGAGGCAATTTTAGCCAAAAGTTTATTTACAGATATCCCTACAGAAGCTGTTAAATCCAATTCATCCTTTATATTTCTTTTTATATTCATTGCTGTACTTAAAGGTTCTTTCCCCGTTATATCAATAAAAGCTTCATCTATAGAAACAGGTTCTATTGTATGACTATATCTTCTAAATATATCATTTATGCTTCTTGAAACTTCTTTATATTTTTTCATATTTACCGGAAGAAATATTCCTTCTGGACAAAGTTTTTTCGCCATAGCTATAGACATAGCAGAATGAACTCCATATTTTCTCGCCTCATAAGAAGCTGTAGAAACTACTCCTCTATTTTCCAAACTACCGCCCACAATCACAGGCTTGTTTTTAAATTTCTTGTTGTCTCTTTGTTCTACTGAGGCAAAAAATGCATCCATATCCACATGAATTATAGTCCTACTATTCATAAAATCACACCTTAGTATTTACTAGCTCAATTTCTATTCTAACACATTAAAAGATAATTAATTTCAATAAATTTACTTATCAAAAAAGAATGACTTTATCACTGCAAAATACTCTCTTATATATTGTGGAACAACAATTGATATAGGAGTTTTGGCAGGCAATCCATATGGAATCATACCCAATCTTTTGGCCAAAAACTTTGCTCTAAATATATGATATTTGTTGGTAGCAATTAAAACTTTTATATTTTCTTTATCATCTATTTCTTTGATTTTTTCTAAACTAAATTGCAGATTTTCAAAAGTAGAAATAGATTTATCTTCAATGATTATCATGTCTTTGTCAATTCCATTGTCTACTAAATATTCTTTCATTGCCTGTCCTTCTGATATATCTTCGTCTATGCCTTGTCCACCTGATACTATTACTTTTACATCTCTGTTTTGACTTAAATACTCTTTTGCAACCTTAAGCCTTTCCAATAGCGCTGGTGAAGGTTTATCTCCATAAAGTCTAGCTCCCAAAACTATAACATAATCAACCTTATCTACTGTTTTTCTACTCCCTTCAACAATAATCAAAACTTCAACAATTAAAAAAGACATAAATACCATTAATGCCAAAGTAGTTATTATTTTAAGTATTATTTTCTTCATTTGCTTTTTCCTTTCTGTTCGATTGCTCCATTGATTGGAATAATCAAAAACCACATTCTATCTATATTCCCACATTCTTATTATATACTTAATACTATATTAGCATATAATTTATAAATTTGATTATATCTTTCAATAAATGTTTTAATTTTATATAATTCTCATTTTACACAATATGCATATATTACCTTATTATGAATTTTTCTATAGAAATTATAAAAAAGACGTCTAACTGCTAATTGATTTTAGCAACTAAACGTCTCTTTCTTTCTTAGTGGTGCAGGAGAAGGGATTTGAACCCTCAAGGCTATTGCCATACGCCCCTCAAACGTACGTGTCTGCCAATTCCACCACTCCTGCAATTTAACATATCCACTATATATTATAATGATTTTTGGCAATTTATCAACAGTTATTTTTGTTGATATTTCTTTGGAATATACCATTCTTCAATATTGTCGTATATATTGTAAAATTGTGGTTCTATATTCCCTTTTACTTTTTTGTCTAAAAGCAAAGCTTTATTTCTAAAAAAAAGACTCACATAGGGCAATTCTTCAACTATTTTAGTTTCCAATTTGTCATAGGCATTCTTTTTCATTTCTCTATTAGGAGCACTAAATGCTTCTACCAACAATTCGTCCATCTCTTCATCTTGATAGCTGATGAAATTGGTTCCATACTGAATTTGAGATGAATGAAAAGCAAAAGACAAATCTGGAACACTAGACAATTGCCATCCCAACAAGGCTACATCAAAATTTCCTCTATCTAATTTCCCTCTAAATGTTTCCCAATCATTTTCTATCATTTCTTCAGTGAGCTTGTCAGGAATTTCTTCAGCATAATCTTTTATCACTTCAATTCCTATTTGTTTCAAGTTTTCTGCTATCATCTCCGCAGTTTTAAATCTCAATGGGTTGTAGGAATTTGTAGATAGTCTTATGGAGAGTTTGTTTCCATTTTCATCTTCACATATTCCATCCCCATCTCTATCTATCCATCCAGCTTTATCTAATACTTCTTTGGCTTTTGATTTATTATAACCATATATACTTGCTTCTTGATTAAGTAGCCAAGAATCTGGATGTATAGGCAAATCAGTTTGTGTAGCGTGACCTAAATATACCTTTTGAATTATAGCTTGTCTGTCTATTCCATAGGCAATAGCTTTTCTTATAGCTAATCCACTTTCATCAGCAAATATTTCATTTTTAAAATTGAAAGCTAAAAACTCATAGTTTTGTGAAACATATTCATATATTTTTACTCTATCCTTTTGTGTATACTTTTCCCAATCAACATCAACAGTATTAGCTAAATCAACTTGTCCTGTTTCAAAGGCTGTAAGAGACAATTCTTCATCATCTAGCACTTTGCCAACAATCGTATCAATATAGGGTCTTCCCTTCCACCATTCTTCATTAGCAACTAATTTTATAGTTTTAAGCTTCTCATATTGACTAAATTTATATGGTCCAGTCCCAATTGGATTATATCCTTCATCGTTTAAAGCATTTATATATGAAGCTTTCTCATTTTTCGCTATAAATCGATGTTTAGGTACAATTGGAAAAGTCAAAATTTCTAGTGCATTGCTATAAGATCTATCAAAATATATTTCTAAATTGTAATCATCAACTATTTTTACATCTAAAATATGTCTTATATCTGAAGTACTGAAAGGTTTCAGTCCATTGAGTATCAAATCTTTATAAGCCGACTCCCCACTCCCATATTTAATAGCATTTATAGTAAAAGCCACATCATCTGCTGTAAATTTCTCTCCATCATGCCAATACACATCATCTTTAAGTCTAATATCTACAACCTTTCCTTCATCTCTTATTGAGTAATCTTCTGCAAGACAATTTTCTATATTTAAATTGCTATCTAATTGAAACAAGCTCTCGAAAATTAATTTACTAAAATGATAAAAACTTGCATTTTCGCTTAAAAGAGGATTTAATGATTTAATTGTCGTAATAGGTACTACCAATTCTCCTCCATATTCTGGTTCATCACTTTCATTGGCAACTGTTTCGCTTTTATCTTCTAATGTTTCAATATCCTTTTCTATTTTTGCCTTATTTTCACATCCTGTCATGAATGACAAGGAAATGATTGTCAGCACAAGAAATAATATTAGCTTTTTTTTCAACGCTTTTTCCCCCTCATGTTCAAACTAAACATCAATATAATTTTCAAACATTTTAATGAATTTATTTTTCATATCTTTCTTGAAATCATACCTAGATGAACTTTCCATGTCAAAAGTATTTTTGTAGATTTTTTTATACATTTCATAATTTTTAAGTACCTTTTCTACATAATCACTAGTTTCTTTAAAAGGTATATAATCTAAACTTTTCCCATCTTTGCTATATCTATCATCTTTAAGCCATTTGTTCACATTGCCACTTCCTCCATTATATGCTGCCAATATGAGCTGTAAATTTCCATTAAATTCATCTGCAAGAACGCTTAAATACCAACAGCCAATCCTTATATTTATCTCTGGATCATATAAGGATTCCAACGTAAAATCCTGTATATCTATTTTTTCAGAGGCCCATTTTCCTGTATTAGGTGAAATTTGCATAAGCCCTCGTGCATCTTTTTTAGACATGGCAAATGTATCATATTTGCTCTCTACATTGATTATAGCAGCAACCAGATGAGAATCTATATTGTAATTTTGTGAATATTTTTTTATATAATTTTCATAGTCAATTGGATATATAATTTTTACAACTAGCTTTATACTTACAAACAACAACACGGCAATCAATATGCAAATGAAAAATCTCTTGATTTTATGATTAAATAACTTTGCCAAATTATATACCTCCGATATCTATTTGAGATTTTCTATGAGAATTTCTACTTTCTCTTTGAGTTCTTCAAGATTTCCATTGTTGTTTATAATTTTATCTGCATATTTTTTTTTGCAATCCATGGAAATTTGTGATTTTATTCTAGCTAAAGCTTCTTCATTGGAAAGACCATTTCTTTTTTTTAGCCTTTCTAATTGAATTTTTTCATCTACATAAACTAGCCATATCTCATCTATATTGATTCCATAAACTTTAAATTTATCCAACTCCTCAATCAAAAGAGGAATGTCTAAAAAAATAACCCTTTCTATTTTAGAATATTTATCTATTTCATCCTTTATAGCTTGAAAAATTCTAGGATGAACTATACTATTTAATTTTTTTCTTATATTTTCATCTTCAAATGTCAATTTCCCTAGTTCTATTCTATCAATAGTCAAATCTTCTTTTAATATTTTTTCTCCAAACTCTCCTACAATATCAATATACGCTGATTCTCCTACACATACTACTTTTCTTGCTATTTTGTCTGCATCTATGACTTTAAAGCCTTTTTCAATTAAAAGATTGGTAACTGTACTTTTCCCCGATGCAATTCCTCCAGTTAGACCAATTATCTTGCAACTACTTTGTTTCATACCAACTATCTCCCATCATTATATCTACTTTCAATGGCACATTTAATTTTATAGAGTTCTCCATTGTGTTTTTTAAGATTTCCCTAACTTCATCTTTTTCATCTTTATATGTCTCTATAATGAGCTCATCATGAACTTGAAGTATAAGCTTGGATTTTAAATTTCTCAATTTAAGTTCTTTATATACCCTTACCATGGCAACTTTTATAATATCTGCCGCACTTCCTTGAATAGGAGTATTCATAGCAACTCTTTCTCCAAAAGATCTGACTACATAGTTTTTAGATTTCAATTCAGGAAGATATCTTCTCCTATTCAATATAGTTTCTACAAAGCCCTCTTTCTTCCCAAATTCCACGATTTCATCCATGTACTCCTTTACTTTCTTGTAATTCTTTAGATAATTATCTATATATTCTTTTGCCTCTTTTCTAGAAATATTTAAATCCCTTGACAATCCATAGTCACTAATTCCATACACAATTCCAAAATTCACTGCTTTTGCTCTGCTTCTCATAATAGATGTGACTTCTTCTTTAGGTACATTAAATACTTCACTAGCAGTTTTGGTATGAATATCTTCATTGTTATAAAATGCTTCTTTTAATTTTGGATCATCTGAAATATGAGCCAATACTCTCAATTCAATTTGTGAATAATCTCCATCTATCAAGATATAGTCTTTATTTTGTGGAACAAAAGCTTTTCTTATTTTTCTTCCTTCCTCTGTTTTTACAGGTATATTCTGTAGATTTGGCTCCGTACTACTAATTCTACCTGTATTCGTTATAGTCTGGTTAAAGCTTGAATGCACTCTATCTGTATTTTTATCTACAAGATTCATAAGACCATCAATGTATGTAGACTTTAATTTTACAATTTGTCTATACTTTAATATATTTTCTACAATAGGATGTTTATCTTTAAGTTTATCTAATACTTCTGCATCTGTTGAATACCCTGTTTTCGTTTTTTTTATAATTGGTAATTCTAATTTATCAAACAATATTTCTCCCAATTGTTTAGTTGAATTTATATTAAATTCCTCTCCCGCTAATTCATATATTTCTCTTGTCAAATCGTCTATTTCTTTGTCAAATTCACTTCCTAGTTCTTTCAATATTTCCACATCAATTTTAAAACCATAGTACTCCATGCTTGCCAATACTTCAGCAAGTGGAAGTTCCACATCATAATAAAGTTCTTTCATTCCTTGACTTTCAATGATTCCAACAATCTTATCTTCTAACATATATACTAAATCTAATATTTTAGCAAAATATTGTCCTCTTTCATCTATGGATAAAGCTTTATAAGTTTTTTTATTTTTACCTTTTCCCAATAGTTCTTCTTCCTTTTCTATATTGAGATTTAAATACTCATTGCTCAATTTAGAAATGCTATAATCTGTTTCCGATGGATTTATTAAATACTCACCTATCATGCTATCAAAAGTAATAGAACTAATTTTTATACCCAATTTAAAAAGTCCTAGTATATCATTCTTTATATTGTGTCCTGAAACCAATATATCTTCTCTTTCAAATACTTCTTTAAAGCTATTTTGAAACTTTAATAGCAGTTCATTTCCCTCAAAATTTATATAATAAGTGCTATGTCCTTTTGGCTTAATTGCAATTCCCAATATTTCAGATTTAAGAATATCATCATCACCATATACAAATTTAAAGGCAAATGCTTTTGATTTAAGTATTTCATCAACAATTTCATGAAATTTAGATTCACTTTCTATCAATGTAAATTCTGATATATAATATTTTGTGTTTGTCTCAATTTTATCTTTTGGTATCTTTTCTATTAGTGATTTAAATTCCAATTTTTCATAGATTTCTTTTAATTTTTCCCAATCTGGTTCTTCATATTTTAGTTCTTCTAAATTTAATTCCAATGGAACACTGGTGACAATTTCAGCTAGTCTTCTGCTTAAAAAGGCTTGTTGCTTATATTCTATGAGAGACTCTTTTAATTTATTTCCACTTACTTCTTCTATATTTTCATATATATTTTCTATAGAACCAAATTGTTTCAACAACTTAAGTCCTGTTTTTTCTCCTATACCAGGAACTCCAGGTATATTGTCTGATTTATCTCCCATAAGTCCTTTCAAATCTATGAATTGTTCTGGAGTTATGCCGTACTTGTCAATCATGGCTTCTTTGTCAAACACTTCTAGTTCTGTTATACCTTTTTTAGTCACTAGTACTTTAGATTTATCTGAAGCTAATTGTAAGTAATCTCTATCTCCAGAAACCAATATGACATTTAAATTTTTTTCTTCTCCAAATCTAGCAACAGTTCCTGCTATATCATCTGCTTCATAACCTTCAATTTCTATTTGATTTATATTCATTGCCTTAAGTATTTCTTTTAATATTGGAAACTGCAATGATAGTTCATTTGGTGCTTTTTGTCTATTGGCCTTATATAAATCAAATTCTAAATGTCTAAAAGTCGGAGCTTTCATATCAAATGCAACACATAAATATTTAGGATTGTATTCATCTGTTATTTTATATAGCATAGTCAAAAATCCATATACTCCATTCGTATAAATTCCATCTTTTGTTGATAACAATGGTAATGCATAAAAAGCTCTATGTAATAAACTACTGCCATCTATTATGATCAGAGTATCTTTATCCAACAAAATCATCCCCTTAAAATTTGTGATTAACCACTAAACATATATTAAGTATATATGAAAAAAGTTGTTCAGTAAATAATTTAAATAAAATACTTGCATTTTATTCTTTTTTGTGGTACTATATTTTTTGTAGTTGACAAGCCGAAGTGATGGAATTGGCAGACGTGCTGGACTCAAAATCCAGTGGGGCTTAAACCTCGTGCGGGTTCGACTCCCGCCTTCGGCACCATCAAATTTAGCTCTATAGTTTAAACTATAGAGCTTTTTTTATTACCACATTGCCCTTATACCGTAAGTATTTCTACTCTCAGTTTGCATTTATGCTATTTTTATTCTTTATGTATTACGTTGTATATGTTTTTAGATAAAAAACACAATTCTTTTATTTATATGATATAAAAAAGAAAAACTTAGCTAATGCTAAGCAAAAATTCGCCACCCACTTATACAAGGTGGCGTACTCTTTTTGTTTAAAGATATTAAAGATAGATATTTAAAAAGCGTATTGCAATGCAATTATGATACCCCTAATTATAGGGGTATCATAGAGTTTAACGTTCACATATAAATATTCCATCATGAATTCTCCATACTACATCTGATTGACTTGCTATATCCATATCATGGGTAACAATGATTATGCAAAAATCTTGTTTATGTGCCAGTTCTAGCAATAGCAACTCTTTTATATCTATAATATAAATTCTTCATCTCAAGCTTTACCAATATACTCCCTCCCTTTATTCCCTTACCTGTAGCATTTCTAATGGCTTTTTATAAAGCACATTTTTTAAACTTGCTAAAACACCTATAATACTTGCTAACAAGTACCCAACTATGACAAAGAGATACTTCCATATTGGATATACTCCGGATTTAAAGGTTACTACACTTATTACTGCGATAGCTATTACCTCTCCAATAATTGTTAGCAATAAGCTCTCTGTAAATACGTATCGTTTTACTTCCACTTCTTTTACTCCAAGGATTCTCATGATTGCCAACTCCTCACTTCTCCTAAGGATTAATAAATAAGGTAAAACTACAGCGATTATCAATGATAACACTAAGATGATTGGATATATAATACTTAGTAATTCCATGTTTTTTTCCAATGGTCCAATAGTTTCGGTCAGTATATCATCATAAAGGACCAGTTTGTATCCAGTACTATCACCAGATGTAGTTTTAGCTATTCGATTCAATATCTCTTCCCTATTATCGTAAAGTTCTGCATTCTTCTCTTTATCAAATAATAAATCAATTTTTACATAGTTAATTCCGTTTCTTTCAATTAATCTAACTGCATCTATTGGAAAGATAAAAGTTTCATGTACACAATCACTTGGGATTAGGTGTTGTTCATAATAGGCATCATGTGTTGGGAATCCATAGCTTTCAAAAGTACCGACAATAGTTCCGTATACATCAGGATAATTTGATCCTGCATCTTTTAAGGATACTTTATGTCCTATCTCTAAGTTATAGGTATCCATAGCTTCAGTAGAGGCTAAAATTGGAATTTCATCTTGTATTGAAGTATAGGAGTTGATCTTACCAACTATACTTTGATCCTCTATCCCCGATAGTTTAATTCCGTTATCAGAGTTTAGTTCTTTATTAGATGCTAATATAGTCATCTGTATATGTTTTTCGTAATATGCTAAATCTAAATCACTTTCTCTTTTAATGGTTTCTTTAATTCCATTTCTGTCAATATTTATCTCACTATAATCATTATCCACAACTCCAAAGTAATCTTCAACTAAACCAGTTTCTAAGATTTTATTTAAAATATCTTCAGAAATATATCCTTTATATGAAAATTTTGCTTCACCAATATATTCTATCTCTCCATATACGGTTGTTTCAGATATGGTTTTATCAATGAATACCTGATTTGATTCTATTACATTGATTAACCATGTAAGAGTCCCAATCAAAAGTCCCGTTACAACTACCATTAAAATCGTAGTTACAATAGATCTAGAAATATGTTTTTTACCATACCCTTTGAGGACTGTCTTTCCTTTACTGATATTTATATTTGAATCGTCAAATGAAAGGACATCTGCCAAGTCATCGGTATGAAATTCATTATCAATTATGTCTAAATCATCTGCATCTACATCTTGAACTTTCTTTTTGTTTTTTTCTTCACTAAAGAATTCAAGCAAAGACCTAGTTTTAAGTCTAAACACCATAAATAACGATAGTATCACAAAAACGCCTATGATTGTTAGAAATATTAGAAATACAAGTTTTACACTAATTGAAGAATCTAAATTGTTTGGTAATTTTCCTAAGATTCCTTCTAATATCTTTTTAGAATTCTTTATAGCAGTTTGGTAGCCAAAATAATATGATAATCCTATTCCCATCGCAGCAAAAATATATAATGGCATCAACAGATGCCTAGAGGCAGATTTATGCGTAAAACCTAGGATTCTTTCAATGGCATAATTTTTCTTATAGATCTCTATATACATATATATAATAAATAGCATTGCAAATATCAATAAAATCCCATATAATAGAATATTTATTTTAAGATTATTTAGAACCTTATCCGCAGATATCCAAAATGTTTCAGCATTATTCTCTATGAATTGAAGTTCAAACCCAGCTTCTTTAATACTATCTCCATACTTTTCAATGAACTGCGATTGTTCAGCAGGGTTCTTTAGGACAAAGCTATAACATTGACTAAATAAATAAGGTTTTCCAGTTTCAATAAGAAAATTTTTAGTAGGAAGTTTTAGAAATTCCTTAGATACTGTACTTGTAGGTACATATATCTCTTTACCTGAATAAATTTGATTATAAACGCCTACTATTTCGTATTCTATAACATCACTTTTATGATAATTTTTCCACTCTTTTCTGTCTTTTTCAGTCACTAAGAACTCTGGGATTTCAGATTCCATATATTGAAGGGAAATTTTATCTCCTAATTTTAATTCTCGTGCTTCAAATAAATTTTTTCCAACTGCACAAACTTTATTATTGTTCTTATAATCATCATAGTTGATCCATCTTCCATCATACAAAGTATATCCCTCTAGATTTCCTTGGGTATAGGGGTGAGTTTCCATGTTTTTGGTTGCAACTATGTTAAATGCTCTGGTATTCATATCTAAAAGCTCTATATCCTCTCTCATTTTTTGCCATTTAGGATCTTCTAAATTGAACTCATCAATATTATCAATTTTCTCATATAAAGGACCTCCATCATATAATGGTTTTAACATATATGAATCCGGTCTTTCCATATGTGAAGCATCATAAGACATTGCCTCACATCTAAAAAGATAATCAGCTCCAATTTCAAGTCCATATAACTCATCAAGGACGGCATCATTTATATATGGAATTAATTTTAATATGCCGTTTGCTCTACTACTATTTTCATATTTTTGTGCTATAAGACTAAAGAATCCGTCTTCAAACATTTCTTCGCTATCCGGCATATAGATCCAATCCGGATATCCGGCAATTAGTTTTTGCACGTGGCCTTCCAAGGTCACCCCATCATATCTATCCTTGACGTAGTTTCTAGTTCGTATATTTTCAGGTCTTACTATAACGAATAGATCATAAACAAAAAGATCCATGCCTGGATATTCATCTAAAAAATCGCCTTCAAGATATTTGTTGGCTGCATTTAATAGATTATCACTGATTCCTAACGACCATATTCTACAGTCTTCATAAGCAATCATTGGATCATCTTTGAACAGTTCTCTTATCTCATACACATTGCCGTCGCTTCCATCTGATAAATCCATCTGCAGATATCCAATACTATTATATGCTCCTTTTGCAGACTCAACTTCTTTACTAACTAGGCTATATGAGGTAAAATTCATAATAAAAGCACCAGAAACTAATGAAAGTATTAGAATAAGCAAGACAAATTTGATTGGACGTCTGATGATAGATTTTAATATTGGATTTTTCACGCTAATTCACCTCCAGAAGAATAGTGGTTCATAAAACCTAATACATATAAGTCATTGTATAAAGAGGAAAACAAAAAAATGTCTAAAGAAAAACTTATACAGATGAATTTAAAACTATGATTACAGAATTAATAATGTCAGGCAAAGAAATTAAAAATATATCTCATAAATATGATCTGGATGAATCAACTATATGATTGATTTGCAATATTCTGAATATTTTGTATGGCAATATCGCAACAAGAAAACTAAAAATACATTTTATGTACAACCTTTCTTAATCAAATTGTACCATATAATGAAATAATATCAAGCTATTATTGGAAAAAATTACTGGAGAAAACGCAAAACAAATACTAGCACTTTTTATAGAAGACATTAGAATCATAAAAGATAATTATGACATTGACTTTTTTATAAAATCGCCTTATAATGATGGTGATAATAGTGCGAGCTGTTTTAGTGTCAGTCTTTCGGCACCAAAACAAGCAGGCTAGTCTTATTGACTAGCCACTTTAATTTATTCTGCTTCATTGGCTCAGATGGTAGAGCGACTGATTCGTAATCAGTAGGTCGGGGGTTCAAGTCCCCCATGAAGCTCCAAAGGAAAGTAGTAGAAATTTTCTACTACTTTATTATATTTTCTTTATCTTTTGTATGAAGATACTTATCTATGAAAAATATAATTGCCAAAGCTATGACACCTATGAGTACCTCTGAAGTAGTAGAAGAACTTATAAGCATTTTCCTTGCAACAGCATAAAGCATCACTTCCAATACACTTCCAGGTGAATGTTTTATGAGCATAAGAGCAAGTTCAAGACCTACTACTAGGAGCAAAACATAAGAAAGGAAACCTTGCAATAGCTCATAAGAACTCATTGCTTCTGTTGTGAAAACATTATATGCCAATGAGGCTAAATCTTTGCAACTTAAAATAACTGTTATTATTATAAAAGTTGCCAATACAATCTCAAGCCACATAATAATTTTTTCCATTATGTTTTCAACTTTTCTAAACTTTCTTTTATTACTTTCTTCACCCATTAGATCACTCCTTTATCATTTTCCTAAGAGCATATTTACATCCATCAATTTTTGTTGCAATTCTAACAATTTATTTTTTAGCTCATCATAATCTTCATTTAAAAACTCTGGATCTATTAGCTTATCTGTCTTATATACAAGGGCTTCAAATTGATTGTAAACATCCTGCAATTCTTTTTCTATATCTTCTTTTTGTTTTATAGGCTCTAGTACTTCGCCACTTTGACTTTTAACTATAACTTCTTTAATCTCAAAAGCATCGCCTAGGTTGGGTATTATGGTTTCAACATTCAATTCGTTCTCAATCATACTTGCTAGCATTTTCGATGATTCTTCTTCTCCATGAACTACAAATATCTTTTTAGGCTTTCTTTTAAAATTCTTGACCCAATTCATCAATACTTTCTGATCTGCATGGCCAGAAAATCCTTCAAGATCATATATTTCTGACTCTACTTTTATTTCTTCTCCCAATATTTTTACTTTTTTCTTTCCGTCTAATATTATCCTACCCAATGTACCTTCTGCTTGATAACCTACAAAAACTACACTATTTTTCTTTTGCCATAAATTATGCTTTAGATGATGACGTACTCTTCCCGCTGTACACATACCACTAGATGAAATGATTACTTTAGGAAAACTATATTGATTTAACTTCATAGACTCATCTTGACTTTTTACATAAAATAAATTTGGAAACTCAAAAGGATTGTCTCCATTCAGTATAAGTTTTTTTGCTTCTTCATTAAAACAACTGGAATTTTTCTTAAAAGCTTCCGTAGCCATAACAGCCATAGGACTATCTACATAAACAGGAATTTTCATAAATTCTTCTACATGTTTATCATATTCATAGTATTTATTTAACTCGTATATTATTTCTTGAGTTCTTCCCACGGCAAAAGAAGGTATAATTACTGTTCCTCCCCTTAACACAGTTGAATTGATGATATCTACCAATTTTTTTGCACTTTCTTTTATATCATCGTGTATTCTATTTCCATAGGTAGATTCTACTATTAAATAATCTGTCTCTTCAATATATTCAGGTTCATTTATGATAGGACGACCTGGCATTCCCAAATCACCTGAAAAAACGATTTTGGTAAAATCCTTATTTTCTCTTATCCACAATTCCACTATAGCTGATCCCAATATATGACCAGCATCTTTAAATCTCACTACAATATCATCATTTAAAGTAATTTTTTGTTCATAAAGATAAGGTTCAAAATATCTCAAGCTCAAATCTGCATCATCTACTGTATAAAGTGGTTCTATAGGTTCTTTCCCTGCTCTTCGTCTTTTCCTATTTTCCCATTCTACATCTGATTGTTGAATATTGGCACTATCTATAAGCATTATTTTACATAAATCAAATGTAGCATTTGTAGTTATGATTCTACCTTTGAATCCCTCTTTTACCAATTTGGGTATTCTTCCACTATGATCTATATGAGCATGACTTAATATCAAAAAATCTATATCTTCTGGATTGTATTGAAATTTTTCAAAATTTAGTCTTTCTAGCTGTTCACTTCCCTGAAACATACCACAATCTAATAGTATTTTATATTTATCCGTAGTTATCAATACATTAGAACCAGTAACTACTTTGGCAGCACCTAAAAATTTAATCTCCACAATATATCCCTCCAGAACAATAAACTTTACTTATATTATAATGGATTTTTTAAACAAAAAGTGTATTTTATCTATATTTTATTTAGAAAAAAACTCCAGGATAAACCTGGAGTTTTATCTGAATGCTATTCCGTCTTTTAAATATATATCTGCATCCATATTTTCAAGAACAGCTTTTCTCAAACTATTCATTTCGGATATATCACCAAACAATATAGCTCCTGTAATTTTTCCATCTGTTGTAAACAATTTATGATGTATTTCGCTTCCTTCTTTATATTCATAGACCTTGTCAAAATTATTCACATCTCCTGCTGAAAACAATGAAATATCTCCTATTTGAAGATTTGTATATGGTTTTGGTGATGTGTATTCTTTTGTACCCCCTGTCATGTTTTCTCCTGCAATTTTACCTTGTTCATTTCCAGCACTCCAAAGTCCAAGTACTACTCCTTCTACTTCTGCCACATCACCAGCTGCATAGATATTGTCAATATTGGTCCTTAAATATTTATCTACTTTGACTCCTCTATCATGTTCAATTTTAGTATCTCTAACTAAATCAAGATTAGAACGAACTCCAGAGGATACCAAAACTGCATCTGTAGATACTATTCTTTCTCCATTCAATTTGATACCATTTGCTTTGTCTTCCCCCAATATTTCCTCTGCTTGAGAATTTAAATATAAATTAAATCCAGCTTCTCTCAACTTATTTTCAAGTTTTCTAGATATTTCTTCATCTAATTGTTTATTTAATAAATAAGGTGAAGATTGAATGATGTTTACTTTTTTGTTGAGTTTCTTAACTGAATAGGCGGCTTCCAGTCCCAATAACCCACCACCTATAATAGTAATAGTTTGGCAATTTGAAAAATAGTCTTGAATGTATCTTAAATCTTTAAGGGTTCTAAGTGCAAGAACTCCATTTTTATATTTTCCAGCTATTGGTGGTATAAAGGGCCTGCTCCCCATAGCTAATAACAATTTATTGTACTGAATTTCACTTCCATCATCTATTTTTATCTTATTTCCTTCTGTATCAATTTCTTCAACTATTTTATTCACTATAACATTTATATTTTTATCTTTGTACCATTTTTCTTTATTCACCAAAAGTTCTTCATCTTGAAAATCCTTGCTTAAGTATTCTGTAAGTTTAACCCTATAATAAGTAAGATAGGGTTCACTGGAAACCATAGTTATGGAACCGGTTTCATCATTTTTCCTTATCTCTCTTGCAGCAGCTAAACCTGCAATTCCATTCCCAATAATAAGATATTCACACTTATCCATCGTAAAACCTCCTAAAATAATATAATACTAGTATTTTATTACCCTTAATTTTTATTACCCTTAATTTTCTGCATTACACAAAATACTCTTGCATGTATTCATATGCAAGAGTATTTTGTGTTATTGAGCAAGAATTTCTGTCCAAATTCTAGAATATTCTTTTGTAAACTCACCAAGATCATTAAATATTTCACAGTTCTTTAAACTCTCAGCCTTAGGGTATGCTACATCATTGTTTTTCATTTCTTCAGAAAGCAATTTAAATGTTTCTTTATTGGGAGTTGAATATCCAATGTATTCAGTATTTTTTAATGCAATATCTGGTCTACACATGAAATTTATAAAAAGTTCTGCTTCTTTTTTGTGCTTGCTAGTACTTGGTATAACCATATTATCAAACCACAGATTTGAACCTTCTTTAGGAACTACATAATCCAAATTTTCATTTTCACCCATCATATATACTGCATCTCCAGACCAAACTACTCCAATATCTGCTTCTTCACCTATCATCAAATCCTTTACTTCATCCCCAACATAAGCATATACAAGTGGTTTTTGCTTTATAAGTTCCTCTTTCGCTTTTTCTAACTCATCTTTATCTGTTGAATTCATAGAATATCCCAATCTCTTTAGCGAAATAGCAATAGAATCTCTTTGGCTATTTAACATTAAAATCTGGCCACTGTATTTTTCATTCCAAAGAGCATCCCAACTATCTATTTTATCAGTAACTGCATTTTTATTGTATATAATCCCCAATGTTCCCCACATATAAGGAACTGAGTATTCATTATCTGGATCAAAATCTAAATTCTTAAATTTTTCATCTATGTTTTTATAGTTAGGAATGTTGTTCATATCTAATTTAAGTAGCATATCTTCTTTTATCATTTTCTCAATGATATAATCAGAAGGAAACAATACATCGTAGCTATTGCCACCAGATTTAACTTTTACATACATATCTTCATTGGTATCAAAAGTACTATAATTTACCTTTATACCGTATTCTTTTTCAAATTCCTCAATAACTTCTGGAGCTATATAATCTCCCCAATTGTAAACATTCAATGTATCCGTATCTTTCTTGCACCCTGTAAAAACAGTTCCAATGATTGCAATTAATAATATTAATAAAACATATTTTATACTTCTTTTCATGCAATATCACCTCTTTTTTCCAAGTCTTTTGTAGTTCTTTTGTTTATAATTAAAAGCAAAACAAGTACTGTCAAAAACATAAGGGACGACAACGCATTGATTTCAGGTTTGATTCCTCTTCTAGCCATAGAATATACTGTTATGCTTAAATTTGTAACCCCAGAACCTGTGTTGAAAAAACTTATTACAAAATCATCAATAGATAATGTAAAAGCCATAAGAGCTCCTGTGACTATTCCAGGCATTATTTCAGGAATAATAACTTTCCTCAATGCATAAAAAGGAGTTGCACCTAAATCCATTGCAGCTTCTGCAAGATGTCTATTTAGCTGCTTCAATTTAGGAAGTACTGATAGTATGACATAAGGTATACAAAATGTAATATGAGATAGTAGCATTGATAAAAATCCCAATTGTATATTCATAAATCTATATAAAGTCATAAGTGACACAGCCGTAACTATATCTGGATTTAGCACTGGCAAGTAGTTTATATTTAAAGCTACCTTTTTACTTAAATAATTCATATTATATATACCTATAGCTGCAAAAGTTCCTATTATAGTTGAAATAATTGCTGAAAGCACAGCTATGATTATAGTATAATATAGTGCTTTCATTATTTCCTCATTTTTGAAAAGTTCTATATACCATTTCAATGTAAAACCATTCCAAGAACCTCTAGACTTCGAATTGTTAAAGGAAAATACAATCAATACTACAATGGGAGCATATAAAAATATGAATATAAGTATAGTATAAATTTTTTTCAAAAATTTACTCACCACAAGCCCCCTCCTTCTTTTTCTTTGTCAAATTTTGATGTAATAGCCATACCTATTAAAATAAAGGCCATCATAATTATTGATATGGCAGAACCAAAATGCCAATCTCCTGTCCACAAGAATTGTTGTTCAATTAAGTTGCCAATAAGCATATATTGGCCTCCACCTAAGAGTCTAGATATGACAAATGTACTTAGTGCTGGCATAAACACCATAGTAAATCCTGAAACAACTCCAGGTAAGCTTAGTGGAAATATAATCTTTAAAAACACTTTTACCTTGTTGGCCCCCAAATCTTCTGCAGCCTCTATTAGACTTCTATCCATTTTTATGAGTACAGAATATATGGGAAGTACCATAAAGGGCAAAAAATTATACACCATTCCAAGAAGTACAGCATTGTCATTGTAAATAAAATTTAATGGTGTAAATCCCAATTTTTTAATAAGAAAATTTAAAACTCCATTTTTCCCAAGCAAAGTCATCCAAGCATAAGTTCTCAACAAAAAATTCATCCACATTGGAACTACAAATAAAAGAATCATGACATTTCGTTTTTTGATATTTTCTCTTGAAATAATCATAGCCATAGGATATCCCAACAATAGGCATATTATAGTAGACTTTAATGCCAAATTTACAGACTTTCCCAATACTTTTAAGTAAAGTGGATCAAAAAATCTTTGAAAGTTTTCAATAGAAAATTGAAAATCTCCATTTAAACGAATATCTCCTGTAGTAAAGCTAAAAATAAATACCAATATTAAAGGTACTATTATAAATAATATCATCCAAAAAATATAAGGATAAGAAAGCCATTTTAACTGTTTCAATTTTCTATCACCTTCTTCATAATGTGTATATTGTCAGGAATAACTGTCAAACCAATTTCTGTATCTACTGGCTTCATAATAGTACTATGAACTTTCCACTGAAACTCTTTACTTTCTACAAGCATTTCATAATGAACACCTTTAAATGTTATAGATGTAACTCTTCCTTTAATCATCCCATCTTTTGCATCTACTATGTTTAAATCTTCAGGTCTTATGACTACTTGAACTTCTTCATCTCTTTCAAATCCACTATCTACGCAATCAAATACCTTTCCTGCAAATTCAACTACATAGTCCTCATGCATTATTCCATCAATGATATTACTTTCACCAATAAACCTAGCTACAAAAGCATTTTTAGGCTCATTGTATATATCAACTGGTGTGCCTATTTGCTGTATTTCCCCTTTATCCATAACAACTATTGTATCTGACATGGTTAAAGCTTCCTCTTGATCGTGTGTTACATATATAAAAGTAATTCCTACTCTTTTTTGCATATTCTTGAGTTCTAATTGCATTTCTTTTCTAAGCTTTAAATCCAATGCCCCAAGCGGCTCATCTAGTAGTAACACTTTTGGTTCATTTACAAGTGCTCTTGCTATGGCAACTCTTTGTTGTTGTCCCCCACTTAAAGATTCTATAGACCTATTTTCAAATCCTTCAAGGTTAACCATTTTAAGCATATTTATTACTTTATTTTTTATTTCATCTTTAGGCAATTTTTTTATTTTCAAACCAAAAGCTACATTTTCAAATACATTCATATGAGGAAAAAGTGCATATTTCTGAAAAACAGTATTTATTTGTCTTTCGTAGGGAGGCACATTTATGATGTCTTTTCCTTCAAATATCAATTCTCCACTTGTAGGTCGTTCAAAACCACCAATAATTCGTAGCGTAGTAGTTTTGCCACATCCACTAGGACCAAGCAATGTCAAAAATTCATTTTTTCTGATATAAAAATTTATATTCTTCAAAACTTCCACGCCATCGTATTCTTTATAAATATTTTTTAAGTCAATTATTAAATTTTTCTCCAATGATGATCCCCCCATAAAAATATTCTTTAAAAATTTGGTGGTGTACTCACCCAAATAATTCTAGCTACAGATTTCCCTGCATTTCTTATATAGTGATTTGCATTTGCTTTAAAATAAAAACTTTCACCTTTTCTTGCTTTATATTCTTCATTTCCAATATGAACAAATATACTGCCAGATATTACATATCCAAATTCTTCTCCTTCATGTGGAGAATCTTCTTTAGATCTTCCTTCTGGCTCCAATTCAAGAAGTATTGGTTCCATTAAATTCTTCTGTGCATTGGGAATTATCCATTTTAAATTGTATTTATACTCCTCATTTTCTGTTTCAAAAGCATCTTCTTTTGTAAAAACTACTTTTTCTTCTTCTATATCATTGAAAAAATCTTTTAAATTAGTTCCAAGTCCCTCGAGAATATCTACTAGTGTAGCTATAGAAGGAGAAGTTAAATCCCTTTCAACCTGTGAAATAAATCCTTTAGTCAATTCACATCTCTCAGCTAGCTCTTCTTGAGTAAGGGAATTTCTGATCCTTAATTGCTTAATTTTTTCACCAATTTTCACGGATATCCTCCTAACAGTGCTTATCATATATTAAACTATTTGTTTATAATTACTAAACATCCCAATCGACTAATCTATTATAATCAAAATTATAGTTAAAAGTCAATATCTTTTTTTGTTTTTTTCAACCTATTCTATCCCTTTTAATTACAAGCTTAAAGAACATAAGATATTTTCTCTTGTTTAATATATAAATCTTTTTACTTAATAAAAAAAACTAGTTTCTCAACTAGTTTTTTTGCGATTTATAAATATTACAATCAAAAGTATTGACAATGCTGTTAAAACAATAGTTCCTCCCGGAGCTAAATCAAAATAAAAAGAAAGTATAAGCCCCACAAATACTGATAGTATTCCAAACAAATTAGAATATAGAAGAGCTTGTTTAAAGCTTTTTGATATTATCAAACTTGTGGCTACAGGCAAAATCATAAGAGAAGAAATGAGTAAAACTCCCACTATTCTCATAGATATGCCAATAGTTAATGCTACAAGTATAGCAAAATATATATTTATAAACTTTACAGGTACTCCAGCTAGCTTTGCACTTTCTTCATCGAAAGATACATAAAACAGCCCCTTATAAAGAGTCAGTATAGAAATTATTATAAATGCTCCAAGTATAGATACAACCAATATGTCCTTTTCAGTAACCAATGCTAAACTCCCAAAGAGATAAGCAAATATACCTGAAGTATTCCCAAAGCTTATGAGTATTGATGCAAGCCCAATACCTGCTGACAGCACTATAGAAAGAGAAAGCTCTTCATATTCTGAATATTCGTTTCTTAACTTTTCAATTCCTAAAGCTCCAGCAATAGAAAATATAATTGCTCCATATACAGGATAGATACCCATAAGCATTCCAAAAGCTGCCCCAGCCAAAGCTACATGAGACAGTGCATCTCCTATGACAGAGGCTCGCCTTAAAACGAGAAATAGCCCAATAGTAGGGGCTATAATTGCAATGATTGTTCCCATTATAAACGATCTTTGCATAAAACTATAAGAAAATATATCCATCATATTCATCACCCTAATGATCATGGTCTAATATATCCATATTTTTGCCATAAATTTCACCCATTACGTGCGAAAGTTCAACATTTTTTGAATCGTGAACATAGAACTTTCCATTTCCCAAACATAATATCTTGTTAACTTTTTTCGAAATCACACCTATGTCGTGAGAAACCATAACTAATGTAATATTGTATTTCATATTAAGTTTTTCCATCAAATCATAAAATCTGTTTTGAGATTCAATATCTACGCCTACAAGAGGCTCATCCATAAATAGTATTTCTGGATTGCTCACAAGAGCTCTAGCTATAAATATCCTTTGTTTTTGACCACCTGAAAGATTACCTATGAGTCTATCGCTATAATCCTCCATTTCCACTACTTCTAACGCCTTGTGTACATTTTCATATATCTTTTTGTTTCCTATTTTGAAAAATCCCATTTTCTTATACAAATTAGCTCCAACAATTTCTTCTACAGTAGCAGGAAACTTTGTATTAAATTCTCTTACATTTTGAGATATATATCCAATTCTGTGGAAATCTTTGAATTTATCTATATCAGTACTAAATAGTTTTATGTTTCCTTTTTCTAGCTTTAAAATTCCTATCATTAATTTCATGAGAGTACTTTTAGCAGAACCATTTGGACCTATAATTCCAACAAAATCACCTTTTTCAATATCGAAATTCACATTTTCCAACACTTTATTTTTCCCATAACTAAAATACAAATTTTCTACACTTACAATTTTTTCTCCCATTTTAATCCACCAATGCCTTTTTTAAATTGAGTAGATTTTGTTCCATGATAGAAATATAATCTTCACCACTTTTTTGTTCTTCTTCTGTAAGTCCTTCAACTGGATTTAAAATCAAAACTTCTAAATTAGCTTCTTCAGCTATAATATTTGCAGTTTTAGGACTAGCTAAAGTTTCTAAGAAAATGTATTTCATGTTCTCAGCTTTAGCCATATCTATAAGCTCTGCCATAGCTCCAGGACTAGGTTCTTCTTCAGGACTTATACCAGTAACAGCAATTTGTTTAAATCCATATTCATTGGCTAAATAAGAAAAAGCAGCATGAGAAACCAATATAGCATCTCTTTTCTTATCTTTTAAAATAGTTTCATAATTTTTATCTAGCTCCATTAATTTTTTAGACAATTCCTTATAATTGCTTTCATAGAAATCAGCGTTTTTAGCATCCTTTTTTATAAATACTTCTTTTATTTCGTAAGCTATCTTAGCCATATTTTTAGGATTCAACCAAATATGAGGATCTTCTATCCCATCTGTTTTAATAACATCTACATACTTGCTACTCTCTATTATTTTTATATCTTGTGTATTTATTGATTTTAGCAATTTATCTTTCCAGTGTTCCATATTGGCACCGTTTAAGATAAGTACATCTGCTGATTGTATTTCTTTTATCTGTTTTATAGTCAATTCAAAATCATGAGGTTCCACTCCATTGGGAACTATAGAGCTTAAGTTTATTTTATCTTTCCCAATTTCTTTGGCTAAATAATATTGAGGATAAAAACTTGCAGATACTACCAACTTCTCACTATCACCAATATTTAAATCTTTGTTAGAACAAGCTGTTAGAAAACTTAAAACTATTAACGATATGATAAGAATAGTTTTTTTCATTTGCATATCATCACTCCCGTAGACTCCACTATATTTTCCATTGTAAAATAGACATTGATATAATTATAGCCAAGATAATAATAGCTAAACCCTCATTCAGCCAAAGTAAATCATACCCATCAGAATAATTATATTATTTTAAGAGCTCCAGTGCAAGAAAAGATAATAGTATTATTCATCATTAAATAAAAATAAGCTGGAATACACCAGCTTATTTTTATTTAATTTTTCATTATAAATTAAGCCTCTTGTTCAGCTTCTTTTGCTTTTTTGGCTTGAGATTCATTCCATAACCTATCTGCTACTTTTGCCCATTCTTTTGATATTTCCTCAGTTTTAGCAGTTAAATCTTCTACTTCTTCTCTATCCATAGGTTGAGTTGAATAAGCACCTGATTTTTTAACCATACTTCTCAATTTTTCAGGATTGTCTAGCAATGGACATGGTCTCAAGTGATTTTCGTTAAATGGTTGATTTTCTTTATATTGCATAAACAATGGTGATTGAAGTGCTTCAACCAAACTTACATCTTTTATATTTAAATTAGAATAGTGGATAAATGCACAAGGTTCAACATCTCCATTAGCATTTATATGGAAATAGTTTCTTCCTCCAGCAATACAACCATTTACATATTCTCCGTCATTCCAGAAATCTAATATAAATATTGGTTTTTCTTTTCTCATCTTTCTAACTTGGTGATACATATATTCACGTTGTTCTGGTGTAGCTAATAAATCAGTTACAGCATCTTTTCCTATTGGAATATAAGTAAAATACCAGCCAAACATACATCCCTTATCTATCAATAAATCTAAGTACTCTTCTGAACCTACTACATCCACATTGTATTTGTGGTAACATGTGGAAAATCCAAATACTACTCCTTCTTTCTTAAGTAAATCCATAGCATGCATTACTTTGTCAAAAGTACCTTTTCCTCTTCTCATATCTGTAGTATCTTCAAAACCTTCAACGCTTATTGCAAGTCCGAAATTTCCCAATTCGCCTAGTTTTTTAGCGAATTCTTCATCTACCAATGTTGCATTTGTAAATGAAAGGAAAGAACAGTCACTATGAGTTTCAGCAAGTTTAACTAAATCATTTTTTCTAACTAGAGGTTCTCCACCAGAGAATATATACATATATATTCCAAGTTCTTTTCCTTCTCTAATTATTCTATCCAATGTATCATAGCTTAGAGAATCTGTTTTTTCATATTCAGCAGCCCAGCAACCTGTACATTTTAAATTACATGCACTAGTTGGGTCCATAAGTATTGCCCATGGAACATTGCAATTGTATTTTTTCTTCGCCTTATCTTGCATAGGAATCCCAATTATACCCGAATTCACCATATAGTTTATTAAGAATTTCTTTCTTGTATTTGGTGACAATTCGTCAAAATATCTTTCCATAAGTTTATACCAGTTGCTTTCAGGATTAGCTACGATTTCTCTGAAATTTTCTAGATATCTTTTATGGTTTTCCTTTGTGATGATTTTTTCTGCCCAATCTAACAATTTAGGCATATTCTCCATTGGATCTTTCTCAATATACTTTAACCCTTCATTCATCAAAGCAGTGCTCAAAACTTGTTTTACACTTGCCATGAAAATTCCCCCTTCATTTTTAAGCTTTTAGTCCATCAATTAAAACATTAACAGAACTTATTTTTTTATTTATATCCACATTGTTGCTAGTGGATATTTGTATTATCAATGATTCAATAAAATAATATATGGTATTTGCCATACTTTCGCTGTCAACAGGTTTAATCTCTTTGGCCTTAATACCTTGAGAAATTAAGTCCTTTATAGCCTTTTTAAAATCTTCAATATGCTCTGACAGTGATTCTAAAAACTCATTTCTTTCTCTTTTGCTAATAATCCATATTTCTGCCAATAATACAAAAATGTAGTTATGTTCATATTCACTGGTTATTTCAAATACTAGTTTCTTCAATTTTTCTATGAAGCTTAATGTATCATCTTCTACTATAATTTCTACTTTTCTTTTTATTTCCGCTAATGCATCTTTTGCTGAATAATAAAAAATTTCATCCTTATTTTTAAAATACTGATAAATTGTAGTTCTTCCCATTCCACAGCTCTTTGATATGTCTGATATATTTGTGTTGTAATAACCTCGTTTTGCAAATACTTCTTTAGCTTTTTCTATAATGTCTTGCTTTTTAATTTCATAATCTACAATTTTAGGCAAGTTATCTGCTTCTCCTCCTTCCATTTTTATCGACATACCTGTCTATTTAATTTTATCACAAAAGATTTCATTGTCAATAAAGTTAATTTATTATTTAACCTTTTGTGATAGCTTCTACGGTTCTATAACTGAAAATATAGCATTTGAAATAGCTTTATCTACAAGATACTCTATATCTAATTTTCTTTCTGCTTCTTCAATATTCTCTAATTTGGGCCTCGTCAATGGATGTTTTGGCAAAAAGACTGTACAACAATCTTCAAAAGGTAAAATCGATGTCTCATATGTTTCAATTTCTTTTGCTATGCTTATTATATCTACTTTGTCAAAGCCTATTAGAGGTCTCAATATAGGAATAGAAACTGACGAATTAGTTACTCCAATGCCTTCTATTGTTTGACTTGCTACTTGACCTAAACTCTCTCCAGTAATAAGAGCATTTATATCTTGACTTTGTGCAATTTTTTCTGCTATTCTCATCATAAATCTCCTAGTTATGATAGTCATTTGATTTTCTGGACATTTCTCATGAATTTCTTTTTGTATATCAATTATATTTATACTATAAAGATGCATATCACCAGAATACCTAGCTAATAGTCTTGCTAATTCTTTTACTTTTTGTTCTGCCCTTTCACTGGTAAAAGGATAGCTATGAAAATGGACTGCACTAAGGCTTACACCTCTTTTGGCCATCATAAATCCTGCTACAGGGCTATCTATACCTCCAGACAATAAAAGAAGTCCTTTCCCATTTGTTCCAAGAGGAAGCCCCCCCTGAGCCTTGTATCTCTCTGTATATATATAACATTTATCTTTAATGTCTATATAAAGATAAAGTTCTGGATTATGAACATCTACTTTTATCCCATCAATATTTTTAAGTAAAACACTGCCAATTTTTTTTGACATATCTGGAGATTTTATGGGAAAATCTTTATCCACTCTATTTGTCTTTACCTTAAAAGTACTTATATCTCTTTTTTCTAAAGTTTCCTCTACAGCCAATATTGAAGCTTTTTCTATAATGTCGATATCCTTTTCTACTCTAATGCAGGGACTTATATAAACTATTCCAAAAACTTTTTTGAGTCTGTTTATGATCTGATCAAAATAGTTTTCTTCTGCTTCAATATACATTTTACCTTGTTCTTTATAAATATTGGGTGAACCAAATTCTCTTGTAGCACTTCTTATTTGCTTTAGCAACTTATTTTCAAAATATCCTCTGTTCAAACCCTTTAAAGCTACTTCTCCTAAACTAACACTTATCACTTTATCCACACAATCACCTCATAGTTACTTTTCTTATATCTGATACTGAGTTTTTAAGCTTATCTACTGCATAATCAATTTCTTCTTTTGTATTTGAATATGAAAAACTAAATCTTATAGCTCCCTCTATCTCATTGTTCTTAAGCCCAATAGCACTTAAAACATGACTGCCACCTTTTCCATGGGAAGAACAAGCAGAACCTGTAGAAACATATATTCCACTATCTTCTAAAAAATGTAACAATACCTCTCCCCTAATTCCTAAAAAAGTTACATTGACTATATATGGAGAAAAATTTTCATCTACACCACTATTTACCTTTATATCAGATATTTCTTCTGACACTCTTTGAACGAAATATTTTTTAAGTTCATCAACTTTTTCCCTTTCCTCATGAAAATTTCTACTCATTATGTCAACAGCACAGCCCATTCCTACAATACCTAATGTATTTTCAGTTCCTGAACGCAATCCTTTTTCTTGATTCCCTCCAAATACTATAGGGTCTAAATTAACACCTTTTCGTATATATAAGCCACCCACTCCTTTAGGACCATAAATTTTGTGTCCACTAAAAGAAAATGTGTCTACTTCCCATTTTTTTAAATACAAAGGTATTTTCCCAAAAGCTTGTATGCCATCTACATGTAATAGTGCATTAGATTTTTTATCTTTTAATATTTCTCTAATACGCCAAATGGGCTCAATAGTTCCAATTTCATTGTTTACAAGCATTATGGATACAAGGATTGTAGAATCATCTAAACTATTTTCAAATTGTTCTAGATCTATAAAACCATATCTATCTACATCTAAATATGTCACATTGTAACCTTTGTTTTCATAATACTTAAAAACATTCAATACTGAAGGATGTTCTATTTTAGTTGTAATAATGTGACGTCCTGATCTTATATTTTTTTCTACTATACCTTGAATAGCTAAATTGTTGCTTTCAGTTCCACCAGAAGTAAAATATATTTCATCTTTTCTGACATTTAAAAAATTAGCTATTATCTCTCTAGATTCATTGACTTTTTTTTCAGCATTTAGTCCCAATCTGTGAAGAGAAGAAGGATTTCCATAACATGTTTTTAGCATATAATTTATTTCATCAATTACTTCTTCCCTTGGTTTAGTTGTAGCACAATTGTCTAAATATATTTCCACTTTATCACCTCATCATCTTTAGCTCAATATCCTAGTTCTTCGTTTACAAGAAAAATAAATACATTCGCATTGGAAGGTTTTTTATGAAGTATCACTTCTACATTGCATATTCTTGAAGGAGAGCTACAGTCCACACACTTTCCAGTAATAGTACATGGAGTATCTAATTTTAATCTTTCAGCATTTTTAGGTGCAGCTATATTTCTTATTCTATTTCTTGCTCCTTCATAGTCTTTGCAAATTTTATTTATTCCTGCGATTATATAAATTTTTTCATGCCCATAAAACATAGAACTAACCCTATTTCCTACACCATCCATATTTATGAGTTTTCCATCCTCTGTAATAGCATTTGTACTTGTAATATAGATTTTTGCCTTATCAGCATTGTTTCTAGCTTGCATTTTTTCCTCGTCAGGAACTTTCCAATGCCAAAACACATTTATTCCCTTTTCCTTCAACTCCTCATAAATGTTCATATCGAACACTGTCATAGAACCTCCAATACCTACAGTATCATCAACTTGTATTTGTCGAATTATGTCGTTTTTTGCTTCTTTGATATTGTCGAAAAATTTAACTTCAAACCCATTTTTCCTTAAGTTGTCCATTGTACTTCTAACTCTTTCCTCCATATTTACCCCCCTATGCTTATGTTGTTATATTTATATTATAAACAATTTAATAATATTATATATAATTTTTAGATATTATTAAAGGCATAGTTTATTGGTACATATTTTTTTAAGTATTTTAAAATTTTTTTTTAAAAAGTCTTGCAAAACATGTCGGAATTTGCTATAATTTGTTTGTGGTTATCCCCCTGGTAACCTCAAATAAGATCTCTATTCCCAATACCCCTTTTGAACGGTTTTATGTGACATCCCTTGTGGATGTAAAGACTCCTTTTAGGAGTCTTTTTTTTTCTTTTTTTATGCAAATATTATAAATTCGTGGTAAAATGCTATTAGAAACAATTTTAATATATAAGGGGGCTAAAAAATGTCTGCTTCTAACAAAGTAGCAATAATATTTACTGGCGGAACTATTTCAATGAAAGTAGATCCACGTATTCATGCAGCTATTCCAGCTTTGACTAGCGAAGAAATTCTAGCAATGGTCACTAATGTAGAAAAATTTACTGAATTAGAAATAATTAATTTTGGAAATTATCCAAGTCCACACATCACGCCAGAAATGATGATGGATTTAGATGCTCTTGTAAAGAAAACGATTTCTCGAGATGATATTTGTGGCATTGTTGTAACTCATGGTACAGATACATTAGAAGAAACTGCATATCTTTTAGATTTAACTATACAATCAGAAAAACCTGTAATAGTTGTTGGAGCTATGAGAAATAGTTCTGAACTAGGATATGATGGTTCTAGCAATCTTTCAGCAGCTATATGTACAGCTATTTCAGAAAAGGCTAAAAATAAAGGTGTTTTGGTAGTCATGAACAATGAAGTAAATGCAGCAAGTGAAGTAACTAAGACAAATACATTAGCCTTAGATACTTTTAAATCTCCAGAATTTGGTCCACTTGGAATAGTAGACAATGATGAAGTCATATTCTATAGAAATATATTGTCAAGAGATTTTATAGATACTGATAGTATTGAAACAAAAGTTATGCTTTTAAAATGTGTTCCAGGAATGAATTCAGATATTATAAATTATTGTATAGATTCAGATTATAAAGGAATAGTACTTGAAGCTTTAGGAAGGGGAAATATACCTCCTCAAATGATTGATGGAGTCAAAAGATGTATTGAAAAAAACATCCCTATTGTATTGGTGTCAAGATGTCCTACTGGAAGAGTTCTTGATACATATGGATATGAAGGTGGGGGAAAACATTTGAGAGAATTGGGCGTGATATTTGGTGGAAATCTTCCTGGGCAAAAGGCAAGAATTAAACTTATGCTTGCTTTAAGTACCACAAATGATATAGAAACAATAAGAAAATTATTCGAAAAAGATGAATATAGAAAAAACTAAATTTTAGTGCTACTTGATATAAAGTAGCACTATCTATTTTTGTTTCTTAAGAAAAATCCCCTACTTCTTCTGTCTAAATAGAATTCTATATAATCTAATCTTTCATTGAGTATTTTTATTTGATTTTTTATTTCTTTTATCATTTCTCCCATTTCTAAAATCTTGGTATCTTCCTGTACTTTTTTTTTATAGGAATTTCTTGTACATCTTCTAAAGGTCCAAAACCAATAAAAGAAATTTCAGGATAGATACTACCAAAAGAATAATTTAATTTCTTGTTATTTTCTTTTATTGAATTATCTCCATATTTGTATCTAACAATATCTATGCTTTTGGATTTTCTCCAAAGATATATACTACTCCAATTTTCCCCTCCATCTATACTAAATCTACTCAATACAGCATCATATTCTATCCAAGCTACCCAAAGTTTATCTTCATATTTTATAATTGTAGGATATAAGCAATTTTCTGCATTGGATAATATTTCTTTTTTAAGAAGTACTGCTTCAACTCCAACAATGTCATATTTTTCATAAACTATAGATAAATTCCCATCAAAGTTCTGACTATAAACAATATGCAATATATTTTTCTCAATTAAAATATCCATATATAATTTTGAATTAAATCCATATGTAATTTTTTGCTTTTCAAGCCATTTCTTTTGAACAGTATCATATTTTTTAAGAAAAATTTCTTCTTCCTCTTCTACACAGTCATAATAAAAAATAAAAATGCTATAATCTTTCAGCGTTAAACAGAAAGAATTCAATACCTGCTTAACTTTTATATCTTCTACAATATTTGTAATCCATGTATTCTCATCATAATGATGATGATATAATCTATATACTTTTTCATCTTCCTTTAAAAGAGTATTGTAAAATATATGAATTTCTTCTCTATCTAACAATATGCTTAAATCATATACATTTGAAATAGGTTCTTCTGTCAAAGTCACTATATCTATATAGTCTCTAAATATAGTGACTAAAACGAGATGTCTATCAATATTTTGATAAATTAAATAAATATAGTCATTCTCCCCTATAGCTACATCATATTCTTCTAGGGAATCCTCTACTATTATTTTCTTTTCCATTTCTCCACTTGAAATATTGAAAAAATATGCAAAAATCGTTTTATTTCTCCATTGAAAACTACAGACATTCTGACAACTATCTGTCAATATAGAAATCTTTTCACTATAAAAAGTCATAAATACACCACCTATATAAAATCTTTGTATATAAATATGGCAATTGTGTTCAAAATATTCCTCACTATGTAACACATGCTTATCTAAAAGAATATATTGAAATTGAGAAGTAAGTTTAAAAATAAAGTTTTAAAGGAGGTAGTAGATTTATGAATCCCGATATTAAATCTGATATATCAGAAATGAGTGTTACAGATAGATGTTGTAAAGGTACAACAGGTTGCGAATGGGATGGCACTTTAAGAAGAGTACGCCCAGAGCCAATATTCGTACAAAAGGTATATGATGCTGTTTTAGTAAACCTTCAAGCTCTTAGAACTGTAACAAATCAAGCTTTTACTCCTTCAATAGGTCACAATGCAAGAATTGTTAAAATACTAGATATAAGATGCAGAAAATTCTTCAATCCAAAAGATGCTCTGGATCCAAAAAACTTAGTTGTAGAACCTGAAACTGTCCTTTCTGGAGGAGATTTTGTAGAAGATGGAAAAGGTACACCAATTACAGTTGTAGGTCCAGATGGAATGCAAACTGAAAAAATAATATTTGCTAATACCACAGATTGTGATGAAAGCGGAAAAGGTACACCAATATTTGGAACTCAAACTGTTAAAATATCTGGAAATGTTGTTGTAGAAATAGATGCATTGGTGCAAGATTCTAGATGTAGAAAATCAAGGGTAACTTTAACTAGTACTGTTCCCATTGCTCCTGCTTCAAATCCAATAGTTATGACCAATTTCTTTGAACTATGTATTCCATCTGTATTTAATTCAGCTTTCTTCCCAAGATTTGCAGAATTTTGCAATATAAATTGTGAAACTAGATTGGCTACAAACAGCATCACCAGAGATATTTCAATTGATCCTAATACTGGAGCAGTAAGAATTAATCTTATTATTGCAGTTTGTATATCATGCGAAAAGAAAGTAATAGTTCCTGTACAACTTTGTGTTTTATCTACAGGATTCCCAGTATTGTCCCCTGAAGTGTCTCCAATTTGTACCACCTTCCCAACTCTATTTCCTAAACAAATAGATGAAAGTAGCAACAATCCATCTCCTTGTCCTAGACCTCACTCTTTAGATGAAGATGAAGGAACAATTTCACAAGAAGTTTATTCAGACACCTATGAAGATTTGGAAGAACAATAGATAAAATAGGTGCTCAATTGAGCACCTATTTTATTATATCAACTATTTGCAATTTTTTTTCTTCTAAAAAATTTATATATTTTTCTCCAACTTTAACTATAGGTTTTGTAGGCATCTGTGGATTGACAAAAATAATATCACCTACTTCACCATTGCTCAATTTTACTTTACTTCCCACATAAAATTTAGATATGTTATCTAGGAATATTCTAGTGATTCTAGGATCCAAATTTCTAAAACTCTCATCATCTAAATGCTCTGCTACTAAAAATGGTGACTCTTTTCTTTTATATACTCTGTTTGAAGTCATAGCATCATATATATCACATATAGCAATTATCCTAGCAAACTCATGAATTTCATTTCCCTTTAAACCATAAGGATATCCGCTCCCATCTTGTCTTTCGTGGTGTTGAAGAACCCCTATTGCAACATTTCTACTAATACCCACAGTTTCATTTAATATATCATATCCATAAATAGGATGCTTTTTTATTATTTCAAACTCCGTCTTTGTAAGTTTTTCTGGTTTGTTTATAATATCATCAGATATTTTGAGTTTCCCAATATCATGAAAAATTCCAGCCATTGATAGTTGTTTTAGCTGAATTTGAGAATATCCAAGCCATTTTCCAACCATAGTAGCTAACATACACACATCAAGAGAATGATTGAATGTATAATTGTCTCTTTTTTCAAGTTGTTTCAATCTACCTAATATGTTGTTATTACTTATCAATTCAACTATTAAATCATCCACTTCATCACTTATTTCAGTCAAAATGATTTTCTTGCCAATTTTTATATCATTAAATGTATTTTCAACTTTATCCGATAATTTTTCATATTTAATCACTAAACTATCTTCTGGATGTTCTTTTAAAAAAGATTTTTCGTCAAAAATATCTACTTCTTTTAAACCTAAATTTTTTATATGAAGTATAAGTTTCCTGTTTAAAACAGTACCACTGCCTATAAGAATTGCTCCAGTTCTCATATTTACTATATCTTTATCTATAACCATACCTGGTTTTAAATCTCTAACATCAGCAACAGTCACTAGTTATCCCCTCCCATAACATCATTCCCTAATATATTCTATAAAAATACAATAATTCCTCTTTTTCATAAGATATGTTCTGGTAATTTATTTTTATTTATATTAATTTTATCTAATATTTTAGAAGCCATAAAAGAAATAACAATAGCTATACCAATTCTCAATGGCAACAATAAAAACCCATTTGCACCCATAGCTACAAATAACAAAGTATCTTCAAACACTGAATGGCAAGCAACTAAGAATATTATTAAAATATATAAATCCTTTTTAGATAAATTATTTTCTTTAGCACTTTCAATAATTACACCTGCACCATAGGCTAGTCCAAATATAAGTCCTATAACTAACGGAAAAGTTGATTCACTTGATATTCCAAAAAATTTTGCAACAGGTTTAAAAAAATCAGATATTTTATCAAGAATATTTAAATCCTTTAACATTTCCATAACTATCATAAGTGGAATAACTATCTTTGCCATATCAAATATAGAGTTCAGACTACCAAATGTGCTTTCTTTTAAAAATCCAACAAAATCCATATTCATTCCTCCTACAATATAATATTAAACAATATTCCAAAAATTATCGCTAGTGAAATTCTTATTAAAAGTATTAAAGTTACATTGACTCCTGTCTTTTTTGCTACAGCTGTTTCAAGAAATAAACTGTGAGAAAAAGAAAGCATTATAGCCAATATAGTTATCTGCTTTATTGTTAAATTTAAACTAGCAATAGCTCCAATACCTGCATAAAGATTTATCATATTACCTAACACTAAAGCAAGAGAAGCTTCTCCAGGAAGACCTACTATTTTCATTACTGGCGCAAAAAAATTTGAAACCCAACTAAGTGCAGGTGTATACTTTAAAAAAGTTACAAAAAAATAGACTGGTACCACTATTTTGGTTAATTCCCATGTGGTTCTAATTCCCTTATTTAATCCTCTAAATAAACTTTCTTTATACATTTCGCACCGCCTTTTTATCATCTTAATAAGATGATTATAACATAAAAAATACTTATATTTAAACATTGATATACTAAGAAAAATTAGAATCTTCATATAATAAAAAACCTTAAGTAGTATACTTAAGGTTAAGCTAATTTTGTATTTTCATTTTTTATGTTGGACCATTTTCCACATTTGTCACCATATCTAGCAAGTATTTTATTGTCTCCACATATTTCAACTATTTCACAGGCATTAGCACATCCATTACATTCTATTCCTCTTACTTTATAATCTACATCTGCTATTTCCAGCCCTTTGAAATTTGAAAATTTCTTTTTTTTCACTTCATTTCTCGCAAGCATTGCAACCCCCACTGCACCCATTACATCAAAATATTCAGGTATAAAAACTTCTAGTCCTAATTGAGATTCAAATGCTCTTTTTATACCCATATTGGCAGCTACTCCACCTTGAAACATTACAGGCCCTTTTATATCCTTTCCTTTGCCTACATTGTTTAGATAATTTCTTACAAGTGCTTGACAAAGTCCCCATACAATATCTTCTTGATTGTGTCCTAATTGCTGTTTATGAATCATATCTGATTCAGCAAAAACTGCACATCTACCTGCAATTCTAACTGGATTGTTGGACTTTAAAGCCATTCTTCCAAAGTCTTCTATAGGTATCCCAAGTCTATAAGCTTGCCTGTCTAAAAAAGACCCTGTTCCAGCTGCGCAAACTGTATTCATGGCAAAATCCACCACTATACCATCCCTTATTATTATTATTTTTGAATCCTGACCACCTATTTCAATTATAGTTTGAACATCAGGAATAAAATTTAGTGAAGAAATTGCATGAGATGTAATTTCATTTTTAACAATATCAGCCCCTATGATTAAATCGGCTAAATATCTACCACTTCCTGTGGAACCTGCCCCTAAAATATTTACATCTCCAATTTCTTCTTTTAGTTCCTTCAGCCCTTCTTTTAGTATTTCAATAGGTTTTCCTTGAGTTCTCAAATATTTCTTACAAAGAATATTGTTTTCATCATCTATCAATACCAAATTTGTACTTACACTTCCTACATCAACACCCAAATAATAATTCTCCAACTTTTCTTTCCTCCCTTCTTCTCATAAGCAAATCGACAAAAGCTTCAAGTCTTGTTAAATACCCCGCCTCTCCTGTCATTTCATCCAATACCAAAGTCATAATTGGAATATTGCAATCTTTCTGCACTTGAGGCAGTATACTTTTGGCCACTATCTCTGGCATACAATTCAAAGGTAAAAGTTGTATAACTCCATCAAATCCTTGTTTTGCATAGTAAACAGCACTTCCTACAGTTTCTCTTCCATGACCTCCAACTAATGTAGACAAATAGGGTTTTGCCAATTGATATTTCATATTTTCTTCTTTAGAACCAAATGGAAAACTAGTCACATGATGCTTAACCCATTTGGTAGGTGTCAAACTTTTCTCCACATAAACTCCCATATGACCTAATTTTTTTTCTACTTCTAAATTCACAAAAGGCTCAATAATTGTATATATTTCTCCAACAATCCCTATTCTTATAGGGTTTTTGCTTTTGTCTATTGGAATATTTTTAAGACTATACTCGACTTCATCCATTAATTTAAGCATCTTCTCTGCCCCAAAGGTATTCTCAATATTTTTATAGTATTCCTCCATTATAGCGTCCACTTCATAACTATCTATTGCATAAGCCCTTTTTTCATTAGACAATTGAGTTAGATAATCTGCTTTTTGAATAAGTTTCCATCCAAGTTTACCAGCCTTTATTACATCTTTATAACTATTTATATTTAAAGCTTTTGAAAGTCCTTCTTTCAATTGATCTAATCCTTCAGATATAGGATCAAACACTATCATATCTACCTCGTAACCCAAATCCCACAATATATTTTGCTCTAATACAGAATAATATCCAAATCTACAAGGTCCACAGCTTCCAGTTATGAGAATAGTGTCTGCACCTTTTTCAATACTTTCTATATAATTGCCAATATTCACTTTAAAAGGTAAACATATATTTTCTGGGGAATATTTGGTGCCTATCTCTAAAGTTCTAGAACTACACCTTGGAGGCGGTACTACTTCTTGACCTAATTCTTCTAAAAATGCTTTCCCAGCAATATACACATTACCTAAGTGTGGAAATGTTAAAATCATCTTTATCCCTCCATTTCATCATATCTATAAAGGCTTCTACCCTAGTGTCTATACCAGCTTCCCCTGTTTGTTCATCCAATGTGAGAAGAGTAAATGGTATTCCTTTATTTTTAGCTTTTCTTTCTATTAAATCTATAAGTATAGAATCTATTCCGCATCCAAATGACGATAAATATATTATTCCATCTACTTCATCTCTTTCTATAAGACTAAAAGCTGAACCAACTATTCGCCTTCCATAAGTCCAAAACATTCTTTTGGGCAACTGAGCAGAATAATATATTATCTCATCTTTATTAACCATTTCAGGAGTCATCACCTTTATTCCCTTGTTGATTAATTTTGAAATAATATTCATATTTAGGTACTCATCATATATATTATATGGATGTCCTACAACCATAATACTCATATCATGTTTTTTTGAATTATAATTTAAATCTACAAATGTTTTATTGTACATCTTAATTGCTTCTATAGGAATTACTCCTTTGCTTAAAAGATATAAGTATCTTTGATAGGATTCTTCAGCTTTTTTATAAGCATTTCTTATTTTAGAACTATTTTTAATTACACATTTCCCAGCTTCATAAACAGCTTTTTTATATTTCGAACTAGTATAGCTATTCTTTCTTAAATTTATATTGGTATCAATTATAGGAGGTAAATCTTCTATAGAAAATTTCACCATATCAGGAAGTCCTAAAATTTTAGGACAGCAGTATTCCATTTTTCGAATACTAATTATTTTAGGTATAAATATATAGTCTACTTTATCTTTTAAATAATCTACATGACCATGAAATACTTTTACTGGAAGGCAACATTCATCCACACAGCTAAGAACTCCACTGTTTAATATCTCTTTATTGCTCTTTGGAGACACAACTACTTTAGCTCCAAGTTCCTCAAAAAATTCAGCCCATAAAGGATAATAATCATAGAAAAGCATCCCTCTTGGTATCCCGATTTTACACATAAAAAAACCCCTCCAATCGTCATTAGTATATTATTGACAGATTGGAAGGATAATATAACAAAAATATTACATTAAAATTCAATCTTCATATTCATCTAATTCATCCATATTCATCAGATAATATAGATTTATCATAGAAGCTAATATTTCTTCTTTACTTGTAATTCTTGGATCTAATGAAATTTCTATATAATCCATAAAATCCTCTGGCTTTTCAAAAGGAAATTCCATACTAGATAGCAATCTTCTCATCCTAATTTTTCTCTCTAAATTAGTCATAGTTGAAATATTCCTGTTTAAATATTGAGTGAAATTTTTTAATACTTCATCTAAATAATTTTTTTCTGCTATTTCTATATCATCAAATTCATCATATAGCAACATATCTTCGCTTAAAAAAGAAAGATCATTGTAATAGCTAAGAATCTTTTTAGTAAGGAGTAATTCATCATTAAGTTTATCATCTATTAAATTCGGTCTATCAATAGCCTCATAGCTAATTTTTTCTAACAATTCATTAGTTTCAAATATATCTTTTTGTAGAATGGAAAGTTCCTTGTCAATTATTTTTCTTAATTCAATACTTTTGCTTTTATCTGATTTTAAATATTTTTTCCATATCATTAAAATATTTTCATCTATTTCAAAATTATCTATATTTGAGTTTATCAAGGAAACTGCCATTAATTTATTTGTAAGTATTCCCATGTTTTTTATGATGAAATTCAATCCTTCCATCTCGGCATATAATTCTTTAGTCTTCTGAGAAATTTCCGAAAGCTCATCTATATCTTTTTCTTTCAATTTTTCATATTTCAATTCTTGAACTCTTCTAAAATAGTCATCATATGCTATTCCATAAGAAGATTCCATAGCTCCATTAAATGCTTTTTTATAACTTTTAATTTCATAATCTATATAAGTTTTAGACACATTAGATAGACACCTATTTAATGTACTTTCTACTATTTCAAAAAATCTTTCTTTAGTAATTCTAAATGGGAGCATCTCTATTATGGTTGAAATTTTTTCATTAAAAATATAATAATCTTCAATATCTTCTGTAACATAACTTGTAATATCTATGATCAATTTGTTTAACCGTCCTTGATCTAAACTTTCATTTTTAAATTCTTTTTCTGCTAAATTTTTTGTTAAATAATAGTCAACTATTTCTTCTACATAAGATACTTCTACTATATAAGGCTCTAAATTGTTGGACAAATCGTTTAAACTAATTCTCAAATTTCTTACATACTCTGTATCATCTATCTTTCTCTTTATTTCATCAATATTCTCAACTGTCTTTATTAACATTTTATAATTATCCATGAGAAGTTTTTTTTCACTTTCTGACTGGATGTTTTCTATAATATTATTTTCTTCTAACAATTCTTTTATATCTATATATCCTAAAATAGCGTCATATAAAGACATGGTGCCCACTTTCTCTATTTGTCTATTGTTTAAATAAGATATGATTTGAGTTAAATCCTCATTGCTAAGTTTTTCAATTTCTGCTTTCTCCAAATTTTTTAGATCTTCTATATTAAAATTTATAGCCATAATTTTTCTCCTTTCAAGTTTCTTACCAAGATGCTACTGTGCCATCAGCTCTTGGCTCAGTTCCTCCTATTAATGATTCCCCATTTTTAAGTATTATTTGACCTCTACCGAAACTTCCTATATCATCTGAATATTCAACTTCATGACCTAATTTTATTAGCTCTTCCTTTATATTAAATGAAAAATCAGGTTCTACTAGCACCTTTTTATCTTCTATCCACTGCCATCTAGGTCTGTCCAAAGCTTCTTGAGGATTGTGGTTAAAATCAATAAGATTAGTAACAACCTGAACATGTCCTTGAGGCTGCATATATGCACCCATTACACCAAAGGGTCCTATAGCCCTTTTATCTTTTCCTAAAAATCCCGGTATTATTGTATGATAAGTCTTTTTACCTGGCTCCAAGCAATTTGCATCATTTGGATTAAGTGAAAAAGTGCAACCTCTATTGTGCAAACTAATACCTGTACCTGGCACCACAAGACCAGAACCAAATCCCATGTAATTACTTTGAATATAACTTATCATATTTCCTTCACTATCAGCTGCAGCAAGATAAACAGTTCCTCCTAAATCAGGATTTCCATAGTAAGGATGAATAGCATCCTTTGTGATTAATTTTGCTCTTTCCATACCATACTCTTTAGACAATAATTTTTCAATGGGAATTTCCATTTTATTTGGATCTGTTATGTATTTTAGCCCATCTACATAGGCAAGTTTCATTGCCTCAACAATCACATGATATGATAATGACTCCTCATAAGATAATTGAAAATTGTTTAGAATATTTAAAGCCATGAGAACTACTACTCCATGAGTGTTTGGTGGCAATTCCCAAATATCATAGCCTCTATAGTTCACGCTAATAGGATCTACCCATTCAGCTTTATATGTGAGTAAATCTTTCTTTCTTATATATCCACCAAATTTTTTCGAAAATTTATCAATTTTTTCTGCTATATCTCCTTCATAAAAAGAAAGACAATCTGTTTCTGCCAATTCCAGCAAAGTATTTCCTAAATCCTTGTTTTCCCATATTTCACCTGGTTTAGGGATTCGCCCGTTTGTTGTAAAAGTTTTGAAAAAACTATCAAATTCTTCACCTTTCAATTCATTGAAATATTTTTTAAATTCCTTTTCCCAATTTTTCGATACTACAGGGGACACTGGAAATCCTTCCATTGCATAATTTATTGCTGGTGTAAATACATCTTTAAGTTTTAGCTTTCCGAAACGTTTAGATAACTCTCTCCATGCATAAGGAATGCCCGGTACAGTTATAGGTGCAAAACCATGGATTGGCATCCTACTGTATCCTCTATTTTTAAATTCCTCTATTGTCAAATTTTCTGGGCAAAATCCACTGGAGTTTAGACCGTAAATTTTATCCTTTTCCCAAACAATAGCAAATGCATCTCCACCTACCCCATTAGATGTAGGCTCTACTACAGTCAAACATGCTGCCGTAGCAATAGCTGCATCTATTGCATTTCCACCTCTTTTTAAAATATCTAATCCCGCTTGAGCTGCCAATGGTTGACTTGTAGCTACCATTCCATTTTTACCAAATACGACCATTCTTCTGGATGGATATCTATATACCAATGCATCAAAATTCACTAGAAATGCCTCCTATACAATTTGATTTTTTCTCGATTAATATATATAATTTAATAATAATTGCATCTTTTATATATGAAATCTTTATTCTATTATATCATGGTTAAAAGCAAAGGAGAATAAATAATGGATACTTTATATAGCAATGTTCAATACAATTTAGATTTAAAAAAGTATTTTAAAAACTCAAGAATTTGTTTCTTTGATATAGAAACTACCGGATTTAGTAGAAATAATGATACTGTCTATTTGGTTGGAATTCTTTCAGGTGACGATGGAAAATATACATTAAAACAATATCTTTTAGAATCTATAGGTGAAGAAATGATGCTACTTAAAACTTTAATACCTGAATTTAAAAATTCTGATTACATCATTAACTTTAATGGTGATTCCTTTGATATACCTTTTTTAAATCATAAATATAAAAAATATAATATTGACTATGAGATACCTATATCCAAATCAATTGATATATATAAAATAGTGAAAGATAACAAATACTTATTTGAAATTGAAAATTTAAAACTTAAATCTATTGAAAAATACTTGAACATAAATAGAGATGATGAATTGTCTGGAGGTCAATGTATTTCGCTTTTCTATGACTATATAAATAACAAAAATGAACAAAGCAAAAAACTAATTTTGAAGCACAATTATGATGATATATACTATTTACCTCATATTCTAAAAATATTGGATGTAATTGAAGAGAAAAGTACCATTCAAATATCACATGAAAAGATTAAGAATAAATTCTTAAAAATTAAAATGAAAAATTTTCAGATATCTAATGACATGATAAATATAAACTGTGTAACTGACAAGTTCCCAAAAGAACCAATAATAGTCTATGGAAATAGCTATAATTTCAACTGGGAACAGAAAAAAGGTATGCTAAGAATTCAATTTCAAATAGAGCATGGTATTCTATCAAATATGAAAAAGTGTATTTATGTAAATTTAGAAAATTTCGAGCCAAAATTAAATATAAAGGACAATACAATATACAATCTTCCCGAAAATATAGTGTTAATTCAAATAGAAAAAAATTTCATCATAGATAATATCAAAAATATAATTTTGGAATTGTTTAAGTGTCAAAGGGACGTTTTGTTTGCCACCTATTAGGTGGCAAACAAAACGTCCCTTTGACATAAATGGTGCCCAGAGGCGGAATCGAACCACCGACACGGGGATTTTCAGTCCCCTGCTCTACCGACTGAGCTATCTGGGCTAAGTGATGATGGTGGGCCTTCAGGGACTCGAACCCCGGACCTGCCGGTTATGAGCCGGACGCTCTAACCAACTGAGCTAAAGGCCCCTATAGATTGAATTTGGTGGGCCTGGGTGGACTCGAACCACCGACCTCACGCTTATCAGGCGTGCGCTCTAACCACCTGAGCTACAAGCCCCTAGTGCTTACACGCAATTTAAAGTGCTGAATTTGGTGGGCGCAATAGGGCTCGAACCTATGACCCCCTGCTTGTAAGGCAGGTGCTCTCCCAGCTGAGCTATGCGCCCTTATTTTTAAATATGTAGGCTGGCAGGGGTGGCAGGACTCGAACCCACGACATTCGGTTTTGGAGACCGACGTTCTACCACTGAACTACACCCCTATAGCCAAGACCAATAAAAAGTTTGGTGGGCCTTCAGGGACTCGAACCCCGGACCTGCCGGTTATGAGCCGGACGCTCTAACCAACTGAGCTAAAGGCCCAAACTAACTACTGGCGGAGAAGGAGGGATTTGAACCCTCGCGCCCCGTGAAGGACCTACTCCCTTAGCAGGGGAGCCTCTTCAGCCACTTGAGTACTTCTCCGTATATTTGCAAATGGCGGAGAGGGTGGGATTCGAACCCACGTGGGCCGGAAGACCCTAACGGTTTTCAAGACCGCCCCGTTATGACCGCTTCGGTACCTCTCCATATGGTGACCCATCGGCGACTCGAACGCCGGACACCCTGATTAAAAGTCAGGTGCTCTACCGCCTGAGCTAATGGGTCATATTTTTAAGTTTATCGCAGTACTTATTTTACTGCTTTGATAACAATTAGCAATTCGGACTAAGCGATTCACACAAAATCGAAATACACGATTTTGGTTCTCTGCTTATGCCAATTGAGCTAATAGGTCAAAGTATAAATGGCTGGGATGGCAGGACTCGAACCTGCGGAATGCTAGAGTCAAAGTCTAGTGCCTTACCGGCTTGGCTACATCCCAACAATAATGGTGCACCTAGGAGGATTCGAACCCCCGGCACACGGATTAGAAGTCCGTTGCTCTATCCAACTGAGCTATAGGTGCTCGTCTTTTGGAGCGGGTGAAGGGAATCGAACCCTCGCAACCAGCTTGGAAGGCTGGGGCTCTACCACTGAGCTACACCCGCATATTTGGTGGAGGAGACTGGATTCGAACCAGTGAAGGCTGAGCCAACGGATTTACAGTCCGTCCCCTTTGGCCAACTCGGGAACTCCTCCCAATATGGAGCTGGTGAGAGGACTTGAACCCCCAACCTACTGATTACAAGTCAGTTGCTCTGCCAATTGAGCTACACCAGCATAACTATTAAGATCGAAACTTCAAAAACTGAGATACTATTCTAGGCGGCTCCGACTAAGCGATTCACGCAAAATCGAAATACACGATTTTGGTTCTCTGCTTATGCCAATTGAGCTACACCAGCATAACTATTAAGATCGAAACTTCAAAAACTGAGATACTATTCTAGGCGGCTCCGACATTTGTAATTTTCTGTCGAAGACAGAATAAATGGCGACCTGGAAGGGACTCGAACCCTCGACCTCTAGCGTGACAGGCTAGCATTCTAACCAGCTGAACTACCAGGCCACATTAGCCTTGCGGCAATTTTAAATTATAACTTTCAACCCTTTAGGTTGGATTTGGTGGGCGCAATAGGGCTCGAACCTATGACCCCCTGCTTGTAAGGCAGGTGCTCTCCCAGCTGAGCTATGCGCCCAAAGTATGGTGACCCTACCGGGATTCGAACCCGGGTTACCGCCGTGAAAGGGCGATGTCTTAACCGCTTGACCATAGGGCCATCAAATTGTAATGGTTGCGGGAGCTGGATTTGAACCAACGACCTCCGGGTTATGAGCCCGACGAGCTACCAGACTGCTCCATCCCGCGATGATATTTAATTGGTGCCGGGAACCGGAATCGAACCGGTACGATCTTTTAGGGATCGCAGGATTTTAAGTCCTGTGCGTCTGCCTGTTCCGCCACCCCGGCAATATTTTGGCTCCTGGGGTGGGACTCGAACCCACAACCTACCGGTTAACAGCCGGTTGCTCCGCCATTGAGCTACCCAGGAATATTTATCTGGCGATGTCCTACTCTCCCAGGGCGTTGCCACCCAAGTACCATCGGCAGCTAAAGAGGCTTAACTTCTGTGTTCGGTATGGGAACAGGTGTGACCCTCTTGCTATAATCACCAGGTAAAGCCTTTCGGCAATTGTAAATTACAAATGAACTACATTCGCAATTTTTTCAAAATCTTGATTTTGAAAATCTAACACAGTAAGATAATTGGTCAAGCCCTCGACTTATTAGTATCCCTTAGCTAAAGATATTGCTACCCTTATACCTGGGACCTATCAACCAAGTGGTCTACTTGGAGTCTTACCTTAAAAAGTGGGAAATCTCATCTTGAGGGGGACTTCGTGCTTAGATGCCTTCAGCACTTATTCCTTCCAGACATAGCTACTCAGCTGTGCCTCTGGCGAGACAACTGATGCACCAGCGGTCTGTCCATCCCGGTCCTCTCGTACTAGGGACAGCTCCTCTCAAATTTCCTACGCCCACGACGGATAGGGACCGAACTGTCTCACGACGTTCTGAACCCAGCTCGCGTGCCTCTTTAATGGGCGAACAGCCCAACCCTTGGGACCTACTCCAGCCCCAGGATGAGACGAGCCGACATCGAGGTGCCAAACCTCCCCGTCGATGTGGACTCTTGGGGGAGATAAGCCTGTTATCCCCGGGGTAGCTTTTATCCGTTGAGCGATGGCCCTTCCACTTGGAAGCCACCGGATCACTAAGTCCAAGTTTCCTTCCTGCTCCACTTGTAGGTGTCGCAGTCAAGCTCCCTTCTGCCTTTACACTCTTCGCACGATTTCCGACCGTGCTGAGGGAACCTTTGAGCGCCTCCGTTACTCTTTAGGAGGCGACCGCCCCAGTCAAACTGCCCAACTGACAGTGTCCCAAGACTGGATTCACAGTCTCTGGTTAGAATTTCAGCATTGCAAGAGTGGTATCCCAAGGTTGACTCCACCAAAGCTGGCGCCCTGGTTTCCAAGTCTCCCACCTATCCTGTACAAGCAATACCAAAATCCAATGTCAGCCTACAGTAAAGCTCCACGGGGTCTTTCCGTCCTGTCGCGGGTAACTCGCATCTTCACGAGTACTACAATTTCACCGGATCCCTTGTTGAGACAGTGCCCAAGTCGTTACACCTTTCGTGCGGGTCGGAACTTACCCGACAAGGAATTTCGCTACCTTAGGACCGTTATAGTTACGGCCGCCGTTTACTGGGGCTTAAGTTCAGAGCTTCGCTTGCGCTAACCCTTCCCCTTAACCTTCCAGCACCGGGCAGGTGTCAGCCCCTATACATCGTCTTTCGACTTAGCAGAGACCTGTGTTTTTGGTAAACAGTCGCTTGGGCCCATTCACTGCGACCAATCAAGGCTTACGTAGCAAGTACTTCACCTCAATTGGCACCCCTTCTCCCGAAGTTACGGGGCTATTTTGCCGAGTTCCTTAACAAGGGTTCTTCCGCACATCTTAGGATTTTCTCCTCGCCTACCTGTGTCGGTTTGCGGTACGGGTACCTAACATACTCGATAGAGGCTTTTCTTGGCAGTGTGGATTCAGCTGCTTCGCTACTTAATTTTCGCTCCCCATCACTTCTCAAGACTCTCCTACGGATTTGCCTATAGGAGCTCTCTACAAGTTTGGACGCACTCAACCAACGGTGCGTTCAGCCTATCCTCCTGCGTCACCCCATTTCTCAAACGCATGTAGGTAGTACAGGAATCTCAACCTGTTGTCCATCGCCTACGCCATTTGGCCTCAGCTTAGGTCCCGACTAACCCTGAGAGGACGAGCCTTCCTCAGGAAACCTTAGGCTTTCGATGGGTAGGATTCTCACCTACCTTATCGCTACTCATGCCAGCATTCTCTCTTCTGTACAGTCCACCACTCCTTACGGTATAGCTTCAGCCCGTACAGAATGCTCCTCTACCGATGCAAATGCATCCCACAGCTTCGGTGATAGGTTTGAGCCCCGGAAATCTTCGGCGCAAAGTCACTCGACCAGTGAGCTATTACGCACTCTTTAAATGAGTGGCTGCTTCTAAGCCAACATCCTGGTTGTCTGTGTAACCTTACATCCTTTTCCACTTAACCTATACTTAGGGACCTTAGCTGGTGATCTGGGCTGTTTCCCTTTTGACCACGAAACTTATCTCCCGTAGTCTGACTCCCAAGAAACATGACTATGGTATTCGGAGTTTGATAGGTTTTGGTAACACTACGTGCCCCTAGACCATTCAGTGCTCTACCCCCACGTCACTTATCTTGAGGCTAGCCCTAAAGCTATTTCGAGGAGAACCAGCTATATCCGGGTTCGATTGGAATTTCACCCCTACCCACAGGTCATCCGATAGTTTTTAAACACTAAGCGGTTCGAGCCTCCACGAAATTTTACTTTCGTTTCACTCTGCCCATGGGTAGGTCACCCGGTTTCGGGTCTACGATATACAACTAAACGCCCTATTAAGACTCGGTTTCCCTACGGCTCCACTACTTAATAGCTTAACCTCGCTATATATCGTAACTCGCTGGCCCGTTCTACAAAAAGTACGCGGTCGCACATATAAAGTGCTTCCACTGCTTGTAAACATAGGGTTTCAGGTTCTATTTCACTCCCCTCCCGGGGTTCTTTTCACCTTTCCCTCACGGTACTTCTTCACTATCGGTCACCAGTTAGTATTTAGCCTTGGGAGGTGGTCCTCCCTGCTTCCCACAGGATTTCACGTGTCCCGTGGTACTCTGGATCACGGCTATAAGCTATTTTGTTTCGCCTACAAGACTATCACTTTCTATGGTAGGCCTTTCCAGACCTTTTCGACTACAAAATATACTTATTTTATGCCGGTCCACAACCCTCATAGAGAAAACTCTACGAGTTTGGGCTCTTTCCCGTTCGCTCGCCGCTACTTAGGAAATCGAATTTTCTTTCTCTTCCTCAGGGTACTTAGATGTTTCAGTTCCCCTGGTGTTCCCTCATCTACCTATGTATTCAGTAGATGATACCTAAAGTTTGTTTAGGTAGGTTTCCCCATTCGGAAATCTCCGGATCAAAGCTTGCTTGCAGCTCCCCGAAGCGTATCGGCGCTTACCCCGTCCTTCATCGGCTACTGGTGCCAAGGCATTCACCCTATGCTCTTATTAGCTTGACCAGTGAAAATTGTATTATATATATAAGACAATTTTATATATAAGACAATTTTTTCTTACTGTGTAGTTTTCAAAGTTCAAATAAATTTAAATTAAAACAGCGTGAAACTAATCTCCTTAGAAAGGAGGTGATCCAGCCGCACCTTCCGATACGGCTACCTTGTTACGACTTCACCCCAGTCATTGACCCTACCTTCGGCGGCTGCCTCCTTACGGTTAGCTCACCGACTTCGGGTATTGTCAACTCCCATGGTGTGACGGGCGGTGTGTACAAGACCCGGGAACGCATTCACCGCGGCATTCTGATCCGCGATTACTAGCAACTCCGGCTTCATGTAGGCGAGTTGCAGCCTACAATCCGAACTGGGATCGGTTTTGTGGGATTAGCTCCTTATCACTAAGTGGCTGCCCGTTGTACCGACCATTGTAGCACGTGTGTAGCCCAGGACATAAAGGGCATGATGATTTGACGTCATCCCCACCTTCCTCCGATTTGTCATCGGCAGTCTCTTTAGAGTGCACAGCCTAACTGTTTGCAACTAAAGACAAGGGTTGCGCTCGTTGCGGGACTTAACCCAACATCTCACGACACGAGCTGACGACAACCATGCACCACCTGTCTCCCCAGTCCCCGAAGGGAAGGAACTATCTCTAGTTCGGTCCGGGGGATGTCAAGCCCTGGTAAGGTTCTTCGCGTTGCATCGAATTAAACCACATGCTCCGCTGCTTGTGCGGGTCCCCGTCAATTCCTTTGAGTTTCAGTGTTGCCACCGTACTCCCCAGGCGGAGTGCTTAATGTGTTAACTGCGGCACCGAGGTTTGACCCCCGACACCTAGCACTCATCGTTTACGGCGTGGACTACCAGGGTATCTAATCCTGTTTGCTCCCCACGCTTTCGTGCCTCAGCGTCAGTTACAGTCCAGAGAGTCGCCTTCGCCACTGGTATTCCTCCTAATATCTACGCATTTCACCGCTACACTAGGAATTCCACTCTCCTCTCCTGTACTCAAGCCTCACAGTTTCAAATGCTTACCACGGTTAAGCCGTGAGATTTCACATCTGACTTACAAGGCCGCCTACGCACCCTTTACGCCCAATAAATCCGGACAACGCTCGCCCCCTACGTATTACCGCGGCTGCTGGCACGTAGTTAGCCGGGGCTTCCTCCTAAGGTACCGTCATTATCGTCCCTTAGGACAGAGCTTTACGATTCGAAAACCTTCATCGCTCACGCGGCGTCGCTGCATCAGAGTTTCCTCCATTGTGCAATATTCCCCACTGCTGCCTCCCGTAGGAGTCTGGACCGTGTCTCAGTTCCAGTGTGGCCGTTCACCCTCTCAGGCCGGCTACCCATCGTCGCCTTGGTGAGCTATTACCTCGCCAACTAGCTAATGGGACGCGAGGCCATCTTGTACCGCTAAATCGCTTTGACTTGAAAGTCATGCGACTTTCAAGTATCATAGGGTATTAATCCCGGTTTCCCGAGGCTATCCCCTAGTACAAGGCAGGTTCCTCACGCGTTACTCACCCGTCCGCCGCTAAGAAATACATAATTCCATCCGAAGATTTCTTTATGTATTCTTCGCTCGACTTGCATGTGTTAGGCACGCCGCCAGCGTTCGTCCTGAGCCAGGATCAAACTCTCATAAAAAAGTTTTACCTGTCTTAAAAATTTTAATTAAACTCAAGGATTGTTTCACGCTGTTCAATTTTCATGGTTCTGTCACAGTTGACTTTTATAATATAGCATAGTTTTTTTGGTTTGTCAAGTTTTTATTTCATTTTTTTATTTCATTTATTACTTCAACTTGTTTATGCTATATCAGCGACAACTCTTAAAAATATACCAGGTTTTTTTCACTTTGTCAATAGGTTTTTTCTTTTTTTATTTTAAATTTTTTTTTGCCTATTATGTAGCATAAAACGATATATATTGTTAGAATATAATTGAATATATGATTTTGAAAGTGGTGATATATTTGGATTTACGTCAATTAGAAACATTTGTGGAAGTATCAAAGCTAAAAAGTTTTTCAAAAGCTGCAGAAAAACTTTTCATTACACAACCTACTGTTACTAGCCACATACAAAATTTAGAGAAGGAACTCGGAACGGTACTTATCAATCGTTCAGGTAAAAACATGACCCTCACAGAAGCGGGAAGTATATTATATAAGTATGCAATAAATATTATAAATACTTGTGAAATGGCTAAATTTGATTTAGATTCCTATAGAGGAAAAGTACAAGGTCATTTAGATATTTGTTCTAGCTCTGTACCACGAAAATATGTATTACCTAGTATATTGAAAGAATTTATCACAATATATCCTGATGTAACTTTTTCATTGAAAGATAAAGACTCAAAGGAAGTTGTTAAAAGTATATTGAAAGGTGAAACAGACTTTGGCATAGTAGGTGCTAAATATCAATCAAATCATCTAGAATACATTGAATTGATTGAAGATAAATTGCTATTAGTTACCCCTAATAATAACGAGTTTCCTGCAGAAAATTATAGTATTCTAGACACAAGCGTACTCACAAAATATAAGCTTATCTTAAGAGAAAAAGGCTCTGGAACAAGAGAACTTCTCGAAAATGAATTGGATAAAAATAAAATTTCACGCAGTCAATTAAAAACTATAGCTTATGTAGAAGATGCTGAAACCATTAAAACTTTAGTTTCTTTAGGGGTAGGAGTAAGTTTTCTTTCAGAAAGGGCAATTCAAGAAGAGTTAGCTTGCAACAAATTTAAAGTTTATAATGTTAAAAACTTAAATCTAAATAGAAAGTTTTATTTTGTCTATCACAAAAGTAGACAATTATCGCCTTTGTGCGAAACTTTTAAAGATTTTATATTAGAATACATATCAAATATTTCTATTTAAAGAACTTAATTTGAAAAAAATATGTTTTTGCATAAAAAAATCAGGCTATAGCCTGATTTTTTATGCATTGTAAAATGCTTTATATCCTCTATAAGTCATATAAACATCTGCCTTGCTTACAGCTTCATAAGGTGCATGCATGCTAAGTACAGGAACTCCACAGTCGACTACTTCCATGCCATAATTAGCTAAAATGTAGGCAATAGTTCCTCCGCCTCCTTGATCAACCTTTCCCAATTCAGCAGTCTGCCACATAACATTAGCTTCATTAAATATTCTTCTAATATCTCCTATATATTCAGCATTTGCATCATTAGACCCACCTTTTCCTCTTGAGCCAGTATATTTAACCAATGCAATGCCCTTGCCTAAATATGCACTATTTCTTTTTTCAAATGCATCTGCATAATTTGGGTCATATCCAGCAGCTACATCTGAAGATAGAACTCTTGAATTAGCTAAAGCTCTTCTAATTTTAATATTGTTTGCATTTTCATCTAGAAGATATACTATTTCTGCAACAGTATCTTCAAAAAATCTAGAATGCATACCTGTATTTCCTACGCTTCCTATCTCTTCTTTGTCTACAAATAGTCCTACAGCAGTTCTTTCAGGATTCTCAACTTCTAAAATTGCTCGTAAAGAAGTATAAGCGCATACTCTATCATCATGCCCATAGGACAATACAAGGCCTCTATCTATACCTAAATCTTTTGCCTTACCTGCTGGTACAGCTTCGATTTCAGCTGTAGTAAAGTCTTCTTCTGTTATGCCATATTTATCATTTAATATCTTCAATACATTTAACTTTACTTTTGAATCTATATCATCTGATGTATAAGGTATGCTACCTATGATAATATTTAAACCTTCTCCTGCTATTGCCTCATCTAATTTTTTACTTCCTTGGTCTTTTGCCAAATGTGGCAATAAATCAGATATGAAGAATACAGGATCATTCTCGTCTTCTCCAATAACAATATCCACTTTTTCTCCATTATTTTTGATAATTACTCCATGTAGTGCAAGTGGTAGTGAAACCCATTGGTACTTTCTTATCCCACCATAATAATGGGTTTTTAAATATGCCATGTCTGAATCCTCATATAACGGATTTTGCTTTAAGTCTAATCTTGGAGAATCTATATGAGATCCTACTATATTCATTCCAGCAGATATGTCTTCTTTTCCAATTATAAACAATGCAACCCCTTTGTTTTTATTGTTTGCATACACCTTCATTCCTGGTGCCAATTTTTTATTTGAATTCATTATTTCATCTAGGGATTTAAATCCTTTTGCTTCAGCTCTCCTTATTATATCTTTTGTTGCTTCTCTTTCAGTTTTGCCATCATCTAAAAATTTCTTATAATCTTCATTTACTTCAAATAGTTCTTTTTCTTCTTCAGCTGATAGTGCATCCCATACATTTTTAAATTCAAATGTCAAATTTTCTTTTAATTGTTTTGCGTCTTTTTTGTTTGTCATTTTAGTCCCTCCATCTATATAGTTTTAATATTATTTTTATAAGCAAAAATGGCAGCTTGTATTTTGTCACTAACATCAATTTTTTTAAAGATATTAGATACATGATTTTTAACTGTCTTTTCGCTAATAAATAGCCTATCTGCAATTTCCCTATTATTTAAACCTTCAGCTATTAGTGTTAAAACTTCATACTCTCTTTTAGTTAAAGATTGAACTTTTTTATAATCTCCACTTTTATCAGTTTCTTCAGAATTTAGCTCTTCCACTAATATTGAGGCCACACTAGGTTGTATATAAGTTTTGCCATTTTTCACATCTCTTATGGCCTTGATTAGACTGTCTGCATCTGAATCCTTTAATACATATCCATTTGCTCCCATCTTCATGGTTTCTAGTAGATATCCTCTATCATCATGAATTGTAAGCATGATGATTTTTGAATTTATCCCTAAATCTTTGAGCCGTCTTAATGCATCTATGCCATTAGATTTAGGCATATTTATATCTAAAAGTATGACATCTGGTTTACATTCCAAGGCTTTTTCAACTGTTTCTTCCCCATCTCCTGCTTGGCCGATGACATTGATATCATCTTCAAGTTCTAATATCTGCTTTAATCCCTCTCTTAAAAGTACATGATCATCTGCTATCATGACTGTAATATTATTCTCCTTCATGGACATTTTCCTCCTCACTTAATGGTATAGAGAGATATACTTTGGTTCCCAGGCCCGGAGATGATGTTACCTTAAATTTTCCATTTAAGAGTTCAGCCCTTTCTTTCATACTTATTAATCCAAAACCACCAGAATGTAAATCCCTATCAATTGGATTTCTCGAAATATCAAATCCATCTCCATCATCATCTACTATTAAATTTAACCTAGTTAAAGTCTTCTCTATCTTTATATCTACATTTTTTGCATGCGAATGTTTCTCGATATTGTTGAGGGATTCCTGCATTATCCTAAAAACAGCAATTTTTATCACTGATTCAACTTTGTTCATATCACCTACTGTATTCAAGTTCACATCAATTCCACTTTCTCTTTCAAAATTATAAATATATCTTTCTAAAGTAGGTACTAATCCTAAATCATCTAGAGACATGGGTCTTAAATCATAAATAATTTTTCTTATACTTTTCAAATTTCCCTTTGCTATATCTTTTAAATTGACCAATTCATACTTAGCTCTATCCTTATCAGAATCTATAAGTCTTTCACAGAGTTCAGCTTTTACTAAAATATTAGCCATTGACTGAGCTGGCCCATCATGCATATCTCTTGCTAGACGTTGTCTTTCTTCTTCTTGAGCTTCTATTATTTTGATACCTAAGTATTGTTTTTTGCTCAAATCATCTACAGCAACTAAAATATCATCTAAATTGCCTTTTAAGTATTCTATTGCAACACCTACTTGCTTATTAATCTTTTCTGCTTTTTCTAAAACTATCAAAGACTCTTTGTATCTTATTTCTAACTCTCTTCTTTTTTCAATGAGTGTTCTCTCTTCTTCTCGTTTCAGCGTGAGCAATACTCTTAAATCATTAGCCTTTTCATAGGCCTTTCTTATAGCTTCTTCATTATAAACTTGAAAGTTCTTGCTAACATTTGCTAATTTCATTCTGCTCTTCTTGTCTTCTACTTCTAAATTATCCACTTCATCAACAACTTCATTGACTCTTATTTTGACTTTTTCTAGTTCTTCTTCTATGTTTTTGCACTCTCTTCTAGCATGCTCTGTTATTTCAAAAATCTCTTCCCTATTTTTTTCTATAGCGTCTATTGTTTCGTTAAGTATTTGATTTATCCTTTTAACATCTAAGACAGAATCACTCATTTTTTACACCTCTAATTCTTCTACAATTCCATTTTTACTAATTCATCTTTTTCTTCATCACTTAAAACCTTCTCAAGGTCTATTAGTATAAGTAATCTTTTCTCATCTAACTTTCCTACGCCTGTAATATATCTTTTATCTACACTCGATATAATGTCTGGAGCAGGGTCTATATCTTTGTCATCTAATCTTACAGTTTGTGAAGCTTCATCTACAACAAATCCAACTTGCTTATCTTTTAAATTTATAATGATTATCCTTGTGTCATTAGTAATCCCGTTGTCTTTTAAATTAAATCTTTTCCCTAAATTAACTATAGGTATTACTTTCCCTCTAAAATTTATTATACCTTCTATAAAGTCAGGAGTATTTGGAACTTTTACAGACTCTTGATATGGGCCAATTTCTTTAACATTCATTATATCTATGCCATATTCTTCTTTGCCTAGTTTAAATACCACATATTGTTGTTCTGCCATTTTTCATCCCCCTTTATTCCGTTTTGTATAAGTAAAATATACTTTTCTACTTATAATTCTACATAATTATTCAAATTCCTCTTTTTTTAAAAAAAGCACACTTTCGTGTGCAAAGCGTGCTCTTTACCTTACAATTATACCTTTTTTTATAACTTTTTCAACATGATTTATACCAAAATGATATATTATATAATTTAAATTTGGAGAATCAAATATGACAATATCCGCTTTTTTCCCTTTTTCTATACTACCTATTTCCTTCTCTAACCCTATGGCACAAGCCCCATTTATTGTTACTGCAGTTATGACTTCTTCTGGTATAAGCTTCATTATAAGTGAAGCAAAACTCATTACCAACTGCATATTTTCCGTAGGGCAGCTACCTGGATTGTAATCAGTGGAAAGAGATACAGGTATACCCATTTCTATCATTTTTCTTGCTTTTGCAAAATTACCAGTCTGTAAATTGAAAGATGTTGCTGGCAATAAATTGGCTATCACTTTACTTTCAGCCATCTTTTTCATTCCTTCTTCGCTAGCAGCTACAAGATGATCTGCAGTTATACAACCTACTTCTGCAGCCAATTCAGCACCGCCTAGTGGCTTTATTTCATCTGCATGAATTTTAGGAATTAAGCCATATTTTTTGCCTGCATTTAATATTTCCCTTGATTGTTCTACACTAAAAACACCTTCCTCACAAAACACATCACAGAATTTCGCCAGTTTTCTATTACTTACTTCTGGAATCATTTCTTCTATCAATAGATCTACAAATTCATCTGAATTCGCTTTGTACTTTTCTGGTATTGCATGAGCTCCTAAAAAAGTGGAAACTATATCTACAGGATGATCTTCATTTAATTTTTTTGCTACTTCTAACTGTTTCAATTCAGTATCAAAATCATCTATTCCATATCCACTTTTTGCCTCAACAGTTGTCACTCCGTAAGAAAGCATGATATCTAAACTTTTTTTTGCTTTTTTATAAAGTTCTTCAAAACTTGCCTCTTTAGTTGCTTTGACAGTACTGTGTATTCCTCCACCCATTTTCAATATATCCAAGTATCCCATTCCATTTAATTTCATAGCTAGTTCGTTTTCCCTTGAACCTCCATGAACTAAATGAGTATGAGAATCTACAAGTCCAGGAGTTACAGTTTTCCCATTTGCATCAATAAATATTGTTTTTTCATCTACATCTATGTGGGATGGAAGTTCTCCTTTTCCCACATAGATGATTTCATCTCCATTTATAGCTACAATTCCATTTTGAATTAGACCAATATCTCTCATTTCTTCTTTAACCCTAGGTCTATTTGGGCCTTCCATGGTTATCAAATTGGAAATATTTTTTATAACTACAGTGGCTCTCATTTTATCACCTTATTCAAATATTCTATTTTCTAGTATTTGTCCATAATCAAAGTTTTCAATTTTTAAATAATAATCAGCACAGTCAATAAGAGCATTCATAGGTACTAATCCTATTATTTCACTCCCTATGACATTTACACCATATCTATTTGCTTCTCTTTCAATCATGTCAAATACTCTATATAGAGGTGTCTTTGTATAGTCTACCATGTTCATTGTTACTTGAACAATATCTCTTTCTTTTATCTCTATGCCTAAAGCCTTGCAATACTTTAATCCTCCGCTACTTGCTCTTACAGCTTTAGCTATTTTTTTAGCTATAGTTATATCGTTAGTTCCCAAATTTACATTAAATGCAACTAATGGCATTCTAGCTCCTACTGCTGTTACACCAGATTTAATATTTAACTCAGCTGGCCCAAAGTCTGGCTTCCACATTTCTTCTTTTAATTTCTCAGCCATTCCTTCATATTGGCCTTTTCTAACTTCTGCTAAATTTTCTCTATGAGAAGCTGTTGCAGATTTTTCATAGAGAAATACAGGTATGTTTAATTCTTCGCCTATTCTCTTTGCCAATTTTTTGGATAATTCTACAGCCTCTTCCATAGTCACATCAGATATAGGAATCAAAGGTATAACATCTGTTGCACCCATTCTTGGATGTTCTCCTGTATGTTTTGTCATATCAATTAGTTCAGAAGCTCTTTTACATGCATTAAATGCAGCTTCAAGTACCTTTTCTGGCTCTCCAATGAAAGTAACTACTGTACGATTGTGATCTTTGTCTGAAGAATAATCAAGTAGCTTCACACCTTCTACTTTTCTTACTTCGTCCAATATTTTTTCGACCAATTCTGTATTTCTACCTTCACTAAAATTTGGAACACATTCTATAAGTCTAGCCATTGAATCTCCTCCTACTAAAAAATTTATTTATTATATTTTTCATAAGTTTCATCAACTAATTTTCTTACAAGTTCATCATTTGCTACGTAAGGAATAGTTATATGATCTGTTTTTTCATGTTTTTCATTATATTCAATACAAGTTTTTATTGAATTTTCATTTCTAGCCCAAGATCTTCTTGCTACTCCTCCCATGACATCCCAAGGCATAGCAGTATTTATGATTTGGTCAACTCTTTCGCTTCCATCAAGTACTAGTCCAAATCCTCCATTGATAGACTTCCCTATACCTACTCCACCACCATTGTGTAGAGCGATTAAGCTCATTCCTCTTGCAGCATTTCCTGCATAGCAATGAGTAGCCATATCAGCCATTATATTGCTTCCGTCTTTTATATTTGCAGTTTCTCTAAATGGTGAATCTGTTCCACCTGTATCATGATGATCTCTTCCTATCATTACGGGGCCTATTTCTCCATTTCTTACCATTTCATTGAATTTAAGAGCAATATCTCTTCTACCTAGTGCATCTTGATAAAGTATTCTTGCTTGAGTTCCTACAACCAAAGCATGTTTTTCTGCATCCCTTATCCAAATATAATTGTCTCTATCTTGTCCACGTCTATTTGGATCTATACAATCCATTGCAGCCTTATCAGTTTTTATCAAATCTTCATGTTTTCCACTTAGGCATACCCATCTAAATGGTCCATATCCATAGTCAAATAGCATTGGTCCCATTATATCTTCTACATAAGATGGGAATATGAACCCTTCGCTTTCATCAACTCCATTTTTAGCTATTTCTTTAGCTCCTGCATCGAATACTGCTTTCATAAAGCTATTTCCATAGTCAAAGAAATAAGTTCCTTTATCTACCAATTCTTTTATCAATTCAAAATGATGTCTCAATGTCTTGTCTACAAGTTTAACAAATTGTTCTTTATCTGTATTTAACATTTCTGTTCTCTCATCAAAAGTCAAACCTTGAGGACAATATCCTCCATCATAAGGTGCATGACAAGAAGTTTGGTCTGATAAAAGATCTATTTTTATATCTTTTTTAACTACATATTCAAGTAAATCTACAATATTTCCATGATAAGCTATAGCTATAGGCTCTTTTTTCTCTAAATATTCATTAGCTATACAGAATATTTCATCTAAATCATCTGAACATCTATCTATCCATCCTTGATCCAATCTAGTTTTTATTCTCGAATAATCAACTTCAGCTATTATTCCAACACCATTAGCTATTTCTATAGCTTTTCCTTGAGCTCCACTCATTCCTCCCAATCCAGAACTTACAAATAAATGTCCTCTTAAATCTCCATCTTCTGGAATTCCAAGTTTTAATCTACCTGCATTTAAAATAGTATTATATGTTCCATGAACTATTCCTTGAGGCCCTATATACATCCATCCACCAGCAGTCATTTGCCCATAGTTTGCAAATCCCATAGCTTGAGCTTTTATCCAGTGTTCTTGATCATCAAACATACCAACCATCAATGCATTTGTTATGATGACTCTTGGACTATGTTTGAAAGATTTAAATAGTCCTACAGGATGCCCTGATGCAACTACAAGAGTTTGCTCATCTGTCAATTCTTCAAGATATTTTTTTATAAGTCTATACTGCATCCAGTTTTGGCATACCTGTCCTGTTTCCCCATAAGTCACAAGTTCATAAGGATACAATGCTACATCAAAATCTAAATTGTTGTCTATCATTACTTGAAAAGCTTTTCCTTCAATACAATTGCCTTTGTACTCATCTATGGGTTTGCCCTTGATTTGTCCTTCTGGTCTAAATCTATATCCATAGATTCTTCCACGAGTATATAGCTCTTCTAGAAACTCTGGAGCTAATTTTTCATGCAATTCTTCTGGAACATATCTTAGTGCATTCTTTAGTGCTATTTCAGTTTCTTTTTGTGTTAAATTAAATTCTCTCTTTGGTGCTCTCCTTACACCTTCAACAAATTTAGGCATTGGAGGCAATTCATTGTCTAACTTAATAGTCATAGCTTTTGAAATATCAATATTGTTTACCATAAAAACTCCTCCTTTTTTTTAATATAATGAACCTATTTGTTTTTCAATTTCATTAAAATAACATTTGACTTTATTAGCTCTTCACATTTATTTATTTCCCTATACATTATTATATCATCTTCTATCTTTTCTGTATGGTCTCTAACTTATTATATGCAAATATTGAACCTATTTGTTTTTCAATTTCATCTAAAATAACATTTGACTTTATTAGCTCTTCACATTTATTTATTTCCCTATACATTATTATATCATCTTCTATCTTTTCTGTATGGTCTCTAACTATATTATATGCAATACTGCTTCCTTTTCCCAATCCTCTATTTCCTCTTAAATCTATTGCTTGACAGGATGCTAAAAGTTCCATAGATAATACTTTTCTAGTATTGTCTAATATAGTTCTTGCCTTTCTTGCAGCAATAGTTCCCATAGAAACATGGTCTTCTTGGTTTGCTGATGATGGTATAGAGTCAACACTAGCAGGGTGAGCCAATACTTTGTTTTCTGAAACTAAAGAAGCTGCTGCATATTGTACAATCATAAATCCTGAATTTAGTCCACCTTTTTCGACTAAAAATGCTGGAAGTCCACTAAGTGCTGGGTTTACCAATCTTTCTATTCTTCTTTCAGAAACATTTGCAAGCTCTGCCAATGCAATACCTAAAAAATCAAAGCTTAGTGCCATTGGCTGTCCATGAAAATTTCCACCAGATATTGCTTCTTCTTCATTGAATATCAATGGATTGTCAGTTGCAGAATTTATCTCAATATTTACTTTTTCTTTTACATATTCTATTGCATCTTTGCTAGCTCCATGAATTTGTGGCAAACATCTCAAAGAATAAGCATCTTGAACTCTTATTTCTCCTTGTTCTGTAGTCATATTGCTCCCATCAAGAAGTTTTAACAAGTTTCTAGCTGTATTGATCTGACCACTATGAGGTCTTACTTGATGCACTTTTTCATCGTATGCAGTAACTATACCATTTAATGCTTCACTGGTCAAAGCTGAAGATACATCTGCCATCTTAGCTAAATTTATACTATCATATACTGTCAATGCACCTATAGAAGTCATGACTTGAGTTCCATTGATTAAAGCTAGACCTTCTTTAGATGTAAGTTCCACTGTAGGTATACCTGCCAAAGCCATAGCTTTTTTCCCAGACATTCTTTCTCCACCAAAATATGCTTCTCCTTCTCCTATCATCACCAATACCATATGTGCTAATGGTGCTAAATCTCCACTTGCTCCAAGAGAACCTTTTTCTGGTATAACGGGGTGGACACTTTTGTTTAACATGTCTATCAATGTATTTAATGTTGAAAGCCTAATTCCTGAATATCCTTTAGCCAACGCATTGGCTCTAAGTAACATTATACCTCTAACTATTTCTTCATCTAAAGGCTCCCCAACTCCACAAGAATGGCTAACTATCAAATTCCTTTGCAATATCTTAGTCTCATCTTTTGATATAAGTACATCACTAAATTTCCCAAATCCTGTTGTAATTCCATAAACCACTTTTTCTTCATCCACAAATTTTTCTACAATACTTCTTGACTTTTCTACTTTTTCAACTGCTTCATCTGATAGTTCTACTTTATAATTTTTTCTTACTACATTGATAAATTCTTCAATAGTTAATTTGTTTCCATCAATTATGACTTTATTCATTTCTCTCTCCTCCATTTTTATTTATTCTTTAATTTTTTACAAAATCCTTTAACAAAATAAAATATAAATTTAATTATATTTTATTTGTATGGTGCATTACTTGACTAAAGTGTATGAAAAAGACCACAGAATTATCTGTGGTCAATTTTTTTAAAATTATATGTTTTTATTGGAGTATAAACCCTTTTTTTCATGATTTCTTCACTCTTCATCAATGTTATTTTTTTCAGGGTAAAATCATAATTCAAATCTCCACTTATGATATCTTTTATTTCAGAAAAATTCTTGTTTAGAACTACTCTTCTTCCCAAAGTTATATGTGGTTTAAACGCTCTATTCTCTTTCTCAAAACCTAAAGAATACATTCCATTTTCTATTTCTTCATACAATGCATTTAACTTATCAAGTTCTCCTTTTATTCCAATCCATAAGACTCTTAAATCTCTTTCACCTTTAAAATAGCCTAGACTGCTAAGTGTTAATTTTATAGGGCTATAGTTTTTGTATATTTTTTCTACAGCTTCATCTATCTCTATAATCAAATTTTCGTCTATTTCTCCAAGAAATTTTAAAGTAATATGGAAATTATCTTTATGAGTCCAAGTTCCTTTTATGGAATTATCTCTTACTTTGTTTTGTATATTAATTAAATTTTCTTTAAGCTCATCTTCAAATTCTAAAGCTATAAAACTTCTCATAAAATTCACCATAAAATTTATTTTTAAATAAACAATATCATTAAAATAGATAATCCAAAATCAACTGCACCTACTATTGTGAATATCTTCCACAATAAATTCAATATTTCTTTTCTTCTCTCGTATTCTTTGTCCTTGTTCATACTAGAAACAACTCCTGCGTCTTTGTGACTATACTTAAGCTCTTCTATTTCTTCTTTGTCAATAGGTTTTTTAATATATTTTCTAGTAAAAGACCATGAAGTTATTTCAAACATCACTCCTACTGCAAGGTATACAATACCTACCACAAAAAAATTATTACTCAATCTTTCTATAAAATTCAATCCTGGATTTTTAATTAAAGATAAAACAACTACAACCACAATACTTATCAAAAAAAGTGTAAATACAGGTTTTAGTTTTTTAGCATTCAACTTTTTCACAGCTTCCCCTCTTCACTATTTGAAATGGTAATTTTATTTGTGTTTTATCAATTTCTTCCCCTTTTAATTCTTTGATTATTCGTCTAATGGCTACAGCCCCCATATCATAGTGAGGTTCCTTGATTGTAGTAAGCTCAGGTCTAAATACCGATGCTATTTTTATATCTCCATATCCTGCTACAGATATATCTTGGGGAACTCTAATATTTTTATCATGCAAAAAATTTATAAGTCCTATTGCCAATTCATCATGACTACAAAAAACTGCTGATACATCATATTCATCCACAAGTTTAAGTATATCTTTCCCTATCTCATAGCCCTCTTCTACTGTATATTCATTGGTAAAAATAACTATTTCATCACCTTCACCAAATTCTTCTATAGCCTTTTTATATCCTGATATTTTTAAATTTTCCACTGAATAACTATTTTCATCCTTTACAGAAACATAAGCTATATTTTTATGCCCTAAACTTATCAAATAGTTTGTCATTTCATAGGAAGCATCGAAATCATCTATAGAAACGGTAGGAAAATCACTAATATAATAATGCCTATTTAAATATACAAAGGGAATTTTTGAACTCGCTATTTGATTTTTTATTTCCTCATTCATAATTTCTGATATGAGTATTATACCCTCTACTTGCTTTCTATTTAATAGCTGAATAAATCTCAGTTCTGTGTCTTTGTCGCCATAGCTACTGCATAGTAGAATATCATAATTATACATTCTTCCTACTTCTTCAATTCCTCTAACCATTTGAGCCACATAAGAGTTACCAATATCTGATACTATAACTCCAATCAAATATGATTTTTTAGTAACCAAAGTTCTAGCTACCTCATTGGGTTTGTAGCCTAACTCCTCAATAGCAGCTAATACTTTTTCTTTAACCTCAGAGCTCACTGGCTTTGAGTCATTTATGACTCTTGATACCGTAGAAATAGATACTCCTGCTAGCTTTGCAACATCTTTTATTGTTGCTGCCATTTTTATCCTCCTCATATCAAATAAATGATTTTCTATATTATATCACATTTCTATTTTCTTCGGCAAGAAAAATACTGTGATTTAGATTAAATAACAGCAGAAAAAACTTCACATATAGTGTTTACCAAATTGTAGTTGTTATAATCAAATTCTTTTTCCCTTAATGGAACAGTTAAATAAACTATTCCCTTAACAACTTCTTTAACTACAAGCGGTATAACTATGGTCGATTGCCAGTTTGGAGCACCTGATATTACATCAATATCTTTTATATTTTCCCAATCAATTAAAAACTCTCCTTTTTTATTTTTTGCTGCTTTTTCTATGATTTTTTTGTTGTATCTAGGAGGTTTTATCCAATCTGAAGCAAATCTCTTCCTAGCAAATATTTTTTCTGTCTTACCTAAATCATTCATAAGTATCAATATGCTATGTTCTGCATCAACCGTTTCAATAATTCGTCCTAAAAATTCATATATTTTCTCTTCTTTAGTTATATCCTTTTTCAATAAATCAACTACATCCATTATGGCAAGTACATTCCTTTGATCTTGAACTGTGTTGCCAGAAATAATTCCCGCAAGTCTATCTCCCCTGTTGAGATTATTTGCTATATTTGAATCCCACAATACAACTCTATTTCTACCTTTTTCTTTTGCACAATAAAGTGCTTGATCTGCCTTTTCAATCAATTCTTCTTTATATTGACTATGTTCAGGATATAGTGAAATACCAATGCTTATAGTGAGAGGGTAATCCATATTTGGTATTTCTAATTCTTCTATTTTTTTTCTGATTTTTTCTCCTATTTCTACTGCTTCTTTTTCCTCAGTATTTAGCAATACTACTATAAATTCTTCTCCCCCATATCTAGCAACAATATCTGTTGAACGAGTACTTTCAAGAAGTGTCTTACCTATCAAACTTAGTACTTCATCTCCCTTTCTGTGTCCATAGGTATCATTTATATTTTTAAATTTATCTATATCAAGCATCAATAGAGAAAACTTTCCATCGTTTTTCTTTGATATATATAAAATTTCCCTGAATAATGTATCAAAATGCTTCCTTGTATATATGCCTGTCATCTTATCTATAGTAGATAGAATTTTAAGATTGTAGTTTTCTATATTTAAAAAAGCTAAATGAGAAAGAGATTTTACCAAATTTAATCTTTCAAAATCAAATCTATTAAATAATCTGTCTGTTTCTAAATATATATATCCTACAATTTTATCCTCTATAACAAAGCTTTTCCTTCTTCTCTCATTTAAATTTTCTTTGATATCCCCTTCCCTTCTGATTATAGGCATACATATCAATGCTTTGGTATCCATAGACAAAAGAACTTCAAACACATTGTTTTTATTGTAACCAAATGTGTTTTTTATGACTATCCCATCTTTTCTTTTTTCTACAATATTTATTATGCTTTCATTGACCATAGAAATATTTTCATCTTTTAACCTGGCAATGACCTCAAATTCATCATTTTCTTCATTGCATAAAAATATAATTCCTTTTTGTGCAACAGTTTCTTTAGCTAAATACCTCAATATAATATCTAAATTGTGCTTATAGTCATCATCAAATTTCATGATGAGATCATTTACATTATTTACATCTTTTATATAGTTATTTGAAAAACTATCACCAACAATCTTCGAAAAATCTTCATCTCCTATTAAATCAAACAATGTCTTAAAATCAAAATAATTTTCTATATCAGTTTTCCCTGAAGCTATATCAGCTGTATAGACACAATGAACTTCTATGTCAAATATTTCTTTGAAAATTTTTTTTATTTCATGTTTTATTTCGTCACCTTGATGACTTTCTATATAACTTTTTTGAAAACTTTTATCTGGTATTTTCTTAACTAATCTATACATTATATCTAAAGATTCCAAATAATAATTTATAGCTTTATAATATTCTCCTCTTGAATAGCTCTTTCTCCCAATGGCATAGTTCATAAATAAATTAAGTTCAGGGAAATCCATATCTTTGATTTTATTTTCAATTTCCATAAGATATTGAATACTATCTTCCTTCATGCTGAATATTATAAATTTTTGGACATTGTTTAAAACATCTGAATAAGGAACATCTGATATACTCCTTATTTCCTCTAAAATTTCATAAGCATATTCCTTGTCTCCATATAAAATCGATATAGCTACAAACTCAGTTAAAATTTTTATTCTATCTCTATTTATATTGATTTCTCTATATTCATTTCTTATTTCTTCAATTCCATCTTTGTCAAATATCCTATCTCTTAAATAATCTATAATTATAATTCTTGATTTTGATCTCAAATAATAATTCAATTTAAAATCTTTAAATTCTCTTATGTTTTTTTCATAATATTCTTGTGCACTATCCCATTGTCCAAATTTAAAATAAAAGTTTCCTAAAAAAGCATAGTACTGATTAACTATTTCTTTTGTAAAAGAAGGATTTTTTTCAAACTCTTCTTTTAAAAAGCTATAACAATTAAATGCACTATCGTACTCTCCAGTAAATAAATATATTTCTCCCAAATTTACATTGGTCAAAAAAATCATGCTTCTATCTTCCATATCGATAGCTATATTCCTTGATTTTTCTATATAATCTCTTGCCTTTCTGTACTCATAGTTGTTCATACAGGTCTCACCTGTATTGTTCAAAATGACCAATTCCATTTCCCAATATCCATATTTGTTACATATATCTAAAGCCCTATCATAACATTTTATTCCCTTTTCATCATCTCCATAACAATCAAGATAGATAATACCTATATTATTTAGAGGTTTCGTCATTTCTATATAGTTTTTTGTATTTTGAAAAACTTCTATACTCTTTTTAAAAGATTCCCTTGCCAATTCTACATTTCCATTGTAATAATATATAATTCCTATTTGATTATAAATATATCCTAGATTTTCTTCTCTATTTTCTCTTAGTGCTAAATCTAGTGCCTTTTTTATCTCATCTAGTGCCAAATCTAGATTACCTTTCAAAGCATATAGTTTTGACAAAAGTACTTTTGAATGCAAAATTCCTCCAACGTAATTTATATCATATGCGATTTTCTCAGCTTCCAATCCTACTTTAAATGCATCTTCTACTTCATTTCTCCTATAATATATATCACCCATATTATTTTTGCTTTTAACAATGTATTTTTTTTGATTAAATTCAATAGCTTCAACCAATATTTCTTTATAAACTCCTAGGGCCTTTTCATTTTCTCCACGTAGGGTAAATAGTTTCCCCATATTTTCCAGAACTTCTAGTCTTAATTCACTTCTCTTATCTTTTAGTAATTCATTTGCTTTTTCCCACAAAGAAAGAGCTTCTGAACTCAATATGAATTGAACTTTTTTAGCTTGTCTTATCAAATAATCCACAGCTTTGTCAGATTGATTTGACATCTTTAAATGATATACAAGCTCATCTATATTTTCTCTACCCTCCATGCTATATATATTTTCTAAAACTTCAGATGCTCTTTTGTGAAGGTTTACCTTTTCCTGATCACCTAGTTCATAATAAAGCAATTTTTTAAGTCGCATATTGTAAAAAGTATAGCTATATCCCCAATCCCCAAGTCTTTCGTCTAGCAACTTCATAGAAACTAACTTTTCTATCATATTGTTCAATTCATTAGTTTCAACATTAAGCATTTGAAAAACTACATTTTTGGATACAGGAATATTGAATATAGAAATAATTTTCAAAAGTTCTAATGATTGATTTTCAAGTAAATTCAATTGTTTCTTTAAGGTTTCATCTAAATCTGATGGCATATATATATCTGAGTAGGTAATACTTATTAAATTCCAATTTCCGTTTTCATTTATACACAATTCTCCTATGGCAAATAAATCCTGTAGTATAAGTTCAATATATCGAGGATTTCCTAAAGTTTCCTTTAAAATTGCTGTAGAGAAATTTAAAGGTCTAAAATTAATTCCTAATATATACTGTACCATGTCTCCGATTTCATAAAGCCCCAATTTAGATAATTTTATACTTCTTGTATTTTTTCTCAATTTCCAATCTGCAACTAATGTATTTATATTTTTCCCTTCTAATTTATCTTCATTGTATGATGCAATAAATAGCAGAGGAACTCCATTTGTATTTTGTAGTATATAATTGATAAGTCTCAAAGTATCTTCATCTGCATTGTGAATATTGTCAATAATTATATATATTGGATTTTCTTTTGCCAAATCTTTGACAAAATTTGCTATTCTATCATATAATCTTAATTTTTCTTTTTCTTCAGGTAAATTGGGAGATGGCAATATATCATCTATAAATCTCAATTCAGGTATTATCTTTATAAGTTCAGAGCCATATTTATCTATTAAATTTTTGGGGGCATATTTTATCATCTGTCGTAATACATTTTCTACAGTTTTAAAACTTATATCTTCTTTTTCTTTTATATCTATTTGATAAACTTCTCTTCCTTTTAGCTCTAATATAGAGTTTATTTCCTTTAAAAATCTAGTTTTCCCAATGCCCTCCTCGCCCTCTACAATAAACAAATTAAAATCATATTTGTTTTCTTCAAAATTTCTATCAATACCAAGTAATTGCTTTATTTCATTTTCTCTGCCTACTATTTTGGTGTTAAAATTTAATACTTCTCTTTCTTCTCTATAATCAACAACATAATCAAGAGAAAAATAACTATTAAAATCTGATATCAATTTTTTTAAGTTTCCTATCCTATTCGAAGTGCTTTTTCGTGTCAAATCCTCTATTGTATTATTTAAAAATATGATTTGTTCATCATTTAAATTGTGTATATTTTTATTTTTAATATCATATAAAAATGTATTGTCTAAATCTTCTTGAAATAGATATTTTATTAGCATTCCCAATGAATAAAAGTCTGCCTTTTCGTCAACAATATTTAATTTTAGCAAAACTTCCGATGCTATGAAGAATCTATCTATATCACTGTAATCATTGTCAATAACTTCTTCATTTATAGTTGCTAAATCTTTGATTTTTATTTGACCATCTTCAAAAACATATATGTTTTTAGGAGTCAGATGTTTATACACAATTCCTCTAAAATGCAAGAAATCTAATACTGTACACAATTGCAATATAATATATAGCTTTTCATGCAAAGACAATTCTTCATGAACCTCTTCCAAAGTAGGCTTATCCACATATTCTGTAATACAATAATATTGATTTACCCACATTTTTTCCCTATCTATGGATTTCACAATTTTAAAATTTTCACTTGCCAACAAGTTCTTATGCCTTATATTGGATATATAAATAAATTCATTCATTAAATAATTAATTATATTCATATACTTGTTATAGGCATAGTTGTAAAATTTCAAAAAATGTCTTTTATCATTATTCCACAAATCAGTAACTAAGTATGAACTTCCACTTAGTGATTCAGATATCAATTCTTCAATTTTATATCTATTGTCTATTATTTTCATATCCATTCTTCCCCTCGTAACTATAACAATTTTCCCCTTTATTTATATAAAAATTTTTTAGTCATCTTTCATAGCAACATAAAGAGATTCTAATGCCTCTCTTAAAAATTTTTTATCTTCACCTTTGAAACCTTTAAGCTTTTCAGCAAGATAATCTATTCTTTTATCTAGTACTTTTTGAACTATTTCATACCCAATTGGTTGAACTTCTACTCTTACTACTCTTTTATCTTTATCATCTTTTTTCCTGACAACCAATCCACTTTTCTCCATTCTATCTATTAAATCTGTTATAGTACTACAAGCTAAAGCCATCTTTTGACTTAACTCACCTATAGTCAAATCTCCTTCACTTATGAGAATCTGAAGAGCAGTAAACTGTGGAACTGTAATATTAAAATCATTTAGTATTTCTCTGCCTTTTTTTCTTATGATATAGTCTACTTTTCTCAAATATTTTTCTATTTCAATTACATTTTCACATACTTGTTTATCATCCAAAAAAATCTCCCCCAATATTATTCTTCTATTTTTATATATTCTAGTATATTTAAAGAAATCCTTTAAATATATCTATAAAAAAGAAGAATAAATGTATTCACTTTCTTTATTTGTATTATATCAATATTTTTCATATATATAAACAAAAAAGCAGCAAAGCCGCTTTTTTATCTTACGAGTATTCTGAAACTATTTGGTACCACTTCAAAAGTAGCAGGCAATTTCCCACCATATTCTCCATCTATGTCTATTGGAACATCCTCTTCAGTATAAATTGTTATCTTTTCAGTCTTAAAATATTCCACACTAGGGTGATGAATATGGTCTCCACTAAATATACTAATAAATATACTCATCAAATCTTGAACATCACATTTTTTTATAATGATGCTGTCTAACATACCATCTGAAACATTAGCTTTTGGAGCTAATTTCTTAAATCCTCCTATTGAAGAACTATTTGAGATCAAGAAAAGTAGCATATCTTCTCTACTTGTATATTCTTTACTTTCAAATTTCACTCTTATGGGTCTAAATTTTTGTTTGGGTATCTCTTTTATCCCCTCTATATAGTATGCCATTCTACCCAATATAGCTTTTGTCTCTGGAGGAACCTGATATCCTACATTGGTCAAGAGTCCACTAGCTGCAACATTGACAAAATATTCATCCTTAGTCCTACCTAAATCCACATCTAAAGTATTGCCATTTCTTATCATCTCATAGAATTCTCCACTAGTCCTTGGCAAATCTAAGTAATTGGCGAAGTCATTTACTGTTCCAGCTGCCAATATAGCAACTGGTATCTTTCTTCCTCCCAAAACAATTCCTTTTGCCACTTCATTTACCGTACCATCACCACCACAAGCTATAATCAAGTCCCAATCTTCACTACAGCATTTAATGGTCTCATACATAGCATCGTTTTTTTCTTTAGTTAAGAACTTGCTTACTGTATATCCGTCATCAATAAGTTGTTTGCATATTGCATCTATTCTTCGTTGTATTATCTGTCTTCCTGAAGATGGATTTAAAATTATCTTCACTTTCTTCATCTGTATCAGCCTTTCTCAATAAATTAAATTGAATAAAAAATCTTTCTTCCAGCATCTGGACGATTAGTTATGATACTTGAAACACCTATGTTTTTCATTAATATCATATCACTTTCTCTATCTACTGTAAACGGATTCACCATGATACCATTTTCAATACATTCTTTTACAACTTCATCATTAATAGTCATAAACAATGGATGAATAGCATCAGATCCTATGCTCTTCGCGTATTTCCATGGTGATACCATTCCAGCAATATATAGTATACCTGTTTTGATTTTAGGCTCCAATTTTTTTACAATAACAAGACTATAGTGATTAAAAGAAGAAATGATTACTTTTTCCTCTAATCCATAAGCTCTAATTGCATTGACTACATCTAATTCTATATTTTCATAAAATACTGGCCCATTTTTTAATTCTATATTTAATAGTATATTTTCCATTTTTACCAATTTCAATACTTCTTCAAGCAATGGAATTCTTTCATTTGCAAAACTTTCATTAAACCAGCTTCCTGCATCTAAAAGTTTAAGTTCTTCTACTGTCAAATCTTTTATATATCCTTTTCCATTAGTTGTCCTATCAACTTTTTCATCATGACATACAACTAAATGACCATCCTTGCTTTTATGGACATCAATCTCTATTCCATCTGCTTCCATCTCAATAGCCATTTTGTAAGATGCAAATGTATTCTCTGGAGCATAAGAAGAAGCTCCCCTATGAGCATAAATTAAAGGTCTACTCACACAAATCTCCCCCTATATATTTTTCATTTATATCTATTATACACTTATTACAGGTAATACAACAAAAAAATAGGGAAATTTAATTTCCCTATTTTTTCAGTCCAATCTTTTAAGTACTTCTTGAAGTTTACTTGCTTGGTATCCACACTCCTCAGCAAAATCTTTAAATAACATAGCCAGTTCTTCATCTTCTACCTTTTTTGAATACATTTCAAAATCTCTAACTGACTCTTGCGTATCCAGGATTTTCTTTTTCAACACTTCCTTTGTATTCATATCCATAGAATCACCTCCAAATACTACTCAATAATATATTTCCTAGTAAAAAGATTTTTATGTATTTCTATTTATAAAAGAGGCATTTCCTTTACATATTCTTTATTAAATTTTATAATATATAGCATAGATAAGACAACCCTAAACAAATTCAATAGAGTTGTCCTAAAGGTTATATTTAAAGGGGTTGAGTACTTTGTATTATGATCTTAAATGCTTTGGGTCAGAAATACGTAGCATTAGGAATAGTTTAGACCTTACCCAAAATGATGTAAGCAAACTATCAGGTGTACATGTAGATACTTTAAGAAAAATTGAAACAGGTAAAGTGGTACCTCAACAAGAAACACTAGATTTATTATCTTCTGTATTGAAAACAGATTTAAATGAGCTTCTACTCAACTATAGATTTCATGATTATTATGCTTTTGAAGAATTAAAAAATAGAATAGAATCTAAAATTGATAGAGATGAGTTTGAAACCTTATCTGTGGAATTAGAAGATTTAAAAACCCTACTTAATAGCACTTCGCACCCATACTTCATTAGTGCGATTAATCAACTTGTACTATTGATCGAATCCATAATATTAAATAAAAAGTATAATAAGCCTAATGAATCGCTGGATAAACTAGTAGATGCTATAAAAATAACTACTCCTAAGTTTTCACTTGATAAATATACATCCTATGTGTATAATTCCATGGAGTTAAGGATTTTAATGAACATAGCCCTGCTAATGAATAAATTAGAATCTACGGAAAAAAGTCTAGAAATTATGGAATTTTGCATGAAATCAGTAGAACCTAATGATAATATCTATCCTAAAATATGTTACAATCTATCTTATACTTATCATAGACTTGCTATGAATGAAAAAGCTTTAGAATACTCTATTTTAGGCATAGATTATTGTAATAAACACAGAGATTATAATGGATTAAATCTTTTATATTTTAGAAAAGGCATTGCTGAATATCTTCTTGGATATGATAGTTATAAAGATTCACTAAAAAAAGCCATAAGTTTTTCTGAAATTTTAAATCAATACGATTTGAGAGATTTGCTCATATTAAATTGTAAGAAATTTTATAATATAGACATTCAATCATAATGAAATATTTTCAGTTTTATAATTGTTCCATTCTATTGCATCATCTTCAGCAGATATAAACATATCATTTTGTTTTCTAGGACTAATAATAAATAATGCCATGATGATAGTCATTATAAATAAAAACTTTTTAAACATTATTTATCACCCCTTTCATTATAAAAACTTATCAATCAAATTTGAGTCAAGGTTTGGTCGTTTCGAACCATCCCTGATTTCCCAATCTTTATACAGCCATAAGATAAACTCATGTTTTTGATTAAGGAAATTAAGCTTCGCAGTTTAAACTATTTACTACATTTAAATCAATGATTTCATCCAATATATCCAATATATCTCTGTTGTGAGTAACTATGATGATTATCTTATCTTTCTTTATTTCCTTCAGTATAAATTCTAATTTTTCAATGCTATTTACATCTAGGGCAGATGTTGGTTCATCTAATATGATCATATCGGGATTTTTTAAAAATGTTCTAGCCAAGGATATCTTTAGTTTTTCCCCTCCAGATATGTTGTTTGCAGCTTCATGTATGTTTGTATTTAATCCATCTTGAAATTTATTTATGTCTAAATTTAAATTTTTCAGTATAGTTTCAATGTCATCATAATTATATATATCTATTCCATAGGTTACATTTTTACCAATTGTGTCATTAATTAATGCAGGTTCTTGTTCACTAATTCCTATGATTCTTTTTCTAATATAATACATATCTAATTTTTTTAATTCTATTGAATTGTAATAGATATTTCCTTTATAATAATTGTTGAAAAGTCCAAGTATTAAATTTATAAAGGTACTTTTCCCTGTACCATTTTGTCCAATGATTCCATAAATATTGCCTTTTTTAAATGTATAGTTAAAATTATCTATGATATTATTAGTATCATCATATGAAAAACAAACTTCTTTAAGGACTATTGTATCAATACTGTTTATTCTTTTGTCCCCATTTATTTCTTTAGTTTCATTTAATATTTCTTCTAATCTATTGTATGAAACTAGTGCATCTTGATAGGATTTCCCTAAGTTTAAATAATAGCTTATACATCCCATTATCATGGAAAAGTAGCTGATTATTATAGTGAATTGTCCTATGGTTAAATTCCCATTTATTATCTCCATTCCTCCAAAGAAAAATATTATTATTTGAGATATTATCATGGTCATGGAGTCACTGCTTGAAAAAATATATGATATTCTTGTATATTTTAATAGTGATTCAAACATTGTTGAGAAACTTGTCCTAAGCTGTTTTTGAGATTCTTCAAAAGTGGAGTTCAGTTTAATTAAATTTATATTGTAAAGTTGTTCATTCATCTTTGAAAAGAACTTGTTTTGATTTTCTTTCAATTCATATCCAGATTTAAATAATGGTTTTTTGAATACGAAGTATATGGCTAAGTATAAGGGAATGAGGGGTATCAATATCATGGTTAATTTTCTGTTTATTTTAAATGAAATATAGAATACAATTATAAGGGTCAAAGCATTAATCAGAATGTCTAAAAAATTGCTCAATACAAAAGAAATCAATGTGTTGCTATCTGAATTAATTCTTTGATTTAGATATGCACTGTCAAGATTTTTAAAATATAGTATAGGCATTTTACTTATATGCTCTAATGCTTTAAAGTTCAGTTCCATTCCAGATTTTGTTTGAACTTTCACATAGGAATAACTAACTACAAATGATGAAATGATGTTTATTATTCCTATTAAAAGTATTTTTATGGTGAAATTAATTATGGTTTGTCTGTTTTGAAAATTCATCAACGAATCTATATAGTTTCCTGTTATATAAGGCAGCCCTATTGATATTATCCATGAAATAATAGAAAATATCAAAAATATGAATAATTGAATTTTATATTTAAATATATATTCTTTAACAAATTTAAATATTTTCATATAAATCAGCTACTTTCTCTAATTTTAGAATGCTAATTATTTCTCAGTTTCTTCTGAATGAATCATATTGATTATTTCTTTCATTACTTTTATATTGTAATCTCCAACATCATCTTTTTCTATTTCTATATCTGGTACTGTTCCCGTCTCAAAATGAGAAGTCCCGTCTTCATTTAACAACATCTCTAATTCAGCACGGACTATAAGCCCACTATTTGGAAGGCCTATAAACATAGTACCATTTCCCCCTGACCCTTTAGTATTACATCCAACCAATGTAGCAAATCCACTTTGCTTGCAAAACATTGCAAATTCATCTGCTGCTGAAAATACATTTTCATCAATTATCAAAAATATTTTCCCACTAAATCCTATAGGATTCCTACTTGGCAATACACTATTATCAACTTTATCTATTCTATAATATTGGAAGTTTTCTTTTACCTCTTTGGGCATAGAACTATAACATTTCAATTTCTCTATTTTGTTTTCTCGTATATCCGGATGTGCTTTTTCAAAATATTTCATTGAATAATCTCCTCCGCGAACAATACAAATATTTTCGTATTTAACTTCACTAAGTTCTTGATTTAGCAGTGGATCTATTATTGTTTCTAGCCAATATATGCTACTTCCTCCTCCGTTGCCTGAAATATCTATTATTAAATATGGATAATGTTTCACGTTCTTTAAGAAATCAATTATTTCTTCTTTTTCTTTATTATACATTTTTTGTCCGTAGGAACAATCTATGGAAAAGGAACTTACTTTTAAATAAGCTATTTTATTTTGTTCTAATATTTGAGTATCTATAATATTTCTTGAATATATATTTGTCTCTATATCATCTATTTTTACATAGTTATCTAAATAAGTTTTAGCAAATATTTCATCCCAGTCTTTATACTTGTTTTCAGATCTTTTGAACATTTTTTTATAAGAACCGAACGTTTCATCCGCTAACTTATATTGTTTTATAGTATCTAAAAATTCTTTATAGCCAGTAGGAACAAATACTCCAGTATGTGGATCGTGAAGTTTATTCATCAAAATTGCATTTAGAGTATGAAAAAATTCCATATTATCTTTGGTCTCTCTTATTTCTTTTTCAAATTCCTCTTTATGACCTAACCAATCGTATCCATACATTTTTTCAATACTATAAAAATGAGGGTAGTTCTCTTTCATGATATCATACATATACCTAAAATCTTCTATTTTTTCTTCCTCCGTCAATTCTTTAAGTTCCCCCATATTGCTTGAAACTAAAACATATACTGCTATTCCTAGTAGAACTATAACAACAGCCCATATAAGTATTTTTTTGTTGTTTAACATTGTGTCATCTCCTTCATATAATCTATAACTCTATTTTTTACTTGCTGGCTGTATTTTTACTGGTGAACAAATTTCTGCACCACAGAAATTTGCCTTGCATGCACAAGGTTCAATTCTTGTACATGTTTTTATACATGGTTCTATATACTGACCTTTACAGTCACACTTACCAAAACAAACATCATTAGGTCCATAACTAGTACCATTTATTAAGTATTCCACTTTTATCCCCCTTTCTGTTTTGATGTTTATATCTAGAATGTGCACATTCTATTCCAAAATAAACAAGCATTTATTAAGCTTCACGGTCTTGTTTTTTCTCAATTCTTCTTTCTTAATAATTGCTGTCTTTTCCAAATATTCTTTTAATACATATTTATATGAACTACATCTATCAACTTTACCATCTATCCTCCTCCTAGGACATCCTCCCATACATATTGGAAGCATCTTGCAATTCATACATTCATTATCTTGGGTTGGATCATAAAGAATATATTTCATATATTTATCTGTATTCATTGAAATATTGTCCATAATATTTCCCACCTTATATTCAACCATTCCTATATCAGACCAACATTTATATGTGTCCCCATTAGGATCAATTACTAATGAATTAGTTTTATCTGCACCACAAAAATTAGTTTTCAAATTTGGATATCCGAAAATATTATTTTCTACAAATCCAAGTTTTTTGAGTTTATCACTAAATTCAAAATCTATATTAGAATATTCCTTCATAGTTAAGCATTTACCTGTTGAGTAGCAATCATTTATAGGCTCTACATAACCCAAATAGGCATATACTTTATTTTAAGCCCAAACTTGTCTAATTCTTCTAGTATTTCATCAACTCTTTCAACATTTTCTTTGTCCACATTAATTCTTAAAGATATATCTGGCAAAATATCTACTAATTCCGACATATTCTCTAATATCTTACGAAAAGTTCCTTATCCACCTTTCAAAGGACATCTTTTATTATGTGTATCTTCAGTTCCATCTAATGTTATTTGAGCAGAATTAATATGTAATCTTTCTAAGTCTGCTGAAATATCTTTGGTTAATTTGTATCCATTTGTTACAATGAATGAACTGTACATAATATCTTTTTCTTTGCATATATTCATTACTCTTTCAGAAATATCTTTAACAACATCAAATGCCAATAAAGGTTCTCCACCATACCACCCTATATTTATACTTTCTACATATTTTGTTTGCTGTTTTACAAATTCCACTATTTTATCTTGAACATCCTTAGGCATGGTTACATTTTGTCTTTCATTTTTTTCATAGCAATATATACAATCAAAATTGCAATTCAATGGATAATACTTCCAACTTGACTTTATTGTATATCATAGATAGGACAAGTTCAATCAGATTCGAATCGGGGTTGCATTTCTATTTTTAGCTTTCATTTTCAGAATATTTAATTATAATTGATATATAAGGCAATTTATTTTGAGTGCCAAAACATATAGGGAAGGCAAAAATGTATGTACTACGGATCTTTATAGACTGCAATACAAAGAAAGTTTTAGCATTTAATCTTTACTTATTACAGATTATAAAGTAGAATATTCTAAGTATGATATATATAAATAGGAGTGTTGCAAATGTATGACTTTCATGTTCACAGCGATTTCTCGATAGATTGCAGGTATTCAATGGAGGATATGGTTTTAAAAGCAATAGAAAAAAATATGAAATGTATATGTTTTACTGATCACATTGAACTTGAAGCTACAGAAAGGAATTTGGACATCGTTTTCCATGCTGTTGATTATTTTAAAAAATCTAAACAAGTCAAGTATAAATATTTTAGAAATATAGAAATTTTAACTGGGGTTGAAATAGGTATGCAATCTCATTTAAACAAAAGATATGATGATTTTATAAATGAAAATCCTTTTGATTATGTACTCATGTCTATTCATTCAGTTGAAAATAAAGACATTTATGTAGATAATTATTTGGAAAATAAAGACCCTTTAGATGGAGTATTAAAATACTATGAAGAAATGCTTAATAGTGTCAATGTTTTTGAAAACTATGATATATTGGGACATATAGATTTAATAGATAGATATTTTAAAGACTCAGCATTGATACCTAAGCATGAAGAATATGAAGAATTGATAGAAAAAATATTTGAAAAAGTCATTTCTTTAGGAAAAGGGATTGAATTAAATACTTCTGGAATTCGATACGGACTTCCCTACTATCATCCTAAAATTGAACTTTTGAAACTTTATAAAAAATTAGGTGGAGAAATAATAACTATAGGTTCTGATGCTCATAGGCCTGAAGATGTGGGATATAACTACAAGGAAGCGGAAAAATTGTTAAGAGAATTGGGGTTTAAATATATTTTTATTTATAAAGAGAGAAAGAAATTCCCCATCCATATTGCTTAAATATATACTCTATCTATCTCTACTCTCTTGTCATGTTTACAATTGCGGGAATACAAAAGCTCCTTAGGGTTTAACCCTAAGGAGCTTTTGTATTCCCGCAATGCCGCCTCCCACCTAATTCAGACCCGCCTCTCACAAGGTGGGTTTCCTGTCAATAATTTTTGGTTTCCTTTTAAAAAGGCATACCATAGATTACTGAACTCAGACTCCCGTCTATACAATGTCGGTTGAATTATTTAGGATACGTACACCGCAGAAACATCTCTATAATTATTATAACCTCTATTTTATTAGACTTCAAGTGCTCATTTTCATTATAGCAAATATTTTATATGATTTTAGTTTAATTGACTAGTTCATTTACCTCTTCTTCGTCCAATACTTCTTTTACAAGAAGCATTGAAGCTATATTGTTTAAATAATTAATGTTTTCATAAACTACTTTTTTAGTTTCTTCATATAGATTATCTATTATAGTCTTAACTCTTTCTATAAGCATTGAATTGCTTCCAATGTTTTGTCCTAATATTTCTGCATAATTTACAAGTCCTAATTCTTCATCCATTCCATAAACACTTATCATATTAAAGGCCATCTCTGTAGCTTTTTGTAAATCACTTGATGCTCCTGTTGTAATCTTGTCCTTGCCAAAAATGATTTCTTCTGCAGCTCTTCCTCCTAGAGCTACCATGATACTATTTTTTATATCATCCTTAGTTTGATACATCTTGTCTGGAGGAATATTCATGCTAAATCCACCCATACCTTTTGTACTAGGTATGATACTTACTTTCGTCACTCTATTTTCCTTTGAAACTTTTTTAGCTACTAGAGCATGTCCTCCTTCATGATAAGCTGTGATTTTTTTATCTCCAACTGGGATGGAAGTTCTATCCTTCTTTTCTTCTCCAACTAATACAGTATAAAAAGCTTTGTTTATATGATCCATAGTGATAAAAGAATCATCATTTCTTGCAGCTATCATAGCAGATTCATTCATCAAATTTTCAAGCATTGCTCCACTAAAATAGGAAGTTTGAAAAGCAACTTTTTTCAAATCTACCTCTTCAGATAATGGCTTGTTTTCACCATGAAGTTTCAATATCTTATATCTCGCATTTATATCAGGCAAACCTACTTCTATTTGTCTATCAAATCTACCAGGTCTTAACAAGGCCTCATCCAATGTATCTACTCTATTGGTAGCAGCAACTACAATTGTTCCTTCATTGCTACTAAAACCTGACATCTCAGTCAACAATGCATTTAAAGTTCTATCACCTTCATCATTTCCACCACTTGAAAAATTTCCTTTCCTCTTTTTACCTAGTGCATCAATTTCATCAATAAATATAACGCTCTTGCCACATTGTTTCGCTTTATTGAAAAGTGCCCTTATTCTGCTTGCACCAAGTCCTGCATAGACTTGAATAAAATCAGAACCTGATACTGAAAAGAATGGTACATTTGCTTCTCCTGCCAAAGCTCTGGCAAGAAGAGTTTTACCAGTCCCCGGAGGTCCATATAGTAAAACTCCTCTAGGTATTCTAGCTCCATATCTGTTGTACTTTTCAGGATTTTGAATAAAGTCTACCAATTCTTTTAATGATTCTTTTGCTTCTTCATTTCCAGCCACATCTTCAAAAGAAGTGATAGTGCTATCTGACTTTTTGCCTTCTATATCCGATAAAAAAGCCATTTCTTTTTGAGCCTGTTTATTAATATTGCTATTTAAAAAATATCCAACAATTCCCATTCCACACAGAAACAAGAGAAACGAAATACCCTGAATAAGAGTTGAATTTCCACTTGATTCTAATACCTTTACATCATTCACAAGCAACATCTCTTTAAAATCTTCTGTTCTAGGATTGTCAGTAATAAAATATTCACCTGATTTCAATTTTCCTGAAATTCTAGGACTATCTTTTAGTTCTACTCTTTCTACTTGACCTTTTTTTACATAATCTATAAATTTTGAATATGAAATATCGCTATAATCTTTTTTACTATTCATATACAAATAAATACTTGAAACTAACGCAATAGAAATTATGAGAAATAGAAGTATTTTGGTCTTTTTATTCATATTCATTGCTTTTCCTCCTAGTTTACATAATCTACGAATATTATAGCATTAATTTGAATAAATGTCTATTACCTACATTTGCTAATGCAGTATAAAAGCTACATCTATTTTATTTTAAGTGCTTCAAGAACCCTATCAAGTTTTTCTATTTGCTCATCATCTAAAAGGGGGCGCATCCTTTCCAATTTTTCTAACATATCTTCGTATTCTTCTTTACTCATCTCAGTTTTCATTTTCTCATTTAGTTTTATTATCTCAAAAAATATTTCATCTTCTGAAGCATCTGAATAAGTATCTGCCATGTCTTTTATCTTATCTATTTGTTCTTCTGTAGGTTCTATATCCCCTAAATTTTCAAATTTTTTTTTAAAATCGTCCATAAAATTCCCTCCTCAATCTTTATATTTTAATTTATGAATACGATTTTAAATATATTACTTTCAACTAGAACTATTTCAAAACATCTATCATAAACTAATATAAATAGTATTTTTAAATTTTGATTAGGAGGAAATCATGAATCAAACCATTGTATTGATATTTTTAATATATTTATCTATGCAAAGAAAAGAAAATAAAAAAACTATCTCACTAGATTTAAAAAATTTAGATATAGATAATACTTATAAAAAAATAAACATTCTAAAAAAAATTGGTCCCTATTTCCCAGAAGAAATAATACCTATACTCAACAAATCTCTATTCTTGACAGAAAAAATAGTTAAAATATGCGAAGTAGCAGACTTTGTATCAACAAATAACTACTATCAGGAAATAAACTCAGCTAGAATAGATAACAATAAAGAAAAATTCAACTACATAATATCCACATTAAAGCAAGAAATTCCTGAAGAAAAAATAAAATCAATGGACTACCCAATGAATATAATACTTAACTATGACAAATACAAATACATGATGAATATAATATCAATTATAATTTCTAATCCTCAAAGTTTAAATGATCCAAATGAACTTCTGAAAGCTTCTGAATCTTTAATGGACGGTATGAAAGAAAATGAAAAAGAAAAGATTAAAGATATGATGAAAATGTTTGAGCTGATGAAAGCATTAGAACCATCAAATAAAGAAAAAGGTCCAAAAACTAAATAGTTTCTGGACCTTTTAATCTTTCTATTAAATTTTTCATATCTTCTGGAAGTGGAACTTGAAACTCTATTCTCTCATTAGTTCTTGGATGTTTTGCTCCTATATAATATGCATGAAGAGCTTGCCTATCTATAAATGGACTAGGTCTATTGTAAAGAACATCACCTATAATAGGATGTCCAATGTGTTCTAGATGTACTCTTATCTGATGACTTCTTCCAGTGTATATTTGTACTTCTAAAAGGGTTGCATCTTTATATCTTTCTACGACTCTATACCTAGTTTTGGCCTTTTTCCCATCTTCCATAACTACCTTTTTAATACTTTTATCTTCTTCTCTTCCCAAGGGTAAATCTATTATATCTTCATCCATTTCAACTATACCTTCTACTAGAGCTAAATACTTTTTCTCCACACTATTTTCTTCAAATTGTATAGCCATTTGTTGATGACTAAATGAATTTTTAGCTACTATCAATACGCCTGATGTGTCCATATCTAATCTATTTACAAATCTGATTTTCTTTTTTATATTATTTTTCTTGTAATAATAGCTTATTCCATTAGAAATTGTACCTTCTAAATGACTTTTCGTAGGATGTACAACAATATTGGGCTCTTTGTTTATTACTAAAAGATCATAATCTTCATATACTATAGATAAAGGTATGTCTTGAGGAAGCGTATTATCTATTTCATCTTCCATGACAATTGAAACAATATCTCCTAATTTTACTTTTTCCTTAGTTTTCACAGCTTTCCCATTTAAATAAATGGACTTTTCCCTTTTTAGTCTTCTGAAAAGTCTTCCAGAAATATTGTAGCTTAAAAGAACTTCTTCTACAGTTATATCATCACATTTTGCTTTAAATAGAACTACATTTTCACTTTCTTTCAACAAATCCATTTCTATCCTCCAATTATTTTAGCTTTTATTGTATAATATAAACATGACATTATTTATTATTATATCAAAATCTTTTTATTTTTAAATAAAAGGTTATTTAGGAGGGAATTTTTTGACACAGAACAAGAAGAAAATAATAAATATTATTTCCAATAGCAATTATGACTCTAGGAAAACTTCTCAAATATTATCGAAAAAATTAGAAGACAAGGGTTTTGTAGTGCCAAAGAAATATGACAAAAATGCTTCATTAAATATTTGCATTGGTGGGGATGGAGCTTTTTTGAGAACAGTTCACAATTTCAATTTTCCCAAGATACCTTTTGTAGGGATAAATACTGGACATTTAGGTTTTTTTCAAGAAATACTTCCTGAAAATCTAGATATATTTATAGACAAATACATAAAAGGAGAATATTTAGTAGAAGAAATATCACTTTTAGAAGCTAAAGTATGTACTAAATCCAATTGTGTAAAACTCATAGGCATAAATGAAATCGTCATAAAGGGCATAGCTTCTAAAGTAGTTCATTTAGAAGTATACATAAATGACAATCACCTTGAAAAATTTAGTGGAGATGGAATCATAGTAGCCACTCCTGTTGGCAGTACTGCCTATAATTTTTCCAGTGGGGGAAGCATTGTATACCCTACTTTAAAAACTATGCAAATAACCCCTTTATCTCCTATAAGTTCTAAAGCTTATCGTTCACTATCAAATAGCACAATTGTACCCGGAGATATGACTATAAAAATAAAGCCAGAATCTCTATATGAAAATTCTATTTTGATAATAAATGATGGGGTCCAGTATACATATAAAGATATAATTGAAATATATTTTACTATATCAAATATGACCATATTTAGATTGGTATTTGATGAAAATATGTATTGGAACAATTTAAAAAGCAAATTTCTATAGATTTTATGGAAAATACAAAGCAAGGGAAAATTCCCTTGCTTTTTGTTATATCAATTTACTCATTTCATCTACTAGTTGACCAAACAACTTCAATGCACTATCTACTGGTTCACTAGTAGTCATATCTACTCCTGCTTTCTTTAGTACATTTATTGGATAATCTGAATCTCCACTCTTTAAAAATCCAATATATCTATCTACTGCAGCTTTGCCATCTTTAAGTATTTGTTGAGATAAGGATACAGCTGATGAAAATCCGGTTGAGTATTGGAATACATAATAATTATAATAAAAATGAGGTATTCTTGCCCATTCACTAGCTATTTCATCATCAACTACCATTTCTTTGCCATAGTATTTTTCATTTAATTTTTTATAAGTATCATTTAAATAGGAAGCAGTCAATGCTCCACCATTTTCCACATATCTATGAATATCTCTTTCAAATTCTGCAAACATAGTTTGTCTATATACTGTAGTTCTAAATTGTTCTAAATAGTGATTTAATAGATACAATTTTTCACTGTCATCTTTTACATTTTTTAGCATATAGTCCATCAATAAACATTCATTTGTAGTGGAAGCTATTTCAGCTAAGAAGATGCTGTATCCACCATAAATATATGGCTGTGTAGTTTTAGAAAAATAACTATGCATCGAGTGTCCCATTTCATGAGCAGTTGTAAAAATATTGTCCAATGTCTCATGATAATTTAACAATACAAAAGGTTTAGAATCATAAGTTCCAGATGAATAAGCTCCACTTCTCTTGCCCCTATTTTCATAAACATCAATCCATCTAGTATTAAATCCTTCTTTTAATATTTTTATATAATCTTCTCCCAATGGTTCTAATCCCTTAGCAACTATATCTTTAGCTTCTTCAAAAGGTACTTTAATATCCACATCTTTCACTATTGGCGTATATAAATCATACATATGAAGTTCGTCTAGTCCCAACGCCTTCTTTCTGATTTCCATATACTTATGCATAGAATCAAGATTGTTGTTAACTGATTCAACTAAATTGTCATATACAGATACTGGTATATTGTTTTGGTCCAATGCAGCTTCTATACTAGAATCATAATTCCTTGCTTTTGCATAAAAAATATTTTTCTTAACACATCCATTCAACGTAGCTGCAAAAGTATTTTCAAATCCCTTGTAAGTATGATATAGTCCTTCAAAAGCATCCTTTCTAACTCTTCTATCTTTAGATTCCATCAATGGAATAAAGTTTCCATGAGTTATTTCAACATCATTGCCATTTTCATCTTTAATGATTGGGAATTTTATATCTGCATCACTTAGCATTGAAAAAATATTTTCAGGAGAATTTGCTACTTCACCCATTTGAGCAAGTAAGGCCTCTTCTTCTTTAGATAATATATGCTCTTTTTTCCCAAATACTTTTTCAAGATAGTGAGCATATATCCTAAGCCCTTCTTCTTCCTCTAAATACCTCTTCAAATCACTTTCTTGCAATGACAATATTTCAGGTATTATAAAAGAAGCTTTTTCTTCTATTTGAGCTGCTAAACTCATCCCTCTATCTGCAAGAGCTTGATAAGTACTATTTCTACTATCTTCATCTGACCTCATTCTTGCATATACTACTACGTTTTCAGTTAATCTAAATAATTCATCTCTAAGTTTAAGGACTTCTAATAGTGTAGCACTACTTTCTACAGTTCTACCCTCATACTCTGTTATTTTTTCTGCCAATTCTTGTGCCTTTTTAAAATCTTCTTCCCATAATTGATCATTCTCATACATTGATTCTAAATCCCATTTGTATTTTACATCAATCTCTTCTCTTTCTAATATTCTATTTTTTTCATCAGCCACATTATCCCCTCCTATTTTAGTCTACTAGTATAGTTTACATCATTTAATATAAATAATCTATTCTAAAATTTTATTTAAAACCTCTAGCATCAAATCTCTGGCTATAGGAGCTGCACTTTTCCCACCAGTTGAACCTTCATTTTCTAATACTACGCTTATAGCTACTTTAGGATTATCTGCTGGTGCAAAACCTATAAACCAAGCATGAGCCTTACCTGAAGCATTCTCAGCAGTACCTGTTTTCCCTGCTACCTTCACATTTTTTATTCTAGCACCTTTTCCAGTACCTCTTTTTACAACCTCTACCATCATATTTTTCACTTCATTGGCTGTAAAACTGTCTGTAACATGAGAAATATTCTCTGTATAATTAGTTTTTATCACATGACCATCAGGAGATATAATCTCTTTCACTAAAATAGGCTTCACCATATCTCCCCCATTTGCAATAGCAGAAGCTACCATAGCCATATTTAGTGGTGTAACAAGGACTTTTCCTTGGCCAATACTTGCAGCTGCAATATCTGTTTTCCCTATATTTTCCCTATAGGGAGATATAGATTTGCTCACAGGTAAATCAAAAGGCACACTCTTATTTAACATAAACTTTTCTGACACTTCTCCCATTTTTTCTTTTCCCACTTGAAGACCCATATTGGCAAAGTATGAATTGCAAGATTTAACTAAGGCTTCTTCTAAATTTAAATTTCCATGAGCCTTTCCACCATAATCTTTTAAAATATATCCATCAATTTTGGTTGAGCCAGTACATTTATAGTTTCTATCTATATTTGAACTTTCCAAACTAGCCACAGCAGTTATGACCTTGAAAGTAGAACCTGGAGCATATAATCCATTGGTAGCCCTGTTTAAAAAAGGGCTATCAGGATCTTCTACTATAGTCTTCCAATCTTCTCTCAAAGTACTAGGATTGAAGTTTGGCTGACTGACCATAGCATATATATCTCCTGTTTTAGGATTCATGACAACTATTGAACCTTTTTTCCCCTTTAAAAGACTGTTGGCCTTTTCCTGTATTCCATGATCTATTGTCAACTTCAATGTATTTCCTTCACTATTAGGTTCTATAATCTTCTTTAACTCGTTTAAAGTTGTATTCTCCTTTAAATTTAAAAGTTCATTGTTATAGCTTGCTTCCAATCCAGCTTTTCCATATTCCCTATAGCTATATCCAATTATATGTCCATAAAGACTTCCATAATTGTAATGTCTAGTAGATGATTCTTCAGTTTTTTCACTATATACCAATATCTTACCATTTCTGTCAATTATCATGCCTCGTAAAATATTTTCCTCATCTATCCACAATCTCTTGTTATAGCTGTTACTTTTTATAGCTGGAGCTGTAAAAACTTGAAAACAACTCAAATAAACTATTAGGCCTACAAAGAGAATACATACAACTGTAAAAACTCTTATCATTCTCTTAAGCTCTTTGTTCATTTTCTTCCTCTCCTTCTGTATCCAACTCTTCAGAAGCTACCTGTAAAATTCCAAGTGCGATAAAGCTAGCAATCATAGAACTACCTCCATAACTTATAAATGGAAGTGTAATACCCGTTAGTGGTATCATTTTAATGACACCACCAAATATGATAAAAGCTTGAAAACCAAACATTGCACTTATTCCAAAGGCAACAATCCTAAAAAACAAATTTTCTTGACTAAAAGCAATTTTAAATCCTCTATATACAAGAATCAAAAACAACATCATGACAGCAATACCTGCAAATATTCCCATTTCCTCACAAATAGCTGAAAAAATAAAATCTGTATGAACTGCAGGTATAAAATCAGGATGCCCAAGTCCAACTCCAGTTCCAAAAAATCCTCCACTAGCTATAGCAAATAAGGATTGAGTTATCTGATATCCTTTATTGTCTATATATTTCCAGGGATCTATCCAAGTTTCAATTCTTATCTTTACATGATCAAATATAAAATAGCTTGCCAAAGCTCCTACAAAAGCCAAAAACACATTATATAATATAAGCTTTCTATCTTCTTCATACACATACTGTATACTCAAAAATATCAGATAAAATACTGCAGCTGCTCCTAAATCTTTTTGTAAAAACAAAAATCCAATAAATCCATATACTACAAGGAATAATTTGTATCCTCCCTTTTTATCTAAATTGTACTTTTTTTGATTTGTGTAATAAGAAGCAACAAAAAAGATAAATAATAATTTTATGATCTCCGAAGGTTGAAAACTAAACCTTCCTATTTTAATCCAGTTCTTAGCACCACCAATTCTTTGACCAAAAATTAATGTAAAAATAAACAATATCATAGAAGCTATAACATAAAACTTAAGCCATTTATCCCAATCTTTTATTTTTTTTACAATAACATAAGTTATAAAAAAAGCCACAATTCCCGCACTTACCCAAACTACTTGTTTAGCTCCTAAATTAGGATCTATTCTATAAATCATGATTATTCCAAGGGTAATAAGCATAGTGACAATCAAAAAAATATAGTGATCTCCAGAAGATATTTTTAACAAAATAAAATTAGATATATATATAATGAATACAAGACTAACCCCTGTGATGAGAGTAAATTTATCTGGATTTTCAGCGTTATGGATAAATAAAAGAAATATAGCCATTAAATCTACCAAAACAAGAAGATTTCTTGGAACTCTATAACTAATCAATTTTTTATTCATTTTTTCAACTCCTTACTTCCTATTGACAAACAAAAATTCTATTTGTCCCAATCTAATACTGTCTCCATTTTTAAGTTTCACAACATCCATAACTCTGTCCCCATTTACGAATGTACCATTGGCGCTATTTAAATCTTCAAGATAAAAATCTCCTTCATCTTCAACTATTCGCATATGTTGCTTTGATATATATGGATCTTTTATACATATATTGTTTTGATTGCTTCTACCTATAGTCACATCTTTGTCAATGGGATAGACCTCTTTTATCTTAAATGGAAGAGTATCTTTTTGGTTTATAAGTTTTAAATAAGTACTCTTGTTGTATGTATTTAATCCCATTCCCTTTATATCTAAATATATTAGTCTTATGATACTGAACATAAAAAAATAGATAATAAATATAAACAAATATTTAAATGCTAATGATACTATATTGTACATAGAATATTTACCTCCAAAAAATTTCTCTTTTAATCAATGTTATCATATTATTTTTACAAAGTGAATAAAGTATTTTAAATTCTATAAAAATCTGATAAAATGAATATGTACATGATACTAAGGAGGTTTTCAGATGACAAGAAAAATATATCGTTCTTCTACTAACAAAGTAATATCCGGTGTATGTGGTGGATTAGGTGAATATTTCAATGTAGATCCCTCCATCATAAGAATTTTTTGGTTAATGCTATCCATAGCAACGAGCGGAACTGGTGTTCTAGCATATATCATATGTGCATTGGTAATCCCTGAAGGTAGCAACACTACCATTTATTATGATGAAAATGACAACAATTATAAAAACAGTGCAGTATTTGTTGGTATAGTTTTAATAATAATAGGTGTAGCTCTTTTAATCAAAAAGATATGGCCTTGGTTCAGTGTAAAATGGTTTAACTTCACTAAATATTGGCCTGTATTATTAATAATTGCCGGAATCTACGTTATATATAATCAAAAAAAGAAATAATATTGAAATCTTGATTTTTATGTAATTAATAACTACTGGTCAAACTTTAAACTAGAACATTTTTATAATGCACTAGAGTGGTATGATACACAAGATGTAACTTTGGGAGGGTAATATCCCTCTTTTTTATTGCCTATTGTTTGAGAAAATGCTAAAATTAAAGCACTACTATAGATGAGGAGGATGAAAATGAAAGACTATAGTGTATTTGATATTCTAGGCCCTGTGATGATAGGTCCTTCTAGCTCTCATACTGCTGGTGCAGCTAGATTGGGAAAAGTTGCAAGAGAAATTGCAGGAGACAATTTTGACAATGTGTGTTTTTATCTCCATGGTTCTTTTGCAAAAACTTACAAGGGCCATGGAACTGATAGAGCACTGGTAGCAGGTGTGCTAGGAATGGATCCCTCTGATGAGAGAATTAAATATTCTTTTCAAATAGCAGAAGAAAAAGGTATAAAAATAAAGTTTATTGAAACAGATTTAGGATATGCCCATCCAAATACTGTAAAGATTGTATTTCAAAACAAATATGGAGATACTTTCTATGTAACAGGTTCTTCCATCGGTGGAGGAAGTATCTTAATAACTGATATTGATGGAAACAAGGTAGAATTTACTGGAGATTTGCCCACTTTGCTTTTGAAATACAAGGACAGAAAAGGAACTATTAGCAAAATAAGTACTATATTATCTTCAAATGATATAAATATTGCTACTATGAAAGTTACTAGAGAAAGAAATATTGCTACTATGGTTGTAGAAACTGATACTTTAGCTAATAAAAATGCAATTGAAGAAATATCTAAAAATGAAGATGTTTTTTATATAAAGACAATAAATCCTATAGATAAGAGGTGATATTTTTGTACAATCATGGTGAAGATTTAATTCAAATTTGTAATGAAAAAAATAAGAAAATATATGAAATAGTTTTAGAAAAAGAAAGTGATATCACAGGAAAATCTATTGATGAAATCAGAAAAGAAATGAATGAAAATTTAAAAGTAATGATAGAATCCTCTAGCCATGCGATAAACAATGAAGTAGTCTCTGTAAGTGGACTAATAGGTGGAGAATCAAAAAAAGTCATGGAATATAAAAATAGCCATGAAACAATCTGTGGAAACACTATAAATAAAGCTATGGCAATGGCTCTTTCAACATCTGAAGTAAATGCTTCTATGGGAAAAATAGTTGCAGCACCTACAGCAGGTGCATCTGGAATTCTTCCAAGTGCTCTTATTACTGCTAAAGAAAAGTTTAATCTAAATGATGATGACATTATAAACGGACTATTTACTGCTGCAGGAATAGGTGAAATAGTCGCAAAAAATGCCACTGTTTCAGGGGCCTATGGAGGATGTCAAGCAGAATGTGGAGTAGCTGCTGCTATGGCTGCTGCAGGAATAGTTGAAATGCTTGGTGGAAGTCCTGAAACCTGTCTACATGCTTCTAGCATTGCTATTATAAATATAATGGGCCTTGTATGTGACCCTATAGCTGGATTGGTAGAATTTCCTTGTGCCTTCAGAAATGCTTCTGGTGTTGTCAATGCTCTTATTTCTGCAGACTTAGCACTAGCAGGAATTAAAAGCTTGGTACCCTTTGATGAAGTAGTAGAAGCCATGTATAGAGTAGGAAAATCTCTACCTGATACATTAAAAGAAACAGCATTGGGAGGATTAGCCGCTACTCCAACTGGAGAAAAATTCAAGGAGAGGATTTTATGACAAGACATTATTTTCTATAATTGTTTCTGGATATTCAGGTAGCGATATACTTGCCAAACAACTTATAAGCAGTCTAAATATAAATAAAACATTTAGACTGCCACCATATTTCTCCCTTATGCCTACGGCCAATGATAGAAGAACTATAAAAAATGTACCACATATTAAAGAAAGGGCAAAAAATTTTGCCCAAAATATAATAGACGAAATTAAAAAGTAATATTATCGTATGCTTATATACTTCCATTTCCCTGTTCCAAATCTAATATAAATAACTATCCATCTTGCAAACTGGTCAACAAACATAGCAATCCAAGCCCCTATTAGACCCATTCCCAAGACATTTACAAATAAATAAGCAAATAATACCCTTAAAATTAGAACTCCAACAAAAGTAGCAACAAGAGTCCAAACCGTATCTCCAGCACCTCTAAGTCCACCTGCTATGATCAATTGTGAAGACTGGAAAGGTTGAACAAAAGCGATGACTTTTAATATAGTTGAAGCACTTTTTATTATTTCAGGATCTTGGGTATATAAACTTACAATTTGAGCACCAAAAAAGAAAAATAATACTGCCATCGTTGTTGAGATGATAGAGCCTATTTTTCTAGATTGCTTGATATAATTTTCAGCTTCGTAAAGTTCATTAGCTCCAAGACTTTTTCCCACTAATGAAGAAGCTGCTATACCAAAAGCCTGCCCAGGAGTAAAAGATAAACCTAGTATATTTAAACATATTTGGTGAGTAGCAAAAGCTACAGTACCTAGTGAAGCAACCATCTTTACAAATAAAAGTACTCCTACCCTAAATGCTATTTGTTCTAATGAAGCTGGAACACCTATTTTTATAAGATTATAGATTATATTTTTATCGTATTTAAAAGGATTTTTTAGATTGACTTTTACTACACTATCTGTTTTCAATATATACCTACCAAGAAAAATACTAGCTATAATTTGAGATAAACAAGTGGAAATTCCAGCACCAGTAACTCCTAATTTAGGAAAACCTAAAAGCCCATATATAAGAAGTGCATTTCCTATGACATTTACCATATTTGCCTTTAAATTTATTTTCATAGGAGTTTTAGTGTCTCCAATCCCCCTTAGTACTGCAGATATTGAAAGATTAAAGGCTTGAAATATAAAACCAATCATTACTACTTTAAAATAATTGTGACCAACTTGTATTGCATCTTGCTCAGCACCTAAAAAAGCCATTATCTTTTCTGTAAATACCATGCCAAATATAAATAGTGGTATAACCAATAAAACTAAATTTAATAGTACTACATGCTTAATTACAGTTTCAATTCTATCATATTTTTTAGAACCAACATATCTAGCTACCATGGCAGTACCACCTACATTTAGAGCTTGTACAAGGGACAATCCTATAAACAGTGGTTGATTAGTAATTCCAACTGCCGCAATAGATGCAGCTGCTATTTGAGGATTTTTTATCCTACCTAACATCATCATATCAATCATGCCAAAAAGTGTCCCCAAAAAAAGCTCAACCAATACAGGCAAAGCTATTTTCAATACATCATCTTTAATTTTTTTAACTTGCTTTTTCTCATCACATTCTTCCATAAATACCACCTCTTTAAAATTTCGATACCCTAAACATTATATCATATTTAAAACACAAAAAGAAGACTGAAAGTTTATTAGTCTTCTTTTTGTGTTTTAAATTTATGATTTGATATTAGTTTGTATATTTACTTTTTATATATTTATCTATAGCAGCTGCAGCTTCTTTTCCTGCACCCATAGCTAAAATAACTGTAGCTGCACCAGTAACTGCATCTCCTCCAGCGAAAACACCTTCTCTTGATGTTTTTCCAGATTCATCTGCTACTATACATTTTCTCTTATCTACTTCAAGACCTTTAGTAGTTGAAGGAATAAGTGGATTAGGTGATGTTCCAAGAGCCATTATGACAGTATCTACTTCAAATTCAAATTCAGATCCTTCAATAGGTTCTGGTCTTCTTCTGCCAGATTTATCAGGCTCACCAAGTTTCATTCTTACACATTTAATTCCTTTTACCCATCCTTTTTCATCTCCAACTATTTCTATAGGATTAGTAAGAAGTTCAAAATTTATTCCTTCTTCTTTTGCATGATGTACTTCTTCTACCCTTGCTGGAAGTTCTTCTTCTGATCTTCTATATACTATCCATACTTCTGCTCCAAGTCTTTTAGCTGTCCTTGCAGCATCCATTGCAACATTTCCTCCGCCTATAACTGCAACTTTTTTGCCAACTTTTATTGGTGTATCATATTCATCTTTAAAGGCCTTCATGAGATTGTTTCTAGTAAGGAATTCATTTGCAGAAAATACCCCATTGTAGTTTTCCCCAGGTATTCCCATGAATTTAGGAAGCCCAGCTCCAGAACCTATAAACACTGCATCATAATTGCCTTTTTCAAATAAATCATCTATTGTAATAGTTCTTCCTACTATTACATTTGTTTCTATTTTAACTCCTAGTTTCTTTAGATTTTCTATTTCATGTTTGACAACGGTATCTTTAGGAAGTCTGAATTCAGGAATCCCATAAACTAATACTCCACCTGGTTTGTGAAGTGCTTCATAAATGGTTACATCATAGCCTTCTTTTGCTAAATCCCCAGCACAGGTAATTCCCGCAGGGCCTGAACCTATAACTGCTACTTTGTGTCCATTTTTTTCTTTAGCTGTTGCTACTTCAATATTGTGTTCTCTTGCCCAGTCTGCAGCAAATCTTTCAAGCTTTCCTATAGCTACAGCATCACCTTTATTTCCAAGTACGCATTTAGACTCACATTGTGATTCCTGTGGACATACCCTTCCACAAACTGCAGGAAGTGCGGTATATTTTGCAAGTACTTTAGCAGCTTCAGCAAAATTTCCTTCAGCAATTTCATGAATAAATTCTGGAATATTTACTGACACAGGACATTTTGTCATGCATTGAGGATTTTTACAATTTAAACATCTCTTTGCCTCTGCTACAGCTTCTTCTTCTGTATATCCAAGACAAACTTCTTTAAAATTGTGACTTCTAACTTTAGGAGGCTGTTCTGCAATAGGTACTCTCTTAAATCTATCCATTATTTAGCACCTCCTTGTTGACACTTACAAACATGCTGTCCATCTTTTTCTGCTTCCTCAGTTTTATATTGAGTTTGTCTTCTAAGTGCTTCATCAAAATCAACAAGATGACCGTCAAATTCAGGTCCATCTACACAAGCAAATTTTGTTTCATTTCCTACAGTTACTCTACATGCTCCGCACATTCCAGTGCCATCTACCATGATTGGGTTAAGACTTACAATAGTCTTAATTCCAAGTTCTTTAGTCAACTTACATACAAATTTCATCATTATCATAGGTCCTATACAAACAATAAAATCGTATTTTTTACCTTGATTTTTCACAAGATCTTCAATTAAATTAGTCACCATACCTTTAAAGCCATAACTTCCATCATCTGTTGCAACATATAGATTTCCTGCTACTTCTCTCATTTTTTCTTCAAGAATGACTAATTCTTTAGTTTTAGCACCTATGATTACATCTACATCAATTCCTCTTTCATGGAACCATCTAGCTTGAGGATATACTGGAGCAGTACCAACTCCTCCTGCTACAAATAAAACTTTTTTCTTTTTTAATTCATTTATATCCTCATTTACATATTCAGAAGGTTGTCCCAATGGTCCTACAAAATCTTCAAAATAATCTCCTACATTGTATTGTGCCATTTTCTTTGTAGAACAACCTGTAGATTGAACAACAATAGTTACAGTCCCTTTTTCCGTATCATAATCACATATAGTCAAAGGAACCCTTTCCCCTTTTTCGTCAGCTATTACTATTACAAACTGACCTGGCTGTGCTGATTGTGCTACCCTAGGAGCCAAAATATCCATTGAAAAAATATTTGGAGCTAGATTTTTCTTATCTACAATTTTGTACAATTGTCACCCTCCCTTATTTATTAACACAAATATTATTATAATATTTTATAAATTGAATTAATAATTGTTCATAAGTCAAAACATGACTATTTTCTATAGCACGTGACATATCCACACAAAGCTAATTCTATCACAATTTATTTGCTTGTTCAATAACTTTCTAATTTCATTTTTTTGAATTTATTTTATTTATTTTCTGAATACTATGCATCCATTTTCTAAACTATCAATGATAACTAGAGAATCAACTCTAACTCCATCATTTCTAAGTAAATCTCCACCCTTTTGAAAACCCTTCTCTATTACAATACCTGCTCCTATTAAATTAGCATTTGCTTGTTCTATAATATCTTTCAATCCCAACAATGCCTTTCCATTTGCCAAAAAATCATCTATTATAAGTATATTGTCACTTTTATCTATATATCTTTTAGAAACTCGTATTTTATACTTTTTATCCTTTGTATAAGAATAGACATTGCTCTCATAAGTTTCTTTATCTAAATTTCTTGACTCTGTTTTTTTAGCAAAAACCACAGGAACATTAAAATATTGGGCAGCAATACATGCAATAGCAATTCCAGAAGCTTCTATTGTTAATATTTTATTTATATTGTCTTTTGCAAATCTCTTTTTAAATTCTTTTCCTATTTCATTAAGTAGTTCTACATCTATTTGGTGATTTAAAAAACTATCTACTTTTAAAATATCTCCATTCTCAACTCTACCTTCCCTAAGTATCTTTTGTTTTAGTAGCTCCATTTTTTCACTCCTTCCCCTCATCATTATCCAATGAGATTTTATAATAGTTTATATAAAAAATCAATTGATAATTAAAATAAGCTAAAGTCAAAAATATCTTTAGCTTATTTTTCTTTTATTTCCACTTGAACAAAATGAGATATTTTGTCATTGACCAAATTTATATATTCTTCCTTTATATCTCGACCATCTATTTGTATATGCCTTTCTCCACTATTTACTTTATGTGGATTTTTAACTTCAATGGTATAAATTGTATCAAAATATTTATATTCAATATTGTATAAACTCCAATCTCGTGGAATACAAGGTTTAATATATAATCTATCTTTCTCTACTCTAAAACCTAAAATATCCTCAAGACCTATTTTATACATCCAACCTGAAGAACCTGTATACCAACTCCATCCACCTCTACCTACATGAGGCTCTATTCCATAGATATCTGCAGCTATTACATAGGGCTCTACTTTATATTTAGAGCATTCTAACTGCGTACGTGCATGATTTATAGGGTTTATCATATTGAAAAGTTTAAGTGCTTTATCTCCCTCTCCCATCATAGCAAAAGCACCTATCACCCAAGCTGCTGCATGGGTATATTGAGCTCCATTTTCTCTTACCCCAGGTACATAGCTTTTAATATATCCTGGATCTAAAACTCCATCAGAAAAAGGTGGAGTCAAAAGAAGAATCATTCCATCTTCTTCTCTTATAAGATATTTTTGAACTGATTCCAAAGCCTTTTTGTTTTTTTCCTTTTCTCCCAAAGATGATATGACTGCCCAAGATTGAGAAATAGAATCTATTCTACACTCATCATTTTCTTTAGAACCAAGAGGAGTTCCATCATCAAAATATGCTCTCAAATACCAATCTCCATCCCAAGCATTTTTCCCCATAGCAACCTTTAAATCATACAATACTTTTTCATATTTTTTTGCCCTTTCTTCATCTTTTTTATATTTACATATAGGTATAAAATCTTTTAATACACTTCCCAAAAACCATCCAAGCCAAATGCTTTCACCCTTTCCCTTATATCCAACTTTGTTCATGCCATCGTTCCAGTCTCCAGAACCCATAAGAGGCAATCCTCTTTCTCCAAATTTAAGAGATTTTTCAATAGCTCTGATACAATGTTCATAAACTGTACCAATCTCATTAGAAAGGCTTGGCACTTCATATCTTTCTTGTTCTTCCTCATTAAGTACTTCACTTTCTATAAAAGGAACTTTTTCATCTAAAATTGAATAATCTCCTGTAATACTCACATATTCTTCAGTAGCATATGGCAGCCATAGTAAATCATCCGTATATTTAGTCCTGATACCCTTGTGGATATCTGTCATAGGTGATGGATGCCACCAATGCTGTACATCCCCTTCTTTAAACTGATGTCTGCATACATTTAAAATTTGTCTTCTACACTCACCAGGAAAAACATATATAGCATTCATAGCATCTTGCATTTGATCTCTAGCTCCATAGGCTCCCCCGACCTGATAAAATCCTGCCCTTGCCCACATTCTTGAAACCACCGTCTGATATATGAGCCAATTGTTCATCAACAAATTCATAGAAGGATCTGGGGTTGATACCTTTATTATATCCAACTTTTCCTTCCAATAATTTTGGGCCATATTTAGTGCTTCTTTAGATTTTTCTACATCTTTATATTTTTTCACTAAATCATATCCTGATTCTATATTTTGGCTTTCTGCCATCAACAATGTTATTTCACACTGACTTCCACCTGGTATACTTAATTCCATTTCTATAGCCCCACAAGGATCGTATCCTATTCCAGCTCTATTGGAAAGAATATCTTTTTTTAATCCTTCTGGTTTTTCTAACGAGCCAAAATTTCCCAAAAACTCAATTCTATCTCCAGTAAAACTCTTTATATCTATAGAAGAAGCTAAAAATATAGTACTACCTTTAAACTCAGTATTTGTTGAATTCTTAATTACAAATATATCTGTAGTTTTATCCATATAAGTTTCAATATTTCTAGCCGTTATCTCATCACTCACCCCTAATACTGGCCTTATATAATATACAATTGTTAATTTTCTTTCAATATTGGAATTGTTTTTCAATTTAATTAGATTTATTTTAATATTTTCTTCTAAAGGTACATATACATCAAGTATTTGTTCAATTCCATGACTATAATGATAAAATCTTGAATAGCCTTGCCCATGAGTTATAATATACTCTTCTTTTTCTCTTATGGGTGAGGGAGTCATAGTCCATATATGACCATCCTTATCGTCACGTAAATATATTATTTCTCCAGGCACATCTAATAAAGTGTCATTGTACCAAGGTGTAAGTTTGTTTTCTCTACTATTATGAGCCCAAGTAAATCCAATCCCTGTTTCAGAAACTATAAAACCAAAGTTCCTGTTCGCTATAACATTTACCCATGGAAGTGGAGTATTTACACTTTCTGCAAGTCTAATTATATACTCACCATCTTTTGAAAATCCTCCATATCCATTAAAAAAATCTAAACTTAATGGTACTTCTATCATGGGATATTCTAAGTTTTGTTCTTCAAAATTTCTATATTGAATATGATATGTCAGCTTTTTTTCTTTAGAAAAACCTTCTTCACAATTTACAATCATTGTAGCCCATTTAAATAGCAATGCCTTATCCTCAAAGGACATATTTATTTCATTTCTTATAAATATACCACCACTTATATTCAGCATATTTCCCCTATATTCATATACTACCTCTTGTATACTTTCAAATAGTGGTTGATAATATATACTTTCATCTTCATTTAGTATGACTAAGTCTAAAGATATTCCCTTGAAAGTCCAATACCCATGAGCTTTCAATATTTCTTTTAGCGTATCTAATCCTTCCAATGTTTTTATTCTTACAAGTATTATAGGATTGTCTCCAGATATTCCATAGGCCCAAAGGCCTTCTTGTCCCTTAGTATTTTTCTTTATGATATCTTCATATTCTCTTTTATCTCCATTACTTGGAAAAATCAATTTAGATAACAGCCTATCATAAAATTGTACTTCTTCTTTTTTATAATTCAAATATCCTATTTCTGTCTGACTTCTAGTATAGGCCAGTTCAAAAGCAAGAGATAAGCTTATCTCATCTCTATATTTCTTTGCTATATCAATAGCTTTCTCCTTGCTATCAGAAATTCCAGTTATAAAACAAATATCTATACTATCGCCACTTTTGATCTTAACCCTTTTTTTAATACTCATAATAGGATCAAGTACTGAACCTACAGTATTCGTCAAATCTCTATATAGACAATTTGGATTTTTGATATCATTTCCTCTACCTATAAAATTTCCTCTATTTGTTTCATATTGAAAACTATCTTGACTACTCCCCTCCGCTTTTACGCTATGGACTATCCATACTGCATTTATATCTTCACTTCTTTTTCTCCTATATCCAATAAGTGCTTCATACTCTGGTACAACTTCTGTTTTAACGAATAGATTGCTAAAAACCGGATGTGCCATATCGGATTCTAATCTATCTCCAACCAATTCAAAATAACTCATAACTTCTATTAGCACATCTTCATCACTATTGTTAGTTAACTTTATCTTTCTTATCTCTCCATCATCTTCTGAAAATAGTACAGTATCCATTTTAGTTTCAATAAATCCATCTCTTCTATAAAAAGTAACCTTGTCATTAGAAAACTTTACATTGTACTCATCAGGTTCAATTCTCGTAGGTTCATAAGCAGCAGACCAATATTTATCATGGGTCAAATCTTTTATATATATAAAAGTTCCATACTGCCTTGTATATAAATCTCTTCTCCATCTGTTTAAAAATATATTGTCTTTTTTAGAATAACCTGAACCTCTATTGGTAATCAAAAGAGAATAATTCCCTGATGAAAGAATATGACATTCCAATTCGCCTAAATGCTTTTTGCCATAAGATCTTACTACTTGCATTTCCTTCTTTGTCATTCTATATTCCATATCCATTGTATTCTCTTTTTCTTTAGCAACTATTATATTCGTTGGAATCTTTTCTTGTAGCAATATCTCCCCAATTTTAATTTGAGGATTTCTATGAAATCTATCAATCAAAATATTGTTGTTTAAAAAATTATTTATGGCTAAAAATATCATCCCTTGATGATGAGTCATATAACTTTTGACAATAGCTTTATTCATATTTTGAGGTAATCTTTTACTTGTATAATCTATAGCTTCATATAGACCATATTCACCATTCATATTTTCCCTTAAGAGATTATTTATATTTAGTGATACATATTGAGGAGCAAAGTTTAATGCAAGCATAGATGAATAAGGAGATATAACTAAATCTTCTCTTAAGCCCCTTTTAAAACCTAATTGAGGAACACCAAAAGCTTTATACTGATAATTTAAGTTCACATCAAAAGCAAAAAAACCTGATTCAGATATTCCCCAAGGTATTTTCTTTTTCTTGCAGTACTCTCTTTGAATTTTTATAGCTGTATTGTATGTTTCATTCAATAAAGTATTTTTATAGTCTTTCATGATCAAAGATGGCATAAGATATTCAAACATTGTTCCTGTCCACGAAGCAAGACTTATATAGCCATTTTTGACTATCAAAGATCTTCCCAATTTAAACCAATGTTTTTTAGGTACTTCTCCTCTACAAATAGCAATATAGCTCGTAATCCTAGCTTCTGAAGCTAAAAGATCATAATATGAATCTAACATTTTTTTATCTTCAACATTGTATCCTATTGAAAATAAATTTTTCTTTTCATCATAAAGAGGAGCAAATTCAGTTTCTTCAATAAATTTATCAACTTTATCAATTAAATTTTCTGTTTTTGAAATTAAATCACTTACATTTTGGTACAATACCATTATTTCTTCTTTTGTACTTTCATCTTTTACAAGTCTTAAATTTTCTTCATAGTATCCTTTCAATCCAATCAAAGAAATTTCCCTATCAATTTTTTCATAACCATATTCTATAGTTTTCGACAATAACTCATTGGGCATAAAAGTACTATATTCATGCAACAATGCTTCAATTCTATTTAAGCTATTCTCTATCCACTTATCTTTTAAAATTTCTTTTCTTTTTAAAACATCATTATATATAGCTTTCAACCCATTTATATCATCATCTTCAAGTTTTTTTAACTGTTCAAGTATTTCTACTCTATCATTCTCATTTTCAATAAGATTGATAGTATCTAAAAGACCACAAAATAGTTTTTTATCCATTAAAGGCTTTTCTAGATATTCTTTAAGTCCTGAATTCAGTACATAAAGATAAGAAACAAAGTTTCCACTATCTACCGTTGATACAAAATAAGGTCTCAAAGGCTTCAAAGTTTTTGTATTGTACCAATTAAATAGATGACCTTCCCATTTATCCATCTTTTCTATAGAATCTACAACTCGACTTATATATCTAATCATTTCAGAAGTAGTTATATATCCAAAATCTCTTGCAGACAAAATAGCTAAAAGCAAAAATCCTATATTTGTAGGAGAAGTCCTATATGCTACCCCATTATATGGAAATTCCTGAAAATTATCAGGTGGTAAAAAATTATTTTCTTCATTGGCGAAAGTTTCATAATAATCCCAAGTTTTTCTTGCGATTTCTACGATTTGTGGAATATGTATATATTCTTTGTTTTCCCCATCTGGAATACTTATGAAATAAGCAATCATTGGTGATATAAACCACAATCCAGATACAATTGATGCCAAGTATATGTTTTCAATTTTAAAAACATATACCATGAAAATATTGACTATACTCAAAACAATACTGCTTTTCATTCGAATAAAATGGCTTTTAAAATCATTTTTAAGTTTCTTTTCCATATCAAAAGCTGTTGTCCACTCAAGTAAATTCTTTTTAGATATAAATACTCTATATAGAGTTCTGCAAATGGCATCCATCATAATAAAAGCTTCATAAGGCAAAAATACAATAGAAAGTATCCCTTGGTAAAAGCCCCCTTTCAAAACTGACATTTTATCTCCATGTAGCAATATTCTTTTTGGAGCTTTGCCATGTAAAATTTTGGATGCCAAAGATAATAAAAAAGGCAAAAATATTGCCAATAATACTATCCCTAAATAAACAAAAGTATTTCCCGGGAAAATTGAAAATCCCAATATTGTCAGCAATAAAAGACTAGGTGCTAAAATACTTCTCCTTAGATTGTCCATTATTTTCCATCTAGATAGTTTCGATATAACATTTTCTGAACTATTTTTTAGCCATCTTATTAGCTGCCAATCTCCTCTTACCCATCTATGAAGTCTCATTATGAATGAAATATATTTTTGTGGATATCCATCTATCAATTCAATATCTGTTGCTAATCCTACACGAATATAACTACCTTCAAGTAAATCATGACTAAGTATTGAATTTTCTGGTATTGAATTTTTTAAACATTTTTGGAAAACTTCTAAATTGTATATTCCTTTTCCAGTGAAAATTCCTTCTCCAAATAAATCTTGATATATATCTGAAACTGCTGTAGTATAAGGATCTATTCCTCCTTGACCTGAATATATTCTTGTAAATATAGATTTATTTGAACTCTCAATATCCACTAGTATTCTAGGTTGAATTAAACCGTAACCTTCTTTTACAATATTCTTTTTTTCATCTACAACTGCTACATTTAAAGGATGCGAAATAGTACCTATGAGTTTTTTTGCAGTTTCTAGTGGCAATTTTGTATCAGCATCTAATGTGATTATATACTTTATATTGCCTTGAAGATGAGAGATATCACTAGAGATGACTGAATATGTTGTATCTTTCTCTCCTAACAATAAATCATTTAACTCAACTAATGCTCCTCTTTTTCTCTCCCATCCCATCCATCTATTTTGGGTATTTGAATAAACCCTATCTCTATGGAAATAATAAAAAATTTTTTCATTCTTTGAATACTTATTGTTTAATTTTTCAATAGCCTCTAGTCCAGCTCTAATTATTAAAGCATCTTCATTAATTGTTTCTGATTCTGAATCCTTGAAATCCCCAACCAAAGCAAAATATAAATTTTCCTCTCTATTTGCCAAATAATGCATTTCTAATTGTTCTGCCAATTCTTCTACTCTTTTTAAATCCGTTAAAAGTGTAGGAATAACTATAAAAGTTTTCATATCATCAGATATGCCAGATTTTAATTCAAGTTTTGGCAATAGTACAGGTAAAAAAATTCTTGAGAATATTCTATTAAATATAGAAATAAAAATAGATACAAGCGGTACCCAAGTCGCTAATCCAACTAAAATAGTCATTCCTAAATTGCTATTTAAATAGGCATATCTACAGATAAATATTTCAATTATCAATGTAGAAAAAATTATAGGTAGAATGTAATATTTTTCACTTTTTAGATAAATTCCATTTTCCCAATCTTTTTTCCCAAGACTTTCAAATATTTCACTTCTACCTCTATCTACAATATAAAATCCTACATGAGCTTTTTTATCTCTCCTGCCTTCATCATATTTCTCTTTAGCTAATTCTAATGCCTTTTTCGCAACAAAAGTTTCTTGAACATTTAATTTATAGGCTAATTTTTCTACGTGGAATTTGTAGTAGTTTTTGGAATTTTCATCCATATTCGTATAAACATCTAGTGGATCTTCTTTCAATATTTCTTCCACTATACATACAGAGTCAAAAATATCTGTCCAGTCTAAATTAGATATATCTTTCAAGCTAATAATACAATTTCCAATAGTCATTCTTAAAGTAGCTTGTTTGTTGTATTCTTTTTCGATTATATTTTTAATGCTAGTGCCAAGATAATTTAGCTTTTTTTCAAGAATAGCAATACTTTCTGTTTCTTCATTTTTCCTCATCCTAAAAAATAATCTCTGTAAAAATGAAGAATTTAAATTAAAATTGCTGCCAAACTTATTTTCTGATTTAAACACTGTTTTAAAATCTATTTCATCTGCTTTTCTCCATTGTTCATTTATATTGTGAATTTTTATACAAACATTTTTTATATATTCCATCAATGACAAAGTAAGCATAAGAGACAAGTATGATACTTCTTTTATAGTAAGAATATTTTCTTCTTGATAAGCATTTACAAAATCAACAAGAAAATCTTCAAGGACTACTCCTTCTGTGTGTGATACAAGCTCCAATGCAAGTACATAAGTTCTTGGATAGCCTTTCAATGTGCCACTCTCTAAAGTATTTAATTTAATCTCTTTTTCTCCTTCTAAACTCTGCCTTATTCTCTTGTACTGAAGTTCTATAATATAAAAATTGTCTAGCAGCCATTCAGAAGCCTTGGGCAATTCAAAATTCGCATTTACTTCTCCATTTAATTTTAAATATATCTTTTCAATTTCTTCAAAATTTTTATCCAAATTATATAGTAAAAAATCTTTTACATCTACTTTCTTAAAAGAAGTATGACTTCTGCCCAATTCTTTTCCATGATTTATAAGCTCTTCTTTTGTCAACAATACATCTTTTACCTCTTCAATAAAAATATGCTTTTCATTTTTTAGATAAGCTACTATATACACTAACAACAGCAATAGTATTGAAAAAATCGAAATATACATTAGCCACATACTATTCATTCCTTTCAGCCACTATCTATCTGGAATTTTCTAGCATTTTTTCAATCTTGTCATGATAAAAGCTCGACAATTCTTGAGCATATTCTTCATTAAAACCTTCTACGTAAATATTAAACAATGGTTTTTCTTCATCTGGAAGTATCAATGCCCATCCTTTGTCATCAACTATTCTTGCCCCTTCAATAGTTTCTATACCAGTTTGATTATCTTCTATAATTTTTCTAAGTATTCTCCCTTTTTCTTCCCAAGGACAAAAAACCTTGTTTTTTACATAATAATATTTAGGCAATTCGTCTACTATTTTACTCAAAGCTGTTTTTTCTGATACTATAAAATCTATTATTTTCCCAGTACCCCAAATAGCATCAAAATTCAAAATGTACTGATATATACAGTTTCTATCTATTATTTCTCCCAATGTATCAGCTAAATTGGTCTTAGTTATATGCACTTTCCCATTGTATTTAGTCGCCATATTTTCCACAATTCTAGGAAAATTGTATGGAATGACTACTTCTTTCATTTCTCCACTTTTAAATCCCATAAAGAAAGAAAAAAGTGAAAACTTTTCCCCATCCAATATTCTTCCTTTGTCATCTATAAGTATCATGTTCTCGCCATTTTCACTGTATATAACTCCTAAATCAAAATTTTCTTCCCGTACTCTTTTAGATATTTTTTCATAATGATGTTTGTCACTAATTACAACTCCATCACAACCAATATTTTCTAAATACTTCTTTGCTAAATTTGAAACATTTGCAGATGCAGAATATACCAGTACTTTTAAGTTTCGTCTTTTGATTTCAGAAAGATTTTTAAGAATCTTTTCTCCTTCATTTATATAAATAGATGAAAAATTATACATTCTAGCTATATCCTCTACACTTTCTCCATTGCATCTCTTAAAATCTTCAATACCAAAAGCATTTTCAATTTTTCTCTCTAAATTTCTACTGATATTTGCACCTCTTTCATCAATGAGTTCTATATGTATTTTGTTCTTGTCATGAGAATCCGATCTAACTTGCAATCCCCCATTGGTCCTAAAATGTCGAACTGCAAATCTACACATAGGCATAGAAGCATCTTTTATATCTATGACCTTTGAACCTGTAGACAAAATCCCAGATATCAATGAACTTTTAATGAGCTCTGATGAATTGTGTTCATCACTACTTACAACAAAAACTCCTTTTTCAATTGTCTGGGAAGCAAACGCTGAACCAAGTCTTGAAGCAAATTCAGGAGTTATATCAATATTTATATGTCCTTGAATATCTCTATTTCCAAATATGTTCTTTGAAACCTTTGAACCCCAAATCAAATTTTCATTTACTTTTGTATTTTCTTCTATCAATTTATGGGGCCATATTTTAACATTTGGTGAAACAATAGCTCTTTTAGATATAGTTGAAGATGAGCCTACTACTGAACCTTCAAACAATTTTACTTGTTCCTTTATATTTACATCATTGCATATAATAGATTTTCTAGCTTCTATATTTTGAGAAAAAAATACATTTTTCCATAATATAGTTTTTTTAAGAGAACATCCCGAATCTATATAACAATTGTCACCAATAACTGTATATGGCTCTATTTTTGTTTTCCCTCTTATTGTAGAATTTTTACCAATATAAACAGGGGGAATCATTTCTACTTCTCTACCTATAAAAGTTCCATCCCCTATCCATATACCTTCTTCTATTTCTTTAGATTCAAATTTCATATGCAATTTTTTATCTAATAAATCCCTATGCGTTCTCATATAGGAATTTATGTCACCTATATCACACCAATAATCTTCAGTTATATATCCATACATAGGTATATTATCTTTCAAAAGTCTTGGAAATAAATCTTTGCTAAAGTCAAAGTTTTCTCCTTTTTTATAATAATCAAGAACCTCTGGTTCCAATATATATATACCAGTATTTATAGTATCGCTAAAAACTTCCCCCCAGCTAGGCTTTTCCAAAAACTTGCTTATCTTTCCATTTTCATCTGTGATTATAACTCCATATTCCAATGGCACAGGTTCTTTTTTTAATACTAAAGTTGCCTTTGATTTTTTATTTTTATGAAAATCTATAGCCTTGTGTAAATCTATATTTGTAAAAGCATCCCCACTTATGACTACAAAAGTATCATTTAAAAAATCCTGTGCATTCTTTACACTTCCTCCCGTTCCCAAAGGTGTTTTTTCTATGTAATAATTCACATTGACACCAAAATCTTTGCCATTGTGAAAATAATCTATAATTGACGATGGCAAATAATGTAGTGTTACAGCTATATCCTCTATATTGTGAAATTTCAAAAGTTCTAATATATATTTCATGACTGGCTTATTTAATATAGGAACCATAGGCTTAGGTATATGACAAGTAAGAGGTCTAAGTCTTGTGCCTTTACCTCCTGACATGATTACGGCTTTTATTTTAATCACTCCTTTTATTTTTGTTGCATACTTTATTGTTTGATATACTTGAAAAATATATTCATGAAAAAAGAAAAGCCGAGGATTAAACTAAATGTTCAGTTTAATCCTCGGCTTTAAAATTAAATATTAAAATCAATTTACAGAATTTATTCTTTCCATAATAGCACTTTCCATATCTTCAATTTTTGCAATAGAACTTTCCATTGTATCTGCCTTTGAATAAATATATATTTTTACCTTTGGCTCCGTACCTGAAGGTCTTATAGCATACCAAGATTCGTCATCAAATCTATATTTAAGTACATTGGATGGTGGAGTATCTGTGTAGCCTAACAAATAATCAGTAATACTTAGGAGTTTACTGTTCTTTATCTCATCAATTGGTTTAGCTCTAAAAGATTCCATTATTCTAGATATTCTATTTTTCCCCTCTATTCCTTCCAATACTATAGATATTTGTTTTTCTTTGTAGTATCCATATTCTTCATAAAGCTCATTTAAAACATCTAAAAGGCTCTTTCCTCTTTTCTTGTAATAAGCTGCCATTTCAGCAATAAGCATACTAGAGATGACACCGTCTTTATCCCTAACTATAGTATCATAAACATATCCAATACTTTCTTCATATCCAAATATAAAAGTATATTCTCCTGTTTCATCAAATTCATTGGCCTTGCCACAAATATGCTTAAACCCTGTAAGTGTCTCTACTGTGCCTATATTATACTTATTTGCAATTGCCTTACTTAAATCTCCTGTAACTATTGACTTAACTATAACTCCATTTTTAGGCAAAGAATTTTTTTCATTTCTAGACATCAATATGTAATTCACCAAAAGTGCTCCCGTTTGATTGCCATTTAGTGCAACATATTCGCCATTCTTGTCTTTAACCATGCATGCAACTCTATCACAATCAGGATCTGTAGCTATAAGAATTTCTGCATTTACATTTTTCCCTAAATTTTCAGCATATTTAAATGCCTTTGTGTCCTCTGGATTGGGGTATCCAACTGTTGTGAAATTAGGATCTGGATTTTCCTGTTCTGGAACTACAAATATATTTCTAAATCCTCTTTCTCTCAAAACTCTCCTGACTGGTATATTCCCAGTTCCATTTAAAGGAGTATATACAATATTTATATCTTTATCTATATCCTCATGTAGTGAAAGATTTTTAACCTTCTCTATATATTCATCATCTATTTCTTTCCCTATTATTTTAAGCAAACCTCTATCTAAAGCTTCTTGTCTATTTATAATATTTACATTTGAAAATTCTCCTACATTTTTGATATTGTTTGTAATCTTTTCTGCAATTTCATCAAGAATTTGAGAACCCTTTTCCCAATATACTTTATATCCATTATAATCTTTTGGATTGTGACTTGCTGTTATGACAATTCCTGAAATAGTTTTCAACTTTCTTATAGCAAAAGAAAGTTCTGGAGTTGGTCTTAAATCCTCAAACAAATAAACTTTTATCCCATTGGCAGCAAGAACTCTTGCAGCAATGTCTGCAAATTCTTTTGAAAAATGTCTCACATCATAAGCTATGACTACTCCTCTGTCCATGGCACTTTGTCCAAAAGATTTTATGGTATTTGCCAAACCCTGAGTTGCCAAAGATACAGTATATCTGTTCATTCTATTTGTTCCTGCTCCAATTTTTCCCCTTAGCCCTGCTGTACCAAAAGACAAATCAGTATAAAATCTATCTTGAATTTCAGCTTCATCATTTTTTATAGCTTCCAATTCTTTCTTAGTTTCCTCATCAAAATAGGGATTATCTAACCATGCTTTATATCTTTCCATATACTCCATTTTCTAACCTCCTTGTATCTTAATACTCATTCAAAAAAGTAAGTACATTTTTAACTTGCATTAAAACTCCAATTTTTAAACAATCCTCATCAATATCAAAATAAGGAGTGTGTCCCTCGTGGATTATGCCTTTATTTTGATTTCGTGAACCTAAATTAAAAAAAGCTCCAGGGCATTCTTCAGCAAAATAAGCAAAATCCTCTACTCCAAAACTTGGATACTTTATCTTAACTACACTATCGTTTCCAAATAGCTCCACAATATTATTATATACAATGTCTACCATGTTGTCATCATTTATTAAGGCATCATAGCTTTTTCTCCTTATGACTTCTCCACTTCCTCCCATTGAGGAAGAAACTCCTTCAACAATATCCACTATTTTCTTCATGACATTTTCTCTTGAATTAGAATCAAGAGTACGCACTATTCCCTCAATCTCCACTCTATCCGCTATGACATTTCCAGCATCTCCTCCATGAATAGTACCAAGAGAAACAACTGCAGAATTTCTAGGATCCACATTTCTACTGACTATAGTCTGAATAGAAACTATAACTTGAGATGCAATAGCTATTGCATCTACCCCTAAATGTGGATATGCTCCATGGCTATTTTCACCATGTATGATGATCTTTATCATATCTGAAGAAGCATTCATTTGCCCATATCGTATGCCTATTTTCCCTATATCAATATCATTGTATACATGAAGTCCAAATATACCATCTACTTTAGGATTTTCAAGAACTCCCTCTTCTATCATAGGTTTTGCTCCACCAGTAGTCTCTTCGGCTGGCTGAAATATAAGTTTTATATTCCCTTTAATTTCCTCTTTCAAATCATTGAGTACCTTTGCTGCTCCTAGCAATATAGCAGTATGAGCATCATGACCACAGGCATGCATTTTACCTTTAATTTGAGATTTATATGGAACATCTTTTCTATCCACTATAGGAAGAGCATCCATATCAGCCCTCAAAGCTACAGTTTTTCCATCTTCTACTCCTTTTATCATTCCAACAACTCCTGTATTAGCTATTCCCTTAATATAAGGAATACCCATTTCATCTAAATACTTCACTATTTTTTCACTAGTTCTATACTCTTCCATACCCAATTCAGGATACATGTGGAAATCTCGCCTTAAAAATACAAGCCAGTCTTCAATTTCATTAACTCTTTTTTTCAATTCATCATTATTTATCATAAATTTTCACCCTCATCCTTTTTACATCTATTTTAACATAAACTTTTTATATATTTTCTAATTGAATCTTTGGCAATTTTATTTTTATTTCCGTCCCATATCCTACCTCACTTTTGAGACTAATACTACCATTGTGATATTCTACAATATGCTTAACTATAGAAAGACCTAGTCCCGTACTTTTATTTCCTCTACTCTTATCTAGCATATAAAATCTTTCAAACACCCTTTCTTGAGCTTCTTTCGGAATACCAATTCCTGTATCTGATATTGTCAAGATAGTAGAATTGATTTCATCTTGTATTTTTACATTTACAGTTCCATCTACTTTATTATATTTAATAGCATTGTCTATAAGATTATATAAAAGTTCTTCCATCATATTCTTATCAGCTTGTATCTTGTTGTGATATCCTTGAACTATTATATTTATATTTTTTTCTTTTGCTGCAACTTCAAAACTTCGAAATATATTGTTTGCCATTTCATACAAATCCACAAAAACAAATTCTTTTTTAACAAAGCCCTCGTCAAGTTTTGACAATTTAATGACTGAATCTATTAGCTCTAAAAGTCTATTCCCTTCTTTTCTTATGATCCCTGCAAATTTAACAGTATCTTCTTTGCTTGTAAGCCCTGATTCAATTATTTCAGCATAGCCATTTATTGATGTAAGTGGTGTTTTTAATTCATGAGATACGTTTGCAGAAAACTCTCTCCTCATTTTTTCAGCCATATATTTATCTGTATTGTTCACTATCAACAACATTGCCCCTATAATCTTTTCATCATTTACAACTGGATTTATATAAACATTTAAATATCTATTAGATAAATAAACCAATATTTCTTTACTTTCTCCTGTCTCTAAAACTTTATCTAAGGTATTATTTATTTCTATATTTCTTGATAATACTATAAAACTCTCTTTGTAGTAGTTCTTGTCATCTTTGGCATCTAGCAATTTAATAGCACTATTGTTTAGAGAAACAATCTTTTTATTTTCTTCTATAAGTATAAATCCTTCACTCATATTTTCAGTAATTGTCTCTATGGTATCTGCTTTCTCTTTTAATTCGTTTACGTATTTTTTTATCTCTAAACTCTGTCTATTGACAGCTTGAGTAAATGGCAGCAATTCATCATAAATTTCAAACTCTGACAAGTTTACCCCTGAAATTATTTTATCAATATTTTCTGTTGCCATTTTTATAGGTTTTAATATTTTCTTCGAAAGTAATGACGACATGAAAAACGATAGAAATATTACCAATAAAGCAATAATAATTATTCCAGGCAATATACTACCCATGGCAGTAAAAATATTGTCATAATCCTGAGAAATTCTCAATATTGAACCATCAGAAAGTAATACAGAAAAATAATGAGTATCTTGCCCTAATGTCGTGGAATATCTAGTAGATTCACCAGTACCATTTCTTATAGCTTCCCTAACTTCTGGCCTTTCTAGATGATTTTCCATTTGGCTTTGTTTTATATCGGTATCAAATAGTACTTTGCCTTGAGAATTTATGATTGTAATTCTTATATTTGGATTCTTTTTTTTAATATTGATGAGATATTGAAAATCATCATATTTTGCATATTCAATTGTACTAGAAATAGTGTAAGCTGTATTTTTTAAAGATTTCCATTCTGAATCAAGATAAAAATTATAAAAGATGACACTTATGAGAACAGCAGTTAGAATAGAAGATAAAATCGCTAAACTAACAAAATTCAAAAAAATTTTCTTTCTCAATCTATGTCACCTACTTTATATCCAACATTTCTTATAGTTTTTATAAGTCCGCCATAATCTCCAAGTTTTTTTCTAAGAGTACCTATGTGTACATCCACTGTTCTAGTCTCTCCTTCAAATTCAAACCCCCATATTTGATTCATCAAACTTTCCCTCGTATGGACTATTTCCCTATTTTTAAGTAAATAATATAATAGTTCAAATTCTTTATAAGTCAAATCTACAGGAATACCATCTACCGTAACTATTCTCTTTTTATAGTCCAATGAAACTCCATCCAGTGACAATATCTCTTCTTTTTGTCTTGTTGAAGTACGCCTTAAAACTGCCTTTATTCTTGATATCAATTCCATTACTCCAAAGGGCTTTGTAATATAGTCATCCGAACCCATATCAAGCCCTTTTACTTTGTCATATTCAGTTGATTTTGCCGTAAGAATAATCACTGGCAATTCTTGAGTATTTATATCCTCTCTTATTCTTTTTAAGATTGTAAGCCCATCATCTCCAGGTAGCATAAGATCCAATATGACTAAATCTGGTTTAGAAGAATTAAGTCTTAAAAAAAACTCTTTCCCTTCTTCAAACCCTTCCGCTTCAAAACCGCTATTTTTAAGTGCATATATGATTAGCTCCCTAATACTCTCATCATCTTCAACACAATAAATTTTAGGCATATAATCACTCCTACATCTTTTCTTCTGATTTATGCATTCCAGTTATAGAAAACACCACCCATTCAGCTATATTTTCGGCATGATCTCCTATTCTTTCAAGGTACTTTGCTATCATCAACAAATCAATAGCTTGTTCTCCATTCGACGCATCCATTCTAATCAAAGATATAAGCTCATCTTTTATGGTAGCAAACAAATTATCTACTATATCATCATATTCAATAACCTCTTTTGCCAATTCTAAGTCTTTATTCACAAATGCATCTATGCTTTTATTGACCATTTTCATTGTAGCTTCTGCCATTTGAGGAATATGAGTAAGTTCTTTAATCAATCTATTGTTTCCTATTCTCAAAATAATTTCTGATATATCCTGCACTTGATCTCCTATTCTCTCTAAATCAGTTATCATCTTAAATATAGCCGAAATCAATCTAAGATTTCCTGCTACAGGCTGTTGTTGAACTAACAATTTTAAACATCTGCTTTCAATATCCTTCTCCATATTATCTATTTCATCGTCATTATCAGCAATTTTTTGTGCCAAAATCATATCTTTCTCTCTTAAAGCTATTATAGCATCTTGTATTGCTTTTTCCACAGCAGAACCCATTTCTATAAGCTCATTGTTCAATATTTCTAACTCTCTATTAAATCTATCTCTCATTTTAATCCCCCATTTATAATTTTTAACCAAACCTACCAGTAATATAATCTTCTGTACGCTTATCCTTAGGAATAGAAAATAAAGTTTCAGTATCATTGTACTCTATTAGCTCCCCAGAAAGAAAAAAGGCAGTCTTATCAGAAACTCTAGCAGCTTGTTGCATATTGTGGGTCACAATGACTATAGTATAACTTTCTTTTAATTCTTGGATTAGATCTTCAATTTTAGCAGTAGAAATAGGATCAAGAGCACTCGTTGGCTCATCCATAAGTAGAACCTCTGGATTTACAGCCAAAGCTCTAGCTATACAAATTCTCTGTTGCTGACCCCCAGAAAGAGATAAGGCACTTTTTTTAAGTCTATCTTTTACCTCATCCCATATGGCACTATCTCTTAAGCTTTTCTCTACTATGTCATCAAGAATTGATTTGTTTTTTATTCCATGCGTACGAGGACCAAAGGCAATATTGTCATATATACTCATGGGAAAAGGATTTGGTTTTTGAAATACCATGCCAACTCGTTTTCTCAATTGATTCACATCAATATCTTTATATATGTCCAAACCGTCTAAAAAAACATTTCCCACAATTCTACAATCGTCTATCAAATCATTCATACGATTTAGGGTTTTTAACAATGTAGACTTTCCACTTCCAGATGGTCCAATAAAAGATGTGATGCATTTTTCTTCAATATTCATATTTATACCCTTTAAGGCATGAAATTTCCCATAATATAAGTCCATATTATCTATTTTTATCTTATCCATTGTAATTCCCCTTTAACAATTTTTTTGTAAAATAAGACGACAATCCATTAATCCCTATAACTACAATCAACAATATTACAGCAGTGGCATTGGCTTCATTTGTATATAAGCCTTCACTGGAAAGAGCATACATATGAATTGCAAGAGTTCTAGCTGAAGAAAACAAGCTATTTGGTATTTTAGGTACTGTACCAGCTGTATAGATTAAAGCTGCAGTCTCTCCAACAATTCTACCTATTCCAAGTATAATTCCAGACAATATACCAGGCATAGCTACAGGAAGCACCACCTTAAATATAGTACGAAGTTTTCCAGCTCCCAAACCAAAACTAGCTTCTCTCAATGTATCTGGTACAGCCAATAGTGCTTCTTCAGTAGATCTAATTATCAAGGGTAAAATCATAATAGAAAGAGTAAAAGCACCAGCTAAAAGAGAAAACCCCCAGCCCAAAGTAGTCACAAAGAACAATAGACCAAATAATCCATATACAATAGAAGGTATTCCAGATAAAGTTTCAGTTGTTAGCCTTATAATATTTACCAATCTATTTTTATTTTTTGAATATTCCACAAGATAAAACCCTGAAAATATTCCTATAGGAGCTGCAATCAGCAATGACAAAAAAGTCATGACTATAGTAGTGACAATAGCAGGAAATAATGAAACATTCTCTGTAGTATATTCTAGAGCAAATAGGGATGGTTTAATATTGGGTAATCCCTTAACTAAAATATATCCTATAATTAAGAATAGTATTGAAAATGTAATGAATGCAGCTAGTTTTATCATTATTCTAATTAATCTACTCATCTATATCACCTTTCTTTTTAATACAGAAAATATTCCATTTATAATCAAAATAAATATGAAAAGTACAACTCCAGTTGCAATAAGAGCTTCCCTGTGTAAATCAGCAGCATAACCCATTTCTATGACAATATTGGCTGTAAGTGTACGAATACCTTTTAGTATCCCATTTGGCATCCTAGCTTGATTTCCAGCAACCATCACTACAGCCATAGTCTCCCCTATAGCCCTACCTATTCCAAGAACTATAGATGACATAATTCCAGATTTTGCTGCAGGTAACATAGCAAATATGACAGAACGTTCATGAGTAGCTCCTAAAGCTACAGCTCCTTCATAATAATCTTCTGGAACTGCTCTTATAGCAGCTTCAGAAAGGCTTATAATAGTTGGAAGTATCATTGTACCTAATAGAATAGATGCAGTCAGTATACTATTCCCTGTCCCTTTAAATATGTTTCTGGTCAGTGGAACCAATACTTCAAGACCAAAAAATCCGTAAACAATTGAAGGTATTCCTGCCATCAGATTTATAGATGGTTTTAAATATCTATAAAGTTTTTCAGGACAAAACTTTGCCAAATAAATAGCTGTAAGTATTCCTATTGGAACTCCCAACAATATAGCCCCTACTGTCACATAAAGTGAACCTAATATCATTGGAAATATGCCAAAAGAAGGGGGAATATTGGTAGGAGACCAGTCCTTTCCAAATAAAAATTTAAAAAATCCAATTTCCGCAATAGCTGGTATACCATTAGCAAACATAAATACACATATTAGGATCAGAGAAATTATAGAAATACTAGCTGATATGAAAAATATTATCTCCATAAATTTTTCTTTAAATTTAGATTTCATATTATCCCTACTTTATTTATTTATTTCACTCCATTTAGTTATCTCACCAATAAATATTCGTCTTACATCTTCTTTGGTTAGATTTTCTACAGTATTTTCATTGTTTACAATTACGGCTATTCCATCTAATGCTATAGCTGTACTTTTAAGTTCAGCACTTTCACTATCTTTTAATTCTCTTGAAGCCATTCCTATATCTGCAGTTCCATCTATTACAGCTTTCATACCTGAAGATGAATCACTTTGTTGTATTTCTATTTCCCCATTGGGGTTTATCTCTAAATATGCTTCCCTGAGTTTTTCCATCAGTGGAGTAACTGAAGACGAACCTGCCACTACTATTTTGCCTGAAGGCTTACTTCCACTATATGGACTTGCATTTTCTTCTATTGCTATATATTTGTTTTCCTGTACTACTTTCTGTCCTTCACTACTCATTATGAACTCTATAAAATCTTTAGCCAATTTGCTTAAATTATCTTTTGTTGCAATATTAAAAGGTCTTGCAATCTTATAGCTTCCATTCTTAATATTCTCTACAGTAGGTGCCATTCCATCAATGCTTATGGCCTTTACCATATCATTTAAAGAACCAGTAGATACATAGCCTATAGCATATTCATTTCCTGCAACAGTAGTTAAGACAGTATCTGTTTTCATTTGTGTAATTGCTTCTTTTGTAGTCTTGTCAATTTTTGTACCATCTTGAGCTTTTTCTTCTATTCCAAAAAGTTCTACAAAAGCTCCTCTTGTACCTGACCCCTCTTCTCTTGTCACTACTACAATCTCATTTTCCGAATCAAATGTTCCATTGTTTTTACTTGAATCTTTAGCTTTATTTTCTCCTGTACATCCTGATAAAAGACCAACAACCATAACAGTCAACAGCAAAAGACTTATAAGCTTTTTCATCATATCCACCTCATCTTTTTATTTTGTTTACATTTCCATATTAAATCAACATTGTAAAATCTAATATTTCCTATATGTAAAATCTATGTAAAAATAGAATTTATGTATTAAAAAAGCCTATATAGCCGAAAATATCATTACTCATTATAATAACCTCGCTAAAGCTTTACCAAACTCCCAGTCTAACTGGTAGCATTCTTTAGGCAATAATAAAGACAGGCTTTTACACCTGTCTATTGGCTCTTATGCATCAAACCGTTTCTTTTCGTCTTTGAAGTAATCCTTTTGGTCCACTTTACTTTATTTAAATCTAAATACATATACTCACGATTGGTTTTCATTTCTTGGAATCCAAAAGAAGAATAAAAGCTTTTTAAGTGTTTAACTAAAATTCCTCTTTCACATATATCCATATTTTCTTTAGAATCAAATTCAATATCATCAGTAATTGGATCTGGAAAAAGTCCAATATACCTTACATTATCTTCAACATAAGCAGAAATGTTTTTTATAAATTCATCTAAAACTATTTTCCCTACTCCATTGCCCCTGTATTCAGGATAAATATAAAACCTATCTAAATGGTAAATATTTTCCCCTTGGGTTTTATAACAAGACGTTTCCTTAATTAAATCTCTAGATATATCAAAAGTTTCTTCATTGTAATAATGTAGTAATGAAATTAATTCATGATTCTGTTTGTCTTTGCTTAATGCCGATAGATTGAAAAAATGCCCTGTTAATTCTCCTATTTTTACTTCCCTGTCATTTATCAATTCACAAATATCTAAATAAAGTTCCTTAGTATAAGGATAATAATCATGAGATAGCTTTGAATTTTTCTTTAAATAAATAATAAAGTCATAATTAATGTCATGTGCCTCTTCACTGTCAGTTACAATAATCCCAATCCTCCCAATTTCTTATTTGCAATATCTTATAAAAATATTATAAACCTTACTTTAAAAAAATCAATAATTCCTTCCCCAATTTTGCAGCAAATAATTGAACAGAAAACACTATATCCTCCGATGCACATGACAGTCCCATATGGTATCCTACAATGTTTCTGTCATATACATCTAGAAAGGAAGCTATATAAAAAAACCTGTCTTCACCATGTATATAACCATATTTAATATCTACTTCCCAAAGAGAATTTGGTTTTGTAATCTCTCTATTTTTTGCTATTTTCCTTGGATACTTTGATTTAACTATTCTTTGTGGTCTTAATATATTTAATTCTTTACATAGTCTATATACTTTCTTTTTATTTATGATTAAATTAAATTTTCTCCTTAGTATTATGGTTATTTTATAATAGCCATAGCATAATCCTTCAGATTCAATGATTGCTATTTCAAGATCCTTTTCGCCTAATAGCTTCTTTAGTTTCTCATTCTCCTTATCCAAAGAGGAATTAGTGCTATGATCTATATTAAGAAGGTTATTCGTTTTGTTAGCTTCCTTTGATTACCTAATCCATCTTGTAACCGTGCCTGGAACAATATCGTGCTTTCTTGCTACTAAAGTTGTATTACCAACTTCCTCTACTTCTTTAACAATTTGACGTTTAAATTCTTCTGGATATCTTGTATTTTTGCTTCTCATTCTGGCAAACTCCTATTTATTATATTTTTCTATAACCGTGTGTGATTGTCCAAAACGGTTAGGGGGCTAAATAGAATCTTCACTGGCTTTTGGGGTAAGTTTTAGACTATAATTATTCTTTGACATGTTTTTCTCTTAAATCTTTAAAAACACTTTCAGCATCTAACAACATTTCTCCGTTTTCAATTTGATTTTCTGCTTCAGCTAACTTTTTATATAAATCTACTTTAGCTAACTTTCTTTCATATGTTTCCATGCTCATAATTACTAAATCGCCATAGCCATTTTTTGTAATGAAAATTGGCTCTTTACTTTTATGACAAAGTTCAGAAATCTCAGTTGTATTTCTTAAATCCTTTATTGGTCTAATTTCAGGCACAATATCAACTCCTTTATTAATATTATGCATTAATTATAGCATAATTATGTTTTAATCACAAATATCAAATGGTAATTTTCTGCTAAAGCTTCATCTATTATAGTAACAGGGCATTTTTATCCCCCAAAACAACAAACCCCTTGAAATCAAGGAGTTTGTATTGTATCAATATTTAGTTTATGTATGTCTAATGACTCAAATTTTAATACAATTTAGCAATATTCGATTAACGCTAAATTGTGCACCTAGCTACAAAGGCTTTTTAAAATATATATTCTATTTTATAGATAGGACATGATTAAGATAGTATAAAAATTTTTTCTTACTAACTACTCCTATAGGTATATAATTATAAATTATGTGTAATTAAGGAAATTGCAACTTATCTTCGTGAATTTTTCATTCTGTTTCTCTAATTTGTTCTTTTAACTCATCTAATTTTGTTTCTTCACTAAGTTTAGGTTCCAACAGTTCAACTGGTTTTATATTAGGGTCTAATATTGCTTCTAACAGTTCAATAGGTTTTGTTGTAGGGTCTAATACTGGTTCCACTAATTCAATCGGTCTTATTTCTATCTCAGCTAATAACTCTTCGTCATGCTCTATTTTTAGTTTTTCATCAGATTCCATTGCTAATCCTTGTTCATCTCCAACAGTAAATATAGTTAAAAACATCACTAACAGCAATGTAAAAATTTTCTTAGTCACTAATAACCCTCCTTACTTTTGAAATATTTTAAAACACATGGTATTAACCTAACTTCCTATAACTAATGAACATAATTCTACATATACATCAATTGTTTTAATAACATATCCTTGATTGCCTTTATTCTATCAAATATATTAGCTAATTTCTATTAAATTTTATTTGAAATAAAAAACAACCCACTAGTCTAAAACATTATCGCCTTAAAACCAGTGAGTTTTACTTTTTATAAACCTTAATTATTCCATTTTACATAATTATTTTTCTTTAACAGGAATCCAAATTTCACTGTAATAATTTTCATCTTGAGTGCCTTGTGGATAATCAGCTGGATCAGTGTACATCTCAATATTATAACCTGCTGCAATTTCATAATCCTTGCAATTAGGAAGCCATTCTGAGAAAATTTTTTTATTCACATCTTGCAAAGATTTTGGCATTGCACCCTTACAAGGAAAAATAGCCCATGTATGTTTAGGTATAACCTTTGTAACAAAACCATCAGGTATTTCCAAAGATGGATTATAATCATCTGCAATTAAGTACTCGAATTCATCTGAATCCATCGTGCTCTCAGCTATACATATCCCGTACATTCCACATACAAACTTACCCTTTCCTGTTTGATAATGCTCTGTCCAAAACTGTGGAATTTTCATAGTTGCATTGTCATACTTAAACATCCTTGATATCCCCATAATAGTGAATGAATCTTTTTCAACAATTTTGTAATCCATAATATAACCACCTTCAAGTTCAATTTTTCTATAATTCATTATTAGGTCCTCCAAATACCAATATTTATGTAGTTTTATTGAATTGTCTATTATTTTAACTATACAATAGATCCATTATTATAATCACATAACCTTCATTTCCTTTATTCTATCAAATAAATTAACTAATTTCTATTAAATTTTATTTGAAATAAAAAACAACAACAAACCCCTTGAAATCAAGAAGTTTCTATTGTATCAATATTTAGTTTATGTATGTATAAATTATATTAACGCTAAATTGTGCACACCCCTATTTAAATTTATTTCATTTCTATCTTATTATATATTTCGACAAAAGCGAGGTCTACCTGGTACCTTTGCGAGGGGGAGATTTTTTCCCCTGAGTTTCCCCTGGGCTTGCTATAATCTCTTCAAAAAGAAGTGCTCTGAAAAACCATCAACTTTATTTTCATAAGACCCAACTTCTTCATATCCTAGCGAATGATAGAAGTCCCTGCCCTGCCAATTAAAGGTATCTAATCTAATCATATTTGCCCCCATTAATTTTGCACGTTTTTCGATTTCATTCATTAACAACGTACCAATTTTATTTTTCCTATAATCTTCATCAACAAATACAGTAGAAACATATAATATTCTAAATGCAGTCATACATGCATCCACTCCAGCAATTAATTTATCACCATCTTTTACACCAATTTTTATACTACCTGAAATTTTATATGTTGCATACTTTTTATCATATTCATCGAGACGATTTTCAATATCCTCTACCTGCGTATCATTAAGTTCAATAATCTTATAATTCATAAATTCAATCCTCCTAAAAGTATATTTAATATCCACATCATATTTTTCTACTTTTCTGCTACAAATAATAAATGATTGCTAGCTCCTAAAAATTCAGGTTTCTCACAACAATAGAAATGATAACTTAACCATTGTTCATAGCTTTCATCATCCATTTTATTTATCTTATCTTGAAGAAGTTCACTTAAGCCATCTGCAGCTACCTCTGAAATAATATTTAGTTCTGCATCCTTTAATAACTTTCTACAATCATCTACTGTATGAAAAATAAATGGAAAGTCAACGACCTTAAAAGTTTTATGATTATATGAATCCTCTAATAAAAAATTCGGATTATATAAAAAAGTTTCGGTTGTAATAATCATATCATTTGAAATAAAGGCAAAGAAAATCTTTCCATTATCTTTGCAAACTCGTTTTACTTCGCTTATACATTTCATTCTATCTTCCATTTTAGATAAATGATATAAAGGCCCAAAACATAATACGATATCATAGCTTTTATCTTCTATTATTGATAAATCTAAAGCATTTCCCTGAATTACTTCTATTGACATTTCTTCATTTATCTTTTCCTTTATTTGCTTTACATGTTTTTCTACTAGCTCTACTGCAGTTACATCAAATCCTTGTTTTGCAAAAAATATGCTATATTCTCCTGCTCCAGCACCTAAATCAAGGATTTTCATCCCAGGTTTAAGATGTTTTTCAATCTGTCTTACTGTTGTCAGAAACTCCACTTGAGTTGCTTTTGTTGATAGTCTTGTCTCTTCTTCAAATATGTCATACAAAGCTGAGACTCTATGAGATTCATTCCCTATTTTTAATAAATCTTTTATTCCCAAATCCTTCACCCCTATTTTTAAAATAATCATTAAAATACCCATTGCATTAACTTAATTAACATCAAATTCCATTAATTTGAAAACTCTTCTTTCCATAAAGTTATATTTCATCTTTATTTTTATATAAATTCCATATATCCTTATTACATTTTATCTGATTTATTGCTACATATAGTATAAATAATGTGTCATTAATCGGGCGACCAAAGGTCGCCCCTACCCATTGATATCAGAATATCGTAGGGGCTAGCTTTGCTGGCCCGTTATTCCACTTAATTCTACATATACATCAATTATTTTAATAACATATCCTTGATTTCCTTTATTCTATCAAATAAATTAACTAATTTCTATTAAATTTTATTTGAAATAAAATATGACCCGCTAAGTCTAAGGCTTTATAACCTTTAAACCAGTGGGTTCTGATTTTATAATAATTCCTGTTTAATTTTAGCTCCATCCCTGAAGTGGAATATTATATTATTATCATCTCCTATAACTACCTTATCTATAGTAGAAATCCATAAAGCTTCATCAAATTCTATTAAAATTGTATCTTGGCTTTTAAGTCTGTCTATGAAGGTATCTATGCTATCTTTTCTAACCTTGTTTTCTTGCTGCTTCCCCAAAATAAGAAACTCCTTGAAATCAAGGAATTTCTACTGCACCCTTGTGCATAATTTAGCACTAGAGTGTGCAGTGGTTTGCTATAAAAAAGTAGCTAAATGTCACTGTGGCAGCGATTAATATTTACTTTTTAAAGTAAGCTTTAGAATCATTCATAACTTCTAAAAATCTCTTATGACTATATTTATTTCTAACTTCTCTGAAATACTCCATATCCATATATTCCCTCATTACCCTTGATTCAAATGTGACTTTAGTTACTAAATCTTCCATATATACTACTTTCCCATATTTTATAACTTGAAATTTCAATACTTCATCTACGTTATTTAAAATAACTAAATCTATGTCTTCTCGATTAAATATTCCAACTAGTTCATCTAATATATCTAATTTAATAAACCCATCTACTTCACTATCAAAATACATAGCTATAATATCCAAATCACTATCAGCTCTATTTTCTCCTTTAGCATAAGAGCCAAATATATAGATAAGTTTTATTTCATAATCGCTAACTAATTTATCAATATGCTTGTTTAAAACTTTTTCTATTTCATTGATATTTCTTTGCATTCGTAACTCATCCTTATTATTTATAGTTTTCTTTTAACCATTTATCTACATAATCCATATATTTAATAAAATCATCTAATTCATTCTTTAATATATATATAATCATATCTTCATCAATCTTCGTATAGTTATGTACAAGTATATTTCTCTCAATTCCCCAATATCTAATCATATCTTCTTTCAGATTGTCTTCATTAACATCAAAAGAAACTTGCTTTAGAAAAATTAAATTATTCTCTAATTCTTTAAATTTTCTACATATAATATCATATACATCCTTAGTCATATATAAGCCTCCATATGTTTTACTCACTGTTTATAGTTTACCATAAATTGTGTGAAAATGTAAATGGATTATCATCAACTTCTATAACCTCTTCTAAAATATCTTTTTTATTGCCGAATCCTTTTTCGTTGATAAACCAATTATAGGGTCTACCTGGTACCTTTCCGAGGGGGAGAGCCTTTTCCCTGGGCTTACTCAAATTTAAAACATTTTACAAAATTTATAGCATAATTAATTCTAATGGCAGTTAATCAGCTTCCTTTTCCATATATTTATTATAAAGCTTACAAAATAACCCAGAGTTACTCATTAACTCATTGTAAGTACCTTATTCTGAAATTTTGCCTTCTTCAAGAACAATAATCTGTTCTGATAACTCTTTTATTACATTCATCTTATGCGAAATTATAATACCATTTTTATTTTCAAGATGTCTTTTCAATACATTTAAATTTCCTTGTTCAGAAAATATATCTAAACTCGTAAATGGCTCATCTATAATGAAAGGTCCATCATTTTCAGGTAGCAAAAACCTAGCAAGACATACCTTGTTCTTTTCACCTCCTGAAATATTTTTACCTCTCTGCCCAAAATTTCTATCATCAAGATATCCTATTTCTAACTCTTCTATCAGATTATTATACTTTTCTTCAATATAATAATCCCTAGACAAACATATTGGAGCAATACTAGTAGCAATATGTTTGATGTCTTTGCCCTGTAAATCATCTAAAATCTTACCCATTATTTCTACATCTTCTAATTGTGATTTGTCGATACCGTATATACTTAATATTGTGCTAATGTAATTTTCCACGGCTTTCTTATCTTTATTTAATTTTCGACCTTCTATCAACCATGTTAAGCTCTCATTTATGTCAACCGTTAACTTTTCTAGTTCCCTATAGTATTCATCTTTAGATAATCCATTTTTACCTAGTGTAATATTGTACTTTAAAGTCTCATCAAAAATCTCAGGATCTTGACTATATAAACGCAAACTTGAATAAACCATTAGTCTTGGTGTTTCTTGAACATTTGTTTTGCCATATAAAACCTTTCCTTGATTAGGTAATATTTCACCCATTAGCATTTTTATTACTGTAGTTTTGCCCTCACCCGATAATCCTACCATCCCAATTTTTTTATCTAATTTCAAATCAAAGTTCCTGATGATATGTCTATCTTTATCATAGGAAAAAGTACAATCCTCTAAAGAAATTATATTGCTTTCTGGCAACTTTGTTTCAGGAACGATGTCCAAGCCTTCTTTAATTCTACCATGTAATGTTTCAAATCTATTAATTCCACTATAAGCTTCTTGGATTGCACTAATAGGTATAAATACTAAATTAAAATATGATATCAGAGCTATAAACGATGATATTTCCAATTTATTATTTAATATGTCTCTCATAGAAAAAATAAAAAATATAGTTAAAGCAGCAGTTTTCACTGAATTTATGGCAGTTTTCCCTACAACATTAGCCGCAAAGGCTGATTTAAAATACCCATCCCTCTTTTTAAAAAGACTATTTAAATTAGTTTCACATTTCTCTACATTAGTATACCCCATAATACTTCTTCTATTTTCAATAAATTCTAGTACCTTGGGGTTTAACTCATAAACTATATTTCTAGCTTCGTTAAAGTTATTAATATATATTTTGTTAGAAAATTTTATGATTATTAACATTAGTATATAAGCAATTATTATAATAATCAAAAAGTAACCGACCATCTTGCCGATATAATTAATGCTATTAATGTGGCAATACATACAGATAAAATAGAAAAATAATTAGTATTTAATAACATTCCTATTTGCTCAGAATCACCAAAGATACTAACCATAAATGCCCCAGGGCCTTTAGCCTTAATAATTTTATTGTCTTTTCTAGTTACAGATTTTAATAGCTCTATTTCTATTTTGTTTTTTATTGTCATAAATAGTCCATTAAGTATTAATGCCTCTAATATAGCCATAATTGATACCATTAGACCTACTATAAAAAATAATAAGATTATACTTTTATCAAAGGTTTTTAATGATATCAAATCAATAATCTTTTTTTGCAATAGTGGAAAAATAATTCCTAATACATTTACCCCTATAGAAATCGCTGCCAAAAGCAAAAATTGAACTCGTTCCTTTTTATCTATTCTACTAATAATAAAGTTAATAAATTTTTTGGTTTTTTTTAGCAATATACTCACCCCTCACATCCTTATTATTGGGCTCTGATTCAGCTTATTAGCATCACTTGCCTTAATTGTCTTTCGTTTAATTGAGTACACTCTGATGAATATCTATTGCATGGATAGACATCTCCTTATTTAAAATATCTGGTGGTACATTAACCTCTTTAAATCCTATTGATAGTAAATCGTTATATATTTTAGAAAGTGATATATTAAAATCACAATATGTCCCACGAGCATGAGTGTTTTTTATAGAATTTAACAAATAATCTGGATTTTTTAATACTTCATTGTAAGAGTCCTTACCACATTGGCAAGTGGTCTTTGACTGTTTTGCACTTCCCAATCGCCATCAATGCTTACGGCCACACTAAAATCATTTTCTGCAAGAAAATCAATTTTTTCCTTATTTAATAATGTAGCATTTGTCACAATATGAAACTTGAATTTTTTCTTTCCAGAATAATTAGATTTAGTATATTCAGATGTTTCAACAATTTGCTCATAAGCCATTAATGGTTCACCACCAAAAAATATAATAGATGCTTCTCCATCTTCTGGAACTTGCTCCATAAATGCATCTACTGCTTTTTGAGCAATATCACTTTCCATTATTCCTTAAGTTTTCCCATAGTCCCCTCGATGTGCAAAGCAATAGGTACAACGAGCATTACAAGTATTGGCTATACACAGGAATAGCCAATATCTTAAATTTTTAATATATTCTTTTATTCTATCATCTTCCTTGTTAACTCTACTCTAATAAAAACTAATAATTTCATTAGTATCATTCATATTTATAGGCTTTACTAACTTTTCATATTCATTATCTGGAATTAAAAACAATTGTTTATACTTAGTCAAATACAAGAAATTTCTCTCTCCATTTTTAAAGGCATGATATTGAATCACATTAATTCCTCCTAATATTTTAATAATAACAATAATACCCTTAATAAATTAAGGGTATTATTGTTACATCTAATTTAATGACAGTGGCCAGCTATCTGCTGACCCACATCCTGAATAACCACAAGACAAATAGATTTCTTTATCTTGTACCTCTAGCTTAATTTTGCCTGAAAGTAATGGTATCCCAAACTCCATTTGTTTCCCTCTTCCAACTGTCATCATATCACCCCCAATGAACCTTGACAACCCCTTGATTTCAGACATCTTCAGACATCTTCAGACACCTTCCGATGTGCTTTACCACATACTGATATGTTTTATCAAACATAATAAAAAAGCCAGTCAGGACTATAGTTTCTAATCCCAACTGGCTCTTACAATATCTACAATCTATTCAATTAGACACCCAACCTCTGTTTCCTCTAAAAAACTTACCATTATCTTCCCATCCACAAACACTGTCATCTTCTCAATCATTTTGAACTATAAATCTATATCAAATCCTTTCAATTAGATCTCCATATTCTAAATTCTCAATAAACCCCTTATCGCTAAAAAGTGCACCCACCCAATAAAAAACCTATCTTAAACTTACTCCCAAAAACAACAAAACCCCTTGAAATAAAGGAGTTTCTATTGTATCAATATTTAGTTCTTTTATGTCTGTAAAATTAATTTTTAATACAATTTAGCAATATTTGATTAACGCTAAATTGTGCACCTAACTACAAAAGCCTTTTAAATATATATTCTTGTTTACAGATTATAAAAAACCTTTCTTCCTTTTAATAAGTGCTCCTATTGAATATAATACAAAAATTGTTTAGTAGATATTATACTAATAATCTCAATAATAAATTGGAATTTGTAAGGCTACTAACCTATTTCTTTATTTCCAAAATATTGTATCAAAATAAGAACTAATGCACTGCAAGATAATATTCCATCCATAATTCCCGCTGGAAGCATAAACGTCATCAATGCAATAGTAATAACACAATTGATAACAGAAAGTACTAATCCCCACATTTTGTTTTTCAATAATCCTATTGCTCCTACAACTCTAATAATTCCATATATCATTCCAGCAATCATCATTAAATAAAGGTTTTCTTGAAAATATGGAACAATAAAAGAAAAATATTGTCCGACATCATATTTATCTGTTCCCATAACTAAAACAGGAATTAAAAAAAGGCAACCTCCTATTTCCATAAAAGCTCCATGTATAATCATCAATATTGATGCCAATTTATATTTTTTCATATCTCCGTTCCTCCTTTGCAAATTCCTATTTATATATTAGATAAATAATCATTGTTTCACAACATCTTACAATTGTTTATTAAAAATTAGATTTGTAGATAAACATAAATCACTGTTAAAATATTTATAAGTCCAATTATTCTTGCAATCTTCTTTCTGTTGCTTAACCAAATTACCCCAGAAACATTTGAGTTCATATTATAGCCCGCCAAATCAAGCTAAATTATACAAATACCCCAGCCTTGAATTTTTTTACATATATACATCAATTATTTTAATCAAATATTCCTAATTATCTTTATTCTATCAAATATATTAACTAATTTCTACCAGATTTTATTTAAAATGAAAAACAACCCACTAGTCTTAGGTTTTTAACCTTTAAACCAGCGGGTTCTAAATCTTTATATCCCTATTTCTGTTCCATCTCTAAAGTGGAATATTATATTATTATCATCTTCTATAACTACTTCATCTATAGTAGATGTCCATAAAGCTTCATTAAAATCTGTTAAAATTGTATCTTGGCTTTTAAGTCTGTCTATGAAGGTATCTATGCTATCTTTTCTAACTTTGTTTTCTTGCTGCTTTTCTTCGATTTCATTTAATTCATCTTGGGCCTTTTTATATCTTTCAACTAATTCATTATACTTTTTTGAATATTCCTTCTGATCCATAGCCTTTCTAGAATTCTCATTTACCATCTTTCTAAATAATTCTTCTACTATTTCCATTTCATTTTGAATAGTAGCTACCTTCTTCTCTAGCTTCGTTGTGTCTAGTAGTTCTTCTAATATAACTTCATAGCCCATTATAATTTCTTCTTTATTTTCTATTAAAAAATAAAAAGCTTTGATAAATCCTTCTTTAATCTGGTCTTCATAGATGTCTGGGTGGCTATTCTCTACATAATACTGTGAAACTTCTCCTTCATTAATCTTTTTATATGCCCCCATGTCACATTTTCAGAAATTGATTGGCTTTCCTCTTGGGCTAGAGAACTCATTAAAGTATCTACTGTATTCCTAGCAAATCTAGAAATGGATTTTGTAATTTTTCATTTGTAACCTTATCATCCTTGTTACCTCCCTGTGTTTTTGGTACTTACATATATCACTCTAAATATAGGAAATTGCAAGGGTTATATCATCATTTATTAAAATAAAAAAGCAGGCTAGTAAAGCCTACCCCCCCTGATTAAATATATTTCCTGTCCTTATAGCTCCAATTTTTAAAAAATTCATCTTCATCAACCATTGACTTATATGGTGGTAATGTAAAATTAATAATTATATTAACTACATCAGTAAAATCAAGTTCATATTTTAATATTTTTTTACAGAAATTGTCCCATCTCTTTTGAATTTGGTTATCTTTAGTAAGTCTTGCAATTACAACAACAGAGTCCTTTTCATATGGTGTGCCTCGATTAGATAATGTTTCATATATTGCTTCTTGAAGTTTCCTACCCTCAAAATCAAATGTTGTTGCTAAATAATATATATCATAAAAATCCTTCATACGACCTGTAGCTTCCATTAAAGATATAATCGCATCTAATTTCTCTGCTACTGTAGATTCTAAAGAATAAGTTAATACCTCAGGTTTTTCAAACTCTGGAAGTAATACTGGTAGAGTTCTTTCAACTGGGGAAGGTACAATAATATCTCCAACTCCAAAGTCTATACTAAAAGGTGTCTTTGTCCTTCCAATAATACCAGTAAGGTTGACTCTGATACCATGATACTCTTTAACCTCACTAATTTCCTCTAAACCTCTAATTTTAAACTCTACAAAATCATTATTGCTAGGTGAAGAAATAACTTCTTTAACAAGCTTTTCTATAGCATCTAAATCATTTGAATAATTCTTTAAAAGATAATCTGCATCAACTGTTGGTCTTGTAGTAAATCCACTAATTGAATATAATAAAAAACCACCTTTAAGAATAAGATTTTCTTTATAATTACTCCCTGAAAGCCTTCGAATAAATTCTTCTTGGCAAAATAAATTTAGTAGTTGTTGCAATGGGATGCCTTGTTCTTTCGATTTGTTTTTTAGTCTTGCTAAAACTGATGCTTCAATATTTCCCATTACAACCACACTCCTATATATGTCTGTACCTTATTCTTAATGTTAAAAACTTTAGCATATTCAAACAAGTTCCTCACATTTTTCTTTGGATCTTTTATATAACGCTTTATGGCATTAGTAAATACTTCTTCCTCAAGTTTCTTTTCATAACGAAGAACATCACATATAGTCCGATCCCTGTCATATATTCTAACTTCTACACCGTCTACCTGTATTGTATCTATACCAATATCTATAAATTTAGGTTTTAGATAATAAGGCTCTATTAAAGGATAATCAATGTCATATTGAGTAGTTTTACTATACCTATCCACTGCTATTTGCCAAGCTAGAGGTATTCTATCTGTATATCCATAATGCATCATTGCACTTTCTAGAAAAATTACTGCTTTAGGAAACAATCTTGCTATAATAACTTCTTCTTTTGGAACATAATCTATTAGTTCATAAAAACCATATTTTATTCTAGAAATTACGCCCTCTTCAATCAACTTATTTATTTGTCGACTAGAAAATCCTAAATCTTTAAGCTCTGACGTTTTAAGAACTCCTCCATGTTTTTTAAATTCATTTTTCATTTTATCAATTTTAATCATTTTTGCACCTCTTGGCCTGCACTCGTTTTTAAGTGCAGTCTTTTAAGTGCATCTTACCATAATGTTACTTTTAATACAAGAATATTATCATAAAATTTTTTAAACATCTTTATATGGTATTTTCTCTCCGTCTCTTATTAGGAAAACTTCTTCATCACCTTTATGGAGTTCTATATGGTCCACAACTGTTGCTGGGGCAACTCTTTCAGCCTTCAAGCACTCTACACAGAAAGGTTACTTGTTTAAAACAACTAGGGAACATACAAAAAACTGCACATCCATGTGCATAATTTAGCATTAGGGTGTGCAGTGGTTTCTATTGTATCAATATTTAGTTTATGTATGTCTATTGACTCAAATTTTAATACAATTTAGCAATATTTGATTAACGCTAAATTGTGCACCTAGCTATTTAAACTTATTTCATTTCTATACGATTGTAAATTTCGACAAAAATCGAGAACTATCTGGTACATTTGCGAGTATATCTTTAATTCCCTTTATTCTATCAAATATATTTGCTTCATTTCTCATCTACTTTCTAATCTTTAACGCTTCCTCCATTAATGGGATTAATCATATACATATTGCCATATAGGTTATAATTTTTATTGCTTACCACCACAAAATAATTAAAAGTTGAATAAAGTGTTATATTTACTATATTTATATTCCCAACTTTTGATAATTGTATATAGTGTATGTTTTCATTATCAAAATATTTTTTACCTAGTATTTTAACATAACTTATTATTCCCATATATTCCTCTTCGGGCAATTCTCCAATTATCCCATCATAATCAGCTTTTATATCCTTGTATATATAATCACTTAATATCTTTGCTAACCTTTTTCCTTGTTCATCTTTTAAATAGTCCTGTCCAACAAGATAATACATAAACTCATATGCTATTTTTATAAATTCCATTTGAATTTTGTACAAATCTACTGACGTAGACATTCTAATAGTAGGCCTTTCTTTCTTTATTTCTGCTTGGTCTCGTAAATCCTTAATTTGTTGATTAGTTAATTGCGATTTTCCAGCTCTTTTAAATTTTTTATTTATAATTTCAATTGCCTCGCTCATAGAACTTGTTAATATGTTGTATTCTCCTGTTTCTTTATTGAATACTACTTTAGGTACTAATGTCGGCTTTAAATTATCATCACAATATACTATTCTTCCATCTAGTGTAACACCCTTTCTAAATGGATTAGGTATTTTGCCAGATTTACCTTTAATATTATTAATAAATCTGTCTAATTGAGATATAATATTATTAGTTATTTCACAATCTACTTTTTTTCCTAATTCACTATTACATTCCTTACATACGGAATCTATAATTAAATTTTTATTTCCAATTGACTCAGGAATTATATGTTCTATATTAAATTCTGATTTTGATTTGCTTTTTCTACAAATTATACATATTTTCTTTTCTTCCATAAATTTCAGTCCTCCTTACTACTCTACTTCTTTTCCTTATCAGCTAATATCTGTAGTTGAATTTTTTACGGGAAGTAAAAATTTTTATAAGAAAAACCTCAGATTATTTAAAAACTCAATCTGCTGGATGAAATTATACCTAAGTCTTCTGCTAGGGAACCTTTTAAGTTTCTCTTAATATTTCGCCTAACCTGCCTTGACAGCTTGTATATATTTTCATCAGTAATAAAGTATCCCTTTGATTTAATAATTTCTACCAAACTTTGTTTATCTACATTGTTTTTTTCTGAATATATATCAATAGCTTGACTAGATATTTTATTTAAACCAATCATTTCATCTGTTATACCAACAATATCTTCTTTGGGAAACAATTCATTTATACCAGTAAAAAACTCATTAATCATTTTACTATTTTCATAATTTTGATAAAATTTCACTTTACCTACCATTTGGTTGTATTTACTCCAGTCACGTACTTTAATAGATGTAGCGCTTTGTTTATGAGGTCTTTTAAAGGGTTGTACTCCTAAAGGAGAGTATCCATCAAGATTATGTGCTATACTTAAATCATGATAAATAATTCCTATTCCTTCTCCTACTGGCTCATATGTTTTCTTTTCACTATTATATCTATTAGTTGCAAAAAAAGCAGCTACTGCTATGTCAAAAGTAAAATCTACAAGATTTGTTTTTAAACCATAGTGTTGGGCTAATGATTCAAAATCTATATCTAATGTTTCTTCTATTGCCATTTCAACTATTGGATGACTTCTTAAGACTAATTCGTAATCAATAATTTTAATGTTATCTATTATAAGTTCCTCTTTGCTTGGGTTATCTCTTAATATATTAGGCTGAATAAGCCAATCTTTAGTTTGTCCTCTGTATATATTTATCATGAGCATATGTGGCAATAATCGTGCTTTACCATTAGGCATTTCAACTATCATGAAATTATTACTCATAACTAAATTTTTATTACCTTTTTCAACTTCTAAAAACCTTGTACTTGGTTCTAATGTTTCTACCACTCTAAAAATATCATCAAATACTTTATCTTCCAAATCTTATGCCTCCTCACATAATATAATTAAAGTTTAACAGCTTCATTTTCACCTTCCTCTCTAATATTTATATTACCAATAGATTTTTGTATATTTGTTATTTTATTAAAATTATCATTCATTCGTCATATATAGTATAGGAAACTATCAGTTATCAATAACAATATTTCTTAAAATTTTAGTTCCACATAATATAAAATCATCAGAATCTTTCTCTATATGTAAAAAGAGCCAGAGGAATAATCCCCTGACCCTTCATAATGTCTACCTTAATTATCTTAATAATTGTAGCACTGTTTGAGGTGCTTGGTTTGCTTGAGCAAGCATTGCTGTTGCTGCTTGTTGTAGTATATTTTGTTTTGTGAATTCCATCATTTCTTTTGCCATATCTACGTCTCTGATTCTTGATTCTGATGCTTGTAAGTTTTCAGCGGATGTATCTAAGTTCTTGATTGTGTGCTCTAATCTATTTTGGAATGCACCTAGTTTGGATCTTTCTTTAGATACATTTTCTAAAGCCTCGTTAACTGTTGTGATAGCTTTATCTGCAGCTTCTTGTGTATCTACTCTGATCGCTTTATTCTTTTCTTCTGTATCTAGAGTTACTTCAGCAGCTATTGTTCCTACTGCAGTTTCTCCTGCAACTGATGATTTAAAATCAATACCTATCTCTTTTAATTTAGCTTGAACATTTTCTAATGTTGCAGTTTGTCCAGCCGTAACCGTTACTACTCCTGCATTATCTATTGCTATAGTTACATCAGTATTAGCTGCATTAGCTGCAAATTTTAATCCTGTTACTTTTTTATTACTTACTTTAACTTCTACATTTTCAAGCGCCCCAACTTTTACATTTGGTTTTTCTAGTTTAATTGTTGTAGCTGTTGCAGCTCCTATTTTAGTAGTACCACCATTAGTATCAGTATCTGTACTACTTAATGTAACATCAAAATCTTTTAAAGCTGCATTTATTTCAGTTACACCTGCTCCCTGAGCTGCTAAAACAGATAATTTGCCATCTTTTAAAGTAGCTTGAACACCTGTAGTAGTATCAAACCCAGTATTATCCAAAAACTCAATTTCTTTAATATCTGAATTTGTAGACGTTACTGTTACATCTTTTAAACTTCCAATCTTTCCATCTAAAGTTGTTCCTTCCATTTTATCTGGAAGTGTTAGTCCTAGTGCTTTAGCTGTCATGCTATTTACATCAAAGGATATATTTTGCTTTTCGTTTGCTCCTATGTGGAATTTTTTTCCTTCAAAAGAGCCATCTAATAGTTTCATTGTGTTGAATTCTGTTGTTTCTGCGATTCTTGTAATTTCTTCTGCTAATTGATCCATTTCGTCTTGGATATTTGTTCTATCAGCATCTGTATTTGTATCAGTTGATGATTGAACAGCTAATTCTCTCATTCTTTGAAGGATTGCATGTGTTTCATTTAATGCACCTTCTGCTGTTTGAATAAGTGATATACCATCTTGGGCATTTCTACTTGCTTGATTTAATCCTCTAATTTGGCCTCTCATTTTTTCGGAGATAGCTAGTCCTGCTGCATCATCTCCAGCACGGTTGATTCTAAATCCTGAGGATAGTTTCTCTAAGGATTTAGCTGTTCCTGCATTGTTGATACCTAATTGTCTGTTGGCATTTAATGCCATAATGTTGTTGTTAATTCTCATTATATATTCCTCCTTGATTTTTGTTTTTTGTGAGCTTCCGTTCTCACAATTTATTTATAACAAGCCTTTTGGCTTATTACCATATTATTTGTCAGTTTTGTCTATGATGTTTTTATTTCGTTCATAAACTTCTCCTCTTACAATTGGTACATCTTTTGGAGCATCTATGGCTAGTCGTAAATCTCCTGCTTCACTTTTTACAACTTTGACAATAATCTTATCGTCAATTACCACATATTCTCCAGGTTTTCTCCCTAAAACCAACATATAATCTCCTCCTTGATTTGTCTTACTATATATATCGACAAAGATAAACAAAAGATTAATACTTTTTGAAAAATTTTTATTTAAATTAATGTAACGGGACGGCAAAGCCATCCCCTACTCCCCTACAATACATATATCGTCAAGGTAATTATAAAAGTTTAGGGTTTTTGTGAATTTATTTTTATAATATTTCCTGTTTAATTTTAGTCCCATCCTTGAAGTGGAATATTATATTATTATCATCTTCTATAACTACCTTATCTATAGTAGATGTCCATAAAGCTTCATTAAAATCTGTTAAAATTGTATCTTGGCTTTTAAGTCTGTCTATGAAGGTATCTATGCTATCTTTTCTAACTTTGTTTTCTTGCTGCTTTTCTTCAATTTCATTTAATTCATCTTGGGCTTTTTTGTATCTTTCAACTAATTCATTATACTTTTTTGAATATTCCTTTTGGTCCATAGCCTTTCTAGAATTCTCATCAACCATCTTTCTAAATAATTCTTCTACTATTTCCATCTCATTTTGAATAACAGCTGCCTTCTTTTCAAGCTTTGTTGTGTCTAGAAGTTCTTCCAATATAACTTCATAGCCCATTATAATTTCTTCTTTATTTTCTATTAAGCTATTAAAAGCTTTGATAAATGCCTCTTTAATCTGGTCCTCATAGATGTGTGGAGTTTTGTATTATTCCCCACATACTATTTTCCCTGAAAAACAATTTCCCCCTGTCTTGTAACCTTTTGCTTCCTTTCGCTTTTTCATCTCAAGTTGCACTAGGTCAAAGGTTTCTGGTTCAATAATAGCTGGATGGCTGTTCTCTACATAATATTGTGGAACTTCTCCTTCATTAATCTTTTTCTTCTTTGTTAGAAAATCAACTGTATAAGACTTTTGTAATAGTGCATCCCCTTTATATTTTTCATTTTGCAAAATACTTTGTACCGTTGAACTACACCACACTTTCTTCCCCCCAGGAGTTGGTATGTTTTTTATTGGCCATATGGAAGGCTTACTTTTCCATCTGAAAATCATTTTCACATCTTGTACATATTCCCCAATCATTATCGCTAAAAAGTGCACCCACCCAAAAAAACTGCACACCCGTGTGCATAATTTAGCATTACTGTGTGCAAATATATATAAATTCATATTATATTCATCCCCAAAAACAACAAAACCCCTTGAAATCAAGGAGTTTCTATTGTATCAATATTTAGTTTATGTATGGTGGAGGCGGTGGGTGTCGAACCCACGTCCGAAAACGCTTTGTAAAGAGCTTCTCCGAGTGCAGTCAGTATTTTTTCATTCCCTCCACTTGACCCCTACTGACAGGGTTCAAGTTTCAGTAGCTTCATGATTTCCGTTCCCTACTCAAAGCTTTGTAGGGCTCGGGTCCCCACTAAATTGACGCCCTATCTTGAGTCGTGGGATTCTCAAGCAGGACGGCTACCTGACTAGGCAGCTAATGCGTAATTATCGTCTGCGTTTAATTTTAGTTGCCACTTTTAACGTTGCTTGGCGACAACGACTCGCTGCTCTTTACTCCACGTCCCCGTCGAAACCAAATTCGCCCCCATTGATTAATTAATATCTTTCTTTTACTTGTCTTTGAATTTTTCTTTCAACTTCTTTTTTTGCAATATCTTCTCTCTTGTCATACAATTTCTTGCCCTTGGCAATAGAAAGTTCAATTTTAACTAATCCATCCTTTATATAAACTGTCAATGGAATCAATGCATACCCTTTTTGTGAAATAAATCCTGCCAATTTCCCAATTTCCCTCTTATGAAGAAGAAGTTTTCTAGTTCTAAGAGGATCTTGATTATATATATTTCCTTGCTCATAAGGGCTTATATGCATATTGTAAATATAAGCTTCTCCATTTTCAATAAGAACATAGCTATCCTTGATATTGCATCTGCCTTTTCTTATAGATTTGACCTCTGTTCCAGTGAGAACTATACCTGCTTCTATAGTATCTTCTACAAAGTATTCGTGTCTTGCTTTTCTATTGGTAGCCACTATTTTAACATTTTCATTAGTCATAACAATCACCACATTACTTTTTGAGTCTATCATTTAGTTTATCAAATTTTTTCCACTATGTCAATAACTCCTTGCTATAATCCAAAATTTAACACATAGATGAAAATTTGAGCCTATTCTTAAATCTAATACTATATAACCTTAAACATAATAATATGGATTTAGCAAAACAGTTAATTCAAGAACTAGTAAAAAAGAGCATATCAAAATAGAAATCCTATCTTGAATGGCTCTTTTTTTTAGACAAGCATGAAGTCAATAGTTCCCTTTAGCACATCTGCTCCTATTACTTTTATATTCACCATATCTCCAATTCTATATTGTTTTTTGCTCGATTCTCCCACGATATAGTATTTTTCTTCATCATAAAAATAATAGTCATCAGTCATATTGCTGAAATGTACAAGACCCTCTATGGTATTGTCAAGCTGAACAAACATTCCAAAATGAGTCAATGAACAGACCATACCTTCATACACATTTCCTACTCTTTCTTTCATGTATTCTGCTTTCTTCAAATCCTCTACTGCTCTTTCAGCTTCTTCTGCAATTCTCTCATTGGTTGATGATATATCTGCTACATAGGCAAGTCTATTTTCCAATACATCCATTTTGTCTGGAGCTAATTTTCCTTTTATGTAGCTCTTTATTATTCTGTGAATTTGAAGGTCTGGGTATCTTCTTATAGGGGATGTGAAATGGCAATAGTATTTAGCTGCCAATCCAAAATGCCCAGCCACTTCACTACTATATCTTGCTTTTTTAAGCGATCTCAACATAAGAGTGTTTATAAGGCTTTCTTCTTTCTTACCTTTCATTTTATTCATAAGAGATTGAAGTTCTTTTGGATGGACTTCTTGTGAACCTTTCAGATTGTATCCAAAATTGTGAATAAATTTATTGAACTGATTTATTTTTTCTATATCAGGGTCTTCATGAATTCTATATATAAATGGGACTTGAGACCAATACATATATTCTGCAACTGTCTCATTGCATACAAGCATGAATTCTTCAATCATCCTATTTGCAATTCGCCTTTCTTCTGCTCTTATTTCAATAGGAATGCCCCTGTCATCAAGTATTATTTTAGTTTCAGGAAAATCAAAATCTAAACTACCTCTCCTTTCCCTCTTTTCATTCAATATGTGACATAGCTCTTCCATGAGTTTTAAATCATCATATATATGAGCATATCTTTCTTTCAACTTTTCATCATCTTTTTCCAACAAATCTGATATATCATCATATACAAGTCTTTCCTTACTTTCAATAACACTTTCTACTATTTCATGATTAACTACTTTACCATTTTTATCAATTTCCATGAAAACAGATAATGTAAGCCTTGGAACATTGGGATTTAAACTGCAAATTCCATTGGAAAGCTTTTCAGGTAGCATCGGTATAACTCTATCTAATAAATAAACACTGGTACCTCTTTTCAATGCTTCCTTATCAATAATAGAATTTTCTTTTACATAGTGAGATACATCTGCAATATGTACTCCTAGTTTGAAATTTCCATTATCTAATTTTTCTATAGAAACAGCATCGTCAAAATCCTTTGCATCTGCACCGTCTATAGTAAAAATAGTCATATCTCTTAAGTCTACTCTTTTTTTTATTTCCTCGTTAGATACACTATCCTCTAGTCTATCTGCCTGATCTAATACCTTGTTTGGAAATTGTTCTGGCAATTTGAATTGTTTGATTACAGAAAGTATATCAGTTCCTTTTTCATCTATATATCCCAATATTTCAACAATTTTCCCTTCAGGATTTCTTCTTTTTTCAGGCCATCTAGTTATTTCTACTACTACTTTTTGATTGTTCTTTGCTCCATTCATATCTGCTTTAGATACAAATACATCCATGCTTATTTTAGAATCGTCAGGAAGTACAAAACCAAAATTCTTGTTATGTTCAAATGTTCCCACAATAGTCTCATTGGCCCTTGAAAGTACCCTTAAAATTTCTCCTTCTTCTCTTTTCCCATTTTCTCCCTTTTTCAGTATTCTAGCTATAACTTTGTCTCCATGAAGGGCTCCATTCATATCTTCTGCAGATATATATATATCTGCCTTTTCTTTATCATCTGGAATGACAAAGCCATAGCCTCTCTCATTACCTTCTAATACTCCAACTACTAAATTCATCTTTTCAGGAAGTCCATATAAATCATTTCTAGTCTTAATTATAGCTCCTTCTTTTTCCATACTGTCTAGAATTTCAAAAAAATCTTTCATATCTTTTTTATCTATTTCAAAAGATTTAGCCAACTCTTCTCTTGTCATAGGCTTATATAGTTTTTCTTCCATGAACAATACAATGTTTTCTCTAACACTCATAAATTCTCCTCCACCTTTTCTATTGTAGATAAATCTACTTATATTTTACCCTTAAGCCATATTCTTAACCCTCATCGTGAAAAAAATGTAAGATATATAAAATATCTTACATTTTTCTAGCTTTACCTCCAAATTGGATCTTATTGAAAAGATCTACATCATAGGAATACATGTTTTTATTTTTATCTTCATGAGCTTTAAGTCCAATATCAATCATCCTATTTACCAACTCTTTGAAAGATATGCCTTTTCCTTCCCATAGATAATAGGCAATAGAACCTGGCATAGTATTTATTTCATTTATATAGACATTGTTTTCTTCATCTAGTAGAAAGTCTATTCTTGCATTTCCTCTTCCATCTATAGAATGAAAAGCCTTCATTGCTATTTCTTCTATCTCTTTTGTTTTAGCTTCTCCTATATCAGCAGGAATTCTTCTTCTCTCTCCTTTTGCCCCTTTCATATTGCTCTTTACATATTTATCTTCATATGAAAGAAGTTCATTAAATCCAAGAGGTTCTTCACATAGCGAAACCATTAATTTGTTGTCGTAACCCATAACTGCACAGTTTATTTCTCTTGGATTTTCTACAGCTTTTTCTATGATTATCTTTCTATCATATCTAATAGCTACCTCTATTGCTCTATCCAAACTCTCACTATCAACAGCCTTTGATATTCCCACACTAGAACCTAAATTTGCTGGTTTCACAAATAGAGGATATTTTAGCTTATTTTCTATATTTTTCAATACTTTTTCTTTATCTTCTTCCCATTCTGATCTATAAAACCACATATAATCAACTACAGGAAGAGCATTTGCTTTAAATACATCTTTCATAAGTATTTTATCCATTCCCACACTAGAAGTAAGTACTCCTCCTCCTACATATGGAATATTCATGAGCTCAAACAAGCCTTGTATAGTTCCATCTTCACCATTTGTTCCATGAAGAGCTGGAAAAATAACATCTATATTTTCTACAATCTTTTTATTGCTAAAAAGTCCTCCCTTTTCATTTGGATGGGAATAGAATTTGTGATCATCATGAAATGGAGTGAAAACTATTTCTTTTAAATCTTTCAAATTGTTTTCTTTGAAATTTTCAAACTTAAATAGACTATCTCCAGTAAGCCATCTTCCTTCCTTATTTATATATATAGGTACTATATCATATTTTTCTCTGTCTATGTTTTCCATTATTTGAATACCTGTAATAACAGATACTTCATGTTCAACGCTTCTTCCACCAAATATTACACCAACTTTTTTTTTCATTTTATTCCCTCCTAAATAGAAAATTACTCATCATAATTGTCAGGTAAGTCATTTTCAAATAATACTACGTCTTTAGGCTTAACAATTTTTTGCAACTCTACAGTTGCTTCATCTAAATTGTCTACAACAAATATATTTTCCTCACTATAACCAACTTCCATCAATCCTTCATAAATTGGTTTAGTTCGTTTTCCTCCTACCAATATAGCATAGTCACAAACCTTTCCTATATTAGTTCCTAATTCTCTATTGGCCTCTTCTTCTCTTTCTCCCAATTCAACCATTCCAGGAGTTATAATTATTTTTTTACCTTCTTTAAATTGACCTAAAACTTCTAATGCAGCCCTTGCTCCTATTGGATTCGAATTAAAAGCATCATCTATAATTATAATGCCAGTACCTGGATCTATAATATTTAATCTATGAGGTATAGGTTCAACTTTTTCAATCCCTCTTTTTATTTCTTCAAAAGAAAGTCCCAAGGCCGTTCCAACGCTGGCTCCCGCTAACAAATTGTAAATATTGTGCTTACCCAACAATTTTGTCGTACACCTTATCTCATTTCCTTCCTTGTCTTTTAGAGTAAATGTTGAACCAAGTTTGGAAACTTCAATATCTGTAGCATAAATATCTAATTCATCTATGTTTTCTAATCCATAAAGTATTTTTTCTTTAAAAGTCTTATCTGCTAATTTTTTTATATATTCATTGTCATAATTAAAAATAGCTACTCCATCAGCAGGCAATTCTTCTATGAGTTCATATTTAGTCTTCATTATATTTTCTATATTCTTGAAGGTTTCTAAATGAGCTGGACCTATAGAGGTCAAAACCCCAATACTAGGACTTGTAAGTTTCGCCAATTCCTTTATGTCTCCGATATTTCTTGCTCCCATTTCAGCAATAAATACTTCTACATCATCATTTAAATCGCTATTTATGACTTTACTGATTCCCATAGGAGTATTGAAACTTTCAGGGGTTTTTAAAACATTATATTTTTCATCTAGTATTGTAGCTGTGACAAATTTTGTACTAGTCTTTCCAAAACTCCCTGTTATACCTACAACCTTCAAATTTTTCATGGATTTTATTTTTTCTTGTGCTTTTTCATAATAGTACATATTTATCTTTTTCTCAATTGGAGCAACTAATATATTTGCCAATATCATGATTTTAGGTTGAAAATAATCTAAAATAAAAAACATATAAAGCATAATAGGCAAATAAAACTGTCTATCACTAACTACTCCTTTATATATCAAATATACAAGCAATAGTATGAGAAAAACAATAATGAAATTTGAACCGTAAAGTCTTTTAGCTCTCGGAGTAAATACTAATTCTTTTTTTGCTTCTTCCTTTTTAAAATCAATTGTAAACAACATTATTGCAATAAATACTCCCAAATATCCATACAATAAAAATATACTCTTGTTAAATCCAGCAATTATAATATATGCTGCTGTCAAAATAGTTAAATATATCAAACTGTTCCTCATCTTTTTTGTATATACTTTTGAAGAACTATTCATCCATTTTTTATATTGTTCATTTTTATATCCTTCAAGTTGAATCATATGTAAGAAGAATTTTGACCTAAATACAATTGCAACAATACACAGAACAATAGAAACTGAAAATAAAATATTTATTTGCACCTCTTATTCACCTCCCAATAAAAAGGTTTCTAATATGATAGAAAATCTGCCAAATGAGTCCAAATATGAATAATGTCCAGCACCTTCAAGGACAACTAATCCACTGTCTCTTATTTCATTTTCCATGATCTTTCCCATATATAATGGTGTTGCTGTATCTTTATCTCCCCATATAAGAAGAGTTGAAGCTTCTATTTCCTTCAAAAGTGGTTTTAAATCTTCATTCACTACTTTTACAAGTATTTTTCTCATTATTCCAGAAGAATTTTGATAATCCGTAGAACCGAATTTTTTGTAGAATTTCTCCATTCTTTCTTTTTTATCTACCCAAAAAAACAATGTATTATATAAAGCTCTTAAAACCTTAAAACTATAGACTTTTATGTAGTATTTAGCTCCTCTTTTTGGAATGAGACCGGCACTGTCTATTAAGATCATTTTTTTTACAAGATTCTTATATTGACTGGATAGTACTATGGATACCCTTCCACCAAAAGAATGACCTATCAAAATGACTTCATCCATATTAAAATTATCTATAAATTTTTTAGTTATCCTTGCGTAGTCATATACCCCAAATACTTCCCTAGGTTCTTCGCTTTGTCCAAAACCTGGAAAATCTATAGCATATACTCTGAAATTCTTCACAAGTAAATTAAATATAGGCATCATTGTATCAATATTTGCTCCCCAACCATGAAGAAGCAAAACATTTGGCCCATTGCCTTCAACAATATAATTTATGTCTATACCTTCTATATTAACTTTCATACATTACCTTCCTCACTAATTTTAGCTTAATCTATATTATTAACTTACTATTTATGATTATAACAAATATTTGTTTTTTATTACATAAGAAAGATATTAACTATAAGATTATATCACATATATGCCTTTTTTTATAGTATGTATTGAAAAATCCCTCTCAAATTCGAGAGGGATTACATTCATTATATAAACAATTGAGCAAATACCAATGATACAATTGTCATAAGCTTAATCAATATATTTAAGGATGGCCCTGATGTATCTTTAAATGGATCCCCTACTGTATCTCCAACTACAGCAGCTTTATGAGCTGGGCTTCCTTTTCCACCATGGTTTCCTTCTTCTATATATTTTTTAGCATTGTCCCAAGCACCACCAGAGTTTGCCATGAATATTGCCATAAGAACACCTGTAACTAATGCTCCAGCAAGCAATCCTCCAAGAGCTTCTGCTCCTAATATAAGCCCTACCAATATAGGTACTATTACAGCTAACAATCCTGGTACAATCATTTCTTTTAGTGCAGCTTTTGTACTGATATCAACACATGTACCATATTCTGGTGTAGCTTTGCCTTCCATGATTCCTGGAATTGTCTTGAATTGTCTTCTTACTTCTTCAATCATACTAAATGCAGCTTTTCCTACTGCTTCCATTGTTATTGCTGAGAAAATGAATGGTAACATTCCACCTATAAATAATCCAGCTATAACTTTTGGACTAGTCAAATCTATTCCTGACAATCCAACTGCTTGTGTATAAGAAGCAAATAATGCAAGAGCTGTTAGAGCAGCTGAGCCTATTGCAAATCCCTTACCTACAGCAGCAGTAGTATTTCCTACTGAATCAAGTTTATCAGTAATTTTACGTACATCTTCTGGCAAATCACACATTTCAGAAATTCCACCAGCATTGTCAGCAATAGGACCATAAGCATCTACTGCTATTGTCATTCCTGCAGTTGAAAGCATTCCTACAGCTGCTAATGCTATACCATATAATCCCTCTGCTGCACTTGTTGCTCCATTTGAAGCATAAAATGCAACTAATATTCCAATTGCTATAACAATGATTGGTCCTCCTGTAGACATCATCCCTACAGAAAGTCCGCCTATGATATTTGTTGATGCTCCAGTTTCTGATTCATCTGCTATTCTCTTTACAGGTTTATAATCAGCAGATGTATAGTATTCTGTTATCTTTGCTATTATAATTCCTACTGCAAGACCAGATAGTATTGATATAAATGGTCTTGTTGAATTTAACATTGATTTACTTAATATGAATGCAACTATGATGGTAATGATTGAACTTACAGCTGTACCTGTATTTAAAGCTTTTTGTGGATCTTTATTTCCTCTTACAAAGAACACTCCAATGATTGAAGCAACAACACCTACAGATGCAAGTGCTAAAGCATAACTTACACCACTATCTCCATAAGCAGCTATTCCAAGAGTAATTGCTGAAATAATTGCACCAACATAGGATTCAAATAAATCAGCACCCATTCCAGCCACATCTCCTACGTTGTCTCCAACATTATCTGCAATAACAGCAGGATTTCTTGGGTCATCTTCTGGAATTCCAGCTTCAACTTTCCCAACTAAGTCAGCTCCAACGTCAGCAGCTTTCGTATAAATTCCACCACCAACACGAGCAAAAAGTGCTATTGACGAAGCTCCAAGTCCAAATCCAGTTATGATTTCTGGATCCTCAAATATTATGTATAATAGACCTACTCCTAATACTCCAAGGCCTACTACACACATTCCCATAACTGCTCCACCTGAAAAAGCAACATTTAAAGCTTTGTTCATACCTTCTTCTTTCGCAGCATTGGCAGTTCTTACATTAGCTTTTGTGGCAACTCTCATTCCAAAATAGCCTGCCAATATAGAAAATATTGCTCCTAATAAGAAACATAATGCCGTTTTTGGACTAATACCAATAGCCAATATGATAAATAGTACAACAATAAAAATTGCTAGAGATTTGTACTCTCTCTTTAAAAATGCCATAGCGCCTTCTTGTATATAAGATGAAATTTCCTTCATCCTATCTGTGCCAGGAGCTACTTTGTTGATTGAATTTGCCTTATAAAGAGCAAAAAGTAGCGCTAATACACCAACAATAGGTGCTATTATAATAGCATTATCCATTTTATAATACCTCCCTTATTCTTATTGTATTGCAGCTAACACTATTGCAGAAACCATAAATACAATGGCTGCTATAGTAGTTGCCTTAGCTAGTTTATCTTCATAATTTTTGCTTTTGCTTTTTCCCCAAATGCTTTCTCCTGCACCACCAATAGTCCCAAGGCCCTCTGATTTGCTTGGTTGCAACACGACCGTAAATATCAACACTACACTTGCAATCAAAATAATTATTGAAAATAATGTTTGCACTTTTCCACCTCCTGTTCTCTATGCAAAAAATATACCTTTCTACTCATAAACAACAATATTTTAACACAGTGCCTATATAAAATCAATAGAAAATGGCAAAAGGTCCAATACATAAATAAATAGTAAGGGCACCCTTACTATTTATTTATACCTTTTTACTTTTTATTTTTTTAAATTATAAAAAGCATCCATTCCTCTATACTCTGCAGTACCTCCTAGGAAATCTTCAAGCCTTAGAAGTTGATTATATTTTGCAACTCTATCTGTTCTAGATGGTGCACCAGTCTTTATTTGTCCTGCATTTACACCAACTACTAAATCTGCAATAGTTGTATCCTCTGTTTCTCCAGATCTATGAGACACAACAGCAGTATATCCATGGACTTTAGCCATTTCTATAGTATTTAGTGTTTCTGTAAGTGTACCTATTTGATTTAATTTTATAAGCACTGAATTTGCAACTCCCAATTTGATACCTTTTTCTACTCTTTCTGTATTTGTGACAAACAAATCATCTCCAACAATTTGTACTCGATCGCCCAATCTATCTGTTAAAAGTTTCCATCCATCCCAATCTTCCTCAGCCAAACCATCTTCAATAGATATTATTGGATATTTGTTTACTAGTTCTTCATAGAAATTAACCATTTCTTCTACAGTTAATTCTTTTCCTTCCCCAGCTAATTTATAGATTTTTCTTTCTTCATCATATATTTCTGTAGCTGCTACATCTACTCCTAGGCAAACATCTTTTCCTGGTTTGTATCCAGCTTTTTCTATAGCTTCTACTATAGTGGCAAGAGCTTCTTCGTTGCTAGTCAAGTTTGGAGCAAATCCACCTTCATCACCAACTGCAGTATTTAAGCCCTTACCTTTTAATACTGATTTCAAATTGTGAAATACTTCTGCGCCCATTCTTAGTGCTTCTCTAAAGTTTGTTGCTCCAACTGGCAATATCATAAATTCTTGAATATCTACATTGTTGTCAGCATGTTTTCCACCATTCAATATGTTCATCATTGGAACTGGAAGAACTTTTCCATTTACTCCGCCAATATATTGATAAAGTGGAAGCCCAAGTTCATCAGCTGCAGCTTTAGCTACTGCCAAAGAAACTCCTAATATCGCATTTGCTCCAAGTTTTCCCTTGTTATCTGTTCCATCAAGTTCAATCATTGTCATATCTATCCCAACTTGATCAAATACATCCATTCCTATAATTTCTGGAGCAATAATATTGTTTACATTGTCTACTGCATTCATGACACCCTTTCCCAAGTATCTAGATTTATCTCCATCTCTAAGTTCAACAGCTTCAAAAGCTCCTGTTGAAGCTCCTGATGGAACTTGTGCTCTACCAAAAGCATCATTTTCTGTCCAAACTTCTACTTCTACAGTAGGATTTCCTCTTGAATCAAGTATCTCTCTTGCATAAATATCAGTTATCATTGTCATTTTTTATTCCTCCTCTAAAATTAGTGATTGACCTGTCATCTCTTTTGGAACTTCAATATTCATCATATGGAGTAATGTCGGAGAAATATCTGCAAGTTTTCCTTCTCTTAAACGAACATTTCCTGCTCCTATAATGATGCAAGGAACTTTATTTGTTGTATGAGATGTAACAGGATGACCTTCTTCATCAATCATTTTTTCTGCATTTCCATGATCTGCAGTAATCATAAGTTTTCCATCTCTATTTAGAATTTCTTCTACTATTTCTCCCATACAAATATCTATAGTCTCTATAGCTTTTATAGTAGCTTCCAAATTTCCTGTATGCCCTACCATATCAGGATTTGCAAAATTTAAGATAATAAGGTCATATTCATCCATTTTAATTCTTCTTATAACTTCATTTTTTACTTCAATAGCACTCATCTCTGGTTGCATATCATATGTTGGAACTTTAGGAGATGGAATGAGAACCCTATCTTCATTTAAATTTGGCTCTTCTACCCCTCCATTGAAAAAGAAGGTCACGTGAGCGTACTTTTCAGTTTCTGCAATTCTAAGTTGTTTCATCCCAAGTTTACTTACATATTCACCTAATGTGTTTTTATGTTTTTCTGGTTTATATACTACATGAACATTCTCAATAGTCTTATCATACTGAGTCATTGTCACATAGAAAGTTTCAACTTTCTTTTGTCTTTTAAATCCCTCAAATTTTTCATCAACTATAGCTCTAGTTATTTCTCTAGCTCTATCGGGCCTAAAATTGAAAAATATAATAGAATCTCCATCTTCAATAGTTCCTACAGGCTTTCCATCTTCATAGATAACTGTTGGTACTACAAACTCATCTGTAACACCTTCTGCATAGGATTTTTCAATAGCTTCTACAGCATTTATTTCTTTTTTCCCATTTCCCAACACCATAGCATCATAGGCAAGCTTCACTCTTTCCCATCTCTTATCTCTATCCATAGCATAGTACCTACCTGATACTGTAGCAATTTTCCCTACTCCTATTTCATCTATCTTTTTCTCTAGTTCTTCGATATAGCTTTTACCACTTGTTGGAGGTACATCTCTTCCATCTAAAAAAGCATGAACACACACATTTTCAATACCTTCCTTTTTGAATAGCTCTAATAGTGCATAAAGATGGGTATTGTGGCTATGTACACCGCCATCAGACACCAAGCCCATTACATGAATCTTGCTGTTATTTGCCTTTACATTTGCTATAGCTTTTAAGAATTCTTCTTTATAAAAGAAATCTCCGTCTTCAATAGATTTAGTTATCCTAGTTAATTCTTGATATACAATTCTTCCTGCTCCAATATTTAAATGTCCTACTTCTGAATTTCCCATTTGCCCATCTGGCAATCCTACAGAAAGTCCACTAGGACTTAATTTTGTATTGGGATATTCTTTTAGGAGTCTATCATAATTCGGTGTGTTTGCAAGTTTAATTGCATTTCCTTCTTTTTTTTCTTCCAATCCCCAACCATCTAATATCATGAGCATTACTGGTTTTTTATTGTGCATAATAAAGCCTCCATTAGAAATTTATAAGTTTCAAAAAATCATCTGCTTTCAAACTAGCTCCACCTACTAGTGCTCCATCTATATCACTTTCAGCCATAAGTTCTTTTATATTGTTTGGTTTAACACTTCCTCCATATTGAATTCTCATACTTTGAGAAATATTTTCACCATATTTATCAGAAACTGTCTGTCTAATAAAACTTATCATATCATTGGCATCTTTGTTTGAAGCAGTTTTGCCAGTACCAATAGCCCAAATAGGCTCATAAGCTATGACTATGTCTTCAATATTTTTTTTATCTATATCTTCCAATGCAGCTTCTACTTGTCTTTTAACTACATCTTTTTCCATACCTTTTTCTCTTTCTTCCAACGTCTCTCCAACACATATTATGGGTTTTATATCATATTTCAATGCAGCTTTAACTTTTTTATTTACAGTTTCATCTGTTTCATTGAAATATTGTCTTCTTTCTGAATGGCCTATAATCACATAATCTATACCTATTTCTTTAAGCATAAGTGGAGAAATTTCTCCTGTAAAAGCTCCTCTGTCTTCCCAATGCATATTTTGTGCACCAAGTTTTATACTTGTTCCCTCTATTTCTTTTTTTACTTGCCATAGAGCAGTAAAAGGAACACATACAACAACTTCTACATCAGAATTTTTTTTTCCTTTTTTTATATCTCTAATCAAATTTACCGCTTCATCTACTGTATTATTCATCTTCCAATTTCCCGCGATAATTGGAACACGCATCAAATCACTCCCTTTATTTTTCACTAATAGCCGCAATCCCTGGCAATACTTTGCCTTCCAAAAATTCTAATGAAGCACCGCCACCTGTTGAAATATGAGTCATTTTGTCTTCAAATCCAGCTTTTTCAACAGCTGAAGCACTATCCCCGCCCCCAACTATTGTCACAGCAGATGTTTCAGCCATAGCTCTAGCTATTTCATCAGTTCCAACTTTGAAATTTTCCATTTCAAATACTCCCATAGGCCCATTCCATACAACAGTTTTAGCATTCTTAATTTCCTCACTAAATAGCTTAACTGTCTTTTCCCCTATATCCAATCCCATCATATCTTCTGGAATACTATCTACATTAACTGTTTTATATTCTGTATCATTTTTAAATTCTTTAGCCACTACTGTATCTATTGGCAACAATAGTTTTACATTCTTTTTTTTAGCTTTTTCCATTAAGCTTTTAGCTAAATCTATTTTATCCTCTTCAAGAAGTGATTTACCTACATTATAGCCTTTAGCTTTCAAAAAAGTATAAGCCATTCCTCCACCAATAAGTATAGTATCAACTTTCTCAATCAAATTCTCTATAACACCAATTTTATCCGATACCTTTGCACCACCCAATATAGCTACAAAAGGTCTTTCAGGATTTTCCAAAGCCTTTCCCATGACTTCAATTTCTTTCTTGACTAAAAATCCAACGCTTGATGGCAAGAAACTAGAAACTCCTACATTTGAAGCATGAGCTCTATGAGAAGTTCCAAAAGCATCATTTACATATAAATCTCCAAGAGAAGCTAGTTCTTTTGCAAATTCTTCACCATTCTTTTCTTCTTCACTCCTATATCTAGTATTTTGTAACAAAACTACATCTCCTGGTTTCATATTATCTACTATTTTTTTTACGTTTTCACTAACTACTTTTTCATCATCTGCAAATACTACTTCTTTTCCCAATAGTTCAGACAATCTCTTTGCCACTGGTTCTAAGCTATATTTAGGATTTGGTTGTCCCTTTGGTCTTCCTAAATGAGACATAAGTATTACTTTTGCACCATGGTCTAGCAAATAATTTATAGTTGGAAGAGCAGAAGTTATTCTTCTATCATCAGTAATATTTCCATTTTCGTCCATTGGAACATTAAAATCACATCTAACTAATGCTCTTTTCCCTTCAAACTGTAAATCTTCAATAGTTCTTTTATTTAGCATATTATCACCCCTAATTTTAGTAATTGGTAAAAGCCGGTCTTGAAATCAAGACCGGACTAATATACTTATTTGTTTGCAATATAACTTGCTAAATCAACAACTCTTCGAGAATATCCCCATTCATTGTCATACCAAGAAACAACTTTCACCATATTGTCTATAACCATTGTAGAAAGTCCATCTACTATTGATGAACGTGGATCTCCCTTATAGTCTACTGATACCAATGGTTCATCTGAGAATCCTAGTATTCCCTTCATTGGGCCTTCACTAGCTTCCTTTAGAGCTTGATTTACTTCTTCAGCTGTTGTTGGCTTTTCTACTTCAAATACAACATCTACTACAGATACTGTTGGAGTAGGTACTCTCATTGCAAATCCATTTAATTTTCCTTTAAGTTCTGGAATTACAAGTGCAACGGCTTTTGCTGCTCCAGTTGTTGTTGGGATGATTGATTCTGCAGCTGCTCTAGCTCTTCTTAAATCTTTATGTCTCTTATCTAGGATTTGTTGATCATTTGTATAAGAGTGAACTGTAGTCATAAGTCCTTTCTTCACTCCAAATTTATCAACTATTACTTTTGCTACTGGTGCTAGACAGTTAGTTGTACAAGAAGCATTTGATATTATATTGTGATTTATTGGATCATATTTGTCTTCATTTACTCCCATAACTATAGTTATATCTTCATTTTTAGCTGGTGCAGTAATAAGTACTTTTTTAGCTCCTGCATTTATATGTTTCATTACACCTTCCCTGTCTCTAAATGCACCTGTTGATTCTATAACTAAATCTACTCCAAGCTCTTTCCAAGGAATTTCTTCTGGATTTCTATGAGCTACTACTTTAATCTTCTTTCCATTGATAATAAATCCATCTTCTACTACCTCTATAGTTCCATTGAACTTTCCATAAAGTGAATCATATTTGAACAAGTGTGCCAATGTGTTTAAATCTCCAGAAGCATTTAATGCTACTATCTCAAAATCATCAATTCCTTCTTCCATGTAAATTCTTAAAACATCTCTTCCTATTCTGCCAAATCCACTTATACCTACTTTTAAAGACATAATGTATTCCTCCTTAAATATATATTTTAGCTACACATGTAGCTTAATTAACAATATCTAATATTTTTTTTGCAGCACCTTCATCAGTTACTAACACCATATCCTCTTTGATAGAACAAATAGAAACAATGGCCTCAGCCTTTCTTTCTCCTCCAGCTACGCCAATTACATTATCTACTTTTTTAAAATCCACAAGTGAAAGTCCTACAGTCATAGATTCCCAAACAGTATTGCCATATCTATCAAAATAATGACCAAAAGCTTCTGCTACTGCTCCTTTTTGTATCAATTCCTCTATTTTCTCTTCTGATGATTTTCTCTTTTTAGCCATTTCATCTGCTCTACCCATACCAAATACTAATACATTAATATTTTTCATGATATTTACAAATTCATTTACTTCTGGCACTTTTAAAAGTGCAGTTATAGTTTCTTCCTCAATATTGTCTGGTACATGCAGAAGTCTGTAATTTCCTCCCAATTTTTGTGCTAGCTTTGCAGCTATACTATTAGCTTGAATTTCAACATTTTTCCCAAGCCCTCCTCTTGCAGGAAGAACTAGTACATCACTTCCTTTCTTTTCTTGGCACATTTCTTCTGCAACCTGTGCCATAGTAGTACCACCGGTAATTCCAATGACAGAATTGCTTGAAATAACACTTCTTAAATATTTAGCTGCAGCCCTTCCCATATCCTTTAAAACCAATTCATCTTCATCTGAATTTCCTGGGACAATTATTACTTTTTTAACTCCCAATATTTTTTCCAATGACATCTCTAAATCACTTAAACCTTTTAAGTTGTGTATAATATCTTTTAAATCTTCTAATACATTTTTCCCATCTTCTGTTACATACATACCCATGGATTCAATATTTAATAGCCCTTGATCCTTCAAAATAGCAACTTCAGTTCTAATTGTCCTTTCACCTATATTTAATTGAGTAGCTAATGCCCTTCTTCCAATAGGTTGACATAAATATATGCTTCTTAAAATATCATATCTTTTTTCAAGAATATCAACTATTTCAGGAACTATCTTTTTTTCTAATTCTATTAAATCATTCAATAAAAACACCTCTTAAGTCTATCATAACCAAAATATCAGCTATTAAATATATAAATAGTATTTTAGGTATATGGTCGTTATTTGTCCCTATGTAAATTATTTGTCCCACTATCCATAAAAAAATATACGCTCATTTCTCACTTTCATTATAAGATAAAAGCTTTTATTTTTCAAGTCATAAAAAATAAAAGCTACTATTCTTTTTTTAGAAAAGTAGCTTCTAATATCTTCTTCTCATTGATGAAGATGGTATATTGAGTTCATCTCTATACTTTGCAACAGTCCTTCTAGATATTGATATATCTTTTTCTTTAAGCATATTTGCTATTTGTTGATCGCTTAGTGGTTTCTTTGGATTTTCCTTTTCTATAAATTCCTTTATCATTGATTTTATAGAAATAGAAGAAACCTCTCCATCATTTCCAGAAATTCCAGTAGTAAAAAAATATTTTAGTTCAAACAATCCTCTTGGAGTTTGAATATACTTCCCACTTGTAGCTCTACTCACTGTTGATTCATGGACACCTATGTCATCAGCTACATCTTTAAGAGTCAATGGCTTTAAACCCTTTTCACCTTTTTCAAAAAAATCTTTTTGAAATTTCAATATAGAATATACTACATTGTAAATAGTTGTTTTCCTTTGTTCAATACTTTTTATAATCCACATAGCCGAATTCAATTTTTCTGTCAAAAATGAAGTGATATTTGCATCATCTGATTTAAGCATGAGTTCTTTGTAAAAGCTATTTATATTAAGTCTAGGTGCTGTAATATCATTTAGTACTACCAAATATTCTCCATCGATTTCTTGAAGTATAACATCTGGAGTAATGTATTTCACTTCTCCTCCACCTATAGAAAAACTCCTGCCAGGCTTTGGCTCCAATGTTTTTATGAAATCACAAATATCTTGAACTTCTTCAAGTGCTAATCCTAATTCTTTAGATATTTTTTGAAGTCTATTTTGAGCTATATCTTCTAAATAATTTTTAACTATATTATATATATTTTTGTCCTCTATGCTTTTATCTTTGAGTTGAATGCATAGGCATTCTTCTAAATTTCTAGCTCCAACTCCCACAGGATCAAAGCACTGTATCTCAAGTAAAACCTTTTCCACTTGTTCAGTAGAAGCATTTAAAGTTTCAGCAATATCTTCTACTGAACAAGTTAAATAACCATTTTCATCAATATTTTCAATTATATATTTTCCTATTTCTCTTTCAAAGCCTTCACAAATAGTAAGACCAAGTTGAATAAGCAAATACTCTTTCAAAGAAGTAGAATAACAAACAAAGTTCTCATAAGTTATTTCTTTATCATCCTTTACATTTTGAACAGTATAGCTTATATCATCATAGTTTTCTAGAAATTCTTTCCAATCAATTTCTTCATTTGTGTTGGTTATTTCCTCTATATTTTCATACTCTTCAGAAACATTTTCTTTTTCCAACATAGGATTTATTTCAATTTGTTTTTCTAAATATTCATTTAATTCTTGACTGGTAAATTGAAGTAATTGAATTGCTTGTCTCAACTCGGGTGTCATCACCAATCTTTGAGCTTGTTCAAGGGTCAAATCATAACCTAATCTCATTAAAGCTCACTCCCACCAATAGGTTTTAATATTTGTATATGATTATTATATCAAAAAAATAAGCAATAAACAAAATTATTTATTTTTCGACATTTTTATTGCATATGAAATTTTCATAAAATCAAACAAAAAAGGCTTCCTTAGTTTTTAATGTTTCTATTGGAAGCCTTTTTTATATTATTCTTTATTTTTCTCGTATGGTACACCATTTGCTGCTGGACCTGTTACTTTTCCAACAAAGCTCATAAGAATTATGAGTGTGAGTACATATGGTATCATGGCTAACAATTGTGATGAAACTTTTATATTTGTTCCACCTAAATATACAACCAAACCTTGTGCCACACCAAATAACAAACATGCCCACATAGATCCTTGTGGCGTCCATTTTCCAAATATCATAGCAGCTAATGCTATAAAACCTTGTCCAGAAATAAGAGTTGCTCTAAAATTTGATACTGCAGCCAAACTCATAGCTGCTCCACCAAATCCAGCAAAAACTCCTGATAAGATTACAGCTAGATATTTTACCTTGTAGACATCAATTCCCAATGTATCTGCTGCTCTTGGATGCTCTCCAACAGCTCTTATTCTAAGCCCAATTTTAGTCTTATATAATATATACCACACTATAAAAACTAGCAAAAATGCAAGGTAAACCGTTGCATATTGATTAAAGACTAAATCTAAAAACGAATTTTGAGCAAATACTCCATTTAATGGTCTTGGCATTTTTTGATCTAAAGGTATAGGTTTAGTCATAGTAGCTCCTTCAAAGAATACTCTACTCAAGAAAAGAGATAATCCAGGCCCTAGAAAGTTCATGGCAATACCAGAAACTACCTGATCTGCTGAAAAAGTCACACATGCTACAGCATGAAGTAATGCCAATACTCCTCCTGCAAGTCCAGCACACAAAAAAGCTAACCAAGGATTGCCTGAATAATAGCCTACTGTTGCACCGATAAAAGCTCCTATAGTCATCATGCCTTCAAGACCTATATTTACAACTCCGGAATTCTCTGTCATTACCCCTCCAAGAGCTGTATATATAAGAGGTGCAGCGTACATTAAACTAATTCCTATTATCAAACCTAAATCATTTAGAGCGTTCAACTTCTCCACCCCTCTTTCTTCTAGACCTTATAGTTGTCAATCCTTCTATCATCTTAGGCATAGCTATAAAAAATACTATAATGCCAATGACTATGTTGATTATTTCAGATGGTGCTCCCATTATTGGTTGAATCTTATATCCACCATATTTAAGTGCCCCAAACAATAGCCCAGCAAATATACAGCCTATAGGGCTATTACCTCCTATCAAAGATACAGCCATGCCGTCAAATCCATTTCCTTCCATGGCAGATAATATAGATATTTCGTTTGTAACTCCTAGCACATGGACAGCTCCTGCAAGACCTGATATAGCTCCTGCAATCATCATAGCAGTTATCGTATTTTTCTTTACATTGATACCACCATACTCAGCAGCATCTTTGTTAAATCCTACTGCTCTCAGTTCATATCCAAGTGTAGTATCATTTAATACATATTTTATGAGAAATGCAACTAATATCGCTATTATGAAACCAAAATTTACAGGTGCATTGAAAAAGCTACCCAATGAGCTACCAAATTCTTTAGGGAAAGCAATGCTCGCAGAACTTAATATTTTTTGAGAAGCTTCACTATTTGGTCTCTTGAATTTATCCCAGTAAACTAAAAAGTTACTCAAATAAAATGCAATCCAATTGAGCATTATAGTCGTTATGACTTCATTGACACCAAATTTGGATTTTAAAAATCCGGCAAAGCCTCCCCAGAGTGCTGCTGCTAAACAAGCCAACAATAGTGCAACTATTGCATGAAGAACTGGTGGTAGATGTAGAAAATATCCTGCCAATGTTGCCACTAATGCTCCTATTATAAATTGACCTTCTGCACCTATATTGAAAAGTCCTGTTTTAAAAGCAAAAGCTACAGAAATACCTGTTAAAATAAGTGGTGTAGACTTTATGATAGTCCATGAAATATATTTAGGACTACCAAATACGCCTGCAATCATTATTCCATAAGCTTCCAGTGGATTGTATCCTACTGCTAACAATATTATTGCTCCAATTACAAGACCTATTAGAATTGCAATAATAGTAAATTTAAGCCTGTTTTCTTTCATCATCTACACCTCCTCCTGCCATTAGATATCCTAATGTTTTTTCATCGGCTTTATTTGCATCAAGTATAGCTACTATTTTCCCATCAAATATAACTGCTATTCTATCTGACAAATTCATTATTTCATCTAGTTCAAAAGAAATTAAAAGTACTGCCTTTCCTCTATCTCTTTGTTCAACTAATGATTTATGAACAAATTCAATTGCCCCAACATCAAGTCCTCTTGTTGGTTGTGCGGCTATAAGAACATCTGGGTCATTTGTCACTTCTCTAGCTATAATGACCTTTTGTTGATTTCCACCCGACAATGCTTTAGCAAGCTGATCCTCATTTCGAGGTCTTACATCAAATTTATCTATCAATTCTTTTGCATGCTTTCTAATTTCATCATGATTTAATTTGTTCCCATGAGAAAATGGCTCTTTGTGATATTTTTCTAAAATAAAGTTTTCAGCCATACTAAAATCCATTACCAATCCTCTTCTTTGTCTGTCTTCAGGAATAGTACTTATTCCTCTTTCTATAATGTATTTAGGCGTTTTGTTTGTAATGTCTTCTCCATTTAATATAATCTTGCCTGATTCAACGGGCCTAAGTCCTGTCAGTCCTTCAATTAGCTCACTTTGCCCATTCCCATCAACTCCTGCTATCCCAAGTATCTCACCTTTGTGAAGCTCGAGGGATAGACCATCTACTGCATTTAAATCTCTATTATCTTTTATAACAATATTATCTATATTTAAAACAACTTCACCTTTTTCAATATCTTTTTTATCAACAACAAAATTTACCTGTCTTCCTACCATCTTTTCAGCTAAATCTTTTTCTGAAACATCACTTACCTTAACAGTATCAATTTTCTTTCCTCTACGAATTATAGTACAATAATCTGCAGCCTGTTTTATTTCCCTTAATTTGTGAGTAATAATGATAATCGTTTTCCCTTGGCTAGTTAAGCTTTTCATGATTTGAATAAGTTCTTCTATCTCTTGAGGAGTTAAAACCGCAGTAGGCTCATCTAATATCAATATATCTGCTCCTCTATAAAGAGCTTTCAATATTTCCACTCTTTGTTGCATTCCAACTGTTATATCCTCAATTTTAGCATTTGGATCAACATATAATCCATATTTTCGAGATAATTCCTCAACTTCTTTAGTTGCTCTTTTTATATCTAAATGTCCTGTATTCCAGTTTCCCTTCTTAACTGTTGTTTCCTTACCTAAAATTATGTTTTCTACAACAGTAAACTTGTCAACTAACATAAAATGTTGGTGAACCATTCCAATTCCCTTTTCTATGGCGATATTCGGATTTGTTATTTGGACTTTTTCACCATTTATAAATATTTCTCCTTCCGTAGGCAAATACAATCCATATAGTACATTCATAAGGGTAGTTTTTCCTGCACCGTTTTCCCCTAGTAGTGCATGGATTTCTCCCTTATGAACTGTTAAGTCAATATTATCATTTGCCACAAAATCGCCAAATTTCTTTGTGATACCTTTCATTTCAATGACTTTAGTTGAAAAATCTATATTGTTCAATAGGGCCCCTCCTATCTAATATAACAGCCCAGGCAAAAGCCTGAGCTGCCCATTTTCCTATTATAGTGAATTTACGAAATCATTGAAAGTCTCTTGGTTAAATGGAACTTCAATTTTCCCATCAATGATGTCTTTCTTTAAAGCTTCCACTTCATCAAGTATTTCTTTTGGAACATGTTTGTCTGATGTTGGAGCTATATCTACTGCTCCTTCTTCAAGACCATAAACTACTGTTGTGCCACCAGGGAATTTTCCCTCTTTTAAATCTTTAACTACATTGTAAACACCTACATCTACACGTTTCATAGCTGATGTAATAACATTGTCAGGTGCCATATAGTTTTGGTCTCTATCTACACCTATTGCAAATTTACCTTGTTCTTTAGCTGCTTCTATGACACCATCGCCAACTCCTCCAGCAGCATGGAACACTATATCTGCTCCTTGTTGGTACATACTGTTTGCAATAGCCTTACCTTTTGCTGCATCGGTAAATGATTCAGCGTATTGAATTATAACTTCTACATTGGTACCATTTACTTTGTTTGCATATTCAACTCCAGCATGGTATCCATTTTCAAAAGCACTTATAACGTCACCTTCCATACCACCTACAAAACCAACTTTGCCGGTTTTAGTCATTTTAGCAGCTATATAGCCTACTAAAAATGAAGGTTGTTCTTGTTTAAATACAACGCCCACTACATTTTCAGGAGTATCCTCATACGCAAAGTCTACTATAGCATATTTAGTATCAGGATTCTTTTTTGCAGCTTCCAATATAGGATCTCCAAGCTTGTATCCAATTCCCCAGATAAGGTCATTGCCTGCATCAAGAGCAGTTTCTAGATTTGGAACAAAATCCGCATCTTGATGAGATTCTTGATATGATACTTTTACACCTAAATCTTTGCCTGCTTTTTGAAGTCCTTCCCAAGCAGATTGATTAAAAGATTGGTCATTTACTCCACCAACATCTGTAACCATAGTAACTTTCAACTTGTCTCCACTATCGCCACCACTGGAACAAGCGGCAAGACTAAGTGCTAATACTGCAATCATGACTACTGCCATTATCTTTTTTGGCATTTTGACTCCCCCTTTAATGGATTATTAATTTAGTCTACTATTATATAGTTCTACATCATTTTCTAAAATCCTTCAACTATTTTTATTTATTTCCACAAAAATCAATCCAATTCATAGAAATGTTTTTGTGAAATATTAACAAATTGTAGACTCTTTTGTAATATAATCTTCATCTGCTAAAATATTTATAGCAGCCTCTAATTTTTCTTCGTTTACCATTAAAATTGGTCCTGTACATCCCATTCCACTTTCAGCATATATGCCTTTTTTCCAAAGAGCTTTTACTGCATTTTCAAGTTCCATTATATCTATACCTGCAATAGTCCCTGTCACAGTTTCCTTTGGTGGGGGAGCAACTTCTTCTTCATCATCTTGTTTTTTGTTTTCTTTGTTTAGACCCTTTAATATTTCTTTAAATCCTGCTTTATTTACTTTAGCAAACTCTTCCTTTGCTACTTCTTTTACATTCCCTTTAGCTAAACTAGCTCCATAACTAATTGCATTGGCTACAACAGGTATTCCTGAAGCTCTTGACAATATGAGAATAACTCTATCATAATCTTCACCTATACCAGGCCCATAGCCATAGCCCATAGCTTCAAAGTCTCCTCCAGTTGTATATGATGAGAATACTTTCATCAAAATATTACCAGTAAGGGTGTCTGTAATCATAACATCTGGTACACCTGCCAACAAATCGTTTCCTCTCATGACACAACCGCCATCTGCTCTTAAAGATTCTGTAAAGTTTACTTTGTACCCATTTTTGTCAAGATCTTTCAATGCTCTTTCTACTTGTCTAGCACCATCTAAATTTAAAATTCCAACTGTAGGATTTTCTATTCCCATAGTCTTTGCTGCTATGATGCCGTAAATACCATTTTTAACCATAGCTTCAACTCTATGAGGAGAAGATGTTCCAGTAGTAGTAGCAATATACATTTCTCTTCCTCTGCCTGGAGTTACAACTCTTCCTACTGTTGAAACACCAATTGGAAAACTATAGTGCATTGTTACTGCAGAATGAATTTCTCCAGAATCCAATAGCTCTTCCATCTTTTTGTAGCCTTCTTCTTCGTTTTCTACAACTACTTGAGTCAATGGACTATCAACTTTTGGTCCAATTAAAACAACCTCTATGGATGAATCTCTTTTTTGAGCTATTTCTGCGCCTTTAACAACATTATCTACACCATGTTCACTTCCAAAAGTAGTTATACCTACCCTTATTTTTTCTCCAAATTCTCCTGTTTCTATTGCATCAGCTATGTCTTTAAAAACTTTTCCTATCATTTTATTTACATTGTTTTCAGCCATTTTATCACCTCTAATTCTCTAATAAATGAGATGCAAAATCTCTCATAGCTTCTGCTACTAGTTTTCTTATCTCTTCTTCTGATACTCCCTTTTCTTCTTCTACTTTTCCTGAGTTTTTCTCCATAACTATAGAAACACCATCAAATAGATTTGTCATTCTACCTAAGAAAAGACTTCCTTTACCAACTATCATAGCTCTATTTATTTTACCAGACAATATGTCTTCTCTTCCAAATCCTACATATGGAACTCCTGAAGGTATATGTCCTTGAGTTGGTGCCCATCCTTCCATACCATGTTTTTCAATAAAGGAATTTAATTCTGATTTTTCAATATCATTTCTCTTAACGCCCAATGCAGCAATCATCTTGTAGTTTGCTTTTGGCACATCTCCTGCTCCAGCTGGTTTTGTTATATCTGGATTTTGCATTTCTACTGAATATTTATCTATATCTGTGATTTTTAGATTGCCTTTATCAAGAGGTGCAGTAACAAGAGAAGTTATAACTGCTTGTGGAGATGAACCTGTTCCTACAGTATGTCTACCAACTAAATCTGTTCTTAGAACTGGATTTATACCATCATTTTCACCTATTAATAGTGCAAATCCTCCAAGTACATCTTCCAATATTGGCAAACCCTTCTTAACATGGTCTTTACCATTCATTCCAAGTTTAGCAGTAGCGCCTCCACCAACAACTACTACATTTTTATATACACCTGCTTGAACAAGAGCAGCTGCTTCTATAACTGAGTGAGTAGGTCCTGCACAGAAACCTCTTGTATCTGAACCTGTTGCATTTACGAACCCAGCCATTTCAGCAATTGATTTTGCAAAGTTTCCTCCACCTCTTTGGTTCATATCACCACATGCTTCTTCTGAACACTCAATTACATATTCAACATCTTCTGGATTTATATTGTTTTTCTCTACTAAATTTAGTGCAGCCAATGTTCCTGAAGCTTTTACTGCTAAATTTTCAAATATAACATGAGCACTAAGATTTGTATCTACATCATGAGCTCTTTTTACGCAACCTACAACTTCTCCATTGTTGTATAGTGGTTCAGCTCCTTGATCCTTTATAAGTTTTTCAATTTCTTCGATTTCTTCTCCTTCTTTGATTCTTGAAATCAAGTCTTTACTTATAAAATGATGATCTTCTAATTTTTTTGTTACTTCTACAGAGAATTCCTTACTTAACTTAACCAAATCAAAAGTATCCACTATTTTCATAAGACCAATAAATTCATCTTGTGGCATTATTTCTCCGAATTTTCCAACCTTACTTGCACCTTCAGCTTTCTTGTCAACCCAAGGTTGTTCATATTTCCCTAATTCTTCTGGAGTCATGTTTCCAATATAAACTTGATTAGGTAAATATTCTACTACTTCGTCAAAACTTCTTAAATGATTTGGCAATTCCTTTAAATAATCTGAATCTGGATTTATAATTCTTTCAGTTGTTTGAGTAGTTCCATTGTGTAGTACCATATCTGGTGTATGTACTAATATATATCCAGCACCTTTTACTACAGCATAAGTCATAATATTCCACCTCCGATAATATAATTAAATATGGTTTTATTACTCATAGATGAGTAGTATAAATACTACTCATCTATGAAATATTCTCTAATTAAATTTTTATTACTCAAAAATTGTTTGTTCTTCTACTTCAGTTGCTAAGGCTTTTAATGCCTTTTCTACTAATTGTCTTCTTAATGCTTTTTCCTCTTCAGGATCAAGCTTTGGATTTCCCAATGGGTGAGGAATTGCAATAGTAGGTACAATTCTGTTAGCTCCTACAGTCATAGAAATAGGAGTTACAGTACACATGTGTACTACAGGAATTCCTGCCCTTTCAATTTCTTTAACCATCGTTGCACCGCAACGTGTACAAGTGCCTCAGGTTGAAGTCAATATAACTGCATCTACCCCATCAGCTACCAATTCTTTTGCATATTCTGCTGCAAAAGCTTTAGCACTTGCAACAGCTGTTCCATTACCTACAGTTGTATAGAAATATCTGTGAAGACTTCCAATCTTGCCTTCCTTTTCAAGATCTCTTAGCACATCTACAGGTAATACTCTATCTGGATCTTCATTTGCATATACTGGGTCATATCCACCATGCGCTGTTTCATGAGTTTCACTAGTTAAATCATCAAACCCTTCAATATCATATTTTCCATATTTTGAAGCACTGGAAGATTCAATATGATCTGGATTTCCCTTAGGCACTATACCTCCTGAAGTAACTAGTGCAATCTTTGCTTTGCTTAAATCCTTAACTGCTGGATTTGGTTCAACTCTGTCAAAATCAGGCATTGGGAATTCTGTAACAAATTCCTCACCTTTTAATTTCTTAATCAACATTTCAACAGCTCTTTCAGAACCTCTCTTTTCAGCAAAGAAATTCTTTCTTATACCTCTTGACATATATCCTTCTTCTTCAGGTGAACCAATTTTTTCATTTTTAGCAAGTTTAAGTGCCAATGGTACCATTTTGCTAACAGCATCTCTCATACCTGCTGCACTGTTTTTAGTTGAAACAATGTATACGCTCTTCTTAAACATATCAGCACCAGGGTTTTCTTCATACATACCTGTTAGTACTGGTATGCCAAGTTCTCTTTGTACAGCATCAGCTATAGTTCCACAAGCAACACCATATCTACCTGCATTAAATGCTGGTCCAGCAATGAATAAATCTGGATTGTACTTTTTAACCATTTCAATTATTTCTTTTTTAGCTTCTTCTAAATTTTCATTGAAATAGCTATCACCACATATTATTGTTGCTACTATTTCTGCTTCACCTTTAAATCCTGCATTTAGTGCCATACCTGGCCCTACAACGCCTTCTCTTACTTCTGGTTTATAATCAGCTTTTTCTTCTCCACCTATTCCAGCGAAGAACTGATTTATATAATGAACAACTCTTATTTTTTCCATCGTCTTCCCCCCTCTCTCGTATTTCGACGGGTATACTTATTAATCTTTAAATTTACAATATTGTTCTCTTATAGATTTTACTTCATTGATTATATCATCTACGTCTAAAACCATTTCCATCATACCTATTTGTTCATCATAAACTTCTGGATCAACTGCTTCTTTAAATTCTGGTTCTACAGCATGATATACTCTAAGTCCTAACTGGACTCCTGCTAATGGACCTGCAAAAGTTGGGTCTCCTGCTGTTACAGTTTCAGCTGCTAATCCTGCAGCTTCTCCTTCAGCAGCACCTATTAATACTACTATATTTTCTGCACCGTATTTTTCAGTTAATTCTTTAACCCTCTTTTGATTTTCTAAGTCCATAGCACCTGCTGCAGTTCAGACAAAACATTCAGTTGATGAAAAAACAACTTCAGCAGATGTACTCTTTAGACATTCTTCCATAGCTGGACCTGGAATACCATCTCTGTCACCAATGATAATAACTTTTTTATCATCAAATACTGACATTTCAACACTCTCCTTTCACTATGTTTTTTCTATATTTAGAATCCTCTTGCTGTCAATTTATTGAATCCAAGTTCATTTGTTGCTCCTGTTATAGCTTGCAATTCTACAACTATAGATCCATCTTCCTTCAAACTACCATCAAATCCACCTGCAATTGTGTCAACATATTTTATGTGACCAATTATTTTATCCATAGGTGGCAATGTTATAACTTCATTTGCATTTCCACCTGTAACTACTGCATTTGCTAATTTGTCAGCATCTGCAAGAGATTGGCTGGCTCCATCTCTACCAGCATATTCGTCAGTAATAATAACTGTTTTTATTCCTTTTTGTTCAATCTTCTTACAGTTCATGATAAGGTCAGTATCAGGATTTCCAAATCCTTCTTGTGAAACAACTACACCATCTAATCCTAAAAATTCAGCTAGTTTAGCGGTCCAGTTAGATGACCTTTCCTTGTCTGCAAGATAAACATTTTCATTTGTAATTATCACACCAACAAAGTTTAACTCTTTTCCATGTTTTTTATACAAATCTTGAACTACTGGATTGTTTAGATGATGATAAGTTGTGTTTTTATCACATGCTGAAACACAGTTTCCACTAACTATAGCACCATCCATAATTTCAGTTGGATAAAGAATAGTTGGTACAATTTGTTTAGCATCTACACCATATACATAAGTGTCATGCAACAATCCTTGACTTTGAAGCATTTGAACATAAGCAACCTTTGGCAAGTCGCTATACTTATTTACACCTTCAAGTATTGGCAATGTTTCAAAAGTATCAACTTCATCAGGTTTAATTTCTTTTGCCAACTTACCTAAATGAGCAGCTACCTTAAATCCAGCCATTCTTAAAGCTTTTTCATGCTCATGTTGCTTCAATCCTTCCTTAGGTTCACAAACTAAAACTACATTGTTCAATTTGGAAAATGGTGTGTATTCTGCTCCTGGTCCTGTCATATCTATGATTCCCTCTTGGAAACCAACAATCCTACCTGTTGTAACTACTGCACAACCTTTTAGTACATTAGTTTTCCCTGAACCAACAATATCTACCTTGGAAATCATTCCAGGGAATATTCCTCCTGGTCCCTCCACTTTAACTCTTGGTTCAATGACATCTTTTACAGGAGTAATTCTAACACTTTCGCCTGGTCTAGCTAATTCAATATCAACACTTTCAAAGTGTTCATCTTCTTTGATTAAATTAATCAATTCTTCCTTGTTTACATACAATGTTCCATTTTCTACTTTGCTTTCACTGCCAAATTGAACGTCTTTAATAAATACATAACCTAATTCTAGACGCATATAGTCACCTCCCCTTAATTTGAAAAATATTTATTTCAATTTCAGGCTATAGCCTGAAATTAAAAGCTAAATATACTTTTTGATCATTTCTTCTACGCCTTCAACTGTAGCGTCTTCTTTTACTCTTTCATCTATTTTTTCGCCATCTTTGTATATAGCTATAACTGGTAATCCCATTACCTTTTGTGATATAGCAAGTCTTCTAGCTTTCATTGTGTTTAGTGAACAAAACTTAATTTTATCTCCATATACTTCTTCAAAACCATGAATATGTGGCATTAAAGCCTTACATGGTTCACAACCATCACTCCAAAAATCTACCAATACATATCCTTCAGCTTTTAAAACTTCCTCTTCAAAATTCTCTTTAGTCAGTTCTAACATTAGAATCCCTCCTATAAAATTTTTTAAACATCAAAAACTTCATTTATATATTTTTCTGCTTGAGTAGCAGCAATAGCTCCATCTGCAGTAGCTGTAACTACTTGTCTTAAGGATTTAACCCTACAATCACCTGCTGCAAATACACCAGGTACATTTGTCTTCATGTCTTGATCTGTAGGTATATATCCTTTTTCCATATTAACCTTACCTTCAAAGATTTTAGTTTCTGGTATCAATCCAATAAATACAAATACACCAAAAGTACCATCTTCTTCATCAGCTACAATTTCTCTTTCTTCTCCTGTAACAGTATCTTTTACAGTCATTGATTCTAAAATACCATCACCTTTTAACTCTGTAACTACTGTATTCCACATGAAATCAAGTTTTTCATTTTTAAATGCTTTTTCTTGAATAGATTTAGCTGCTCTTAATTCATCTCTTCTATGAATTATAGTTACTTTTCTAGCAAATTTAGTTAAGTACATAGCTTCTTCTACAGCAGCATCTCCTCCACCAACAACATACACTTCTAAATCTGTAAAGAATGCTCCATCACATGTAGCACAATATGAAACTCCCTTACCAGTCAATTCTTTTTCGCCTGGACAACCTATTGGTCTTGGCTTTGCTCCAGTAGCCAATATAACAGCTTTTGCCTTGTATTCGTTTTTCTTACCTTTAAGTACTTTAATCTTTTCATCCAATTCCATATCAACAATTGTATCAAGAATTCTTTCTGCTCCAAATTCATCTGCTTGTTCAACCATTCTAGCTATTAAAGATGGTCCACTAGCATTTTCAATTGAACCTGGATAATTTGCTACCTCTTCTGTAACTACTATTTGGCCACCAGCTTTTTCTTTCTCTATTATTAGAGTTTTAAGCTTTGCTCTTGCTGCATATAGCCCTGCTGCAAGTCCTGCAGGACCAGCTCCTATTATGACAACATCATAAATGTCTGACATCTCCAACTCCTCCTCTAAATAAAGTTAATTTATTTTGCAGTTTGGTATTAAATTTACCAAAAATATTCATTCTTATACTATAAAATCTTATTTATTGCCGGTTCTATTATTGACAAATCTACAACTTGAAAATCCTCCAATATTTTATCTTCCCAATTATATACAGATATATCATTTAAAAATTTTTTTGTAGTCAATATACTATTTTCAATAATTAAAAGGGAATCTGAATCTAAACCACTACCTTCTGAAATAATAACTGTCTTATATGGAGTTTCATTTGGCTTTACGCTGCTGGACAAGGGATGAGTTAACAATTTGTATCCTAAATGAACTTTATCTCTCACTTTCATTAGCAATTCTAAGTATCCTATATCATAATACTCTAAAGGAACTTTATCTTGATACTTTGCTTTTACCAATGGATTATTTGTAACCACAATATTTTTACCCATATATATTCTCCTTAAAACTTGATAAAAAAACAGAATAGAAAGACATCCCCGTGCCCATCTACTCTGTTTCATAACCTGAGAGTTTCTCCTTGATATAAGGATTGCTCCTTCGGTGCTTACGCTTCCCAGAGAACTGTCCAAACACGGTCCCTTTGCCTGAGAGCTTCGTAATAGAATGGCAAATCCCATACTTACTCCTTCGGCGCCAAAAAATTTGGTCTCTCCCGCATTTTTCATCCAGTTTATGCATATTTATTTAAATAAATATTTTCTCTCGTTTTCACAACTATTATAATATATAAAATTATTAATTACAACTATAAAATTTATAAATAGACAAATTTCTAACATTCTTTTTTTATAACCCATAGGAAAATCTTGATTTTCCTCAATTTATGCCCAATACATATTGTGCTATATTGGATGAATGGTCAGAAACTCTTTCTAAATTGCTTATTATATCTAGAAAAACTACCCCTGAACTAGGTTGACATAATTGATTGTTCAATCTTTCAATATGATTTGCTCTGTATTTCTTCTCTAAATAGTCCACTTCCTCTTCAAGTTTAAGTACATCTTCAGCTTTATCTATATCAGAAGTTTTAAAAGCTTCAATTGCCTCTATATATACTTTTTCTGCTTTATCAAACATTATCTTTAATTCTTCAATAGCTTCATCACTAAACAATATTTTATTATCAATCCTATATTGAGCTAATTCGGCTAAGTTGTCTGCATGATCTCCAACCCTTTCAATATCATTTATGGCATTTAACAATATATTGACTGTAGCATGTTGCTCGTCTGTCAACGGAGCTTTGGAAAGTTCCACTATATACTCTGTTATATCTGTTTCAAGTCTATTGATGACTTTTTCCTGCTCAAATACTTCATTGGTCAATTTTTCGTCTTTTTCCATAAAAGCTCTCTCAGAAGTTTTCAAATTTTCTTCAACTATTCTAGCCATTCTATAAATTTCTTTTGAAGCTTGACCTACTGCAATAGAAGGTGTTTCAATAATACGTGAATCTAAAAATTTAAGTCCAACTGTTTCTTCTTCAGCATCCCCTGGAACTATTTTTTTAGCAATTTTGACTAAAAGATTTGCAAATGGAAATTGAATGATTACATTTATGACATTGAACAATGTATGAGCATTGGCAATCTGTCTTTGTACATTGTCAGGATTTAATGCTACAACAAATTTTTGAACTGGAATCCTCAATATAGTCATAAAAATAATTGTTCCTATAAGATTAAATAAAAAGTGTATAATGGCAGCTCTTTTAGCAGTTTTATTTGTTCCTATACTCGACAGCAATGCCGTAGTTGTAGTTCCTATGTTGTCTCCAAATAGTATTGGAAATGCAATATTTATGCTTACTAAACCCTGTTTTGCAAGAGCTTGTAAAAGTCCAATAGAAGCACTACTGCTTTGAACTATTGTAGTAAGTCCAAGCCCTACAAGTACCCCTAGAAATGGATCATTTAAACTTGTCATAACATTCACAAAAGAAGGATTTTCAGCCAATGGAGCTAAGCTACCACTCATCATATCCATGCCTATGAATAAAATACCAAATCCTATAAGTATCTCTGCTAAATCTTTCATTCTTTTTTTAGATGTAAATATCCAAATTGCGACTCCTATCGCTACAGCTAGTGGAGCCATATCAGTAAGATTAAAAGCTATAAGCTGAGCTGTAATAGTGGTTCCAATATTTGCTCCCATTATAACTCCAACAGCTTGTTCTAAAGTCATAAGTCCTGAATTTACAAAACCAATGACCATTACAGTAGTAGCGCTACTACTTTGAATAATCATAGTGACCAATGCACCTACCAGCACTCCCATAAGCCGGTTATTTGTTAGAACTTCAATCAGCTTTTTTAGTCTTTCTCCAGCAGCTTTTTGAAGCCCAATTCCCATAAGATTCATACCATATAAAAAAAGTCCTAAACCACCTAAAACTCCAAAAGCTATTGCCATATACTAATCCCCCTAACTCATTTGTTTAAATATACTTAAATAAACTTTATTTAAAAGTTTATTCTAGCCCAGGAAAATCAATTTGTCTTAAAGCTTCATAGAGGACTATGTTTACAGAATTGGAAAGATTTAACGATCTTGGAATACCCTTTTTCATTGGAATCCTAATAGTTCTATCCCAATTTTTTTCAAGTAAATCCATAGGAAGTCCCTTAGTTTCTTTCCCAAATACTAAAAAACAACCATCAAAATACTCCATATCAGTATATCTTTGCTTTCCTTTAGTTGTAGAATAAAAAAACTTCTCTCGACTATTTGCGTCAAGCAATTCTTTGAAACTGTCATAATAGTGTATTTCAACTAAATCCCAATAGTCAAGTCCTGCCCTTTTTAAATGTTTATCATCTACAGAAAATCCCAAAGGTCTTACCAAGTGAAGGACTGTTTCAGTAAGAGCACAAGTTCTTGCAATATTACCTGTATTTTGTGGTATTTCAGGTTCTACTAAAACGATATTTAATGCCATACTACATTATCCCCTCTTTCCTAATTTCTCAAACATCTAAAAAAATTATACCATAATCTTATCTATTTATCTTTTTTTAAGATAAATTTTTCAATAATTTTCCCGACTCCACTTTCATCATTTGTATCAGCAATATAATCAGCAGCATCTTTAGCTACGCCTTCTCCATTTGCCATTGCTATTCCAAGTCCTGCAACTTTTAACATAGGTATATCATTTTCATTATCTCCAATAGCAATTACTTCATCCATACTTATATTTAACATATCACAAAGCTTATTTAGAGCCTTTCCTTTAGAAACACCTTCGTTCATAACTTCTACATTACTCCACCATGAACTTGCCACTTCTATTCCTTTAATTGTTGATATTTTTTCCCTAAATCTTTTCAGTTTTTCTCTATTTTCATCTACAAATACTATTTTATATACCTTCCTATTTTCATCTTTAATTGTATCTAATGGATTTTTTACTATTCTAATATCTATTCTATCCATTTCATCTCTTTCTTTGTTCCAATTCATATAATTCATTATGGTATCATTTAGCTCTCTTGCATAAAAAGTACTATCATCATAGAAATGATAATACATATTTTCCTCTTCTGCAATCTCTACTATTTTTTTAAAGGATTCAATCGAAATTGGCTCTTCATAAATTATTTTTGATTTATCTTGTTCTGCTATATATGCTCCATTGCAAGCAATTATAGGGGTATCAAGTTTTAAAGTCTTTGCATAATAAAGAGCAGATGTAAATATTCTACCTGTGCAAAGAATTACCTTAACTCCTGCTTCTAAAGCTTCTAAAATAGCTTTTTTATTCCTATCTGTTATTTTGTTTTGACTATTTAGCAATGTCCCATCCATATCTGTGGCAATTAATTTATAACTCATATTTCTACCTCCATTTCTATAAATCACATAAAGTATACCATAAAAATATCCGAAATATAATACAAAAAAGGCTTATGTTAAGCCTTTTTAATTATTTCATCTATAGAATTTATTATTAACAATCCTTTTCCCTTCATTTCATTCAACAATTTTTCTGCCTCTCCATCTGTATAGTCAAATTTATTATCTTTAGAATAATTATCTAAAAAATAAACTGTTTTCCCCATATTAAGTGCTAAAGATGCTGCCTCTAAATTCTTCATATTACCTCTTCCATAGGGAGTACTACCTAAAACTACTATATCCGCTTCCCTTATGAACTGGATATTTTTTTTAAAAGCTTCTTCACTGATATGAGAAAACGGCTTTTCCTCCACCATCTTTATAGACAATTCTTTCCCTAATTGCCAATCACTATCTCCTACATTTATTACTCCCAGAGAAAGATCATAGCCAGCTTCTTCTAATTTGCTAATTATCTCTCTACCTGTACCTCCACCTGATATGATATGAACCTTTTCTTTTTTGTCTACTTTTTTGACTATTCCATTTAAAGACAATGGAACTATATAAAGACTATTCGTATAAGGATTTTCTTCTATTATTGTATTTAATCCATAAGCCTTTTCAATATTTTCTCTAGTAACTACCTCTTTAGGACTTCCGATACTTAATATTTCACCTTTGTCTAAAAGCATGATTATGTCACTGTATCTGCAAGCTAAATTTATATCATGGATAACTAACACAATAGTTGTATTTTTCTCTTTGTTTAAATTTCTTAATATATTTAATAAATCCATCTGGTGATTTATATCTAAATGACTGGTTGGTTCATCTAAAAATATGATATCTGGTTCTTGAGCTAATGCTCTAGCTATGATGACACGTTGTCTTTCCCCTCCACTTATTTCATTTATATTTCTATCTCTTAAATGAAAAGTATTGGTGATTTTTAAAGCTTCCTTAGTTATTTCAAAGTCTTCATCTGTTTCTTTGTCAAATCTACCTAAATAAGGAAATCTACCCATAAGTACTACATCAAACACTGAAAAATCATAGGATATAAAAGTGTCCTGAGGAACGAGGGCAATCTTTTTTGCCAATTCTTTAGATTTATATTGGGAAATATTCTTGCCATGGATTTCTATTTCCCCACTATTGGGCTTTTCTAAATTGCATATATTTTTAAGTAATGTGGATTTTCCAGAACCGTTGGGCCCAATGATACTCATAAATTGTCCTTCTTCTAATGAGAAAGAAATATCTTTAAGTACCAAATCATCTTTATATCCAAATTTTAGTGATTGGACTTTTATTGCTTTAACCATAGTTTCACTCCTAAATTTAAATTCCTTTCTTTTTCTTTCTCAATAAATATATAAAAAATGGTCCTCCAAACATAGCAGTTATAATTCCTACAGGAATTTCAACAGGAGAAATAATAGTTCGAGCTATAGTATCTGCAAATATCATAAATATTCCTCCTACTAGAGCAGCAGATGGAAGCAATATTCTATGATCTGGCCCAACTAAAAGCCTTACAATATGAGGTATTATAAGACCAACAAAGCCTATTATACCACTTACAGATACCACCATAGCTGTCATAAAAGATGACAGTATCAATATATATATTTTTATTTTTTCAACTTCTACCCCTAAGCTTTTAGCAGATTCTTCACCAGTTAAAATAATATTTAAATCTCTTGAGAAAAAATTTAAAATCATGATAGATAATATAGTTGGGAAAGCTATTCTGATGAGAGGTTCCCATCCTTTTCCTGATAAACTCCCCAAAGTCCAAAATATAATCTTTTCCATATCTTTTGAATATATAACCATCAGAAAAGACATTATTGCAGTTAAAAATTGACCAATGGCAACTCCTGAAAGCAACAGATTTGTCACTGGCACTTTATTTTTAACTCTAGAAATAAAATATACAGAAAACACAGTTATGAGAGAACCTATAAATGCAAAAAATGATATAGGAGATATTGCAAATATTGTCTTTCTCAGGCCTAAAATTATAGCAAGAGAAGCCCCTAAGGCTGCCCCTGATGAGATTCCCATAACATAAGGATCAGCCATAGGGTTTTTAAACATTCCTTGAAAAGCAACTCCTGCACTTGATAGACTGGCTCCAACTAAAACCCCTAATAAAACTCTAGGCAATCTTATTTTTAAAATAATAGTCTTGTGAGAATCTGGTATACCATCAATATTTATTTTCTCACCAATAAGGGGGAGCTTAGAACCAATTATTTTAAAAGTATCTGAAATTTTTATATTTGCCGTACCAATAGTAGAAAAAAGTACTACAGAAAATATCAAAGCAAGTACCAAAAATACAACAATAGTAGCATATTTATTTTTAGACCTTTTTAAGCTCATAAAAATCCCTACTTTTTTTATTTAAATACATCTGGATGAATAGATTTTGCAACCAATTCCAATGCATCTATTATTCTTGGTCCAGGTCTTGAAACTATATTTGGATCCAATAAATACACTCTATCATTTTTGACAGCATTTATATTTTCAAATCCTGGTCTTTCTTTTATTGATTCAACAGTTTTTTCTTCGCTATCTTTAGCTCCTAAATAAACATCAGGATTTCTTTCTATTAATTGTTCTATATCAAACTGTGGATATTCACCTTCTGCATCACCTGCTATGTTTTCTCCTCCAGCTAAAGTCATAAGTTCATCCATGAAAGAACCAGGGCCTGCTGCCATCAATGGATCATCCCATATTTCATAAAAAACCTTAACTTTTTCTTTATCTTTTACTTTATTTACAATTTCATCTCTTTTTGCTTTCATATCATTTACAACTTTTGTAGCCTCATCTTGAGTATTAGTCATTTTACCAATACTCTCAATCAAGTTTATGACTTCATCAATAGAATCTGGTTCATAGCATAAAAGAGCAATTCCTGCATCTCTTATTTTTGCATTTACTTCTTCATCTCCAGGACCAAATTGAAATACAATATCAGGATTTAATTCAATTATTCTTTCAATATTTACTCCAGTAAAACTTCCAACCTTTTCTTTTGATTTAGCTTCTTCTGGATAATCGCAGTATTCAGTTACACCTACAACTTTATCTCCTAATCCAAGACTAAAAAGTATTTCTGTATGACTTGGAGCCAACGAAACTATTGTTTTAGGTTCATTTTCTATTGTCACTTTGTTTCCAAACTGATCTTCCACTTCCATAGGATATTGAACTTCATTTCCCTTTTCCGTTACCACTTCTTCATTTTGTTTTGAATTTTCATTTGAATTTGTTTTGCCACAAGCTGTAAAAGTAGTTAACGCCATTGCCAAAACTAAAAATAGTATTAACAATTTCTTAGAGTTAATTTTCTTCATAAGTTTCCCCTCCATTTTGTGATTTTTTCTAATCAAAAATAAAACCCTAGTCCTCAGTAACTAAAGAATAGGGTAAAAAGTATACAATACTATACATCCCTCCCTCCGAGGCTCTAAATTTGGGTAGGTCTCCTGGCTTGTGAATCTTCCTACTATCAACGCCTTCCCAGAAAATCCAGTGGCTTCTGTTGATTCGTCCTCACACACAGTAGCGGGGGCTGCAGTGGATTTTCACCACTTTCCCTTTTAAGTTTCATTAGAAACACCCAATTTAATATTTAATTTAACTCCCAAAAAATAATATCAAATATCTTTTAAACATTCAAGACCATTTATTCTTCCTTAACTATTTGCCATTGCTCTCTAACCATTTTTTCCAATGCAATATTGTTCTTAATTTCAGGATCCTTGAGTACTGTATTGAACCACTTTATTGCTTCATCTTTGTCCCCAATTCTTCTAGAAATTTCTCCAATCAAATAAGCTACAGTTAAGTAATTCATAGATTCATTGTTTAAAGGTTCATTGTAATAAGCATTACTAAAAAGTTCTCTAGCTAAACTTAAAAATCTCTCCTCTTCATCCTTATCTTCTTTTAATCTATTAAGCCATCCCAATCTAATACATATATTCCCAAGTTCAGAATTTTTATTCTCCAAGAGTTCTCCACAAAATAGTGCCAGTTTATACGCAGCAATACTATCTTCAATAGTTCTCTTTCCCGAAAAGCTTCTTTCCTTCCATTTAGATGAAACCTCTTTTTTAATTGTCTCTCTTCCTTGAAAATTTATTTTATTAAAATTTTCTTCCAATGCAGCATACCCACAATGTGGACACACAAAAACACCATAAAGTACAGGATTTTCCCCTTCATAATAGGGCAAAAAATCTGAATCTCTTTTAACTAATCTAAGTTTAGAAAGCCTTACTTTACTAGTCTTAAACTCTTCACCACAGACTGGACATTTCACTTTTTTCTCATATAGTTCTCCTACTTCTGTCAACTTTCTTCCCTCTTTCTTTTCTAATGTACTAAAATCTATTCTCCAACCTCTTCTGTAGATGTCTCAACTTGTTCTTCTACTTTTGGTCCAATTTTATAAATATATTTTCTTGGTTTGTAATAGTCAGAATGTAGTAATTCCTTTTTAACTACCTTGCCATTTTTTATTATTGATTTATAAGTTTTGGTCTTGTATCCAATTCTACCAGCTTGATGAAGAACTTTTTCTCCTGGTTTCAAACTGTTATCTAAAACTGTTTCAACCACAGGTTCTACTTTTTCTATAAGTTCAGAATCTATTTTTACATTGTAGTTCTTAGTATTTACATCACCATATATATAAATATAAATATTGTCACTAGATACTTGTGTATGAATGTAAATAGGAAAATCAAAATCATTTCTAAACTTCAAATCAAGACTACCAAAAGAAACCGCTGCATCTTGACCATAATTTACATACTTTGCAGGTATTGAGTGAGGATGTCTTTCAACAACCTTTACATCTGCATTTAAAAGAGCATTATATAATGTGGTAGATACCTGACATACACCTCCGCCAAACCCTGGAGTGAATTCTCCTTCTAAAATGACATTTGCTTCCCTATAGCCATTTTGCTTACTTCTTGGCCCTGTCATTTCATTAAATGAAACAGTATCTCCTGGCATTAAAAGTTTCCCATCTATAGCTTTCGCAGCAACTCTTATATTTTCTTTTCTATCACTACTACTGGTTTTAAAAGAAGTACTAAACTGCCCTATAATTCCATTTATTCTGCTCAATTGAGCTTTAGTAGCCTTGGGTTGAATTTTTTCAACAGGTATTTCAATGTCTTCCAATTTATATACATTCTCATCAATCAATTGTTTCAACAACTCTGTATCTACTTTTCTGCCAACTACTTCTTCAGTAATATTCATTTTACCTCTATTAAAATTAAATACTGCCTCTTTACTTTCAAGATTTATATCTTGAGATATTTCATCAGCTAAATTGTCTATTAATTTTTTGTCATAAGCTGTTTCTAATTCTAAAGTCCTTCCATATTTTTTGGTATCAATTATAGTCTTTAATTTATTTACAATATTGCCTTCTCGGCCTATACTATAAGCCTCATCTATTGCTTTTTCATATTTATAATGAAATCCAAGATCTGCAATTTTCACATTATAGATTTTGTCTTCATATTTTAAAATCATCTGTTTTCCAGCTAATTCTTCTTCCATTTCTCCTTTTATCTTATTCAATGCCTGTTCCTTTGTCATATTGCTTACATCAAAATTTCCTATTTTAACTCCTTCATATATTGTATCTCTATTTAACACAGATGATATACCATAACTACCAATACCTAGCAGTGATAGTACAATTACAATATATAATAAAATTATATTTCTTTTTTTATTGATTTGTTTTTCTTTACTCATACCATGCATCCACCCTTTAATTTTTATTTACTTATCAATTAAATTGTATTTTTATAATATGGAAGTTATGTAATCTATTAAAGGTGCAGATACAAATTAATTCTCCCAATAGACTTCAATCATATCTCCATCTTTTAACCTTTCCAAATACTCTGCTTCTCTTCCATTTAATTTAAGTACAAGTCTTCCTCTAGGTTTTGAAAGGTCAAAATCAATATAGTTAAATATATCGACAAAAACAAATTCTTTCTTTTTATATTGAAAAGTTCTTTCTTTTCCATTTATGCTCAAACATATTTCTTTCTGACTATTCTTTGTATCGCTTGTCCCATTTTTAGTTTTGATTTCTATTATATCTCCATTTTTTAACTTAGAATATAAATTTGATTCTTCAAAATTTTTATATACTTTTACATCATGAGTATCTATATTCATATATTTTAACAATTCATAAATAGTATTTATTTCAAAATATTCTATTCTATCTCCTTCTTTAAGAATTGTGTTTTTTTCTATTTTTACGCCGTTTATTCGCAATTCCCCAATTAAATTTACTTCTTCATTATTTAAAACTATCACTTTAGATTTAGGAATGCAATCATAAAGATATAATGTTTTTTTACTTCCTTTGGTACTATCTACCAAATCAATAAAATCTTTATTTTTTAATTCTGTATTCAAATTGGCAAGCCTACCGTTTACATATATTTCTGCAGGTTTCCCCATATCACCTTTTACTAACTTTTTCTCTCCATTTAAATAATATATGAAATCTTCTCCTCTTTGAGGAATTAAATTTCTAGGATTGTATCCAATAAGAATCAATACATCTGCTACCTTTATATTTTCTGTATTGAATACCCTTATTTCTTCACCATTTATATATATTTGAATAAAATTTTTATATTCATTATTTACCCCTTCCATGGCAATTCCAATAGGAGTAACTATATCCGGCCCTTTAAGTCCATCTTCTATGCCCTCAATATTTTCAATAAAACTAATATCTCTAATAACAACTCTTTCTTTGGGAAGCCCTAAACAGTTGGCAATATGTTCACTTAAAGTAGGAATTTGGCTGCTCCCTCCTACCAAAAACACTGCACTTGGAGATTTCCCATTGTATTCAATTATTTTTTCACTTATTTCTCTAGCCAATTTATCTATTTCATTTTCAATACTTGAAATAATCTCTTCTGTAGTCAATTTGTATTTTACTCCTACTATATCAGAAAATTCATGGATGTTTTCTTTATTTAAACTAATTTTAAGTTTTTCACTTGAATCAAAATCTAAAAGATATGCTCTTGCTAAACTTTCCGTCAATTCATCTCCTGCAGTAGCTGTCATAGCATAAGCAACTATAGTACCATCTTTGGTTATAGCAATGTCTGATGTACCAGCACCAATATCCACTAGTGCTAAATTTAGCAATCTCAAATTTTCTTTTATAGCTACATTTATAGCTGCAATAGGCTCCAATGTGATATTAGAAACTTCAAGACCAGCTCTATTGACTACTACATATAAACTATCTATAACTACTTGTGGTAAAAAAGTTGCTAAAAGATCTACTCCAATTTTTTCACCTTTATGTCCCTCTAAATTTTCAATAAAACTATCATCTAAATAGTAGTTTACTACACTGTAACCAATACAGTAGTATTTTAAATCATTTTTATTTTTTTCTTCATCTATCAATTCTTGAGATTTTTGTGCTGCTTCAAGTTCTAAAGCTTCTATCATATTGTTGTTTATCTCAACAGTTTTATCAATTTCTTTATCTATCCTAATTCTACTAGTCTTCAAAGCTCTACCTGCTGCAGCAATAGAAACTCTTTTCAAAGGCAATTTCAGTTTTCCCTCTAATTCTTCTTTTACTTCTTTAACTATTTTAGTTACCCCTTCTATATCATGAATTTGACCATCATACATATTTCGTTTGTTGTGTTCTTTTACACAACTTGCAAGAACTTTAAATTTCTCATCTTCATATATTCCAACTATGCCTATGACAGTTCTAGTGCCTATATCAAGTGAAAATATTAAATCTTCAAGATTTTTTACAGTTGTATTGAAATCCGACATCCCTAACAACCCTTTCTTTCGTTTTTCCTCTCTCTTTTATTGTACGTTTTCTTTATAATATATGCAATAACTATCTAATGGGCACTTTTCACATAAGGGCTTTCTAGCTTTGCATATACGTCTTCCATGAAAAATCAACAAATGATGAGCTTTGGACCACATATTTTTTTCAATGTTTTCCATTAAGTCTTTTTCTGTATCCAAAACATTGCTACTATTTGACAACCCTATTCTATTTGATACCCTAAATACATGGGTATCAACAGCAATAGCATCTTTAGAAAAAGCATTGCTTAAAACTACATTGGCTGTTTTTCTGCCCACTCCAGGAAGTTTCATGAGTTCCTCTCTAGTATCTGGAACCTTTCCATCATATTCTTTAACTAACATTTCACAAGTTCCCAAAATATTCTTGCTTTTGTTGTTATAGAAACCACAACTTCTAATTTTCTCTCCTAATTCTTCTTCGGTCAATTTTAAATAATCTTCAGGAGTTTTATATTCTCTAAAGAGCTTTTCTGTAACTTTGTTGACTCTCACATCAGTACATTGAGCAGAAAGAATTGTAGCTATCAAAAGTTCAAAGGGATTTGAAAAATTTAATTCAGCTTTAGCATCAGGATAAAGTTCCTCAAGCATCCTTAATACCTCTTTTACTTCTTTTTTACTTAAATTTTTTCCCACATTATCACCTACAGTATTTCAATATTATAGTCTATAATCTCCACTCTACTATCTCCATCTATAAACTTTAACACATTGTTTATTATCTGATTGGCATGAGTAGTATCATTTGTAACGCAAGCAAAACCAATGATAGAACTTTGCCAACTGTCATTTAAATCAATTTCTGCAATGGATACATTAAATCTAGATTGTATTTTCCCTATGATACTCTTTATAACATGTCTTTTATCTTTTAAAGAATTTGATTCATATATAATTAATTTTATAGTACATGCACCAATTATCATAGAAATCACCTCGTTATATTTTAAGTCTATACAATCTATTTTAGAATATGTAAAAAGGGGGTACAACCCCCTTTCCTAAATCTTATAAAATATTCATTTCCTTGCCTACCTTTTCAAAAGCAGCTACTGCTCTATCAAGTTGTTCTTTTGTATGAGCTGCTGTAACCATACATCTAACTCTTCCTGTTCCTTTTGGAACTGTTGGGAATACTATTCCTGATACAAACACACCTGCTTCAAGTAACTTCCTGCTGAATTCCATAGTCTTTGCTTCATCTCCTATAATAACTGGAGTGATAGGTGTTTCACTATGACCTGTATTGAATCCTAGTGTGCCAAGTTTTTCTTTAAAGTATTTTGCATTGTCCCAAAGTCTATCTGTATATTCAGTAGATTCCATAAGCATTGTTACAGCTTCAGTTATAGCTCCAACTGCTGCTGGAGGAAGTGAAGTACTAAATAGAACTGGTCTAGCTCTGTGATTTAACCATTCATACATAGTTTGGCTTCCTGCTACATATCCTCCTACTACTCCTATAGCCTTTGAAAGAGTACCTATTGAAAAATCTACTCTTCCATGAAGACCAAAATGATCAACAGTTCCTCTTCCGCTTTCTCCCAATACTCCTGAGCCATGAGCATCATCAACATAAGTCATAGCTTCATATTTTTCAGCTAATTCTACTATTTCAGGTAATTTTGCAATATCCCCATCCATACTGAATACACCATCAGTAATAATTAAAATATTTCTATATTTGTCTCTATTCTTTTTAAGTACATCTTCCAAGCTGTCCATATCTGAGTGATTAAATATTGCTTTATCAGCCTTGCTAAGTCTAGTTCCATCAATAATTGAAGCATGATTTAATTCATCTGAAATAATTAAATCACCTTTTTCAGTTATAGCTTGAATAGTTCCAGCATTGCAATTAAATCCTGATTGATAGATAAAAGCAGCTTCTTCACGTTTAAATTTAGCCAATAATTTCTCCAAATTTTCGTGAATATCCATATTTCCTACAATAGTTCTAACTGCACCTGCACCAACGCCATATTTTTCTACAGCTTCAATGCTGGCTTTCTTAAGTCTTGGATGATTGGCAAATCCTAAATAATTGTTTGAGGATAGGTTAATAACCTTTTTGCCATTTAGAATAACTTCTGCCTCATTTGGTCCTTCAAGTACAGGAAGTTTTCTATAAACTCCATCATCCTTTAAGCCTTGTATTTTTTCCTTCAAAAAATTTAATTCATGTACATTTCCCATGGTTTCCCCTCCTAAAATTAAATTTGAGAAAAGGTTTACAATCATCAATTTATAGTATATCACAAATATTTTCATTTTCACAAACTATAAATCATTTATTTATGAAAATAATTTAACAAATTCTAGGCCTTTATTTTCTCTATTGCCCAAGCTGCATATTGCTGAATCATTGGGCTTGGATCTTTTAATGCTTTCTCTAAAAATTCAATACTATTTACATCTTTCATATTCGCAATAGCTATAATGCAATTTCTTTTTAAGATATTCTTTCCTCTCCAACCCCCTGCCATAGAACCATACTTTTTTTTAAATTCACTATTGGACATATTGAAAATTTCTTCTATATCTATATATCCTTTTGTATTGACGGGAATAAATTCATTGTTTTTGCTCTTCAAAGCCTTTTTATTTTTAGGACAAACAATTTGACAAGTATCACATCCATAAACTTTCATTCCCATCTTTTCTCTCAATTCATAAGGAATTTCACCCTTAGTTTGAGTAAGATAAGATATACACTTCTTGGGATTAAATTTATAAGGTGCTTCTAAAGCTCCTGTAGGACAGGCTCTTAAACAAAGATCGCAATCTCCACACTTGCTAGAAATAGGATTGTCACTTTCTATATCTAAATCAGTCAAGATATATCCTATAAATATAAAAGAACCATAATCATCATTTATAATTGAGCAATTTTTCCCATACCAACCTATACCAGATTTTCTAGCCAATTCTCTATCTATCAATGGTCCTGTATCTACAAAAGATACATAATTAAATCCAATTTCTTTTTCAATCTCATCTATAAGTTTTTCTATTCTATCTTTAACTACTCTATGATAATCTTCTCCCCAAGAAGATTTTGAAATTTTCCCCTTTAATTTAAAATCTACTTTTTCATTAAAATCTACATTATAAGAAATCCCAACTACAATGATACTTTTGCAATGAGGAAATGTACTTTTCGGGTCTATTCTTTTATCTAAATCCTTTTCTTCAAACTCTGTTTCTCTATTATTTTCTCTTCTTTCATAAAGATAATCTTTCAAATCATCTAATCTGTTAGAATCTGTGAACCCTATAATATCAATTCCTACCTCTTGGGATTTTTGTATGATATATTGTTTTAAATTCATGCTAATCTTCCTTTATTTTTATTTATAATTATTATATCATTTAATAGAAAGCATATAATCTAAAATAAAACTTGGAGGTAATCTTTTGAAAAAGTGGTACAATAAACTCTTTTTAAATGATATAAGAAACGCTGTGGAAAAATATAATATGCTAGAAAATACCGATAAAATAATAGTAGGCCTTTCTGGAGGAAAGGATAGCATCTTCTTACTTTATTCTCTATTACTTTTAAGAGAAAATTCATATTTAAACTTTGATATAATAGGACTTCATATAGACATAGGTATAGGAATAGATATGTCAAATGTGGAAATATTTTGTAGAGAAAACAAAATTCCTTATATACACGAAAATATTCATATCATAGATAAAATATTTGAAGATAAAAAGAGTCCTTGCTATCTCTGCTCAAAGATGAAAAGAGGCGCTATGGCAAGAATTGCAAAAAACAACAACGTAAACAAAATAGCCCTAGGACATCACAAAACAGATGTAGCTATAACATTTCTTTTAAATCTTATCTATACAGGTAAGTTAGAAACCTTTAAACCAATTTCCTATAATGAAAAGCATGAACTACAACTAATAAGACCTCTAATTTATATAGATGAAAAAACAATAGAAAAAGTAGTAAAAGATGAACAACTACCATTAGGGAAAAATAAAATTTGTCCCCAAGACAAAATAAATAAACGAAATGAAATAAAAGTCTTACTTAAAAACATTGAAGAAAAGTACCCTGATTTCCAAAATAAAGCAATAAAAGCTATAGAAAACTTTGAACAAGGTAATTTATGGCTTTAAACTTTGCAAATAATTCTCTATTTATCAATGCAAATATGGTATAATTGTTTTGTAAAATTTAAAAAAGGAGATATGAAAAATGTTTAGCTTTAGAAAAAATTTCTTTAAAAAATTTGATTTTGTTCTCTTTGTAACCGTTTTATTGCTATGTGTATATGGACTAGTTATGATAATGAGTGCAACTGCAAGTTATGAAAATCCTCGTTTTGTAAAAGTTCAAGGAATAACCGTCATATTGGGTATAGCAGCTATTATCTTTCTTTCTATGATGGACTATAAATTGTTAGGAAAAATATATCTGCCAATATACATCTTTTGCAATTTGCTCCTTATAGCTGTTCTTCTATTTGGTACTGGAGATGATGATTGGGGAGCAAGAAGTTGGCTGAGCATCGGTGGCTTCACCTTTCAGCCTGCAGAATTGGTAAAATTAGGCCTTATTATTTCTCTATCTCAATTCATAGATAAAAATAAAAATAGTATAAATGAACCCTTTGTCCTTTTAAAAATACTACTATTTGCAGCTATACCTATAGGACTCATTTTGCTTCAACCTGATTTTGGAACAGCAGCAGTTTTTATATTTTTCGTATTTGTAATGCTTTTTGCTGCTGGACTCAAATTGAAATATTTTGGTTATGCCATTATCATTGGAATCATATCTCTACCAGCAATATGGTTTTCATTAGATAAATACCAAAAAAATAGAATATTTAACTTTCTAGACCCAGAACATGATACTAGTGGCTCAGGATATCAAGCTAAACAATCACTTATTGCAATAGGCTCGGGTAAAGTATTTGGAAGGGGACTATTTGAAGGAGTCCAAACTCAATTTGGATACATTCCCGAAAAACAAACAGACCTTATATTTGCAGTCATAGGTGAAGAATTGGGACTTATGGGAGGACTTGTTCTAATATTGTTGTATTTCATTATGTTCTATAGACTCGTAAGAATTGCAAAAAACACTAAAGACACCTTTGGCTCTTTGATGGTCATAGGAATAACTTCAATGATGTTCATTCATATATGGGAAAATATAGGTATGACCATTGGTCTTATGCCTATCACAGGAATACCTCTTCCATTTATAAGCTATGGAGGTACTTTCCTTTTAGTAAATATGGTAGGTATAGGTATTGCTTTAAGCGTAGGAATGAGAAAAGAAGGATTGAATTTTTAAGATGCTAATATAGCATCTTTTTTTATTTTAGTATCTTGCATTGCAAGGTAGCATAGTATATAATATAGTTAATCTTAGCAGTGAAAAGGAGAAATGCTATGAATATTCAATTTAAAAAAGGAGTTTTAGAACTTTGCGTACTTTCAATGCTGCTAGAAAGAGACTATTATGGCTATGAACTGGTAGAACATATTTCTAAGCATATAGATATTTCTGAAGGGACTATATATCCTCTTTTGCGAAGACTTAAAACTGATGGATTTGTAAAAACTTATTTAGAGGAATCTCAAGAGGGGCCTCCAAGGAAATACTATACTATAACTGAAGAAGGTAAAAAAGCTTGTGATGAATTGATTTTCGAATGGAATCATTTTGTTCAAGGAGTAAATACCATTATAAAGGGGGATAGACATGAATAGAAAAGAATTTATAGAAACTTTAAGAGCTGATTTAAAGGGCCTACCACAAGAAGAAATAGACGACATAATTTATGACTATGAAGAACACTTTCGCATTGGACTATCTCAAGGAAAATTTGAAGAAGATATTGCTAGAGAATTAGGGGATCCAAGGAATATCGCTAAAATGTACAAAGTTTCTTCAAAAATTGATGAAGCAGAAAGCAATCCTTCACCAAAAAATTTACTTAAAGCCATGTTTTCAGCTATGGCTCTCGGATTTTTTAATTTTATTATAGTTTTAGGGCCTTTTATTGTCATAATAGCTTTGCTCATTGGAATGTATGGTATCTCTGTAGGATTAGTTGTAGGAGGTATAGGTGCAGTATTTGGAACAATTCTAATCCCACTTTCTTGTTATCCATTCTCCTATTATGATGTAAATTTAGGTGTTCATCCAGTCACATCTGTTTCACTGGGAATAGGATTAACTTGCTTGGGAGTATTGCTATTTATGGCCAGCCTTTACTTAACTAAGCTACTATATAGAGGTACTGTAAAGTATCTTAAGTGGAACATTGATACTATAAAAAAATAGGAGGGGTTTTTATGAATATTAAAAAATTTGTTGCCATTTTGGCAGGGGTAGCTCTTGTAGCTTTTGGCATTGCTTTTCTATCATACAATTTGTCAGGGGGACATATAAGCTATGGCATTAATGGCAATAGAAAAAATTTCAAGGGAATGAATATCAAATCTGATGGTTCTAAAGTTAAGATAGGATTAGATGGTATAAATATAGAAGATGAGGATGGAACTAAAGTACAAATAAATCCCGGTGGAATCTATGTAAATGATGGAAATGATGTAGTAGATATTTCACTAAATGGAATTACAGTCAATGGAGAAGAAGTAGAAGACATAGATGAATATAACGATTCATCTGATACTAAAAATATTAAAAAAGAAAATGTGAATGAAGAAAAAATTGAAGATATGGTAGGGATCAAAGATATAATTGTTGAGACTACTTTTGTAAATGTAAATTTCATACCTGAAAATCGAGATGATATAAAAATAATATATAGTGGGACTATCAAGGCAAATTATATACCTAAATTAAAGACAAAAAAATCTGATGGCACTCTTTATATATCTGCCAAGAAAGAAGATAACAATCTATCACAAAACGTGAGATATTCAAATTTAAAATTAGATATTCATATTCCTGAAAATTATAAAGAGAATATGAATATCGTCTCAACTTCTGGTGATGTGAATTTATCCAAAATGAATTTTAATGATTTGAATTTAGCTACTGTTTCAGGAGATATAAATTTAAATGATTTGAACCTTAAAAATTTAGTAGTGAGTACAACTTCAGGGGATGTAGATTCTTTAAATATTTCAGCTGATAAAAATATGTTCAATTCTACTTCTGGTGATATCGAAATTAAAAATCTCATAGGAAGTGTACAAACAAATACTGTTTCAGGGGATATTGAAATTTCCTACAAGAATTTTAACGACAATATCATTGCTGCTACTGTTTCAGGAGATGTAAGTATAGTGTTACCAAAAAAATCAGAATTTCAAATTAGTGCACAAACTACCTCAGGAGATTTGAAAAGTAATTTTCCTATAACTATTCAAGGAAAGCATAAAAATAGTCTTGAAGGCACCGTTGGTTCTTCCGAAAACAAAATAAATATTGGCACAGTTTCAGGTGATGTAAATATATATTCAAAATAATACAAATAAGATATATTTAAATATTATAGCAAATAAGGGTGATTAAATCGCCCTTATTTGTTTCTAATGAGTCTCTATAAACCATTTTATAAGTTCTGAGCCTATACTTTTAGATTCTCTGTACATTCCTGGAATTTCATCTTTGCTAAACCAATCAGCATGTACTATCTCTTTGCCATCTTCAACTATTTGTCCTCCTGAATATTCAGCAGTAAATCCTACCATCATAGAATTTGGAAAAGGCCAAGGCTGACTTCCAAAGTATTTTATATTGTCTATTTGAATTCCCACTTCTTCAAATACTTCTCTTTTTACACATTGTTCAAAAGTTTCCCCAAGTTCTACAAATCCAGCTATAACACTATACATTCCATGAGAAAAATTTTTATTGTGAGCTAATAATAGTTTATCTCCTTTAGTGACGGCTACAATTATAGCAGGAGATGTTCTAGGCCAAGTAGTATATCCACACTTAGGACAAATAAGAGCTCTTTCAGATAAGCTCTCCTTTCTTTTCATAGGGAATCCACATACTCCACAGTATTTATGAGTTTTTTGCCAATTTAACAACAAATAACTTTTAGAAGCTACTAAAAATAGACTTTCATCAAGAACCAACATAAGCGATTTCAAATCCATAAATTGACTGTCATCTATTGAAGAATCTGTTTTTTTAATCCCTGCTGAAAAGCAATTTTCTCCATTTAATTTTCCCATATATTGAACATTGTCAATTTTAATATTCATATTTGCAATATCTTTATATCTGATTATATCAAGATATTTCTTGCCTTTTTTAACCATCATCCTATTCTGGTCAAATAAAAAATACATATCATTTTCATTTGTAGTTTCTGGTTGTATTGCTGGTTCAAAAGAAATATAATTTTTCATAAAAATCCTCCTTGAGTAAAAGCAAATTTATCTGTTTTTCTTTTTATCTTCTTCTAAAAAACACTTTCTGCACAAGGGCTCATATTCATTAGAAGCACCTATTTTTATTCTCTCTTCATCTTTTGTCTTTCTATGACTCACCCAAGCATCCGAACCACATTTTGCACACACAGCATGATGTTTATATAAATAGTCTGATATAGGCATAAGTTCTTTTATGATTTCAAAAGGTTTCCCTGTATAATCCATATCAAGTCCAGCCACTACTACAGTACATCCCTTTGCCAAAAATTCATTTATACCTTTAACTATTTTTTCGGTTTTCCCTCCTAAAAATTGTATTTCATCTATGGCTATAACATCAGGTTCTATTTCATCACAATATTCCTCTATTTCGTCTATGTTTTTTACCAAAATTGCATCCATATAAGTTAAATCATGAGTCACTATTTCATTCTTTGCGTATCTACTGTCTACTATGGGTTTAAATGCAAGAGTCTTATATCCTGCAATTTTAAATCTCTTTATATCTTTTTCCAAACTTGAAGTTTTTCCCGAAAACATAGAGCCCGTATGTATGATTAGTCTTCCTTTGTACTGATGCAAAACTCTTACCCCCTTCATTTATATCTTTCACAAATGATATTATAGCATATTTAAATATATATTCACATAAAGTCCTTTTGTTGAATATGATAAATTAACCCATGTTTTATCTAGAGGAGGAAAGCTTATGGAAGAAAATAAAGTCGTTGAAATTAAAAATATAAGTATGACCTATCATACTCTTGAAGGAGAAACTGAAGCTATTGAAAATATAGTTCTGGACGTATATAAAGGAGAAATAGTATCTCTAGTAGGACCTAGTGGATGTGGAAAATCTACACTTCTTTCTATAATAGCAGGACTCATCGAGCCTACAAAAGGAGAAGTTTTCATAAATGGAGAACTAGTCGATGGGCCATCTAGAAACACAGGATATATGTTTCAAAAAGATCACCTGTTTGAGTGGAGAAATATTCTTCAAAATGTTCTCATTGGTCTTGAAATTCAAGGAAAAGTAAATGAAGAAAGTTTACAGTATGCAGAAAAACTTCTTAATACTTATGGATTAGGTGATTTTAAATACAATTTCCCAAGGCAACTTTCTGGAGGCATGAGGCAAAGAGTAGCTCTCATAAGAACCCTTGTCATAAAGCCGGATTTATTGCTATTAGACGAGCCTTTTTCTGCTCTAGACTATCAGACCAGACTTGCAATAGCTGATGAAATTGGAATTATACTAAAAAAAGAAAAGAAAACTGCAATTATGGTTACTCATGACATATCGGAAGCTATCAGTATGTCTGACAGAGTTGTAGTCATGTCAAAGAGGCCTGCTACTATAAAAGATATAATTCCCATTGAATTAAGTTTCCCAGATGGAATCAGAACCCCTATGAAATGTAGAGAGGCACCAGAGTTTAGATACTATTTCAATAAGATATGGAAGGAGTTAGATGTCCATGTATGACAAAATTTCCAAAGAGCATGAAGAATATTTAAAAAAAATAAAAAAGAGAAAAAAAGCTATACTTATCACTCAAATACTCATTTTAGTCATATGCCTAGGCCAATGGGAAATATCAGCAAGACTTGGATGGATAGATACTTTTTTGACTAGTCATCCCTCAAGAATATGGAATTTGTTTATCAATTACACTAAAAATGGTGACTTATTTTATCATGTAGGCATATCAGTTCTTGAAACTGTAATTGGTTTCTTGGCTGGAACAATTTTAGGCGTACTAATAGCTATACTTCTCTGGTGGTCAGATTTTTGGGCAAAAGTATTAGATCCATATTTAGTAGTTTTAAATAGTCTTCCTAAAACAGCTCTTGCCCCTATAATTATATTATGGGTAGGTGCAGGATATAGTGGAATCATCGTGACAGCTATTACAGTATCCATAATTATCACTATAATGAATGTCTACAATGGCTTCATAAGTGTAGATGCAGATAAAATAAAATTGCTTCAAACTTTTGGTGCTACAAAATCTCAAATATTAAAAAAAGTGGTATTGCCTTCAAGCATACCTACTATCATCAGCACTTTAAAAGTAAATATTGGTCTTTCATGGGTAGGTGTCATTGTAGGAGAATTTCTTGTGTCTAAAGCAGGTATTGGATACTTGATTGTATATGGTGGGCAAGTGTTTAAACTAGATTTAGTAATGATGAGTGTATTTATATTAGCTATAATATCTGCCCTTATGTATCAACTAATTGCTTTTTTTGAAAACAAATTTACAAAATGGCAACAATAAATGGAGGTTAAAAACCTCCATTTATTGTTTAGTTATGATTATAGGTCCATCCTTAGTTATAGCTAATGTATGTTCATATTGAGCTGACAACTTTCCATCTAATGTTCTAGCCGTCCATTGATTTTCATCAATTTTGCAATGATATGTTCCTATATTCACCATTGGTTCAATAGTCAAAACCATTCCTTCCATAAGTCTAAGTCCTCTTCCGGGACGACCAAAATGAGGAACTTGAGGATCTTCATGCATGTTTCTCCCAATACCATGCCCAACAAAGTCTCTCACAACAGAAAAACCTTCCCCTTCTACATAAGCCTGTATAGCATGAGAAATATCTCCTATCCTATTTCCTATAACCGCTTTTTCTATCCCTATATACAATGCATTTTTTGTTACTTTCAAAAGTTTCTCTGCTTCAGGTGAAATATCTCCAACAGCATAGGACCAAGCAGAATCTGCAAGCCATCCATCTAAATTCACAACCATATCTATAGTTACAATATCTCCATTCTTCAACGGCTTCTTGTTGGGAAACCCATGACATATTTCATCATTTACAGAAGCACAGGTAGCAAATGGATATCCTTCATAACCCTTTTGCTCTGGTGTTGCACCATGTTTTTTCATATATTCTTCCGCAAACTCATCTATCTCTATTGTAGAAATACCTGGTTTGATTATTTTAGCAATTTCCTTATGACAATTTGCAAGTATTTCTCCTGCTTTTTGCATCTTTTCAATTTCTTCCATAGTCTTTATTATCACCATATTTTCATACTCCCTTCAATTTATTCTTTTGCCCTTTTATTTATAATTTCAATAAATCTCTCATCTTCATAGAGATTTTCTAAATCTTCATCAATTTTCATTATATCTATGAATTCAGGATACAAAAGCACTGACTTTCTCAAGTCCTTTATGGCCTCATCTTTTTTATTTAACTTTGAATAACAACAAGCTCTATTATAATACAGATATTCTGCTTCAGGATTGTATTTAATTCCTTCAGTCAAAACTTCAATTGCTTCTTTAATTTTCCCCTGTTCTATATATATAACAGATTTGTTTAAAAAAGAATAAGGATATGTATTGTTTTTAGCTATTGACTTGTTGTAATACTCTACAGCTTTTTTATAATTGTTCATTTTTTTGTATATAACCCCCATATTAAAAAGAGCCTTATAATAATCTGAATTTATTTCAATACTTTTTTTTACCATTTCATAAGCCTTGTCGTATTGTTTTATTTCTTCATAAATAGAACCTAGATTGTTATATGCTATATAATCATTTGGAGACAATTTAATTACTTTTTTATAATACTTTATAGCTTTGTCTTTTTCCCCCATATCATCATATATATTGGCTATGTAAAAATAAGCTCTATCATATTCAGGATTTATTTCTACAGCTTTTAAATAACTTTCCAGAGCCTTTTCCTTGTTTCCCATTCTTTCATATATTGTTGCCATACCATAAAAAGCCCCTGATTCTTCATCATCTATATCCACTACTCCTTTATAAGCTTTCAGTGCTCCCTCTAAATTGTCCATTTCATCATAAATAAATGCTATATTATACAAAATATCTATGGTTTCATCTTCGTCACCAGGAAAATCCAATGCTTTTAAATAAAATTTCACAGCTTTTTCTTTAGAATCCTCCAAATAAAAATTTTCAGCTAGTATTATATAATTATATCTTCTGTCAAAATCAGTTAAGTAACTTTTCATGAATTCTGCACCTCTTAATTTTTATTGTCTTCTTATAGTTTATCATATTTTATAGCTTATATATTAATAATTAATTTTTAAAAAAATAAAAATGGAGGATTTATTCCTCCACTTTAAGTGCTCGCATTGAATTCAATATAGCAATTACAGACACTCCTACATCAGCAAATACTGCTTCCCACATAGTTGCTACACCAAAAGCTCCCATAATAAGTACTATAATTTTTACTCCCAAGGCAAGATAAATATTTTGGGTAACAATTTTCTTAGTTCTTCTTGCTATTTTAATTCCTGTTGTTATTTTTTTAGGTTCATCTGTCATTATAACTATATCAGAAGCCTCAATAGCTGCATCTGAACCTAGCCCTCCCATAGCAATTCCGACATCTGCTCTAGCTAAAACTGGTGCATCATTTACTCCATCTCCCACAAAAGCAACTTTGCCTTTACGGCTACTCTCATTCATTATTTTTTCTAAAACACTAACTTTATCTTGTGGCAAAAGTTCTCCATATACACTATCTATACCCAATATCTTTCCTACTTTGCTAGCTACATATTGATTGTCTCCTGAAAGCATGATAGTTCGCTTAATTCCTAAATTTTTTAATTCCATTATAGTATCTTTTGCATCTTCTTTTATCTCATCAGATATAATTATATATCCAATATATTCATTATTTTTAGCCACATATACAATTGTACCAAAGCTTTCCTTATCCTCAACTTCGATATTTTCACTTTCAAACAATCTTTTATTCCCAATCATTACCTTGTTTCCGTTTATTTCAACCTTTACTCCCATGCCCGATATTTCTCTATAGTCTTTCAATAGACTTTCATCTAGTTTTCCTTCATAAGCTTCTATTATAGACTTACCTATTGGATGATTTGAAAAAGCTTCTCCATGAGCTGCAAGGTAAATGACCTCATCTTCTGTAAAACCCTCTTTAGCATTTACTTCAGTTACTTTAAATACGCCCTTTGTGATAGTTCCTGTCTTATCCATGACAAGAGTATCTACTTGATTTAAAGCTTCTAAATAATTCCCACCTTTTATGAGTATACCAGATTTAGAAGCTCCTCCTATACCACCAAAAAAACCTAATGGAATAGATATAACTAATGCACAAGGACAAGATATAACTAAAAATATCAGTGCTCTATAGACCCATTCACTTAAACTAAGCTTAAATATAATTGGCGGTATAAAAGCAATAAAAGCAGCACTAATAACCACTATTGGTGTATAATATCTAGCAAATGTAGTTATGAAATTTTCAGTAGGTGCTTTCTTGCTTGAAGCATTTTCTACCAAATCAAGTATTTTTGATACTGTTGACTCACCAAATTCTTTTGAAACTTCTATAGTTAAAAGTCCACTATTATTTACATATCCACTAAAAACACTATCTCCAGCCTGTACAACTCTAGGAACATTTTCTCCAGTTATATTTGAGGTATCCACAGTAGATTTACCTTCGACTATTACTCCATCTAGTGGAATTTTTTCTCCTGGTTTCACAATTATATAATCTCCTACATGGACATTTTGTGGATCTACTTTCACTAACTCATCACCATTCTTTACATTTGCATAGTCCGGCCTAATATCAAGAAGAGATTTTATAGACTTCCTAGAATGGTTAACTGCCATATCTTGAAACAATTCTCCAATCTGATAAAATAGCATAACAGCTACACCTTCAGGATAATTCCCTATAGAAAAAGCTCCTATGGTTGCCAAAGCCATTAAAAAATTTTCATCAAATACCTGACCATGAGCTATATTTTTTAAAGCTCTAACAAGGATTTCCCCACCAACAACAATATAACTTGCAAAGAAAAATATAAACTCTAAATTCCCCTTGAATTTAAACAATATGGGAACAATAAACAACATGGTCCCTATTAAAATCTTCATTATTTCACCTTTTTCCACTTCTCCATGACTATGATTATGACCATGATCTTTCTTGTCATGAAATTCACTATCTATTATTTTTACATCTGGTTCAACTTTATTCACAATAGTTTTTATTTCATCTACTATTTCATCTGAATTGTTCTCACTTTGTATTTGAACCTTTAATTTCTTTGAAACAAAATCCATAATTGCAATATCTACTCCATCTATATCATTGGTCATCTTTTCAATTTTATTTGCACAATTTGCACAATTTAGTCCTTCCAAAATTAATGTTTTTTCAACCATGATTTCTTGCCCCCTTTTCATAATCAAACATATGAATAAATGTTCATATGTTTGATTATATTTTACTCCAATTTTGTTTCTGTGTCAACAAAAAGGAATAAAAAAAGCAGCTAAGCTGCTTTTTTATATATAAAATTCTCCTATCGATTTATAAAAAACTTTATCTACTTCTCTGCCTTCATCATGGAGTAATTTCCATTTCCCATTTAATCCAATTGACTTTGCCATGTTTTCAAAATAATACATTATAATCCCTGCATCTACTAAACTATATTTATTGTCAGTACACATCAAAGTCAATACAATTCTATCATCTTTTAATATAAATCTCCAAGGTTGATTATTGTAACTAGATGGCGCAAATCTTATATAATAAAACAAATCACTCAATCCTCTATTTTCTAACTCATCCATGTCAATTTTGTTTCCTATTTCATCTTTATAAACTATCTCCTCTATAGCTAATCTACAGCTTTCTCCTTCTTGACCAAATGGATTTTTGGCTACTGGATACCCTATTGCAAGTAAATAATCCACCTTCCCATTTTTAAGCTCAAACAATACCTTCTTTATATCTTCTTCTACATCTACAATGTTTATCCAGCAACTACCCAAATTCAATTCTGATGCCTTAGTTATTAAACTTTCCATTGCATATGAAGCGTTTATGATACATTCATCTGATTCATCTAGAAATTCTAATGCAATGTAATGAGGACTTTTAATCATGACACCAGCATATCCACCTTTTCCACTGAGGGCTTTATAAACTAATTTCCCATCTTCAACTAATATAAATTTAAAATTATTATTAGCCGTATTAGATTCCAATTTCCTCCCATAGTCCATCAATTCTTCTAATACTTTTTTATCCACATTTTTTTCTTTAAAATCTCTTATAGACTTTCTATTTTTTAAAAAATTACTCATCAACATTTCCGCTCATCCTTTCTTTATTGTCTTCTATCTATTTATACCACTCCACTATAAATTCAATCTCATTTAAGCCAATTTCAAAAATATCATAAATCGTTTTAAATAATCTATAAGCTGAAAGTGAACAATCAATGAAGAAAACACTCCAACAGCCATGCCAGCTAGAACATCTGTCGGATAGTGAACACCCAAATACATTCTAGATATTCCAACTAAAAGTGCAACTAAAAGCATCGGTATAGCTATATAAGGAAAATTTAAAGCCATGATTGTAGCTATAGAAAAACTGGCTGTAGTATGTCCTGATGGAAAGGAATAGTCTTTAAGAACAATATTGAAACGATTTACACTGTCAAATCTATTGAAGGGTCTTTCCCTTTCTAATGTTCTCTTAAGTATTTGGACAAATATCTGACTTAAAGTGAGAGTAGTAAGCCCTTCTAGCCCTATAAGTCGCATTTTATTTTTGCCAAATATAAACAATGACATCATAAAACCAGTTGTAAACCATCCACCACCTAAATTCGTCACATAATACATAAACTTATCTAAGAATTTATTTTTAATTGTATCATTAAACCAATGAAGCAATTTTTTATCGAAAGTTTTAACTCTTTTTTTATTTCCCATACTATCACCCTACGGTTTATTTTAAGTTTAGTATAGAACATTAGTACCAATTTTGTAAAGTGTTAACGCAAATAAAAGGTAGAGAATACTCTACCTTATGCTTTACTTCTATTTAATTTTATACTCCAGTTGGATAAAAACCATCCTAAAAATCCTCCAACCACATATCCAAGAACAAGGAAAACACTTCTGAATCTATCACCATTGTAGAAAAGATCTTCGAATATCCAAACAAACATTATACCCATAAGAAGTGAAAAACAAATACTTACTCCTACTTTGAAAAATGTTTCAATATTCTCAAACTCCAATGTTTCTCCACTTCTCTCTAATTTATTCTTATCAAATAATATTTTTGACAAGAAAAGCAATATTATAGACAAAATTATATAATAAATGTAATATTTAGCACCATGATATGGACTATCAAACACACCCAATATACTATAGTTAACAAATTTTTCACTTACTACTCCCGGAGCACTACGAAATTTTAACCCCCAGTAATCTAAGTTATAAGAAATAAGAGTGAAAAATCCTATTGGAAAAACTAAAAATATTCCTGTCAATATAAATTGTGCAATAGTAGTTCCTGTAAGAACTCCAAATAAAAATGAAAATCCTAATACAGGCATTTGGTGATAAATAATTTTAATACACCATAAAAGAACATCTCTAGCAGAATAAAATATTCTTAAATTTGAACTTAACCCCAGGGCTAATAGCATTATTAAACTATTTATGACAAAAGGTAAAATTATAGCTACCAATGATACCAATAGTTTATTGAAAAATATTTCATATCTTGTAAAAGGCATTGTTGACAATACTTCAAATGTCTTTCTTCTCTTTTCTTCTCCAAATAATATAATAGCCATAACTATAGGAACTAATATGGAAATAACTATATAAATCTCTCTTGTAGCTTCTAAGCTATAGTGAACATCATAAATTCTCCATTGAAGTAGTTCTTTTTCATTAAACTCAATACCGTCTTTTTTATAGGATTCTAATCTTTCTTTATATTGATTGTAGCTAGTTGTCACTGGCAATGTAGCTGAAAAAAATATTATTATAGCTATAAATATAACAATTGGTTTTATCATTTTAAAATCTTTTTTAAAAAGATTTTTGTTAAAGGGCAATGTCTTCAAATACATATCCTTCTCCTCCCATCTTATATATAAATATTTCTTCTAGGGACATGTCTATAGTTTCTAAAAGTATAGGATTGTGTTTTTTTATTTTCTCTATCAAATCATCTATATTGTCATTTGCAACTATTTGATAGACTTTCCCAATATTTTCTATTTTCAAAATATCTTTATTTGTTTTTATTTCTTCAGGAATATCCTCTTTAAAAGCCACTTGTATTTTCCTCACTCTAGTCTTTAATTCATCTATACTTTCTTCCATAAGTACTCTTCCTTCATGAATTATTCCTATGTGGTCACAAATTTGCTCAAGTTCTCCTAAATTGTGAGTAGATATAAGAACAGTGGTATCGTTTAAACTCACTTCCTCAACTAAAAGATTTAGTACCTGCCTTCTCACAACTGGATCAAGTCCAGATGTAGGTTCATCTAATATAAGTACCTTTGGCATTATAGATAAGTTTACCAATATAGATAATTGAGTTTTCATTCCTTTTGATAAGTACTTTATCTTTTTGTTTTCATCTAATTTAAAAACCTTCTTCAAGTTTTTAAATCGTTCTTCGTTCCACATAGGATAAGCATTTCTATAAAATTCAATCATATCTTTTATTTTAAAATTTGGATAAAAATATTGAAAATCAGAAACATATCCTATTCTACCCTTGATACTTGTATTTTTTAGAATATCTTCTCCACAAATAAGTGTATTTCCTCTTTCAGGTTCATATATGCCTACCAAGCATTTAATCAAAGTAGTTTTTCCCGCTCCATTTGGCCCTATAAGCCCATAGATAGAACCACTCTCAATATTTATACTTACATTATCTAAAATCTTTGTTCCACCCAGATATTTATCAATATTTTGAGTTCTAATCATCTTCCTCCACCCCCTTCAATTCTTTCAATAAACTCTTTATCATCTCATATATATCTTCTTCCTTAAATCCCATATAATAAGCTTCTACTATACCTTTCTTAAAAATTTCCTTTACTTCCATGAGTTTTTCCTCATCCTTTCTAGGCTTATAATCTTCCGATACAAAAGTCCCTTTCCCCCTTATAGTAACTGTCACTTTTTGTCTTTCTAATTCCTGATATGCTTTTTGTATAGTATTTGGATTTAATGTCATCATCTTGGCCATTTCTCTCACTGATGGAAGTTTGTCTCCCGGCTCAATGATTCCCTTTAGTATTCCTTCTTTTATCTCATTTACAATCTGCTCATATATTGGAGTGCTACTAGTTGCATCTATATTTATCACTTTCTCACCTCCACTTGATATACTTCTTATGTGTATTATGTGTATTATGCGTACTATTTGAACTAATACACTATAAACAGTATAATGCCTTACGAAAAAAAAGTCAAGTGCCTTTGATGTTTTTTTGTTATAATTATGTATAAATTAGAAACTCTTGAAAGGGAGATACTAAAAATGGAACTAAATAAATATCAGAAAAAAGCAGTTTCTCATGTAGATGGTCCAGCTTTGGTATTAGCAGTTCCTGGAGCTGGGAAAACTACAGTTCTAATCCACAGAACAAATAATCTAATAGAAAATCACAATATAAATCCCGATAGTATCCTTTCTATGACCTTTAGCAGAGCTTCTGCCAATGATATGAAAGCAAGATATAATACTACATTTCCTCATTCTCAATCCCCAACAATAAGATTTTCTACTATCCATAGCTTTTCTTATACTATACTTAGAGAATATGCCTATAGAAAAAATATAAAATATATTTTAATGGAGGGGAAAAATGCACCTATAAATAAAAACTCACTTCTTAGAAAAATTTATCTTGAAATAAATGGTGAATATATTACTGATGAAAGACTTGAAGGCATTGCAAATACTATTGGATATATAAAGAATATGTGTTTTGAAATAGATGATTATATGCTTAACAATAAAGTAGAAGTAAATAATTTCAAGGAAATATATATGTATTATGAAAACTACAAACTACAAAATCATCTAATAGATTTTGACGATATGTTAGTTCTTACATATAAAGTATTGAAAGAAGATAAATATTTATTAAATAAATATAGAAACAAATACAATTATATACAAGTCGATGAAGGACAGGATACTTCTAAAATTCAAATGGAAATAATAAAAACCATTGCATATCCAAACAACAATTTATTTATTGTTGCTGATGATGACCAGTCCATCTATGGATTTAGGGGTGCTTTCCCTAAGGGGTTGTTGGAATTTAAAAAAATATATCCTAAAGCTAAAATGTTTTATATGGAAGAAAACTTTCGTTCATCTAAAAATATTGTAAATGTAAGCAATAAATTTATAAAACAAAATACTTTAAGATATGATAAAAATTTATTTACGAAAAATGAAGATGTTAGACCAATACAAATTGTAAAAGCTAAAACTGTATTGGACCAATACGAATATTTAGTAGGAGAACTTAAAAAATATGATGAGCTTTCAAATACTGCTATTTTATACCGAAACAATATATCTGCTTTAGGACTCATAGAGTATTTGGAAAGGAATAATGTACCCTTTCATTTAAGAGATATGAAAATAAGTCTATTTAATCATTGGATGATAAATGATATTGTAGCATTTTTGACTCTTGCAAAAGATGATACAAATATTTCTGCTTTTGAAAAAATTTATTATAAGATGAGAGGATTTGTATATAAAAAGTATATAAATTATATAAAAACATTGAATTACAATTCTTCCGTATTTGACAGAATTTTATTGTATCCGGGTCTAGATGAAGAATATAAGCAAAAGATTGTAGAACTTAAAAGAGATTTTAAATATTTATCTAGACTAAAACCTTGTGAAGCCATAAGTTTTATCGAAGAAGATTTAAAATATGAAAGATATTTGAGAGAAAATTCACTAAAACTCGGATATACCTATGACTCTTTGAAAACCATATTGTTTGACTTAAAATTAATTGCTAAAAATACTCCTTCTATAGAATTTTTCTTGAGTAGATTAAAATATTTGGATTATCTATCTAAAAAATCTGTACAAGCCAAAAGCGGGGTTGTATTATCTACCATTCATGCTGCCAAAGGATTAGAATTTAAAAATGTTTATATGATAGACCTTGTAGATGGAGATTTCCCTACCTTAAATAGCATCGAAGCTTTCTATAAGGGAAATTATGATTTGCTAGAAGAAGAAAGAAGACTTTTTTATGTTGGAATGACTAGAGCCAAAGAAGTGCTAGACCTTATCACTATCAAAAATAGAAATGATAAAAAAGTTGAAAGTTCTAAATTTTTAGTGGAAATTGAAGAAATGTTTAAAGAATAAAGTGGGGCATTGCCCCACTTTATTCTTTAGATAGTACAAATCCATATTTAAAAGGATCTTCTGGATCTATAACTAATTGATTAAAACCTGTTACATAAGCTCTTCCTGTTACTTCGGGGATAACTCCATTGTATCCACCTATATTTATTTCTTCCAAAACTTTTCCTTCAAAAGTAGTTCCCATTATACTCTCATATACAAAAGATTCATTCAATCCAATCTTATCTTTAGCATAGAGATAAGCTAACTTTGCACTAGTTCCAGTACCACATGGAGAACGGTCAAACTGTCCCATACCAAATACTACAACATTTTTCAAGTCTGCACCTTCTTTTGAAGGTACATCATATATTTCAACTAAATCCACAGTATTTATGTATGGCTTTTCTGGGTGGCAAACTTTTACTTCACTATTTAATATATCTCTTATAGCTAGTCCTATTTCTACAAGTTTATCTACATTGCTTAAATCAACATTCATTCCTAATTCTTTAGCATCTACCAATGCAAAGAAACTTCCTCCAAAAGAAATGTCTAATTTTATTTTCCCAACGCTAGGTACATCTATTTCTACATCTTCTTTATATAAAAATGATGGTACATTGGTTATAGAAACTTCTTTGGCACATCCATTTTCAACTTTCACTCTAGCTTTTATAAGTCCAGCAGGAGCTTCCAATGCTATTTCAGTTATTGGCTCTACTACTTCAACCATTCCTGTATTTACAAGCACTGTAGAAACACCTATGGAGCCATGACAACACATATTTAAATATCCTCCACCATCCATAAATATTACTCCTAAATCCGCATCATCTCTTGTAGGCTGAGTTATGATTGCACCAAACATATCTTTGTGTCCCCTTGGCTCATGCATTAGCATTGTCCTTATATGATCTAAATGTTCTTCTAAATATTTCTTTTTTTCAGACATATCCTTTCCTGGAATGACAGGAATTCCACCTACTACAACCCTAGTAGGTTCTCCTACTGTGTGTGTATCTACAACATTTATACTCTTAACAATCTCCATAGTTTACACTCTCCATTCTTGTCTTTTCCTAATATTCATCCTATAAAAACACTATTTTTACTTAAAGAAAGCAATTTTTATGCCAATGTGAAATTCATCAGTATCCTCATAAAATAGCCATCTGATAAAAATCATAAAAAGCAAACTATGACTATATATAGTCATAGTTTGCTTTTTATCTCCTACTCTAGCTATCTTCAATGTTTACAAATGTCTAAATATAATCACGAGGCTATATTTAGACATTTGTTGCCTAAGCTTCTACCTTCCTCTTTTCTACATATTTTTGGATCCAATCAATAATGTCCCAATATACCTCTTCTCTGTTTATTTCGTTTAAAACTTCATGTCTTGCATTTTTATAAAACTTATATGATATATCTTTTATACCTGCTTTTTTATAAGCTTTAATTGCCTGAAGGACCCCTTTAGTGTTTGCTCCTACTGGATCTTTTTCTCCTGAAATGAAGAAAATAGGCAAATTCTTTGGTATCTTATCAATATTTTCTTTTTTATATATTTCTTTTAATCCCGTCAACATATCATAAAAAAATCCTGCAGTAAACACTCCTCCACAATAAGGATCTCTAATGTATTCATCTACTACTTGAGGATCTCTTGTAAGCCAGTCAAACTCTGTTCTATTTGGTTTAAATCCCTTGTTAAAATTTCCAAAAGATAAATTGTTTAATTTCTCACTTTTGGCTTTTTTCCCCTTTTCTTTTATTTCTTTTTTAGCTATCTTAATTCCAATACTGCCAGCAATCCCTGGATTTCCACCAGTACCGCTTAATATTACTCCATCAATTTCTTCTCCAAAAGATTCGATATAAGTTCTTGCTAAAAAAGAACCCATACTATGACCTAGCAAAAACACAGGTATATTTTCATATTCATCTTTTATAATATTTGTAAGAGTATGCATATCATTGACAACCTTGTCCCAACCATTTTCATCGGCAAAATATCCAATATTTTCTAAGCTTCCTGCTGTTTTCCCATGGCCTCTGTGGTCATTTCCATATACAACAAAACCTTTTTCAACTAACACTTCAGCAAATCCATGATATCTTTGTATATGTTCTGCCATACCATGAGATATTTGAACTGCAGCTACAATAGGCCCATCATCAGGTTCCCATTTTTTACAATAAATATCTAGTTCCCCTTGAGACTTAAAAGTAAACTCACTGATATTCATGCTTATCTCCCCTTTTTTTATTGTCAGTTAATTATAATTATACCATCTTATTCATCAATGGCATATTTTTTTATTTTAGAATGAAGGGTAGTCCTTGGTATGTTTAAAATCTTTGCAGCCTCTAATTTATTTCCAGAAGTTATTTCCAGCGCTTTTTTTATGAGATTTACTTCCAAATTCTTTACAGCTTCATTTAAGTCAAAAGAATTCATATTGTGATCTAAAAAATTTTCAAAGCTTTTAGAAAATATATATTTAGGTAAAAATTCACTTGTTATAGTTTCTTGATTGCACATGATAGCCATATATTCTACAACATTCTTTAGTTCTCTTATATTTCCTTTCCATTCATACTCTACAAGAATTTGAACTACCTCATTATCAACAGATGGTATTTTTCTATTGTTTTCTTTGCAAAATTCCTTCAAAAAATAATCCACAAGAAGTACTATATCTTCTTTTCTTTCCCTCAAAGGTGGCAAATTTATTTCTACTACATTTATTCTATAATAAAGTTCTTCTCTAAATAGTTCCCTATCTATAAGGTCTAATAAATCCTTGTTAGTAGCCGATATAACTCTAACATTTAGAGGTATATATTTTTCTCCTCCTACTTTTTTTATCTTCTTATCTTGGAGAACTCTCAATAGTTTAGCTTGCATAGGCAATGGCAAATCTCCAATTTCATCTAAAAAAAGCGTTCCTTCATTGGCTAATTCAAAAAAACCAGCTTTTCCTTCTCTTCTAGCACCAGTAAAAGCTCCTCCCACATATCCAAAAAATTCACTTTCGAATAGTTCCGATGGTATAGCACTGCAATTTACAGGTACAAAATTTCCCGAAACACCACTACTGTAATGAATAGCTCTAGCAAATTCCTCTTTTCCTGTCCCACTTTCCCCAGTTAAAAGTATGGAAACATTGGAATTTGCAATTTGTTTTGCTATATTAATTTTTTCTTGTATTTTCTTGCTATTTCCTATTATTCTCTCAAAGGGATCTTTAGAATATTTTTTTATCTGCTTTTCTAATATTTTCAGTTGCTCTTTAGCTTTTTTTAGCTCACTTTGCAATTCTTCAACTTCACTTATATCTTTTTCAGTACTAACCACTCCATAAAGTTTCCCATCTATAATAATAGGTGAAGCACTTATGATGACATGATATCCTTCTTTAGGTGAGTAATATACATTTTTTACACTTTCTTTGGTATTTGAAATTTTCAAGTCTATTGCATCGGGAAAATATTCTTCCAGATATTTTCCCTTTAATTCCTCCTCTTTAAAACCATACAATTTTTCTGCATTCGTATTCCATATAACTATTCTCCCCTTGTTATCCACAACACATATAGCTTCATGAATACTATTGAAAATATGCTTTATTGCCAATTCTGCTTCTTCAACACCTTTATAAAAATAGTCTCTAATATGCTCTTCTCTTATGATTCCAACAACATTGCCATTCTCAACTACAGGAAGTCTTCCAATTTTATTTTCCAACATTATAGCTCTACAATTCGATAATGACTCATTAGGATTTACCCATAATACTTTTTTTTTCATAAAATCGCTTAATTTAAGTTTAGAAATATCTGCCCTAACGAATTTATATACATCTGCCATAGTAATGACGCTCTTTATTTTTTTATAGTCGTCACAAATAAGAACTTCTTTTTTTACATTGTGAATTAAATAATCTATTATGGAATTCATTTCGTCATTTTCATGAGCTATAAAAATGTCATAACTCATTACATCGGCTACAGGAACACTATATGACTGAAGAAACATATAAACACCTCTCTTTGCTATCTATAAATATTAGTCTACTATATTTAATTTAATATAGCAATTTTTATATATTTTTTGAAAAAATAGAAATACTATATATCGAAAGCAACTTTTACAAGAAGGGAGGAAAAAATACTAGTATGGCAAAAGATAAAAACAACAAAGAATCAAACAAGAAAAACAAAAACAATAAAGACAAAAACAAAGAAGAAGGTTAAATAAACCTCAGGCATTGCCTGAGGTTTATTTATATAATCCTATTTTATAATATTATCAATTCCTTTGGTGAATGGGTGAGAATCTCTATTCCATCTTTTTTCACAACTACACTGTCTTCAATCCTCACTCCGCCCCAATCTGGAATATATATACCTGGTTCTACTGTCACAACGCTATTTTCCTCTAAAACCCTATCACAATTTACACCCATAAATGGTATCTCATGAAGTTCCAATCCTACTCCATGACCTAATCCATGTCCAAAGTACTCATTGTATTCTCCCATGATTTTTCGCACTTCTGTATCTGCTTCTTTTCCGGATATTCCACTTCGAAGCACATCCAATCCTCTTTGTTGTGCAGCCTTTACAATATTGTATATTTCCACTTGCTTTTCATTTGCTTTACCAACTACAACAGTTCTTGTCATATCAGAATGGTATCCCTTATATAGAGCACCAAAATCTATAGTTATGAAATCTCCATTCTCTATTTTTTTATCTGAAGGTTGCCCATGAGGAAGAGAAGTTTTCTTCCCTGAAATAAATATGGTATCAAAGCTTATGCCTTCTGCTCCAGCTTTTCTCATATAATACTCTAATTCTAAAGCAAGCTCCATTTCTGTCATTCCAACTTTTATGATTTTAAGTATTTTTTCAAAAGCTTTATCAGCAAAATCACAAGCCCTCTTTATACATTCTATCTCTTCTTCATCTTTAACAACCCTTATTTCTTCTACTAAATAAGAAGTTGGAACTAATTCTATATTTGATATACTTTCTCTCAAACTTTCATACATACCAAAATTCATGTATTCTTTTTCAAATCCTATTCTCTTAACTCCATCCTTTTTAACTAAATCTTTAACTGTTTCAACAAGTGATTTGAAAGGGTTTCCCCATCTTATGACTTCAAATCCCTTACATTGACTTTGAGCTTGTTCCGTATATCTTGAATCGGTTATAAAATAATTATTTTTACTTGTTATGAATACAAAAGAATCAGAACCTGTAAATCTACTTATATATCTTACATTTGGCTCTGTAAGTAAAAACAATCCATCAATATTGTTTTTACTCATTTGTTCATATAATTTTTCTATTCTAGTCATAAAATCACCTTCCTCTACTATATTCTAACACTTTGACAGGAGAATTAAAGTATTTTTTAAAGTCTTTCAGCTACAGATTTAATTTCCATAAATAACAATAGATAATCTTCTCCTCCTGCTTTAGAACAAGTGCCGGATAATTTAAATCCACCAAATGGTTGAACACCCACCAAAGCTCCAGTACATTTTCTATTTAAATATAAATTTCCTACATGAAATTCCCTTTTTGCTTTTTCAAGCTTCTGCCTGTTATTTGAATAAACAGCCCCAGTCAAACCATAATCAGTATCATTTGCAATATTTAATGCACAATCAAAATTATCTACTTTAATCACAGAAAGAACAGGCCCAAAAATTTCTTCTTGAGAAATTCTTGCATCTGGGGACACATCAACTATTATAGTAGGTTCTATAAAATATCCGCTTTCTCCACATTTGTTCCCTCCAAAACATATTTTGCCTTCATTTCTTCCTATTTCAATATATGTTAATATTTTTTCATAAGCATTTTCATCAATTACAGCACCAAAATTTGTATCAAATTTTCTAGTTGGACCAATTTTTAATTTTTTAGTTTTTTCTACTATCTTATCTATCATTTCATCATATATATCTTCGACAATAATTGCCCTGGAACATGCAGAACATTTTTGCCCTTGGAATCCAAAAGCAGATGCTACTATTCCTTCTGCCGCTGCATCTAAGTCAGCTTCATTATCAACTATTATTGTATCTTTTCCTCCCATTTCAGCTATTACACGTTTGATACATTTTTGACCATCTTTTATATCTGAAGCCATCTTAGAAATATTTAATCCTACATCTTTTGATCCAGTAAAATTGATAAATCTAGTCTTTGGATGAGAAACCAAATAATTTCCAACACTTTCTCCTGGACCAGGCAAATAATTTATTACACCATCAGGTAATTTAATTTCATCCCATATTTCCATAAATTTAGCTGCTACAACAGGAGTAGAACTAGAAGGCTTTATGACAACAGTATTTCCTGTAACTATTGAAGCCGCTGTCATTCCCGTTAAAATAGCTAGTGGAAAATTCCAAGGTGCTATTACAATCCCCACTCCCATTGGAATATAGTAGCATTCATTTATCTCACCAGGAAAACTTCCTACATCCATACCCTTTGCGAATTTAAGCATTTGTCTTCCATAATACTCTAAAAAATCAATTGCTTCAGCTACATCTGCATCAGCCTCAATCCATGTTTTACCTGCTTCTTCTACCAACAATGCAGAAAAATCAAATTTTTTCCTTCTCATAATAGCAGCAGCCTTAAATAAATAATTTGCTCTCTCTTTTGGACATACATTTTTCCACATTTCAAAAGCCTCTAGTGCTGAACACATGCTCTTATCTGCCAATTCTTCATTCCCTTTACTGACAATTCCTATGATTTCTTTAAAATTGCATGGATTGTATGATGTTATTTTTTCATCAGTATAAATTTTTTCCCCACCAATTATAAGTGGATATTCTTTACCTTTTTCAACATCCAGTTTTTTAAATGCTTCCTCCATCTTATCTATGTTTTCTTGTTTAGTAAAATCTATCAAGGGTTCATTTTTAAATTTTTCTAACATAATTATCACCTCATTAAATTTTTATTAAAAACTATCATGTTCAGTACGTTTAATTATTTCATTTTGCAAAGACTCATTTAGATCACAAAAATAATCGCTATAACCTGCTACCCTTACAATTAAATCTCTATATTTTTCTGGTTCTTTCTGAGCTTTCCTTAAGGTTTCAGCGTCTACAACATTAAATTGTATATGATGACCTCCCATTTTAAAATAAGCTCTGACTAGATGCAATAAGTTCTCAATACCCTTGTCATCTTCTAACAATTTTGGCGTAAATTTTTGGTTAAGCAAAGTACCTCCCGTTTTCACATGATCCATTTTTCCTGCTGATTTTATAACAGCTGTTGGGCCATATTTATCTCTTCCCTGTACAGGTGAAATTCCTTCGGAAAGGGGCTCTTTAGCTTTTCTTCCATCTGCAGTTGCACCAATTACTGAACCAAAATAAACATGGCAAGTCGTAGGAAGCATATTTATTCTATAAAAACCTCCCTTCATGTTTTTTCTTCCATTAACTGAATTATAGAACATATCAAATACTGTCTTCATTATATTATCTGAATAATCATCATCATTCCCATATTTATGAGGAGCATTTACAAATTTAAGTCGTAAATCTTCATAACCATCAAAATTTGATTTTAAAACCTCTAGTAATTTTTCCATAGAAATATATTTTTTATCATATACATTATATTTTATTGAAGATAGACTATCAGTTATAGTGCCAATTCCTACACCTTGTATATAATTTGTATTGTATCTAGCGCCACCTTCGTTATAGTCCATCCCTTTTTTTATACAATCATCTATTATGGTAGATAAAAATGGAGAAGGCATACATTTGGCATACAATTTTTCTATGATATTATTTCCCTTAATTTTTACATCAATAAAATAATTTAGTTGTTTTTCAAAAGCTTCCATCAATTCTTCAAAGCTTTCAAATTTTCTTGAATCTTTAGTCTCTATGCCTATTTTCTTTCCAGTATTAGGATCTACGCCATTGTTTAAGGTTATTTCTAAAACCTTATTTAAATTGAAATATCCTGTAAGTATATAAGCTTCCTTCCCAAAAGCTCCAGTTTCCACACAACCACTAGTGCCACCGCATCTAGCATCTTCTACAGCCTTTCCCTGTATGAGCATTTCTTCAACAACTGCATCTGCGTTAAATATAGAAGGCTGACCCCATCCTTTTTTTACTATATTGAGAGCTCTTCTTAAAAATTTATCAGGATTTTTCTGACTCAATTGAATATTAGAACTTGGCTGCAACAATCTCATTTCATCTATAACATCCAAGACCATATAAGTTACATCATTTACTCCATCTGAGCCATCAGCTTTTAGTCCTCCACTATTTATGTTTGCAAAATCTGTATATGTTCCACTTTCCTCCAAGGTAACTCCTACCTTTGGCGGCGCTGGATGATTGTTAAATTTCACCCAAAAACATTGAAGTAATTCTTCAGCTTCTTCTTTTGTCATTCTTCCTTCTTCAATGTCTTTCTTGTAAAATGGGTACAAATGCTGATCTAATCTTCCCGGATTAAAAGCATCCCAAGTATTAAGTTCTGTAATAACTCCAATATGGACAAACCAATACATTTGGAGAGCCTCCCAAAATGTTCGTGGTTTATATGCTGGTACATGAAAACATATTTCCGATATCTTTAAAAGTTCTTGTTTTCTCTTAGCATCAATTTCATTTTCCGCAATTTTTTTTGCTTCTTCAGCATATCTATTTGCATACTCTATTATCGCATCGCAACATATTGCCATAGCCTTTAACTCTTCTTGTTTTTCATACGCTTTTTCATCATTGTAATAATCTATTGCTGACAAACTATTTGATATTTCTTCTTTGATCTCTAAAAAGCCTTTTTCATATATTTTCCCATCAGCTGTAGTATGTCCTGGAGCTCTCTGCTCCATAAATTCGGTAAAAATACCAGCTTCATAGCAATCTTTCCACTCTTGTGACATTTGTTCAAAAATTCTGTCTCTCATGCTTATACCTTTCCAATAGGGAATAATCTCTTCTCTTTGAGTTTTCATCACCTCTTCAGATACATAAAAAGAAATCTTTTCTCTATCATTTATCATTTTGAGATCTTCTAAAGTGTGACAACATAGTTCTGGATAAGTTGGTGTTCCCTTAGGTTTTTCTCCTCTTTCTCCTACGATTAGTTCTTTTTCATTTATACAAATAGTCCTTTCTTCCATCAATGCCTTAAAAACTAAAGCTCTTAACATTGGTGTAGATACTTTCCCAAAGTATTTTTTATAAGTATCTGTAACTATTTTTGCTCTCTCAATAGAAATAAAAGGCCTTGCATTTAGACTATTCTCTCTTAAAATTTTTACTCTTTCATTCATGCCTCTACCCTCCTATAATTATACTTATACCTTTTTCATTAAACTCTTTCTCTATTAATTTCTTCTTTTCATCAGATAAAAGCAAATCCTTAGGGATTCTATATTCTTTCCCAAATCTACTGTATTTTTCTCTTCCATAGTCATGATAGGGTAGTATATTAACTTTTTTAACGCCTAATTTTCCTAAAAATTTAGAAAATTCTTTTATGTCTTCTAAGTCATCATTTATTCCTGGAATAAAAGGAATTCTTGGAATAACTTTTGCCCCACTGTTTAAAAGTTTCTCTATATTGTCTAATATCACTTTATTTGATACTCCTGTATATTTCTTATGCTTTACATCATTTATCAATTTGATATCATATAAAAACAAATCTACTTCATCTATTAATTTTTCAATTTTTTCCCATTCAGCATACCCAGATGTATCTACAGCTACATGAATCCCTGACTTTTTAAGACCTTTAACTATACTAAATAAGAAATCAAACTGCATCAAAGGTTCTCCCCCTGATATCGTCGCTCCTCCATTGGATTCATCATAAAATATTGCATCTTTTTCTACTTCATTAATAACCCACTCATCAGTGACTAATTTTCCCACAAATTCAAGTGCCTTCCCAGGGCATACCTCTACGCATTTCCCACACAAATTGCACTTTTGTCTTTCAATAAAAACTTTATTTTCTTTAATTGTTGCAGCATTCATTTCACATATATTCTTGCAACCGCCACATCCAATACACCTATTCTTAAATATAGCCAATTCCCTATCTAAAATTTGTCCTTCTGGATTGTGGCACCACCAACAACGTAATGGACATCCTTTTAAAAAAATAGTTGTTCTAATCCCTGGTCCATCATGAATAGAAAATCTTTGTATATTGAAAATATAGCCTTGCCCCAAAGGATCACCTCTTTTTTTAATTATTCATCATATTTTTATCAGACAAATAGGGGGAGGAATAGTATCACAGCATGACACTATTCCAAGTTAGTATTTGCAATATATTTAAATATAACTAAATTCCATTTTCTTATAATAGATGGCAAGCAACAAAATGTCCTTTCTTTATCTCAACAAGTTCTGGCATTTTTTCTTTACAAATTTCTCTTGCCATCTTACATCTAGGTGCAAACTTGCATCCTGGTGGTGGATTGATAGGGCTTGGTATTTCTCCTTCTATTGGTATTCTCGTTTTCTTTCTTTCTTGTTCTGGATCAGGTATTGGTATTGAAGATAGCAATGCTACAGTATATGGATGCAATGGATTTCTATAGAGTTCTTCACTTTCCGCAAGCTCAACCAAATGACCTAAATACATTACTCCTACCCTGTCAGAAATATACTTAACCATAGACAAATCATGTGCTATAAATAGATAAGTTAACTTTTTTTCCTTTTGCAATTCAACTAGAAGATTTACTACTTGTGCTTGGATAGAAACATCTAGAGCAGAAATAGGTTCATCACAAACTATAAATTCAGGTTCAATAGCCAATGCTCTAGCAATTCCTATTCTCTGTCTTTGTCCTCCTGAAAATTCATGAGGAAATCTAGATGCATGTTCTTTATTTAATCCAACGGTTTCAAGTAGTTCGAAAATTTTTTCTTTTCTGTCTTTTCCTCTATAAAGATCGTGTATATCTATTCCTTCCCCAATAATATCTTCAACTGTCATTCTAGGATTTAAAGAAGAATATGGGTCTTGAAATATAATTTGAGCCCTTTTTCTAAATTCCTTCTTTTCCTTTGATTTTAATGTATGAACATTTATTCCATCAAATATAACTTCTCCTCCTGTGGCACCATATAGTCCCAACACAGTTTTCCCACAAGTTGTTTTCCCACAACCAGATTCTCCAACAAGTCCTAAAGTTTCACCTCTCTTGATATTAAAACTTATATCATCAACGGCTTTTACAGTTGCTTTACGGCCAGCTTTAAAATATTTTTTTAAGTTTTTAACCTCAATTAATACTTCACTATTATCCATTTAGTTCACCCCTTTGTAGCAATAGATCTGGAACACCTCTAGTATCAGCCTTTTCATTATGCAGCCAGCAGCAAGATTCATGTTCATCTCCAAAATTTACGGTTTTAGGATAAATCGTCCTGCAAACTTTCATTCCAAACTCGCATCTTGCGGCAAAAGGGCAACCAATTGGAGGATCTGTCAAGTCTGGAGGAGTACCTGCTAATGAATATAATTTTTCCCTTTCACTTATATGAAGCTTGGGGACTGATTTCAATAGTGCAAAAGTATATGGATGTTTCGGATTATAAAATATTTCATCTGTAGTTCCTTTTTCAACTATTTTCCCAGCATACATTACATGTATTCTATCCGCTACACTAGCTACAACGCCTAGATCGTGAGTTATTAAAATAACTCCTGTATCCAACTCTTTCTTTAAATCATTTATTAAGTCCATGATTTGTGCTTGAATTGTTACATCCAATGCTGTCGTTGGTTCATCTGCAATCAAAATTTTAGGATTGCAAGCAAGTGCAATTGCAATCATTACTCTCTGGCGCATACCACCAGAAAATTCGTGAGGATATTGATCTAATCTTTCCTTTGCATTTGGTATTCTAACAAGTTCAAGCATTTTTAGTGCACGAAGTCTAGCTTCACTTGACGATACATTTTCATGTATAATTATACTTTCAGCAATCTGATTTCCAATCTTCATTGTTGGATTTAAAGAAGTCATAGGATCCTGAAATATCATAGAAATTTGTCTTCCTCTAATTTTGCTCATTTCTGATTCACTAAGCTCAAGAAGGTTTTTGCCATCAAAATTAATTTCAGAATTATCTTTTTCCATTATTGTTTGAGAACTTGGTAATAATCCCATAATAGCTTTAGAAGTAACAGTCTTTCCACAGCCTGACTCCCCTACAATAGCAAGAGTTTCTCCTTTATCCAAATGAAAATCGACACCTCTAACTGCTTGTACAATTCCAGCATAAGTTTTGAATGAGACTTTTAAGTTTTTAATTTCTAAAATTCTTTCACTATTCATATAAATCACCTACTCCCTCAATTTTGGATCTAATGCATCCGAAAGACCATCACCTATCAAATGAAATGACAGTGTAGTAATAACAATCATCAAACATGGAAAAAACAATTGATGAGGATAAAACATCAAGCTTTGCTGTCCTGCCGATGCCAAAGCACCCCAGCTAACTTCAGGTGGCCTTACCCCTAAACCTATATAGCTAAGAAATGCCTCTCCAAAAATAAAACCAGGAACAGACATTGTGATATCAACCATTATAATTCCTAAAACATTTGGCAAAAGATGTTTGATAATGATTCTATTCATATTTGCCCCAAGTGCAACAGCTGCTTGAACATAATCTTGCTCTTTTATTTGTAATACTTGTCCTCTAACCATACGAGTTGTTCCTATCCAAGAAGTAATACTCATTGCAAATATTAAAGAAAACAAACTTCTTCCCATTACCAAAGTCAATATTATAACAATAATTAAATAAGGTAGATTACCAATAAATTCACATATTCTCATAATAATATTGTCTACCCATCCACCTTTCAATCCTGCTATTATACCTAAAAGTGAGCCTATAACAAACATAACTAAAGTACAAAGAAGTCCAATTAATATAGAAACTCTTCCACCTACACAAACTCTCGAAAACAAATCTCTGCCCATATCATCAGTACCAAACCAATATTTTAAATTTGGTTTTAAGTTTTTTTGAGAAGCATCAATGTATTGATAATCCTTCCCAGAAATCGTAGGCCCCAAATATAAAGTCGCAATTACTACTACTAGCATTATTAACCCTAATATAGCCAACTTATTTTCTTTAAATCTTCTCCATACATCTGCCCAATATGTAATTGAAGGCTTCTGTATTTTTTCGGAAGATAATCCTTTAGTTCCTACTCTTTCAAACATATCATCCGTCAAAACCGCATCATCTACATATATACCTACATCATTATTTACAATATCCACATTGTTACCCCCTTACTTTTTCAGGACAATCTTAAAAACTCGCATCTTTTATACTATATTTTATCTAAAAATTTTAATCTTCGGAACTCGTAATTCTAATTCTTGGATCAACAACTCCATACATAATATCTACAAAAATCAATGATAAAACATATAATGCTGCAAAAAATATAGTAAATCCTAATATCATAGTATAATCATTATTAGTTACAGATTTTACATAGTAAGACCCAAGACCTGGTATAGAAAATATTCTTTCAATAACAAAAGACCCAGCAAATATACCTGCAATTGCAGGACCCGTCATAGTGACAATAGGAATCATAGAATTTCTCATAACGTGTTTTTTAATAACCCTTCCTTTTTTGCAACCCTTTGATTTTGCAGTAAGAATATAATCCTCATTTATAACAGAAAGAGTACTACTTCTCATAAACTTTGTATAACTTGCAACGCCACCAATGGTATATGCCAACACTGGCAAAATATAATGTTTCATTTCTCCCCAACCAAATACAGGAGCCAATTTCCATTTGAAACCTATAAAATACTGGAGCAATGCAGCAAATACGAAACTTGGGACACATATGGCTAGTACCACGAGGACCCTTATTATGTAATCGGGCGTTTTCCCTCTGTGAAGTGCTGATATTAATCCCAATAATACTCCTATGACGATCTGAAGTACTAAAGCAATAATACCTATTTTAGCTGAAATTGGTGCATTTTTCTTTATGATATCGTTTACAGATTTCCCAGTATAAACTATAGATTCTCCAAAATCACCCTTTGTTATAAGATTTTTCATATATATTCCATATCTCACAACAACAGGCTTATCAAGACCGTATTTTGTACGAATTACAGCTTGGGCCTTTTCAGGCATCTGACCTACTTTGGCTGCAATAGGATCTCCAGGAGCACCTGCAATTAAGAAAAAGGTTGCTGTTGTAATCAAAAATAAAGTAAACAAACCATAAAATATTCTCTTAAGAATAAATTTAAACATAATTTCACTCCTCTTTTAATACTTATCCTGCATTTCAATGTTTATATATTAGCAGCGGAAATTTATTGAAAATTTTGATAAACAAGACATATTTATAAATAAACTATGTCTTGTTTATCTTTAATTTCAATTTTTTAAAAAAATTTATCTACCTTAAAAGTCAAATTCCTTCATTTATTCAATATATACCTTTGTATAATCTACTCCAGCATTTGGACTCAAATAATAGCCTTTTAAATAATTAGCTCTATAATATGTTCCTTTTCCACAATAAACAGGTGCAATAACCCCTGTACCAACCAAAATCTTTTCTGCTTCATAAAATAATTTTGCTCTTTCCTTATCATCAATACTTAAAGAAGCTTTTTCAATCAATTCGTGATATTTATCTGCATCAGGTCCTGTCCATCCTGATTTTTTGCTATCAAAATAACCATTAACAGGATCATAAATACTTAGCAATGTACTAGGATCATTGTAATCAGGACTCCAACCTGCAGTACATATATCATAATCTCCTTCATCAACTTTATCCCACATAATATTCCATTCCATCATATCAATAGTAATTGTAACGCCTAGCTTTTCTTGCCATTCTTGCAACAACCATTCTGCTGATTTTTTGGAATACTCTGATGTACCTCTTGTTGCATATCTGACTTCCATTTTTGCTGGATCTGGATCAAGCCCTTCTTCTTTAAGACCCTCAATTAAAAGTGCCTTTGGATCTGGATATTCTTCTTGCAAATCTTTTAATATATTGATATCTTCATCAATTAAATCTTTATATAATTTCTCACCACAGTTTATAACATCCGGTACCAAAGAATAAAGTGGTGTAGAAGCTCCATGATTTAGATCTTCATTGTATTTTTCTCTATCTATTGCCAAAGAAAATGCTAATCTTATTTTGGGATTCTTGAAATATTTATTTGAACAATTAAATCCATAGAATTCAGGAGCATTGCCGACTAATTCAAATTTTGTGTACTTATCTCCCTCTGCTTCAATCTTTCCTTGCCAGTCAGGATCGTTTGTTCCCACAAAATCAGTGTCTCCAGATAACAATGCTTGAACTGCTGCAGCTGGTTCTTCTACAATATATCTATTAACCTTCTCAAGTTTTACATTTTCAGCATCCCAATATTTTTCATTTTTAACAAAATTCATTTTAACATTTGGTTCCCAGTTTTGAAGTTCAAATATTCCATTAGTCACAATTTTATCTACTGAAGAACCATATTCTTCTCCCCATTCTTCATATTTGTCCTCCCTCACAGGTTTTGCACGATCAAGCAATTGAACAAAATATGAACAAGGTTTGGTCAATGTAAACTCAACAGTTTTTTCATCAATTGCTTTTACCCCAATATCCTCTGGATTTTTCCCATTACTGTAATGTGCTTCTGAAAAATTAAGAATTATATTATCAAATAACCATGCATTTGTAGAACCTACTTCTGGTGTAGCCATCTTTCTAAATGTATAAACAAAATCATCTGCTTTTACTGGAACACCGTCATTCCAGACAGCGTTTTCTCTGATTTTAAAAGTATATACAGTACCATCCTCATTTACTGACCAATCCTCTGCAACTCCTGGTTTAATTACTGCAACACCATTTTCATCAGATACATAATAAATTAAACTTTCAAGAATCATTCTTTGCACTGAATAATCAGGCTCAGTTGTATTAAGCATTGGATTTAAACCTGTAGGTTCATCCAAAGTACTAAAACTATACACTTGTTCCTTAGCCTTTTTATCTCCTTCTGACCCTCCTCCAGTACTGACATCATTACCACATCCAACTAACATTCCTAAACATAGCAATACAGTTATTAATAAAGCAATAATTTTTTTGAATTTTCCCATAATTACCCTCCTAACCTCATAGTGAATATTTTTACATATTCTTAAATTGCTTTTCCTCCTTTCTTTTTTACTTTTCCCTATAATTTTCTTTTGTTTTTTAAATATTTATAAAATTTTAAATAATTATTTATAGCTTTAGTATAATACATGGTTAAATTTTTTTCAATACTTAATTCAGTATTTTTTCATTTTTGTGAACATTTTGTCTATTTTTTAGTATATACTTAATTATATGTTTTGCTTTTAATGTATAAAACATATAAGTTTTTTGATTTTAAATCTTACTTCCGACAAAATTCAAATATATAAAATTTATTGCCAAAATTTTTCCTTGAATGAAATTTATTTTAATGCTAGTATTGATATGTAAATATTTTTATAAATTTTTATATACTCTTATGAGGAGGAACAATTAATGGACCAAGAAATAGGGGAAAAACTTAAAGACCTCAGAACATCGAAAAAAATGACATTAAAAGAACTTAGTGAAAAAACTAATTTATCAATTGGTTATTTATCTCAATTAGAAAGAGGGCTTACTTCCGTTGCGATATCTTCATTGGAAAATATTGCATTTGCTTTAGGTGTTGATTTAAGCTATTTTTTTGAACCACCCGCTAACAATGAAAATAGAATAACTCGAAGTTTTGAACAAAAATTATCAATAGTTGAAAACTCTCGATTTATATATCATAATTTGGGAAATGATAAAGAAACTGAAAATATGTCTCCATTTATGATTACTATACTACCTAATTATACCAATGAAGAAGTAATTCCATATTCTCATGAAGGTGAAGAATTCACTTATGTTTTGGAAGGAGTTTTGACTGTTTTTTTAGAAAATCAAAGATTTGAACTATATCCAGGAGATAGTATTCATATAAATTCTACATTAAAACACAATTGGGATAACTATACAAGCAAATTAGTTAAAATATTATGCACCTATTCCCCCAAAATATTTGATATAAAAAAACATATTAAATAAAAGGAACAACTAAAATAGTTGTTCCTTTTATTGCAATTCCTCAATATTTTCATCTTCTCTAGTGAAATATTCATTTTCTCTAATTTCATAATGTCCTGAGCTATAAGGTTCTCCATCAGTTGAAATATAAACTTTATCTACTCCATAATAATCAGTAAACGTATATACGATACTGTCTAAAATTTGCGTTTCTAACAAACTACCAGCATTCATTTCTTCAATTAATTCCTTAGAAAAATCTACTTTGACTATTCCATTATCTTTATCTAAAACTATAGAATTAATTTTAGTATTTTTAGATATGAGAGATATTGCTTTAGATGATGGGGGATTTTTAAATCCATTTTCAAATATACTTTCTATACTATCATTGGTTCTGAATTGCAAATCAATATTTTTATATACAAGTTTTGTGCCTTTTTCTTCTGGATAATAAAATCTAATACCGTGAACTAATGGTTTATTTTTTTCAAGCCTTTCTAAAAGAGTTTTTACTTCAAAATCACCTGAGCTATAAATACTTGCCACATGGCCTATGCCCTTTACATAATAATCAATTTGCTTTTCTTTATCTCCTAATTCAGTTGTCACCTCTAAAGCTTTGAATTTTTTATATGGAGTATTTATTTCCACTCCAGAGCCTGTTATAGTTCTGTTTTTCCCATTTGGCAGTTTCCAAGACATACCTACCTTTAAAGGTTCCTTTAAAATGATTTCAGCATTTTCATCTTCTTTTACATTTTCTTTAAGTAAGTTCTCAATATGATAAAATTCTCCTTCTGTATAAACTTTCTTAAGTTCTCCATCTTTATATTCCAATATTTGCACTACCTCTGTCCCTGCATTTATAATTCTGATTTGTGCCTTATTGTCTTCAATATAGTCAAAATAAACCTTTTGTTCTGCATATTCATTTCCTTCTCCATAATACATCATCAATGTATTTTGTAAAAAAGGAAAATAGTCGTATATTTTGCTTGTTTCTTCTATTATTGGTTCTGTTTTTGTTTTATCTTCTTTTTCCTCTAAAATTTCTTGTTTTGAATTCACATTGCTACAAGCTGTAACAATACTAAGTATAGATAATATGATAAAAAACATATAGATTTTCTTTTTCATTTTATCACTCCCAACAAAGTCTAGTTGCTTAACTATATATTCCCAATCATCTACAAATATTATTCCTTTATATATTACTATAAATAAAAAAACCTTGCAAGTTGCACATAAAAAGCTTGCAGAGTGTAAAAATCTGCAAGCCTGTATTTATCTGGTGCACCTTCAGGGACTCGAACCCTGGGCCCACTGATTAAGAGTCAGTTGCTCTACCATCTGAGCTAAAGGTGCATATCCAAAGGACATTATTTATTATACTATGTTATTTTGAGTTTGTCTAGTCCAAATTTAATTTTTTTTATAATATCTTCACAATTTTAAAAGCCAAGTCAGAATTAAAATTCCTGACTTGGCTTTTCATTTAAGAAAAATACTGATAGCGTTCCTGGACCTGAGTGTGCTCCTATTGCACATCCTATGATATTTATTACAAAATCTGTACATCCATATCTTTCTTCAATCATTTCCTTTAATTTCAACGCTCCTTCTAAATCATCACCATGATTTATACCAATAGTTTGATTTTTTAAGTCTGCATTTCCTCCACGCTCTTGCATGATTTCTAGCATCCTATTTAAAACTTTGTTCCTTCCCCTTACCTTCTCAATTGGTCTCAAAGTGCCATCTTCCGGTATGTCCAGTATAGGTTTTATATTTAGCAATCCCCCTACAAAAGCTTGAGCTCTGGATACCCTTCCTCCTCTAAATAAGTACTCTAAATTATCTACAGTAAATATATGTTCAATATGTGCTACATAAAAATCCAACATCCTCAATATTTCTTCTTTTGATTTGCCTTCTTTTGCCATCTTAGCAGCTTTATATACTAAAAGTCCAAAACCTACAGAAGCTGATCTAGAGTCAACTATATCAAGATCTAAATTTGGATATTTTTCTCTAATAGAATCCCTAACTATTAAGGAAGTATTGTAAGTTCCTGATAATCCTGATGAAAAACATATATATATAGTACTTTCACCACTTTTAGCTATTTCTTCAAATTTTTCTTCAAACATATATGGTGGAATTTGCGATGTCTTATATACTAATCCATTTCTCATGTCATCATACATCTTCTTTGGATCCAGAGTAACTTTGTCTAAATATTCCTCATCATCCTTAATTACAAGTATAGGCAAAATGTCAATATTGTACTCTTTCAGTATTTCATCAGGCAAATCGCAAGCACTATCAGATAAAATTTTTACTGTCATAAAAATCCCCCCCATTTCTTTTATTCATTATAATATATAACTATTGTTCTGTAAATCCTGTATTAAAAAAGAAAAATCAGTAATATAAATATAGATATATGAATAATTTATATTAGAACATTTTGAGGGGTGAACCTATGAAATTTTTCTTTATTAGAAAAAAAATACTATATACTATATTTACAATTGCCATAATTCTTATTGTGATTCTTATTTTATTTTCTATTCTTTAGTTATTAATATATAATAATATGGGTATTTATAATAAAAGATCTAGAAAGGAAGACTTACATGGAAAAAATTTTAAACTCAGACAATATCATGCTCATAGGTATGATATCAAGCCTCTGTGCAGGACTTTTAACTGCCGTAGGTGCTTTGCCCATATTTTTAACTAAGAATATTTCCGACAAAATGTTGGATACTTTGTTGGGATTTGCAGCTGGTGTGATGTTGGCAGCCACATCTTTTTCACTTGTAATACCAAGTATTGAATATGCTGGTGGTGGGGCTAAGGGTGCACTAGTAACTTCTATGGGCATATTAGCAGGGGGAATTTTTTTAGACCTAACTGATAAGTACTCGCCTCATGTTCATTTATTAGATGAACGTACTGAAGGGAAAAATTCTTCTCTGGCTAGAATTTGGTTATTTATCATAGCAATAACCATTCACAATTTCCCAGAAGGTTTAGCTGTAGGAGTAGGATTTGGAGATAACAATATTGCAAATGGATTAACTTTGGCAATAGGTATAGGAATTCAAAATATGCCAGAAGGTTTAGCTGTAGCATTAGCATTGGTAAGAGAAAAATATCCTCCTTCAAGAGCTTTCTTTATAGCACTCTTAACAGGCTTAGTAGAACCTATAGGTGGGCTTTTAGGTCTATGGCTTGTAAAAATATTTAGGCCTATATTACCTTTTACTTTGGCTTTTGCTGCTGGAGCAATGCTATTTGTTATAAGTGATGAAATCATACCAGAAACTCATAGAGGTGGGCATGAAAGATCTGCTACTTATGGTATAATGATAGGATTTGTCGTGATGATGTTTTTAGACATAACATTAGGATAAAATTTAGGCTGCTATTCAGCAGCCTTATCTTCTTTAAATTCTTTTTCTAGCATATAATATTTGTATATCAATTCATCTAAATCCATACTAATTTTTAACAATTTTTGTCTATCTACATCCCCTTCAACAAGACTATTTAATTCTCCCCTCTTCATTGCAATTTCATCTTTTAACAATTCTAAAGAAGTTTTTTTAGTCATATCTCTATTCCCTCTTTCTTTAGTTCTTATTATATTTGATACCACAAAACTTGATAAAATAACCATAGTTATAAAAATATCTTATTTTGCAGCTAACTGCATTTAACATACCTTATAATTATAACAATTTTAAAACAAAAAATCATAAAAATTTTTCCCTTTTATTTTACATAATCTTATTTTTTACTATCATTTTTGACTTATTTGGTACATTAGTTTCTATTTTTAAAAAAGAATAGTATAATTGTATATATAATATCTTTTAGGAGGCTAGAAATATGTCTAATGTTGTTGAACGTTTTTTAAGATATGTAAAGTATGAAACTACATCATGTGAAGATTCAAATACTGTTCCTAGTACTGAAAATCAAATTGTATTTGCAAAAGAGTTGGGAAAAGAACTTAAAGAATTGGGGCTTTCAGATGTATCTGTTGATAAAAATGGATATGTTATGGCAACTTTACCTTCTAATATTGACAAACAAGTTCCAACTATAGGTTTTATTTCACATATGGATACGAGTCCAGATATGTCGGGAAAAAATATAAATCCTAAAATAATCAAAAACTACGATGGAGGAGATATTATCCTCAATAAATCCACAAACATTGTACTATCACCAGATGATTTCCCTGAACTTAAACTTTATATTGGAAAAGAAATTATAACAACTGATGGAACTACGCTTCTAGGGGCAGATGACAAAGCTGGAATAGCTGAGATAGTTACAGCAATGGAATATTTGATCCAAAACCCACAAATACCTCATGGGACTATAAAAATAGGCTTTACCCCTGATGAAGAAATAGGTAGTGGTGCAGATCATTTTGATGTAGATAAGTTTAATGCTAAATATGCATATACTGTTGATGGTGGCCCTTTGGGAGAACTTGAATACGAAAATTTCAATGCAGCAGGAGTTAAAATTCAAATACAAGGTAGAAATGTACATCCAGGTTCTGCAAAAAACAAGATGATAAATTCTATGATTGTAGCTATGGAATTAAATAGTATGCTACCTGTAAATGAAAGACCAGAATATACTGAAGAATATGAAGGCTTTTTCCATCTTGTGGGCATGGAAGGGACAGTGGAATATACTACAATTGAATATATAATTAGAGACCACAATAGGGATAAATTTGAGCAAAAAAAGAATCTTATAAATGAAATAGTTAATTTTTTAAATATAAAATATGGAAATATTTTATCAATCGAAATGAAAGATCAATATTACAATATGAAAGAAAAAATCGAACCTGTAATGCATATAGTAAATATAGCTAAAAGGGCTATGGAGGAAGTAGGAGTTGAACCTTTGATTAATCCTATAAGAGGTGGCACTGATGGAGCTAGGCTTTCATATATGGGACTTCCTTGTCCAAACCTATTTACTGGTGGACACAATTTCCACGGAAAATTTGAATATATTCCTACTTTTGCTATGGAAAAAGCAGTTGAAGTCATACTTAAAATAGTAGAATTGAACAATGATATAACTATAGCTTAAAATACTTGCAACTCATAAAAAAGTGCAGCTTAAAAACAACTGCACTTTTTTATATTGCCACTTTTTTTCTTTTCCTCATTATATGGTCAACAAGTGTCACAATACCTGTAATTATTATTTTAAAATAATAGCTTATAGCTCTCCAAAGAAGTAGAGCATATACTATTAGTCCTGATGAAAACAAAGGCTTAAATAGCAAGTAATATCCACCTTCTGAAGCTCCTGCCGTTCCTGGAGTTGGAATATAAGAAGCTGCCATATAAACTAGTGACTGTATAGCTATAATGTCTATAAATGTTGCTTCATTAAGCCCTAATGCTAAATATACAAAATAAGTTATACTAAAATAAAAAGTTAACTCTATTATATTGAGAATCAATAGAAGTACTGCATTCTTCCTATTTTCTTTTATTTTTTCTACGCTTTGCATATACTCTTCCATTGCTGTATCTAATCTATTTACATATTTATCAATATCTTTCATGATTTTAATCTTGTTTAAAAATTTATAAACATACAGTACTATAGGTTTTATCCATTCTGGTCTATAAAATAATAAAATTATTCCAACTAGCACTAATAGATTTAGAACAAAACCTACTATAACAAATGGAAGTGCCCCTTTAGCTTTGCTAAATATAAAACTCAATTTCAACATAAACATTACAAGAGAATAAAGAGTTACTGCCATTTGATATATTATGAATTTATTGAAAAGTATTAATGAGCCTTTGGGAACTGATATATCTTCCTTACTCATCAAATATACCTGAACTGGTTGCCCCCCTGTTGAAAAAGGAGTAATTGCACTATAGTATTGGCCTATAATTGCAATTTTCAAGGATTTAAAATAGCTAAACTTTCCATAAACCGTTTTTGTGATGCTGTTCAATATTAATCCATCAAAAATCCAATCTCCCAACATCATGCTTAAAGCTAAAGCCAAATACATCATATTTGTATTACTTATAAGTCCAGGCAAGTCTTTTAAATTTTCACTAGTCAGAATTATAACAAGAGTCACACTGGTAATAAGAATTCCAAATAAATAATTAATTTTTTTCTTATCCATAAATTTCTAACCTTCTCCTAATATAAGATTTAATTTTCTTTATTTGCTACATATTTTTGGCTATTTATTTCTAGGTATTCTTCCATCTCTTTTAAATATCCATTACTTACAGCTTTTATTATTTCGTTGTCAACAGAATCATATTTTTTTTCATCTATACTTCTAATTGGAAGTACATTGACTGATGTACCCGTCATAAAAGCTCCTTTTATTTTAGATAAATCTTCTATATGAATATTTTCCTCTATAACTTTTAAACCTAATTTTTTGCAAACTTCCATTATATGATTTCTTGTGACTCCTAAAAGCACATCTCCCTTAGGAGCAGTATAAAGCACTTCATCTTTTACAAAAAATATATTAGATCTACTCCCTTCAGTTATATACCCATCTTTATTCACAAGAAGTGCTTCAAAAGCATTATTTTCTTCTATTTTTCTATTCACATCCTCTTTAAAAGAAACATTTAGTATCTTAGCATTTGGATTTTCTCTTTCAAAATGATATAAAATAGTATGAATGCCTTCCATATAAACCCTTGGTTCTGGATAATAGCTTTTTATAAAATAAGCTAAAAAAACTTGTCCTCTCCCTTGAATTTCAGTACACAGCAATTTTATATTTAAATTTTTAACATTGTTTTTATTTATTAATTTTTTTATATCCTCTTTTATTTCATCATCAGTTCTATATATTGTATAACCAACAATAGCTGATGATTTTCTCATTCTTTCTAAATGTTCTTCTAAAAAAAGTGGTATCCCTTTTATAACTCTTATAACTTCATAAATAGGAGGCTTGTTTATATCCTCAAATACATTTGTTTCTCCATTTGCAATAATTTCTCCATTCATAACAATATAGTCTCTAATAGCTTCATTTTTCACTCATATCTACCCCCTTGTTTTTCTAAAATAAAGTATACCACAACATCGTTAAATTGACATTATTTTTCTAATGTCTCAAGATTTTTAAGCACTATATCCCTCTTTATCTTAAGTAAGTTGCTGTTGTTTAGTTTTAGCACTTCTTTCATATCTTGAATGGAAAAACTAATTTTATCTACATTTTTGCTTTTTTCCTTGTCTTTAGTCAATTTAATTCTCATATTATTTATATAATTTTCCGCTTCTGTCAAAACTTCTTTAGAAGCATCTATCTCTCCCTTTTCTGCTATCAAATAAGCTTTATAAACACAATATTTTATTTTGCTTATATCACCTTTTATTTCATCTTTATATAAATCAAAAAAAGATGATAAATTTTTATATACTTCACTACCACTATTTAATATATTGAAACTGTCCCTATTTTCAATAGCAAGTGTCAAAGAATTTATACTTTCCTCAAACTTAAAAGTACTATCAGCAGTAATACCTTTTTTAGCTCCTTCAATTTCATACACATTCCAATATTTATGAATATCATTTATACTTTTATTCATACTATCCCAAAGTTTCTGTATCTCTTTCTCTTTTGATGTCTTTTTTTCATCAGTTTTGTTTTTTGAATCCTTTTCTTTATCTTCATCACTTAATTCAGGCTTAATTGCTACCTTTTTTACCTCTTCCACATCTTTAAGAATTGAATTCACATTTTCTAAAATAGAGTTTAAACTTTGAGGAGCCTTATCTTTTTTCTCATAAGCATTTGGCTTTTTAGAAGGATTTCCCTTGCAAGAAGAAATTAAAAATAAAGCAACTATTATATTAAAAAAAACTATAGCTTTTTTTCTCAATCTTTACCACCTCTGTTTTAGTATAACCAGAGATGCTTTTTTTATGTTAAAGAATTGGAGATAAAAGCCTTGAAACTGACTCTTTAAATTTTACAACAATAGATCTTTTTTCATATTCTTCTATCGTGATTTCCTTGCATTTTTTAAAATCCTCATGTATTTTTTCTGTTATTTCTTTATTTATATTTTCATCATAAATAAATGCATTTACTTCAAAATTTAGTTTGAAACTTCTTATGTCTAAATTTGCCGTGCCTACAGATGAAACTACATCATCCATGACAATCACTTTACTATGCATAAATCCTTCCTGATACGTATAAAACTTAACTCCAGCTTGAAGAAGTTCACCTATATAAGACAAACTAGCCCAATATACAAAAGGATGATCTGGCTTAGAAGGAATGATAACCCTCACATCGACTCCAGATAGTCCTGCTATTTTTAGTGCTTCTAATATACTGTCATCAGGTATAAAATACGGAGTTTGAATGTAAACTTTACTTCTTGCATTTATAATCATTTTAAGATATCCATCTTTGATGCTGGTCCATTTAGAGTCTGGACCAGATGAAACTATTTGGATTCCCGTTTCACCTTGAGTGGAGATTTTAGGAAAATATTTTTCACTTATTTCTATCTCACTACCTGATACAAATCTCCAATCAAGCAAGAACCTCCATTGTAAACCTTTAACTGCCGTTCCTCTAATCTTCGCGTGAGTATCTCTCCAATACCCAAATTTTTTAGAATAACCTAAATATTCATCACCAATATTAAATCCTCCTACATATCCTTCTTTACCATCAACAACGCAAATTTTTCTATGATTTCTATAATTAATTCTTATACTCAAATAAGGAGAAAATGGTGGTAAAAAGCAAGCAACCTCACCCCCAGCTCTAATCAACTCCTTAAAAAATCCTCTTGGCAGTGTCCTGCCTCCCATACCATCATAGATTAACTTAACTTCTACACCTTCTTTTGCTTTTCTTGTCAATGCTTCAACTATTCGAGTTGAAATAGTATCACTTCTAATAATATAATATTCCATATGAATATATTCTTTTGCATCCTCTATACTTTTTAAAAGAGAATTAAATTTATCTAATCCCGAAAAAAATAGTTCCACATCATTGTCTTGAGTATAAATAGATTCACTACTCATAAGATGTAGTTGAATAATATCTTCATATTCTGCCACTTTGGGATCATTGTAATTGAACTTATTCTTTTCAATAAACTTTTCCTGAGTAGCAACAATATCTTTAAAATATGCATCTTCTTCTTCTTTAATTTTAAACATTTTCTTCTTTCTTAAGTCTTGTCCCAAAAATAGATAAATTAAAAATCCAATACCAGGCAAGAAAAAAAGAATCATAAGCCATAGCCAAGTAATAGTAGGATTCCTTCTCTCAAAGAAAACCAACAGTATGGCTAACAAAATATTGATTAAAAGAATATTGTCTACTATCCATTTTAAAGCATCAACAACATAATTCATGGCATCACCTACACATCTTTTATAAAACTTCAAATTATATTATACCACATCATTATTACTATTAAAATTGCCAAAAAGGAGCATTAAAAATGCTCCTTTTTAAACTGTTCATATCTATTTATTCTTTTTAGATTTATATCTTTTTGTGCTATCCAATATTCTTTTCCTAATTCTCAAACTTGTTGGAGTAACTTCAATCAATTCATCATCTTCTATAAATTCTAATGCTTCTTCTAATGACATAATTTTAGGTGGTGAAAGTCTCAAGGCTTCATCAGAACCTGCAGCTCTAACATTTGATTGTTGTTTTTTTCTACATACATTTACTTCTATATCATTCCCTTTTGGATTTGCACCAACTACCATTCCCTCATATACTTTAGTCCCAGGTTCAACAAAAAGAATCCCTCTATCTTGAGCTGCATATAGACCATACGCTGCTGTCTCACCAGTTTCAAATGAAATTAAAGAACCCATAGATCTACTAGGAATATCTCCCTTGTAAGGTGCATATCCATCAAATTCAGTATTTAATATACCATTTCCTTTTGTATCTGTCATGAACTCAGATCTATAGCCTATAAGTCCCCTGGCAGGTATGGAAAATATAAGTCTTGCATAACCACCATTAGATTCAGTCATATGAACAAGTTCGCCTTTTCTTTTGCCTAATTTTTCTATAACTGTTCCAATGAATTCTTGAGGTACATCAATAATCACAGTCTCTATTGGCTCATATTTCTTGCCATTTATTTCTTTAAATAATACTTGTGGTTTAGATACTTGAAATTCATAACCTTCTCTTCTCATAGTTTCTATCAATACAGAAAGATGAAGTTCTCCTCTTCCCGAAACCTTGAAAGCATCTGTAGAGTCAGTTTCTTCAACTCTCAAACTGACATTGGTTTGAAGCTCTTTAAATAATCTATTTCTCAAATGTCTTGAAGTAACAAATGTTCCTTCTTGACCAGCAAAAGGACTATTATTTACAGAAAAAGTCATAGACATAGTTGGCTCTGAAATTTTCACAAAAGGTAATGGTTCCGGTGTGCTTATATCACAAATAGTATCCCCTATATGAATTCCTTCTACACCAGTCACAGCAATGATACTCCCAACTTTAGCACTTTCTACTTCAACTCTATTTAGTCCTTCAAATTCATATATCTTAGTTATTTTAACCTTTTTAGCTTTGTCTTTTTCCTCATGATTGACTATGATAGCTTCTTGATTTAAGCTAATAGTTCCTCTTTCTATTTTACCAATTCCTATTCTTCCTACATACTCATTGTAGTCAATAGTTGAAATTAAAACTTGCAATGGATCTTCCTCATCCCCTTCAGGAGCTGGAATATAGTTAACAATAGTTTCAAATAAATCTTTCATATTTTCTTTTGGAGTATTTATATCAAGAGTCGCCATTTCCTCCTTTGCTGAAGCAAATACAAATGGACATTCAAGCTGTTCTTCATTGGCTCCTAAATCTATAAAAAGATCCAACACTTCATCTATTACCTCATTGGGTCTAGCTTCTGGCCTGTCAATTTTATTTATACATACTATAACTGGTAAATCTAATTCCAAAGCTTTTTTCAATACAAATTTTGTTTGAGGCATAGGCCCTTCAAATGCATCTACTAACAAAACTACTCCATTTACCATTTTTAATACACGTTCTACTTCTCCTCCAAAATCTGCATGACCTGGAGTGTCTACTATATTAATTTTAATATCTTTATAGTATACTGCTGTATTTTTGGAAAGAATTGTTATTCCTCTTTCTCTTTCAATATCATTAGAATCCATTACTCTATCCTTAACTACTTGGTTTGCTCTAAAGATACCACTTTGTTTTAGAAGTGCATCTACTAATGTAGTCTTTCCATGGTCTACATGGGCAACTATAGCAATGTTTCTAACATCTTCTCTTTTTTTATTCATGTTTTTTACCACTTCCTATTTTAAGATTACTATAATAATTGAACAAAACAATTTTATCATAAATTCTATAAAAAGCAACAAAAAGTACAATTGTAAATAGCGGAGGAAAATTCTCCGCTATTTATATGTTCTTAATTATTAAACAAATAGTTATATATCATATTCGCTGCATCTTCTCTAGATAGTTCTGATTTAGGCTTCAAGTATCCATTTGAACCTGAAATTATATTTAATCCATAGGCAATAGAAACATAACCCTTTAGATTATTATCTATTTCATCCGAATCCTTAAACAAATCTTTATAAATTCCATTTATATCTGCTACTTTATCATATTTTAGCATCCTTATGAGATATTTAATACTTTCCTCTTTTGTAATAATTTTTTCTGGATTTTTTTCTTCTTCCTTTATAATTCCAACCTTTATAAGATAATTGTACAATTTTTCATCAGAATTTTCATCCTCTAAATTTAGAGTTTGAGAATTTGATTTAGCCAGTAAATAAAGAAACTCTCTTTGTTTTATTTTATCCTTAGGTTTAAAATTCTCTCCTGGCAAATCAATACCATGTTCAGCCAATACCAAAATTTTTTCTTTTGCATAAGAATTCTCTATATCTCTATATCTAGCTATCTTTTCTTCTTTAAATGGCTTTCCATTATAATCTAAAAATTCTCCAGTTTCTGCACTTATATTTAATGGCTTGTCTGGTTTTATGCAGTAACACAATTTTATAGTTTTATCGGTTTTTTTAGAATTGGTAATATCATTTGCTGTGACATATTTAATCTCCATACCTAAATCCTCAAAAAGCTTTTTATAGGCTTCTTCTATGGATATTTTACTAACTAATTGTGGTATTTCGCCTTTGTGCCAATTCTTATTATAACCTACAATATTACCATTTTTCCCATCTACATAAATACTTATACTATCATCTGCAATATATGCTCCATTGTATTTTCTAATATAATTAAAATAGTAAATGAGATTGTCATCACTTCTATCTTCAAAATCCTTATACAATTCAACTTCATTGTATATTTCAGGGTTCATTTTTTTTATATAGTCTTCTGCAATTTTCATAGCTTGATCTTTTGACTTGCTTTCTTTAACAATATCTTCTTTGGGAAAACTAAAATAGAAACTTATGATATCACCTGTTTTAGCATCTAATGATACATCATATTGATAATCACTATTTTCCCCTTGACCTTTTTGAAAGCTAATTGTCCATGCATATTCATTCTTCTTTTTTATATATGAATATAAATTTATACTCGACATTTTATATTCATCATCTATATTAAGAACTTCTCTTGCACTTTTTTCTGCTTCTTCACTAGAAATTAAATTTGAAATATTCCTTATAGCTTTGCTTTCATCTGGACTTAAGCTCTCATCGTTAAAAATCATGTCATCTTTTTCTTCTGCAAATCCTATATAATCATTATAACTTACAACTTCACCAGTTTTAGCATCTATACCTACATTGTTTTCAAGACTAGTATATACCAAATATATTTTTTCAATTCCATCCACATAATTTATTTTATATACAAGATTTAATCCAATTTTTTCTTTATACAATTCAATAGCCTTATCTAAGTCTATTATATCTTTTGAATTTGGAAAAGATATTTTTTCATCCCAATTTAAATAATAACTCATCAATCCACCTGTATTTTTGTCTATAGATACATATAAATAATTTTCAAAATAAGGAATCCCATTTTGTATCCTGATAAATTCATAGTTATATTCTGAGCTATTTGGATTAATTGGCTTTTGTGATTCATTGTAAATTATCTCTTCACATATTTGGGGATTTATATTTTTTATTGCATTTATAGCTATGTTTAAGCCTTCATCTTTCGATATGCTTGGCAATGTGGATTTTTTGTTTTCATAATCAGATTTGAATTTATTGTAACTATAAATTGTTCCGTCTGACGAAATATTTACATTTATTTCACCCAATTTACCAGTGCTGTCAATCCAATTTAAATAAAAAAAAGTCTTTCCATCAAATGAACTTACATTTGAATTGAATTTATCATATTCATTAGTTATATTAAATAAACTTTTAGATTTAATTATAGCCTCTTCAAGTTTTTTGTTATATTCTGGTGCACCATAAGAATTTGTAGGAATAAAAGTAGCAAATAATATCACAATAGATAAAAATAATGAAAACTTTTTCATTTCAGTCCTCCTACTATAAATATTTAACTGATGTTATTTTGTTTTTTTCGACATAAAATTCATCGCTCAAACCACTAACTATGACAAGACCCCTGCCACTACATTTCAAATTTAAAGGATCATAAGATTTTAAATCAAATTCAAATCCATTTCCCTCATCAGTTACTTCGATTTTTATAAAATCATCTTCTACATTAATAAAAATATTTACATACTTATCTCTATCATATGAATTTCCATGTATAGCACCATTTGCTACAAGCTCATTTAAAATGAGCTTTACATCAAACATTACTGTCTCATCTTTAATGACCTTATTCAATTTATTCAAAACATCTTCAACAAAATCTTTAATGATGTGCAAATCACTACACACTGTACCATCAAATTTAAAGGACAATATAATCACATCCATCTACGATTTATTTATAAAAAATCAAATAACAATCTCAGCAATATGTATTTTACCCTATTAAAAAGTCCTTTAATCTAATATTTATATTTTTTACTGACCTACAAGTATATTATATTATAAATATAAAAGTTTAAAAAGTATTTTTTCGGGTAAAATTTAAAAAGATAACTATTATGAAAGGAGTAATGAATATGGATAGATATGTATGTGGACCATGTGGATATGTTTATGACCCTGCTGAAGGAGATCCAGATAATGGCATAGCTCCAGGAACACCTTTTGAACAATTGCCAGATGATTGGGTTTGTCCAGTATGTGGTGCAACTAAGGATATGTTTGAAAAAGAATAATACTTTATAGAGCAGCAATCTCAATGAGATTGCTGCTCTTTATTTACTGTAATTATTTCTTCTATTACATCCCAAACTTTATCTAAATTCATTCTTTTTTCTGCTGAAAAAGGAATGATGAAACTCCTATTCTCAATCTGCAACTTTCTTTGAATAATAGTCTTTTGTTTTTCCCATTGCCCTTTAGACACTTTATCAGCCTTTGTCGCTATAACTATTCCATTAAAACCATAGCTTTTTATCCATTGATACATAAGTGCATCATGGTCTCCAGGTTCATGACGAATGTCTACAACAAGCATTATTTCTACAAGGTTTTGCCTAAACTTGAGATATTCCTCAATCATTTGGGCCCATTTTTCTCTTTGAATTTTTGATACTTTAGCATATCCATATCCAGGTAAATCCACAAATCTAAAGTCTCCATTTATGTTATAAAAATTGATAGTTTGAGTTTTCCCAGGTTTTCCACTAGTTCTTGCCAAATTGTTTCTATTAACCAATGTATTTATCAATGATGATTTACCTACATTTGACTTACCAGCAAAAGCAATTTCAAATAAATCATCTGCTGGATATTGGGATTTATTTCCTGCAATAGCTTGAAGCTCTGAACTAATTATTTTCATCTTTATCCTCCACTTCGATTAAAGCATGAAGAAGAACTTCTTCCATTTCCTTTACCAAAACGAATTCTATTTTTCTCTTAACTTTATCTGGTATTTCTTCTAAATCTTTTTTATTTTCCACTGGAATAATTATTTTCTCTATTCCTGCTCTATGGGCAGCCAATACCTTTTCCTTTAAACCACCAATAGGCAAAACTCTTCCTCTTAAAGTTATTTCGCCAGTCATAGCAACATTTTTGGAAACAGGCTTATTGGTTAAAGCTGAAATAACAGCTGTAGCCATAGTAATCCCAGCAGAAGGCCCATCCTTTGGAATTGATCCTTCAGGTACATGTATATGAATATCCATTTCTTTATAAAAATTTGCATCTATTCCTAGTTTCTCTGAATTTGCCCTTATATAGCTAATTCCAGCCATGGCAGATTCTTTCATGACATCTCCTAATTGTCCTGTCAACTGTAATTTCCCAGTACCTTTCATGCAATTAACTTCTATGGAAAGAATTTCTCCTCCAAAGGCAGTCCAAGCAAGGCCTGTAGCTACTCCTATTTCATGTTTTTCTCCTGCTATATCATGTCTATATTTAGGAATGCCTAAATAATTCTCTAAATTGCCCCTAGTAACTCTAACAGTAGAGACCCCATCTTCTACTATTTTTTTTGCAGCTTTTCTACAAATATTTGCAATATTTCTTTCTAAATTTCGGACGCCAGCCTCTCTTGTATAGTTATTTATGATATCTCTCATGGCTTGTTCGGAAATAGATAAATTTTCTTCTTTTAAACCATGTTCTTTAAGTTGTTTTGGTAACAAATATTTCATGGCGATATTTAATTTTTCTTCTTCTGTGTATCCTGGTATTCTTATGACTTCCATCCTATCTAACAATGGTTCTGGAATAGTTGAAGTAGTATTGGCTGTAGTTATAAACATTACTTTTGACAAATCAAATGGAACTTCTAAAAAATGATCTGTAAAAGTATTGTTTTGCTCTGGATCTAGCACTTCTAATAGTGCACTAGCAGGATCTCCTCTAAAATCGCTGCTTAATTTATCTATTTCATCAAATAAAAATACTGGATTGTTAGAACCTGATTTTTTTATAAGGCTAATAATTCTTCCTGGCATTGCCCCTACATAAGTCCTTCTATGTCCTCTAATTTCAGCTTCATCACGCACACCACCAAGGGACATTCTCACAAAGTTTCGATTTAAAGATTTAGCTATAGACTTAGCTATAGAAGTTTTCCCAACTCCTGGTGGCCCTACCAAACACAAAATAGGCCCCTTCATATTGCTTTTAAGCTTTCTTATGGCTATAAACTCAAGTATTCTCTCCTTTACATCATCGAGTCCATAGTGATCATTGTTTAATATATCCCTTGCTTTTTTTATATTTACTTTATCTTTTGTCCCTACATTCCAAGGAAGTTCAACTATCCAGTCTAAATAAGTTCTTATGACTCCAACTTCTGCTGAATTTGGAGATAGTTTGTAAAGTCTATCTACTTCTTTTAGTGCTTTTTCTTTAACTTCCTTTGGCATTTTTATTTTTTCAATTTTCTTTTTATATTCTTCTATTTCTTCAACTACTTCATCTTCTTCTCCTAATTCGCTTTGAATGGCCTTTATCTGCTCTTTCAAATAATATTCTTTTTGAACTTTATTTATCTGTTTTTTTACTCTCTGATTTATTTTTTCTTCAATTTTTAAAATTTCTATTTCTTCTTGAAGTAAACTGTGAAGTAGTTCTAGTCTCTCATAAAAATCAAAAGCCTCTAATATTTTTTGATCATCTTCAGGTTTAAGATAAATATAAGAAGCAATCACATCGGCAAGTCTACCGGGATCTTCAATTTCAGAAACTGTAAACAATAAGTCTGGAGAAACTCTATTGCTAAGTGTTATATATTCCTCAAAGTCTTCAACTACAAGTCTCATAGCTGCTTTAGTTTTTTTGTCAATTTCAATTTTCTCCCAATCATAAGTGAGTTCTTCAATTTCTGCTAAAAAATATTTTTCTTCTTCTTTAATCTCAATGACCTTTCCTCTATTCAGTCCTTCAACTAGTACTCGAATACTTCCTCCTGGCAGTTTCAACATTTGCTTTATTTTAGAAACTGTCCCTATATGATAAAAATCATCGATATCTGGCTCATCAATTTTGGCATCTTTCTGAGAACATAAAAATACCAAAGAATCATCTATCATAGCTTTTTCCAACGCATTTATAGATTTCTCCCGTCCTACATCAAAGTGAACAACCATATAAGGGAAAACCGTAATACCTCTCAAAGGTATAAGAGGCATATCCCTATGGTCAATTTTATATTGCTCTATATTCATACTTTCACTCCCTTTATACATATTTACCATTGAGTGTTTCCAATTTTAATATTTTCATTTATTATCAACAAAAAAGGCTCACTAATATGTGAGCCCATTAAGATGCTGATTCTTTTTTACCCGATTTCTTAGCCCTACTTTTCTTCTTCATATCAGAAATGACTAAAGTAGGTTCATTTCCATTCAAAATAGTTTCCCTTGTAATAATACATTTTTCTACATCATCTCTTGATGGAATTTCATACATAATATCTAACATAGTTTCCTCTATTATACTTCTAAGCCCTCTAGCACCTGTTTTTCTTTCTATAGCTTTTTGTGCAATTAGCTCTAATGCACCATCTTCAAATTCAAGTTCTACATCATCTATAGCAAATAATTCTTTATATTGCTTAACCAATGAATTTTTAGGCTCAGTGAGTATTTTTACAAGGGCATCTTTATCTAATTCTTCTAGTGTAACCATAACAGGTAACCTTCCTACGAATTCTGGAATTAAACCAAATTTCAGTAAATCTTCAGGTTGAACCTGCTTTAAAAGTTCTCCTATATTTGAATTTTCCTTACTTTGAATGTCTGCCCCAAAACCTATGGTTTTTTTACTAATTCTACTTTGAATTATCTTGTCAAGCCCATCAAAAGCTCCTCCAACTATAAATAATATATTGGTTGTATCTACTTGGATAAACTCTTGATGCGGATGTTTTCTGCCACCTTGTGGTGGCACATTAGCTACAGTACCCTCTAATATTTTTAGCAATGCTTGCTGAACACCTTCTCCGCTGACATCCCTTGTTATAGATGGATTTTCTGTTTTTCTTGCTATTTTATCTATTTCATCTATATATACAATGCCTTTTTCTGCTCTCTCTATATCATAATCTGCAGCTTGTATCAGCTTTAAGATAATATTTTCTACATCCTCTCCAACATAACCTGCTTCTGTCAAAGATGTAGCATCTGCTATAGCAAAAGGTACATTCAAAATCTTTGCCAATGTTTGTGCTAACAATGTTTTACCTGAACCTGTTGGCCCAATCATTATTATATTGCTCTTTTGCAATTCTATATCACTATTTCTAGAATTTGTACTATTTATTCTTTTGTAGTGATTATATACTGCTACAGCCAATGCTCTTTTTGCTCTCTCTTGTTTGATAACATAATCATCAAGAGTATTTTTTATCTTTATGGGCTTTGGTAACTCATCTATTTCATATTCAAAGTTGTCTTCAAATTCCTCATCTATTATTTCTTGACACAATTCTATACATTCATCACAAATGTAAACATTGGGTCCAGCAATAAGCCTTCTAACTTGATCTTGAGGTTTCCCGCAAAAAGAACATCTAAGCTGCTTATCATCAAATCTTGCCATTGTGACACCTCACTTAATGTTATTTTCTAAATTCTATTACTTCATCTATTATACCATACTTTTTAGCTTCTTCAGCAGACATAAAGAAATCTCTATCTGTATCACGAGCAATTTTCTCGTAAGGTTGACCAGTTCTCTCACTTAATATCCTATTTATTTGTTCTCTTATTTTTACAATTCTTTCAGCATGAATTCTGATATCTTCTGCTTGCCCTTGCATACCACCTAGTGGTTGATGTATCATTATCTCTGCATTTGGTAATGCAAATCTCTTGCCCTTCTTTCCTGCAGCAAGCAAAAATGCACCCATACTTGCTGCCATTCCTATACATATAGTTGAAACATCTGGTTTTATATATTGAATTGTATCATAAATTGCAAAACCAGATGTTATAGATCCACCTGGACTATTTATATAAAGCTGAATATCTTTATCAGGATCTTCTGCTTCTAAAAATAGCAATTGTGCAACTACCAAGTTTGCAGTTATATCATTTACTTCTTCGCCAAGAAATATTATTCTTTCTTTTAGTAGCCTGGAGTAAATATCGTAAGATCTTTCTCCTCTATTGTTTTGTTCAACTACAATTGGAACTAAAGCCATATTCATACCCCTCCTACTCAATACTTATTAAATAAATTTAGCATTTGATATTAAAAATTCAATGGTCTTATCTCTAATTATACCCTCTTTAAGATATTCTAAATCTCCCAATTTCATATCTTGTTTGAACTTTTCCACATCTTCATGATTATATTCTACTGCCATTCTTTCTAATTCCTTGTCAATGTCTTCATCAGAAGCTTGAATATTTTCAGCTTTTGCAACTGCTCCAAGTATTAAATCACTTTTAACTCTTCTTTCAGCATTTGGTCTCATTTGTTCTTTCAAATCTTCTATGGTACTATTTGTAAGTTCAAAATACCTATCTATTGAAAGTCCTTGCAATCTCAATCTATAATCAAATTCTGCTATTTCATTTTGAATTTGATTATCTATCATAACTTCTGGAATATCAACTTCAGATGATTCTACAAGTGCTTTAATAACGCTATTTTCTCTTTCAATTTCTTCTTTGTTTTTTGCTTCTTTTTCTAATCTTTCCCTTATACTATTTTTAAATTCCTCTAATGTATCATATTCGCTAACATCTTTTGCAAATTCATCATCAAGAACTGGAAATTCTTTTTCTTTAATATCATTGATAGTTACTTTGAAAAGAGCTTCTTTTCCCTTTAGACTTTCCTCAAAATAATCTTCAGGGAATGTCACCTTTACATCAACTAAATCTCCCTTTTTCTTTCCAATAAGTTGTTCTTCAAATCCAGGAATAAATCTACCTGCGCCTATTTCTAGTTCTTGATTTTCTGCTGAACCGCCTTCAAACTTTTCTTCACCTACGTACCCTTCAAAATCAATATTTAAAATATCCCCTTCTTTCGCTTCCCTATCTGATGCATCTACAAGTCTATAATTCATATCTCTAATATTTTTTAATTCTTCTTCAACATCTTCATCTGTAACATTATACTCTACTTTTTCTACTTCTATACCCTTGTAATCACCCAATTTAACTTCAGGTTTTATAGTCACTTCTACTTTGAATATAACAGGTTTGCCACTTTCAAGTTGTTCAATATCTACATCTGGAGTATCTACTGGTTCAAGAGACAATTCTTTTATCGCTTCTTCGTATGCATCTGGTAATATAATATTTAATGCTTCTTCATAAAATACTCCTTCACCATAATTCATTTCAATTATTTTTCTTGGAGCTTTACCCTTTCTAAATCCAGGTATATTGAATCTGCTTCTATTTTTTAGATATGCTTTTTGAACTGCTTTTTCAAATTTATCTTCACCTATCTCAATAGTAAAGGTAGCTTTGTTGTTTTCTTTTTTTTCTAAAACAGAATTCATCTATCTTTTCCTCCTCGTTATCTTTTTATTTATTTCCCATATAGCTAACTCATTATACCATAAAATTATATCATATAAAATATGTATATCAAATGCATCTTTAATTAAATATTCTTATATTATGAAAAAAACCAATGGAACAACCACTGGTTTTTTTGGTGCGGGAAAGAGGACTTGAACCCCCACGTCAATGACACTAGATCCTAAGTCTAGCGCGTCTGCCAATTCCGCCATTCCCGCATATAAAGCTTTCAACTACTTTATTATTATAACATTTCTATATTAGTTGTCAATATTTTTTTTATTTTTTTAGAAAAAAGAGCTGCAATATATTTTGCAACTCTATTCTTCATAAATTTCTGCTATATCTAAAATGGTATTTACTTCATAAAATACGTGGTAAACAAGTACGTAAAAAGTGCAAAAATTCCTACCCCAATAAGCATTATAGGCAACAATATTTCAAAGGCTGCAATTATCATTGCTAAAATATCTGTCTTCGTAAATTCAAAAGGTTCTTCTTCATTCTTTTTATCTACTGATCTTTTTATTTCTTCTTCTCTTTCTCTAATAGACTGCTTATTTGGCAAAGTGGCACGCCACAAAATGTTCTCCTCCTAAATCTCTAAATTCTGGCACCTGTTCCTTGCAAATATCTTTTGCATACATACAACGAGTATGGAACTTACATCCAGATGGTGGATTTGCAGGACTTGGTATGTCCCCTTGTAGTATAATCCTATTTATTTTCTTTGTTGGATCTGGCACTGGTATCGCTGATAATAATGCTTGAGTATAAGGATGTTTTGGATTGTCAAATAGTGATTTTTTATCAGCTAGTTCTACTAGTGTTCCCAAATACATTACTCCTATTCTATGACTTATATATTTAACTACACCTAAATCATGAGATATAAATAAATAGGATAGTTTACGTTCGTGTTGTAAATCAGTCAACAAGTTTATAACTTGTGATTGAATAGAAACGTCAAGAGCAGAAACTGGTTCATCAGCAACTATAAATGATGGATTCAATGCTAATGCCCTAGCAATTCCTATACGTTGACGTTGCCCTCCTGAAAATTCATGAGGATATCTATTTATATGATATTTTGCAAGACCACATTTAGTTATTACATCTACTATATAATCATCAAGCTCTTTTCCTTTTTTATATATTCCATGTTCAACTAATGCTTCTCCTACTATTTCAGAAACTGTCATTCTAGGGTTTAATGAACTATATGGGTCTTGAAATACTATCTGCATTTCTCTTCTAAGTTTTTTCATTTCATCTTTTGAAGCATTTAAAACATCTTGTCCTTTATAGGTAACAGTACCTTCAGTAGCATCTAACAATCTCAATATCGTTCTTCCTGTCGTAGATTTTCCACATCCAGATTCTCCTACAAGTCCTAATGTCTCTCCTTCTTTTATATAAAGCGAAACGCCATCAACAGCTTTTACATCTCCTACTCTTTTTCTAAAAGCACCTTTATATATTGGAAAATATTTTTTTAAGTTTTTAGCTTCTAATATTACTTCACTCATTATTTAGTCACCTCCTCTGCTCTAAAGCAGCTGACTTTGTGCCCAGGTGCTATTTCCCTTAAACTTGGCTGACCTTTTCTACATTCATCTGTTGCAAACTTACACCTTGGATGAAAATAGCAGCCTTTTGGCAAATACAATGGATTTGGTACTGAACCGCTGATACTTTCAAGTCTCTTGCCTTCTTCAATAAGAGAAGGTATAGAGTTCATAAGACCTATTGTATAAGGATGTCTAGGATTTTTAAACAATTCATCAACAGGAGCATCCTCTACTATTTTCCCTGAATACATAACTACTACGTGATCAGACATCTCAGCTACTACACCAAGATCGTGGGTAATAAGCATTATAGATGTGTTTAATTTATTTTTTAAATCATTCATAAGTTCAAGTATTTGTGCCTGAATAGTTACATCTAGAGCAGTTGTAGGCTCATCTGCAATTAAAAGTTTAGGTTGGCAAGAAACCGCCATAGCTATCATGACTCTCTGTCTCATGCCTCCTGATAGTTGATGTGGATACTCATCAACTATTTTTTCTGCTCTAGGAATTCCTACAAGCTTAAGCATTTCAATAGCTTTTTTTCTAGCTTCTGATTCATCTAAATTTTGATGAAGCATCAATGCTTCCATAATCTGAAATCCAACAGTGAATACTGGATTTAAAGAAGTCATAGGTTCTTGAAATATCATTGAAATATCATTTCCACGAATATGTCTTATTTTTTCATCAGAAACTTTAGTCAAATCTTCTCCATTAAACATTATTTTTCCACTAACTATTTTTCCTGGAGGATCAGGTATTAGACGTAGTATTGACATAGCTGTTATACTCTTGCCACAACCAGATTCTCCTACAATTCCAATAGTTTTTCCAGCTTCTACTGAAAAATTAACACCATCAACAGCTTTAACTACTCCATCATCAGTATAAAAGTAGGTTCTCAAATCTTGTACTTCTAATAGATTTCCCATATTTCTATCCTCCTATCATTTAGACTTAGGGTCAATTGCATCTCTTAGTCCATCACCAAACAAGTTGATACTCATTACTGCAAAGAATATAGCAACTCCTGGTGGCAACCACAACCAAACACGATTCTTCAATACATATATATCTCTTGCATTTTGAACCAAGTTGCCCCAAGTAGGAACAGGTGGTGTCACCCCAAGACCAAGGAAAGATAGTCCTGCTTCACTCATTATGGCTCCAGCCATTCCTAGTGTAGCACTAACTATTATATATCCCAATGTATTTGGAATTAAATGTTTCCAGATAATTCTACTATCTCTGATACCTAAAGCTTTTGCAGCTTGTATAAATTCTTGTTCTCTAAGTGAGAGTATTTGCCCTCTGATCATTCTGGCAAGTCCACCCCAGCTCAACAAACCTATTATAAACATCATTATATACATTCTCTTTTCAGGTGCTACTTCCGGACCTATAACCGCTGAAATAGTAATCGCTATTGGCAAAAATGGAAAAGCCATAAATATTTCAACTATTCTCATTAATAGATTATCTACCCATCCTCCATAGTATCCAGCAAGTCCACCAACAAGTGCACCTATTATTATCTCGATTATTACGGCAAAAAGTCCAACCTGCATAGAAACTCTTCCGCCATATAATATTCTAGTCAAATAATCCCTACCCAACTCGTCAGTTCCCATTAAATGTGCTTTAGATGGTGGCTGATTTACTTGTGAAAAGTCCATCGTATATGGGTCATAAGGTGTCAATATTGGTGCAAATAAGGCAAGAAATACCATGATAATAAATATTATCATTCCTGCTACTGCTACCTTATTCTTTTTAAATTTTCTTAAAACCAACTTCCAAGGAGTAAGTATTACTTGTTCTTCTTCTTTTATTTCTTTACTGTCTAAACTATCGCTCTTGTTAGGAGCTTTATTTTCAGTTTTATTTTTAATATTTTTTTCAGTCACTTAATACCCTCCTTTCTTTATTCAACTTTAATTCTTGGATCTACTAATGCATATCCAATATCAGCCAACAAATTCCCGAGTAAAGTTAGTAAAGCAAAGAACATATTCAATGCCATAATCAAGTTATAATCTCTTGCGCTAATTGCATCCATCATAACATTCCCAATTCCAGGCCATACAAATGTAGTCTCTAATATAACTGCTCCAGAGAAAAGTCCTGGAATCCAGAATCCTATAATAGTCATTATTGGTATAAGAGCATTTCTAAATGCATGTTTATATATTACAACTTTTTCTGAAAGACCTTTTGATCTTGCAGTACGAATATAATCTTGATTTATTACTTCAAGCATACTTGTTCTTGTATATCTAACTAAACTTGCCATACTTCCTATAACTAATACAAGTGCTGGCAAAAATATATGATGCATTACATCTTTTATATGAGCCCAGCCAGTAGCATTTTTCCCAGGAGTAACCATACCATTTATAGGAAAAGCATTCAATTTAACTGAAAATATATAGATTAGCAGCAATCCAAAGAAAAACGATGGCATAGATATACCTATGATTGAAAATACTGTCCAGAAATTATCTGTTTTCGAATACTGTTTTACAGCACAAATTATCCCAATAGGAATTGAAATCAAAAATGCCAATATAAAATCTACTATGTTTAAAAGAAAAGTATTCCAAATGAAATTTGGTACAACATCACTAACAGGTTTCTTATATATATAAGAATCACCAAAATCACCTTTTACTGATCTTGTTAACCAATTCCAATATTGAACAGGCAATGGCTTGTCCAATCCAAGTCTGGCACGTTCTGCAGCTCTCTGTTCTGCTGTTGCTTTAGGGTCTAGATTTGTTCCAACGGGATCTCCCGGTGCCATTTTTACTATTCCAAATATAACTATTGATATGATGAGTATTACTGGTATCATGTGCAATAATCTTCTTATTATATACTTTAGCATAGTTTCCCTCCTTTAATGCTCTAAAGTTTACTCTTATACAATATAAACCCGGCAACACCAACCGGGTTTACACTGTATAATCTTTTACATTAATCTATCGAAAATTATTGTGCTAATTCAACATTCAATATAACGTCTCTACTTGTCCAGTCTTGGAATGGTGAAGTATTGAAGTTTTGAACACGTTCATTTACTGCATCCCATGATAAGTTTTGAGTTAAGAACATATATGGCAATTCCTCATTCATAAGTTTACACCATTCTTGATAAATTTCAGCACGTTTATTTTGATCAAATTCTTTTCTTCCTGCTTCTAGTAACTTGTCATTTTCTTCATTTATAAATCCTACTGCATTAAATCCTCCTGGAACAGCCATTGAACTGTGGAACAATTCAAAAGCATCAGGATCTATACTTAATGACCAAGCCATATTGTACATATCAAATTCTTGTTTATCATATACTTTTTCAGATAATGCACCAAATTCCATCAAGTTTGGCTCTACTTTAACACCAATCTTTTCCCAGTCAGCTTTTAACATTGGAATTAAACTTTCAACATATTTACTATCTGTATAAGTATCCCATACAAAGGATAGCTTCATACCATCTTTTTCTCTAATTCCATCTGCTCCTGGTTTCCATCCAGCTTCTTCTAAAAGAGCTATAGCTTTGTCAGGATCATATGGATATTCGTTTATATCAGTTGTATATGCCCATGATACTTGAGATACTGGCACATTACATACTTGAGCATTTCCTCCATAGTATACATCAACAAATTGTTGTCTATTAAATCCATAAGTCAATGCTTGACGTACTCTCTTGTCAGCAAGTCTTGGATCTCTTAAATTCCATCCCATATATCCATATCCATTGTCAGGATATTCATTAATATTTATAAATCCTGTTCCATCAATTATTTCTTTGTTTTCTGTTTTTGGTGGAACTCTAAGTTGAACATCTATTGTTCCCTTTTCAAGTTCTGACATTTGAGTTTCTACAGTAGTAAACTTCATTATTAAATGTGAAACCTTTGGAGCTCCTAAAAAGTAATTTGGATTAGCTTCAAATTCTACATATTGTTTTGGTTCAAATTTTTTCAAAATATATGGACCTGAACCAATTGGATCTGACATTTTTTTCTTAAGAGATGCAGTATCTCCTTTTTCAAAATCATAGATATGTTTTGGTAAAATTGCCATACCGCAGTCCCAAATATTTGTTGACAATGCTTCTTGGAATTCAAAAGCTACTGTATGTTCGTCAATAACTTTAACTCCTGCAAGTTCTTTTGCATCGCCTTCATTGTATTCTTTATATCCTACTAGATTCATTACATATGAACTACGTGGTCCATCATAAGTTGGATCAGCTAAAAATTCATAAGTAAACTTAACATCTTCTGCTGTAAGAGGTTCTCCATCACTAAACTTAACATCATCTCTCAAATGGAATGTATAAGTCTTGTGATCCTCTGATATTTCCCAATCTTTTGCTACAGATGGAGTTGGGTTTCCTTCTTTATCATTGCCAAAAAGACCATCAAAAATCAAATCTACTACATATGAATCATAAACTTCAGATGAATACCCTGGCAAAAAATCACCTTTTGCTTCATGAGTACCAACTACTAATGTGTCTGCTGCTCCATCTCTGCTTCTTGCAGGATTGTTTGAAGCTTCTTTCTTTTCTACTTTATCTCCTCCTTCTGTGTCAGCAGGTGCTTCATTCTTGTTGCCACAGCCTGATAGTACTAATGAAAATACTAGTACTAGAGAAAGTAGAAGTGCTAACTTTCTTTTCATTTGACATACTCCCCCTTTTTGTTTTTATACTTTTTGGTATTTATTAATTTAATGTATTATACCATCCAACAATAACTGATGTCAATGGATAAGTAAGGTATAACACATTATAAACAAATTTACAAAAATACTTTTTATACATTTCAGTGTATAAATATTTGATTTTGTTGTTTGTATTTGCCTTTAAGCCTAATTGTATCAAACCATTTAACTATTATCAGACATACAATAATTAATTGATATCATAGCTATAAACAAATTAACGAGAAAAATTAAAATTTAATTATATAAATTAATCTCTAAAATATATTGTACATCCTTTCCAATAATTTTGCATCACTTTTTCAATTATTTATTATAATCCAATTTTATAAATTGTTCAAAGTATTGCAAAAATAATGAACAATTTAAGGTTCTACAAAAATATAAATTATAAGATTGTGTTCATTTAAAAACTGTTAGTAGAATTTTCGATTTGTAAACGTTTGCATATTTATGAATAAATATAGATGCAAACTTAAGCTTATTAATTTTTTGTAAATCTTACTTAAATGTTTTTTAACAAAAATTATATCCTATATTTCTTTTATTATGCCACCACCAACTACTATATCTCCATCATAAAAAACTACTGACTGACCTTTAGTTATAGCCCTTTGAGGTTCCTTGAACTCTACCAAAACTCCATTTTTATAAGGTTTGGCAACCATTTTTGCCTCCCTCATACCATATCTTATTTTAGCAGTTCCATTTATTTCACAAGGCATATTTGCATAGGGAATGATGTTTATTTCTTCTGCATATAGCTTGTTTTTAAATATTTCCTCTTCATCTCCTAATACGACTAAATTCTTCTCTGGAATAATATTTTGCACAAATACTCTTTTCCCCAGAGCTATGCCTAATCCCTTTCTCTGTCCAATTGTATAGTTTACTATTCCATTGTGTTTGCCTAAAATCTTTCCATTTTTATCAACAAAATAACCAGGTTTTACTTTATCTGGTCTTCTTTCACTGATAAATCTCCCATGGTCATTATCTGGTATAAAACATATCTCTTCACTATCTGGTTTGTCGTGTACATTTAACCCAATATATTCTGCTATTTCTCTTATTTTTTCTTTTGTATAGCTACCCAATGGCATAAGAGTATGTTCCAACTGATACTGAGTCATATTATAGAGCACATAAGTCTGATCTTTTTTGGCATCCATTGATCTCTTCATAATATATCTTCCAAAATCTTCATTCCATTCTATTTTTGCATAATGCCCTGTTGCTATATAATCAGCTCCCAATCCTTCTGCTTTCCTTAAAAACTCATCAAATTTTATAAATTTGTTACAAGCAATGCATGGATTTGGAGTCCTTCCTTGCAAATATTCTTCTATAAAATAATTTATTACTTTTCTTTCAAAAACATCTTTAAAATTCATTACATAAAATGGAATATCCAATTTTTCAGCTACTCTTCGTGCGTCCTCTACAGAAGATAGACTGCAACATCCACCTTCTCTCTCATCAAATTCCTTGTCTCTAGGAATTACACTCATAGTAACTCCTATTACATCATATCCTTCTTGTTTCAATAGATAAGCAGCAACTGAGCTATCTACTCCACCACTCATTCCTAAAACAACTTTCTTCTTCAAAAATTCCACCTACCTTATATATACTATACATACTAATCATATTTCACATTATATCATAATTGTATCCATTCGAAAATTTCTTATGAAATGTTAATACTTAAAAAAGGTTCCAATCAGGAACCTTTTTGGCTAAATAATATTAAAATTATCTTCATCTATCAATAAATCAGAGATTTCCGATATGATAGTCTCTACTTGATTGATATCCATATTTAAAGTATCTAATGCAAATTGAGAAAAATTATAGACCATGCCATCTACTCCTAGTCCAATTCCCATCATCATGGTTATAGCATCGGCTATATGTACAATTGATACTAATTTAGGATTTTCTTCTGTCACTTCTGGAGTATGATGATATTTTATAGCCTCTACCAAATCTTTTGGGAAATTCCATTTTTCAGCAACTTTTCCACCTACTTGTGCATGATCAAAACCAAAGAGTTCTCTTTCCGCATCTAAAAAAGATTTGTTCTCTGTTTCTACCATCTCAACTATTTTTTCATATTCATTTTCTACATAGTGATTTAATATGGTTTTCCCAATATCTCTAAGTAAACCAGCTATATAAGCTTGCTCTGGTTCTACCTTGCCAATGTTTTTTGCAATATATCTAGATATAATAGCACAAGTCTGGGACTGATTCCACAATTCGTTTTTTTCAAGTGCATAACCTTTAAGTTCACCTACAAGGAATTTATTTACAGTAGAAGCTAATGCAATACTTTTTATGGTTTGAAATCCTAGCAATATTGTAGCCTTTGAAATTGTGTTTATTTTTCTAGCATAGCCATAATGAGTAGAATTAGCTAATTTAAGAACTTTAGAAGTCAAACTTTGATCTTTTAATATTTCCCTTTCTAAATCTTCAACTGTAGAATCTGGATCTTCAACAATTTCCATTATCTTGTTCATTCGCTCTGGTAAAACAGGCATTTCATTTACCTGCCTCACTATACTATCTAATGTAATTATACTCATATTCAACTCTCCATTATATAATTATTCTTTATATGATTATACCCTTTTTCATGTCATTTTCCCATAGACTAAAGGACTTATTTTGTTATTTTGACATTCACAACAAAAGAAGTCACAGTATAAAGTAATTTTGCACTTTATGCCGTGACTTCTTAAATATTATTTTTTAATGTTTTACAAATACAACGTTTATTGCCTTCACAAGAGCATCAACTTGATCTCCTTTTTGAAAACCTGCTTCTTCTAAACTATCTGTCGTCATCACGGACGTAAACCTCATAGAGCCATCAGCTCAGGTACCTCGCATCTTCACCAAAGACATTACACCATCGGCTTTAATGTCTTCAATTTGTCCAGTAATTTTATTTCTAACACCAGCATCCATATTTATACCTCCTGTATTATCTATTGATTTTATTTATATAATCTCTATATATTATTAGTTTTATCTATAGAGATATTAAATATGTATACAAATTAATTATTCTACTGTAATTGCTTCTACTGGACAGCTTTCTTCAGCTTCTTTAGCGCTATCTACTGTATCTTCTGGTATTTCAACGTTCTTTGCTACAGCCTTTCCATCATCATCCATTTCAAATATTTCTGGACAAATACTAGGGCATAGTCCACAACCTATACAAGTATCTTTATCTACAAAACCTTTCATGACAACACTTCCTTTCTTCTCATAATTCAAATACTACAATCAAGAGCATTTTGAACTGTTCTTTTGCAAACAATGCATGAGAAATACCAGCAGGCATCACAATGGTTTCTCCTTTTTTTACATCAAATTTTTCTTCACCTACTGTGATTTCAGCTTCACCATCAAGCATAAATACTAGTGCATCTCCACCGGATGAATGAGAACTAATTTCTTCACCCTTATCAAAGGCAAACAATGTAATACTTAAAGGTTTTCCTTGTGCTAATGTTCTACTTATAACCTGCCCTTTTTGATATTCAACAAGAGTTTCCATTTCCAATACCTTCGAAAAATCCATGTTTTTTATAAAATGTTCTACCATATGCATACCTCCCATAATTATTATTCTTAATGCTATAATATAGTTTATTCATAAAAATATCGGTAACTAATGTTACAATACCCAATTTTATATTTTTGTATCAAAAAAGGACATTGTTTTTTCCAATATCCTTTTTTAATACAAAACTTTTTTATTTGTTTTTTTCAAGATAATCTCTTATTGCATTTCTAAGTGCCTGAACTCCTAAGTTTGAACAGTGTTGTTTTTCTATAGGAAGCCCATCTAATGCTTCAACTATATCTTCGTCTTCTATTTTTAAAGCCTCTTCTATAGTTTTACCTTTTGCAAGAACTGTGGTCATACTACTTGTAGCAACTGAAGCAGTACAACCAAATACTAAAAAACTTATATCTTCAATTATATTATCTTTGACTTTTATATAAATAGTCAAAAAATCACCACAATTAGGATCTCCATAAGTCCCTTCACCATCTGCATCAACCATAGTTCCCACATTTCTTGGAGACATAAAATGTTCAATGACTTTATCCGAATACATTTCCTCACATCCTATTTCTGATTGTCATCCTCTCTTTTACACCATTTGTTACAAAAACCATTTTTTTTGCTGCACATAACATTCCTAGAACCACAAATAGGACAATTGTTTTTATCTCGTTCAAAATTTACTTGATAAATACCACCACAATCCATACATTTAAATTTGCAGTGATTAGTAATATAATATCCTCCACCTATTCTTAAAGCTTTACCTTCAGTCAAAGCTTTAGCAACTTTTTCCCTTGCACTGTCTATTATGTTCTGGAAAGTTTGCCTTGATACATTCATTTTTTCAGCACATTCTTCTTGATTCAATTTTTCTATGTCTTTAAGTCTCATAGCCTCAAGTTCTTCTATATTTAAAACTATCTCTTCCATTTCACATTTGGCTTTTCCCAAAGGTATAAAATATGTGTTTTCTGGAAAAAATTCTACTCTTCTAAACTTTTTTGGTCTTGGCATTTTTCTTCCCTTCTATTTACTCATTGCAATGTCCTTCATGCTCATGTTCTGTACAAACACTTCCTGTTGATTTGAGTTCACCAATTAAATATTTTTCAACTACATCATCACATATTCCTTGAGCTCCTACTACAACTTCTATCCCATTTTCATTAAATAAATCTTGAGCAGTAGCACCCATTCCACCTGCTATTATGACATTAGCACCTTGATCTTTTAAAAATATAGGGAGAAATCCTGGTCTATGACCTGGATTTGGAGTGAAATTTTTGTTTAATACCTTCTTATCTTCAACTTCATAAATTGTAAATCCCTCACAATGTCCAAAATGTCCACTTACATATTTTCCTTCGCTTGCAATTGCTATCTTCATTTTTATTCCTCCTAGTCTATTGTTTTTCATCTTTTACATACCATGATGAGCAGGCCCTGAATTTTTTAATTCTTCAAGTTCCCCATTTTTATACTTCTCTATAACTGATTTAAGTAAAATGCTTTCAGATTTAAAAACCTTAATATTTGCCTTTTCTATTAGTTCAAAAGCATTTGGTCCAAGATTGCCTGTAATGACAACATCAACATTTTCATCAATTAACTGCTGAGCTGCAGCTATACCTGCTCCTCCCTTAGAGCTTTGCCCATCATTTTCTACTGCTCTAACTTCATTGTTTTCAGTATCATATATCACAAAATATCTACATCTTCCAAATCTCAAGTCAAGGAAACTATCTAAATTTTCCCCATCAGATGAAATTCCTATTTTCACATATATCACCCCCAAAAAACTATTATTGTCGAAATATAATTGGCATATGCTAATTATATTTTAGACCTATGCTTCATTTTTGTCAAATAGTATTTTCATTATTTGTTGGAATGATGTTTTATAAAGCACTTAAAATTAATTTGAAAATATTTTCTACTATATTTAATCAAAATCTTTCAATATCTTGTTTATTGCATCTACTGTATAATTTACATCATCTATGGTATTGAAATGGCTAAAGCTAAATCTAACTGTTCCCCTTGGAAATGTTTTTAAAGTTTTATGTGCAGATGGTGCACAATGAAGTCCGCACCTAGTCATAATACCAAAACTATTATATAAACCATAAGATATCACTCCATTGTCTCTATTGGGAATATCTACAGAAACTACAGCCGTTCTATCTTTTATATTGTTTTTGCCTACTATATATAGTTCAGAAATACTTCCTATATCATTTAAAAAATGTTCTACTAAATACAATTCCTTTTCTCTTATAGCAGCAATTCCCTCTTTTAATATATATTTTAAAGAGGCATTTAATCCATATATACCTGGAATATTTAATGTCCCAGCTTCAAATTTGTCAGGCATGTATTCTGGTTGTACTTCCCTTTCTGACAAACTACCTGTTCCTCCTTCTATTAAAGTATCAAATTTTGAAACTATATCATCATTTATGATAAATCCTCCAATACCTTGAGGGCCCAGAAGTCCTTTATGACCTGTAAATGCTATAGCATCCGCATTTAGTTCATTGTAGTCAATATCCAAAAACCCTGCTGTTTGTGCTGTATCTATAATGAAGTAAAGTCCATTTTCTTTGCATATAGTTCCAACTTTTTTTAAATCCAATATGGTACCACATACATTTGAAGCATGAGTCATGACTATAGCCTTGGTATTTGGTTTTATATACTCTATTATGTCTTCGGGATTTAATTCTCCATATTTATTGCAGATAACTCTGGAAAATTCTACTCCTATTTTAGCTAAATTATTTAATGGTCTCATAACTGCATTGTGCTCCATTGATGAAACTATTACATGATCTCCTGATTTTACTAATCCTTTTATCAATACATTAAGACTTTCTGTTATGTTTTTGGTAAATACTACATTTTCAGGTTTGTTAAAATTAAAAAGTTCACATATTAATTCTCTAGTCTCAAAAACAATGTTTTCCGCTTCAAAAGAGCTCTTATACGCTCCTCGATTGACATTGCATCCAATATTCAATAAATAATTTGACATGCTCTCTACAACTCCAGGTGCTTTAGGAAATGCAGTTGCACCATTATCTAAATATAAACTCTTCATATTATATACAACTCCTTTTATCATTCTACGATACATTATTCCTAATAAAAGGATATCTTTATCCTCAAGAATAAACAATAACTATTTGAAATGCTTATAATATCCACAGCTTATATAGTAAATTTCTATTATACATTTTAAAAGTTAATTGTTAAGATTTAAATGAATACATTATTATAACTAATTTAAGGAGGTTTTTTTATGAAAGGGAAAAAAGACATTATCATTGCTGGAGGAATAATCGGATTATTATCCGTGTTATTGGTTAAATTCGGAAATCCAGCGAACATGGGATTCTGTATTGCCTGCTTTATCAGAGATATAGCTGGCGGTATAGGATTACATAGCACACCCATAGTTCAGTATATTCGTCCAGAAATAATCGGCCTTGTTCTAGGTGCATTCATCATTTCAATGAAAAATAAAGAATTTCAATCAAGAGGGGGCTCCTCACCTTTCACTAGATTTATTTTAGGAATTGCTGTCATGATAGGAGCTTTAATGTTTTTAGGTTGTCCATTGAGAATGGTACTTAGACTTGCTGGTGGAGACTTAAACGCAATATTAGGAATAGCAGGATTTGTAGTTGGTATATTTGTAGGTGTTTTCTTCTTAAACAAAGGATTCAACCTAAAGAGAAGCTACAATTTACCCAAGTTTGAAGGATATCTTTTCCCAATTGTAAATGTTGGTTTGTTTGTTTTGTTATTATCTGGATTTAGTATGCTTCTATTTAGTGAAGAAGGTCCAGGTTCAATGCATGCTCCTATATGGATTTCACTAATTGTTGGACTAATAGTAGGTGCTCTATCACAAAAAACAAGACTTTGTATGGTTGGTGGAACAAGAGATATGATCATGTTTAAAGACAATTATCTTTTGTCAGGTTTCCTATCAATTCTTGTCTTTGCTTTTATAGGAAATTTAATATTGGGATATTTCAATCCTGGATTTGCAAATCAACCTGTAGCTCATACTGATGGATTGTGGAACTTCTTGGGAATGGTTTTGGTAGGATGGGGTTCTGTACTTCTTGGAGGTTGTCCATTAAGACAACTTATATTGGCTGGAGAAGGAAATACAGATTCAGCAGTAACAGTTATGGGAAGTTTAGTTGGTGCAGCAATATGTCATAACTTTGGTCTAGCTTCCAGTCCAAAGGGAACTACAACTAATGGTCAAGTAGCAGTAATTATTTGCTTTTTACTAGTTCTTGTTATATCTTTGGTGAACTCAGAAATGCTTGTAAAACAAAATAATCTAAAAAAAGTAAATAACAACTAATATAAAAGGAGTTGAATGTAATGGAGAAAATAGATGTCAGAGGAATGTCTTGTCCTCAACCTGTACTAATGACTAAAAAAGCAATAGAAAACCGTCCAGAAGGAATAGATATTCTAGTCGATAACAATACTGCAAAAAATAATATCACGAGATTTCTAAAAAATTTAGGATATAAATTAGAATTTAAAAATGAAGAAGATGGCACTTTAATTGTAGTGAGGAAATAATATGAGTGAATATGTAGCAATATTTTTTACCCATTCTGGTGCAATAAAATTTGATCGAAAATTGAAATCATACAATATAGAATGTGAATTGATGCCTGTGCCACGTAAACTTAGCTCTAACTGTGGAATAGGTGCAAAATTTAAATATGACAAAGATATAATAGATTTAATAGATGATGAAATTGAAAAAATATTTATTGTAGATGACAAAGACTATAAACTAGTTTATAGTGAGTAAAAAAGGCTTCCGTTGGAAGCCTTTTTAATTTATATTTTCTTTTATCCTCATCCACATATCTTCAATAGCTTTTTTGGCTATACTTTCATTGTAAAAAGTTATAGGTTTTAACTCATTTATAGATTTCATGACCATATCATCATAAGGAATTTTACCTACTAATTTAAGGTGCTTATCATTTATAAAACTTTCTATTTCTCTACTCATTTCTTCATTTATATCATATTTATTTATGCAAACCATAGTATAAACTCCAAAATGTTCACACAAAGTTACAACTCTCTTTAAATCTTCAAGTCCTGACTTAGTTGGTTCTGTCACAACTAGTACCATATCACTTCCTGTCATAGATGCTATAACAGGACATCCTATTCCAGGAGAACCATCTATTATAGTAAGCTCTTCGTTTTCAGAAAATCTCTTGGCATTTTTACGAAGAAATGATATGAGAAGTCCAGAAGCATCGCTTCCTATGCCCATCTCTGCTCTTGCAATGATACCTTTATCTGTCTGTGTTATAAATGTATCTGCTACTTTCTCATCCTCTAATACTATAGCTTCTTCTGTTGGGCATACCAATGTACATGCACCACATCCTTCACAGGCAAAAGGATCTATTTGAAAATCCTGAATAGCATTAAACCTACAAACTTCCTGACACTTTCCACATTTTATACACTTAGAATCATCAATATTAGCAGTCTTGCCACCATAAAAATCTTTTTTTTCTAAATCCTTGCCTTCATAATACATATAAAAATTCGATGCTTCTACATCACAATCTACTCTCATAACATCTTGAACCAATTCAGATAGTGCCGTAGCAATAGTAGTCTTTCCAGTTCCACCTTTTCCACTCAATACTACTAATTCCATTTCAACACCGCCTTTGACCTATCTACTAACTCTTCAAAGATAGGTTTAAAATTTATATTGTCATATAAAATTTCTCCATTTGAATAAACCCTAGCTATATCCCTTCTATATGGAATACTCCCTATTATATCTATATTCTCTTCTCTTGAATACTCTCTTATTATATTCTCCTTTTCATCATCTTTGTTTATGATTATTCCAAAGGGAATATGAAACATTCTTACAACTTCTACTGCTATCTTTAAATCGTGAAGTCCAAATTTTGTAGGTTCTGTAACCAATATAGCAGAATCTGCATAGTTCAAAGTATTGACTACATTGCAAGATGTACCTGGAGGACAATCTATGATATTATTTTCCCCTGATAAATCTTTTAAAAGTTCCTTAATGATTGGCACTGCCATAGGTTCACCTATATTTAAAACTCCTCTACTGCACTCTATATCTCTAAATTTTCCGCTTTCAATTTTACCTATTTCTCTTTTTTCATAATTTATAGCATCATATTTACAAGCAATTTGGCAGGCACCACAGCTATGGCACAGTTTTTCAAAAAGTACAATATTTTTCTTTACATTTGCAAGAGCATTGAACTGACATACTTCCACACAATCCCCACAAGCAGTACATTTATCATCATCCACAATTGGGTACTCTGTCATCACCTTTTGTATTTTATCTATTTTGGGTTTTAAAAATAAAAAACCATTTGGCTCTTCTACATCACAATCCACATAATTTGACTTTGATGCAAGGGCAAGGTTGGTAGAAACTGTAGTCTTTCCAGTTCCTCCCTTCCCACTGAGAACTGCTATATTCATATTTTTTCCTCCTCTGTACCATTTGTCATAATATATAAACCTGTATTTCTAAATTATCATTTCCAGTTAATATTGGCATATGCTAATTATATTTTAATTCTAGCATTTTCTTTTGTCAAATATTATTTTAGTCATTATTTCTATCAATCCTATGCTTTTTCTCTTTTATCATGTTCTTTATAATACTCATATATATATTTGTCTAATTTTTGACTTATTTTTACTATAATTTCTTTATTTAGATTCATATTCATTGCATTGTTTAAAATATTTCTTGTCATTTCAACTTTATCTTTTTTGTTCACTATCCCCACTCCCTTATAAATAACTACCTATATGATTTTATATTAAATATTTGCTAATTGCAAATACTTAATATATGCAGTTGGCAAATTAAAATGTTGACTAAAATCCGTTAAAGTATATTATAAATAGGGAGTGGAAAAAATGGATGATAATATAAAAATAAATAATGTGGCTATTGGTCAAAGAATGAGAGAAGAAAGATGCAAATTAGGTCTCTCACAAGAAGAACTTGCAGAAATAATAGGTCTTTCAAATTATTATATTGGACAATTAGAGCGAGGAGAAAGACAGATGAGTCTCCCAACATTGGTTAAAATATCCAAATGTTTGCATGTATCTTTGGATTATTTAGTATTAGGAAATAATTTATGTGCTGTTGGTTCTGTAAAAGAATCCTCTGATATTTATATTTCATCTAGCAATAAAGATACAGAATTGGAAAATTTATTAAAGAAATGCTCTCCAAAAGAACTAGAACTTTTCAAAAAACTCATGAAAACTGTTCTTCCTTATATGAAATAAAAAAGGCTTCCAATGGAAGGAAGTTTTTTGAATTTTTAATTTCTCATTGTTGCTTTTAGCCTGTGAGGTTTTAATATCAATTGAATTGCATCTATTATATTATTCACCACGATATCAGCAGAAATTAGTGCTTTGGAAAAACAGCCTTCGCTTCCCACAACCGCTATAGAAAGTCCACTTTTCTGAAACATTTCTATATCATTTCTTCCATTTCCTATAGAAACTGTTTTATCTTTTCCTATTTTCTCAACAAACTTTCTCTTATGTATAGTTGCCTCTTCTCCGTCAAAAACTTCAATTTCTATTGGAAGATGCTCGCACTGATTTCTCACAGTTCCATTGGTATCTGCAGTTAATACATAAACTTTTATACCTTTACTTACTAATTCTAAAACTAGTTCTCCTACCCCTTCAATCAAAATTCCATCTTCAGCTATTGTTCCATTGTAATCAAATACTACATTTTCTATTTCTATATTTTTATATCCTGGTATATGAACTTTCATCTTTTTCACTTCCTCAATTATTTTTATTTTAACTGCAAAAATAAAGGTGGCAAAGCAAATGCCCTTGTGCCACCTTTATTTCCCGGGAAATTGTTTATTCTACTGTGACTGATTTTGCTAGATTTCTTGGTTTATCTACATCACAGCCTCTTTCTGTTGCTACATAATATGCAAGAAGTTGCAATGGTATGACAGCTAATGGAGCTGTAAGTTCATCTATTGCTGATGGTATATATATGATAAAATCAGCTATATCTTCAATCTCAATATTTCCTTCTTTAGCTAAAGCTATAGTATAAGCTCCTCTAGCTTTTACTTCCTTTATATTGCTAATCATTTTATCATATAGAAAATCTTGAGTAGCTAGAGCTAAAACAGGAGTATTTTCTTCTATTAAAGCCAATGTACCATGTTTCAATTCTCCAGCTGCCATTGCTTCTGAATGAATATATGACACTTCTTTTAACTTTAAGCTTCCTTCCATAGCTAAATAATAGTCAAGTCCTCTACCTATATAGAATATGTCACTACTTTTGGATATATGAGAAGCAGCACTCTTGATATTAGATTGACTTTCAAGAATTTTTTCTATCTTTTTAGGAAGAACTTTTAGTTCTTCCAATACCTTTTTATACTCAAATTCATCTATAGCTCCTTTCATATCTGCCATATAAAGGGCAATTAAAGCTAAAGATACAACTTGAGTTGTATAGGCTTTAGTTGAAGCTACTGCTATTTCTGGACCAGCCCAAGTATAAAATACATAGTCAGCTTCTCTTGATATAGAACTTCCGACTACATTACACACTGCAAGTACCTTTGCTTTCTTTTCTTTTGCCAATCTCAATGCAGCTAAAGTATCTGCTGTTTCTCCAGATTGGCTTATAACTATCATAAGTGTTTTTTCATCTATAAATGGATTGTTGTATCTAAATTCTGATGCTATATCTGTCAAGACAGGTATTCTTGCATATTTTTCTATAAGTGTTTTCCCTACAAGTCCTGCATGATATGCAGTCCCACAGGCAACTATATATATTTTTTCAATATTTTTTATATCTTCACTTTTTATATCTATATCATCCAATTTGATTTTTCCATTATCGTCTATCCTAGGCATCAATGTATCTTTAATTGCCTTTGGTTGTTCAAATATTTCTTTTATCATAAAGTGGTCATAGCCACCTTTTTTAGCTTCATCTATATCCCATGTAACTTTATAAACTTCCTTTTGAATAGGATTTCCTTCAAAATCCATAATGAATACATTGTCTTTAGTGATTTCAGCCATTTCACCATTTTCTAAAATATATATATCCCTTGTCCAATCTATAACTGCAGGGATATCTGAAGCAATGAAATTTTCTCCTTCTCCAAGACCTATAATGAGTGGACTATCTTTTCTTACAGCTATAAGCTTATCTTTTTCATCTAATGATAAAACTCCAAGTGCAAAAGCTCCTTTAAGTTTTTCTATTGTCTTAATAACTGCTTTCTTTAAGTCTCCATCATAGTACATGTCTATTAAATAAGGAATGACTTCTGTATCTGTTTCTGATATAAAGCTATATCCATTTTTCTTTAGTTCATCTTTTATTTCCAAATAGTTTTCAATGATTCCATTGTGAACTACTGCAATATTTCCTTTATGATTTACATGAGGATGTGAATTTATATCTGAAGGTTCCCCATGAGTAGCCCACCTAGTATGACCTATTCCTACATGGCTATCTATTGAAAATTCTTCTAATTTTTCTTCTAAATTTTTTAGTCTTCCTTTACATTTAACTACTTTCATTTTATCTTTATCTACAACAGCTACTCCTGCTGAATCATATCCTCTATATTCTAATTTTTCTAATCCTCGAATTAATACGTCTATAGCTTTTTTATCACCTATATATCCCACTATTCCACACATTTTGATTACCTCCAAAATAAGTAAGATTACCACTTGGCCTTTTTTGTCCCTACAATCACTCATAGGTTTTGTAAAGCCATATGGATAGTGGCATACCCCAGGGCATCCGCCGAAGACTTCGATAAACCCTGTCCTCGTCAACTTGAAAAAACTCAAGTTCGGGCGCTTTAGATTATATTTTTTCACTTCATTATAGAGCTAATGAATTATCGCCTAATCTCTCTTCTATTAAATTTGCAAGCTCAGTTGCTACATCTAATATTCCTTTATCATCTTTTGCTTCTATCATGACACGTACTAAAGGTTCTGTTCCTGATGGTCTTATGACAACTCTTCCTTCTCCATGAAATCTTTCTTCTATCTTTTCTATTTCATTTTTTATTATTTCATCTTCTAAATAAGAATACTTTAATTCACTCTTAACTTTTGCATTGACAAGAACTTGTGGAAAACTAGTCATTATGCTACTCAATTGAGACAATTTCTTTCCAGTCTCTTTCACCACAGAAATAAGTTGCAATGCTGTTAAAAGTCCATCTCCAGTAGTATTGTGTTCTAAAAATATTATATGGCCTGATTGTTCTCCGCCTAATATATATCCGTTTTTTAACATTTCTTCAATTACATACCTATCACCAACTTTTGTTTTAACTACATTCATATCATTTTCTTTTAAATATACATCAAGACCCATATTTGTCATAACTGTTCCAACTATTGTGTTTTTAACTAAATTTCCTTTTTCTTTAAGCTGTGTTCCACAGATAGCTAATATATGGTCTCCATCTACAATATTTCCACATTCATCGACAGCTATAAGTCTATCAGCATCCCCATCAAAAGATAATCCTATATCTGCATTTGTTTTCAATACTAAATCCTTAACCATATCTGGATTTGTAGAACCACAATTTACATTTATATTTACTCCATTTGGCTCATTATTTATAACAACTATTTCAGCATTTAATTCTTTAAGTAGTTTTGGAGCTATTTCATATACTGCACCATTTCCACAATCTACTGCAATTTTCAATCCACTAAAATCTGTTTTTATGCTTTTCTTTAAATGATCCATATAATCTCTTGCTCCATTATCTACTATAATTCTTTTCCCTATTTCTCCAGCTATTGGTCTATATTCTATGTCCTCTGGAGCAAAAATAAATTTTTCTATTTTTTCCTCAACATCATCATTTAATTTATAGCCCCTTTCATTGAAAAATTTAATTCCATTATATTCTACTGGATTGTGAGAAGCAGAAATAACTATTCCACTTATTGCATTGTACTTTCTTGTCAAATAAGCTACTGCAGGAGTAGGAACTATTCCAACACTTATCACATCTAATCCTACAGAACAAATTCCAGCAATCAATGCAGCTTCAAGCATATCTCCTGATTTTCTTGTATCTCTTCCCACTACTATTTGACCACTTTTCCCATTGGAAAGAACAAAAGCTCCTGCTCTTCCTATTTTAAAAGCCAATTCTGGAGTCAGCTCATCATTTGCTATACCCCTTACTCCATCTGTTCCAAATAATTTCCCCATCTAAATTCCTCCTTGTAAAAAATATAACACTAATATAATAGCATATACTTTTTTTATAAACAATTTTTAATTTCTATATTTTCGCATCAATAGGATATTTTTTTAATACTAATTCCTTCAATTTATCTGTCTCATTGAATTCAGGCTTTTCCATCACTTTTTCTAATAGATATTCAAGCATCTCACCAATTTCTGGTCCTTCTATATATCCCATTTTTAACAAGTCTTCACCATTTATAGCAAGATGTTTTATTTCATAAGCTTCATTTCTAGATAAAATTTCTTTCACTTTATTTTCCATGTCTAAAATACTTTCAATTGATGCATCTTTGTTAGAACATATTCTATCTGATTTTTGCAATAAAAAAAGATCATCAATATTCTCTTTGCCTACTCTTCTTATGAGCCTTTTTAGTCCTTTGTCTTTAAATGTACCATGATGTGTCATATGATTTTCAATAAGTATAAATACATCTTCTATCATTTTTTTAGGAAATTTAAGTCTTTCTAATGCCTTTTTTGCAATTTCTGCTCCCACCTTGTCATGACCATAAAAATGCCCTACTCCTTCCTCGTCTACTGAAAAAGTATAAGGTTTTCCAGCATCATGAAAAAGAGCTGCAAGCCTTACTTTGAGTATTGATGGAGTATTGTCTACTACACATAATATATGATTATAAACATCTTTCTCATGATGAGGATTTTTTTGATCAAATCCAATTGTTGGAATTAATTCAGGAAGTACAATCTCAAATATTCCTATTTTTCTCATAACTTCCAATCCAATTGAAGGCTTATCGCTCATAAGTATTTTAACAAATTCTTGATTTATTCTCTCCATACTTACCTGAGAAATTTTTTCTCCATATTTTTTACATGCAAGAAAAGTTTCTTCTTCTATTTTAAAATCTAATACCGTAGAAAATCTCACAGCTCTAAGAATTCTTAAATAATCTTCCATAAATCTCTCATAAGGATTTCCTACACATCTTATTAATTTTTTGTGTATATCTTCCATGCCTCCAAAGGGATCTACTAAACCTTTATATTTATTATATGCTATAGAGTTTATAGTGAAATCTCTTCTAGATAAATCCTCTTCAATTGTAGAAACAAACTTTAGCCATTTAGGTCTTCTGCCATCTACATATTCGCCTTCAGTTCTAAAAGTTGTGACCTCAACACTAGCATTGTCAAGATGAATAATTATAGTTCCAAATTGTTTCCCTACATCAATAGTTTTCTTATCTTTAAATACTTCTTCTATTTCTTCAGGAAGTGCATTGGTGACTACATCAAAGTCATTTGGTATTTTCTCAAGAAGTATATCTCTTATACATCCTCCTACAATATAGGCTTCATACCCTTTTTCTTCTAATCTATCTATTACAAATTGTACATATAGCGGTATATTGATTTCCATTTTATCACTCCAAACTTTATGATATTTCAAGTATATCATAGTATTTGGAAGAGACAAATATTATATGCAAAAAGGCTTTGATTCAATTCAAAGCCTTTTATAAAACTATTTATCTTTCATATTTCTTTAAAAGTATAGTAGCATTGTGTCCCCCAAATCCCAATGAATTTGACAATGCATATTTTATCTCTCTTTTTACAGCCTTGTTTGGAGTATAATCAAGGTCGCATTCTGGATCAGGTGTTTCGTAATTTATAGTCGGAGGTATAATACCTTCTTCTATAGCAAGAACTGTTGCTATTGCCTCTATTCCACCTGCTGCTCCTAAAAGGTGACCTGTCATAGATTTTGTTGAACTGATGGCAAGTTTATATGCATGACCCTTAAATACCTTTTTAATTGCAAGAGTTTCTAGTTTGTCATTGTAATAAGTGCTAGTTCCATGAGCATTTATATAATCAACTTTATCAAAATCAAGATTTGCTTCTTCTAGTGCAAGTCTCATTGCCTCTGCCGCCCCTTTTGCCTCAGGATCTGGTGCAGTAATATGATATGCATCAGAGGTTGCTCCATACCCAATTACTTCTCCATATATATGAGCATTTCTCTTTAATGCATGTTCTAACTCTTCAAGCACTATTATTCCTGCTCCTTCTCCTATAACAAAGCCATCTCTATCCTTATCAAAAGGTCTACTTGCCTTTTCAGGTTCTTCATTTCTTGTAGAAAGTGCCTTCATTGAACAAAATCCTGCCACAGCTATAGGACTTACTGCCGCTTCGCTACCTCCTGTAATTATCACATCAGAAACACCTTTTTGTATCATTCTAAAAGATTCTCCTATTGCATGAGTTCCTGATGCACAAGCTGTAGTAATAGTAAAACTTGGCCCTTTGAAACCATACATCATGGTTATTTGACCTGGTCCCATATTTGATATCATCATAGGAATAAAAAATGGACTTACTCTTCTAGGACCCTTTTCCATAAGCTTTGTATGTTCTGCTTCCAATGTTTCTATGCCACCTACTCCAGAACCTAAAATGACACCAACTCTTTCTTTATCAATATCATCTAAATTGAGTTCACTATCTTCCAATGCCAACTTAGTAGCTGCAACTGCAAATTGAGCAAATTTATCCATACGTTTTGCTTCTTTTTTATCCATATATTCTTCTGGTTGAAAATCTTTTACTTCAGCTCCAATTTTACTTGTATAGCCTTCTGTATCAAAGTTTGTTATATAGGATATCCCAGATTTACCTTCTATAAGGGAATTCCAATAATTTTCCTTTCCAATTCCTATTGACGTTATAGGGCCTAATCCCGTTATAACTACTCTTCTCAATTGTATTACCTCCAAATGTTTTTAGGCTATTTTTGATTCAACATACTCCACTATATCTTTTATATTTTTGAACTTTTCTGCATCCTCTTCAGGAATTTCTATATCAAACTCATCTTCTATACCCATCATTACTTCTACTGCATCTAATGAATCTGCCTCTAAATCATTCATAATTGACAACTCAGGTTTTATACTTTCTACCTCTTCTATTTCTAATTGTTCAGCTATAATTCCTCTGATTTTTTCAAATATATCCATTTTAAATTCCTCCTTTAAATTTAATTTACATCAACATTCCACCATCAACATTTATTACTTGACCAGTAATATAATCTGCCTTTTCACTACATAAAAATGCGACTACATTGGCAACATCTTCAGGCTTCCCAGCTCTTTTAAGTGGTATACTATTTATCATTTCATCCTTTATCTTATCATTTAAAATATTTGTCATATCAGTTTCCACAAATCCTGGTGCTACTGCATTTACATTTATACCACGACTACCTAATTCTTTAGCTATAGATTTAGTAAAACCAATAACTCCAGCTTTAGAAGCACTGTAGTTGCCTTGACCTGCATTTCCAGATATGCCTACTACTGAAGCAATATTTACAATCTTTCCAGACTTCTTCTTTAGCATACCTCTTGCAACGGCCTTAGTACATAGATATACTCCCCTTAAATTCGTATTTATAACATCATCCCATTCTTCTGATTTCATCCTCAAGAGGAGATTATCTTTTGTAATTCCTGCATTGTTTACAAGTACATCCACTAATCCAAACTCATTATTTACTATTTCAATCATATCATTTACGTCTTTTTCATGTGACACATCAGCCTTTATTGCTAGACCTTTTACATTGTTTTTTTCTACTTCAGCTATCACCTCCTTTGCATTAGCTTCATTGCTTATATATGTTATAACTATGTTGGCACCTTGCTTAGAAAGTTCTATGGCAATAGCTCTACCTATACCTCTGGACCCTCCAGTTATCAATGCTGTTTTACCTTTTAAATCCAATTTTATACCTCCTTGTCAAAAAAATCGCATACTTTTTCAAATCCACTTATATCACTTACACTAAAAGTATTTACTTCTTTGTTGGCAGTTTTTGCTATTCTCTTGACAAATCCAGTAAGACTTTTCCCAGGTCCAATTTCAATAAAAGTATCTACTCCATTATCTAGCATAGTGCTTACTGAATCACACCATAGTACTGAATTGCTAACTTGACGAACTAAGCTAGGAACAACTTCATTTTTGTCAGTAAGAGGTTTTGCATCTACATTTGTCACAACCACTTCTTTTAAATCATTTATCTTAATTTTACTCAATTCTTCTTTCAATTTTTCACCAGCAGGCTTAAGCAAACTAGAATGAAATGGAGCACTTACTGGCAACAATACAACTTTCTTTGCACCTAGTTTTTTAGCTTCTTCTGCAGCTAATTTCACTGCTTCAATCTCTCCAGAAATAACTATTTGTTCTGGACTATTATAATTAGCTATTTCCACTATCCCATATTTATTTACACCATGTATAGCCTCTAATACTTTTTCCTTTTCTAATCCCAATATAGCTGCCATTCCACCCTTTCCAATTGGTACAGCTTCTTGCATATATTTACCTCTCTTTTTTACTAGAGGAACCGCTTCACCAAAATTCATAGCTTCAGCACTAACCAATGCAGTATATTCACCTAAACTAAGTCCTGCTGTATAGTCACAGTGTATTCCTCTTTCTTCAAGAGCTTTCAATATAGCAACACTTGTTGTAAGTATTGCTGGCTGAGTATTTTCTGTTTTAATTAATTCTTCATCTGGTCCTTCAAAACAAATCTTTTTTATATCCATTCCTAAACTGTCATTTGCTTCTTCATATACCTCTTTTGAAGTAGAAAAATTCTCATAGAAGTCTTTGCCCATGCCTACAAATTGAGCCCCTTGACCTGGAAAAATAAAAGCTATTTTTCCCATACTACTCACTCCTTTTAAAATTATATAATCTATTAAGTTCTGCTTCTGCTTCCCTCATAATATTTTCTATGATTTCACTACATGGTTTTATGTCTTTTATAAGGCCTGCAATTTGTCCTGCCATTAAAGAACCATTATCCACATCTCCATCTATAACAGCAAGTCGCAATCTTCCAGAACCCAATTTTTCTAACTCTTCAAAAGGCGTCCCCTTTTTTTCAAGTTCCAAATATTCTTTTGTAAACTTATTCTTTATAACCCTCACAGGATAACCTGTACTTCTTCCTGTAACTATTGCATCTCTATCTTTAGCTTGCACAATCATTTTTTTATAATTCTCATGAGCTATACACTCAGTTGAACATACAAATCTAGTACCAATTTGTACACCTTCAGCACCTAAAGACAATGCTGCCAAAAATCCTCTGCCATCTGCAATTCCACCAGCTGCAACTACTGGAATATCTACTGCATCGACAATTTGTGGTACTAAAGACATAGTAGTCAATTCTCCAATATGCCCACCAGCTTCTGTACCTTCAACTATCAGAGCATCAACACCTTCTCTTTCAAGTCTTCTAGCTAATGCTACAGTAGGAACTACTGGCAAAACCTTTACTCCAAAATTTTTAAGTTTTTCTATATATTTGCCTGGATTTCCAGCTCCCGTAGTCACTACTGGGACCCTTTCTTCACATACTAAATCTATGATGTCTTCAGCAAAAGGTGACATAAGCATTATATTTACTCCAAAGGGTTTATCTGTATTTAATTTCAATTTCCTTATTTCTTCTCTAATCACTTCTTTTGGTGCATTTCCAGCTGCTATAATTCCTAGTCCTCCTGCTTCAGATACAGCTTGAGCTAATTCATGAGTTGCTACCCAAGCCATTCCTCCCTGAATAATTGGATACTTCGTATTTAATATTTCACATAATCTTGTATTAAACATATTTCACCATCCCTCATTTAATCCATTTCAAAACTACTGAAGCCCAAGTAAGTCCTGCCCCAAAAGCTACCAACAAAACCACATCATCTTTTTTTATAAGACCATCATGATAAGCTTCATCCAAGGCCATAGGTATTGATGCCGAAGACACGTTGCCATACTTATCTAAATTCACATATACCCTTTCTGTAGGTACTTTAAGTCTTTTTGCCGCAGAATTTATAATTCTTATATTGGCCTGATGTGGAATGAGAAAATCTATATCTTCTAAATTCATATTTGCTTTTTTTAAAGCTTCCAAAGAAGCCCTTTCCATTGCCCTTACAGCAAATTTAAATACTTCTCCTCCGTCCATATGTACGTAGTGAAGTCTTTCGTCAATTGTTTCGTGAGATGCTGGCATTCTAGATCCTCCTGCTGGTTGAGTAAGAAAATGCCCATTAGCTCCATCTGCACCTAAATCATATGAAAGAATACCACTTCCATTTTCACATCTTTGCAAAATACAAGCTCCTGCCCCATCTCCAAATAGTACACATGTACTTCTATCTTCCCAATCAAGTATTTTAGATAAGACTTCAGAGCCGATAACTAAAACAGTCTTATAAGCTCCTGTAGCTATAAAATTTGAGCCTATAGCTAGTCCATATAAAAATCCTGAACAACCTACAGAGATGTCAAAAGCAGCAGCATTGTCTGCGCCTATATTTTTTTGTACTATACAAGCTGTTGATGGAAAAGCCATATCAGGTGTAACTGTAGCTATAAGTATTAAATCTATATCTTTAGAATCAATTTGTGCATCTTTCATAGCCTTTTTAGCAGCTTCTGTACATAAATCTGATGTAGCTGTATTTTTATCTGCAATCCTTCTTTGTCTAATGCCAGTTCTTGTCCTTATCCATTCATCTGATGTATCTACTATTTTACTCAAATCATCATTTGTCACTACATTATCTGGTACACAACTACCCAATCCTGTAATACCTACAGAATATAAACTGTTCAAAAATATGCACCTCCCGTACATAAAACAAAAATAATATGGTATAATCTATTTATTGAGCTGTCTTAATGTGAATTTTCATAAAAATCATTCCATTTTATGGAAATTTTTTAAAGTTTTTATTGAACTTTAAAAAATAGTATATAATATTCTCCAAAATATTTCAACCTTTATCCATCTAATTCCAATAATATTTTTGTGAGGTGATTTTATGCCAAATGTATTAAATGTAAATGAAATAAAAAAAATAATTCCTCATAGATATCCTTTTCTCATGATAGATAGTGTAGAAATAGTTTCGCCTGGAAAGTTGGGAATAGGGTATAAAAATGTAACTATCAATGAACCTTTTTTTCAAGGTCATTTTCCAGTTGAACCTGTCATGCCTGGAGTTTTAATTGTTGAATCTATGGCACAAGTGGGAGCAGTAGTTATTTTAAGCGAAGAAAAGTTCAAGGGAAAAACTCCATATTTTGCAGGACTTAACAAAATAAGATTTAAAAAGAAAGTTGTTCCTGGCGATGTCTTAAAAATGGAAATTGAAATAACTAGGATGAAGGGTTCTATAGGAATAGGAAAGGGCATTGCATATGTAGATAATGAAATTGCCTGTGAAGGTGAATTTTTATTTGCAATAGGTTAAAGATGAATTAACATCTTTAACCTATTTTATTGACATTTAATTTTTTGACTAATGATTTCAACTTTTCTTCATCAATATCTCCCAAAGGACTACTATCTTTTCTCACAGCAGTACCAAAATGGACTTCTTTTGCCTTTGTATAATTGATTATATTTTCTACATTGTTCAGATTAAGTCCTCCACCTACGAGTATTGTTGGATTGTTTTTACTATTCTCAATTGCTTTTCCCAATATATCCAAATTTTCTTCTATATTATTATCCTTGCCTCCTGAAGTAAGAATTCTTTTTATGCCAGGATATTTTTTAAGGATTTTGACACTCTCTATTAAATCTCTACTCTCATCTATAGCCCTATGAAAAGTAACTTCTAAACCATCTGAATACTTAAGAAGTATATTTAAGTTTTTCTCATCAATATTTCGTTCACTATCTAGAACACCTAAAACCACTCCATTAACTCCCAATTTTTTTGCAATTTTTATATCTTCAATCATTATCTTTATATCTTCCTCAGAATATATAAAGGATTTAGCATGAGGTCTTATCATTACATTTATAGGAATATTTATCTTTTTCATAACTTCATTTATAAGTCCATAACTTGGAGTTAGCCCTCCTTCTGTTAAAGAAGATACAAGCTCTATTCTATCTCCACCATTTTTCTCAATCTTTATAGCATCATCTATGCAAGTAGCAATAATTTCTAGCATCTAAATTCTCCTTTATTTATATTCTATAAATCAACTTCAATTATAGCATATATAAGTACAACAATAAAAAATAGCAGGGATAATATTTCCCCGCCACATTTTTATACTACTGCAGTTTTTTTATCGTATATTCTATTTTTATATAGAATTCTTTCAATTCTTTCCTCTTCCGATAAAACTCTTCCCTCAGTATTATCGTAAGGATATAATGCACCATTAACTAATCGAGTAGATAATTCTCCTTTTGCTGCTGGATTTCCTTTTAAATGAGGAGCATCTAATATGCCTACTTCAACAGCTTTTGCTAATACCTTTGGATCTGATAATGGATCTCTTGAGTTGTTATCTAATGATTTTATAGCATCTAATATAATATAAGCATCTTCTATAAGTTCTTTTTTTCTCTTTTGTACTACTAAATCTTTTGTCATATCAACAGTACCTAGAAACTCATTTCTCACTACACCCCTAACTATTTTGCAAGATTCTATTATATCTTCTGCATTTGCAGCATGATGAGCTTCACAAAATCCTACTACATGGTAGATATGTGGTTTTATAGCCATAGATAAATAAGCTGAGCTTGCAAGTTGCCCTTTTGCTTGATTTAAATCTGCTGGAAAACTTGCTAGTCCTGCTCTTGCCTGTCTATAAACCTTAAAGTCTTCATCTTCTAAACTCTCTATCAATTCTATCTTTGCAAGCATTTTGGCTAAGTCCATTTGAGGTGCCATAAATGCAGGAACATTGAACATAAATTGAGCTATATAATTTTTAACTCCCATCTTTTTGGCATTGTAGGCAGCCAAAAAAGCAGTAGCCACCCCTATAGCATCATGAGCATCTCTTAAACTCCAGTGATGTGATTCATTTACTTCTACTGGTATATTTCTATCTCCATGCCATTTCATAACTTGTTGATTTTCTATTATAGCATCTAATACTTGTCGTGGTCCTCTTTTATCTAAATCACTATACCAATATAGAGGAACTGCACACCAAGCATTGTGAATGGTCTCTCTAAGTACTTTGGCAAATGGTATTAAATTCTTCGTACCACTATAGCATCTAAGTAATGGATAATTTCCCCTTTGAGCAGCATCATAAAGTTTTCTAAAATCCTCTTCAGATCTGATAGGAACTCCTCCAGCTCCATCTAATCTATGATCCATTTTTTCTGGTTCAAAGAAATGTTCTTGTGCATTTTGATCAGGAGCTATAGATATAACGTCTAATACCTTAGCTTCTGCAACTTTTTCAATAGCCTTTACTGTATCCTCTATAGTTGGAAGTCCTAAATGATGTCTCAATATAGGGTAGGGATATTTGGACTCAATTCTTGAAATCAAATCTCTAGGATAATTTTCCTCTTCTATATAATCTTTTCCCTTCAAATATCCTATAACTTCATCTATATCTTCAGTCCCATAAAATATTTTAGTAAATATTCCTGTTTTTTCAGCAACTTTTGCTGTAGGTTCTGTACCTCCAAATATCCAAGTAATATTTGATATATTTTCATCTGCAATTTTTTCCTTTAACTCATCAAGTATCTTTTCTAATGGTTCTGGAGTAAGTCTATAACTTAACGCCACTATATCAGGATTTAGTTCTTTTATCTTTTCTATAATGGCATCTATTGGCAATGCAATTCCAATAAAATCTGTCTCGTATCCTTCCTTTTCTGCCAAATTGAGAAAATTCATTGTACCTGCTACATGAACGCAATTTCCTATAGTTGCTGCAATTATTTTTTTCATTATGCCACCACCTCACTATTTTTAGAAATAGTACCTGTTTGAGCAAATTCATGAATTTCATCAATACTTAGTCCATCTAATCCCAATCTTTCTACTGTTCTTCCATTGTTCCAAAAATCTCGCCCTGTCATGAGTATAGCCAAGCTTATAATGGAATCAATATATGGCGTTTCTAAATTAAACATTTTAGCAATTGAAGACATGGGAACCAAACTATATGGAACATCTTCATATATATATCTGATATTTAAACCTTTAGGAGCCACCAATCCATTATAACCTGGATTGTTTTGAATTGCATCATAAAGACACTCTCCACTAGCACCATAAGACTCGTATAGCCATTCCTTAGCTGATATAGTTTTTGTATTTATAATATTAGCAATTTTTATCCTTTCTTCATCCATCTTTTCTAAAAACTTACCTATAGATGGAGTAATTCCTTCTTTATAATATTCAAATGGTGCTCCCCTTTCTATATGACCACTATTTAATAGTGTTGGAGCTGGATGAAATATAGCTCCATAGTTGTTTAAACTTGTTTCAATGACATCTCTTGCTGGTTTAAATTGTGGATAGGCACTATAAAGCATACTTATCACTTCATCTGTTCTAATTGCTGGTATACAAGCTAGTGAAACTTCATTCTTTACTTTGAAAATATGGGCACTATTGGGACTCGTAGCACGACAAGCATATATAAAGGTTTGTGCTTCAGCTACTACAATATCCTTGTCACAGCCACATTTTCTTATAGTACTATATACTTCCAAAGCTCCTCCTGTCCTTCCAGGATTTAAAACAATTATCTGCCCATCCTCCAAATAGGGAGCCATCTCTTTTGCAATATAATTGTGACCCATAGCTGGAATAGTCACCATTATAATATCAGCATCTTTTATCACTTCCCCCACATTGCTGCTAACTTTATTTAACACTCCAATGCCTTCTTCTTCCCCAGTAAGAACAATAGTTGGATTCTCAATTAGTGGCATTATTTTTTCTAAAGTTCTATTGTACAAATTTACTGTAAATCCACTCTTGGCCAAATAGCCAGCCATAGCAATTCCACCATTACCTGCACCTAATACTGAATAAATCATACTATTACCTCCTTTGAATACCTAAAATATTTACAGCAAAATTAAAGACTATGGGGAACCATAGTCAGGTGACAATAGAATACCAATCCCCCTTCCACGCTTACGAGGTTAGCTGATGGGTTCGGGTTAAGGGCATACCCTACCTTATGGAATAAAAAGGATTCACCCCAAATATTGGTTCCCCCGCTCTTCTCACTTTATTTGTGAAAAAATTAAGCGATATAAATATATGTTGGAATTTGACATATTTTGTCAGTTGTTTTTTTGTATACATAAACAAGCTATTGTATAGCTTTTATCATATTATTGGTTTTTTAGTCGATTTATTGTGTATGTCTTTGAATTATTGAAAAGAAATATTAGATAAAATATGAACTGAAATACTAATCTAGAAAGAGTTTCACGAAATGAAAACTCATAAAAAATTGGTAAATTATCCTTAAAACATATTATATCAAACATATATAATTAAATCAAGCTTTTATAGGATGTATTCCCTAAATTTTTCTCATTTAAAAAAGTGCAGCAAAATATATTTTGCTGCACTTTTTTTCATTATTTTATTTCTTTTTTCATATATTTATCTATCCATTTATTTGTAGCTTCAACAAACTCTATTCTCTCTTTTTGGCGTTTTACTATGTACGCTTTAATATCCATTCCTTCTTTAGCTACTACAAATGAAAACTCATCTATATTGGTACCTATTCCCCATTCTCCTTTATTGTTCATACAAACTACAGAAATGTCTCTTGAAAGATTAGCTTTACGCTTTAGCTTTTCACTGAATTCTGCTACTGCTCGTTCAGCTGCTTCTTGTGGATTAAGCCCTTCCTTCATAAGCCTAACAACTTCATAGGATAAGCAACCTTTCATTATATCTTCCCCAACTCCAGTAGCTGCTGCACCACCTACTTCGCTATCTACATAAAAACCTCCTCCACAAAGTGGCGAGTCCCCAATACGACCTTCTCTTTTCATAAATAAACCACTAGTTGATGTTCCAACACACATTTTTCCATATGTATCTAGTGTTACAACTCCAACTGTATCATGTCCATCATAGGCCTTTATATTTTCTTCTGAAAAACGCTTTTTCTTTTCTCTCCAAATTTCTAAGGACCTTTCAGTACTCATATCCTTTTCTTCAAATCCATTTAATCTTGCGTATTCCTCTGCGCCACTTCCTACCAAAAAATTATTATATGATTCCTCACTTAATTTTATAGCAATAGATATTGGATTTTTAAATCCAGTAATTCCTCCAACCGCACCAACTGATAATTTGTCTCCATCCATAAATCCAGAATCTAATTCTACAATTCCTTTTTCGTTGGGAAGTCCACCATATCCAACAGATCTAAAGCTTGGTTCATCCTCTACTGATTTAATTGTCTCTTCTATGGCATCTACCGCAGAATGTTTATCTACAAGTAATTTACTTCCCTTTGAAACTCCATCATATGCCATTGCCCAAGTAGCTATAATGCCCCACATAATATCACCATATCTCCTTTCTTTTACAAATAAAAGTCAGCATATGCTGACTTTTATTTGTAAACTAATACTTATAATTGAGATTTAACAGCTTCTGCCCCTTTTTCTATTGCTTTTTGATTTAAAGGCAAGAAACGTGCTTTGTTTTCTCCAAATACTTTAGTGAAAGCTTCTAATATAGACTCAACTTTTACTAATTTTGTAACTTCTAGATAAGCACCTAACATAACCATATTAGCTACTTTATCATTTCCTAGTTCTATAGCTATTTCATTTGCTGGAATATAGTATACATCAATATCTTCTCTTGTAGCTTTTTTATCTATTAGTGATGAATTAATGAAAAGTTTTCCGCCTGGTACTATGTCTTTTTCGAATTTATCCAAAGATGGCTTATTCATAACTACTGCTGAAGTAGCATCTACAACTACTGGAGAACCTACTGGCTCATCAGATACTACAACTCCACAGTTTGCAGTACCTCCACGCATTTCTGGACCATAGGATGGAAGCCAAGATACATTTTTCCCTTCAATCATTCCTGCATAAGTTATGAGTTGTCCCATAGCCATAACGCCTTGTCCACCAAAACCTGCAAAAACTATTCTACTTTCCATTTATTCCACCTCCTCTGGAGTTCTTAAATTTCCTAGAGGATAATAAGGTATCATATTATCTTCTAACCATTTTAGTGCTTCTACTGGTGTATATCCCCAGTTAGTTGGACAAGCTGAAAGAACTTCTACTATACCAAAACCTTTCCCTTCTAATTGAACTTCAAAACATTTCTTTATAGCTTGTTTTGCTTTTCTAACATTTGCTGGATTGTTCACTGCTACTCTTTCAACAAATTGAGCCCCATGAATAGTAGCTAGCATTTCAGCCATTCTTATAGGTCTACCACAATGAGCTTCATCTCTACCATAAGGTGCTGTAGTAGCTTTTTGCCCAACAAGAGTAGTTGGTGCCATTTGTCCACCTGTCATCCCATATATAGCATTGTTTATAAATATAGTTGAAATTTTTTCACCACGATGTGCAGCATGAACTATTTCAGCAGTACCTATAGAAGCTAAATCTCCATCACCTTGATAAGTAAACACGAACTTATCTGGCTGTACTCTCTTAATACCTGTAGCTACTGCAGGTGCTCTACCATGAGCAGCTTCATGCATATCACAATTGAAGTAATTATATGCTAATACTGAACAGCCTACTGGTGCAACTCCTATTGCATTGTCAAGAACTCCTAGTTCTTCTAATGATTCAGCAACTAGTCTATGAACTATACCATGAGTACATCCTGGACAATAGTGAGTTTGAACATCTGTTAGGCCTTTAGTTTTTTCAAATACTACTGCCATTATCTTTCACCTCCATAGATTTCCTTGACTTTATCAACAATTTCTTTAGGAGTAGGAACCATTCCACCAGTTCTTCCATAGAAATATACTGGGAATTTTCCATTCACAGCAATTTTAACATCATCTACCATTTGTCCTGTATTCATTTCTACAGTCAATATTCCCTTACATTTATCACTTATCTTCTTGAACTCATCATATGGATATGGCCATAAGGAAATAGGTCTTATAAGTCCTACTTTATATCCTTCCTTTTCTAGTTGTGCAATTGCAGTCTTTGCAATTCTTGACGTAGTTCCATAAGATGCTATAACTACATCTGCATCTTCTACATTGTATGATTCTACTTTGACTTCATTTTCTCTGATTGCCTTATATTTAGCTTGAAGTTTTTTGTTATGTTCTTCTAATTCTTCTGCAGCTAAATATAGTGAGTTTATAATATTTGGTTTTCTCTTTCCACCTGTACCTGTTGTAGCCCAATCTTTTGGAGGCAAATCTCTCTTCTTAGGTTCTTTAAATTCAACTGGTTCCATCATTTGACCAATCATTCCATCTCCAAGTATCATAACTGGGTTTCTATATTGATCAGCTATATCAAATCCTTCTATGATTAAATCTACTAGTTCTTGTACATTTGAAGGTGCAAGAACTACGAGTTTATAATCACCATTTCCTCCACCTCTAGTTGCTTGGAAATAATCAGTTTGTGAAGGTTGAATACTTCCTAACCCTGGGCCACCTCTCATTATATTGACTATAAGACAAGGCAATTCTGCTCCTGCGATATAGGAAATTCCCTCTTGTTTCAATGAAATTCCTGGACTTGATGAAGATGTCATAACTCTTGCACCTGATCCAGCAGCTCCATACACCATATTTATAGCAGCAATTTCACTTTCTGCTTGTAAAAAACATCCACCTATCTTTGGCAATTCCCTGGACATATACTCAGGCAATTCACTTTGAGGTGTTATTGGATAACCAAAAAAATACTTACAACCTGCTTCAATAGCAGCGGCTCCAATAGCTTCATTTCCCTTCATGAGAACTTTAGCCATAGTTAAACCCTCCTCTTTTTTTATTATTCAGTAATTCTTTCAACTGTAATGACTACATCTGGACACATAGTAGCACAACTAGCACAACCTATACATTTGTCCATTTCTTTAACTGTAGCAGGGTGATACCCTTTTGCATTTATCTTTTCTTGATCTAATGATATGATTTTCATTGGACACACTGAAACACATAGTCCACAACCCTTGCAAATGTTTTCATCAAATGTAACTTTTCCTTTTGCTTTAGGCACTCTAATCTCCCTCCTTAAATAAAATTTTAAAGCATCCAATCTTCCCTCATGTATAATTTAATTGGAAAGATTTCACCTTCCAAATCTCTTGGAAGTTCTTTAGCAACATCTTCTAATACAGATATATATTTAATTGGTATATCTAGCTTTTGAGAAAGCTCTACTGCCAATTTTTGGCCCTTCATAACATCCTCAACTGTTGTACTCTTTAACATATGGGTATTGTTGATAATTCCTGTAACTTTAGCTCTTGCAATACCCTCTATCCCATTTAAGTACCCTAGCGCTTTTTCTAAAGTACTAGTTTCAGGTCTATTGGCATTTAATACATAGTACATTTCATATTCTCCATCTTTAAGTAAATCATGATATCTCCCCAGTACTCTAGCCCCAGCTGGGTCTCCTCCTACATCTAATATTGTATCAAATGTACTATCTTCCAATGGACCATAGGCTTCTGCTGAAATAGCTGGAATATCAACTGCAGAAGCTTTTATAGAACTAGAGATAACCTTTATCCCTAAATCAGTCAGCATTTCTTCTTTTTCTCTACTTCTAAAATATAAATTTACCACATCTAAATCAATCAACGCAACTTTTTTGCCTTCTTTTGCCAACTTTACAGCATAATTTATGCTGAATTCAGTTTTGCCACTACCATAATGACCAATAATGATTCTAATCCTATTTTCTTTCGACATATCTCCACCTTATTCTATAAATATTCTTTCGGACTTTCTTCTCCTCTAAGAACTCTAAGTCCTCCTTCAGCCAAAGCCCTCAATTCATCTTCACCAGGATAAATATATACATCAGAAATAAACTTTACTCTATCAACTAACCAACCAGTAAACATCTTGTCATAAGCTATTCCGCCTGTAATAAGTATCCCATCTACATCTCCTTTAAGAACAGCTGCACAGCTACCAATTTCCTTAGCAACCTGATAAGCCATAGCTTCATAAACTAATTTTGCTTCTTCATTTCCATCTTCAATCATTTTATCTACTTCTCTTGCATCATTAGTTCCAAGATAAGAAACCAATCCACCTTTTCCTTTTATCTTTTTATCCATTTCATCAAGAGTATACTTCCCTGAATAGCAAAGTTTAACTAAATCTCCAACTGGAAGACCACCTGAACGTTCTGGTGAAAATGGCCCATCTCCATCAAGAGCATTATTTACATCTATTATTCTACCTTTTCTATGAGCACCTACAGATATTCCACCACCTAGGTGAGCTACTATCAAATTCATTTCTTCATATTTTTTGCCTTGCTTGGATGCATGTCTCCTTGCTATAGCCTTTTGATTTAAAGCATGTACCACGCTCTTTCTCTCTATATCAGCCATGCCTGAAATTCTTGCTATGTCTTCCATTTCATCAACAACTGTTGGATCTACTATATAAGAAGGCTTGCCTATTGTTGAAGCAATTTCATGTGCAATTATACCTCCAAGATTTGAAGCGTGTTGTCCTTGTACTCCAACCTTCAAATCTTCAAGCATCTTTTCATTGACATTGTATGTTCCACCTTCTATAGGTTTTAACATTCCTCCTCTACCTACCACTGCACTTAAGGATTCTATTTCTATGCCATTCTTCTTTAAAGACTCAACTATTATATTTTTTCTAAATTCATATTGATCATATATCTTTTCATATTTAGACAATTCTTCAGTAGAATGTCTAAGAGTTTCTTCAAATATTGTATCTTCGTTTTCAAATACAGCAATTTTAGTAGAAGTACTTCCTGGATTTATAACTAAAAGTCTATAAGTTTCCATTTGATATCTCCTTTCTAATTCTTTGATGCCATCAAAACACCTAATGCAATAGAATACAATTTTGCTTCTTCAGTATCGGAACGAGATGTCAAAACTATTGGAGCACTAGTTCCTACTATAAGCCCTGCATTTTTTGCTCCTGCAAAAAATGTCAATGATTTATACAATACATTTCCTGCTTCTATATTAGGTACAACTAATATATCTGCATCTCCAGCCACAGGACTATCTATTCCTTTGTGTTTTGCTGCCTCTTTTGATATTGCATTATCTAATGCCAAAGGTCCACCAATTATACAACCTTTTATTTCTCCATTTTTATTCATATCTTCTAACTCTTTAGCATGAACAGTTGCTTCCATCTTTGGGGAAACCTTTTCCCTTGCACATACTATTGCAACTTTTGGATTAGCTATATCTAAGCTATGTGCAAAAGACACGGCATTTTCGACTATCTCTTTCTTTTGATTTAAATCAGGATGTATATTCATAGCAGCATCAGTTATTGTAAGTATTTTTTCATATGTAGGTACACTAAATACAGCCACATGACTTATAACTTTCCCAGTTCTAAGTCCAATCTCACTATCTAGTACTTGTTTCATGATAACAGCTGTATCTATAATACCTTTCATTACTACATCGGCACTTCCTGAGCTAACAAGACTTACAGCCTTTCTACAAGCTAAAACATTGTCCACTTCATCTATAACTTCAAACTGTGCTAAATCTAATCCTACCTCCTTTGCAATCTTTTCAATTTCTTCCTTATTTCCTATCAATATTGCATCTGCAATTCCTAGTTCCTTTGCTTTTTTTACAGCTAAAAGTACTTCTCTATCTTGAGCTACTGCAACTGCTAATTTCTTTGGCCCTTTCTTTTTGGCCAATTCTAATAAATCATCAAAGCCTTTCACCATTAGTACAACACCTCATTTTCATAAATTTTTTCTTTTTCTTCTCCTTCAAGAACTCTTAAAACTCCCTCATTCAGAGCTTTCATTTCATCTTCTCCTGGATAGATCACTACTTCTGCAATGAATTCTATCATATCTTTTATGATGTTTACCAAATACTCTGAATAAGCTAATCCTCCTGTAAGTATGATATTATCTACTTTGCCTTCTAGAACTGTTGCCATAGCACCTATTTCTTTTCCTATTTGATAAGCCATTGCACTATAAATTAGCTCTGCATACTCATCGCCATTTTTTATTCTTTCTTCTATTTTCCTTCCATCTGTAGTCCCAAGGTAGGACATTAATCCACCTTTGCCTTTTATCTTTATTTTCATTTCATCAAGAGTATATTTCCCTGAATAACAAAGCCTAACTAAATCTCCCACAGGAAGACTACCTGTCCTTTCAGGAGAAAAAGGTCCCATTTCACTTGCATTATTTGCATCTATCATTTTCCCAAATTTAACTGGAGTTACTGATATTCCTCCACCTAGATGAGCTACCACAAAATTCAATTCACTTAAATTTTTCCCAAGTTCTTTAGCTCTTCTGTGAGATACTGCCTTTATATTTAAAGCATGAACTAAAGATCTTCTTTCTATTTCCTTAAGTCCAGAAATCCTAGCTATATCTTCAAACTCATCAACTGCCACTGGATCTACTATAAAGGCTTTTATTTTTTCACTATCCGCAATACCTTTTGCCAAAATTCCACCTAAATTTGAAGCATGTTCACCTTGTATTCCTATTTCTAAGTCTTCTATCATCTTTTCAGTGACAACATACGTTCCACCAGGTATAGATCTAAGCAAACCCCCTCTTCCCACAACTGCTATCAAAGAAGATGTGCTTATCCCTTCAGATCGCAGCCATTCATATATTAAATTTAATCTATAATCATATTGATCTGAAACTTTTTTATACTTTTCCAGTTCTTCAGCACTATGCTCGATTTTTTTCATCTTAATCATTTCTTTTCCTTTATAGATAGCAACTTTTGTAGAAGTAGAACCAGGATTTATAACTAGTACATACTCTCTCATGCTTTCACTCCTTCTATTCTTTTTTCAAGGTAACTCTTATACTAGATGGTGAAATACTTTCTACTTTAACTCCTTGGGCTTCTCTTATATTTATATTTACATCATAGGTTCCTTCACCCAATCCGCTTAAATCTATTTCTGGAGAAATAGATTCCTTAGTTATACCATTTAAGATCGTTTCAGGACCTTTAAGAGTAATAGCCACATTCCCATAGGAATCAACAATTTCAGCAGTTAAATCTCCGCTTAAATTTTTAATATTTATTTCATTAAAATTATATTCAAAAGTCTTGGTTTCAATTTTTTCCAAATTTAATCTGACACTTATTTTTTGTTCTGGATTTAACAGCTCTACCCCTTCAGGCAACATCAAACTTACATCCACAGATCGTTTATCCATAAGCTCTTTTACATCAACAGGACTTGTTTTTATAGAATTGATACTACCAATTAAATCTCCATATCCTTTTATATCTACACGACTTGGTGAAACACTAAGAGCAGTTATTTCAACGTCACTTGGAAATTCTCCTTGAGTTTGAATTTCAATTGGTACAGATTTCGTTCTATAAACAGGAATATATATATCTACTCTATTTGGATCTTTTTCTACCCCTCTTACATCATTTCCTCCATCATCTACTAACTTAATAGGAACTGTAATATTTATATCACTGGTTCTTCCTGAAATATCTACAATTGCCAATACTTCAGAAACAGAATTGACCCAACTTCTAGGACCTTTCAAAAAGACTAATTGAGGTTTTACTTCAGCCTCTCCAATACTATAGCCATTTGGAAGTTTGCCATTAGTTTTTATTGTAACTGCCTTTTCCTTAGATACAATTTTTTCAAAAGTACAAGATACTTCTTTTGGACTATAATCTACCAATTCTACTTTGCTTGGAACCTCTAAATAAATAGGAACTTTCTTGGTTCCCTCTGAATATCCACTTAAATCAGCTATTGCCACAATATCTTTGTCCTTAATTTTTAGAACATCACTTCTTCTACCTGAAATTTTTACATTTACTTTTATTTCTTGTGGTTCCATTAAAACCAAACCTGAGCGATCTAGTACTTCTAAATTTCTAAAGACAACATCTACATTTCTACATTCTTTTGTTATTCTCGGGTTGACATCATTCATTACATAGCTCCACAAAATAATAGCTATAGCCAAGGCAAAAATCTTGACAGTCAGATCATTCTTCTTCTCCTTGTTCATCTTTCCGCCTCCACTTTATTAAAAAACTTTGTCTTTGTTCTTTGGGTTTATATAAATCTAAAAGTATTTGCTTCAATGTCTTTACATCTAGATACCTCGCTAAACTTCCATTTTCAGCTATTGATATAGCTCCTGTTTCTTCTGAAACAACAATAGCTAAACAATCAGATTTTTCCGAAACTCCCAAAGCCGCTCTATGTCTAGTACCTAGTTCCTTGCTCAAAGACATATTGTCCGTTAAAGGCAAGAAACATCCCGCTGCTTTAATTGTATCTTCCTTTATCACAACTGCTCCATCATGTAGTGGTGTATTAGGTATAAATATGTTTATGAGTAAACCACTAGATATTTTACCATCTATTCTGGTTCCTGTTTCTACAACTTCATTCAACCCAGTTTCTCTTTCCATAACTATAAGTGCTCCAATTTTTTGTCTCGAAAGTGAAGCAACAGCATCCACTATTTCATCCACATTCTCATTTACATTCTCATCTTTTATCTCCATAAAAGATTTAGTGAAAAATCTACTTCTTCCTAAATATTCTAGTGCTCTTCTAAGTTCAGGTTGAAATACAATAAGAATCGCAAGGACTCCAACAGTCATAGTTTTTTCCAATATCCAATAAACTGTATAAAGTTCAAGCCATTCACTTATTTTAGTAGCAACAAACAAAACTAAAATTCCTTTAGTCAACTGTTCTGCTCTAGTTTCTCTTATAAGCATAAACAATTTATAAAAAGCAAAAGCAACTATTAAAATATCTATTATGTCTCTAATTCTAATATTTAGAAACAATTCTTTTAAATATTGCAAGACCCCACACATCCTTATATTCTATTTTAGAATAAAACAATATAATTCTATTATATAACAAATAATTGCTAAATTAAATAAATACAGATAAAAATTAATAATATATATATTAATTTTTATTAATCAAAAAAGCCAGATATTATTGCTGGCTAACTTTCTTCATTGTATTCTCATAAGATTCCTTAATTTTTGCCAAAATTTCCTGATTAGTTTCTTTATCTATAAATTCATCAATAGGTATTATTTCATATTTAGCTTTTCCATTAGAACTATATTTTTTAACCCAAGTAGGTATATATGTAATATTTTTAATAGTAGTTTCGCCTTTGGCAAAGTCCTTTTCTACTTCTATATTTATCATGATTCCATCTTCTGTATACTTATTTTTTATAGTTTCCCTTCGTTGATTTGACAAAAAATTTCCCAGGGAATATATAATAAAATTATCTTTTCCACCATATTCTACAATTTCCGTCTTCTGAATAACATGAGGATGACTGCCAAATATTATATTTGCTCCCCATTCCACCATTTTTCTTCCCAATTCCATTTGTTCTTCTGAAGGCTCCATTTGATATTCATTTCCCCAATGAATAAACACAACTACTATATCTGAACCCATTTCTTTTAATTTATAAATATCATTTTTTATCTTGTCCTCATCTATAATATTTATCATATAGCCCAATTCTTCTTGTGTCAATGTATATTCCATTCCATTGCAACCATAAGTATAAGAAAGTAGACCTATATTTATATCATTGACCTTTTCAATAAGTAATGGTTCATTTTTTTCACGATAAGTTCCAATATTTTTAAGCCCAGCTGCTTCAATATTTTCTATAGTTGATAAAAGACCTTTTTTCCCTTGATCCAATGCATGATTATTTGCCGTAGACAATATGTCAAATCCTGTATAAGACAATGCTTCTAAAGATTCCATAGGCGAATTGAAATTTGGATATCCTTTAAATCCTACATCTTCTCCAGCTGTAACTGTTTCAAAATTTACCAATGCTAAATCTGCAGCTTCTACATATTTTTTTACATATTTAAAATTATCTTTAAAATCATAAGTGTTTGTATTTGAATCATAAGCTCCCTTTATTTGAGGAGCATGAAACATAACATCTCCTGCTGCTAATATAGTGGCAGTACTTTTTCTATCTTCAACTGGCTTTTCTTCTTCAATTGTTTTTTCTTTCTCATGAGAAACTATATCATTGCTTGTCTCATTTTTAAAAATATCTCCCCTATAAAAAGAATAATGAAGAGAAGAGAAAAGCAATACCAACAATAAAATAAATATAATATATAATTTTTTATTTTTCATAAAATTCTCCTTAAAATATTTCATACTAATATTTTACACTTAAAATAATTTTTCTTCAACATCTATTCTCTTTCTCTTTTTTCTCCTATAAATCTAGATTTAGAATCATATAAATACTTGCTAAGTCTTCTTTCATTTAACCACCATAAATATACAACATAAGGCAAAAATATTATAGTCAATTGAGGAATATTGGCCATAAGTATAAAATCAAATATACCATGGAAAATAATTGGCATATATAATGATCTTCTATAGTTTCTTTTTTTTCTTCCTTCTTCTTGACTAAATTTTGCCAATGACAAATAATACCCCATAGTTACAGCAAATACTCCATGAGCTGGAACTGAAAGTATTCCTCTGTAAAAGCCAATATATGGATTATAGCTATATCTATATACCACATATATTATATTTTCTACTGTGGCAAATCCCATAGATGAAAGCACAGCATAAACTATACCATCTAATTTTTCATTAAAGTATTTCGTTTTGTATGCAGTTTTTAATACTACTAATCTTTTAAAATACTCTTCTGTAAGTCCTGCTACTATAAAGGCGGTATAGAAAGATCCAAATATACCAGGTAATATATTGAAATAGCTTAAAAATTGCTCTACAAAAATAGTTGGTATAACTGCCAATGCACCTAATATATAAGTTAAAAGAAGAATTTTAAAAGGTTCTCTGTCATATCTATCGCTTAAATATATACCTGCTATTATGGCTATTGCTGGTGTTATTGCAATGATAAACAATCTAATATTCAAAAAATTCACCTCCATATTATACTTAGTAGTATTTGATTTTTTTAAAAAAATAACCCCAAGCATTAATGCTTGAAGGTTATTTTTTCATCTATATATTGTTTAACTTGTAGAGGGGTTTCTAAATTTAAAATTTCTTCAATCATATTTTCCATTTCAATTTTTGAAATATTTTTGATTATATATCTTGCTTTCAATATAGAAGAAGCACTCATACTAAATTCGTCAAGTCCCATCCCTAAAAGTATCGGAATAAGCCTCTCATCTCCAGCAGCTTCTCCACACATACCTACCCAAATTCCTTCTTTATGACCATTCTCTATAGTCATTTTGATAAGTCTAAGTACTGCTGGATGGTACTGACTGTATAAATAAGATATATTTTCATTTCCTCTATCTACTGCAAGAGTATATTGAATAAGATCATTCGTTCCTATACTGAAGAAATCCACTTCCTTAGCAAATACATCGGATTGTATTGCTGCAGAAGGTATTTCAACCATTATTCCCACTTCAATATTTTCGTTAAATGGAATTTTCTCAACTCTCAATTCATTTTTTACTTCTTCAAGAATTTGTTTTGCATCTCTAAATTCTTTTAAACTAGATATCATAGGAAACATTATCTTTATATTTCCATATGCACTGGCTCTCAATATAGCTCTCAATTGAACTTTAAATATATCTACTCTATCTAAACAAAGTCTAATAGCTCTATAGCCTAAAAATGGATTCATTTCTTTTGGCATTTCTAAATATGGTAGCTCTTTATCTCCACCTACATCAAGAGTTCTAATGACTAATGGTCTTCCTTCTAATTTTTCTGCCACGATTTTATAGGATTCAAATTGTTCTTCTTCTGTAGGTAGTTTATCTCTGTCCATATATAAGAATTCTGTTCTATATAGTCCTACGCCTTCCCCGCCATTTTCAATTACTTTATCTATATCATTTGGAGTACCTATATTCCCAGCAATTTCAACCTTATAGCCATCCTTTGAAATACTTTTACTATTCTTTAGTTCTTTCAATTTATTTTTAAATTCTTCAAATGCTTTTCTTTTTTCTTTATAAGTATTTATTTCATCTTGAGTTGGATTTATAATCACAGTTCCTTCTTCTCCATCAATGATGATCATATCATTGTTTTTAACTGATTTTGTCATATCTTTTACTCCAACAACTGCAGGAAGCTCTAAGGTCCTAGCCATAATAGAAGTATGAGATGTCCTACCTCCAACTTCAGTTACAAAACCAAGTACTTTGTCTTTTCTCATCTGAGCAGTATCAGATGGAGTTAAATCTTTTGAAACAATAATATATTCTTCTTCTAATGTAGATAAACTTATATTTTCTATACCCATCAAATTGTTTATAAGTCTTTTAGATATATCTTTTATATCAGCAGCTCTTTCTTTTAAATATTCATTGTCCATATTTTCTAGTATGGAAATATAATTGTTTGAAGCTTCTTTAACTCCCCATTCTGCATTTACACTTTCGAGCTTTATTTTTTCTTTTATGAAATCAATAAATTCTGGGTCTTCTAACATCAATTTATGAGCGGAAAATATTTCAGCCTCTTTTTCTCCTAGATTTTTTAAAGCATACTCATAAATTGATTTAACTTCTTTTAAACTCTTTTCAATAGCAGCATTTAATTTAGCTATTTCATCAGAGATATTTTCTATATTTTTCTTTTCAACTTTTGCTTCTATTTCTTCTTTCAGAAAAACTTTCCCAATAGAAATACCGGGAGACACTCCTATACCCTTCATGGTATACTACCCCCTATTCTCCAAATTTGCTATTTACTAATTCTACCAATGCCTTTACTGCCTCTTCTTCATCTTTTCCATCTGCAATTATATTTATAGTTGTTCCCATAGCTGCACCCATACTCAATATCCCCATGATACTTTTGGCATTGTATTCTTTCCCATCTTTTTCAACTTTTATATCTGATACATATTTAGAAGCTTCTTTAACAAATAAACTTGCTGGTCTAGCATGTAGACCTGTTTCATTTTTCAACACTACTGTTTCTCTATACATTTGAATTCCTCCCATTTTTAATTTAAATTATCTTTTTAATAATATCTTCAGAGTTGTTTATTATATCTTTACAGCTTATATATATTTTGGGCAATCCTTCAAATCTTTTTATATTGCCAATAGGCATATCATTAGTTAAAATTACAGCTATTGCTTCTTTAATATCTTCTTCTCCTATAATATCACTTTGTATTTCTCCTTGTGTCTCTACTTTTATATCTATTCCTAATTTATCTGCTGCCTTTAACAATGCTTCTTTTGCCAAATGAGTATATACAAGCCCTAATGGACATGATGTTACAGCTAATATTCTCACAACACTCACCTTCTTGACAAATAACCATATATTTCTTCACTTGAACTCAACTTTCTGATATCATTCAAAACTTCTTCATCGCCTAATATTTCATAAAATTTAGAAAAAAATTTTTTTATATTAAACCTTGATTCTTCTTTAAGCGCCAACATAAAGACTAAATCTACAGTGCTTTCTCCCCATTGAACTGGTTTTTCTAATATAGCCAACGCTATTACAGGCCTTTTCACATATCTTTGGTTTCCATGAGGTATTGCAACCCCTTTTCCTATAGCAGTAGATGTGATTTTTTCTCTTTCAAATACTTCATCTAAAAAAGCTGGTTCTATATACCCATATTTCAACATGTAATCGCCAAGTACATTAATTACCTCTTCTCTAGTTTTTAAATTTAATTTTGGAAATATAAGAGAAGGGCTAAAAAATATACCTAATGCATCGTCTAGTATTTTCTTATATGGTTTTCTTATTCCTTCTATATTTTTAATCCATTTTTTGATTTCTTCTATATCTCTTTCTTCAACAAATGGGCTTATCTGTATAACAGGTTTTAAAGAATATTCAAAAGGTACTGTTGAAATAACTATATCGAAATTTTTGTTTTCAATATTCTCTACCTCATGTACTGAGATTACATCTACTATATCCAAATCAGGAAGAGCTTTGCCAAGTCGCACAGATACTAGCTGAGAAGTTCCTACACCACTTGAACAAACAATTATAGCTTTTGTATTTATTTTTTGTCTTTCCAATGCAGCACCAATATGAATAGCAATATATCCTATTTCATCTTCATTGACTTTATATCCATAATACTTTTCAAACAATACACTGCTTGCCCAGCTTGCTCCAAAAATACTTGGATAGTTCTTCTTTATTTCAGGTAATAAAGGATTTTTTATAACAAGATCATACTTAAGCCTATTGACAGTAGGTTCTAAATGAAGAGCTAAACCAGTCAATAGTACCTTGTCATTGCTCAAATCAACTGACAAAATACTTCCTATAAGCTCTATTATTTCCATAGATAATTTAACCACATCTTTATCTAAAATAGATAAGAGTCTTTCGTCATCATATCTATAATCTCTTTGAATTTTAGAACCTAATATATGCATAGTTATATAACATATCTCGTCTTCAGGTATACAAACTAAAAATTCGCTCTCCAATTTTTCAGCTATACGCTTTGCTATACTGTACTCTCTATGTGATTTAATCTCATCCTTTTTTTCACAATCCAATTTAATACTTTTACTTTGTTTAACCCTTTCAACAGAAATAGATATATGAAAAATCAAGCTAGACATTGCTTCATCAGTAAAAAAAAAGTCCATTTGTCTTTCAGCTTCCAGTAAAAGTTCTCTTATGAAATTTAAGCTTTCCCGCGAAAACTTGTCTCTATCTTCCTTAAACACTTCTGTAGCCAGTTTTCTGAAATCCTTTTCGCTACCTATGATTTCCACTCCATGATTTTGTTTTCTTAAAATAGATAAATTGTATTTTTTTATATCCTCCTCTATTTTATTTATATCTTTAAGTATTGTTATTCTACTTACATAAAGCTTTTCAGCAAATTTCTCCATAGTAATAGGTTTTTCACACTTCAACAATTCTTTCAAAATATACCTTTGTCTTTCTTCAGGCAAAAAAGCTCCTCCGTAATTATCAATTTCATTAAACATTTTTCTTAATTCGTTTTCTCTACTATGATCTATTTCAATCCAAACTCCAACTCTAGGTTTCCTGACAATGCTGCCATATTTATTTTCTTTAAGATAGATATCTATTTCATCCAAATCATTTCTAATTGTCCTATTTGAAACATTAAGCTTAGTTTCCATCTCTCTTATAGTCATAGGTTGGGTGCTATTTAAAAGTATTTTGAGTATTTCTATCCATCTTTCTTTGAATACACCATTCATCACTACACCCCACATATCAATATAATCCGGCAACTAGTATACATTTTCATTCTTTATACTTGTATAATACCATACGAAAACGTTATTTACTAGCTTTGAAAGGTACTTTTTTGTTACGGATTAATGTGGCAATAAATTACTAATATAGAGAGTAAAAAACTCTAGGAAAGTCCTAGAGTTTTTATAACAAATCAATTTAATATTTTATAAACATTTCTTTCTTTGCACCACAAAGTGGACATTTATCTGGTGCTCCATTTGCCTCTACATATCCACAAATTGGGCAAACATAAACTTCATTGAATTCTACATCTTTTCCTCCATCTACTGCTTCTTTAGCTTCACTGTACATTTTAGAGTGAACTTTTTCTGCTTCTATAGCAAACTTCATGGATTGAAGTGCTGCTTTTTCATTTTGCAACTCTGCAACAGCTATATAAGCTGGATACATTTGTTCTACCTCGAAATTTTCTCCATTTATAGCCCCTTGTAGGTTTTCAGAAGTAGTTCCTAGACCAAATCCTGCTCCAGCAGTAACTTGGAAGTCGCCACTTTCGTCTTTCATAGCTTTAAAATGACCTGTAGCGTGAACTTGTTCTGCAAAAGAAATAGCTCTAAAAAGTCTTCCTACATTTGGGAATCCTTCTTTTTCTGCTTTATCTGCCCAAATTAAATATCTCATATGTGCTTGGCTTTCACCGCCAAAAGCTGAGCGTAAATTTTGCGCTGTCATTGCGTTCATATAAAATTCCCCCTTTAGTTTTATAATTTCCTTTTCATAATTACCCAAAGATAATTTACATAAACAAATTTTTATAGGTTGTAAATCCTCCACAAAAATTCTTTACTTTAAAACCATTTTGTTTTAATATTCTAGCACCTATATATCCTCTAAGACCTATAGCACAATATACAATTATAGTTTTGTCTTTATCTAATTCATCCATTCTATCTCTCAATTCATCTAGTGGAATATTTATTGATCCCTCAATATATCCCATTTCTCTTTCAACTGCTTCTCTTACATCTAATATAATAATTTTTTCCCTATCTAAATCTTTCATTTCATTCCAAAGAATTGGTTCTACATCACCGTTCAATATATTTTCTGCTACAAATCCAGACATATTTACAGGATCTTTAGCTGATGAATATGGTGGTGCATAAGCTAGTTCCAATTCTTTTAAATCATAAATAGTTCCTCCAAAGCGAATAGCAGTAGCTAATACATCTATTCTCTTATCTACTCCATCATATCCAACTATTTGGGCACCCAATATTTTCCCTTTCAAGTCAAAAATAAGCTTTATTGTTAGAAGCAATGCTTGTGGATAATATCCTGCATGTGATTTTGCATGAATAAAAGAAATTAAATAATCTTCTTTATACTTCTTTCCCAATCTATTCAATGTCTTCTCATTGTTTCCTGTCGTTGCCACAGTCATATCAAATATTTTAGCTATACTGGTTCCTTGAGTACCATTATATTTTTCGTTTCTCCCCACTATATTATCAGCTACAATTCTTCCTTGTTTATTTGCTGGACCAGCCAAAGGAACCATAGTTTTATTTCCATTGACAAAATCCACCACTTCTATAGCATCTCCAATAGCATAAATATTTTTGTCAGAAGTTCTTAAATATTCATCAACTATTATCCCGCCTCTTTCGTTTACATCCAAACCAGCATCCTTTGCCAATTGACCATTTGGCCTTACGCCTATTGACAATATGACCAAATCTGCCTCAATACTAATCCCACTTTGCAAAACTACATATGTTTTGCCATCTTTGTATTCGAATTTTTTCACTCCATCACCTAAATGAAGTTTTCCACCCTTTGACCTAATATGTTCATGAACTATTTCTGCCATTTCAAAATCAAGAGGTGCCATAACTTGATTTAACATTTCTACTATAGAAACTTCAAGTCCAAGTGCATGTAAGTTTTCAGCCATTTCAAGACCTATAAATCCTCCACCAACTACTACAGCTTTTTTAGGACAATTCTTCTCAATATATCCTTTTATAGCATCTGTATCGGATATATTCCAAAGAGTAAAAATATTTGGTGCATCAATCCCGGAAATTGGTGGTTTTAGAGGTGTAGACCCTGGAGACAATACTAAAACATCATAGGATTCCCTATAAATATTTCCTGTATTCAAATCCTTTACTTCAACTTCTTTATCATCTCTATATATTTTGATTACTTCATTTTTTGTCCTTACATCAATATTAAATCTCTTTTTCATAGCTTCTGGCGTCTGCACCAATAGTGAATCCCTCGATTCAATAGTTCCACCAATATAATATGGAAGACCACAATTTGCAAAAGAAATATATTCACCTCTTTCAAACAATATTATTTTAGCATCTTCATCCAATCTTCTAAGTCTAGCTACAGTAGTAGCTCCACCAGCTACTCCACCAACTACTAAAACCTTTTTTGGCATTTCAGTTTCCTCCTTTTATCGTATAATTTAAATATGTAGATATTGCGATATACTGCATACAAGACAAATTGTTAAATATGTAACAAATTTAAACATAAAAAATTAAAATATTGCTTTTATTATTTTTTTCACATCTTCATTCACTACACTATAATAAATTTCAGTGCCTTCTCTTTTTCCTTCTATAATGCCAGATGCTCTCAATTTAGCTAGATGTTGAGAAACTGTTGATTGAGGAGCTTCTAAACAATTTTGCATTTCAGTTACATTTTTTTCTCCTTCAATCAATAATCTTCTAACTATACAAAGCCTTACTGGATGTGATATAGCTTTTAGTATTTCTGCTTTTTCTTCTAATAATTTTTTATCTGGATTCATTGCTTGCATCCTCTCTTTATCCTTATATTTATATAATACGATATATGAATATAAAAGTCAACAATAGTTCCTTTCAAAATAATTTTTTCTATTTTATTCCTAGTATTGTATCGAATATAATGCAAAAAATACATATAAGTCTAAAAAATAAGGAGTGATAAAATGAAGAAAATCGATCCCAATGCAAGAGTAGGACTTGAACAATTTAAAGCCGAAATGAGTAAGGAATTAGGTCTTGATATTACCCAAGACAAAACTATAGATAATACTAAAAATATTTTTTATGGAGGAAAAGTTGGAGGATTAATGACTAGAAAATTAGTAGAGATGGGAGAAGAAAATTTAACAGATAAGGAATAGCCCCAATTGGGGCTATTTTCTATTTTTAATAATATTTCTTTCTATTTATTTCTTCTTGAACAATTTGTAGTGTTTCTCCAAACCTTTGAAAATGAACTATTTCTCTTTGTCTTAAAAAACCTAAAGTTTCATTTACTCCTGGGTCGTCACTAACTCTAATCAAGTATTCATAGGTAGCTCTTGCCTTTTCTTCTGCTGCCATATCTTCGTGTAAATCTGCTATTGGATCTGCTTTGGATTGTATATATGCTGCAGTCCAAGCCTCTCCTGCTGCACTATGTGGAAAAGGACTTTTCCCATGATTTACATAATGAGTTTCAAAAGGAGTGCCTTGTATTGCTTCTTTTGGTGCATCTTTTACCAACTTCCACACTATAGTCCCAATAATTTCCCAATGGGCTAATTCTTCTGTGCCTATATCTGTCAATGTGGCTTTCCCTTCATTTGTAGGCATAGTCCACCTCTGTGTTAAATATCTAATCCCTGCTGATAATTCTCCATCAGGTCCTCCAAACTGTTCTATAATCATAGCAGCTAAAGTAGGATTGCATGTGTCAACTCTAACTGGATATTGAAGCTTTTTTTCATAAATCCACATATTATAACCTCCTTCTAGCAAAGGCTGAAATCAAATTCCCAAGGCCAAGGTTCATTGATATATGCCCAAGGAAATTGACTCATTTCATGATTTGTCAAAGGTCCATATTTCGCTTGATAAATAGATTCTAACTCCTTAAGTTTTTGAGAGTAGGTATTGTGTAGTCGAAGAGCCCTTTCATCAGTAGGATGAGTATTTAAATATAAGGCTGTCTCCTTTATTACAAAATCTACTTCCATGATTTCTCTTAATGAACATACTTGTTCTCTATCCATGCAAAACACCTCCATCAATATCTATTGCTATATTTATAAGGTCTATACAATTCAGGAAATAACGTTCCTCTTTTAAGAGCTTCTTCTTTAGAATATACTTGATTCATAAATTGAAATGGCACATAAGCTCTAGCTAAAGAACTATCTGAGCCTTCTAAATCTTCATATCTATAATTTCTGTTCATTTCTATTCCTCCTTCAATTCTTTGCACTACATAATACGTTAAAACTCTATTAAAAGTTCCTTTCAATTCCATAAAAAAACTCTAGTATTGAAGCTAGTTTTAACTAACCTCAACACTAGAGCCCTTTACATATTATTTTTCTGGAAAAAGTTTCACAAGAAGCTTAATAGCAAAATAAAAAATTATAAGTATAGTGAAAGTAGTTCCCATTCCATATAAAAGCATTTTAAGTCCCATATTATCCCTCCTAGGAAAGTAATGCTAATACTACACTTCCAGCAATAATAGAACCAATTTGACCAGCTACATTCGCACTAGCTGCCTGCATCAAAATAAAGTTACTTGGATCTTCTTCCTTCGCAAGTTTCTGTATAACTCTTGCCGACATTGGAAAAGCAGAAATTCCAGCAGCTCCTACCATAGGATTGTACTTGTTTTTAACAAATAAATTTAAAAACTTTGCAAACAGTACCCCACCTGCTGTATCAAATACAAATGCAAACAATCCCAAAGCCATAATCTTGGCTGTTTGAATGTTCAAAAAAGCTTCTGCACTCATAGTAGATCCTATGGTTATACCTAGTAAAAGTGTAACCAAATTTGCAAGCTCATTTTGTGCCGATTCAGAAAGTCTATCTAAAACTCCACTCTCTCTAATTAGATTCCCAAACATCAACAAACCTATCAAAGTAACACTTATAGGTGCAATTATTCCTGCAATGATTGTAACAATTATCGGAAACAATATTTTTACAGTTTTCGATACTTTCACTTCTTTATATTCCATTCTTATTTTTCTTTCATTTTTAGTAGTCAATAATTTTATAATGGCTGGTTGTATAATAGGAACTAATGACATATAAGAATATGCAGCTACAGAAATAGGTCCTAACAAGTGTTTCGCAAATCTTGAAGCAACAAATATCGAGGTTGGTCCATCAGCAGCACCTATTATTCCTATAGAAGCAGCTTCCTTTATATCAAAACCTAAAAGCAGTGCGAACAATATAGTCATAAATATACCAAATTGTGCAGCCGCACCAAAAAACAACATTGAAGGCATCTGCAAAAGTGGTGTAAAATCAATCATAGCTCCTACTGCTATAAATATAAGTGCTGGAAAAAGTTCATTTAAAATACCTGCATTTTTTAATATACCTAAAACTCCTTCATCACTTGCTATTCCTGGAACGCCAGGTATCACAGGAATATTAGCTAATATTGCACCAAATCCTATAGGCAACAAAAGCATAGGTTCATATTCTTTTTTAATAGCCAAATAAATAAGTACACCACCAATAAAATACATAATCACCTGTTGATATGTAAGACTTTTGATACCTAAAAGCAATTGCTCCAAAATAAACCCTCCTTTAACATTTTTTACTTAAAAATACGTTCCTTTAGCCATATAAATGACCCTTATTTAAACCTAGCGATCTAAACAAAGGTCATCCTACAAAATAAGTATACAATATTTATATTAAACAATCCACTATATATTAAAAAATTCCCCCGTGCAAATAATGTTTGCACCACCTCTCATATATATTTCAAAACCATTTTTTATCTCTACTTGAATAGAACCGCCTTCAGTCACTACATTTACCGCACTGTCTAGTTTTTCAATCATATATCCTATAACTACACTAGCACAAGAACCAGTACCACATCCTAGTGTCCTACCTGCTCCTCTTTCCCAAGTATAAATATTTATATTTCTTCTATCTTTTACTTCAACGAAATTTACATTTGTCTTTTTAGGAAACATGGGATGAACTTCAATTTTTCTACCCAATCCATTTACATCTATATTGTCAATACTATCTACAAATATAACTACATGAGGAACTCCTACAAGTACCGAAGAAAAGATCAAATCTCTTCCCTCAATATTTATTGTCTCCAATATAGCTTTTTCACGATTTATATCTACAGGTATCTTTTTACTTTCAAATATTGGATATCCCATATTTACTTTTACAGACAATACCTTGTTATTTTCATCAGTATCAAGAACTATATTCTTAATGCCCGCAAGAGTTTCTACTGCAAAATTCTTTGTTTCAACTAAACCCTTTTCATATACATATTTTGAAAAACATCTTATACCATTTCCACACATTTCTCCCAAAGAACCATCCGAATTGTAATAAATCATTTTTATATCTGCTACAGAACTATCTTTACAAATCATTATGCCATCAGCACCTACACTGAAATGCCTATCACATGCCTTCTTAGCCAAATTTGAATAATCATCAATATCATATACAAACCCATCAAATAAAACAAAGTCATTTCCTGCTGCTTCCATTTTAGTAAACTTCATATTTTCATCACTCCCAAAACAATATACATTTATATTTCATTTTTAAGTATATCATCATAGGTCTCTCTTTTCACTATCAATCTATCCTTCCCTTCCCTTAACATTACAACAGCTGGTTTTGGTATTCTATTGTAGTTACTTGCCATAGAATAATTATATGCTCCAGTAGATAATACGGCTAAAATATCACCCGTTTCAATTTGAGGAACATTTAAATCCCATATAAGGATATCTCCAGTCTCACAGCATTTTCCTGCAATTGTCACATTTTGTATAGGCTTTTTATCTATCTTATTTGCAATTACGCCTTCATATTTTGCCCCATATAACGCTGGTCTTGGGTTGTCAGGCATTCCGCCATCTATGCCAACATAAGTTCTCACTCCCGGAATTTCTTTTATCGAACCAATTGTATAAAGAGTTATTCCAGCTTCACCTACAATCCATCTCCCTGGTTCAATAATAAGCATTGGCCTTTCAAGTCCATATTTCTCACATCCATCTATTAACTCTTTCATCATAGCATCAGTATAATATGAAATAGGTTTTCTACATTCACCTTGCCCATAGCGAATTCCATATCCTCCACCTGCATTTATTTCTCTCGTAATAAATCCTAAATCCTCTTTCGCAGTTTTCGCAAGCTTTACAAGTATATTAATAGCCTTTACATGAGCAGTATTTTCATGAATTTGAGAACCTATATGAAAGTGAAAACCCTTAAGATCTACATACTGAGAATTCATCGCAGTATTTATGAATTTATAGATAATTTCTTTATCCAAAGGAATACCAAACTTTGAATCAATTTGACCTGTTTGTATATATCTATGAGTATGACTATTTATTCCAGGAGTTATCCTAAATAATATATTCATTTTTTTGTTATATTTTTCAGCTATTTCTTCAATTAATTTCAATTCTAAAAAATTATCGACTACTATTCTTCCTACTCCATTTTGCACAGCCATTTCTATTTCTTCTCTTGTTTTGTTGTTTCCATGAAATATTATTTTTTCCATTGGAAAATCCACCTGTATGGCAGTATACAATTCTCCTCCTGAAACCACATCCATTCCAAATCCTTCTCTTTTTATAATTCTAGCCATTTCCTTTGTTAAAAATGCTTTACTTGCATAAGCTACCATCGTATTTTTGAATTTTTGTATATAATCCTTCTTAATTTCTTTACATCTATCTACAATAAGATCTTCCGATACAACATACAGTGGAGTACCATATTTAGTAGCCAATTCTATAGTATCTACATTTGAAAATAAAAAATTAGTCATATAAGATCATCCTTCCTGACAATAAACCTCAATTTATTATATTCAAAATAAATTAAAGCAACATTCATGCCATTTAATATTCATCTAAAAATGGCAAAACAAATTAAATTGTCAGTAAATAATATATGTAATTTCCTATTTTCCGCACTATACCTACAATATATATGTTTTGAATTGGAATATAGACATTTTTATTAATTCATTTTCTCGGACACATTTCCTCTTTTCGGGAATTTTTGATATGCAAAACAACCCCTTCTATTTATTAAAAATAATTAATCTAAAATTTGGAATACTATTTTAAATAACATTTTTTGAAAAAAGATATTTATGGATGTATTAGAAATTTAAATTATGAAATGAAAAAATTACATGGTTTATAAGATATTTTTCTACACATAATACTACTACACCAAGTTAATTCATAATAATTTATAAAAATCATGAAAGGAGTTGAAAGAATTGGCTACTAACAATACTGGAAGTAATAAAATTTTAGTTCCAGGTGCACGTCAAGCATTGGATCAAATGAAAGTAGAAATTGCTAGTGAACTTGGTATGGCAAATTACGAAACAATGGATAAAGGTAATCTACCATCAAGACAAAATGGATATGTTGGTGGAAATATGACTAAGAGATTAGTAGAAATGGCTCAAAGGAATATGAGTGGTGGAGGAACAACTAGATAAATACATTTAAATACTAAAAAGGATAGGTCAAATCGACCTATCCTTTTTAACTAATTTGCAGTATCAACTGGTGGAGTAAACACTCTTTGTGCCAATTCTTGATCTAGCATATATAATCCATGAGAATCTTCTCCTATTCTTTCAAGTCTTTTTAGAACACTCTTCATACTATTCTCTTCTTCTACTTGTTCATCAACAAACCATTTCAATAAGCTAATTGTTGCATGTTCTTTCTCTTCCATTGCTATATCCATTAATTTATATATTCTAGCTGTAACACTTTTTTCGTGTTCAAGAGAAACTTTAAATACTTCCAATACAGATTCATAATCATTTTTAGGTTCTTCAATCCCTAAAATATTTACTCTTCCATCCATCTCATTTATATAATTGAAAAATTTCATAGCATGAAAAGTTTCTTCTTCGGCTTGAACTATAAAATAATTTGCAAAACCATCCAAATCTTCACTTGCACAATATGCTGCCATAGCTAAATACAAATTTGATGAATACATTTCATATTTAATTTGCTCATTTAACTCTTTAAGTAATTTTTCAGATAACATAAACTTTTTACCTCCCTAAATATTTCTCATTTTTTATATACCCTAATACATATAGATTAACCATGAAAAAAACTTCTACTCAAATTAAAGTAGAAGTTTTCCCATAAAATTTAGTTATGATGCATTTCTCTTATATAAAAGCCCTTGCCTCTCATCATGACCTTCCATAAAAGCTCATGAATTAAAGACTTAAACTGTAGTTCGTCCCTATATAGCAGTTGACCACGTCTAATTTCATATCTTTTACATACCATAAAACTCATCTCCTAATGCATGTAATAATATATATAAGTTAATATCCAACTAGACCATTATAAGAGAAACTATTGTTTTTGTAAAGAGTTAATCCATAAGAATTATCCCTAGTTTTTTATATGTATTCGAATCTATTCTATCAGTAATTGGAAGATTGTTGTCTTTCAAAAACTTTAATAGTGCATATTTAGTTCCATCTCCATAAACCCCATCTATGGAGCCTTCATAATATCCTCTTTGTTTCAATCTTTTTTGAACTTCTTGCACATCCGCTCCTCTGTCCCCAGGTTTAAGCACTCTAAAACCATAAGCAAAAGGTCCAAAATCGCCTTTGACCAAAGTAACTGTAGTATCATATTTAACTAATGAATAAAGTTCTTCTATATCACTATTTCTCATTCTGACGCAACCATGAGATGCATTATATCCTATAGAATTCGGCTTATCTGTACCATGAATTCCATATTTCCCCCAAGGTACATTAAGTCCCATCCATCTAGAGCCAAACCCACCACCCCATGCAGCTTTTTCAACGATCTTAAAAGTACCTAAAGGTGTGGGAGTATCAGCTTTTCCTGTAGCTACAACATATTGTTTAACAATTTCGTTTGTATCTAAATCTATTAAATAAAGTAGTTTTTTATCTACTTCAATAAGTATAGCTAAGTTTCTATCATCATGACTCTTATACACATCCTTATTGTCATAATCTATTCCTTTCCTAGTTAAATTTGTATGTATTGCATTTCCTACTACAACAACTATGATCACTAATACAAATGACAAAAGGATCAATTTTACCTTTCTAAACAACTAACCTCCCTCCTTTATGTTCTAATTATATGCGGGGAGTTTAGAATTAAAACTAAAACAATTTTTTTATTTCCTTTGTACTTGGGACCTTGCCTGCAAAAACAACTTTTCCATCAATTACAAGTGCAGGACTAGTCATAACTCCATAGCTCACTATTTCTTTTAAATCCTCTACTTTTTCTACAGTAGCATCAATACCAAGTTCCTCTACTGCCTTTTTTACGTTTTTTTCAAGTTTTTCGCATTTTGAACAGCCTACACCTAATATCTTAATTATCATTTTTATCCCTCCCATGGATTATAAAAATATATATGAAAATGCATTGAATCCATATCCTATAATCATTATACCTATTGTCACAATGGCTACAAATGTTGCTAACAATTTTGGCTTTATAACTTTGCTAAGCATAATCATAGAAGGTAAGGAAAGAGTTGTCACTGCCATCATAAAAGATAAAACTGTACCTATACCAACCCCTTTTGCAATCAAAGCTTCTGCTATTGGAATAGTGCCAAATATATCAGCATAAACAGGTACTCCGACAAGTGTAGCTATAAGAACAGAAAATGGATTGTTCTCTCCCAAAATTTTCTCTATAATACTCTGCGGAATCCAATTGTGAATTGTTGCTCCAATTCCTACTCCAATTAAAATATATGGCCAAACTCTACCAATTATATCCCTTACCTGATTTCTAGAAAAATCTACTCTATCTTTCCTAGTTAATTCATCTAGCTCTAACTCAGCGGATTCGACACTCCATACATAATCTTCAATATACTTTTCCATATTTAATTTTTGTATTATAGCTCCCCCTATAACTGCCAAAACCACTCCTACAACAACATAAGCTATGGCAATTTTGCCACCAAAAAAAGACATCAATAGCATAAGAGAAGCTAAATCCACCATAGGTGAAGATATTAAAAATGAAAATGTGACTCCTATAGGAAGGCCTGCTGATGTAAATCCTATAAAAATAGGTATACTTGAACAACTACAAAAAGGAGTTATAGTACCTAATAGTGCTCCTATTATATTCCCTTTTATTCCTCTAATTCTTCCAAGAATTTTCTTTGTCCTTTCAGGTGGAAAGTAACTTTGTATATAGGAAATTAAAAATATAAGCACTGACAACAATATGAAAATCTTTATTGTGTCATAGATGAAGAAATGTACACTTCCCCCAATTTTGCTCTCCATAGATAATCCAAATACATTTTCAACTAATTTCTCCACAAGTTCAAATAGCCATTTCATCTTAAGCATTTGATCATTTATCCAATTAAACACTACCAACAATCTCACCACCTATAGCTTTTATTTCTTATTAGCCAATTCTATATATTTTTCAGCAGCCTTGCTTTTTTCTAAATCTTTCTTCAAAATTGGATAATCCTCTACATTATCTACTATATTTTGAAGTATATTTTCAAACAATTCCCCTTCAATATTCAAAGAATAAAAGATATATTGTTCTTTTCTTTCATCTTTTACAAACCCCATATCTCTAAGTTTTGCAAGGTGTTTAGATACATTGGGTTGAGGTATGCCAGTTATTCCACACAATTGACACACGCAAAATTCTCTATGATATAAAAGTATCATTATTCTAAGTCTAGTTTCATCTGAAAGTATTTTAAAATAATTAAGTAGTTTATCCATGCAATCATCCCCTCATTTATCTTAATTTCATTTCTTTACCCACTACACTCTCCCAAGCATTAAATATAGGTCTTATTATTTGAGGTCCTATTTTCGATATAATCACCAATTGAGAAGTAGTTTCTTCTTTGTCAGTCAATTTATAATCTATTTTTTTATTTACTACATCCACTTGATTCCATCCATCTTCAAGTTTGAAAAAGCCCTTTATTCTATAACTATCTGCTTTTATAATATCTAAAAATCTTGTAAGTTCTTCTTTAGTCAGTTCACCTTCATAAGTTAAAGTCAAAGTCTTTGGCTTATTATCTGGGGTATTGGTTGTATCTTCCGAATCAATCCATCCTTTTTTTAGAAGATCTTTTTCTAAAAAATTGTAGTCCATTTTGCCATTTATAGCTGTTTGAATTTCCGCACTATCATTAATTTCTTTTATTTTCTCTATGATTTTCACCAATTTATCTTCATCTATTAAATCCACTTTGCTTATAACTACTAAATGACAAAATTTAAGTTGTCTTTCTACCGTCTCTATATCTTCTATTTGTTCTAAAAAGTTCAATCCATCTACTATACAAATTGCCCCACTGTAGTCGTATACATCACCCTTTGCAACTTCTACTGCCTCTAAAAATTCTCCTATATTTGACGGATCTGCAAGTCCAGAACTCTCTACAAAGACATAATCCATATCCCTATCTGCCATATCTACAAGAGCAGATACAAAGGAAAGTTGTAGGCAAGAACAAAATATAGAACCTCTATTTATTTCTATAAGCTCCATATCTTCTTTTTTGATTATAGTTCCATCTATACCTACTTTCCCAAACTCATTCATTATGACTCCTACCTTTTTCTCCGATAAATCATTTAATGTATTAGTCAAAAAAGTTGTCTTCCCTGATCCTAAAAAACCTGTAAGCAAATATAGTTTTGTTTTCTTTCCCATGTAAATTCCTCCTCGCTATATTATATGCTGATATTCCTATATGGTTATATGTTTATATGGATATAGTACTGCATTTTTTTTACTTTGTCAACAAAAAAACATCCTATATTTTCAATAGGATGTTTTTTGTTAGTATGTTATTTAAACAAAATTTTTATGTTTTCGAAACCCATATTTTGTAGGAAAGAGTTGAGAATCTCTTCTGCATTTTTTTGTGCCTCGTTTAGAAGACCTTTATTTATGACTTCTTCCTCCATATTTTTCTTTTCTTTTACAAGAACATCATATAGATCTTCAATTTTTAATTGATTAAATATGGACTCTCTTTCATCATAAACATACACATCTTCCTCATTTATTACATTGTCAAATACCTTTGGCTTGTCCAATACAATTTCTACACTCTTTTTATCCTTTACATTCACTTCTACAGTTTCTAAATCTATTCCTGCCTTTATATAGCCACTGTACTTGATTAGGAACCCCTTGCTTGTAAATGGGATATTCATTTCATTGAATTTCTTGTTGTCCTTATATGAAACCACATTTGTATAATTGTATTTAACCGTAGACAACTCCAATATTTTTGACACTTGTTCTTCCACTGTATCTGACAAAATGCTTGTTTCCTTTGTAACTAGAGACTTAAAATAAAAGAACAATCCTGTTACAATTGCTAGACAAATTAAAAATATTGTAAAATAATATTTCTTACTTTTCTTTTTAAACACTAAACCAGCTCCTTAAAGTAAAGTCATATTTAATTCTACAAAAAAATACGCCATCTTTCAATGGCTAATTTTTTTGTTTAGTACTATGTCTTTTGTTGATTTAGCAAACATTTTATATTAAAATGATGATAATCTATATTATCCCTTTGGAGGTCAAAATGAAAAATATTATTCCTGTATTAAATAAATGCGTACTCTTTAAAAATATATCTAAAGAAGAAATAGAAGCACTTTTAAATGAAATATCCTATAATATAAATACATATAAAAAAGATGAAATAATTGCTCTTGAGGAAAGCAAATGCACCAATTTAGGTATGATACTTGAAGGAAAAGTCGAAGTCCAGAAGATATTTCCCTCTGGAAAAGTCATTGCCCTAAACAACTTTAGCGAAGGAAATATCTTTGGCGAAGCATTAGTGTTTTCAGAGAAGAATGTCTATCCTTCAACTATTGTGTCCACAGATGATACAAAAATTATGTTTGTCCAAAAAAACGACATAATAAAGCTTTGCAGTAGAAACGACAAATTTTTAAACAATTTTATGACAGTTCTTTCCGACAGAATTCTCATGTTAAGCGGAAAAATAAGAAATTTGTCATATGAAACCATAAGGAAAAAAGTGGCAAACATATTGCTAGAAGAATATAAAAAGCAAAAAACGGTATTTTTGACTTTGCCATATTCGAGAAAAAAAATGGCAGAAATGTTAAATGTACAAAGACCATCTTTGTCAAGAGAGTTAATAAATATGAAGGAAGAAGGCATCATAGATTTTGATAGAAATGTCATAAAAATATTAGATGTAAATCTACTGGAAAAATGTATGTTTAATTAATTTATATTTATATTCTATGCATCAAGTTAATTCTATTATTTATTGTAATTTCATATTTTCATATATTGCTAAAAATAGATATTTATTATAATATGGATTTGAAATTTATGCTGGAAATCATGAAAAAATATTTAAGTATAAATTACATGCAAATAAGGGTATTATTAGATAGGAAAGCAATCTAGGGGGGATTATCAAATGAACTATGATGTAATAATTGTGGGAGCTGGTCCTTGTGGAATATTTACTGGACTAGAGCTAAAAAAATTGAATCCAGATAAAAAAATACTTATTTTAGAAAAAGGAAATTCAATTGAAAAAAGAATTTGTCCTAAAAGGAAAACTGGTATATGTGTAAATTGCAATCCTTGCAATATCACAACTGGTTTTGCAGGTGCAGGTGCTTATTCAGATGGAAAATTGTCTTTGTCTCCAGATGTAGGTGGCAACCTTCCAGAATATATTGGATATGAAAAAACTCAAGAATTAATTAAATATGTTGATAATATTTATTTAGATTTTGGTGCTGATAAAAGAGTCTATGGAATTGACTATAAAGACAAAATCCACGATATAAGAAAAAAAGCTATAAGAAGCAATTTAAAACTTGTGGAATGTCCCATAAGGCATATGGGAACAGAAGTAGGATATACTATTTATGCTAAAATAGAAAAGCATCTAAAAGATTTGGGAATTGACTTGAGTTTTAAAAATCCAGTTGAAGACATTTTAATTGATGATAATAGAAATATAAAAGGTGTCATTGCTGATAAAGAATATTATGCTGATAAAGTGATTATCTGTGTGGGTAGAGAAGGCTCTGATTGGCTGAAAAAATTGTGCATGAAACATGACATTGATACAGAAACAGGAGATGTTGATATAGGAGTTAGAGTGGAAACAAGAAATGAAATAATGGAAGAACTAAATGAAGCCATGTATGAAAGTAAACTCATATACTATACTCCAACTTTTGATGATAAAGTAAGAACTTTTTGTACAAATCCTGGTGGAGAAGTATCTACAGAATACTATGATGGAAATTTAGCTGTTGTGAATGGTCACAGCTATAAATCTGATGAACTAAAAACTCCAAATACGAATTTTGCACTATTAGTTACAAAACACTTCACAAAACCTTTCAATTCTCCTATTGAATATGGTATGCATATAGCTAAACTTGGAAATATGCTTTCTGGAAATAAGGTACTTGTACAAAGATATGGAGATTTTAAAAGGGGGAGAAGAACCAGTGAAAGTAGACTATATAGGAACAATATCATCCCTACTTTAAAAGATGCAGTTCCTGGAGATTTAAGTCTAGTTCTTCCTCATAGACTTTTAAAAGATATAGATGAAATGATCATTGCTCTAGATAATGTAGCTCCCGGCCTTACTAGTGATGAAACTCTTCTTTATGGAGTAGAAGTCAAGTTTTATTCAAATAAAGTCCTAACTACCGGTAATTTTGAAACCAATATAAAGGGACTTTATGTTGGTGGAGATGGTGCAGGTATCACAAGAGGACTTATGCAAGCAAGTGTCAATGGAGTAGTGCTAGGACGAATTCTGAGTAAATAATTAAAAGGGACTAATTTCAAAAAAATTAGTCCCTTTTAATTATTTATATACTTTTTTCTTTTCTTTGCATCTTCAACTTTAAAAAAGCCAATGCTTTTTTTGCATCTATTTCTACTACAGTGTTTTCACCTACAACTTCTGTTTCAATTCCCTCTTTGGACTTGTTGAAATCTACTATAGTATCCATGTATTCATTTTTTACTACAAATTGTCCTTGAGTACCGACAAAACTAAGTCCCACTACAGGAATACCTCTTTTGCCTATTTCTTCTATGGTATTGGCATAGTCTACATGACTATTACCCCAACCATCGACAGAAATTATGACACCATCTGCTCTCATAGCTTCTACCCAAGTAGCTGCTCTTTGCCCTACAAACATCTTGTCCGCATTGTCTTGCGGAGTTCCAACAATGATTATTCCTAACAAATCTATATCTTTGTCATTTGAAACTACAGAAAGCAGTGGATCTCTAAAATGATGAAGTGTAGTTTCTTTTGTAGACGGTCCTACGCCCATTTTAACACCACCTTTTAATGCATTGCCCTAAGGGCACCATCTCTGTATTCATTTGGAGTAAGTATTATAGGTACATTCCCTATATCTATAATAGATTTTCCTCCATTGTATCCGCATGGTTCATTCCCAAACAGTCTAGTATCATACATGGCGCCTTGACCTGCAACTTGCTTTATTATGACAACCTTTTTCCCTTGAGGCCTTATAGTGTCTAAATATTCATGCTTTTCATCACAAAATCTTCCATTCATATTTTTTAAATAGTCTCTTATTTCTTGAACAAGACTATCACATACTCTATGGGCTGCTTCCGGGCCTTTCCTTGTAGCTCCCATTCCGCTTTTCAATACCACATCTACATGAATTAGAATATCATCTTTAGCTGGAGTTCCCGGGCGGTCGAATACAACCTGTTCACTCAATATCCCCTCTGATGAGCCAAATTCAGCAACTTGAATTCCATCCTCATCAACTCCTGTAAGCATAGTACAAACCCCAGTGAGTACATGAGTTATTCCTTCTCCAAGCCTTCCCAATACCTTAGTAGCAATAGGCAAAAAATCCATTATGGAATTTACATAAATATCTCTTTCATCAGGATTTATAATATTTATATTTAGACCCTTTATATATTCTTCTTTTGAATTTAAAATCCTGTCCTTATTTATATATAAAACTCTATCATCTATATATGTTTTTTCTGAAAATTCTACTTTTTCTATGTGAAAAGCTTTTATGACAAGCCTTCTCATTTCTATCTCATTCTCCATAAAATCACCACCTGACACTTAAGCCTCCCAATATCGGGAGGCTTATTGTTATACCTTTGCTATATATTCATATGGAAGAGGTACTACCTTCCCTGGAGTATCTATTTCCACAAGTTGTTTTAACGTATCTCTAAGGATATTTCTTTGCATTTCAGGATCATTTGGCCTTCCAGCATTAGCTCCCATAGGTACAAGAGGAGCCACTGCTCTAGGTGTTCCTGTCTGCTTTACAACAGGAGGCAATGCTGCAATCAATATTGTAGGAATCCCCGATTCCTCAATTGCTCTCTGTACAAGTACAGCAGAGCGATGGCAAGTACCTCACCCAGCAGTCATAACAACTGCATCCACATTTTCGTCTTTCAAAATCTGTGCAATAGCTGGTCCAGTTTCGTTCTTAAACTTTTCTTGATTTCCTCCACCACCCATAAATCCTATATGTGTAGGAGCAACTTCTTTTATAAAACCCTCAGCTGCAAGTTCTCTTAATCTATCTATAGGAAACATACAATTTATATCCTTATTTACATCTCCATTGTCATATCCACCATGAGAAACCATCAAATCCTTGGTATTTACATCTCCTGGTATTGTCCTGAATGTGAAGTCCCCTGCAAGATTAAATCTCTTGTCAGATTTCAAATGAACTCCTGCAGCAGTTGCAAAAGCAACTCTCATCTCATTTAAAGGTTTCTTCACTGGAGCCCATACAGGTGGAGGTGTAATAGGTACATATATCTCTGATTGTAAACCCTTAACAGTTGTTAAGCTCATTTACTCACACCTTCCTTTCTATTTCTCTTTTCTATATTGCTCACATATTTTTCATTGGGTTCTTCCGATAAAACTTCTATGAAACTCATATTAAATCCAACTTCCTGTCCAACTTTTAACGGATAATCCGTTATAAGCATTCTCATAGGTATTTTCATGAATCCAAGTCTTCCTTTTAAATCTATAGACACACATCCATCATGAATTTCTACTATGATGCCCTGCATCTGGATTATTTTGTCTCCATATTTCATAGCAATACCTACTTTGTTGAATATTTTTCAAGTCTTTTTTGACTCATAGGAATTGAAGTTTCATTTTCAACTCTTTCAATCTTTATGCCTGTAGTTCTTTCAATTGCCTCAAGATTGCTTTCCTTTACATTTGGGTTCCATTTTCTTTCAGCACTTTTCACTTCTTCCCCTGCCATAGCAGTTTTAAGCATATAAAGAGCTCTTATAGCATCTTCCTTGCACAATGTATTGCAAGCTAAAACTTCATTTTCTATACCTGCTTCTGATTTGTTGTTATCAACCATATACTTCATATATTTATTCCCAACTACTAATGCTCCTTGAACAGCACAGAAAGACATTCCAACTACTTCAATTCCCCTCATTCCTATCTGCTCTATATGACTTGCAAAATCTATGTGATTGTTCCCAAAACCTTCAGTTGTAACCACTGCTCCATCCACATCCATTGTTTCAACAAGCATACCAAGTCTTTCAGAAACATAGAATTTCTCTGCATTTATCTGTGGACTTCCTACAAATACAACTCCACAAAGATCTATTTCTGGATCATTCATAGCTTCAAGAACAAGTGGTTCTCTCCAATAATGTCTTGAGCATTCCTTAGAAGCTGGTCCAATACATGTTAGAGCATGTATTCCTCCATCAAGAACTTCAAGGGGTGACAATACTACAGGAACATTTCCAAGGTCAACATTTGGTTTTCCTCCAAGAACTCCAACAGGTTCAACAGGAAGAATCAAATTGTCATGCATTGCCCCTTGCCCCATTATTTCTTTAACTATAACTACTTTCTTTCTTCCTGGCCTTCTATACTGCTGAAATTCTTCGGTATCTACAACATTACTTTCATCAAGTTTTTTTAGAGCTTCTCTTATCTCTTGAGTGATATAATCTGTAGCCCTATGAGCTGCAAGAGGTCCTGGTCTCTCCATATTTGTCCCTGCTGCAATAGTTACTTGAGTTTTTATAAATATTTCTCCCTTATCTGGTGCTCCTGGTCTTCCCCACATAATATTTTCTTCAAGTATTCCTTCTGATGAACCAAATTCACCTATCTGAACACCATTTTCATCAGTTCCAGTGACCATCATTACTACCCCATCTAGTACTCTTGTAGTTCCTGTACCTAATTTATCTTCGCCTTCTTTTGTAGCAATTGGTTGAACATCCATTATAGTTTCACTATAAGTATTGTATTTATCTGGAGTAATAATGTCTATAACTATATCTTTTACTAAATGGTCAGCTTTCACTGCATCTTTACATATATCTTCTCTTATATAAAGAGTTTTTCCTTCTATTTTAGTTTCAGGTCCAAATTTTACTTCATCTATCTTAAAATGTTTTTTCACAAGTTTTCTAACTAATTTATCTTCATATTTTGCTGTTGGCTCTTCTATAGTTTTCGACTCCATCTCTTCTTTAGGAGCTTCAACTTTTACTGGAGAATTTGTAGCAACTCCTCCAACTCCTAGAGGAACTTCTATATCTATTCCTTTTCCTTCACTTATTTTTATCTTTAAAATTCCGCCATTAACAACAGTGGTTTGAGAAATCTCTTGAGATTCAACTGCCATATCTTCATACCCTTCAAGCATATCAGCTGTTATGGGAGTCAATGCAACTACATCTTTTTTTAGTTTCTTCCCTACAACTTCTTTTCTAGAAAGTACCCTGTCATTTAAATCTATAAGAAGAGAATCTGAAAGTTTTTCAAAATGCATTGGATTTTCTAAATCCTCTATACCTATAACTTCTCCTCTGCTTTTGTTATATTTCAAAACAGCTTTCTCATCCTCTTGGGTCAATTTTGCTTCTTTTACTTCTTCAATTTTTTTCGCCCCTTCAACTATATCTGGAGTGATTGGTGTCAGTGAATCTATTGTTTTTATAAGCTTTGCTCCAATTACTTCACCTATTTTCAAACAATCATCTGGAATAGTCAAAAGTCCTGAATCAACAAGATCTGGAAATATACTTGGATCTTCTAAATTTTCTGGTGAAATTATTGTACCTTCTTCTGTTCTACAACATACAACAGCAACTTCATCTTTCATCTCTGCTGCATGTTCAGCACTCATTGACATATATAAAAGCCTCCTTTCAATTATTTATTTTCTTCCTCCATAGGCAATCTTCTTGTCAATGGATAATCTAATGTTCTAAAAACATGATCTGTATGATGATATACAGGAAGTCCCATTTTAGGTGCACAACACATTACAGTGTTGGAACAGTCACTGCAGTTGGAAATAAGAACTCTTTTTGCTCCACCTTTCTTAAGAGTCATAATTGCCTCAACTTGTCCTGGACAATCTCCTGGAGTTTTGCATTTGTTGGCTCCCCTTACATCTACAACATTTTTACATTTTGCCACAGCAACAACTTCTGCACCCATTTTTGAAGCAACATCTCTAAGTCTTTCTTCATTAGCACCACAAGCACATACCAAAAGCCCTATAGGACCTTCATATTTAGGGAAAGGTATAGTAACTATTACGCCTCCTGACACTTTAGTTACAACCGCACTATCTAAATCTTCTGCCTTTCCTGTATATGGCCCTCCAATAATTATTTCTCCATATTCCCCATCAATTCCTCCACAATCTTCTATGAGATCTACAATTGGAGTTCCAATAGGTACCTGAAAAAGAATATGGGGCTTATTTCCACCTTTTAGCTTACCTATAACAGTTATATCCTTATCTATGACAGGTTTTCTATCTTCAACAGCTCTTGTTATATTCGAAAGGGTTTCAGCATTCAAAACAACACAACCTGCTTCAAGAGGAAGCTGTGTTGGTTCAAGCCATTTGCCAAATATAGCATGAATAATTGCTCTTTCTTCTCCCATAGGATACATATCTTTTAGTTGTTTTACTTCAATATTCTTGGAACCTGATAAGTATTTATTTATAGCTTCAATTGCCTTAACATTTTTTGCTTTTATTGCTATATATGCTTTTTGTGCTTTTGTTGCTTTCATTGCATATTCTATTCCCCTTATGACAATTCCAGGGTCATTTTCTAGCAAATTTATATTGTGATGAAGTGCAGGTTCACATTCAACGCAGTTTGCTATTATATAGCCATTTGGTATTTCAGCTTTAAGTTTTATATGGGTTGGAAAACCTGCTCCACCGGCCCCAACTATTCCTGCTTCATAAACTGTATCAATTATTGAATCACATTCTTTTATTCTTATATAGTCCTTGTCTTGAACATCATCTGCAAGTATGACTATTTCTTTATCATTTATAGCCTCTACTTTTCCAGAAACACTTGAATGTATTTTAGCACCTAGTCCTGAAGGCTCTGCAATACATTGCCCTCTTTTTACTTCGTCTCCAATTTGAACAGTTGGAACGCAAGGTGCTCCTACATGCTGTTTCAATCTAATTGATATTCTTTTCAAAGTCGTCACCCCCTATAAGTCTTTAATTATCATCATTAAATATAGCAAATATCATGCCACAATACTACTTATTTATATAAACTTATATGAAAACATGTACAAACCATTGATACTTCTAGCTTATTTTAACCTTATAATATAAAATAAATCGTGAAATTTAAAAAAGTAAGTGTCGTAAAAAAGGCACTTACTTCGATTATAAATTTCTTCATCATATATAATTTTCATATAGGGTTTTAATTTACCTGTTTGTGAGTCATGTCGTTTTATCGACTATATGTCTATTTTTAGTCAGTATGATGAATCCACAAAACAATCCAAATATAAGCTCAATAGAAACAATAATTATACGATATAATACAACTTAAAATTTATCATCTAACACACATCTCTTTCTATTCCAAAGTTTTACTGCTACAAAAAGTAATATTGTGGATAAAATTGTGTAGAAAATTCTATTTATGAATATACCATGCTCTAAAGGTCGAAACTCTGAATAGGGGACTATATTGTTAAATCTAATTATATATTTTGAAATTTGGTTGTTGTGTATATCTATACTATACATCCAATATATAAACTGTATAATAATAGGGACAATACCATTATCAAAAATAATTTGAAGTACATAACTCAAAGATGTAACAAACATGATTGTAGGTAAAATCCACAATATTGAATATTTAAAAAAGGCTGTATAGGAAATACTATCGCCAGTTGCCTTTGAAAAACCATGAAACAGCCAAGTAGCATGCCCTGCCACTAGCAATACTATAATAAAAGCCGTAAGCACATCAGCTAAATACTTTCCTCCCACATATTTAAAAGATGATATTTCAGTAGTATATATAAGTTCATCCGTACCATATCTTTTATCATTCACAAAAGTAAAGGCAGTTATAAATACCATGAAAAAGCCTATTCCTATTCCAATGTAATCAGCAAAAAGCCTAGCATAAGCATTGGTAACCTTATCTTCTTTAAGAATGGATTCGTATTCCTTTTTCTCTACTTCGTAAGGCTCTTTGCTAGCGAAACATAAACGATAATAGTCTTCACTATAGGCTGTGTTTCCTCCTAAAGTTCTGTCTACTTTTTCCCTAATATTTTTAAATTCATTATAACTCATGTCAAAGGAACTATCTTCAAATTCTTCAATAGCTTCCTTTAAAACAGCTTTCTGTTCATCATTTATTTTTTCATATACTCTATTGATTCCTTTAATCTTCAATGTATCTCCTTTTTCATAATCCACTTTCATATTTTCATATACAGATTTCATAAGTACTTCATCATTAAGTGTCAATACACTTTCTTTTTTTCCCAAAAGAACTTTAGTATCTGTTCTAGAAGGTATGGGCTTCACCCAATCCCTTTTTAAATCTCCAATAAATTGAGTATAATAAAATAAAAAGGTAGATACTATTAAAATAATAATAGTAAAGCTTGTAAATTGGTGTTTTAGTTCTTTTGAAAAAATCTTGCCAAACATAAGTCTACACCTCCCTTATAAACTTCATATAGGCATCTTCTAATGTTGGAGAAATCAACTCCGCATTTGAAGAAGGTTTTTCTTTAGCTTGTTCGATCATATTTCTAACTGTACCATCATAGACAACTTTGCCTTTGTTTAAAACTACTAGAGTACTACAACTTAATGCTATATCTTCAACAACATGAGTTGACAGCAATACCGTCTTATGCCTTCCTATTTCAGAAAACATGTTTCTTATTTTAATCTTTTCTTCTGAATCAAGTCCTGCTGTTGGCTCATCTACTATCAATACTTCTGGTTCTCCTACCATAGCTACTGCTATTCCAAGCCTTCTTTTCATTCCTCCAGAAAGAGCCTTTGTCTTTACCTTAAATAGTTCTTGTAGATGTACTTCTTCTAATTTAGATAATATTTCACTTCTAGACAATTTTCTATTAGAAAGTGCAGCAAAATAATCTAAAACTTCATATACTGTAAAATTAGGATAAAAAGAAAATTTTTGAGGAAGATAGCCTATTATCTTTCTTATTTCTTTTTTATTTTCAACACTTATTCCATCAAAATAAACTTCTCCTGAAGTTTTAGGTATTAAAGTTGATAATATTTTCATAAAAGTTGTCTTGCCTGCACCGTTTGGTCCTAAAAATCCATAAAGTCCTTTATTTATATTGAGATTTATATTGTCTAAAACTCTAGTAGAACCATAATCCTTTGTAAGATTCATAACTTCAATGTTCATAGTAAATTTTCCTCCTTATCTCTCTGAATGAAAAATATTCATAGAGTTGAGAAGCGCTCAAAAAAACGAAAGTAGATATTGTTAGTGACACTATCTCTAAACCCAGTTTAAAATATAAAGTTAATGCTAGGACAGTTGAGACTCCAAATATTAATAGAAACCAACGAAGTTGTATTTTTCTCAACACTCTTTTGTTTTCTCTAATCTTTTCAAGTTGAGACTTATCATATTCTAAAATTCTAACCCGATTCCAAACTTCATTTAAATATTTGTGATTATCTTTGTTACCATTCATTTAATGCACCTCCCACTAATAAATCCTTCATTACATAACTCTTTTAATCTTTTTCTTCCACGAAAAATAGTTATTTTAACTTGAGCTAAACTCATTCCCAGTACTTGGGATATCTCTTTATAAGACATTTCTTGAAAAGCATATAGATATAATACTTTTTTATATTTCTCATTTAAATTATTAAAACTCTTTATAAGACTATCCCTACGTTCTTTATCTATTATCTGTTCTTCAGGAGAAAAGGTAGAAATAGCATTTATATCTAAAATCACATTTCTTTTATTCTTTCTAATATAATCAACTGCTTTGTTGTGAATAATAGAAAACAAGTAAGCTTTTGAAGTATTATAGCTTTTAAGCCTTTCTCTATATACAAAAAAAGTAGCAAAACTATCCTGTACTATGTCTTCAGCAGTATGATAATCCTTCAATATACTTATTGCAAATTTTGTAGCTTCCTCTCTATATTTAATCACAAATTCCTCAAAAGCTTGTTCATTTCCTTCTTTCAATAATTCTAATTGCTCATCCACCTTTTCACCTCCAACTACACTACTTTTTTTCTCCTTTCTTACATGTATATACTAGAAACATTATTCCTAATAGGATAAACCCTAATCTAGTATAAATAAATGAACTTGGCATTTCAAAAGGCACAACTTCCATTTCCCTTCCTATGAGCATTGAAAATGAATACATATTGAAAAAATTGTTCCCAAATATATCTGCCCATATGGGTATTATATTACCGCCTAGGTTTAAAGCTCCCATCAAAAATGCTACAGGAATCAAGCCATAAATTAATTTTATATTTATCTTCCCTAAAAACATGCTAAGTCCTAAAAAGAATATAAATGTTGGAAATAAAAAAACAAATATAAGGTTAATAAAACTTCCAAACTCATTATATCCAAACATAGCTTTATAATATATAAAACTCATAAAAATTGGAACTAAAGATGTCAGTATAAAAGTAACAAACACAGCAGCAGATTTAAGTATATAGTATTGAGTTTGGGATATAGGTGATGAAAGCACAATACTCCTTGCTCTCATTTCCTTATCATTAAAAGTATTCGATATGATAAATATCATAGCAACCATTAACAATGGAGAAATCAAATTTAGGAAAAGTGTATATGTCCAATCCGAAAAAGGTGCTGTTCCCATATATCCACCTGTTATTAATCTCGTCAATAAATCATAAGTACTCGCTACAATCAATAAAACAATATACAAGTATTTTTTAGACCATACAATTCTTTTAATCTCATACCTTAATAAATTAATCAACATCAATTGCCTCCCTAGTAAGATTCATTTCTTGAAGAAATTCATCATAAGTCAAATCTTTCAACAGATGTCTTCTATATACTCCTTGTATTCCTTCTAAAAAAACTTTTTCCCCTTGAATTTCTTCTCCTTTTAAAAGCTTAAGAGGCATTAAATAATACAATTCAGCTTGTCTTTTTTCCATTTCCAATGATCTAATAAACCTTTCATTTAACTTCTCTTTCATATCATCATTATTTATATAATAATAATTTTTAAGTTCGTTTACTCTGTATTTCCAAGGTTGTAAGAAAACACCTGAAGAAACCATGTCCCCAAATTCCTTCTGTATATATTTATATGAAAAATAGTTTGCAAGCCCTTCACACGACCAAGGAGTATCATCTATAACATTTACACCTGTTCCCCACCATTGATGAGCCACTTCATGAGCTATTAAATTTAAGTCATTGGCATAAATGTCTACTTTTCTAAAATCTTCTATTTCATTATTTTTATTCAATATAGAATACATGCTATTATCACGATTTATAGTATTTTCAGCAAAAGTTATAACATTTTCAGAAGAGTGACCTCCCCTCTTATATATGGAAACCTCAACAATCTTTAATGGATAATCTTTTGAATAATATTCACCAATATTTTGGGTATAATACTCCATCATACTTTTTATGTGATCTACTATTTTCATATTGTCCACATATTCTTCATGCTTTGGTGTATAGTAAAACTCAACAGCTACATTGTTAACCTCTATTTGAGCTTTTTCATATTTGGCCGCAAATGCTCCAATATCTGCAGTATGAGAACTATATTCAAATATCCACTTTTTATTGCCATCAATTGTTTCTACATCTACAAGTCTACCTGGTACTACCATAGTTAAATAATCTGGTGCTATATAGTATCCAGAAATATCTATCATATCTCCCTCCGCAATTAGAGGCCTAAAAATCCAATTTGAAGCCTCTAGCAAATATATGCTCTCCTTTGAAATATATCCAGGCATTCCTCTACCTACACCATTTTTATCACATTTGACACTTCCACTATAAAAAATATCTACATTCACCTTTTCTACATCAGGAATAGATACTTCAATAACATTTTTATTTTTAATCTTTTGGTATACTATTTCTTCCCCATTAACTTTTAAAGAATTTATTTTTAGTCCATCATTTATATCAAACTTAATTGTATTTGAACCGTTGTTTATAAAACTATATGAAACATGAGCATCCATCTCTCCATTTTCACTATCAAATTTAATTTCTGGACAGATGCCATCTAAACAAATATTTTCATCTATGGATATATCTAAGTCATTCATCAATTCCATAGTATAGGGTTCCTTTGTATAAGTACATCCACTTCCCAATATGACAAGTATAGTTAAAGTTAACAATCCTTTACTTTTCATATTAATTAAAAATGAACTACCTACACCACTTTCATATCTTCTCCTAAATAATAATCCTATACCAAATATGGATAGGGAAATTAAAAACCATAATAATCTATTGTAGATAATAGTATTACCTATAGGACCTATGCCTGCAAAATCTGAAACGATATCCAAATTTGTTCGTACCCAAGTTAACAGATAATTATTTGATTCCAAACTATTTATAAAAATCATTCCAAAGGTTATAACGCTCATATCTAAACTCTCTGTTAAAAGATAGAGCCCAGATATCATCAAAATAGAAAACAAAAGTGTTGGGAAAAATATTATGAGGTAGCTAAACAGGTAATATGATATATCAATCGGAATATTATATATTAACTTTTGTATAGCCATGACTGCTATCATTCCAATTATAGTTGTTATAACAGCATAAAATATTATAGAAAAAATTCGAGCACCTATTATATATAAATAATCTAAATTTGATTCTACAATAGTTCTACTTCTCTTTCTCTTATCTTTATCCAATTTAAGTACAGTAAATAAAGCAAACAATAGAGAGCAAATAGTAGCTCCAAACTTTGCTGAATTAAAGGATATAGTTGACGAATTTCTTTTTATATAAAATAAGTTGAAATCATTTGTCATGTTCAATGAATTGATTCCTATTGCCAATATAATACATGTAGCTAGAATCAATAAAATAATGACCTTTTCCTTGAACATATATTTAATCTCATTCTTGACCAATAAAATCTTATTTGCCATTTTGAACTTCTCCTTTCAGCATACAATATACATAAGCATCTTCTAAAGAAGGGGTTATCTTTTCAAAAGATGATGGCAAACTTTCAGATACTACCCTATATTTAGTTCCATTTGGAGTAATTACAGTGGAAGTAATCTTGAATTCACCTTTCATTTCACTTTCCAATATCTTTTCTCTATCATTCCCTTTAATCTCTATAGTTCCTACATGATCCAAAGCTTCTTTAACCAGTTCACTAGGTTGTCCAACAAAAAGTATATTACCTTTATTTAAAACTATAATTGAATTGCATATAGATTCTATATCTTCAATAATATGAGTCGATAGTATAACTATCTTGTCCTTTGACCCTTCTGAAAAAAGGTTTCTAAACTTAATTCTTTCTTCCGGATCAAGTCCTACTGTAGGTTCATCGACTATCAATAGTTCTGGATTATTTAGTATTGCCTGAGCAATACCTACTCTTTGTTTTTGTCCTCCTGAAAGGGTTTTTATCCTAAACTTCCTTTTTTCTTCTAAGCTTGTCATACTAATGACCCTGTCAATTGATTCTCCTTTGTTCTCTTTTATACCTTTTAGACAAGCCATATAGTCTAAAAATTCTTCCACGGTGAGTTCCTCATACAGTCCAAAATCTTGAGGCAAATAGCCTAATCTTTCTTTCAAATGCTTTTCATTCTTATTTAAAGGAACTCCATCTACTGTGATACTTCCACTTGTAGGAAGCAATTGTCCTACCAACATCTTCATAAGTGTACTTTTCCCTGCTCCATTAGGACCTACAAATCCAATCATAGCTGGAGAATTAATTTCCAAATTGATATTATCAAGTGCCTTTACACCTTTATATTTTTTGCTGATATTTTCTAATTTTATATTCATTTCATCACCCTCCACTATATATTCGGGAAATGAGTATAAAAGTTACAAAAAAATTAGATGTTATAATAATGTCACCATTTGCATTCTTGATTCGTGTATATAGTGAAGCGGTTGAAAAAATGGTGAAAAACATTGATATATCGCCTATTTAGGAAGCGATATCAGAAAGGTAGAAAAAGGCGAAGGGGCAAATCTAAATCGTTTAGATACTCTAGAACCAATTTGTCTACGAGGTATTAAGTATAAAAGTGGAGAAACACAAGAAATGTTTTCATCTGGAGGAGAAAGCAGATTTGATGAAACTGAAGAAAATTATACTGAATCATTATGTTTTGATAAAATAGTTGATGTAGATAATCTTCAAGCATTATTATTTGGAGAACAATTATCTGAAATACCATTACATTAATATGAAATGATAAACGGGCAGGAAACTAATCTGCCCATTTTCTATGATTCATCTCTTAAAAATCTCATGTACCTTATTTTCTTGCCTGGAGCACACAAAATTCAATTTTTGTATCAACTATTGGAAATCCATCAATTCCCACACCCTTAAGGATTTCACCTTCAGGTGTTGGTTTAATATTTGCTAAAAATGAATTGGCTATATTGACATTCCAACCTGCTCTTTTAAATGTTTCAATCGCATTATCTCTTGTAGCATAAGCTGTACTTAAATATTTATTGAAAAAATCCAGATGAATTTTGTCATCTTCATCTATAAAAAACATAATGGGCATAAATGTACCTTTAGTTATTCTATCCATCTCTTTTATTACTTCCCCTGGTTGTTCAATGTTTTGAAGCCCCATATTACTAGTCAACATTTCAATTGAATTATCTTTAAAAGGGGTTTTTCTTGCATCAAATGCTATTAAACTCAATCTATCATATAAGCCTTTGTATTTATAATATTCTTTATTCCTAGCAAGAACTGTAGGACTAAAATCAGTAGCAACAACATAATTATTTGTTTGTTTTAACAACTTTTCTACAAGATAACCTTTGCCACTTGCTATATCTATTATAGGTTTATTAGATTCAATATTGTTAATTATAAAATCAATTTGACTTTTCCAACCCTCAATATAATCTTGAGTATAAATTTTTTTTAAGGCTTCTTTAAACATCCTAGAACTTGTCATATAATCTTTCTTCATTTCAAAATATAGAGCTTTAAACCAATAATCAGCACCATTCAATTCTTCTTCTGGTGTATTCATTAATTTTTCATAAATATCTGGATTTTCCTTCAAATATTTTTCTAACCCACTTTCACTCTGCTCCCAAAGATCATTTCTAGATAGTTCATTAGTGAGAAATACTGCAATTTCATCTCTAACTTCATATACCGATTGACATGATGAACAAGTCACATCTGCATTAATTATTCTATCTTTATCCTCATCTTTTATATCCCATTTCAATTGATTATGACACAATGGACATACAAACATATCAATATAATGTTTATGCATTTTTATTCCCCCAATAACATTTTTTATATCTCTATAAATCTAGTATCTTTTATTATATTCATAGGGTTTCCTTTCTAATTCTTGTATTGGTTATTTTTAACTTTGTTTTTTGGGCATTCTAGTACAATTTACTTGACAATCTAAATTTTCTAGAAAGCTAAATAGATAAATTTATCACTACAATTTTTTTATGAACAACTTAAAATCATGGTCCTCTGGTTCAAACATTGAATTTTCCATAATTTTTTGTGAGGGAATATTTTCAACGCTAACTAAACTAGTCATAATTTCTAAATCCATATCCCTAAGTAGCATAATTACTTCTTGTATCATTTTTTTACCAATTGATTGATTTCTATACTTTTCCCGCACTGCAATTAAATCAATCCAAACACCATCATAATGTGGATTACTTACAAACAAAAGCCCTATATATCCAACAGGTTTATCATCTTGATAATAGATATAGAGTTTATAATTCTTGTTGGCTTTAATCTTTTGACATAATGTTTCTGCATCATATTTAATGTCCATAAAAGATTCATTGTCTATAAAAATTAAATCTTGAGCCATCTCGATAGAATAATCGAATTCTATAAGCATTATATATCCCCTCCTTCTTCATCAAAAAATAAATCTATGTATTCAATATTCCTCATCTGTTATTATTTATTAACAATAATATGCAGATGCTCTGTCACATCTGTATATTAGGACCCGATAAAAAGCTTTCTGCTCCTGCATAAGATACTATATTAAAACCAGCCTTTTCTACTTCTGCAATTGCTAACTGTACTATTGTATTCTATCTTAGAATATGGATTATTGAGTCTATTCCACTCATATTCGGCAGCTTCATCATAATATTTTTTAACGTCATCAGTCATATTTATCACCCAACCTTTTTTTATTTATATAATGCTAAAGCTTCTTAAATATCTTCCTTCTCCATTTATATATTCTGGAGATTGTACAAAACCAACTTGAGCTAAATATTCATTTGTAAAACCAAAGACTTGATGCCACAGTTCTATTGCTATTTCTTTCATACTGTTTTCATGTTTTATAGCAGTTAATTCAGTGGCTTCTTTTTCAAATCTATCAAAAGTAGATTTAACTATATCACATATTTGATTTAGTACAATATCTGATATTTCATTAATAATCTCATTATCAGACCTTTCAAAAACAGGGACATTACATTCTATAGTGCTATCTTCCTCATTTATACTTAAATATTCAAGTTCCTCAAGAAATTTAACCATATCTTTTTCATTTTTAGATAATTTATTATAAACTATTTCATTCTTATAACTCTTCCAAACAATTTCACCACATTTTTCTGCAATCTCACTATTTTTTTGTTCTATTAACCTTATATAATCTAAATTTAGCTCATTAAATGGCGTTGCACTTTCAAGATTTTTTTCAACTTGTCTAAAAAACCTAAACACATCTTTCCTGGTACCATCTGAATCTCCAAAACTATTGAAGATAAAGTTTTGACTTCTATAATTATTGCTACTACACAGTAGTTTATTACTATGACTTTGTACACTTTCGCTATCCTCATATCCAAATATTATATAATCTCTATTTCCTGGTTGTATTTTAGAAGATAAAAAAATATTCTTCTCTTCAAAAAAGTCAAAAGCTGTACCATCAAAAATATCATCACAAACTATATGATATAATAGCTTTTCTTTAGGAAAAGAAGAATAGTTAGATAACTTAGATATTTTTTCATAAATCTGTTCCTTTATATCAATTATTTTGCTACCTATAATTTCTCCAATATCCTCAAAATACTTATCTAATAATGGCATGTCCTCTTCTAAAAACACAGGAAAGTTTAATTTATATTTGTTTTCAATTATATCTATTGCATTAATATATTTTAAACTTTCTATTATACAATCAAATTCTTCTTCACTAATTCTTATTATTTTTATAATTTCATCCTTTGATATGGAATATGGCTCATTGTGTGCTATTAAATATAATATCTCTGGTACAAATTTTTTGCTACAAACATATCCAGGATTATATTCATCATAAGAACCATTATCTCCAAAAAAATATATATCCAATTTCTTATTCATATCTTATTCACCTCATCATCTACCTATTAAAAGCTGACATTATTATTTCGTCATAATATTTTCCATCTTTAAATATTTCATCTTTCAAAATTCCTTCTACTTCAAATCCACACTTCTCATAACTTTTTCTAGCTCTTACATTAAATGAAAATGTGCTTAATCTTATTTTGCGAATATTCATATTATTAAAGATAAAATTCATTAATACTTTCATTGCATCAGCACCATATCCTTTTCCCCAATATTCCTTATCTCCAATCATTATTCCAACCGTCGCCACACGAGATAACCAGCTGACTTCTTGAATACCACAGCCACCAATATATTTTTTTGTTTCTATATCTTCTATGGCAAAATTATAGCTACAATCTTGACTACTTTTCTGCGATCTTACCCATTCTTCCTCTTCCCATAGAGTCATTGGAAAAGGAATATTTGTAACTAAAAATTTTTTAAGTTCCTCATCATTTACAAATGATGTTGCTATTGGTATATCTTCTTCTCTATAAGCTCTCAAGCAGACTTTTTCTCCATAATACATTTACAATTCCCCCTTTATAAATTAGAGTTTTCTCATATCAGATCTATATTTACATTAAAGTAAATTCAACTTCCTCAATACTCTCAAGCTTTATATCATTAAATATAAAGCACAAGATATATGGCATTTTATCGACAATTCTCCAAAAATCAGCATGTCCAAAGTTAGGATTAAAATAGTTTATAATTGTACTTAATGCAGTGCCATGAGTTCCAATAACTACATTTTCCCCAAAATTATTTCTTATTACATCAAAAAGTGCAGCGATATTGCGTTCTTGGACTTCTCTTAAGGATTCTCCTCCTAAAAGTTTAAAATCAAAATCTTGCCACTGTTTTTCAGAAAATCCTCTAAAATCTTCTACCCATTCACCAACCTTACGTTCACAAAAATCATTGTTAGTTATTATTTCAAGCCCACTATTCTCTGCAAAATCTTTTATCGTATCAATAGCTCTTTTATATGGACTAGAATAGATAGCAGTAATATCCCTATTCATCAATGCATTCGTAACCTTTTTTGCATCTGCAACCCCTTGTTCTGTCAAAGGACGTGTCAAATCATCCTTAATAGAAAAATCCGGTTCAGCATGTCTAACAAAATATATATAAGTTTTCATTTTAATCCTATCTCCATTTCTATCATTGAATCCTCATTATCATCAATAATTCCCATATTACTAAACTCAGGAAAAAGCATTATACATCTCTCCTTGTTAATCTTAATAACCATAAAATATTTCTGTCTTATTTTGAGATTCTTTATTATTTTGTAATTCCATCAACAATGGTTTAACAAAACCGCCTAGTTCATAATTATCAATCTCACTTAAATCTACCCATTCATATTCTTCCGCTTCATCATTTAAAGTAACTTCATATGAATTTGTTTTACATATATAGTCAATAAATATAAAATGTTTTCCTTCATGAAAAGTATTACTAAAAACACTCTCTTTTAGGCTTATTAATCTAATATCATATATCTCCAGACCAGTTTCTTCAAATATCTCTCTTTTTAAGGCATCTTCCATCCTTTCGCCTAATTCAATATGTCCACCAGGTATTACATATTTGTTATTCCATTTATGAGACTTACATAGGAGTATTTTATTTTCTGGATTAAAAATAATAGCTCCAACAGTAGGTTCAGGATATTTCATATATATCATTCCTTTCTAATATCTTACAAGACTAGGTTAATACATCATTATTTCAAAAACTGCTTTTTCTCTTTAAGATAATTTTTTACTTCTTCATTATTTAATTTACGAATTTGAGCATTAGGGCTTTCAATGTATTGCTTAGATATATATATAGGGTTCTTGTGCTTACACTCTTTATCTTTATTTTTCAATAAGTAACTTTCCATTCTTTATCCTCGCAACCTTCATTTCTACATCCAACACAATTTTCATTTTCACTACATATACAACAAGCCAAACCACAATAAGCCAATCCTTTTTCCCGTTCCATTGCAAATTCTCCTCTCTTCAATTTACTCACTAATTTTACAATGCTTCTCTATTTTGGATTTTGAAACAATTATATCCTCTGAACTTTGTAGATTCCTAGAATTATTTTACCACCAAATGCATTCAATATATTATTAAAAAAATATACCTAAGACCTACAAAAGCTTATATTTTTACTATCTATTTCTTAAATAATACATACGATTTATAATATTAAATTGCTTAAAATTAATCTCTTCATATTTTTCAATAATAAAAAATGGATCTATAACTTTTTCTACCATTTCATTGCTTAGGTTCCATAAGTACAATCCTGTATTTTCTTTGTAAAATTCGTCAGAAATTTTTATAAACTTATACTCTTCTCTTTGTTCCCTAGTAATATATGGGTTTAACTTTAATAGAATTTTACCATTAGGTTTAACTATCCTATGTATATTTGTGATTAATTCTTTTGAGTCTTCAGGTATTAGATTATCTAAAATATTAAATAAAATAGCACTTTCATAGCTATTATCTTTAATTTCGTTCAATTTTTCTAATCCACCACAAATTACTTCAACTCTATCTTCATAATTGAATTTTTTTACAACACTTTTAGCTATCTCTATTGCATTATTACATATATCTATCCCATAAACATATTCCATCCCTTTATTTAAACAACGACATATTACTTTTCCATTACCACAACCAAAATCTATTGTAGATTCACTTTTATTTACAAGCCAGCTTAGTCCATTTTCAATTTCTTGCATTTGTATTTTTTCAGTAGGATTAAATTCTTGAGTCCGTCTAAAAACATTGTCCCAATATTTTATTGTATCTTTATATTTATTTGTCATTTTAACCCCTCCTTAAATTAGTTATCTATAAGTGAATCTTGATCTAATTATAATTCTATATTCTAATCAACCATTCCTGAAACTACTTGCAATAACGCAATAGTATAATCCCAAATGTTTTTCTCTTCTTCTAACAATTTCACTCTTTTGTCAAACCTTTCTACAATCAATTGTTTTAATTCTTTTTCTTCTTTATCTGATAGTCCATTTTTATTCTGATGCAAACCCATACTTACAACTTCTAATAATTGCTTTTTTTGTACCTCAACTATTGCAACTTTTTCATTATAGCTATTTCTTGCATCATCAACGGCTATAGGAATAGCTATTCCATCAACTTGAATTTCCTTAAAACCAAGTTTTTCAAACAATTCAGGTAATTCTAAAGGGTCAACCGCATATTTCCCAACATTATATTTTTTAAAAACGTCATCTGTTTCTTTAAACAATTTGTCCAAAAGTTCGATTTCACGTTCACTTTGTTTTGGTAATAACTCAGGTTCAGTTTTAATATATTTATCGGGTCTAGCATACATCACTGAAACTCGTCCCTTTGATTTACAAACTCTTTTTTGTTCTAATAAGAATTCCTTATTTGGAACATGTTCTATTACAGTATGTGATATACAAGCATCTACTGAATTATCTTCTAATGGGAGTTTTAGTACATCACCTTCTAGATAACTTACATTGTACATATTTTGCTTTCTTGCTTTTTCCTTTGCATAGTTTATAAATGTTGTATCTCTATCTATGCCTATTATTTTAGATTTATTACCTAACCAACTGGATAGTTTTCTAGTTATTGCACCAGGCCCACATCCAATATCAACTATAGTCATTCCTTCTTTAAGTCCAAGAATATTCAAAAATAAGTCTTTCCTATCATCTCTAAATCTCATTTCTCTGCTTAAATCAAGCATTAAAACACCTTGTATATTTTTTGACCAAATATTGTTTTCCATTACATACCTCCTTGTAATATTATGCATATAACTATCTAACTCGGGTATTTTTAAATTCAATTATGTCACACATTTCATTTCCTTCTAGTTGAAGCAAAAACTTTTTTATATATATTTTATCTCCAGCATATCCTACCAAATCTCCATTTTTACCTACAACTCTATGGCAAGGTATGATTATAGGAAGTGGATTGTCTCGGTTGGCTTGTCCTACTGCCCTTGTAGCTTTAGGATTTCCAATAGATTCTGCTATTTGTGAATAGCTCCTGATCTCTCCATAAGGAATATTTCTCAAGGCACTCCATACTCTTTTTCTAAACTCTGTACCTTCTATTGATAATGGTACTTGAAATTCTTTTCTCTTTTTTTTAAAGTATTCATCTAGCTCTTTTATGACATCACTACACAGTTTATTATTTCGTACAATATCATTATTTTTATTTGTATATTCTAACCATTCTTCTTCAAAAAGTATTATTCTCCTAACTCCTATTTCGTCTACTACTGCATATATCATTCCCAATGGAGAGTCATAGCTGTCATAGACAATTTTCATACTATACCTCCTTTGAGGAACTATTGAATTCTTCCCTCAATATAGCATAATTTAATCTATCCCATCTTCTTCCTGCAAAATATACAGCTTTTCGCTCTATCCCCTCTAGCACAAAACCTGCCTTTTCTAAAGATCTTTGTGCTCCTTTATTTTGTTCAAGAGTATCTGCAGCAATTCGTTCTAATCCAATATTGTTAAATCCATACTCTAAAATAATCTTTACCGCTTCTTGCCCATAACCTTTAGAACGATTTTCAATTTTTGAAATACCCAATCCAATAGTACAAGAACGATTGCTCCAATCAATGTCTTGTAATGCAATATCTCCTATTAGAGTTCCATCAGTCAAAAATACTCCTAAACGAATATGTTTACTTCCTTGATCATTTTGTATTTCATCAAACCACTTATCTGCCTTGACAATGGATTGACCAATATTCAAAGGTTCAGTCATTGCATTAAAATCATATTCAAAATCATTCCACAATTTTTGGCAATGTTCTCTTTCAAGTGTTGAAAGGTATACTCTATTTCCACTTAATTTCAGCATAAAAATCCTCCCTATTAATCCTTATTTTTAACATATTCCACGTTTTTTATAAATATCCTTTTTATTTGCTTATTTTATTTCAATAATTACTTTGTTATATTACAATTGTGTTACAAATGAAAATAATGGTTGACTATTACCAAAAATGTGAATATACTTATAGATATACTAAATAATAAAGGAGGTCGTGTTGATGATAATGATATGCAGTATACTAATCAAAGAGAATTTAAGTTCAAAATGTAAATCCACGACCTATGATCGTTTTTGATTAAATACATAATTTACTAGGAATATCAAAAACCATAGGTGTGGCTGCCTATGGTTTTTTTATGCAATTCTATACTGTTTATTTTTACCAAAACAGATATTGGTGTATTTTGCATATTTATAGCCATGGGCATAGTATTTTTATTTCAATAGCCCATGGCTATTTTGTTTTTGACAGGAGGGATAGAATGAAAGGATTAAAATCGATTTTTAAGTTCATGAGAGGCAGCAAATTTATTTATGCAATGAGTGTTGTAAGTATCGTCCTTGCTACATTTTTTACAGTAATAGGCCCTCTTTTAGTGAAAACTACTATTGACTCTATTATTGGAAACAAAGAAATAAGTTCTATGAGGATGCTTAAAACTATAAATTTTTTAGGAGGTAAAGAGTATTTAAGAAACAATCTGTGGATTATAGGCATAGCACTCATAATTTTAACTATTTTTAGAGGTTTATTTCTTTATTTGAAAAATACACTATCAAGTAAAGCTTCTGAAAACACTGCCAAAAATATGAGAGAGCAATTATATGATCATATACAGAGATTGCCTTATGAATATCATGTAAAAGCTGATACAGGAGATCTAATTCAAAGATGTAGTTCAGATGTGGAAACTATAAGACGATTTTTAGCAGTTCAATTGGTAGAAATAGGTGGTGCAATTTTTACTTTGGCTTTTGTTTCTTATATAATGTTCAATCTCCATGTAAAGATGGCCTTAGTTTCTATGGCTGTAGTACCTATAATATTTATATTTGCTTTTGTCTTTTTCTCAAAAGTTCAGAAAGTTTTTTTAGAAGCTGATGAAGCTGAAGGTGAGCTTTCTACAGTACTACAAGAAAACTTAACAGGTATAAGAGTAGTTAAAGCTTTTGCAAGACAAAAATATGAAATTGAAAAGTTTAATGAAAAAAATGAAAAATATAAAGATTTAGTTTATAAACTAATTAAGCTAATGGCCTGGTATTGGGCTATTTCAGACTTTATCTGTATGATGCAAATAGGTGCTGTATTGGTTGTAGGTAGCTTGTGGGCAGCAAAAGGTCAAATATCTTTAGGTACATTGGTGGTATTTACAACTTATGAAGGTATGCTTTTATGGCCTGTAAGGCAAATGGGAAGAATACTTACAGATATGGGAAAATCTATAGTTGCTGTAGGTCGTATAGAAGAAGTTTTGAATGAACCTATGGAAATACTTGAAGAGAATCATGAAAAACCTGAAATACAAGGAAATGTTTCTTTTAAAGATGTGTGTTTTGAATATGAAAAAGAAAAACCTGTATTAAATGGAATCTCCTTTGATATAAAAGCTGGTGAAACTGTGGCTATACTAGGACCTACTGGTTCTGGAAAGAGCTCATTGGTTCATCTTCTTCCGAGACTTTATGAATATAATAGTGGCTCTATAAAAATAGATGGAAAAGAATTAAATACTATTGATAAGAAGTGGATTAGAAAAAACGTAGGATTGGTACTACAGGAACCTTTTCTATTTGCTAAAACCATAAAAGAAAATATAAAAATCTCAAATCCAAGTATAGAAGATAAAAAAGTACTAGACGCTGCTGAAATAGCTAGTATTCATGAAGATATCATGTGCTTTGACAAAGGATATGATACAGCCGTTGGAGAAAGAGGTGTATCACTGTCAGGAGGTCAAAAACAACGTATAGCAATTGCGAGAACTATAATCAATGAATGCCCAATCGTTGTATTTGATGATTCACTAAGTGCTGTAGATACTGAAACTGATATTTCTATAAGAGAAGCTCTAAAGAAAAGAAAAAATAAATCTACTACCATAATTATTTCTCACAGAATTTCTACTGTAAAAGAAGCAGATTTGATTCTTGTACTGGATAAAGGAAAAATAGTTCAAAGAGGAAATCACGAAGAACTATTAAAAAAAGAAGGTTTATATAAAAGGGTATATGAAATACAAAATTCCCTTGAAGACAATTTAGAAAATATAAGTATTAACTAATGGGGGTGACATCGTGGAAGATATACAAGAAAAGGAATACAGTGAAAAAATAGATTTATCTTTTTGGAAAAACTTTTTAGTCTATGCAAAACCATATAAAAAATACTTTTTTATATTGGCATTAGTAATGGTGGGAGTAGGAGCAATAGATGCTATATTCCCACTGATGAATGGTAAAGCAATAGACGATTTTGTTATGAAAGGCACTACAAATGGATTAAAAGCTTTTGCTATAAAATATGGACTTCTAGTCCTTATTCAAGCAATAAATGCTTGGTTTCTCATATCTATTGCTGGTAGGATAGAAACAGGAATGGCCTATGATATAAGAAAGATAGGATTTGAAAAACTCCAAGTTCTTTCCCTATCCTACTATGACAATAGAGCAGTAGGATGGCTAATGGCGAGAATGACTTCAGATATAAATAGACTCAGTGAGACTCTATCTTGGGGATTGGTGGATTTTGTTTGGGGTGTAACTATGATGATAACTATAATAGTCATCATGTTTTCACTAAATGTGAAACTTGCACTTATAACTCTTTCTGTAATACCACCTTTGGCTATAATCAGTGTTTATTTTCAACAAAAAATACTTACTGCCTATAGAAAGGTAAGAAAGATAAACTCAAGAATAACTGGTGCTTTCAACGAGGACATTTCTGGAGCAAAGACTACTAAAACTCTTGTAAGAGAAGAACAAAATTTAGAAGAATTTAAAAATTTAACAGGAGAAATGAGAGATAGTTCTGTAAAAGCAGTGATTATATCTTCATTGTATTTACCTATAATTCTTCTTTTAGGAAGTATCGGTACCTCCCTTGCCCTAAATTTTGGAGGAAAAAGTGTTCTTTCAAATACATTAAGTTATGGAACTCTTGTTATATTTGTTAACTATACTATACAGTTTTTTGAACCAGTAAGAGAATTAGCTGCTATATTTGCTGAACTTCAGTCAGCTCAAGCTTCTGCCGAAAGAGTATTTTCCCTTATAAATGAAGATTTAGAAATTGAAGATAGTATAGAAGTTATAGAAAAATATGGGGACTTTATGAATCCCAAAAAAGAAAATTGGCCTAGTATCAATGGAGAAATTGAATTCAAAAATGTATCATTTGCATATAAAAATGGAGAAAAAGTCCTTGAAAACTTTAATCTTCATGTAAATCCTGGAGAAACTATAGCATTGGTGGGAGAAACGGGTTCAGGGAAAAGCACTATTGTAAACCTTCTCTGTAGATTTTATGAACCAACTAAAGGAGAAATTCTCATAGATGGCGTTGACTATAAAAAAAGGCCTCAAGTATGGCTTCATGAAAACCTAGGTTATGTACTTCAATCTCCTCATCTTTTTAGTGGTACTATTAAAGACAATATAAAATATGGAAATCTTGAAGCTAGTGAACTGGATATCATTAGAGCTAGTAAACTTGTAAATGCTCATGATTTCATTGTTGAACTTCATGATGGATATGATACGGAAGTAGGAGAGGGTGGAAACCTTCTATCAACAGGTCAAAAGCAACTTATATCCTTTGCAAGAGCAGTTTTAAGAAATCCTAAAATATTTGTACTTGATGAGGCAACTTCATCTATAGATACAGAAACAGAAAAAATAATACAAGATACAATCCACAAGGTACTAAAGGGAAGAACCAGTTTCATCATAGCTCATAGATTATCTACCATAAAAAATGCTGATAAGATTCTAGTTATCAGAAAAGGTCAAGTAATAGAAGCTGGAACTCATCATGAGTTATTAAACAAAAGAGGATACTATTATAGATTGTATACAAATCAATTCATAAAGGAACAAGAAAGAGAAATACTAAACTAGAGGGATAATTAAAATCCCTCTTTCTTTTTGTATCCAGATAAAAATATAGTAAAAAGGTACACTAAAAATCCCATCATATATCCTGCCAATACATCTGTAGGCCAATGGACTCCTAAATATATTCTACTAAAGCCAATGAGTCCTACTATTAAGAAGTTTAATATCCAAAATAAATAATTTTTGTTTTTATACTTTTTGTTTTTTACAACAAAGTAAGTCATAGTTGTATAAAAAGACATAGAAACCATAGCATGCCCACTTGGAAAGCTATATCCTCCTTGATGTATAAGAAAATACTCAATAGGTCTTGTTCTTGTGAATATATGTTTTAAAATAGCGTTTAAAGAAAAACTTCCTATAGTTGAAAATAATAATGGAAATATTCCTTCATAGTGTTTTGTTTTAATGAAATAAAATAAGAGCAATACTCCTACTATCATAAAAAAATATGTAGAACCTAAAAATGTAATTCCCTTCATAACTATAGTCATATTAGAATTTATATTTTTATGAACCCATTCCATCATGCTTTCATCAAATAATATACCTTTGTCAGCATCCTTTATTGAGAAAGCTAGACTCAAAAAAACGATGAAAAGAATTATTGATATAGTTGATATAATTGTTGTCATCTTCTTTTTCATATTCGACCTCCAAAGTTGTTTTAATCTTATCTTATCAAAAAAGTCTGAAATATAAAATGATATTTCAAAAGAAAAAGATAGCAGAAACCTGCTATCTTTTTCTAGGGGGAGCCATATGAATTGCTTGCCCTTCTAATCCTAGTGTAGCTTCATAAAAAGCTTCACTCAAAGTTGGATGAGCATGTATTGTCTTGGCTATATTTTCAACTTCTAATTCATTTGAAATAGCCAATGCTCCTTCATGAATTAAATCATTGGCATGAGGCCCTATTATATGAACTCCTATTATTTTATTCTTTTCATCTGCCATAACTTTAACAAATCCATCTGTTTCTCCTAATGTTAAAGCCTTTCCATTGGCACCAAATAAGAATTTACTAACCTTATAGTCGATATTCTTTTCCTTTGCTTCTTCTTCTGTCATTCCAACATGAGCTACCTCTGGTATACAGAATACACAATTTGGCCATACATCTAAATTGATTACAGGTTCAATACCCATTATTTTTTCCATCACATATACACCTTGATTGGAAGCTACATGAGCAAGTTGTACACCTACATCATTTACATCTCCTATAGCATAGATTCCATCAATATTAGTTTCAAAGTCTTCATTTACATGAATTCCTTTGTGACTATATTCTATCCCTACACCATCCAAGTTCAAATCTTCTACTACTGGCCCTCTTCCTGAAGCAATTAAAACCTTATCTCCTACAACTTCTATTTCCTTATCTTTAGTTTTATATTTTGCTATTACTCTTAATTTATCTCCTTCTTTGATTATCTCTTTAGCTCTAATATCTACATATGTTTCTATACCTTGTTTTTTCAAAAGAGGAGTTATTCTCTTTTGAATTTCTTTATCTGCATTTTTTAGCATTCTAGAAGCCAAAAGTATTACATGAGAACCTAAACCATTGTAGATACTAGCAAACTCAACTCCTATAACCCCTCCTCCTACAACTATTAGGGTTTCTGGAATTTCTTCCATAGAAAGAAGCTCATCACTAGTAATTACTCCTTCCAATTCTATACCCTTTGTCTCTGTCATAGTAGGTTTAGAGCCTGTAGCAATAACTATATTGTCTACTTTTATTTCTCGTTCTTCTCCACTACACAATTTAACTGAAACTGTGTTTTTATCTTTTAAATTAGCTTTCCCACTTATAAATTCTATATTTTTATAAGACTCAATTAACTTTTCAATACCACTTACCAATTGGCTGACAATTTCATTTTTTCTATTTTGAAGTTTTTTCCCGTCCAATTGATAATTATCTACACTTATTCCAAACTCTTCACTATTTTTTAAAGTAGTCATTATTTCAGCATTTCTAAAATAAGTTTTAGTAGGGATACAGCCTCTGTTGAGGCATGTTCCCCCTACTTCTCTATTTTCTATTAAATATACATTTGCTCCCAATTGTGCTCCTCTAATAGCTGCTACATAACCTCCAGGGCCTGCTCCTATAACTGCTATGTTTTTCTGCAAAGAAAACACCTACCCTTCGTATTTAAGTATTGGATTTCTCGCTGCCCTCGTTTCATCTATCCTCCTTACAGGAGTATCATGAGGTGCTTCTTTCAGTATCTCTGGATTTTCTCTAGCTTCCTTAGCTATTTCTTTCATAGCCTTTACAAATTCATCTAGTGTTTCTATACTTTCTGTCTCTGTAGGCTCAACCATTATGGCTTCATGAACAATAAGAGGGAAATATACTGTTGGTGGATGGAAACCAAAATCAAGTAGTCTCTTAGCCACATCTAAAGTAGCTACATCTAAAGTTTCTTCTTTTAAACCACCTAGTACAAATTCATGCTTACATGTTCTTTCTATTGGAAGATAATAATCTTCCTTCAATGCAGCTGCTAAATAGTTAGCATTCAATACAGCCATTTCACTAGCTTTCTTGAGTCCATCGCTACCCATAGTCAAAATATAAGTATAGGCTTTAACCAATACTCCAAAATGTCCATAGAAATCTTTAACTTTCCCTATAGTATTTGGTATATCATATTCAAGATAATATCTATCTCCATCTTTTTCTACAATAGGTACAGGTAAAAATTCAACCAATTGACTTTTGACTCCTACTGGCCCACTTCCTGGTCCTCCTCCACCATGAGGTGTAGAGAAAGTCTTGTGTAAATTCAAGTGCACTACATCAAAACCCATATCTCCAGGTCTTGTGATACCCATAATTGCATTGGCATTGGCTCCATCATAATATAATAGTCCTCCACAATCATGAACAAGTCTTGCAATTTCTTTTATATCTTTTTCAAATAAACCTAATGTATTTGGATTAGTAAGCATTAGACCTGCTACTTCATCACTTAAAGCTTCTTTTAAACTTTCTATATCTACCAATCCATTTTCATTGGATTTTATCTCTATCACTTCAAATCCTGCCATTACTGAACTTGCTGGATTTGTTCCATGAGCTGAATCTGGCACTATTATCTTAGTACGTTTAGTATCTCCTCTATTTTCATGATATGCTTTAATAAGCATCAAACCAGTAAGTTCCCCATGAGCACCTGCTGCTGGCTGAAGTGTAACTCTCTCCATTCCAGTGATTTCACATAAGGACTTTTCCAAATTGTACATAAGCTTTAATGCTCCCTGTACTGTTTCTTCTGGTTGATAAGGATGGATATTGGCAAATCCATCAAGTCTTGCCATATCTTCATTAATTTTAGGATTGTATTTCATTGTACAAGAACCTAATGGATAAAATCCTGTGTCAACTCCATAATTCTTATTTGACAAATTGGTATAATGCCTTATGATATCTACTTCACTTACTTCTGGAAAATTAAGTTCTTCACTTCTTAAATATTCGGTTGGAATAAATTCATTGATATCAGTTTCTTCTACATCCAATTCTGGTAGAGTATACCCTACTCTTCCTGGTGTTGAAAGTTCGAAAATTAACTTATCATACTTTTTCATTTTATCCCCTCCAATACATTTACTAATTTATCAATTTCGCCTTTGGTTCTCTTTTCTGTAACACAATAGAGAATTCCATTTTCATATTGGGGATAATATTTATTTAATAGGAAACCACCTAATATATCTTCTTTAAGTAATGTTTCATTTACCTTTTCTCCAGGTATTTCACTTGTTATAGCAAATTCCTTAAAGAAAGGTTTGTCAAATAATGGTTTGTATTTACCTGTGTTTATCATGCTCTTATATGCATAATGAGCTTTTGCTGTACTTTGAACAGCAACTTCTTTTAATCCTTTTTTGCCCATAGCAACCATATATACAGCACTTGCAAGAGTATTAAGTCCTTGATTAGAACAAATATTAGAAGATGCTTTCTCTCTTCTTATGTGCTGTTCTCTAGCTTGAAGTGTAAGTACAAAAGCTCTATTTCCATCTGCATCAACAGATTCTCCTACAATTCTTCCTGACAATTTCCTCATGTGCTTTTGTGTAGTTGCAATAAATCCTAAATAAGGTCCACCAAAACTAAGTGGTATTCCTAAAGACTGTCCTTCTCCAACAACAATATCTGCTCCCAATTCACCAGGAGATTTTAATATACCTAATGATATAGGATCTACACTTACAACAAGCATAGCTTTCTTTTGCTTATGAGTTATTTCTTCAATAGCTTTTACATCTTCTATTATTCCAAAGAAGTTTGGATTTTGAACCATAACTGCAGCTGTATTTTCACCTATATTTTTTTCTAATTCTTCTAAATTGGTAGCTCCATCTAAATCATCTATTTCAATGACTTTCATTCCTTGAACATGAGCATAAGTTTTAAGAACTCTTCTAGCATCTGGATTAACAGTTTTAGAAACAACTATTTCATTTTTTCTAGTAATACTAGTCGCCATAATAGCTGCTTCTCCTAAACCAGAACCTACATCATATAGTGAAGCATTTGAAACATCCATACCTGTCAAATTAGCTATGAGAGTCTGATATTCAAATATATATTGAAGAGTTCCTTGACTTATCTCTGCTTGATAAGGTGTATAAGATGTATAAAATTCGCTTCTAGATATAACATGATTAACTACTGATGGTATATAGTGGTCATAAGCTCCTGCCCCTAAAAAGCAAGTAAGATCATTTACAGTTTTATTTTCCTTTGACAATTTCGTAAGTATATTTCTAACCTCTAATTCAGATTTTGAACTTTCTAAATTTAAAGGTCTATTTAACTTTACATCATCTGGGATATCATTAAAAAGATCTTCTATAGACTTTGCTCCAATTGCATCAAGCATCTTCTTTTCATCATCGCTTGTATTAGGGATGTAAGGATACATATTATGCCTCCTCTTCAAGGTATTTCTCATAATCTTTCGCATTCATCAAATCATCTAATTGACTTGCATCACTTAATTCAATCAATATCATCCAATTTTCATAAGGATCTTGATTCAATAAACTTGGATCATCTTCCAACGCCTCATTTATTTCCAATACTTTTCCACTAACTGGCATATATATATCAGCAGCAGCCTTAACAGATTCAACTGCTCCAAAAGCTTCTTCAATTTCAAATTCATCATCTACATCAGGCAATTCTACATATACAATATCTCCTAATTGTTCTTGTGCATAATCTGCAACTCCTACATAAGCCTTGTTCCCATCAACCTTTATCCATTCATGATCTTTTGTGTACAATAAATCTTTTAAAACTCTCATTAAAATTACCTCCTTAAAATTTATTTTGTTTTTTAATTTATTTTCTTTTATAAAATCTTTTATCTATTACTTTGGCTTTAACAGGTTTATTCCTTATCATAACTTCAAATTCAGTTCCTTTTTTTGAATATTCAGCATCTACTAAAGCTGTCCCTATGTTTTTCTTTAGAGTTGGAGCAAAATATCCTGTTGCTACATATCCAATCTTTTTTCCATCTGCTACTACATCATATCCTTCTCTTGGAATACCTTTTCCTAACAATTCAAATCCCACTACTTTTTTTGTAATATTTTCATTTTGTGCAACCAATGCATCTTTTCCTATGAAATCATCTTTATCAAGCTTTACAAAGAATTTAAATCCTCCTTGTATTGGAGATATATCTTGAGATATTTCATGTCCATAAAGTGGAAGTCCTGCTTCAAACCTTAAAGTATCTCTACAGCCTAATCCAGCTGGTTTAATTCCATATTCTTCTCCAGCTTCTAATATGCTGTTCCAAACATTTACAATTCCATCCGTTGATGTGTAAATTTCAAATCCATCTTCACCTGTATATCCAGTTCTTGAAACTAAACATTTAGTACCGGCTACATTTATATCTTTTTTAAAGTGGAAAAATTTGATATCGGAAAGATTTTCATCTGTCAATTTAGAAAGTATCTTTTCAGCGTTTGGACCTTGAAGTGCAACTTCCCCAACTTTATCAGATATGTTTTCTACTACTACGTCAAAATCTTTTACATTGTCTTGCATCCATTTAAAGTCTTTATCTGTATTAGATGCATTAATAACCAATAGAAATTCTTCATCATTAATTTTATATGTCAATAAATCATCTACTACACCACCATCAGGATAGCACATAAAAGTATATACTACTTGATTATTTTCCAATACCCCAATATCATTTGTCAATAAATATTGTAAGTAGTTTAAAGCTTCTTTCCCTCTAACCATTACTTCACCCATATGAGACACATCAAATATACCTGCTTTAGTTCTTACTGCTTCGTGTTCAACCAAAATTCCTTCATATTGTACAGGAAGAAACCATCCTGCATAGTCAACAATCTTACCACCAAGTTTTACATGTTCATCATATAATGGGGTTTTCTTCGTTTCCACTTAAAACCAACTCCTTCCTAGATATTATTTATATTTTTACCCTTAAAGGGTTTTTTATAACCAAATAGAATAAAGGTCTTTCTTAAAAATTGCTAAATAAAAAAACCTAAAGATCTGAACTGTCAAAACCACATTTTAGCGAAATGACAGTTCAGCGTCTTGGCTTTATTATACACTAAAATATTAAATTTAACTATAAATTAAATAATATATAATTAAAATATTTATTTTCTATCTAAATTTATATCCTTAATTTCAAATATTCTTAAAGAACTATTTATATCTTCTTCAATAGCAAGTTTTCCATATTTATCTACTTCATTTTTATCTTTTGGTCCATGGTGTAAACTTGCAGGCCCTGCAATACATCCTCCAACACAAGCCATGCCCTCAATGAAGTTTCCATCTAATCTATTTACTTTTGCCATCTTAAGTGCCTTGTCACATTCTTTTATGCCATCACATTTAACTGGCCTAAAGTCAGTATCTATACCCTTTGTTTCAATTATATGTGCTACTGCTTCTGTCACTCCACCACTTCTTGCAAATATTCTTCCATAGTATGAAGCATTGTTTAATTCTCCATCGTTGCAATTTTCCAAATCAATTTCTGCCGCATCAAGCATAGCAGCTAATTCTTCAAAAGTTAATACATAATCTGTATCTCCTTTTAATTCTTCTTCCATTATTTCACCTTTTTTAGCTACACAAGGCCCTATAAAAACTATTTTAGCTTTAGAATCAATGTGTTTAATGAGTCTTGATATAGCAATCATAGGTGAAACTGTATTTGAAATTTTATCCTCCAATTCAGGATAGTTTTTCTTTATATAAGAAACAAATGCTGGGCAACAAGATGTAGTAACTATCCCTTTTTCCTCTACAGTTTCAGCAAATTCTTTAGCTTCATGAAGCCCTACCATATCTGCGCCCAATGCTACTTCAACTACATCATGAAAGCCTAATTTCTTAATTCCACAAACTACTTGTTCTATCTTTGCATAAGTAAATTGACTAGATATAGCTGGTGCTATAGCAGCATAAACATGAACATCATCATTTTCTTTAGCTTCTTTTAAAAGTTCAATTACATCTACTATAAAAGACTTATCCATTATTGCTCCAAAAGGACACTGAATAATACAAGCACCACATTGTATACACTTTTCATAATTGATAACTGCTTTTTTAGAATCATCAAAAGATATAGCCCCTGCAGGGCAAGCTCTTCTACAAGGCCTCATAACATCTGCTATAGCATTGTAAGGGCAAGCTTCTTTACATCTCCCGCATTCAATACATTTTTCCTGATCTATATAAGCTCTACCATTTATATGATGAATGGCTCCTCTTGGACAAGCTTCAGAACATCTATGAGCTAAACATCCTCTACAAGCTTCTGTAACAAAAAACCTATTTAAAGGACATTTATCACAAGCAACTTCTAATACTTCTACAATGCCCTTTATATCCCTATTCCCACCCATAGCTAACTTAACTCTTTCTTTGGTTATTTCCCTTTCTTTATAAATGCAACATCTAGTACGTGGTTCTGGTCCTGGATCTATTACATATTGAATATCATCTTTTTTTTCTTCAAGTGTACCTTCCATTGCCAATTTTGCTACTTCTTTCAATACTTCGTATTTGATCAATTGAACATCACTTTCGAATTTTCTTACTCTTTCCATTTCTCCACTCCTTTTCTATATATAAGTGAGACTGACCTTTGTCCCTAATTTTTCCATAGTTTTTATAAGTTCATTTACTACTTTTAACTTAATACTTAAATCTATAGGAAAGTCAGGATTCTGATGTGCTGGATTTACAGCCTTTCCAACCCACAAATTCAAATGAGTACAGTCTTCAATTAACAGTCTTGCCAATCTTGAAGCACCATCTTCTTTGTCAAAGCTCTCAAACAAATTGTCTTTATAAGGCGAATCAATATATCTATTCATTTTTTCTATGGTCTTGCTAAGAGTTAATACTCCCTCAGTTACTAAATCAATTCCATCTATTTCTGCTGTTGGGGGCACCTCTGGATCTATAAAATCCATATTTGGGATAACTTTTTTCCCTAGTTCCCTAGCAACTATTTTAGCAGCAGTGCCACCACAAACAACTTTTTTACCTGAACCTGACATGAATTTTTCAACAGCTTCTTTATCTTTTAATGGATCTTTGGGAGGTCCAGTAAATAAATCTACTACTTCCTTATCTCTTATTTTAATTGCCACCACTGTTGTATCATCTCCTGGTTTGTCCATATATAAATACTGACAAGTATCTATCAAATTTCTAGATATTTTTCTTGCACTTTTTTGATTCATAGCAGCTCTATTTAAGTATTCGCCTACGTTGTTCCACTGCCAACCCAAATTTAACACTCCTCCTACTCCGGCATGAACTACACCGTCACTTATTATGACAAATAAATCTCCTTTTTCTAATTGGAAATTACTTTCCTTAACTATAGTTCCATTTATGACTGTTTCTCTTCTCTCTAAGGGTACCAGTCTTCCTTCTCTAAGCAAATATACAGGAGGATTGTCGTATTCGGCTAAATAAGCTTCTCCATTTTCCTGTATCTCAGCTATAGTAAAGGTAGAATAAGCAAGTTTTCTTACCTTACACACAGGAAGAGTATTTATAATTGTATCAACAGTTTCATAAATACTTGCTCCCTCTTTAAGCATAGTAATTGCTATTTTAGATGTCAAAGTAGAAAGTATATTGGCTTTTACACCACTTCCCAGCCCATCTGCCATAACTACTATAGCAGATTTATCTCTTCTTATTACTTCTACTTTATCTCCACAAAGTTCCTCACCATCTTTATTTAAGCTATTATGGGCAATATCTATAAAATATGTCATTTTATATCACCATCTTTTAGAACTAGCTCTTTCAATTTTGTAAGAACTACCTTAGTTTCTGCAGTAGTCTCCCCAAGAAGCCCTGCAATTTCCTGTGCTACTCTCATTTGTTTTTCTATGACATCTTGAGCAGCATCCAATGTGTTTTTCTTTATTTTATCAAGCTCTTCCCTATCTTTTTCAGCTGATGTTATATCTGTCATAATGACAAGCATAGCATCTTCATTCTCAATATGAATAATATTTTGAATCAAAACTACTCCTTGTTTCTTATAAAATACTTTTTGTTGTATAACATCTTCTTTTGTTTGTTTTACTTTTTCGAATATACTGTCATCAATAACTGTAGAAATTGGATTTCCTATAACATCTTCAGCTTTTACATTGAACACTTTTTCACAAACTGGATTAAACTCAACAATATTTAAATCTCCATCTATAACAAATATAGCATTGGGGCTATTTTCAAATATATGATTTGAAAGTCTTTCAGCCTTACCCTTCATATAAGGAAGACACATACTTGTTTCTGCCATGCCTTCCAAAACTGCCCGAGCTTTTTCTCTACACGTCGCATATCCACAAGCACTACAATTTAATTCATCTGTTTCATTGTATTTATCTATAGATCTAAGTACTGTCAATATATCTTCTTCTCTAATCTCTGGTCTATAAAAAGACTTATCCATAAAAACTTTACTGAAATCAATATTTTGTGGCACTTCTATCTTTTCATAGGTAAAACTTCTATCTCTAGATTTTATATACTCTTTAACATTCTTTTCTCTTCTATATCTACTTAAATCATTTTTAGGCATTCCCGGTCCATTGACGCAGCCACCACGACATGCATTCATTTCTACACAAACACCTTCAATATTTTCACTAGATAGGGCTTGTAAAAAATCTATACATTCTTCTACTCCATCTATATTTATGACATCATATTTTATATTGTCTTTACCTTTAACAAAACTCTTCAACACCCCACCATCAATAGGATAGGCCCTACCTCGTTCAGTAGCTCTGTCATCAAATGGAGTAAATTTTTCTTTATATAAATTTATATTTTCATCTTTAAGCCACATTTCTAATTCCTCAAAAGTAAGAACAGCATCAACAATATCATCATGTTGCACTTCATTGGCCTCTACTTTTTTAGCTATACATGGCCCAATGAACACTACAAAACTATCTAATCCGTAAGCTTCTTTCATCATTTTCCCATGAGCTAACATTGGTGAAACTATTGGCAGCATATATTTAGTGAGAGATGAAAAATATTTTTCAATCAAAAGATTAACTGAAGGACAAGCAGTAGTTATCATATTTTTTCTCATTCCTTTAGTCAACTCTTCCTCATATAGTGACGATACTACATCAGCTCCTATAGCTGTTTCTTCTACATACATGAATCCTAGTTTTTTTAGTGCTGTGACTAATTGTTCTCCTCTTTCCATAGGAAAAGCCCCAATATAAGATGGTGCTACTGATGCAATTACCTTTTTACCATCTTGTATAGCAGATTTTATACTATTTAAATCACTTGCAACTTTCCTTGCGTTTTGTGGACAAGCTATAAAACAATGACCACAAGCAATACATCTTTCTTCAACAATACTTGCTTGGTCATTCTTAAATTTTATAGCCTTAACTGGGCAAACTCTCAAACATTTATAGCAATGTTTACAGTTCGCCTTGTTAAAATTTAATAGTTCCACATTTACAACCTCCCTAGTACATGGCGGTTAAAAAATTCTTCTGCATTTTTTTCATTAACTGAATAGATCTCTTCTTCCTCATCAATTTTTACTGATACTGCCTTTGTACATTCGCCTAAACAAAATGCTGCCTTTACAACTACTTTATCTTCTAAACCCCTATCTTTTATAATATCTTGAAACTTATTGATCACATTATATGATCCTTTCAGATGGCATGCACTGCCAATGCAAACATTTAAAACCATCATCTGACCCCCTCCTTATATTGTCCTCTAAAATAAGTATACAATTATGTTATTTTTTTATCAAGCTAGAAATAACTTTTATTTGTTAAATTATCTTTTTAATTGTATCCACATTATCCACATTATCCACATTATATAGTGGATAACTTATGTAAACTTTTTTTTTGCTATTTTATAGTATTAAAAAAGATTTAATTTACATAATATTTTATTGTCCACATCTTTTTTATGTATCCACAGAATTTATCCACATTAATTTGAATTTTCTACTTCTAACTCATTAAAATATCTTATTATTCCTATATATATAGCCCAAGCTATTTTCTCTTGATATTTCTCATCTGTTAGCAATTTTTCTTCTCTTGGATTTGATAAAAACCCGCATTCTACCAATATTGAAGGACTTTTAACCTCTCTAAGTAAATATACATTATCTCTTTTTTGTGGCAGCCTATTATTATTTTTATCTAATACATTTCTCAATTCTTCTTGTACAATTTCTGCTAACTTTTTACTTTTTTCACATCCATCTTTATAAAAAGTTTGTGCCCCATAATATTTAGATTGGGGAAAACTATTTAAATGAATTGTTAAAAATATATCGCAATCTCCTTCATCTATCACTTCTCTTCTTTTTCTTAAGTCTTCATTCTTTTTTTGTTTTGTGGTAATTGATTTTTCTGTATACAAACCATTAGGATTATCTCTAGTTATAACTACTATTCCTCCACTCTGTTCAATGAACCTCTTTAGTTTTAGTGCAATAGATAAATTAATTTCATTTTCACTTGTACCACCCCTTCCTACAGCCCCTGGATCTATTCCCCCATGCCCAGGGTCTATTCCTATAATCTTGTTATTTATAGGTAAATAAGTTGTAGTAACTTTTCCTTTGTGAAAAATAGCAAAAAAAATAATAAAGATAAAAGCAATGGCAATTATGTACAAATACCTCTTTTTAATATATAAAACCTTCATAAAAAAACCTCCCTAATACATTTATATAAAATAATATATTAAAGAGGTTTTTGTCCATATTACAAAAAAACACTGGAAAATCCAGTGCTTTTGTATTTCTATCTCTTTGAGAATTGTGGTGCTCTTCTTGCTTTTTTAAGACCATATTTCTTTCTTTCTTTCATTCTTGGGTCTCTAGTCAAATATCCAGCTTTTTTAAGTACTGGTCTTAATTCTCCATCAGCTTCAAGCAATGCTCTTGATATACCATGTCTAATTGCTCCTGCTTGACCAGTATACCCACCACCATGGACATTTACTACTACATCATATTTATCTAATGTTTCAGTTAATGTCAATGGTTCTCTTACAATAACTTTTAGTGTATCATAATCAAAATATTCATCTATATCTCTTTTATTTATAGTTATGTTTCCAGAGCCAGGAATCAATCTAACTCTAGCAACAGCTTTTTTTCTTCTACCTGTTCCAAGATATTGTACGTTTGCCACTTACAGTCCTCCTTTCCTCAAAAACTAGAACTCATAAACAACTGGTTTTTGAGCTTCATGATTGTGTTCAGGTCCACTATATACTTTCAATTTTCTATACATACTTCTACCTAAACTATTCTTTGGAAGCATACCTTTTACTGCCAATTCAATTGCCTTTTCAGGTTTTTCTTTCATCATTCTCTCATAAGATACTTCTTTAAGTCCTCCTGGATGTCCAGTATGATATTTATAGCTCTTTTGTTCCAATTTCTTTCCAGTCAAAACAACTTTATCTGCATTTATAATTATAACGAAATCGCCAGTATCCACATGAGGAGTATAAATAGGTTTATTTTTCCCACTTAAAATCTTTGCAACTTCACTTGCAAGTCTACCTAGAACTTTTCCTTCTGCGTCTATTACATACCATTTTCTTTCAACTTCGTTTGGTTTTGCCATGTAGCTTTTCATCTATTTCCCTCCTTACTACAGAGTTGTAAAGTAGTTTATATGCGAAAATCCGGGGCTAGTGGATTTTTCATTCAAACACTCTTATATATTGTAATACAATGAACCGTGTGTGTCAAGAACTATATTTCATTTCAATAATATACTTTTTCCAAGTACAATCCTTGAGGTTTAGCAGTGTGTCCTGCTCTTTTTCTATCTTTAGATTCTAATATGCTTGAAATGCTTTCTGGTTCTATTTTCCCACTTCCAATATCGATTAAAGTCCCTACCATTATTCGTACCATATTATATAAAAAACCATTTCCTTGTACTTTAAAGCATATTATATTATCCCTTAAAGATAAAGACACAGCATAAACTGTTCTCACAGTATCTTCTACACTACTTCCCGTAGACATAAATGCACTGAAATCATGAGTTCCTAGAAAAAAATCTTTAGCTATATCCATCTTTTTTAAATCTAATTTATATGGAACATGATATGTATAGTTTCTCAATAGGGAACTTCTAGTATAATTGTTATATATCAAATATCTATATTCTTTTCCTACGGCATCATATCTCGAGTGAAAATTTATATCTACTTCTTCCGATTTAACAATAGATATGTCTTGAGGTAAATATTTATTTATAGCATAAGAAAACTTTTCTGGAGGAATACTAGAATTGGTCATGAAATTTGCTACTTGTCCTCTTGCATGTACTCCTCTATCAGTTCTTCCTGCACCTATCAAATCAATATCTTCTTTAGTTAATTTTTTTATAGCTCTTTCTATTTCCTCTTGAATACTAGAAAACTCTGGTTGAACTTGCCAACCAAAATAATTGCTTCCATCATATTCAATAGTCAATTTTATATTTTTCATCTAAATCCCTCTTAAATGTACCTAGTAAGTACCAATACTCCAAAAAATATAACCATGATTGTAATAGCTATATAATCTCTTTTTTCCATTTTTATCTCATTGAGTCTAGTTCTATGTTCTCCACCTCTATAGCATCTTGCTTCCATTGCCATAGCTAATTCATCTGCTCTTCTAAAAGCATTTATGAATAATGGTACCAGTAATGGAACTAAATTTTTTGCTCTACTCATTATATTTCCACTTTCAAAATCAGCACCTCTTGCCATTTGAGCTTTCATGATTTTATCTGTTTCTTCTAATAGAGTTGGAATAAATCTAAGAGCTATAGTCATCATCATGGCTAATTCATGGGCTGGCAATCCTATTGCCTTTAGAGGTGAAAGAATTTTTTCTATACCATCTGTCAGTGAAATAGGTGATGTAGTCAAAGTAAGTATTGATGTACCCATTATAAGAAATATTAGTCTCAAGGCCATAAATAGTGATTGATATAATCCTTCTTCTGTAATAACCAATGGACCAATTTCAAACAACACTACACCCTTTGTCATAAATAGATTTATAAAAAAGGTAATAAGTATTATAAAAGTCAAAGGTTTTAAGCCTTTTAAAACGTATTTAATTGGTACCCCCGACAATTTTGTCACTGTCAATATATATGCTAGGATCAATATATAGGGATAAAACTTGTTTATAAAGAATAAAGATATTATGAATGCAAAAGATACTAATATTTTAACCCTTGGATCTAATTTATGAATGACTGTTTCTCCCGGAAAATATTGTCCTATAGTTATATCCTTAATCATTGCCATTTCTCCTTAAATATCTTAATAATTCTTCTTTGGCCTCATCTATAGTAAGAACATCACTTGATACATCGTTCCCACTTTCTTTATACTTTCTCATGAAATAGGTCACTTGTGGAATTCCAAGACCCATAGACTCTAATTCTTCTGCCCTTCTGAAAACCTCTCTTGGAGTCCCTTCCATAGCTATTTCTCCCTTGTGCATAACCACAATTTTGTTTACCAATCTAGCTACATCTTCCATGCTATGAGAAACTAGTATGATAGTTATATTTCCTTTATTGTACAAATCCTTTATTTCACCTAATATTTCATCTCTTCCTCTAGGATCAAGACCCGCTGTAGGTTCATCTAATATAAGAACTTTAGGTTCCATAGCAAGTACTCCTGCAATAGCTACTCTTCTTTTTTGACCTCCACTTAATTCAAAAGGTGATCTATCTTTTAAACTATCAAAATCCAATCCTACAAGTTCCATGGCCTTTTTCACTCTAGAATCTATTTCACTATCATCTAATCCCAAATTCTTAGGTCCAAATGCAATATCTTTATAGACCGTCTCTTCAAACAGCTGATATTCAGGATACTGGAATACCAATCCTACTTTCTGTCTTATAGATTTCAAATCAGCACCTTTTTCAGTTATATCCACACCATCAACTATTATGCTTCCACTTGTAGGTTTTATAAGCCCATTTAAATGCTGTATAAGAGTAGATTTCCCAGAACCAGTATGCCCTAAAAGTCCAATAAAATCGCCTTCATTTATTTCCAAATTTATATTGTTTAAAGCTTTAGTTTCAAAAGGACTATCTGGATTATATATAAAATTTAAATTTTCAATTTTTATCATCATAAAGCCCTCACCAGTTCTTCTACAGTCAAGATATCCTCTGGGATATCTATCCCTTCTTTTTTTAGTTCATGAGCAAGTTCTGTCACTTGGGGTACATCAAGACCTAATTCTTTCATCTTATCAACTTGACTAAATACTTGTCTTGGAGTTCCTTCCATGACAATTTGTCCTTCTTCCATAACTACTATCCTATCAGCTTCAACAGCCTCTTCCATATAGTGAGTTATGTGCACTATAGTCTTATTTTGTTCCTTATTTAATTTTCTAACCGTTTTCATTACTTCACTTCTTCCAGTTGGATCAAGCATGGCAGTAGGTTCGTCTAATATTATACACTCTGGATTCATTGCAAGTATTCCAGCTATTGCTATACGCTGTTTTTGTCCTCCAGAAAGCAAGTGAGGGGCATGTTTTTTGTACTTGGTCATTTCAACAATTTCAAGAGCTTTGTCTACTCTTTTTCTTATCTCTCTTGGCTCGATTCCTTGATTTTCTGGACCAAAAGCCACGTCTTCTTCTACAATAGTTGCAACAATTTGATTATCTGGATTTTGAAATACCATTCCTGCAGTGCGTCTTATATCCCAAATTTTTTCCTCATCTGTGGTATCCATCCCATTTACATATACCTTGCCACTCGTCGGCAATAAAAGTGCATTTATAAGTTTAGCTAGTGTAGATTTCCCAGAACCATTGTGCCCAAGTACTACTAAAAATTCTCCCTTTTTCACTTCTAAATTTATACCCTTAAGGGCCATAAATTCTCCTTCACTTGATTTATATTCATAATTTACATTTTCTAAATTTATCATCGTATCCGACATAATTACCCCTCATTTTTAATATATTTCCACTAATTAATGATAACATAAGGGTATTTAAGAATCAATTGTATTAACAATTTTTAAATAAGTTAAAAGGGACTAAGTATAAAACTTAATCCCCCACCTTCTAAACCAATTCTATTATTGCCATTTCCGCACCGTCTCCTCTACGTGGACCCATTTTTAATACTCTAGTGTATCCACCATTTCTTTCGGAATAGTTTGGTGCAATTTCGTCAAATAACTTTTTCACAACATCTTCATCATATATATAAGCCAATACTTGTCTTCTTGCGTGCAAATCGCCTCTCTTTGCAAGAGTAATCATCTTATCAGCCATTCTTTGAGTTTCTTTTGCTCTAGTATAAGTAGTTTCAATCCTACCATATTCAAATAAGTTAGTTACTTGATTTCTTAACATTGCTTTTCTATGATCAGTAGGGCGACCAAGTTTTCTTAATTGAGCCATGTATTATCCCTCCTTCATTCCTTGTTACTCATCGTTTTTCTTAAGACTTAATCCTAGTTCATCTAATTTTTTCTGAACTTCTTCAAGGGACTTCTTACCTAGATTTCTAACTTTCATCATGTCTTCTTCAGTCTTTTGAGTAAGCTCTTCTACTGTATTTATACCTGCTCTCTTTAAACAGTTATAGCTTCTTACAGATAAGTCTAATTCTTCAACAGTCATCTCTAATACCTTTTCTTTTTTATCTTCTTCTTTTTCAACCATTATTTCAACATCATTTACATGTTCAGTAAGTCCTATAAACAAGTTTAGATGTTCAGTCAATATTTTGGCACCAAGAGATGTTGCTTCATCTGGTTTCATAGTTCCATTTGTCCAAACTTCAAGTATCAATTTATCATAATCTGTTATTTGTCCTACCCTTGTATTTTCTACTACAAAATTGACTTTCTGTACGGGAGTGAATATAGAATCTACAGGAATAACCCCTATAGGTTGACCTTCCTTTTTGTTTCTTTCAGATACCACATATCCTCTCCCTCTTACCATTTCTAGTTCCATATAAAGTTTCCCATCACTATTTACAGTAGCAATATGAAGATCCTTATTTATTATTTCTACATCAGGGCCAGTAATGATATCTCCTGCTGTAACTTCACAAGGTCCTTCTGCTTCTATCTTGAGCATTACCGGTTCATCTGAATACATCTTAGCTGCTATATTCTTTATATTCAAAATTATTTCAGGTACATCTTCAAATACTCCTTCAACAGTAGTGAACTCATGAAGCACACCTTGTATTTTAATAGAAGATACAGCAGCTCCAGGCAACGAAGAAAGTAGCACTCTTCTAAGAGAGTTGCCCAATGTGGTTCCATAACCCCTCTCTAGAGGTTCCAATACAAATTTTCCATAAGTCTCTTCTTTATTCATTTCAACTATTTCAATTTTAGGTTTCTCAATCTCAAGCATTAACCATAACCCTCCTTATAATTAAATATGTTTTTATACTTTGAGGGCAACTGATTCTATATAATAAACTATTATTTAGAATATAACTCAACTATTAAGTGTTCTTCTATTGGTAAATCAATATCTTCTCTTGATGGTTCAGCTACAACTTTACCCTTTAAATCTTCTGGACTAACTTCAACCCACTTAACTGTTGTTCCTCTATGATTCTCAACTAATTCTTTAAATCTAGGACTATTTTTGCTTTTAGCCTTTACTTCAATCTCATCTCCAACTTTTATAAGCATTGAAGGTATATCAACTTTCTTACCATTTACTATAAAGTGTCCATGAGTAACAAGTTGTCTTGCTTCGTCTCTTGAAGCAGCAAATCCCATTCTATAAACTACATTATCTAGTCTTGATTCTAATATCTTTAAAAGATTTTCACCTGTGATACCCTTCATCTTATCAGCCATATTAAAGTATTTAAGCATTTGTGATTCTTGAATACCATAATATCTACGAACTTTTTGTTTTTCTCTTAACTGCAATCCATATTCAGTAAGTTTCTTTCTTGATTGTCCATGTTGCCCTGGAGCATAGTTTCTCTTTGAAACTGGACATTTATCTGTAAAACATTTATCTCCCTTTAAATACAACTTTTGTCCTTCTCTACGACATAACCTACAATCTGGTCCAGTATATCTTGCCATTTCCTATATACACCTCCTATTGATTAAACTCTTCTACGTTTTGGTGGTCTACAACCATTGTGTGGTATTGGAGTAACGTCCTTTATAAGACTTACTTCTAATCCTGCTGCTTGAAGTGATCTTATTGCAGCTTCTCTTCCTGCCCCAGGTCCTTTTACATATACCTCAACAGTTTTAAGACCATGTTCCATTGCCTTTTTTGCAGCTTCTTCTGCTGCTGATTGTGCTGCAAAAGGAGTAGATTTTCTTGAACCTCTAAACCCTAATTGTCCAGCACTAGCCCAAGAAAGCACATTGCCTTGAGCATCAGTTAATGTAACTATTGTATTGTTAAAAGTTGATTGAATATGAGCTTGACCTCTTTCAATGTTTTTACGTTCTCTTCGTTTAACACGAGTTTTTACACCTTTTTTTGCTGCCACTTATAAATCCCTCCTTCTCAACTTCCTACTTTTTCTTTCCTGCTAACTTTTTAGGGCCTTTTCTAGTTCTTGCATTAGTTTTTGTTCTTTGTCCTCTTACTGGTAGGCCTTTTTTATGTCTCATTCCTCTATAGCAGTTAATTTCTTTAAGTCTTTTGATATTCATTGCTACTTCTCTTCTTAAATCACCTTCAACATGGTAAGTATCAACAATTTCTCTTAATGTAGCAATTTCTGATTCAGTTAAATCTTTTACCTTTGTATCTGGATCTATACCTGCCTTTTTGAGTATTTCATTCGATCTTGATCTGCCTATACCATATATATAAGTTAAACCAATTTCCACTCTTTTATCTCTTGGTAAATCAATACCGGCAATTCTAGCCATTAGTTCTTACACCTCCTAAATATTAAACTCAAATATAAATTTACAAAAAGCAGCCGCGTTAAAGTATCTATAAAATTAATAATTTAACCTTGTCTTTGTTTATGCTTAGGATTTTCACAAATAACCATTACCTTGCCATTTCTTCTTATAATCTTGCATTTTTCACACATCTTCTTAACTGATGGCCTTACTTTCATTCTAATCCCTCCTATACTACTTGTTTCTCCATGTAATCCTGCCTCTTGTCAAATCATAAGGTGATAGCTCAACAGTCACTTTATCACCTGGAAGTATTTTTATATAATTCATCCTTAGTTTACCAGATATATGTGCAAGTATTTCATGCCCATTTTCTAGTTTTACTTTAAATATAGCATTTGGCAACGCATCAACTACGGTGCCCTCAACTTCTATAACATCTTTTTTAGACATCCAGTTATCGAACCTCCCGTTCAAACCAAAATTTATAACTCTATTTTAAAAGGTTCTAGCAATTTCCTTATATAAGCATTATTTATTTTGGCTCCATTCTCCAGTTTTTCTTTTAGTTCTGGAAAAACTGTGTTATAGACTATTACATGAGTGATTTTTTTCTTTTTGGGATTATCTAATTTTCTAACATCTCCATCTACAATATAGATATGCTTATCATCAATTATGTCCAAAACTAAAAATATATTTCCTTTATCTCGACCAGCTCTTGACTTAACCACCTGTCCAACGGTTATGTCGCTAGTTGAATTCATTCACTTCACCTCTTTATCGGTGTTTTAATTATTGAGCTATCTAGTATTGGAGAAAGGCTTTTAGCCTTTCTCAGCCCCATTATTCTAATGATTTGACAATATCTTCATATACTTTTTCAATGCTTTGTTTTCCATCAACATTTAATATTATACCTTTTTTTGTATAATATTCTATTAGAGGTTTAGTTTCTTTTAAATATACTTCAATACGTTTAGAAACAGTTTCTTCCGTATCATCATCTCTTTGGTAAAGTCCTTCACCACATACATCACATTTTCCACTTTGTTTTGGAGGGTTGAACTCTACATGATAAGTCGCACCACATTTTTTACAAATTCTTCTTCCTATAGCACGATTTATTAATTCATCTTTTTCTACATCTATATTTATAACCTTATCTAGCCTAAATCCCATTTTTTCAAGTTCAATATCTAATGCATCAGCTTGATTAACTGTTCTTGGAAATCCATCTAATAAAAACCCATTTTTGCAGTCCTCTTTGGTAAGTCTATCCTTTACAATAGAAACTACTATATCATCTGGTACTAGAAGACCCTTATCCATATATTCTTTAGCTTTCTTCCCAAGATCAGTACCTTCCTTAATATTTGCTCTAAATATATCTCCTGTAGATATATGGGGAATATTGTATCTCTTAGTTATAGCTGATGCTTGAGTGCCCTTACCTGCACCAGGAGGGCCTAATAATACTAACCTCAAGAATATCATCTCCTAATTTTTATAAGAAGCCTTTATAATGTCTCATTACCAATTGAGCTTCTATTTGTTTTACAGTTTCAAGCGCAACACCAACAACGATAATTAGTGCTGTTCCGCCAAAGTTTACATTTAGTTTAAATACTGATGAAATAATTATTGGTAGTGATGCTATTATTGCTAATGAAATAGCACCAACAAATGTTATTCTAGAAATAACTTTATTTAAATAATCAGCAGTTGGCTTTCCAGGTCTAATTCCTGGTATAAATCCTCCATACTGTTGTAAGTTTTTAGCATATTCTACTGTATTAAATTGAATTGCTGTATAAAAATAAGTGAAGAATATTATCAATAGGATATTTAATATTGAATATACCCAAACACCTACTGTACCTGAAGGAGTTAAATATTTAGTTATCCATTGAGATGGCTGCCCTTTAGCAAATAATGCTATTGTCTGTGGAAATGCCAACAGAGATGTTGAAAATATTACAGGTATTACTCCTGCCATTGATACTTTAACTGGAATATGTGTGCTTTGTCCACCATACATTTTTCTTCCAACAACTCTTTTTGCATATTGAACTGGAATCCTTCTTTCTCCTTCTTGTAATGCCACTACTACTGCAATGATAATTAAAGCAAAAATAGCAAATAATACAAGCCCAACTAAATGAACTGTTCCTGCTTTATATAAAGATAAGGTTTTTGCTATTTCATGAGGTATTCTTGATATTATACCAACAAATATTATCAATGAAATACCATTTCCAATTCCTTTATCAGTAATTTGTTCTCCCAACCACATTAAAAATGCAGTACCTGCTGTTAGAGTGATAACAACTATTGCTACAGGGAAAAACCCTTTTGAAATAAGGGCTCTGTTGAAAAATCCAATAGTTATACCTATTGCTTGAACTAAAGCTAGTATTATTGTACCATAGCGAGTCATCTTTGCTATTTTTTTTCTTCCTTCCTCACCCTCTTTAGCCATTTCTTCAAGACGAGGAATAGCAATAGTTAGCAATTGAATTATAATAGACGATGTTACATAAGGATAAATATTCAAGGCAAATATACTAAAATTACTGAATGTTCCACCTGCCATCAAGTCTAAAAACTCTAGTACTCCACCTTGAGCCATTTCAAATATCTCTTTTACAATTGCTTTGTTCATTCCAGGTACAGGAATACTAGACCCTAGTCTAAATACTAGTAGCATAAGTATTGTAAATATCATTCTCTTCCTTATATCAGGAACTTTCCATGCATTTCGTAGTGTCGAAAGCATCTAAATCACCTCTACCTTTCCCCCTGCAGCCTCTATCTTTTCAGCAGCAGCCTTGGTAAATTTATGAGCTCTTACTGTAAGCTTCTTCTCAATTTCTCCATCACCCAATATTTTAACCCCATCATTTATTTTCTTTATTAATCCTTCACTTAAAAGCAACTCTGGTGTAACAACTGTATCGTCATCAAATCTATTTAAATCTCTTATATTTACAGTTGAAAATTCTTTTGCAAATATATTTGTGAAGCCTCTCTTAGGCATTCTTCTATATAGAGGCATTTGGCCACCTTCAAAGCCTGGTCTAACTCCACCACCTGAACGAGAATTTTGTCCTGTTTGACCTCTTCCTGCAGTTTTGCCTTGACCTGAACCAGTACCTCTTCCTAATCTCTTTGGTGATTTACTTCCTCCACCTTCATTAGGTCTTAAATCTTGTAGTTTCATAGGTACACCTCCTCTTTTATCATAGCTAATTATTCTATTACTTCAACCATGTAATTTACTTTTTCAATCATACCTCTTATTTGAGGAGTATCTTCTTTTTCTACAACTTGACCAATCTTCCTTAGTCCAAGAGCTTCTATAGTTCTTCTATGCTTTTCAATTTTACCAATTGGGCTCTTGACAAGCTTTATTTTTATTTTAGCCATATTTACTCCCCCCTAACCAATTATTTCTTCTACTGATTTTCCTCTTAATTTAGCTACATCTTCTGCTCTCTTAAGTCCATTTAACGCTTCAATAGTTGCGTTTATAACATTTCTAGGATTATTTGAACCTAATGATTTAGTTCTTATATCCCTGATTCCTGCCAATTCACATACAGCACGAACTGGGCCACCTGCAATAACTCCAGTACCTTCTTTGGATGGTTTCATAAGAACTCTTCCAGCACCAAATTCTCCAATTATTTCATGTGGAATAGTAGTCCCTACAAGGGGAACTTCTATGATATGCTTCTTTGCATCATCAATAGCTTTTCTTATAGCTTCTGGTACTTCAAGAGCTTTTGCCATTCCAACTCCTACATGACCATTTTCATCACCAACAACTACAAGTGCACTAAATCTAAAGTTTCTACCGCCTTTAACAACTTTAGTTACACGATTTATACTTACAACTCTCTCTTTTAAATCTAACTCATTTGGATCTATAAATGAACGTTGCATTTATTCCCCTCCTTTTCTAAAATTTGAGTCCAGCCTCTCTTGCTGCTTCAGCAAGCTCTTTTACTCTTCCGTGATAAATATATCCGCCCCTATCAAAAACAACTTCTTCTATACCTTTTTCAAGAGCTCTTTTTGCTACTAGTTCTCCTACTGCTTTTGCAGCTTCTTTGTTTGACGTGCTTTCCAATTTCCCTTTTAATTCCTTGTCTAAAGTAGAAGCTGATACTATTGTATGACCTATTGTATCATCTATTACTTGCGCATATATGTGACTTGAACTTCTATACACATTAAGTCTTGGTCTTTCAGGAGTACCATTAATCTTTTGTCTTACTTTTTGATGCCTATTTTGTCTTTTTTCTTCTCTATTTATCTGTTTAAGCACTTCTCATCACTCCCTCCTACTTACCAGTCTTACCAACTTTGCGTCTTACATGTTCGTCTTCATATCTAATTCCTTTACCTTTATATGGTTCAGGTTCTCTTAATGATCTAATCACTGCTGCATAATTTCCTACTTTTTGCTTTTCAATTCCCTTTACTATGATTCTATTAGGTTGTGGTACTTCAACTTCAATTCCTTCTGGATCTTCCATTTCTACTGGATGAGAAAAACCAAGGTTTAATACCAATTTCTTTCCTTGTTTTTGTGCACGATATCCAGTTCCTTCTATCACTAATACTTTAGAATATCCGTTTTGTACTCCTTCAATCATATTTGCAATTAAAGTTCTAGTTAAACCATGCAATGATTTATGTTTTTTGTTTTCTGTTGGACGATTTACTGTAATAACATTATCTTCTATTTTTATATCCATTTCAGGACTTAATTGTTCAGTAAGAGTTCCTTTAGAACCCTTAACTTCCATGAAATTTTTGTCATTAATTTTAACTTCTACTCCTGCTGGAATAGTTATTGGCTTTAATCCTATCCTTGACATGAGTGCACCTCCTGTTCCTTTAGATTACACAATGTAAATTACCAAACGTAGCAAAGAACTTCTCCGCCTATTCCTTCTTTTCTAGCTTCTTTATCTGTCATAACTCCCTTGGAAGTTGAAAGAATTGCTATTCCAAGTCCCCCTAAAACTCTTGGTATTTCATCGTTTTTAACATAAACTCTCAATCCTGGTTTTGATATTCTCTTTATACCACTTATAACTTTTTCATTGTTTTGTCCATATTTCAATTCGATTCTTATAATTCCTTGCTTGCCATCATCTATAAGGTCAAAACTCTTTATAAACCCTTCATTTAATAGGATCTGAGCTACTTGTTTCTTCATATTTGAAGCAGGAACATCTACCGTTTCGTGTTTTGCATTGTTCCCATTCCTTATTCTTGTTAGCATATCTGCAATTGGGTCAGTCATCATATTTAGCTACCTCCTTTCAACAATCATGTACTACCAGCTAGCTTTTTTAACTCCTGGAATTTGTCCTTTATAGGCCAATTCTCTAAAACAAATACGGCAAACACCATATTTTCTCAAATATCCGTGAGGTCTTCCACAAATTTTACATCTATTGTATTGTCTAGAACTGTATTTTGGTTTTCTCTGTTGCTTAGCTATCATCGATTTCTTAGCCAAAATTTCTCCCTCCTTCTTTACTTTTTAAAGGGCATTCCCATAAGTGATAAGAACTCTTTAGCTTCTTCATCAGTCTTTGCAGTAGTCACTATTATTATATCAAGTCCTCTTATCGCTTCTACTTTGTCATATTCAATCTCTGGGAATATAAGTTGCTCTTTTATACCAAGTGCATAGTTTCCTCTTCCATCAAAAGATGTAGGACTTACACCTCTAAAGTCTCTAACTCTTGGAAGTGATATATTCATCAATTTATCTAAAAAATCATACATTCTTTCTCCTCTTAATGTTACTTTTGCACCAACAGGCATACCTTCACGAACTTTAAAGTTTGCTATTGATTTTTTAGCTTTAGTAACTATAGGCCTTTGACCTGAAATAATAGTCAATTCTTCAACTGCACTTTCTAACATTTTGGGATTTTCTCTAGCTTCACCAATTCCCATGTTTAGTACGATTTTTTCTAGTTTTGGTACTTCCATTACGCTGCTATATTGGAATTTTTCCATCAAAGCTGGAACAACTTCATTATCATATTTTTCTTTTAGTCTGGAAGTCATTTTTCGTTACCTCCTTTCAATGGTAAATTATTTGTCTAATACTTCTCCACATTTTTTACAAATTCTAACTTTATCACCGTTTTCTAAGAATTTATATCCAACTCTTACACCTTGTTTGTCTTTATCACAGTAATACATGACTTTTGAAACATTTATAGGACCTTCTTGATGAATGATACCACCTTGTTGCATTGGTCCTTGAGCTTTTTGATGTTTAGTCAACATATTTACACCTTGAACTATAACTTTATTTTCTTTAGGTAAAGCTGTAAGAACTTTGCCTTTTTTGCCTTTATCTTTACCAGATATAACTACTACTGTATCTCCACTTTTTATATTCATAATCTACACCTCCCCTTATAGTACTTCAGGTGCTAATGATATAATCTTCATATAGTTTCCTCTTCTTAGTTCCCTGGTTACAGGTCCAAATATACGAGTCCCTACTGGTTGCTTATCGTCTTTTATGATAACAGCTGCATTCTCATCAAATTTAATATAGCTGCCATCATTTCTTCTAACACCTTGTTTGGTTCTAACTATAACTGCTTTTACTACGTCTCCTTTTTTAACAACACCCCCAGGTGTTGCACTTTTAACAGAACAAACCACTATATCTCCAACATTAGCATATTTTCTGTTTGAGCCACCCAAGACTTTTATTACTAATAATTCTTTTGCTCCTGAGTTATCAGCAACTTTTAGACGGGTTTCACTTTGTATCATGAGATTACCTCCTTTCTTCGCCTAGGGATTATTTTGCTTTTTCTATAATATTAACAAGTCTCCAATTTTTATCTTTACTCAATGGTCTAGTTTCCATTATTCTAACTATATCTCCAACTCTACATTCATTGTTTTCATCATGAGCCTTAAATTTAGTAGTCCTTTTTATTTGTTTTTTGTATAAAGGGTGTGTAACAAATGTCTCTACTGCTACCACTATAGTCTTATCCATCTTGTCACTAACTACTTTACCTACTCTTACCTTACGATTTCCTCTTTCCATCTGAAACTAAACCTCCTTTCCTGTCCCTAGTTCTCGTTCTCTCATAATAGTCTTTACACGAGCTATATCTTTTCGAACAGCTTTTATTCTCATTGGATTATCAAGCTGACCTGTAGCTAATTGGAATCTTAAATTAAACAATTCGCTTTTCAATTCTAACAATCTACTATCAAGTTCTTGATTTGTTAATTGGCGAACTTCATTAGCCTTCATTAGCTTCACCACCCTTTTCCTCTGCATCTTCACGAGTGACAAATTTAGTCTTTATAGGTAATTTATATGATGCTAATCTCATAGCTTCTCTTGCAACATCTTCAGGAACTCCGCCCATTTCAAAAAGGATTCTTCCTGGTTTTACAACTGCTACCCAATATTCTGGTGAACCTTTACCAGAACCCATACGAGTTTCAGCAGGTTTTTCTGTTACTGGCTTATCTGGGAATACTTTAATCCAAATATTTCCGCCTCTTTTTACATATCTTGTCATAGCCCTTCTTGCAGCTTCTATCTGATTTGCAGTAATCCATGCTGGTTCTAGAGCTTGCAATCCGTATTCACCATAAGTTATTTTATTTCCGCGAGTAGCTTTGCCTTTCATTCTTCCTCTATGAACTCTACGGTATTTAACTCTTTTAGGCATTAACATTTTACCTTCCTCCTTCCTACAGTTACTATCCTACTAGTTTACTTCAATATTTGTTGCATTAGATTCTTTTTCTACTTTTTTAGTAGGAAGAACCTCACCTTTATATATCCATACTTTAACTCCTAATTTTCCATAAGTCGTATTTGCTTCAGCAAAACCATAATCAATATCAGCTCTAAGTGTTTGTAGTGGTATAGTTCCTTCACTATATCCTTCTGTTCTAGCCATATCTGCTCCACCAAGTCTACCTGATACTGAAGTTTTAATTCCCTTTGCACCGGATCTCATAGTTCTTTGAATCGCTTGTTTCATAGCTCTTCTAAAAGAAATTCTTCTTTCAAGTTGAGAAGCAATGTTTTCTGCTACAAGTTGTGCATCTAATTCAGGAACTTTTACCTCTTCTACATTAACTATTACATTTTTCTTTGTAAGTTTTTCAAGTTCTTTTCTTAATTCTTCAACACCTGATCCACCCTTACCTATTACCATACCTGGCTTAGCAGTGTAAATTGATATTTTAATCCTGTTTGCAGCTCTTTCTATTTCAATCTTAGAAATACCTGCGATATATAATTTTTGTTTTATATATTTACGTATTTTATGGTCCTCAATTAAATAATCACTAAAATTGTCACCATCAGCATACCATTTTGAGTCCCAATCTTTAATGATTCCAACCCTTTGGCCATGTGGGTTAACTTTTTGACCCATCAACTATCCCTCCTTTTTCTATTCTCTCTCCTCAACTACTACACCTATGTGACTACTTCTTTTTAATATAGGATAAGCTCTCCCTTGAGATCTAGGTCTCCATCTTTTCATAGTTGGGCCATCATTTGCATAAGCTTCTTTAACATAAAGATTATCTCTATCTAAATCGAAATTATTTTCTGCATTCGCAATGGCAGATTTTAAAACTTTTTCTAGTTCTTTTGCACCCTTCTTAGGCGTAAATTTCAATATTGCAAGGGCTTCATCTACATTTTTGCCTCTGATTTCTTTAGCAATATAATTAACCTTTAAAGGCGAAATTCTTACATACTTTGCTATTGCTCTAGCTTCCACCTTGAAATCCCTCCTTTACCCTTATTTTAACGCCGTTGACTTTTCAGCTTTGTCGCCGTGTCCTCTAAATGTTCTAGTTGGAACAAATTCTCCTAGTTTGTGACCAACCATATCCTCAGTTATATAAATAGGTACATGTTTTCTTCCATCATGAACAGCGATAGTGTGACCAATCATTTGAGGAAAAATTGTTGAACGACGTGACCATGTCTTTATTACTTTTTTCTCGTTTTTATCATTAAGCTCATCAACCTTCTTTAGCAAATGCTCATCGCAAAAAGGGCCTTTTTTCAAAGATCTACCCATGAGTTTTCCTCCTCTCTTTATACTGCCATCGAACTATCTAGTTCTTCTTCTAACAATATATTGATCTGATTTCTTATTTTTCTTTCTAGTCTTATATCCAAGTGCTGGTTTACCCCATGGTGTCAATGGACTTGGCATACCAATAGGAGCTTTACCTTCTCCACCACCGTGTGGATGGTCATTTGGATTCATTACACTACCTCTAACAGTAGGTCTGATACCCATATGTCTAGTTCTACCAGCTTTACCTATAGTGATATTTTCATGTTCTATATTTCCTACTTGACCAATAGTAGCTCTACATTCAAGTCTTATAAGTCTAAACTCTCCCGAAGGAAGTCTTACTGTTGCATAATTTCCTTCCTTACCCATTAATTGTGCTTCAGCTCCTGCAGATCTAACAAGCTGTGCGCCTTTACCTGCTTTTAATTCTATATTGTGAATATTTGTTCCAACTGGAATATTTCTTAATGGCAATGTGTTTCCAACTTTAATGTCCGCATCTTCACCTGATTCTATTACATCTCCAACTTTTAATCCCAATGGAGCTATTATATATCTTTTTTCTCCATCAGCATAATTAATAAGCGCTATATTTGATGTTCTATTTGGATCGTATTCTATAGCTGCAACTTTTCCTGGAATACCATCTTTATCTCTCTTGAAATCAATAATTCTATATTTTCTTTTAGCACCGCCACCTCTATGACGAACAGTAATCTTTCCATGAGCATTTCTTCCGCCTGTTCTATTTAAATCTACAAGCAATGATTTCTCAGGATCCTTTTTAGTGATTTCTTCGTTTGATAAAACGGTCATTTCTCTAATTGCTGGTGAAGTAGGTTTGTATTTTTTAACACCCATTGCTATTACCTCCTTCTTCTAATATTTTCTATTCCATACCTTCGAAGAACTCAATGCTCTTGCTATCATCAGTCAATGTTATGATAGCCTTTTTCCAACTTGGTCTTCTACCTACATGGACTCCCATTCTTTTTTCTTTTCCAAGCATATTCATAGTATTTACTTTTTCTACCTTCACATCGAATATCTTTTCAATTGCATACTTTATATCACTTTTAGTCGCTCTTTTATCTACAACAAAAGTATATTTGCCATCGCTCATAGCATCCATACTTTCTTCCGTAATAACAGGCTTAATAATTATATCGTGTGGAATACGCATTATGCATACACCTCCTCCACTTTTCTTACAGCATCTTTTGTTATGATGAATGAATTGTATTTCAATATATCATATACATTTAATGTATTGACTAATGTTGTTTCAACATTAGGAATGTTTCTTGCTGACTTAATTACATTTTCATTCTTTTCATCCATAACAATTAGAGCTTTTTTATCAGCTTTTATATTTTCTAGTATCTTTACCATTTCTTTAGTTTTTGGTTCACTTAAATTTAGTTCATCAAGTACTATTATTTCATTTTCCAATACTTTTGAACTAAGTGCACTCTTTAAAGCTACTCTCTTTACTTTCTTAGGTACACTATAGCTATAATCTCTTGGCTTTGGAGCAAATACCACTCCACCACCTGTCCAATGAGGAGCTCTTATACTACCTTGTCTTGCTCTACCAGTACCTTTTTGTCTCCAAGGTTTTCTTCCTCCACCTCTTACTTCAGCTCTAGTCTTAGCTGATTGTGTTCCTTGTCTCTTATTTGCAAGATGGTTTTTAACCACTTCATACATTGCATGCTCATTTATTTCTGCACCAAATATATCATCATTTAAGTCAATTTCACCAACTTGTTCACCTAGCAAGTTGTACACGCTAACTTTTGGCATATGGCTTCCTCCTTTCTATCCAATCTATTTAGATACTTTAACACTTTCTTTTATTGTAAGTAGTCCGCCTTTTGGTCCTGGAACCGCACCTTTTATCAACAATAAATTCTTTTCAGCATCTACTCTTACAATCTCTAAATTTTCAACTGTAACTCTTTGATTTCCCATATGTCCAGACATTTTCTTTCCTTTAAAAACTCTTCCTGGATAAGATGCTGCTGCCATAGCACCTACAGCTCTATGGTACTTAGAACCATGAGTTTCTGGTCCTCTTCCATGTCCATGTCTCTTTACAGGTCCTTGTGTTCCTTTACCTTTTGAAATTCCTACAACATCAACTCTATCTCCTGATTCAAATACATCTGCTTTAATTTCTTGACCTATTTCATATTTTTCAGGATTATCAACTCTAAATTCTCTTAAATATTTTTTATATTCAACTTGAGCCTTATCAAAATGCCCTTTTAATGGTTTGTTAATCTTCTTTTCTTTTATATCTACGTAGCCTATTTGAATTGAGTTGTATCCATCTTTTTCCATAGTTTTAATTTGAACAACTTTTAGTGGTCCAGCTTCGACTACTGTAACTGGAATCACTCTGCCATCTTCTTCGAAAATTTGAGTCATTCCTATTTTTTTACCTAAAATCTTCTTCATCTTTGCACCTCCTACAATCTTACAGCGGATTGCATATTGCAATCATACTAAGAAATTATAATTTTATTTCGATATCAACGCCAGCTGGTAGATTAAGCTTCATTAAAGAATCAACAGTCTTTTGATTTGGATTAGTAATATCAATTAGACGTTTGTGAGTTCTTTGTTCGAATTGTTCTCTTGAATCCTTGTATTTGTGAACTGCTCTTAAAATTGTAACCACTTCTTTCTCAGTTGGTAGTGGTACTGGACCAGAAACTACTGCTCCTGTTCTCTTTGCTGTTTCTACAATTTTTTGAGCTGAAGAATCCAAAAGCTCATGATCATAAGCTTTTAATCTAATTCTTATTTTTTGCTTTTCATTACCTTTGTTTGACATATAATTCCCTCCTTCTATCGCATGCTTTTTTACATGCGACAAGAATTGCCGATACACTTAACCGGGTGTGTTGTATTATTTTTTTTAAAAACCCCGCATATGACAATTCTAGTCGCCCGATTTTTAACCGGACATTCTCAGCAAAAATTCCCTGAATTCAAAATCAGCAACCTTTTGCCTCATCGCAATGTCAAAAATTACACACTTCTTTATTTTATAGCATATTTAACTAAAACTCAAGGGTTTTTTTATATTTTTTTCTTTTTTTCATATATTTTTAGATTAGATATTAAAAGAAGGGTTACCCCTTCCTTCAATATCTAATTCAATGTTTTCTACAAACTACTTAATAATCTTTGAAACAACTCCTGCTCCTACAGTTCTTCCACCTTCACGAATAGCAAATCTTAGTCCTTCTTCCATTGCTATTGGTGTGATTAATTCAATGAAGAATTTAGCATTGTCTCCTGGCATTACCATTTCTGTTCCTTCTTCTAGTTCTATGTTTCCTGTTACGTCTGTTGTTCTAAAGTAAAATTGTGGTCTATATCCATTAAAGAATGGTGTATGTCTTCCACCTTCTTCTTTTGTCAATACATATACTTCTGCTTCAAATTTTGTATGTGGTGTGATGCTTCCTGGCTTTGCTAGTACTTGCCCTCTCTCTATTTCTGTTCTTTGTACTCCTCTTAGTAGTGCTCCTATATTGTCTCCTGCTTGTGCTTCGTCTAGAATCTTTCTAAACATTTCTACTCCTGTTACTACTACTGTTCTTGATTCTTCTGATAGTCCTACTATTTCTACGTTGTCTCCTACTTTTAATACTCCTCTTTCTACTCTTCCTGTTGCTACTGTTCCTCTTCCTGTGATACTAAATACGTCTTCTACTGGCATTAAGAATGGTTTGTCTACGTCTCTTTCTGGTTCTGGTATTTCTGCATCTACTGCTTCCATTAGTTCTACTATCTTGTCTCCCCATGGTCCTTCTGGGTCTTCTATTGCTTTTAGTGCTGAGCCTACTATTATCTTTGTGTTGTCTCCATCAAATTCATATTCGTTTAATAGTTCTCTTACTTCCATTTCTACTAGTTCTATTAGTTCTTCGTCATCTACCATGTCTGCTTTGTTTAAGAATACTACTATCTTTGGTACTCCTACTTGTCTTGACAATAGTATATGTTCTCTTGTTTGTGGCATTGGTCCATCTGCTGCTGATACTACTAGTATTGCACCGTCCATTTGTGCTGCTCCTGTGATCATGTTCTTTACATAGTCAGCATGCCCTGGGCAGTCTACGTGTGCGTAGTGACGATTTGCTGTTTCGTATTCTACGTGTGATGTGGATATTGTTATTCCTCTTTCTCTTTCTTCTGGAGCTTTGTCTATATTGTCATAACTCATTACTTCTCCTGAGCCAAATCTCTTGTTTAATACTGTTGTGATTGCTGCTGTTAAAGTTGTTTTACCATGGTCTACGTGACCTATTGTTCCTATATTTACGTGTGGTTTGGTTCTCTCATAATGTGCTTTTCCCATTTTTTTATTCCTCCTTAATGAAAATTATTTATCTCCTATTATTTTCTCTGCAATACTATTTGGTACTGCTTCATAGTGGTCAAATTGCATAGTATAAGTTCCTCTACCTTGAGTTTTAGAACGAAGATCTGTTGCATATCCAAACATTTCTGCTAGTGGTACAAAACCTCTTATAACTTGTGCTCCGCTTCTTGTTTCCATTCCTTCAATTCTACCACGTCTACCATTTATGTCACCAATTACATCACCCATGTACTCTTCTGGCACTATTACTTCCACTTTCATAATAGGTTCCAATAGTACTGGTTTAGCTTTTTTAACTGTTTCTTTAAAGCCCATAGAACCAGCTATCTTGAAAGCCATTTCTGAAGAGTCTACTTCATGATATGAACCGTCATATAATGTAACCTTCACATCTAACATTGGGTAGCCTCCTAGAATTCCACTTTGCATAGCTTCTTGAATTCCACTATCTACTGCTGGAATATATTCCTTTGGAATAGCTCCCCCTACTATGGCATTTATAAACTCATAACCCTTGCCTGGCTCATTTGGTTCAATCTTAAGTTTAACGTGACCATATTGTCCACGTCCACCAGATTGTCTTACATATTTGCCTTCGCCTTCAGCTGGTATTGTAATAGACTCTTTATATGCTACTTGAGGACTTCCTACATTTGCCTCTACTTTAAATTCTCTAAGAAGTCTATCCACTATTATCTCAAGATGTAATTCTCCCATACCTGCAATAATAGTTTGACCTGTTTCTTCATCTGTATAAGTTCTAAATGTAGGGTCTTCTTCTGCCAATTTAGCCAATGCTACACTCATTTTTTCTTGACTAGCTTTTGTCTTTGGTTCTATAGCTACGTGTATTACTGGTTCTGGAAACTCCATAGATTCAAGAACAATTGGATTATTCTCATCACATAGAGTATCTCCCGTAGAAGTATCTTTTAATCCTACTGCTGCAGCTATTTCTCCAGCATATACTTCATCTACTTCTTCCCTTTTGTTGGCATGCATAAGAAGAATTCTTCCAATTCTTTCTTTTTTGCCTTTTGAAGAGTTCAATACATAACTTCCTGATTTTAAAGTTCCTGAATACACTCTAAAATATGCAAGTTTACCTACATATGGATCAGATACGATTTTAAAAGCTAATGCTGAAAATGGTTCATCATCTGATGATATTCTTTCTTGTTCTGTATCTGAATTCAAATCTAATCCCTTGATTGGTGGTATATCTGTTGGAGCTGGCATGTAATCTACTATAGCATCCAATAGTGGTTGAACTCCCTTGTTTTTGTAAGATGATCCACACAATACAGGAGTTATTTTAACATTTATTGTAGCAGCCCTTATGGCTTTCTTTATCTCTTCTGAAGTTATTTCTTCCCCTTCAAGATATTTAACCATAAGTTCATCATCATGCTCTGACAATGTTTCCAACATTTTTTCTCTATATTCTAAGGCTAAATCTTTCATATCCTCTGGTATATCAACTATTTCTATATTAGAACCTAATTCATCCTTGTAAACTCTAGCATTCATCTCTATAAGGTCTACAATTCCTACAAAGCTATCTTCTTTTCCTATTGGTAGCTGCAAGGGGACTGGGCAGGCATTTAGTCTATCTTTTATCATATCTACTGCTCTAAAAAAGTCTGCTCCTAATATATCCATTTTATTGATAAAAGCCATACGAGGTACATGATATTTATCTGCTTGACGCCATACCGTTTCAGATTGTGGTTCCACGCCGCCTTTAGCACAGAAAAGTGCCACTGCACCATCGAGAACACGAAGAGATCTTTCTACTTCAACAGTAAAATCCACGTGTCCTGGTGTGTCTATAATATTTATCCTATGGTCTCTCCAGTGACAAGTTGTAGCTGCAGATGTAATTGTAATTCCTCTTTCCTGCTCCTGCTCCATCCAATCCATTTGAGCTGCCCCTTCATGGGTTTCTCCTAATTTATGAATTTTTCCAGTGTAAAAAAGTATTCTTTCAGTAGTTGTAGTCTTCCCAGCATCTATATGAGCCATTATACCTATATTTCGAGTTTTTTCTAATGAAAAGTCTCTAGGCACAGTACTCCTCCTTTCTGTATATACGTCCCCAATTATTTATTTTAATAAAATTACCATCTATAATGTGCAAAAGCTTTGTTAGCTTCAGCCATTTTATGAGTTTCTTCTCTTTTCTTAACACTTGCACCAGTATTGTTAGCTGCATCCATTATTTCTTTAGCTAATCTTTCTTCCATTGTTTTTTCTCCTCTGGCTCTTGAATACTTAACAAGCCAACGAAGTCCCAAAGTTTCTCTTCTATCAGGTCTTACTTCAATTGGAACTTGATAAGTTGCTCCACCAATTCTTCTTGCCTTTACTTCTAATACAGGCATGATATTGTTCATAGCTTTATAGAACACTTCTAGTGGTTCTTCACCAGTTTTTTCAGCTACATAATCAAACGCTCCATACACAATACTCTGTGCAGTTCCTTTCTTTCCATCTAGCATTACTTGATTGATTAATTTCGTAACTATTTCCTCATTGTATATTGGATCTGGCATTACATATCTTTTAGATATATGTCCTTTTCTTGGCACTTTACTTCCCTCCTTAACCATTTAATAGTAGATTCATAGGTACTCGACAAATTAAATTGCCGTAGTGCACAAAAATGCATCTATAATAAATGGATTGTTTTTCCATGCATTTCTAGCACAAATTATTTTTTCTTAGGTCTTTTAGCACCATATTTAGATCTTGATTGCATTCTGTTTTCTACACCAGCTGCATCAAGTGTTCCTCTGACAATATGGTATCTAACACCAGGTAGGTCCTTTACTCTTCCACCCCTTACTAGTACAACACTATGTTCTTGTAAGTTGTGTCCAATTCCAGGAATATAAGCTGTAACTTCCATACCATTTGTAAGTCTAACTCTGGCAACTTTTCTAAGTGCTGAGTTTGGCTTTTTAGGAGTAACAGTCTTTACTGCTGTACAAACCCCTCTTTTTTGTGGGGAATTTACCTCAGTAGTTCTTTTTTTAAGTGAGTTGAAATTCACTCCTAATGCTGGTGATTTAGATTTGTATACAACTTCTTCTCTACCTTTTCTTATCAATTGGTTAATTGTTGGCATTTAGGCACCTCCCTCTATTTAGAGTATTTATTTTAATAATGCAGCATTTGCTGCATTTACATCGATACCACAAAGTTTACCCAATTCTTTCATTGTATCTACATAAACTATATCTATAGATTTCTCACTACATAGTTTTTTTATATCTCTAACTACTCTTTCTTCTGCATCTTTTGCTATAAATACTGTCTTCACACTATCGTTCAAAATAGCCCTTTTAACTTGTTTTGTACCGACAACTTTTTTGCATGTCTCTAATTGAGATAACATGAAAGTTTCCTCCTCCTTTTAAACATCTTAAAGATTATGTGGGAAATCCCACATAATCTTCAGTATAAAAGAGTCCACTTTAAATTACACACTTATACATTCTATCATCAGTTTTTTTCACTGTCAACAATATTTTTTTCATGTATTTCTTCAATTTCTTCTATATTAGGTACTACTTCAATACTCTTATATCTTCTCATTCCAGTACCTGCTGGAATCAATTTACCTATTATGACATTCTCCTTAAGTCCTAACAAGTTGTCTTCTTTTCCTTTTATAGCTGCATCTGTAAGAACTCTTGTCGTCTCTTGGAAAGATGCTGCTGAAAGGAAAGAGTCAGTAGCTAAACTTGCCTTTGTTATTCCTAAAAGTGCTCTTCTTCCAATTGCTGGCTTTCCACCAGATTTTTCTACTTCACTATTAGTATCTTCAAATTCAGCTAAGCTTACAAGACTTCCTGGTAAAAAATCTGTATCTCCTGGCTCTTCAATTTTCACTTTACTAAGCATTTGCTTTACAATTATTTCAATATGTTTATCATCTATATCAACGCCTTGCAATCTATATACTCTTTGAACTTCTTTTACAATATAATTTTGTACTCCAGTGACACCCTTAATCTTTAGTATATCATGTGGATTAACAGATCCTTCTGTTATCTCATCTCCAGCTTCAATGAAATCTCCAGTCCTAACTTTAAGCCTTGAACCATATGTTATACTGTAATTTCTGGTTTCTCCATCTTTTGCTGTAACTATTACTTCTTTTTTCTTTTTAGCTTCATTTACAGTAACTTCTCCAGAAATTTCAGCTATAACAGCAAGTCCTTTAGGTTTCCTTGCTTCAAATAGTTCTTCAACTCTAGGAAGACCTTGAGTGATATCTGCACCAGCTACTCCACCTGTATGGAACGTACGCATTGTAAGCTGTGTACCTGGTTCACCTATAGACTGAGCAGCTACTATACCTACAGACTCCCCAATATTTACTGTATCTCCAGTAGCTAAATTTCTACCATAGCATTTAGCACATACTCCATGACGAGTCTTGCAGCCTAGAACTGATCTTACCTTTACTTCTTCAATTCCTGCATTAGTTATTTTATCTGCAATATCCTCTGTTATCATTTCATTTTTTTGAACTATTGTTTCTCCTGTTTCAGGATGCACTATATCTTCAAAAGAATATCTTCCAATAATTCTATCTCTTAGCTCTTCAATGACCTCTTTGCCATCTTTGAAAGCCCTAGAAACTATATATTGATCTGTTCCACAGTCTTCTTCTCTAACTATTACATCTTGGCTAACATCTACAAGCCTTCTAGTCAAATACCCTGAGTCAGCAGTTCTTAGAGCTGTATCTGCTAGACCTTTTCTAGAACCATGGGTTGAGATAAAGAATTCCAACACGCTTAGCCCTTCTCGGAAATTAGATTTTATAGGGATCTCAACAGTTTGACCTGAGGCATTTGCCATAAGACCTCTCATACCAGCAAGTTGTCTAATTTGGTTTTTACTACCTCTAGCTCCTGAATGAGCCATTATAAATACGTTGTTTAAACTGTCAAGTCCATTCATCAAAGCATCTGTGACTTCTTCAGTAGTATTGTTCCAGATTTCTATTACTCTCTCATATCTTTCTTCATCAGAAATAAGCCCTCTCCTATAGGATTTTTCAAGCTTATCTACTTCTACCTCAGCTTTAGATATCAACTCTTCTTTTTCTACTGGAACTTCTATATCACCCATACTTATAGTTATAGCTCCAACTGTTGAATAATGAAAACCAGTAGATTTTATATAATCAAGCACCTGAGCTGTAATAGTATTCCCATGTTTTCTATAACATTTCTCTATGATTTTCCCAAGCATTTTCTTATCTACAAGAGTATTTATTTCAAGTGAATATTTATCTACACTTCTGTCAACAAAACCTAAATCTTGTGGAATACCTTCATTGAATATAAATCTTCCTACTGTACCTTCAACTATATGACTACCATCTTCACCAAAATCCATTCTTACCTTTACTTTTGCGTGAATTCCTACTTCCTTGTTGTAGTATGCCATCAACATTTCATCATAATCTTTAAACATCTTTCCTTCGCCTTTTTCTCCTGGATTTTCTACAGTTAAATAATAACTTCCAAGTACCATATCTTGAGTTGGCGTTGTGATTGGTTTTCCATCTTTCGGAGCCAATATATTGTTAATTGATAGCATAAGTAGCCTTGCTTCTGCTTGAGCTTCAGTAGATAGCGGAACATGGACTGCCATTTGATCCCCATCAAAGTCAGCATTGTAAGCTGTACAAACCAATGGATGAAGCTTTATAGCCTTTCCTTCAACCAATACTGGCTCAAAAGCTTGAATTCCTAATCTATGAAGGGTTGGAGCACGATTCAATAGTACGGGATGATCTTTTATGACATCATCCAATACATCCCATACAACTGGTTTTACTCTCTCAACCATTCTTTTTGCACTTTTTATATTATGTGCATATCCTTCTTCAACTAGCTTTTTCATGACAAAAGGTTTGAAAAGCTCAAGAGCCATTTTTTTAGGTAATCCACATTGATAAAATTTAAGCTCTGGACCCACAACTATTACAGATCTTCCAGAATAGTCAACCCTCTTTCCAAGTAAGTTCTGTCTAAATCTTCCTTGTTTCCCTTTAAGCATATCAGAAAGAGATTTAAGTGGCCTATTTCCAGGACCAGTTACAGGTCTTCCTCTTCTTCCATTGTCAATTAAAGCATCTACTGCTTCCTGAAGCATTCTCTTTTCATTTCTAACTATTATATCTGGTGCTCCTAAATCTAACAATCTCTTAAGTCTATTGTTTCTATTTATAACTCTTCTATACAAATCATTTAAATCAGAAGTTGCAAACCTGCCACCATCTAGCTGTACCATAGGTCTCAAATCAGGTGGAATAACTGGAATTACATCTAGTATCATCCATTCTGGTCTATTCCCTGATTTTCTAAAAGCTTCTACTACTTCCAATCTTCTTATGATCCTTATTCTTTTTTGTCCTGTAGAATCTTTTAATTGCATTCTCAAGTCTCTTGCTTCACTATCTAAATCAATTTTTAATAAAAGCTCTTTTATAGCTTCTGCCCCCATTAGAGCTTTGAAACTATTTCCATACTTTTCTTGAGCTTCTCTATATTCAGCCTCTGTTAATAATTGCTTTTCAGATAAAGGTGTATCCCCTGAATTGATTACTATATAAGAAGCAAAATACAGTACTTTTTCAAGGGCCCTTGGAGACATATCAAGCATAAGTCCCATTCTGCTAGGTATCCCTTTGAAATACCATATGTGAGATACTGGTGCTGCTAATTCAATATGTCCCATACGTTCTCTTCTAACTTTAGACTTTGTAACTTCTACACCACATCTGTCACAGACTACGCCCTTATATCTTACTCTCTTGTACTTTCCACAATGACATTCCCAGTCCTTTGTAGGCCCAAAGATCTTTTCACAAAATAATCCTTCCTTTTCAGGCTTTAAAGTTCTGTAATTTATTGTTTCTGGTTTTTTTACTTCTCCTTTAGACCATTGTCTAATCTTTTCTGGAGAAGCTAATCCAATCTTTATTGACTCAAAATTGTTTAATTCATACAAGGAGCTTTCTCTCCCTTCTATAATAAAGTTTCACATTTTTTGTAACCAATAGGAAAGTTCTAGCTTTCCTTAATATAAACTTTCCACAATGGGTTCAAAAAAATTTATTAAAAATCATAATCATCATAATTATCTTCTTCTAAATCTTCTTCCTCTTCTTCAACATCGTCATATTTTGTCTTATCAAATTTATCATCAATCACATCTTCTCCAATTAACTCTAAATCTGTTATATCATCATCTTCATCGATAGATTCTTTAATTTCTATTTCATTATCTTCCTCTGTCAATACTTTTACATCTAGTGCTAAACTCTGTAGTTCTTTTATCAATACTTTAAATGATTCTGGAACTCCAGGTTCAGGAATATTTTCACCTTTTACTATAGCTTCATAAGTTTTCACACGACCAACTACATCATCAGATTTAACAGTAAGTATTTCCTGAAGGGTATGAGAAGCACCATAAGCCTCTAATGCCCATACTTCCATTTCTCCAAACCTTTGACCACCAAATTGTGCTTTCCCACCAAGAGGTTGTTGTGTAACTAATGAATAAGGTCCTGTACTTCTTGCATGAATTTTATCATCTACCAAATGGTGAAGTTTCAACATATACATATAGCCTACTGTAACAGGATTGTTGAAACATTCTCCTGTCCTTCCGTCTCTTAACCAAATCTTCCCATTTTCAGGATATTCTGCTGCCTTTAATGCATCTATTATGTCTTGTTCATTTGCTCCATCAAATACTGGAGTTGCTACATGCCAACCTAGTTTTTTTGCTGCCAATCCCAAATGGACTTCCAATACTTGACCTAAATTCATACGTGAAGGAACTCCCAATGGGTTTAAAACTACATCTACAGGAGTACCATCAGGCAAATAAGGCATATCTTCTTCTGGAAGTATTCTTGATATAACACCTTTGTTTCCATGACGTCCGCACACCTTATCTCCTACATTTATCTTTCTTTTAGTAGCTATATATACTCTCACCATTTCATTTACGCCTGGTGGAAGTTCATCACCATTTTCTCTTGTAAATATCTTTACATCCAATATGATTCCAGCCTCTCCATGAGGAACCCTTAAAGATGTATCCCTTACTTCTCTAGCCTTTTCACCAAATATAGCTCTTAGTAGTCTTTCTTCTGCTGTAAGTTCAGTTTCACCTTTTGGTGTAACTTTCCCTACAAGAATATCTCCTGATTTAACTTCTGCTCCTATTCTTATGATGCCTCTTTCATCCAAATCTTTGAGCATATCCTCTCCTACATTTGGTATGTCTCTAGTTATTTCTTCTGGCCCCAGTTTAGTATCTCTTGCTTCTGATTCATATTCTTCTATATGAACAGAAGTAAGTACATCCTCTTTAACTAATCTTTCATTTACAAGAACAGCATCTTCATAGTTATAGCCTTCCCAAGTCATAAAAGCTATAAGTAAATTCTTGCCTAATGCTATTTCCCCTTTATCAGTACTTGGTCCATCAGCAATAACCTGACCTTTTTTTACTTTTTCATTTTCTTCAACAATAGGTCTTTGATTTATGCATGTTCCTTGGTTTGAACGCTTAAATTTTAAAAGTTTATATTTATCTATTTGTCCATCCTCATCTCTCTTGATGAGTATTTGATTTGACGAAACCTTTATAACAGTTCCACTATGTTTTGCAAGTACAACAACTCCTGAATCCATTGCAGCCTTATATTCAATACCCGTTCCTATGATTGGTGATTCTGTTTTTAGCAAAGGTACTGCTTGACGTTGCATATTGGAACCCATCAATGCTCTATTGGCATCATCATTTTCCAAAAAAGGAATCATAGCAGTTCCTACTGAAACTATTTGCTTTGGCGAAACATCCATATAGCTTACATCGCTACTTGAAAAAATATCTATGATTCCATTTTTCCCTCTAGCAATGATACGCTTATTTACAAATCTTCCTTCTTCATCTAATTCTTCATTGGATTGAGCAATTATAAATTCGTCTTCTACATCAGCAGTTAAATATTCTATTTCATTTGTTACAACTCCACGTTTTCTATCCACTTTTCTATATGGAACTTCTATAAACCCATATTCATTAATTCTCGCATATGTAGTTAAAGAAGTTATAAGACCAATATTAGGTCCTTCTGGTGTCTCTATAGGACACATTCTGCCATAGTGAGAATGGTGAACGTCTCTAACCTCAAATCCAGCCCTATCCCTACTAAGTCCTCCTGGTCCCAATGCAGACATTCTTCTTTTATGTGTAAGTTCTGCAAGTGGATTGGTCTGATCCATAAATTGAGACAACTGACTACTACCAAAAAATTCTTTTATGGATGCAACTACAGGACGTATATTTATAAGGGCTTGAGGAGTTGCCACATCTATATCTTGAATAGTCATTCTCTCTCTAACTACTCTTTCCATTCTTGAAAGGCCAATTCTAAATTGATTCTGAAGAAGTTCCCCAACTGATCTAAGTCTTCTATTTCCTAAATGATCGATATCATCTGTATTTCCTATTCCAAAAAACAAATTAAATTCATAATTTATACTTGCTATAATATCATCTTTTATAATATGTTTAGGAGAAAGTTCTCTAATTCTTTCTTTCATTGCTTCTTTCAACTCTAAAGGATCCTCATAGGTTTCTATAAGTTCATGCATCAGTGGATAATAGACTTTTTCTTTTATCCCTATATCTTCTGTAGAAAAAGGAAGATTAAATGAACGTATATCCACAAAATTGTTTCCTATTACTCTAACAATTTTCCCATCTTCTAAAACCAAGTCAACTTTATTTATTCCACTATTCTCTATTTCTATAGCTTTTTCTCTATCTATTTTTTCTCCACTTTCAACTAATATTTCGCCAGTAATAGGATTTACAATATCTTCGCTTGCTCTCCCTCCTACAATTCTGTTATATAGGGCTAATTTTTTGTTGAATTTATACCTACCCACTTTTGCTAAATCATATCTTTTAGGATCAAAGAATAAATTATTTATCAAAGTCTTAGCACTTTCAACAGTAGGAGGTTCTCCAGGTCTCAGCCTCTTATATATTTCTATTAAACCTTCTTCTTGAGTCTTAGTATTATCTTTTTCCAATGTCTTTAATACCTGTTCAGTTTCACCTAGCAACTCAACTATTTCTATATTGCTACTATAGCCTAGTGCTCTTAAAAGTGTAGTTACAGTTAACTTCCTTGTTCTATCTACTCTCACATATACAATATCATTGGAGTCAGTTTCATACTCCAACCACGCTCCTCTATTAGGAATTACCGTTCCAGAATAGAGCCTCTTACCTCCTTTATCAATTTCTTGCCCATAATAAACTCCAGGAGATCTAACTAACTGACTTACAACAACTCTCTCTGCACCATTGATGATAAAAGTACCTTTTTCAGTCATTAGAGGAAAATCCCCCATAAATACTTCTTGTTCTTTTACTTCACCAGTTTCCTTGTTTATAAGTCTAACTTTTACTTTGAGTGGAGCGGAATAATTTGCATCTCTTTCTCTTGCCTCATCTTCATCGTATTTGGGATCTTCTCCTATATAATAATCAACAAATTCCAGTATTAAATTTCCTGTATAATCTTGTATAGGAGAAATATCTTCAAAAACTTCTCTTAGCCCTTCCTTTAAAAACCAATCATAAGAGCTCCTTTGCACTTCAATTAAATCTGGCAAGTCTAATACTTCATTGATTCTTGAATAACTCATCCTAACATTTTTGCCGTATGTAACAGGATGCACCATGTAAAATTCACCCCTTATTAAAACTAAAATAGCCAAAAGCAATTGGTTGCTTTTGGTAATTCTCGCGAAAGTATATCTATTATAATATTGCCATTTTTAAAAATTTTTATTCATTCTGTCCATAACTTCGATTATTATGCATCTTATGATACTAGCACATTGATTTGAATATGTCAAGAAATATTTTCTACATAATGAATAAAATTATAATTAAATAAAAAAGGCTTTCTTTTTTGAAAGCCTTTTTTTAATTTACTACTTTAATTCTACACTTGCTCCTGCTTCTTCTAATTTAGCTTTGATTTGTTCTGCTTCTTCTTTAGCAGCTCCTTCTTTAATAGCTTTTGGAGCTCCATCTACTAAATCTTTAGCTTCTTTTAATCCTAATCCAGTAATTTCTCTTACAACTTTTATAACTTTAATCTTTTCAGCACCTGCACTTGTTAAAACAACATCAAATTCTGATTTTTCTTCTGCTGCTGGTGCTGCTGCACCTGCTACTGGTGCTGCTGCTACAGCTACTGGTGCTTGTGCACTAACTCCAAATTCTTCTTCTAATGCTTTAACTAATTCTGATAATTCTAAAACAGTAAGGTTTTTAACCTCTTCAATTAAGTTTTGAACTTTTTCGCTTGCCATTTCAAAATCCCTCCATATTTTTTTCGTTTTTTTATTTTTTAGGCTTCCTGTTGTTCTCTAATAGCATTTAATGCATATACAAGATTTCTAATGTTTCCTTGAAGGACATTGACAAATCCTGATATGGTTCCATTTAAGCCTCCAAGAACTTGGGCAATGAGTACTTCTCTTGATGGTAAACTAGCTAACTCTTTAACTTCATCAACACTAATTATTTTACCATCAACAATACCTGCCTTAATTTCTAAGTCCTTATGTTCTTTTGCAAAATCATTAGCTATTTTAGCTGCTTGAACTGGATCTTCAAGTCCAAAAGCTAATGCATTTGGTCCAGTTAAAAATTGATTAAACTCTTCATAACCTGCATCTTTGAAAGCAAATCTCATCAAAGTATTTTTATATACTTTATAGTCTACGCCTGCTTCTCTATACTTCTTTCTCAATTCTGTTAACTCTTCAACATCTAGTCCTCTATAGTCTACTAGTACTACAGCTTGAGAATTTGATATTTTTTCTTTTATTTCATCTACTACTTCTTGCTTTTTTTGAAGTACTTGTTCTTTCACAAGTTTCACCTCCTTAGGATGAACACACAAATAAAGGTCTCTCCGTAGACTTGGAGAGACCTTTTCTCTATAATTAATTTTATAAATTAACATATTAGAGTTTACTGCCTCACCTCGGTAGGAATATTTAAACCTTATAGGTTCCTACTGTCTACGGCGAATCTATTTAATTAACGAAAATCATTTTATCAATAAAAAATATCTTTGTCAATACTATTCCGCTAATTTTTGTGCATTTATTTTAATACCAGGTCCCATAGTACTTGAAAGTACTACACTCTTTAGGTATCTACCCTTTGCTGACGCTGGCTTAGCTTTAATTATAGCTCCCATTATAGTATCAAAGTTTTCTTTTAGCTTTTCAGTTCCAAAAGAAGCTTTTCCTATAGGAACGTGAATAATACTACTTTTATCTACTCTATATTCAACTTTACCTGCTTTAATATCCTTAATAGCTTTTTCTATTTCAAATGTAACTGTACCAGATTTAGGGTTTGGCATCAAACCTTTAGGTCCTAAAACTCTTCCTAATCTACCTACAACCCCCATCATATCTGGAGTAGCAACAACTACATCATAGTCAAACCAGTTTTCATTTTGAATCTTTGCAACTAATTCTTCTCCACCAACATAGTCTGCTCCAGCATTTTCAGCTTCTTTAGCTTTTTCGCCTTTTGCAAAAACTAGTACTTTTCTTGTTTTGCCAGTACCATGAGGTAATACTACTGCTCCTCTAACTTGTTGGTCTGCATGTCTTGGGTCAACGCCAAGTCTCACTGAAAGCTCAATTGTCTCATCAAACTTTGCTTTAGCTGTTTTTTGGACAAGTTCTATAGCTTCCAATGGATCATATAAATTAGTTCTATCTATTAACTTTAAACTATCTTGATAATTTTTACCTCTCTTTGTCATCTTTATACCTCCTTGTGGTTTTAGCGGAAACTCCTCCCACTTATTTCCTAATATTATTCTTCAACTACAATCCCCATACTTCTTGCAGTTCCAGCTACCATATTCATAGCAGCTTCTATACTCCCTGCATTTAAGTCAGGCATTTTTATTTCTGCAATTTCTCTAACTTTATCCTTTGAAATCTTAGCAACTTTTTTCTTGTTAGGTTCACCAGAACCTGATTCTACTCCAACTGCTTTTTTCAACAATATTGATACAGGTGGAGTCTTTGTAATAAATGTAAATGATCTATCTTGGTAAACTGTAAGAACAACTGGAATTATCATACCAGCTTGATCTGCAGTTCTAGCATTAAACTCTTTTGTAAATTGCATAATATTTACACCATGAGGTCCTAATGCTGTACCTACTGGTGGTGCTGGTGTTGCTTTTCCAGCTGGAATTTGTAACTTAACTACAGCTATAACTTTCTTTGCCATATATTTCCACCTCCTTGTTTCCTTTAAAACATCTATTTTAAAAAGCTTATTAGCTTTTATAAACTAAATTACATTTTCTCTACTTGTTCAAAATCTAATTCAACAAGAGTTTCTCTTCCAAACATGGAAACATAAACTTTTACTTTCTTCTTTTCTATATTGATACTATCTACTGTCCCCATAAAATTCTCAAATGGTCCTGATACAACTCTAACGGTATCTTTTTCTTTTAAATCAATATTTATCTCATTCATCTCTTGAACACCTAGTGCTTTAACTTCTGCATCTGTAAGAGGAATTGGTTTTGACCCAGGACCAACAAATCCGGTAACTCCTCTTGTATTTCTAACAAGATACCAGGATTCATCGTTTACTATCATTTTGACAATAACATATCCAGGGAACAGTTTTCTTTCCTTTACCTTTTTCTTTCCAGACTTAGTTTCAACATATTCTTCTGTAGGAACTATCACTTCAAATATATCATCAATCATTCCCCTGTTTTCAACCATCTTTTCTATATTAGCTTTTACCTTGTTTTCATGCCCAGAATAAGTATGAACTACATACCATTTAGCCTTTTTAGCTCTCTCCGCTCTGCTTTCGTCTTTATCCATCATAAGTATGGGGACCACAAACAGTCCTTCCCTCCTTCATATTACTTAATAATCAATGATAATAGGCGAGTGATTCCTAAGTCTAGTACCCAAACAATTAAACCTACTATAACACACATCAAAATAACAACACCAGTATAATTGACCAATTCTTTTTTTGAAGGCCAAATAACCTTTTTTGTTTCAGCTTTTACCCCTTTAAAATACGTACTCATCTTCCCTTTATTTGCACTGGTTTGAGTAGACACTTTTAACTCACATCCTTACCTTTAATCTTTTTTACTTTGTTTCTTTGTGTAATGTATGAGTTTTACAGAATTTGCAGTATTTTTTAAGTTCAATTCTTTCTGAATTATTTTTTTTGTTTTTAGATGTAGTATAATTCCTTTGTTTACATTCTGTACAAGCTAAAATAACCCTATCTCTCAATTGAGCCACCTCCTAGGAAAAAAATATATATATGAACCTTGAGTATATTTCGGGTACAAAAACCCAATCTAACTACATTACTTTATATAAACTATCATAAAATAAATATTATGTCAATAAAAAATTAATAAGCCCATAAACTTTTCAATCTATAAAAGTTTATGTAATTTTAGACTTTTTATCCACTTTTTATAACTATTTACCCTTAAAAAAGACTAGGTCAAAAGACCCAGTCTTTCTATAGATTACAAACTACTTAATAATCTTTGAAACAACTCCTGCTCCTACAGTTCTTCCACCTTCACGAATAGCAAATCTTAGTCCTTCTTCCATTGCTATTGGTGTGATTAATTCAATGAAGAATTTAGCATTGTCTCCTGGCATTACCATTTCTGTTCCTTCTTCTAGTTCTATGTTTCCTGTTACGTCTGTTGTTCTAAAGTAAAATTGTGGTCTATATCCATTAAAGAATGGTGTATGTCTTCCACCTTCTTCTTTTGTCAATACATATACTTCTGCTTCAAATTTTGTATGTGGTGTGATGCTTCCTGGCTTTGCTAGTACTTGCCCTCTCTCTATTTCTGTTCTTTGTACTCCTCTTAGTAGTGCTCCTATATTGTCTCCTGCTTGTGCTTCGTCTAGAATCTTTCTAAACATTTCTACTCCTGTTACTACTACTGTTCTTGATTCTTCTGATAGTCCTACTATTTCTACGTTGTCTCCTACTTTTAATACTCCTCTTTCTACTCTTCCTGTTGCTACTGTTCCTCTTCCTGTGATACTAAATACGTCTTCTACTGGCATTAAGAATGGTTTGTCTACGTCTCTTTCTGGTTCTGGTATTTCTGCATCTACTGCTTCCATTAGTTCTACTATCTTGTCTCCCCATGGTCCTTCTGGGTCTTCTATTGCTTTTAGTGCTGAGCCTACTATTATCTTTGTGTTGTCTCCATCAAATTCATATTCGTTTAATAGTTCTCTTACTTCCATTTCTACTAGTTCTATTAGTTCTTCGTCATCTACCATGTCTGCTTTGTTTAAGAATACTACTATCTTTGGTACTCCTACTTGTCTTGACAATAGTATATGTTCTCTTGTTTGTGGCATTGGTCCATCTGCTGCTGATACTACTAGTATTGCACCGTCCATTTGTGCTGCTCCTGTGATCATGTTCTTTACATAGTCAGCATGCCCTGGGCAGTCTACGTGTGCGTAGTGACGATTTGCTGTTTCGTATTCTACGTGTGATGTGGATATTGTTATTCCTCTTTCTCTTTCTTCTGGAGCTTTGTCTATATTGTCATAACTCATTACTTCTCCTGAGCCAAATCTCTTGTTTAATACTGTTGTGATTGCTGCTGTTAAAGTTGTTTTACCATGGTCTACGTGACCTATTGTTCCTATATTTACGTGTGGTTTGGTTCTCTCATAATGTGCTTTTCCCATTTTTTATTCCTCCTTAATTTTAATATAATCGGACAAGAAAACCCAGCCGGGCGTTTCTTTAAATATTTACTTTGGAGCCCACGACCGGATTTGAACCGGTGACCTCTTGCTTACCATGCAAGTGCTCTACCTACTGAGCTACATGGGCACTTATAACCACTGTAAATTATTCTACTATCTAGTAATATTATTGTCAATAGGAAAAAATTTAATCTTCTTTAAGTTCTAAATATCTTTCAAGTTTTCTTTTTACTCTTTGCAGTGCATTGTCAATACTTTTAACATGTCTATCTAATTCCACTGCTATTTCTTGGTAAGATTTGCCTTCCAAATAAGCCATAAGTACTTCCAATTCCAAATCGCTAAGTATCTCACCTATCTTGCATTCCATACTCATCAGCTCTTCTTGACTAATGATGAGTTCTTCAGGATCTGTAATCTTTACTCCTGAAATCACATCTAAAAGAGTCCTATCTGACTCCTCATCATAGATAGGTTTATTCAACGAAACATAAGAATTTAACGGAATATGTTTTTGCCTAGTCGCTGTTTTTATTGCTGTAATTATTTGTCTTGTGATACAAAGTTCTGCAAAAGCTTTAAAAGAAGTGAGCTTGTCCTTATTGTAATCACGAATAGCTTTATAAAGGCCTATCATTCCCTCTTGTATAATATCTTCTTTGTCTGCTCCAATTAAAAAATAGGAACGTGCTTTAGCCCTTACAAAATTTTTATACTTGGTAATGAGGTACTCCAGTGCTTGAGGATCACCATCTTTTGCTTTTTCGACAATATCCTCGTCATCTATGCTATCGTAATACGAAGTATCCAGTTCACTGTATAAACCTAGTCCCACCAAGCATCCCCTCCGCAAAATATTAAGAATATTTAATATTGCCTATTTCAATTACTTAAATTATAATTAATTCATTTTGAATAGTCAAGCTTATTCCTCACTATTTCTCCATCTTTCAAGTTTTTTGATTGTTTCATCATCAAGTCTTCCAATCATTAAATCATTGATTTGATTTTTTTTCCTGCTTTTATTTTTGATTAATTTTTTATAGTTTTCTATCTCTACTTCCAATTCTCTTGCTGAAATCCTTGTACCACCTCTACCAAGAACTACTTGTTGCTCCATCCAATCAGATGTAGCTACTCTCACTCTTTTCACTCGTCCTATAGAGTCAAGGGTTCTCTCTATAAACTGATCTGCGGTTTCATCTTCTTTTGTATACACTACCTCTACACCGTTTATCATATCTTTTTTACCACTATTTCCTTTAACCATATGAGCATCAAATACTACTATAACCTTTATATCTGTATAATGCTGATATTCAGCCATGATATCTATAAGCTCATTTCTTGCCATTTCTAAACTTATTTCGCTCAATGCCTTTAATTTCTCCCAAGCATTAATTATATTGTAGCCATCTACAAATAAATATTCTTTTGGCCTCGAATGATTACTTGCCATAGTGCTCTCTTACCACTTCATATATTAGTATAGAGGCAGCATTGGAAGCATTCAATGAAGATATGTTACCCATCATAGGTATCTTAACTAAAAAATCACAATTTTCTTTGACCCTTTTCCCAATACCTTTTCCTTCACTACCAATGACTATGGCTTTAGGACCATTAAAATCCCTTTCAAAATAATATTCACTTCCATCCATATCTGCACCATATATCCATAAACCTTTTTCCTTTAGTTCTAATATGGCATTTGTTATATTATTTACTTTTGATATAAGCATATGCTCTACTGCTCCTGCTGAAGCTTTAACTACAGTCTGAGTAATAGTAGCTGATCTTCTTTTAGGTATTATTATTCCATGTACACCACCGCACTCAGCAGTTCTAATGATTGAACCTAAATTGTGAGGATCTTCTATTTCATCAAGTATAACTATAAAAGGATCTTCTTTTAAAGCATTGGCTTTATTTAAAATATCATCTATAGAACAATAATTAAAAGAAGTAACCAATGCTGCTACACCTTGATGTGGAACTCCATCTGATATGCTATCCAATTTATTTTTATCTACATATTGTATTGGAATCTTTTTCTCACTAGCCATACCAAGTATTTTATTTATGGAACCTTTTAAATCCCCTTTGGCGACAAATAATTTTTCTACTCCTCGATCAGATTTTATGGCCTCTAGTACTGGATTTCTTCCTACAATATAATCAGATCCCATTTTTTTCACTCCCATACATATACTTTTCTTTTACCTCATCCATTTTCCCGCAGGTCATCTTGCCTTCAGGGCATGGTCCTATCAAACAGCTAGGTCCAGCATTTTTAAAAAGAATTGGATACACTTTTTTTACTTCCATAAGCATCTCATAAGCAAGTTCTCTTATCTCCCATTGAGCTCTATTACAACATCTCAATCTAAAAAAATTGTAAAGACTTCTAGCATTCATAGTAAAAACTATTTTTGTCTCACAAGCATTTGGAAACACATATCTAGCATCTTCTATGGCCATTTTTTCAGCCATGTTTTTAGCTTTTTTTTCTTTGTATCCTTCTTTCAGAAAATCACTTAAATGTCTTTCAAATAATAAATCTGTTATTTTTTCATAATATTCCTGATCTTCTTCCATAGCTTTAACAAACAAGCTTCTGGCTTCAGGTATACTTTCTATGGATGGTGGTATTATATAATCAAATTGTTCTAATTTCACATACCTTTGAGACTGTTGAGAATAACTAGCTATTCTGTGCCTTACAAGCTGATGTGTAAGGACTCTCGATATACCTTCCACCCCAAAAGTAAACGTAACATGTTCAAGAGGAGATTCATGTCCTAAATTCATAAGCATATTTAGAAAATCATCTACTTTCTGATCATCTAAATTGTCTTCAATTTTGTCAATTCCAACTGATGAATAACAAAGTTTGGCAGCTGAAGCCACTAACTTTTCACCATCTGGAGTATATCTTAAAAGTTCAACTTTAAGTTTGCTACTCACCTATATCACACCTTCTAATATTATTAATTATATTCCAATACTATTTTTTGAAACAATTCCATCATTCTCTCTTGTCTTCCGGTCAAATATAAAAATCCTATCAAGCTTTCAAACCCTGTAGCATATTTGTAGTCTATTAGTTCTGCATTCTTGGGAGATGAATAAGTCTTTGCATTTCTTCCTCTTTTGACAATAGCTTTTTCTTCTTCTGTCAATTCATCTTCTAACTCATGGACAATATCTGATTGAGCCTTTGCCTTAACATATTTTATAGCTTCTTTGTGGAGTTCATGTACAGGTAAATCTCTTTCTAACAAATAAGTCCTTATAAAAAGCTCGTATACTGCATCTCCTATATAAGCTAACTGCAAAGGAGACAACATTGAAGCCTCCCTAGCAGTTAATTTTTTATTCATATTTTTAAATACATCATATATTTTTTCTTCCATAGGCTAAATCCTCTTCCATTTCACTCCTTCTTTTGTATCCTCAATGATTATTCCTTTACTCTTTAATTCATCTCTTATTTCATCTGCTAGCTTATAATCTTTGTTGGCCCTAGCTTCACTTCTTTTCTGTATAAGTTCCATTATCTCATCATCCAACAATTCGTCAGTTTTGGATAATATTCCCAAAATATCTGAAAGTTCCATAAAAACACCATAAGTATATTCTATCAGATTTTTTGAATTTTTTTCATCAAAATTTGAATTTGCTACTTTAACTATTTCAAATAGTGAAGCTATGCTATCAGCAGTATTTAAATCATCTTCCATACTTTGTATGAATTCAAATTTATATTTATTTATTTCTTCTTTTATATTCAATTCTTCTTCTGTCAAATCTCTATCTATAGTCTTCTCCATTAAATACTGCAAGTTTTTCTTTCCATTGTATAGCCTTTCCAATCCCCTTTGAGATTGAGCTAATAGTTCTCTACTAAAATTTATAGGATTTCTATAGTGTGCTGACAATAAAAAGAATCTTAAAACTTCCAAATCAAATTCTCTGCTTACATCCCTTACAGTAGAAAAATTTGATTTGGATTTAGACATTTTTACATTTTCAACATTTATCATAGCATTGTGAAGCCAGTAATTTGCAAAAGGCTTTCCTGTAAGAGTTTCAGATTGAGCTATTTCATTTTCATGATGAGGAAATTGTAAATCTTCTCCACCAGCATGTATATCAATAGTTTCTCCTAAAAATGTCTTTGCCATTACTGAACACTCAATATGCCAACCAGGTCTTCCTTTTCCCCAAGGGCTATCCCATGAAGGTTCTCCTGGCTTTTCTTTTTTCCACAAAGCAAAATCCATAGGATTTCTCTTTTCTTCGCTTATTTCAATTCTAGCACCACTCATCAATTCTTCTATATTTTTCTTCGAAAGTTTCCCATAATCTTTAGCCTTTGTTATATCAAAATATACATTCCCATCTACATCGTATGCTGCACCTTTTTCAATTAAATCTTCTACAAATTCAATTATTTCTTCAATATGATCTGTAGCCCTTGGATGTACAGTTTCTTTTTCATCTAAAAGTAGTCCCTTAGCATCTTTGTGAAATTCAGCAATATATCTATCTGCTATTTCTTTAACTGTTGTTCCTTCTTCATTAGCTTTTTTGATCATTTTGTCATCTATATCTGTAAAATTGACTAAATATTTTACTTCATACCCTTTATATTTAAAATATCGTTTCAATGTATCAAATACTACCAATGGTCTAGCATTTCCTACATGAATATAATTATAGACTGTTGGACCACAAACATACATTGTCACCTTTCCCTCTTCAATTGGCTTAAATTCTTCTTTTTTCCTTGTCAAAGTATTATACAATATCATGTTTAGCATCTCCTTCCATCTTATAAATATAATCTTCCAAATCAGCTATTCGTTTTTTCATGCATTCAATTTCTTGAAATACTGGATCTGGAAGTCTAACTTGGTCAAGATCAATTTCTTCCCTTTTATTTACACATTTAAGCTTTTTATTATCCTTTACAACAATTCTACCAGGTACTCCTACTACAGTACAATCTGATGGCACTTCTTTCAATACCACAGACCCCGCTCCTATTTTAGAATTGTCTCCTACAGTAAATGGCCCCAATACTTTGGCTCCAGAGCTTATAACTACATTGTTTCCAATAGTTGGATGTCTCTTGCCTTTTTCTTTCCCTGTTCCACCCAATGTGGCTCCTTGATATATAGTTACATAATCTCCAATTTCAGTAGTTTCTCCAATTACAACTCCCATACCATGATCTATAAAAATACCCTTTCCAATTTTGGCTCCAGGATGTATTTCTATACCCGTAAAAAATCTACCAATATTGGAGATCATTCTTGCTAGCAAGTAGAATCTTATTCTATAAAAAAAATGAGCAATTCTATAAAAGAATAGAGCATGAAATCCTGGATAACAAAGAACCGCCTCAACCCAACTTTTTACAGCTGGATCTCTTTCTCTTATGGCTTTTAAATCTTCTTTTATAGTATCCAACATCTTCCTAACCTCCTCATAAAAATTAAAAATAAAAAATCGTCTCAAAAAACAGAGACGATTTAATTCGCGGTTCCACTCTGATTGGAAAAATATTCCCAACTCAAAGACAATAACGGTGTCTACCGATATGCTTTACTAGAATTTCAAGCACATAGTTCAAAGGTGCACTTCAACTTAATAAGAACCCGAGGTTTCTCTCAGCTAGGTAAAAACCTCTCTCTGTGAGTATATTAAATCTACTTTTCCTTTTCATAACTTTTTTATATCAGATTGTTAAAGAATATATTACATTATTTAATCTAAATATTCAAGACCTATTTTAAATAATTATTTTCTACATATTCTATGCGTTTTAATATATTTTGTTTGCCCAAAACATATAAAATATTTACAAGCTCTGGCCCATGAAGATTTCCAGTAAGAGCTGCTCTCACAGGCATATATAAATTCTTTCCTTTTATTCCTGTCTTTTTTTGTATTTTCTTCATGAACCCACTACAAAATTCTTCATCTAATTCTTCAATTTCTCCTAATTCCTCTCTTATAGCTTCAAACAAAGTAGGAACTTGTTCACCTTTAAGAACTTCTAAAACTTCGTCACTTTCAAGTTCTACCTTATCTTTAAAGAAAATCTCTACCTTATCCACAATTTCTTTTACTGTAGATAAACTTTCCTGTACAGTAACAACCATTGCCTTTATCCAATCATATCTTTTAAATACATCTTCATCCGTTATATAATTAGCTTCTTTTAAATAAGGTATAGCTAAATCCGTAATCCTTTCAGAACTTGAACTTCTTATATAATGACTATTTACCCAATTTAGTTTATCTTTATCAAAAATTCCTCCAGTTTTTGAAACTCTTTCAAAGGAAAATTCATTTATCAACTCATCCATAGAAAGAATTTCTTCATTTCCTTCTGGGCTCCATCCTACAAGAGCAAGATAATTAACTAATCCTTCTGGAAGATAGCCACTAGCTCTAAAGTCTTCTACAGAGACATCTCCTTGCCTTTTACTTAATTTTTTCCTATCTTTATTTAATACAGTTGGAAGATGGACATATTCTGGAGCCTCCCAGCCAAAAGCTTGATATAAAAATACATGCTTTGGTGCTGATGGCAACCATTCTTCACCTCTAACTACATGAGTTATATTCATAAGATGATCATCTACAACTACAGCTAAATGATATGTGGGAAAACCATCGGATTTTAAAAGAACTTGATCATCTAAGTCATTTGTATTTATAACTATATCCCCTCTCACAATATCATGAAATTTGATATCCACATTTTGAGGCAATTTTAGCCTTACTACATATTCTTCTCCATCGGCAATTCTCTTTTTTGCTTCTTCAATTGAGATATTTCTACAAAAACCATCATACTTAGGCACAAGCCCTTTTATTTTTTGTTCTTCTCTTATTTTATCTAATCTCTCTTTAGTACAAAAACAATAATATGCATATCCTCTTTCAATGAGTTCATCTATATATTTTCTATAAATATCTAATCTTTCAGATTGGATATATGGACCATATTCTCCTACTTGTGTAATTTGTCCATTCTCATCAAGAGTTACGCCTTCATCTATCTCTATTCCAGCCCATTTTAGAGAATTGACTAAATTTTCTATAGCTCCCTCTACAAACCTAGTTCTATCTGTATCTTCTATTCTCAATATAAATTTTCCATTGTTATGTTTTGCAAATAAATAATTATATAGTGCAGTCCTAAGCCCGCCAATATGTAAATATCCAGTTGGACTTGGCGCAAATCTAACTCTTACATCATCCAATTTATAGCACCTCCTAAATAGTCTACCAATCTATTATATACTACCTATATATGAGCATCAAGAAATAAGAACTCTCATTATCCAAAAAGCTTACTAAAAAGTTGTCCAAAATAGTCAATAATCCTATTCAATAAAGACTTTATTTCTTCATTCTGCTTTGAAATCTTATCTATTTTCCCTGATATATCTTTAAGTTGAGTTCTTATATCATTTAAATCTAAATTTAATTTTGCAATTCTCTTCATGAGAGCAACAACTTCATCTGTCTGTTCATCTGTCAATTCTACACCCAATTCTTTTGCTGCTGCCTGTACTGCTCTTCTTATATCTTTCTTGCTTCTTATATTGTTTGCAACCACATTTATTTTTATGTTTTCAATCAATTCGCTAGCCTTTTCTTGACCTATTTCATTTCCAAGCATTGCAGTTTTAGCTATTTCTTCACTAGCAACTTCTTTTTCTTTTTTGGTTAAACTTTCTCCCGTAATATCTTCAAAAGCCTTCATGATTCCTGTAAGAGCAGCAGTTCCTGAAACTTTCACAGGACTTGCGACAATTACCTTTGCATCTTTTATTCCTGCAGTAATCAAGGCATTTTTATACATATCTTCTGTAACCCAAGTTATATTGTGAGTTTCTACAGTTATACCTTCTCCTTCTTTTAATTTTTCTACATAAGCACATGATAAAGCTCTAGTCCCTAAAAGTTTAGCATCTATATATTTCCCTAAATACTGTCTTTCTTCTTCATTGGTCACTTCTACTATTTCTATATCTTTATCCACACCAAAATAACTTAATATCTGATTTTTTTGAGAGTCTGTCAAGTTTTTACCTATACTTACAACTCTATCTGTAGTAGATACTCCATCTGCAATTGCAAAACTAGAAAACAATAAAATAAACACCATTAAAATAGAAGTTATTCTTTCAAACATGATATCACCTCGAATTTGTTTTTATAATACCATATATCATAGAATAACTTATTATTACAAATTTTACAAGGGCAAAATCGCTTTAAATCACTCTTTCAGAAAAGTTTTCCAAAAATTCTTCTTTTACTTTAGTATTTTTTATATATTCTTCTTCGCTTATGAGGCCTTCCTTTTTCAAGGAATCCAGCATGAATATGACTATAATACAAAGATCCTTTAATTCATTTTTTATAAGACCCATAAACACACACTCCTTCAGCAATTTAACTTTAACTTAACTTTAATTTTCTATAAAAATATTAAAAACCCTCCAGCTTTTCACAACTGTCCTATTTTCATGTTTAACCAGCCACCTTTCATGTAAAATTAGGCACAAAAATAGTACGCCAATATTGGCGTACTATTTTTTTACAATATCCATTTTTTTAACTCTTCTTTAAATTTCCCATATCCTGTTCTGCTCATGTATGCTACCTTATGACTATTTAAAAACTTAATTTCATATGTTCTTTCCCCAACCTCTTTTATTTTATCTATTTTGTCTTTATTTACAATATAAGACTTGTGAACTCGCAAAAAATTATTTCCTAATTTTTTCTCCAATTCCTGCAAAGTATCTTGAACAGAATAAAAATTTTTCCCATCATGTATAAAAGTCTTTCTATTAGCCTTTTCTATATATGATATATCATCTACTGGTACAAAAAGCATCTCATGGCCATTTTTGACTACAATTTTCTCAATACCTCTTTTCCCATCCATGAAATTTTTTTCTAGGTTTCTAGTTAAAGTCACTATGGTTTCTATAAGTCTCTTGACATTTATAGGTTTCAAAATATAGTCATAAGGATGTACTTCAAAAGCAGATACTGCATACTTAGAATGTCCAGTGACAAAAACCATTTTTGTTTCAGGACTAATCTTTTGAATCATTCTACCTACTTCCAAACCATTTAAATCATCGCCTTCAAGTTCCATATCAAGAATAGCTATTTGTGGATTTTGAGCTATAACTATATCTACAGCATCTCTACTATTTGATGTATCAAATACTTCAGATTCAGTAGAATTTTCCAGTATGATTTTTTTGATAAATTTTCGAGTATAGACCTCGTCTTCTAAAACAAGAAATTTCATTAAAAATCATCCACTCCTACTTCTTTAGACAATTAGGCACATCTGGTTCATAAAAAATAAACACGCTAGCAGCATTAGCTCCTGTAGAAGCAACTATCCCTAATATTGATGCGAAAATAGAAAGAATACCTTTAATCATTTATTTCACCTCCTCAGTTTTTATAAATATTTTATTTAAAAAATTGTCTATTTCATTTATCGTCCAGTATCCAAAAGGAGTCATAAATAAAAGACTTTCAAAGGCTCCCAATGTAATAGCTGGAATATAGGTGTCTTTCCCGTGCTTGTCCAAAAATATTATAAGTATTAGCCAAGATATTAAAACAACAGTAGTTTTAATTTTTTGCTTTTTTATTTTCTCTTTTTCTTTTATAGGTTTTTTCTTGGTATCAGCAGGAATCCATTTAAGAATAGCTGCCACTCCTAAAGCCAATGTTATATAAAAAAGTATCTCATGAACAATTAAAACTTTGTCTAAAGAAGCTATTTCCCCTGAAATCAAAAAATTTACAACTCCAAAACTTAAACATCGCAAATAAGTACTAAAATGTACCCCTCCACCAAAATGACGAAAAATAGCAAAAGATACAATACAAAACATAGTATATTGAAAAATTCCTAAAAAGAAAGATAGTATAGCTATGACTAAAAATTTAATGACAGAATTCAAGATTATTTCCAAGCCATAAGCCCAAATTTCAACATCTTGTTTGCTTCCATCTAGTTTTTTAGCTAATTTAGTTGAAATTTTTAAAGCAAAATCTCTATTCACTTACTTCACCTTCTTTACATAGAAACATTATTTGAAAAACAGTATTTTCTTGACAATATACCTCTATAGTACCACCATATTTTTCTATAAGATTCTTGGTCAAAAACAATCCATATCCTCTTCCTACTGAACCTTTGGTAGTATATCCTGGCTCAAATATTTTATCTATTTCTACTTCAGATATCTTTTCTCCATTGTTAGACACTTCAAGAACATATTTGTCATATACATAATTGATTGCCAATACTACTTGTCTGTCATTTTTTTTCTTCATGACAATTTCAAAGGCATTGTCCAAGAGATTTCCCAATACACTACATAAATCCCAAGAACTTATCTTCAGTTTACTTAAGATGCAATTTATGGAAAATCCAAAATCTATATTGTTTATTTCTGCTACTTTTCTCTTTTCATTTATGAGAGCTGTCAAGGCCATATTCCCCACATATATGATATCATCTGTTCGACTATAGTTTTGGCTTAAACCATCAATATATTCCTTTGCAGATTGTATCTCATCTAAATAAATCATAGATTGAATGGTCTGAATATGTCTTTTATGTTCATGATTTTGAGTTCTCAACACATTGTACAAGCCTTCTATTTGTTTGAGATGAGTTTTTAAAAAATTCATTTCAATCTTATTTTCTATATCATCCCCAAGACCTTTTATAGATAGCAAAACAAAAATAGTTTGTATGCTAATAGCATAGTTTATAAAAATATACTGTTTACCTAAACCATAAAATTTATAAAACAAATAAAATGTCTGATTTATAACTAAAATAAGAATTCCTTGCATGAGTATTGTAAATAATACCAATATTGATTTATCTTTTAACAAAGTTTTTTCATCATTTTCATACATTTTTAAGTCGAATATGTAAATCTTTTTTTTATCTATATATACATATAATTCAACCATCAATATCCCACAAGGAACAAAATAAACCACATTTAGCCATGGATTTTGCATTAAACTTTCTGTATCACTTTTAAATATTGCAAATAAAATTGGAACTATTAAACTTTGTAATAATCCATTTATCAAAGAACTAGTTGAAATACAAATAAAAGAATATGTAAATTTTATTTGTAAAATCATTTTTATTAAAATTAAAGAAGATAATATAAATATAGCTGTGTGAATCCCATAAATCGTAGCATTTTTTCTCGTAAAATATACAATTATAGAAACTATACATGATATCAAAAAAAATTTTCTAATATCCACATCTAAATTAAATAGTTTAAATCCAAGTATCAAAGTAAGAAACATCTCAGGAATAGACTGAAATAGTACAACATACCAAGGTATTGAATACAACATAGACTTTCCACCTACAATCAATATTAAATTCAATATCAATATTCTACATTGTAAACAAATATCCTCTATATTTTTATGCTTATCATACAACTTTTTTCGTCAATATACTGCTTTTTTCGATAAATATAATACCAACACACATTAAATTTCTTAATTTTTTTAATTTCCTTCAACGAATTCTAACTGTCCAACGCAAAATAAATTAGGGCGTTAAAAACGCCCTAATTTATTTTTAATCCTTCTCTTTCAAACTCTTCTTCAATTTTACCCAATATTTCATCTACATGTATTTCGATTTTGTCATCACTACTTCTTAAAGAATATTCTACAATATTCTCACCTGCTTTTTTACCTACAGTTATTCTGATAGGAATTCCTATTAAATCTCTATCTTTAAATTTGACTCCTGCTCTCTCATTTCTATCATCTATTAATACTTCTAATCCTCTTTCTTTTAAAGAAGAGTATATCTTTTCTCCTAAATTTATTTGTTCTTCGCTTTTTATATTCACTACAGTTACAATCACATGATATGGGGCCACAACTAATGGCCATATGATTCCATTTTCGTCATGATATTGTTCTACTATAGCTGACATGCTTCTAGAAACTCCTATACCATAAGAACCCATAACAAATGGCTTTTCTTTGCCATTTTCATCTAAATAAGTAGCACCTAAACTTTCACTATATTTAGTTCCTAATTGAAATATATTCCCTACTTCTATTCCTCTATCCATCTTAAGTATCTTTCCACATTTTGGACAAATATCGCCCTTTTCAATCAGCAACAAATCTTTTACAACTTCACCTTTGAAATCTCTTCCATAGTTTACATTCTTGATATGATAATCTGTTTCATTAGCTCCTACTATAAAGTTTTTCATCTTGGTTATTCTTTCATCTATCAATAGTTTTACTTTTTCTTTTAATCCTATAGGCCCTGCAAATCCAACTTCTGCTCCTGTAATTCTTTTAACAGTTTCTTCATCTGCCAATTCCAATTCATGTTCTGCTATGCCCAAGTAATTGCACAATTTTACTTCATTTAATTCTCTATTGCCTGGCAAAACCACTACAACAACTTCGTCTTTAGCCTTATATACTAACGTTTTAGCAAATCCATCTTTTCCTCTATTGAAAAAAGAAGCTACATCCTCTATTGTCTTTGCATTTGGTGTATGAACTTTTTCCCAATCTAGTTCTTCTTTGTCCTGTTCTCCAATATTATAGACCACTTGAGCTTTTTCATCTGTAGCAGCATAGTCACAATTGTCACAATATGCAATTAAGCCCTCTCCAACTTCTGACATAGCCATGAACTCATGGGACACCTTTCCTCCCATAGCCCCTGTATCTCCCTGAACAACTTTGTAGTATAATTTTAGTCTATCGAAAACTTTTTCATAAGCTTTCCACATGATTTTGTAAGACTCTTCTAGTCCTTCTAGATCTTTATCATAGCTATAAGCATCTTTCATGATAAATTCTCTACTTCGTATGAGACCAAATCTTGGCCTCTTTTCATCCCTATATTTAGTTTGAATTTGATACAAATTCAAGGGAAGTTGTTTATAAGACTTCACTTCATCTTTTATAAGATTTGTAAAATATTCTTCATGAGTTGGTCCTAAACAAAATTCTCTGTCATTCCTATCCCTCAATTTGAACATTTCAGGACCAAAATTATCCCATCTGCCACTAGCTTCCCACAATTCTTTAGGCTGTATGGCAGACATCAAAAGTTCCTGTGAACCTGCAGCATCCATTTCTTCTCTAACTATTTGCTCTATTTTTCTTATAACTCTATACCCAAGAGGCAAATATGAATAAACCCCAGAAACTAATTTTCTCATCATCCCTGCTCTTAAAAGCAATTGGTGACTAGGTATTTCAGCCTCAGATGGCACTTCTCTTAAAGTTGGTAAATACAATTTAGACATTCTCATCTCTAATTCCTCCTTTAACTTTTTGGGAATAAAAAAACCTCCATCTCAAAATAGAGACGAAGGTATGCTTCGCGGTACCACTCTAATAGATTTAACATTTTAAATCCACTCGAAAGTTATAACGGAACTACCGTTTAGACCTACTTCTTTTCAATCTAAAAACTCAGGGACGGGTTCAATATAAAGAGGGTCAGAAATCTTCCACCTTATGATTTCCTCTCTTTTGACCATTCATATTTACTATTTCCCTTCACTGTAATGTATTAAATTAATTTAATTATTAATATAATACTAAAAAAAGATTTTTATGTCAAATAAAAATTTAATTTTTATTCAAAATACATACGCAATGAGCAGATATTCCTTCCTCTCTTCCTTCAAATCCAAGCCATTCTGTAGTAGTAGCTTTTATACTTATGTTGTCTATAGATATATTTAAAACTCTTCCTATGTTTTCTCTCATATTATGTATATAAGGTGCAAATTTAGGTCTTTGAGCCACTACTATACAGTCTATATTTCCAATTTCATACCCATTACTCAACATTATATCATAAACTTTCTCAAGAAGAACCATGCTAGATATATCCTTATATGCAATGTCTGTATCCGGAAAATGTTTTCCAATATCCCCCAAAGCCATTGCTCCTAAAATACTATCCATAATAGCATGAATTAAGACATCTGCATCTGAGTGACCTAATAGTCCCTTTTCATGAGGAATTTCTACTCCTCCCACAATTAATTTTCTTCCTTCTACCAGTTTATGAACATCATATCCTATACCTATTCTCATACAAACCACCCTATCTACCTTCAAATACAAAATTTCTTTTCTTAAAAATAATTTCTTTGCCTTTCAGCATGGATTCCGCAACTATTAAATCATCCGGAGTAGTAATCTTTATATTCTCATAAGAACCCATAATCATCTTTACATCAACTCCAATCCTCTCCACAAGCATACTATCATCAGTTCCAGTAAAATCGTCATCTAAAGCAGCTTTATAAGCTTGCATAATGATATGTCTTAAAAAACATTGGGGGGTTTGAGCTGCCCATATTTGACTTCTATCAGGAGTATTCATTACATCATTGTTGTCACTCACTATTTTTATAGTGTCTTTGACAGGTACTCCTACAACACAAGCTCCATATTTAATTACTCCTTCAATGCCATCTTCAATATTCTTAACTTTTATAAAAGGTCTTGCTCCATCGTGAATTAAAACTATTTCACACTCTTTATCTAAAGCCAGCAATCCATTATATACAGAATCTTGTCTTTCTTTTCCACCCTTAACAACCTTACTAACCTTTTTGAAATCATATTTTTTAACAATTTCTTTTTTGCAATATTCAATTTCGTCCTCTTTAGCCACTATAATTATCTCATCTACATATTTGCACATTTCAAATTTTTCCAGTGTATGAGCTAATACAGGCTTATTATCAATAAAAATAAATTGCTTATTTATTCTACTTCTCATTCTGTTGCTCATGCCTGCAGCAGCTACTACAACTGAAACAAAATTGTTTTCATACATATTTTTCACCTCTTAGTCATTATAGCATATTGAAAAATATTCAGAAATAGATTTGCGAAAATATGTTATCCTAAAAACAAAAAATATTAGGGTCTAAAACTAGACCCTAAACCGCTCTATCTACTACTGATTTTGGTTTAGCAAATATCATTCTCCCAGCAGAAGTTTGCAACACACTAGTCACTAAAACATCAATAGTCTCCCCAATATGTTTTTTACCACCTTCCACTACTATCATAGTTCCATCATCAAGATATGCAAGACCTTGACCTATTTCCTTTCCATCTCGTATCACTTGCACTACCATTTCTTCTCCTGGCAAAACTACTGGTTTAATAGCATTGGCAAGTTCATTTATATTTAGAACTTCTATTCCCTGCACTTCTGCTACTTTATTTAAATTGTAATCATTTGTAATAACTTTTCCTTTCATCTGCTGAGCAAGCTTTAAAAGTTTTGAATCCACTTCTTGTACTTCTTCAATCTTTTTATCACAAATAACAACTTCTATATCTAATTCTTTTTGAATTTTATTTAAAATATCAAGTCCTCTTCTTCCTCTATTTCTCTTTAGAGAATCTGATGAATCTGCAATACGTTGAAGTTCTTCAAGAACAAATTCGGGTATTATAAGAGGTCCTTCTACAAAACCAGTCTTACATATATCAGCTATTCTTCCATCTATTATAACACTAGTATCCAATATTTTAGGTGATGACTTGCTATTAGCCTTTACCTTTTCTTTGCTAGCATTTTTCTTAAAACCATTTAATGAATTTGTAAAATCATCCCTATTCCTAGTTGGAATCTTAATACCCAAATATCCAAATATCAAATACAATACAATAGAAACTATAACTCCTAAATAAGGGACTTTTATGTTATAAAACGGTTGACTTAAAAGATATGCTATAATTAACCCCACTATCAAGCCAACAGAACCTAAAATAATATCAGATGCAGGTCTGTTTTGAATTTCCACTTCTAAAAAATAAATGAACTTTTGTATGCCCTTTATGAAATACGATGATAAAAAAAAGAAAATAATTCCAGAAATAGCCATTATAATGACGAAAACAAAAAATGCAAAAAGTCCACCATCTGCTAATCTCAAAACTCCAATGTTTTTTAATCCAGCTGTAATCCCATATCCAATTAGAACTCCTATTAAAGATATTACAAATTTAGCAATTTTATCAACCATAAATTCACCTCCTCCTTAATATTATATATTTCCATAATAATAAATTATATAACAAAAAATTATAATTATATGATTTTTTAAATCTAGGACAGGAACTGCCCAAAGTTAAACCTACGAAAGACGCATAAGACTTAATTCCTAGAAAATGTTCTAGGAAACAGTAAAAACCCACTTATATGAGTGGTGGTAATTCACAGTGAAGGGCAATTTATGGCTTCATCTATTAGCGTTTCTGTTTGCTGTCTATCTATTCCCTTTGCCAGCACTAATTCGCTTACAAGCATTTGCTTAGCACTATTTAACATTTTTCTCTCACCCGTTGACAACCCTTTTTCAGCATCTCTTATCATGAGATTTCTAACTACTGACGCTATTTCATAAATATCCCCACTTTTTATTTTATCCATATTTAATCTGTAGCGTCTATTCCAGTTTTGAGGCATTTTAGTCTTACTTCCTTTTAGCACTTCAAATACTTGCTCTATTTCTTCGTCATCTATTATCTCTCTTATACCTATTTCTTTTACATTATCTACAGGAACCATTACTTTCATATCTCCAATAGGCATTTTCATTATATAGTATTTTCTTTTTCTTCCTAATATTTCTTTTTCTTCAATAGCCACAATTACACCTGCACCATGCATAGGATAAACAATTTTGTCTCCTATATTAAACATAACAAAACCTCCCAATATAATTCTCACTACTATAATAGTATACAATAATAGGGAATGAATGTCAAATTTATTATTTTACCACATAGCATGATATCTTGTCAACTCAAAGTTACTTCAATAATTTTCTTCTCAAACCATTTAATAAAATATAAGAATTATTTGACAATGACTTGTCCACATAAGTATAATAAAAATATAAATTAAATAATTTGACTGGGGTGGGAGAAATGGACAAAAATATTGAAAACATAGATACAAATATAAACTGTAATGCTTTTCAAGAAATGACATCTAATGTACTAATAAGACACAAAAGCATTTTAGATATAATCACTAAACTAGATGAATACAACGCTAGAATTAACAGAGCTGTAATTAAATCCGTCACTTCTTGTGGCTGTATTTCAATAGATGCAAAAAAACAAGAATACAATAGTGAATCTTTGGAAGAACTCAAAAAATCACTAAAAAGCCATTTAGAAGGAGAGCTATGTGAAGTTTGTAGTGAAAAAATAGAAGAAGAAATAGGTTCTTACTTGTTCTATTTAGCAGCTCTTTGTGACACATTAGGAATGAATTTGTCCGATATATTTAATAATGAATACAACAATCTCAAAACTCTAGGAATATATAATCTTAAATAAAAAAATTTTTTATATAAAAAACAAAACTTTCACATGGGTTATAAAATTAAGAGCTAAATTGGAACTTCCCAGTTTAGCTCTCATATTATGTGTCTATCTAAAAATATTTGTTCTTGAAATCTCCTTAAAGCTTCCTTGATAGTCCTAGCTCTCACTTCACCTATACCTTCAACTAAATCCAATTCTTTTGTTGAAGCCTTCAATATTTTTTGAAAACTCCCAAACATCTTTACCAAATTTTCCAATACTCCTATTGGAAGTCTTGGTATTTTACCTAATATCCTATATCCTTTAGGATAAATGCTTGTATCTAATGCTGAAATTCCACCATCATAGCCCATTGTCCTAGCTATGGTATAAAAGTCTAAAAGTTCCTCTGAAGAAAGTTCTCTTATGGATTTTCTTATTTCGTCATGAGATTTATTTGGCCAATTTGAATAGTCTTTTATGATATTTATTCCATCTTCCACCACTCCACTCATAAGCTCATCTAATTGCATACTTATAAGTCTTCCTTCATTTCCCAGTTCCAAAATATATCTTTCTATTTCATCTGATATTCTCATGACCATTTCCAATCTCTGAATAACTTTAACCATATCATACACTGTAACCAAATCTTCAAACTCTAAGGCAGTCAAATTCCCCATATCTTGATTTAATACATTTTTGTATTTTTCCAATGTTTGTATAGCTTGATTTGCTTTATCTAGTATTTCGCTAGATTCTCTTAATACATATTTGTTGTTTCCTTTATATAAAGTAATGATATTTCTTCTTTGAGAAATAGCTATAACCAACGTGTCCGTTTGCTTTGCCACTCTTTCTGCTGTTCTATGGCGTATACCTGTTTCTCTTGATAAAATAGACTGATCTGGAATGAGTTGAGCATTGGCATAAAGTATTTTTTTGCAGTCACTGCTGAGTATTATAGCTCCATCCATCTTTGCCAGTTCATAAAGATAGGCAGGTGTAAAATCACTATTTATATTAAAACCTCCATCAACAATTTTTAAGACCTCTTCATTATCTCCTACTACTATCAAAGCACCTGTTTTAGCTCTGACTACACTTTCAAGTCCTTCTCTTAAAAGAGTTCCTGGTGCTACTATTCTCATAGATTTATACATGTCTTTTTGGGAATCTTTCATAATCTATCCTCCTAAAACAATTTCCAATGCTTCCTCTACACTGCCAACGCCAATTACATCTATGCCTTCTATCTTGTTTAAATCCTTAATATTTATACTAGGTATTATAGCTCTATCGAAACCAAGTTTCGAAGCTTCATAAATTCTCTTATCTATAAAGCTTATTCTTCTAACTTCGCCCGTAAGCCCCACTTCTCCCATGATAACAGTATTTGAATCTATATATATGTCTCTATAGCTTGAAGCTATAGAAGCTATAATTCCTAAATCTATAGCTGGTTCTTTTGTTTGAAGACCTCCTGCAATATTTATATAAACATCATTGTCTTGCATATTATACCCTATCTTTTTCTCAAGAACTGCAACCATCAGAACAACTCTATTATAATCTATTCCCATAGCTGTTCTTCTAGGCATGCCAAAGGCTGTGGAGCTAACTAGGGACTGTACTTCCACAAGCATAGGCCTTGTACCCTCCATACTAGGCACTACAACAGTTCCAGAAGAATTTTCTGGTCTTCCCGAAAGTAGAACTTCCGATGGATTTTTTACTTCTACCAATCCTACATCTCTCATTTCAAACATTCCTATTTCATTGGTAGAACCAAATCTATTTTTAACAGCTCTAAGTATTCTATAGCTTTGATACATTTCACCTTCAAAATATAGTACTGTATCTACCATATGTTCCAAAACTCTAGGCCCTGCTATAGACCCTTCTTTAGTTACATGCCCAACAATAAAAGTAGCAATGCCTTTTCCTTTAGCTATTTTCATCAATATATGAGTAGCCTCTCTTACTTGACTAACACTTCCAGGAGCTGAAGCTATTTCACCATTGTATACCGTCTGAATAGAATCTATAATTAACACATCTGGCAGTATTTTCTCTATTACATTTCTTATTATATCCAAATTTGTTTCTGATAAAATATATAATTCATTAGATTTTAAATTTAATCTTTCAGCTCTCATTTTCACTTGCTTAGGCGACTCTTCCCCAGATACATACAAAATTTTTAGTCCTTTATTTGAAAGATGATTTGCCACCTGTATCAATAGAGTAGATTTCCCTATTCCAGGGTCCCCTCCAACCAATATTAGTGAACCCTTGACTATTCCTCCTCCCAAAACCCTGTCTAGTTCTTCCATATCTGTTTTTATTCTATCTTCTTCATCTATTTCAACATCTATAAGCTTTTCTACAGATACACCTCCTTGTACTATGTTTACTTTGTCCTTTTTTTCATATATTTCTTCTACAAAACTATTCCATTCGTTGCAGGATGGGCATTTACCCAGCCATTTAAAAGTTTCATATCCGCAATTTTGACACACAAATTTAGTTTTAGTCTTCCCCATAGCACCACTCCTCATCAATTGCTATCAACTATATCCTACTATATTTCTTCTATAAATAAAAGAACCTATATCTAAGATACAGGTTCTTTATTAAATAAGAGTTTATCATCTTTAAAGTCAATGAATATATTGTCATCTCTAGACACATTGCCTTTTAGTATTTCTTCTGCCAATTGATCTTCTATCATCTTGGTTATAGTTCTTTCTAGAGGTCTAGCTCCATAAACTGGATCAAATCCTTTTTTACTAATATATTTTTTAGTATCTTCACTAACATTGATACTTATATCCATCTTCTTAAGTCTCTTTTCTAAATCTTTTATCATGATATCTACAATTTCACTTATATTTTCTTCGCTCAAAGGATGGAATACAATAATCTCGTCAACTCTATTTAAAAACTCAGGTCTAAATGTTCGTTTCAATTCCTCTGTAACATTTTCTTTTATTTTTTCATATTCTTCTTTTTCTTCTTCTTTTCCAGATGAAAATCCTAATACATTTTGCTTTTTAAGAGTCGTAGCTCCTACATTAGATGTCATAATTATAACTGTATTTTTAAAATCTACAGTTCTTCCCTTGGAATCTGTAAGTCTTCCATCATCTAATATTTGAAGCAATGCATTGAATACATCTGGATGTGCTTTTTCTATTTCGTCAAATAAAACTACAGAATATGGTCTTCTTCTAACCAATTCTGTCAATTGACCTCCTTCATCATATCCTACATATCCTGGTGGAGAACCAATAAGTTTAGACACAGAATGCTTTTCCATATATTCAGACATATCTATACGTATCATAGCATCTTCATCACCAAATAATGCTTCCGCCAGTGCCTTTGCAAGATAAGTTTTCCCAACTCCAGTTGGCCCTACAAATATAAAAGTTCCTACAGGCTTTTTAGGATCCTTAAGACCTACTCTAGCCCTTCTTACAGCACTTGCTACCGCCTCAACAGCTTGATTTTGACCTATAACTCTTTCATGAAGTATTTCTTCTAAATTTAGAAGCTTTTGACTTTCTTCAGTAGTCATCTTTGTTACAGGCACACCTGTCCAATTTGATACAACCTTAGCTATTTCTTCGTATTTAACTTCCAAAGTTGTAGATTTCTTTTCTTGCTCCCATCTAACCTTTTCATTCCTTAATTCTTCCTTAAATTCCTTTTCCCTATCCCTTATTTTAGCAGCCTTTTCGTAATTTTGAGTATTTATAGCCTCTTCCTTTTCCTTAGCCAATTCTTCAAGCTTTTCTTCAATTGTCTTTAAATCTTCAGGTACTGTAATAGACTTTAATCTCACCATAGAAGCAGCTTCATCTATTAAATCTATAGCCTTATCTGGTAAAAATCTATCTGTAATATATCTGTTTGAAAGCTCTGCTGCTGCACGAATAGCTTCATCTGTAATATTAACTCTATGATGAGCTTCATATCTGTCTCTTAAGCCTTCTAAAATCTTTATAGTATCTTCCACAGTAGGTTCTTCTACCATGATAGGTTGAAGTCTTCTTTCTAGTGCTGAATCTTTTTCAATATATTTTCTATACTCATCTATAGTAGTTGCACCAATAACTTGAAGTTCTCCTCTTGCAAGAACAGGTTTCAATATATTTGAAGCATCTATAGCTCCTTCTGCTGCACCTGCTCCAACTATTGTATGCAATTCATCTATAAATAAAATTACATTTCCAGATTCATTTATCTCTTTCATTACAGCCTTAAGTCTTTCCTCAAACTCTCCTCTGTACTTAGCTCCTGCAAGCATACTTGGCAAATCCAACGCAACAACCCTTTTATCTTTAATTATTTCTGGCACTTCGCCCTCTACAATTTTTTGTGCCAAACCTTCAGCTATAGCAGTTTTTCCTACTCCAGGTTCTCCAATCAAACAAGGATTGTTTTTGGTCCTTCTACTTAACACCTGTATAACTCTTTCAATCTCTTTTGTTCTACCTATAACAGGATCTATTTTGCCTTCTTTAGCCAAAACATTTAAATCTCTACTGTATTTATCTAAATTTGGTGTAGTACCTTCTGTTTCACCTTGGCTAGATTTTGAATAATTTTCTTTTAGCATTTCTATGACATTTGATTTAAGTCTTTCAATATCAACTCCAAGATTTCTTAAAACAGCTATTGCTACACCTTCTCCTTCTCCAATAAGACCTAAAAGTATATGCTCTGTACCAATATAATTGTTTCCTAAATTTCTAGCCTCTAAAAAACTTAACTCAAATACCTTTTTAGTTCTAGGAGTAAAACCCAATATTTCAGTCTCATAATTCCCGTATCCAACCATATTTACTACTTGTTGTCTAGATGTCTCTAAATCTACTCCTTCATTAGCTAATGCCTTAGCTGCAATACCTTCACCTTCAGCAATAAGACCTAGTAGCAAATGTTCAGTTCCTACATAATTGTGTTTAAATCTCTGTGCTTCTTCTTGAGCCAATAGTATAGATTTTTGTGCTCTTTCTGTAAACCTGCCAAACATCGCCATTATATTCCTCCTCTTCTAAATTCTTTCCCTTATCAATTCGGCTCTCTTTATATCTCTATTTTCTGCAGTCAAATCAGTTCCGAAATATTTTTGTAGACTTGCAGGCTGAATAAGTATCATTAATTTATTTATCTCTTTAGATTGTATATCTTTAATTATACCCATTTCTATTCCCATTTTTACATCCGAAAGAAGAGACATTGCTTCTTTAGATGAAAGAATTCTTGAATATTTAAGAGTACCCATAGATCTAAATACCTTATCTTCTATTTCAATTTGCCTTGTATTAAGCAATTTATTTCTAACTTCTCTTTCTTTATCTGCTATTTGAATAATGACATTCTTAAGCTTTTGAATAATTTCCTCTTCTGTTTCTCCTAATGTAGTTTGATTAGATATTTGAAAAATATTTCCCAAAGCACTAGTTCCTTCTCCATAAAGCCCTCTAACGGTAAGTCCTATTTGGCTTAATGCTTGATAAATATTGTTCATATATCCTGTAAAAACTAGCGAAGGCAAATGTATCATAACAGAAGCTCTCATACCGGTTCCTGTGTTTGTAGGACAAGAAGTAAGATAACCAAATTTTTCGTCAAAAGCGAAATCCAAACTTTCTTCAAGAATATCATCTATATTGTTAGCTGTGCTCCACAATTCTTCCAAATTTAATCCTGATGAAAGACATTGTATTCTTAGATGATCTTCTTCATTAATCATAATAGTGACGCTTTCATCATTTTTTAAAAGAAAACTAGCCTTTTCTTGATTTTGTACAAGATTTGGGCTAATTAAATGTTCTTCTATAAATACATTCTTTTCTAAAACAGAAAGATCATTTAATCTATAAAATTTATAATCATTAAAGCTATCAGTTTTTTTTGCTACATTTAATATTTTTAAACTTATATCTTCTGCTTCTTGTCTACTCATTATTTGAGGAAATTTGAAATTTTCTAAGTTCCTAGCAATTCTCACTCGACTACTAATGACCACGTCATTTTCTGCTCCACTGTCATCTAGCCATCTCATAATTTTTATCACCTCTAATTACTTTCAATTTGTTTTTGAAGAGATTTTATTTTATCTCTAACTTCTGCAGCCTTCTCAAACTCTTCATTTTTAATTAAAACATCTAACTGACTCTTAAGTTTACTAATTTCCTTTTTTATACCAATAGCTCCTCCAGCTCTTTTAGGTATTTTACCTATATGGGTATCATGTCCATGAACTTCTTTTAACAGTGGTATAAGTTTTGATTTAAAAGACTCATAACAATGAGAACAACCAAATTTACCTGATTGTTTGAAACTTGAATAACTCATACCGCATACATCACATTTTATATCAACAGTTTCTTCTTTAAGTGGCTCTCCTTGTATATTATCTATAAGCCCTGTTAAGAATTTATGAAACGAAAAAGTTGTATCAAAATCAAATTCTTTATGTTTCTTTGCACATTCATCACAAAGATGAAGTTCAGTTATATCTTCCATTAACTATTTTTGTAAAATGCATAGTCGCAGGATTTTTCCCACATTCTTGGCATAGCATAATATCACTCCTATTCTTTCAACAAAATCAATAACATATTCTTTAAAATATTAGCCCTCAGTACATTCCTGTCAGTAGCAGGAGAAAGCGATCTATCTCCAACAGCTACTTTCATCAGATTTCCTTCTCTTTCTGTTATAATGCCCTCTTCCATAAGACTATTTATTATACTATAGGCTTTTGTTTTGGTGATAGAATCTCCTATGGCATTTACAATCAAATTATTTATATTATCATCATCATCTATTCCTACCTTTACAATTTTTATATACCCACCTCCGCCCCTTCTACTCTCAACATAATACCCCATATATGGAGTAAATCTAGTTGTAAGCACATAGTTGATTTGAGAAGGAGCGCAATCAAAATAATCAGCCAATTCATTTCTCTGAATTTCCACAATACCATCTTCAGTTTCTTCTAAAAGTTCCTTTATAAATTCTTCTATTATATTGCTCAATCTTGGCATTTTTACACCTCTCTTTTGACTTTGACTTTCTTTGTCCTTCTAAATAGATTTTTACTTATATTCATACATTTTTCAATAGGCATTTAAAGGTATAAAAGAAGGTACCATGAAAATACATGATGTTTCTTCATATATTCTCTTGATACCTTACTATTTCTCTATTTTTCTCAATAAACTTTTCTTCTTATTTTCAACTATTTTTATTCTTTTTCAGCTTTTGCTTCTTCTATTATTTTTTCGCTTATATTTGATGGAACTTCTTCATATCTTGCAAATTCCATTCTAAAACTTCCTCTAGCTTGAGTCATACTTCTAAGATCAATAGCGTATTTAAACATTTCTGCCATGGGAGCTTCAGCCATAACAAGTTGTAAGCCATCTTCTTGTTGTTCCATTCCAAGGATTCTTCCTCTACGTTTGTTCATATCTCCCATTATATCTCCCATATACTCTTCTGGTATAAGTATTTCTACCTTCATGATTGGTTCTAAAAGAACAGGTTTTGCTGCCTCCATACCCTTCTTAAATGCAAGAGATGCAGCTATCTTAAATGCCATTTCGTTTGAATCTACTGGATGATATGAACCATCAAACAACACAGCTTTTATATTAACTACAGGATATCCTGCCAATACTCCATGTTCTAAACATTCTCTAATACCTTTTTCAACTGCTGGTATATATTGCTTTGGTACAGAACCCCCAAATATTTCTTCTTCAAACACAAATTCTTCTTCACATGGCTCAAATCTCATGTGAACATCTCCATACTGACCTGCTCCACCTGATTGTTTCTTGTGCTTACCTTGAACGCTGGCAGTTCCTTTTATAGTTTCTCTATAAGCAATCTTTGGATCTGTAAGATTTACCTCTACTCCAAAAGTATTTTTAAGTTTATTCACAATAACAGCAAGTTGCATATTTCCTTGACCGCCAATTAATTGTTGCTTAGTCTCACTATTCCTTTCAACTACAAAAGTAGGATCTTCCTCTGTAAGTCTTTGCAATGATGAACCAATTTTGTCTTCATCGCCTTTTGATTTTGGTTCCACAGCTAAAAACAAACAAGGTTCTGGATACTCAATCTTTTCAAATTGTATAATATTTGCCTTATCGCAAATTGTATCTCCAGTTTGAGTTATTTGTAATTTTGAAGTAGCACCAATATCTCCAGCTAAAATTTCAGATACTTCAATTTGATTCTTACCTCTAAGTACAAATAATCCTCCCAATTTTTCACTATCATCTTTGTTTGGATTGTATATTTCTTGATCTTTCGTTATTTTACCCGATAGCACTTTAAATACGGAAAGTTTCCCAACAAATGGGTCAACAATAGTTTTAAATACAAGAGCAGAAAAAGGTTCTTTTGAATCAACTTTTCTCTCTATTTTTTCTTCTCCTCTATATCCAATATTGGGCCCAACTTCATTTGGTGCAGGAACAAATCTCTTAACCATGTCTAGCAATACTTCAACACCTATAGCTTTTTCAGCACAACCTACTATCACTGGAACAAGATCACAATTCATAACAGCTAATTTTAACCCTTTTTCAAATTCTTCTTTTGTAAAGTCTTCTCCTTCAAAATATTTTTCCATCAGTTCTTCATCTGTCTCTGCAACTTTTTCTTTAAGCATTTCTCTTATTGAGCTAGCTTCATCTGCAAGTTCTGCTGGAATCTGTCCCTCATCTATTATATCAACTAGTCCCTTAAAGTTTTCTGCCTCACCTATTGGCAATGTAAATGGCACTATTTTATCTCCAAAATTTTCTTTCAATTGATCTAATACTTTTTCAAAACTAACGTTTTCCTTATCCATTTTATTCAAAAATATCATTTTAGGAATTTTATGTTTTTCTGTGTACTGCCAAGCTTTTTCAGTTCCTACTTCTACTCCAGCTGAAGCATCTACCAATATAATTGCTGCTTCGCTTGCACGTAATGCTCCATACATCTCCCCTGCAAAATCAAAATATCCAGGTGTATCTAAAAAATTGTATTTTATATTTTTCCACTCAGTAGGAATTACAGAAGCCCCAATAGATACTTTTCTAGCTATTTCTTCTTTGTCAAAATCTGAAACTGTATTTCCGTCTTCAACTCTGCCTTGTCTTTTTGTCACTCCTGTAACAAATAAAATTGCTTCTGTCAATGTTGTCTTGCCACTACTTCCATGTCCTATTAAAGCTACATTCCTGATTTGATCTGTTTGATATACTTTCATTATATCTTTCCCCCTTAGCCAGTCTATTATTTTTTATCAATTCTAAATATTCTACAAAGATTTTAAAATTCCTTTTAAAACCTTATAATCAATTTAAAATTTAATATTTCCCTAGAAAACCAATTTATGCAGGAAAAATAAATATCTAGTATTAATTTGAATTATATCATGAATTCCACAATTATCCTAGTGATTTTTGAACTTGCCTATAGATGATAGTACTGTTATACTAAAAGATGGATAATAATATTTGAAGGGAGCTGGTTTTATGAATATATCATATAGAGAGGAACTTAAAGGGCTATCACCTTACAAACCAGGAAAACCTATTGATGACGTAAAAAGGGAATATGGTCTAGAAGAAGTTATTAAACTAGCATCAAATGAAAATCCTCTTGGTTGTTCAGAAAAAGCAAAAGAAGCTGTGAAAGCTGCATGTGAAAATCTATCTATTTATCCTGATGGCAATGCAACTTTACTTAAAGAAGCATTAGCTAAAAAATATAATATTAGTACTGATGAAATACTACCAAGTAGCGGCTCCGATGAAATGATTGATCTAATTGCCAAAACATTTATAAACAAAGGCGACGAAATAATAATGGCAGATATTACCTTCCCAAGATATATAGCTACTACAAAGATGATGGGTGGAATCCCTAAAATAGTACCTCTTAAAAACTATACTTATGATTTGGATGGAATGCTAAAGGCTATAACTGATAAAACAAAACTTATTTGGCTATGTAATCCAAACAATCCTACAGGAACTATGGTTTCTGAAAAGGACATCATAAACTTCTTTGACAAAGTTCCAGAAAATGTTGTGATAGCTTATGATGAAGCCTATAGAGAATATGTGACACGAGAAGATTATCCAATGGATAGTATTAAATTTGTGAAAACCTATCCAAATGTATTGGTTATGAGAACCTTTTCCAAAGCTTATGGCCTAGCTGGCATAAGAGTTGCTTACACTGTTGCCAACAAAGAAATAGTGGAAAATATAAATAAAGTAAGAGGACCTTTCAATGTAAACTCTCTAGCTCAAGTGGCTGCTATTGCAGCATTGGAAGATGAGGAATTCCTTCAAAAATGTTTTGATGTGAATGTTGAAGGGAAAAAATACTTATATGATGAATTTGAAAAAATGGGGCTTTTCTTCCCTCCTTCTGAAACTAATCATATATTTGTAGATGTTAAAAAGAATGGAAATGAAGTTTTTGTGGAAATGCAGAAAAGAGGAGTTATTATAAGACCTATGGAAGGAAATTTCATTAGAGTTTCCATAGGGACTATGGAAGAAAATAAGAAGTTTATTGAAGTACTTAAGGAAGTTTTAAACAATTAGTTCATAAGCCAAGGAAATCCTTGGCTTATCTTTTTGTAGAAACTTTACAATTGGAAATTTCATTTAAGCTATTTTATATCTAGTCTAAATCAATAGAATCAATATCAGGTATAGGTCTGCCTTCTTTTCTTATTTCATTTCTTATCCACTTGCCATCTATTTTTTCAGAGTATCTTGCCACATTTGTTCCATCTCCTTCTTTATAAAGAACTACAACTTTATCCCGATCTTTATTGATTAAAAAAATAGGTACAAGTAAACCAATGGGGGAATTTTCTAACTCATCAAACTCTGTTGATATATCATTGCCAAAATTAGTTGTGTCAGAAAATTTTATTATTTCAAAATCATCAGGATCTATAGAAAAAGATGTAGAACTTCTTACATTATCTCCCGCAAAACTATTTAAAAGATCTTCATGGGCATCTTGTAAACGAATTTCTACTTTTAAATTTGAGATCAAAATCTTTCAACTGATAATCTGCCGTTGTAAAGCTAAAACTTGGAATTCCCTTTCATAAGATGTCCAAGTACTGTTGATGAAAATAAAGGTTCTGACCTTAAATGGAAATTATTCGCTCTTCTTTGATGGAAAATTCTTGATTAGCCAAATAATTTAATATTTCTGCTACTAATTCCCTTGATGGATCAAAACAAACTTCTCCATTTGATATATATTCTATAAAATTTTCTTTTGTTTTTACTTTTTTTGAATTATTTTTTCTTAACTTTCTCCTGTTTTTAAATACTCAAAATTGCTAAATGAATATCCTATAAGCATGTAAAATGTTTTTCTAACTATCTTTAATAAATATTTGCATATGCAGTATATGTTGCTCCTCTTGCGGCATCAGAAGCTTGATTTTTAAGAACAACATAATAGTATTCCATTCCATCTGTAAATGCTCTTACTTCATATTTTTTTGTATCATGATTATATTCAGCAGCTATAGTTCCACCATATCTTCCATCTTTGTAATAAAAATCTGCATCAAATACTCCGTCTGCATCAGCATCAAAATCTCCTTGTTTAAAATAATACTTAGTATATGTGGAATTCTTTGTTCCACTCCAATTTCCTGTAAAAGGATAGTTTGGAGCTTCTTTAGTTGGTGCACTTGTAGCCATTAACTCTATTTCCTTCGATGTTTTGGGCTCATATTTTAACATACCAGTTTTAGCTTCTAATTTTGAACCTGTTTCTTTATATATTTGTTCAGAAACCTTTTTTTGCTCCTCTACAAATGATAGTTGCTTTACAAATTTCCCTTTTTTAATAATCAGTTTTGCACCATTCCCAATTTCAACTATAGTAGGTTGATTTTCCTCTTCTTTAATTGTATCTGATTGTTCGGCAAATGATAGTACCCCAAATAGCATTGTCAATACTAATGTTAATATGATAATTATCGTTTTTTTAAACATTTTCATCTTCCAAATCTCCCTTCATTTATAGTACATGCCTATAAGATATCTTCAAACAGTAAAACTAAAATTTCTAATCTTTGTAATTTTTGTCCCCTTGCACCCTAACCCAAAAAGGAGTCTTACAAAAAACTTCATCATTGTCATACAAAAACTCCTTGAATTTTTCTACAAATATTCTAAAATAAAATCCTTAATTTCATCAATTGTAGATCTTGCTTCATATTCATAGAAATAGGATTTTAACTTATTTCATACATTTTCTTGTGGATTCAACATTGGTGAATAAGAAGAATGTAGAATAAATCTCATAATACATATTGTCCCAAATTGATTTTACTGTAACATTACTGCTACACCTATTTTTTTAGTTTCATAAAAAATCCTCTTCATTATTATTTAGTTTCTTATCTATATAACGTACGAGAAAAAAACGGGGACACGTTTTTTTATTATTTTGAAATATTTTCTGCAATTTTTAGAATCTCATCTCTATTTAAGTTCCCTAGGATATGGCATTCAATACCGTCCTGATACTATATTAAGTAAGTTATTTTGTCAGTTTGCCATATATACGCTTGAGAGCCTTTAAAAGTAAGCGTCAAATCCACCCCACATTTTAAAGGAATACTTTCTATGAGATTAATACCTTTAAACATCACTAAAGGTTACCGTAGGTAAAGCAACTATTGAAGTAATCAAAGGATTAAATCCAGATACTTTTAGAGATATTATGAGGATACTTTCACAATGTTAAACATAAATCTCATTGTAAAAGCTAAAATGCCAAACATTGTTTTAAAGGGTAGTTTTGTATCACCTTCTTTGTTGGCATATGTAATGGATTTCTTCAAGTAGATGGATATCCAGCATACGACGCTGCAGAAAATGTAACCTTAGTCGGGTGTTTTGTTCTTACAAGAAGAGTTAGATACTCTTCTCCTTGGTCAGATTCAATTCCACAAGAATGTAAAATTCCTAACAAAGAATAAGTATAATGTATAGTCTTCATCTTTAATATTATTTTTTTCTACATAATACTTTTCATATTTTTCTAGAGCAATCTTTTCAAAAGGTGTTTTGTAATCATCTGATACTTTAAAAGCTCATACTTCCCACTGACTTTTTTAGCTATTCCAAGTATATCTTCCTCTGATACATTTTTTGTACTTGTATTTATACTTATAGCTATTGCAGATACTAAAATTGCTGTAATAACTAAAACACTTACAAGTATCACTTTATGTCTTTTCCCCATAATTTCATCCCCTAATATTTTTGGTATTTTACCGGCAAGTGAAAATAATCTTCTAAACTATCTAATTTATACATTAAATAAATATTTTTTCCAGCATCTTCTTTTGCGATTTTTCAACATATTTCTTTGTATAAATGAAAAACAACCTAGAACTAAGTATAGGCTACTTATGTTCTAGGTTGTTTTGTCTAATTTTCAATTTGTTTTTTTATTCTAAATACCATTTAAGTGAAAATTTATCTCCGCTTATTCTTTCAAACAATTCTTCATATTTATATAATCCAGATGGTTTTATCACTTCATTTATGAGAAAATCTCCAAATTCTTTTGGTTTTTCAGCAACTGAATTTACATTGTATTTTTTATAAAATACTTTTTTGAGCATTTCACAGGTTACATCTCCCATGAAATAGTTGTGCATATATATTGGATGTGTTGTATAGTGAATTCTATATGCAAAAGGTGGTTCTTCACTATATGGTTTATCTCCAAACAATTCTCCATTTAATTTAAAATATAGATTGTATATATCATCTAGAGATTTTATATCATTTTTATACAATTCATGATCAAGGAAAATGTCTCCTACAAATCTTAGATAATCAAGTTTCTCATATTCTTGCATTTCTTCAAATTGCTCTTTTACTGAACTATCAAAGAAATTCTTATAGAACAATTCATCATATAAAAATCCACCAAATAAATTTGCTATTCCTTCTGTGACTATTCCACTAACCCCTGCGTTTAGAATGATTTCTTCTGGATCTAGTAAAAACGAATGTACTCCATGACCTGTTTCATGAAGAAGTACTCCATATTCATGATATTTGTTCTTCACATTGGCAAGTATTCTTGAATCTACCCCATTTTTTATAGGGAAATTGTATCCCCATTCTGATTTATTTTTTCTTGGAAAAATGTCATAGGTAATATTAAATTTGTCAATATCTATGCCAAAGTTTAAGAAGAAATTTCTCACATAGTCATAATAATTTGACATATCTACAGTAGTATTAAGTGCTGGAGCTATTTTAGATTTTACATATGCTCCATCCCAAGGCATAAGTTCTTCTTCATTTATGAATCTTCTAGCATATTCCCCTCTTTTATTGTTTAAAGTATCAATATATGGATTTAAATCTTCTTTCCAATTGTCAAAAATGCTTGGAGATAGTTCGTTCATCTTTAACTTATGCTCTACAAAATTTTTATCTCCATAGGCTTTGGCATATTCTTTTCTTAAATTGATTAAATCTATAAATCCTCCATCAACAAGAGGTTTATTTATTTGGTTTCTTGCAAAATATGCCTTTTTTCTTAAATCTCTATCTTCCTCATTGGAAAGTATTTGAGCTATTTCTACACTAGAAACTTCTTTTCCGTCTATTTTAAATCTAAAGGTATTAAGTATCATAGAAAGTTCGTTGGTCTTTTTTTGGATTTCTAAATTTAAATCATTCAATTCTTTACTTAAATGATATGGTTTAATCATATTGTATACAATTTCAACTCTTCTTTTATCCTCTGGATTCAAATCTTTTTCCTTGTACTCAAGAACTAATTCATAGTTTTTCTTATCTTCTAAAAATTCATTTATTTCTTTATATGCTTCTTCTATGCCAAAATCATATCCTACAGTATATTGAACCCATGTAAGTTTGCTTATATTTGTCTCCATTTCATCTAATTTTTTAGCCATATTTAAAAGTCTTTCCATAAAAAACACCCCCTTGTAAATTAGGATAGATGTTAAACATCTATCCTAATTAATTATATCACATTTATTTCGACACTAGAAATAAATTTTATTCTGCTTTTTCCAATTTGATCCCTGTTTCATGACCATTTAAATCTTGTTTTTCAAAGGAATCATCATTTACTTTTTCTATGGAAACTGCCAATGTTTCTTTCATTATATATTCTCTATAGATATTTATAGCTTCTTCTATATCCTTATCTCCATCATAATATATGTTTATATTGTCTAACATTTCATATCCATTGTTCTTTCTCATCTGTTGAACTTTTGATATAAACTCTCTTGCATATCCTTCATTGATTAGTTCAGGAGTCAAAGTGGTATCAAGAATTACAAACAAGTTATTTTCCATTGCTACGTCAAAACCTTCTTTTGAAGAAATAGTCACCATGACAAAATCCTTTTCTATTTCTACATCTTCTCCACCTAAATTCAAAGTGATTTTTCCTTCTCTTTCTAATGTTTCAACTGTTTCATGAGCATCTACTTCACTTAGTGCCTTCCCAAAAGCTTTTATCTTTGGTCCCAATACTGGTCCTGCTACTTTGAAGTTTGGCTTTAAAGTATAGTTCATAAATTGAGATAAATCTTTTTCAAATACTACTTCCTTTACATTTAATTCTTCTTTTATAAGAGGTACCAAATCTCCTATAAGTTTTTCATATTTCCCATCAATTAGAACTTCACTTAAAGGCTGACGTACTTTTATCTTGGCTGCTTCTCTTGAAGCTCTTCCAAGTCCTACTAAATCTCTAACTAAATCCATCTTCTCTTCAAGTCTTAAATCTATCAAATCTTTATTTACCTTTGGATAATTAGCTAAATGGACAGACATTTCTCCTGTCAAATTTCTATACATTTCTTCAGCTGTAAATGGTACAAAAGGTGCTATCATCTTGCTCAATCCTACAAGGACTTCATAAGTAGTCTTATATACAGCTTTTTTATCTTCATCCAATTCTGTAGCCCAAAATCTTCTTCTTGAACGTCTAATATACCAGTTGGATAAATCCTCATTGACAAATTCTTGAATTCTCCTTACAGCCCTTGTCAAATCATATTGACTCATGTCTTCTTCTACATTTTCAAGTAAACTATTGTATTTAGAAAGTAACCATCTATCTAATTCTGGTCTATCACTATATTCTACATTGAACTCTCTTGGATCAATTTCATCTGTATTTGCATAAAGAGTGAAGAAATTGTATACATTTCTTATAGTCCTAAAAAATTTACTTTCTACCTCTTTTATGCCTTCTTCATCAAATTTAGTTGGAGTCCATGGTGGTGATACATAAAGTATATACCATCTTAAAGCATCTGCTCCATATTTATCAAATAGACTAAATGGATCTACTGTATTTCCTTTTGATTTAGACATCTTCCTGCCTTCTTTATCCAATACAAGATCATTCACAAGTACTCTCTTGTATGGAGATTTCCCTGTGATAAAAGTAGATATAGCAAGTAATGAATAAAACCAGCCTCTAGTTTGATCTATTCCCTCGCATATAAAATCTGCAGGAAATAGTTTGTCAAAATTTTCTTTGTTTTCAAATGGATAGTGATGCTGAGCAAATGGCATAGAACCGCTGTCGAACCATACGTCTACTACATCTTTTACTCTGGTCATAGTAGCACCACATTTTTCACATTTTATATGAACATCATCTACATAAGGTCTATGAAGTTCTATATTTTCATCTATATTTTCTATAGCCTTTTCTGCTAATTCACTTCTCGAACCTATACTTGTAGTATAACCACAATCATCACATCTCCAAATATTTAAAGGGGTTCCCCAATATCTAGTTCTTGAAATAGCCCAATCATTTAAATTTTCTAGCCAATTTCCAAATCTCTTTTCTCCTACAAAAGCTGGATACCATTCTACGCCATTGTTGTTTTCAATAAGTTTATCTTTAAGCTTGGTGATTTCAATATACCAACTAGGTTTTGCATAATATAATAATGGTGTATGGCATCTCCAACAATGAGGATAATTGTGTAGCATTTTTTCTTTTCTAAATAACTTCCCATTTTCTTTCAACCACTGAATGATTTCTGGATCTGCATCCATGACAAATTTCCCCTTCCAAGGAGTTTCTGTAAACTTGCCTTCTTCACTTACAGGTTTAAGAACTGGCAGCTTGTATCTAACACCTGTATTGTAGTCGTCTTCACCAAAAGCAGGAGCAGAGTGAACTATTCCAGTACCGTCTTCAGTAGTTACATAATCAGCTACAGTGATAAAAAATGCTTTCTCATTGGTTTTAACAAAAGGTATAAGTTGTTCATACTCTACATATTCCAAGTCTTTACCTTTCATTTCTTCAAGAACTTCATATTCATCCCCTAGCACTTTATTGGCTAAAGTCTTACTTACATAGTATATTTCATCATTTTGCTTAACTTTTATATAAGTTTCTTCTGGATTCACAGTTAAGCACACATTGCTTGGCAATGTCCAAGGAGTAGTAGTCCATGCCAAAAAATATTCATCCTTATCTTTTCTCTTGAACTTAACTATTACAGTTTCTGTTTTTATCTCTTCATAACCTTGAGCTACTTCATGGGAAGCAAGACCAGTTCCACATCTCGAACAATAAGGAAGTATTTTATGTCCCTCATAAATATATCCTTCTTTGAAAAACCTATCAAGTATCCACCATACAGATTCAATATAGTCATTGTCCAATGTAATATAAGGATGATCTAAATCTATTTCATAGGCCATTCTCTTCGTCATTTCACGCCATAAACTTTCGTATTTAAAAACTGATTCCTTGCATTTTTGGTTGAATTTTTCAATACCATATTCCTCAATATCTTGTTTTTTATTTAACTTGAGTTGTTTTTCTACTTCAATTTCTACCGGAAGACCATGAGTATCCCACCCAGCTTTTCTTTTTACTTGATACCCTTCCATAGTCTTATATCTACAAACAACATCCTTTAAGGTTCTAGCCATAACATGATGAATACCAGGTTTTCCATTGGCTGTTGGAGGTCCTTCAAAAAATACGAACTGATTGTCTTCGTCTCTAGAGTTTATACTCTTTTCAAGTAAATTTATCTCATCCCAGTAATCTGATATTTGACTTTCTCTATCCTTTACTGGCAAATTTGATAATTCTTTAAAAGCCATTTTTTTCATCCTCTCTATATTTTATTAAATTTTTAATTTGGTAAATTTGGTGGCAAACAAAACGTCCCCTTGCCACTTTTGGGGACAAAATAAAACGTCCCCTTGTCACTTTGTAACAAATAGGGACGAACATGCCGCGGTACCACCCACATTATAAGTATATACCTTATCTCTCATTAAATCATAACGTGAATACACGAGATATCTTACTATATATTTTCAGATATCCAGCTCAGAGGTGATCTTCATAAAAGTTAAGCAACAATCTCTCACCAATTAATTGTTTCTCTGTATGCGATCCCTTTTATTACTCTCCTCATCAAGGCTATTCAATATGAAATTCTATTTTGAATAATGATACATCAAAAACAAGACCTTTGTCAAGACACCTTTAGTCAATAATAGCTTTTAAAAGTTCATCTTGAGAAATTCCTGAAAAATAGTAGCCTACATCAATATCTTTTAGTATTCCTTTTATTTCATCCTCACTATATTTTGCACCTACTAGTTTTTCTTCTACATCTTTCAAATCTCCATGGCCAAAAAAGTCCCCATAAAATTTGATATCCTTGATAAATCCATTATCTACATCTATAAATATTTCTACTTTTCCACTTGAAAACCTTCTATCTTTTCTTATATTGAACTCTGGCGATTGTCCATAAGTCCAATCCCAAGTCATATATCTTTCTTCCATCAATTTATTTATGCTTTTTAAATCTTCTTCTGTTAATTCATATACTTCCATATCCTCTTTATCTTTAAACATATGTTTTAAAAGAAGTTCTTTAAATTCTTCTATAGTGATATCTTCCTTTAAATAATCCTTTATATTTGTAACTCTACTCCTTACTGATTTTACTCCCTTAGATACTATTTTATCTTGTGATACTTTTAGAGCTTTAGCTAGTACATCTAGCTCCACATCAAAGAGTATAGCACCATGATGAAGTACTCTTCCTTTTTTCATATATTGAGCATTTCCACAGAACTTTTTCCCATCTATAACTATATCATTTCTGCCAGTAAATTCTGCCTTTATACCTAAATCAGCCAACACTTCTATTACTGGTTGAGAAAAAGTCTTAAAATCAAAACCCTCAGAACCTTTATTTTTAGATATTATAGTGTAATTTAAATTGCCCAGATCATGATAAACAGCTCCACCGCCTGAAAGTCTTCTTACTACATTGATATTATTTTCTTTGACATATTGAGTATTTATCTCCTCAATGGTATTTTGATGTTTCCCAACTACAATTGTGGGCTCATTTATCCACAACAAAAATATCTCATCAAATTGATCTAAATAGTTAAACACATATTCCTCTAAGGCCAAATTAAATTGAGGCTTATTGCAATCATTTTTTATATAAATCATAGCTTACCTCCAAATATATTTTTAGCTTATCAATAAAAATTATAAACTATATTCTTCTAAAAAGCAAAACCTGTATATAAATATTCTCAAAAAAGCCTCTCAAGTTTATATTGGTTATTTTACAATATATAAACCTGAAAGGCTTAAAAAATAACATAGGCTAATTTTTTTTAGGTAGATGTATTGCCTTTCCTAGTGTATCAGCACAAGCTTCTACAAAAGCTTCAGAAAATGTTGGATGTCCATGAACTGTTTCTAAAACTTCATGTACTGTAATTTCCATTTCCATAAGAACTGCTGCTTCATTTATCATTTCTGCTACTCCAGGCCCTACCATGTGAACTCCCAATATTTCTCCATACTTTTTATCTGCTATAACTTTAACAAAACCTGTAGTTTGCCCTGAGGCCAATGCTCTTCCATTTCCTATAAATGTGAATTTACCAACAGAAATATCATATTTTTCTCTTGCCTCATCTTCAGTAAGTCCTACTGAAGATGCTTCTGGCATAGTATAAATAGCAGATGGAATATTAGCTAATTTTACTCTTTCTTTTCCGCCCATAGCATTTATTGCAGCTACTTCGCCCATTTTGAAAGCTGCATGAGCAAGCATCTTTCTACCATTTATATCTCCTGGTGCATAAATTCCTTCTACACTAGTTTCCATATAATCATTTACTTTTATTCTTCCTTTTTCCATTTCAAACTCAACTTCTCCCATACCGGCTAAATCTGGAACTCTTCCTATCGATAATAATGCTTTGTCTGCTACTAAATCTTCTTTTCCTTCTAATTTCAATATAAGCTTCCCATCTTTTTCAACTATCTCATTTAACTTAGTAGAAGTATGAATTTCTATTCCCTTGCTAGTCAATACATCATATAGCACTGTAGATACATCTTTGTCCATATTTGGCACTATTCTATCCATCATTTCAATTATTGTTACATGGCTTCCAAAGGAATTAAAAGCTAATCCCAATTCTATACCTATAACTCCTCCGCCTATAACTGCCAGTTCCTTTGGAACTTCTTTTAAATTAAGCAACTCATCACTTGTCAAAACCAATCTACTTTCTATCCCTGGAATTTTTATTTTAGCTACTTTAGAACCACCTGCTAAAATAATTTTTCTTCCTTCAATGATTTCACTATCATTTATAGATACTTTTTTATCTTTAGTTATTTTACCTATACCTTTATATATATCTATTCCATTACTCTTCAAAAGTCCTACTACACCATTAGTCAAAGTCATGACTACTTCATTTTTTAGTTCAACAGCTCTATCCATGTCTACACTTACATTGGAGTTTTCCAAAACAACTCCTCTTCTTCCTGCAGATTTTATTTCTTCAATTATTTCAGCATTCTTAAGATAAGTCTTAGTTGGTACACATCCTCTATTTAAACAAGTGCCACCAAATAAACTTTTTTCTACTATTGCAACTTTTCCACCTAGTTGAGCTATCTTTATAGCTGCTACATACCCAGCTGGTCCTCCACCTATAACTATTACATCATAGATATCATCATCTTTTTCTACTTTTGTTTCTGGAACTTTAACTTCTTCTTTTGCTACTTCATTGTTTTCTGACTCTTTAATGATTTCTCCTTTTTCTCCTATATATCCTATAGTAGTTATAACTGGAACTGTTTCTCCATCGTGTTTCAATATCTTTAGCAAATATCCTGAAGTTTCTGCTTCCACTTCCATATTTACTTTATCTGTCATTATCTCAAGTAAAACTTCTCCTCGTTCTACATATTCGCCTTCTTTTTTATACCACTTTATAATTTGCCCTTCTTGCATGTCCATACCTGCTTTAGGCATTATTACTTCTGTTGCCATGACTATTCCTCCTTTATATAAGCATAGCTACTGGATTTTCTAGTAGATATTTTAAATCTTGTAGGAACTTAGCACCTACTACTCCATCTATAACTCTATGGTCTACTGTCAAACTCAATATCATCATAGGTCTAATATTTATTTCTCCATTCACAGGAACTACCTTATCTACTATAGTATTTACTCCCAATATTGCACTATTAGGTTGATTTATAATTGGATTGAAATGGGTTATTCCATACATTCCTAAATTACTTACTGTAAATGTACTTCCCTGCAATTCATCTGGTGACAATTTCATATTCATAGTTCTTTCTACTATATCTTTTGTTGCTAGAACCATTTCGGTTAAACTTTTCTTATCCGCATCTTCTATAACTGGAGTTAGAAGTCCACTTTCAAGTCCAACTGCCATAGCTAAGTTTACATATTTATGAAGTATAATATTTTCTCCATCTTCTGATATACTTGCATTTACCAATGGATGTTTAATTAAGGCTTTAGCCGTAGCGAGCATTATTATATCTGTAATAGTGATTTTCTTTCCTGTTTCTTCTAAAATCATCTCTTTTACTTTTGCTCTTAGTGCTTTAACTTCTGTCATATCTACTTCTGTATTTAATGTAAAGGTTGGAGCAGAAAAATAGCTTTCACTCATTCTCTTAGCTATTATCTTTCTCATATTGGTCATAGGAACTATTTCAATTCTTTCATCTTTAGCTTCTACATTTTCTTCATTTTCTTCATTTTCTTCATTTCCTAATGCTCTTAGTACATCTTCTTTCATTATCTTGCCATTAAATCCGCTACCTGCAATAGTCTCCAATTCCAATCCTTCTATCTCAGCAATTCTTCTTGCAAGTGGTGAAACCTTAAGGGAATCTTCTTTATAATTTAGTACATCTATTTGTTGTATTCTTCCCTTTGGACCAGAGCCTTTAACTCTTGACAAATCAATTTCTCTTTCTCTTGCAATCCTCCTTGCTGCTGGAGTTGCTCTTACTTTTATTTTTTCTACTACCTCTGCTACCATCACGATTCCCCCCTATCGGTTCATAACTTTGAGTACTGCTTCTCTTATTTGTTCTTCACTTGGAACTATTGCTTTTTCTAATTCAGGGTTGTATGGTACTGGCACATCTAATCCTGCTAATCTAACTATTGGTGCATCAAGATAATCAAAAGCTTCACTTTCCACTATAACTGAAGCTATCTCTCCTAAATATCCTCCAGTTTTGCATGCTTCATTTACTAATACTACTCTTCCTGTCTTCTTTACTGATTCAATTATCAACTCTTTATCTAAAGGTACTAGAGTTCTAGGATCCAATACTTCTACACTGATACCTTCACTTTCCATTTCTTCTGCTACTTTTAGTGCCCTTGGAAGCATTCTACCATAGCTAATGATTGTTACATCTTTTCCTTCTTTCTTTATTTCACCTTTCCCTAGAGGAATTACAAAATCTTCATCTACAGGAACTTCACCTTTTACTTTATAAAGAGTTTTTTGCTCAACAAATACTACTGGATTGTCATCTCTAATTGCTGCCTTTAAAAGCCCCTTTGCATCTTTTGCTGTACCAGGTACTACTACTTTTAATCCAGGTACATGACAGAACCAAGCTTCTAAACTTTGAGAGTGCTGAGCTGCTGCTCCTGTACCTGAGCCACCAGGACATCTTAAAACCATTGGAACTTTAGCTTTCCCACCAAACATATACCTCATTTTAGCAGCTTGATTTACCAATGCATCCATCGCTATTGTTGAAAAATCCATAAACATGATTTCAGCTATTGGTCTCATCCCTGTAACTGCTGCTCCTGCTGCTGCTCCTGCTATTACAGCTTCTGATATAGGAGTATCTCTAACTCTTTCTTCGCCAAACTCTTCTAACATCCCTACAGATACTCCAAAAGCACCACCATATAAGCCTACATCTTCACCCATCAAAAATACATTTTCATCTCTTCTCATTTCCTCAACCATTGCCAATTTAACAGCTTCTTTATATGTCATTTCCTTCATTTCATTTGACATTTATATTCCCTCCTTATGCATATACATCTTCTGTTACAGTTTCGATTGGTGGATTTGGACTATTGTTTGCAAATTCCACTGCATCTTCTATAGCTTGTCTAGCATTTTTTTCTATTGTATCTAGTTCTTCTTCTGTTGCTATATTGTTTTCCAACATATATTTTCTAAATCTCTTTATTGGGCATTTCTTTTTCCATTCTTCTACTTCTTCTTTACTTCTATATACTTGAGCATCTGATTTAGAATGACCTAACCATCTATATGTCTTACTTTCGATCAATACTGGACCTTTTCCACTTCTCACATACTCACTAGCTTCTTTCACTGTATTATAAACTGCTATAGCATCATTTCCATCTACTATATATCCTGGTATTCCGTAAGCATCAGCTCTTTTAGCAATATCTTTGATATTCATTGATTTTTCTATAGGTACACTCATACCGTATAGATTGTTTTCACAATAGAATATCACTGGCAATTTCCAAACAGAAGCTAAATTCAATGCTTCATGAAAACTTCCTTCATTTGAAGCTCCATCTCCAAAAAAACAAAGTACAATTTTGCCTGTCTTCTTCATTTGTTGAGTAAGAGCTGCTCCAACAGCTATTCCATGTCCTCCACCAACTACTCCATTAGCACCTAAATTCCCTGCTTCTACATCGGCTATATGCATGGAACCACCTTTTCCCTTGCAATATCCTGTATATTTCCCTAGTAGTTCAGCCATCATCTTATTTAAATCTATTCCTTTCCCTATAACTTGACTATGACCTCTATGAGTAGAAGTAATTAAGTCATCACTATTTAAAGCCATACAAGAAGCAACACCTGATGCTTCCTCACCTACTGATAAATGGGTTGTCCCATGAACCATTCCTCTTGCGAAAAAGTAGCTTACCTTTTCTTCAAAGGCTCTAGCTTCATTCATTCGTTTGTACATTTCCAATAATGTTTCTTTACTAATATCAGTCATTCATATCCCTCCTGATTTATTTAAAATTTCAATTTATTTTAATTTTCTTCATACTCTTTTAAAATACTCCTAGCAACAACTTCATCAGTAACAAGTACATCCATAAGTCTTCCCTTAAGAGCCCCATGAATAGCTTTAATTTTTTTATCTCCTCCTGCTACCGCAACTATAGTTGGTATTTTCCTTAATTGTTCCAAATTGAGAGCCACAGTTCTGTCTGAAAAAATATTTTTTATATCTTGCCCATTTTTATCAAAAAAACAAGTACTTATATCTCCAATGACTCCAGCATCTAGCAACTGTTTTATATCATCCTCTTCTAAAAGTCCTATATCTGCCATAGTTGAAGAAGCTATACTTCCTATCCCTACTATAGCAATATCAGCCCTTTCACTAGTTTCTATTACTTTTTTTATGCTTTTATCGTTAAATATCAAATTTCTAACTTCCTCAGTAGCAACAAATACTGGAGCATATAAACCCAAAGAACTTGCACCTAAATTTCTCGCCATAGTATCTGCTATTACATTGGAATGATAAATATTCATTTCATTTCCAATTCCACCAACCAGCGGGGATATAACTATATTGGTCTTTCCATTTGACCTAATCCTACTTGCTATCTCGTACAAAGTTCTTCCCCATGAAACAGCTATTGTCATATTGTGGTCAATTATTTGACCTAAATATTCTATAGCTCCATCAGCCAATTGGGTTATCAATCCATCTTCATTCTTTGAAAGTCTGGGTATTATTATAGCTTTCTTTAGTCCAAATATCTTTTCAATCTTTCTTTGTAAATCAAAACAATATAGTTCTGAATCTTTTATTTCTATTCTTACAATTCCCTTTGCTCTTGCTTCATTGAGCATCATAGATACCATAGACCTTGAAATCCCATACTCTTTAGCTATTTGATTTTGACTCATTTCATCTATATAGTACATATAAGCTATTTCTGCAAGTTTCCTTTCTTTAGTTTTATCCATCCAATATCACCCTTATCATATATATCATTTGATACAATTCATGCTTTCTTTCAATTTCATTATACTACTTTACTGACATATGTCAATACTATTGACATATGTCAGTAAAGTAGTATATATATTAAAATTTCTTTTCCCCATTTTCCTATTCCAATATAGACATTTTTCTATTATTCTCAATATATCTTTTATCTTTACTCCTCTAGGATTTTTTAATATGGAGTGGGACTCAAAAGTTTTTTCAATCAATTTCCCATATATATCTTCTTTCATTGAAAATAATGTATGTATAAAAAGACCCAGTTTATTATACCAATTTTAGTAATTAATACTGGGTCTTAAAAACCTATATAAAAAATTTATCTTTGTCCATAGACATTTTTAAATAAATCATTAGCTCTTTTCACTTCTTCTTCTGGCAATCTGATTGGTTCACCAATAGCCTTAGCCAAATAATATACCTTGCTGGCATCTTCTAGCATTACAGCTGCAACTAGTGCATGGTGAGGGTCTTCTCCAAAAGTAAATACACCATGATTTTGTAACAAAACAGCTTTTTGATCTCCAATTTTTTCAATTATATTTATTCCCAATTCTTCAGAAGCCACAGGAGCATATTTAGCAACAGGGACTTCTCCTCCAACTTCATTTGCCATAGTTGTAGATACTACCGGTATACTTTCATTTAATACAGCAAAACAACTGGCATATGTAGAGTGAGTATGAATAATTCCATTTATATATTTTTTTGCTCTATATATTTGAAGATGTGTTATTAAATCTGAACTAGGTTTTCTGTTCCCTTCAACTATATCTCCATCTATATTTACTATAACTATATCTTCTGGTTTCAATTTTTCGTATTCCATTCCACTTGGAGTAATAGCTATCAAACCTGTTTCTCTATCTCTTCCGCTGACATTTCCTCCAGTTAGTGATATCAATTTATATTCTTTCAATTGAATTCCTATTTCTATGATTTGTTTTCTAAATTGTTCTAGCATCATTTATATCACCCTTTTTATTAAAGTATAAGTCAGAGAATTCTCTGACTTATACTTATTATTTATTATTAATTTTCAGAGTTTTGATTCATAATTCTCTTTCTATTATAAATTGCAAGTCCTAATGCAATAGCAACCATGATTATTGTTCCAACAACTTTAAATTCCATAGTTCTTGTAAACATCCATGACAATGGATTTGCACCATCGCAAATACTTGAAATCATAGTAGCTCCTTCTGGCATTTGGAATTTAGCATTTACTGCCATTTGAGTGTGTAATGGAGCTAAGTTTGTAGCAATTAATAATCCAGTGGATATCGTTATCAATCCAATGATGAAAGTTCTAAACACATTTCCTTTTGTTATTGGAACAAGCATTACTAGCATAAATGGTATAACTGCTAAATCAGCAAAAGGTAAAACTTTATTTCCTGGAATAATTGCTGCTAACAATATAGTTACTGGAACAAGTACTAGTGATACAGCAAGAGTTACAGGATGTCCAACTCCAACAGCTGAATCTAGTCCAATATACATCTTGCCTTTTCCTTTGTATTTTCTTTCTATTAAGCCTTGAGCTGCATCAGATATTGGCATAAGTCCTTCCATCAACATGGCAGCCATTTTAGGAATTAAAACTAGTACAGCACCTAATGTAATACCTGTTTCAAGAACTCCTTTTATATCATAACCAGCACCTATTCCTATCAATATTCCTAGTATAGTACCTATCAATATAGGTTCACCAAACACACCAAATTTTTCTTGTAAATCTTCTGCATCTATTTCAATTTTATTTATTCCTGGGATTATATCAAGTATTTTATTTAATACAATAGCTATTGGAACGAATGCTCCTGAAAATCCATGAGGTAATGAAATTCCTGGAAGTCCATTATATTTTTCAATTCCTGGTGCAGTTAAGTCTGCAATAACCATTATGATAATCATGTCTAGTACTGCTGCAAGTATACCTAATGCTGTACTACCAGTAGCACCTTGTACAAGTGCACCAGTAAAAGCAAAATGCCAATAATTCCAAATATCTATATTTACTGTTTGAGTAGTATTTGTCACTAACATCAAAATGTTTACTATCAATCCCATTGGGATTATTATAGCACCTACTCTTGAAGCAAAGGCTATAGCTGCAGCTGCTGGCCAACCAACATCTATAACTGTCAAATTTAATCCTAATCTTTGAACCATTTCTTGAGCTGCTGGTCCCAAAGTATTTCCAAGAAGGCCAATAACTAAATTCAATCCAACAAAACCTACTCCTACAGTCAAGCCTGCCCTGAGAGATTTACCAAATTTAGCACCTAATACTAATCCGAAAATAGTTATTATAATGGGCATCATTACTTGTGGACCAAGTCCAACAATAAAATCTAATACTTTCATCCTCCCACCCTCCTATTATTTATAAATTTAGTTTTTCAATTACTTCGTCAACAACTTTGTCAATTCCCACTCCAGTCAAAAATGGAAGTCCAGATATAACAGGTGTTGAAATTTTGCTAGATACTTGAGTGGTAGCAACTATCAAATCATAGTCTGCTGCCTTTGCACTCAATTCTGCTACTTTACATTGAGTAATAGAAACATTACCTGCTTTGCCTCTCTTTTCTAATTCTTTTTTTAATTTGTCTGCAGCCATAGTAGATGTGCAGATACCTGTTCCACATGCAACTAATATTTTAGCCATTTTTTCTCCTCCTTTCGATTAATTAATATTTATTTATATCATGGTTTTTTCTTAAACTATAAGAAAAACTTCCATATTTCAAATTGATGTTGACATTTATATTGCATTAGAAAATGATTTCATTATTTCTTCTTTAGTCTTAGCTTGTCTCATCTTTAAAAGAATAGACTTGTCCTGAAATATTGACATAAGTTTTTGCAACATTTCAATCTGGCCTTTTGGCTCGTCTAAAGCCATCATAAAAATTATATTTACATTTACATTTTCCTCAGGCATTCCCATCATTTGAAATACAACTGGATTTTTCAACACTCCAATAGCCATGGCACCTTTTTTTACATGAATAGCGTCTGTATGAGGTATTGCAACTCCTACTTCTTCTGTTGGTAAACCCGTTGGAAATACCTTTTCTCTATCTAATATTGCATTTATATAGCTTTCTTTTACATATTCCCTTTTATATAATTCTTTGGCCATTTTTTCTATAGCTTCTTCTCTATCCTTTGCTTCAATATCAATAAAAATTAATTCTTCTTTTAAAAGTTCCATTGGCTCCTTCATCAAATTACCCTCCCAAACAATTGTATTATTTCATCAAATTTAGTAGATTTTTTTAATTTTTCATAGTTCCCTTTCTTATGGAAAAAATCACTTATTTCTCTCACAAGTTCAATACAACTTTCATCAAAAGCAAGCAATGCTACAACTCCTGTTTTTTCTCCATCCCAATCTATTTCATTTTTCAATATACCTAAACCAATTCCAGGTTTTATAACTCCTGCTGGATCTCCATGAGGAATTGCTACTCCTTTAGTTAAATTTGTTGAACCCATTCTTTCTCTATCTACTACTGAACTAAAAAAGCTCTCATTAACATAATTGTTTTCATAAAGAAGTTCAGAAAGTTTTTTTATAGTTTCTTCTTTTGAACTTGCCTCAATGTTAAATATCGTTGTCCTAGGATCTAATATATCTATAAGTTTTAATTTTTTACTCCTATTTACATCTGATTTAGTATCAAATAAAACTTCTTTAATTTCCTCTTCAATGTTGCCTGATATAATGTTTTCTAATGGTATATATGGTATTCTATCTATTTTAGGATCTACTGTTCCTATAATAGCCAGTATCTCATTGGTCTTTTCTATATTCTCTATTATTATATTTACATCTTCATATACAGCACCTATAGGAATTATATTTACTGACTCATCATATTCATTAACTAAATCCTCTATCAATTCCTTTATCTTTTGAGCTGATCCTTGACCGGTTATGCACATTGTCAAAATAACTTTAGGTTTATTTTTATCTTTTCCTTTTCTAGTTGTCAATTTTGTTGCATATTTAGGTTCTTCTTCTAATGCATCTGCAATTTCATCTAAATCTGCATCAGGAAGAATAGATCTTCTAACCGCCTCTACAACCATCAAAGTATCAGTTCTTGCAATACTCCGAGTTCTAATTCCAGTTCTTTTAGTTATCAATTCTCCAAAAGTCACTAAGGACCCCATATCCACCAGTAAAAGAACTCCTTTGCCTTCATCTGCAATTTTAGCCATTTCTGTAGCTCTTCCCAAGGCCACTTCTGGTTTTTCATCTAGAGCCATTTCTATAGCCTTTACATGATTTACACCTAGTAGCTTATTGGCCACTTCAGCCATACCACTTGCGACATTTCCATGGGATATGAGTATTACGCCTACTCGTCCTTCAACTTTGTTTTCTTCTTCTCTTGTCATTCTCAAATACATTGTTATAAATCCTGCTTCATCCTCTGAGAGTTCTACATTTAATTCTTCTTCAATAATATCTACCATCTCTTTTGCAACTTTAAATTCTTCTTTATACTCTCTTTTTATTTTGTCAATTTGTGGATTTTTTGCTTCTTTCCCTTGTTTAACTCTTTCAATAGTTGTACTCAAATGAGCAGCCAATACATAATATAAATCATCAGCATTTATTCCTAATCTCCATCTAGCTACTTTGATTATCTTCTCAACCACATTCATTATTTCAGGCCCAACTATTTTCATTAAATCCTTTTTTTCCAAAGGCCTTGTGTTGCGTCTAACTTTATTCATTAAATCCTCTAATTTACCTTCCATTTCAACTCCAATGATATGATTTATAGCCTCTTGATTTATATTCTGTTCATTTAGCTCATTATATCTATTTTCAATATATCCATATATTTCATTTGGAAGAATATATAAATTTTCATAAGGTGTCATCTTCATAGGATTATTGTCAGGATGTATGACTATATCTATATTGCCCGTCAATTCTTGCATTTCTTTTCTATTATTTCGTATCTTAAGCAGACCTTTCTTGGCACTCAAAGGTAATTCATTTATACTAACTTCCATTACATTTCCACGATTCACGACACAGTTAAGAAAACTTCTAGCACAAGATACCTGTATATCACTTCTAAGCTGTCCTATGTTTCCTGGACAATCATATAATAGCAATGCTCCTAGTGCCTCATTTGTAACCTTAACTGAATTTTGCGTCCTATTAGCTTCTTTTCTGTAAAATTCTTTTATTATATCTAATCTTTCATTCAATGGCCTCTCACTTAAAGTCGGAAGTTCAATTACCATTGGAATTCTTCTTCTAAAAGTAGCCAACAATGTTGAATCTGGATTTTCAGTAGTAGCTGCAATGATTGTAACTTGCACATGCCTCTCTTTATTTGTCTCCCCTAGTCTTCTAAATTTGCCCTTATCTATAATATAAAATAGCAATTCTTGACCTTCTGGAGGTAAGCGGTGAACTTCATCTAGAAAAATAATACTTTCATTGGCTTTTTCTACCAAACCTTCCTTATCTTCTTCTGCTCCTGTAAAAGCACCTTTTGCATAGCCAAACAATTGAGCCATGAGAAGTTGGGGATTATCTGCATAATCTGCACAGTTAAATATAATAAAAGGCATTTCTTTAGAAATAGTTCCAGACTCTTTAGCAAATTCATACATTGCAGCAGCTAATTCACTTTTACCTACTCCTGTAGCTCCTAATATTAGTGTATGAAGACCATGAGGAGGATAGAGTACAGCTGCCTTTGCCAATTGAATATGTGGTTTTAAACTGCCTTCTGAACCTATGATATTTTTAAAAGCTTTATAACCCTCTTCTGGTTTGTTTAGACTAATTGAATTTGTTTTATCATTTTGTATAGAATTGTCAACGTTCTCATTTGTATTTTTAATACTTCCTTTTTTTTGAGTCTCGATTTCTTTTTTGCATTCCCTGATAGTATGCCTAGAAACCTTAAATCCCATATCATTTACTTTTTGAGTCAAGTCTCTTTCTGAAATATTTTCATTCTTCTCCAATATAGAATTTACCACATCAACTAGATTGTTCATCCTTCTTTCTCTGGAATTTGGTATGCCCAACTCATTTCGCAAGTTTGTTACCAATTCTCTGCTCACTTGAAGAAGATCTGAAATTTGTTCATCTGTATAAGGATTTTTTTTATCTTCTCTTTCTATTAGTCTTTTTAATTTTTCTTTCATTCTTATCATCCTCACTTGTCATATATGCAATCATCGTGCCAACATTATGAAACCATTTTCCAGGTTGAATTTTAAATATTTTTAACAGCTATATAACATAAAAATCCACACTATAACTAATTGTACCATACTTTGTAACTATATATACCGCAATAGCTTACTAATTCAACCACTTTTTTCTGAAAGTAAGGCATAAAAAAGAACCTATCTATTCTCCCCAGTATTTTTTGATAACGTAACTCACGCCATCTTCACTATTTGATAAAGTTATAAAATCTGCACTTTTTTTAACAATACTTAATGCATTTTCCATTGCTATTCCCACACCTGCATATTCAATCATAGAAATATCATTTTCTCCATCTCCAATAGCTATTATTTCATCTCTACTTATACCATAGCTTTCTGCGATTTTAGCCATAGCATGTCCCTTGCTTGCTAAACTATTATATACTTCTAAAAAAAACGGAAGCGAAAACTCAGCCTTAATATCATCTTTATATGCTGATAAATTTTTTTCTTTAAACATAGTCAATATTTCATTGTCTCCTGATTGCAATATTTTCCCTACATTTCCCCACAAATTGTTTTTATCAAGAAATTCATATAAATTTCCTACTTCTTCTATTCCGCTAGTAGTATATTTTTCAAATAATTTAAATCTATCATCATCTTTATTGGATACATATAGCTTATTCCTTATGAATACTACATTGTATATGTCTTTTTCTATACATATTTCAATTATTTCTCTTGTAACCTTAGAATCTATATTTTGTTCATATATTACTTGTTCTCCTGTATAATCTGTAATTATAGCCCCATTAAATCCTACCAAGCAATCCTTTAATCCTACCTTTCTACCAATAAGGGCTATAGAAGAAGGCTCCCTTCCTGAAACCAATATGATTTTTACACCCTTATCTATCAGCTTATTTATATTTTCTATATTAGTTTTAGATACCTCATGATTTGGATCTAAAAGTGTACCATCTAAGTCTAATGCAAGTATTTTGTACATGTTTTTCCTCCTTTTTTAATCTAATGCTGCATTTAGCCCAGCTACATAGCCAGATGACCAGGCCCATTGAAGATTGAAGCCTCCGCAATCTCCATCTATATCAACTATTTCTCCAGCGAAATATAAATCCTTAATCAATTTAGATTCCATGGTTTTGCTGTCTATTTCATTTGTATCTACCCCTCCAGCAGTAACTTGAGCATCAGCCCAAGATTTACTTCCAACTACCTGAAATCTCCAATCTGTCAAAACATCAGCTATTTTCTCTATTTCCTCATTGGATAAATTTGCAATTTTTTTATCTTTATCAATATTTATTTCTCTTAAAATCACATTTATTAACCTTTTATTTATGAGCCCAATAAGACCAATATCAATATTTTTTTTTGGCATATAGCTAAATCTCGTCTTCAAGTATTCAAACAATTCTTCTTTTTTCCTGCTGTTTATTATAGATATTTTAAGTATTGGCTTTTCTCCTCTACTTAAAATTTCTAATGCACTCCTACTCAATTGCAATATTGGCGGACCCGATATGCCATAATTGGTAAATAAAATGTCCCCTGTATCTTCTTTTATAACCTTTCCCTTATGTAAAAGAGTTGCTGTACCTACTACTTTCACTCCATCAATGGCCTTTAGAAAATCTCCCTCTAATTTCAATTGAACCAATCCCGGAAATACTTCTACTATATTATGACCAAATTTTTTTGCTAAAGTATACCCATTCCCATCAGAACCAGAAGAAGGCATGGCTTTTCCACCTGTAGCCAATATAACTGCATCTGCATTTTTTGTTCTTCCATCCTCAAATGTTACTAAGAACTTTTTCTTAGCCTTCTCTATACTCTTTACATAAGCATCGCATACAATATCTACTCCAAGTTCTGCCAATTCATATCTTAAAACGTCTAGTACGCTTGATGCTTGAAAGGATAAAGGAAATACCTTCCCATTGTCTTCTATTGTATGAGCAATCCCTAGTCTTTCAAAAAAATCTATAGTTTCTTTTGCTCCAAATTGAGAAAGAGGACTGTATGCAAATTTTGAATTTTTCCCATGATAATTTTTAATATCTGTAAACACATTTGTATAATTGCATCTGCCATTTCCCGTAGCCAATATTTTTTTACCTACTCTTGCATTTCTTTCAAGAACAACTACATTTGCCCCTTGTCTTTTTGCTACAATTGCAGCCATCATACCAGCTGCTCCACCACCAACAACTATTATATTCTTAACTTTCATAGCAAAACTCCTTTTAATTTTATCAATCTTTATCTATTATATCAAAAAATAATATCTTTAAAACAAAAATAAAGATCTTCCCTAATTTAAAGGAAGACCTTTATTTTATATTACTTATATATTATTTATTTACGTTTCTATTTAGCAATGCATTTAGCAACACACCTACTATAGCTGCAAAACTCAAACCTGAAATTTTTACACTTTCATTTATAGGTATTCCTATAACTATTCCAAATTTCTTTTCTATTATACTACTGCTAAGACCTAAAACTATTATCGAAGACATAACTATTATATTCTTCCAATTGAACTTTACCTTATTATTTTTTATAGTCTGTACTCCTACTAAAGATATCATACTAAAAAGCATTATACTTATTCCGCCCATTACAGGTACTGGTATTGTATTTAAAAATGATCCCACTTTTGAAACAAACCCCAGTGCTATAGCAAATACTGCTGCTAATCTTAAAGTAGATGGATCATAGTTTTTAGTTAGTGCAAGAACCCCTGTGTTTTCTCCATAAGTTGTATTTGCAGGTCCTCCTACAAGTGAAGCAGCCATAGTTGCAAGACCATCTCCAAGTAATGTCCTATTTAGTCCCGGATCTTCTATAAAATTCTTTCCTACTACTTGACCATTTGTAGTGATATCTCCTATATGTTCCATGAATACCGCTAGTACTACTGGTGCTATTATAGCGATAGCTCCTATATCAAATTTAGGTGAATTGAAAGGTGGCAATGAAAACACTGGACTTTCCTTTACTAGATTTAAGTCTACTAAACCAAGTTTCAAGGATACCAAGTATCCAACTATTACTCCAGTTAAAATAGCCAATTGCTTAAAAAATCCTTTTCCTTTAAAATTTACAAGTACTGCGACTCCCAATGTAATTCCTGCTACTAAAAAATTGTTGCTAGCCATATTTATTGCCGTTGGAACAAGATTCATTCCTATAACTATAATCATTGGTCCTACTACTTGTGAAGGAAGATATTTTTCTATTTTTTCTACACCTATTTTCTTAATCAAGAAAGATATTATTACATATATAAGCCCTGCTACAAGCATTCCACCTTGTGCATAAGATAAATCTCCATTGTACATTTCTTTTACAGTTAAAATCACTGGTATAAAAGCAAAGGATGAACCTAAAAATACTGGTACTTTTCCCTTTGTACATAGGTGGAATATAAGTGTTCCCATTCCTGCTGAAAAAAGAGCTATGGATGGATTTAGACCTGTAAGCATTGGAACTAATACCGTAGCTCCAAACATAGCTATTAAATGTTGAAGTGCCAACACCACTTTTCTTGATGAACTTTTAAGACTTATTTCTTCTTTTGTATACACATTCTCTTTAATCACATTTTCAGTCATAAAAAAACCTCCTATTTTTAGTTTTAAGGAGATTTTCTAATCTCCTTTTTCAGCCTCACAGGACTGAGTTAAAAGGTTCACAATATTTGATTGCAATAAAAAACTTCTTGCAGCTAGCAAGAAGTTTTGTTTAAAACCCGTTCTATCACAATCTTGCCAGTCTCACAGGACTGAGTTAAAGATTTGTGTTCCTTTTTTTCTTTTCAATTATAGCACCATATTCCCTTTATTGCAATATTTATTTTACAATCTCCTAAATATTTCTTCCTCCTCAAGACCTTCCATTTTAAGTCCTTCTTCTATTTGTGCCAATATAAGATTTTTATCTTTATTTAATGTTCCTCCTAATGCTACATAATTGGAAGCGTGATTGCTTCTAAAAATACAATTATCCACATTTAACCTTTTTACAAATTCTCTAGTTTCCAAAAGAACTTCTTTAGGAGTCAGCAATTTAAATTTTCCATTCAAAACATCATCATAAAATTCTGTCCCTTCTTCTACTAAAAGAGTTAATAACCCTATATAATCAGGATTCATTTCATTTACCACTCTAGCAGATTCCACTACATGTTCCATAGAATGTTCTTTCCCTCCAAGACCAGATATGAGAGTTATGGAAAGTAAAATATCTGCTTCTTTTATTTTTCTACCCGCAGCAATCATTTCAAAAGAATTGACTCCCTTTTTTATTTTTTCAAGAATTAAATCACTCCCAGATTCAACTCCAAGATAAACAATTCCAAGACCTAATTTTCGTAGTTCTATAAGCTCTTTTGTACTCTTTCCAAGTATAGATTTAGGTGAACCATAAATTCCTACTCTCTTACATTCAGGGAAAATTGTTTTTATTGCTTCTAATATCTTTAACAATTCTTCCGTCTTTATAATCAATGCATCTCCATCAGCTAAAAATATTCTCTCTACTTTACTATACTCCTGTCTTCCCAAAATTAAATCTTCTATTATATTTTCAGTTCTTCTTATTCTAAAATTTTTTTCTTTATACATAGAACAAAAAGTACATCTATTTTGAGAACATCCTATAGTAGCCTGAACTATAAGGCTATATGCTTCACTAGGAGGTCTATAAACAGTTCCCTCACATCTCATATCTCCACCTCTAATTACATTTAGAATATCCACAATTCATGCATATCGTACAACCACCTTCATGCCCTATGGGACTTCCACATTCTGGACATAAAGCTGAACTTTTTTCTTCTTTTGTACTAGAAAACTCATCTATAATATCTTCATCTATAGGATCTTCCACTTGTACACAAGTATCCATTGCTTTTTCCAATGCTTTCCCTATAGCATCTGGACAAGATAGTACTTTTATATCTTTGTTTGTGGCTTTTTGCCTTAATGTAGAATGGCATCTAATTCCCTTTAGTTGTTCTATTATTTCCTTTACATCCATACCTGATCTTAAAGCTATAGATATAAGTCTACTAGTAGCTTCGCTTTGACTTGGACAACCTCCTGCTCTCCCTAAATTTGTAAATACCTCACATATCCCATTTTCATCATAATTGACAGTTATATATAAATTTCCACATCCTATCTTTACCTTTTCAGTTATACCCCTTGTTATTTCTGGCCTCAGCCTTGGCTTCACAAGTGGAAGATTTCCTACAGCAACTTCTCTCTTCTTTTCTTTCTTTCCAGTACTTAGTACTTGATTTTCTCTACTTCCATCTCTGTAAATAGTCACACCTTTACAACCCAATTTATAAGCTAGCATATATACTTCTTCTACATCCTCTTTTGTTGCTTCATTTTTAAAGTTTACAGTTTTAGAAACAGCATTATCTACATGATTTTGAAAAGCTGCTTGCATCTTTATATGCCAAAATGGTATTATATCATGAGCTGTAACAAATACCTTCTTTACATCTTCGGGTATTTCTTCGATATGTTGAATAGTCCCTTCCCTAGCTATTCTCTCCATCAATTCTTGTGAATAAAACCCTCTTTCTTTAGCAATCCTTTCGAAATATGGATGTACCTCCAGCAACTTGTCATTATCCATTACATTTCTAATGAAGGATATGGCGAATAGTGGTTCTACCCCACTGCTTGCTCCCGCTATAATACTTATAGTTCCCGTTGGAGCAATGGTAGTTGTAGTTGCATTCCTCATCTTCATTCCAGTTTCATAATAAGTACTCATTTCATATGCTGGGAATACTCCTCTTTCTTCTGCCAATCTCATAGATTCTTCTTTAGATATTCTATCAATGAAACCCATCAATTTATCCGCCAAATTCACAGCCTTATCTGAATTGTAAGGAATACCTAAATAAAACAATAAATCCGCAAATCCCATAACTCCAAGACCTATTTTTCTCGTCTTTTTAGTCATCTCATCTATTTCTTTTAGAGGATATTTATTCATATCTATGACATTATCTAAAAAATGTACTGAATTTCTTACAGTAGCTTCTAATTTATCGTAGTCAATTTTATATCCATTTGAATCTTCTACTACCATCTTAGCTAAATTTATTGAACCTAAATTGCAAGATTCAAAGGGCAAAAGTGGTTGTTCCCCGCATTGGTGAACCACTATTCCATTACAAATCATAGAATGTGTGGTAGGCTCTGTCAAATCATATACTGTTTCTTTTCCAATATAGTCAGTAGAAATAACCATATCATAGTTTTTTTCTTTATAAAAAGACTTAAATTCTATGCTCTCAAGAGCTCTTTGTTTTTTCTCACTCATAAACCCTATAGTTTTTGCAAATCTATCCCGTGATTTTCCGAATATAGCCAATTCATACAACACACCATCACAATCATACTGCCTCTCCTCACCACTTACAGTAGTATATTTAAATACTCCTTCTCTTGGCTCTCTGGAGCGATCTAATATCGTACTCTTTATTCCCAAATTGATCAATAATTTTTGCACACCTTTTAATAATTCTTTACTTTTAGATGTTAGAACCACCCAAGAACTATTTGCTTTAGGATTGTCTCTAACACTTCCATCCGCTGTAAATAAGGCTTGCAAAAATCCTACAACTACCTCATATGGAGCATTATATATACTTTGAGGCACTTCTTTTTCCTCTGATTTAACAGGTTTTACCCCTAAATCTTTGAAAAATTCTACAAAGTATTTACTATGATACGAAAGATGATAAACACCATTTTCTCTTTCAACTTCTTTGATATCTTTACCATACATATTATTTACAATTGGTTTTAAATAATTTAAAATCTCTGTATCATCTTCTGAGAAAACAAACCCTACTCTCGGATTTTTAGGATCATCCCTTAACCAACCATCACCGATAATCCAACCTAAAGTTTGCCCAAGTTCCTTAGACCACTCATTAGGCAGATTCAACTCGTACATTCTTCCATCGCCACCAATATAAGTATTTTCCGTTCTAAAAGGAAGATTGTACTCTTTTGAAAAAACTCCTTCTCCAGATTGTATTAAAACTTCATCACCATTCTTTATTTCACTAAGTTCTTTCCAACCTTCTGGTGTTAAAAATCTATGATCATAAGTAGCTTTTATTTCATAACCAGATTTTGTAGTTAACTTGAATACATCCTTTTCTCCATTATTATATACCTTAGTTATTGCATTAAAGGAAACACCATCACATTCCATACATGGAATAGTCTTAGCAACACTTCCACCATTTACTACTTCGTATTGAGTCATAGGCACTCTATCGTCAGTAGCTATAACAAGTCCACCATTCTCATATCTTTTATATATTTCATCAATCCTCATCAAACCATATTCCGTTGAGACATAAGTATCTCCAGTAACACATGGGTTAGTGCTTTCTATTTCTCCCAATTTTCTTACAGGGCTCGTTTTATTTATTCTATCTAAAAATACTATTCCAGGTTCTCCTGTACTCCAAGCCATTTCTACAATATGTTTAAATACCTCTTTAGCATTTAAACTTCCTACAGGCTTTTTAGTATGAGGATCTATCAAATCATAATCTTCTCCATTTTGAACAGCTTCCATAAACTTTTCAGTAATTCCAACACTTATATTGAAATTAGTTATCTCACTAGTATCTCTTTTGCACTCGATAAATTCCATTATATCAGGATGATCTATTCTCAATATTCCCATATTTGCTCCTCTACGAGTGCCCCCTTGTTTTACAGCTTCAGTAGCTGAATTGAATACCTTCATAAAACTAACAGGGCCAGAAGCAACTCCTCCAGTTGATTTAACTGAAGAACCTTTTTGCCTAAGTCTTGAAAAACTAAATCCAGTACCACCACCGCTTTTATGTATTAAAGCTGCATTTTTTATCGCATCAAAAATTCCCTCCATAGAATCTTCTACTGGCAATACAAAGCAAGCTGACAATTGCCCAAGTTCTTTTCCTGCATTCATAAGAGTAGGTGAATTTGGTATAAATTCCAAATTAGTCATCATAGTGTAAAACTTTATAGCAGTTTCTTTTACATTTGCATCTTTATCATATATTTTGTCTGCTTCAGCAATAAAATTTGCTACTCTTTCAAACATTTCCTCAGGAGTCTCTAAAATTTTTCCGGTATCATCTTTCGTCAAGTATCTTCTTTCAAGGACTTTTCTCGCATTATCTGTAAGCTCCACAAAAACACCTCCAACAACTATATTTAGTATGCATTTTTCTCAATAATACAATCTATTGTAACATCATAAAAAAAAACTGTCAAAAGAGTTTAATAACAGTTTTTTTTGATATATATATATATATTCTACTTATTTAATTAATTTCCTTAGTTTTAGTTATATTACCATACTATTTTCTTTTATATCCATTTATTGTATATTTATTTGATGCATTCCAAAATATCCATTCTCTTATACCGCTATCATAACAAGCCTGTATTTGAGCTTTTATCTGCTTTTCTCCATATTTTATGTAATGAGAACCATATTGTTTTTTTAACCAAGGAGCTGAAAAATCTTGAAGCCAAGGCCTTATAATAGCTTTTCTATCATCTGCATGAATATTATCTATTCTATTTACAGCAGTTGCGACACTCTTATAGACTATTTTATATGGCTCTGCATCTGGATACTTAACTCCATAACTACCCATTGCATAATGAGATGGATAAACCATAGGCGATACAATGTCTACGCTTGTAGCTATAGTTTCTAAATACTGTCCTAACCCCATATCATCTTCTGCAGTTGTTACCAATCCGAAGACATCTGCCGACACATAAACTCCTAAAGGCTCTAGTCTCTCTCTAGCATACTTAAGAAATTCTCCAATTGCCTTTTCCATAGTAGTATCTTTTATAGCTTGTCCATAATCTATAAAATCTCTTTTCCCATCAGTTGGAAATCTTACATAATCAAATTGAATTTCTTTAAATCCCTTAAGAGCCGCTTCTTCAGCTATTTTTATAGGATATTCCCAAGACTTTTTGTTGTAAGGATTGAGCCAAGCATCTCCTTTGTTGTCTCGCCATACAGTTCCATCTTTGGATTTAATAGCTAAATCAGGTCTTTTACTTGCTAAATTTCTATCTTTAAAAGTTACTATTCGAGCTATAGGGTATATATCTTTTTCTCTCAATATATCCATCACTTCATCAATATCTTCAATTCTAATATTGTTTGTTGCCCCTATATCTTTTAGATACTCTAAATCGGTATTGTATGTTATTTCTCCTAAATCATCTTTTATATCTATAACTACTGCATTTATCTCTGTAGCATCAATAAATCTTATCAACTCATCAAATCTATCTTTATATCCTACTGTATTTCCTGTAAGATATATACCTTTTACTTCTACTTTTTCTTTATATGGAGCCCAATTTGTATCTGGTTGAACTAAAAAATCTTTTTGAGAAAAACCTGCAGAATGTGAATAGTTGTCAATATGAAAAATAAAAACCAAAATAATTATTGTGGCAAATATGAATATGCTTCTATCTCCTTTTTTCAACAATTTCACCTCACAATTCTAATACCCTATTTCTTCTAGTACTTCCTTCAAGGTTTCTTCTACATATTCTCCTTTTCTATATTTTCTCATAGTCACAATAATAGATGGTTGATTTCCGCTATTGTATACTTTTTTTATACAAGTAGGTCTCTCTACAAAGCTTCCCAATTGAGTAAAATATTCATCGTAAAATACAAAAGTAGGTATTCTCACAATATTTTCTTCAATATTAAAAACTTTAAAAAAATCTTTATTTTCTTCCTTCCCAACTATAGAAATGTGGATATTTTCATTTATTTGTCTCATCTTTTCCACAATAGGAACATTTATCATACAATCCGGGCACCAAATTTCTGCACAAATCAAAATATTTATCTTTTTGTCTATGCTTTTTATTCTTTCTATACTTTCTTCTTTAAAACTTAAACTATCATAAATTTCTAAAGTCTTCTCTCTATAAGAATTTGAATCCATATTTACAAAATCTTCAAATGAAACTCCTCTTTCAAATATTTCTTTAGCCTCCATCTATAACCACCCCTTTATATTTGTATATAATATATTGTATTGGTCAACTAAGTAAATTATAATATATAAATGTTTTGATTACAATAAAAGCCCTACCTCGACCTACGAGATAGAGCTTTTGTTTTTATGTAATCTGGCGATGTCCTACTCTCCCAGGGCGTTGCCACCCAAGTACCATCGGCAGCTAAAGAGGCTTAACTTCTGTGTTCGGTATGGGAACAGGTGTGACCCTCTTGCTATAATCACCAGGTAAAGCCTTTCGGCAATTGTAAATTACAAATGAACTACATTCGCAATTTTTTCAAAATCTTGATTTTGAAAATCTAACACAGTAAGATAATTGGTCAAGCCCTCGACTTATTAGTATCCCTTAGCTAAAGATATTGCTACCCTTATACCTGGGACCTATCAACCAAGTGGTCTACTTGGAGTCTTACCTTAAAAAGTGGGAAATCTCATCTTGAGGGGGACTTCGTGCTTAGATGCCTTCAGCACTTATTCCTTCCAGACATAGCTACTCAGCTGTGCCTCTGGCGAGACAACTGATGCACCAGCGGTCTGTCCATCCCGGTCCTCTCGTACTAGGGACAGCTCCTCTCAAATTTCCTACGCCCACGACGGATAGGGACCGAACTGTCTCACGACGTTCTGAACCCAGCTCGCGTGCCTCTTTAATGGGCGAACAGCCCAACCCTTGGGACCTACTCCAGCCCCAGGATGAGACGAGCCGACATCGAGGTGCCAAACCTCCCCGTCGATGTGGACTCTTGGGGGAGATAAGCCTGTTATCCCCGGGGTAGCTTTTATCCGTTGAGCGATGGCCCTTCCACTTGGAAGCCACCGGATCACTAAGTCCAAGTTTCCTTCCTGCTCCACTTGTAGGTGTCGCAGTCAAGCTCCCTTCTGCCTTTACACTCTTCGCACGATTTCCGACCGTGCTGAGGGAACCTTTGAGCGCCTCCGTTACTCTTTAGGAGGCGACCGCCCCAGTCAAACTGCCCAACTGACAGTGTCCCAAGACTGGATTCACAGTCTCTGGTTAGAATTTCAGCATTGCAAGAGTGGTATCCCAAGGTTGACTCCACCAAAGCTGGCGCCCTGGTTTCCAAGTCTCCCACCTATCCTGTACAAGCAATACCAAAATCCAATGTCAGCCTACAGTAAAGCTCCACGGGGTCTTTCCGTCCTGTCGCGGGTAACTCGCATCTTCACGAGTACTACAATTTCACCGGATCCCTTGTTGAGACAGTGCCCAAGTCGTTACACCTTTCGTGCGGGTCGGAACTTACCCGACAAGGAATTTCGCTACCTTAGGACCGTTATAGTTACGGCCGCCGTTTACTGGGGCTTAAGTTCAGAGCTTCGCTTGCGCTAACCCTTCCCCTTAACCTTCCAGCACCGGGCAGGTGTCAGCCCCTATACATCGTCTTTCGACTTAGCAGAGACCTGTGTTTTTGGTAAACAGTCGCTTGGGCCCATTCACTGCGACCAATCAAGGCTTACGTAGCAAGTACTTCACCTCAATTGGCACCCCTTCTCCCGAAGTTACGGGGCTATTTTGCCGAGTTCCTTAACAAGGGTTCTTCCGCACATCTTAGGATTTTCTCCTCGCCTACCTGTGTCGGTTTGCGGTACGGGTACCTAACATACTCGATAGAGGCTTTTCTTGGCAGTGTGGATTCAGCTGCTTCGCTACTTAATTTTCGCTCCCCATCACTTCTCAAGACTCTCCTACGGATTTGCCTATAGGAGCTCTCTACAAGTTTGGACGCACTCAACCAACGGTGCGTTCAGCCTATCCTCCTGCGTCACCCCATTTCTCAAACGCATGTAGGTAGTACAGGAATCTCAACCTGTTGTCCATCGCCTACGCCATTTGGCCTCAGCTTAGGTCCCGACTAACCCTGAGAGGACGAGCCTTCCTCAGGAAACCTTAGGCTTTCGATGGGTAGGATTCTCACCTACCTTATCGCTACTCATGCCAGCATTCTCTCTTCTGTACAGTCCACCACTCCTTACGGTATAGCTTCAGCCCGTACAGGATGCTCCTCTACCGATGCAAATGCATCCCACAGCTTCGGTGATAGGTTTGAGCCCCGGAAATCTTCGGCGCAAAGTCACTCGACCAGTGAGCTATTACGCACTCTTTAAATGAGTGGCTGCTTCTAAGCCAACATCCTGGTTGTCTGTGTAACCTTACATCCTTTTCCACTTAACCTATACTTAGGGACCTTAGCTGGTGATCTGGGCTGTTTCCCTTTTGACCACGAAACTTATCTCCCGTAGTCTGACTCCCAAGAAACATGACTATGGTATTCGGAGTTTGATAGGTTTTGGTAACACTACGTGCCCCTAGACCATTCAGTGCTCTACCCCCACGTCACTTATCTTGAGGCTAGCCCTAAAGCTATTTCGAGGAGAACCAGCTATATCCGGGTTCGATTGGAATTTCACCCCTACCCACAGGTCATCCGATAGTTTTTAAACACTAAGCGGTTCGAGCCTCCACGAAATTTTACTTTCGTTTCACTCTGCCCATGGGTAGGTCACCCGGTTTCGGGTCTACGATATACAACTAAACGCCCTATTAAGACTCGGTTTCCCTACGGCTCCACTACTTAATAGCTTAACCTCGCTATATATCGTAACTCGCTGGCCCGTTCTACAAAAAGTACGCGGTCGCACATATAAAGTGCTTCCACTGCTTGTAAACATAGGGTTTCAGATTCTATTTCACTCCCCTCCCGGGGTTCTTTTCACCTTTCCCTCACGGTACTTCTTCACTATCGGTCACCAGTTAGTATTTAGCCTTGGGAGGTGGTCCTCCCTGCTTCCCACAGGATTTCACGTGTCCCGTGGTACTCTGGATCACGGCTATAAGCTATTTTGTTTCGCCTACAAGACTATCACTTTCTATGGTAGGCCTTTCCAGACCTTTTCGACTACAAAATATACTTATTTTATGCCGGTCCACAACCCTCATAGAGAAAACTCTACGAGTTTGGGCTCTTTCCCGTTCGCTCGCCGCTACTTAGGAAATCGAATTTTCTTTCTCTTCCTCAGGGTACTTAGATGTTTCAGTTCCCCTGGTGTTCCCTCATCTACCTATGTATTCAGTAGATGATACCTAAAGTTTGTTTAGGTAGGTTTCCCCATTCGGAAATCTCCGGATCAAAGCTTGCTTGCAGCTCCCCGAAGCGTATCGGCGCTTACCCCGTCCTTCATCGGCTACTGGTGCCAAGGCATTCACCCTATGCTCTTATTAGCTTGACCAGTGAAAATTGTATTATATATAAGACAATTTTTTCTTACTGTGTAGTTTTCAAAGTTCAATTTGAAATTTTCAACCCTTTGGGTTGAAAATGGTGGGCCTGGGTGGACTCGAACCACCGACCTCACGCTTATCAGGCGTGCGCTCTAACCACCTGAGCTACAAGCCCTTAACAGTATGAAACACATCGCAGTTTCGCAACTCAAATCTATTACTCCCTAAGGTCGTATAGATTTGGTGCTCATTGCGTTTGACTTAACTTGCTCACTTACGTTCACTAAGTTAGGTCATAATCTCCTTAGAAAGGAGGTGATCCAGCCGCACCTTCCGATACGGCTACCTTGTTACGACTTCACCCCAGTCATTGACCCTACCTTCGGCGGCTGCCTCCTTACGGTTAGCTCACCGACTTCGGGTATTGTCAACTCCCATGGTGTGACGGGCGGTGTGTACAAGACCCGGGAACGCATTCACCGCGGCATTCTGATCCGCGATTACTAGCAACTCCGGCTTCATGTAGGCGAGTTGCAGCCTACAATCCGAACTGGGATCGGTTTTGTGGGATTAGCTCCTTATCACTAAGTGGCTGCCCGTTGTACCGACCATTGTAGCACGTGTGTAGCCCAGGACATAAAGGGCATGATGATTTGACGTCATCCCCACCTTCCTCCGATTTGTCATCGGCAGTCTCTTTAGAGTGCACAGCCTAACTGTTTGCAACTAAAGACAAGGGTTGCGCTCGTTGCGGGACTTAACCCAACATCTCACGACACGAGCTGACGACAACCATGCACCACCTGTCTCCCCAGTCCCCGAAGGGAAGGAACTATCTCTAGTTCGGTCCGGGGGATGTCAAGCCCTGGTAAGGTTCTTCGCGTTGCATCGAATTAAACCACATGCTCCGCTGCTTGTGCGGGTCCCCGTCAATTCCTTTGAGTTTCAGTGTTGCCACCGTACTCCCCAGGCGGAGTGCTTAATGTGTTAACTGCGGCACCGAGGTTTGACCCCCGACACCTAGCACTCATCGTTTACGGCGTGGACTACCAGGGTATCTAATCCTGTTTGCTCCCCACGCTTTCGTGCCTCAGCGTCAGTTACAGTCCAGAGAGTCGCCTTCGCCACTGGTATTCCTCCTAATATCTACGCATTTCACCGCTACACTAGGAATTCCACTCTCCTCTCCCGTACTCAAGCCTCACAGTTTCAAATGCTTACCACGGTTAAGCCGTGAGATTTCACATCTGACTTACAAGGCCGCCTACGCACCCTTTACGCCCAATAAATCCGGACAACGCTCGCCCCCTACGTATTACCGCGGCTGCTGGCACGTAGTTAGCCGGGGCTTCCTCCTAAGGTACCGTCATTATCGTCCCTTAGGACAGAGCTTTACGATTCGAAAACCTTCATCGCTCACGCGGCGTCGCTGCATCAGAGTTTCCTCCATTGTGCAATATTCCCCACTGCTGCCTCCCGTAGGAGTCTGGACCGTGTCTCAGTTCCAGTGTGGCCGTTCGCCCTCTCAGGCCGGCTACCCATCGTCGCCTTGGTGAGCTATTACCTCGCCAACTAGCTAATGGGACGCGAGGCCATCTTGTACCGCTAAATCGCTTTGACTTGAAAGTCATGCGACTTTCAAGTGTCATAGGGTATTAATCCCGGTTTCCCGAGGCTATCCCCTAGTACAAGGCAGGTTCCTCACGCGTTACTCACCCGTCCGCCGCTAAGAAATACATAATTCCATCCGAAGATTTCTTTATATATTCTTCGCTCGACTTGCATGTGTTAGGCACGCCGCCAGCGTTCGTCCTGAGCCAGGATCAAACTCTCATAAAAAAAGTTTTACCTGTCTTAAAAAATTTAATTAAACTCAAGGATTGTTTCATACTGTTCAATTTTTAAAGTTCACTGTTGACTTTGGTGTCAACTCTTAAAACTATAGCAGATTTTGATTCCAATGTCAACAACTTTTTTTGAAATCCATCACTTTTTTTGAATCGTTCTTTCAACTCATTTTGTGATGGATTTTTATCATACACCTTTTTTATTCCTATGTCAACATTTTTTTATTAATTTTTTTAATTCTTGTAGATCATCTAAATACACTTTTTTTAACTCTCTCCGGTATATAACTGCTGCTGGGTGATATAGAGGAAATACCATGTACTCTTTACCTTTTATATTAGCTTTAAGGGCCTTCCCATGAACTTCACCTATTTTAAAATTATCTTCAAATATACCTTTAATAGGAGTATTTCCAAGAGGCACTATTATTTCTGGGTCTATGATATCAATTTCTTCAATCAGATATTTTTTAAATTTTTCAATTTCAATATTAGTTGGTGTTCTATTTACTACTCCATCCGTCTTTGTACTCTTTTTTGTAGGTCTATATTTAACTACATTTGTTATATATAACTGTTCTCTCTCAATATCTAAAACTTCAATGAACTCATCAAGATACTTTCCTGCCTGCCCTACAAAAGGCTTCTTTAGTTCCACTTCCTTTGCACCTGGTGCCTCTCCTATGAGCATTATTGAACAATCTAGATTTCCATCACCAAATACAATATTCTCATTTGTATAATCTTCAAGAATTCTCTTGTTTAAACTCTGAATTCTCTCATGCTTCAAATAAATCATCCTCTCTAGTGCATATCTTTTATTTCCATATATTTTGCCTTTATGCTCTTAAAATCTTCCCATGCTCCTCTTTTTTTACTCTCATCTCTCAATAGTGCTGCTGGATGATATGTGGGCATTATGTAAAATTTCCCTTTCTTGACCCATATTCCTCTATCAGTTGTCACTTTGAAATCTGAACTAATTATATTCCTTGCAGCCACTGCTCCTAAACAAACTAGTATCTCTGGATTTATTATCTTTACTTGCCATCTTAAATATTCTATACAGACCTTACTTTCATTCTCTAATGGATTTCTATTGTTTGGTGGCCTACATTTAACAATATTTGCAATATATACTTCTTCTCTTTTAAGATCAATTGCTTCAAGCATCTTGTCAAGAAGTTGGCCTGCTTTTCCTACAAAAGGCCTCCCCATCTGGTCCTCGTAATATCCCGGTCCCTCTCCTATAAACATGATTTTTGCCCGTTTATTTCCCTCTCCAAAAACAGTATTGGTTCTACCCTTATACAATTCACATCTATTACATTTTGAAACTATGTATCTTAATTCTTCCAATGTATACATACAAATCGCCTCTTGACCATGAACTTTCTCTAATTATATCATAAATTTTTTAAGTGTTTTATTTATTAAAAAACAAATAATCCAAAAAAATGATAAAGTGAGTCAAATATTTGGCTCACTTTATTCTTCATCATTTTCATTATTTTCATTATCTATTGGTTTCATTGTTGGAAATAGTATTACATCTCTTATGCTTGACTGATCAGTTAATAGCATGATAAGTCTATCTATTCCTATTCCAAGGCCTCCTGTTGGTGGAAGACCTACTTCTAGAGCGTTGACAAAGTCTGTATCCATCATATGAGCTTCATCGTCCCCTAATTCCTTTTGTTTTAGCTGATCTACAAATCTTTGTTTTTGATCTATTGGATCATTTAATTCGCTGAAAGCATTTGCTATTTCCCAAGTATTTATAAATGCTTCAAATCTATTTGTCTTTCTTGGATCTTCTGGATTTCTCTTAGCAAGTGGAGAAACTTCTACAGGGTGGCCTATGACAAATGTAGGTTGAACTAAATGTTCTTCACAAAATTCTTCAAACATTTCACTGATTACATGCCCTCTTGTCATACCAGGTTTTATTTCTATACCTTTTTCTTTAGCTACTTTTAATGCTTCTTCATCAGTATTTATATTGCTAAAATCTACTCCTGCATATTCTTTTATTGCCTCTTCCATATCAAGTCTTCTCCAAGGTGGAGTCAAGTCTATTTCCTTACCTTGATATGTTATAACTGTTGAACCTAATGTCTTCTCTGCTACATAAGCTACCAAATTTTCTGTTAGTCTCATCATTTCTTCATAGTCTACATAAGCTTGATACAATTCTATATTTGTAAATTCTGGATTATGTTTATAATCCATTCCTTCATTTCTAAACATTCTACCCATCTCATATACTTTATCAAACCCACCAACTATAAGTCTCTTTAAGTAAAGTTCATTAGCAATTCTTAGATACATATCTATGTCTAATGCATTGTGATGAGTAATAAAAGGTCTGGCATTTGCTCCACCAGCAATAGTACTAAGTATAGGTGTATCTACTTCTATAAATCCTCTATCATCTAAAAATTCTCTTACAGCTTTTATAATCTTTGAACGCAATATAAAAGTTTCTTTGACTTCAGGATTCATTATCAAATCTACATATCTTTGTCTATATCTCAAATCTGGATCCTTAAGTCCATGAAATTTTTCGGGTAAAATTTGAATAGATTTACTCAAAAGAATTATCTTTGTAGCCCTAATGGAAATTTCACCTGTCTTAGTTTTAAATACTTCTCCATTGACACCTACAATATCACCAATATCGTATAACTTAAATAGTTCATACTCTTCTTCTCCTAAAAGATCCTGTTTAACAAATATCTGTATTCTTCCTTGGCTATCTTGAAGATCTAAAAAACTTACCTTTCCATGTCCTCTTTTAGACATAAGCCTTCCTGCTACTGCAACTTCTTTGCCTTCCATTTCTTCGAATTTTTCTTTTACCTCACTACTATAATGAGTAAAATCAAATTTTTCAATAAGAAAAGGGTTTCTTCCCATTTCTATAAGTTTTCCTAATTTTTCTCTTCTTAAAACCAGCATCTCATTAAGGTTTTCTTCCGTACCTGCCATATAAAATCCTCCTTATTTTTATCTTGCTATACTAAGAATTTCGTATTTAATTTTACCATCTGGCACTTGTACTTCTACAATATCGCCTTTTTTCTTTCCCAACAGTGCGTTCCCAACAGGAGATTCATTTGAAATTTTGCCTTCATAAGGATCTGCTTCAGCTGACCCAACTATAGTATACTCTATTTCTTCATCATATTCCAAGTCCTTTACACAAACTTTAGAACCGATACTCACTCTGTCTGTTGATATATCTTCATCATCAATAACTTTTGCATTTCTAAGCATATTTTCAAGTTTTACAATTCGTTCTTCCAACTGAGCTTGTTCATTTTTAGCTTCATCATACTCTGAATTCTCACTTATATCTCCAAAAGCTAATGCTTGCTTTATTCTTTCTGCCACTTCTTTTCTTCTAACAGTTTTCAATTCATCCAATTCATCTTCCAATTTTTTTAACCCTTCTACAGTTAAAAAAACATCTTTTTCAGTCATTTTTCTCTCTCCCTTTCTTTTATTTGTTCCAAGCCCAATTGGCCTAAACTTTAAACCCCATTACACTTTATATGGAGACTATTATAATTTAGCTGCAATTTATTGTCAAGTACCTATATGTGTATTCTATTTCTTATTTTATTTTGAACCAATTCTTCTAAAGTATATTTTTGATTTCTTACTAGAACTTTCTCAAAATCTTTTATATCGTATCTATTAAAAACTTCATATTTATGAGAAGGTATCAAATTTTCAGTATGGAAAAATTCTTTTTGCCTAATTAAATATTCCCAGTTAAATAAAAAATCTTCTATTGTTATTACATTTTTATTTATGTTATTTATTTCTTCTGAAAAAACTTTCTCAGTACTTAAATCAAATACAATAGTTTTACTCCTCAATTTTTTTATATTTACAGGAATATTATCTTTAAAATTGATAATTATATTATAATTCATCAATATTCTATCAACATTTTGTGAATAAAATATTGACAATCCCGTGTCATTGTAAATTTTATCAATGCTTTTTTGAACATTATCTTTTTTATCTCCTAATATAGTCAAAAATCTAATCTCTTTAGAAAGCCTTTCTATCAATTTATAAGGTAAATTGCTACTATCGCTTATGATTAGTATTTCACTATTCGACAGTTTTTCATCGCATAAATGCAACAGTTCTTTTAATACATAGGGCAAAAAATATATAAATACATCTACTCCATCTGCTATTTCTAATCCCGTCTGTTCTTTGATATAACATCTATCTTGGCTGTCAAATATATAAATATCATCATATAAAATCTTTTTTGTTTGATCTGATTTAAAAAACTTTGCTACGTTTATTACACCATTTATATATTCTTCTTTGGTCATTTCAATATTTTCTAAAAAAATTCCAATTCCTCTACCTAATATATCTCCTTTTTCATTAGTAAAATCGACGACTTCTTTTGGCTTCATTTTTTTTAACCATATTTTAGGTATATACTTGTACATGCCTCTTCTTAAATATCTAGTATATATTTCTTGATTAAGTATATATAAAAACTCAAAACATAACAATCCCCCTATTAAGTATTTTAGTATTGTATTATATGAGCCAAATACTACAGGTATTCTTTAATTTTATTGTTCTTGCTTCTTTAAGCTATCAGAATAGTCAAGTAAAAGTGTTTTCATACCCTCTAATGTTTGAATGGTGTTTATACTATTCTTTATCTGATTTGAACCCTTTAGCCCCTTTAAATACCAAGCTATGTGTTTCCTCATTTCTCGTACTCCAATCTTTTCCCCTTTGAAGGCACAAGCTAATTCCAAATGCTCTATAGCCTTTTCTATTCTTTCATAATCCTTAGGATAGTTAACTTTTTCGCCATTCATATATTCTAATATATTTTTAAATATCCAAGGGTTACCTCTAGCTCCTCTTCCAAGCATTATGGCATCACAATTTGTGTATTCTAGCATCTTCATTCCATCTTCTACTGTAAATATATCTCCATTACCTATAACTGGTATGGAAACAACTTTCTTTATTTCTCTTATGATGTCCCAATCTGCCTCTCCTGAATAGAACATATTTCTTGTTCGTCCATGAATAGTTATAGCACTTACACCTTCTTCTTCGGCTATTTTAGCTATCTCTACCGCATTTATATTGGAATCATCCCATCCTTTTCTTATTTTAACCGTGACAGGCTTTTTGGATACATTCACTATTCCCCTGATTATTTGTCTAACTAAATCCGGCTTTTTCATAAGGGCACTTCCTTCTCCATTTTTAACTATCTTTGGTGCTGGACAACCCATATTTATATCAATAATATCTATATCACCTCTATCATTTAAATATTTACCGACCACTTCACTCATAATAGATGGTTCTGAGCCAAAAATCTGTATAGCTATTGGTCGTTCTCTTTCATCTACACTTGTCAATTCTTTAGTTTTTTCATCTTTATAATAAAGTCCCTTACAACTTATCATTTCTGTATATACTAGACTAGCCCCCATATCTTTGCATATTATTCTAAAAGGTAAATCTGTAACTCCTGCCATAGGAGCTAAAAAAACATTTCCTTTTAAATTTACGTCTCCTATTTTCAACATCATCACCTCACTTATTAAAAGAGTAGCCTTTTAAGGCTACTCTACACATTTCTTTCATAAATTATTCTAAGTCCTTCCAATGTCAACATCTTATCTATTACATCTATTTCTTTACTTTCACTAGCAATCAAACTTGCCAATCCTCCTGTAGCTACTACAGCTTTTACTTTTCCTTCTCCATTAAGTTCTTCTTTCATTCTCTCAATTATATTGTCCACCAATCCTACATATCCATAGATTAAACCTGATTGAATACTAGATACTGTATTTTTACATATAACTTTGTCTGGTTTTACTAATTCTACCTTTGGAAGTTTAGCTGTTCTAAGAAACAACGCTTCACTTGAAATCTTTATTCCTGGAGCAATAGCACCTCCTAAATAATCCCCTTCTCTTGAAACTGCACAAAATGTTATAGCGGTTCCAAAATCTACAATTATTAAAGGGCCTCCATATTTTTCATATGCTGCTACAGCATTAACTATTCTATCTGCACCGACTTCTTTAGGATTGTCATATTTAATATTCATGCCAGTCTTTATTCCAGGTCCTACAATAAGTGGAGTACATTGAAAATATTTTATACTCATTGCCTCCATTGTATACATCAATGTAGGTACTACAGATGAAATGATTACATCTTTTACATCTGATGGACAAAGACCATGATATTTAAAAATCTGCTCTAACAATAGTCCATACTCATCTGATGTCCTATCTTTATCAGTGGCTATTCTCCAATCATTTAGCAATTTATTTTCTTTATATACTCCTAAAACCACATTAGTATTTCCTACATCTATTACCAATAACAAGTTTTTCACCATCCTTTGGATTAAGCACTCTTTTTAAGAGATGCAACTACACTAGTTACAATTATCATTGCCACTATTATTTCTGGAATTCCATTAGTTATTCCTATGCCTAAAATAGCTTTCCCCGCAGTACTTGGATCTAGTCCTAATTTTAAAGCATATTGTTCTCCATGTACAAAATATATTCCTGACAATACCCCTACTGTATTTGTAAGAGTTCCTGCTGCTGCCGATAACACTACTTCTACAGCACCTTCCTTAAGTTTCTTGCCAGAATAATATCCTATAAAAACAGTAAATCCTATTAAGACAATATTAAATATCTGTACCCACAAACTTATTTCTTCATTGCTTATATTCTTAAAAAAATTTAAAATTAAATAAAGCAAAGTCACTCCCCATATAGAATACAGAATTATCTTTGATGCCCTTTGTCCAAGTTTTTTAAATAAAACATAGACATAATAAGAAACTATTCCTATAAGTACTCTAGGAACTACTGAAACTAGGGGATCTAAAAACACAACAGAAATAGGTGTGGGATTCATAATAGCTTGAAAAATACTAAACAAGCCAAATATAAGACCAATCAGTGCTCCCACTAATGGTCCTTCCATTAGCGCTCCAATAATGACAGGAATATGCATGATTGTAGCTCTAGTAGGCCCAACAGGAATAAATCCAAGAGGGGTAAGTCCTAAAACAGCAGAAATTCCACCGAGAACTCCTGCTACAGCCATTTTTTTGACAGTAAATTTTTTATTTTCCATAATTATACCTCCGTTCTAGTTCTAGAATAGATACTAGACGATGTTTTGAAATTGTACAAAACAGTCTAGCTCCCAATAAAGGATGCTAGCTTTAGCATTCTTACAAGAACATTTTAAAGTTTATTTGATAAAATTTCAACATTTATTAAGAATTATTTATATCTTTATATGACAATATGTTTTCATAAGATTCTGCCGCTAATATTGCATTGACTATTGCCTTTGACATGATTTCACTAGCTACAGTACCTATAAGACTTATATCCGCCTTTACTTTCCCTGTAGACATAGCAAATACAGTGTCTCCATCGTACATAGTATGTATTGGATTTATGGAACGAGCTAAGCCATTCTGTGCCATTTGTGCAACTTTATTTGCTTCAGCCTTTGAAAGTATTCCATTAGTTGCAACTACACCTATAGTAGTGTTTTTCATAGGAAATTCAACAGTTTTCCCTTGTTCTTTCATTATTTCATAAGAGTTTAATAGTCTTTTTTCTTTGTAATCATAAGTTCCCGCTAAAATTCCCTTTTTTTCATAATCATACACATCTCCAAAACTATTTACTGCTACTATAGCACCTACCCATAAATCGCCAATTTTTATACTGGCACTACCAAGTCCTGATTTCATCGAATACTCAGGACCTAAAATTTTCCCTACTGTAGCCCCCATGCCACATCCAATATTTCCTTGCCTATTTTCAGTTTCACTAGCACTTTTAGCTGCCTTATATCCCATATTGTAATCAGGACGAATTCTATAGTCTCCAATATTTAAGTCAAATATAACTGCACCACATACTATAGGAACTTTTGTCACTCCTACATCAAATCCAACTCCATTTTCTTCTAAATATTTCATGACACCACTGGCTGCATCAAGACCAAAGGCTGAACCTCCTGAAAGAACTATTCCATGTACCTTATCTACCATTTTCTCTGGTCTTAAAAGATCTGTTTCCCTAGTCCCTGGTGCAGAACCTCTCACATCTACTCCTGCTACTGCACCATCCTCACAAAGAATAACCGTACAACCTGTCATCCCTTCTATGGATTCACCATGACCTACCTTTATCCCTGATACATCCGTTATATATCCACTATACATTTTGCCATCTCCTTTCAACACAACAAAATTAGCGGAGGAATTCCCCCGCTAATTTATTATCCGAAGAACATAAGAAGAAGTCCTGCTGCTACAGCGGAACCTATTACCCCTGCTACATTTGGTCCCATTGCATGCATAAGCAAGAAGTTCCTTGGATTTTCTTCTTGTCCTACTTTTTGTACTACTCTTGCTGCCATAGGTACTGCTGAAACTCCAGCTGCACCTATAAGAGGATTTACCTTTCCCTTACTAGTCTTATACATTATCTTTCCAAATAATACTCCTGCTGCTGTTCCCAATGAAAAAGCAATCAATCCAAGTAGTATTATCTTTAAAGTTGATGGAGAAAGAAATGTCTGTGCATTAGCTGTTGCCCCTACAGTAGTTCCCAAGAATATCGTTATTATATTTACAAGTTCATTTTGTGCAGTATTTGAAAGTCTATCTACAACACCAGATTCTCTAAGTAAATTTCCCATCATTAGCATTCCAATAAGTGGTGCCGCTGAAGGAAGCAATAGTGAAACTAGCACTGTAACCATTATTGGAAATATTATTTTTTCTTTCTTGGATACAGGTCTTAATTGCTCCATAACTGTTTGTCTCTCTTCTTTAGTTGTAAGAGCCTTCATTATAGGAGGTTGTATGATTGGCACTAGTGCCATATATGAATAAGCAGCTACAGCTATTGGTCCAAGAAGATGAGGAGCAAGTCTACTAGTTAAATAAAGTGCTGTAGGCCCATCTGCTCCACCTATTATTCCTATACTTGCTGCTTCAGGACCTGTAAATCCTAACAATATCGCCCCTATGAATGTCAAAAATATTCCAAATTGAGCTGCTGCCCCCAATAAAATACTTCTAGGATTTGCAATAAGTGGTCCAAAATCCGTCATGGCTCCAACACCTAAAAATATTAGTGGTGGATATATTCCAAGTTTAACGCCTTGATACAAATAATATAGTAATCCTCCTACTTGCTTTGTCTCAGGAACAAGTATCCCAGACCTTTCTACCACTTCAACTATTGGAGGGTCCATAAGCCCCCCTAGTGGCAAATTGGCTAGTAACATTCCAAAAGCTATTGGAACTAAAAGAAGGGGTTCGTATTCCTTTTTTATAGCTAAATAAAGAAGTACAAAGGATATACAAAGCATTATGACTTCTTTATAAGTTATGACAGCAAATCCTGTGCTTTGTAAAAATTCTTTTAATATTTCAAGTAACATTTAGTTTACCTTCCTTTCTTTAGTGTTTTATTCAATAGACACTAATTTATCTCCAGTATTTACAGAAGCACCTTTTGATACATGTATAGCTGCCACCTTTCCATCTCTTGGAGCTAATATTTCATTTTCCATTTTCATTGCTTCAAGAATTAACAACTCTTGTCCTGCTTTTACTTCATCACCTACATTTACATTTATTCTAAGTATTGTTCCTGGCATTGGAGCTTCTACTGTTTCTGCTCCAGCTGGTACATTTACAACTTTTTTCTCTTCTTTTTTTGCTACTTGTGGTTTTGATTGGGGTTTTGATTCTACTACTGGTGTAGCTATTGTTTTTTCTTCTCTTTGACCATTTGACAATTCTTCTACTTCTACCTCATATTCATTTCCGTTTACACTTATAAGATATTTTTTCATTCTTTAGCCTCCTTATAATCTACCAAATATTTGTTCCTGTCTTCCAACTCTTGACCACACAGGAGTATTTTGGGGTATTCTTTTTATACTACTTATTTTTACATCCGAAACATCAATACCTTGAATTGCTGCAATTGCTGCTGCTATTACTGCCACTACTTCTTCTTCATTTTCTTGGTTTAAATTTTCTTCAGCAATATCTTTTTTTTCTTCTACTTCTAATTTTTCTTCTACAGTCTTTTTTCCATTAGTCTTTGAAGAAATAGCTCTCAATCCATCTATCAAGTATGAAATAATGAGTAATGCTATGAAAACTATTACCATGCTGAAAACTGTAATCATCAAACTTTGTCCTATACTAACGCTATCTCCTAACAAATTAAATCACCTCTTTATAGGGGAATATTCCCATGTTTTTTACTAGGTCTATTCTCCCTTTTACTTTGAAGCATATCAAAAGCGCTTACAAGTCTCTGTCTTGTAGTGCTTGGAACTATTACATCATCCACATATCCCCTTGATGCTGCAATATATGGATTTGCTACAGTATCTCTATATTCTTCTATTTTTTTGGCTCTCATTTCTACTGGATCTTCTGCATTTTTTATATCATTTTTAAATATGATATTAGCTGCTCCATCTGGTCCCATAACGGCTATTTCTGCATTTGGCCATGCAAATACCTGATCTGCTCCAAGATCTTTGCTGCACATAGCAAGATAAGCTCCACCATAAGCCTTTCTTATAATAAGAGTAACCTTTGGAACTGTTGCTTCACTATAAGCATAAAGCATTTTTGCACCATGTCTTATAATCCCACCGTATTCTTGTTCAGTTCCAGGCAAAAATCCTGGTACATCAACTAAATTAAGTATTGGAATGTTGTAAGCATCACAAGTTCTTATAAATCTAGCCGCTTTATCTGAAGCATTTATATCAAGACATCCTGCCAATACCTTTGGCTGATTTGCAATAACTCCAACTGTACTTCCATTTAATCTTATAAATCCTACTATTATATTTTGAGCAAAATAAGGTTGTACTTCGAAGAAATCTCCATCATCTGCAATAGTAGTTATGATTTCTTTCATGTCATAAGGTTTATTTGGATTGTCTGGCACTATTTCATTTAATTTATCTTCTATTCTATTTATATCATCACTTGTTTCAATAAATGGAGGATCTTCTAAATTGTTTGAAGGCAAGAAACTAAGTAGTCTCTTTATTCTTTCAATACATTCCTCTTCACTTGAATCTACAAAATGTGCTACACCACTAATTTTATTATGAGTCATAGCCCCACCTAATTCTTCTTGGGATACTTCTTCTCCTGTAACAGTTTTTATAACCTGTGGTCCAGTTATGAACATCATACTTGTCTTTTCTACCATGAATATAAAGTCGGTTAAAGCTGGTGAATATACTGCACCTCCAGCACTAGGCCCCATTATAACTGAAATTTGTGGTATTACTCCTGAAGCCAATGTGTTTCTAAAAAATATTTTCCCATATCCTGACAAAGCATCTACACCTTCTTGAATTCTTGCTCCACCAGAATCATTAAACCCTACAATTGGTGCACCCATTTTCATAGCCATTTCTTGAACTTTACATATCTTTGCAGCATGCATTTCTCCCAATGAACCTCCAAGAACCGTGAAGTCTTGAGCATATGCAAATACTAATCTACCATTCACAGTACCATATCCAGTCACTATTCCATCTGCTGGTGCATCTACATTTTCCATGCCAAAATTTGTACATCTATGCTTTACAAAAGCATCAATTTCTATAAAACTACCTTCATCAAAAAGCAAATCTAATCTCTCTCTTGCTGTATGTTTACCTGCGTTGTGTTGTTTTTCAATTCTTTTTTCTCCTCCGCCAAGTTTTATCTGTTTCTTGGCTTCTATTAGTTTTTCAACTTTCATTTTGCCCCTCCTTTTTAATTTAATCTCTTTCACAAAGCTCTATAAGTACTCCATGAGTGCTCTTTGGATGTAGGAAGGCAATTTTAGCACCACCTGCTCCATATCTAGGCTTTTCATCAATCATTCTAATACCCTTTGACTTCATTTCTTCTATAGCCTCTTCTATATTGGCAACTCTATAGGCTATATGCTGAATTCCTTCTCCCTTTTTTTCTATGTATTTTGCAATAGGCCCATCTTCTTCTGTTGATTCCAACAATTCTACTTCTGTATCTCCAATTGGAAGAAATGCTACTTTTACTTTTTGTTCTTCTACTACTTCACTACCTGCACACTTAAGTCCTAGTACATCTTCATAGAATTTCAATGCTTCATCTAAATTTTTTACAGCTATTCCTATATGATCTACCTTTTGTACCATGCTTTTTCCCTCCTTTACTTCATTAAATTTATTATTTTATCTTTTGCTGTATATGGATCTAGATTCCTTGAAACCACTTGACTAGTTAGCTCATCTAATAAATCTTCCTCCCTAGTCTTTGAAAGAATCATTTCCATAAGTTCTTCCTCAACAAGTTTAATAAGTTCAAGCTTTGTATTTCTAATTCTTCTTTTCTCAAGTTCTCCAGTACTTTCTAAATAGTTTTTATGATCTATAAGTTTATCTAAAAGCTCATCTATACCTTTATTTTTACCTGCTGACACCTTTAATACTGGAGGTCTATAATCCATTTTTTCATTTAAATCTAAATTCATTTCAATTTCAAGCTGTGTTTTATCGGCTCCATCTAAATCAGATTTATTTATTGCAAACACATCAGCAATTTCCATGATTCCAGCTTTTATAGCTTGTATGTCATCTCCTAAATTTGGAACCATAACCATAAGAACAGTATCTGCCATTTTGACAATATCAACTTCCGACTGACCTACTCCTACTGTCTCTATGAAAATTATGTCAGCTCCATATATATCAAGAACTTTCACTGCCCCTTGAGTAGCCTTAGAAAGTCCACCAAGAGATCCTCTTGTGCCCATACTTCTTATGAATACATTACTATTCAAAGCCAAATCACTCATTCTAATTCTATCTCCAAGTATAGCCCCTCCTGTAAAAGGACTTGTGGGATCTATGGCTATGATACCTACTTTTTTTCCTCTCTTTACAAGCTCTTTTGTAAGTCTATCTGTAAGAGTACTCTTACCACTTCCAGGAGGTCCAGTGATCCCTACTATATAAGCATTTCCTGTATGTTCATACAAGTTCTTCAAAATATCAAAGGCTTCTTTTTCATTGTTTTCTACCATAGTTATAAGCCTTGCACAAGCTCTCTTATCACCTTTAAGCAGCCTTTCTTCCAAATTCAACTATAACACCACCTGTATTATCTTTTTATATGAGTCTGTATATACTCAACAATATCCTTTGTAGAAGTGCCCGGTGTAAATATTGCCTCTACCCCTGCCTCTTTTAGACCTGGAATATCATCTTCAGGTATTACGCCACCTCCCAATATAAGTACATCATCAACACCTTGTTCTCTAAGCAAATTTACTACCTTTGGAAACAAGTGATTATGAGCTCCTGATAGTATGCTCATAGCAACCACATCAACGTCTTCTTGTATAGCAGCTGCTACTATTTGTTCTGGTGTCTGTCTAAGTCCTGTATATATAACTTCCATTCCAGCATCTCTAAGTGCTCTTGCGACAACTTTAGCTCCTCTATCATGTCCATCAAGACCTGGTTTTGCTACCAATACTCTAATTGGTCTATCCATATTTTTGCCTCCCTTTTCATAAAAAATTTGTTTTCTTAATATAAACTATAAAATTACTGATTGTTCATACTCGCCAAATACTTCTCTTAAAACATCACATATTTCTCCTAAAGTTGCATAAGTCTTTACTGCTTCCAATATAAATGGCATCAAATTTTCTTCTCCCTCTGCAGCCTTTCCCAATTTTTTCAAAGATTCATCTACTTTTTCATTATCTCTTTGTTTTCTTAATTGTGACAATTTTTCTCTTTGAAGTCTTTCAACTTCAGGATCAACTCTCAATATATCCTTGTGTTGTTCCTCTTCGATTTGGAATTTATTTACTCCTACTACTATTTCTTCTTGAGCTTCTACTGCCATTTGATATTTATATGAACTATTTTGTATTTCTTTTTGTATATATCCTTTTGCAATAGCTTTAGGTGCTCCTCCAAGTTCATCTATTGTCTCTATATATCTCATAGCTTCTTCCTCGATTTTATCTGTCAAACTCTCTATATAATAGGATCCTGCTAATGGATCTATAGTATCTGTAACTCCACTTTCATAGCCTACTATTTGTTGAGTTCTTAGAGCTATTCTTACAGATTCTTCTGTTGGCAATGCCAATGCCTCATCTCTTGAGTTGGTGTGTAAAGACTGAGTTCCTCCAAGCACTGCTGCAAGAGTCTGTATAGTAACTCTTATAATATTGTTATCTGGTTGTTGTGCTGTAAGAGTAGAACCTGCAGTTTGTGTATGGAATTTAAGCATCATAGATTTTTCTTTTTTTGCTTGAAATCTATTTTTCATGATATTTGCCCAAATTCTTCTTGCTGCTCTAAACTTAGCTACTTCCTCTAATAAATTGTTATGTGCATTGAAGAAGAATGAAAGTCTAGGTGCAAAATCATCCACATCTAATCCTGCTTTAAGTGCAGCCTCTACATAAGCAATTCCATCTGCTAAAGTAAATGCAACCTCTTGAGCTGCTGTAGAACCAGCTTCTCTTATATGATAGCCGCTAATGCTTATAGTATTCCATTTTGGTACTTCCTTTGAACAGTATTCAAATATGTCTGTAATAAGCCTCATTGAAGGTTCTGGTGGAAATATATAAGTACCCCTAGCAATATATTCTTTTAAAATATCATTTTGAATAGTACCTCTGAGTTTATCTTTAGATACACCTTGCTTTTCTGCCACTGCAATATACATAGCAAGTAATACGCTAGCTGGAGCATTTATAGTCATGGAAGTACTTACTTTATCTAACGGTATACCATCAAATAATATTTCCATATCCTTTAATGAATCAATAGCAACTCCTACTTTTCCTACTTCACCTTCACTAAGAGCATGGTCTGAATCGTATCCAATTTGAGTAGGCAAATCAAAAGCAACACTAAGTCCTGTTTGTCCTTGCTCTAACAAGTACTTATATCTCTTGTTTGATTCTTCTGCTGTAGCAAAACCTGCATATTGCCTCATTGTCCAAAGTCTTCCCCTATACATTGTAGGTTGGACTCCTCTTGTAAACGGATACTGTCCTGGATAACCTAATTTTTCATTGTAATCAAAATCTTCTATATCTTCTGGGGTATAAAGTCTTTTTACTTCAAATCCGGAACTAGTAGTAAATTTTTCTTTTCTCTCTGGAAATTTATCTATTGCCTTTTTCACCTTCCCATTTTCCCAATTTTCTCTCCCAGCCTTTATTTCTTCAATTTTCTTTTCATCAAACATCCTTTCCCCTCCTCATATTTTAGCATATGAAAATGAAATCCTTTTCCTAATTTAATTATAACTTATCCCTATAAACTATTATATTATACAATATAAATATTTTTGCAATATTTATTTCAAAAATATTTTAAAATGAAATAAATGTTGCATAATCTAAGTAAATATTCGACATAAATTCACTTTTTCCTCTTTAAATAATCTTAACAAAAAAGAAAAAAAGGTAGTTAACTTTTGTTAACTACCTTATGCACTCATGAATATTTCTTCAAATTCTTTTGCATCAAGGGTTTCTTTTTCAAGAAGTTCTTCTGCAACTCTATGAAGTTTATTCATATTTTCAGACAATAGTTCTTCTGCTCTCTGATATGCTTTGTCTATAATATTTCTCATTTCTTTATCTATAGCAGCAGCTACTTCCTCACTATAATTCCTTGCCCTTCCAAAATCTCTTCCTATAAACACTTCTTCATCATCTGTTCCATAAGTCATAGGCCCCAAATTTTCACTCATTCCATAGTGAGTAACCATTTTTCTTGCAAGTTTTGTAGCTCTTTCTATATCATTTTGTGCCCCAGTACTTATATCTCCAAGAACCAATGCTTCTGCTACTCTTCCACCAAGCATCTGAACTATTTCATCTTCCATTTGTTTTTTGGTCATATAAGATCTATCTTCTTCAGGAAGATATGCTGTAAACCCTCCAGCCATACCCCTAGGAATAATAGTTACCATATGAACTGGATCTGCATTTGGAAGAAGTCGTGCTGTAACTGCATGACCTGCTTCATGATATGCAGTAAGTCTTCTTTCTTTTTCGCTTACAACTCTGCTTTTCTTTTCAGGACCTGCCAATACTTTTATTGAGGCTTCCTCTATAAGTTTCATAGGTATTTCTTTTAAATTGTTTCTGGCAGCAAGTAGTGCCGATTCATTTATTAAATTTTCAAGATCAGCTGGTGTAAATCCAGGAGTTCTCTTAGCTACAACTTTTAAATCTACATCTTCTGCAAGAGGCTTATTTCTAGTATGAATTTTAAGTATGGCCTCTCTTCCCTTTACATCTGGCACGCCTACATACACTTGCCTATCAAATCTTCCTGGTCTAAGAAGAGCTGGGTCAAGAATATCTGGCCTATTTGTAGCAGCCATAACTATTATACCTTCATTTGTACCAAAGCCATCCATCTCAACTAACAATTGATTCAATGTCTGTTCTCTCTCATCATGACCACCACCAAGACCTGCACCTCTTCTTCTACCTACTGCATCAATTTCATCTATAAAAATTATACATGGTGAATTTTTCTTTGCTTGTTCAAACAAATCTCTTACACGACTAGCACCCACACCAACAAACATTTCTACAAAATCAGAACCACTGATGCTAAAAAATGGTACTCCTGCTTCTCCTGCAACTGCCTTACTTAAATAGGTTTTTCCTGTCCCTGGAGGCCCTACAAGAAGTACCCCCTTGGGAATTCTTGCACCCAATTCGATATATTTTCTAGGGCTCTTCAAAAAATCCACAATTTCTTTTAATTCTTCTTTTTCCTCTTCAAGCCCTGCTACATCGGCAAAAGTAACTTTTTGAGTTTCATCGTCTTTATGCATTCTAGCTTTGCTTTTGCCAAAAGACATGACTCGATTTCCTCCACCACCTTGAGATTGTTGCATAAATGTAAACCATATAACAACAAATATGAGAATCATAAAAATAGTTGGCAATGCTTCAAGTATAAAAGGAGTTCCTGTTTCTTCTTCTCCTTTATAGGCTTTTATTTTACCTTTTTCTATCTGTGGTTCCACATATTTTTTATAGGTATCCTGTAATTCCTCTGGCAAAATCGTGGTAAATTGAGTATTATCTTTTAATTTACCCTTTATAGTGATCCCGCCAGCACTTCTTACACTTTTTATACTTTCAACATCTTCATTTTTTAAATGTTCTATAAGTTGTATAGCATCTATTTCGACAACTGGCTCTACATCTTTTCCCACCATTTCAACTACTAGAATTATTATGATAAGTATAAGCAAATAGAAGCTCACGCCTCTAAAAAATTTTCTCAAACTAAGTCCTCCCTTCTTAAACTGGGCATAATCGTATATTTTCAAATTATAACACATTTTATTTTAAAAAACAATGATTGATCAATGACATTTTGCGTTTTTAAATTTAACTATAGTGCTTCTTCTTTTAAAGATGATATATATGGCAAATTTCTATATTTTTCAGCATAGTCTATCCCATATCCAACTACAAATTCATCTGGTATTATAAAACCCCTATAATCTACTGGAACATTTACTTTTCTTCTTTCTGGCTTATCCAACAATGTACATATTCTTACACTTCTTGCCCCTCTCTTTGTGAGATTATCTGTTAAATAACCTAATGTTAAACCAGTATCAATTATATCTTCAACAATTAAAATATCTTTTCCTTCAATGCTTGTATCCAAATCTTTAACTATTCTAACTACTCCTGAAGACTGAGTTGCATTTCCATAACTAGATACAGCCATAAAATCCATAGTTAATGGTATATCGATATTTCTAGCGAGATCTGCCATAAATATTGCTGCTCCTTTTAGTATACCAACTAGCATCAAATCTTTCCCTCTATAATCTTCGGTAATTTGCGTTCCTAGTTCCCTTACTCTTTTTTCAATATCTTCCTTGGAAACAAGTACCTCCTTAACAAAATCCTTCATTTTTCTCCTCCTTAAAATATTATAAATTTTTATACTTAATCACTAAAACATTTTTTGTATAAGACGTTATTTTATATTTTTCACTGGTCCTCACGCCTACAACCCAAATTATATCACTTTCATCAACTATTATAGGAATTTTTTCTCTTTCATCTATAGGAACCTTTTTATCTATAAACAAATCTTTTAACTTTTTATTTCCATTCATCCCAAAAGGCTGTATTGTATCTCCAGGCATTCTATTTCTTATGTATATTTCGCCTTTTATTTTATCATAATCAAAATACTTTATAAACCTATCTTTAAAATTTAATTGAATTTTTTCTATAGGAAATACCTCCATTTCAAAAATACAGTTCCACTCTTTTACATATGTAGATTGCCCAAGTTTAAGACTATATTTATAGTTCTTATTTCCATCTAAATTCTTTTTTTGAAAAATTAAATCATCATAGCTTGTCTTAACTTCTAAACTATTCGGCAAATCTATACTCTTTCCTGTATCTCCTCTTTCAAATAGTTCCAATACATTTCTTACATGAATTTCTGAAATTCCTTCTAGAGTCCCTAACAAATTATATATTGAATGTCTTATTATTCTCTGTTTTATAGCTATATGCTCATCATAAAATCTTTGCCTATATAAAATTATACTATTTTTGTCTTGAGATTTCACCAATTCTCTATATCTTTCTTTGGAAAAGTTCTCCAAAAAGTCACTGTCATTAGACATTGTCCTAGAAGTTCTCCAAAGTGTGTCAATAATATTGGGATTAAAATTATCCACTATATATGGGATAAGTTCTAATCTGATTTTATTTCTATTGTATATATTTTCTAAGTTTGTTTTATCTAATCTTGTATCTATGTTTTTTTCTAATATATACTTTTCTATTTCATCTCTCGAAACGTCTAGAAGGGGTCTTATGATATCCCCATTTTTATATTCCATGCCTTTTAATCCATCTAGTCCAGTTCCTCTAAAAAATCTCATAATCAAAGTTTCTGCTTGATCATTCTTGTTATGTGCTACTGCTATTTTACCCCCATTTATACTTGATAAAACTTCTCTAAAAAAATCATATCTAAGCTTTCTACCTGCATCTTCTGATGAAAGTTTGTTTTCTCTTGCATATCCTTCCATATCAATCTTTTTAGAATAAAAAGAAATTCCAAGCTTTTTAGATATTCCCTCAACAAATTTTTCATCTTCATCTGCTTCTATCCCTCTGACACCATGATTTACATGAGCAATATGAAGAGAAAAAGAAATCTCAGTTTGTATTGACAAAAGAACATACAAAAGAGCCATAGAGTCTGGTCCACCAGATACCCCTATCAAAATATTGTCTCCATTTTCTATTAAATTGTGTTTTTTTATTGTATTTAACACCTTATCTTCCACCATATCACCTACCCCTTATTTTTCTTATTTTCTTCTACATAAACACAAATTTCCCTTTAAAATAAACAAAATTTTTTCCCCATTAGCAATGAGAATATAAAAAAAATAATACTTCCCACAAAAAAATAATCTATCTTATCTGTTTTTTTGCTAAATCCTCCAAAATGATAAGATAGTTTTTTCAAATCGCTTTTATATTCATTTAAGGAGCCATACTTTCCATTCAGTCCCCTTTGCAAAAATTTTTTTATCTCTTTATCTAGATTTGTATTTTTTATTTTCTCATTTATGTCTTCCAAAGTAAATAAAAAAGGATGATATTCTTTTCTTAAGAACATTGTGATCAGAACCATTGTAGTGCTAAAAATTATATTTTCAAAATAATTGCCACTCTCATTCTTTTTCCAAGAAATCATATTATAATTTGGAGTATATTCAACTATATGACTATTTTTCTCTGCTACTCCTCCAAAATCCACAAAATAAACAGCATTTTTTCTAGTCAGTATTATATTTTCTAGTTTTATATCATAATATCTATATCCTATATTATATATTTTCTCTAATGAATCTACTATGAAATACCCAATTTGAAATACTTCTTCAATCTTTAATTTGTTTTTTTTAGAAACTTCCTTTAAGTTTTCTCCTGGAATATAATCCATAACAATAAAATGATATATTTCGCCTTTATATTGAAAATCATCAAAATCATAAACCGTAGGTATAAAATCTAAGTTTTTAAGGTTTTCCATAGTATAATATTCTCTAGTTATGGAAGACGTATCCTTAGACATTTTTAATACTCTTTCTTTGTTCCCCTCGTCTAAAACTTTATATACAGTTCCAAAACCACCTTTACCTATCTTTTCAATAATATAATATATATTTTTATTCCAATTACCCTGAAGAAAATTCATCTAATTCACCTATACCATGTACTCGGAAAAAACATTTTTCTCTTTCCCCAGTATCATATCTATTCCACCTTCTAGAGCTGGACCTGTAGGAGTAGTCCCTCCAATTGAAATTTTTTTCATTTTCTCTTCTAAATAATTTACATCATCAGTAAAGTCACAAAGTATATTATAAAAATCTTCCTCCCCAGGATAAGTAATGATACCTATTGCTATCTGTCCTGATCTTTCTTTTAAAAATCTAAAAAGTTCCAAAACGCTTCTTTTAGCTACATTTATTTTATATTTCATACTCCCGCTAGTATCTAATAGTATTAAACATTTTATAGAAACTTCATCACCTAATTTGTCCATCATCTCGACTATTTTCTTTCTCTCTTTTGGAGGAATTTCTTTTATATCCTTGTCTATTATTTCTCTTAGCTCTTTATTAACTACTTCTTCTATTGTCTTATGAATAGACTGAACTGTAACCATACTTAAAACTTCGTCTAAACTTTCCAGACTAGTTATTTCACAAATGCCCCCTCCATTTAAAGCAATTTCTTCAACTTCTCTTAAGGGCTCCTCTCTATCTTTATTCTTCACAATTCCTATAGTATTTACAACTATATCATTTTCTTTAGCTCTTTTGGCTACTACTATAGGACTAGCCCCTACATTTGATTCTCCATCCGTAATAAGGATTATCTGTTTGATTGGCATGATATCACTCCTATATTTTTTTAGGAGTATTGACATATTTTAAAATTTTATACCCCCTTTGCCTATACTGACTAAGGGGGCCATATTTACTTTATCTTCCATACCTTAGTTACAAGTACAGTCATATCATCTTTTATCTCGTCATGACAAGCCTTTTTAGCTTCCTTCATGAGCATATTAGCAACAGTCTGAGGATTGAAACTATCTATATTGGCAATTGTATCCATCATCCATTTTTCCTTGTTGCTTACATCTTCATTTGATTCCAAAACCCCATCCGACATCATGATTATAAAATCTCCATCATCTAAGTATTCTTCATAAATTTCTAAATCTATATCCTTAAGCATTCCAACTGGAAGAGAATTTGAATTTATAACTAAGACTCTATCTTTTTTCTTTATAAAAGTTGGTGCAGCTCCTGTCTTTATTGTTTGAAGTTTTCCAGAATACAAATCTATTGTTGAAATATCTAATGTAGTAAAAATTTCTTCTTCTGATTTCAACATAAGAATTGAATTTATAGTTTTTAAGGCAATCTCTTTATCAAATCCCGCTTCCAAAAATTTTTCCAATAGAGATATAGCAATAGTACTTTCAAAATTAGCTCGTCTTCCTATTCCCATGCCATCACTTAAAGCCGCAAAATAATTGCTTCCTTCTTCCCCGAAAGTATAACTATCTCCTGAAACAGTATTGAAAGATTCACTATTTTTTGCAATTCTCGTCATAGCCCCATATCTATTAGCTTTTATCAATTTATATCTATTGACTTCTCGTGCCTTCATAGTATCAAATGTAAAATCTCCCTTTAAAGGTATTCCTACAACTTCTGAAACCATATCTCTAACATTTTCTAAGCTATTTTCTCTTTTAAAACATTTCCCTACTTCTACATATATCTCAAAATCTTGTTCACTGTACTCAGCTACCATGACATTTTTTATATTTACTCCTTGAGATTTCAATGCAGAATATATCTCTATTTCAACGTCTTCCTTAAATACTGGAGATCTATCTATATCTTTCATAAGTCCTTCCATGATATTTGAAATCCCACTCAATTGCTCTGCAACAAGTTTTCTATTTTCAGCCATTTTCTTTTCCCAAGTATAATTTACTTTATATAAATCAAACAATCTATGACTCTTATCAATTATTTCTTCAGTTTTTATGCAAGTATTTTTAAAAAGTTCCGGCAAATTTTTCTCATCTATGCTACCAGTCATTTCCATAGAAGCTATAAGGTCAAATATAGAATAATAAGTAGTATAAAAATCATCTTTCCAACAAAATACATTCATAGAGCAATTTTTACATACATCACTAGCTACACAATCTATAAACTTAGTTATATTATCCGTATACATTTCTTCATTGTAAGAAACCTTTTTAAATATACCGCCTAAGTCTTTGAACACTTCAGAAATATATTTAAGTTTTTTAGTTGTCAATTCTTTAGTTCTTTCACTATATATATCATTATTATCTAATGATGACACAACCGAAGACATAAAGAATAGATTTTCTTTTATATAATCAGAAAAAATATAGAAAAGACCACAAGCAATAGCTAACTCATAATAACTTAAAAAGCTTGTACTATACCCATTTATATAAAAACTCATAATGCTATTTGCTAAAACAAAACCTAATATAGTTCCAAATTTCCCCAAATCCCTAAATACTCCTGACAACAATCCAGCTAATCCAAATATAGCCAATAAAAATGGCATATCACTTTGCGATAGATAAGAAATCATTCCTATTGATATTCCCATTCCTGCCCCTAAAGATGCTCCATATGCATATCCAGAAGCCATTACAAAAAATATACTTAAAATATTTTTAAATGACAAGCTAAAAATCTCAAAATCAGTTAATCCAGAAATTGCTAACGATAAAGTTATAAATACACATATGATCTCTTCATTGGTGAGTTTAGTCTTTCTTACAGTTTCTTTTGGAAGCCCATAAGAAAATATATATGAAAGAGTAAATATTACCAATCCCTCAAAAAATATCATTAAAAAATCATAAATATAGAAATTCTTCAATATAATAGTTTTAAATATATTTACTCCAACAAATATAAACGATGAAAAAAGAGATGTTTTAAAAACAGATATCTCTTTTTTCTTTGTATATAGAGAAAATAATGTGAATATTATTCCAGAAGAAATTAGATATCTGTAAGAAGCATTAAAACCATGAAAACTTAGCAAACCTAAAATTGAAGAAATCAATGCCACAATTGAAAAGCTCCTACCTAAACTTGCAGTTAAAAATGAAATCCCAAAAGGTGTCAACCCATTAATGATTGAAGCTCTGGATATGAAAAAACCCAGTATCGCTATAGCAATTTGAACTCCGTTAAAAGAAATCTTTTGTAAAGTTCTCTTTTCATTAAAAAATATGCTCTCAGTTCTAGTAGTCATGAAAAATCACCCCTATTTATTTTTTCATGACTATAATATCAGATAGAATTTGAGATTTTTGTCAATACTAGTTGCCTTGCAAAAAGAAAATTTAGACATATTAGAATAATATATATTATAATATCCTACAATTTATTTAAATTAAAGCAATTCACTTTAAGCCCATATAATAGTGTTTTTAATACTTCACGCTTAAAGTGTTAAAAATCTCCATTCAATGTCAAATTTTATACATTAAATATTTTTTGTCTATTCCCTATAATTTAACCTAAAACAAAAAACCGGATAAATCCGGTTTTAATCTGCCAAGCTCTTGCTACGAGGTTTTGAGCCCGAACCTCTTTTTGACTCTCTGCTCTTTAATTGATCTTGCCTTTCATTGCTCTCTTTTAAGAATTTAGAAAGCTTATCTTCAAATGACATAAACTTTTGTTTATCATCTGTTTTACCCCAGTCAATTTCAACAGGGTTATTTGACTTTGGCTTAGCTTGTCTAATAGAAAGACTTACCTTTCCCTCTTTACTTATAGATAATACTTTTACTTTAACTCTTTGATCTTTTTTTAAATAATCGCTTACCTTTTCTACATAATCCTCTGATATCTCAGAAATATGAACTAATCCAGTTTTTCCTTCTGGTAGTTGAATGAATGCACCAAAATTTGTTATACCTGTAACGGTACCTTCAACTACTTCTCCAACAGCTACGGGCATAAATAAATGATTCCTCCTTAATAAATATTTATCTTCTATCTAGTATATATTAGAAAATATTATATGTCAATCTAGTTTATTTCCTACTTTTTTTCAAAAACGGATCTTTATTTTTGCTTTTATCTATATAAATAATTTCTCTTGGCTTAACCATTTTTAATTCTTCTCTTGCCACTTTTTCTACAAACTCCAAAGAATCACTATTTTTTATCTCCTTATTGATTTCATTTATTTCTGTATTTAATGTTTTAACTTCACTTTCCATTTCCGCTTTTTCTCTATTGAGACTTTTAAGCATCCTTCTTTGAGATATTAAAGTTGCACTAATATATATAGCAAACACCAAAACAATGAGATGCCTTATCCTAAATTTCTTTACATTCTTTTTCTTGCGTTTTGCCATAAGTATCACCTCTTTTGTATCTATTCTACATCAAATTAAAAAATCCTCTATTTCTTTTTAGAAATTATGTTTATGTATCTATTCATATTTTTAACTGTCTCTTTAGAGAAACTGTTGGCTTTTTTTACTTTCTTTATCTGTGGCATAAGTAGCTTTTTAATTAAACTAAAAGGATAAAGTAATACATAAAATATTTTATTGAAAAATACATATAAAGCTTTCAATATTTTTATGAGCAATGGATAAACGAAATTACTCAATATTTTTAAATATAAATATACACCTAAAAGTATCCCTACAAATACATATCCACGTATTTCACCAAAATTACTCTTTATAAGCATATAAAAAGTAACTATAACCACTACTATCCAAAATATAAAATCACCCAAGACTGTAGCAATTTTTTTAGGTTTTAAATAATATCTAAAAATCCTATATATGTCGTATATAAATCCAATTATCAATCCGCCATAAAAGACACTTAAAAATACATACAATTGAACTTTGATAGAATTCTCCATATTTACAACCCTCGACATTATTTGAACATTTTCTCAAGCAATTTGCCCTTCCCACTTGAATCTCTATTGTTATATAAAATGCCATTTATCGTCCCATCTATTTTAACATTCCCATCTTCTAAATTTAATTTATTTATATTAAGTTCTTCTCCCTTTATTGTCATGCCCCCCTTTATTGTAATCAAAATAATAGTGTTGTCATTGAAACTTTCAACTTGTTCTACCCCTGTAATTGTAAGTTTTGTTCTGTCTTCTAAATATATATTTTGATTTTTTAAACCAATATCGTTTTCACCCATAGCTATTCCTCCTATAAATTTTCTAATACATAATATGAATAAAAAAAAGCCTTTATTCCTAAAAGGCTTTTATAATTCTTTGTATAATTCTTTGTATAATTCCTGTGCCTTGTCCTTAGGCACATTATCATCAACTCTTATTATTTGAATTTTTCTAGAACCATTTCCAAAATTTATTTCTATATTGTCTCCTACTTTTACTTCATCTCCAGGCTTAGCAGCTTTTCCATTTAAAAGTACCCTTCCCTGTTCACAGGCTTCTTTAGCTACAGTCCTTCTTTTTATAATTCTCGAATTCTTTAGATATTTGTCGATTCTCATAAAATCACTCCTCACAAAAAAGTCAGGTCAATGACCTGACTTTTTTTACTTATTTACTGATTCTTTTAAAGCTTTTCCTGCTTTAAATACTGGAGCTTTTGAAGCTGGAATATTAATGATTTCTTCAGGATTTCTTGGATTTCTTCCTTCTCTAGCTTTTCTTTCTCTTACTTCAAAAGTACCAAATCCAACAAGTTGAACCTTTTCTCCATTTGATAATGCTTCCTCAACAGCCTTCATAAATGCATTTAAAGCACTTTCTGCATCCTTTTTAGTTAAATTACTCTTTTCAGCCATACTAGCAACTAATTCAGATTTGTTCATAATTTAATTCCTCCTCATATAAATGTTTAAAATAGCTCACATTGCTTATTCTACGTTAATTTCAAAATTCCTTCTTATTTTTAGTAGTTTTTATCAAATTATTTGTTTTTATGTATTTTTGCTTCGTTCCATAGCATATCCATTTCCTCTAATGTCATGTCCTTTAAATCTTTATTGACTTCTTTACTCTTCTTTTCCATAAAACCAAATCTTTCAATAAACTTGTTAATTGTCTTATTGAGTGCTATTTCTGGATTGACATTTAAAAATCTGCATACATTCACTACAGCAAATAATAAATCTCCCAGTTCACTCTCTACTTTTCCCATATCACCACCTTTAGATACATTTAAAGCCTCAATCACTTCATGATATTCTTCATCTACCTTATCAATAGCTCCACTTACATCATCCCAATCAAAGCCAATATCAGCCGCTCTTTCTTGAATTTTAAAACTTCTCATAAGAGAAGGTAAATGTGGAATTTCTTTTAGCCTATCTGTGTAGCTTTCAATGTTTCTTTTCTTAAATTTCATTTCATTCCAATTATATACTACTTCATCACAATTTTCTACTTTTTTTTCTCCAAAAACATGTGGATGCCTAAAAATTAATTTATCACAAATTTCAGTAGTCACATCCCATATATTAAAATAGCCTTCGTCCTTAGCTATATCACTATGAAATACAACTTGAAGTAGAATATCTCCCAATTCTTCACATAAATTTTCCATATCATCTTCATCTATTGCATTGACTACTTCATAAGCTTCTTCAACAATACATTCCCTAATGGATTTATGAGTCTGTTCTATATCCCAAGGACATCCTTCATCACCTCTAAGCATTTCTACTATAGTCAATAAATCATTCATGTCATAAATTTTTTTATTTATTTTATCCACTTTAGGAATATATATACTTGTCAAATAACTAATTTCTTCCAATCTATCTAATTCATATATTGGTATTTTAAATATTTGTTCTTTATGAGGAACTCCAGCACTATTTATAACATAAATTTCATACTCATCCCCATATACTTGAGACAATTCCAATTTTACTTGTGAAGCAATTCTCTTGTTATAAACTTGAGTAATTATATTTCCCGTATTTATATCTACATACTGTCCTTTTATATTTAATCCATCTATAATTTTTAATCCATTTACCGGATCATGACCTACAGCTAATATGATAGGATCTATAAAACTCATACCTGGAATGATTTCTATACAAACATTTTCACTTTCTCTTTTTTCCAGCAATAAATCCACAGTTTTTTCAGCTACAAATGGATTGCCTGGAACAAAATAATTTATGGAATTATATTTCCTCGACTTTTCAATCAAATCTAAAACTATAAAATTATAAACTTCATTGAAACTTTCTCTACTTTCATAGACAAAATCATAAGAAATATATGGTATTTTGTTTTCTTTTAAATATTCAATTGTTGGATGAACTTCCGTCCTCAATATATTTAATTCTCCACTTTTAAGCCTATTAACAGCCCCTAATGTCAGGGAATTTACATCGCCAGGACCAAGACCTATAATGTATATCTTACCCATAAATATCTTCTCCTTTGTTTATTATTAACTAATTCTTAACAATTTAAGTTTCACTAAAGTTTTAGCTATTTTTTCACCTTTAGGTAACAACTTGAAATCTTCATAAGTTAAAGAACCAGTTCTCATGAGAAGTAAGAAATAAGTTATCATACCTATAAATATGGCTATAATAGTAGCTAATTTATCGCCTATAAGAGAATAAAACAAAATATGGCTTACTTTAACTATGACTGCCATCCCTAACGCTGAAATAAAAGGCCTTATAAATACTTCTCCCATATTGAATTTAACTTTTGTATATTTTTTTACACCAATTAAATCAAGAATACTAGCTATCATATAAGCTGCAACTGTACTTATAGCAGAACCTTTAACATTGATGCTAGGTATTCCTGTCAACACATAAGCAAGAACTACTTTTACAGCTGCACCTATAGCTAAATTCCTAACTGGAACAATCGGTCTACCTATCCCTTGAAGTATAGCTGTTAGGGACTGAACTAAAGTCAAAAATATGACACCGAAAGATAGATACATGAGTATCTCTCCAGTACTATTTAATGCTTCCACTGTATTCTTAAAGTACAATAGTCTAATTATAGGTTTAGCAAGCACAAAAAGTCCAAATGCAGCTGGAAGTCCAATAAGCAATGTAACTCTCACTCCCGAAGATATAATACTTCGTATTTCTCCATATTGTTTTCTGGCATGAGCTTCTGAAATAGCTGGAACTAAGCTTATAGCCAACGCCATAGAAAAAACTTGAGGTAAATTGATTAAAGTTTGAGCAAGTCCTTTAAGTTGACCATACAAATCATTAGCTTCAAATTCACTAAAACCAACAAACTGTAACCTTTTCATAACTATAGCTGCATCTATAGTATCCATAATTGGTGCAATAGATGCTCCGATGGTTATAGGAATAGCTATAGCCAACAAGTTCTTGATGATTTTCCCTGTAGTTTCTTCCTCTACAAATTTACTTTTTTCAATTTCCCTATTGATTTCACCTTTTTTAGACAAATAAATTATAAATATCGCTAATGTACCAGCAATAGCACCTATAGAACCTCCAAAAGAAGCCCCCCCTGCTGCAATCGGAATTCCACGATCTAATAGATAATAAGTAAAAAATAGCCCTGCACCCACTCTAAAACCCTGTTCACATATTTGCGAAATAGCCGTAGGAGTCATAGATTGCCTACCTTGAAAATAGCCTCTAAAAGCAGACATCATTGGTACAAAAAAAAGTGCTGGAACTAATGCTATTAAAGCATAATAGGCATTTTTATTCCCTAATGACTCAACAATATTTTCTGCAAAAATATATACAAGAAAACTAGTGATAATACCACATATAAAAAGTCCTGCTAGTGCTACTTTAAAAACTTTGTGTGCACCCCTGCAATCCCCTAATGCCCTTTTTTCAGAAACTAATTTGGCAATAGCTACTGGAAACCCAGATGTAGATATAGTCAAAAGCAACACATAAAGAGGATAAGCCGTTTGATAATATCCCATTCCTTCTGTTTTTATAATATTGCCTATAGGAATCCTATAAAATGCTCCCAATATCTTGACCACTATACCTGCTATACCCAATATAGCGGCCCCTTTCAAAAAATTCTCTTTAGTCATATTTTTTCCTCCTAAGAATACTTATCATTTTCTACTAATCAATAAACTATATTATATCAAAAAGATATTTCAGAAGGAATACATTTATTACTAATCAACTTAAAATGAGAAATTAAGAAAGCCTACCCCAAGGTAGACTTTCTTAATTTTCCATTTGTTTTGATAAAAATCCTGCAGCCGTCTCTGCCAATTTCAACTCTAAATCCCCCATTTGAGCATCTGCTTCTTTAGATAGAAATATAACAGCTCCTATAGGGTCACCTTGCATGACAATTGGTACTATTACTTGTGCCGTATACTTATCTACATTTTCATCTTCAGAATATAATTTTATTGGTTTATTTGAACCTGTAGCATTATAAGCTTTTCTGCTTTCCATTATATTTTCTAAATCTTGGCTTACTCTTTTATCCAAATAATCTTTTTTTGAACCACCTGATATTGCTATAATAGTATCTCTATCAGAAATAACAACTGTATGATTAATAGCTTCATATAAAGACTCACAGTATTCAGCTGCAAACTCATTTAATTCCCCAATAGGACTATATTTCTTAAGTATCACTTCTCCTTCTCTATCTGTAAATATTTCTAATGGATCACCTTCCCTTATTCTTAAAGTTCTTCTAATTTCTTTGGGAATGACCACTCTGCCTAAATCATCAATTCTTCTAACTATTCCAGTAGCTTTCATTTTTTCCCTCCTTGTAAATTAATTGTCTTTATGGTTTTATTATTTTACTTTCATGAATATTTTATGCATCAATGGTAAAGTTAAGTTAAAGTATTACTTTAATCAAAAATCAAAAACCCCATAATGTAAACTTTTTTATTGTTTACATTATGGGGTGAATGTTGACAGATTATGGTGTATTTAAAATACTTTAAGATTTCTTTTCCTCTTTTTCGTTATTTTCTTTTTTGTCTTCTTTCATATAAATCTTAACTTTTGCTTCATCTCTCATTTTCTTAACACTTGCTTGATATTTTTGGTTTTTTAAATCTTCCAGTACTTCATCTTTTACGTCTTCATAGTTTTCTAATCTATCTTCGACTTTTATTATATGATATCCATAGTCAGTTTGAACTATTTCACTGACTTCTCCAGGTTTCAAAGAAAAAGCTGCTTCTTCAAATTCTGGTACCATTTGTCCTCTTGCAAAAAATCCTAAATCTCCGCCTTTTACAGCTGACATATTGTCTATAGACTCTGTAGCTGCTAAAGCATGAAAATCTTCACCTTTTTTAATCTTATCTAAAACTTTTTTTGCCTCTTCTTCAGTTTTTACCAATATATGACTTGCTCTAACCTTTACATAAGAATCTTTGTTTTCTTCAAAATACTTCTTTGCCTCTTCTTCACTAATTTTTAGACCATTTACATAGTCACTTTTATATTTATCTATAGTCATTTCTTTTTTTATGCTATCTTTAAAATATTCTTCTGTAAGATTGTTTTGTTTTAAAAATTCCTTGTACTTTTCTTCTCCACCTAGTATTTCTTCATAATTTTTAAGTTGTTCTTTGAGTTCTTCATCTGTAACAGTAATATTCTTTTCTTTAGCACTTTCTGTAATCAACTTTTCTGTAATTAACTTTTCCAATATATTTTCCTTAATCACTTCTTCAAAAGTCTTATCATTTCCTGCATCTTTTTTCATTATATCAGGGCCATATTGAGACTCATAAGCTTTTTTATACATCTCAAAATTCTTATCAAACTCGTCTTTAGATATAGTATCGCCATTCACCCTAGCTACTGCATCTTTGGGAGTTTTTTCGCACCCAGCTAGTACTGAAACACACAAACTTAAAATTATTACTAAAATTAAAAATCTTTTATTTTGCTTCAATAGAAACATCCTTTCTTTAACTTAATATATTTTATTTTAAGTATATTATATAACATTTTAGTCTTTAAGAGAACCTCTAATTTTTTTAACTAATGACTTCAACTCATCTAATAAATTTTCTTTCCATCTAAATTTAAAATATGGACTACCAGATAAATCAAAGGATATTCTCCTTCCATATTCACTGGAAAGATCATTAATGAGTTCAGGAGTTATATGGCTAGATGAATTAAACTCTAATTTCACTTGTCTTCCTTCTTCTGTAATGCTAGAAATATTGCTTCTTCCAGAAATATATTTAATATATGATATTTTCATGAGATTTTCAACTTCTACAGGTACATCTCCAAATCTATCAATTAATTCCTCCATTAAATCATCGTAATCACTTTGACTTTCAATATTTGCAATTTTTTTATATATTTCAATCTTTGTTTCTTCTTCATCAATATATTTATCTGGTATATATCCATCCACATTGAGTTCTATGCTAGTTTCTACTATTTCTTCATAGTTTTCACCTTTTAATTTCTTTATGGTCTCATTCAAAAATTTCACATATAAATCATACCCTATTGCCTCTATATGACCATGCTGTTCAACGCCTAACAAATTCCCTGCTCCTCGTATTTCTAAATCCCTCATGGCAATTTTAAACCCAGAACCAAATTCTGTGAATTCTTTTATTGCTCTAAGTCTCTTTTCTGCTACTTCTGACAATACTTTATCCTTTTCATACATGAAATAGGCAAAAGCTATTCTATTCGACCTTCCAACTCTTCCTCTAAGTTGATAAAGCTGAGATAATCCCATTTTGTCTGCATCATATACAATCATTGTATTTACATTTGGAATATCTAATCCCGTTTCAATAATAGTTGTACAGACCAATACATCATACTCCTTTTCCAAAAATCCCATCATAACTCTTTCCAATTCTCTTTCACTCATCTGTCCATGACCTATGGCAACTCTAGCTTCAGGAACTAATTTTCTTATATTAGATGCTATTCTGTCTATAGACTCTACTCTATTGTATACTAAATAAACTTGACCATCCCTATTCATTTCTCTGATTATGGCATCGCGCACTAATTGTTCATTGTATTCCACAACATATGTCTGTATAGGATATCTTTCTTCTGGTGGTTCATCAATAACACTCATATCCCTTATACCAACCAGTGACATATGAAGAGTCCTTGGAATAGGAGTTGCTGTCAGTGTAAGGACATCTACATTTTCTCTTATTTTCTTTAATGATTCTTTGTGTTTCACTCCAAATCTTTGCTCTTCATCTACTATTAAAAGGCCTAAATCCTTAAATTTCACATCTTTGGATAGCAACCTATGTGTTCCAACTACTATATCTATATTTCCCTTTCTAAGTCCCTCTATAACTTGCTTTTGCTTTGCTGGAGTTTTAAATCGGCTAAGCATTCCAGCCTTTATCGGAAAATCGGCAAACCTTTCTAATATAGTATTGTAATGTTGCTGTGCAAGTATAGTAGTTGGAACTAAAATAGCAACTTGTTTTCCATCCATAATTGCCTTAAATGCTGCCCTCAAAGCTACTTCTGTCTTTCCATATCCAACGTCTCCACAAAGGAGCCTATCCATTGGTTTAGGTTTTTCCATATCTTTTTTTATTTCTTCTATACTTCTAATTTGAGCCTCTGTCTCTTCATAAGGAAACATATCCTCAAATTGCCCTTGCCAAGGAGTATCTTTGCTAAAAGCAAAACCTTCTACACTTTCTCTTTTAGCATACAATTCTAGCAAATCTTTTGCCATGTCTTCTATTGCTTTCTTAGCTTTTGCTTTTGTCTTTGTCCATTCTGTGCTACTTAATTTGTTTACCTTGGGTTTTACCGCATCCGAACCTATATATTTTTGAATTAAATTCATTTGATCTATAGGAACATACAATTTATCTTTGCCTTGATACTTAACAGTTAAATAATCTTTTTTAATCCCTTGAATATCTAATTGTTCTATTCCTAAATACTGTCCTATTCCATGATTTTCATGAACTACATAATCACCAATATTTAAATCAGAAAAGCTAGCTATTTTTTGCCTATCTTTTTTTATAGGCTTAGTTATTTTTCTCTTATTCACTCCAAATACTTCTTTGTCACTAATTATGGCAAATTTAATACTCGTATACTCAAACCCGCCATTTATGCTTCCAGACGTAATAAAAACTTGACCAGATTTTATATCTCTATTACAGTCCTCTACATACACACATTCTACACCTTTTTCTCTAAGAAGCGTTTCAAGTCTTCTACCTCGTTCTTCTATCCCAGACAATATAATAGTTTTATATCCCCTATACTTATAATGATTTAATTCTTCCACTAAAAATTCTATCTTGTTGTGAAAAGATTGCATCCCCTTAGTTGTAAAATTTAATATTGTATTAGAAACAAATCTTGAATCAGAATTTAGAAGAGCTGAAGTAGTTATACAAATGTGTTTTCTCATAGATTTATACACTACATCAAAATCATGATATATTTTATCATGTTTAGATAATAATTCTCCACTTTCAAACACATCAGTAAACTTAAGTATAAACTCGTTCTTAAAGTCTTGTAATTTTTCTTCTAACCTTCTTGGTTCATCTATTAAAATCAAACTATCATCATTTAAATAGTCAATAATATTCCCTAAATATTCTTCAGGAATATAGGGAACAATCATATCCACATTATTTAAACTTAGTCCCTCTTTCACGATTTCCATATATTTCAAAAACTTTTCTTCTAATTTATCTTTTTCTTTAGCACCTTTCTGAAATTTCCCCAGTATGTTTTTTAAATCTCTATCAATATTGGATACAACTTCATTCCTAAACTCATCCAATATCAAAACCTCTTTGGCGGGAGGAATTGAAACAGAAAAAATCTTTTCAATAGATCTTTGAGTTGATATATCAAAAGTCCTTATAGAATCAATTTCATCGTCAAATAGCTCTATCCTATAAGGGTTCTCACTATTTACGGGAAAAAAATCTATAATTCCTCCTCTTAGACTAAATTGCCCCTTGCCCTCTACCATATTTACTCTTTCATAGCCTTTAGTCACAAAAGCATTTAAAAGATTATCTAAATCTATAACTTCCCCATACTTTAATTCTTCAGTACAAATATCAAATATATTGCTACTCATGACCTTATTGAGCAATGCTTCTAAATATGTAACTACAACAATATTTTCATCATCATTTAATCTTGACAATACTTTAATTCTCTCATGAGTTGTTTCATAACTAAAAGCATCAATATCATAAAAAACCAAATCTCTTGAAGGATAATTTCCCACAAAATTGTTGTCGAAATTTTTTAAATCTTCAAATATCTTTTTAGCTTTAATCTCATCGCTTGTTATAATTAATATTTGTCTTTGTGTATGCTTATTTAACCCATAGGCTAAATGACCTATGTTCTCCTCACTCAAACCATGAATGCTTATAGGACTAATTTTAGACTCTATTGCAGCTAATAATTTGTTATAGGAAGACATATTTTTCAGAGGATCTATAAACATATTTTGTGGCATTTAATCAGCTCCTTCTAAAACACCTTAAGCCCAGGTTTATTCCTGGGCCTTGTTGTTTTTGGAATTGTAAATATTCATTGCAGTATTTAAATCTTCATTTATAATAGTTTCAATAGCCGCACAAGCTAGTTCTATTGTATGATCTATAGTTTGTCTTTCTTGCTTGCTAAATCTACTAAGTACAAATTGGGCTAAATCTTCACCAGGTTTTGGACTGCCTATCCCTACTTTAACTCTTGGAAAACCATCGTCTCCTAAATGATATATTATAGATTTCAGTCCATTATGTGTACCAGCACTTCCCTTTCTTTTAATCCTTATAGTCCCAAATTGTATATCTATATCGTCAACTACTACTATGATTTTTTCTATAGGTATTTTATAAAAATTATATAAATCTAGTACACTCATACCACTATTATTCATATAAGTTTGTGGCTTTATAAGTATAACTTTTTCGTTTCCTATCTGTCCTTCACCATAAACTGCCTTAAACTTAATTTTATTTATATCTATATTGTTCCTCTGAGCTAACAATTCTATAGTATCAAATCCTATATTATGCCTGGTATTTGCATACTCTTTTCCTGGATTTCCAAGGCCTACAACCACATACAAAATATCAGCCCCTAACTAATCAAACAATTTACTTACAGATTCATTTCCATATATTCTCTTTATAGCTTCAGCAAATATTGGTGCTACACTTACAACTTGAATTTTATCTATTTTCTTTTCCTCTGAAAGAGGTACGGTATCTGTAACGACAAATTTTTCAATTTCCGAATTGTCAATTCTTTCAACAGCTGGTCCAGAAAGTATTGGATGAGTTGCACAAGCATAGACTTTTAATGCTCCAAAATTTTTAAGTACCTGTGCCGCCTTTGTTATGGTACCAGCAGTATCTATTATATCATCAACAATGATTACGTTTTTCCCTTCAATATCGCCAATTACATTCATAACTTCTGAAACATTAGCTTTTGGTCTTCTCTTTTCTATAATAGCTATAGGTAAATCTAAAAGATTTGCAAAATTTCTAGCTCTTGCAACTCCTCCCAAATCAGGGGAAACAACTACTGTTTCTTCATCAACTATGCTCTTAAAATAATCTGCAAGAATTGGAACTCCCACTAAATGGTCTACAGGTATATCAAAATATCCTTGAATTTGTCCCGCATGTAAGTCCATAGTAAGCACTCTATCAGCACCAGCTTTAGTCAAAATATCAGCTACAAGTTTAGCTGTTATAGGTTCCCTTGCCTTTGTCTTTCTGTCTTGTCTTGCATAGCCATAATAAGGAATAACAGCAGTAATTCTACCAGCTGAAGCTCTCTTTAAGCCATCCATTAAAATCAAGGTCTCCATCAAACTGTCATTTACAGGTGGACAGGTTGGTTGAATTAAAAATACATCATAACCTCTAACAGTTTCATTGATGTTAACTGTTATTTCTCCATCGCTAAAAGTCCCAACTTCACAGTCCCCAAGAGGTACTCCTAATTCACTACAAATCTTTAAAGCCAATTCTCTGTTGGCATTTCCAGTAAATACTTTCATGCCACTTCCGCTTAAGTTCATATTTAAATTCCTCCCAGTTATTTATTATTTTTATCTGCAAATCCTTTTTTATATGTCCAGCCTTCTTTGTTTACTTGTCTAGCCCTAGCTATAGACAGTGCTCCATTTCCTACTTCATCAGTAATAGTGGAACCAGCAGCTACATACCCCCATTCTCTCACAACTACTGGGGCAACCAAGTTGGAATTGCTCCCTATGAAGGCATTGTCCTCCACAATAGATCTTTGTTTGATTTTTCCATTATAGTTTACAAATACCACGCCACAGCCTACATTTACATTCTTACCTACATCTGCATCCCCTATATAGGAAAGATGGCTAGCTTTTGAATTATCTCCTACATTTGAATTCTTAACTTCTACAAAATCACCAATCTTTACATTCTTACCAATATGGCTATTTGGCCTTAAATAAGCATAGGGCCCTATTTTGCTATCATCATCTATACTACTATCTAATATGGTGGAGATTTGAATTTCTACCCTATTCCCAATTTCTCCATTTACAATTTTCGTATTGTGACCTATTATACAATCTTCTCCTATAACTGAATATCCCTCTATAATTGCCCCTGGATATATGATTGTATCTCGTCCAATTTTAGCCTCAGCATCTATGTAAGTACTATCTGGATCAACAATGGTGACTCCATCTTCCATGAACTTTTCAATTATCCTTCTTCTCATAAGCTTTTCTGCATTTGCAAGTTCTTTCCTTGAATTGATGCCATATATTTCTTCAGGATTTTCTATCTTATATGCACCTACTTTTAAATTTTTACTTTTAAGTACTTGTACTGCATCTGTAATATAGTATTCACCCTGAGCATTGTCATTGTCAATATTATCTAATGCAAATTTTAAATATTTTCCATTGAAGCAATACATTCCTGAATTGACTTCTTTTATTTTTCTTTCTTCTTCTGTAGCATCTTTGTGTTCTACTATAGAAAGAATATTGCCATTTTCATCTCTTATTATTCTGCCATAACTAGTAGGATCCTCTAATTCAGCTGTTAAAACAGTACAAACATTTTCACAAGACTTATGATATTCTACCAATTTATTCAAAGTATCTCCCGTTATCAATGGAGTATCTCCATATAAAATTATAACATAACTGTCGTCCTCAATATAATCTCTAGCTTGCATCACCGCAAAACCCGTGCCATAAGGCACATTTTCCCCGATTGGCTGACGTACAAATACCACATCTTCCTTTTTTATGGCTTCTGCCACTTGATTGCCGCCATGACCTATAACTACTATATTTTTCTCCATAGCTGCAGCCCTGCTTGCCTCTAAAACATAGCTTAAAAGAGGCTTACCACATACTTCATGAAGAACTTTAGATTTTTTAGATTTCATCCTAGTTCCCTCTCCTGCTGCAAGTACAATAGATATATTCATATAAACACCTCTATGTTTTGTATTTCTCCACCCAATAATATTTTATACAATTTAAAATATAAGTCCACACCTATTTTTTCTTTTCTTTAAATAATATTGTATTTTGGCTAAGTAAAAAGGACCTCTATGGTCCTTTCACTATTCTTCAGATATGCTTTTTTCATACTCTTTAAATATTGCCTCTTGGATTCTACTTCTAGTCTCGGAATTAATTGGATGTGCAATATCTCTAAACTCTCCATCTGCCATTTTTCTGCTTGGCATTGCTATAAAAAGTCCATTTTGTCCTTCGATTATTTTTATGTCATGAACAACGAATTCATCATCAAAAGTAACAGAAACTATGGCTTTCATTTTTCCTTCATCAGTAACTTTTCTAATTCTAACATCTGTAACTTTCACTCCTGCTTCACCACCTTCCAAAGAAGTCGTTTGAAATCACCAAATATTCTCTATATTCTCTATTTTTTAAAGAAATCCTTCTTTTCACTAAAATTATTTTATCTTTTATCTAAATTGTTTTAATTGTTTGAAATTTGGAATAAGTATGGTCTCATTTTTTTCTTCATCTATTTTTTCAAGCCTTATGAGGGAAACATAATCTTCCACCAATTTTTTCTCTGGATTTTTGGTAGAAATAAATATTCCTACTCCAACAACTTCTGCATTAAATTCCCTCATCATTTCCTTCATTCCCTTTACAGTCCCACCTGCCCTCATAAAATCATCTATGATGAGCACTCTAGAACCCTCTTTTATTGCCCTTTTAGAAAGAGACATCGTTTGAATAGTCTTGGTTGAACCAGATAAATAATTTATATTTACAGCTGGTCCTTCTGTAATCTTCATATTTTTTCTTATGATTATGAGAGGAACATTCAATATTTCAGCAGTCATTAAAGCTATAGGTATGCCCTTGGTTTCTATTGTCACTACATAATCTATATCATTTTTTGCGAATTCATTTGCAAATATTTTCCCAATATTTCTAATAATCCTTGGTGTATACAATATATCCATCATATAGATAAAACCACCAGGAATAAGTCTTTCACCTTTAGATAATTCATCACATAATTCTAAAAGTAAATTTTCCACATCTTTTTTTCTCATATTGGGACTAAATCTAACACCTCCATTAGCTCCCGGAATAGTTTCTATATAGCCTATATCAAGTTTTTCAACCAGTTCCTTCATTATAGAAATATCTCCACTAATACTTGGTTTTTTTACTTTGAATAGTTCTGAAAAATATCCATAAGTAAACACTTTATTTGGATTTGTTGTAAGTATATACATGATACCTGCTATTCTTTCATTTCTTTTCAATTTATCCACATAAATCACCCTACACTTGAATATTATTTTTTTATATATCACTTTATTTTATTCCTATTTATAAAACTTTTCAACAGGTTTACAACTTTTCCTTTTTATATTTATACCTTTATGATATAATCTATCAGTGACAAATAAAAAAGACTTCTATTGTAAACTTTTAATAATCACGGAAGCTTTTTTGAAACCCATTTTGGAAAGTTTTAAATTAAGGAAAACAAAAATTTTCGTATGAGCTATAAAAAATGAATATAATATGATGATAATAACATATTTCTTGGCAATAATAATTAATATAGAACCATTTATTACTTCAGGAGGTATTCGTTTATGTTTTCTTTCAATATATGTGAACATAATTTTTCTCATGTTCATCTCATAGGCATAGGTGGTATAAGCATGAGTGGTTTAGCTGAAATACTTTTAACAGAAGGATATACAGTTTCAGGCTCCGATATGAACCCTTCTCCAATAACAGACAAATTAAAAACTCAAGGGGCAAATATCTACATAGGCCATAAATCTAAAAATATTGAAGGTGCAGATTTAATCGTTTATACAGATGCCATTTCTAAAGATAATCCAGAACTTATAGAAGCTCAAAAAAAAGGAATAGAAACTGTCGATAGAGGAACCTTTTTAGGCAAACTCATGAAAAACTATGAAAAATCTATTGCGGTCTCTGGAACTCATGGAAAAACAACTACTACAAGTATGTTAGCCACAATACTAAATAAATCTCACTTAGACCCTACAATTCTTCTTGGAGGAGAACTTGATGAAATAGGTGGAAATGCCAAAATAGGTAGTAAGAAATTGGTATTGACAGAAGCTTGTGAATACAAAGGAAATATTCTCAAATATCAGCCTACAATGGCTATAATACTAAATATGGAAGAAGATCATTTGGATTATTTTAAAAATATCGATCACATTGTAGCAACATTTGCAGAATATGCTAATGGGATAAGTGAAGATGGGTATCTCATCATTAATACCGATGATATAAATGCTGAAAAAGTTATAGAAAATACCAAATGTAATGTCATCACCTTTGGACTCAATGGTAGTGGAGATTATGTAGCTGAAAATATAAGCTTTACTAGCGAAGGTTATCCAAAATTTATTCTAAATGTAAAAAATAAAGAAAAATACCTCATTACACTAAATGTCATGGGTATACACAATATATACAATGCCCTCGGAAGTATAGCTGCAGCCCATACCTACCATGTACCTATGGAAGATATCATAGAAGCTATAAAAGATTATAAAGGCACCCATAGACGACTAGAAACAAAAGGATTTATAAAGGGGGCTAAAATAATTGATGACTATGCTCATCATCCAACAGAAATAAAAGCGAGCTTGAATACTCTAAAAAAAGCCACTGAAAATAAGCTTTGGTGTGTATTTCAACCTCATACCTATTCAAGAACTAAAATATTATTAAATAGTTTTTCCGAATCCTTTTATGATGCAGATAAAGTTATAGTTACAGACATTTATGCAGCAAGAGAAGTTGATACTGGAATTATTCACTCTAAAAATTTAGTAAATGCACTAAAAGAAAAAGGTGTAGATGCAATATATATTGATTCATTTGACAAAATAGAAAATTTTTTACTAGCCAATATCGAGAATGGAGATACTATTGTCACTATGGGAGCTGGAAATGTATATAAAATAGGAGAAGCTCTTCTTGAAGATGAAAAAAAAGCAATTTAAAAAAAGGTCCTTATTTCATAAGGACCTTTTTTTCTACTCCATATATGTTTTCCATGATTTCCTTAACCATCAACTCATCATATATAAAATAAGATAATTGTTTATTTTTTACTTTCTTATAAGTTCCTACACCAGGCAATGTAGTAAAATTAAAATCCTCCGAACCCATTGCCAATGCACTTTTCCCATAATTTAGGGCTTCAGCCAAACTTACATCTGTCTTTATATAATCAAAGCTAGTCTTTATAACTAAAGGCATTTTTATACTCAACGCTTCATCAATAAAAGATTTTAAAAATTCTTGTTGTGCTTTAACTCTACCTAAATCACCATCACTATACCTATTTTTACCAACATTGTCTTTTCTATATCGCAGAAATTCCACAGATTTTTTCCCATTTAAAAGCTGCTTTCCTTCAGGTATATCTATATACAATGGCGGTTTTGCTGTAGGGTCTTTGTACTTCATATGAAAAGGTACCGTTACTTCTACCCCTCCTACAGAATCAACTATTTTTTCTACACCCTTATAATCTATCATAATATAATGATGTACAGGTACTCCCTCCAATATATGAGAAACTACTTTTTTAACTCCACTAGCACCATGAGAAGCATATACTGCATTTATTTTTCTCTGTTCTGCTTCTTCATATCCCTTTCTATAAATATAAGTATCTCTAGGAATTGATATCATATCTACTTTCTTTAATTTCGGATCAAAAGAAATAAATATAATAGTATCAGATCTTATCCCTTCCATGCCCATAAGCACAAAATTTATTCTACTACTCTTTTCATAAGCCTTTTCTAAAGTATCTATGGTTTCTTTCTTTTCTTTTACTTCCTTTTTTTCATCTTTTTTTAAAATATCGCTTTTCTCTTCTTCTAAATTTTTATCCCTATCTTCATGAATTTTCACTTTAGTCTCCAAATAAGTATAGGAACCTAGAAAAAAAGCCATAACAATACATACAGAAAAAATAATAAGAACTTTTAAATTTTCTTTCATCTATAATTCACCTTTTCTAAACCTCCTTTCCCATCTTCACAATAATATTTTGTACAATAGATAAATTTTTACTCATAAAAAAACCGATCCAATTGGATCGGTTTTTTTATTCTTATTTTGTATAATCGTAAAATCCTTTGCCTGTCTTTCTACCTAATTGTCCGCCTCTAACCATCTTTCTTAGTAGTGGATGAGCTCTATATTTTGAATCACCAAATTCAGTATAAAGTACATCCATTATAGCTAAACATACATCAAGTCCTATTAAATCTCCCAAAGCTAAAGGTCCTATTGGGTGATTTGCACCAAGTTTCATAGCTTCATCTATGTCTTCAACTGTTGCAACACCATCAGCATAAATGCCAACTGCTTCATTAATCATTGGAATAAGTATTCTATTCACTACAAATCCTGGAGCTTCTTCTACTTGAACTGGAGTCTTTCCTAATTTTTCAGCCAATTCAAATACTGTGTTTCTAGTTTCTTCACTTGTTGCAATACCTTTTATGACTTCGACCAATTTCATAACTGGAACTGGGTTGAAGAAATGCATTCCTATAACTTTTTCTGGTCTATTTGTAGCACTTGCTATTTCAGTTATTGATAATGATGAAGTATTGCTTGCAAGTATTGCCTCTGGTTTACAGATTTCGTCTAATTTCTTAAATGTTTCTTTCTTTACGCACATATCTTCTGAGATAGCTTCTACAACAAGATCACAATCCTTTAAATCCTCATATTTTGTAGTTATTTGAACTTTTGCCAATACTTTTTCTTTATCTTCTTCAGTCATTTTGCCTTTTTGTACTTTTCTATTTAAATTTTTATCCACACTTTTTAAACTGCCTCTTGGGTTTCCTTCGTCAATACTTCTAACCCACATAACTACATCATAATCATTTTCTGCCAATACCTGAACGATGCCAGAAGCCATAGTACCTCTTCCAAGAACTCCTACCTTTTTCATAAAAACACCTCCAAAATTTATCTTAATTTATAGTTTGGGCTACGTTTCTCTAGAAACGCTCCCATACCTTCTTTTTGATCTTCTGTTGCAAAGCAAAGACCAAACAAATCTCTTTCTATAGCCATACCAGTTTCAATATCAGTTTCCATCCCTCTATTTATAGAAGTCTTTGCAAATCTCACAGCTATCTGTCCCTTTGAAAGTATCTTATTCGCCAATGCAATAGCTTCATTCATAAGTTCATCTTGAGGAACTACTTTATTTACCAAACCTATTCTATATGCTTCATTGGCATCTATCATATCTGCAGTAAATATAAGTTCTTTTGCTCTGCCCATTCCTACAAGACGTGCAAGTCTTTGAGTCCCAGCAAACCCTGGTATGATTCCAAGTCCAACTTCTGGTTGTCCAAATTTAGCTTTTTCTGAAGCTATTCTTATATCACAGCACATAGATAATTCACAGCCACCACCAAGGGCAAAACCATTTACAGCTGCAATAACTGGTTTTTCCATTAGCTCAATTTTTCTAAATACGCCCAGCCCATTTTTAGCAAATTGTCTTGCTTCCTTTGAATCCATTTCTTTCATTTCAGCTATATCTGCTCCTGCTACAAAAGCTCTTCCTTCACCTGTTATTATCAATATATGTATATCTTCATCATTTTCTATCATATCTATAGCTTTATCCAATTCACATAAAACTTGAGTATTGAGTGCATTTAGTGCTTTAGGTCTATTGATTGACAATATACCTATATTCCCTTCTCTTTTAAAAATCAAATTTTCAAAATCCACACTATCCCTCCTAGGCACAAAACAATATTTTCTCAATTTGTTTATATTTTATCAAATTCAAGCATATAGTGCAATACCATCTTTGATAACTGTTTAACAATCCCTATTGGTAAAAAAAGATTTTTTCGTATAAATCTTTAAATTGCTCCTGTTTTCTCAATTATACTCCAAAACCTCTCATTTCAGTTTTTTTAAACATTCTTTACTTATATTCAATAATGACGTTAAAAAATTATCAACTATAAATGAGATGAATATTCATCCCATTTATATTCTAATATCCAGGTTTACCTAAAAGTTTAAACATATTCTTTTTATATTCCTCAACTCCAGGCTGATTAAATGGATTTACTCCCAATAAATATCCACTGATAGCACAACTTTTTTCAAAGAAATATATAAGTTTGCCAAAATTGTATTCATTCATTTTTTCTATATTTAAAATAATATTGGGAACTCCTCCACTTGTGTGCGCCATAAGAGTACCTTCAAAAGCCTTCTTGTTCACAAAATCTATAGTTTTCCCTGAAAGAAAGTTGAGACCATCTAAATTTTCTTTATCTTCTTTTAAGATCATATCAACTTTAGGTTCTTCTATATTTATAACTGTTTCGAATATATTCCTCCTTCCATCCTGTATTAACTGACCTAAGGAATGGAGATCTGTAGTAAAACTTGCAGAAGATGGATATATACCTTTCAAATCTTTTCCTTCACTTTCACCAAACAATTGTTTCCACCATTCTTGAAGATAAAACAAACTAGGCTCATAACTTGTAAGTAATTCTATTTCTTTGCCTTTTCTATACAATACATTTCTTATAGCTGCATACTGATAAGAATAATTTTTATCTAAATCTAAAACCCCATACTCTTCCATGCCATCTTTGGCACCATTCATTATCTCATCAATATTTAAGCCAGATACTGCAATTGGAAGTAAGCCTACTGAAGTAAGGATAGAATATCTTCCTCCAATATCATCTGGAACTGTAAATGTTTCATAACCTTCTTTAGAAGCTAGTTCTTTCAATGCTCCCTTTTTGCTGTCTGTTGTAATATATATTCTATTTTTAGCCTCTTCTTTTCCATATTTCTCTTCTATATATTCCTTAAATATTCTAAAAGCAATAGCAGGCTCTGTAGTTGTACCAGATTTAGATATAGTATTAATGCTAATATCTTTTCCATCTATAAGCTCCAAAAGTTCCAATATGTAAGAACTACTCACATTGTTCCCAACAAAATATATTTCCGGTCCATTTCTCTTTTCACTAGATAGCATATTGTAAAAATTGTGATTTAATGCCTCTATACAAGCTCTAGCACCTAAATAAGAACCACCTATACCTATGACTATGAATACCTCCGAGTTTTTTCTTATCTTTTCTGAAGCTAGTTTCACCCTTTCATATTCATCTATATCAAATTCCTTTGGATAATTAACCCATCCTGTATACTCACTACCTGGTCCCTTTTTATCATGGAGCATATTGTGAGCTATATTCACATATTCCTTTATATTTTCCAACTCATAATCTTCTATAAAACTATGAGTATAGTCTAAACTAATGCTTGCCACATTAGCACCCCCTCATATTTTTCTCAATATATATAATATCACATTTCTCAAAAAAAAATCCCAGAAGTTGCGACAGCATGCTACGGCAGGGACGGTTCTCGCTGTAGCAAAAAGCATCCTAGAAGATGTACTTCTAGGATGCTTTTTGCACATTGTCAGGATAATTTGGACTATCTGGGTTTAAATCTCTCATGATATACTCATATATCAAGGGCTCTACCTTTATTCCCATATGATTTAAGCCTTCATTTCCAAACAATACATTGAACTCCAATATATAATATTTATCACCCACTACCGCTATATCAAATCCTGCATGATTTATCTTAAGTGAACTAGCTACATTCTCCACCAATTTTATACTAGCTTCAGGAACATCTCTAAAAGAATAGGTACCACCTTTAGCTATATTGTTGTGAAAAGCTCCTTCCCTTCCTATTCTCCAATAAGACGCTACAACTCTATCTCCAACATAGACAATTCTCAAATCCCTATCTATTGGAAGTTTCTCTTGAATATAAAGAACTTCGTTGTTGTTCATATATTCCAACAATTCTCTTCTATTTTCTACGAGGTATACTCCCCTTCCCATAGAATTTCTGATTTCTTTACATACACAAGGATATCCAAATTCCTCTTCTATATCTTCTACACATACTCTATCTAAATTTGTAATCTTTGTATAAGGCACATTTTGAGGAAAAGTAGCCCAAAGTGTTCTTGTCATCTCAATTTTGTTGTGTCCAAGGTGGTATGTGCTTATATTCGGAAATATTTTCTTATTTAGACCATATACAAGAGTGTTTAACTGCCAATATTCTGGAAAAAGCACATAATCTGCCTCTTTAATAATCTCTTTTTCTCTAAACATATTTTCTGGCTTTATATATATTATATTTGGAATACCAATGGTCCTATATGGATTAAAAGAAATAAATTTCAATTTTACACCACCCTTTCATTTTAGCAAAAATATAATACATCATGCTAAATCAGGTGTCAATATATTTTTTATTCCATAACTTCAACAAGAACTAATGCAAAATCATCTTCTTGCTCTCCCCATTGAAACTTTTCTACTTCCCTATTTATAGCGTTTAAAATGTCTCCTCTGTTGTTTTCTATAACTTTTATAACTCCTTCCAATCCAAACTGATTTTTTCCCCTATCATGAACTTCCGTTATTCCATCTGTATAAAAAAGTATTTTGTCACCTTTGTGAAATTGAACACTATCTTCTAAATAAAATATTTCATTGAATATATATGAAATAGGAAAACCTCTGATTTTTAATATTTCTAACTTTTCATCATTAAAAAGTATTGGAATACAATTGTGCCCAGCATTTGAATATTTAAAAATATTTGTCCTAGTATCTAATACACCATAAAACATAGTGAAATATTTGTCATCATCCAAATTTAAATCCACAAATTTCTTGTGAAGTTCTGTAAGCGCTTTTGATGGACTAATAATTTCGTCCTTTATAGAACGCATAGTTTGTCTCACAAACATAGTCATCATAGATGCTGTAACACCATGACCCGCTACATCGCTTATATATATTCCTACATGATTTTCATCTATACTGAATATATCAAACATATCTCCACTAATCATCTCACATGGTTTATATATATAATTGAATTTTATATTTTTATATATTCCTTCTTTAGGAAGGATTTTTTGTTGCAAAGTTTTAGCAAAAAGTAAATCCTTGCTCATTTTCCTATTTTTTTCTTTCAGCTCCTTCTCCAATTTTCTTTCTCTGGTCACATCTCTGAAAACTTCCACAGCAGCATATATATTACCTTCTGAATCTGCCACAGGTGAGCTTTTTACTGAAAAAATTCTATCTCCTACCCTTTCCTCTTTTTGTACTATTTCTCCAATTTCTATACTCCTTTTGGTAATACAAAAATTGCAAGGCAAATCCTTTCCCAAAACTTCATAGCATTTCCTTCCTTCTATATCTTCCCCTAAACTTTCTTTCATCGTTTTATTTGCATATATTATGATCCCATCCTTATCTACAATCCTTACCCAGTCTGCCATTCCTTCTAAAGCATGATAATTGAGTATACCAAAATCTCTATACCTCTGTACTCTTTCTTCTATAAAACTAACTTTCTCATTATCTAACATATTCATCACCTAATTTTCAGAAGATTTAAAGTCCTTTATCTAATCATAGCATATTTACCAATTGAAAATAAAGTAGTATTTGAAAAAAGCATTCATTCTACATAAAAATCTCATAGAACGAATGCTTTTTATCTACCTAATAGTCGAACCATGTATAACATTTAAAAATTCCGGATTGAAAATATCTTTTTTTACAAAAGACTCTCTTTCTATATCATAAGTATAGTCAGATAACTTTAAAACAGCTGAACCTGTTTGCAATGTCAATATATGATAGTCATTCTTTGATGTAAATACCCAAAATTCCAAAGTTCCAATTTGAACATATTCATCAAACAATATATATTCTTTATCCCCATCATGAACTAGCAAAAACCACTTTTGACCATCATCCCAAATCATTTCACCATTTTCGTCTCTTTGAGCAGTAGTATATAATTCTATGGTTTCTTCCTTCTTGTCATTATTTATATCAACTTTCACACTATCCAACAAAGTCAAACCCGAAGTATCCAATCTATCTGTTGATGGAAATATGGCAGTAAATTTTTCTCTCTTTTCTATCTGTTCTTCTTTTCCTACTGATTCTTCTTCTTCATGTAAAACCTTCTCGTATATTTTCCCAAAAGTATCATTCTCTTGTACATCTTCAAGTACAAATGACCCACTTTCTTTTACACTATAAGTTAAAAAATAATATTTATTTTTCTTGATAGTATTCCACAAGTTTTCATCTAGAACCTCAAAGGAAAGCTTTTCGAGTTCATTTCCATCTTCTCCAAAAGTTTCAATAGTTACAAAATTAATTTCCCCTGATTGGTTTTTCCCTACGACTAATCCAGAAATAATTTTAATTTCTTTTTTATTTTCATCTACATTCTTAAGAACAAAAAAAGCACAAATTATAGCTAATATGATAATTAAAATTATAATATTTCTAGATTTATTGCTCATGTTTTCACCTTCTTTTTTAATTAATATTATCATTTAATAACTAGAATATCAATCTTATTTTGTATATCATCTCAATTAATATTTTAAAAAATAGCAAATTTTGCTGTTTCTATTTCATTTATTACAATATTAGTGTAAAATATTATTAAAGTACAAAGAAAGGAGAATTTTTATGGAAAATAATTCCGAAACAAAAAAGTCTAAAGAAAAATTTGGGAATTTAAAATTAAAAATTGTTTTTGCACTTATTTTAACTTTGTTCTTAAGCACTATGGTTTCAAATTTAATTTATGATCTTTTAGAGAATTTTGTCAATATCAACCCTAAATTCGCCATGTTCTTTTCAACTCTCATAAACATTGTAATAGGTCTATTGTTTGCTTATATTCTAGTCAGGACATTCTTTATAAAAAACATTAAAACAATATTGACAAGCATAGAAAAAATAGCTCAAGGCGATTTAACACAAATTAAAGTCTTAAAAAACAACAGCGAATTCAATGCCATAAATGCATCTTTGAATAAAGTCACAGAAAATTTTAAAAATGTATTAAAAGAGATAAAAACAAATTCCGAAATACTTGCAGAAAGCACAAAAACACTATCTGACATAATAGAAGAAACAACAGAATCTACAGAAAATATTGCAAGCAATGTAAATGATATAGCTCTTGGCTCAGAGGATACTTCTAAAAATATAGTTGAATTAAATGAAGCAATCTCTAATTTAACTGAACTTTCTCAAACCACTGATAAAAATACCAATATAGCAACAGAGCTTTCCAAAGATATGGCAAGTTCTGCTGAAAAGGGAAGCAAAGATATGGATATGATCATTGAAAAAGTAACTTTAATTGACGATTCTACAAAAAATACTTCCACTATAATTGAAGATTTAAACAACAAAATTAAAGATATTGACAATATTGTCATCATAATAAACGAAATAGCTGAGCAAACGAATTTGTTAGCACTAAATGCAGCCATAGAAGCTGCAAGAGCTGGAGAAGCTGGAAAGGGATTTGCTGTTGTAGCTGAAGAAATTAGAAAATTGGCAGATGAAACTCATACATATTCAGAAGAAATATCTAAAATCACAAATTCCGTCATCTCTAGCAGTACTAATGCAGTAGAAAGTATAGAAAAAGTAAGCAATATCGTCGATGAAAGTGTAAATGTAGCTAATTTAACTAAATCATCTTTTGAAGAATTGTTAAGTAAAATAGTCGAAATAAATTCATTGATAATAGATATATCTAAAGCTGCTAAAGAAGAGAGAAGCAATAGTGAATACATCCTTGAAAGAGCCACAGAAGTTTCTGCAATATCACAAGAGACAACTGCTTCGTCTGAAAATAGTGCTGCTGCTGTAGAAAAAAATCTTGCTTCTATGGAAGAAATTACGGCTTCAATTGAAGATTTGGCAAAAATCGCAGAAAAACTTAACACTATGGTGGAGAGATTTACTATCTAATCTCTCCATTTTTTAAAATTATTTTTTAGGAGGTCTTGGCCCATAATATTGATAATAGTCTACTTTTATTCTTCCATTGTATAACTTCCTTTTTCTATCTGCCTTTTGCCCATAAAGCTTTTCAAAGTTTTCATTTGAAGTAATTATATAAATAGACCATGTATCCAATTGCCTAAATATCTTCCCAATTTTAGTATATAACTCTTCAACCTTTTCTTTATTCCCAAGTCTTTCTCCATAGGGTGGATTAGAAATTATGACTCCATATTTCTCATGAGTTTTAAAATCCAATACATTTCCTACATTAAAATCAATGCAGTCATCAACTCCTATTTCAAATGCATTTTCTTTAGAAATTTCTATAGCTTCTTTATCTATATCAAAAGCCTTTATATTTAGCTTCCTATCCTGAAGTATTGCTTTTCTTGCATTTATTTTTGCCTCTTTCCAGTACTCTTTATTTATTCTTGGCCAATTCTCCGATGCAAAAGATCTTTGAATACCTGGTGCAATATTTTTCCCTATCATAGCTGCTTCTATAGGAATAGTTCCTGATCCACAAAAGGGATCTACAAGTATTCTCTCATGATTCCAATAACTTAAATTTATTAAAGCTGCTGCAAGAGTCTCCTTTATAGGTGCTTCTACACTTGACTCCCTGTATCCTCTTTTATGTAATCCTTCACCACTAGTATCTATAGTCAAAGTTGCAATATCCTTTAAAAGCGCTACTTGAATAGTAAACTTTGCCCCTGTTTCTTTAAACCATTCTGTATGATATTTAGTTTTCAATTTTTCAACTACTGCTTTTTTAACTATTGCCTGACAATCTGGAACACTCATAAGCTTTGAATCTACAGCCTTTCCTACTACTGTGAACTCTCCATCTTCTGTTATCCACTCTTCCCATGGAAGAGCCTTGGTCTTTTCAAATAATTCTTCAAAAGTAATTGCCTTAAACTCTCCCATTTTTAAAAATACTCTATCAGCACTTCTCAGCCAAATATTAACTCTTGGAATATCCTTTTCTTCTGCACTAAAAGTAACTTTCCCATTTTCTACTTTTACATCTTTATATCCTAAATCTATAATTTCTTTCTTCACTACAGATTCTAAGCCAAAAGTAGATGTTGCAATTAACTCTATTTCACTCATTTTATCTCTCCTTTATCTTGTCCTTCATTTCTATTATAACTAAAATTTAAAATAATTACTTAATAAATGTGTATTTTTTTATACATATGGGTATAAACTTTTATAGGAAAGAAAGTACTCCCCATTGGGGAATGAAACATAAAATTGACAAGGAGGATCTGACTATGAAAAGTTTAGGAACATTTTTGCAAAGTGGAGATTGGAAAGGCGAAAAACATGTACCAGTTATCCATGCTCCTGAAAATGCAAAAAAAGGTGAAGAAATTGAAATAAGAGTATTGGTAGGAGAAGAAATCAAACATCCAAATACATTAGAACATCATATTTCATGGATTAAAGTATTTTTCCATCCAGAAGGTTCAAAATTCCCTATTGAAATAGGAAATTATAATTTTTCAGCTCATGGTGAAGGTGAAATCTACGAAGAACCTGAAATTGCAATTAAAGTTAAACTTGACAAACCTGGCGCAATACATGCATTAAGTTATTGCAATATCCATGGCTTATGGGAAAACAGCATAGAGATCAAAGTAGAGGACTAACAAGTCCTCTTTTTTTCCCCCTTGACAATGGAAACTCTTTATATTATCATATAACATAAATTACATACTGAAACTATGAAGGATTTAGTAGTCCACTATAGTTAAAAGACAGAGAATAGACTATTGGTGAGAAGTCTATAACAAATAGTGCGGCGAATTACACTCTGGAGTTCCAATGAGAAATCATTGCGTCTATCACACGTTAAAGTGATTTAAGGCTTTTTGAGCAAATTAAGGTGGTACCACGGGGTTCTTCTCGTCCTTAGATGGAGAAGAACCCTTTTTTATATTATTTATTTTAGAAAAAGGAGGTTTTTGTTTTGAATAATGTACTCGACTTGTTAAAAGAAAGAGGATATATTGACCAAGTTACTTATGAAGATGAACTACATGAACTTTTAAATAAGGAATCTGTTACCTTTTATATTGGCTTCGATGCTACAGCAGACAGTTTGACCTTAGGACATTTTGTTCAAATAATGGTTATGAAACATATGCAAGAAGCTGGACATAAGCCTATTGCACTACTTGGTGGTGGTACAACATTGATTGGAGACCCAAGTGGAAAATCAGATATGAGAAAAATGCTTACAAAAGAACAAATTGATTACAATGCAACTAGATTTAAAGAGCAACTTTCAAAATTTATTGATTTCAGTGACGATAAGGCATTGGTAGTAAATAATGCAGACTGGCTTTTAGATCTAAACTATGTTGAGTTTTTAAGAGAAATTGGTATACATTTTTCAGTCAATAGAATGCTTGCTGCCGAATGCTATAAACAGAGACTAGAAAAAGGACTAACTTATTTTGAATTTAGCTATATGCTCATGCAATCCTATGACTTTCTAAAACTTTACAGAGACTACAATTGTAAACTTCAGATAGGTGGAAGCGATCAATGGTCCAATATATTAAGTGGATATGAATTGGTAAGAAGAATTGAAAATGACAAAGTATATGCTATGACATTTAAGCTCTTAACCAATGCTGAGGGCAAAAAAATGGGAAAAACGGAATCTGGCACCATTTGGCTAGATAGTGAAAAAACTTCACCTTATGAACTATATCAATACTTGAGAAATATTGATGATAGAGATGTAGAAAAATGTCTTTCAATGCTTACCATGCTTCCTATGGATGAAGTAAAAAAATTGTCATCCCTTGAAGGAGCAGAGATAAACAGAGCTAAAGAAATTCTTGCTTATGAAGTAACCAAAACCGTTCATGGAGAAGAAGAAGCACAAAAAGCACAAAAAGCTGCCAAAGCACTATTTGCAGGTGGAAACCAAGAAGGGTCTATTCCTACTACTGAAATAGACAAATCCAATTTTAAAGATGGCATGGGAATATTGGATTTAATGACCAAATTGGGATTAACTAGTTCAAATAGTGAAGGTAGGAGACTTATAAAGCAAGGTGGAATCTACATTGGCGATAGGAGAGTAGATGATCCAAATCTAAAGATAGAAATAGCTGACTTTGATGACAATAAATTGATGATAAGAAAAGGCAAAAAAGTTTATCATCAAGTTAAATTAGTCTAAGATTATAATTTTTATATTAAAGAAGTTCTACAAAAATTGTAGAACTTCTTATTTTTTATAGCCCATTTCCTTCATATCCCTCTATACCCACATATTAAGGGTTTATCTGAAAAGTCATTAATGATATACTCATAAACAAATTTAAAAAGGAAGGGGGAAAGTCAAATATCTTTATGTATTACACTCAAAAATCCAAGGAGGTAATAAATAATGAAAAAAGGAAATGCGAAAAAAACTCTATTGTCGACAACTATATCTCTGTTACTGCTTTCTTCATCAAGCTTTGCTAGTGCTGGAGGTTCCACAACCATAAGATATACCATAAATACCAATTGCTCAAACTGTTATCAAATAAATAATCAAAATGTCCTATATAAATATGTAACCTATTCACCATATAAATATACTTATAATAGATATGCTGTACCTAATACTAATACCAACACTAATACCAATACTAACACTAATACCAACACTAACACTAATACCAATACTTCTGTATCAAGTACAGCAAATGCAATGGAGTTAGAAGTCTTAAAACTCATAAATGAAGAGAGAAAAAAAGAAGGACTAGCTCCCTTTACTTACAGTGAAGAACTTTCAAAAGTAGCTAGAACTAAATCTCAAGATATGGCTGATAAAAATTATTTTAGCCACACTTCACCTACTTATGGAGATTCTTTCACTATGATGAAAAGCTTTGGAATAAAATACAAAACTGCAGGAGAAAATATTGCCAAAGGCTACTACAGTGCTTCTTCTGTGGTAAATGGATGGATGAACTCTCAAGGACACCGTGCAAATATATTGAATCCAAACTTCAACAAAATTGGTATAGGTTATGCTACAGATAAAAGCGGTACAACTTATTGGACACAAATATTTACAGATTGATATTAGCTAATTTAAAATAGTACTTATAATTATAGTTAGAATTCTAACAGTTAGAATTCTAACTATTTTTTGTTTGAGGTGAAATTATGATAGATAGCCATAATTTATGAGAACATTAGATATGAATAGATACACAAAATTTACCTAGTATCCACTAGCCAAATTTTACTGGTCTTTATCTTATGATAATTTTTTTAATAGCAGAAAATAAAATTGGTTTCATTTCATCTATATCGGCCGGTTCGTTTAAAATTATGCAACTATAGCATACTGAACCTGTCAATTCCAAAATTATAAAAAGCAATTTCTTTATCTCTTCTTCTTCATAATTAAAATCTTTAAGTCCTTCTTCGAACATGTAAAATATTTCATTTATTTCTTCATAATCTTTATAGGCTTTTTTTATTATTCCCCATGAAAGATTTTTATATATAATCTTTAAAAGCAATTTGTTTTCTTTTAAATACTCAATTATGTAGTCTATAAAATAAAGAAGTTTATCTTCAAATTTTTCAAATTGTTCCTTATTTGTTTCACTTATAGCTTGGCTCAATATTTGGCTGCTCTTTTTTAAAACAATTTTATCTAATATATCATATTTGTCTTTAAAATACAGATAAAAAGTACCTTTAGCTACACCTGCTTTTTTTACGATATCATTTATAGCCGTATTGTGAATACCTTGAGTTGTGAATAACTCATATGCAGCAGCATAAAGCGATTCTTCTTTAAGCTGCTTATTTTCCTCTACCTTCGACATTCTTTTCATTTTAGACCTCCAAAAAATATTATCATTTCATAAATATATATTATCATACTAAATAATTTATCTGACAATACTCTCTTCTATTTTTGTTCCAATATACTGATTTTGGCTATAAATATTTTTTATATATTTATCTATATTCCCATCAAAATATAACTCATTTCCAAAAGCAACTTTTTCTAGTGCTACTCTGACTTTATTGACAATAAATTTATCATCTTTATCTACTCCATATCTTATATAATCTTCTATCACTAAACTCAATGCCTCTACCACTTTATCTATATCAAATTTTTTATCATTTACATTAAAAACAATCTCGTCATCAATATAATATTCTTCATTTTCTCTTGCATCTCTAAGAATTTTTTTAGTGTATCCAATAATACATTTATCCCTCATACAAATACCGCAAGTTCCTTCACCTAGACAAATATTATTTACCGCTTCATTTAATTCTTGCGTCTGCATATAAAGAGTTGCTGCCACTTCCTTCAATGCTGATTTTTCTCCAGATTTCCTTTTCACTATGAGTTTTCTTATCAATATAATAGCCAATAATGACAATATACCAAAATAAATTCCAATGTTTAAAGATGTTAAATACTTACTTGGTATTGTCTGAAAAAGTTTCAATGTCCCAAAAGTTATAAATACAAGAGATGAAATGAGTTTTATGAAAATATCTGGAATTTTTTCTCCTATTTTACTTCCTATAAAAATCCCTATACCACTTACAGCTATCATCCCCAAAGTAGTACCCATAAGTATGAAAAATGGATAAGAACCTTCTGTAGCCAGTGTCATAGCAGTAAGTTGAGTTTTATCCCCCAATTCTCCAACGAAAAATGCTAAGGCTACAGTCATCACAGGGCCAAAGTTCTTTTTATCTTTACCTTGCTCTTCATCGTCTTCATCAATTAATGCCAATATTCCAAAAACTACAAAAAGTAAACCTGCAACTATTTGAATAAAACTCATTGGAACAATTTTTGAAATATATCTTCCAAGAACTATAGCTAGACCATGATTTAAAAATACTCCTAAAAAAACACCTAAAAGCACTTGTCGTACTTTATATTGAGTTGCAAAAGTCATAGCTAAAATTTGAGTTTTATCTCCCATTTCAGCCACGAAAATAAGTAAAAAACTTCTCATCAGTTCATTAAACACAGTTTTTCCTCCTTTTATTTACATAGAAAAAAAACTTTTAGCTTAATAGGTATTGTTCCCCATTAAGCTAAAAGTCTCGCTCCTCTTTTTTTGTAAGAGTAAATAGAACCAGGTATTTCTACCAGTATGTTGACTCTATTTGCAAATATTTGCAGCTACTCCCCTTTAGCAAAAAATAACTTAAATTTTACATTCATTATACATTATACAAAAATTATTTGCAAGAATCATTGTTCTTCATTTTTTCTCTATTTATAGCCATTATTTTGTTGTTGATATAGTCATATCCATTGGGTGAATGAGGTATAAGACAATTGCTACAATCCTTTATACCATTGTAATCCCTATGATTCCCTCCACAGTCTTCCAAAAAATATAGAGGACAGTAGCAAAACATACAATTAAAATCCTCTTCATTTTTCACCTTGTGACATGGGAAATAACTACAAGCAGTATTTCTATAAAACCTATATGAATTTTCCACAGCTATTCTCCTTTCTTTTTGTGATTTCTTATGACTTTTTCAATTTCGTCTAAATCATCAATTCCATCTTCTTTTTCTCTCCCTATGACTATAGGCACTATATTTAACTCACTACAGGCAAGTATCTTTTCTAATGTTCCCCCTGCTTCTCCACTATCTTTCATGACTACATAATCTACATCGTATTCTTTAAACATTGATTTATTAAAATCTATAGAAAATGGTCCTAAAATAGCTACAATATCCTTCATTGTTACATTCCACTTTTTGCATTCTTGTATACTACTATTAGCAGGAAGTACCCTATAAATAAATCTATTATCCCTTTTTATTTTTTCAAAATCTCCTATATTCTTTGAACCTGTAGTGAAAAATACCGTCCCAGAAATATTTTTTAGATATTCTATACATTCTTCATAAGTTTTTAAATATATAGCATCCGAAGGAATTTCCGATTTTTTTCTTACATATCTTATATACATAATATCTTTTATTTTAGATACTTTCCTGGCATTTTCACTTACAATTTTGGCATAGGGATGAGATAAATCAACTATAAGACTTATATTCTTCTCTTCAACAAAATTTAACATATCTTCTAATCCCATTCTCCCAACAATTAGCTTGTCCAAATCTATAAATTCCTCTTCACTTTCAGTAGCACTAGTTATGACAAAATCATCTATATCTTCTATCTTTCGAGAAAGAGTACTTGCTTCACTAGTTCCCCCTATTATCCATATCAAATTTCATACCCCCTAGGAGTTATAATGAAGTCATCTTTTATATATGTATTGCTATTTCCAATTATTAAAACACACATCATATCTATAATATCATAGTCTATATCATCTAAAGTAGTAATATATTTTTCCGTATTGGCCCTTCCCGAATTTTTAACTATTCCCACAGGTGTCTTTGGTGCTTTATATTTAAGCATTATATCCACAGCTTTTTTTAAATGATCAGTCCTAGTTTTACTCTTGGGATTGTAAATTGTTATAACAAAATCTCCACAAGATGCATATTCTATTCTCTTTTCTATTATATCCCAAGAAGTCATCAAGTCACTCAAACTAATAGAACAATAATCATGCATAATAGGAGAACCCAATTCGCTAGCAGCTGAAAAAGCTGCTACTATTCCAGGGATTATTTCTACTTCTATTCCTTCTGCCAATTCCAAAATAGGCCCTGCCATACCATAGAGACCTGAATCTCCAGTACTTATGATGGCAGTATCTTTCCCTTCTTTGACTTTTTTTATGGCCATATTACATCTTTCAATTTCTCCCCTCATTCCTGTTGAATAAATTTCCTTTCCTTCTTTTAAATCTCCTAAATATTCAATATAAGAAGTATATCCTACTATTACTGAACATCTTTTTATAGTCTCTACTGCTCTAATTGTCATATTTTCTCTTCCGCCTGGCCCTATCCCCACTACATAAAGTTTAGACATACTAAATCATCTCCTTTGAAACTGCCACAGTTATACCATTGTATTTAGTCTTTCCTACTACTATCTCTCCTCCCGATAGATATGCACAAGGTTCACTGACACAATAAACTCCAACATTTCTTTTAACAAAATCGCTTTTTTCAAATTTTTCTTCCACCATTTTTATTTCTTCTATAGTATAAATATTCCTAGGGCATTTAAAATAACTTGCAGCTTCTAAAATACCTAATTCATCACTTTTTATTTCAATAGTATTTATAGACTTTATAGAATTAGATGAAAAATTGTTTTTATCAAGCACATCTAATATAGCATTTATTATTTCTTTTCCACTAGTACCTTTTTTACAACCTACTCCTATATTTAAATTTTTAGGTCTCAATATTACATGAGGTATATTGATATCTATTTGTTTTATAGAACTTATACACAATACTCCATCTAACTTGTCTTCATATTCTTTTATATTTTCTAATCCATAAATAAAAACCAAATTGTCATATTTTATATGGCCTTCCATTTCAGAAAAATACCCTATCCTTTTATCATTAACCATCATACTAGTTATCTTCTTTACCTCTTCCATATTCTCCATAACATAACCTTTTCTCATAGCAAATATATCTACCGCCTCTATATTTCTCCCATCAGAAGCAGTAGTTATGATTGGCTTTGCCCCCAGTATTTCCCCTACAATTTCACACAATCTATTTCCTCCACCTATGTGTCCTGACAATAAGCTTATCGAATACCTTCCCAAGTCATCAACAACTACCACAGCTGGATCTACAGTCTTATCTATTATATACGGAGAAATCATTCGTACTGCTATACCCGTAGCTGAAATAAATACTATGCCTTCATATTCCTTAACTATCTTTTCAAATATAGATTTTATTCCGCCCTCAACTTCTGAATTTTCATAGTGACAAATTTCCAAAAAATCTTTCTTATCTCCATATTTCTCTAATTTGCGTCCTATATCTCTACCTTTATCTGTAAAAGATAGACATGCTACTTTCAATTTTTTGCCTCCCTGTACTCATGAGTAAAATTTGGATCATACAATTTAGATCTTTCATAAGACCCATCTATAAAATCTCCCACCAATATTTGTGCAGTTTTATTTATGCCTTCTTTTTTTACTTTGTCCACAATATCATCTAAAGTCCCTATAAGGATTTTTTCATCTTCCCAAGTAGCTTTGTATACTACTGCAATAGGTACATCTCCTCTTTTATATCCTTTTCTCAACTTTTCAACTACATTTTCTATATTCTGAACAGAAAGAAATATTGCCATAGAAGCCTCATAAGAAGCTAATTTTTCTAAATCTTCACTTTCTGGTACACTGGTTCTTCCTTCTATTCGAGTAAGTATAACAGTTTGACTTAAACTTGGAAGTGTAAATTCACTTTTTATAGCTGAACAAGCTGCAGTAAAAGAACTAACTCCTGGAATAACCTCATACTGGATATCTTTTTTATCAAGAAGGTCCATCTGTTCTTTTATTGCTCCATATATAGTAGGATCCCCTGTATGAAGTCTCACAACTTTAAGGCCCTTTTCTTCGCCTTCTACCATTATTTTTACAACTTCCTCCAAAGTCATATAAGCACTATTATAAAATTTACATTTATCTTTGCAATAGTCTAAATGTGCCTTAGACACTAAACTCCCAGCATAAATAACAATATCTGCTTGTTCTAAAAGTCTTCTGCCTTTGACTGTTATAAGGTCTACATCTCCTGGACCTGCACCAACAAAACTAATCATTTCTTTCCCTCCTTCCAAAAATAAACGATATATAATCTCTGTCTTTAAGTATCTGGTCTCTATCTACAAGTATTTCTTCATTTTCCAATGTAACTCTTTTCATATATCTATAGACATAATCTTTATTTTCTAAATTATTTAGAATTTCTTTTTTATTCTCTAATGTCTTTAATACACAAATAGAATCTATTTTATCTAATACTTCTTCATTAAATTCATCACAAAGTAAAAAACTTTCTCCTTTTAAAATTAAAGGAGTCTTGGACTTTGCTGCTCCTGCTACAAAAGAAGGTATGCCAGGAATGATTTCTACTTGAATATTCTTTTTCTCCAATTCTTTCATGATATAAATAAAGGTACTATATATCATAGAATCCCCTATAGTTAAATAAGCCCCAGTACCTTCTTCTGGGATTTCATTGTATATAATCTCTGCTGCATTTATATAATCTTCTTTTCCTACCTTCCCCATAGAAAAGTCCAACAGTACTATCTTTTTCCCATGAATAAAATCCTCTACTGTATCCAAAGCCATGTTTTTCCCCTTATTATTTGGTGCAAAAATTACACTGGCCAATTCTATTTCTTTTACTGCTTTTAATGTCAACAACTCTTTATCGCCTGGACCTGTTCCTATTCCATATAATTTTTTCATATTTTCACTCCCTTAACTATAAATATTGGATTTTGTCCCTTCATAAGTCCAATTTTATCCATATAAGAAGATTGAATTAACTGTACTTCTATATTTTCATATTTATATTCTTCTAAACATTGAATACAATTGTTTAAATTTTGTAGTCTAATAAAATTTCCACAGACAATACCGCCTGTTTCTAGATGAGCTTCTAAATACTTAAATATTTCATTAAATTTCCCTCCACTGCCACCTATAAAACATTTGTTTATCTCAATATCTGGTAAAGCCTCTGGAGCTTGTCCCTCTATTAGATTTAACTTCACATTAAATTTAATACTATTTTTAGTTATAATATCTATTCCTTCTTTCTCCTTTTCAATAGCCCAGACATTTGCACCTTGCAATGCTGCTTCTATAGATATGCTACCTGTTCCAGCTCCAATATCTAATAGTCTATCTCCTTTTTCAATAGCTAAATAGGCAATAGCAAGTGTCCTAATATTAAATTTAGTCATAGGAATATTTCCCCTGATAAATTCTTCATCTCTAATCCATTTCATTTTCCACCACCACCACTGCCAAAGAAGAGATATCTTCTATTTCTTCTCCTATATTTATTTTCAATATGCATTCATCTTCATAGGACAAATTGTATCCTATATACATAGTCCCCCTCATACTCAATTCATGCAATTTTTTTGATATAGTCTTTGGTGTATTTATGCTATCTGTAAGTATAATAGTCATAGGAGTATCAAGTACTGATTCTAGGCTTTCTTCTCTCCCATGAAGAGATAAAAATCTAGAATTGTGCCAACTTTTCTTAAGCTTTCCCATCATATATTGAAAAGAAGACAACCCAGGAAAAACTTCATCTACTAATATATCTTTATTTTTTAAATACTCTAGTATACCATAAAAACAAGGATCCCCAGATGCAAGAATCAAGATATTTTCCTTCCTCAAAGAATATCTATACACTTCATCTATATTTTTAACTTTTATATAATCGCTTCTCAAATCTTTTATTGACTCTCCTGCTCTCCCAAAAGCTACAATACATTCCGCTGATTTTATAGCTTCCAATACTTGAACTGTTAAATATTTAGTATTTCCAGGTCCTATACCAGCTACTGTGAGCAAATAAATGCACCTCTTTCCATAGAATATATAATCACCTTCACAGGATAATCTTTATCTTTCAAATACACTTTTATCCTTTCTTCACAACCTCTTTCCATATCATAGACTATTTTGCCGTATCCATTGTCTATACATATATTTAAGGCTTCTTCAGCCGTCATAGCAGCCTTTACTTTTTCTATAATATCCATAGGAGCACCCTTCAGTGCTAAATAGTATATAAAAGCTTCAATTCTTCCATCACACACTCTGCTGTGAGTATTAAATACTCCTATTGATAATTTTGAAAATTTTCCAATATGCCCAACGAGGGTCATAGACTTAAATTCGCTATTATAGACATACAATATACTGTCTCCTATATAGTTTGAAATTTTTACTTTCCCTCCTTGTAAATTCAATGTATCCGCAATTTTTTCTCCATAGTTTCCTGGTACAAGTATTATATTTTCTTTTCCTATATTTTCACCCACTGTATCAACTTCTAAATATATAGTCTTTATGAGAGCATCTTCTGACATAGGATATACTATACCTTTAGTTCCAATTATAGAAATACCTCCTTCTATTCCTATGTTTTTATTGTAAGTTTTCTTGGCAATTTCTTTTCCCATAGGAGCATATACAATTACATCATATCCGCAATTTGAAATTTCTTTTATCTCCTTTTCTATCATCATTCTAGGCACAGGATTTATAGCTGCATCCCCCACCTCTCCAAACAGTCCTTTTCTACATATTCTGCCTATTCCCTCTCCTCCATCTATGAAAACTTGTCCATCATTTCTTTTCCTTACCTTTGCACATATTTCCATGCCATCTGTCACATCTGGATCATCTCCACCATCTTTTATAATAGTAGAATGAGCCCACTCTCCATCTATATATTGATTTTTAACTTCAAGTTTCAATTTGATTTTAGCAGGAGTATTTATCTCTATAAAAGAAACTCTTTCACCTTTAAGCAATTTAGCTGCCGCTTTAGCAGCTGCTGCAGCACAACTGCCAGTTGTATAGCCACACTTAAGTTTTTTGCCTTCTTTTATTACATATAGTTCTTCATTCATCTTCCTACCACCATATATAATATTGCATTCATAATAGATGCTGCTACATTGCTCCCACCTTTAGTTCCAACTGTTGATATAGAAGGTATAGCATATTTTCTTAAACTTTCTTTTGATTCAGCTGCTCCTACAAAGCCAACCGGAACCCCCACAACAAATTTTGGATTTACCTTTCCTTCATCTATCAATTCAAGAAGCCTAAAAATAGCTGTAGGTGCATTGCCTATAACAAACATATCTATCCCCTCAGATACCGCTGCATCTATTGCACAAGCCGATCTAGTAGTCCCCAATGTTTTAGAAAGTTCTACTACTTTTTTATCATCTATAAAATATTTCAATTGGCATGAAGTCTTTGCAAGAGCTGTTTTATTTATTCCTGCTGCTACCATTTTGGTGTCAGTGAATATAGTTCCACCAGCTTTTATTCCTTCAACAGCAGTATTTAAAAAATCATTTTGAAATACTGCTATTTTTCTATAATCAAAATCTCCTGTAGTATGAATCATTCTTTTGACAATCAACTTTTCTTCTTCAGAAAAGTAAGTATCTCCCATAACTTCCTCAATAATCTCCATGCTCTTTTTTTCTATTGCCATAGGTTTCTTTACATACATTTTGATTTCTCCTTTTCAACAATATCTAACAAATTTAAAAATGCCTTCATATTTCCTAAAAAATTTATATGAGGATACCCCGCCAACACATTTTTATACATATATCCACAATTCCACCTTTTATCACTCATAGGTTTGGTTATACTATAGATTTCTTCTCCATCTATTTGGGTCATAGATTTGTGAAATTCATGACCAGTCAGAATATCACCTTTTTCCCCTAAAATACAATCCTTCATTAATTCTATATCTATATAGCCAAATCTTTGCAACTTGTCAGTCATTTTACTCGTTCCATTAAATACGCCACACATTTCATGGTCTTCTATAGCACTCATCAAATACATAAATCCTCCACATTCTGCATAAATATGTCCTCCATTTTCAGCAAATCTTTTTATTGATTTTCTCATCTCTGTATTTTTTGAGAGAAATTCACTGAAAACTTCAGGATATCCTCCTCCTAAATATAAAAGATCGCATTTAGGAATTTGCTTATCCTTCATAGGAGAAAAATAAACAACATTTGTAGTGTTTTCAAATAAATTTAAATTTTCTCTATAATAAAAAGAAAAAGCTCTGTCATAAGCTATGCCCACCACTACATCTCTTTTTGCTGGATATGTGTATTCTTTTGTCACTACTTCACTCATACTATCTATCAAACTATCTAAATTTACATTGTTTTCTATTTGTACAGAAGCTCTTTCTATGAGCTCATCAATATTTTCTATTTCTTCACCTTGGACAAGTCCTAGATGCCTACTCTTTATTTCCAATTCCTTATCCTCTTCTACAAAACCTAATACTTTTATGCCTATATATTTTTCAATTTGTTCTTTCATCAATACATATATATCTTTTCTGACTTTATTTAAAATAACTCCAACTATATTTGAATATTTAAAATCTACCATGCCCTTTATCTTGGGTATAGCTGAAAACATTTCTCCTTTTGGAGTATATACAAGTATTGTATTTATTTTAAGCTTTCTTGAAATATCATAAGATGAATTTTCGAAAGTATTGTAAATTCCATCAAAATATCCCATAGCACCTTCTACTACTGCAATTTCTCCCTTCCCCATAGAAAAAGAATCCTCTATTCCATCCATTCCCATAAGATGAATATCTAAATTCCCCGCATCCAGTCCAGAAGCCAATTCTAAAAATTTCTTATCTATATAATCTGGACCTGTCTTATAGCAGCATACATTTAATCCTCTTTTTTTAAGGGCCCTTACAATTCCCAATGTAATTGTAGTCTTCCCGCTTCCACTAGAAGGAGCCGAAATCATGATACTCTTCATTTTACATCCTCTCCAAATTTCTAAAAGTCTCAATGAGTTTTAGATTGTCTTCTCTTCTTTTTATAGCTATTCGAACATAGCTAGTATCAAGTCCTTGAAAACTAGAACACTTTCTTATAACCATACCTTCTTTAAGAAAATAATTAAATACATATTCTTCATTCCACTTAAGCAATTTAATAAGCATATAATTGGTATCGGTGTCATAGGGCTTTAATCCATCTATTTTTGAAAGCTCTTCAAATATAAATCTTCTTTCATTTTCTATATAAGACTTGCTTTTTTCCATATAATCTTTGCAACTAAAAATATAGCTTCCAGCTATTTCTGCTAAAGAATTTACACACCAAGGCAATTCTACAATTTCATATGCTTTTTTCATATCTATCGAAGTACATCCATATCCCAAACGAATTCCTGGAAGGGCAAAAAATTTAGTTGCTGCCCTTATGATCCCTACATTTTCAAAATCATAATCCTTAAATATATCTATGCTATCATAATCTTCAGGACAAAATTCATAAAATGCTTCATCTAAAAGTAAAAACCCATCTTTCTTTTTAACTATTTTATATATACTTAACAATACTTCTCTTTCAATTCTTAACCCTGTAGGATTGTTAGGATTTCCTAGAATAAGCACATCTCCATGTTTTATATTAGTTTCTAAAAGATTTAAATCTATCTTGAAATCTTCTGTATAATTTAGTTTTAAAACTTCTTTTTCATGTATTTTCCCTCGTTTTTCATATTCAATAAAAGAAGGTACAAATACTACAACTCTATCAAATAGCTGTATAAAATTATCTATTATTTCAACAGCCCCATTGCCAACCACCACATTTTCAACTTTACATTTTAAATAATCAGCAATATGCTGTTTAAGATGTCTATACTTTATATCTGGATAAATTGTCAAAGTATGGAGGGAATTCGAAAGAATTTCATACAATCCACAAGGAGGCCCTAATGGATTTATATTGCTAGAAAAATCTATAAGTTCTCCATCATAAAAATCGCTATAAGAAATCAAATCTCCACCATGTTCCATAAAATCACCTACTTTCCTAAAAGAACAATGCAAATATAAATAAAAATCAAAAGCATTTCAGCTCTATACATTATTTCAATAGTTCTTTTTATATCATCTTTTTCTAATAGTCTATTATCATCTCCAATAGTAGGCTTTTCTACTATCTTCCCAAAATAATAGCTATTTCCACCAAGCTGTATATTCAAAAGTCCTGCTACAGCACCTTCTGGATAAGCAGAATTAGGACTTTTATGATTTTTTCTATCTCTAAACATTATTTTAAATCCATTTTTTACATCATATTTAAACATAGAAGATATGCACATCAAAATTCCCGAAATCCTTGCTGGAATAAAATTGAATACATCATCTACTCTTGCTGGAAAATAGCCTAAATCTATATATTTTTCATTCATATACCCAAGCATAGAATCCATAGTGTTTATCATTTTATACATCATTCCACCAGGTGCTCCAAAAAGTAAGATATAAAATATAGGTGCAATGACACCATCAGAAGTATTTTCTGCTACTGTTTCTACATCTGCTCTTACTATTTCAGATTCAGTCAAGTTCTCAGTATCCCTTCCCACTATATAGGAAAGCCTCAACCTAGCCTCTTCTATTCCATTTTCAAATCCTTTATATACTTTCATAGCTTCTTTGTGAAGGCATCTAGCAGCAATACAAGTATATATAAGATATACATTGACTATATGATAAATAAGTTCATGTTTTTTTACACTTTTAAGAAGTAAATATGGAACAAAATAGGCTATAAAAATATTCAAAAAAGCTATTATAAATCCGCCTATTTTAAGTCCTCTTTTAGTTTTAAAAATCTTTCTTTGCAAATTGTCTTCAACTGAAATAAGCTTCCCCATATATTTCACTGGATGAGGAAAACTATAGGGATCTCCTATAAGCAAATCCAAAAAAACTGCCAATACAATATCCATCACATAATTCACCTATTTCTTCAAAACAGAGTAAATATACTCCATATTTATATTTTCTCTAACTACCTTTGCAAATTTAGATATCTCTTCTTCCTTTTCCCATTCCCTTTGTTCTTTGCTATTGCAATTCTTTTCATAATCTAAAAGACTATCTTCATCTTCCAGTTCCAAATGAACATAAGGAATAGTTCCAACTACAGGAATATGAGTTAGCTTTTCTATCATGTCTATGCCAGATTGTAAAAGAGATATATCTCCTCTAAACTTATTTATGACAAGTCCTTTTATTCTCTTTCTTTCTTCTTCTTCTAAAAGCATTACTGTTCCATAAAGAGATGCAAATACCCCGCCTCTATCTATATCAGCTATCAACAATACCGGAGAATTTGCCATTTCAGCCATGCCCATATTCACAATATCATTTTCCTTCAAATTTATCTCTGCTGGACTTCCTGCCCCTTCTATCACTACTATATCGTAAGTACTCTCAATTTCCTTAAATGTCTCTAATATCATAGGCTTTAAGCTACTTTTAAATTTAAAATATTCTACCGCATCCATAGTATATTTATTTTCGCCATCTATAAAAACTTGACTAGTTCTGTCTCCAGTAGGCTTCAAAAGAATAGGATTCATTCTTGAATCTGGCTTAAGTCTAGCAGCAACAGCTTGAAGTGCTTGTGCTGTACTTATTTCACGCCCATCTTCAAGGATGTACGACTTAGATGACATATTTTGAGATTTAAATGGAAATACAGTAAATCCATCTTCTACAAATATCCTACACAGTGCTGTGCAAAGCATACTCTTTCCTGCAGAAGAAGTAGTACCTTGTACCATAATACTTGTCACTTTCTCACCTCCAAAAAAAAGAGAACCTCCTCGAAGTTCTCTTGCCTACAAATCAACAAAAAACACTACCTTTCCCTCCGAAAGAATGCTTTTAGTTCAGGCAGGTTTCCTGACTCATGGCTAAATCCTCTTTCCTCCTTCCCAGCAAAGCCAGTGGATATGGAATTCGTCACCATTTACAGTAGCGGGGGCTGTAGTGGAATTTCACCACTTTCCCTTTTAACCCATAGGGCACCTAAACCACTATTCTATTTTCTATTTAATAATATCATTCTTATTTATTTTATGTCAAATAAATTCATTCCCAAGCTCTAAAATATGATATCGGCAACATTTAAAATTGTTTCCTCTTTGTTCAATGCAGAAAGAAAATCTACTTTTCTTACAACTTTAGCCAATATTCCTCCACTGTCTTCTTCTATTTCTCTTTCTTCATGTTGTTCCTTAACAATATCTAAAAATTCATCATAAGAATATATCTTAAATTTTTCTATATCATATTTTTCTGCCAATATTTCGAGAAATCTTATGACAATATCTTCATAATCATTTTCTTTATTTGTCCCTAAAATTTCACTTATCTTTGGAATTATAAACTCAAACAAAGCCCTTCTATAAGGTACATCTTCTATACCAAGAACTTGTCCTATCTCTAAAATTTTGTGTTCACCTAAATCTAATAGAGTATTTAAAAAGTAGTCTTCGTCCATCTTAGGCTCAATATAATATTTATAGCCCTTAAGTTTTCTCAAAGCCTTTATTCCGTCATAATATCCAAGTTGCAAATCTCTTCTAGCTATTTCACTATCAAAATCTAAGGTCTTTCCTAAATCCTCATTGGGTGAAATATATATAATATTTAAATCTTTATTGTCAAATTTTTTAGTTCTGCCTACACCATAAGTCCTTACAGCAATTAAATCTTTATATCCTTTATCCGAAAGCAAATTTATAGGAAGATTGTTGTAAACTCCGCCGTCTATATATTTTTTCCCGTCTATCTTTTCTTTTTTAAATACAGGAAAATATGCACTGGCAATTAAATAATCTACAAGCATTCCTTTAGGTATATCTTCAATACATATTTCCACAGGTTTTAAATCTGAAAGTGATACTGTGACTATACCAAAATCCTTCCCTGAATTTCTAATTTTTTCTTCATCTATTACTTCTTCCAGCAAATTTCTCAAGGGAGTTATATCTAATCCTCCATCACTTATGATTCCCTTAATAGCTCCTGCTAAATTTTTTATATCACTTCTACTCATCTTTCCCTTTTTTATTTTTTCTATTTCCTCATCATTAGCTTCTATAACCCTTGAATAAGTCATATTGTACCAAAGTTCATAAGCTTTCTCATACTCACCTTGAACTAGCATAGCTCCATTCAGTGCTCCAACAGAAGTACCTGCTATTCCACCAATTTCAATCCCCATATCCATTATAGCTTTATATGCTCCTATATGATATGCTCCTTTGGCTCCTCCACCTTCAAGAATTAAACCATACATAAAAGTACCCCCATTCATTTCCTTTTTTCATAAACTATTGATAAATATCACAAATTCTACTTTATATCTATGAATCCTTCTTTTTCTATCTTGGTATTAAAACCTTTAGATAAACCATTTATATAGGATATAGCTTCTGCTTTTTCTTTGCCCTCTAAAGGTATAGGTCTTGAATTGGCTATTTTACATGGTATGATATTTACTCTTTCTATTTTCTTATTCTTTATGACTATTTGCCCAATCATGGTCTTCTTGCTTAATTCACTTGTTGAATTGAAAACAAAATTTCCCAAACTATAAAAAATAGGTTTCCCCCTATAAACCTCTATCCCTTGAAGAACATGAGGATGATGACCCATGACAATATCTGCTCCACTGTCTATCGCTCTTTTAGCAAACTTTATCTCTTGTACTCTTGGAGTAGTACTTCTTTCAACTCCCCAGTGAATAGAAAGAACTACTATGTCTGCATTTTTCTTCATCTCTTGAATCTTTTTACACACTTCATCTACATAAATATCATATCCACTAAGAACCCCAGGTCTTTTATCATTTGCATACCACTTTGGATCTGGGATAACTCTTGAATAAGCCACAATTCCAATTTTAATTCCATTCTCCTCAACTATAATTCCCTTCATTGCTTCACTTTTATTTCTTCCAGCTCCTGTATATTTAATTTCATATTTATCTAAATTGTCTAATGTATCCATAAATCCATCATATCCGTAATCTAGCACATGATTGTTTGCAAGAGTCACCACATCTATTCCTGATTCTTTCATCGCCTTTGATGTCATAGGACTGGATCTAAAATTGTACTGCTTGTTTGGCCACTTTTTTCCTCTATTGGTAATACTGGTTTCTAAATTTACTATTGTCAAATCATCTTCTATAAAATATGCTTTTACCTTTTCCCAAGGATATCCTATTCCATATTGATTGTGATATTTTCTAATGCCTCCATCAAACAAAACATCTCCTGCCATAGATATGATTGTTTCATCTTTCTCGCCATTATCTTCCGCTTTTACAGGAATAGTAGAAAACAGTAAAATAAATATTAAAAGCATGGAAATTTTTCTTCTCAATTTTATCCCCCTCATTGAACTTTAAATATACCCGCCTTTATATTCTATAATGGCAAAATATTTTTAAGCACTCTCACAAAATTTTCTCCCAATACCTTTCTTATAGTAGATTCACTATAACCTCTGTTTAGAAGTTCTTTTGTCACTATTGGAATTTTAGTACAATCCTCTAAATCTTTTGTCCCTTTAGAACCTAAATACTCATTAAAATCAAATCCCAATCCTACATGGTCCTCTCCTGCCAACTCTAAAATATATTCTAAATGTTTCATAAAACTTTCCATAGATTCTTTTTCTTTGTCTTCTGTAAAATATCCATTAATTCCTATAACACCACCAGTTTTGGCAATAGCTTTTATTTGTTCATCTGTCAAATTTCTCTCATGATTGTATATAGCTTTGGCATTTGAATGAGAAGCAATAATAGGATTCTTAACTAAATCAATTATATCCCAAAATCCTTCCTCATTTAAATGTGAAACATCAACTATTATACCTAATCTCTCCATCTTCAATATAGCCTCTTTGCCCAATTCACTTAATCCACCACTTTCCGAAACACCTGCTGCAAAATAATTTCTCCAATTCCATGTAAGCATAGCACTTCTAAGACCTAATTCATAGAAAACATCAATCAATCCCAATTCATTGCTTATAGGTTCCATACCCTCCATTGACAATACCAAACCTATTTTATTTTTACTCATTGCCTCATCTAAATCTCTTTTAGTTCGTATGAGAATAGCTTCTTCAGTATTTCTAAGTTGTCTATACACCTCAGATATTTCAACCAATGCTTCCTTTAAAGAACCTTCAGGATGCAAATTTTCAAAAGTATTTACAAATACTAAATTTACACCTCCCTGTTTTAATAAAGGCAAATGTTTTGAAACAAGTATGTCTTCATTTCTTTTTCTACTCTTTTCCATCAACATATGAAGTAGAATATCTGAGTGAGCATCTACCACATAAGAATTCTTATGTAAATCCATATAATCCATTATTTCATCCCCTATTATATAAATTTATTAATACCATAAACATTGTACTATTTTTCTATAAAAAAGAAAACACCCTCAAGTAAAGGTGTTTTTACATACAAGCCACTCTATTTCTCCCACATTTTTTAGCCTCATACAGTGCCTTATCAGCTTCTATTATGACACTACTTATATCACTATTTTTACTAATTTCATCTATTTGAGATACCCCAATACTTATTGTAACTGATATATCAAAATTCCACACTCTAAAATTGTTGTTTTCAACTTGACTTCTAAGTCTTTCAGCTATTTTTTTCGCCGTATTCACGTCAGTATTTGGCAATAAGCATACAAATTCTTCTCCACCAAATCTAATTAGTATATCATCACTTCTAGTATTGTTTTTCATGATTTTAGAAATTTCTTTTAATATCATATCGCCTACACCATGACCATAAGTATCGTTTATACCTTTGAAATGATCGATATCCAGCATGAGTACAGATATATTATTTTTTAGACCTTGACATTTTAGAGAAATTTCCTCTATTTTTTCATCTATATATCTTCTATTGTAGAGTCCTGTGAGAAAATCAGTTTTAGACTCCATATCCTTAACTCTATAAAACCTTTGAAGTTCTTTATTAGCATTTTCAAGCTCCATTTTATTTATTTTTAATTCTTCATTTGATTGAATAAGTAAGTTTACCAGCCTGTAATTTTCTATTACTGTCAAACTTTGTCTTATAGCTATAAATACACCTGTAATCAAAAACCCTAAAAAAATGACATCCATTTTTTTTGCTTTTAAAATAGTCACTATAAGAAATATAACTATTCCTATATAAGCTGACAATATTACAGAAACATTTTCTCTTCTATATTTTCTCCTAGGAATCATTTCTACATCTTCAAATATTTCACCAGAAAATGCAATGACAAGCAAAGGCAATATCCACATTGTTTTATAATATATAAGGCTTTTTGTAATACCAAATACATCCATATAAATATAAATTACATCCATTACTGTCTCCAATAAAAATCCACTAGCCCCAATATACGCTACCTTTTTAGGAAGCACTTCTCTCACCGCAAAATACAAAAACAATACACTAAAAAACAAATTCAAATTCTTTATAATATATCCCATTATAACAGAAAAAGAGCGTAAATCCATGCTGTTTAAAAAAGATACTTTCATATTGTGATAGTATAAAGCTAATGTAAAAACCATTGTAAATATAATTAAATTGTCAAAAAATAATTTTAAACTTGTCATCTTATTTCTTCTCTTTGAAATTATATAAAGTATACCAAATAAGCTTAATGGATATTGTAATAAATAAAAAATACTATGAATCCCTAAAATAGGGGCCTCAGTTTTTAAAATCAAATCATAATAGGCCCGACACATTTCAGCAATTGTATAGCTAAAAATTCCCAATGATAAAAAAAACCAATAGTATCTTTCACTTTTCACAGTGTTTCTATACACATTAAAAAGAACTATAAAAGCTATAAAAGATCCACTTATCCCCAATAAATCGCTTGCCAATTTCTGTATGTAAATGTTTTCCTTAGACATGAACACTACACTATAATATATAATTATGAAAATAGGAATAAAGTATTTTAATGAAATTTTTTTATTTGTCCCCCCCAAACCCCTCACTCTTTTCATAAATATTAAAAATATGTTACAATACATTATATTATATAATATATATAGTTTTTTTGCCATACTATTATAGGTCCAAGGTACCGCTTTTTATTAAATTTAATTAATTTTAAACTGTAAAGGAGGAAATATCATGGAAAGAAGAGATAAAACTAATTATTATTTAGACATAGCTGAAGTTGTGGCCGAAAGAGGTACTTGCCTTAGAAGAAACTTTGGTGCAATCATAGTTAAAAATGATGAAATAATTGCTACTGGATATACTGGTGCCCCTAGGGGAAGAAAAAATTGTTCTGATTTAAAATATTGCAGAAGAGAAGAATTGAATATCCCTAGGGGCACACACTATGAATTGTGCCGTTCAGTTCATGCCGAAGCCAATTGCATCATAAGTGCACCAAGAAAAGATATGATTGGCTCTACTCTCTATCTAGCGTGTAAAGATCCTAAATCAGGAAAGCTAGTTGAAAACACTAATTCTTGTGCCATGTGCAAAAAACTCATTATAAATGCAGGTATTGAAAATGTAATAGTTAGGGACACCAAAAATGAGTTTAGAACAATAAAAGTAAAAGATTGGATAGAAAATGATGATTCTCTAAGTGATGAATTTGGCTACTAATTTTCATCTATCTTTAAAGCTGCTCTAGCAAGTTTATCTACTTCCTCATTGTAAGTATCTCCACTATGAGATTTAACCTTTTTGAATACTACATTCAATCTATCCTTTATAGAATCATAAAACTCTTTGTATCTCTTTGTCCCAATTTTATTTGTTTTCCATTCACCAGTAAGCCACTTCTCTATCCCCATATAGTCATAGTAGAGATAAAGCGTATCTACATTTTTTTCTAGGGCAATGTTCATGGCGACCATTGCCCCTTTAATTTCTCCTGACACATTCCTCATCTCTATCAAATCTTTTTCATTTCCTCGACCTGAATATGTGAATTTCCCATCCTTTGAAAATAATATAACGCCATAAGCATAATATCCAACTTTCACATCAAAACTTCCATCTACATAGGCTATCATTTCATTGTCTTTCAAATCACAAATATCCTTTTCTTCACTATTCTCTTCACCATTTAAATAATCTTTAGCTTCTTTGAGAGTGAGAAAACTCTTGTATTCTGCACCAGAATAACCCTTTACTTGTTTCTCGCACTCACTCCAAGAACTATATATTCCTATATTTCTTCCATTTTTAACTGCATAGTACTTTTTCTTCACACAATCACCTCATATTTTGATTATGACATGATGAGCTACTAGTTTCAACTATATATTTATTTATATTCACTTAACTCCATGACTTGAGCCATATCTTTGTCTCCCCTGCCAGATAAATTGATGATTATTATCTTATCTTTTGGAAGAGTACGAGAAAGTTTCATACCATAAGCTACAGCATGGGCACTTTCAAGGGCAGGTATGATGCCTTCTAATTTTGAAAGTTTATAAAAAGCTTCCAAAGCTTCCATGTCAGTAACAGAAACATATGAAGCCCTTCCTATATCTTTTAAATAACAGTGTTCAGGCCCAACCCCCGGATAGTCAAGTCCTGCTGCAATAGAATATATATCTGAGTCTTCCTTTAGAGTACAACATTTAAATCCATGAATAATTCCTACTTCACCCTTAGAAATAGAAGCTGCATGACATCCCGTATCAATACCCTTCCCAGCAGGCTCTACTCCTATAATTTTCACTTCGCTATCCTCTATAAAAGGATGGAAAAGACCTATGGCATTGCTGCCACCACCAACACAAGCAACCAGATAATCAGGTAAGCGTCCCTCTTCTTTAATTATCTGTCTTTTTGCTTCTTTCCCAATTATACTTTGAAATTCTCTAACCATTAGAGGATATGGATGAGGTCCTACAGCTGAACCCAATAGATAAAAAGTATCTTGACTATTTTCTACAAAATCAGCTAAGGCTTTATCTACTGCTTCTTTTAATGTCCCTCTTCCTTCTTCTACAGGCTCTACTTTTGCCCCAAGCATTTTCATCCTAAAGACATTGTGTTCTTGCCTTTTTACATCTGTACTACCCATATATATAGTACAATCCATATCAAAAAGTGCACAAACCGTAGCAGTAGCAACTCCATGCTGACCTGCTCCCGTTTCAGCAATAATTCTCTTTTTGCCACTTCTTTTTGCCAACAATGCCTGACCTAGTGCATTATTTATCTTGTGAGCTCCTGTATGATTTAAATCTTCTCTTTTTAAATAAATCTTTGCTCCTCCAGTATATTTGGTCAAATTTTCTGCAAAGTATAGTGGACTTTCTCTTCCAACATAATTTTTATAATAATATTTAAGCTCTTTCAAAAAGTCTTCATCTTCAATATACTGATAAAACAAATTTTCTAATTCTTTTAATACCTCTTTCATAGATTCTCCAACATAAGAACCACCATATTGTCCAAAATAACCATCAAATTTTTTCACAAAAACCCCTCCTTAATTTTTTAATAGAAATAAAAAAACCCTCGCCCAAATATAAAATAGGGCGAAGGTTAAATTCGCGGTACCACCTAAATTGTGCAAAAGCACATCTCTTTCATGGGATACTAGCATATCCTGTCCTTAGATAACGGTAGGCTTCCGGCAAATGCTACTCTCCATTTGATTTCGCAATGCATCTTAAGGATCCATTCATTAGAGTCTGTACTACTGAGATCTCACCACCCTCAGCTCTCTTTAAATACTTCATTCTAACTACTCTTTCCTATCATAGAATTTTTATATATTTATTTTAATACATATTACTAGATTTTAATTTCAAAGTCAATACATTTCAATAATTAATTGTTCAACAATTCCATAAGTTTTTCTTCTATATAGTCTACAAGTGAAATTTCTCCAATTGTCACTTTGTTTTCTTCATATAAATCAGCTTTAATTCTAAAGAAATTGATTATGAGTTTGTTATCTACTATTTTGTACTCTTCTTCAGTTCCAGGAACAAATATTACTTCTAACTCTTCAAATTTTGATTCTACGCCACTTTCATTTATTTTATCCATTACTGAATTTAAATTTAGTGTTTTCACTGGATTTACCATCATTTGAGTAAACCCTAAATCCTCCATCATCCACATATTATAGTTCCAAAATCTTCTTTCCTTTTTGCTTTCACTATTTAACATTTCTCTATTTTCTATTGCACTTAATACTCTTCTCACACTATCTTTATTAAATTCATCATCATATACATATTTCATATCTTCCGAATCAGCTACACTTATCAAGTAAGGATCTCCTACCTTTCCTTTTTCACTAACCACTTGCCAAAAATAATTTAACATTTCAATAGTATCAAATTTTGTCTTGATTCTTTTAATCATATAAATCCTCTCCTTTATCTCATTGTTTTAAATTTAATACCTCTTCGAGTAAACTCAATTTTTCCTTCCTTTAGCAGTCTTCCTACTGCTCTTTTAAACGCGCTTTTACTCATATTTAGCTCTTCCTGTATTCTTCTTGGCGAGCTAGCATCATTTAAATCCAATTCTCCCCCGTTGGCCTTCATCTTATTTATGATAGTATTTGCATCTCTATCCATTTGTTTGTAAGACTTACTTCTCAAACTCAAATATAGTCTACCATCTTCTCTTACTTTAGTCACCCTCAATTCTACTTTATCTCCAGGCCTATAGACCCCATATAGTTCATTTTGGGGAATAAGTCCATCATATTTATTATCAACTGCTACAAAAGCTCCCATTTCAAAATTTATGCTATATATAGTTCCAGAAACTTTGTCATTTTCTTTGTATGGAGAATTGGTAGAAAGTAATTTTTTTATCTGCATAGTTGCACATGGTCTATTGCTTTTATCTACATATACACCAACTAAATATTTTTCGCCTCTTTCAATTTTCCCAAACTGTTCTCTAAAAGGAAGAAATAAATCCTTGTCCAATCCCCAATCTAAAAAAGCACCTATTTTTGTTATTTCCACAACTCTTAAAAGCCCTATTTCTCCAGCAACTATTTTAGGCCTTTTTGTAGTAGCTAACAGTTTATCATCTTTATATACAAATGCTTCTATCTTGTCTCCTATTTTAATCTTTCCTTGAATCTCTTTTTCTGGCAAAAACGCCATTTCATTGCTTCCCTTTAAACCTAAAAAAGCTCCCTTTGGAGTAATTTTAACTACATCTAACTCTTGAATTTCACCTACTTTTATCATGTTTCACCTTCTCTTTTCATATTATCCAATTCTAAACTTAGCATCTTTATATTATATATTCGACAATATAAGTCAAAATCCTTTTTTGTATATCCAAAATATTTGTTTTCAAAACCTATTAATATTATACCTTTAAATAACAATATTACACTAATAAACTTTTAAAGTATTTTAAATAAGAAAATAGAATTTATTCATTGTGAATTCTCTTAGAATAATTGATTATTTTTCTTTCATATTCTTCTTCCATTAGTGGCGATGAAAGTAAAAAATCTGCTGTAGCCTGATTGTTTGCAACTGGTATATCATATAATACTGCAATACGAAGAAGTGCTTTTACATCTGGATCATGGGGTTGAGCTGACAAGGGATCCCAAAAGAAAATCATAAAATCTATTCCACCTTCAGCAATACGAGAACCAATTTGTTGATCCCCTCCTAGTGGTCCACTATTAAAAGCTCTCACAGGCAAATGAACTTTTTCTGAAATAAGCCTTGCAGTAGTTCCTGTTCCACATAAAAAATGTCTTCCAAGCTTATCTTTATTTGTTTCTACCCACCGAATCAAATCTTCTTTCCTATTGTCATGAGCAATTAAAGCTATATGTTTTTGTTTTCCCATTTTAACTGAGATAAATTCATCTCCTAAACCCATTTAAAATCCCCCTCATACAAATTAGTATATTATTTATACCCAAATATAATTTAATACCAAATAAATAAAATACATTCCAACTAAAAAAGCACCTTATCCTTCATTTTGTGACAATATCAAAGTGCTAGAATTCCTTACTTCCATCTCCTACACCAATAACTAATACTTCTCTTATATTGAAATGTCTATTCTTCCATATAGTGAGCATTATTATTCAAATTACACATAATAAGGTGCCTAAATAGATTATAATATATATATATTTTAAAAGGAGTGAAATAAATATGACATATGAAATAAAATTGATAAAAAGTGATGAATTCAAAACAAGTGAATGGTCAGGAGGAACTACAACGCAAATTGCCATATACCCAGAAGATGCTGTATATAGTGAAAGAAATTTCATTTGGCGTATCAGTTCAGCTAAAGTTGAAGTAGAAGAATCAACTTTTACTCACCTTCCAGGAATAAATAGAATCATTATGATACTTGATGGAAAACTTGAACTAGTACATGAAAACCACCATAAATGTGTATTGAAACCTTTTGAACAGGACAGCTTTAGCGGTAGCTGGAATACAAAGAGCTATGGAAAAGTAGTGGATTTTAACTTGATGATGAATGAAAATGCAAATGGAAATCTGGAAAGTCTATTCATCAAAGAAGGGGAAGAAAGAAAATTTGCTTTAAATGTAGATATGAAAAGATATTCTAAAAATACTCAAGTTATTTATTGTGCATCTGGACAAGCAAAATTGTATATTCCTTTGACTGATGATACATTAATTTTACATGAAAAAGAAGCTACTATATTTACTATAGACAACACAGGTTCAATGGAATTTACAATATATAACGATTGTGAAGATATAGCTAAATTAGTCAAAACTAATATTATGTATTAATACTGCACTCTATTTATTCTAGCCTTCTTATGTTTTGAAAATAACTAAATATTTTGACATTTTAAAAAGGATTTTAACATATTATGAAGAATACAATATATAGTACATTGTGAAATTTTTATTTTGATATGCATGCCATTTGTGAACGTGCTAAAAATCTTAATACAAATATTAGCATTTTCCCAATTTCAGCTCATATTGGGGAAAGTATAGATGCTTGAACTAATTGGCTAAAAGCTCAAGTATCGGAAGTAAAAAAATAATATTTATAAAAATAAGGGGGATAATGAAATGCGTCCAAAAATTATTGAAATGGCACAACATATCAGCGGTTTAAAAATAAACTTTACTGAAGATGATCCAAGATATTATGTGTTTGCTGATTTAGTAAATGATGAACAAGCTGATGTTGTTCTTGCCATGAAAAGAAGAAAGCCAGAAGCTGTAGAGGATATTGCGGCAAGGGTGAATAAGAGCTATGCTGAAACTTTTGATATTTGTATGCAACTTGCTGATATGGGAGTCATTGAAATTAAACCACAGGGCGATGGAACAGACAAATTTGAACTTCCAATTTATGTTCCAGGAATTTATGAACTGATGATGCTTAATCATGAACAAGTTGAAACTCACCCTGAAATAGCTAAAGCCTTTGAACAATATACAAGAGAAGTCGTTGAACCTGTCACTAGAATCATGCCAATGGGTAATGGAGCAATGCGTGTTATTCCAGTTGAATCAGCTATCCAATCTGAAACCAGAAGGGCACCCTATGAAGAGCTATCTTATTGGTTAACTAAATATCAAAACCACATTGGTATTGCACCATGTCAATGTCGTTTAGTTCGTACTCAAATGGGTGAAGGTACTGGTAGTATAGCAGAAGAATTGTGTATTCTTCTTGGAGCTACTGCTGAATCTGCTATTATGACAGGGAAAGCACGACGTATCACAAAAGAAGAAGCTGAAAAAGTTCTTTTGCAAGCAGAAAAAAAAGGTTATATGCATCAAGTAACAAATATGGATGGTACTAATAAAATTTGGGCAATTTGTAATTGTCAACGTGATGTTTGTCTAGCTTTACGTACTTCCCAATATTTTAATACTCCAAACATGTCCCGCTCTAATTATATTGCAGAAGTAGATCCTGAAAAATGTGCAGCTTGTGGACAATGTGTTGAAACATGTCCTGCCAATGCTGTACGATTGGGAGAAAATTTATGTACTAAAAAACCAATTGAATATCCACTTACTCCACTTCCTGATGACCACAATTGGGGTCCAGAACGCTATAACCCAAATTTCAGAGAAAATTTTGAAAATGTATACGAATGTGGTACATCCCCATGTAAGACAACTTGTCCAGCTCATATCGCTGTTCAAGCATATATAAAATTAGCAGCTCAAGGAAAATATCATGATGCTTTAGAGTTAATTAAAAAGGAAAATCCATTCCCTGCAGTTTGTGGTCGTATTTGTCCACATAATTGTGAAAGTGAATGTACTAGAGGAGATATTGATGAACCTGTTGCAATTGATGAAATCAAAAAATTTATAGCTGATGTGGAATTAAATAGTAAGACAAGATTTATTCCAGAAAAATTATATGATTTTAGTGATATTAAAATTGCCATAATTGGTTCTGGACCAGCAGGACTTTCTTGTGCATACTATCTAGCTCAAAAAGGTTATACAGTCACAGTATTTGAGAAACAACAAAAACTTGGTGGAATGTTGACTTTGGGCATACCTTCATTTAGACTCGAAAAAGATGTTGTTGAAGCTGAAATTGATGTACTACGTCAATTAGGTGTTGAGTTTAAATGTGGTGTTGAAGTAGGCAAAGATATCACTTTAGATGAATTGCGTTCCCAAGGATACAAAGGATTCTACATTGCTATTGGTGCCCAAGGTGGTCGAAAACTTAATATTGAGGGCGAAGACCATGAAGATGTAATTAGTGGTGTAGAGTATTTAAGAGATATTAACCTAGGCAAAGATGTTAAGACTAAAGGTAATGTCGTGGTGATTGGTGGTGGTAATGTCGCAATTGACGTTGCAAGAACCTCCCTTAGAACAGGAGCCGAAACTGTAAATATGTTCTGCTTAGAAGGCGAAAATGAAATGCCTGCCCAAGATGAAGAAGTTCTTGAAGCTAAGAACGAAGGTATTTTTGTGAACAATGGTTGGGGTCCAAAGCGAATCATTATTGAGAATGGTAAAATTAAAGCTGTTGAATTTAAACGTTGTTTAAGTGTTTTTGATGAAAATGGAAAATTTAATCCAAAATATGATGAAAATGATGTTAAAACCGTAAAAGCCGATAAAGTATTATTATCAATCGGACAATCTATTGTTTGGGGCGATATATTAAATAACAGCAAAGTAGAATTAAACCCTAATATGACTGCCAAAGCTCAACAATTGACATATCAAACATGTGAACCAGATATATTTGTTGGTGGTGATGTTTATACTGGGCCAAAATTTGCTATTGATGCTATTGCTGCAGGTAAAGAAGGAGCTGAATCATTGCACCGATATGTTCATCCTGGTCAATCTTTGACATTAGGAAGAAATAGAAGAATCTTTAAAGCAATTGACAAAGATAATTTAAATCTTGATGGCTATGATAGAGTCAAGCGTCAAAAAGTTCGTTATGATTCAAGCAAAAACAATACTTTCTCAGATCCGCGTATTACATTTACGGAAGAACAATTAAAATCTGAAACTGATCGTTGCTTAAAATGTGGAATTGCTCATGTTGATGTAAATCGATGTATTGGTTGCGGAGAATGTACAACAAGATGTAAATTTGATGCAATCACAATCCATCGTAAGTTTAATGCTTATAGTTACGGCTATGAAAAAATCAAACCACATGCAGTTGCACGAGCAATTAATATTAAAATTAAAACAGCTTTAAATCCAAATAGAGATAGTATGGATAAATAGGGAAATATTATGCATGAAATAACTATATTGGTAGAATTAATAAAGATGATTGAAACAGCGGCAATTGAAAACAATATTGATGAAATAGATACTGTTGTTGTGCAAATAGGAGAAATGTCATCAATTGTACCTAGATATATGATGGAATATTTTCCTAATGCAGCAGAAGGAACTCTTCTTAAGAACTCTAATTTGAAAATTGAGATGATTCCCGCAAACGGTTTATGTCATCACTGCAATAAAGTTTTTAAAATTATAAAAAACAAGGGGAAATGCCCTTATTGTGAAGCTGATGATTGGGAAATATTGAGCGGAATGGAATTCATCTTAAAAGAAATTGTCATTAGAAATTCAGTAGAACCAGATTGAACAGGTTGATTTTTAGCTCTCAAAACTTTGAGAAAACAAGGTTTTGAGAGCTTTTAATTAGTCACTTCTTTTAAATTTTGTGAAACTCCCTGTTCAAATGTTTAGGTAAACTTGAATTGATATATCTTAAATAAACTTTCCTGTAGATTTCAAAAAAAGCTTCCTTGATTGTTAATTTTTAGTTGATTTATTGTATGAATTAATGTATAATTTACTCATTGACAATTCTATAACAAATAATTTAGAGGAGGTTTGCCTATGTTTACATTCAATTATGCTGAAGGAGCAACTCTGTTTTCAGCTTGGGGTATGTGGTTTATAGTATTTGTGGCATTGTTCCTATTTAATGAATTTTCGAGAAGATCAAAAACAGGTGCATTTATTAGTTTTATAATTTTACCGACAATACTGTCGATTTTATGGTTTACAGTTCTAAAAGAAAAAACCTATACAGATTGGTTTCACTTGGCAAAAGTCTATTCTGCTACTGCAGGATGTATAGGTTTTTGGTTTATAAGACATTTTGAAAAGAAAGACAAAAATACAGGAAAAGTTTTATGGCGTCTCTCCGAAAAAAAAGCTGCTCTTATTTTCCCACCATTAATTCTTGCTATTAATATCATTGAAGCTGTATCTCGTGATTTCCAAATTGGTAGTCTTGGGCTTATGAAAGATTTATTTGAAGGCGAAGTCATGATAAGTGGACCATGGAATTATATGAATGGTATTGCAGGTATTCTTAATATCATAACTATTACAGGATGGTTTGGAATTGTCATAAGAAAGAAAACAAAAAATGATAAAAGTATGGACATGCTATGGCCTGATATGCTATGGTTTTGGATATTAGCTTATGATGTATGGAATTTTGCATATACTTATAATTGTTTACCAGGTCATGCATGGTATTGTGGTATTGCATTGTTGCTTGCACCAACTCTTTGTGCTTTTACATTAGGAAAAGGTGCATGGCTACAACATAGAGCACATACTCTTGCCATTTGGTGTATGTTTGCACAAACGTTTCCTAATTTCCAAGACCAAGGGAAATATCAAGTAATGTCAACATATAACCCGAAAATTTATTTTATCGTAAGTTTTCTAGCATTGGCAATTAATATTGCCGTATTTATATACATGATTTATAAAGTTGTAACTACAAAGAGAAATCCATATCTTGGAGAACTCTATGTAGACTTACCTGGATATCAAAAAGTTTTTACAATATATAATGATCATAAAAATATAGCTAAGGTAGTCAAAACTAATATTATGTATTAATACTACTACATGCAATTTTAAACTATAATATTTATGAAAAGGTGGAGATAATTTGAAAGGGCAAAAAAGAATTAGAGATTTCTATTCGTCTATTGGAAGTATGAAGACAGGAAATAAAAACTCCATTACAGATGTACCTGGAGTAAAAGTAGGTCATGTGACATTAGATGATGGAGAAATAAAAACAGGCGTTACGGCAATTATCCCTCATGGTAGAAACTTATTTAAAGAAAAAGTTGTAGGTGCTTGCCATGTAATTAATGGTTTTGGAAAAAGTTTAGGATTAGTTCAAATTGAAGAATTGGGGAATATAGAGACTCCAATAATACTTACAAATACTTTAAGCATAGGTGCAGCTCATGAAGGGCTAGTAAAGTACATGCTTTCAATGGATAAGGATATACAGTCCTTAAATCCTATTGTATGTGAATGTAATGATGGATATCTAAATGATATTAGAGGACTTCATGTTAAGGATTTTCATATATCTGAAGCTATAAAAAATGCAAGTTCTGAATTTGAAGAGGGAAATGTTGGTGCTGGAACAGGAATGATGTGTTATGGATTAAAAGGTGGAATTGGAACATCTTCACGTATAGTAAACCTTGACAATAGAGAATATATAGTAGGTATACTAGTATTATCTAACTTTGGAATCATGGATGATTTTATGATAAATGGGAAATTTGTTGGGAAAGAACTAAAAGATATTATAAATTCTGAAAACCAAAGAGATGATAAAGGATCAATAATTCTAATAGTAGCTACTGATATCCCACTCTCTTCTAGACAGCTAAAAAGAGTTATCAAAAGAGTAAACCCAGGTATAGCAAGGACAGGAGGATTTATTGGCCATGGCAGTGGAGAAATAGCCATAGGATTTTCTACAGGAAATATTATTAAGCATCAAGAAGAAAAAGAAATACTTGATATAAAAATTATCGATGAATCGAAAATTAATAAAGTATTTAGAGCTACATCTGAAGCAACAGAAGAAGCCATTCTCAATTCCCTGATATGTTCAGACACTACCATAGGGAGAAGTGGGCATAAAGTTTATTCTCTAGCCAGTTTCTTCCATGAGTTCTAATTTCCCTATAGTTTATATAAAGACAGTAGTAGATTTCAAATAAAATATAAAATAGATAGTGAAATATTAGAAAATAATGGTCTTGTATATAAAGTGATATCATGATAAAATTCACTTAAAAGCTTATCTTAACTAGTAAGAGCAAAATTTTAGATGCAATTTTTTTATATTTGATGTCTATTTATTTATAGTGAACATAAACTTATTATATTATATTTTGATTCATTGGAGGGATATATGTGAAGACAATAATTATCACAGATTCTAGTTGTGATATTCCAAAAGATTTTTTAGAAGAAAACAACATTCCTGTTATTCCTTTTCATTTTTATTTAAAAGGAAAAGATTATGAAGATGATTTTGGAAAGACAATTAGCTATGAGGATTTTTATCACGAATTAAGAAATGGAGAAATGGCAACGACTGCACAAATAACACCATACACATATGAAAATTATTTCAAAAAATACGTCGATGAAGGGTATTCTATTATCTACATAGGACTTTCATCTGCCTTAAGTGAGTCATACAATCATTCCATAATGGCAAAGAATACTATATTAAGTGAAAATCCAGAAGCAGATATTACGGTTATTGATTCCAAATCAGCTAGTATTGGGCAAGGACTTTTGGTAAGGGAAGCAAATAAAATGCTAAAAGATGGGAAATCTAAAGAAGATATTGTTGACTGGCTAGAGAAAAATAAATTAAAAGTTAATCATTGGTTTACAGTTGATAGCTTAGATCATTTAAGACGTGGCGGAAGATTATCTGCTACAAGTGCTATAGTTGGAACTATGCTGAATGTTAAACCTATTTTGATTGTAGATAATGATGGAAAACTTGTTCCAGCACAAAAAGTAAGAGGTCGAAAAAAAGCAATAAGAGTTTTAATGGAGGAATTAAAAGATAGGGGTATCAATATAGAAGAACAAACAATTTATATTGTTCATGGTGATTGCATTGAAGATGCTGAATACCTTAAAAATATGATCATGGAAGAGCTTAATGTAAAGGATGTCATAATTAATTGTCTTGGCCCAGTGATAGGTACACATACAGGTCCAGGATTGCTTGCTATTGTTTTTATAGGACAGAATAGAGAGCTATAAAAAAGCATAAAAAGTGTTTTAAGAATCTAAAGTGTGACTTTGTATATGATAAAAACAAGGATTAAAGTAGATAAATAAGATGGGAGTATCTTTATATGAAAGAAACAATTTATATTACAGGACATAAAAATCCTGATTCAGATTCTATATGTGCAGCATTGGCTTATGCAGAATACAAAAATGCTAATGGAGATGTTAATGCTATCCCAGTACGGCTTGGAGAAATAAATAGAGAAACAAAATTTATTTTAGATTATTTTGGAGTTGCTGCTCCAGTTCTTTTAGAAACAGTAAGACTTAGTGTTGGAGATTTAAATTTTGATAAAATCGCTCCTGTAAGTCCTGATATATCACTGCGAATGGCATTAGAGCTGATGAAAAAAAACAATTTAAACAGTCTTCCTGTAATAGATGAAAATGAGCAATTATTAGGTATAGTTACAATATCTGATATAATAGGTTCTTATATAGATGTCTGGGATAATGGCATTTTGGGAAAGTCTGGAACTCTTATGGATAATATTATAGAAACTTTATCTGCTAAAATTGTAACAATGCCCAACAATCTAAAACCAATCACCGGTAAATTGTTGGTGCTTGCAATGGAACCTAAAACTGCAGAAACATATATAGAAGAAAATGACATAGTCATATGTGGTGACAGGAAAGATATCCAGAAGCTTGCAATCAATAAAAATATTTCATTGATGATTTTAACTGGAAGTGTTAAGGTAGAAGATGATATTGTGAAATTAGGGAAAGAAAATGGTGTAACTATACTATCTACACCTCATGATACATTTACTACAGCTAGATTAATAACTCAGTCTGTTCCTATTCGTCATGTAATGTCTACAGATGATTTGATAGTGTTTACCCTTGATGATTTGGTTGATAATGTAAAAGATAAAATGTCTCAGACAAGGTACAGATCATATCCAGTAATAGATGATGACAATAACAACAAAGTGGTAGGCTTAATATCTAGATATCATTTGATATCTAGTATGAAAAAGAAGGTAATTTTAGTTGACCACAATGAGCGAAGTCAATCAGTAGATGGTTTAGAAGAATGTGAAATATTAGAAATCATAGATCATCATAGAGTGGCAGATGTGTTTACGGGAAATCCAATATATTTTAGAAATGAGCCAGTAGGCAGTACATCTACTATAATTGCTTCTATATTGTTTGAAAATGGCAGAAGACCTTCAAAGAAAATAGCAGGGATACTCTCAGCAGCTATAATTTCAGATACCTTATTATTTAGATCTCCTACATCAACAAATGCAGATAGAATGATGTTGGAAAGATTGGCTAAAATTGCAGACTTAGATGTGAATAAATTTGCTATGGAAATGTTCAAGGCAGGAACTTCTCTAGTGGGAAAAACACCTCAAGAACTCCTAAGTCAAGACTTTAAGGTATTCTCTATAGGTGAAGAAAGAATAGGAATTGCCCAAGTATATACAATGGATCCAGAAAGTTTAAATGGTATGAAAGCTGATTTAATTTCACTAATGGAAGAAAGAGCAAAAGAACAAGGCTATTCGATATTTATTCTAATGCTTACAGATATATTTAAAGAAGCTTCTGATATGGTAGTAGTTGGACGAAATAAAGAATTAGTAGCAAGGGCCTTTGACAAGAATCTTGTGAATAACTCATTTTATGCACCAGGAATCCTTTCTAGAAAAAAACAAGTAGTTCCTCCCATTACAAACATTCTAACAAATGTAAGCGTTAAATAGCCTCCACCTATTAAAGATGAAGGCTATACATTATACTATTCTTTGTTAGGAACTTTACATTCTTGTGGAATTGAATTTGATCAAGGTAGAAGATTATCTAGATCTTCTGGATTATCTAAATCTCAATTTTGACGAGATAAATCTATTCCAAAATTTTTAAATTGCTGTCCTTGCCTGTATAATGGAACTGCCTCAGAGTATTTACGATCCATTACATTCGTATTCAATTACTTCTACTGGTAGGTCTTCGAAGGATTTTTTATTTAATCATTTATTTTTTTCTACGTTTGTATGTAATTTCTTCAATGGACAGAAACATTGTTTTCTTCAGCCCATTTAATAGCTGTTAAACCACTGGCCCTATAATCTTCGATTCTTTTAGTCCAAAGTTTTCTTTCTTATTCAGTCATTTGAGATAACCTCCCTTATTGGTGATGTTTAAAGGTATTATCTCATAAAAGGTATTTCTTTAAAATGTGGGGTGGATTTGACGCTTACATATATTTAAACATATATAATTATAATATTAAATAATCTATAGCATTTGTTTAAATCCAAATCTGTTTTTAAACCAACAAAGAGTAAGAAGTAAGAAATATAATAATTAAAGTTTTAGAGTTTAAATTTATAGTTTATTAAGTTATCTATATAACTTCAATAGTTTTTCATCTTTAACATTTATTCCTTGAACCCTGCTTTTCCCCTGTTTCTATTCCCATTGTACCTGTCTCACGCTTACATTAAAAAAAGCCAAAGCCCAAGTCTAATACTTGACCTTGACCCTTTCCCCTTGTTCCTGTTTTATCCCTTAATCCTGTCTTTTCTAATGCCTCCAATTGTTTTTGAAAAAACTCCTTTACTTCTGGTCTATTAGGTTTAGATATATTTAGTATTTTAGAAATGTTAATATTCTTATACTTAAAAAGTTCTTCTGATTTTACTATTATAAACTTAATTCCCATTTTTTTTGCAAGGCCATTAATTATATCTATGTTTTGAACAAATATTACCTCCTCTATTTATGCTTTAACCTTTAATTTTTCTTTTTACATAGGATTCCTTTATTTCTATTCTTATACATATAATACCCTCATTGTCGTAAAAACAACTTTTTAAATCTATATATTGTAGGCTTAGGAACAGAGGCATTCTGCTCTTTTAAGTAAAATAGATGAAAAAAGGGTCAAGAAGTTAGGCTTAATTGTTTTATAAAAATACAGAGCTACCTTTTGTTATAAGAAATTTTGCTTTTTCAGAAAATCAATAACCTCTTTATTTTCTATATTTTCTTTATCTTTTTAGCTAAATTAATTTCATCCGATAAAATCATCTTGATTGCCTTTAGAGTAACAACTGAAACGGAAATAATAGCAACTGTAGCTACAACAGAAACCGTTAAAAGTTCCATTGAATCAACTCCTTTTCTTAAAAACTTTATCAAAGATTAAATTTATCCTAATTTTAGTTTTAAAATGTTTATTTTGTGGTATAATAAGAGTAGAAAGAGATTTGGCTCTTAGAGTCATTTTAATCTATAGTTTTGATATTTTAAAACAGTAGAATCCTTTGCCGGGGGTCTACTGTTTTTCCTTTTCACCTTTTTCTGATACATCTATTTCTAAACCAGTTTCAAATTTTACGCCTTTAATATCTAGCTTTGCACCTAATCTGGTAATAATCTCCTTGTTTGTATCTCTAACAAGTTTCATTATTAAAAACAGTAAAGATATACAAACAATTGTTACTGCAAATACTATTACTAGTATTATTATCATTTGTGTTTTATCTTCTATATCCCCCACCTCCTCCCTGACCTCTAGTAAGCCTATTGCCTCTTTCTACTCATGTTGGCAAAAAGAGGAGGTATTCAAAACTATAAATTTGCATTGCCCTTCTATTATATTATACCACAATTTTCTTTTAAAATAAAAAAACTTGTCTTTCCCTCATTACTCACATCAAAAAAGAGCCAAAGCCCAAGTCTAAAACTTGAACCTTGACCCTTTCCCCTTATACCTGCTTTATCCCTTGTTCCTGTCTTTTCATCCTTATCCCTAGCTCCTTATTCCTTGAACCTGCCTCTACTCCACTTCATGCATTCCACCAAGTTTTATTGTAAGTTGATTACCTAAAATTAAGCTCTCTGCAGCTAAAGTGAAAATTTGGCATTTTACTGACTTATAGCAGCTTTTTATGTTAAAATCACGTACTTATTATATGAATGCTTACAAAATAATAATATGGTTAAATCATTATAAGAATTTATAAGAAATTATCTTGTAATAATTTAATGATTATAAGAAACTATAAGAATTTATAAGAAAGGCAGGTTTAAAACTTCGGGGATAGGGATTAGGTATAATATAAAAACCTTAAATCTAAATGTTGTCTTCATCATAAATTTTTTGTGGTAACAATTCTTTAAAGTACTGTTCAGAAAATAATGGAATATGATAATCTCTATCGACCATCAGCATCATATCTTCTTTTTTAATATACCTATCATATATTCTTATAATTATATATTCTAATATTTTATAATTGAATTTTAAGGTATTCTTATATTGCTCTGATGAGAGTTCTAAAAAATCTTCTTTAATACTTATTTTCGTCACTAAAGGGTACCATTTTGTTTCTTTTAACCCTATAAGTTTGAATTTGAGGCTAAATCTACACTCTGGACCTAAATTCTGTATATAGCTAATTATTTCTATAGGAGAAGCGTAAGTAATACAATCCAATATAATTACCTCCCTTACATACTTATTCCTTAACCCTATTTCAAAGGCCTGCCAGGTCTACTCATACAAAACTTACAATTAGGGTCTCCACAACTTTTTTCTGTCCATTTATTACAATAAGCACAAAAGTATGAATCATATTTCTTATAGTAAATCAATTTATTGTTACATTTATTGCACTTTTTATTTGTAACAATCCATCTATTTTTCTATTATCAATTATTACTTCTTCAGAATTATTACATTCAATAATTTTCATATATTTCACCGCCCTTATATATTGTCATTTAAAATACCTTAATAAATATTCTAAATACTTTCTATAATAATACCACATTTTCCACAATATTTCTTATATTCAGGAAAACAACTATACATTATTTAACTTATACGATTCTACATCTCAAACTTTACCCCATAATATTACTTCACTCTATTTTTTTTAAATACCATTCCCCTATTAATTCAACCTTTTTTATACCTTATCTTCTGTCGTTTCCCTTATTCCTGTTTCTATCCTTATTCCTATCTTTTCTCCCTTAATCCTTATTCCTTTTTTCCTTAACCCTTAAGAAAAGAGAATATATCCCATTTTCTTCCATGATTTTAAATCCGTTTTTATTTTTTCCCTATTTCCTGTCCTTACTATGTTCCTTTATAAAAAAGTTTTGCTTTTTCACCCCCCTCAAACCCTTATACCTTCGTCGAAAATTTAATAAAGTTTTGCTTTTTTTCTCTCTTTTTTCCCAATTTATTCCATGAATTGAAAGCAAGACTCTATTAAAATTAGAATAAAGTTTTGCTTAATGCAGGAATAGAAACAGGAATTAGGATTAAGGTTCAAGGGATAAGGATTTATATGAAAAAAAGAAGGATAAAATAATTGAATAAACGAAGAATTTCCTATCATTATTTCAATCTTTTATCCCTTATTATTCCTTGATTCTTATACCTTTCTCCTGTCTCCTGTATTTCCATCTGTATTTCATCTTTTAATTAAAGGAAATGTAGAGGGAAATATAAAGAAAGCAAATGTTTTTTATAATAGAAGCAAGAGTTTATTTAAAAGAGCAAGAGTTTATTATATTAGAACATTTCCTTTTGTATCAACGCTATACACTCCACATGGCTCGAGAGGACAGAATGAATGTCATATAAGTGTGTCCGTTCTCGGAAACATATCCACTGCGTTTTTGGCACTATCGGTAGACGGGAACATATCCACCAATCGTACCGTTTACGAAAAGGGCACTCTTACTAGGAGCGCCCTCAATAATAAACATTAATGTAATCAATAGTCTTTTTTCTTTACTGGAATCCAGATTTCGCTTCGATACTTTGGATTTCCAGTGTCTGGACTCTCATTCCATAAAATTTCAGGACCTTCAACCGCCTCGTATCCTGAAGATGGAAACCACTCTGAGTATATCCTACCCCACACATTTTGAAGTGTTTCCGGAAATGGTCCAATCGATTCAAATACAGCCCAGGTACTAGCATCAATTTTTAATACATCAAAATCTGCAGTTTCATTACTTGATGTTGCTACCCCGATGTAATGATCTAATTCTCCTTTCTCTTCCATTCTACCTTCTGAAAAATTAGTGGAAGCACTAATAATACCTGTAGGTTCTACATTTGAAATTGCTTTTAATTGATTAATAACATCCATGGTTAAAAGTTCAGTCATTTTTGCAATCTCTGGATTGACACCTTCAAAAATAATTGGAACTCTCTTCTTAAATCCTACTAACTTAAAAGGTCCTTTCTCAACAATACGATAGTTCATTTCGCATCCTCCTTTAATTGATAATTGAAAGGTCATTCGAGGATAAGCTTTTAATTGTGTATTCTCACTCCTTGCCTCAGAAGGGAGAATGCCATGCAGAGAATGAAAAGCACGGGAAAATGAATCAGCCGAATTATAGCCATATTTGACGGCTACATCAATTATTCTCAAATCCCTATCTTTCAAATCAAGTGCAGCCAACGTCAGTCTTCTTCTCCGAATATATTCTGATAAACTTATGCCTGCTAAAAAAGAAAACATCCGCTTGAAATGATACTCTGAACAATATGCGATTTTAGATACTTCAATATAATCAATTTCCTCTGTTAAGTGCTCTTCAATATACTCCAATGCATTATTCATACTTCTTAAAGAATCCATCAAACAACCTCCTTTCATCATCAATATTATCAGAGGATGCATTTATCCATCCGACAATCTGTGCACAGTATTGTCGATTCCCTTACATGTAATTAGTATCGTTAAACTAAATTTATCTTTGGGATGTTTACAACAGGAATCCTTTACTTTTCTTCAGTGTATCTTTCTTGCTGCAAAAATTCCTTTGCTTCGCTAAGGCATAAATCCCAATGACTCTTTCTTCAAAGTCAGCTTCATCTAGCCTTGCATTGCTATCTTCTCTTATTCGTTCCAACAGTTCACTTCCAAATCCAGAAAGGGAATCTTTAATAGAACGTGCCGTATCTTTTCCTCCTCTAAATTCTAATTAAATCGGAATTTGTCAGTTACTTGTATTCACTCGGTACAGGAATATTAAATCTCTCGCACAATAGTTTTACATCATGCATATCATTTTCATCATGCTCATAGCCCAGATGAAATAACACTTGATTTTCAGCATCGATACATCTTACCGTTTTATCGCCTATTTTCCCAATGCCGCTAAAGACTTCTGGAGGATATGCTTCTCCCTCAAAAACAATGTATCCTTGTTCGTTGAATTTAAATATATGAAGATCAATTATCCTACCTTTACTATCCTTATAAACCGTATGAGATGTGGTGGTATATGCTTCGATAACTTCAGCAAAGCCATATTCTTTTAATATTTCAATAAACTTTTTACCATTACTTTCTTCCACAAATAAATCAATATCGTTGTGTACTCTTGTTTCTTCTTCTAATAGAGCATCTACTCCCCAACCACCATCTATCCAAATGTTAATATCATTTTCTTCAGCATATGTTATTATCTCAATGGCATCAGTTTTACTTACCATGTAATCCCTCCGTTCAAATTAAATCTATAAGTGATAAATCTCAAAGCTATTTCTCCTAATAATATAATGTCTATTGTTCCAATCAAAGCTAAAGATGAAGCTTGCCTTCTTTAGCTCGCAATAATTAGAGCTAAATCGAGATTCCAGCACCCCCTAGATTTAAGTTCCCTTTTGTGCCGTGGTAGAAAGGCCCCAAGTCTAGGAATTTTTCATGAATTGCTCTAACCCTGCTTTGGATGTTAACATTTCAAGATTATTAAATATTTCCTCTTCGCTCCAGTTCCACCATTGTAGCTTTAGCAAGAATTCAATCTTTTCGTCACTAAAGCGTTTTTTGATAAACTTAGCTGGATTCCCACCATATATTGTATATGGCTCAACACTTTTCACTACTGTTGAATTAGCGGCAATAATCGCACCATCACCAATTTTAATACCCGGCATAATGGTAACATTTTGACCTATCCATACATCATTGCCAATCACTGTATCTCCCTTAAAAGGAAGTTGTTCAATTGTAGGAGTCACCTTTTCCCATCCATGGCCAAAGATATTAAAGGGATAGGTTGTAATTCCATCCATTCTATGATTTGCACCATTCATAATAAACTTAACACCCTCTGCAATTGCACAGAACTTTCCTATTATAAGTTTATCCCCTAGAAATTCGTAATGGTGCTCTATATTATCATAAAATTTCTCCGGTGTTTTTTTATTATCGCTATAATAGGTATATTCCCCAATCTCCACATTGGGTCTTTTAGGTAGATTGCTTATAAAACAAACCGTCTTTATATTTTCATTTGGATAAAGTTTTTTCTTATCTGGTCCTATCATAAAATATTAGCTCCTTTAATCTTTAATTACTTCATTACCTTAATTCGTTTCTTATTTGCTCTTTCCATTTATTAATATTAACGATTGCATTTTGCTCCCGACCTAAATATATATCTTCAATTGTCATAGGCCAAAGTCTTAGTTCACGCTTTCTTGCGTTGCTTGGTAAAGGGTTTGTTATTTTGCTTAATGACTTTACTATTTCTCGATTTTTCTTAAGAATATATGGTGTATCCCAATCATTATCAAAAGCGTTAATAAAAAGATTTACTAAATTTGTATATCCTTCTTCAGTAAAATTCGAAGGATGCTGGATCATATAGCACGAAACAAGCCAAAAATGTAACTCATATAGCTTTGGATCATTATGCTCCCATACAAGAGGGAACCCGAATAGCTCATGGCATGAAAAACCATCGGTCTCTTTAGCTCCACATTCTATACATCTCCCAGATTTCATGACTGTGTTATTATCAACCACCTATAACCAACCTCCCTTATTTAAATTATTTTAATATTCATTAATGTAATGTTTGCCAAAGAAAAAAAGTCTTTTTACTTTAACAACGAAGCCGCCAGCCAGAGAAGACTATTCTGACCAGCGACTACCTTAAGTTTAATGTTTCAGATTTATTTTCTTATCACTAATTTCATAAATCACATCAGCCACATTATCAAGCAACCGTTTGTCATGGGTGATAAACACTATAGTTCCAGCATACTCCTTCATTAAAATTTCCAAAGCCTCTAAGCTTGGTATGTCAAGGAAGTTGCTTGGTTCATCCATTAGTAGGATGTTATATCTGCCCATAAGCATTTTAGCTAGCAACAATTTTATAATTTCTCCGCCGCTTAAAACAGATAAACTTTTCCCAATATCGTTTTGTTTAAACCCCATCGATGCTAGCACTGAACGAATTTCTGAAACATTGTAATCACTATCTTCCTGCATAAACTCCAATACTTTCTTATTACTGTCGTACTTGTAACCATTTTGTGCAAAGTAGCCTATTTTTGCCTTAGGTGAAATAGAAATTCCATCTTCATGGTTTAAGATCATTTTGATTAAAGTTGTTTTTCCTGTTCCATTACCACCAGTTAATGCCACTTTTGCGCCAAGCGGAATTTGAAAAGATACATTTTCAAACAATACTTTATCTCCAAATATTTTATTAATTTCCTTACCGACAATAGGATATGGATTGTGGAGCTCCAATGCTTTACTTTGCCTGAAACGAATCCTACGAATATCTTCTGGAGCTTCTACACTTCCTAAGGCCGCAATCCTATGTTCTAGGGATTTAGCGGCATTATGCATCTTTTTTTCCTTACTTCCTATTGATTTTTGATGAGCTAAACGCCCTCCGCCTTCAGTACTTTTTTTCTTTGAAGCACCTTTTGCCTTCTGTCCTATTTTACGAGCCTGTTTTCGCTTTTCCTCTGCAGCCCTTTCCAATCGGGCACGTTCCGCAACAAATTGTTCGTATTCTGCAGCTTGGCTCTTGCGTTCTTCTTCTTTCTGGCGAAGATAATCAGAATAGTTTCCCCAATACTCAGTGATTTTGCCATCTTTCAGTTCCCATATTTTATCTACTACCTCATCAAGAAAATAACGGTCATGGCTAATAACTAACAGTGCACCTGTAAAATATTTTAACTGTCCAATTAGAAAATCAATTCCTTCACGGTCTAAATGACTCGTAGGTTCATCCGCTAAAATACCATGAACCTGTGCTGATAAAGCCTGTGCTATTTTAAGCCTTGTTTCTTCACCACCGCTCATGGTCTGTATATCTAATTGTTCAACACCAAGCTTTCCTACAAGTGCAAAATCTTTTTCTTTCTGCAAAGTTACTTCGTCCAACTGAGGGATATAGGCAAGTTCACCCAGACGATTTAATTTACATCCTGGGGGAGTTAATTCTCCTAAAAGTACCTTGAGTAGAGTGCTTTTCCCTGCACCATTTGCTCCCACTAAACCAATACGGTCATAATCATATACTTCTAATTCATCTATATCTAAAACATCGCGTCCTTTGAATTCCACACGAATGTCTTTTGCTTTTAATATCAATTCCATAACATTATCCTCCTGTCTATAATCGCATGTTTTCATTTGCTTGTACGCAGGGAAAACCCTGCGATTTAAGCAGGAAGAATTACATGAAAATAAGATACATAAATATCCCTCCAATATTGTTTATTTTAAATCTAATTTTCTAACCTCAGTTATCATGGGGCAAACTATAGCAATGCCAATAATTAAAATACCTGATAGTAAAAACCAATGATTTACACCGATCCTATCAGCAAAGAACCCAGAAAGAATTAACCCAATTGGCATTGCAAGTGACATGATACTTCCGGTCAAAGAAAATACACGTCCTAAATATTCAGGCTTAATTTTCTCCTGAAAAAGAGCTGTTTGCACACCGCTATAAAACGGCACCGAAAGCCCCATTATTGCACAGCAAACTACAAATATAACAAATCCACTTGGAGGAAGTATTCCTGAAACGGCTAAACTGGCCCCCATTATAAAAAACGAACCTGTTATTAGTAGTACACGCTTTTTGAAACTTCCTAATCTCCCCAATAGTAAGCCTCCTACTAGCATTCCAGATGCAAAAGCGATTTCGGTAATAGAAATATGCACAGGTGTTCCATTAAAGTATTCCATGCTTATTAAAGGAAATAGTGCATTAATTGGCATATAAACAAAAGTATATATTGTTCCTAAGAGTAATAAGGCAAATAATCCTTTGTTTTGTCTCAGTACGACAATTCCTTCTTTCATTTCTCTTATGAAATTTGGTTTCAAGCTTTGCACTTGATCGCCCAGCTTAGGAATCCGTACAATTGCCACCGTAATAGACGCAATCACAGCACCTAATACATCGATGGCAATAATAGCATTTAATTCCCAAACAGAATATAACAATGCTGCAACCGCCGGACTAACAATATAGCTTATAGACTGCAAAGACTGACTATAGCCTGCGCATTTCGTAAGCTGCTCTTCTGGTACTAAAAGTGGCGTAACTGCATTGAGTGCTGGGGTATGAAAAGCTGTTCCAACGCTGCGGATAAACAATACTACCATAACCATCCAGACAGGTAACTCCATATACAAAGCAACAATAGCCAGCACTGCCCCAGCTGCTGCGATAATTAAATCAGCACCAATCATTATCTTCTTCCTATCATGACGATCCACTAATACACCTATGGCAGGTCCAAAGACCGCATAGGGTAAAAAACCTACTAGTGAAGCCATAGACAAGACCATCGCAGATCCTGTTTTTTCTGTAAGGTAAAAAATAATCGCCATTTGCAGGATAGCACTAGTGATTAAAGAAACTGCCTGCCCTGCCCATATTGTAATAAACTTAAGTTTCCAATTGTTGTATTTTTCCATTTATATTTTCTCCTGCATAATTATTTTGCTTGAATTTCTATTTTGAATAGCATTCTAGGCAATAAAAAATGCAGGCCTAAATCCACAATGTGGCTTTTGGTCTGCATACATACAATTTGGAAACATTCATATTAAAGACACAGTTAAATAAAGGTATAGTTAAATAACCTATATTCTGACCGCAACTAATGAATGCTCAATATCGTATAAATAAGCACAACAAAAAAGCCTATCATCGGGGATAGATTCTGCCTTTTTTATTGCCAGCTTATCTTAAACGCATTGAGGCTGTCATAGTTTCGGTTCCTCCTGAATTCTTATTTGTATCAGCGTATATTTTATCACAATAAGGTTCTATATTCAACACAAAAAATATAAAGGAAGGAAATACCGCCAAAGGCGATAGTTTCCTTAATTGCGGTTGACTCAATAATCTATATCATTTCTTCAATCTTCACACCTGACTTAAACTCCACCTCAATCCTGTCATCGCGGATCGTAACTTTTTCAATAAGCCGCCTTACCAACTGCTCATCATACTCCTCTAACTCGTGAGACTGTTCATTTAAGAAAGCAGTCATTTCAGCGATTCGTTGCCTTTTTCCTTCACGCTCGGCATTTTCTACAAGTGAATTTTGCTTCATCTCCCGAAGGCGGTATATCTCATCAGCAACATTATCGTAGTCATTTTTTGACTTTGCCTGTTTAAGAAGCTCTATCTGCAATTCTTCCAACTTGCTATCAAGCTCATCCGTATCATTATCACTTTCTTCATTAAATATAGTGTCGATATTTTTCTGTAATGTTGAAAGGAAAGGTTCTTTGTTAGCCAAAAGTTCGTTAATAGCCCTGACCACTGCTGTCTGTAATGTTTCCTCGTTTATGGTAGGGGCAGTGCATTCAGACCCTTTTTCCTCCAATCGGCTAACGCATCTCCAGACAATAGACTTATAGCCTCGGTTATTCCAATGTACCCGTCGGTAAATATCGCCGCACCGTTTGAAACTGCGACTTTTTGCACGAAGCCCCACGCCCGTTTCCGGGATGAAAAGCGGTAGAAATTTAGATCCCCCTACCCTATAAACTGCAGAAAATCTCAAAAGCTAAGCAGTTCTTTGAATTTCATGAGATTTTTTGCATCTATTTTAAGCCGTTTTTCGGCATTGTTTTCAAACGAGGTATTAATTTTTCAAGAACAAAGTGAGTGTATTCAATTTATCTGTCAGTCAAGCGAACAATCTGACAATTGACCGTTATCCTGTCCAATAAAGTCTGGCAAAGATGCTTATCCTCAGCTGCATCTATCCATGCCGACAGTTCACGATTGGTTATAAAAATAATGCTTCTGGTTTCATTAAGAAAGGTAACTGCCCGGTAGAAAACCTGCAGTTCTGCCCTGGTTGGTTCCACATAAAAGACATCATCAATAATAATTAAGTCACATTCCTGCATATAAGAAAAGATCGCTTCTGCTTTTGGATTTGTGGCTTTCTTTTCTGCCACTGCGATAAAATTATCAAAAGGCGCATAATAGGTTTTATATCCATTGCTAATTGCAGTTTCTCCAAGCTGCGCTGCAAGACCACTCTTACCCGTCCCGCATTTTCCCAGCAGGATTAAGTTTTGCTCTTCCTTAATCCATGTCAGGTTGGATAACTGTTTAATCTGCCATTTTAAGCCCTTGTTTGAGTTCGATGCGTCAAATGCTTTGTTTGGAAGCTTACTTGCCTTCCTCAGCTTGGTGTGTTTTTGTCTGGCCCTAATCTCCAATTCTTTTTCTAACACCATCTTAAGATAGTCAAGGTTTGATAGTTTCTCATCGTTCAAATCAATGTATCCCCTTGCGATATTCCAAAGATTAAGTTTTTGAGCTAATTCACGGATTTCTGTTATATCAGCCATCGATTTCCCTCCTTATTTCTTTACTCCTGGCCAAATGGTTAAAATACTGCTGATTCGGCAAAAACTTCTTAGCTATATGCTCTCCGTACTGATACATGAGATAAGCCAAAAGCTCATAGGCACTGCAGCGTTCAGTATCAATGCAGTATTCTATTCCATCAAGCAATTGTCCAATTGTATAAAACTTTGTCATCCGGTATAATCGAATGCAATGTGTATTAAAATATTTCGGCTGTTGCTGCTCCATCCGGCGAATGAATTCCTGAGCTATTTCGTATTCTGCAAAATATTGTTTTATGATGGTTAAAGAAACCCTGTCTCTCCTGTAATTTTCTTCTGGTTTGAACAACTGCCCGGTATCTTCTGTGACTGGATATTTAGCCAATAAATCATTTGTTTCAGCATCATAGAACAAAAGCATTTCACCATCATCTTCAATGCGAATGCGTTTATGAGCATCCATCATACCTGTATTAATCTGATAACGGTTGCCTTTATAACTTACCACTCCATCCTTATCAAAGGAGGCCACAGTGCTTGATACTTCGGAATAAGGTTTGACATGGAACAGGTATTTTTGCTCTTCCATGAACATTTCACGCGGCACTTTTCTGGTCACGGTATGTATTCGCCCGTTGCCTTCCCTATCTAACCATGCAAGGGCAGCACTGTTAAGGCTATCAATTCCGGTGTATATCCTGCCCTCAAGAAAACTTTGCTTTATGTATCCAATCACCTCTTCAACCTTGCCTTTACTTTGAGGATCTCTTGGTCTACATAGCGAAACACTGTAACCTATACGCCTAACATATTCTTCAAATGTGGGTACGAATATGATATTTCCCAGATTTTCACTGACTACATAGACACGGTCAAGGTCATAAAGAATAGTCTGTGTTCTTCCTCCAAAATATTGGAATGCATAGTTATGAGCTTTAATGGCTGTTTTGGTTGTAAAGGGATCCGGTGAAAAATAAACAAATTTCATTCTGCTATAACTCAGAACCATGCAAAAGAAATATATTCGTACAATTCGCCCGTACATATCCTTAAGTTTGTATTGACCAAAATCCGCCTGCGCTTCATATCCTGGTGGCGAGACTTCACGTGGCGAGATTTTCCGCTTACTGGTATGCTGATACCCATGCTGTTCCCTTAGAGCTTTCATATAGCGATAGAAAGTAGCTCGTTTAACTTGTAAATCAGGAAAAGCTTCCATTAATTTGAGATAGATATTCGTATCCCGGATTTGCGGGCATATTTTCAATTGCTCTAATATGTACTGTCGATAATTATCCATATGATACTTTTCCTGCTCAGCTTCCCTGGCATAATCCTCTTTGCTCATATTCCAGTATTTACTGACAGAAGTATAGGTGATCCCCAGCGCTTTAGCAGTTTTGGTCTGGGCAAGTCCGAGTTCTTTGTATTCTTGGATTTTTTGGTATTGCTCGATACCGATCATGTGTTTTCCTCCTTGGTTTTGTTTTAGGAACGAACATCTATAGCGGCACAATCATAGGCATCACCTCCTCTTCAACAGAAGATTAATTTTTATGATAAAGAAATAAAACCAATCATGGACAAGCGCCGCTTGTTCATGATTGGTCCTCATTTCTATTATTAGTTATTTATTCACTGCAGTAAAAGATTTTATGTGATTAAAATACAATATGTATATTCGTTTATAAACCGATCATCTTCACCATCAGACGGATTTATTCGATCCATTTATCAAAATTATTATACCCATCATCAGCAACCCAATCATAAACCTTGAAATACTTTGACAATTGATAAGCTTTCCCCCATTCAGACTGTTGAATACCGCTTATTCTCCATCCATCAAGATCGGTATATTTGACCCATTTCCCATTTTTATATTCTAGCAAATTAAGTTTTTGACCGTCATTGCTAAATTCAATTGCAAGATAGTCAAATGGATTAGGCCCCAATTTTTTTGTTTTTTGATCTTTACCTGCTATGGAATTAATATGAATGCCCAATAACAAATTTCCTTTTTCCAGACTTTTCATGATTTCATATCTAACCCATCTTCTTGAGTATGTTTCAGAACCTATTAAAACAGCTGTAACTGATGTATTTTTAAGTTCGCTATTGATTAAGCGTTTTAATGCTAAATCGCTTTCTTTCTTCGCATCTTCCCATATAGAAGCATCAAAATAACCTGCGCCTTCATGTTTTGTTGTTTTATGATTTCGAACCACGTTTGCACGAAAATCAATTACATCTTGATAATGAAAGCTGAAAAAAACTCTCTTAGCCATCTAAATTCTCCTCCTTAACTCATCTATTATTTTAAGTATAGTACTAATAATTTCATGTGGTATCAAAGAATTCCCAAGGATTTCAAACAATGGCTTAAATACTTGTTCATCAGAATAATACCTTGAAAAATCATTCATTACTTCTTCCCATAAAACCCTAGCTTGAAAACCTGTTGCCCCTACTGGAATTACATTTAATCCCATTGATTTCGCTATTTCAAATTCCTTTCTCACACCATCGGCATTGACAATCTTCCCGTCAACCATTTTATTGCCAAATAAAAAAATCGCTATACCAGATTCAGAAATTATGTTCCGTCTATAAAAATCCCATAGGTCAGGAAGTGACTTGTCACCACTTGCTTTTTGTGGAAATGGTCTTAAAATTAAGTTGTTTTCAATTCTTTTTTTCTTTTCTGATTGTAAACAATCAAGCGCACCATTAATCACATAACTCCCTACGCCTAGACCGAATCCAGAAATAATTGTGCAATCACTTTTCACCAGTTCATAACTTAAGCCATGCAAGAGTTCTTTTGCAATGTCCTCAGACATTGCACCGTAGTCTTCAGCACTTCCAGATATAAAGATACTATTTTTTCTAAAAGATTTTTCAATCATTCTTAAAATATTAGTTATTTCTTGGTACTCATTAACTAATATGGTTTTAATCGAAAATCTTTTCAAATCATTTATTTGAAGTTCCTGCTTAATCCTTGCATAATCATAATCCTCTTTATTGTCAAAATCTGTTTCAACTATTTTTTTTAGAAAACAATAATGAGGACGTTGATTTCCCTCAAGCCTTATTCTTATACGGCTAAGGATATAGTTTAAGTTTGGATCATTAAAACTGAATCCTATAAACAAGAATGTCTTTGATACCAGGTCACCTTGTAATGCAGTAGTGAACAACGAATGCGTTAGCTCATATTTTTCATAATCATCCCGTGTTATAACTGCCTTATGAACTTGACTGACATCACCATGCATTTTATAAATAACCGCATCTCTGTCACTTAACGTAATTGCAAGATTTTCCGGATCAATTTTTACATCAGGATTTTTACCGTTTTCTCTAAGTGCTGTTTCAATTAAGGTGTCATAATTTGTTGTCCAATATGTCGTAATAGGCAACCTGGCTAAAATCCTATGGTTCTCAGTAATAGAAGCACGTCTTTGAAATTCATCAATAATAATCTGATTTAACCTACCTCTTCCACTATGTTCATTGCAATAATACTGAGCAAGAGAGATTAGATCATGTTGTTCTTTTTCTACCTTTAAATGAAGCTCTTCCGCAACACTTCGGAGTAGTTCTGTCCAATTCACAAACCCTGCTCCACTGGAAAGTCCTGCTCCAGCAAAAATAGCTGCATTATTTTCTCTTAACGCTTTAGAAAAATCGTCAATAAAAGGTTTTAGATTCTGCAACCCTATTCACCTCTTCCTTTTAAATTTTGACTTCAGAGTTAGCGTCAATACATCCTTTATATAGCCTATATCTCCATCGCGACCATATCTTTCTTTTCTTCACTGATTATGAACTTTTGTATTTATTAAAACACTGAACCTTTATTAACTGTCTCTATGCTGCCGGATAAGTAGTATATACAAACTCATAAATCTTTCGGCGATATTCATTTAATAATCTATCATCGTAACTATCAGGTAGTTCACTCCATAGGGTATCTCTGATAAGTATATCGACTGCTGCCTGAGTTTCTTCCTTTTCTGTCCAATGATCCAATTCACTGATTTTATCCTTGATTCGTTCCAACAATACCTTGGCAAGCTTTTTAACCTTTTTAATCTCTGCGGGAGTAAGTGAATCCTTTAAAAGCAAATCGTACATAGCCAATTCTTCGTCATTGTTAAATCCTTCCCGTACGTATCTTTTCTCCTCATCATCCAGATCATTTACGAAGTTAGTTAAGTCAATAAATGTTTTCTCTATGGCAGCTTTGTCCTGTTCAGCATTGTATTCCTCAATAATTTTCTGATATCGTTCATAATAGTTAATACGTGATGGGTTGCACTTCATCATATTATCCAGCCTGTCATTGATAAGCTCCTGTAAATCTTTCATAAGAAGATTCTTATTCTTAACACGTGCAAATTCCTGCTGCAAGCGTTCAAAGTCAATATGGCTAATATCAAAGCGGCGACTTTCAACTAAGTATCCACTACCATCTTCGTTTACATGCTCTGGTAGCTTAACAACATTGATATATTCACTAACTATATTGTGCAGCTGAATCATTAAATCTGTATTATCCGAATGCTTCCTTTTTTCCTGCATCTGGTCATAAACTGCACTGATAGCATTTTTATAAGCTCGGTACTGATCTGTGACTTCTTGTTTTTCGACATACTTAAACAGTTTGAATAATTCCCTAGCCATAACTTCAAAACGTTTCTTCACTTCCTCTGAAACGCACATGGCATTGGCTCCCTCTTGAACCAAGGCCAACTTGTCAAAGTCAACTGCCTGAAGAAGAGCTGACAAATTAAAACCATGCTGTTTCATGTATTCGATGATATCATTGGTTAATGCAATGATACGAGCAATCAGTTCTGCTTTATCAGGAGCAGGATCAGATCCATCAGTACCGCCTTTAGTTTTTGTATAATCAGCCAAAGCCTTCCTCAACGCTTTAACAACACCAACATAATCAACAATTAGACCATTGCTTTTTCCTTCATAAACACGATTCGCTCGTGCGATGGTTTGCATTAAGGTATGTGCCTTTAATGGCTTATCCAAATAGATTGTAGAAAGGCATTTCACATCAAACCCTGTCAGCCACATAGCGCAAACAAATACGATTCGAAATGGATTATCAGGATCCTTAAATTCCTTGTCCATTTCTCGTTTTTCCATTTTGCTGCGATGGGGTTTAATATCCAGTCCCCATTTTTCAAAAGTAGCTACTTCATTTTGTTCCTGGCTGATAATAACCGCCATTTCTGTGTTTTTCATCCACTCCAGCCTACGGCTGATTTCCATGTATTCCTGCTGTGTGGCTCCAGACAGCGAAGATTCAATTTCTTTTATTTTTAGCTCCCAATATTTCTGAGCTAAATTAAACATTCGAACTGCAGTTACTTTATTGATACAAACAAACATTGCTTTGCCCGTTGTCCACAACTCAGAGTAATGCTCTACAAAATCCTTTGCAATGGTATCCAAACGTTTTTCACTGGTAAGGACATGTATGTCCTTAGCTAGTTCCTGTTCTAGTTTAGCTTGCTGATTAACATCCAGATCAGCCTGTTCTATTGCATCTAGTAGTTCATCATTAATTTCAGGATTGTCTATCTCCAGTAGATCAGCTCTATTCTCATAATAAAGAGGAACAGTCGCTCCATCATCTACAGCACGCTTGAAATCATAAATGGAAACATAGCCGCCAAATGTTCTTTCGGTAATATTGTCGTAAGCGAACAGCGGTGTACCTGTAAATCCTATACGGGAAGCAGTAGGAAGCAATGTACACATATTATCAGCAAATATACCATTCTGTGTACGATGGGCTTCATCCGATAAGATTATGATGTCGTGATCAGGAATAATTGGTGGTTCATCTGGTTTATTAAACTTATGTATCAATGTAAAAATAAAGCTTGGATTTCCTTTTAATTTCTGAATTAAATCTTCACCACTAGTAGCAATAAACTGTTTTGCTTTAGTGGTACCAAGTAAGCCACAAGCTTCAAAGGTATCACTAATTTGCTTATTCAACTCTTCACGATCTGTCAGAATAACAAAGGTTGGGGAGCCTGCAAATTTTCGACGGATTTTTTGTGCAAGAAATACCATGGAATAACTTTTTCCACTACCCTGAGTATGCCAGAAAACACCCAGCTTACCATTGTTCAGTTTTCGATTCTTATAAGATTCAACAGCTTCGTTAACACCAAGGAACTGATGGTTTCTTGCCATAATTTTTGCCGTTGTACCACCAGAAGTATCAAAAAGGATAAAGTTTTCAAATAAATCCATGAAGTTTTTCTTATTACAAATACCTTTCAACATGGTTTCCAGTTCCACTGAACCAGTATCATCCTCATGCAGACGTTTCCAATCATTAAAAAACTCGTATTTACTACCCAGGGTACCTACTTTGGATTCCAAGCCATTGGACAACATCACAAAGGCATTGAAATGAAATAGCTGGGGAATGGTATCTAAATAGTCAATGTAATTGCAGGTGTAGGCATCCTGTACATCTACATTTTGCTTTTTCAACTCTATAAAAAGCAGTGGAATGCCATTCACAAAGCCAACAATATCGGTTCTGCGACGATATAAATCACCGTGAATCTTCATCTCCTTTACAGCAAGAAAATGGTTCTTTTCAGGCTCAGAGAAATTAAAAACCCGGATCAGCCTATCCTCCTGCTCTCCATCAGCTTTCCTAACTTTTATAGGAATGCCATCTCGAAGCATTTTATACTTTTCTCGATTGATTTGCATTAGGCTACTAGAGGACGTATAAGCAAGGAGTGTCTTTATTGCGGAATCACAGTATTCTTCTGTTAGCCAGTCGTTATTATCAAACAGAGCTTTCCGAAGGTAACGGAGAAGAACAATTTCTTTATAGCTTTTACGCCCAAAGGTACCATTCTCACCGAGGACTTCCTTATTATAGGCAAACTGAACATCCCACCCCAATTCATCTTGAAGCAGGTTTCCCGCACTATTTTGAACCAATATATTTTCAGAATACTCCCAGCTCATATGTACCCCTCCTTAGTGGATCTTTAATAATAGTGGCAATATAGCTGTACCTACATCAACACTCTTATCAGCTAACCAAACTAGAATAGGTTTTGCTTTTTGCCATTTATTTTTCTTGCTATCTTTTGATTTTATAATTTCTTCTATTTCATCAATCTTTTGTTTAGCTTCAATTGTCTGTTCAGTAGTGAGAGACGTATTATTGTCAATCTGAGATCGAACAGTTTCAAAAGAAATCTTAATATCAATATTATTATCAATGCTTACATTAACTGTTGTGTCTGGAACCATATTCGGTATAGCGTTAACTTGATATTTATAGGACGTCAGTTTTGCTTTCATTATTTTCAGATTGCATAGTAAGCTTGATACTCCTAAGAATTCATATGAAAAACCAAAATTTTTAACCCAACCATACATACTATTATCCCAGTTCTTTATGCATGCTTGATATTTACCATCAAGCTCCATATGGAGGCTTTTCAAAGTCTCTTCATCAGCCTCACTATCAATTAGTTTATTTATAAGTTCTATATCATTTTCAACCATCTGGATAAATTCTAAAGGTATTTGAACCATAATTACACCTCAATCTCACCACTCATAAGTTTAGGAAGTAGTTTATCGCGCGCTTGTTTTAATTCTGAAATTAATCGTTCTTGAACTGCTATTTTTTTGAATAAAGGAGCAACTAAATTACAAAACGGTTCCATAATAGTAGATTCTGGTATATAAGTAGATAATGCATTAATATCTTTTGCATATACGTGTGGTTGCGCAGCTCCACGTTGTAAATTATCAATTACTTCTTTATTATTTTTCAAAAATGTATAAATGAAGTAGAGCTTATCTCCATAAGACGCATCAATATATGAGCAGTCTGATGCCCAGATATCAGTATTATACAATCTTGTATACCCTGCATTGGCTCCTGAAGCACTTATAGTAATAACTGGAGCTACAGTATTAGCAACATTGTGAAAATAAGCAGGTTCTAAACCACCAGCAACTACAGGTACATTGCCATCTTTAGCATTTTTTTTGGTGATTGTTTTTCCACGTTTAAACTCAGCCAACTCTGAAACTCTACCCAATCTCCACCCCTCCGGCACACCATCTACTATCTTAGTGTTTTCATGGCCAGGGAATCTCAGATTTACAAACCATTCTGTATACAACCGCATAGCTGCTTCTTCCAGTAACTTAATCTGCTTTTGGTTATTTTGAATTAGATCATCATAGGCAGAAAGAATATTGGCAATACGAGATTGAATATTAATAGGTGGCACCGGTACTGGCACTGTTTTTATTCTTTCTAGTGCTAACTTCGGCTGAGATGCTCCGCCTTTTCTGACAAGTAGCTCACCATTACCTCTAGGACTTCGAAGATAATATAATAAATAGTCCCTATTAATTTCATCTGAAAACTCCGACAGTTTTGCGCAATTTTCCGTTAAATTTGCGCCGTCAATAAACTCAGGTATTTTACCAACATATCCGATAGTGCCAGCGATACTAATATATATATCATCTTTGGAAATTGTATACCTCGAAATATGTTTAAAAGTTTCCTCAGTTATATATAGTAAACCATCTGTAGATAAAGAGTCAAAACTCATATCCGTAATTCTAATATATGGATGCTTAGTTTTACTATCTACAAATTGATGCCCTTTAGGTAATCTTTTTCCTCCACTTACTTTGCAAATATCATTTATTTTATATATAGGCCACTTCATATCCCCAGCCCCTCAAAATTTGCTGAAATTGTATCCATTAACTGATTTGCTTCTGACTGTAAGGTTAAGAGTTCCTTATGAATTTCAGTCATTCTTTCTTCGAAGTTTTCATCATCTTCTTCTACAGGAGCTACTCCTACATATGCACCCGGAGTAAGGCTCCAGTTCTTTTCTTCTATTTCATTTAGGGTTGCTACTTTACAAAGTCCCAGAACATCAGTATATATACCATCGCCAAATTTTTCGGTTAGCCACTTTGCTTCTTTTATAACTGTGCGGCATGCTTTAATTTGAGATACTACTTCCTCAATGCGAGTAGAAACAGATTTTTTGAAGCGCTCCCAAGTTGTTGCGGATTCATCGATGGATTTAGCAAACACCTTAGCTTCATCCTTCTCCAATCCATCACCGTACTCACAAAGAGCTTTTAACGATGCATTAAGTTCTGTAGTATACTTTTTCAACAAATCATTCAGTGGTAACAGCTGGTTAATATCCTCGGAATTTTTAACGATATCTGAAATCTGAACTCTCAATGGTTTAAGTTTCTCACCATAGCCATTCAACAGTACCGACACACTTTCAAATGCAGCATCAAGGTCTTTGCAATCATTGATAATTTGAGTCCTATAATCCTGTAATAATTTTGTGTACTTTTCTTTCTCTCCACGATAGAGCCAGACAATGGCATTGAGGTTTTTCATCTGCCATTCACTCCACTCATTGAGTGTTCTGTCCACTACAGTATAGTAATTACGCGAATCTATGAAAAGCACTTTATCCTTTAATTCTTCTTTCTTTCCCTTATCAAAGAACCACAGGGAGCAAGGCAATGAAACCTTGTAAAAGAAATTATTGGCTACTGATATTAAACAATCTACATGTCCCGTCTGAATAAGCTGTTTTCTGATTTCTCGATCCTTATTGCCACTATCCGTAGCAGAAGCAGCCATAACAAAACCAGCACGTCCAGTATCATTTAAATATGCATAGAAATATGAAATCCAGAGATAATTAGCGTTAGAGACTTCCTTTTTCTGATTTACTCCCGGCAGCCCAAAAGGTAAGCGTCCTGCATTCTGAGTAGATTCTGCTTTAACCTTATCTACATTAAAAGGAGGATTAGCCATAACATAATCGCATCTACCTTCCAGATTATGAGCATCATGATAGAAACTATTGGCCTCATCACCAGATTTGATCTTTGCATTTAGTCCGTGTACAGCCATATTCATGATACATAGCTTCGCGTTAAACTCTACTTTTTCCTGTCCATAAAAAGTCATTACAGAATTAGCATTGATTCCTTCAGCATTGACAAAGTCGCTGGAAGAAACAAACATTCCACCACTGCCACAGGCAGGATCCAACACTATCCCATGAGTTGGCTCAATTATATTCACAATCATCTTTACTAAAGATTTAGGTGTAAAGAAAACTCCATCATCCGATGCGATAGCTGAAGCAAACTTATTTAAGAAATACTCATAAATACGTCCAAGGATATCATCGTTGATTTCGTTTAATGCACTATTGTTGAAAATACGCAACAATTCTTTCAACAAATCATTTCTGAAAGAAGTATATGATTTGGGTAGTATTCCTTTCAATTGAGTACTCTCTGCCTCAATCAATTCCATAGCCTCATTGACTGCCTTCCCACAATCAGCATCGTCTGGCAAATTGAGTAGATAATCATATCGAGCCTTTTCAGGTAAAAAGATAGCGCTTTTTTGCTTAAAATCACTTGACTCAACGGGAAGTACACGACCATTACGTACAGGACGGTCTTTTAGTATTTCTGCCTCTACATATTTAAACCGGCTATATGCATAACGCAAAAAGATTAAACCAAGAACCGGCATGCAATATTCTTGAGAACTTAGTTTAGAACCTTGGCGTAAGAGATCCGCAGATTCCCATAATTCTGATTCTAATTTTCTTATATTTATCATTAAACAAGCCTCCATTTGTTTGGTAATTCACAATAATAAGCATTAACTGCGTTTGTTATCATCCATCTCCATGATATCGCAGACGTCACATTCCAAAGCAATGCAGATTTTTTGTATAATTTCTGTGCTAACATTTTCGTTTTTACCAAGCTTTGTTATCGTAGCAGAACTAATGCCTGCGAGCTTTTGCAGGTCTTTCTTTTTCATGTCTCTATCAATAAGAAGCTTCCAAAGCTTTTTATAACTAATTGCCATTCTAATCACCTCTATGTATGTATAATTACATAATATCATTAGCATCATCATATTGCAAACATTTTCTTTACGTTCGCATGATTTTTGATTTGTATTCAATAATTCTTACTCCAAATCCTTCTAAATTCTATGCTATAATCTCAGGTGTATAGAATGTTACATCCATCCTGTCTCCTCAACCCTACTAATTTATCTATTCTGTCCACTCACCCCTACCTAATTTCAGACTCATTTTTACCACAAAAAAACACCCTCGATATGTTTCCACGTACACATATCGAGGGCTTAAGTCGAGTAGACAGATTTACTTTCATTTTATAAAACTCAGTATTCTCAAGGCTTTCCGGACATCACTTTCTAGACATTAAACATACCGTCTCAACGTGCCCCGTCCTCGGAAACATATCCATACATTTTACTTTTTCGATTCTATATCCTCTATCTATAAACTCTTTTAAATCCCTAACCAATGTAACTGGGTTGCAAGATACATATACGAATTTTTCTGGACAAAAATCTATGATCTTCTGTAGTGCTTTTGGGTTGATACCTTCTCTAGGAGGATCTAATATGATTAAATCTGGCTTTTCAACTAGCTTTCCTACCTCTTCTAACACATCTCCTGCAATAAACTCCACATTATCCAACTCATTCAATTTTGAATTTTCATGAGCCTTCTCTACAGCTTCTTCTACAATTTCTATACCTATAACTTTTTTAGCTACTGGAGCCATTATTTGAGATATAGTGCCTGTGCCAGAATACAAGTCAAACACTACCTTATCATCAATATCTCCTGCAAAATCTCTAACTATAGAATAGAGCTTTTCTGCTCCAAAAGTATTGGTTTGAAAAAAAGAAAATGGAGATATTTTAAATTTAAGTCCCAAAATCTCCTCTATAATATAATCTCTACCATATACCAATTCCAATCTATCTACTTTTATGGCATCAGCTACATTGTCATTTATAGTATGAATGAAACCTTTTATTTCTCCATCCAATTCTAATTTTTTTAGTCTATCTATCAATTCATCAAGTGGTACTTCTCCTTGAGAACTAGTCACAAGATTTAGGAGTATTTCCCCAGTAGACAAGGCCTTTCTTATGACAAAATGTCTCAATACTCCTAAATGAATTTTCTTGTTATAACAAGGTATATCCGTATTCCTAAAATAATTCATAACTTCCCCTAATATAATTGAAAAATCTCTATCTACAATATTGCACTTTTCTACACTAACTACTTCATAAAATCTTCCCTTCTTGTGAAGTCCCAAAGACAATGGTCCATCCTTTTCTTCATCTCCAAAAGTATACTCCATCTTGTTTCTGTATTCCTCTAGACTTGGGCTCCTTTCAATCCCCAAAAACTCAAAATCCTCTATTCCTGCTTCAGCAAATAACCGTTTTACTTGATTTTCTTTTATTTTTAACTCTTCTTCATATGGAAGAGACTGATAAGTACATCCACCGCAACCACCAAAATGAGGACATTTTGCTTCTATTTCTAACGGAGACTTTTCAATTATCTCTATAATACTTCCTGCAAGATAATCTTTACGCCTTTTATTTATACGAACTTTAACTCTTTGTCCCTTTATGCCACCTTTAACTTTAACTTTTTTCCCATCCACTACTCCATATGCTTTGTTTGGAAAATCAACATCTATTATTTCCATCTCAACTATTGGTCTCTTTCTAGCCATATATAAATCAACTCCTTCTAGATTATTATAGCAATTGTAGAGAAAAAAATAAGGGGAAAATTATTTCCCCTCTCTGCTACTATTAAATGACCACCAAAAATCTGAATTAGTATCCAATATATCACTTATCTCTTCATAAGGAATACTAAATTTGCAAAGCCTTCTGCATAGCTTGCTACTTCATAGGGATAAAAGTACAATTGAATATAATCTTTAAATAACACAAAATTTTGATCTTCTCTTATAGACTTAAAATCATCTAAAAAATATGTTCCCGTACCTTCACTTTGACTTTTTTTCATCTGCTTTTTTACAATATCAGTTAGCTTTTCTACATAATTGCTATTTGGTTTAAACAAATCCTTTAAGCTATAAAATTTCCCTGTATACAAATCTATATGGTATGTTTCTTCTGTAGGCACACCATGGGCAGCACCTTGCATAAAATAATATCCACTTTTTTGAATTATTAATAAATCATTGCTTCTTCTAACGCTATATTGAAGATTTAAAGTAGTTTTTTCTTTGTTCTCTTTAAGGCCTTTCATTGTATCAGTAACAAATAGATTATACAATTTTTCATTTATAGTTTTCTCAACTTTTCTATCTTTCAGTCCCTGTATTTCTGGATAATATATTTTTACACCTATATCTGGTACATGTTTTTTCTCTACTACAACAGCTTCACCTCTTAATTTATAAGTATTGTCTTCTTCCCATATTGCCTTTCCCTTGAGATTGTAATAGGCTATCCTATCATCTATAACTGAAGCTATCACATCGCCTTTGAGAGAAACTTCTCCAACGCCTTCGATTTTAGGAAATTTAGAAATCTGTTTGCCTTTCTTATCTAACAAGAAAGTATGCTTTCCATCACTAACCGAAATATATCCATTGTCTATCTTTTTATCTTTATTTCCTCCAATATTATAATACTCAAATTCAGTCAACTGTTTATCATCTTGATTTACAATAGCTTTTTTTACATACATTTCACTACCTTCAATTTCATCTTTAGATACTGCAAATAGTCCCTCTCCTAAATAAACTATACTAGTATATTTAGGTTTGATTAAATATTCTCCCTTTTTATCTATAACTCCCCATTTTCCAATATTCTTTGAAGTATCCTCTATACTGACTATAGCCATTTTATCCTCATAATGATATGCATTAGTAAACTTAGGCTTTATAAATACATCTCCATTTTCATCTAAATATCCATACAAATTGTTTTCATCAGTAAAAATAAAAGTTTTATTGTCATCAGCTGGAGATACATTTTCATAATTGAGCTCTTTAATGATTTTGCCGGTATTATCTATTAATGCATACTTGTCATCTGCATTTTTGACTAATGCCCTTCCATTTTTAAAATCATACGCAATATTGAATTGTGGCTTTATGAGTTCTTTCCCATTTTTATCAATATAGCCCATCTTCACATCATCATCAACCTTCTTAGCTGCCGATATATATCCCTCACTAGATATCCCTAAAAATAAATAATCACTAGATGAAAAAAGAATATTCCCTGATTTATCTAATATAAAATACTTATTGTCTTGAACAGCACTCATCACATCCTCATTTAAATTGCTAATAGCATCATAGATTGGAGGCACTACTATTTCACAATTCTCATTTATAAGCCCCATTTTCCCTTCATTATACACCTTTGCCAATCCGTTTTCATCAAAATTTTCAGCAAACTGAAACTTGGGCTCTATTTTAAAATCTCCATTTGCATCTATATAACCCCATAATTTCTTGTTTTGATCCTTTTTATAAGCAGGGTATAAAGATATTTGACTTTTACTTCCTTTATTTTCATTTACACAAGAAGTCAATATCATAGATAAAATCAATACTGTCAAAACTAAAGTGTTTCTTTTCCTCATATCTAAACATCGCCTCATTTCATATTATTTCATATATCAATTTGTATTCATTTCGTCTAAGGTCTTATGTATGCAAAACCTTCTTTTTGTTTTTGTATCAACTCAATCATGCTATTTGGAACTACTCTTACAAATTCCAATATATCATTTTTCCCCAAATCACATGCTTCAAGGGCATTCTTGCAAGCACTAAATTTAACTCCTTTGGCATTTTGTTTAGTTATTACATGAGCTAGCTCAAAATCAGGAGTAAAACCTTTTACTGCCGATGAATTTGCAAGTACTTCTATTTCCACTTCTTCTTCAGAATCTCTTAAAAGATTCCTGACATTTATAAGTGTCAAGCTCCATTTTTCCATTTCATCAATATGAAATATTGCTTTCATTTTTTCCATGTTTATTACCCCCTACATATCAAATAAATATTTTATTTCTTCCTCGCTAAGCTTAGATACAAGCGTTTCTCCTTCTGTAATCACCTTGTCTATCATCTCTTTTTTTGCCTCTTGCAGTTCAAATATTTTTTCCTCAATAGTTCCTTTAGTTATAAGCTTCAATACTTGAACAGTATTTTTTTGCCCTATTCTATACGCCCTATCCGTAGCTTGATCTTCCACCGCCGGATTCCACCAAGGATCAAAATGGATGACCATATCTGCTCCAGTCAAATTGAGTCCTGTTCCTCCTGCTTTTAGTGAAATCAAAAATACTTGTCCCTTCCCTCCATTAAATTCCTCAACTAATTTCCCCCTCTCCTTCACATCAGTGGAACCATCTAAATACATATATTCAATAGAATCTCTTTTAAGTCTCTCTTTTATAATATTTAACATGCTTGTGAATTGAGAAAATATAAGTATTCTATGTTCTCCATCCAATGCATCATACAATATTTCTTCAAGAGAGTCCAACTTTCCACTGCCAAATTCATAATTTTCAATGAACATTCCTGGGTGACAGCAAATTTGTCTAAGTCGTGTAAGTCCAGATAATATCTTTATCTGATTTTTGGCAAATCCTGAAGTATTTATTTCTTCTTCTATTTCACCTTTTATAGCTTTGAGATATGCAAGATAAACCTTCTTTTGTTCTTTGGTCAAATCCACGAGAATTTTTTGTTCTATCTTCTCTGGAAGTTCCTTAAGAACATCTTTTTTAAGTCTCCTTAAAATAAATGGTCTTATATGATTATTTAAATCTTTTAGTACCTTTTCGTCTTTGTTGGCTATAATAGGTTTTTCGTATTTATCCACAAATTTTCCATGAGACATCAAATATCCAGGCATTATATAATCAAATATAGACCAAAGTTCCAAAAGTGAATTCTCCATAGGAGTACCTGTCAGAGCAAAATAATTTTTAGCCTTTAATCTTTTCACTGACTTAGCACTAATGGAATTTGGATTCTTTATATGCTGAGCCTCATCTAATATACAAGTTCTAAAGCTATATTTTTCATATTCCTCAATATCTTTTCTAATAAGAGGATAAGAAGTAATAACTACATCATATTCTTGAATATCTTTAAGCATAGAAATTCTTTCAACCTTACTTCCTGATACCACTAAAGTCTTAAGATCAGGAGCAAATTTATCAATCTCTGCTTCCCAGTTGTATATAACTGAAGTTGGAGCAATGACAATAGAAGTGTTTTGCCCCTTTTCTATTTTCTCTGACAATAAAAAAGCAATCATCTGCAAAGTCTTTCCAAGGCCCATATCGTCAGCCAATATTCCGCCAAGTCCACAATTAGATAAAGTTTTCAGCCATTTAAATCCAAATTTTTGATATTCTCTAAGGGTATTTTCAAGTTCCTCTGGCACTTCATATTCCATATCTTCAACTTCATTTATATCATGTACAAGTTTTTTAAATCCTGCATTTTTTTTAATGAAATCTAGTTGTTTTTCTTTCAAAAAATCATCTATATAAATAGCCCTATACTTTGGAATAACTATGGTTTCAGCTTCCAAATCCTTTTTATTTATATTTAAATAGTCAAAAACTTCTTTCATATATTTAAGCTCTTCATTGTCTAAAGGCAAAAATGAACCATCTTTTAATCTATAATACTTTTTCTTTTCCTTCATTGACTTAAATACATCTATCAGTTCACCTTGTTCTATTCCATCTATTTCAAAATCAAATTCTAGCATATCTAAATTGTCATTAAGTCTTATGCCCCCTGAAAAATATGAAGAATCTCTAAAAATTATATTCTTAAAGTTTTCAGAATAATATATATCACACAGCTCTTGAAGTTTAGGAATTGTTTCATATATGAGGGCATATATTTTTTCTTCATCATCTATATATATTTCTCCATCTCGAACCTTAAAGGAACTTTCTTCCAATTGCTTCAAGATAGACCTTTCCTTTTCTATATCCCTCAAAAGTATCTTTTTATTTTCACCTTTATCATCTGCTTTAGAACTAAAAGGATTTATAGATATATCTCCATAAATAAAATTCACTTTGCATACTACCATATCTCCTTCTTTATCAAAATATATTTCTCCCTTAAATTCTGGATTATATATTGCATTTTGAACTTTTTCATCTATATGGATATTGACAATATTTTTTATATTGGGTATTACTTCTGATATAAAAGCTTCCCTACACTCTTCAGGTATTTTCATTACCCCATCATAATCAGACATTATTATATTATATATAGGTCCCAATTTTCTAGCCTGCTCTACTGAAGGATTGTATATTTTCCCCTTATAGAAAAAATAATCTCCACTTTTTGTTAAAGGTCTCAAACTGTAATCAAAGTTCATTTCTACTACCATTTCTTCATTTTCTGCTCTCAAAAACATATCTAATGGCAAATTTTCTTCTACTATATTTATGTCTTCATATTTTTCATCCATTATAGTAGCGTTAAAACTTCTACTTTTCATCATCTCAAAAAATCTTTTTAAAGATTCTGGTGTCAATTGAATCCTCTTATCCTTAAATATAGTTTCTCCATAATCCATTTTATGATTTTCATATAACAATCTCAAAAAATTCATTATCTCTTTGTCTTCATCTTTAAATACATGTTTACTGGGATAAAAAGTAAATCCCTTTCCATACTGTATTTCCTCATTATTTTCTAGACTCTCAAAAAATTTTCTTATATTCTTAACCACATAAAGCTTATCTTCTCCTATTCTAAGGCTCAAAAAAGAACTATTATCTATTCCATCATATTTGTTGTATTTATATTCATAATTGTATTCTATATTTAAAGGCAAAGTTTCTCTTTCATTGTTGTATCTATAATAGTTGATGATGTCTTTAATTTTTTCTTTTTCTATGTTCGTATTGGAAAGTTCCCCTAAAATATTTTTAAGTTCTGACTTTTCTATAAAGGTAAGAAGAGCCACAATATGTTTACAGTCTCCTGGATATTTCTCATAAGCAGGGCATGTACAATGAGTTGAAATTAATTTCCCTTTTTCTGAAAACTCAGCATAGACTTTATAGTCCTCACTGCCTTTCACTATAGCCTCAACATAATTAAGTTTTCTAATATATTTCACATTTGTAACTCTTCCCATTCGATAGTACTGAAGCCCTTTAAAATAAGATTCAGTATTTCCTGCTCTATTTAACAAGATTTTATCATCTATTTGTAGCATATTCCACCTCAACAATAAAAAGTTCTATTTACTTATGATTATTGACAAATATATATTATAATAATTATATCACAGCTTGTAATTATTTTAAAAAAATAATAAAAATGATATAATCATAATAGTGTTGGGGGTGGAAATAATTGAAAAAAGTCACTTCAGCTGAAATGAACTCAATTGATGCATTTTGTATAAAAGCCATAGGTATACCTGGAATAGTTCTCATGGAAAATGCAGCCTTAAAAGTAGTGAAAAATATAGATTTAGAAAAATGTAACAAGTTCACTATTGTATGTGGCGTAGGAAACAATGGTGGAGATGGATTGGCTGTTGCTAGACATTTAATAGTAGCTGGAAAAGATGTAGATGTATTTATAGTTGGAAATATAGATAAAGGAAGTAAGGATTTTTATGTAAATTACAATATACTTGATAATATGGTTATCGATATACATCACATTTCAAGTGAAGAAAATCTAAAAAAGCTTTCAATAAGTCTAGACTCTTCAGATATGACCATTGATTCAATATTTGGTACAGGACTTAAAAGAAATGTAGAAGGAATATTTGAAAAGACTATTTCTCTTATGAATGAAAAAAGCAAATATATACTAGCTATAGACATACCTTCAGGTCTAAATGCCGACAATGGAGAAATATTAAATATCTGTATAAATGCAAACAAAACTGTAACTTTCCAATTGCCAAAGGTAGGTCTTTATGAATTCAATGGAAAAAAATACGCTGGAGAAGTAATAGTAGAACCCATCGGCATACCTGATATGGCAATAAACAAAGTGCTCGAGAAAAAAAGCATCTGAATTTTCAGATGCTTTTTTCTTCAATACTTCCTTCTACTTCAAAGTAAACCCTTCTTATTTCTTCTAATTGCTTATCGCTTGCATTCCAATATCCTCTTTCATTTGCTTCTAGTAGTCTTTCCATCATGCTTAAATAAGCCCATCTATTGTTTTCTTTAAGTTTTTCCCTCAATCCTTCATCTGATACATAAGTTGATTGAAGACTATCAAATACCCAATTTTCTACTTTGTTTGTTGTAGCTGAAAGACCTATTATATTTTCAAATCTTTCATATATTTTTTGTACTCCATGATATTTATGTTCAAGCATTCCATCTATCCACTTTGGATTTAAAAGCCTCGTCCTAACTCCTCTTTCTATAGATTTATCTACAGTTTCTGTTTCAATAGACTCTCCAGTAGTGTCACTAATATATATTTCAGCCTTTTTCCCTTTAACCATCTCTACGGATTTTGCCAATCCACCAAAGAACTCATAGTAGTGATCTAAATCAGTAACTTCGTATTCATGATTGCTCCTAGTCTGAGATACGATATCTACCGTCTTTAAATTATCTTCTAAAAGCCCATCTACTTTCTGTCCACTATGATTTAAACTATATACATATTTTAAACTATTAATAAACTGGTCTCCTAGCTGCTCTTCGCTGGTCCAATTTTTAGTTTCTATAATAGTTGTAATGCCAGTACCATAATCTCCTTCTTTAGGACCAAACAATCTTGAAACAGCCAATTCTTCTGCCTCATCTAGAGAATATCCTTTAGCTACTAAATTTTTATAAATCTTCTTTGTATTTGCTTTAAAATAATTCATATCATCAGGTTCATCCAACAAATATACATCTCTAAAGACCTTGTTCATAAACTGAATCATATTGTAAAACATATCCCTAAAGAATCCACACATATTAATAGTTATATCTATTCTAGGCCTACCCAATTCTTCAAGTGGTATTATCTCATATTCAGGGTCAAAACCTTTATCTCTAACAACCCTTACGCCTAAATAACGGAATATCTGTCCTAGAGTTTCACCTTGAGTTCTTGAAGTCTCCAATCCCCACAAAACTATAGCTACTGAATTGGGATATTCTCCATTAGATTTCATGAACTTCTTTATAGTATTGTCTGCAATTCTTGCCCCTCTTTCACAAGCTACTTCACTAGGTACAAGTCTAGGGTCAAATTGATAGAGATTATATCCAGTAGGTAATACTTCAGGGCTTCTTACAGTATCACCAGCCAACTTTGCAGGTAGATATTCTCCACCTAATACTTTAAGCAGTCCTTTTATTTCATAACATTCTTTTGAAGCATTGTAGCATTCCATACCAAACTCTAATGTATCTAAATACCTATCTTCACAAATTCCTTCTGATACATACTTTTCTATGATGTCAACAGATTTTTTATCTAAATAAGTAAGCCTTTCTGTATCATTTCTATCAATCAATTCATCATAGTCTAACTCTTCACTTTCAGCTACTAGCCTTCGTATAGATTTTATGTTTCCTCTATCATATCTCAATACAAATTTCATATAGTCACAAGCTTCACTAGAAGAATATCCTTGGCCAAATATATGTAATCCTTTTGGAATAAGAGATCTTTTAATTCTATAAAGCTCTCTTTCTAACATTTCCAAATCTTCTTCATCAAAATTGAGCTCACAAGCCTTTTCTTTTATCTTTGCCTTTAAATCATCACACTTTATAGGATCTACTCGCTCTGCTTCTTTTAACTCATTTAACAAGGTTTCTAACACAATCAATTCTCCATATAGTTCAGCTTCTGTATATGGTGGTGACTGATACCCAACCAATACCGCATGAGAACGTCTTTTAGCTATGACTGATTCTGCAGGATTGCCACAATAGTATAAATAGGCATGAGGAATATCATATACTAGCATATCTGGAAAACAATCTTTAGACATTCCACATTCTTTTCCCTTCAAAAATTCCAATGTCCCATGAGTTCCCACATGAATTATCGCATCTGCTTTAAATTCTTCTTTTAACCATTTATAAAAAGCTATGTATTGATGATGAGGCAACAATGTCTTGTCGTGATAGGATTTTTCTGGATTTTCATGAACTCCTCTAGATGGTTGAAGTCCTACAAATACATTTCCAAATTCTTTTCCTGGAATGAGAAATTTTTCATCTTCGGTCATTACCTTCCCTGGGATTTCTCCCCATTGACTTATCATCTCATCGTACCAATCTTTGCTCTTTATAGCTTCATAATATTTATCTTTTTCATAGCTAATCATATGTTCACTTTGCTTTCCATTTATCCATCTTCCAGAATTAACAATTTTACCTGCTGTAAAATAATCCATCAATTCATCGCTAGTTTTAGCATCTACATTGTATCCTTCATCTTTCAATGCCGACATTATTTTCTCTATGGATACAAAGGTATCTAGAAACGCACCACCAAACAAATTATCTTCACCAGGAGGATAATTGTAGCATATAATAGCAATCTTTTTATCTTTGTTTGGTTTCTTCTTTAAGTTTATCCAATTGTTTATCCTTGAAATAACCTTTGTAGCTCTATCATCTATAATATCAAGTTCTCCTAATTCCAAATCCAATTCTTCATCTTTATCATAAACCTTTATAGCTCCTATAGGTATAGATTCTATAGAACCATCAAGTTCAGGCAACATGACAGAAACCAAAAACTCTGGAGGAGATATACCTTCAATTGATTCTTCCCACTCTTTCTGTTCCCTCTTTGCCATCAAATAAGGATGTAACTGTGGGACATTTAGTTTTTTAAGCAATTCTACTGCCTTTTCTGCATCTCCACCCATAGGTCCTGCCCCTAATCTAAACGCCATTACATTAACTATTAAATCTATATTTGGGTTTTCAGAATTTAATAAAATTTCTTCCAATACATCCAAATTTTTAGGTGTGACTGAATTAAAGGCAACAGGCACAACATTCACATCTTTACTTAGTTGAGTACAAAATTTACCAACACATCCACTACTCCTATGAGGATAATTGTCACTACGGTATAAAACTGCAACCATAGGTTTATCTTCATCAAAGCCATTATCATCAGCATATTCTCCCCAATTCTTATATGTCTTCAAAGTTACAGGATCACATATAGAAATAGGTTTATTTTCTTTTGGCTCCCTTGGTTTTGGAAGATCTTTTACCTTCCCATATTCTCTGAGAATTAAATAAAATAAATCTTCTATCCCTTCTCCAGCAAGTTTCCAATATTTCGATATAAGGACTAAGTTTCTCATATCTCTAGGTTTCCCAAAAGGTACAGCTTTCCCCATCTTTTCAGCCATATCCATCATTTTCATTATAGCTTCTACATCAATATCTTTTTTCCCCTTCTTAGAACCCATTTTCATATCTTTAGCACTCAAAGAACCTAATTTTAGATATGGACCAATTTGCTTTCCCTGTCCTCCAATATTCACTATATCTCCGCTACATTTTTTACATCCTGCTACAGTAGCAACTATTACATCTTCTGGAGCTCCCATGAGGTCTGTAAGTACAAAATCTGCTTTTTCTATACAATTTTCAATTTGAAAAAGCTTTTCTTTTTTACATCCTCTGCCCACATAAAAAAGTTTTAAATCAAATATATCCCCACACTCTTCTTTAATCTTCTTGTAGAATCTTGACATATCAATAGCTACAGGATTAGATACAGTAACAACTACTAATTTCATACATAACACCCCTAATCTTAAACTTTAATCTGCTTTCCTCAATAAATGCAAGAAAAATGGAGCCATAAGGTGAATGGCCTCAGGGAACACTACAAGTATTAAAATTCCTGCCAACCCTGCCCCTGATGAAATACCGATTATCTGTGGATCTGCAAGGAGATTTCCCATAACCCCTTGCAATATTGTCCCAGAAAGGGCAAGATTCATACCCACCAAGCAAGCCACTATAGTTCTAGGTAATCTAATATTCCAAATAACTTGCCTTTTAGCCCCAGTTTCATCTACAAAAATAGATTTGATTATATCCTTATTAGTCAATTTCATAGTCCCAAACGAATTGCTTACAAAAAAACTTATTTATTTTCTGCTGGCAACTTATCCACAATCTCATCTACTTTTCCCTTGTTGTTATCCACAATTTCTGGTTTATTTTCAAGTTCCACTTCACGTTCATTTGCATCTATTATAACCAATGAATAACTAGTTTGAGTTGTATCTGCATTTTCCTCTATTTTTTCTTCATATGCTTCTTCCTCCCTTTTATTTATAAACTTGGCTTAGCCAAATTTTTCACTGTATTGACTATTTTTTTATCATCTAAATCCTCTATTCTATAGTAATTAGAATCCATGACAGTTGCCAACCTTTTCAATGTCCCAAATTTTACAAAACCACTTTCTGTATCAATAACTGCACTTCTTATACCTTGCTTTCCAATTTTCTCGCCAATATAGAGAGCTTCCTCAAGAGGATCTCCTCCATTTAAAGAAACATTAGCCCTTCCATCTGAAATAAGTACTACAAAAGGTATCATCTCTTTGTCCCTCAAAGACTCCCTTCTTATGAGCTCATAGGCACTGTTTAATCCTGCTGCAAGGGGAGTTTTCCCTCCTGCTGGCAAATCTCTCAAACATCTTTGTGCTAAATCTACACTTCTAGTCACTTGCAACAATACTTCTGCCTTATCCTTCCTAAAAGCAATCATAGCCACCTTGTCTCGTTTCTCATAAGCATCTGTCAAAAGCGACATAATTGCACCTTTTGCTGCCTCCATTCTCTTTTGAGCACATATAGATCCACTAGCATCAACTACAAATATAATAGTAGTGCCAGTACGTTTTTCTCTCATCTTTTGCCGCAAATCACATTTTTCAATAGCAAGTGCTACATTTCTTCTATCCCTGATATTCTGATATAAAGCAGCAGCCCTTATGGTTCCATCAAGGGCAATATCGCTTATTTCTCCATTTTTAAGTCTATATCTTACATATCTTCCTTCCTTTAAGCTTGTCCTAGTCTTTAACCTTTTACCGCTTCCACTTCTCTTCATTCTATCTTTTCTATCATTAAATAAATTTTTTGCCTTGAAAACTTCTCCTATATTTTCTACAATCTCATCCTCTGATGTAGGATTGTTGTTCATTAAGTCCTTTAAATCATCCAATATGTCATCTAAATTGTCTAACTTTTCATTGTCATCTCTATTTTCTTCATTTTCCTCATTTTCTTCACTTGAATTGTCCTCATTTCCCTGTGGTTCACTTATATTCCCTCTGTGAGGTAAAACATACTCCATAGCTTCCCTTACATCTTTTTCTGTAACTTCTTCCCTGCCATCCAATGCTGCTAATGTTTTGGCTGTTTCAACCATTATGATTTCTGCCCTATTTCCCTGACAATTGGCCATATTAACTATCTTTAAAATCATATCCAATATCTCTTGTGAAATAGTCACTTTATCAATAGTATCTATGGCTTTTTTTATCGCTCTTGTGCATTTATCGCATTCATACTTCCACTTTTCATAAAAGCTTTCTGAACTTTTCTCATATTCCAATCTTCTATTTACAATTTCAACTCTTTCTTCTACGCTCTTCTCACCTTCAACATGGACATATAATCCAAATTTATCTATAAATTGAGATTTCAGCTCCCCCTCTTCTGGATTCATAGTTCCTATAAGAACAAATTTAGATGGATGACTAAAAGATATACCTTCTCTTTCAACTACATTTTCTCCAGAAGAAGCCACTTGCAATAGTGAATTCACAATGCTTTCACTTAAAAGATTTACTTCATCTATATATAAAATATTTTCATGAGCCTTTTTAAGAAGTCCTTCATCAAAGGCTTTTTCTCCATTTAAAATAGCTTTTTCAATATCTATACTTCCAAGCAATCTATCTTCTGTAATATTTAGTGGCAATTCAACTATGTGAAGCCAAGGCGCTATGGACACTATAGATCTAACTACAGTAGATTTGGCAGTACCTTTTTCACCACTTATGAGAACTCCCTTAATATTTGGATTTATAAGACTTAGGAGTATGGCTTTCTTTACCTTTTCTTGCCCTACTATAGCAGGAAAAGGATATATATTTTTCTCCACAAAATCACCCCTAATTATTCCAATATAATCTTTTCAACAACTGAAAAATCCATAGTTCCTTCCTCGAAAGGTCTCCTTCTCATTCTATGAGGGAGAACGTACTTTAAGCTTTCCAACAAATCTTCTTTTTCAACCTTTTTTCTTCCATCAAAAGCAGCTATAGTCATAGCTGTTTTAATAGCCACTATATCTCCTCTGTGTCCATCTATATCTAATTCAACACATGCTTTAGATACTTTTTCTATGATTTCATCATCATACTCCACTTCATCAAGGATTGATATGGCTTTCATTATCCTTTCCTTTAGCTTTTCTTCTTCGTCTTTGAATTTATTTAAAAATTTTTCAGGATTTCTTTCATATTCTATTCTTCTCTTAACCACACTCATCCTCATATTAGTTTCTCTTTCTCCAACTACGTCTACTACAAGGCCAAATCTGTCTATAAGTTGAGGTCTTAAGTCTCCTTCTTCGGGATTCATGGTTCCTACAAGAATAAATCTAGATGGATGACTAAAAGATATACCTTCTCTTTCCACGGTATTGACCCCCATAGCTGCTGCATCTAAAAGCATATCTACCACATGATCTTCCAAAAGATTTACTTCATCTACATAGAGAATGTTTCTATTGGCAGAAGCAAGAATTCCAGGTTCAAACTTTTTTTCTCCCTTTTTAATAGCAGTCTCAATATTAAGGGTTCCAGCAACTCTATCTTCCGTAGCATTTATAGGTAATTCAATAACTTTCATTTTTCCTTGAATTGCTTCAAGTTTTCCTTCCTTTTGCAGTCTTTCGCTACAATCTCTACACATTTTACTTTCATCTTCAGGATCGCAAGAAAACGGACATGCCTTCACTTGTTTTCTTAAAGGCAGCAACTCTGTTATACCTCTCACTGCTGTTGATTTAGCAGTTCCTTTTTCTCCTCGAATGAGCACTCCCCCAATAGATGGATTTATAATATTTAAAATAAGAGCTTTTTTCATTTCTTCCTGTCCAACTATTGCTGAAAAAGGATATCTAACAATTCTCTTTTCTTCCATATAAATCACTCCTCTACTTAATATAAGCAGCAAAGATTTTCACAATCCTTGCTGCTTACATTCTAGTTAAATACTTCTGGATACAATATTTTAGCTAGTCCTTCATAAGCTTCTCCATATCTATCATTTGGCTTGTACATATACAAATCCTTTGGCAAAAATATATATCTACCATTTTTCACAGCCTTCAACGAACTCCATGCTGGATTAGATTCTACATCCTTTTTCAATCTTTCATTGACTTTATCCACATCTCCCATAGTTTGAACAAATATGAAATCTGGATCTTCCTCTATTATCTTTTCCATACTAAAAGTTTTAGAATCTGAAGAATCATTGATTGAATCTGAAATATTTATAGTATTTAAATCTTTTAGCATATCTCCAACCATAGAATCAGAACCTCTAACTGTAATGCCCTTTGCACTACCAAAAAGTATCAAGACTTTATAGTTCTTATCTTTTGGAGCCTTTTCTATGATATCATCTATAGCAGCCCTTACTTCTCCTTCATACTTTTCATATAAATCTTCTCTATCAGTTAGTGCTGTAAACAATCTTACAGTTCTGAAATAATCTTCTTTGTTTTCATTGTCCAAAGCAATAACTTTAATATTATTTTGTTCCAACATTTCAGCTATTTCCAATTGCTTTTTAAAGTTTGCAGTAAGTATAACCAAATCTGGTTTTAAGGATATGATTTTTTCCAAACTTGGTTCCCCAGGTCCACCTACAACTTCTGCATTTTCTGAACCTTCCACTGGTTTCTCCTTTGCAGAATCTACTCGTCCTACAACTTCTCCACCACATTTGTACCAAATGTCCAAATATGAATTAAACAAACAAACTACTCTTTCAGGTTTCTTGTCAATTGTTATTTCTTTGTCCCTTGCATCTGTGAAAGTTACAGAATTTTCATCAATGGATATACCATATTCCTCTACAACTTCTTCTTTGCTTTCCTCTTTGTTTACTTCCTTGCTCTCATTATTTGCCTCTTTGTCAGTACATCCTGCGAAAACTGACAAAACCATTGCAATAGCTAGAATTAAAACTAACATTTTTGACTTTTTCATTTTCACCACTCCATTTCTTTAATTTTCATTTCATCTCTTTATAGCTCATGCCCACACCAAAAAAATAAAATCCTATTGCATAAATTAAAAGTACTAATATAGATTTATGGTCAAACTGCCCTTTCAATACAATATCTCTTAGGGACTGGGAAGTATGAGAAAGAGGCAATATCCCTATTGTTTCTTTCACTACAGGAGGCAAATTCTTAAGTGAAAAGAAAGTACCACACAAAAACGACATAGGAGTCATTACATAGGTGGTAAACCTACTCATATCATAGTGACTCTCTATTGAAAGAGCAGCACCATATCCAAAAGCTGCAAATAAAAAACTGTTTAAAAAACAAATAAGTACAAAATAAAAATCCACATATATTTTTATACCAAATATAAATGATATAAGAAATATCAAAAAAGCTGCATACATTCCTCTAAGTGCACCAGCAAGAACATGACCAAAAGCCAATAAATTCATGTTCACTGGAGAAGTTAAATAATATTCAAAACTTTTTTCATGTAGCTTTGAAATGTTAATTCTTATGGCTACAGCATTAAAACTTGTATTCATAGTAGAAAGAGCAATTATTCCTGGAATAACAAAATGCATATATGTTGCTCCTTCTATGACTATATCTTTACCTAATCCCCAACCAAAAGCTATAAGATATAAAAGGGGAGTCATAATAGCTGAAGTTGTTATCTTCCAAAATCTCCTTTTAAAAAAAATAAACTCTCTCCACAATACAGCGAAAACTTCCATTTTTATACTACCTTTCTATTTGTAAAGTTATAAAACACATCTTCCAAGGTTGTTTTCCTTATGGTATAAGAAATGTATTCAGTATTTAAAATATACTTTTCTGCTCCATTTTTATCTTTAAAATATTCATATCTGGTCTTCATTTCACTATCAAAGTATTCAACAGTATATATGCCTAAATCATTTTTAAGTTTTTCAGGAGTTTCTTTTTTGAATACTTTCCCATTATTTATCAAACAAACTTGATTACATAGATAATCTGCCTCTTCAATATAATGAGTTGTAAGGAGTACAGTCTTACCTATAGCTTTCATTCCTTTAAGTATATCCCATATCTTCCTTCTTCCATTTAAATCAATTCCCACAGTAGGTTCATCAAGAAAAATAATATCTGGATCATTGATAAGAGCTTTAGCTATCATAAGCCTTCTTTGCATTCCGCCTGAAAGATTCATAGCTTTTTTATTCTTGTGTTCTTCTAGTTCGATAAATGTAAGAAGCTCTTCTATTTTGTCTTTATAGCCCTTTATCTTGAACAATTTAGCTGCAAAAATTAAATTCTCATAGACAGTCAACTCTTTATCTAAATTGGTATATTGAGGAACTACGCCTATTCTCTTTTTTATTTCCATATTGCTTCTAGACATTTTTTCCCCATCTATATAAATAGCACCACTTGTAGGCTTTAAAAGTCCTGTAAGCAGCTTTATAAGTGTAGTTTTCCCTGCACCATTAGGCCCCAAAAGACCTAAAAATTCTCCAGATTCAATCTTTAAATTTACATTATCTACAGCTGTAAATTCTCCAAACACTTTAGACACATCAATTATTTCTATCAATTAAATCACATCCATATCCTATCTAATTAACAATTTTATCTATTTTCTTAGGTATAAAATAAGGGCAATTGTTTATTGAATCTTCATATATATCTGCTTTAATTCTAAAAACATCTCTAAGTAAACTAGTGCTTATTATATCTTTTGGACATCCAGATTTAGATAACTTTCCATCATTTATAACAAATATTTCATCAGAATATCTAGCAGCTTGATTTAAATCATGAAGAACCATGACTACTGTGAGATTTAAGGTTTCATTTAATTCCTTTATAAGTTCAAGTACTTCTAATTGATAAGAAATATCCAAAAAAGTAGTAGGTTCATCAAGTAGCAATATTTTAGGTTTTTGAGCAAGTGACATAGCTATCCAAGCCCTTTGTCTTTCTCCTCCTGAAAGAGTAGATACAAATCTCTTTCTTAAATCTTTTAGCCCAGTTTTTTCTATAGCCCAATCCACGATTTCTAAATCTTCTTTTTTCAATTTCTTTCCAAATCCCAAATGTGGATATCTTCCATAAGAAACCAATTCCTCCACAACCACATCAGAAGATACATTTTTCACTTGAGGAAGTATTGCTAATTTTTGAGCTACCTTCTTGGTATTTATAGTGTAAATATTCTCATCATCTAAATAAACCTTGCCTTTTACAGGCTTTAAACATCTAGATATAGCCTTTAAAATAGTCGACTTTCCTGAACCATTAGGTCCAATGATAGTCACTACATATCCGTCTTCAATTTGAAAGTTTACCCCTTTTATGACTTCTTTGTCGCCATAATTCACATAGAGATCTTCCACTTTAATCCCCATCATTAAACACTCTCCTTTTTTCTTAACAAATATAGGAAAAATGGAGCACCAAGAGCTGACATTATAATTCCTACAGGAATTTCCATAGGTGCAAATAAGACTCTAGCCAAAGTGTCACACAATATAACTACTGAAGAGCCAAAGAATATACAGCCTGGAAACAAATACCTATAGTCTGAGCCTATAAAAAGTCTAGTCATATGAGGTACTATAAGACCTACAAATCCCAAAAGTCCAACAACGCTTACAGCACTTCCTGCGAATAAAGATGAAAGAACTATAAAACTAAATCTAGTTTTTTCTACATTTAGTCCCAATCCAGTAGCCACTTCATCACCTAACATCAATATATTTAATTTATTTGGAAGCAACATAACCAAAAACACTCCTACAACTGCGTATGGGAACAACAATTTTACTTGAGACCAAGTAGTAGCTGAAAGTCCCCCCACCATAAAACCTATAACCCCTGCAACTTTGTCTGGAAAAAAAGTCATAAGAGCATTTATCCCTGAATTTAAAAGCGATGAAACAGCTACGCCCGCTAAAATAAGTCGTGTAGGAAGAACACCATCTTTCCAAGCTAAACAATATATAAATAAAGTAGCTAACAATGAACCTATAAAAGCACCTACTGGAACTAAATAATAAAATTCAGGAAACAGTATGAGAATTGTCAAAGCCATAAGCCCTCCCCCAGAAGAAACCCCTATAATATTGGGACCTGCCAAAGGATTCCTCATGATTCCTTGCAAAATAGCACCTGACAATGAAAGACATATCCCCACAAGCCCTGCAACTATAGTTCTAGGAAGTCTCACATTCCATATAACTTGATAATTTATCGTATCCTTTTCAAAAAAAACTGCGTCAACTATTTCTTTAGGAGATATTTTGACAGCACCATTTCCAATGCTTATAAAAAAACTTGCAATACACAAAACCATGAGTAAAATCAATATAAATCCTTTATTCATTCCATGTTTTTTTTCGCAACTATCCATAAACAATTCTCCTAACTAGATCATATTTTCCAAATTAGAAATAAATAATTCTTGTATTCTCTCATTTTCTCCTAATCCCGTCATGCATGTTTCAACTTGAAATCCTTCTTTTAAAAGTATACTTTTCCATGAGTTTTCCCCGTCCCCTGCCATATCATTGGTAGCATGATCTCCTGCCACCAACATAAAAGGTTTTAATGTGACCTTATCTATCTTTTCTTCCTTCAAAACCGGGATTATATCTTCAATAGTTTTCTTTCCTTCAACAGTACCAATATAAATTCTTTGGAAACCTTTTTTTCTAAAGCTTTGTTGAAGCATATCATAGTATTTATCACTAATATGATCTGTCCCATGACCCATATAAACCACAGCTTCATCTTCCCTTAAATCCTCAATTTTTAATGCATTTATCACCTTTTCATAATCTCCTTCATCAAACAACAATGGTCTTCCAATACTTATATGAATACTTTTATTTACTTCTTCAAATTCATGAACTTGTCCAATTAATTTTTCAAATTCATGCCCAGGTATTATGTGAAGAGATTGTATATATATTTGTTCAAATCCATCTTTCTTCAACCTATTCAGTGCTTCACTCACATTATCTACTACTATTCCATCTCTATTTTTCAACTTATTTATCACCATTTGAGAAGTAAAAGCCCTTCTCACCTCAAAATCAGAAAACCTACTTCTAATTCTATTTTCCACACCCTCTATACATTTTTTTCTCGTCTTTTCATAAGTTGTACCAAAACTTACAACTAAAATGGCCTTTTTCATCTCATCACCCCAATAAAAATTCCATAGTCTTCAGAAGACTATGGAATTTACTTTTTTTAAACATAACAAAAAGTACAGACTTCCCACCGAAGACTTACTTAAAAAAAGCTATAGGCAGGTCTCCTGGCTTGTGGATCATTCTACTTTCAACGCCTTCCCAGAAAAAATCCAGTGGACTATGTTGATTTCGTACCCACTTACAGTAGCGGGGGCTGCATCGGATTTTCACCGATTTCCCTTTTAAAAAATACCTATACTTTTCTCATATTCACTTTTTCATACATAATGTTATCATAAGAAAAAAAATCTTTCAACGTATATATTTCAAAATGCTTATTTTATACTATTAAAGTATAAGTTAATAATCAAGATTATGTTGACAAAATAGCCCTTCTTGGATATAATGAGAGAAAAAATAGTGATATTTAAGGAGCATACTATGAAAATAACGCAAGAAACTGATTAGCATTGAGAGTAGTAGCTTACCTATCGAAACTAGAATCAGGAACAAAGTTGAGTGCTAATATAATAGCTGAAAAACAAAATATACCATTGAGATTTCTTTTAAAGCTTCTTCAAAAATTGAGAGATGCAGATATAGTAGAATCATTCATGGGAGTTAAGGGCGGCTATGCTCTAAAAAAAGCACCAAGTGAAATAACTTTTAAAGATGTCATAGAGGCCATAGAAGGGCCTATTTACTTAAATCGATGTCTTGAACATCCAGAAGAATGCAACAACAAAGGACCAGAAAAATGCCCTATACATAAAACATTGGAGGAAATCCAAGAAAATTTTAAAAATGATTTAGATTCAGTATCATTTCAAGATATCATAGACAGATGCAAAGAATAGGGGAAAATCCCTATTCTTTGCATTTACTTTTTAAATATATTTCTTTAGAACTTATCCCTTCGATATGCATTTTTTAACTAAATCTTTAAAGTCATAAAGTTTCCTTCTTTTTTTACTCCTCTTGATGTTTGATTCCTATTTCCATCAGGTTCTAAATATTTTTTACAGCCTTTTTATTAAGATACATTTCTTACATATTAGGTATTTAAAATAATCCTTCTTAATTAATATTAGAACTAATGATTTTGACATACTTTTGTTTGGATTTTAACTAACTTTGGCAAAAACCGTTATATACATCATAATTCGTTGTTGGTACTGTATTGCTACTCATAAGCTCTCACAGGTTAATCCATGTATCTTAACACTACATACCTATCAAACTATAAAATGTACAGTAATTCCTAAACAAGAGATTACTGTACATTAAATTTTAGATATATTTTTCTATTACAATAAATTATTTATCATTTAAATTTCTCTAGCCACTTCTTGTCTTAAATCTTTAACTATTGGCTTACTCTCATCTAGCGGTGCTAAAGCAATACCTGCAAATCCATATATTATTGCTATAATAGGATTAATAAGTCCTAAAAAATGATATCTACCATATTGAAATGCACTTACTCCCAATGTTGTCTTGTAAACAGCACCACAAGTAGACCAAGGTACCAGTCCTGAAGTTAAAGTTCCAGCATCCTCTAATGTTCTTGATAAGTTTTTAGAATGTAAATTTAACTTTTTATAAATAGATCCAAACATTTGTCCTGGTATTACAATAGCCATATATTGGTCTGCTGCCATAAAGTTCATGGAAATACAAGCTACAACGTTAGCTAAAATAATTGATCCTCTAGTATGACAATGCTTAAGTATTACTTCAAGTATACTATCTAAACAACCTATTTTCTTTATAAGCCCTCCAAAAGACATAGCACATATAACTAATGAAATGGTTTCCATCATCTCAAGAAGTCCACCTCTATTTAACAACTTATCCACCATTGCATTTCCAGTTGTTATTTCAAACCCATAAAATAAATTTGATAATACTTGGCTTGCATTAGCTCCTTGTGCCAATGAAAATATAACTCCTATAATTGTTCCTCCTATCATTCCTGGCACTGCAGGAACTTTAAATGCAATCATCAATATTACTGACAAAGGTGCTATAAATATTAAAGGTGTGATATTAAAATTAGCCTCTAGCGTATTTAAAATATTATTTATTTGAGTTGTATCTACAGCTGTCCCTTTATATCTCAATCCCATAATCCCAAACAATGCTACAGAAATAATAAAGCTTGGAACTGTAGTATACAACATATGTTTTACATGATCAAATACATCTGTTCCTGTAACTGCTGCAGCTAAATTTGTACTATCTGACAAAGGAGATAGTTTATCCCCAAAAGAAGCACCTGTAACTACTGCACCTGCCGTTATAGCTGGCGGTATTCCTAATCCTGCTCCTATTCCCATGGCTGCAGTTCCCATAGTTCCTGCTGTACTCCATGCACTTCCTGTAGAAATAGAAATTACTGCACATATCATAGGTAACAAAAATAAAAACATACTTGGAGTAAAAAACTTAAGACCATAATAAATCATTCCAGGGACTACACCACCTGCCATCCAAACGCCAATCAAACAACCTACTATCATAATAATAAAATTTGCTTGCATCGTCATAGCATTGGCATCAATCATTGCTTGTTCCATATCAGCCCATGTATACCCTAATTTTTTCCCAATAAATGCCGTAACTATACAAGCTAATATTAATGATATCTGAGGTTCTCCCTTAAGTGTCACTACTCCTATAAGCATGAAACAAATAAGGCAAATAAAAGGTACTAATGACAGAGCTAAAGATGGTTTTTTAACTTTGTTTAACCTTTTCATTTTTCTTTTCCTCCTTTCTGGATAGCTATTCTTTCTTAAAATATTAAGTGAGGAAATTGCACAATTGAATCTATAAAATTAAATAAAAAAGAGTATGAAACAACAGCTCATTAAAAATGAGATTTTAAATTTGACATTCTAATTTTATAGATTTTATAAATTTGCAAAAACCTCCTAATTACCATATATAATATTCAAACATTTATATACTGTTAGATAGCTTCATCTGATAATTTATCTAAGTTTACTACAATAGTTCTAGCTATTAACGTTATACAATTTAATAGTTCATACACTTTAACTTTCTTGACACCTTTAAACCTTATATTATCTAAACTCAAATATTTTTAAAACCTGCCATTGCATCTTTCAATAGTTGTTCTTTTATCATATATTTTTTGCTAAATGTCAAAAGACCTTAAAGACCATTCCACAATATCTTGAATTCTCTATAGGTAGTCTAGAATCCTGTATTTCCAGTAGGCTCTACTGATAATAGGCCGAGGTTTCAATTCCTTATAGGTAGTCTAAAATCTGGCACCGGATTTTTATAAAAAGGATAGAGAATACTGTTTCAATTCCTTATAGGTAGTCTAAAATCGATTTATTATTGCTTATTCCAGAATTAGAATATTATAGTTTCAATTCCTTATAGGTAGTCTAAAATCAAGTTGTTGACAATCTTCCAAACAATAGAATTGTTGAGTTTCAATTCCTTATAGGTAGTCTAAAATCCAAAGACGAAGAAGAGTAGGCTAGATAGGAGGATGAGTTTCAATTCCTTATAGGTAGTCTAAAATCTTTTTGGAGTGTTCGGAGTGTTTTCTTTGCTATATATGTTTCAATTCCTTATAGGTAGTCTAGAATCAAGTGTTCGAGTGGACTGACAGACATGGTGAACAGTAGTTTCAATTCCTTATAGGTAGTCTAGAATCGAAATCATTGAAATATTGACGGAGAAGGGGATAGAGCAGTTTCAATTCCTTATAGGTAGTCTAGAATCTTTTATTCCCCTCTTTATCTAGTTCAGTATCTAGCATGTTTCAATTCCTTATAGGTAGTCTAGAATCTTGGAATATGTCGTTCATCTCACTCATCTCCTTCCTCTGTTTCAATTCCTTATAGGTAGTCTAGAATCCTAAACAAGGTAAACAGCTTAATAATTTTGGAAGTTTCAATTCCTTATAGGTAGTCTAGAATCTTTTCCTATGACTAGGTCCTCTCCATGCTCCCCAGGGTTTCAATTCCTTATAGGTAGTCTAGAATCGAACAGTACAATATAATAGTTACATTATAAAAAGTGCAGTTTCAATTCCTTATAGGTAGTCTAGAATCCATATTGTACGACTTAGAGTTGACCGATGAAATGAAGTTTCAATTCCTTATAGGTAGTCTAGAATCGATATCATTGCGATTACGAAAGATGAACGAGAAGTGTTGTTTCAATTCCTTATAGGTAGTCTAGAATCTGAGCACTCTGTTATAGCTTTATGCTGGCATTGTCATGTTTCAATTCCTTATAGGTAGTCTAGAATCCCAGAAAAACCAGAAAATGTAAAACCATTTAATAAAAGTTTCAATTCCTTATAGGTAGTCTAGAATCCTAAAAATGATATATATATTTGTGGGTCACTGCATTGTTTCAATTCCTTATAGGTAGTCTAGAATCACAGTGTAGATATTGGAAAGGTTGTCAGGTATGTGACTTGTTTCAATTCCTTATAGGTAGTCTAGAATCTTTATTCTAGAAGGAGGTGGATACCATGAAGAAGTGTTTCAATTCCTTATAGGTAGTCTAGAATCTTCTTTTTCTATCCTTGCCCTTCTCGTCTTTTTCTAGTTTCAATTCCTTATAGGTAGTCTAGAATCTATGAATTTCTTATAAAATCAGTTTTATCGGAATTATGTTTCAATTCCTTATAGGTAGTCTAGAATCATAGAACAAAATCCTACCACTATAGAGATTGAGAGAAGTTTCAATTCCTTATAGGTAGTCTAGAATCCCAGTTCTATATCTATATCCTGTAAAGGTGTCTTCTTAGTTTCAATTCCTTATAGGTAGTCTAGAATCAATAGACAAGGACAATATCCTCATGGCCGATTATTTACGTTTCAATTCCTTATAGGTAGTCTAGAATCCTCCTTCCTCCTCCATACTCTCCTGTTAGCGTTTTTAAGTTTCAATTCCTTATAGGTAGTCTAGAATCTTCCAACGGCTTAGTCCCGGTTAATCGATTCAAGTCGTTTCAATTCCTTATAGGTAGTCTAGAATCAACACCCCAGCCCTAGCACCGACGCCCCAGCTGCCGCGTTTCAATTCCTTATAGGTAGTCTAGAATCTAAACGAGTTCGTTTATAATGTCAAGGATAAATATGGTTTCAATTCCTTATAGGTAGTCTAGAATCTGATTATAATAAAATGTATGAACCTTTCTATGAAAAATGTTTCAATTCCTTATAGGTAGTCTAGAATCGCAGGTTCTAATGCTTGTTCACATAAACACCTTTGAAGTTTCAATTCCTTATAGGTAGTCTAGAATCTTTCCTCCTTTGTTGATGTTCTTCTGTTTTCAGCTTAGTTTCAATTCCTTATAGGTAGTCTAGAATCATGTGAAGCCTGTGAAGAAGCTATAGATTGTGCTAGGTTTCAATTCCTTATAGGTAGTCTAGAATCATTATAGTTTATAAAGGGAAAAATAACATAATAGCAGGTTTCAATTCCTTATAGGTAGTCTAGAATCTCCCTTAACATCCTTCTTTAATTTGTTAAACTCTTGTTTCAATTCCTTATAGGTAGTCTAGAATCATATTAGCAACCTTGTAGAGGCTGAAAAGATTGCTAAGTTTCAATTCCTTATAGGTAGTCTAGAATCCATTTTATACGACTTAGAATTGACCGATGAAATGAAGTTTCAATTCCTTATAGGTAGTCTAGAATCATAAAATGTTCTCTACGGCTTGAGCCTGGTTTAATGTGTTTCAATTCCTTATAGGTAGTCTAGAATCAATGTTTTATTTTGTTGTTGTAATTCTATTGTAATTGGTTTCAATTCCTTATAGGTAGTCTAGAATCTTTTTTTACCTCATTTTTTAATATTATTTTAATTGAGTTTCAATTCCTTATAGGTAGTCTAGAATCTGTCTGTATCTTCAGGACTAAAATTGGTTTCCGTGGGTGTTTCAATTCCTTATAGGTAGTCTAGAATCCATTTCTGCTGCTTGCACTGCTACAGTTACCCAGAAAGTTTCAATTCCTTATAGGTAGTCTAGAATCTTTTTCTGCCCAAGCTATTTGTTTTGGAGTCCCTTTGTTTCAATTCCTTATAGGTAGTCTAGAATCTTGACTGGGATTCAATCGAATCCCAGCTTGATAGAAAAGTTTCAATTCCTTATAGGTAGTCTAGAATCAGACGCTCTAAAATCATTTTAGAGAAGGATTATAACTGTTTCAATTCCTTATAGGTAGTCTAGAATCCTGGTGCTTGTTTTTTGTTAGCAACCTTTTCATTCTCTAGTTTCAATTCCTTATAGGTAGTCTAGAATCGTGTTCGAGTGGACAGACCGAAAAGGTGAAGTATAGTTTCAATTCCTTATAGGTAGTCTAGAATCGGGCAAAAAGAGCCTAGATAATCTTTCAGAGGATAGTTTCAATTCCTTATAGGTAGTCTAGAATCCATATTAGCAACCTTGTAGAGAATGAAAAGGTAGCTAAGTTTCAATTCCTTATAGGTAGTCTAGAATCTATTGGATTTTTAGAGTTGTTACAAAGCGAAAAAAAGTTTCAATTCCTTATAGGTAGTCTAGAATCAAAAAGAGAACGAACGTTCTCTTTTTTTTTGTTCAGTTTCAATTCCTTATAGGTAGTCTAGAATCCTTGGCTCTGAATATATTGACTCTGCAATAAGTGAGTTTCAATTCCTTATAGGTAGTCTAGAATCTAAGTGTCAAGTTGTTGTTGCTGTCATAGTCAAATATGTTTCAATTCCTTATAGGTAGTCTAGAATCTAACTTCTATTTCTAAATCCTGGTTTCTAGGTGCTCCGTGTTTCAATTCCTTATAGGTAGTCTAGAATCGTAAATACAAAAGAAAGGGAAGTTAACATACTTATTAGTTTCAATTCCTTATAGGTAGTCTAGAATCCAGTTATTAACACCAGCACAGAAACTAAAAATAGAATTGTTTCAATTCCTTATAGGTAGTCTAGAATCTCATTCTTCACTTTTTTAGGTGGCTTCTCCCTCTTCTGTTTCAATTCCTTATAGGTAGTCTAGAATCCTATACCATCAAAACCTACTTTTTCTGCATATTTTGCGTTTCAATTCCTTATAGGTAGTCTAGAATCTTAAGTAGCTTTTTATTGGCTACTTTTTCCTTTTCTAGTTTCAATTCCTTATAGGTAGTCTAGAATCCTGATTGTGCTATTTCATCTTCCCCTTCTACCATAACGTTTCAATTCCTTATAGGTAGTCTAGAATCTCCCAAATACCGCTACTTCCTGTGGTCTTGGTGTGTGCAGTTTCAATTCCTTATAGGTAGTCTAGAATCCATCCCAAGAAAACACTAGATGATTTTGAAGATGTAGGTTTCAATTCCTTATAGGTAGTCTAGAATCAGAGACCAATGGCAAGTAGATGGGGTTGTAGACAAGTTTCAATTCCTTATAGGTAGTCTAGAATCTCTTTAAATGCCACAGGATTAGCTTTGGATGATATAGGTTTCAATTCCTTATAGGTAGTCTAGAATCCAAGAAAGTTATGAACCTAGTATTGATACTATCTTAGTTTCAATTCCTTATAGGTAGTCTAGAATCATCTCATCTAAAACCTTGTTCAATTCTTCATCTAACTCGTTTCAATTCCTTATAGGTAGTCTAGAATCCCAGAAAAAGCACCGGAAAAATCCGAAAAACCATTTAAGTTTCAATTCCTTATAGGTAGTCTAGAATCACATCAACAGCCTTGTAGAGGCTGAAAAAGTAGCAGAGTTTCAATTCCTTATAGGTAGTCTAGAATCCATGTCCTGCTCCTCTTGTATATCTCTGCTGGTCTGTTTCAATTCCTTATAGGTAGTCTAGAATCTCCGAACATACAGGTATATGTATCATATACCTCTTTCGGTTTCAATTCCTTATAGGTAGTCTAGAATCCAAATACTTCATTAGTTCTAACTCTCCCTTATCTCTATGTTTCAATTCCTTATAGGTAGTCTAGAATCTGCCCTTATTCCATGAATCCAGAATTTATCGTAGTGCAGTTTCAATTCCTTATAGGTAGTCTAGAATCTAAACTAACTTCTACTTGAATATCTTTAACTCCATTGTTTCAATTCCTTATAGGTAGTCTAGAATCAAGGCTGAATATATAGCAGAAAAAACAATGGAACTTGTTTCAATTCCTTATAGGTAGTCTAGAATCTTGATTTAAGAAGAGCTATAGTCTTGATTGAATTATGTTTCAATTCCTTATAGGTAGTCTAGAATCACAGCTTATGTATCAGATTCGAGACGAGTTTCTGAGTTTCAATTCCTTATAGGTAGTCTAGAATCTTTATCACTACTTGTGTATGTTACAGGCTTTCCTAGTTTCAATTCCTTATAGGTAGTCTAGAATCGGTTAGACGTTGCTCCTTGCTTCTTCATCTGTTCTATGTTTCAATTCCTTATAGGTAGTCTAGAATCAATTGCTTCCATAAGTTTCTCATGCGTGTTTGTCATTGTTTCAATTCCTTATAGGTAGTCTAGAATCATCCAATTCAGTTGCATATTGAGGGTTAGCTAAAAGGAGTTTCAATTCCTTATAGGTAGTCTAGAATCTAGGTTGCCTATTCTTCTATCATAGTCATAATTTTCGTTTCAATTCCTTATAGGTAGTCTAGAATCCAAATAGTCTTTTAAACGGTTTAGTAATGATATTAGTGTTTCAATTCCTTATAGGTAGTCTAGAATCAAAATAAGGAAAACTGACTTCAACAAACAGGTGTTCGGTTTCAATTCCTTATAGGTAGTCTAGAATCTACCAAATGAAAAAGCCTACCATACTTCCCACTATGTTTCAATTCCTTATAGGTAGTCTAGAATCTAGGCAGGGAACTATACACTGCACCCTTCATATGGAGTTTCAATTCCTTATAGGTAGTCTAGAATCTAGGCAGGGAACTATACACTGCACCCTTCATATGGAGTTTCAATTCCTTATAGGTAGTCTAGAATCGTTACACTAGACGAAGAAACAGAAATATACGTAGCAGTTTCAATTCCTTATAGGTAGTCTAGAATCTAAAAATACTTCTCTTTCATCGTCTGCCATTATTCCTAGTTTCAATTCCTTATAGGTAGTCTAGAATCCTGCAATTCCATTTTCATAGAACTTTATTGCTTCTTCGTTTCAATTCCTTATAGGTAGTCTAGAATCCCCACATTTGAGTGTACTCTGCTTCCACTCTTCTAAGTTTCAATTCCTTATAGGTAGTCTAGAATCGCTATAAATAAGGTCTTACTTGGATATGTTGATGGTGGTTTCAATTCCTTATAGGTAGTCTAGAATCAAAAAAGTATCTATAGATGATGTAGGAGAAGAAATAGGTTTCAATTCCTTATAGGTAGTCTAGAATCTCACTGTCCTGCTCCTCTTGTATATCTCTGCTGGTCTGTTTCAATTCCTTATAGGTAGTCTAGAATCGCAAAAGAGTATGGATTTAAACCTGTAGTACAGGATAGTTTCAATTCCTTATAGGTAGTCTAGAATCCCTCTACGGGAATGTTTTGTAGTTACTCAATATATGGTTTCAATTCCTTATAGGTAGTCTAGAATCTTTACATTTCCTTCTTTTACTTGTTTTTTTAATTTATGTTTCAATTCCTTATAGGTAGTCTAGAATCGCAAAACCATTTAATAAAGTAAATGTGGGCGATATAGGTTTCAATTCCTTATAGGTAGTCTAGAATCCTTTTGGATTTATTTGAAGAAAGTAAAGTAAAAAATTTGTTTCAATTCCTTATAGGTAGTCTAGAATCGTTCAACGCAAAGAAAAACAACAAAAGGTAAAAAAGGTTTCAATTCCTTATAGGTAGTCTAGAATCACCTCTTTAGTTATTTGAATATCTTTAAACTTTTCAAGTTTCAATTCCTTATAGGTAGTCTAGAATCGTCTCAGGCTTAGTAAAAATTTCTTTACCTTGATTATGTTTCAATTCCTTATAGGTAGTCTAGAATCCTGTTATAACTGCCCCTTCAGATGGTGGAGTATTGTTTCAATTCCTTATAGGTAGTCTAGAATCCATTATTTTCTCACCACCTTATAGGTGATACTATCCCGTTTCAATTCCTTATAGGTAGTCTAGAATCGGGTATCAAGATTTATCGGACCTAAATGTAGTAGCAGTGTTTCAATTCCTTATAGGTAGTCTAGAATCATTTTGACTCGCTCTTGAGGATATTGGAGTATTCTCGTTTCAATTCCTTATAGGTAGTCTAGAATCTTATAGAAGTTGAGTGAAGTTTGGGGAGGTCATTAAGTTTCAATTCCTTATAGGTAGTCTAGAATCTATGAAGCTATGGGAGGAGTGCCAAGTGAGGAAGAAAGTTTCAATTCCTTATAGGTAGTCTAGAATCAAATTCAGGGTGGAAGGCGAGGAAATAGAACATCCTGGTTTCAATTCCTTATAGGTAGTCTAGAATCTTTATTATCAAAAAACTTACTGCTTACTTTAGGCTGGGTTTCAATTCCTTATAGGTAGTCTAGAATCTATTAGTAATTACAGCAGTTTCTGTAGTAATATTTTCTTGTTTCAATTCCTTATAGGTAGTCTAGAATCCTAAACCATCTGCCTTAAATAATTCTTCAATAGCTGGGTTTCAATTCCTTATAGGTAGTCTAGAATCAACAATAATTAAGGTGGGTTTAAACCCGCCTTAATTTGTTTCAATTCCTTATAGGTAGTCTAGAATCAGGAGTTTTTATAAATGATGAAAATAATTGATATGAGTTTCAATTCCTTATAGGTAGTCTAGAATCTATATTCATGGTGAATTTTGCTAATTTAGATAGCGGTTTCAATTCCTTATAGGTAGTCTAGAATCTACTAGATACCAGCTTTCGCCTTTTTTCTCGAAATAGTTTCAATTCCTTATAGGTAGTCTAGAATCTTGAAATTCTTGTTATTCTATCAATATAAGTATTAATGTTTCAATTCCTTATAGGTAGTCTAGAATCCAGGTGTTCGAGTGGACAGACCGACATAATGAAACGTAGTTTCAATTCCTTATAGGTAGTCTAGAATCTAGCAAATAAAAAGCTACTTAAAACAGAAAAAGAAGGTTTCAATTCCTTATAGGTAGTCTAGAATCAACTTGAAAGTATTGTAGACGATGATGTAATTAGCCGTTTCAATTCCTTATAGGTAGTCTAGAATCAGATTTATGATGATTTTCAGAAAGTCCAACTAGTAGAGTTTCAATTCCTTATAGGTAGTCTAGAATCTTACTTATATATTATATAAGATAATCACTTTTATAGTTTCAATTCCTTATAGGTAGTCTAGAATCGAATTATTAAGGAGGTTAAGTAATGATTAAAGTAGTGTTTCAATTCCTTATAGGTAGTCTAGAATCATGCACACCATACACACTTCTCAACCCTAGTATCCATGTTTCAATTCCTTATAGGTAGTCTAGAATCCGTAGAAGATATTAAGAATTTAGAAATAGATTTGGTGTTTCAATTCCTTATAGGTAGTCTAGAATCGTGAACTATTGTTATATAGTCTGCTATCCTCTTTATAGTTTCAATTCCTTATAGGTAGTCTAGAATCCTTCATAGCATCAAAAGCTCCACTCTCCCCTATCTGGGTTTCAATTCCTTATAGGTAGTCTAGAATCCTATCATAAATAAAAACATATTGCAACCCTTTTTTAGTTTCAATTCCTTATAGGTAGTCTAGAATCCTTGGGAAAAGTAAAAGAGAGGTATACAAGGCAGGAGGGTTTCAATTCCTTATAGGTAGTCTAGAATCCTTAAAACTTTTCAACTATTTTTTATATTTAGAGTGTTTCAATTCCTTATAGGTAGTCTAGAATCGTTAATACTGTAAAGTCTTTTTGTCGGAGAAATGAGTTTCAATTCCTTATAGGTAGTCTAGAATCACTAAATCAGTAGATATAACATTATCAACTTTTACTAGTTTCAATTCCTTATAGGTAGTCTAGAATCCATCTTCCCACATAAAAATATTGCTACCTTGATTAGAAGTTTCAATTCCTTATAGGTAGTCTAGAATCCTACAATATAATAATAACATTCTAAAAGTGCATACAAGTTTCAATTCCTTATAGGTAGTCTAGAATCCTACTTTTAAGGCTATATAAGCTACTATTTCATCCAAGTTTCAATTCCTTATAGGTAGTCTAGAATCGGAGCAAGTTTCTTTGGAGCTAGTAAGCCAAGTTTATGTTTCAATTCCTTATAGGTAGTCTAGAATCATATTTGTCAAAATCGTTTATATTTTTTACTTCGCTAGTTTCAATTCCTTATAGGTAGTCTAGAATCAGCTAAAATAAGCAGAAAATAGGATATAAATGGAAAGTTTCAATTCCTTATAGGTAGTCTAAATCCATCATCAATGAGTCCATGCTGTTCTAAATCCCACTCGGGTTTCAATTCCTTATAGGTAGTCTAGAATCTTTTATTATCGAAAAATTTACTGCTTACTTTAGGCTGGGTTTCAATTCCTTATAGGTAGTCTAGAATCTAATTCATAAAGTTTCAATTCCTTATAGGTAGTCTAGAATCTAGTTATAATAATGGCTTATAAGAAGAGGGAAAGTTTCAATTCCTTATAGGTAGTCTAGAATCTAATTACACACCTTGATATTACTACATTCTCTCATTTTTGTCAATGTCATAAAATCAGTTTTATTTATTACGTAAACTTAATATTTTTTCTTATAACTATTGCAACTACTCAATTCAGACAAAAAATAATTTGTCGTCGATCTCCAGGGGTTTTTGCACTATTATAGGTCGACGACAAATTATTTTTAACAATATCTATAAAAAATTATCCTCTCCACCCTTTTTTATTCCCATTATTTCTACATTTGAATATTTTGTAGTCCTAAAACTATATATAATGATAGAATCCTGTTCATAATTGATTATCCTTCCTAATTCTACTTTCAGCTTTGTCAAATTTGCCTCCGATATTTGACCTTCAAACACGGAATTTTGTACCCAATACAAATATTTTCTACAAGTTTTTAAAACTTTTGCAACCCTTTTTTCTCCAATATCATACACAAGTATCACAAACAAGCCTCTTCACATCCTCTACCATCTTGAAATATAAGGTTCATAGCTAGCTTCACCAATAAAATGTTTTTCCAACTTGTACAACTCTAGTCTAATCAATCTTCTATATGATACACTCCTTCCCAATTCTCTATGCTGTATAGTAGTTACTAATCTTTTATCAAATTCCTGAACAAAAGTTTTTCTGCCTTTTTCTTTTAATAAAATTCCTCCTAAGTCTTCTTCAAAATCATTTTTTGTAATCATTTTTTTGCTTAAAAGTGTAAAGATAATCCTATCTATGATTATTGGTTTAAATATTTCGGCTACATCTAAATTTAGTGTAAACCTTCTAAAATTAGTTGAATGTAAATAACCAATTCTAGGATCCAAATGGGTTTTATATATCTCACTCAATATCAATACATATAAAATTGAATTCCCAAAACTAATCATAGCATTTAATTGATTTTTCGGCGGCCTTCTAGTCCTTTGTTCAAATATAAAATCATCATTATCTATAATTGTATTAAAACCCTTATAATAAATATCCCTTATATTCCCTTCTATTCCCATCAATTCACCTATATTGGTACAACATGAAATTCTATCTTGCAAAGAAATAATACTCTCCTCTATATGTTGTAAATCTTTGTCTCTATTTTTATAATATCTAATTACATTTAGTATATTTTTACTACTTCCCTCTACAAATTTACTAGCAATTAAAAGTCTTTTATCTTCATCTAAATAATTTTCAGCTTGCTTAAGTATCATATAACCAGAATTGTAATGTTCACGTGGATAATAGGTTCCTGTATAATATCCATAATAATTGAAAAAATGCAACAAAATTTCTTTTTGTGACATGAATTCCAATAAACTCTTATTTAAACTTACTTCTCCAAATATAAATATATCATTTATATCTTCTATAGGAAAATATTTTTTCCCTTCATTTGTTTCAAAGCATAAAGTATTATCTTTCCTCTTTATTTCTCCATCATTGAAAACATATAATGTTTTCTTCATATTTTCACCTTCCTTAAGACCAGCAAAATTCTCTATAGGCACATTTATTACAGAAATTAATTTTTATTGGTTTTGGCGGAAATGGTCCATAACAAATCTTAATTATATCTTTCTCCGCTTCTTCCAATTTCTTAACTAATTCCTTTGTTAACTCAATTTCCTCTCTCTTTTTTTCTTTAGGAAACATTAGAGTGCCTTTCGCTGTTATGCCATTTCTCTCTAATTGCAATAAATAATAGGCTAATTGATTTCTAGCGCTTTCAATATATCTTGAACTTTTCTTCATTTCTCCAATCATTACATACCCATCTTTTTCTTCCACTATATCAACTTTTATATTGCCAATAGATACTTCTTTTGTTTTTCTGCCATAAGAGTTTTCATGAATAAACCTTCCCAAATCAATATTTTCGTCATCTTCATCTGGAGATATACTATGGGCCATCAACCATACTTCCCTTTTGCAAACATAATAGTACCAAATCAAGGTTCCATTCACATTTAAATCTCCCAATTATTTCACCACCATATCTAATCATAGTTAAATAATAAAGCCCTTTCCACTCTCATCTATAAACCCAGTCTCCTCATCATAATACTGATCTTTTTGATTAAGTGGTATCCAAAATAGTGAAGAATCAACATCTCCCCTAGCTTTAAATTCTATAGGTTTATTTTTTATCAATTTAGTAACCCTAATTTGGATAATATAATCATTCATTTTTGTCATAATAGTCCTTATAATAGCTTTCCTTTGGAAAACACCGAGCTCACCCTTTACATCTTTATAATCGTCACCTAATACAGGTACTAAATCATATTCAAATTGATTTTCATATTTAAGCAATGCTTCATAGGCATTTGCTAACTCGCTAGCATATTCATCCATTTCCACAAATACATCGAATACTTCGCCAATATTATCTATAAGTTTAAACTCATCTAAAGCATCAAAGTCTAATTTCATTATTCCTTCATCCCAAATAAATCTTGACTTATCTGATATGTCTCTTTTCAATGCTAAGTTATAGTATTGGTCAATCAATTCTCTATACTCTTTTTCTGGAATTTCTTCCTTACCTTTAAGTAAATCCAAAGTTGATTGTCTATGAGAAAGATTATAAATATAATGATTATCTTTTTCTAATTGTACAATGTAAACCGGAAAATTTTCTCCTTTTTCCCCCTCTCTATTTATTCGACCTGCTGTCTGAATCAAGGAATCTAAAGGTGCAAAATCTCTAAATCCCATATCAAAATCCAAATTCACCCCTGCTTCAATTGTTTGAGTTGAAACCAATATAACCGGCTCATTTCCATCAAGCATTCCTTTTACTTCAGCTATTACATCCCTTCGCTTTTTAGGAATGATATTTGTAGAAAGATAATAAATATGTGTATCATACTCTCGCTGTTCTAATTCATCTTTAAGTTTCCTATAAATCTCAATACTACGACTTATTGTATTTACAACAATTACTGCCGATTTACTTTCCTCCCATTTTTCGAAAAACATTTCTATAAATTCTTCAGTATTTATTCTTCTATCCAACATAGGAATAAATTTAGTCCTATCAAGTCCCTCAAAATATTTTTCATTGTTTGGCAATAACTCTTTCCTCGCAGAGTTTTCCATAACAATGTTATTTTCAGAAAGAAGCATATCCCCAAATTCCAATAGTTTAGGCTGTGTTGCACTCATTAAAATAAATCTAGTACCATAGTATTTACTTATCATTTGCAATGTTGCTCCAATAAGAGGCATATAATCTTCAGGTATTGCTTGAACCTCATCTAATATAACTATACTTCCTGCTAATTTATTTATTTTCTTTAAAGGTTTATTGTGACCTGTAAAAAGAGAGTGGAAAAGTTGCACAAATGTTGTTAGTATTACATCTCCATCCCAGGATTCTGTTTCTAGCAAAGCCTTATCTATGGCGGTTTCTTCATAAGAAGCAATTCTAGAGGAAAAATCCGCCAGCCTATGATGAACTACTATTTTGGCCTGATTTGCCAACGCCTTTTCGTATTCCCCTACATTTTGTTCAATAATATTTATAAAAGGTATAGCAGTTATTATTCTAGGAGTATATTCTTCGACTTCTTGAATTCTTTCTTGCAATTTTAAAGCACATTGCAAAGATGACAATGTTTTTCCAATCCCCGTAGGTGCTGTAAGAATAAAAAATTTAATATTTTTTATATCTTCATCTTCTAAACTATTTATAGTCCCTAACATCTCAATTCTTGCTTTTTCCCTTTTGTCTATTAAATCAATTTTTCCATTCTCGCCACGGATTGATTTCAAATATTTCGTCACATTATCTGAAGAAATTTCTTTAACTTTATGTGGTGAAATATAAGCAGAATCCAATTTATCAACATCTATGAGAATAGAAAACATATAAATCAATAAAAAATACCATCTAGTATCACTTATCATTCTGTTATTTAACATGAGGGGAATATATTCCATATCTTTCTTGTTATTTTCTAGAGACTTTATATCAAACCAACTTAAAAAATGCTCAAAATCTATTTCTTCTTCAATACCTAAGTCGTGAAAAACATCTTGGCCTTTGTTGTAAAAATGTTCTTCTAATTTTTTTAATTCTTTCCACATATCCCTATCAAATAAATTTTTCGTTCTCAAGGAAGTATGATGGAATCTATCAGATAGATAAGATAAAAAAATAAGCATTTTAAAAGAATTATTTTCTAAATTGTTTTGATTTAAATTGTTTTTCAAAAAATTATAATTACAACAAGCTGAAATATGTGCATGATTCTTAAACTTGCTATTTTTATTTTTGATTAAATAATCTTGGAAATAGTCACTGTATTTTCCTATGTCATGAAAGTATCCCATCCAATAAACTATATCTTTCATCATAAGATTATCTATATCATCAAAATTTACACATGGTGGAACTTGACACATAGATAAAATAGCAACAGAATCTAAATGTTCTTTTAATAGCTGTTTCTCATTCCTTTTTTCATCATAATGTGCATAATACTCCATTTGCTGATCACCTCTTTGTTTAAAAGCATTGGGATTTGTTAAAATCCCAATGCTTTTATCTACTCTAACCATACTATATTTTCTTCATTTTCTAATTTAACAAAAGAATTTACACGAGCGGGAATAGATTTACTATTTATATTTACCAAAACATCCTTCAATCCATTTGGAGTTATTTCCCTCTCTAGATTAAACTCCAAAGGTATTTCTTCTTTTAGTATTCTATATCTTCCTTCCAACATTTTATCCACTTTTATTTCTTGTACCTTTTCTAAGGGTATGGCTGAAGAAAATATTTCCTCGCCTACTTCATTTATTTCCTTTCCTTCTAAAATTTCAATTCCATCAATCCATCCTAAGTTAAAAGCGCTACCTAAAGCAATGGATGTCCCTAAACTTGTATAATAGTCAATTTGTCTTTCCATAAATATTTTCTCAATTTCATCCATAATATTTTTTTCAGTATGATATATCCAAATTTTATAATCTACATAGCTATTTCTAATATTCTGCGGAATAATTAGTTCCATGGGTGTTTGACTGTGATATTCTTGAGAACCGTTTAAATCTTTTGTAACTGATTCCACTTTTAAATAATTCATTTTCTGCATTGTTTTCTTAATAGGTCTACATGAAGCTATGGCTATTTTACATTTATCTAATGAAAAATCTTCATAATATTCATCTCTTTCTATCCCCATAAGCCCCGCTATCATTCCACATACAGTAGTTCTTGGAGGTATAAAATAAGAAAGAGCGGATGAATTAGAATAAAATTTCCTAAAATGAGCCATTTTCCCTTTCAAGTGAAATGAAATTACTTTCATTTTTAACCCTCCACTTTTATAATAGGTGCCCACAAATCCACTTCTTCATATTGTGGCATATTGATTAGTTGTTCTTTGCCTGCAAAAGGATGTTCCCAACCAATGACTTTATCTATATATCCTTTCTTTTTCATTTCATCTAAAGCTGTATTTAACCTACTAAAATCTACTGTTAAGTCCTCTATACTCCTGATATTTTCTCCATATCTAATATCTATAAATCTTCTCAAATCTCCTAAATACCCATCAAAATCTTCTTTATAAAGGATTTCTAAATAAAATAACGGTTCTTGACCTTGTTTACTATCAGTTTGATTAGCCATGATACTTTGTACTAATGATTTTCTAAACAATTCTCTATCTTCTTCAGTCATTCCAGTTCGTTGAGCATTATATTTATTTATAGTGCCATAATGAGCCACTAAAGCATAGTAAAGCTTATACTTTTTCCCAAAAGTAGAATTGTCGTCATTCATTATAGATGTTATAGTGCTAGATTTCACCAATTCAACTGGATGTAGCGAATATCCCCAGCTCATTTGGACAGGGCCTGTGTATGTTCTACTCACTCCTTCTACTGCCATAGCACTTCCAAACAATCTAATATCTATTAAGGATCTTTTTATTATTTCTGTCAAAAATATATTGTTAAATCTCACAAAATCTTTATTCTTCTTTAGCTTATCTTTCTTATCTAAATAAGTCTTTAAAAAATCTTTTTCTTCTCTGAAAACATCTTTCCACTGTTCTTTTAATTTTGGATTGTCTTCAAATAAGCTATTCATTCTTTCTTCATCATTAAGCCAATTATCCCTTATATATTCAAACATCTTGTCCATAGGAACTTTTTGGTCAGATAATGTATCTACAAATATCTGATATCCCTTATTCTTTAAAAAATCTCTTATATCTCTTTTCCTTCTTCCATCACTTACCAATATAGTTGAAGTTTCATAATCCATTCTTGGTTTATTCTCTTGATCTGGATCCCCATTAGGATTAGAAAGAATTGATTGAAAACCAAATAAAAAATCACTATTATTCTTCACTATCATCATTATCTCTCCTTCCACTTTGTCTCAATTTTACTCTAAATCTTCATTTTCTTCTTCAACGGCTTGATTTTGAGCTTCTATTTCTTCTTTGCTTAAATCTGGTGATTTGTTCCCTACCATATAAGAATATCCCGCCATTATATAAAATACATTAGCTTGGTCATTTAGAGACCATTCCTTATCCAATGCTCCAAAATAATAATGGAATCGATTCATAACTGCCTCTGCAAAAAGAGTCATTTTATCGTATTGCCTCAATTTTTCTATTGTATCTTGATATAATCTATAGCTGTCTTTTTCATTCATACCCTGAAACTGTATTTTTTTCAAAATAGGCTTTGTTTTATGTTCTTTTTGAATTTGAGCTATAGCTACTCTATTGACTAAAATACCTAAATAAAACAATGCTTTTGCATCATTGCTAAAACCTTGTTCATCTAGAAACCCTTCTATCTGCATTATAGAAGAATTGATTTTATCTGATGATGTATTTATTTCGTTCAAGATTTCTCCCTCCTCTTTGCATTTTTCAAATACTTCTCTATCTAATATATTGAGCTCCTGACATGTTTTTAAAAGTACTATATAGCCAAATATAATCCTTTTAATAAAAAAGTCTTCATATCCTAAATATCTAGTTATCCCCAAGTTGAAATAATTATCTATTTTAGACTTGCCCAATTGTTTAAGTCCTTTTTCTAAAGCCTCCACTCCATAAGAATATAAAACATCAGCATTGACTTGTTCTCCTGACAATATTGCTTTGTATAAAGATAATACCCTTCCTATATCAATCTGTTCTTTATTCTTATTTACCTTTACAGGAACTAAACCATAAATTGATCCTAAAGACATCTTCTTTATATGTGGTTCTAAGTTTTCCGTACAATCAGCCAATATTTCCATGACATTTTCAAATCTTAAAGTTGGCACATCTTCTATAGTTTCTAGAACTGTAACTGAATTTCCATCTGTCCTATAAAAAACAAAGCTTATAGTGTACAATCCTATATTATCAACATCCTGTACCATATTTATGGTTTTGACCCAATCCTTTGCATCGTTGGTTTTAAACGCTAAATCCACATCTTCTTTCAGTATATTCAAAGTATTATAATTAAATTTCTTTAGTAGCGCTTCTGGTACTACAAATACATCTTCTCCAGCAATTCTAGATTTAAATTCTTTAGAAACTATTTTTTCACCTGATAACAGTTTCTGATAGCATTCACTGCATATATAATAATTGTTAGCTTGCTTGTATTTTTTAAAATACTGAGAACTATTTACGGTTGTTGTAGTAAATATCTTATTTATTCCAGTTCTATCAAAATTTTTAGTATATTCACTTGAAACATCGCTTTTTTCCTTTTTACAAATATAGCAAACTTTCTTTTCCTTTTTATCATCATCTTCTTTATCGCAAACACCCAAATTATTAACCTTTTTTACAACTTCTAAATAATCACTATGTTTAGAAAGCACAATTTCATCCTCATTTTCCAATATAACCTTAGGAACTACTAGTACAAATTTATTATTTTTGTTTTCATCTTCTATAAATAGCCTTACAAAAGCTTCTGGATTGCAACGTTTCCCATCAATATCAATGTTTTTCTTTTCATCCAACTTTATTTCATTTACTTTACCTTCTTTTGCTATGGAAAATTTAGATAAATTTAATTTGCCTTCGCCTTTTTTCTGTCCTAAATATATAAACTTTTTATCTTCTAAGCTTTTTAGTAAACTAGCCAGTTCACTTTTCTCCATATTATATTTGACTAGCATCTGATAAAGATCCCCAAAAACACTACTTAATAGATATTTAATAGATCCCACTTCTCTAGTCAAATAGCATTGTGCTGCAGCTGCTGCATTGTTTCCAAAATAATAATATTCATGAACCGAATTTTGACTTAATTTTTTATCTAATTGAAAATACATTTGATTTTTATATAAATCAAGCACTAAAAATATTACATATGGTTCTTCATCTTCTTTGACTTTTTTTACATTCTTTATTATAGAAGAGAATTCATTTTTATTTTTCTGGGAAACGTTTTCTCCGATGAATGCTGTGATTTTAGGTAAACTCACCCTTTTCACCTCCCCTACTTATTTATTATTTTTATACAACCAAATCCTTGGCTGTTTTTGCTACCTAAGCCAGTGTCAAGACCCATCTGTAACAACGGAATGGGGCCAGTCATAGAAAATTTTCCTGTGTAACCTTTTATAACTGTTTGTTTATAATTCATAACTGATAACTTAGGACGATTCAAAGATTTTATTACAATATCTCCATCTGGAGGACTCTGCTTATAGAATGCTTCATATTTTTTCCGCAAATTTTTTTCTAGTAATTTATTAAATTCTGACTCCCCAGGCTGGAAATAACAGGTGAACTTCTTCCCATTAGCTTTAAACAATGTACTATAAATAACTATAGGAGATAAAGTATGAAATTCTATATGTTTTTTAGTAACAACTTCTTTTTCCAATGTTACTTCTTTAATTTTTATATAGTTATTTCCTAGTTGAGCTTTTTCTTTCGTCAAGAAGTTGTTACCAATTGAATTGCAAAATTCCTCAAATGGCGAGGCAATCGTCAAGGATACAGGTCCTTGAAATATAATTTTGCTATTATTTTTGTCTAAGGTGTAATTTCCATTCAGCCTAGAAAATGTAAACATTTTAAAAGATCTATTCCCTTTTAGAAAACCTTCGTCATGAAGAAAACTTGATAAATTATCATTAAGTAAATTATAAATCATACCCTGAACCATATGATTATATTGTAGCGGTAAAATTAATTTTTCTTCTTCAGACACGAAAGTTATAGTTTCTTTTATTTTCATCACCCCACTTTGAATATTTTTAATACTTAAATATATTATCTAACCACCCTATTTATATAGGCAAGCTTTTAAAATATAAATTCGTTACATGAATGGCATTTTTTAGAAAATTTATACTCATATATTAATTTTTCATTGTCGATAAACAATTATCGTTTTTTATCTTCTTCCGTAAAATCACTTCTTTTTGTCAATGGGCCTCACCCTTTCTTAATGTGATTTTAACATGTTATTTATCAACCTAATTCATATTTTTCTTGTCAACTCTTCTTTATAATATTGATTTATTCTCGATTCAAATGTATTATATAATATATAATACATTACTTATTAAGGTTTGAAATTGTGATTTTAATATATTATTTATAGTCTACCTATAAGGGATTAAACAGGCACATGGATAGTTTTCATTTTTATACTTCTACATATTTCCAAAAAATCCTTCTATTTTTTCACATATATACAATTATATCTGATATTTTCAAGAGCTTATACTATAAATGGTATAGGCTCATACTTTTTTCACATAAAAAGCCTCTTTTAGTTCAATGGAATTATTGACAAAACCATATACCAAAAGGGTCCTTTTTCATGTATATAAATAATATATAAAATAGTACAAGTAATTGGTAGTAATATCCTAAATATACTTGTTAATGGAAGTATTATGCTTAAAGCGACCCAATTCCCAAATGAAATGGTGACTTACTTTTATATAACGTAAACAATTCCTCATAGGTAATCTAGAATCCGATCATAGCTTGTACTATATGATTATATTCAATTGGGTTTCAATTCCTTATAGGTAGCCTAGAATCAATTGTACCCCTTGATATTACTATATTCTCTCATTTTTGTCAATGTAATAAAAATAGCCTTATTTGTTACATGAATTTAGTATTTTTTCTTATAACTATTACAATTACTCAATTTTGTCAAATGTGCTTCTGATGTTTCGCCTTCCATTTTTATATATCCCCCTATCACCAATACAGATCCGCTGGTTCTCCTGTGACCAGAAAAATGATTATGTACAATACCAATGCTATAACTCCAATTATGAGAGATGCTCTACAATAGTTTTTCTTGTTTTCATTTACATTCCCACCAAAACCCCAAACAAAGAGCATGACTATGTTGACAATAGGTATAGCCAATATAAGTTCTGTAGCGAACCAATCTTTTACACTCATGACATCGTCATAATCCCTAGTTTCGTTATAGTAGTTTCTATTGTTCGGTTCCACAATACTCCCCCCCTTACTTTGCTTACATTATATTATATGCAGCCTTAAGGTTTCAAGTTCAACTATATTTCCAAAACTCCTCTATTTGTCTCTTTAGGTTTTCCAAATTCCTTGCCTTCTTATATTTCATCCATTCCTTAGGAAATAATCTCTTGTACTTATGTGTAGTAAATCTGTCATCTATAAGTAGAACAACTCCCTTATCTTTTTCTGTTCTTATGACTCTGCCTGCAGCCTGAAGTATTTTGTTCATTCCTGGATACATATATGCATATTCATATCCCAGTTTGTTTTTTTCATCAAAATAGTTTCTAATTATATTTCTCTCAAGGCATATTTGAGGAAGACCTACCCCTACAATTATAGCTCCTATGAGTTTGTCTCCTGTCAAATCTATTCCCTCTGAAAATATTCCTCCAAGTACAGCAAAGGCTACTCTAGTTTCATTGTCATCTTGAAATTCTTTCAAAAAATCTTCCTTTTCACTTTCCCCCATGGATGAACTCTGAATGATTGTATTTATATTTTCATTTCTTTCTTTGAATATTTCATACACCCTCTCCATATATACATAAGAAGGAAAAAATACAAAATAATTTCCCTCTTTGCCTTCTGCAACAATTTCTATATATTTAGCTATATCTAAATAGCTATTTTCTCTATCTTTGTATCTAGTAGATATATGGTGAGCTATAAATAAAGACAAATTTTTCTCATCAAAAGGTGAAGGTATTTTCATTGTATAGTCTTCTTCAGCACCACCCAATATTTCTTTAAAATATTCCAAGGGAGTAAGCGTTGCTGAGAAGAATACAGCACTTCTCCCTTTTTTTAAAGTCTCACTCAATAGATGGGACGGGTCTAGACAAAAAAGTTTCAATTTTATATCTCCATCTACTTTTTCTCCATAGGTTATAAATTTCTCATCATATATCTCCCATATTTTCACAAATCCTACGAGATTAAAATATATATCTAGTATTTCCTTATATTTTTCATCTTCTTTGTTCTCCAAAAGCCAAGGTTCCAATTTCTTCATTAGTCTTTCTATTGGCAAAATTATTTCATCCATTCCTTCTTTTCGCACAAAATAGTTTTCATCATTGTACCATTTTTTAGTCTCAAGCATGAAACTATTGATTTTGCCAAAAGCTTTAGAAAGCCTCGGCTCTCTTTCTTTGAAATATCTTTTGTATTCTAAAAAAGGCTTTTTATGTATTTCTATAGAGTACATTTCTCTTGCTCTGTCTACTAAATTGTGAGCTTCATCCACTAGAAATATGAAATCTTCCCTTCCCTCTTGAAAAAATCTTTTTAAAGACACCATAGGATCAAATACATAATTGTAGTCACATATGATACAATCCGCAAAAATACATAAATCCAGAGACAATTCAAAAGGACATACATTGTGCATTTTTGCATAGTATTCCACTACTTCTCTAGTGATGATATCTTCATTTTCCAGTACCTCCATTATAGTTTCATTGATTCTATCGTAGTGTCCCTTGGCATAAGAGCAACAATTTGGATCACAGTTTACTTCATTATTTAAACATATTTTTTCTTTTGCTGTGAGAACCATGGCCTTTAATCTAAGTCCTTTGGATTTCATAGTCTCTATTGAATCTAGAGCTACCTGCCTAGTTATAGTTTTGGCTGTAAGATAAAATATTTTATACCCAATTCCCTCTCCTAAGGATTTGATTGAAGGAAAAAGAGTAGATATAGTCTTTCCTATTCCTGTAGGGGCCTGTACAAATAAATTCTTTTCATCCAGTATAGTATTGTATGCTGCTATCGCTAGTTCTCTTTGGCCTTTCCTGTAATCATCATAGGGAAAATTTAGTTTTCTAATAGAATCATCCCTTATATTGGTCCAATCTAAAGTGAAACTTATCCATTTCAAGTATTTATCTATAAGGAAATAAAAGAAGCTTTCCAATTCTTCCATAGAAAAACTTTTTCTGAACTTCTTCATCTCTTCTGTATCTAACTGATAATAGGTAAGATTTACATCTAAATCATCTAAATGATTTAATTTTCCATACATATAGGCATAGCATTTTCCTTGAGCCCAGTGCATTTCATTGTAGTCTTCATCTATAAAATCTAAAGCTATAGTAGTAGTTTTTATTTCATCTATGATTATTTTCCCATTTTCTTTAAATATTCCATCAGCTCTTCCTTCTACTGTCATATTGAAATCTTTATATTGAAAAGACTGCTTTAATGTGACTTCTTTGCTATATTCATCTCCATAGGAATTTTGAATTTTTATATGAGCTCTTGTACCTTCAACTGCTCTACTTGTCCCCATAAAGCTAGTATCTAAGTCGCCAGATCGAAGAACAAATTCAATTAAATTTCTTACAGATACTTTTATTTCCTTTTTCATATCAAGTTTCTCCTTATTTCTGTTCTAATGATATATTATCATTTTTCATAAATAATCACAAAAATATTAAATATTTAGAAAACGTTTACAACCGCTACTTTTTAATATAAACTATAATTGTTGAAAATTTTATTGGAGGGATTTGAATGAACAATTTTAATACTATGCTAGAAAATTATGCACGCCTTGCAGTAAAAGTAGGAATCAACATTCAAAAGGGACAAAAGCTTGTAGTGAATTCCCCTATTGAATGTGCTGATTTTGTCAGACTTGTAGCAAAATATGCTTATGAAGAAGGTGCAAGTGATGTATATGTAGAATGGCATGATGAAGAATTGCTACTTATGAAATACATGAATGCACCTATGGAAGTATTTGAAAAGTTTCCAAAATGGAAAGCCGACGGTTTTGCACAAATGGCTGAAGAAGGAGCTGGTTTTTTATCTATTGCAGCATCAAATCCAGAACTTCTAAAAGATGTGGATCCAGCAAAGATTGCTGCAAGCAACAAGTCAAGTTCTACAGCTATGAAGAAATTTAGAGAATATACTATGGGCAACAAAAATTCTTGGTGCGTAATCTCAATACCTACAAAAGACTGGGCTACCAAAGTATTCCCAAATGTATCAGAGGATGAATCTATAGAAAACTTGTGGGAAGCTATATTTAAAACTGTAAGAATAGATAAAGAAGACCCTGTGAAAGCTTGGGAAGAACATTTAGAGAATGTAAATGAAAAAGTTAAATTCTTAAATGAAAAGAAATTTAAAACTCTTCATTATACTTCTTCCAATGGAACAGATTTGACTATAGAATTGCCTGAGGGACATATATGGGCTGGTGGTGGAGAAAATACTACTGGTGGTGTATATTTTGTTGCAAATATGCCTACTGAAGAAGTTTTCACCATGCCTAAAAAAACTGGAATCAATGGAGTAGTTGTGAGCACTAAACCACTTAACTATGGCGGAAATTTAATAGACAATTTTAAATTAACTTTTAAAGATGGAAAAGTAGTAGATTTTGAAGCAGAAAAAGGATATGAAACATTGAAGCATCTATTGGACACAGATGAAGGAGCTCGTTATTTGGGAGAAGTTGCATTGGTTCCATATGATTCTCCAATATCCAATTCAAATATACTATTTTACAATACACTATTTGATGAAAATGCTTCTTGTCATCTTGCTTTTGGTATGGCTTATCCAACTTGTATCGAAGGTGGCAATGATATGAATGAAAAAGAAAAAGAAGCTCACGGTGTAAACACATCTCTTGTCCATGTAGATTTCATGATAGGAGCTAGTGATTTAGATATAGTTGGAGAAACTGAGAACAAAGAAAAATTCCAAGTATTTAAAAATGGCAACTGGGCTTTTTAACTAAATTCATAAAAAGACCTTGGGTTAAACCCAAGGTCTTTTTATGAATTAAAAACTTTTGTTTTTTTAAGTGCCACACTCAAAATCACTGCTACTACTGCTCCAAATAGCCCTTGCACAATATTTCCTGGTACACCTGCTATAGCAGCTTCTCTCCCATACATAAATATCTCTGCTATATAATATCCAAAAGCCATCCACACTCCTCCAATAGCAGTAGGAACAATTGGCGCCTTTTGACCCAATTTGGTATTTAAAAGTGCTCCTGCAAAGAAACCTTCAAGACCCTTTACTACAAAAGTAATAGGTGCATAATGAGTATATCCCAAAAGCAAATCTGCAAGGGCTGAGCCCACTCCTCCTACAACAAATCCACCACTCTTACCAAATATAATTGCAGCTAAAAATACTACCATATCGCCAAGATTTAAATATCCTTTTGTAGCTGGTGTAGGTATATGCACTACCATAGTCATGACTGTAGTAAGGGCAATCATGACAGCATATCTTGTCATTAGTTTCAATTTTTCATCCTTCATAGCTATCAGCTCCTTTGCCATATGCATTGTATGGGTACGTTTTTCTTTCTTATTTAAACTGTATCCATATCTATAGTAGCATCTTCGTTACACTTTTTCAAGTAAAAAGTACAAAAAAACTGTCCTAAATTTAGGACAGTTTATATCAAATCATCTTGTATTGAAGTTTTTTCATAAGAATTCATTTCATATTCTTTATCATCAATAGCTTCCAATTCAGCCTTTTTAATAGTCTTATCCAACTTTCTAGACTCTCTTCTCATAAGAAATACAGCTACTAAACTAGAAATAAAGTCTGCTATAGGATATGATAGCCAAATAGCCAATGCTCCTAAATCAAATACTTCTACAAGTAGTATAGAGACTGGCAAAAGTATTATGATCTGTCTAAGTATAGATACAGTAAAAGATTTTTTTGCCTTCCCCAAAGCTTGAAAATAGTATATGGAAACATAATATAAACTTATGAGTGGCAGTACAGACACCATTATCCTAAATGCCTTTACAGCTTCTTTGACAATGTTTTTATCTTTTACAAACATAGATATCAATTGAGGTGTAAATATCATAGTTATAGCCCAAAGGCCTAGAGAAGTAAGTAAAGCATATATGATTGTTTTTCTCACTACTTCCTTAAGTCTTTTATAATTTTCAGCTCCTAGATTATATGCTGCAATAGGTTGCATAGCCGAACTGATTCCAAGCATATTTATAAACATAAACATAGAAAGCTTTGATATAACCCCTAGAACTATAACTCCCATATCTCCTGCATGTCTTAAAAGAAGATTATTTAATATTGCTAAAAGTATTCCATCTTCTGCCTCAACTATAAATGCAGAAAATCCAACAGTAGTTATGTCTTTCCATATATCAGCATTAAATTTAAAACCAAAAGACAATTTGAATTTTTTCTTTACTTCTACAAAATGATAGTAGGCATATATAAAGGAAACAAATTGAGATAAAACTGTAGCAATAGCTGCACCCTTTACCCCAAAATCTAAAAGTACTACAAATACAAAGTCTACAATAGCATTGCAGATAGCTCCTGTCGCTGTACTTTTTAATGCAACCTTTCTATTTCCCAAGGCCATCATAATATATCCTATAGATATAGTTAAGGATTGAAATATACTTCCAAAAACTATTATAGATAAATACTCTCTAGCATACGGCAATATTTGCCCACTTGCTCCCAAACTTTTCAATATACTATCTTTAAATATAAAGATTAAAATAGTTAAAGGAATCATACTAGAAAGAGTCAAGCTAAAAGAATTTTTTATGATCTTCTGTACATTTTTATAATCTTTTTCACCACTACTTCGTGCAATTGCGGTAGAAGAACCTATAGCTATCATCATACTGATAGCGACTATTATTCTCTGAATTGGAAACACAACTACTAGTGCTCCTATCCCATTTCCACCTATAACTCTTCCTACAAAAACAGTATCTACCATATTGTAAAGCTCAGATACTAGTAAGGAGATTATAGCTGGAATGGAGAATTTCATCAAAAGTTTTCCTACATTACCTTTCTCGAATATACTGTCGTTTACCCCATAATAAAACCTCCTGTCAATATAAACCTATTATTATATTAACATTTTTTAGCTTTTGTTTCATTCACTTAAATATCTAATATAGGGTACTTATTTAGGTTCTTAAGAAATGTAGAAAATTCCCAATTCATAAAAAAGTTCTTCATTACCACTATTTGTGTACTTTTTTTAAAATTATCAAGGTTCCGCCGTATTCTTCAACAGTAGCTACTATATTGTGAACAGCACTTTTCTTCCCATAGGATAGTAAAATTTTAGGCCTACTGGAATCCCTTAAAATTTCTAATTCTTTTTTATCTATTCTCTTTGGTCTACCTATAGAATTCCATTTGTCATATGCACAACCACATTTGTTGTTTATATAGTATTTAATCACTCTATAATCATCTTCCATGTTTTTTATATTTATTGAAAATTTTCTTTCTATAGTATTTTTAAGTCCTCTGTTTAAAAAAGCCTCTTCATAAGCAGGAATAAAATCTAAATTTTCACTATGGCTAAATAACAATATTTGATAATCCCCATCTTTTTCTGTGACTATATATTCTTCTCCTTTAGAAACTAAATTGTTCCCTAATTGTGACAATAAAAAATATGCATAATATGAAGACTTCTTTATATAGTTATTAGTCACAAGGCCACTGTCCCCAAAGAAAATTTCATTGTCCATTTTCACTCTATAATCCACTTCATCTACAGCCTTAAATACAGTCAAGTTTTTTTTCTCAATTAGATTATATATGATATATGGAATCATATAAGAAGTATCATATACAGTATTGAAGTCCTGAAAAGTCTTTATCTCTTCACTTTCTATGACCATATCTCTTTTCCAATTTTCATCTAAAATTTCCTCTAATTTTTTTATATACTCTTCACTCATATTTGATGGAATGAAATATTTCCAGCTACAAACTAGGTCTTCTCCATAATAATTCATGAAATAATGAAAAAATTCTTCCAATACAAAAGACATTTCTTCTCTACTATATTTCATTCCCATGTCTATGACAGGAATAAACTCTTGTTTCATTAAAAAACTAATTGCTCTTTGAGTTTCTCTCCAGTTTATAAGTCCTGATGTATCTTTTAAATATGAATATAGGGATTCTTCGAATATTCCATGCAACAATCCATATTTAAAGCCTATCTCCTTTTGAATTTCTTCTATAAGTCTTTTGTTTTCCTCTTTCAACAAATTTTTTACTTGCCCCAAATCTACTATATTTTCTATCTCAACATCCCAAGGCTCCAATTCTTCAAATAAGTCAATGTCCAATCTAATAGTCTTACTTTCATAGTTAAATCTATCGTAATCTTCCAGATAATGGCTAACTGCAGAAAGGGCTTCTTCTAAATCATAGAACTTAATCTTTTTCATCTTCTCCAATTTTTCACTATCCATTTTATATTTCTTTCTATACTGCATAGGAGTAAGTTTGTAATTTGTCTTAAAGTGCTTATTGTAGTATCTTACATGAGAAAAACCAACCTCTTCTGAAATTTCCGATATAGTTTTGTCTGTATCTAAAAGAAGTTTTGTAGATTCTTCTACTCTTATGAGATTTAAAAAGTCGTTAAAACTTCGGCCAAAAGTACTCTTTATTTTATATGAAAGATACTGAGAACTCAAAAATTCTTTCTTTGCTATATCTTGCAAACTCACCTTGTTCATATAATTGTTACTTATATATTTTACAATTCTATGGTATCTTTCAAGTTGAACTTCATCTTCCCTTAAGCTTTCTTCTTCATAAAATAGATAATGAAAATTGTTTAATAAATGGAACATCATGTCCAACAGTTTCTCTTCTACAATATCTTCATAGGCATCATGTTTTTGTACTATTTCACACAATAGCATAGCTAAATACTTTCTCAAAATATAATAGTTCTCATCTTCTTGTATTCCCTCTATTGATGAATTGGTATAAAAAAATACATCTTTTGCATCTTTATAATATTTTTCAAAAAAATTTGGATCTATATTAAATATAAGGACTCTATTGTCTTTGTCCTTACTTTTTAAACTGTGAACTTCATTTGAATTTATAATTTCAATCTCTCTTTCTTCCACATTGTATGTTTCTGTTTCCATTTTTAAATCAATAGTACCTTTGAGTACAAACAATATTTCTATTGAATCATGCCAATGAATTGGATATTCCATGATATTGGCAAAAGCTATATTCAAAGGAAGCCCAGCTATATATTCTGTATATTCCTTTCTCATGATTTTACCCCTTTCTACATATTCAAAAACTGCCAAAACTATGGCAGTTGATTATCTAAATTTATCAATTAAATATAGTATAAACAAATGTGCTGGATAAAAGACATAGAATACATACTTTAAACTGTATCCTCTTTCTCCATTGTATAGCTTTATAAGTAGCAAAGATACTAAACTCAAAGCTTGATTTGAAACAGATAATATATTTTGTAAGCTTAATTTTCCTCCATAAGATGCATATCCAAGGATATTCATACTAGCATACGCTAAATTCAAAATTACTTGATATTTGACTATGTCTTTAAAATCTTCATGATATTTATAAAAAATATATATTGTTAGTACTCCATATATTCCATAGTCGGCACCTATAACTTGTCCAATCAATCCCATCAACCATATATAGTAGCTTTTATTGGTGTTTTCACACATATATATAGCATATAAACCCAAAAACAATGTAAAATATATATTTAGATGATATTTTTCATTGAAAGCCAAATAAAATGGCACTTGGGATATCAGAGCAAATATAAAAAGTCTTTTCATATACTTTTTTACATCACTGGTCTTAAAAAATCCTTCAGATACTAAATACGCAAATATAGGGAATGCTAGTCTGCCTATCATTCTTAACCATTCTACATCTGGAAACAATACTGCCCCTATATGATCTATAAGCATAGTGATAATGGCAATGAGTTTTAATTGAAATGAATTCATTCTTTCCTCCTCAAATTTTTCTATGCTTAAATTTTAACATAAATACAAAAAATATAAAAGCTCCAAGTTTGTGGAGCTTAATAAAGACCGTTACTGTTAAAATACTCTTTATATTCCATATCACTCTTTAAGATATGATTTTCAATCCAATTTGCTATAAAAGTTATGAGTTCCATACTTACTTTTTTCTGTTTTTCATCTACTTCTTCTTGACTTATAGATGTGATTTTCTCAATAAATCTCGCATGCTCTATTTTTTGTTTTTGATAATTTTCATATCCATATTGTTTCATAAGCTCTTCTTCATAACCAAAATGATAGATAGCATATCTCCTAAGTTCAGATAATATTTCCATTATTTCATCATATCTATCTACATTGTCTTTTGCTGAAACAATAGTATACAATTTTGACCCCAAATTAAAAAGTTCCTTGTGTTGTTCATCAATCTTTTCTACATTTACACTAAATTCATCTCTCCATTTAAACATAAACAATCGCCTCCAAATTTTTTTATACCCTAAAAATCTAGAAGTTAACCCTTTATTTTTCCCTATGATGGAGGCCTAAAAGATTAGAAACTGGTATAGTAAATATGATACCTGTCCCTGGATCGTTAAGTCGTCCAGCTTCTACAATAGTATCAAATATAGGTCTATAGGTTTCTTCTTCATGAAGCACAAGTATCACTTCTTTTGAAGCCTCTATATGAATATTTAAAAACTTATTTATTTCGCTTTCTCCAGTTCCTCTACCATACAATATAGTAGCTCCTTTTGCTCCAGCTTTTTTTGCTTTATCTACAATTTTATCTGCCTTTCCCCTTTCAACTATAGCTACAATGCATAGAATATTTTTCATACCCAAGCTCCTTTCTTAAAACTTTGTTAATATTCCTAATACAAGAACAGACATTACTGCTCCCAAAGATGTCAGTCCTATTATACCAAATCCATTTAAAAGAGGATCTGCATTTTCTACTATAGTGGATAAACCAATAGCTACTGCCATGTTCAATGGTATATTTACAGGCCCCGTAGTAGAACTAGCAGAATCCATAGCAATAGCTACAAATTCATCAGGTGCTAAATAAGTAAGTACAGCTATAACTAAAAGTATAGGCAAAATAACTTTAGTATTTGGAATACTATTTAATATTTTAAACATTCCTATAGCCATTCCTCCGCCAAACCCTATAGCTACAGCATGAATTAAAGTTGTACAAGGAATAGCTCCTACTGAAATTTCTTCAACTTCTAAAGCCAGTGCTTTTAAAGCTGGCTCTACCAAAGTTGCAAAATAGCCTAAAATAAAGGAAAATACTACTATTGACCATTTATATTTTAAGTCAATGAGGTTTTTACCTACTGAATTGCCCAATGGGATGAGACTCATGGAAACTCCCTTTAAAAAGAAATGAAGACCAAAAACGCTCAACAAAAAACCAAAAACAAAATTTTTGAAATTTTCTATAGGCTTTCTCAGGACTAAAACTTGAAACAATATTAGAAAAGCTGATATTGGCAGGACACTTCTTGCTGTTTCCCATAGGGCATTTAGCCCTTCTAAGTTTTTCATATACACTTCCTCCTTTTGCAAATCATTTTCCATATACATTATACTATAAACTATATAAACATCTCAAAAAATAGGTTATAATTATTAAAATAGGGTATGAATAAGTACTGATGCCTTGGATATAAATTGTCTTTACATAATGAAATAAGATGGGAGGCTAGAAAAATGGAAAAATATATTCCTGAAGTAAAATCTAAATTAAGAAGCAGAATAATAGAAGTACCACCAGTTATATATAAAGCTAGTGGAATTAAAGTATTGGGTACTCGTATTAAATCCCTTCTCTTTTCCACAGATGTAGCTATTATAAAAAACACAAATGCCAATTCTATCATAGCAGTATATCCTTTTACCCCACAACTTTCCATTACTCAGGCAATATTAGAAGTAGCACCTGTTCCTGTATTTGCAGGAGTTGGTGGTGGAATAACTACTGGTAGAAGATCTATTGATATAGCACTTCAAGCTGAACTAATGGGTGCATATGGAGTTGTAGTAAATGCCCCAACTAAAAATGAAGTCATAAGTGAAATGTATGACAGAATAGATATACCCATTATTGCCACTATAGTATCAGAATTTGATGATTATAAGGGAAAATTAGATGCAGGTGCTAGAATTTTAAATGTTTCTGGCGGGGCAAGAACCGCAGAAATAGTTCAAAAAATAAGAGAAGACTACAAGGAGCTCCCTATTATAGCTACAGGAGGCCCTACAGATGAAAGCATTCTAAAAACTATTGAAGCTGGAGCAAACGCTATAACCTATACCCCACCTTCTAGTGCAGACATTTTTGCTGACATCATGGCTCAATATAGAATTGAAAAAGAGAAATAAGAGGCTCAGTTGAGCTTCTTATTCTATTTCCACTATTGGAATAGATATTTCAAAGGTTGTCCCTTCATCTTTCTCTGAAAAAACAGATATATCTCCCTTTAAATAAACTTCAACTATACTTTTTGCAATACTAAGTCCCAGCCCTTTGTTTGTCTTCCCAGTCTTGTAATCCATTTTAGTAGAATAACCTGGTGAAAATATGTGCAAAATTTCTTCTATTTTTATACCGCAGCCATTATCTTCTATTATAAATAAGTGATCCTTATCTGATACTTTATGAGTAAATACAATTTTACCTTTATATTCAATGGAATCAATGGAATTCATAATGATATTTGTTAGAACTGAAATTAAATAATATTGTTTTTCTGTATGAAAATCTTTCCCTAAATTAAAATCAAGAGTAATATCTTTATTTTGGCTATTTATTTCCGCTTCCAAATTTTCCTTTAAAATAAGTGCTAGTTCATGAAAATCCATACCATTGTCATCAATTCTATTTGCAAGAATTTCTTCTATATCTTCAAGTAATTGTTCATATCCCTTTTGTATTTCATGAACCTCTTTTGAAATTTCAAGAGATCTATTGGCCCAACTTTCTTTATCTTCATTGTTGTTAATTTTTAAAAATAGTTCATAAGCATTGGACATAGTATTTTGAGTATAATCTATATTTTCCCTCATCCTGTATACTTCCATATTGAGCCTTGAAGTCAGCCAAAGAAGTTTTTTATACCTTTCTTCATGTTCTTCCTTTATGAGAAACATTTTATAATATTTAAGCAATGTAATTACCAATATAGCCATTCCTGCCCTTATAATAGCTACTACAATCAAGTCTTTTATAATATATAAATCTGCTAAAAAAGCCTTAATCCCAATACGAATACATACTTCAACTATATTGCTTAAAAAGTCACTTCCTAATATTGTAAAAAACATTTGACTTATAGACAATTTTGAAAAAGGTTTGCTAAATATATAAAATATAGTACCATAGGCTGTATAAAAAATTACCTCTGGGAAAATTTCAAAAATACCTGTCTTAAAAGTTCCCCCATCAATAATATAAAATAACATCCTAAAAAGGCCAAGGGAAAGTCCAGATGAAACCCCTAGCAATATGGGATTTATTTCACTGTAAATATATAAAAACACAGAAAAAGCTACTGCTGAAAGTGAAAATTTTAAATTTAATATCTGAAAATCAGTATATAATTGTGACAATAGCCCCACTAAAATGATTACTAAAATAAAATTTTTCTTTTTATCCATTCTACCACCATTAATGTATATTATTTTTTATATTATACCATTTATATATATGTAAGTGAATTAATGATATTTTATTAACATGAAACAGTGGGCCAAAGCCCACTGTTTACATGATACTCTCTAGTGCTTGTTTTAAATCATTTATAATATCTTCAGATGTTTCCAATCCAACTGATAATCTTATAAGCCCATCAGTTATGCCACTAGCTTCTCTTTCTTCTTTTGTATATGGTGAATGAGTCATACTAGCTGGATGTTGAATGAGGGTTTCCGTATCTCCTAAACTTACTGCAATATTGCAGAGTTTTACATTGTTCATGACTTTCTTTCCTTCTTCTATTCCACCTTTTATTTCAAAAGAAATAATTGCTCCTGGAAGTTTCATCTGCTTTTTAGCTAATTCATATTGTGGAAAACTTTTAAGTCCTGGGTAGTAAACTTTTTCAACCATAGGATGGCTTTCAAGAAATTCAGCTACTTTAAAAGCGTTTTCACAATGTCTATCCATTCTAATTTCCAAAGTCTTTATACCTCTGTTTATTAAAAATGCATCAAAAGGACTAAGTGAAGCTCCTGTCATATCTTTTACACCAAACAATCTCACTTCATCAATAAATTCTTTTTTGCCTATTACAAAACCAGCTATAACATCTCCATGCCCATTTAAATATTTTGTCGCAGAATGAACCACTACATCTGCTCCTAGTTCTAATGGTCTTTGTATATATGGAGTACAAAAAGTATTATCTACTACAACCATGCAATTTTCATTTTGGTGAGCAATTTTTGAAATAGCTTCAATATCTGCAATTCCTAAAGTTGGATTTGCTGGCGTTTCAAGATATACTACTCTTGTATTATCTCTAATGGCTTTTCTCACATTTTCAGGATCTGTTGTATCTACAAAAGTCACATCTACTCCATATCTAGTCAATCCATGATTCAAGTAAGCAAAAGTACAACCATAAAGAGTTTCAGCAGCTACTACATGATCTCCTGCTTTAAGTATTGTCCAAAGGCAAGATGTTATAGCTCCTATGCCAGATGCCATAGACATACAAGCTTCTCCATTTTCAAGCAATGCAACTTTTTCTTCAACTTGTGTATTTGTTGGATTTCCAAGTCTTGTATAGATATATCCTTCTTCTTCTAATGCAAATCTTCTTCCACCTTGTTCTGCTGAATCAAATATAAATGTAGAAGTCTGATATATTGGAGTAGCTAACGCTCCAACTTCATTTTTTTGATATCCTCCATGTACAGCTTTGGTAGCAAAACCCATATTTTTCATTTCACCCTTATCCATTTAAATCCCCCTATCATATATTTAATTTTCTTATCTTACATTTTCATTATATTACAAAAAAGCAATAAAACATAATTATTAAAAATTTGTTAAAATTCTATCAATGATAGTTTCCCAAATATTGTTAAAATACAATAAAAACTCTATTTTAACAATATAGTTTTCTGTGCTAATATATATGTATAAAAGCAAGAAATGAGGTGTATTTATTTGTCTATTTTAAATAATATAAAAGCTTTAAAGGAAGTATTCTGGATAAACCCTAAATATGAGAATTTTGATAATGTGAAAGATAGCCTAGAAGTTTCAAAAGAGGATGTATTAGATGCAGAAAAAAGACTAAATAGATTTGCCCCATATATAAAAAGTGTATTCCCCGAAACAGCTTCATCTGGTGGTATCATAGAATCCCCTATAGCTAAAATACCAAATATGAAAAAACGGATGGAAAATGATTTAGATAAAAAAATTTTAGGAGAACTTTTAGTTAAACTCGATAGCAACTTGCCCATAGCTGGTTCCATAAAAGCTAGAGGTGGAATATATGAAGTACTTAAACATGCTGAAACATTGGCTATAAAAAAAGATATGTTATCTGTAGAAGATGATTATTCAATTATCAATAGTGATAGATTTAGAGATTTTTACAGTGATTATACTATCCAAGTTGGAAGCACAGGAAACCTAGGACTTAGCATTGGTATCATGAGTGCAAAATTAGGATTTAAGGTGAAAGTTCATATGTCTAGTGATGCTAAACAGTGGAAGAAAGACCTTTTGAGAAGTAAGGGTGTTGAAGTAATAGAATATGCTTCTGACTACTCAAAGGCAGTTGAAGAAGGAAGAAAATTATCAGACATGGATCCTAAAAGCTATTTTATTGATGATGAAAATTCTAAGGATTTATTCATGGGATATGCAGTGGCAGCATTGAGACTTAAAGTACAATTGGAAGATATGAATGTAATTGTAGATGAAAAACATCCTTTATATGTATACCTTCCCTGTGGAGTAGGTGGTGGTCCTGGGGGAGTTTCATATGGACTTAAATTAGTATATGGCGACAATGTACATTGTTTTTTTGCTGAACCTACTCATTCACCAGCAATGTTGCTTGGACTTGTAACTGGACTTCATAGTAAAATCTGCGTACAAGATTATGGAATAGACAACAAAACCGAGGCTGATGGCTTAGCAGTAGGAAGACCTTCAAGCTTTGTCGGAAAAACTATGGAGAGACTATTGAGTGGAGCATATACTATTGATGATGATAGACTATATAAATTACTGAAAAATCTTGTAGATGAAGAACAAATCTATCTAGAACCTTCTGCTCTGGCAGGATTTATGGGCCCTGTGTATGTGTCTTCTAGAGAAGAAGCAAAATACCTAGAAAATGCAACTCACATTTGCTGGGCAACAGGAGGAAGTCTTGTGCCAAAAGAATTTATGAAAAAATACTATGAAAAAGGAAAAATGTTGAATATAAAAAGGGCTATTTAGCCCTTTTTATCATTAAAACTCCCTTGTCATATATAATTTTTTAGATATTTGAAGTGAAATATAGTATATTAGTATAGAAAATATAAATGCAAATAAAGTTATTTGCCTTATATTTAAACTTGCCATTCCTTTTAATAGACCTTTTGATTCTAATTTTCTTCCTATTTTGCCTAAGATAGTTGGCCCAACAAACACTAACATCCATAGTATTGAATTAAACATTCTCAAATCACCTAATTTAAAATATAGTGGATAATATATAGAATAAAATACTAACAATAAACTCATAGCTGCTACAATATCCCATATATCTGCAGGTCTACCCGCTGATTTTAATCCCAATGCTTCAATTGCATTTGTAAATAGTAACGTAAAAACACTAATAAGTATAAATATTATCAAAGTCACATATTTACCTCTTACAATATCTACTCTATCAATTGGAAAACTGTTTAAAACTACTTCACTTTTGTTCTTGTCATCATATCCGATAGAATAAATTACAGAAACAAATACAAAATTAATGATTCCTAGTATATACATTATATTTACAGGTAAATCAACAGGTAAATTCATTCCCATTGCAGAAATAAACATTGCATAAACTACTGCAAAAATATTTATTTTAGTAGATAATTTTAAATCCTTCTTAACCAAATTAAACATAATATCACCTCTATAAATCTCTTGTTTCATAAAGTTTCATAGATAATAGTAATGACAATATATATAAGACAATAGATATAGGTAAAATATAATTATCACTAAGGAATTTTATATGGCTTACCAACGAATTTTCTCCAAGGTTAGCAACATTCATCATAGCAACAAATGAAGATATAAAAATTATCATGTGAACTATTTGAGCTATTTTAGGTTCAAATCGAAAATATGCAGGATATAGAAATGATATGGAAATAAGTATTACAGGTATTACTGCTTTTATCACCTCTAAATTAAAATAATCCACAGTTGTTATTCCTAAAGTATTAATTATCCACAAATAAACCCCAGCATACACAACAGTTATTACAAAATAAATAAATGTTAATAAGTATTTATATAAAACCATTTCTTTTCTGCTAATAGGTAAAGAACTCATCATATAGCTAGTTTTGTATGTCATGTCATAGCTAAATGGTGTAATAGCTATAAGATAAGTATAAGTATACAATATAATAAAGTATGGCCACTTTTGATCATAGGACTCTACTATTAAAAGTAAAAAAGGTATATATAATAGAAAGAAAAATCTATTTTTCTTATCTGAAATAATCAAATGTAAATCTCTTTTTAATAATCCTATCATTACCTTACCCCCTTACTGTATAGAACATTATATCTTCAAGAGTTGCTCTTTCTATCAGAACCTCTTCTCCAAAAAGTCTTTTCACCTTATCTTTATTATTCGTCAATGCTTCAAATCCTACATTGGTTTCCTTAAGACCTATAAATTCTTTCCTTATATCTCTATCAAGAAGGTCTATTCCTCCTTTAACCACACTATAATTTTCAAGTACTTCATCTTTAGTTTCTGAAAAAACAATACTTCCTTTATTGATAAAAGTAATATAGTCTGCTATTTTCTCTAAATCAGTAGTTATATGAGTTGAGAAAAATATACTTTTAGTTTCATCTTGTATGACATTGTAAAGTATATCTAGTATCTCTCTTCTAAATACTGGATCTAATCCAGATGTAGGCTCATCCATTATGATTAAATCTGCATTGTGAGAAAGAGCTACAGCTAGAGAAAATTTCATCTTCATCCCCTTAGAAAGAGTCTTTATTTTAGATTTTGGATCCAAATCAAATTGTTCAATATAGTCATTAAAAGTAGCATCATCCCATTTAGAATAAAAACTTGCCACTATATTCTTCATCTGCTTTATAGTCAAATCCTCATAATAATAATTCTCGTCATATACAAAACCAATCCTGTCTTTTATTTCTTTTTCATGTTTTTTATGGTCTAATCCAAATACCTTTATTTCTCCACCATCTAATTTAAGCAAATTCATTATTAGTTTAATAGTAGTACTCTTGCCAGCCCCATTTGGTCCTATAAACCCCATGATATATCCCGGTTCTAATTTAAAACTTATATCTTTTAATGCGAATTTTTTAAACTCTTTTCTCAAATTGTTTACCTCTAAAATATAGTCCATACTTAAACCTCCTCAAACAAAATTCTTAGCATTTCACTTACTTCTTCATAGGAAAGTCCCAATACATTGCATTCCTTGACTACTTTTTGCAATTGTTCTTCTATAATCTTTAGTTTCATCTCTCTCATGAGTTCCTTGTTTTGACTGGCAACAAAAGAACCCTTCCCTTGAACTGATTCAATGAAGCCTTCCCTCTCCAATTCATCATAAGCCCTCTTTGTGGTAATGACACTTATTTGAAGATCCTTGGCAAGTCCTCTTATAGAAGGAAGCATCTCTCCTTCTATAAGTTCCCCTTTAAGTATCATAGATTTTATCTGGCTAGATATCTGCTCATATATGGGCTCATTTGAGGAATTTGAAATAAGTATTTTCATTTTCATCTCCCCATTCTAATTTAGCTGTGTATATACTGTCTATATTCTTTATATACAGTATATACACAGCTAGAACTCTTGTCAAGCTATTTTGAGGAAACCATAAAAACTTTCATTGTCAACCGCTTTATATTTTTAGTTGACAATATGAGAACAATAAAGTATATTTATATTGTAAACTTGATTTTATATTTAGTTAGACAAATTTTAATTTAAGGAGGCTTTTTTATGAAAATCAGTACAAAAGACATGGTATTGGTATCATTATTCACAGCATTGACAGCTATAGGAGCTTTTTTAAGTATTCCATTAGGAAATGTTCCTATTACTCTTCAAACCCTTTTTACTATTTTATCTGGACTTATATTGGGACCTAAACTTGGTAGCTTGTCTCAACTAGTATATGTGATATTAGGACTTTGCGGAATAAGAATATTTGCAGGATTTTCAGGAGGACCACAGACAGTTTTTAGTCCCTCTTTTGGATTCTTGATAGGATTTATATTTGCAGCATACATAGTTGGAATCATAGGAAATACTGAAAAGAAAGTTAACTTTAAGAAAATGTTTTTAGCTGCATTGGCAGGCACAGCTGTTATTTATGCTTTTGGTGTTCCCTATATGTATCTTATATTAAATAAAGTGCTGTTAAAAGAAATTTCTTTTGCTACAGCACTAAAAACTGGTTGTATCATATTTTTACCTGGAGATTTAATTAAATGTTTTGTAGCCACATATGTAGCTACAAGAGTAGTACCAAAACTTTGTAAAAATTGATTTTACACTATCCTACCATTTCAAGTATTTTTAACTCTTCTTCTTTAGCTAAATCCACATAGGTGTTACCCAACTTTACAACTGGACAAGTAATATTGTTAGGAGGAATAAATACTATTTCTCCTATATGTCCATCACTTATTTTGACCTTAGAACCTAAATAATAGTTTACTATATTGTCAAAAAATACTTTAAGTATATTGACATCAAAAGAGTATGCTCCAACCCTTTTCAATTCTTCCACAGCTTGAAATGGGGTACTCTTTTCCTTATATACTCTTTTAGATATCAATGCATCATATACATCAGCAATAGCAAGTATTTTAGCATAATTGTTTATTTCATCACCTTTAAGCCCTTGAGGATATCCACTTCCATCTATTCTTTCATGATGAGAAAGAATAGCTTGTCTTACATTTTCGTCTATGCTCAAAATATCCTTAGCCATTGTATATCCAATGGTAGTATGAGTTTTAACTATATCAAATTCTTCCTTTGTAAGTTTACCTTTTTTATTTAATATTTCTGAAGGTATTCTAGATTTTCCTATATCATGTAGAAGCCCTGCTTTTATTATATTCTTTTTTTCTTCTTCACTACATCCTAACCATTCCCCAATCAAAAGAGCATACAGTGCTACATTCATAGAATGATTGTAGGTATATTTGTCTTTAGCTTTTATTTCAAAAATATGTTCTATTGAGATACCAACCTTATCTATATATGCGTATAGAGTATCAGAAATTTCTCTTATTTTTTTAGGAGCTACAATTTTTCCTATGGCTAAATTGTTCATAATGCTTTTAAGCGTTATGACACTTTCCTTGTATAATCCCCTAAAGTCTCTTTTTTGCCTTCCAGACAATTCTTCTTTAGAAATATATACAGGAACCTTATCCACCTTATATTCTTCTAATTTCTCAGCAATATATGGATTTATAGTTGAGTTTTTAGAAACCAAAATACTTCCTTCTAAATCATATAAATTTTCACTCAATATTTCTCCGTTGCTACATTCAGATAATTTCATATATTTATATGCCAAAATATCACCCACAATTTCTACAGTGTATACAATCAGAATATTTTATGGTAAAATATACTATGTATAATATAGCAATATTATCAGAAATTTTTATAAACTGCAACAGGTATTATAGATTTTGTCCATAATTTCTATCATTTTAGACAAAATAGGTATAATTTCCTAGACTTATAAGAAATATGTGTCATATTTTTTATAGGATTGACTTTTCATGATAATTTTGTTAAAATATTATCAAATTGAACTTTCATCCAAATTTTTTGAGGAAATACCTTGATGGATTTGGATGTACAATATTCCTAATACCTGACAGGAATAGAGAATTCTATCCTGAAAGGGAATTGGTTTTATTTTGCTACCCAACTTCCTTTCAGAGGAAGTTTTTTTGTTTAGAAAGGAGGAAATTTCTTGAAAAAAAGGATTGCAATCATTAGTGCCATATTGGAAAGCCCAGAAAAATCCCAATATGAGTTCAACAAAATCGTTTCAGAATACAAATCCCTCATAAAAGGAAGAATGGGCATACCTTTTGATGAGGAAAATATTTCAGTCATATCCATAACTGTTGTAGGAACTATTGATGAAATAAATAGCCTGACAGGAAAATTAGGAAATCTAAATAATATCACTGTAAAAACTTCTATATCTAAAAAGGAGCTTGATTGATGAAAAAAGTATTAGACAAATTATACAAAACCAACTCCCTGTCTAAAGATCAACTCATCTATATTTTAAACAATTTAGATAAATCTTCACAAAATTATTTATTCCAATTGGCAAAAGACACTACAATCAAAACTTATGGAAACAAAGTATTTATAAGAGGACTTCTGGAATACTCCAACCACTGCAAAAACAATTGTATGTACTGTGGCATTAGACGTGATAACAAGAATGTAGATAGATACAGGCTCAGTGAAGAAGAAATACTCCTCTCTCTTGAAGAAGGATACAAAATAGGATATAAGACTTTTGTATTGCAAGGCGGAGAAGATTTATATTTCACTGATGACATATTTGAAAATTTGATACTTAAAATAAAAAAACAATTCCCAGATGTAGCAGTTACTCTTTCCATTGGAGAAAGAAGCTATGAAAGTTATGATAGATTTCATAGGGCTGGAGCAGATAGATTTCTGCTTAGACACGAGGTAGCAAATGTTCAATTGTATAACAAACTTCATCCTGGAATGAATTTTGAAAACAGAAAAAGCTGCTTATACAATCTGAAAAAAATAGGATACCAAGTTGGAGCAGGATTCCTTGTAGGACTGCCTGGTGAAAGCAATGAAATACTAGCTGAAAATCTGATATTTTTAAAAGATTTAGAACCAGCCATGGTGGGAATAGGTCCACTGATTCCTCACCCTGATACTCCATTAAAGGATGAAAGAGTTGGTTCCGAAGAAAAAACTATTGTGATGCTCTCCCTCACAAGACTTCTTCTTCCAACTGCATTAATCCCTATAACTACTGCTTTAAATACCATTTGTCAAGATGGACTAGAACGTGGCCTGATGGCTGGAGGAAATGTAGTCATGCTCAATCTCTCACCTATATATGTGAGAAAAAAATATGAGATATATAAGAACAAAGAAACAAGGGACGCCCATGAGTTGAAAACCATTCAAGAAAAGGCTAAAAATGTTGGTTTTGTTGTGGATATGGAAAGAGGAGACAATATAAATTTTAGGAGGAATGAAAATGGAAAATAGTTTTATCAATGATGAAAAAATTTGTGAACTCCTTGAAAGTGGCAAAGGGGCTTCTAAAGCTGAAATAAGAAAAATCATAGCTAAATCTTTAGGTAAAACTCGTCTTGAACCCGAAGAAACAGCTAAACTTCTACAAGTAGAAGATAAGGAACTTTTAGAGGAAATATTTGAGGCTGCAAGAACCCTTAAACAAGAGATATATGGAAACAGAATAGTATTTTTTGCACCTCTTTATATAGGAAACAAATGTATAAACAATTGCCTCTACTGTGGATTTAGAAGAAACAATAAAGCCATAGTTAGAAAAACCTTGACTCATGAAGAACTTGAAGAACAAGTGAAAATTCTTGAAAGTAAAGGACACAAGAGACTTATTTTAGTATATGGGGAACATCCACATTATGATGCTGATTTTATAGCTGAAACTATGAAAATTGTCTATGGTACAAAAAATGGAAAAGGTGAAATCCGAAGGGTAAATATAAATGCCGCCCCTATGGAAGTAGAAGACTATAAAAAACTTAAAGAAGCAGGAATAGGAACATTCCAAATATTCCAAGAAACATATCATTATGAAACATATAAAAAACTTCATCCCGAAGGAGATATGAAAAGCGACTACAACTATAGGCTATATGGTTTAGATAGGGCCATGAAAGGCGGAATAGATGATGTGGGAATAGGTGCATTGTTTGGACTTTATGATTGGAAATACGAAGTCATGGGGCTACTATATCATGCTATACATTTAGAAGAAACTTTTGGAGTAGGTCCTCACACTATTTCTTTCCCAAGAATAGAACCAGCCATAGATACTGAATTTTATGACCAAACTAAATATAAGGTTTCAGATGATGACTTCAAAAGAATCGTAGCTATACTTCGTCTATCCGTTCCTTATACTGGAATGATTTTGACTGCAAGGGAAAACCCTGAAGTAAGAAAACAAGTAATTCCTCTTGGGGTATCTCAAATAGATGCAGGTTCAAGAATAGGTATAGGTGGATATACAAAAGATGATTATATACCAGATAAAGAACAATTCCAATTAGGAGATATGCGTTCTCTAGATGAAGTCATTGGACAAATGTGTGATTTAGGGTTTTTGACTTCCTTCTGTACTGCTTGCTATCGTTCAGGAAGAACTGGAGAAGAATTCATGTGCAAAGCTAAACCAGGAGAAATACAAAATTTCTGTGAAGCCAATGGAATATTTACATTTAAAGAATATCTAATAGACTATGCTTCAGAAGAAACTAGAAAACGAGGAGAAAAAATTATATCAAAAGAATTAGATAAGCTTGAGCCAAATAGAAGAAAACTCATTGAAGAAAAATTGAAAACCATAGAGGAAGGTAAAAGGGATGTCTATCTATAATACTCCAAATTCAAATAGAACAACTATATCTATATATGGAAAAAGAAATGCAGGAAAATCTTCTATTTTAAATGCAATTGCAGGACAAGAAGTCTCCATTGTCAGCCCTTTTAAAGGTACTACCACAGATCCAGTAAAAAAGGCCATGGAATTAAATCCAGTAGGACCAGTGCTTTTTATTGATACTGCAGGAATTGATGATGAAGGAGATCTCGGCCATTTGAGAGCACAGAAAAGTTTAGATACAACAAGACGTACAGATATAGCCCTATATGTAATGGATGGAGAGGATATTGATGAAGAATCTTTTTTGAATATGGAATTGATGTTTAAGAAGTACAATATTCCCTATATTCTTGTGATAAATAAAATAGATCTTCTTTCTAAAGAACAAATTCATGCTATAAGTAAAAAGTTTCCTGAAGCTGTTTTAGTGTCAACTACTTCTAATGAAAGCATCGAAAAGCTTAAAACTTTAATTATTGAAAAAATTCAAGATACAGAAGAAGACCTTCCTATTGTAGGAGATTTAATTCCATATGGCGGAAAAGTTGTACTTGTAGTTCCCATTGACAAGGAGGCTCCAAAGGGAAGACTCATTCTTCCTCAAGTACAAGTTTTAAGGGATTGTCTTGACAATGGAATCAAGTCTTATGTAGTGAGAGATGTAGAACTTGAAAGTGCATTAAACGACTTAAATGATATAGATTTAGTTATAACTGATTCCCAAATATTTAAAAAAGTAGATGAAATTGTACCAAAAAATATCCCCCTTACTTCCTTTTCTATTCTCTTTGCAAGGCACAAGGGAGATTTAAAAGATTTTGTTCATGGAATAAATGCAATAAAATCTTTAAAAGATGGGTCAAATATACTAATAGCTGAAAACTGTACTCACAACACATCTCATGAAGATATTGGAAGAATCAAAATACCTACACTACTTCAAAAGAAAACTGGAAAAAATTTTAATTTCGACTTTAAAACAGGGTACAATTTTAGTGAAGATTTAAGTAAGTATAGCCTTGTCATACACTGTGGCGGTTGTATGGTCAATAGAAAAGAAATTGAAAGTAGAATCAAAATATGTAAAGAAAATAATGTTCCCATAACCAACTATGGAATAGTCCTGGCATATGCAACTGGAATACTTGATAGATGTATTGAGATTTTTAGATAATTGGGAGAGTGTTGCTCTCCCTTTTTTCCTTATACATATCCATATAATCCCCTTACAGATACTTCGCCTGACAATACATTTTCAACCACACCATTGCCATAATCAACTTCTAGTTCTCCATCACCATTTAACCCTACTACTTTGCACTTTTTTTCTTCACTTCCTCTTATTAATTTCACCTCTTTCCCTATTAGTATTGATTTTTCTCTACATACTTTTAATGTACTAGAAAAGTCATCTTTTTCTATAAAAGGCATATATAATTCTTCAAATCTATTTAAAAATAATCCTAACAATTCTTTTCTATTGATCTTCTCCCCTGTTTCTATTTTAAGAGAAGTCCCTACCTTAGAAACTTCACCTTGAAAATCCTCACTGTCTAAGTTCACGTTTATACCTACACCCATTATTACATAATTTATCATATTTAATTCGCAACTCATTTCAGTAAGTATTCCACATACCTTTTTCCCATTCATGACAATGTCATTTGGCCATTTTATAAATGCTTCTATGCCTAAATCTTCAAGAGCTAAAGCTATTGCTGCTGCACCTATTTGAGTTATCTTCGCCACTTTCATAGGATCTATGCTAGGCTTCAATATGATAGACATCCATATGCCTTTTTTCTTAGGAGAAATCCAAGTTCTACCTAATCTCCCCCTGCCCAGTGTTTGTTCTTCTGCTATAACCAATGTCCCTTCGTCTTCTTTATAAGCTAATTCTTTAGCTTTTATATTTGTAGAATCTATAGTGTCAAAATAATATATTTTTCTTCCTATAATTTTAGTTCCTAAATATTCTTCTACTTCCCCATAAGTAAGTATATCTGGCGAAGAAACCAGTCTATACCCCTTTCTAGGTATGGATTCTATCTCATAGCCTTCTTCCTTTAAAGCATTCATATATTTCCAAATAGCCGATCTGCTCACGCCAAATTTATCACTTATCTTTTCTCCAGAAATAAATCCATCTCTGTTTTCTTTCAACAATATAAGTATTTTATCTTTCATCCTATCACATCCTTTAATTATATATTCTCTAATTCTTTTTATTTTCCTTTAAGTATTTTCTTTTTCTATAACTATTTACTCAAACATCTAAAATAGTATATGATTAATATAATAAATTGAAAGGAGTGAGTTGTGTGAAAAAAAGGTACATATTGATGCTTTTTCTAACCTTAATTATTTTTAGTTCTTTTCCATTAGAAGCAAGTGCAGATGGAGATTTAGCTGTAAATAGATGGCTAGTTGAATCCAAGCTTTTAGAAAATGGAGATTTGTATGTTGAAGAATATATTACATATACTTTTTCAAGTGAATTCAATGGTATATACAGAGAAATATCCCTTGAAGGTACCAATGGAATAGAAAATACTCAAGTATCAGAAATAATTGGCGAAAAAGAAGTAGAATATACAAAAATTAAAAATGGTGAAAACGGAGATAAAAAAGTATTTGAAATACTTGGAGGAGAAAATAAAAAAGTTATAAAAATCTATTGTCCTTCAGAAAATGAAGAAAAAACCTTTAAATTTAAGTATACACTAAAAAATGTAGCTATTTTGTACAATGATACTGGAGAACTATATTACAAATTTTTAGGAGCTGAAAATTCCACCCCTATTGACTATTTTTCAGTAAATATAAAACTCCCTCAAAATATAAATGATAAAGTTAAGATATTTGCCCATGGACCACTAAATGGGAATATTGATTTTGTAGATGAGGATATGGTACATATGGAAGTAGAAAATGTTCCATCAAACACTTTTATAGAAAGTAGAATACTCTTTCCTACAAATTTTATCCCAAATTCTCACAATTTAATAAATAAAAATTCCTATGCTGAAATAATAAATGCTGAAAAAAAACTACAAAAAGATATAATAGCTGAAAATGCTAAAATGGAACATAGGAAAAACACTTTTAATTATATATCCATAATATTGGGTGGAATAAATACAATACTATTAGCTTTAGCTATGATCAGTCTAAGAAGAGAAGTAAATATATATGAAAAAGTAAAGTCAAACCCTATACCTGATGATTGTACTCCTGCTATAGCTTCATATTTATTTAGTTATTCTGTAAATTCAAATTCCATTATAGCTACTATATTGGATCTTTCAAGAAAAGAGTATCTTCAAATTGAAGATGGTGGAAAATATAAAAAGAAAATCAACAATATCATCATCACAAAAACTAAAAATGAAGATGGAAATCTTCTAGCCCATGAAAGGTATTTTATGAATTGGATATTTGATCATATAGGTACTGGAGATAAGGTTGAAACAAGACAAATTGAAGATTACGCCAAAAAATACTACGGAGATTTCTGGAAAGAATATGGACAGTGGACAACAAAAGTCAAAGAAGATGCTATAGATAAAGGTTATTTTGATGACAAAGGCAAAACATGGGGAATATTTATTTTGATATTATCTATAGTATTTATGACTTTAGCAATTGTATCTCTTACTTTTGGTAGCAGCTATGGACTATTTCCTCTCTTTGTTTCTATATTTGGAATAGTATATAGTATACTTTTATTCTTTAGGAGATCAGATTTAGGATATAGTGAATATAAAAAATGGGAAGATTTCATGAAGTATATGAAAGAAAACAGAAGTGACTTAGATAAAGACATATTTGAATATCCTTTGGATATATCTCTTATATATGCATTAGCACTCGGAATAGATAGGAAAATTTTAAATGAATACAAAATACACGCACAAAACTGTTATGATATGACCAATACGAATAGCTGGATATATTGGTATTTTCTCACTAGCTCTCCTAAAAACAATACCTTTGATCAAAGTATAAATAGAGCTTTTGGCACTGTTTCATCTTCCAGTGGAAGTAGCGGTAACTTTGGAAGTGGAGGAGGTTTTTCCGGAGGTGGCGGCGGTGGCGCTGGTGGTGGTGGAACTGGTGGATTCTAATTATCCACCAATTCCTTTAATTCACCTTTAACTTTATATGGAGTATTCCTTAGCTCTTCAATATTTGCTTTACCAAGAAGAAGCATGAGTATCTTGAGCTTATATGTCATTTCATCTAAATACCTATAGGCTGAATCATATCCTCCTTCTAAAATTCTTCTGAGTATTTCCCCGCTGATACCTACCATATGAGCTCCAATACATAAGGATTTCACTACATCAATAGAATCTTCTATACCACCACTTGAGATGATTTTTAAATCATCCTTGATATTCGAACATTGTATAAGGCTCATTGCAGTTGGTATTCCCCAAGTATATATATCAGAAAAATCCTTTTTTATATCTCTTCGTCCTTCAATTTCAATGAAATTGGTTCCTCCAGCCCCTGAAACATCTATATAACGCACACCTACATCATATAATCTAATAGCCACATCTTTTGATATCCCAAATCCAACTTCTTTTACAATGATAGGTACATCTATGTTTTTAACTATATTTTCTATATTCTTAAATAGCCCCTTAAAATGTCTATCTCCCTCTTTCATGACAAGTTCTTGAGCAACATTTAAATGAAGTTGAATGGCATCTGCCTCTATCATATCTATGGCAGCTTTTACTTCATCTATGGTAGCATTGGCACTTAAATTTCCTATGACTACCCCATCTTTCATAGTTTCTCTGACAATCTCAAAAGATTCTCTACTACATGCCTCATAGATTCCTATGGTCTGAGAACCTACTGCCATGGGAATATTAAATTTTAGTGCCAAATTAGACAAAGTTCTATTTATTTCCCGGGAAAATTCTGTACCCCCTGTAATGGCATTTATCATTATAGGATAATCTACACTCTTTCCCAAGAATGTAGTATTTGTTTTTATTTCTTCAAAATCTAGCTCAGGTAGTGCATTGTGTTCTAAATATACATCTTCAAACAATGTAGACTGTTCATGACTAGATTTAAGAAAATATTCTATATGTTCCTTCTTTCTATCCTTTCTTATATTTCTCATATATTTCCCCTACTCTACAGTTTTATTTGTATAAAGATAATCCCCAAACATTTCTTTTACTAGTATATCCATTTCTTCTTTGTTGTATATAAAATAGCTAGTTTTCCCTATATATTGCCCGTCTCCTGGAATAGTAGCTCCATGAATATTTTCTGTATTTATTTTGTTTGCACTAAAAGCCATTTTAGTTAACGTTCCCATAGGTATATTTGTATCTACATATTTATAATATGCTGATATCATCTTTGGCAATTTAAGCAAATTTTTAGGCTTTAAGGCTTGTTCCATAAAAGCTTTCATGAATTGTTGCTGAGCTTTTATTCTACCTAAATCTGCATCCTTGTATCCCTTTCTGAATCTTAAAAACTGAAGAGATTCATCCCCATTTAACACCTGTACTCCTTTTTTTAAATTTATATGAAGTGGTGGGTCTGCTGTTGGATCATCATATTTCATGTTCATAGGCACATCTACTTTAACTCCTCCAATAGCATCTACTACTTCTTTAACTACCTTGTAATCCACTTTTACATAATAGTCTAAATCCACGCCTAAAAGATCTTGTACAGTTTTTACTGATAGTTCTGGTCCCCCATTGGCATGAGCTGCATTTATTTTTCTCTTACCACTTAATCCTCTTATGTCAACTCTAGTATCTCTTGGTATAGAAAGTATTTTTACAGCTCCTGTATTAAAGTCTATATTCACCAACATCATAGTATCCGTTCTAGTTCCCTTTGATTTAGATACATCTTTTGCATCTACTCCCAAAAGCAAAAACAATATCTCGTTTTTTTCATCAAAATGATCATCTATTTTTTTCTCTTCTTTTCCTATTGTTCCTATTGCTGCTTCATTCTTATGATTCATAAAATAATATCCTATTCCCCCATATGCTACAACAAAACATAAAAAAGATATAAAAAAAGTCCTAGCAAATTTTTTCTTCATTTTTTCACCTCAAATTCAAAGTATATGCTACTGTTTAATAATACTAGATATAATGTTTTTTTTCAATCAATATATTGTAAATGTAACTTTTATGTAAACATTAACATAAATTAAATCAACACAGCTGTTATTAATTGGATTTTGTTATGTTTTAATGTATTTTTACTTATTTTATGATATAATAACGAGATGTTTTATAAATTTAAAAGTAGGAGAAGATTATATATATGATAACTGTAACAAATGTAGGGCTCAGATATGGAGAACAAAAACTATTTGAAGATGTAAATCTAAAATTCACTCCAGGCAACTGCTATGGCATTATTGGTGCTAACGGAGCTGGTAAAAGTACTTTTTTGAAAATATTATCTAATGAAATAGAGCCAAATGTAGGAGATATAAGCATTCCCCCAGAAGTTCGTATGTCTGTTTTAAAACAAGACCATTTTAAATACGATGGATATAATGTCCTAGAAACCGTTATAATGGGGAACTTAAGACTTTATGAAATTATGAAAGAAAAAGAAGCTATATACGCAAAACCAGATTTTACAGATGAAGATGGAATCAAGGCTTCAGAATTGGAAGGAGAGTTTGCAGAACTTGATGGATGGAATGCAGAATCAGAAGCTTCTTCAATACTTCAAGGATTAGGAATCGGAACAGAGTTGCATGATAAAAAGATGTCTGAACTCTCAGGTAATGAAAAGATAAAAGTATTGCTTGCTCAAGCTCTATTTGGAAAACCAGGTATATTGCTATTAGATGAACCTACAAACCATTTAGATAGAAAGGCTATCAATTGGTTAGAAGAATTTTTAATTAATTTTGAGGGTACTGTCATAGTTGTATCTCATGACAGACATTTTTTAAACAAAGTTTGTACTCACATGGCAGATATAGACTATGGCAAAATTAAATTATATACTGGAAATTATGATTTTTGGTATGAATCTAGCCAATTAGCTCTTAAAATGGCAAAAGATCAAAATAAGAAAAACGAAGAAAAAATCAAAGATTTGCAAGAATTCATTGCTCGTTTTAGCGCTAATGCTTCTAAATCAAGGCAAGCTACATCTCGTAAAAAGCTATTAGAAAAAATTTCTTTAGATGATATTCAACCTTCAAATAGAAAATATCCTTTCATTTCTTTTCAAATGGAAAGAGAAGTAGGAAACGAAATCCTTACAGTAGAAGGATTATCTAAAACAATAGATGGAGTTAAAGTTTTAAACAATATTAGTTTTAGGGTTTCTAAAGATGACAAAATTGCATTCATAGGCGAAAATGATATTGCAAGTACTACTCTTTTTAAAATATTGAATGGAGAAATAGAACCAGACTCTGGCAGCTACAAGTGGGGAATTACTATCACAAAATCCTATTTCCCAAAAGATAATTCTAAATACTTTAATGATGTTGAACTAAATTTAGTTGAATGGTTGAGACAGTTCTCTGAAGAAAAATCCGAGAGCTATTTGCGTGGATTTTTAGGTAAAATGCTCTTCTCAGGTGATGAACCTTTAAAACAAGCTAATGTACTATCAGGTGGAGAAAAAGTAAGATGTATGCTTGCGAAAATGATGCTTAAACATGCAAATGTTTTGATATTAGACCAACCTACAAATCATCTTGACCTTGAATCTATCACTGCTTTAAATAATGGATTTAAAGATTATAAAAGCATTGTATTATTTACTTCTCATGATTATGAATTTGTCCAAACTATAGCAAATAGAATAATAGAAATAACACCAACAGGTCTAATTGACAAACAAATGACTTATGATGAATACTTGGAGAATACTAATACAATTATGTAGGGACGACCAAATGTCGTCCCTACTAATCTAACTTTATTTCTCCTGCCTTTATGAGTGCAGTTTTTGTTATCATGGGTCCCAGGAGTTCGTATATAACTGTTGCAGCAAGGACAATAGTCCTCACTTGTGCTCCATAAGGAGATGGCAATGTGTTTTGAGCAATCATAGAAAGGCCTATAGCTACTCCTGCTTGAGGAATAAGTGTGAAACCTAAATATTTTTGTACAGTGTCTGGAAAATCTGAAATTTTTGCACCTAAATATGCTCCAAGCATTTTACCTACCACTCTTACTACTATATACACAATCCCAAGAAGTCCTACTTCTTTCAATATAGATAAGTCCAATTGAACTCCTGCAATAGTGAAAAAAGAAATAAGCACTGGTGGTGTAAATCTATCAACAGTAGTAAAGGCCCTTTTATTGTTTGGATCTAAATTTGTTAAAGTAGCACCTATCATCATGCATGCAAGAAGTGAAGAAAGATTAAATCTTATAGCAATTCCTGCTGTAGCAAAAAGTACAGCTATGACTATAGAAAGTAGCCCATCTTCTCCTTTTACCTTTTTAGATAAATATGTAAGAAGAATTCCCATTCCAAATCCTATAGCCAATGCAGCTACAATTTCAAAAAGTGGAATCAAAATTATTTTAGCTATTGAAATGCTTCCTGAATTCTTAACTAATGTTTGAGCTATAGTAGTAGATATCCCAAAAGCCATAATTCCGACTGCATCATCCATCGCAACTACAGGAAGTAGTGTATCTACTACAGGACCTTTAGCCTTATATTGACGTACAACCATAAGGGTAGCTGCTGGTGCAGTTGCAGCTGCTATAGCTCCTAGTACCAAACTAAATGCTACAGGTTGTCCAAGGACAAATATCATGACAATATCAACTAAAAAAACTGCTGTCAAAGCCTCTAATACAGTGATTATAATGACTCCTTTTCCAACTCTCTTTAAATTCTCTATATTGAATTCACTTCCAATACTATAGGCAATAAAAGAAAGAGCAGCTTCAGAAATGATGGAAAGTTTGTCCGAAGCTTCTTTTGGAATAATTCCAAGAAGTGAAGGCCCTATTATGAGACCTGCTATTAAGTATCCAGTTACATTAGGTAGTTTAAATTTTGACAAAATCTTTGCAGTACCCATTCCTGCAAATAGTATTACAGCTATATAAAACAACATATGCATTTAGATCATCCCTTTATTTTAAAATTCCTTCTGCTTTACTTACTGGAATAGTAAACATGATTCCAACTCCATCTTTACTTAAATCTCCAATAACTCTTCTCACACAGTCCATAGCAATAGACACTTTTTCTTCACACAATACCGTAAATATAGTTTTGTTAAAAGGCCTATTTTCGTTGAGCATCATCTTGAGAGAACCAAACAGTGGTATATCATCTGCGTGTTCATCAGCCAAAACCTTTATCATGCCCATACTATCAATAATTGTAGCACCTCTTATGCCGCAGTTGTTAAACTCCATCATAAGATCTTCTAATTTTTCAGTTTTGTTGAGCACTATAACTAATATCTCCATATATATCACTCCTTTCACCTTTTACATTATATTACTTGAAAAAAATTTTTTCAAATTTTTTTCATTTTACTTTAGAAACATACGAATTCCCTTCTATATAATATCTATATGGAAAATCCCTTGCCTCTTCTGCATAATCTATACCTATTCTCTTTGCAGTGACTATACTTAAACTTTCCACTTTTCCTTCTTCTATATAGAGTGTATCTCCACATAAATCTTCTCCATTCAAGTACTTGTCAAGTTTCATAGCTTGACAAAGTTTCCCAGGTCCATTGGTCAAATTTTTCACTTGAGTATTTGACAATTGAGACAGTTCCTTGTTAAAACGATTCTTAGCCATATCATTTATTCCATCTATAGGTTCCAATCCTCTAATAAGTACTGCCTCTGGTGTGCCCTCTTCTTTGGTAACTACATTGAAACAATAATACATTCCGTATATAAGATATATATATGCTCTTCCTGGAGGACCATACATAATTTCTAATCTTTTAGTTCTTTTTCCCCCATAAGAATGAGCCGCTTTATCTACAATACCTAAATAGGCCTCAGTTTCAACGATTTTTCCACTAAATATCTTCCCATTTACATTGTGTACAAGAATTTTCCCTAAAAGTTCTCTTGCAACAGTTCGAGTATCTCTAATATAAAAATCCCTTTCAAGTTTCAATTTTAGGCCTCCTTCCCCAAAAAAGTGGAGCTATTGCTCCACCTTTTCTTCAACCATATCTAACAATATGTCCTTCTTAAGTTCATTTGCTTTTTCTTTTCCCGCTAAATTTTCCAATATTTTAAGAGCAAAATATACCGCCACTGCAGGTCCTCTTGCTGTGATAATATTTCCATCTTGTACTACTATATCCTCTAAATAAGTACTTCCCTTTAATTCTCCTTCAAATCCAGGATAAGATGTAACTTTCTTCCCTTTTAATACCCCTGCTCTTTCAAGTACTATTGGCCCTGCACATATAGCAGCTAGAATTTTCCCTTCATGATTAAACCCTTGAACCAAATTTACGACTATAGGATTGTCTCTTAAATTTGTAGCTCCTGGTAATCCCCCTGGTATGATTAAAGCTTGATAATTGTCTATGCTTTTTATTTCCGCCAACACTTTATCAGCTTCTACTCTTATTTCATGAGCTCCTACCACCATTTTTTCTCCAGTTATAGAGCAGGTTTCACACAATACATCTTTTCTCTTCAAATAATCTACTACTGTCAAAGCTTCAACTTCTTCAAAGCCTTCTGCAAGTAAAACCAATGCCTTTTTCATAGAAATCCCTCCACTTATATTTTCTATACAATATTATACATCAAATAACAAGATAATATAGGTTGATTTGTGAATAATAACTATAATATAATGAATTAAATTAAACTTTCAACTCAGGAGGAATTTCATGAAACTTCCAAAAGATTTTACAAATATGATGAAAAACTTATTAAAAGAAGAATATACTGATTTTATAAAATCCTATGATGAAGAACGTACTTATGGATTAAGGATAAACACTTTAAAAATAGATAGAGAAGAATTTTTAAAAATAAATCCATTTCATCTTGAAAATATCCCATGGGTAAAAGAAGGATTTTATTATACCAAAGAAGATTTACCTGGAAAACATCCCTATCATGAAGCAGGACTATACTATATTCAAGAACCTAGTGCCATGGCAGTTGTGGAACATCTTGATGTACAAAAAGGAGATAAGGTATTGGACCTCTGTGCAGCTCCTGGAGGAAAATCTACTCAAATAGCAGCCAAACTACAAAATACAGGTTTTTTGTTATCCAATGAGTTATATGAAAAAAGAGCTCAAATTCTTTCTGAAAACATTGAAAGAATGGGAATTTCTAATGTGTTGGTAACTAATGAAACTCCTGAAAAACTTGCTAGTAGATTTTATGGATATTTCGATAAAGTTCTAATAGATGCACCTTGTTCTGGTGAAGGCATGTTTAGGAAAGACCCTACAGTCATAAATGAATGGAGCATTGAAAACATATCTTATGCTTCACAAAGACAACTTAGCATTTTAAACAGTGGAAAAGATATGCTAAAATATGGCGGAAAATTGGTATATTCTACTTGTACTTTTTCTTATGAAGAAAACGAAAAAGTACTAGAAAAATTTTTAACTGAAAATAGAGACTTTTCTTTAGAAAATTCTCTCCGACTATGGCCACACAAAATAAAAGGTGAAGGTCATTTCATAGCTGTTCTTAAAAAGAACAGTGAAAGTAAATTATCAAAAATAAATAAAATAAAAGATAAAATAAATAAAAGTGATATAAAAGATTTTTTCCAATTTCAAGACAAATATTTAAATACAAATTTTAGTCATCATTTGCTTTTGTTTGGAAACAATCTATATTATTTTGAAGAAAGTTTAGATCTACATGGCATAAAAGTTGTGAGGCCAGGACTACACTTGGGAACTTTAAAGAAAAATAGATTTGAACCTTCCCATGCATTGGCACTATATTTGAAAAAAAATGAAGTTAAAAATACTATATCCTTAAACTCAAAAAGCAATGAAATTCTTCTTTATCTAAAAGGTCAAAGCTTCAAATTTAATTCAGAAAATGGTTGGAATTTAATACTTGTAGACGAATATTCTATAGGATGGGGAAAAGTAACTGACAATTTAGTAAAAAACCATTATCCTAAAGGTCTTAGGTGGACATAAAGTATAAAAAGGCATAGTTCCTATGTTGTTGAAGGGGTTTCGGAACTATGCCAGTGGTGGGCTTATTTATGTTCTTCCAATCTATCTATGGCTTCATTGTATAAATCTACTATCTTAGAATTAAAAGTATCATCTATAATATATTCATTTTCTTCTATGAGTTTTAAATACTTGCTTATAATATCAGCTGTAACAGTGTTTTTATTTGTAACTATTGTCTTTTTATAGCTTTCAAGAACATCCCCTATTATTTTATTATCTTCTGCATTGCATATAGGGGTATTGTCTCCTCCTGACATGTATTTTATCAAATATTCTCCATATAATCTTAGTATTTCTTCATTTTTTTGTCCTTCTGGATACTTAATCAAATATTTTTCTGTTTTTATAAGTCTATTAGCCAATTCATCCCAAGTAATAATAAGGCCTCCATCTGTCATTGAAGGACTATCTGATTCTAAAGCTTTAACATTTAAATATCCCCTCATATCTTCAGGCAAGTATTTTCCATACTTTTTAAAACTTCCATAATCAATTATAGGGAAAAAGGAACCTTCAATATTTATAAGTTTATATCTTCCTTCAACAATTTTAGTTACAATTTCTTTCAACTCTCCATCTTCTATAGCATCAAGCTTTTGTGGGTCATATTCCCCATTTGGGAAAACTTGATTCAATATTTCTTGTCTATTCGATTTATAGAGTCCTTCAGAATATATGTTCATGTACTTTTCTTGAACTGTTTCAAATTCTTTAATCATTTCTGTTGCCTCTACTGGAGTTGTTTTGTCAATATTCTCATCAATAAACTTTATTATTTCATAGGGTTCTTTATTTGCTGATATCAATACTCTGAAATTTTCCATTATTTTTTTAATTTTGTTTTCTTCTACCTTTGCCATATCTTCATCTATACTTTGAACTGGTTTGTTTTCTTTTTGAGAATTCTTTTTCTTTGTGCAACCTGAAACAAGTACTAATATTGCCAAAACAAAAATTAACACCAAATGTTTTTTGTTTTTCATATACTTACCTCTCTCGTTAATTTTTATAGATTTCCTCTGATTGTAATTATACCAAAAATTTAAACAGAAAGCATTACAAAAGAGTTACAAATATGAACAGTACAAATATTTAGGGTATAATGAAAGTAATATTATGATACATAAAGGGGTGAACTTATATGAACTTTGTTTTAGAAGAACAAAAAAACTTTTATAAAACAGGTATTACTAAAGAATTAAATTTTAGAATGACCAATTTAAATAAATTAAAAAATATAATATTAAAAAATGAAAAACATATTATGGAAGGATTAAAAAAAGACTTAAATAAATCCGAATTTGAATCCTATTCCACAGAAATAGGAATATCACTAAGTGAAATAACCTACACAACTAAAAACTTAAAAAATTGGGTCAAACCTAAAAAAGTCAAAACTCCTTTAACTGCCTTTAAAGCTAAAAGTTATATATACCCAGAACCCTATGGAAATACCTTTATCGTCTCTCCATGGAATTATCCATTTCAACTATCTATAACGCCACTTATAGGCAGCATAGCTGCAGGAAACACAGCTATAATAAAGCCTTCTAGTACCTCATATCATACAAGCAGAGTATTAGAAGAACTTATAAACTCTAATTTCAATAGAGAATACATTTTTGTATCTACAGGAGAAGAAAGCAAGACTTTGTTAGATGAAAAATTTGACTATATTTTCTATACTGGTAGCGTTTCTGTAGGAAAATTAGTCATGGAAAAAGCTGCAAAACATTTGACACCTGTCACTTTGGAATTGGGAGGAAAAAGTCCTTGTATAGTAGATAAAGATGGAGATATTGACTTGTTTGCTAAAAGAATAGTATGGGGAAAATTTTTAAATTCAGGTCAAACATGTGTTGCACCAGATTATCTATTAGTCCACAAGAGCATAAAAGATGTATTGATTAAAAACATTATTAAATATATTGAAGATTTTTATGGGAAAAATCAAAAAGATAATCCTGACTACATAAGGATTATAAATGAAAAACAGTTTAATAGACTGTTAGGATTACTCAAAAGCGGAAATATAATTTATGGTGGAAAACATGATAGAGAAGCTCTTTTTATCTCTCCTACTCTTATGGATGAAGTAAATTGGGATAGTCCTATAATGGAAGAAGAAATTTTTGGCCCTATTTTCCCTATTTTAGAATATGAAGATTTAGATGAAGCTATAAAAATAGTCAATTCTCATCCTAAGCCACTAGCTCTTTACTTTTTCTCAACAAACAATGAAAAAATAGAAAGAGTCATTAAAAATACTTCCTATGGCGGTGGATGTATAAATGATACCATAATGCATCTTTCAAGTCCCTATTTGCCTTTTGGAGGCGTAGGAAATAGTGGAATGGGTAGCTATCATGGCAAGAAAAGTTTCGATACTTTTACTCACTATAAAAGTGTTCTAAAAAGGAGTAATGCATTTGACCCAAACTTCAGATATCCACCATATAAAGATAAAATAAATACTGTAAAGAAAATTTTAAAATAGCTGGACATCCAGCTATTTTTTTGTGATTTATGTCCACGTTTTGAACTTTTCATACAATCTGATATACTACTAATATAGATATTTTTATATTAGGAGATGATTTAATGAAAATTGTATTCATAACTCCTGCAGCTGACATTAGAAGAAATTCTATCTATAGACTCGGCGGCTCCTTTTATGGACAGAAAAATTCAATAACTGGACCATTAATTTTGGGAAGAATACTTAAAGAAGCTGGTCATGATGTAGAAGTATATGAGGAGCTTTATAAAGATTTAAAACCAGAAAATATATTGGATGCAGATACTGTAGGAATATATACTATGACTTCCAATGCAACAAGAGCTTATGAACTAGCTGATATTTTAAGAAACGAATACAAAAAAAGAGTCATCCTTGGTGGTATGCATATTTCTGGTTTCCCTGAAGAAGGACTCAAACACGCTGACCAAGTAATTGTAGGTGAAGCCGAAAATATAATAGTAGATGTAATTGAAGGAAATATAAAGGAAAAAATAGTTTATGCCCCACCTGTTAAAGACTTGGACAAAATACCATTCCCAGATTATTCCCTATTGAAAACTCCATGCAATGCAGCCAATGTCATGACTTCTAGAGGATGCCCTTTTAGCTGCATATTTTGTACTACCTCAAGAATGTTTTATCCTTATAGACAAAGAACTCCTGACAATGTAATAAAAGAACTTGAAATGTATAAAAAAATGGGATTTAAATATGTAAACTTTGAAGATGACAATTTCACTGCCAACAAAATTAGAGCAAAAGAAATACTCAGAAAAATGATTGAAAATAAGCTTGTGTTTAAAGAAACATTTTTCTTTGGAAGAACCGATTTGGCAAATGATGAAGAACTACTAGCTCTCTTAAGAGATGCTCATCTAAACAGAGTTCTTATAGGAATTGAGTCCTTAAATCAAAAATCCTTAGACTATATAGATAAAAAACAAAAAATCGAAGATATAGAAAAAGCAGGTGAAATGCTTGCAAAATATAAAATAAAACTCATAGCAAGTATTGTACTAGGTCTTGACTATGATACAGTAGAAGATATAAGAAATTCTGTGGAATTTGCAAAAAAAATTAATGCATATCAATTACAACCTGCAGTCTTGACACCATATCCAGGAACCCCACTTTATGAACAATTCGAAAAAGAAGATAGAATTATAATAAAGGACTGGCAATACTACGATATGATGAATGTAGTATTCCAGCCCAAAAACATGTCTCCTTGGAAATTACAGTCCGAATTTTTCCATGCTGTAAAAAGTTTTTACTCTTTCAGCGGAGCTATGAAAATATTTAAGCTTTTCGGCTTTGAAGCAGGTATGAGACGACTAGGCCTATGGATAGCTGCTAATTTTGGAAAAACATTTTTCAACAAACAGTCAGAAAAAGAAAATGGAAATATATATCATGAATTGTATGAACTAAGTGATTCATCTTCTTCTGACCTTCCTAAATCGTCCTTTAAATTGTCTTGAGCGGCTGAAAGCATGAGTTTCAATCTATTCAATTGATTTACTTCACTTGCCCCAGGGTCATAATCTATTGCAACAATATTGGCCTTAGGGTATTTCTCTTTTATAGCCTTAATCATTCCTTTTCCTGTCACATGATTTGGAAGACATCCAAAAGGTTGAACGCACACTATATTTTCAACACCGCTTTCTATCAGTTCTACCATTTCTGCAGTTAGAAGCCATCCTTCCCCAGCTTGATTACCTACTGATACCAATGGTGATACTGTATCAGCCAATTTTTGTATCTTCATAGGTGTATTAAATCTCTTACTCTTTTTCAATGCTTTCTTTAAAGGTTTCCTATAGTGTTCCATATACAATATGGCCACATCGCCTACAAATTTATTGAGCCTTGCCTTAGATAGATATTTGTATTTAAAAGTTTCATTATATGCACAATACATCAAGAAATCCGTCAAATCTGGTACTACAACCTCTGCACCTTCATCTTCAAGAATACCTACAATATCATTGTTAGCTGTAGGATGATATTTAACGAGTATTTCTCCAACAATTCCTACTCTTGGTTTTTGAATTTTTTCTATTTCTAATTCATCAAAATCTCTAACTATTCCTTCGACATTTTCTATAAAAACTTTTTTATCTCCGACTTTTACAGATTCTATACATTTTCCCATCCATTTTTCAAATAAAAGATTGGCAGAACCTTTTATTTTTTCATAAGGTCTAACTCTATAAAGAACTTTCATGAGAAGATCTCCATACATTATAGCCATGATTCCCTTTCTAGCCATATCCATGGAATAAGTAAAACCAGGATTAGCTTCCATCCCATATGGGTTTACACTTATAACTGGTACCTGTTCAAGTCCAGCATCTTTTAAAGCCTTTCTTATAAATCCTATATAATTTGATGCTCTACATACCCCACCTGTTTGAGTCATCAAAACTGATGTATTGTCTAAATCATATTTCCCTGATTTCAACGCATTTATAAACTGTCCAACTACTATTATAGATGGATAACATGCATCATTGTTTACATATTTAAGCCCTTCATCAATAGCTTTTTTATCCACTGAAGGCAATATTTCGAAATTGTATCCACAAGTATTCACAGCTTCTTGCAATAATTTAAAGTGGATAGGAGCCATCTGTGGTGCAAGTATTGTATGCTTTTCTCTCATTTCTGTAGTAAATATAACTCGCTTTGACAACTCTCCTACCCTTGTAGGTTCAAACCCATTTTTATCTCTTTCTTCTACTGCTGCTATCAATGAACGTAATCTTATTTTCACTGCACCTAAATTATTTACTTCATCTATCTTTAACACAGTATATATTTTTTCATAATTTGCCAATATCTCTTGTACTTGATCAGTAGTCACTGCATCTAGCCCACATCCAAAAGAATTTAGTTGCACAAGTTCTAATTTTTTTTCTTTTGCTACGAAATTGGCTGCGTTGTAAAGTCTAGAATGATAAGTCCACTGATCAACTACTCGCAGTGGCCTTTCTACTCCTTCCAAATGGCATACTGAGTCTTCAGTCAATACAGCAATCCCCAATGAAGAAATTAAATTTGGAATACCATGATTTATTTCTGGGTCTATATGATATGGCCTACCAGCTAGTACTATTCCTTCCATATTGTTTTCTTTCAAGTATTCAAGTACTTCCTCACCTTTTTTTCTTATATCTTCTTTATATCTTTGCTCCTCATCCCAAGCAATATCTACTGCTTTTTCAATATCTCTTTTTGATATGGATAATTCTTTTAAGCCTTTTATAAGTCCCTTTTTAAGTCCTTCTTTATCATCCAAAGTTAAAAATGGATTTAAAAATTGTATATTATTTTCTCTAATTTCATCCATATTGTGCTTTATAACTTCTGGGTATGAAGTCACAACAGGACAATTTAAATGATTATTTGCGTTTTCATCCTCTTTCTTCTCATAGAAAATACATGGATAAAATATAGTCTTTACCCCTTTGTCTATTAAGTCAATAATATGACCATGAACTAATTTTGCTGGATAACAAATTGTTTCACTTGGTATAGTTCCTATTCCTTTTTCATAAAGCTCTCTATTTGAATTCCCAGATAAAACTACTCTATAACCCAAATCAGTAAAAAAAGTAAACCAAAATGGATAATTTTCATACATATTTAATACCCTAGGAATACCTATAGTTCCCCTCCTAGCTTCTTCTTCGCTCAATGGAATATAGTCAAAAGTTCTTTTATATTTATATTCAAATAGGTTAGGTACATCTTTTTTCTTGTTGGCAAGTCCGGCACCTTTTTCACATCTATTGCCTGTTATATATCTATTCCCATCAGAAAACATATTTATGGTTAGTAGACAATTGTTACCACATCCTCCGCATCTTTGCATCTTTGTACTATAAGAAAAACTATCTAATTTATCATTATCTACTAAAGATGTACTTGTTTTAGGATTGTATCGTTCTTTAGCTATAAGGGCCGCTCCAAGGGCACCCATAAGTCCTGGATCATCAGGACGTACAGCCTTTCTATCTGAAATCAATTCAAAACTTCTAAGTATAGCATCGCTATAAAAAGTACCACCTTGAACTACTATCTTTTCTCCCATTTGTTCTGGGTCTCTTATCTTTATTACTTTTTGAAGAGCATTTTTTATAACTGAATACGAAAGTCCTGCAGCTATATCACCAACAGTAGCACTTTCTTTTTGTGCCTGTTTTACCTTTGAATTCATAAATACTGTACATCTCGAACCCAAATCTACTGGATTTTCTGCCATAAGAGCTTCTTTCAAAAACTCCTCTGCACTCATATTTACTGAATGAGCAAAAGTTTCAATAAAAGAGCCACATCCAGAAGAACAAGCTTCATTTAAAAGGATACTATCAATAACTCCATCCTTTATCCTCATACATTTCATATCTTGTCCGCCAATGTCAAGTATGAAATCTACTCCAGGAAGAAAATAATTTGCAGCCTTGTAGTGGGCGATAGTCTCTACTTCTCCCTCATCTACATGAAGTGCTGCTTTTATAAGTTCTTCTCCATAGCCCGTAACTGCTGAGTAGGCAATGTATGCATCCCTTGGCAAAAAAGAATAAATTTCTTTAAGTATTCTCACTACTAATTCCAATGGTTTTCCTTGATTGTTTCCATAATAAGAATACAATATATTATTTTCTTCATCTATAAGGACAACTTTAGTAGTAGTTGAACCTGCATCTATTCCTAAAAAACATTTTCCACTAAAAGTTTTTATGTCCTTTTCAATTAATTTATGTGTCTTATGTTCTTCTCTAAACTTTATAAGTTCACCTTCATCTAAAAAAAGAGGCCTTAATCTTTTCACTTCCATGTCTATAGGCTTATCCAAACAAATAAGTCTATCCCTCAACTCTTGAAAACTAATTTCTTTTTCCTCTATTGAAGCAATAGCCGCCCCTATAGCAACAAACAATTGTGCATTTTCTGGATATATAACTTCTTCATCTTTAAGTTTTAATGTTTCTATATACCTTTCTCTAAGTTCAGATAAAAAATGAAGTGGTCCACCTAAAAAAGCCACATTTCCCTTTATAGGTCTTCCACAGGCAAGGCTAGTTATCGTTTGATTGACAACGGATTGAAATACACTGGCAGCAATATCTTCTTTACTAGCTCCTTGATTTATCAATGCTTGAATGTCTGTCTTTGCAAACACTCCACATCTAGAAGCTATGGGGTATATTGCCTTATGCTTTTGGGAGAGTTTATTTAATCCTTCTGCATCTGTTTCAAGCAAAGATGCCATCTGATCTATAAATGCACCAGTTCCCCCAGCACACATGCTATTCATTCTCTGATCTATTCCACCATCAAAATAAGTTATCTTTGCATCTTCACCACCAAGTTCTACAGCTACATCAGTTTTGGGAATAAATTTTCTGATGGCTGTAGTAGAAGCAACAACCTCTTGAATAAAAGGAATTTCAAGCCATTTATTAACTGCTAACCCTCCTGACCCAGTAACCATTATGGTTATATCCTCATTTTTAAATCTAGAATAAGCTTCAAGTACTAAATCTTTAACACTACTCTTTATATCTGAAAAATGTCTCTTATAGCTACTAAAAAGTATTTCAAACTTGTTGTTTAATACTACCAACTTTACAGTTGTTGAACCTACATCCAATCCTAAATGTAATGTTTTCATATACACCCAGCCTTAGGCCTTTACCTCCCTTATATTCTATATACAAAAAATTTGGTAAAAGACTTACGCCCAATACCAAAATAAATGTTTAGATTAGATTGACTTCATATGAATTATATCACAAGTTTTAAGAACTTACAAATGTTTCTACAAAACTTCAAAAGTCCTATTATTGCCCTATTCTTGTGCTTTTATGTAGACAATAGGAAAGTTGTCGTTTCCCTAATATAAAACTTTCTTATGAGGCACACAAAATGGCAGGTTGATGCCAAGCACCAACCTACCATTTTGTCGTTTCAATTTAAAACAATATTATCCTCTTGGCCAAGGCCATGGTATTGACCTTGGAACACATATTACTTGACCTATTTGTAAATTGTTTGGATCTACTCCTGGATTTGCTGCCATAAGTTCTTGTACTGATACATTGAACATTTGAGCTATACTATAGAAAGTATCTCCTGCCTTTATTGTATAGTAAAATCCGCCTGGGCATGGAGGTACTGGCCTTGATGGTACACATATTACTTGACCTATTTGTAAATTGTTTGGATCTACTCCTGGATTTGCTGCCATAAGTTCTTGCACTGATACATTGAACATTTGAGCTATACTATAGAGAGTATCTCCTGCCTTTATTGTATAGTAAAATCCGCCTGGGCATGGAGGTACTGGAGGTATTGGAGGTGCTGGCCTTGAAGGTATACATACTACTTGCCCTATCTGCAAATTGTTTGGATCTACTCCTGGGTTTGCCCTTAATATTGCATCTAATGGTACATTAAATCTTATTGATAATTTATAGAAAGTATCTCCGGCTTTTATGGTATAGTAAAATCCGCCGGGACATGGAGGTACAGGAGGTACAGGAGGTGCAGATTTTAATGGTATACATACTACTTGCCCTATCTGCAAATTGTTTGGATCTACTCCTGGGTTTGCCCTTAATATTGCATCTAGTGGCACATTAAATCTTATTGATAATTTATAGAAAGTATCTCCAGCCTTTATGGTATAAGGAAATGTCCCTGTTGGGCAACTTTTTTGTTTTTCATAATTGTCCAATACACTAACCACCTTTCTTTGTATATTTACTTCAATATATTTTATGCAAATATAGGTTTAAGTGTTAACAGGGACTTTGCGATAATTTTACTTAAAAATTCCATTATATCCTATGAAAGCAGCAGCTAAATAAGCAACAGTCTTTGGTATCATAAGTAATCCTATGATTGGATTGTATCTAGCAAATAATATTACTGGGATATAGAAGGCATAGGATATAAAAATCATAATGCTAAACCATTTAAACGTATTATCCCTTGAATCTTTTGAATCTTTAAATATAAGGATAGCTACCCCTAATCCCAATATCATAAGAGGAATATTTCTATACATTTCAAAATTCATAGGAGCAATTTGACTTCCCCATTGATTTCCCGGCAAAAATAGTATTATAAGCCTTGCTATTCCACAAAGTAGCAAAACAATAGTAACAATATTATGCTTCTTGTCAAATCGAGCTCTCCAAACTTCTACCAACAACATGTAAAATATAGTCACCGTAATAGAAGTAAACATCTTTCCCATGCCTAAAAGATAAGCATTTTGAGTAAGTCCTCCTTTCAAATATGCAAGTACTCTAAATCCAACATGACCAGTATCTCCCAGTGCAAGAAGAAGAAAAGCCAAAGCTAACAATTTACCTGTCTTTCTATCCTTAGAATTTAAACTATCTATATTTTTATACATCTTAATAGCCAAATACCATATGACAATCAAATAAAATATATTAAATATTATTTCCATTACGTCTTTCATTTCCATAGTCTAATTTTCCCCTTTCTATTATCTATCCACTATACTTTTTAGTATTTGAAGACCTGTAATTATAGTTTCTAATTCTTCCTTTGAAGAATTGGAAAACAAATCGTGAAAATAATCATCAATGACATTTCTAAAGCCTTTTGCAATATTGTATCCCTCTTCTGTAAGAGCTATATACACAACCCTCCTGTCTTTTTTACTTCTAGTTCTACAAACCAATTTTTGTTTCTCTAACCTATCGATGATACCAGAAACTGTCCCATTTGTAATGTACATTTCTTCACTTATATCACTAACTTTCATATTCCCATTTTTATACAACATACTCATGATTGTAATCTGCGGAACCGTCAATCCAATATCTTCAAACTTTTTCTTTATGCTATTGTTTAACTTAAAATACACTTCCTTTATAAAAGAAGCAATAATTATCCCTTCATCTGTGCTAGAAATTTTTATCCCACCTTTCAATTTATTTTGTATACTAATATTTTGCATCCAAACTAATTATAGTTTAATACTAAAATAAAGAAATGTAAAGAAAAAAACCTTATATAAATAAGGTTTTTTAATCAAATAGAGTTATTTCAGTTACATATTTGTTGTAACAGTCAACTTTTATGAATGCACCACTATTTTCATTGCCCTTTTCATTGTATTGAAATACATAGTATTCAATATTGTTTGAATTTTTTTCGACCTCATATTCTGTATTGGTAAGAACTAATTCGTCTTTCATATCTTTTAATTTTTCATTGATAAAATCCAAACTTAATTTTTCTGCTGATTTTTCATCTAATGCTTTACCATCATGATTTTCTGGCAATATTTGCTGTAAATAAAATGCTTTTTCCTCACCTTTTCCTACTCTTACATCAAAAGTATTGGAATCATTCCAAAATAAATATTGGTAATATCTACTATCATCCCCATAGTCGAAATAATTTACCTTCAAGTCATAGGAATCATCTATATCTATTCCAAAATAATATTTTATCTCATTTACTGCAATTTTCTTTCCTTTTTCTTCAATATCTTTGTCGATATTTTGATTTTCCTCTTTTCCCATTTCAGATGCTATGACAGTTTCTTCTTTTTGTGATGTATTCGCCTTTGAGCCACATCCCGAAAGCCCTGCAACTACTAAAATTCCTATTAGAATCAAGGATATTTTCTTATTCATACTTTCATCTCCCCATATATATTACTTTAATTTTCACAATTTCTATATTTTAATTATATATAGCTTTATAAATAAAGTAGTTACAAAGGGTTTACAAAAGTATGTCAATATTTATTTAGGAAACACAATTATTTTTACTAGTTTTATTAGTGACTTTTAAAAACATCATATTTATTATAGGTATGAGATAAATATAAAATGCATAGGGCAAATATTTAAAACTACTAACACCTAAAGTCATCGCCGGTATAACGCCAGATATATTCCACGGTATCATAGGCGAAAGTACAACAGCTGTATTTTCAATATCTATAGCAAATTGGTATTTATCTATATCCATCTTTTCATAAAAATCTTTCATTATTTGAATAGTAAGAACTATAGCTATTGACTGATTGCCTCCAAAAGCTGCTGTTAAAATACTTATTATAGCTGTAGCTATAAATAATCTGCATCTCGAATTTACTCCATCAAACAAATTATGAATGCCTTTCAAAAACCCTGCACTATCCAATAATCCCGCAAGAGAACAAGATATAAAAGTCATGAATATTGCTTTAAGCATAGATATAACTCCTCCTCCTTTTATTATGGAGGAAAGAAAAGTTTCTTTAGGAATACTATATCCAAAAAAAAGATATTTCATAAAATCTTGAATTTTTACTTCTTGATAAAAGTAACTTATAAAAAAAGCTACAACTATACTCAAACTCATAGATATTTTTACATTTACTTTAAATACACTCAATAAAAGTATTAAAATTGCAGGTAATAGTACCAAAAAACTTATGTTGAAATTTTTAATTATTTCCTCATTTATTTTATTTTGTGTGAAATTTAAAGGATACTTAGTAGAAATAAATATATATATTAATAAAGAAATTCCATAAGGAACAATTGTAGTTTTAAACATATTTTTTATATTCTCATAGAGATCAGTTTCAGTTAAATTGGCTATTAAATGAGCACTAGAAGACATAGGAGAACACCTATCTCCAAAATATGCCCCTGCCACAATAGCTCCTGCAGCTATATTTGAATTAAGACCTCCACTTTTAGCTATAACCATAAGGCTAAGACCTACTGTGCCTACAGTACCAAAGGCTGTTCCCAATATAAATGAAATTACAGTACATATCATAAAAGCATAGGCCACAAAATATCTTGGGTTCATAAATTCTATACCATAATAAACCATCCCTTGAACAGTACCAGAAGCCATCCATGATGCTGTTATCATTCCAATGAGTATTAGCACTTCTGAAACTATAAAAGATTTCTTTCCACCTTCGTAGGAAATTTTCATTATTTCTTTAAAAGAATATCCTCTTTTATAAGCAATAAAACAAAAAATAAAAAAACATATAGTCAAAGGAATCCCTATGAACATGTCTCTGTAAATAGAATAAATAAGTAAAATAGAAGATATTACAAATCCTAATATTTCATCCATGTTTTTTCTCCCTTATGATTGTCACTATAGTAAATTGATGTGAATCCACAAATATTATAACACAAAAAAGTTCTTTTCTACTTTCTCAGAAAAGAACTTTTTACCACTAATTTTAATGTCTTGGATTTGCTATTTCAATATTTATTTTTTTACCCTTTATTTTGTGGTTTTTAAGTCCCACAAGAACTTCTTTTACATATTCCTTTGGAACTTCTACGAACGTAAACTTATCATATATATCAACTTTTCCTATACTCTTTCTTGGAAGACTTGTTTCCCCTGTTATTGCTCCAACAATATGTCTTGGGCTTATGTTTTCTCTTCTTCCAATATTTACAAACAATCTTACCATTCCAGCTTCTGCACCAGTATTTACTACATCTAAGTCTAAATCCTCGTGTCCATCCTTTTTGTTTTCATCCATATACATTTTAAGTATTGCTGAAGCTATATCTATAGAATTGTAATCTTCTTCTAGCAAAGTATCTATAATATTTTGATACTTTGAAATTTCTTCATTATCTAGTTCATGTCTTATTTTATCCAAAAGAATATCAATTTTCTTTTCCTCTACATCACCTAATGTAGGTAAATCTTTTCTCATTATCTTAGTTTTAGTGTATTTTTGAATATCTTTTAGCTTATATATATCTCTACCTACTACAAAGCTAAAAGCCGTACCTTCTCTTCCTGCCCTTGCAGTTCTTCCTATTCTATGAACATAGTATTCTTCATCTTGTGGAATATCATAATTAAATACTATATCCACATCATCTACATCAATACCTCTAGCAGCTACATCTGTTGCAACAAGAATGTCTATATTTCCACTTCTAAATGTAGACATGACCTTATCCCTTTGAGTTTGTTTTAAATCTCCATGAAGTCCATCTGCAAAATATCCTCTTCCTTGAAGTTCCAATACAAGTTCATCTACTTTTCTCTTTGTATTGCAAAAAACAAGAGAAAGTTTTGGATTATATATGTCTATAAGTCTACACAATATCTCTGTTTTCATATTTGACTTTAGCTCAAAATAATATTGTTCTACTTTAGGTACTGTAAGTTCCTTATGAACCACTTTTATGATCTCAGGATTTTTTTGAAATTTTTTTGCAAAACTCATTATTTCTTGTGGCATCGTTGCTGAGAAAAATATAGTTTGTCTCTCCTCGGGCATTTTATCCAGTATAAGTTCAATGTCATCTCTAAATCCCATATCAAACATTTCATCTGCTTCATCAAGTACTACCATCTTTATATTTTCAGGTTTCAAAGTATGTCTATTTAAATGATCTATAACTCTTCCTGGTGTCCCAATGACAATTTGTACTCCCTTTTTCAAAGCTTTTATCTGTCTTTCAATTGGCTGCCCACCATATACAGGCAATACATATACACCTTTTTTGTATTTTGCCAATTTACTTATTTCCTCTGCCACTTGTATGCATAATTCTCTAGTAGGACACAGTACAATTGCTTGCAGTTGCCTATTATCCCCATCACACATTTCTAAAATAGGTATACCAAAAGCTGCAGTTTTTCCTGTCCCTGTTTGAGCTTGACCTATTACATCTTTACCTTCAAGTATATATGGTATAGCTTGTGATTGAATAGGAGATGCTTCTTCAAATCCCATATCCGAAACAGCTTTTTTTATCTCCTGTGAAAACTCCATGTCTTCAAATTTTAATTTTTTCATATAAATTTAAATCTTCCTTCCATAATTTATTAGCGTTTTAAGTATATCTTTATTGTTCCAAAAATGCAACTTAAATATTATAATTCTTTCCTTGAAAACTATCACGTCTTTTCAATTCCATATCTATGCCTGACAGTACCCTTAACTTATCAAGGCTCCAACGTGGTTCTACCAAAAGTTCCTTTTTCCCATCTCCCGTAAGGCGATGAATGACCATATTTTCTGGCAAGAGTTCAATAGCATCACAGACGAGATTTATATACTCATCCTTGGACAAGATATGAAAAGGATTTTTTTTGTAGTATTCATACAAATCTGTGCCTTTTTGTACATATAAAAGATGAAACTTAACTCCCCAAGTATTAGTTTTGGCCACATATCTTACAGAGTCAAGAATATCTTTTGTAGATTCTTTTGGAAGTCCAAATATAAGATGAGTAACAACTCGTATATTTCTCTTTTTTAGTTCTCTCACTGCATTTTCATATACTGATAAATCATATCCTCTTCTTATAAATTTAGCTGTATCTTCATGAATAGTTTGAAGTCCCAATTCAACCCATAGAAAAGTCTTCCTATTAAATTCTTCAAGCAAATCCAATATATCTAAAGACAAACAATCTGGTCTGGTAGCTATTGAAAGACCTGATACATCATCTAATGAAATAGCCTCTTCGTATTTTTGTCTTAAGTCTTCGCATGTAGAATAAGTATTGGTGAAATTTTGAAAGTAAGCTATATACTTTCCTTCAGGCCATTTCTTTGATAAAAACTCTTTTTGATTTCCAATCTGTTCACTAATAGACAAGCATCTTTTACCAGCAAATTCTCCAGAACCCTCTTCCCCACAAAATATACATCCTCTATTTCCTACTGTACCATCTCTATTGGGGCAAGTAAATCCGCCATCAAGAGAAAGCTTAATAGTCTTTGTGCCAAATAAATTTTTAAGTTCATAATCCAATGAATGATATCTTTTATCTTTCCACACATTATCAACCTTTCGCTAAATGAATAAGTCAGGGATAATCCCTGACCCATTTCAATTAAATTTCCATAGTATCAACTACAATTATATCATCACCAAATTCAATATCAAATTCAATCAGCATATTTCCTCTTGCGGCGCCATAGGATTTAGGCACTTCAATTATATCTAGTACATAATCTTCTTTTAATTTTTCACGAATTTTTTCTTCAAAAGATTCTAAATAAATGTATATTCTCTCATTAAGACTAAATGTTCTTCCTGAACTCACATGTTCATTTAAAACTTTCAAGTCATCTTCATTGTCTACATGATAAACAGAGTACTTCGTCAAGATATCTACTACATTTTCATCTAAATTTTTATAAGCCACTAAATACACCTTATACTTAATAGTTACTCCTTTTCCCTTCATTAATTATACCCCCTTTTAATATTAACTAATCACATAATAAATATTTTATTAAAAGCTCAGTAGTATTGTTTATGGATGATATATGAGTCCTTTCATAATGATGAGAAGCATCTACTGCAGGTCCTAAACTAGCAAAATTTATATCTTTTCCTTGACCTGCAACATGAGTAGAATCCGAGCTATAAAAATTATATAAATCTAATTTATATCTAATATTGTTTTCTTCAGCTATATCCACAAGTTTATTTCTAAATTCAAAATTGTAAGGGCTTCTCCTATCCATAGCTGCAATACTTACACTATATTCATCTGAATTTTGTCCATCTCCTACAATTCCTATATCTACAGCTATCATCTCTGCTACTTTTTCAGGTTCTCCTGCTACTCCATGACCTATTTCTTCATAATTGCTAATAAAGAAATGTGTTGTATATTTAGGTTTTAAATTGTTTTCACTGAAATACCTGACAATTTCAACTAATATTGCAACAGCCAATTTATCATCTAAATATCTAGATTTGACAAATCCTGAATCTGTTATTTCTGTTCTAGTATCCATGCAAATAAAATCTCCAATATTTATTCCCAAATTAAGTACATCTTCTTTAGAAGCAACAATCTCATCAAGTCTTATAAACATATTTTCTCCATTTCTAGTTGCATCTCTATCTGCACCATATATATGAGCAGAAGCCATCTTAGGAATGACAGAACCACGAATTTTTTTACCCTTCCTAGTAATTATGTAACAATTCTCCCCTTCAATAGAGCTCCAACTACCACCGCCAATTTTCCCATATTTAATCCTACCATCATTTGTAATCTCTTTAACCATGCAACCTAATGTATCAATATGTGCTGTAATCATCACATGTCTATCATTGTTTTCTCCTTCTAACGTTCCAATTAACGCTCCCTTATTTGTCAATTCTGTTTTTAATCCAAACTTTTCAAAATCTTTTTTTACTTCTAGAGTAGCCTCTCTTGTATACCCTCCTGGACTAGGAATTTGAAGATATTTTTTCATAGTTTCTAAAATAAACTCTGTATTTATTTCCATGTTTCTTCCTCCTTATGTATGTAGAAAGTTTTTTATTATATATTTATATTATATCAAATATTCGTTAAATATTTAATTTATAGAAATGTTTTTTATTTAAGAAATTTTTCAAATCCCTTTGATGAGACAGGTTTACTATAAAAATATCCTTGAACCTTGTCACAATTGTTTTCCTTCAAAAACTGTATATGTTCTATAGTTTCTGCACCTTCAGCTGTAACTTGTAAATTTAACTCATGAGCTAAATGTATTATAGCTTTCACAATTGACATGTTTTTAGTATTGGTATTTACATCCATGATAAAAGTTCTGTCAATTTTCAATTCATCAACACTCATCTCTTTTAAATAGCTAAAACTTGAATATCCTGTGCCAAAATCATCTATAGATATATATACACCTAAACTTTTCATTTTTTTAAGAACTTCAATAGTATATTTTATATCAGTCATTGCTATGCTTTCTGTAATCTCAAGTTCTAAATATTGAGATTCAAGTCCAGTACTTTCCAATATATTCTCAACAATATCAACAAAATCTTTCTGTTGAAACTGTACCCCAGAAATATTTACTGAAACCCTTATAGGCTTATACCCTTTGTCCATCCATGCTTTATTTTGTCTACATGCTTCTCTCAATACCCATTCACCTATAGGTAGTATAAGCCCCATTTCTTCTGCTATAGGTATAAAATGATTTGGCCCTATAAGTCCCTTATCAGGACTATTCCACCTAATCAAAGCTTCCATACCTTGGACTTCTCCTGAATTTATATCTATCTTGGGCTGATAATACAATTCAAATTCATTTCTTTCTACTGCTCTTCTCAATTGACTTATAGTTTTTACTTTATTTATCTCGATATCACTCAATTCTTTGTTGTAAATATATAAATTGTTGCCCCCGCTTTTTTTAGCCCTATACATAGCCATATCTGCATTTTTAACTAATGTTGTAAAATCCTTTCCCCCTTCTGGATAAATACTGACTCCTACACTAGCCGTTAAAAAATGTTTATATCTACTCAGTAAAAAAGGTTCACTCATTTTATCTAAAACTTGTTTGGCAAATTCTACTACTTCATTTTCATCTTCTATATTTTTCATGAGTATAAGAAATTCATCCCCTCCAAATCTAGCTAATATATCTCCATCTTTAATTATATTTTCTATCCTTTTACCTACTAAATTTAATATATGGTCTCCAGTATCATGACCTAATGTATCATTTATATCTTTAAATCTATCAATATCAAAATAAAGCACTGCCAATCTATTGCCTTTTTTTTCAATTTCTTCTACGATATCAGAAAACTTTTTTGCTAAATACAATCTATTAGGCAAATCAGTTATTGCATCATAATAAGCCAATCTATATATTTGTTCTTGATGAGAAATAAGATTTTTATTCGCCTCTTCTAACTCACTAGTTCTCTTTTCAACTTCCGTTGCTAGTTGTTTGTTCCACCCCGACAATATAAAAAACACCAGCAATATAACAAAAACTATAACCACTATTTGTTTTTTATACACTTTAAATAGATCTTTCTTTCCATAGTATTCTTCCCCAAACCATTTTTGATATATTTTATCATAGGTTCCATTCCTTTTTATTTCTTTTATACCTCTATTCAATATATCTGCAACCTCTTGCTTGTCTTTAGTAGTCACAGGTCCATATTCTACTTCTCCCATTGGTTCTCCAACTATTTTGACCATATCAGCCTTTTTCATTTTCTGTAAATAATACAGTCCCGTCTGTCTATTTCCTAGAAAAGCTTCTACTTCTCCATTCAACAAAGCTTCTATCCCATCTTTTTGGTTGTCTTTAGGCCTTAAAATAACCCTAGAAATATCATTTAATATTTCTTCATTTATATCACCTTTTTGAAAAGCTACCTTAACTCCAGTTAAATCTTCTATACCTGAAATATAATTTGTATCTTTAAGCACAAATATAGCCTGTGAATTTTTAACTGTAGGAATTGAAAATAAAAACTTATTCGCTCTTGTAGGTGTTTTCGACATACCTTGAATAGCATCTACTTTTCCAGCCTCAAGTGCATATACTGCCTGATTCCATGCCATAGGAATTATTTCTATTTCTATTCCTTCTTCAATAGCTATAGCTCTCATGATATCAACATTAAAACCTTTATAGTTGCCTTTTTCATCTATAAATTCATAAGGAGGGTGATTGTTGTCTCCCGCTACTCGAAGAACCTTTATTTCTTCTGCAAAAACAGGTTCACAAGCCATTATAAACATGCTCAAAATAAATAAAACCGAAAATATAAATTTGTTTTTTTTAAGTTCACAGCACTCATCCTCATTTCTTTTAATGAACACATAATTATTTATTCTACATAAATTGACTATTTCCTCCTAATAAAGACATTTTAATAAAATATTTGTCTAAAAAATAAAACCTTATGAGAATTTCCTCTCATAAGGTTTATAATCTACAACTATCTTCTAAATCTTCTATCGTTATTTCTTTCTTTTCTCTTCTTTCTACAATCTGGACATCTTTGAGGTTCATTTTCAAATCCTTTTTCTTTATAAAAAGCTTGTTCACCTTCAGTAAAAATAAATTCTTTTCCACAATCTTTGCAAACAATAGTCTTATCTGCCATTTCAACATTCCTCCTTTACCTTGATTTTAGATTTAAAACAGATTCACATGGGATTCCCAAAAGAGGAATGCTGTTAATCTTTTAAATCTTTAAATTCATAATTAGCATATCATTTTTATAATCAATATGCAATAAAAATTTTAACTATATTTACTTATTATTATATTCCTAAAATCGATAAAATTATACATTAATTTATGCTTATTTAAAATATTTTTTTAGTTCTGATAAATATATGAACTCTATCCCTTTTTTCTTCATTTCTTCAGATTTTTTATTTATTGCAGCAACAGTTACTTTTCCCCCTTGACCTCCTATATGACCTATCCCAATTGAATATCCTCTATTCAAAGCTATATCAGAAAGCTTATACATTGCATTTTCTATATCTTCAATATTTTTAGAGTTATCTAAAAATACATCCCTTGCAAAATATACTACATCTAAATCCGATGTTATTTCTTCTGCAACAGAATATTCTCCTGTTTTGCTATCTAAGAAAAATAAATCTTTCTCTTTGGCTATTTTTAAAACCTCCGTCATAATTCTCTCATCCTTCATAATCTTTGAACCCATATGATTATTTATCCCTTTAGCCCATTTCACTTCTTCAAGGCCGTCTTCAACAATCTCCCTAACTTCTTCATTAGATTTATTGCAAGTTATAGGCCGTGGCCCAAGCCACTCGGGAAGCCCTTTTTCAGGTTCCATAGGTAAATGCAATATGACCTCAAATCCAGCTTCATGACTTCTATTTGCATCTTCTTGTGTATACTCCAAAAAAGGCATCACTGCAACAGTTATATGAAAATAAAAAGTATATTATTACATTTATATTTGAAGGGAGATATAATACAAAAATTGTAATTCTATATTCAATTCCCTTTAATTTGTAAATATATGTATTATAATAAATCAAAAGTGGGAATACTAAATTCCCACCTTTAGCCTAGCTATTCATCTAGCATATTATCTCTAAAAAATTTAATCAAACCATACTGTGCAAGTATGTCCATAAATTGATCATAAGTAGAACCTTCCACGCCTTTAATCATTGAATTCTCTTTGTATCTCTGCTCATTTGCTTTTATTTCTTTTCTGAATATTTCATAATACTCTTCCTTAGTATTGCAATCTTTTAAAATTTCTGCATATCTATCATAGTCTTTAGAAAGTTCCTCCACGAAGAATTTGTCCAGTTCGGGATATCTACTTACATATTCTTTAAGTACTTCTTCTTTTTTTCTCAATTTTATCATGCTTTCACCCTCTTTTTATATTGTCAAAATAATAAAATTGCTTATATATATATATATTAGCACAATTTTCGGTATAATTGTGAATTTTCCAAAAACTTTTTTTAAAAAATCACACCTTAGTAAACGCTAAGGTGTGATTTTTTGTTAATTTGCCTTTTTAAATAAGTTCTTTAACCAATTGAAAAATCCACCTTTATCTCTTTGGTTATTGTTTGTATCTATTTCCACTTTTTCTTTTTCCATTTTCAATTCTTCTGTCTTCATAACAAATTTTACGCTTCCATCCATTTCATCAGCTATTCCAGTGAAACTCTTATAATCATTTGACAAATTTAATATTTTATCTTTTGTATTCATTATATCAGCTATATTGAAATCACTATCTTGAACTCTATTGCTCATCTCAAGAATTCCTTCTTGATAGAATTTTTTCATTCCTTCATCTAATTCTTTTGAGCCATCAGTCAATTTTTTTGAACCCTCTTTCAATGCCCCACCAGCACTTGAAAGTTGACTGGTCCCTTTTGCTAATTCATTTGCTCCTTTATTTAAATCATTAGCTCCTACATTTAATTGTCCTAATCCATTTGTCAATTTTTCAGTTCCTTGTACAAGCTTATTAGCTCCTTCATTAAATCCTTTAACTCCTTCATTGGCTTGTTTTGCACTTTCATTTAATTGATTAGCTCCAGCCATAAGCCCTTGACTACCAACTACTAATTGCTTTGATGCATCTCCTAATCCACTAGTTCCTTTAGCAAGTTCATCTAATCCATATGCTACTTTCTTTTGCCCTTCATTTACTTTTCCAATATTTTCACTAAGTTGTGAACTAGCCATCTGGGCTTGTTTTATTCCTTCTTCTACTTGGTTTAATCCAGATATCAATTGATTGCTTGACTGTTTCAATCCTTCTAGTGCCATCTTTTGTTTTCCAAATCCATCAAGCATTTTAGCTGCTATTCCATCAGCTCCTGGTACTTTTGAAAGTCCATTTGCTGCGGCTTCCAACCCTTCAACACCTTTTAACAATATATTTACAACTTCTAATTCTTTCTCTTTGCCTTTCTTTATTTGTTCAATAGCATCTAAACTGTTCTTTAATCCTTCAGTCAATTGTTCTTGACCATTTTGTATCTTTTCTGTTCCCTGAACTAGCTCATTTATGCCACTGCTCATCATTTGAGTTTTTTCAGGAATTTGACTCACTCCATTAGCTACTTGCTCAGCACCTTTTGAAAATTCTTGAGCCTTTGAACTAAATTCTATAGATCCTTGGCCTAATCCAATAAACCCTTGTCCTAATTTGTTTGCACCATCATTTAATGCCTTGACTCCATTCTTAATTTCTTTGCTTCCTTCATAAGAAGCATTTACTCCATCTTTTAACTTAGCTGAGCCATCTTTTAATGCATTGGCTCCTACATTTACCTTATCTACACCATTTACAAACTCACTTATGCCATCATTTAATGTAGTTTGGCCTTCATACAATTTTCCAGTAGCTTCACTTAATTTTTCACTGGCATCCTTTATCTTTTCAATTCCATCAATTAGCTCATCAAAATCCCCTGCATTTTCAAAATCCTTAACTTCTGGCAATTCTGAAGTAACAGTAAGAACTACTGAACCCATTTCAAATCCTTCCACATCTGCAGTAACAACCAAAGTCTCTGGAATATCTATAATATTTGTATCTAAGTCTAGACTTTGCTTTAATCCAGGAAGTGTCACATAAGTTATTACTTGATTATTTCCATCTGAAACAAGTTTTCCACTATTTATTTTCACATTGCTAAATGTATCTATTGGCAAGTTCATAACTACAATACCAACAAATGGTGTGTACACATCTTTTTCTTTTCCACTATCTAATTTAATGACATGACTATCTTTGTTGACTACAGAAACATTTATTTTAACCTTCCCAGACTTTCCCAACATATCTTTAGGATTCATTCTTTTGCCATCTAAATAATATTGAATTCTAAGTTCTACTGGCAATTCTTTATCTGTAGTTCCTTGATAAAATATATCCTTCTTATCCGTATTCCAAATAATTTTGTCTCCATTTATTTCTGGCACTTCATCGCCTTTTACATTTTTTATATCTTTTAATGAAGTCTTATCCTCAATTTTCCCAAGAGCTGAATCAGAATGTAACCATATACTTGATATTTTCTCAACAGGAGCTCCCTCTGGATCCAAATTTATAAAAACTGTTTCATTTTTAGTCACAACCCCTTCAGCAAATGCTACAGTTGACATTGCCATCATCAAAACTAAAAATAAACTCAATACTCTCACAAGTTTCCTATTTGTTCTCATATATAATCTTTCCTCCTTTTATTTTATCAGCAATACTTTTGTTCCAGTTTTTTGATGTTGATTTGATAAATCCTTCAAATGCAAGCAATACTCCTGGTAATATAAATAATATAACCCCCGTACTAATTAAAGCTCCTCTAGCTATCATGACACTCATGGATTTAATGATTTCTATCTCTGATATAACACCTACTCCAACCGTTGCTGCAAAAAAAGTAAATCCACTTGTAACTATTGATTTTGCTGATTCTCTTACTGCTATTTCCATAGCTTCAAATTTGTCATGGCCATTTCTTATCTCTTCTCTAAACCTTGTAGTCAAAAGAATTGCATAGTCAACTGTTGCTCCCAGCTGTATAGAACCTATAATTATTGAAGCTATAAAAGGTATCGAATTTCCTGCATAAAATGGTACACACATATTTATAAATATTGCCAATTCAATAACCAATATTAAAAAAATTGGTATTGATATCGATGTAAATACAAACATTACAATGACAAATATAGCTAATGTAGAAATTATATTTACTTTTTTGAAATCTGTATCTGTAATTTTTATCAAATCTTTTGTAAGTACTCCTTCTCCAGTTAATATAGCTTTGTCATCATACTTCTTAACAATAGAATTTATTGCATCTATTTGAGCGTTTTCTTCATCTGTTGCTGCTTTAAATTTTGAATTTATAAGTATAAGTTTATATCCACTTTGTTGAAATACATCCTTTACCTCTTGTGGTATAAAAGTTTCTGGAACACTAGGTCCTAGGAATTTTTCATAACTTACAGCTCTTTCTACACCATCAAGTTTCTCAATTTCATCTATCATCTGCTTCATTTCAAAGTTTGGCACTTTTTCAGAAACTAAAACCATATGAGTAGTTATCATATTATATTCATTTTTTAACTTTCTAAAAGCAATTACTGATTCTATATCATCTGGCAATGATTCATCTATATTGTAATAAACTTCATTGTGGCTTTGGCCATAAAATGCTGGCAAGAATATAAGTATTGCTATGATTATGAAAGTCTTATAGTGTTTTGTGACTAATTTAGCTAATCCATCAAATTCAGGTAACACTGTCTTGTGACTAAATCTATGAATTAACTTGTCAAACACCAACATGAAAGCTGGCAATGTAGTTACTACAGAAATAAGCCCTAATAGCACTCCCTTTGCCATTACAAGTCCTATATCCTTACCTATAGTCAATTCCATAAAACATATAGCCAAGAAACCTGCAATTGTAGTAAGTGAACTTCCAACAATTGAAGCAGCTGTCTTTTGGATTGCATTTGCCATAGCCTGATTTTTATCATCTAATTTTTCACATTCCTCATCATATCTGTGAAGAAGGAATATTGAATAGTCCATTGTAACTCCAAGTTGCAATACTGCAGCTAAGGATTTAGTTACATAGGAAATCTCTCCAAAAAATATATTGGTTCCAAAGTTGTACATTATGGCATAAGCCATACTTAAAAGTATAATAAAAGGAATAAATGTTGATTCAAGAGTTAAAGCCAACACTACAATTGCAAATATTACAGCCATAAGTACATATATTGGAGTTTGTTTATCTGCTATATCTATAGTATCTCTCATCGCTGAAGCTGTACCGCTTAAAAAACATTGTTTGTTCAACAATTTTCTTATACCCACTACAGCCTCTTGAGTAGTATCTGAAGAAACTTTATCACTAAATTGAATCATCATAAGTGTAGAGTTTTCTCTATAAAAAGCATCTTTTAAATCCTTTGGAAGTATCTCTTCAGGTATTCCAGTATCCACAAAATCATCTACCCAAATTACCTTTTCAACACCCTCTACATTTGTAATCTTTTCTTTTAATTTTGCAACATCTTTAGACTCCATATTTTCTACAATTAAAAAACTAAGACCAGAGTTTTTAAAATCATCACTTAATATTCTTTGACCTTTTACTGAATCCAATTTTTCAGGTAAATAAGTCAATATATCATAGTTTATTCTAGTCTTTGCCATCCCATAAAATGATGGCAACAACAAGAGTGTGGCCACTATTATCACTAGCACTCTATTCTTTGCTATGAAATAACCAAATTTATTCATATAATCATCTCCTATATAATTTTCTTTATAATTTCAAATAATATTGGTTTCATTTCATCTATATTTGTAGGTTCCCTCAATACTATACAACTATAGCAAACTGACCCAACCAATTCTAAAATAATGAATATAACCTTTTCAATATCACCTTCTTTCAAATCATGGTCCTTAAGACCCTCCTCAAACATATAGTAGATCTCATTTATCCTTTATAGTCCTTATAAGCCTTTCTCACCACTCCCCAAGAAAGATTCTTATAAATAAGTTTAAGTAGTAGCTTATTTTGTTTCAAATACTCTATTATATAATCTATAAAATACAATAGCTTTTCTTCAAAACTATCGAATTCCTTTGTATTGGTATTTTCAATAGCTTCAACAAGTATTTCAGAACTTTTATCTAAAATTATCTTGTCAAGTACGTCATATTTGTCTTTGAAGTATAGATAGAAAGTTCCTTTTGCCACTCCTGCTTTTTTAACTATATCGCTAATTGCCGTATTATGTATACCCTGTGTGGTAAATAATTCATAAGCGGCAGCATATAGAGAATCTTCCTTTTGCCTTTTATTTATTTCAACCTTTGATATGTGTTTCATATTTCACCTCCAAATATGACCATCGGTCAGTACAAAACATATTATACCCTTATAATGACCATTAGTCAACTTTTTTATGAGGATTTTTTTATTCTTTTTTTGGGCATAGAACCTTGATACAATCTACATTGGAAAAATTGTTAAAAAAAATAACGGAATGAAATTTCATTCCGTTATTTTTTAAGTCTACTTTTATATAAAATTTTTCCCTACTAAAACATTCCTGTGATAAGTATTATAATTAATGCTACTGGAATAACAAATTTAACTAATGGAGCCCACCAATCATATACTTTAAATTTAGATGCTCCAATATTTGTTTCTTCTTGATATTTATCAAATTTCCAAACAAATAGTGTATATAAGGACAATATCAACGCACCTAAAGGCATCATAATATTTCCAGATAAATAATCTGCAAAGTCAAAGAAGTTTCTTCCACCAATTTTTATATCTGCCCATGGCCCTTGAGCCATTATAGTTGGAAATCCTATGATGAATATAAGAGCCAAACTTACCCATACAGCTTTTTTTCTATTCATCTTAAATAATTCTGTTCCAGTTGTAACTATAGGCTCTAAATATCCCAATGCTGAAGAAAGTGCAGCAAAGAATACCAATAAAAAGAACATTCCACCAAAGAAATTACCTGCTGGCATATGAGAGAATAAATTTGACATAGTAACAAATAATAAACTTGGACCTGCATCTGGTTGAAGTCCTAATGCAAATATTGCTGGGAATATAACTACACCTGCTATCAATGCTGCCAATGTATCAAATCCTATTATTATAAGTCCATCTGTTGGTATATCACTATCTTTTTTAAGATAACTACCATAGATAAATGCTCCACCACTAGCTATACCTATTGAGAAGAAGCATTGACCTAGTGCATCAAGCCAAACACGTCCATTTATTTTTGAAAAATCAACTCTTAAATACCACTTAAGTCCTTCCATTGCTCCAGGTAAAGTAAGTGATCTTATAGCTAATATAATAAGCATTATAAACAATGTAGGCATCATTATCTTACATGCTTTTTCTATACCCTTTTCTAATCCTTTAGCAGAAATAAGTCCAATAATTATAGCACATGCCAATGTAGCTCCAGCTACTGCACCAGTATTTGATGTAAAATCAACAAAAGCCTGTGCATATCCTTCTGCTGTAAGGCCAGCTAAACTGCCTGAAATCATCTTAAATAAATAAGCTAATATCCATCCCATTATCTGTATATAATAAGTCAAAATATAATAAGTCAAAATTACAAATGCCGAAAGTACTCCAAACCAGCCAAATAATACCCAAGGACTACCTTTCTTTGTAAGAGATCTCATACCTTCTACTGAACTCATTTGAGTTTTTCTTCCTAAACTCATTTCCATTGTAAACAAAGGAATACCTATCAATGCACAAATTATTAAATATACAAATACAAAAGCCCCTCCACCATTGACACTGCTGTTAAATATGGAAATCTCCATATGTTTCCAAGCCCTATGGAAAAACCTGCAGCCGCCATTATCTGAAAAAACAGTAAGTCTCTTTCCTTGTGGTATATAACCTTCTTCTTCTGGAAGTACTTCTTCACTATATTTGCCATAACTGGTAATGCTTTTCTCATTCCTGCTGCTGAATCAGATGTACTAGCAATTATTACTTGTCCCTTGCAAACATCTACCCCTGGGTTTTCGACATACATTCCAGTCACTGCAGGAATATTTAATTGTTCTACAATGGCTTTTGCAATTTCTCCACAAGCCATTCCATATCTCCCTGCATTGAAAGCAGGACCTGTAACTACTATATCTGGATTAGTCTTTTTAACTATGTCAAGAATAAATTTCATAGCTTCTTCTTTGTTTTCATTAAAATAGTTGTCTCCACAAATAATAGTACCTATTACTTCCCCTTCTTCACTTATAAGTCCATTAAATCCTAATGCTGGTCCTACGGTTTCTTCTTTATACATAGGCTCTATTCCTGCCTTATCCTCTCCGCCTATCTGACCAAAAAACTGATTTACATAGTATAGTACTTTGTATTTCTCTGCCATATTCTACATCCTCCCTTCCATATGATTAGTACAATTTAACTGTACAATTATGATATCCTATTTCTGAAGTAGCTCCTATTACAGCATTTAATTCACACATCAGTGTTCCATCTTCCAATAGAGCTCCATCCCATCCTCCTGCTAGAGTAGCTATGCTTTCAGCATTTCCTATTACCTTATCAGCAGGTGGCAATGTAACAACATGACTTACGTTTCCAGTAGATATAACAGCTACTGCTTCGCTTGCTGTATCAGTTAAAGGTTGACTCATTCCATCTCTTCCTGAACATTCATCAGTGATTAAAGCAGTTTTTATTCCTGCATTTTCTAATCTCTTGCAAATCATAACTAAGTCTGAGTCTGGATTTCCATAACCTTCTTCTGATACGATAACACCATCTGCTCCAAGAGTCTTACACAATTTTGCGGTATAATCACAAGTTCTGAACTTACCTTCCAAAGTAGTAAGCTCTGGAGTCAATATTACTCCTAAGAAGTTTATTGTTTTCCCATGTTGTGCATATAAATCCAATATTACTGAATTGTTTTGATGTTGATAAGTTGTAATCTTGTCACAAGCTGCTACACAGTTCCCACTGATTACAGCACCATCAAGTTCTTCATTTGGATGAATAAGGGTTGGCAATATAAGTTGGCTATTTACACCATATATATAACCATCATGAAGCAATCCTTGTGAAATAAGCATTTCTACATATAATACCTTTGGCAAATCTGGATATTTTTTAGTTTCTAAAGCATTGCTTTCCATCTCATAAGTTAGAACTTCATCTGGTTCAACTTTTCTTCCTGCTTCGCCAATAAATTCTGCTGCTTTAAGACCAGCAAGTCTTACAGTAGCCTCATGAGTATGTGGATCCAATCCTTCAACAGGAGTTATATCTACAACTAGATTATAAGTTTTGGAAAAAGGTGTCCATTTTGCTCCTTCTCCCCACATATCCACAACACCTTCTTGGAAACCTACAATATCTCCAACTGTTACAACAGCAGCACCATATAGTACATTAACTTTTCCATCTCCAAGTTGAGCTATTTTAGTTGATGCTCCAGGGAAACCGTTTCCTGCCCCTTCAATTTTTACTCTAGGTTCTATCACGTCTTTTACTGGAATAATTCTTACCTTTTCTCCTGGTCTTGCAATATCAACTTTTATATCCTTAATTCTTTCATCTTCCTTAAGCTTTTCAATTAAATCCTCTTTGTTTACAGTTAGAACCCCATTTTCTACAGCAAGTTTGTCCCCAAACTGTATATCTTTTATGTGAATTCTTCTAAGTTCTAATTTCAAGCAAATCACCTCCGAATTTTTTAAATACAACTTTCACAAGAATTGCTATTTAAACTTTTTAGTGTTGATTCTAAAAGTTCATTGTCAATTAATTGGTAGTCTTCCTTGTTGTCCCAGTCTGCATTTCTCACTTCCATATGTTTTTTATAACTGATAATACTATTTTCAATAATCTCTACACTAAAAACATCGATTTCTTCTACTTTTTCTCCAACTATTATAGAACGATAAGGAGAAAAAAGCATTCTAATACTTGCCCCAAGTGGATGACTCACCAATACAAAATCTTTATGGACCAAATCTCTAACACTTATCAGTACATCTAAAAATGAGCCTTCTACAAAATGTACATTTTCATACTTATCTTTTACACGTGGATTGTTTGTAACTATTAGAAATTTCGCTTTTCTTCGCCTCCTTTCAAAATAAAATAAAACAATTTGTATTCTACTTGTATACTATAAATATTTGATAAGTATATTATATATATTTTTTAGAAATCCTTCAAGTCCTTTTAAGAATTTTGTTAAAATTTCTACATTCTTTCATGGAAATTTTCGCAAAAAAAGTCCTAGAACTATTTTTTTAAATAATTCTAGGACTTTTCCCAAAAAATTTTTAAAGCATTTCTTGTTTTATTTTTTCTACAAAAGCATCAATATGTTCTCTTGCATATTTTTCTGCCATATCCATATCTTTTTCTTTTATAGCTTCTAGGACTTTTCCCAATGTATCGGTAAATATCGCCATAGAATCTATATATTGTTCAGAATAGTGCCATAATCTTTCAGTGTGTATATGGAGACTACTGAGAACATCACCTAAGCAAGGATTTTCACTACTTAAAAATATGATGTTGTGAAATCTTTCATCATCATTTATTGCCTCTTGATAATCTTCAACTATATCATAAGATTCAAGACGATGAAGTATAGTTTCTAACTCACGAATATTTCCATCTGAAATCCTTTCCGTAGCTAATCTTGCTGCATAAGGGTCCAATATTCTAGTTACTTCAAAAACTGATTTCATGTACTTAAAATCAATAGGCGTGACTTGGGCTCCAAACCTTGGAATTATATTGAGCAATTTGTCATTGCTCAACTGTTGGAATATTTTCCTTATAGGAGTTCTACTTATATCGAATTCATTAGCCACATCAACCTCATTTAGTACCTCACCTGGTTCATAATCCAATTCAATTATCCTTCTTTTTAACACTTCATAAATTTTATCTGTATCAATTTTACCCACAGCACATAACCCCTCATGAATTATATTTATAATACTACTCATTATTATATAAATATATAACTTTTTATGCAATGAGTAAAATTATAGCATATAAAAATTTAATCTTCCAACATAAGTTTTTCTAATTCCAATGGTTCTATATACTGACCATCTTTATATGCTCTCATATTCCCGCCTGATATCTCATCTATCAGAGCAATTTCATTGGTTTCGCCTATTCTACCAAATTCAAATTTTATATCATACAATTCAATACCTTTTTTAGCTAATTCTTCTTTTACAATATTCCCTATTTTTTGTGTTAAATTCTTTAACACTTTGTATTCATCTTTGGATAATATTCCCAACATATCAAGTGCATCTTCAGTAATAGGAGGATCTTGACGAAGATCATCTTTAAGAGTCACTTCAACAAAAGCATCCAAAGGCTGACCTTCCTTTGCATACATACCATATCTACGTAAAAAACTTCCCACTGCTCTATAACGGCATATTACTTCAATTCCATTCCCAAATACTTTAGCTGGCTTTACTGTCATAGTTGCTTCTTCAATATTTGCATCTATATAGTGAGTAGGTATTCCTTTTTCATTTAACAATTCAAAAAAATATTTTGTAAGCCTAAGTCCAGCTCTACCTGCTCCTTCCATAGTAAGTCCCACTGTATTTGCTCCTGGATCAAATACCCCATTTTCACCTGTCACATCATCTTTAAACTTAAGTAAATAATTTCCGTCTTCTAAAGAATATACATCTTTTGTCTTGCCTTTGTAAACAATGTTCATTACTATTAGCTCCTTTTTTAAAATTTTTATCTATAATGTTTTATATGTTATATTATATATCATCTTTTTTCTAAAAATCAATTACAATATGCTTAAAAATTATTTTAATTTTATCTCAAGAACTACAGGACAATGGTCACTGCCCATGACATCTGAATGAATCTCTGCAGCTATAAGCCTATCTTCAAGCTCTTTAGACACGAGAAAATAATCAATTCTCCAACCAGCATTTCTTTCTCTGGCTTTTGTGATATATGACCACCAAGTATAAGCCTCTTCCTTGTCAGGATAGAAATATCTAAATGTATCTATAAAACCAGAATTTAAAAGTTCTGTCATTTTCCCTCTTTCTTCATCAGTAAAACCTGCATTTTTCCTATTTATACTTGGATTTTTTAAGTCTATTTCCTTGTGGGCTACATTCAAATCCCCACATATAATGACAGGCTTTTTAGAATCTAACTCTAATAAATAACTCCTAAACATATCTTCCCAATCCATTCTATATTCAAGTCTTGCCAGTTCTCTTTGACTATTTGGTGTATATACATTGACTAAATAAAAATCTTTGTATTCCAATGTTATAACTCTTCCTTCTTTGTCATGTTCTTCAATACCTACTCCATATTTGACAGATAAAGGCTTCTTCTTCGTAAATACAGCTGTACCTGAATAGCCTTTCTTCTCGGCATAGTTCCAATAGTCATAGTATCCTTCTAAATCTAGTTCTATCTGCCCCTCTTGCAATTTCGTCTCTTGAATACAAAAAATATCTGCATCTACTTCCTTAAAATAATCTAAAAATCCTTTTTTCATACAAGCTCTAATTCCATTTACATTCCAAGAAATAAGTTTCATATTCTCCCTCCCTTTAGTATTTTCCTATATTCATGATTTATTTTATTATAACATAATAATTTAAAACTAATATCTCCCAATATGATATAATGCTATTTGATGCTATTTGATGATATTATCAATATAAAAGGAGGCATGCTTATGTTTGATTTCCCAAAAGGTCTATATACAGATGTCCGTATAGAAGATGTATATGAAACAAAAATTATTTACACTATGGGAGAAATTGAAGAATCTAAAATTAGAAGTTATAAAGCAGCTTTTATAAGGATATTTGATGGCGAAAGATGGTATTATAGTTCTACATCAAATATAGAAAATATTCAAAAAGAAATAAATTCTCTATCTTCCTATGCAAAACCTAATCAAAAAATAGACGATGATCCCATTGTTGCAAAATTTCAAGTAAATATAGAAAATTTAATTAAATTTAAAGATAATGATGTAACTAAAATTGGAATTGATGAAAAGCAAAATTTATTAAAAGAATACTTCCCAATACTACGAGAAAATGAACTCATTAAACATTGGAAAACCATTTATGTAGATAAAAAAACAAACAAAGAATTTTATTCCAGCAAAGGTGCAAAAATTCTATATGATACACAAGTTGTTGGTCTCTCCATAAGGATGCAATTTGTTAAAGGTGAGAAAAGGTTTTCAGAAAGTTTTCAAAAGTCTTCCACCAATTTTAATGATATAAAAGGTAAAACAGAAGAATGTAAATCTTATATCAAAAAATGTGAAGATTTTCTATTAAATTCTCAACCTATCAAACCGGGAAAATACACAGTCGTACTATCTCCATTAGCTGCAGGAGTATTTGCCCATGAGAGCTTTGGCCATAAAAGTGAATCTGACTTTATGATAGGCGATGAAACCATGAAAAAAGAATGGGCTATAGGAAAAAAAGTTGGAAGCGATATACTTTCTATTGTAGATGATGGCAATGTAAGTGGAAGTGGATATGTACCTTTTGATGATGAAGGCACAAAGGCTGAAAAGACCTATCTTGTAAAAAACGGTATACTTAGCGGACGACTTCACAGTGCTATTACAGCTCATTATCTAGAAGAAGAATTAACTGGAAATGCTAGAGCAATGAATTTTGAATATGAACCTATCGTTAGAATGACAACCACATATATAGAATCTGGAAATAAAACAAAAGATGAACTTTTCTCTGAAGTCAAAGAGGGAATATATATAGAAACCATAAAACATGGATCTGGAATGTCAACTTTCACAATAGCACCATCCCTTGCCTATTATATAAAGGATGGTAAAATTGCAGAGCCAGTGAATATTTCAGTAGTCACTGGAAATGTAATGGAAACTTTAAATGAAATAGATGGCCTTTCTGATGAAGTTGAAATACTTTGCTTTATATTGGGCGGATGTGGAAAAATGGAACAATTTCCTCTGCCAGTAGGCTTCGGCGGACCTTTCGTCAGAGTTAAAAATTTAAATGTTCAATAGGAGGTGGAGATAAATGGTTAAAGAAAAATATACAAGTAGAGTTAAAGAAGTATCAATAAATGTCAACCAGACTAGAATAGATTCTATTAGACATAAAGATATTGAAAAAACAGGACTTAGAGTATACGAAAACGGATATATCGGATATGCAGGTGCTATTGGAAACTATGAAGAAGCCGAATTGGAAAAAAGAGCAAAAGCTACCCTTGACAATAAAATCCCATATGAATATGAACTTGAAGAAAACAAAGTACAAAACGAAGATTTTTCTTTAAAAATAATCGAAGAAGATAAATTGGTAGAAGAACTTGAAGAACTGTTGAGCGTACTTAGAAAAGAACAATCCGACTTCTATTTCTCTCATAAATTTAACCTCAATGAATATAATATTAAGCTTGTAAATGACAAGGGCCTTGATTTATCATATAAAGATAGAGTCATCTCATTGGAATTGTTATTTAAAGAAAAAAAATCTGTAAACATAATGGATGGCTTTGTAGGTTTTTGGGGAAGAAAATATGATCGCTCTTTGGCATTAAAAGATATCAACCATGTATGTAATGCTTACAAAAACAAAGTAGATCTTCCAAAAAAAGAAATATTCCCTGTTGTATTTGCTACAGATGAGACTTTGCCCTTAAAGAAACTTGTTCAGGATTTAGATGGAAATAACTTTGGCAGCAATAGCTCATTGTTAAGTGGCAAAAAAGGTAAAAAGGTATTCAATGAAAACTTTACATTGTACCAAAACAACAATCCTTTAGACACCTTCCTTCCATTCTTTGATGCAGAAGGAGTTATAAATAAAGACTATAGATATACTCTAATTGAAAATGGTATTGTTATGGCACCCTATACAGATAAGAAAACATCTAGAAAATATAATCTAGATTTAACTGGAGCTGCAACTAGCGAATATGATGGAGTACCTACATTGGGAATTCCAGAATTGAAAATTAAAGAATCGGAAAAAACTGCCAAGGAATTGTTGGGCGGTGAAATGGGAATCTTCGTACTAATGGCCTCAGGTGGAGACTTTACGCCAGAAGGAAATTTTGGGACTCCTGTGCAATTGGCCTTTTTGTTTGATGGAGAAAAATTTGTAGGAAGACTTCCTGAACTAAATGTATCTTCAAATGTCTTTGATATGTTTGGAAATTCATTTAGAGGCGTAAGTAAAAACACTATAAGTCCTCTTTTAAATAGCAGATTCTTAATAATGGATATGAAAGTATCGGAAATATAAGCTGTCTTTTAAAAAATATCTTAGTGCTTTGCACTAAGATATTTTTTGGCCTTTATTCACTATGCTCTTTTAACAAATTCTCCTTCTTTCATTATAACTTCCATTTTTTCAACAGCAATATTATGAATGTCTTCTAATGGATTCCCATCAAGAACAAGTAAATCAGCAAACTTGCCATTTTCAAGAGTTCCTGTTATATCATCTATTTTAAGCATTTCAGCACCATTTTTGGTTGCAGCCATTATAGTTTCCATTTCCGTTAGTCCTGATTTGTTAAGTGTATATATTTCAGTGATAGCATATTTGCCATATGGAGTCAAACTACTACAGAAAGAATCAGAACCTACTGTGATTCTAATACCCTTTTTATTGGCATTTTGCAAATTGTCAATAATACGATTTAGTTCTTTTTCAGCAGTAGTTTTTCCTGGATACTTGTCATGAATTGGTCTATATGGTGGTTCATATACAGTAAACCATTCATAGAAGAATTGAAGAGTTGGACAAAATGTAATATCTTTTTCTTTCATTATTTGGAGACATTCTTCATTTAATTCTTGACCATGAATGATAGCTGATACTCCAGCCTTACAAGAATTTAATGCTCCTTCATACCCTTCAGCATGAGACCATACAGGTAGTCCTACCATATTGGCTTCATCAACAACTGCTTGAATTTCTTCCATACAATAATGAGGATCAGCCTTTGCGTCGTGCCTCCATATTCCTCCACCTGTTGACCAAATTTTAATAGCATCTGGATTTTCACGAATTCTTCTTCTCACAGCTTTTCTAAGCTCCCAAGGACCATCTACACGTTCAGCCCAAGGATGAGAGGCATCGTTATATTCTAATGGCAGTCTATGAGAATCTCCATGTCCTGCTGTCCTGCAAAATCCAAGTCCAGTTGCAACTACTCTTGGACCAGGGATGACACCTGCTTCAATCATATTTCGAATATGTATACCCGAACGAGAAATTTCTCCTACAGATGTAAGTCCGTGCTCTAATGCTTCACGAGCTTGTGCTACAGCGACTATTGTCTTTTGAATAACTGGTTCAAGAACCCAGTCTGAATCATCGTCAGTTAGATTTCCACTAAAATGAAGATGAGTATCAATAAGACCTGGCATAATGGTTTTCCCAGTGATATCTATTTTCTCATAATCTTCTCCAAATTCCATCATTGACCCAGCATATTGAATTTTCTTGTCTTCAACAAGCACCAGTGAATTTTTAACCGGCTCTCTTCCAGTACCATCTATTAGTAACCCACCTACAAATGCAACCTTCTTCATTTTTATCCCTCCTGCTATTTCTTGATTTCATCCCAATTTATATTGTACTCTATTCTATAGTCCTTATCAATAATCTTTTAAAACTAAAAGAAGATGGTATATACCATCTTCTTTTAGTTTCCTGCTACTGTTAAACTATTTATCTTTATAGAGGGAGAGCCAAAATAGTTCATATTTGGGAACGAAAATTTAGTGTCATTCCCTATAGCAGTTATATTAACCAATAAATCATAGAAATTTCCTGCAATAGTTATTTGACAAATCGGTTTAGAAATTTGTCCCTTTTCTATTAAAAATCCACTAGAAGATAGCGAAAAATCGCCTGAAATAGGATTGATTCCTGCGTGTAATCCTTGTATATCAGTAATCATAATTCCCATATTCATAGAATTTATCATATCTTCTAGAGTAGAATCTCCTTTTCCAATATACATATTAGTTGGTAAAACTCCTATAGAACCTTTATGAGAAGTTCTAAATCCATTGCCTGTTGATTTTAATCCTTCTTTTTCGGCAGTTTTTGTGTTGTGAAGAAAAGTCTTAAATATACCCTTCTCAATTATATATTTAGAAAATGTAGGATTCCCTTCATCATCAAAAGTTCTAGAAATTATACCATTACTAAGCAAAGGATCTTCCACTATATTCAATAAATCACTACCTACTTTTTCTCCAATTTTGCCCTTCATCATAGATAAATTTCTTTGCACTATATCTCCAAAAAAAACTTGGGCCATAGAGCTAAATAAATTAGCTGCTACATTGTTTCTAAGTATTATTTCATAATTCCCCGATGCTATTGTTGTAGCATTAAGCATATTTACAGCATCACTAGCAGCATCTTTTACTAAAACATTCTTATATTCATCTAATAAGTCATCAATGACCATATATGAATATCCTGTTTTTACATCTTCTCCATCCTTAGCTACAACAGAAAGATTTAAAATTCCAATACTATATTTATCTTCTAATTCTAATCCATTTGTATTTTTTATAAATACGCAATTTGTATACTCTTCATAGCTACAATTTTCAACTATATTTATCCTCTTATCATAATCAAAAGCTTCTTTTTCAATAGATTTCAAAAAATCTATTTTTTCTTCCTCTGTATATTTACTTAATTTACTATTTTTTTTACCTAAATTTTTATATTGTTCTTTTGGATTTGCCAATACTTCAATATATTCTTTTTCATTGCTTTCAGCATATTCAATTAAATTCCCAAGAAGTTCTTCTATGGAATCTTCTGTTATTTTTTCAGTATACGAATATCCCATTTTGCCTTTGTATATTCCTCTTAAAGACAAAGCATTTTCTTCCGCTATACTATAGCCTTCTAAATTCCCTTCATATATATTTATATTCATAGAAGAATTCTTCACCATATAAATTTCCATATCTTCAATTCCATATTCTTTTCCTCTATCAAATATCAATTGGGTATTCACTTATTCATCCTCCCTTCCACCTACCGTCATTGACTTAACTCTAATAGTAGGTTGGCCTGCCCCTATAAATATCGCTCCACTAGAAGCAAAACAATAACCTTGCCCTATTTTTAAATTGTTTCCTACCATATCTACATCTTGGAGGATTTTGCTTCCATTTCCAATAAGAGTCGCACCTTTTACAGGTTTAGTTATCTTGCCGTTTTCAATCATATAGGCCTCTGAAAGGGAAAAATTAAAATCGCCTGTAGCTGGATTTACAGATCCAGCATTTATATATTTTGCAAATAATCCATATTCAGTATTTTCTATTATTTCTTCTCTTGTACTACTTCCATTATCTATATAAGTATTAGTCATCCTTGAGGTTGGAGCAAATCTATAGGATTGTCTCCTACCTGAAGCTGTAGATTCCATGCCCATTCTTCTTCCATTTAATTTATCAATCATATAACTTTTTAGTATCCCATTTTCAATAAGAACATTTCTTTGAGTTTTCTTGCCCTCATCATCCACTCCAAGTGAGCCCCATGAATTCTCAATAGAACCATCATCTATCAATGTAACAACACTAGATGCTATTTGTTCTCCTATTTTATTTGAAAAAACAGATATTCCCTTTGATACAGATGAAGCTTCTAAGCTATGACCACATGCTTCATGAAACATTAATCCACCAAAGCCATTATCTACTACAACAGGCATTACCCCTGCTGGGCAATGATCTGCATGTACCATAGTTTTTGCAATCCTAGCTGCTTCTCTTGCATAGTCTTCAATATCTATAGTGTCATAGAACTCCAAGCCCATCAAAGCCCCAGGTCCTACATAACCTGTTTCCATTTGTCCACCATATTCTGCTGCTACTACCATTAGCATTCGTGTTCTGACTCTTTTATCTTCTACAAAAACACCTTCTGTATTAGCTATAAGAACATTTTGTTCTTGGTCTATAAAATTTATTGTTACTTGAGATATTTCATCATCATAATTTTGGGCCGCAGAAGTGGCTCTTTTCATAAGCTCTACTTTTTGCTTCATCTTTATATTACTTGGAAGTATTTTATATTTATGGACATTGGGTTGCACTATCTTATCAAAATTTATGACTAAATCCTTTTTATTTCCTTTAATAGTCTTTGACGCCTTTTCCGTGATTTTTATGAGATTGTCCCTTGATAAATCATTAGTATAGGCATAAATACTATTAAGACCATTAAAAATTCTAATACCTATACCATAATCTCTACCACTCATTCCGTTCTCAATACAGCCTCCTACAGTAGCCATTTCTGTAGTATAATTATCTTCCAAAAAAACTTCTACAAAATCGCCACCATTTGAAAGTGCTGTATAAAAAATATCCTCTATGATAGATTTGTTTAACATTTACATCTCTCCAATCTATCCATCCCTAAAAAAGATGACAAGCAACAAAATGATTTTTCTCTACTTCTTTTAGTTCTGGAGTTATTTTCCCGCATATCTCTTTGGCATGAATACATCTTTTCATAAATTTACATCCTTCAGGAGTATTTATAGGACTTGGAACTTCTCCTTCAAGTTTGATTCTATTTCTATTGTCCTCTATTTTAGGATCTGGTATAGGAATTGCCGATATCAACGCTTGAGTATAAGGATGCATAGGCTTTTCATATAAATCATGATTACTAGCTAGTTCTACAATTGAACCAAGATACATTACTCCTACTCTATCAGAAATATGTTTTACCATTGACAAATCATGGGATATAAACAAATACGTCAAGCCTAGTTCTCTTTGCAATTTAATTAACAAATTAACAATTTGAGCTTGAATAGACACATCTAATGCAGAAATAGGTTCATCACATACTATAAACTCTGGTTCCACTGCTAAAGCTCTAGCAATACCTATTCTCTGTCTTTGCCCACCTGAAAGTTCATGGGGAAACCTAGCACTATGTTCACTATTTAGCCCAACCTTTCCCAACAAGCTATCAATTTTTTCTTGTCTTTCTTTGTGGCTTAATTTTATATGAACATCAATCCCTTCACCTATAATATCTCCTATAGTCATTCTTGGATCTAACGAAGCATAAGGATCTTGAAAAATCATTTGAGCATTTTTTTTGAACTTAAGTTTTTCTTCTCTATTCATAGCATGAATATCTTTGCCATTGTAGTATACATGACCAGCTGTTGCCTGATAAATACCCAATACTGTTCTTCCACAAGTAGTCTTCCCGCAACCAGATTCTCCTACCAGTCCAAGAGTTTCACCTTTTTTTATATTGAAACTAACATTATCTACGGCTTTTAAGGTTCTATCTTTCCCCACAGAAAAATATTTTTTCAAATTTACTACTTCTATTAAATTTTCATTATTCATCTCTTTCACCTCTCAATACTGCTGGCCTTTCTGTTTTAGGAGCATAAGGGTGTTGTAACCAACAAGATAAACTATGTGTATCCGATAATTTTGTTATCTCCGGCTTTTCTTCTAGACATATTTCCATGCAATGCTCACATCTAGAACTAAATGGACATCCTTTTAAAGGTAGTATCAAATCTGGTGGTGTTCCTCCCAATGCATAAAGTTCTTCTTTACCTTTTGTATTTAGTCGTGGAACGGAACTTAACAATGCCCAAGTATAAGGGTGCATACTATTGTAGAAGATTTCATCCCTAGTTCCTCTTTCCACAACTTGCCCTGCATACATAACTTGAATTTTATCTGCAAAATTAGCAACAACTCCTAAATCATGAGTTACAAGTATTATAGCTGTCTCAAATTCTTTCTTTAATTCCTTTAATAAATCCAATATTTGTGCTTGTATAGTCACATCTAAAGCTGTTGTAGGTTCATCAGCTATCAATATTTTGGGATTGCACGATAGAGCAATAGCTATCATAACCCTTTGTCTCATACCGCCTGAAAGCTGATGAGGAAAGCTCTTTATTCTTTCCTTTGCATTTGGTATGTTCACCAATTCTAGAAGCTTTATAGCTTCTTTTTCCGCTTCTTTTTTATTTAATTTTTTGTGGATCTTCAAACTTTCCATAATTTGATTGCCTATAGTCATAGTTGGATTTAAAGAAGTCATTGGATCCTGAAATATCATGCTTATATCTTCTCCTCTAAAGGAGCTAAGCCTCTTTTTAGACATCTTTAAAACATCTTCACCGTTAAATATAATTTCTGATCCCTTTTTAATTTCAGCTGGAGGAACTTTTAGCAATCTCATTATGGCTTTTGCCGTTACAGTTTTGCCACAACCAGATTCACCAACCAATGCCAAAGTTTCCCCTTTGTCCAAATCAAAATCAATACCTCTTACAGCTCTAACTTCTCCTGCATAGGTATGAAAAGAAACTTGCAAATTTTTTACTTCTAAAATCTTTTCCACCATTATCCCTCCTTTTTATTGACGTAGTTTTGGATCTAGTGCGTCTCTAAGTCCATCACCTAAAAGCGTAAATGACAACATCGTTAAAGCAATCATCAAAGAAGGGAAAAACATTTGATGAGGATAGAAGATAAAGTTCTGTTGTGCTGCTGATGCTAATGCACCCCAAGAAGTATTTGGAGGCTGTACTCCAAGCCCTATATATGATAAAAATGTTTCAGCAAAAATGTATCCTGGAATATCAAAAGTTATAGCAACTATGACAATCCCAAGAACATTTGGTATAAGGTGTTTTGTTATTATCTTCCAAGGGCTTACCCCTAATGTCTCCGCTGCCATTATATATTCTTGTTGTTTTACTTGTAGCATTTGACCTCTAACCAATCTTGCCATACCACACCAGCCAGTCAATGTCAAAGATAAAATCATAGTTCCTAAACTTCTAGATTCAGTCACTATTGAGATGAGAATGACCACAATTAAATAAGGAATACTAATGAGTATTTCTACAATTCTCATCATAATATTATCTACTTTCCCACCAAAATAAGCTGCAATTCCTCCATATATACAGCCAATTATAGTATCTATAATTGCACCTAAAATACCAATTATCATGGAAATTCTACCTGCTTGCCAAACTCTTGAAAAAACATCCCTTCCCAATTCATCAGTACCAAACCAATGCTCACTATTAGGCTTCATATTTACTTTTGAAGGATCAACTGTTTTGTAAGAATACCCATTTAAATGAGGTCCTATTATTGTCATTATGATTAAAGTCAACAAAACAATAATCGATAACATAGCCACTTTATTTGTTTTAAGTCTTCTCCATGCATCTTGCCAATATCCCATTCTAGGTCTTGCCATTGTATCTCCCTTAGAAACATCCATTGGCACTTTTTTGAATTTATCCTTAGAAATTCCTTCCATAAATCTATCCTCCTACTTATCATTTGAAACTCTTATTCTTGGATCTACTACTCCATACAATAAATCAACAATTAATTGAGAAAATACAAACAATGCTGCAAAGAAAATCGTAGTACCTATTATCATGGTATAGTCTCTATCATTAATAGCACTTACATAATAAAATCCAAGTCCTGGAATTCCAAATATTTTTTCTATAACAAAAGAACCTGTAAAAATTCCAGCTATTTGTGGACCTAAAATGGTAATAGCAGGTAAAATGGCATTCCTAAATACATGCTTTCTAACCACATTGAAAGGACTAACGCCTTTAGCTTGAGCTGTAAGAATATAATCTTGATTGATCACTTCTAGTACATTAGAACGCATATACCTAGCATAAGTTGCTATAGAACCAAAACACATGGCAATAGTAGGAAGAATTGTATGTTTAAAATCCCCCCAACCAAATGTTGGCAACAACTCTAATTTCACAGTAAATACATACTGAAGTAATGCAGCTATAATAAACACTGGCACCGTAACTCCCAATATAGCAATAAACATAACCAAATAATCTGGCCATCTATTTCTATTTAAAGCTGCAACTATACCCAAAACTATTCCTATTGTGACTCCTATAAATAATGCCTGAAAACCTAGTTTCCCTGATATTTTGGCGTGTTTCAAAATAGTATCTGTAACAGGTCTACCAGGATATCTTAAAGACTCACCAAAATCTCCCTTTGTAAAAATATTCTTCAAAAATTTTCCATACTGAACTATGACTGGTTTGTTCAATCCATATTTTTCATAATAATTAAGTCTAATTTGTTCTGGCAATTTTTTAGCCATATGTGCTAATGGATCCCCAGGTATACTATGCATTAAAAAAAACGTCAATGTCATAATGATAAATAGGGTAAGAAACATATAGCCAATTCTTTTTACAATATATTTACCCATTGCAATTCTCCTTCCTGTTTGCTATAAGATAGCAGTTTGTAAACTAAATTCACAAACTGCTATCCATTTTTCAAACTATTGTCTTCCTTTAGTATATCCGTATTTGTATCCTGAAGTACCAAATGGCGTAACTCCCAAACCTTTAACATATTTGTATTTAAATACATTAGATCTTGGATATACTGTTGGCGCCAATACAGATTCATCATATAACAATATTTTTTCAGCTTCAGTGTAGTATTCTAAACGTTTCTTTTCATCCATTTCTTTAGAAGCTAAACTTATAAGTTCATCATATCTAGCATTAGACCAACCTGTTTGAATTGCCCCTGAGTCAGATTTTAACAAACTAAGCAATGATATAGGATCATTGAACTCTGCTCCCCAAGCCATATAGCCAATTTGGAATTCACCTTTCTCTACCATAGATGAAAACACTGGCCATTCAACAAATTCCACTTCAAAATTAACACCAAGGTTTTTGTTATACATTTGTTGTACATATTCCCCATAAGTCCTAAACCATTGATCAGTTGAACCTAGAGTCATTTTTACAGTAAGTTTGGATGGATCTGTATCCATACCCAATTCCTCTAATCCCTTAACTAAAAGAGCTTTTGGATCTTTATTTTCCTCTGCCAATTTCTTTAATGGCTCTTCAACTAAAGTTCTATACTCATCATCTCCAACATATATACTTGGAGATACCCAACCATATGCTGGAACATTAATGCCATGGAATATAACATCTGCCAATTCTTCTCTATCTATAGCTAAAGAAAAAGCTTTCCTCACATTAGCATTTTTGAATAATTCATCTTTAGTATTAAAAAACATGAAAAACGTATTTGGATTAATTACCTCAAGTTGCTCTAAATTCTTATTTTCTTTAAATCTTTCTATCCATTCTGGTTTGCCAACACCTGTTGAATCTATGGAACCATTTGCTAAAGAATTGTAAATCGCATTTTCATCAGAAAGTATTTTTATATTTACATTGTTCAATTTAACTTTATCTGCATCCCAGTAATTTTCATTTTTTGCTAAAACTATTTCGCTATTATGTGCCCAATTTGATATAATAAATGGTCCATTGTATACCAATGTATCAATTTCAGACCCATATTTATCTCCATATTTTTCTACCATATCTTGTCTTTGTGGCATCATGACTCTCTGATAAGTCAATTGCAAGAAATATGGTGTAGGAGATTCAAGAGTTATCTCAAGAGTTTTGTCATCAAGAGATTTAACACCCAATTCTTCTACTGGCAATTCTCCACTATTTACCTTTACTGCATTTTTTATAGGAGCCAATAAATATGCATATGGTGCAGCTGTATCTGGATTTAATGTTCTCTTGATACCATATTCATAATCTTGAGCTTTTACTGGTTCTCCATCAGACCATTTTGCATCTCTTATTTTAAAAGTCCATACAGTACCATCTTCATTGTGTTCCCAGCTTTCAGCACCTGCTGGAGCTAGAATATTCTTTAAATCTTTATCTTCCTCTAATCTAGTAAGTGGTTCAAGTACATTGTTTAAAATTCCATTTGAATAGGAATCTGAACCTTTAGAAGCATCTAATGTACTAGGTTCAGCACTCATGATAAGATTTAAATATTGTTCCTTATCAATTTCTTGTTCAGCTACTTCTTTACCACCTTGATCATTAACTTTAGATTCGTTTTTCCCACAACCCGTAAGAGTTGTTAGAAGTAATACTAACATAACAATTAGAGATAAATACCTTTTGGTTTTCATGATAAACCTCCTTATTTGTTTTTTATAATCCACGGAAAAGCTCTAGTACTATTAATGTAAAGCTTTTCACATTGGATTTTAGGGCCCTGTAACTACTTTGTTAGACTTTTAACTATAGATATTATTTATAGTCCATGCTTACAGTATAGAAAATTTTCTAACATTAGTCAATATTTTTCTAATATTGAATTAGAAAAATATCTAATATTTATTTTTAGATTGTTCACACATTAATCATATTGTGCTAATATATATATAGAATGGGGGTAGATGCTTTGGAATATGAAATAGAATACAACAAGGCCATGGAATTTATAAATGCCATATTTAAGTATTCAAATAGCAAGCAGCAACAGTCTATATGGAATAGTAAGGTTTTGAAAAATGACCCAGCAAAAGAACTACTGGATTTTTCTCCAAGTAAAGAAGTCAAAGATTGGCTTAAATATATAGATACTCACATTTCGCCTTTCTTAAGAAATGACTTAATTTTTATAGCAGGAAAAACCATTAATTTGTTAGATGTATGCTTTGATTTAGTTATAAAAAAAGATCTAAAAGAACCTTGTGAATTAATTGAAACTTTAAAAAGTTTGGACAGTTGGACCCTTGTTGAACTAATTTATGAAAAATATGATTCTAATATTAGTTTAGAAAATGATGATATGATCATAAAAAGTGCCCTAACTGAAATTTGCGATGAAGAAATATCTTCCATTTTCATGCAAATAAAAAATCATCCCGAGGAATACAAGACAGAAGTAATAAAAATATTTGAAACATTTTATGAATTGTATTATAACCCTTTTGAAAACAAAGTATACACATTTATGAAAGAAAGATGCAATAAACACAACAAAACATTCAAAGAAAATCCTATAAATTTTTTAAATACTATAGGACTAGGAGATTATTCAAAATTTATAATTGAAAAAAAGAAATTTAGAATTTTTGTCAGCTTTTATATTGATTTAGGAGTATTTCATTTCAATATTGATAACGATTTCATTATGCTATTTGGCCACACTATTGAACATAGATTTGAAAATAAACTGACTCGAGAAAAATGTAAAGCTCTATTCAAAGCCCTCTCTGATGAAACAAGATTAGATATAATAAAAATCACAAGCCAGCGTCCTTGGTACAATAAAGAATTAGCAGATTATTTTAATTTATCGACAGCAACTTTGTCCTATCATTTAAATTTGCTGCTTGATTTAGATATAATTAATTTCGAACCTAGCGTCAACAATAGATACTATTACACAACAGATAAAAAACATCTAAAAAAACTGTTTGATATGGCCTTAAATGAAATAGTTGAATAAATAAAAGGGAATCCCTCTAAGATTCCCTCTATTCCATCAATTCATAGTGACTATTTATAATTGGATATTTCAAAGTATCTAATACTCTTTCTAAAAGGACTCCCTCTCTTTCGGGATATCCAAATCCATAGCTTGCTGTAATTGCGTTTGTAATAAATTGAGCTGCTCTATTCAAAGCCATAGGCAAACTATCTCCTGTAAGTAGACTGCCAACTAAAACTGATGTAAATGCATCCCCTGTGCCTGGATATTTTACAGGAATATATTTACAATCCACTTTCCAAAACTTATTGTTTATCTTGTCATAAGCCATAACATCTGTAGTGTTTTCTTTGTCCTCATCTAGAACAGATGTTATGACAACTGTACTTGGTCCCATGTCTGACAATTCAACCAACCATTCTTTTATTTCATCTTCTCTGATACTTATAACATCAGATTTATTCAATAGATATGCTGCTTCTGTAAAATTTGGAGTGATAATATCTGCTTTTTTTATCAAATATCTCATCTTTTCTACCATATTCATATCCATAGTCGAATACAAATCTCCATTATCTCCCATGACAGGATCTATTACTATAAGATTGGAAGACCTTTTGAAACTTTCAATAAACTTAAATATTATATCTATTTGTTTTGGTGAACCTAAAAATCCACTGTATATACAGTCAAAGTCTAGATTTTCTCTCTTCCAATGATTCATATAACTTTCCATATGGCCAGTTAAATCTACAAATGTAAAATCTTCAAATCCATCTGTTTGAGTGGATAGTATTGCCGTTGGAAAGGGACATACTTGAATACCCATTGTTGAAAGTATGGGTATTATTGTGGTTAGAGACGCTCTGCCAAATCCAGACAAATCATGTATGGCAGCAACTCTTTTTACTGGATTTTTCATTAAGTTTCATCCCCTCGATAAAAATAATACTCTTATATGATTATAATACATTTTATACGATATCCATAGTCTTTACTTCAATTTTATAGTATATATCTAAGCATCGTTATGATTTCGCCATATATTCCTAAAATTGAGAACGAAATGAAACTATGTATAAATTTCAAGCCTTTTCTCCTAATGACTAATATGCACATCAAAATAACCACACTGTATAAAACACAAATTGTACTAATGATAATTTGTGTTTTTTGTCCTTCCACTCAATATGGCTATTTGTAAAAGAACTATTGTTACTGCTGAACCTTTTGGATAGGCTAAATATCTACTTTCCCATTTAGGTTGAAACTTTTCTTTATACTTCCTCAAACCATTAAAACTGTATATTTTATTTCCATATTGATAAAGATCTCTTACAAGTTTCTCTACATTTCTAGAATAAGGAACCACACCTACATTTGAAAGAGGTGCCATGCCAAAATTAAATCTGCTATATCCTTCAGATTTAGCCCATTCCATCAATTCAATAAACAAAGCATCCATAGTACCACTTGGAATATCATTCCTATATCTCATCAAATCTATAGATATACTTTCATTGTCATATAAAGGCATAAGATTGGCAAACGCAATTATCTTACCTTCTCGTTTCATTATAGCAATAGGAGTTCTGCTTAAATAATCCCTATCAAACCAGCCCATGGAATATCCTCTTTCTTTTCTATTTCCAAGCCACTCATCAGATATTTCTTTTATCTCTTCAAAAAAAGTTTCTTCAAATGGTGGATTCACTATCTCAAATTGGAGTTCTCCACTCTCCACTTTATTTTTTGCAAGCCGAAGATCTTTCTTTTTTTTGCCAGAAAGATTGAATTCATTTAAATTTATTATAGCTTCTTCTCCAAGCTTAAAGAAATCATACCCATAATCATGGTATATGGAAAAGTTTTCATCTGAAATTTCATAAAATACAGGTATCATAGCATATTTATCTGCAAATTCCCTAAATTCATATATAGCCTCTTTCAAAAAATCTCTTTCACCTATAGGTTCTCCCAATACCACTAGCTTATCCCCAATAGTAGCAAATGGAATAAGCATCCGTTTATCCTTCGTATAGTAAAAATACTTGTCTCTCAAGAAAAGTAAATGGGTCATTATATTGCCATTATTCTTATCTAAAAATTCTTCTAATTCCTTAATATCCTCATTGTCAGGATATTTAAATTTTGTCTTTCTGACTTTACTAAATAAAAAAACCCCCACAAATGCCCATATCATAAAAAATACCATACCTGCTTCAGCAAAAACTTCCTTTTTACTTCTAATTTTGATATGTTTAAAATGTCCAAGAATTGAATAGCTTATTGTTGCATAAAGTATACTCATAATTGCTGTTATTATAAGCAATAAAATTATATTTTTAAGTTTTATAGGTGCAGCCTCTCTATAAAAATTGTCTTTAGAAGAAAATAACAACAAATATATTATGATAAGCAAAAGTGCCTCTTCAAAGTCTAGACCTTTTATGAAAGTTAAAATAGATCCTAAAATCAATAAAGCAGCAGTTAAATTATATGCACTTTTGACCTTGTCAAATATTCCTTTAGATAAAATTATTAGCATTATTCCTATGGCCATGGAAGTAATTTTAGAAAATCTAAGAACAGGAACAGAAAGAATATTACTTATAATTTTATATCTTTCAACTAATGCAGGTATTGCTGCTGATAGAATAAGAATTATACCCGCAAAAAAAACTAAAACAGCTAATGCTTTTGTATTAAATTCAATCGTTAGTTTTGTAATTTGATTTTCCTTTTTAGTTTTAGTTTTAGTCTTAGTCTTTTCTTTTATTAGTTTTGACAAAAACAATATCATTGAAAGAACCCAGGGTACTACATAATAAAACAATCTATAGACAAGTATCCCTGCCAAGGCGTTCTCTGAAGTAGCACCTATAAGTTTTAATCCTATAAATGCCGACACGTCAAAAGAACCAAGACCACTTGGCAAAAAACTAATTATCCCTAATGTTATTGAAACTAAATACACAGGTATTATCTTTCTGAATGTAAGACCTTTTGAAAATATCATAATGGTTTCACAAAAAAATAAAGTTGCCATAGCCCAATCTAATATAGAAGCCCCAATCATCATAATTTTAAATCTATTAGATACTAGCTCAGTGTCTTCAAAGAATTTTTTCTTTAATATAGGTATTCGATCTATAAAAAAATACAAAGGTAAATAAAGAATAAAGCCAAGTAAAACAGCTAAATATAACTTATTTTTGCTTAACAATAATGAAAAATCATAAAACTTTAAAAATCCTAAGAGAATTAATACAGAAAGTCCTGTAATACTTGAGAGAATAATATATATGTTAATTCTTACAGCATTTTTAGTATCCACACCTTCTTTTTCATAAAGAAAAGTTCTTAAACCAGCACCTACTAAACCTCCCAGTCCAATAAAATTATTAATAGAACCAGAAATCCAACCTATTTTAAATACTTTAAAAAAAGGTATTTCAAAATGAAAATATTTATTTCCTACAAAATCGTATAATGTTAAAAATGTTATAGCTCCTAATCCACCTAAAAATATTAAAATAACTGTGACATTGTCAAGATTCTTTAATATTTTTAATGTATGTGGAAAATTAAAACTTTTAATTTCACCTTGAAATTCATATAACAATATAATGGATATTGTTACAGCAATAATGGCTTTTAATATCTTACTTCTATCTAATTTATCTCTCACAATATAAATCTCCTTTATCTTACTGGTATTGTCAAATAGACATCCAAACTTTTGTATTTAAAAAATTTACTTTGAGGAGTTACAAATCGTAAGACTTCCTAAGCAGCAAAGAAAATACACAACGTAGATATCTCATACTATAATAACTAATTATGCTAGAACTAATTCTGTATCTATTAAGCCATTTGTAGATAAATACAAATACAAAATTTTTAATACCTTAGTAGCTTATGAAACTTACATCTTAAAACCAGTAGAAATATTTCTACTGGTTTTAAGATAAATCTTTATAACAAAGATACCAATCTACACAACATAGACCTTCTTCACCTTCTACTCTTCTTAAAAGTTCTTCATAAGTTTGTGGTGCAGGTACAACAACTGGCTGACCAGGATACCAATTAGCTGGCGTTGCAACCTTTGCCATATCGGAGGTCTGCAGAGCAATCAAAAGTCGAAGCATTTCATTGGTGTTTCTACCATTGGTCAGTGGATAAACTAGTATTGCTCTTATTATTTGATTTGGATCTATAAAAAATACATTTCTTACTGTTGTTGTAGTCCCCGTAGTAGGCGAAAACATACCATACATTCTTGCTATGCTACCATCTCTATCTGAAATTATTGGAAAAGGTATTTGAATCCCTGTATTTTGATATATATTATAAACCCATGCCAAATGAGAAGAATTGCTATCTATACTGAGCCCCAAAAGTGCAGCATTTCTATCCATGAAGTAATTATATTGCTTTGCCAAAGCAATAAATTCAGTGGTTCAAACAGGAGTAAAATCACCTGGATGAGAAAACAGAACTACCCATTTGCCCTTAAAGTCTGAAAGTTTTATTGGTCCAAAAGTTGTCTGGGCTGAAAAATCAGGGGCTTTCATACCTATTTTTAAACAAACATCTTCATTCATTATATTCACCACCATAAAATATTTTATAATCTATCTACTACATAATATGCTTGTCATCATTAGGTGGTGAAATACTAATATTTACTTTTTCCTCAATTGTTCTATTCTATCCTTGACATTGTATGGAACCAAAGTTTTCTGTGAATAGGTAAGACCATCGTATTCACTAATTATTTCCGTTACTTCAAATATATCATCTTCTACCAATTCATCAACTTTATTGCTTAATTGCAAAGCTTTATACAAATCTTCTTGTGATGGTACCGTTGTTTTATATAAATTATTTAGATAATCCCTTACAATCGAAATACCATAGTCTAAATTCGGAGCCCAAAACCCTCCTAAATCTTCTACATACTCTACTGTTCCTGCCCATTTAGCTGTATTGGTCTTGTACCATCTTGGATGTGGTTCTCCTACTGGAGCAACCCCACAGTAGATACCCATATGATTAAAATGTCCCCTCACACCATCCTCTGGTGTAAGAAAAGTTTCATGATCTTCAGTTCTATCACCTATTGGATTAAGTATTTTTATTCCAGACCAATTGTTCATCTCTGGTCTCACTACTCCAGTATATCTTCCAAAATTAGTTTCTTTAGCTGCTTGTACATATAGTATTTCTGGATTCATTCCAGTCAATTCTCCATATTGCCAATAAATATGAGCTACATCCACAAATCTCTTATGGGCACCTTTTTTTATAGCCCATGCTTGTCCCTGTTCTACAGTTGCTTTAGTTCTTGACTTTATTTGAGTCTTTAAGGATTGAATTTTCGCTTCAATTTTCAAGAGTTTATCAATATCTTCTTGAGACACTTTAGATTTTTCTACATCTGGTAAACTATCAAATAATTTTCTTGCGCTTTCAGTCTTTGTTTTAGTTTCTACTGTAATTTCATTGATTTCACTTGAGTCTGGCAGTTCTTTAACCAATTTTACAAATTCTTCATCTTTTGAAATTTGTTTTACTGGTTCTGTAGGTTTAGAAATGATAGTTTCATCAAACTTCCTATTTGTCACAAAAGCTTGAAATCCTTTATAAATCACTTTCTCTTTGTATGCATCTGCATCTATTTTAGTTGAAAACTTTCCTGCCATTACACAATAATTTTGGTTGTTTGGATCTATAACTACAAAAGCATCTCCAAATCCTGCAGCTTTCAATGCAGCTTCTTGTACCAATGCTAGTTCTCCACTTCTATAAGTTCCGGTTTGGACATAATATAAATCAATATTTGTATTATTCTCTGGTTTAATTTCTGGAGTTTGTATCATATTTTTGCTAATATTGGCAAGTATTTTTGCACTTTCTGCTCTTGTTATCTGCTTTTTAGGACCAAAGGTCCCATCTGGGTATCCTGTCATATAACCAACATTTCTTACAGCTCCAACATAGCCAATAGCTAAATTACTTATCTCTGAGCAGTCCAAAAAATATGATGCAGAAAATATATCTTCCTCTAATCCACAAGTAATTCCTACAATTCTAGCTACCTCTTCACGTGTAATATATGTATTTGGCAAAATATTTTGACCTTCAGCTTCAAGAATATATCCAGCCTTGACTCCCTTAGCCACTTCATCATAGAACCAATTGCCTTTATTTACATCTGGGAAATTTATTTCTGCAGTTCCCGAATATCCCATTATTCCATTGATAATTTTATAAAATTCCGCTTTTTTTATATAATTATTTGGCTTAAAAGTACCATCTGGATAACCTTTCATGATATCTTTTTGACTTAAATATAGTATGTCATTCTTTGCCCAATGATTCACTATATCTGAAGCTCCTGCAAAAGAAGTAGTACCATTAGAAAATATAAATAATGACATAAACAAAATAGATAGTATCTTCTTCATCCTATTTTTCATCAAGTAATCCCCCATTCGATTTTTGCATTAATATATTTAGATTTTATATCAATTTATAACAAATTACTATCTAAATGCTTATATTGTCATAATATTTTAATATGTCATTTTCTCCCTATGCTCTTTAGCTCTTCTTCTGTTAAATATCTCCACTTTCCTACTGGCAAATCTTTTAAACTTATATTCATGATTCGAATTCGCTTTAAACTTATAACCTTATATCCAAGTTGATTGCACATTCTTCGAATTTGACGATTTAATCCTTGAGACAAAATGATTTTAAAAGTTCGGTCATTTATCTTAAATACTTTGCAACTCTTTGTGATTGTATATTCATTTTTAACTGGATTGTAAATTTTAACTCCTCTAGACATGTTTTTTATAAACGAAGAAGTGATTTTTTTGTTGACCATCACAATATATTCTTTTTCATGATTGTTTTCTTCTCTTAAAATTTCATTTACAATGCTGCCATCACTTGTAAGAAGAATTAATCCTTCAGAATCCTTGTCAAGTCTCCCAATTGGGAAAATTCTTTCAGGATAATTTACAAAATCTATAATATTTCCCTCCACATGTCTCTCAGTTGTACAAGTGATACCTACTGGTTTATTCAGTGCAATATATACATGGTCTTTCTTTTCCTCTAATACTTTTCCATTTACCTCAACTTTATCATCTGGTTTCACTACATATCCAAGTTCTGCAATTTGACCATTAACTTTCACCTTTTTTTGTTTAATCATCTCATCAGCTTCTCTCCTAGAACAAAGTCCTGTTGAACTAATAAAATTGTTAAGTCTCATACTACCATCCTTCCAATAAATCAACAAATTTTTCTGAAGCAGGAGAAAGAGATACACTTTTCAAATAACAAACTCCTATACTTCTCTTTGGTATCTCTTCAGTTGTTTGCACTTCATACAATACTCCCGCTTGTAGATATTCTTGTGAAAATTCTCGTATGACACATGATATGCCTAAATTAATTTTTGCAAATTCTAACAACAATTCATGAGAACCAAGTTCAATTTCTGGTTTAATTCTAATACCTTTAGATAAAATATATTTTTCTACATATTGTCTTGAATTTGACTTAGGTTCAAGTAATATAAGTGGAAATTTTGCTATCTCCTCTAGGGTTAAGTATTTAGATAGATCTTTCTTGTATTTTCCCCCATATACAAAGACATCATGAATTTCCATCAATTCTTTTACTTCCAAAGAAGAGTCCCTAATAGGCAAATTGCATATTGCAATATCAACTTCTCCAGATTTTAAAAGTGTACAAAGTTCGAGCGTTGTACGATTCACAACTTTTAGCTTGATATTTGGATATCCATTGTGAAACTTTTCCAAATAAGACAACAAAAAATAGCGTGAAATAGTATCTCCAACACCTATTTTCAATTCACCCACCATTAAATTTTTAGATTCCTGTAGCTTTTTTTCCCCTACACTGATTAAGTTCATAGCTGAATTTGCATATTCAAACAATATTTGACCTTCATTTGTAAGTATGACACCCTTAGGAGTTCTGGTGAAAAGCCGCATTCCAAGTTCTTCTTCAAGTTGCATGATTGCCTGACTGACAGCTGGTTGAGTCATAAAAAGCACTTTTGCAGCTTTTGAAAAGCTTTCACATTTGGCTACCTCACAAAAAATTTTATATAAATCCAATCTAACAGGCATATAAGCACTCCTTATATTTAGCATTCTTCTCACTTATTTTACTTATATCATAAGTTATTATATATCCCAAGAAATACTATGCAAAAAATTCTTGTTCCATTAAAATTTAAGCTTTTTTAGAGCATCTGCAAGATCTGTATTTATTGCTTCATTTTTAGATTTATTTTGCTCTTTTAAATATTTTGATACTTCTTTTTTAGAAACTGAATTTTTGTCTTTTTTCCTCCTCTCATTAAAAGAAGAGAGTTTTTCTCTATATCCACAGCTACATACAAATATTTGTCCTTCTCCTTCTCCACGCAATTCTAGCTTTTTATGACAATTAGGACATCTGGCATTAGTCACTTTAGATATATTTTTTCTATAACCACATTCTCTATCTTGACAAACAAGCATCTTGCCTTTTTTCCCTTTCACTTCAAGCATATACTTTCCGCATTGTGGACATTTAACCCTTGATATATTGTCATGTCTAAAAGTTTCATCGCTATTTTTTATTTCATTTGTAATAGCTTTTGAATAGATTCCCATTTCTTCTATGAAAGTATCCTTATTAAGTTTGCCTTTTGCAATAGCTTCCAATTTTTGCTCCCATTCTGCTGTTAAAGCTGGAGACTTCAAGTCTTCAGGAACCAACCCAAGAAGTTGCTTTCCCTTTCCAGTAATATAAATATCCTTCCCTCTCTTTTCAATTAAGAAGTTATTAAACAATTTTTCAATAATATCTGCTCTTGTAGCTACTGTACCAATTCCTCCAGTTTCTCCAATTATTTTAATCAAATCTTTGCTTTCATTTGCCATGTATTTTGCTGGGTTCTCCATAGCAGACAAAAGTGTTCCTTCAGTGAATTGTGCTGGCGGTTTAGTATATCCCTTAGTCTTTATAATAGAATTCACCTTCAAAACATCGCCTTTATTTATATTAGGTAAAAGTTGTTCCGGTATATCTTCTTGAACATCATCATCCTCATAGTTGTTGGCGTATACTTCTTTCCATCCTTGAGCCAATACCCTTTTCCCTTTTGCAAAAAAATTCTCATTTCCGATTTTAGCCTTAATAGTTGTTTGCTCAAATTCAAAAGGAGGATATAGTACTGCCATAAAACGTTTCACAACTAAATCATATATTTTCCGTTCCTTTTCATTCAATTTACTGAGTGGTAATCTCTCTTCTGTTGGTATGATAGCATGATGATCTGATACCTTGCTGTCATCAACAAAAGATTTATTTGCAACGATAGGTTTCTTTAAAATCCTTGAGGCCATTGATTGATATTGTCCAATTCCACAAGCTTTAATTCTTTCACCTAAAGTATCCACTATATCTGAAGTTAAATATCTAGAATCTGTCCTTGGATATGTGAGTATTTTATGAGTTTCATAGAGCCTTTGCATTATAGACAAAGTTTCTTTTGCAGAATAGCCAAAAATTTTATTCGCATCTCTCTGAAGCTCTGTCAAATCATACAATCTAGGAGAATAACTTTTTTTATAAGTTTTCTCCACATCATAAACCTGTGCATCTTTTTTCTCAATTGAAGCAAGTATTTTATCACATTTTTTCTCATCAAATGTTCTTATGTCTTTTGTGTGGTTATCTTGCCATACTAATTTTAAATCCTTAGTCGTAGCAGCAATACCATAAAACTCTTTTTCTTTAAAATTCTTAATTTCCTCTTCTCTTTTGGCAACCATGAAAAGAGTGGGCGTTTGAACTCTACCACAAGAAAGTTGAGCATTGTACTTGCAAGTCAAAGCACGAGTAGCATTTATCCCTACAATCCAATCTGCTTCAGCTCGAGCTACAGCTGATGCATAAAGATTTTCATATTCTTTCCCCTCTCTCAATTTGTTAAATCCATCTCTAATAGCTTTGTCTGTAACAGAAGAAATCCAAAGCCTTTTGATAGGTTTCCTTATATTAGCTTTTTCAATGATCCACCTTGCAACAAGTTCCCCTTCTCTACCTGCATCAGTTGCAATAACAATTTGTGATACATCTTTCCTGTTCATTTGCTCTTTAACAATATAAAACTGCTTTTGGGTTTGTTTAATGACGACTAATTTCATATGAGATGGAAGTATTGGTAAATCTTCAATTCTCCATGATTTATAACTTTTATTGTATTCTTCAGGGTCTGCAAGTGTCACTAAATGGCCCAATGCCCAAGTAACAATATATTTATCTCCTTCTAGGTATCCATTACCTTTTTTATTGCATTTCAATACTCTAGCTATATCTCTCCCAACAGAGGGTTTTTCTGCCAATACTAATATTTTATTCATTTTTCCATCCTTTCAAATATCTATATTTATTTTTTAATTTTTTTGTTCCTCTATCTTTTCAACCAGTTCATTCAAATAAACCCATCTTTCCATCTTTTTATCTAATTCAGAATTTAAATTGTCCTTTTCTTCAAGCAACTCTTGTAAAAGCAAATAGTCTGTAGAAGCTCCTTCTATTTTTTCATCAATTTCACGAATTTTATCTTCAAGTTCTAAAATGATTTCATCTATTTCCTCATACTCTCTCTGTTCTTTATAGGATAATTTTAAAGGCTTGTTCTCAATACTTGGCTTTTCTTTTTTAGGAACTTTTTTAGTCTCCTTGTTGATTTCTTGTTTCTTGTCCTTAACATTTTGTTTGAAACTCCAATAGTTTCCCGTGTATTGAACTATTTTCCCATCTCCTTCAAACACAAAAACTTTATCTACTACTTTATCTAGAAAATATCTATCATGAGAAACTACAACAACTGCTCCCGAAAATTCTTCAAGATAATCCTCTAAAATAGTGAGAGTTTCTATATCTAAATCATTCGTTGGCTCATCTAGCAACAATACATTTGGTGCTTCCATGAGAACTCTAAGTAAATGGAGTCTTCTCTTTTCTCCTCCAGATAGTTTTCCTATTGGAGTCCATTGTACTGACGGTGGAAACAAGAATTTCTCTAACATTTGAGAAGCACTGATTTTAACCCCATCTGATGTTGTTATATAATCTGAACCTTCCTTGACATAATCTATAACTCTCATATCATCATCTATATGATAAGTTTCTTGGGAATACAATCCTATCTTTACTGTATCCCCCACATCCACTTTCCCCATATCAGGCTCAAGCTTCTTTGCCATAATATTTATAAGAGTAGACTTACCGCTACCATTTGGTCCTAATATCCCAATCCTGTCATTTTTCAATAAAATATAATCAAAATCATCTATTACTTTTTTATCATCAAAAGATTTACTTATATGATCAATTTCTATTACTTTTTTGCCAAGACGTCTGCTTCCTACTGATATTTCAAGCTTTTCATCAGTTAAATCCACTACTTTCTCATTTAGTTCATTAAAACGTCCTATTCTGGCCTTTTGCTTTGTGGAACGGGCCTTTGCACCTTGCTTCATCCAAGCTAACTCTTTTCTAAGTAAACTTCGTCTTTTTTTCTCACTGGCAACTTCCATCTCTTCTCTTTCCAATTTCTTCTCCAGATAATTGTTATAATTTCCTTCATAGGAATAAAGATTGCCCTTATCAAGCTCAATAATTTTATTAACTACCATATCCAAAAAATATCTATCATGAGTTATCATGAGTAGTGCACCTTTCTTCTTAGCAAGATATTCCTCTAGCCATTCTATCGTATCGTTATCAAGATGATTTGTTGGTTCGTCCAGTACAAGTAACTCTGACGGATTTATCAAAGCACTAGCCAGTGCAATTCTCTTTTTTTCTCCTCCCGATAAACATTCTACTTTCGCCTTAAAATCTGAGATACCAAGCTTTGTCAATACAGCTTTTGCTTCATTTTCTAAATTCCAAAGATTCATTGCATCCATTTCATTTGTAAGATTAAGTAATTCTTCACTTGATGTATTGGGATTACTTATAGCCTCGTGATATTGCCTAATCAATATCATGTTTTTAGAATTACCTTTAAAAACTTGTTCTTCTACAGTAGCATTGGAATCAAAGAAAATTTTTTGAGGAAGATATTCTATTCTAACCAAACTCCCTTTGACAACTTCACCTTCATCTGCTTCTTCCATTCCTGCAATTATCTTTAGAAGCGTAGTTTTACCAGTACCGTTTATACCTATAAGACCAATCTTATCTCCTTCATTTATCCCTAAACTTATATTTTTAAACAATCGTTTCTCATTATAGCTTTTTGAAATATTTTCTACATTTAATAAATTCATACTTTTTCCCTTCTATATTCTTTGTTTGATTACAACAAATATTATAACATATTAGTATGTTTCTTAGCATTAACTGGGTCTTAATGTCTATATCTATTCATGTATTTTTTTACTAATATGTGGCTATTATAGCTTATATAAATAGGAATTTTACTATCTCAACATATATATACATATATTTGATATAAGCTAAGCTTATATCAAATATTATATCTATTTATTTTACTTATATCCAAAAATAGTATATATTATAATTGAAAGATGATTCTTGAGTTTAAAATAAAACTTTAAGGAGTGATTTAAATGGAGAGAATGGTTGGAACTGTTGTTAGAGGTCTTCGTGCTCCAATTGTAAAAGAAGGAGATAATATAGTTGATGTAGTTGTAGATACAGTATTGAAAGCTTCAGAAGCAGAAAATTTTTCTATAGATGATAAGGACATAGTCGCTGTAACCGAATCCGTAGTTGCTCGTACTCAAGGAAACTATGCAAATATAGATAATATTGCAAAAGATATAAATAAAAAATTTGGCGAAGATTCCATTGGCGTTATATTCCCTATTTTAAGTCGTAATCGTTTTGCCATTTGTCTTCGTGGTATTGCGAAGGGAACTAAAAAAATCATATTAATGCTTAGCTATCCAGCTGATGAAGTAGGCAATCATTTAATAGATATGGATTCTCTTGACGAAAAAGGAGTAAACCCTTGGACAGATGTTTTAACAGAAAGTGAATTTCGAGAACTTTTCGGATACAATAAACATCCTTTTACTGGTGTAGACTACATTGAATATTATAAATCTCTAATTGAAGAGTATGGAACTGAATGTGAAATTATCTTCTCAAATAATCCAAAAACTATTTTAAACTACACAAAAAATGTTCTTACCTGTGATATTCATACAAGATTTAGAACCAAAAGAATATTAAAAGAAAACGGTGGAAAAAAAATTTATAGTCTTGATGAAATCTTAACGACATCTGTTGATGGCAGTGGATATAATGAAAAATATGGACTTTTAGGTTCAAATAAAGCAACAGAAGAAAGCATTAAACTTTTCCCAAGAGATTGCCAACCTATTGTAGATAATATTCAAGCTATCCTTAAAGAAAAAACAGGCAAAAATGTTGAAGTTATGGTTTATGGAGATGGTGCATTTAAAGATCCAGTGGGAAAAATTTGGGAACTAGCCGACCCTATTGTATCCCCTGCTTATACTTCTGGCTTGGAAGGAACACCCAATGAAATAAAGATAAAATATCTTGCAGATAACAATTTCCCTAATTTAAAGGGTGAAGAACTTAAACGTGCTATTTCTCAGTATATTGAAAATAAGGAAGCAAATCTAGTAGGCAATATGGAATCTCAAGGTACTACTCCTAGAAGACTTACGGACCTTATAGGTTCTCTTTGTGATTTGACTTCAGGAAGTGGAGATAAAGGCACACCTATTGTATATATCAAAGGTTATTTTGACAATTATACAAAATAAATCAAGGGCGATTTTTAATCGCCCTTGATTTATTTTTCTTTAATCTATTTTGTTACAGGATATGTTACTTTCATAGTAAAATATTCAACCCAATCACTTGAAACTACTATCTTATATTTTCCAACTACTGAAACATCATAGGAAATTGAATTGGTTCCTTGAGAAACTACATTTCCAGATGAATCATATAGTTTCATAGATAAACTCGTTCCAAAAAACATATCTGACAATTCAACTGTTATTTTACCAGTTGCAGTAACATCTATAGCTTTTTCATATGAGCCCCACCAAGAAGCAGAACCAGAATAAGTCTCTGTTACATATTCAGTCTCTGGATTTGGCTCTTCACTCTTATTTTCAACAACAACTGATATTTCTTCAGATACTCCTACATTTCCTGATGCATCATATGCTTTGGCTTGAAGTTTATGAGTACCATTTGATACTTTTGTTGTATCCCAATTTATGCTATATGGAACTTTTGTACTTGTCCCAATATTTTCTCCATCAACATAGAACTCAACCTTTGTTACTCCAACATTGTCCTTAGCATCTGCAGTTATAGATACATTGCCATTTACAGTTGCTCCATTTTCTGGAGAGATTATGCTACATTTTGGTGCTTCTGTATCCTTATCCTCATCTTCATTACCGCCTTTTGCTACAGGATATGTCACTTTTAAAGTAAATGATTCACCCCAAAAACTTGTTGAAGATACCACTATTTTATATTGTCCAATTGCTAAAGTATCATAGGAAATCGAATTGGTTCCTTGAGAAACTACATTTCCAGATGAATCATATAGTTTCATAGACAATTTTGAAGACCCTTTTAATTCAACTGTTATTTTACCAGTTGCAGTAACATCTATAGCTTTTTCATATGAGCCCCACCAAGAAGCAGAACCAGAATAAGTCTCTGTTACATATTCAGTCTCTGGATTTGGCTCTTCACTCTTATTTTCAACAACAACTGATATTTCTTCAGATACTCCTACATTTCCTGATGCATCATATGCTTTGACTTGAAGTTTATGAGTACCATTTGATACTTTTGTTGTATCCCAATTTATGCTATATGGAACTTTTGTACTTGTCCCAATATTTTCTCCATCAACATAGAACTCAACCTTTGTTACTCCAACATTGTCCTTAGCATCTGCAGTTATAGATACATTGCCATTTACATTTGCTCCATTTTCTGGAGATATTATGCTACATATTGGTGCTTCTAAATCTCCACTTACTTCTCCAAAGTCTCCTGATGCAAATAAGGCGAAAGATTGTGGTCCTTGAGGTATATTATATGCTATTACTTCAATCTTATAATTTCCTACTTCTGGATTATCTATAAATATATTTTCAACATTGTTTAAACGATCAATTTCACTGTCAAATGGTTTTGTAAAATCATTTCCATAATAAACAACTCCCGATGGAGAAGTTATTTTCAAATCTAAATCATTTACAAGAGCTTTTGAAGCTGATGTGGAGCCTGGATAATCAGTCCAAACAAGAGAAACTCTTAAAGGTGTTTTATTAGATTTAATTGCATAAGTGTAATTTGCAACTTGTCCTGTAGATAAGCTCTTTGTTTCATCTTCATATTTATATTGTTTCGACTTTAATGAATCCACAAGATTTATACGTCCCCATCCTTGATCACGACTTGGGCATCCATAACCCATATCTGTAGCACCATTTATCACTGCTGCCTTCATCATTGCAGGGCTTGGAGTATGTTTCCATTCTTTTATCATATATTCTCTTGCAATTGCAACTGCACCTGCTGTAAGGGGAGTAGCCATTGATGTTCCACCCATATATGCATAATAATTATTATATTCTCCCCAAAAATTGCTTGTTGGTGCTTTTGAAGATTTTGTTGAAAGAATCCATGTCCCTGGAGCTACTATATCAGGCTTTACTCTTCCATCTTTACAAGTACCACGACTAGAAAATGATGCGATTTGATTTGGATTATCACCAAGTTGACCTTTTTCTGGTCTATAATTTTCTGAAGCTCCAACAGTTATACAGTTCTTTGCAGTACCTGGAGAACCTATTGAATTGTATACTGTACCACCAGATTTAGATTGTCCCTCATTTCCTGCTGCAAAAAGTATAATCATATTGTTGTTGTTCCAAAGATATTCATCAACTTGTCTTGAATTTGTATTGTACACTCCAGACCCAGCAGCACCCCATGAATTTGTATGAATTCGTGCTCCTTCATTCCATGACTGTCTAAATAAATCATTTAAATCATTTGGAAGCCCGCCAAGGCCATTTCTAGAATCCAATACAGATTGAAATACAAGATGAGCTTTAGGAGCCATGCCCTTAATTTGTCCATTGGAACTAGCACCGCTGCCAAGCACAGAGCCTGCAACATGAGTCCCATGTCCATGAGGGTCATCTGCTGTATTTCTTCCCAATGGAATAATTTTATCTATTCTTCCTTGAAAATCTTTATGCATACTAGTATCATTTTTCCCTGTATCAAGTCCTGTATCAGCAATACCTACAACTTGTCCTTCCCCAGTATATCCTAAATTCCATGTACCTTCTACGCCCATATACCCTTTAGCCACATCATTAAATAACTGAAATTCAGGAACTGGTTCAATAAACTTAACGGAATTTAAGTTTGCAAGCTTCATTATTTCTCCGCTATCTATCAATGCAATTATACTATCTATATCACTCTCTATTTCTTTTATATTAAGTGATTGTATTTGTTTTTCTGTATTCGTATCATCAAATGTAAGAATTCTAACCTTCATTTCTCCCCTTTTCTTTATATTTCCAAAACCATCCATGAAATCTGGATCTATCTTGAAAATAGGCTCATAAACAATGACATCATTGACGCATGAAAGTCTTTTTACATTTTTAGCAGTCTCAGGAGTCATCATCACTAAAAATGAAAAATCAGGAATATATTCTTCTATCTTAGCTCCTAAATTCTCAATTTCTGTTTTCATATAATCATACACTGGTCCATCAAAGCTAACTACATATGGTCCAGCTTCTCCGTTGTCATAAATCTTATTAGTGAGGGTACTTGAAACACTAGGTTTCACATTTGTATCATTCTCCATTCCTTTTAAGTAAATGATTGGAGAACTAGCATTTTCCTCTGCACTAACTGGCAGTGACCCTGAAAATATAGAAAGTAAAAGCACAGCTGTCAAAATCAGACTTATATTGCGCTTAAAAAACTTTCTCACATTAAACCCTCCTTGTTTTATTTTATTATCAAATACAATCTCTTCTTGATATTTTCGTCACCTCCTGTCCATTTATTAAAGAGAATTGTAATTAATAATCATAAAATTTGACAACATTAGCATTAGTTTTTGATAATCTTGTTGCATTATGTATTATTTGGTAATATCGTGCATTATATTACTTTTATGTATTTTTTTACTATGTATTTATATAATACCTCATATTTAACAAAAAAATATTACAATTTAGTTACAATTTATTTTTCTTATTCTTTTTAAATCAGCATCTAAAAACAAAAAAGGCTTCCCAAGGAAGCCTTTTTATTTGTTAAAAAACTATTTAATTATTCTTCAACTTTATTAGCCATATTTTCATTTCTCTTATTTAAAAGCATATCGTTAAATTCTTTATTTCCTTGGGCATCTATTTCTGTCATATACTTCTCAAATTCTACCATATTGTCTTTTTTCCACATATCTAACATTTGTTTTATAACTTCACAATGATAAAAGCTTTGAATCCTTTTTCACTTGTTTATCCCCTATCTTTTATATTTTCCACTTAATTATAATACTAAGCTTACTATTATGGAATTCTAAATTTATTTCATGTCCCATTTGTTCAACTAACTCCTTAGTTATGGCAAGGCCAAGGCCAGTATTTGAGACAGCAGGGACGGTTCTCACTGTCGCAAAAACCCGCGGCACCGATAATTACTACCTTGAAATACAACAATATTTTAGGTAAAATATAATATAAGCTTAAATTGAGAAAGGAAGAAATACTATGTTTACTCCAATTAAGAATACAACTGTTTCTGAAAAAGTAGTTGAACAAATAAAAGAAATGCTTTTGAGAGGAAATCTCAACAAAGGTGACAAATTGCCCTCTGAAAGACAAATGGCTGAAACATTAGAAGTAAGCAGATCTTCTGTAAGAGAAGCCTTAAAAGAATTAGAGATAATGGGACTAATAGAGTCTAAACAGGGAGAGGGAAATTTTATTAAAGATAATTTTGAAGATATATTGTTTGAACCTTTCTCTACATTTTTTTTAATAAAAGAAAGCAATGCAGAAGAAATATTGGAACTTAGAAATGTAATAGAAAAAGGAACAGTTGTATTAGCAGCTGAACGAATTACAGCTGAAGAATTAGAAGATATAAAAAATATTTTAATCACTGCAGAAAATTCAAATTCTGAAGATGAATTAGCCAAACTTGATGTGATTTTTCACTATAAAATAGCACAGGCAAGTAAAAACTTCCTTCTACAAAGTATATTAAATGCAGTTTCATCCCTTATTGAAGCATCTATAAAGGATATAAGAAAGAATATAATGATAGAAGAAAAGCATAAGGAAATCATAAAATCTCAACATCTTGATATATATAAAGCTTTAGAATCTCACAATCCTAAAGCTGCTGAAAAAGCAATGACAGATCATCTTGCTTTTGTAAATTGTGAAATGAAAAAATCCATAAAATAATAGTCACCTCTATTAGTAATAATAAAGGTGACTATTTGTATTATATGGCTACTTCTTCTTTTGGGAATGATGCATCTAAAACTGTTTCTAATACGTTTGCAGAACTTTGCAATTTTTTAATTTCGTCATCATTTAAACTTATCTTTAACACTCTTTCAACACCATTTCTTCCAACTATGGCTGGTATTCCTAGGTAAATATTATTTATATCATAATAGTCCTCAACTAAAGTAGAAACTGGTAATATGCATTTTTCATCACCTAGTATAGCCTCTACTATACGTTTGATAGCTAAGCCAATAGCATAGAAAGTAGCTCCTTTTCTATTAATGACTTCATAAGCTGCATTTTTAACATTTTCATGGATTTCTGCTCTAACAGCTTCATTGTATTTACACCCTACTTCTTTGGCGTATTCATCAATTTCAATACCTTGAATATTTGTTAAACTCCATGCTGGAAATTCTGTATCTCCATGCTCTCCTATGATATAAGTATGGACATCTCTTGCATCTATCTTTAATCTCTTGCTTATTTCATATTTAAGTCTTGAAGTATCCAAAACAGTACCAGAACCTATAACTCTTTCTTTAGGAAATCCTGATAGTTTATATGCTACATAACTTAATATGTCTACAGGATTTGAAACTACTAACAATATTGAATTTGGACTATATTTAACGACTTCTGGAACAATTGATTTGAGAATTTTAATATTTTTATTTACAAGATCTATTCTAGTTTCACCAGGTTTTTGTGCAGCCCCCGCTGTTATGATAACAATGTCTGAATCCTTAGTATCTTTGTATTCTCCAGCTTTAATATTTACAGGTTTTACAAATCCTGCACCATGACTTAAATCTAGTACTTCACCTAATGTTTTTTCTTTGTTAACATCAACTATCACTAGTTCTGAAGCCAAACCTCCAATAACTAATGCATAAGCAGCAGTTGCCCCTACTGAACCTGCACCTACTATTGATATCTTAGCACTTCTCTTCTTTTCCATTTAAGTCATCCTCTCCATAATATTAATTTTGGTTTAATGGTCTAGTGGTCTTACCACTTCTTTTTTATAATACCACACTGGAACATTAATGTCTACAATATATACGAGGACGGTTCTTTTTGTCGCATTTTTTTGGCGTTATTATCTCCATTAGTGCTATAATATTAAATATAGCACTAATTTTTATAAAAGGAGGTAATTTTGTGACTTTTGAAATTGGTAAAACTTACTTTGGATTTAATTTAGTAGATGAGTATGAAATAAAAGAAATACAGTCAATCGCAAGAATATTCTATCACGAAAAATCAGGTGCACAATTGCTCCATTTAGAAAATAATGATGACAACAAAGTTTTTTCAATTGGATTTAGAACTCCACCATCAGATAGCACGGGGGTTCCTCATATAATAGAACACAGCGTTCTATCTGGTTCTAGAAAATACAAAACTAAAGAACCTTTCATGGACATGGTAAAAGGTTCACTGCAAACTTTTATCAATGCTATGACCTTTGCAGACAAGACAATATATCCTATAGCAAGTAGAAATGAAAAAGATTTCTTCAACTTGATGGATGTCTATTTAGATGCAGTTTTTTATCCTAGCATATATGAAAAACCTGAAATATTTATGCAAGAAGGTTGGCACTATGAATTGTTTAAAAATGAAGATGATATAGAATATAAAGGTGTTGTCTATAACGAAATGAAAGGGGCTTATTCGTCTCCTGAGACAATTCTAGAAGAAAATATAAGTAAATCACTCTATCCTGATACTTGTTATCAATATTCTTCTGGTGGAAATCCTGATGTTATTCCAGAACTTAGCTATGAAGCTTTTTTAGATTTTCATAGAAAATTCTATCACCCTTCCAATAGCTATATATACCTATATGGAAATGGTGATATACAAAAACAACTTAAATTTATAGATGAAAACTATCTATCAAATTTTGATAAAACAAAAATAGATTCCCATATCCATAGTCAAGAACCTTTTAAATCTAGAAAAGAAATAGTAGACTACTATCCCATTTCAAGTGACGAAAATGAAGAAAATCGTACTTATTTAAGTTTAAACTTCGTATTGGGAGAAAAAACTGATTCAGAAACCTATTTGATGAGTAGTATATTAAGTCAATTGTTAATAGAATCTCAAGCTGCTCCACTTAAAAAGGCATTAATTGATGCGGGAATAGGAGAAGATATATTCCCAATAATCACAGATGGTATACAAATAGGTTTCGGTATTGTTGCAAAAAACACATCCTTAGATAAAAAAGAAGAATTTGAAAAAATAGTCTTTGATACTTTAAACAAATTAGTTAAAGAAGGTATTGATAAAAAACTAATTCAAGCTTGTATAAATATAGTTGAATATAATCTACGAGAAGCTGAAAATTTCCCAACTAAAGGCCTTATATATAATATACAATCCTTAAATAGCTGGTTGTATGATAGTAGCCCTACAACTCATCTACAATATGATGAAACTATAAACAAAATAAGAGCTAATATAGATAATGGCTACTTTGAAAAATTTATTGAAGAAAAAATCATAAACAATTCCCATAGTTCTATGGTCATTATAGAGCCTAAAAAAGGATTGGGAGAAGAAAAAATTGAGAAAACAAAAGAAAAACTAGCTGATTATAAAAAATCTCTTACTGAAGAAGATATAGAGAAATTAATTGAACAAAATGAAAAACTCAAAACAATCCAGTTGTCAGAAGATACTGAAGAAGCCAAAGCTACAATTCCAAAACTTTCAATATCTGATGTAGAACCTAAAGCTTTAATTATTCCTCAGGAAATAATTAAGGATGAAAACTACGCCATACTTTATCATGATATCTTCACTAGTAAGATTGCCTATGTAGACTTTTATTTTGATATATCTATGATTGATGAGGAATTGATTCCATATACAAATCTATTAGCTTGGATTTTAGGAAAGATGGATACAGAAAGTATGAATTATTCTGAAATTTCAAATGAAATATATGTAAATACCGGTGGAATTAATTTTAGTGTTAGTGCCTATGGAAAAAATAAAAGCAGTGAAGTTTTCCATCCTAAATTTATTGTAAGTGGCAAGGCTATAGGAGACAATATATCTAAACTATTAGAACTTACAAATACATTGATTACAGAAAGTAAATTAGAAGATAAAAAACGAGTTAAAGAACTACTTCAACAGTTGAAATCAAGAATAGAAATGATTATATTTGATATGGGACATTCTGTAGCTTCTGTAAGAGTTGGTTCCTATTTCTCGCCAATTATGAGATATATAGATAAAATAAATGGACTAGATTTCTACTGGTTCCTTTCAGATATCCTAGAAAACTTTGATGAAAATTGTGAAGAAATCATGTCCAATATTCATGAAGTATACAAAAAGATATTTAATATAAATAATTTAATTGTATCATTTACTGGAGATAAGGACGATTTCGCTATTGTAAAAGATAATCTAAAAGTTGTGACAAAAGAACTCAATAAAGAAGAATTAGAAAATAAAGAATTTAGTTTTTCTGAAGAAAAATTGAATGAAGGAATACTTTCAGCTGGCAATGTTCAATATGTATCAAAGGGCTATAATTTCAAAAAACTTGGATATGAATACAATGGCAGTATGCTTGTTCTAGCTACTATATTAAATGGCGATTATCTTCACAATAGAATAAGAGCAAGAGGTGGAGCTTATGGTGCAGGTATATCCTTTGATAGCTCTGGTCATGTAATTACTTACTCCTATAGAGATCCTAATCTTAAGGAAACTATAGAGGCTTATGACAATATGGCAGATTATATTAAGAACTTAAGTCTAGATGATTCCGATTTAACAACATTCATCATAGGAACTATAAGTCGTCTAGACCCAGCTTTGACTCCTCACATGAAGGGTCAAATAGCAACAATAAGATATATCTCTAATATAAGTCAAGAAGAAGTACAAAAAACAAGAGATGAAGTATTAAACACAAAGCTTAAAGATATAAAGGCTCTATCACCTATTCTTGAAGATACAATGAAACAAAATTATCTATGCGTACTAGGGAATGAACATAAGATAAGAGAAAATGAAGAAGTATTTAACAATATCGTTAAATTGAAAAAATAATAAAAAAGCGGGAGACCACAGGTCTCCCCTACATATTTTCAATAGATATGTTAAATGCCTTTTCCCATGCAAATATATTTGCTATAACTAATATAAGTATATAAATATATCTGCCATAGTCAATTTTTGTAGCCCCATAATGAACTCCAGCTAAAACCCCTATAATTAAAAACAATGGTATAACAATAAATCCCTGACTCTGACTTACAACTTCAAAAGGTTCAGAAAAAGGTAAAGTCTTTTTCATGCATTTAAAGCAAATCACGATAAATAGTATTATGTTTAAAAATACTATAACTAAATCTAAAGCTATTTTCCCTTTAAATATAATCATAAATATTATACTTTCAAAAACATACATAGGAAGCAAAAGATTAATGACAAAAGCTTTTAAAGTACCTTTAAATATATCTTTTGCCTCAGTAAAAGGCAAAAACTTATAAATCCAAGCAGCTTTATATTTTTCAGAATAACCTATGACCATAAGTATGGTTGGTATCATAAAGGCAACAAAATATATATTAAAGTACATCTTGCTATTGGCTATATTTGCCCATCCCTCATCTTTTGCCATTGACAATAAAAATATAAATGGGAAAACCAGAGAAAGTCCCAATGAAGGATAGGTTTTAAGCTTAAAATTCCTTTCTTTTTTCATCATATTGGTAGCAAATCTAAAAAACGTTCTTTCTTCTTTAGTTCTACAAAATATATTTGATAAATAGAAATTTAATCCTCTATCCCTAACTTTCACATTTCCACTACTATTGTTCAATTTCTGCAAATTGCTTTCAAAAGTAGGTGTAAGCTTTACATATATTATTATTGCTAATATAGGAACTATCAACGCTAAAACTGAAAATAATATTATGTGAGTATCATAATTTTTATTGATGATAAACTCAAAAGGTCCACCAAACCATATGGATGGAATTAAGTATTGCCACCATTTTGGAACAAAATCAATATTCATAACATCACTAAAATCAAACAATCTTCCTATAAGTTGATATCCTACAGATAATGCTATAGTTAAAACAATTTGTACATAATTAATAATATCTTTAAGCTTTTCACCGTCAAAAAACTTAAGTATCAATATATACAATAAAGCAGTTAAAGCTACTATCAATAAATCCATCAAAATTATTTCCAATAAAAATAATACAAAAAACATAAATCCACTTCTAAATAAGGATACAATAAGTGCTGGCCCTGTAAAAGAAAATGTTATATAAAACATGTATATCATTATATGCACAGTCTTTGCTGCACTTAAGGTCTTCCCGTCTACTGGCTTTGACAAAATTATATCTTTATCTCTTAAATCCAATAGTACAGAAGAAAAATCTGAAATCAAAATAGTCATCATCATAAACATCAATATCCCAAATAGAAAACTCATTTGAAATAGATAATTTTCTTTCATAATAACAAAAGGAACTAACATCAACCCTAGCAATATATAAAACCAAAGAGATTTTATGATACTATTTCCCTCTTCACTCTTCTTTTTGGAAGTATTATTTTGCATTACTGTAGGAACTCTTCTTTCATCTAACATAAGCTTAAGTTGAAGTATCTTTCGCATAGTATCATAATCTACTCCAAAGCTTTCAAACAATCCTCTAAATTTATCTATAAACCTTAGTATTTTAAAATCCTTCATATCCTACACCCCTTGAACTATGGATACAATTTCTTCTGCAATCTCTTTGTGTTCATTGAATCCAGTGAGTTCGTTAAATATCTCTTCCAATGAACCTTCCATAGATTTTTCTTTTAATTCGTCAAAACTTCCATCTGCAACAACTTGTCCATCATTTATAAGGACTATTCTACTACTTATCTTTTCAACGATTTCCATTATATGAGATGAATAAAATATAGTTTTCCCTTGAGAAGCCAATTCTGCTAATACTTCTTTGAAAACCATGACACTATTTGCATCCATTCCACTTAGGGGTTCATCTAAAAATAGAATATCTGGATTGTTCAATAAACTTGATATTATGACTACCTTTTGACGCATTCCCTTTGAATATGAGGATATCCTTGAATTATATACATCTTTTAGGCTGAACAATTCCATTAATCTCTCTGCCTTTTCATCAGCTACATTGTAATCAAGACCATATAGCTCTCCTATAAAGGTTAAATATTCTCTTCCAGTTAAACTATCATATATTTCAGCTGTTTCAGGAACATAGCCTATTCTCTTTTTGTATTCTACATTTCCACTTGATATATTTTGTCCAAATATCTTTACTTCCCCTGTATACTGTTCAATAAGCCCTAGCATTATCTTAACAGTAGTACTTTTCCCTGCTCCATTTGGCCCTATATAACCTATGATTTGTCCACTATAAACATCTAAATCTATTCCCTTCAACACCTTTTTAGTACCAAAACTCTTTTCCAATCCTCTTATTGTTATTATTGGTTCATTATGTGATTCCATAGACTCACTCCTTATTATCCATTATGCTAATAATTTTACCACAAAAATATGTTGAAGGAGAATCCTTCAGGTATTGATTTTCTCAATTAATACTTATATATCTTCATCATGAGCTTTTAATAAATGCTAGTATCAAACTAAATTCAGTCCCATTTATTTCGCATTTGATATTTCCCTTAATTTGTCTAACTAATTCATCTACAACAGCCAACCCTATACCACTAGAACTTTTACTTCTTGCCGAATCACTTTTATAAAACAAATCAAAGATTCTATTTGAATCAATCTTATCACTGATGTCAAATCCATTTTTAAATTCTAATATGATTTCATTGTTTACTTTTGACATTGCTATTACTGCACTATCTCTAGCATGTTCTAAGATATTTTTAATGATATTTTGTATAATTCTAATCAAAGCTATTTCATTTGAAACAATAGAATAATCTTCATCTTCATTGAATTCAATTGATAAATCAATGTTTTCTTTTTCAAATTCTTCATAGTATTGAAAAATTGTATTAACTAAAATTTTCTTTAAATCACATGTTTCTAATTCTAAATGAAATGTTTGATTTTGAAGTTTTGAATATATAAACAAATTCTCAATCATGTAATTTAAGACATTTACCCTATCTTGTAATATATCCGTATAATAATCCTTTTTGTTCAAATCATCACTTACTTTTAGCAATTGAATATAGCCATCTAACGAAGTTAATGGCGTTCTTATATCATGAGATAAGCTTGTTAAAGTGTTTTTTAAATAAATATCTTTATTTACATATTCCTTTTTTAAATTCTTTGATTGATTGATCAATTCATTAATTTCTCTAGCTAATTTGTTTATTTCTTTATCTTTCATATTGCAAAAAATAATTTTATTTGTATCATGTGAAATAATAAATTTTAATTGTTCAGTAATAGAACGAACTTGTTTCCGATAATTATATAAATATAATATAGCAATAAATAAAATAATAATGATAATAATTAACGCAAACTTCATCCTAATACTCTCCTTATTGAATATCTCTATTATTGATGACATACATACTAATTGCCATATATATTGTCATTGAAACAACCGCTATAAGTAATGGTCTACAATCTCCCAAACTTAATCGTCCAATGTTTCCTGAATTTAAAAAGTACATTATACTTTTTTTATTTGATTTTATGAAAGCATCAACAATTTGTAGTATACCAGCAGAAACTAAAATTCCTATCAATAAACTTGCAATTTCATTTTTTAAAAGTGTAATTAAAAATATCATAAATGATCCAAATGCCACATGTAATATCCATTGATAAACAATATATTTTATCAACAATCCTAAATCCTCCACAAAAACATATCCAAACAATATCTTACTACTTACAAATATTGTTACAGTTGCTACTGCCAATAAAATTAATGAATATATCCCTACGATAATCATTTTAGACAACAATATAAATCCACGATTTGATACTTGTCCTGCAATATTTTTAATAAAACCAGAAGTATTTTCTTTACTTACAAAACCCACAACAAACACGACCAAAAACATTAATACAATTTTGCTCTGAATATTTATTTTGATTAATCCATCAATGGGAACTTTATTATCTTCGCACCACTTTGGCGAAACACTTCCTATATATATTCCCCAATTAACTTCCTCCGAAGATGATTTTAGATTTTCTAATGCAGATGGATTGTTCTTATAATACTCTATATCTGAATAAGACATATAAATGGAGGCAAACATCATTAATATCAAAAACATCAAAATAATCCATGTGGTTTTACTTTTTCTCATACGATAAAAATCCATCCTAATTAGATTGTTCATCAATATTCCCTCCCGTTAAATGAATAAAATAATCCTCTATGGAAATAGATTCTATAGAAATGCTGTTAATGGAAATATCATTCTTATATAATTCCATTGAGATTAATCCACTATCATTTAATCTTTCATAAATATTTATCGTATGATTATCTATTACCTTGTAATTGTTAAATCCTAATTTGTCTAGGACTACAATTGCTTTTTTAGGTTCTTCTATCTTTATTTCAATATGATTGCAACATATTTCCTTAAGCTCAGCCTTTGATATTTCTTTTAATAGCCTTCCATCATTGATTATTCCAAACCTATCAACGATCTTTAACAATTCATCCAAAATATGACTTGAAATTATCATTGTTATCCCATACTCTTTATTGAGTTTCAATACAATATCTCTAACATTCTTTATCCCCTGTGGATCTAGTCCATTTATAGGTTCATCTAATAATAATAAATCTGGTTCTCCTACTAATGCCATGGCAATTCCTAATCTCTGTTTCATTCCTAAAGAATATTGTTTTACCTTTTTATTTGACTCCCCTTCTAGCCCAACAATTTGTAAGATAGAACCAATATATTTAGAATCATTTATCCCTAAGCATAAGCACTTTAACTTTAAGTTATCATATGCTGTTAAATTTGAGTACAGTCCAGGAGCCTCTATCAATGTACCTATTCTTGATAAAACCTTTTTCCTGCTAGCCCCACTATAGTCAAATAAAGCAATTTCTCCATTGCTAGGTTTTACTAATCCTGATATAATCTTTAAAAGAGTAGTTTTTCCTGCTCCATTTTTCCCAATTAGCCCATAAATTTCGCCTTTTTTTAAATTCAGGCTTATATTATTAATGGCAAATTGATTGCTATATTTTTTTGATAAGTTTTGAACTGAAAGTAAATAATCCATTTTCTTACCTCCTTCTTTTATAATCACTTACATTATAAAAGAAAAAGTTTAACAATTCGAAAATAAAGATTAAAGAATTGTTAAAGATTTATTTGCTTAACCGAAATCCTATTCCCCAAACTGTTTCTATATATTCTTCATCTGAATACTCTTTGAATTTTTTTCTTATATTACTAATATGTACATTTACTGTTTTATCTTCTCCTTCAAAGTATTCGTCCCAAGCAAAATCATAGATATCTTGCTTTGAAAACACTCTATTGGGAAAACTTAATAATAATTCTAAAATTTTAAATTCTTGCGGAGTTAAATCCACTTCATGATTTTCAATCATTACCTTATGCAAAGATTTATCTAGTGTCAGATTTTTATATTTCATCAATTTGTTATTTACTTTTTTGTTTTTATTTCTTAATTGCACAAACATTCTAGCCTTTAATTCTTCTATTTTAAAGGGCTTTGTAAGATAATCATCTGCTCCTAACATTAATACATCAACTTTGCTTTCCAATTCATCCTTCGCAGAAATAACAATGATAGAGGAGTCCGTCAAATTTTTTATTTCTGATATTAATTGTTCTCCTGAAATCCCCGGAAGCATTAAATCAAGCAAAATAATATCAAAATCATATTTCCCTAAATAAAGCAAAGCTTCTGTCCCAGAAAAAGCCTGTTTACAATTATAATTATTAACTGAAAGACTTTCAAAAATATAATTATTGATATTTGTATCATCTTCTACAATAAGTATTCTTGAATCATTCTCATTAACCATGCTACCCCCCCTTCTACCTATTCCACCTTACCAACTTTTTAGTACATTATATCATAACAAATATAATACAACCAGCAGGGACCGTTTGAGCTGAACTCTAATGTTATATGGTTTTGCGAACATTTCTTTATTCCAAAAACAAAAAAGGTAAACCCTGTTCCATCCATGTTTTCTGTGATTGAAAACAGAGGTTTACCACCTTGAAAAAGTAAGGACTATTACCTTTTTGTTATGGGGATCGTTCTTCCATTTATACTTATTGAATTAATAGATGATGTATCAATGGGCTTAGGGCTATCAAACAGAATAGCCTCATACTTTCCATCGTTAGAAAAACCAACTCCTCCTCCCCATTTAAGCTGTACACTCTCATTATTTCTATATACTCGCACATCAAAGTTCTCAGCGTCATAAGTATACTTGCTTCCTGAAAAATCTATGCCAAACGGTGTTATTACTATTTTATCAATACCAAGTCCATCAATGTCCATTTGTTTATTAATCTCAATAATATCCTTTTTGGAATCAAATTCAGCCGTTACCTGCCAATTTCCATCTATTTCATCAAATTTCGTGAATTCCCCAGTAAGTGTATAGTCTTCAATATTATTAATATCAATATCATAAATATATTCTGTATATTCATAATGCTCTGGTATTCCCTCATTTTTTACAATCTTACCATTTTCATCAGCAATGCTTAGAATTCTATCGATTTTGTTGTTTTTGTCAACCGCAAAGAAAGCTCTATCAATTTCCTGTATTAACTGACCCTTTTTATCGATAAGGTAAATGTTGGAAAAGGGTTTGACTGTTGAGTCCCTCCAAACCTGTAAATGTAGTTTGCCGTCTATAATGCCCATATTAGTAATTTTGCAATAATCAATTTTAGGGAATGTCTTAATTATTTCGTTTGGCTTTAGAAGGGACATTGCTACATTCCCATTTTGAGAAACGGTAGCGCTAACACCTATATCACCATTTCTGCTTACTTGCACGATCTTAGGATTCTTATTTACTTGGGTTAAATTGATATCATATTCTTGGCCGTTATAAATTTGAGGATTAGACTGGATTTCTTCCATACTAAATGTGACTTTCCCGCTTTTTGCCAAAGCAGAACTTGGAACAGTTTTGTATAAAACAGTCCATAACCCACTGTCTTTGTCATAATAAGCATTTTCTGCTCCGCCGCCGAGAACACCACCGTCAGCTTTTGCGTTAATATAAAATTCTGATGTTTCATTAAGGCGTTTTCCTTCAATATCTTGCATTGTAATATAAGCCTTAAGTCTGTTTCCATACGCTCCAACTGCCACAACTTCCATCTTTATACCATTGTCAATACAACTTAACTCAATTGGCTGAACATAGTGCCTATCAATGGGATTTAACTGACTTAATAACTCTTGAAAACTTGAATTTGTTGCGGCAAGTACGGTTGTAGCACCTAACACCACAATTACCGCCGTCACCAATATAAATCTTGCACTTACTTTTTTGGTACTTTTCATTTCAAAAAAATCCTTCCTTTCAATACTAACAGGTGATACAATGTGCTCCTTTACACTTTTACCGTGCAAGTATAGCTTTTTTTCAAATTCATTCACTATAAGACATCCCCTTCCAATAAATTTTTTAATTCGCCCAATGCAATTTTAGTTTTGTACCTCACGGTTGAAACAGGTTGATGGAGTGTTTTTGCCACTTCAGCATAGGTCATATCATTGTAAAAGCGCAATGTTATATATGGTGTATGCTTTGGATTTAATTTACATATTGCATCCATTATTTCAAGGTCATCTGTTGGCATATCATAAAACGCATTTATATTATCGTTGAGTTCCTCGGTACATCTTTTCTTTTTTAAGGAATTCTTACACTCATTGATAACAATACGCGTCAGCCAAGTTTTAAAATATTGCTTGTGTTTTAATTTGTTAAATGATTGATAGGCAGATAACACCGCTTCCGAAACGGCGTCCTTAGCATCCTCGCCGTTGTGCAAATAACCGATTGCGACCAAATACAACGATTTATCTATCTTTCTGTATTCCTGTTCAAAAAGTTCCTGTGAACACTTCTCCTCTTTTACATCTTGCAAACACTTCTCCTCCTTTACAAATTGATTTTGTAAAGCCTTTACACTTATTAGACAATTTAGAAATGAAAAAAGGCAAGAATTCATAAAAAATAAGGATACAAGGCAAAAACAAATTTGTTTCTACTTTGTACCCTTTGATTGATTAATCAGTTCATTAATTTCTCTAGTTAATTTGTTTATTTTTTATCTTTCATATTGCAAAAAATAATTTTATTTGTATCATGTGAAATAATAAATTTTTCTTTATTTATCAATATAATACTTGCTGAAACTAATATAATTGACCATAACACATTTGTTCCCAATAGTCTTTCTCCAAGAAAGATGTAAGAAAGAAATACGCCAAATATAGGTATGCTGAACTTATATATACTAATCTTACCAACACCATTGTATTTAAGCAAAATTGTCCACATGGAAAATGCTGCTGCAGATATAAATGCTAAATATAGAAGCAATCCATAGCCTTCTGGAGTGGAAACAAGTCCCCTTTGTCCCTAGACAAAATAAAAATATCATCATAGAAGATAAGAAAAATCTAAATCCTGCAAATATTATTTTTGCAAAAGTATCATCGGCACCTATAGAAAATAGCTTGTAACCTATTTTGATAGAAGGAAAAGCACTTCCCCACAACAAGCAGCTTAGAAGTGCTAATAAAACTATTATATAATTTTTAGTAAATATGTTTTCTCCCTTATCTCTCATACCCGAATCCCTACCTCATATTCATCATGATACAATTGTATCACAAAAATATTTTGCTGTCCCTACTGTCGTATGCTATTTTAAGATGCTTCTACATCTTCAAATTGGCTATTGTATAAGGAATAATAAAATCCGCCTTTTGCTAAAAGTTCTTCATGATTACCTTGTTCTACTATATCTCCATCCTTCATAACTAATATCAAATCTGCATCTCTTATAGTTGAAAGTCTATGAGCAATGATAAAAGCTGTTTTCCCTTCCATAAGATTTGCCATAGCCTTCTGTATAAGTATTTCAGTTCTAGTATCTACAGAAGATGTAGCTTCATCTAATATAAGCACCTTTGGATTAGATAAAATTGCCCTTGCTATAGTAAGAAGTTGTTTCTGCCCTTGGGATATATTGTTTGCCTCTTCATTTATAACCATATCATATCCATCTGGTAAAGTGGTTATAAACCTGTGAGCATGAGCTAATTTTGCTGCTCTTATTACTTCTTCATCTGTTGCGTCTAGCCTTCCATATCTTATATTTTCCATTATAGTACCACTGAAAAGCCATGTATCCTGCAAAACCATACCAAAATTACTTCTCAGATCACTTCTAGAAAAATCCACTATATCATGACCATCAAGAAGTATTCTACCACCATTTAAATCGTAAAATCTCATGAGAAGTTTAACTATGGTAGTCTTTCCTGCTCCAGTAGGTCCAACGATGGCAACTTTTTGTCCCGGACTAATGTCTTCTGAAAAATCCTTTATTATAATTTTATCTTCATTGTAACCAAATTTAACATTTTCAAAAGTTACTCTTCCCTCTACTTCTTCCAGTTTAATAGGTGTTTGAGATTCCGTAGCTTCCTCTTCTTCATCTAAAAATTCAAATACCCTTTCTGCTGCAGCCATAGTAGATTGCAATACATTACTTATTTGAGCCACTTGAGTTATTGGCTGAGTAAAACTTCTTATATACTGAATAAATGAAAGTATATCTCCTACCTCTATAGTCTTTTTAATAGTAAGCCATCCACCTAATATTGAAACTGCAACATAACCTAAATTTCCAACAAAGCTCATAATAGGCATCATTAAACCTGATAAAAATTGAGATTTCCAAGCAGAATCATAAAGTTCATTATTGATATCTTCAAATTCAGAAACCACTTGTTCCTTAGCGTTAAAAGCTTTCATTATATTGTGTCCACCATATACTTCCTCTATATGTCCATTAACTTCCCCAAGGGACTTTTGCTGTGCCTTGAAATATTTTTGACTTCTCTTAATTACTCCCATTACTACAATCATTGATATAGGTAATATCAAAAGTGCAACAATAGTCATCTGCCAAGATATAGATAACATCATAATGAGTACACCTATCAAAGTAGTAGCAGATGTTATTATCTGGCTTAAACTTTGATTTAATGATTGACTTACTGTATCTACATCGTTAGTAACTCTAGATAATACTTCTCCATGACTCACTTTATCAAAATATTTAAGGGGTAGTCTATTTACCTTTTGGAATATTTCTTTTCTTAATTTATAAGATACCTTTTGAGAAACCCCAGTCACTATAAAACCTTGTATATAAGAAAACAATGCAGACAATATATATAATCCTATCAAAGTCATTACAATATTTTTTATATAGGAAAAGTCAATTCCGTCACCACCAGATACCTTTGATATCAATCCTTCAAATATCTTAGTTGTTGCCTTTCCAAGTATTTTAGGTCCTACTATTGAAAAAATTGTACTTCCTATAGCAAATATTATTACTATGATTAGTTTCCCTTTATATGGTTTTAAATAGTTGAGAAGCTTAGAGAAGGTTCCTTTAAAATCCTTTGGCTTTTCAAATTTTCCAGCCCCAGGTCCGTGACCTTTTGGCCCTGGTCCCATTGGTCTTCTATTTGTATTGTTATCTTTACTCATTCGCAAGTTCCTCCTCTGATAGCTGTGATAAGGCAATTTGCTTATATACTTCACACTTTCTTAACAATTCTCTATGAGTCCCCATTCCTACTATTTTTCCTTCATCTAAAACAACAATCTTTTCTGCATTTTTTATAGTATTTATTCTCTGAGCTACTATAAGCATTGTTCTATTTTTAATCTCTGTATTAATCGCCTTTCTAAGTTCAGCATCTGTCTTAAAATCAAGAGCTGAAAAACTATCATCAAATATTAGTACCTTTGGTCTCTTAGCCAATGCCCTTGCAATTGAAATTCTTTGTTTTTGACCCCCAGATACATTGGTTCCGCCTTGTGCTACCTCAGATAATATTCCTTTCTCCTTTTCCTCAACAAATTCTTTAGCTTGAGCTATTTCTATAGCCTTTAATACATCTTCATCACTTACTTCGAAATTTTTCCCATATTTTAAATTGCTTTCTATAGTTCCTGTGAACAATACTCCTTTTTGAGGAACATATCCTATGTTTTCTCTTACATCTTTAAGGGTCATATCTCTAATATCTACACCATCAAGAAGAATTGCTCCACTTGTAACGTCATAAAACCTGGGGATTAAATTGATCAAAGTAGATTTACCACTTCCTGTACTTCCTATAAAGGCTGTTGTCTCCCCAGGATTTGCAGTAAAGGATATATCTTTAAGAACATATTCTTCTGCTCCTGGATATTTAAAGCTAACATTTTTAAATTCTATTGACCCTTCTATATCATCATTTAATTGTTTTGGACTTTCAGGATCTTTAATTGTAATCTCTTCATCTAATACTTCACCTATTCTCTGAGCTGATACTGAAGCCCTTGGAAGTATTAATGAAACTGCAGATATCATAAGGAAAGACATAATTATCTGCATTGCATATTGCATAAATGCCATCATATCTCCAACCTGTATATTAGCTTTATCTATTTCATGAGCTCCCACCCATATTATTAAAAGCATTATACCATTCATGATAAGCATCATGGTTGGCATCATTACAGTCATTATTCTTGAAACAAATAAATGGGTTTTTGTTAAGTCCTTGTTTGCAGCATCAAACTTTTCTTCTTCAGTTTTCTGTGTATTAAAAGCTCTTATAACCATCATCCCATTAAGAGATTCCCTCATCACTAGATTTACCTTATCAACAAACTTTTGTACCTTTTTAAACTTTGGCATAGCAGCAATAAAAAGAGTTCCTACAAGGATAAGTATAGCTATAACTCCAACCCCTACTATCCAAGCCATAGAAGTATTTGTATTAAGCGCTCTTATTACTCCACCAACTCCAAGTATTGGGGCATAAAACACCATTCTCAACAGCAACATTACAAACATTTGTACTTGTTGTATATCATTTGTACTTCTAGTTATAAGGGATGCAGTTGAAAAATTGTCAAACTCTGCATCTGAAAAAGATGTAACCTTTTTAAACACCTTATCTCTTAAATTTCTACCAAGAGAAGCAGAAACTCTTGCAGATAAAAACCCTACAATTACTGAAGCAATCATTCCTAATAAAGCAATAAGTAACATTGTTCCACCTGTAGATAGAATATAACTAGACTGAACCTTATCCATATTTATTCCTACCGCTTCATATTCAAGCTTTATATAATTTATAGCAGATTGAGTTATCATGGTGTCTGGAATGTCCTTGAATTGTTTATCCATTTCTTTTTTTAACATGTCAAATTGCTCTTTAGGTAAATTTTTAATTATCATAAAAGGATCAGTGCCTTCTGGCAAATTTGGCATAGCTTTTTGAAGTGCACCTTTTTCTACAGCATATTTACTAAGTATTGCCTTTCCTAAAAAGGAATTCATCCTGTCAATATCTTCTTTATTTGAAGTATTAAGTATATATAAATTCTCATTTTCTAATGCCTTATATTTCTTAGAAAAATCACTATATTCCTCTTTAGTTAAATTTTCTTTATTTATTAATTTGTAATTATTATCTATCAGATTATTTTCTTCTTCATTTAAAAATATCTTTATCTTATCCATTTCACTAGCCCTAATTACCTCAGGTACAGCTCTTTCAATACCCTTTTGCTGAATGCCTACATTGACTATATTTGACATATAATCAGGAAGAGCAAGGTCTGTCATAGCCTGGGCTAAAAGCAAAACTATTATTATAATTACAAATATGCTAAATGGTTTAAGCTCCTTTATTATCTTGAACATAAATTTCCTCCCTACAATATCTAAATTTCGCCATCCGCATCAAGTGCATTGTTAAGATTATCTCTCATTTGCATGAATAATCTTCTAAGAATTATCTTTTCTTCTGCTGTAATATTTGCAAAACATTCGTCTTGAACTTTATCCATTACTTTAATAGCCTCATCACACAATTTTCTTCCTTTTTCAGTTATATACACTCTAGTTATCCTCTGATCCAATTCATCTTTTCTGCGTTCTACTATGCCTTCCTTCTCCATTCTTTTCAACATTACTGTTATAGTAGAAGGCTTTATTTGCAGTTTTTCTGCCAATTCACTCTGGCTCTGACCACCTTCTTTGTTTAAGATAAAAAGCATAGGTGGTTGACCAGGATAAATCCCCACATCCTCAAGAAGTACATGAGTACGATAATAATGCAGTCTCAGTATTTCTAAAAATATAAAGTATAGTGAATCCTTATCTAGCTCTTTCATATTTTACCTCCAGTTTATGTTTAGCCTACTAAGTATAAAATAAATGATACTACTATTGTATAGCAGAGTCAATATATAGTTATAATTTTATTTATTCATATATATTCCATTAGCCTGCTAAGTGGTTTCTATTAAAAATGCGACAGTGAGTCTACTTGTCCCTTCTGTCATATTTCCAATAGCTTTTCTTTGGAAAAGTTGATTCCAATTGCTCCTAAAGGTGCTGTAATCAATATTGACAATACTGCTATAGCTAAAATAACATCTCCTGATTCTACTCCCAATGTCAATGGGACTGCTCCCATAGCAGCCTGTACAGTTGCTTTGGGGATATATGCAATAACACAAAATAATCTTTCTTTCCAATTTAAATCTGTACCTATTAGAGAAATCAATACTCCTATGCTTCTTCCTATTAGTCCAATGAATATAACTATAATACCTACCATTCCTGCCTCAAGGGCTACTCCAATATTTACCTGAGCACCTACTAGTACAAACAACAATATTTCTGCAAAAACCCATATTTTATTGAACTTTGCTGCTAATCTTTCACCTAAATCTGGCATTTTTTCTACTATTATAAAGCCTATAGTCATGACTCCTAACAAAGAAGCTATCTCTATCTTAGTCTTTAACAAATTTTCAAACTCAGTAAGTAAAATGGATACTCCAAGTATCAATAAGACCTTTTTAGTATCTCGTATATGATACTTGCTAAAAATTTTCACCATTATAATTCCAATGACAATCCCAGATCCAATTCCTAACAGTATTGATAATGGAATATTTAACAATTGTACTCCAATATTTACATGAGCCCCACTGTATAGTCCTAGAAAAGCACTAAATATAGTAATGGCAAACACATCATCTGTAGAAGCTCCTGCCAAGATTAAAGTTGGTATACCTTTGTTTGTCCCTATATTATTTTCAATCAAACTTAGCATAGATGGTACTACAACAGCAGGAGAAACAGCTGCAATTATAAATCCTAATATTCCTCCTTGAACAAAAGAAAAATCTAAAAATTTTGTTGATGCAAAAGCAATGAAAAGCCCTTCTATTAATCCTGGTATACAACTCATTTTTAATGCACTATTCCCAACTTTTTTCAAATCAGCTTTATTGATTCCAAGTCCTGCCCTTAATAGAATAATAATTAAAGCAATTTTTCTTAAATCTCCTGATATATTAATCATATCAGCTTGAAGCAAATTCAAACCATAAGGGCCTATAATCACTCCTAATATAAGCATTCCCAACAATCCTGGCAGCTTAAATTTTTCAAATAATTTATTTGCTGGTAATCCTAATAATAAAATTGCTGCTAAACTTTTTGCCATTGAAAATTCCTCCTCAAATGTAATTATGAAAACAAAAAACTCCTACAGATAATACCATGTATTACCTGTAGGAGTCATTAGCATAATGCAGTTTTGGTGAACTCCATCACCATTATTTATTTTTCTAGTGATATTATATAGTATCATAATATTCGTGTCAAGAAATCTATTTTATGTTCTTATCTTAAGCCTTTTGTGCTGTTTTAGAAAAATATAGTCCCATAAGCAAAAATACTACACCAAACAACAATTGCATTAAAATTTCAAATCTCATATCTGAAAAAGAATTAACCGTCATTTCATTTACTCTAACAAAATAATAAGTTGGGAAAAACTTTGATATCATAAGAGTCTTTTCGCTTAAAAACTGTTGTGGTACCATAACTCCTGATATAAATGAAGTTCCTAAAGAAAATACAGTAGCAAGTGCATTTATGACAAATTTATTCCTCGTAATATTGTTAATTAAAAACGTAAAACATAGAGCAGAAAGTGAAAAAACCACTGTATTTAATACATATTTTCCAAAATTAACTTCTCCAATATATTTTCCCTTTAACACAATACTTCCTACAATGAATATCAATGTAATCATGCTCGCTATTGTCAATTGTCCCAGATACATTTCCATATTAAATTTTAAAAATTTCTTGGAAGATATCTTCATTCTGCTAGCAATATTTTCGTCTTTAAAATCAGCCATTACAAGACCTATTGTTGAAATATAAATGGCCATGATCACATAACTGGTGAAATTGTAATAATACTTAAACCAGTTGGCTACCCCTTCGTTTGCCATTTTGTTTTTAGACTTTATGAGCTCTACATTTGCCTCTTCATTTAATGCCACTTCTAAATCTTCTAAATTAAATTCTCCATTTTCATAGGTAGCATTGGCAAGTATAAGAAATTTATTGATTTGATTTTGAATTTGCATAGATTCTATTTTTCTATCATCGTTATATACTTTAATAGAACTTTCTTTACTTATCACTTTTCCATCAAAATCCTCTGGTATCACTATTACCGCATCCGCCGTCTCTAAAAAAATCTGTTCCTTTATATATTCTTCATCTGGCATTGTGTCAATTATATCGTTCTTTTTTTCTAAATAATTCTTTAAACCTCTTGATAGTTCACTATTGCAGTTGTCAATTATTCCTATATTTAATCTTTTTCCCATGAAACTAGTTTCTCTTTTTGCAGTACCTGAACCATTTAGTATAGACAAAATAAAAAATATAAGTGTATAAGTAAGAATAACCCCCTTGTTTCTAAATGCTATTTTAGTAAAATATTTATATACTGTCATAGTTTTTCCTCCTTAAAAATATATAGGATGTAAATATTAAAGCTATGCAATAAAGGGATAAAATTAGAATTCCTTCTCTTGCACTCTTAGTACTTCCTAAAAGATTTATCCTATATAGATTGTTCGTAATGATAGAAATAGGATTTATTCTACTTAAAATAGGTGCATGTTCATCAATCATAATTTTTACATCAGGTCCTATCATTCCAGATATAAATGATAAAAACAATGTAATTGCCACAGCCATTGCATTTTTTACACCTTCATTTTTCTTGTTGGAAACACCTATAAATATTCCTAGAGCTATGCCAAACAAATTCCCCATTAATATTAAAATAGTACTATATTTTATCTCTGTAAATAAATTTAGCCTTAAAGCATATTTTATAAAAATAAGCAATATTCCATTGGCAAATAAATTAAGTATCAGTGCGACCACAATCCCTGCCAATAAAAACTCATGCTTTTTAAGTGGAGTAACATTGATCCTTGCACCTAAATTGGACATGTTGGCTTGAATTAATTTTACTATTTCAATACCGGAAAAAATCCCATAGGTTGAAACCATAGCAATTAGTGAATAAAAAATGATTATTACAGGATTTGCCTTTTGATTTCTATCTAAAATATAATCTATTGAAAAATCATATTTTTCAATAGGCCTGTTTAATTTTTTCATCTGCTTTATTTGTCCTATTATTTCCTTTATTATAGTTTGATTTATCCCAGATTCTTTTACTGCCAAATTTAAATCTTCATCTATATATCCATCGATTTCTCCATTGTCTAACTTTTCTATTATCTCATCATCAGTAATTTCGTGGATATTTATAAAATCTATTTCTTCTAATACATATAAAATAGGATTCCCGCTTTCTATTCCCACATTTATAATTTCTAATTCTCTATCTAGCATTCCATTAAATGCTGTATAGAAAAAAACTGCCATAATGAGTGGATATATTAAACTCCAAAATGAAAAACCAAAATCTCTAAACATATTTTTCCCTTGATATACACAGTTTCTAAATAATCTTTTCATATTAGTCCCTAAGCTCCTTTCCTGTTAACTCCAAAAATACATCATTTAATGAAGGTAATTGGCTATGAAGCTTTGTATAGGTCAAATTGTTGGCCTTTATAAACTCTAAAAGATTAGCTAAGTTGTTAATGCCATTTTCAAATTTTATAATATAATCCTCTCCCTCTCTCTCTACATCAATAACATGGGGTATACTTTTCATCTTTTCAATAACTTCACCTTGAATGTCTAAAAACCCAACAACTATCTTTTCTGATGTTGTTATCATTTCTTTTAATTCTTCTTTTGTTCCAGAAACCAAGTTTTTCCCATTGTCCATAATGATAATTCTTTTACATAACATTTCTGCTTCCTCTAAATAATGAGTTGTGTATATGATGGTACTTCCTTCTTCATTTAATTTTCTTATTCCGTCTAATATAAAGTTTCTACTTTGAGCATCTACTGCAACTGTAGGCTCGTCTAAAAAAATCAGTTTAGGCTTATGGACTATTCCGCAAGCAATGTTTAACCTTCTTTTTAATCCTCCACTTAACTTTTTGGGATAAAATTTCACATAATCCTTTAACCCAACAAATTCTATAGCTTCTTCTACATACTGTTTTCTTAATTTTTTATCATCTATATACAGTCCACAAAAATAATCTATATTCTCTTTCACTGTCAAATTGTTGAAAACTGAAACTTCTTGAGGTACTAGACCTATTTGACTTTTAATATCATAAGAATTGGGAGTCATCTTTTTATCAAAAACATCTATTTCCCCTTTATCAAATTTTAATAGAGATAATATGCAGTTTATAGCTGTAGTCTTTCCACAACCATTGGGCCCTAAAAGTCCTATAATTTCCCCTTCTTCAACTTCCATATTAAAATGGTCAAGAGCTATTAACTCTTTATATCTTTTCACTAAATTATTTACCTTCAATATCATATATATCACTCCTCGATTTCATCTTAAGATAATTATATGATTTTAAATAAATCTTTTGTAGTATATAAAATTACAATACAATATGACATTTGTCACTGATTAAATTGTATTTCATAATAAATATAAGTATAATTAAAATATAGAATATTTAGTGAAAAACTTTAGTATTTAACAGGAGGTCTCATATGAGAAATTTTGTAGAAAAGCTTTTTATCATGTTACTTTGCTTATACAATACTTATAAAATAGAGCCAGATGCAAATTTAGTTGTTTATTTTCTCATAAGCCTAATTGTTTCGTTAGCTTTAGACTTATTGGATGATAAAAAAATAAAATCTATTATATATCTTTTATTTGTAATACTATGTTTTTCTCATAATTTATTTGTTTTTTATTTGCCACTAATTTTATACAATATGTATTTGGATTTTAAGATATACACTTTATTTACATTACCTTTAATTCTAATGAACTTCTCCACAATAAACTTGATTTCATCTATTGGAGCAGTTTACCTTTCCATCATGACAAAAAAATATAATATTATTTTAGATGAAAACAAAGTAGTTCGAGATGATTTAAAAGAAGATACCTTTTACTTAAAAAAATATAATGAACAATTGAGAATAGATAAGGAAAAGAATATACATATTGCCATACTTACTGAAAGAAATCGAATCGCAAGAGAAATTCATGATTCTATAGGTCACACCATAAGTAGCAGTATACTACAGGTAGAGGCATTGAAAGTCATTTCAACTGAAGACCATGTAATAAAAAACTTGGATACCCTTCAAGAAACCTTACAAAATGGAATGAATGATATCAGAAAAAGTATTCACAATCTATATAATGAATCACTAGACTTAAAAAATCAAATTGAAAAACTTTGTAGTGAAATACCAGCTATTGATGTTGAACTCGTATATAGAATTGAAGATGAGCTTGGCTATGATTTAAAGTTCGACGTCCTATCCGTGGTAAAAGAGGCTATGACCAATTGTGCCAAACATTCCAATGCCACAAAGATGAAAATAAGTTTAATTAGTCAACCAAAGTTTTATTCTATACTAATAGAAGACAATGGAAGTCAATTTAATGAAAAAAATAAAGGCATAGGACTTCTTTCCATGAATGAAATAGCTCATAAATATAATGGATATTTCAATTATAGATTTGACCAGGGATTTAAAATACATATGACTTTAATGAAAGGATAATGCATATGAATATTATAATTGTAGATGATGATCCTTTAGTAGTAGAATCTTTAAAAATAATTATAAATGCCAACGGAATAGATATACTAGATGTAGGCTATGATGGTCTTCAAGCTGTAGAACTTTATGCTAAGTATAAACCTGATTTAATTCTTATGGATATAAGAATGGAAAAACTTAGTGGTATAGAGGCTGCCAAAGAAATTTTAAAAGTAGATACAAATGCCAAAATTTTATTAATCACCACTTTTCAAGATGATGAATATATCGGAGTAGCCCTTTCTCTAGGTTGCAAAGGATACATATTAAAACAAAATATCAAAGGAATTGTTCCTGCTATAAATGCAGTCCATTCTGGAAATTTGGTTTTTGATTCAAAAATTGTATCAAATATTAAAAAATATACTAAAAAAGATATAGACATAAATCTATCTGATAGAGAATTGGATATTTTACTTTTAGTAGCAGAAGGATTAAATAATAAAGAAATTGCTGAAAAACTTTATTTAAGTGAAGGAACTGTTAGAAATTATGTTTCTAATATGCTTGAAAAATTATCTTTAAGAGACAGAACACAACTTGCCATATACTATTACAAAATGAAATTTGGAGTAGAAAAGGAGGAATAAAAGCTATTATAGATGAATTAGATTTATAACTATAATTAATATATGAAGTCGTATAAGGAGCTGGTTATGATGGACGAAATAAATATTCAAAAAATTATATTACATATTTTGGATAATTCAGTGGCAATACCTTTATTGTCAGAAAAAGAACATCCATACAACAAAGATATAATGGAGTTTTTAGAAATTCATATAGAAAAAGTTTTTAAAGATATTAATATCAAAAAAGCTTTTTTCCCCGATAAAGAAAATCCAGTTAAAAATCTTTGCATAGATATTTCAAATGACAATGATAAATTTGTAGAAAGCACTAGAAAATTTGCTCAACTCATGTACAATATAATGCTTGAAAACCCTACAATACCACCTTGTGATTTAATTTGTTCTCTTTTTAATGGAGATGGGAAAAAATACTTGGGTTTCTTTATATTGAATTATAAACCTTCTTACATACACTATGTAGATGAATCAGAAAATAAACGAATCAATCAAGTAATTAAACAAAAAACAACATTACCAAATGAAAATCAAAAAATTGATGAATTTATAATAATAAATTTAGAAGACTTTTCAATTCTATTAAAAGAAAAAAAATATGAAATTAATGGAGAAAAAGACTATTATATATCTAAATACTTGTTAGAATCACAAGATACATTATCAGACAAGGAAAAGATAGATATTGTAAATATGGTATCTAAAAAAATAGTGAACGACTACTATGAAAATGATGTAACTAAAATGGCAGAAATAAAAAATGCTATAGTGGAAAGTGTCGAAGAAAAAGATGCTATAGATATAGACCATATTAAAACTAAAGCCTTTAACAATAATTTAGACCTTCAAAATATCTATGAAGAAGAAATAACAAAAAGAGGATTATCAGAAAAAACCATAGATATAAATGAAAATTTAAATAAAAAAATAGCCAGAACTCAAAAGTTAGTAACAGACGATGGAATAGAAATAAAAATACCTGTATCTTATTTGACCAGCAGCGATAAAGTCGAATTTTTAAATAACCCAGATGGAACCATATCTATTCTACTCAAAAGCATTAGAGAAATACAAGGCAAATAAAAAGCCACTAACTCACGACTGAAGTCAAGAATTAGTGGCAATTCGCCAAAACCGCAATATGAATTTTTCTATGCTCTTTTTTATTTATTAATTCATTTTTAAGAGAGAAAAGGTCTTTTCAGCCTATAAACTATCAACATAATCCTTTGCTTCTTTTAACCCCATACCTGTAGCTTCTCTTAATCTCTTTATTGCTTCAACTTTTTTATTTTCCATAACAAGTTCTGACAATTCACTTTTCAACTCATCGCTTATATACTCCCTAGATGGTTCAGGCAATCCAAGATGTTCCATAATTCTATCTAATTTTGATTCTATCCGTTTTTGATTGCTTTCCAATGCATTAATGCTTGAACTAAGAATTATAAATAAGATTATTAAACCCATGTATAATATATTTTCCATATCTTACCTCCATAATTAGTTAATATATATCAATATTTTCCTCTGCCTATTGTATAAACAATTTATCATAATCAAAAGCAATCAAGTCTTTTGCATTTCCACTTGTAATTTTAACATTAACTCACTATAAGGATTTATTTCATTTTATTTTACAAAAGTAACGCAATTATAGTCGCTAGCTTTTACCATTCCATTTTTCTGATAGAAATTAATTGTTTTTTCAGTTTGATCTGTCATTAAAACAATCTGACGAATTAATTTATATCGTTCTAAAATTAGTTTTAACAAATAACTTCCAACACCTTGACTTTGATAATTTTTTAGAATTAAAATATCTTGTATATAAATAATTGTGTAACCATCACCTACTACACGAATCAACCCGACTAATTTCTCATTATCCCAAGCAGTTAATACCTTCAGTGAATTACTAATAGCATTTTTTAGTTTTATTTTATCATCTGTATAGGCATACCATTCTACATCATTGTACAAATCCATTAATTGGTCAATCTCAGGTATGAAATCCTCTTTAATTATTATTTTGTCCATTTTTATCCTCCTCAAATTTTATTATCTAATTTGAAGAAGGTTTCTTAATTTACCCACCTTATTCACTCCTTTAAATCAATCTTGCCCTATAAATACAAATTAGGGTAATTTTTAAGCTGAATAATTCCTGCGCAATGGGATATAGTTGTAAAACTAATATCTTCTTTAGGAAAATTTTTTTTTAGTTCATCAAATACAATATATATTTCTTCATCATCCCATTCACCAGTCTTTATTTTGCACTGTTCTAGCAATGCTCTTGTTTCAAAAGCTATATCTCCAATAATGATTTCACCATCATTAGAAAGTTGCTTCTTTAATTTATTAATAAATTTTATTTTATCTTTGTCTTCTAAATGATGCATTGCATAAGTACTTATAATGTAGTCAAACTGTATATTTTCAAGTTCTTTAGGTAAACCCTTAGAAAAATCATATTGAAGTAATTTAGCTGAAGGCATTTTATCTTTTGCAATTTCTAGCATTTTTCTGGAAAAATCAATGCCATATATTTCATATCCATCATCATATAGTTTTTTTGTTAATACTCCTGTACCAAATCCAATATCCAATACTTTTGCTTTTTCTTTTCTATGAACTATATTGTAAATAGTATTTAGAACATCTTTATATCCTGCAAATGGATATTCATTATCCTCTTCACACAATTGAACACTTTTATCGTAGCCATCTGCCCATAAATCAAAACCCTTATTATCTAACATTAAAGAACCTCCAAATAATATAAATAATCTTTAGTTTGCTTTTTTCTATTATTACGCATTATATAACAATATTATAGCATAAACAAGGTTGTCATTCTGAGTAAAACAAAGAATCCTATCTTTAAAACTCCTCAGATAAATCTTTCCATTCAGAATTTGCACTTTGTATTAATTCATTTTCCTTTAGTTAAATATACTCATATTCCATAATGAATCCCATATTTGTTTTCATACTATTTTCTCTAACAAGAAAATAAATTAAATGATTTTACTTACTAAATGCAATCTACAATACCCTGGCTCATAAGATATAACTCCCTCATCTCTAAAACCATTATCTAAGAACCATTTTAAATCACCATTTGGGAAAGTTCCAACTTCGTCACTAATAGCAATAATCTTCGAATATTTATCCTTTAAATATTCTTCTAAAGCTTTAAGCGGAGCAGATTTATAATCATATCTATTTGAGGAAAGATATGCACATGTCAGAAAAGCAATATCTTCAGACTTTGGGATATCATAAGGAACTATCTTAGATGGAACATATTCAACTCCACCCAAAAGCTTATTTCTCTCAACATTAATAAACCCAAAAGTATCTAAACAACAATCCTTCAAAAACGCAAACTTCTTTTGGCAGTTTTCAGAACAATTTCTTCCTGTACATGTCCCAGCAACTTCTATGTTTTTTTCTGTCAAAGGTATAATCTCACCTGTATATTTTTCTCTTCCATGTTTTATTATAAAGGTCTTCTCTTCAGGATATTGATTATTTAATAGACTATCCAAAAATTTATCTGATATAGGACTAAAGTACCTATTTACACCGTTCACAACAGTCAAAGTAGGGAAAAATAATCGTTGTTTTTTTGCAATTTCAAAATTATCTTTAACACTATAAAGGGTTATCTCAAAATACTTACCGTACTTTTCAAGCAATCTCAACATCTCATTGTTTATTGGGCATTGCATATCCCAATAATAAAACTCTATTTTCATATGTGTCACCTTTTAGAGATATATATAGGTATAATATAAATGATATGCAATTAATTTAAGAATTCTTTTTGATATATATTTTTAATGCTTTTACAAGTAAAAATAGTAAATATATCCCTACTCCGAGTGTAAGCAATGAAATTATTATAGCTATTATTGGCTGTCCACTTGGAATTACCCTTACTGTTTTATCCATGACATTACCTCCTTTAACTATAAAACCTTAATTACACTTGTTGCACATAAATCTATTGATGTACAATATAAATGGTACACCCATTCCACCGAATCAAATAAAGCAGTAGGTTATTGAAATAAAACCTGCTGCTTTTGGTATATAATCTATTCTTTATTAGCCATGATAAAAAACCTATGACATGTAAAATCAACATAACCTAATTTTTCAATCATATTATGAATTTTTAACAATTTGTCAAAATATTTTTCTATTGTGAAATCAGGCACTTGCCATGGTATGGCTTTTAAATAATATACAATAGCTCCTATATCATAAAATCTTGTTTTTACTAAATCTTCTCTTTGTTCAAATATATTTAAGCCTACCTCTTCTAATTCAGCAACAGCGTTTTTTAAATTCCAATCAATGAACTCAACTGAAGCTTCTAAAATCTCATTTATTTCCTTATCATTTAACCCGCCAACCTGCTGGGTAATAAATATACCATTGTTGTCTAAAATTCTTCTGACCTCTTTAGGTGAATAGGATTCATGTTTATTTATTACAAGTTCAAAAGTTTCATCATTAAATGGCAGTTCTTCATCATCTTCAACTTTATAGACTTTTACACCTAAAGGCTCCAATCTATTTCTTGCAATAGATATATTAGACACATATCCTTCTGTAGCACAAGTATATTTAGGTAGTGGACTTAAAGTGGATAAAAACTCTCCTCCACCTGTCCCCATATCAAGTAAGGAAGAAATTCCGTACATTTCCCTCATTACTTTATTTCTATAATTCCAAGTCAATGGGAACTCTTGCATTCTTCCTGTTCTTTCTATATATGAAAAGTCCCATCCTTCAAACTTTTCATTTGATTTATCTATTAGATAATTAAACAATTCATTATTTGTCAATCTTCTCCTCATAGTTAATTCCTCCTTTAAATATTCTTAAAATCTACAATAAAACAATCTTTTAAGGAGGACCTCTTGTGAGTTGTTACAATCCATATACAATGAAATAAATATACATAAATATACTCCTTTTCATAATTTTCTTTCAATTCCTATTTGCATTAGATTATATATCAAGTTACTAACTTTATCAATCATATTTGGGATATAACTTATCATATAGATATTAGCCTAGCTTTACATTCTGCCATTATAATATTTATGTGATATAACAAATGCCAACAGTTGAATATACATTGACCCTATAGAAAAAAGCGCTGGAATTATATAATCAAATTATTTATAAATGATTTGATTTGTCAAATAACATAACAAAGGCATTATAGTATTTTTATCTGTAAAATCAACTTTTCCCTCGTATGTAGCTAAAAGCCCTCTATCATCAGTCAATTTCTATGAATCTTTCTTAGAAATTGCAATTTTAAGCATTGCCATCATAGATTTATGTATGAGCCCTAATTTCTTATAATCAATTCCACCACGTAAATGGAAAAACTTTATATTATCACACATTTCCTTTGAAAAATTCTTTTCTATAATCGGAAGAAAAACTTCCTCTCTATCAGTTGAAGCAAATCCTACCGTAAAAACTATTATTCTTTTATCTCTTAAAGATTCATAATTTCTAGTTATAATGGAAATTACAGCTATATTGTCCATATAATCTCACCACTCCATGTCTTTTAACTGAGTGATTTCATTGTAAGTCAGGAGATTGTCCCCCGACTTACTTTGCAACATAATTTTTATTTGTTTAATCTTATTTACACTTCCTTCAGTTATACCATTGCTTATCCCATATGATGCTGCATTTATTACCGCTTCCAAATCTGTTTTCAAAGATGCTATAAATTTATTTATACAGCTATCTTTATAGGAGTCAAGATAACTATAATTTCTGTTGCTAGTATTATAAACATTTGTAAATACCAATTTCAATATTTATTTCTTATATTTATTATCTATTCCATTACAATAATTATCATCTTTATAAAATTGCTACATCTATTTCTTTGACCCTGGACATTTGAAAAACAATATTATCATTCTTTCATTTAAAATATTGCTTAAACCCTATTTTTTTGTTTAATTTATAAAATGATCTTGATGCAATAAATTATACGTTTCATTAAAAAATTTATTTACTTTTTTAACATTCCTTTCATCAAGATATTTTTTCAAAGATTTTCCTTCATCAAAAATTATTCTAGTCCACCAAAATGGATAAACTACTGCATAGATATCATTCATAACAGCTATTTCATCTTGATTCAATTTTCTACATTCCATATACTTTTTAATAAAAACCCTAAACATCTTACATCTATCATCATACGTAAGGCCATTATCTAAATCCATTTCATAGCAAACAAATAAGCCCTCTATAATCATATCACTTACCAAAATTTCATCCCCAGCTATATTATAGTCAAAAATTCCTGCTACTCTACCATTCTCACATACTAAATTATTAGTAGAATAATCTCCTTGCGTAGCATATCTGGGCAATTTATTCCATACTGCTTTTAATCTTGATAACCTTTCCTCATAAAGGCTAATAATATTTTCATATAAACTAATGTCATATAAGCTAAAATCATATTCACCATTATTCCTATATTCATAAAAGGCTTTATAGCCTCGTGATATATCTGTTGTTTCATCAAAAATATCCCATATAGTATTTCCTGAAATATGACAATTGTTTTCTTGAGAAATACTATGCATTTCAGCCACTAAAGTGGCAATTCCATCTACTATTTTATAATTTATAAATTTTAATTCCTCTCCTAGATATTCTTCTACAGTTACTGCATAAATTAGATCATTCACAGTATAAGATATGCAATATTTATCACAAGATTTATATCTTTTAGCTGTGTTAATTCCATTTGCTCTCATGCATTCAGAAAAAATACTTTGTTCTTCAATTAACTTTACTGGATGCTCTTCTTCCAAAACAAACTTGATTATATAAGTCAAACTATTATCCATTTCTGCTTTTACAATAACTTTTGCTCTTGGTAGAGTACCTTTTTCATAGTCTTCAATCAAATAAAATATATTATTAATATTACCCTAAATTCCATATTGATTTAAAACATCTTGAATATGGTTTTTATTGATTTTCATAGCTATTTCCTCCATCTATCCACTTATCACAAACATCTTCCTTTCCTTCAGCCTTATAAAATTCTATAATCATAAAATATAATTTCTCATCTACTAGTTTTAAATGTTCAATGGCATATTTCTCGTATATTGGATACTTCTTTTTTAATAGGGTTTAAGAGTATGAATAGCGATATATAAAAGTTTGTATTTAATGATTATAGTACATCACAAGAATTGAGCTTTTACAAATGTATTTTATACTTTACCTTCTCTTTTAATCATAGACCTTTTCCATCTTTTTAACTGTAAATAAGACCCTTGTGGTAAAATACCTATAATAATAAAACATATCCCCAACCCTTGTAAAAATCCTAAAAATAAATCAGGTACATTAAAAAAACGTTACGACACATTCTTTAACTTTTTGTTTCATTTTCCCCAGTAAGCTCCTCAAGTTTTCACCTCCTTTGCCTTAATGGAGGTACTTTGCTAAAGAAACAACTCACCATATTGTATCATATTGTCTATTACATATAATAATAATTATGTGTAATAGGTGCGGGACGGCAAAGCCATCCCCTACATATGATAAAACCAATATTGTAGGGGCGACCTGTGGTAATCAGTTCTACTGGCAAAATGAATGGGATGTATTTAATACTTAATATAGATTAATAAAATTAAAGCATTAGGTTTTATTAAACGGAACCTAATGCTCTTATTTCAATATTTTATCTTATCCCCAATATGACAATTTCAAAAACATATTTACAATCTTTTGTAATTCAGAAAATTCTTCTTCACTTAGTACACCATAATCCCTACCACAAATATCTCTTGATTCCAAGCTCCATAAAAATGATTTAAAATTAGGATATTCTTGAATATTCTTCTTTAATAAATATATAAAATCCTCCAACTTCTGATAATTAATAGTATTATTGTTTTTTTCCTCTTCATATAAAGATAAGTCTACTATCAATTCTAGGGGTTTAGTAATTTTATATCTATAGGCATCAGTATTATTGGGTAAAAAATCACTTTTATAGTTTTCATAACTTTCACATACTATTCTATACATAGTATCTCTCCCTAAACTGTGGTAATCTTTTTATAAATTGATTTTTTTTAGATTCATATAAATCATCTCTCAATAATACCTCATTTATAATTTGATTTATTAATTCTTTATCAGCTATATCTATAAGTTCATCCATATCCTCTATGTCTTTTTGTTCTAGCCTGATTATTTTGCTTACAATTATATCTTCAGGGGACAATAAATACACATTTAAATATTTAAATTTGTTTAGCCTTATAGCTCTTTCCTTATATTTAGGTGATATTATAGTACTTTCATATTCTAACATATCAAAATCCCTTAATTGTACAAAAATCCTCCCTAATTTGGAGGGATAATTTAAATCTATAAAATCAAAATCCCTTGTGGCTCTTTCTGTATATTCCCCTAATATACAGGCAGCTCCTCCTAAAAAATATATGTCGAAAGGTTCAATATCAAAAGCTATAGCAACCTTTTCCATATCTAAAATTTTATCTTCTAATTGTTTCTTTAATTCCACACTTATCACCCTATAATAATATAATAACATTATTATATCATAATTTTCTGTATATAATTGCATATTAATATTCATTTTCAAAAACTATATTATCATTAACATCTTCAAAACCTTCTTTAGAGATAAACAACAATCACCCAAGATAATTATTAAGTTCACATTTTTCTGCTATATCTTTATATGTACTCAATCCATTTATATAAAATTCTACAACCACTGGTTGACTTTTATTGATTTCATAAATGGCTTCCATAAATTCTACAAATCTATCCTCATATTAAGGTTATACCCTTCAAAAGAGCATAGTAATTCATCCGCTTCTTCAACAATTAAACAATGGTCATAAACATCTAAACTCCCATGAGTATATTTTCAAAACAATCTTCTATTTTTTCATGGTTTATATTCTATCAAATTATTCTTTCATCATTGGCTTTAATAGTTTCATTTTCCCTTTACACCTCTCTCTTTATTTGATGAACTCGCCATCAACAGAATCTCTTACAGACTTTTCTTTCATTTTTAATCTTTTATATCTTAAACCGCATCCCATAAGAAAAGATGGTAACAAATTTTGAAATAGTGCTAATAATGGTATTAGGGGTATGCCCAAAAGGAAATCAATCATTGTAAATGGAGCATGATAAATATTAAATAATATCCAATATTCACTTAGCTCTCTAGGCACCTCTAATAAATTTTTACCAGTTATTGAAAATGTATATATCCATAATCCAATTCCAATAACGACAATAGTACTACCAACAAAAAAATCATATTTTTTATCTTTACTAATATCTAAAAATGTACCCATGTAAATATAAAAAATTATTAATAATATCGTTAAAAACAACCTACATACTATATTGGTTGTATACTTACCAAATAAAGGTCCAGTGGCAACAAAGATTATCAATAAAATAGAAGATACTATTACAATAATTAAATGTAATACTAATGCTTTAATATTATTTTTCACTATTGGGTTCTCCTTATACTTTTATTTAACTTTTAATAATCTCCTAAATATTTATACAATAACATAGCTTGTCCTACTTATGGTATGGTTCACTGTATCAGTTCTACTAGCAAAACTTATTTGGTAGTAGATGTACAAAACAAAATCAACCTTAATTAAATTCAATCATAATATTTTAATTCTTTCACCACAACGTCTACAATGATGTACATGATTCTTGGCATATATCAACCTATCAAGATTTTCATATGCTCCACAATTTGGGCATCTTAACCTTTTTCTATCTAATACAATATAGGAAAATAGAAAAACACCAGCAAATATAAATAAAGGCCATTTTATAAAACCACCAACTATTGATATAGAAAATAAAATAACAAAAATCAGACCGAGATTAATATCTTTTCTTGATATATGATTCATATGCTACACCTCCTTAAATCTAATAATATATATAATATAAAGAATGCGCCATTAAATATAATATTTATCATCTTCCCATTTCAATGGATTTGTTTCTATGTAATTCCATATTTCTTGGTATTCTTGTTCATTTCTGATTATATGGTCATAGAATGATTTTTGCCATAATGAAAAACCAATCTGTTTAGAGATAGAACCTTTAAATTGCTGGATAATACGAGATATTGTAGGGACGGTCTTTGACCGTCCGTTTCCATTATATAATATAATAATCATATGTATATGATTGGGCATAATAACATATTTGTTGATTTCAACATTTTCATAAATAGAATTAATTTTATTTATTTCTAAATCAATAATTTCTCCTATATTTGATAATGGTGATATTTCAAACTGGCGACCACAGGTCGCCCCTACTTCCCAAAATAGACTTTTCTTATCCTTGCTACATATAGTTATAAAATAATATCCTGCTTGTGAATAATCATAATTTTTTAATCTAATATTCTTTCTTCGTGGTAATTCATCCATCTAACCACCATCCATCTTGATATTATCCCTATGTCGCATTTTTCTACTTACACGTATTATACCACTTAATTCTAGTTTATGATAACCCCTTAAACATTATCCTATAACCATAGCTTGTCCTACTTATGATATGGTTCACCGTATCGACTCTACTCGCAAAACTTATTTGATAGTAGATATGCCTAAGAAAAAATAACAGAAGATTCTTTATTTTATTAGTTCATTAATTTTATTCTTTACCTCATTCATAACATCATCATTTGATAATACAAGAACAGGTCTCCTTTTACTGGATGTCAAATCTGTAAAAGGTATTGGAATTAGTAATATATCTCTTTGCTTATACATTATTCCATACCTCATCATCTATATCATTGTTCCAAAAGTCCATGCTACTTTTACTTGCCTCTTCTAACTCTTTAAACATATCTCTCTCATTTTTTATTTTTAAATATCCTATAAAATCTATTACTTCATGTATTTGATTTTCTGGAATTTCGTCTATAAGTTTTAATAAAATTTGTTTAGCAGTGTCCATTTTATCACTACCTTTCAAATAATATAATATATATTTATTATATCATATTATATATTACATATAATATAAATAATGCGTCATTAAATATAATATTTATCATCTTCCCATTTCAATGGATTTGTTTCTATGTAATTCCATATTTCTTGGTATTCTTGTTCATTTCTGATTATATGGTCATAGAATGATTTTTGCCATAATGAAAAGCCAATCTGTTTAGAGATAGAACCTTTAAATTGCTGGATAATACGAGATATTGTAGGGACGGTCTTTGACCGTCCGTTTCCATTATATAATATAATAATCATATGTATATGATTAGGCATAATAACATATTTGTTGATTTCAACATTTTCATAAATAGAATTAATTTTATTTATTTCTAAATCAATAATTTCTCCTATATTTGATAATGGTGGTCTTTCAAACTGGCGACCACAGGTCGCCCCTACTTATGATACGGTTCACCGTATCGGTTCTACTGGCAAAACTTATTTGTTGGTTGATGTATCGAAGAAAAATGAATTCAAGTAAAAAATATACCAAAAAACCAGTAGGTTTTCATCATAATAAGCCCACTGGTTTGTTTATTAACATCAATAATTCTTGCTAATTTTATAAATCATATATCTCTTTGATAAAATCTCTAAGATTAACTATCTTTATCCATTTATATGGATTTAGAACCAATAAATCATCATCTCCTGTTATTATATACTGTGCATTTCCATATACTGCCCCTTCAAGTATCATATTATCCTTTGGGTCCCTACAATCAGTTATTTTTTCATAAATTACTGGCACTATTGCCTTTATAGATAAAAGTGATATTAATTCATCTACTTCTGCAACAGTTATAAATTTACTAAATTTGGGCCTATATAGAACTTCTTTTACTTCTCTTAATTGCTCCTTTGACATCACTAGTAAAAAATCACCATCTATTGCCTCTTTCAGAACCAACCTAGCATTTTTACTTCCTAGAAAAGCACTCACAAATATATTGGTATCAATTACAATTTTAATCTTTTCCATAAAGATATCCTCTAACATCTTCAACTTCTTTAGTAATCTCTTCTAAACTAATAGAATCTTTTTCTGCACGCTCGTTAACTTTATCTAATATATCTAATAGTTTAGTACTAATTTCCTGTTCCATTTTCTTATATATTATTGTTTTTTCTTCTAGGGTTAAATTGTCTATCAATTTCCATACTTCATTGACATTTGCCTTCAATGTACTCACCCCACTATATTCTATAATCATTAAAGAATTATTTATACATATTATAGCATAAAATATTTCAATTGAAGTGTTTTTTTAAACCAACTTTTTTATATAACGTTTTTCAGTTGTGGAATTTTTTCCTATCATACATGAAATAGTATCTCCATTATTGAAAAATCCCTTTTTTCCATAAAACCTTATGGCCTGGCTATTGCCATCTAAAACCCAAAGCCCTACTTCTTTATATTTATTATTTACTGCATATTCCAAAACCTCCTCTATTAATAAAGAACCTACCCCTAAATTCCAATATTCTGGCAAAACATATATGGAAATTAATTCTAATTGACCTTCATATTCTTTATATCTTGAATTACCTACACATGTACAAGCTATTATGATATCTTCAATGGTAGCAACCCATGCATTCATAGTATTATCTTCCAAACCTTTTGTTATCATGTTTATCCATTGTGTATCTTGAATTCCATTTAAATATTCATCTGGTAATAACCCTTTATATGCTTTTCTCCAACTATTTGCATGGATAATACTCATTGAAGCAGTTTCTCGAATATTTGCTTTTCTTGTTCTTATTTTTGGCATATAATCAACTCCTATACCAATAGAAATAATAACCTTTGCTATATATACATATTGTACCATTTAATGCCAGTTAATAGTAAGCCCTAATTATTAACTTATGTCCCAACAGCTTGTCCTACTTATGATACGGTTCACCGCATCGACTCTACTAGCAAAACTTATTTAGTGATAGATATATCAAAGAAAAATGAATTAAAGTTTAAACAGAATCCTTAGTGAACAATTCTCTAACTTTTTTATAATAACTATCTTGCAATATATCTATCTTGCATCTATTTGTTTCTATCACAATAATGCCTCCATTATATTTCCCAAAATTCTACAAATGTAAATTAAAGAACTTCTTTTTTCTTTATAGAACTTATAAAATTAAAGCATTAGGTTTCATTATATAGAACCTAATGCTTTAGTTACAACGTTATTAAATATGGCCTTTTCTATATGAATTTAGACTATGGTAATTTTCTAAGCTGAATAATTCCTGCACAATGAGATATAGTTGTAAAACTAATATCTTCTTTAGGAAAAAATTCTTTCAATTCATCAAATATAAAATATATTTCTTCATCATCCCAATAATAAGCATACTTTTCTTTGCACTGCTCTAACAGCCTTCCTGTTTCAAAGGCTATATCTCCAATAATGATTTCACCATCATTAAAGAGTTGATTCTTTAATTTATTAATAAATTTTATTTTATCCTTATCTTCTAAATGATGCATTGCATAGGTACTTACAATATAATCAAATTTAATATTTCCAAATTCTTCTGGTAAACCTTTGGAAAAATTATATTGAATTAAATTAGCTAAAGGCATTTTCTTCTTTGCTATTTCTATCATTTTTTCGGAAAAATCAATACCATATATTTCATATCCATCATCATATAGTTTTTTCGTTAGTACTCCTGTACCAAATCCAATATCCAATACTTTTGCTTTTTCTTTTCTATGAACTATATTGTATATAGTATTAAGAACATCTTTATATCCTGCAAATGGATATTCATTGTCCCCTTCACTTAATTGAACACTTTTATCATATCCATCTGCCCATAAATCAAAACCTTTATCATCTAGCATTAAAGAAGTCCTCCTTACTAAGTTCATAATCAACAGCAGTTCTCAATTGGCCATTTTGGTCTTTCCAACAGCCTTTTCTTACTCTAACTTTCCGAGCCCCAATTTTATTTTCATAAACATATTGAGCCCTTTCGTTATCAAGCATTGTATCCCAAATAATTTTCTCTATTGGAAATTTGGAATTTATGACCTCATCTGTAAAAAGGAATTCAAATAACATTCTGATAATTTTAGGACCATATCCTTGATTCTGGTAACTAAAATCACATATTTTCCATCCAGGATATGCTGCATTATCATCTTTAATTCTATAACTTAGTTCCCCTACAAGTTTGCCATCAATTTCTATCACACAAAGCTGGCTTAATTTGCCTTCCCAGCTTCTGATATTATTCATAGTATCTTCTAAAGATTCCATCAAACCATTGGGAAAACCTGCATGTTCCATAACCCTACCATCATTCCACCACTTGTTTAATTGAATAGCATCATCGATAGTAGCACTTCTAATTACAATATTATCCTTCTGAATTCTCATACTTTCCTCCATTAAATTTATTTGGAGGGTTTATAGGACGTGAACCCTCCTTGCACGCTTAGCTGTTATTTTTATCATAGCAACCACTTCCTTTTTTATTATTTCTATGAAAACACCTATGGTGTTATCTACTTTAGTAAACCTTCAGTTATAAATTCGCTTATACAATCAAATGGATATTTCACTTATTTATACCTCCATTTGCTACATATAATATAAAAGATGTGCAACATTCGGGCGACCAAAGGTCGCCCCTGCCCATTGGTATTAGAATATCGTAGGGGCTAGCTTTGCTGGCCCGTTATTCCACTTAAATCTACTTATACGTATTATACCACTTATTTCTAATTAATGATAACCCCTTAAACATTATCCTATAATATATAGCTTGTCCCTATTTGTGATACGGTTCACCGTATCAGTTTGACTCGCAAAATAAATAGGGTATACCTGACAATAAATATATCTAATTAAAATTTATAATAATCTTTATTAATTTATAAAACCACTTGGATTAATCAAGTGGTTTGTTTTCTGTTATTGAATTATATACTTTTATAACTGGGCTATTTTTAGTTGCTATTTTCTCTATAAAATCTTCCTGTTCTTCTTTTGTAATAGGCTTGGTAATCTTCCCAAATATCCTTGTCATTTTATCATAATCACAATTAAAAGCATCAATACTTGCTTCTATCATTTCTACATTAGATATATTTGAAAAATCAACAGTATAGCCTGCAACTTGTGCTAAGTATTCAATCATAACTCTCTGGGCTCTACCATTCCCTTCTCTAAAAGGATGTAGTACATTTATTTCACCTAAATAATAAGCAAGTTTACCACATATATTTAATTTAGGGACTCCTATTAAATAGTTTTCCTTTTTTAATTCTGAAAATATTCTTTCTGCCTCTGCCTCAATATACATACAATTGCAAAATGGATTTCCCTTGGATATGTTTACAGTTCTTAATTCTCCAGCCCAATCATAAACATCCCTAAAGATATGTTTGTGTATGTCCTGTAAATGTTTTAAATTGAAATCTCCTTTAATTGGATTCTCCTTTATTTCTGCTATAGTTAAGGATGTATATTCCATTTCTGCTATACTAAGTTCTTCACTATTCGTAATATTAAATTTGTTTCTTAATGTAAAAGAATTTGGATAACAATACTTTACATCCCATTCATAACTATAATCATAATTCTTACCCATAATGCCATACCTATATCCTTACAGTATGTTTTTCAATAATTCTTTTCTTCATTTCCTCAAAACTTACTTCATCGGATAAGCATATTCTAATTCTCTCTTTATCTTCTTCTTTCAAATGCATTCCTTCCATAGCCATAGTTCCGCTTACTTCCTTGATTATTTGTTCTATATCCTTCATAGATATCACCTTTTTTGAAATTATTCTATACAATATATTATATCATATTATCTATTACATATAATAAAAAGAATGCGTCATTAAATATAATATTTATCATCTTCCCATTTCAATGGATTTGTTTCTATGTAATTCCATATTTCTTGGTATTCTTGTTCATTTCCGATTATATGGTCATAGAATGATTTTTGCCATAATGAAAAGCCAGTCTGTTTAGAAATAGAACCTTTAAATTGCTGGATAATACAAGATATTGTAGGGACGGTCTTTGACCGTCCGTTTCCATTATATAATATAATAATCATATGTATATGATTAGGCATAATAACATATTTGTTGATTTCAACATTTTCATAAATAGAATTAATTTTATTTATTTCTAAATCAATAATTTCTCCTATATTTGATAATGGTGGTCTTTCAAACTGGCGACCACAGGTCGCCCCTACTTATGATACGGTTCACCCTTTAATTTGTCTATATTATTTATTGTTTCATTGTAAAATCTCCATTCTGCATATTGAAAATATCTTAATTCTTCTCGCTCAAAATTATTTTCCTTAAATATTTCTTCAGACAATTCTTTATAAAATTCTATACGGGTATTAAATAAATCTAACAAACATTCAATTTCGCTTTTATTAAATTCTATCTTTTCTTTTTCATTTTCTTTATATTCTAAATAACTTTTATACTTTTGTTTCTTTTGTTTTATTTGTTTTGTCTCTTCTTTTATATTATTTTTATATCTATTTAAACTTATTATATTGTTTTCCATTTTAAAACACCTCTTTTTTTATTTCCTTATCTATTATTAGTATAACATAAGATTTTTTAAAGAGTTTTGAATAGATATTTTAAAAGATTTACTATTAGAGTAAAAAAGTAAAAACGGTTTCTAAAAGAATTAAATTAGAAAAAATGGTTTCTATTATATATAAAGTGTTTTAAGGCTATTTCTCTATACTTAAAGTATAGATTAAGTTTGTTTCTAATTAGTTTCTCTTTTTATATCTTCTATTTAGAGAAACGATTCTAAAATCGATTCTGGGGCATTTTTTAAGAAAATGGTAGTCTCTATTTTACGAATTATTCTTATTTTATGACTTTCTGGTATCTTTTCTATACTTAGATAATGATAAGAACAGTATTTTATAATTGCTTTTACTTCTTTAATAAAACTATATCTATCAAAATAGTGTTTAATTTTATAATCCATATTATTAAATAATATTTTTTGCATAGCAAAGATATGATTAATGTTATCGCCATACTCGTTTTTTCGTTCTGCATAATAATAATTAATATATTCTCTTCCGTCTGCTAATACTTCAAATTTATTGTCTATAATATCTTTAATTTCTGGGCTTTTAATAACATATTCTAAATAGTATTCATAAATCGTATCATTATTATATTTTTTATATAACATAGCAAGATAATATTTAAATGCTTCTAAATTACTATTCATAAAATATAAAAAATCTAAAATTGAAGAAGAAATTAAATATTCTTCCTTTTCCGTAAGTGTTTTAAAATGATTAATAAATTTTCCAGGTGTTGCTTTAAAATTCTTAATTTCCTCATCTGTAAGAGGTTTATATATAAAGATTTGATTTGTATTCATAAAACATCACTCCTTTTTAAGTTTTGTTATGGTTGTAATATACTATCTATATAAAGTCCCATTTCACTTTACACTTTAGATATAAAAAATTAATTGTTTTGATTAACATATTTAGATACTGTCTGTCTACTTAAACTAAGTTGTCTTGCGATTTCTGTATTATTTAAACCTTGCTCTTTTAAATTAATCACTTTTGCTATTGTATCTTGTTTTTGTTGTTCTCTATTAGTTAATCCATCTTCGTTTTCTTCTTCTCTTTTCTCTTCTCTTTTTTATTCTTCTGTTCTTGCACAAGTTTTTTAGATTTTATTGTTTTTAATTTACGCTGTTCTTCTTCTGTAATACAAAGTATCTCAATTAAATTTGCATTTGTGTAATTATAACCCTTTCTACACCATTTACCGTTTACTAAAACTTTTCCTCCTGAAAGCCATTCCAAATATGCTTTGTGGGCTGTTCTAACTATTGCATTTACTTGTGAAATTTTCTCTGGCTCTTTAAACGAATTATTTAATCTAACAGTATCTTGTAAGGCTTGTTCTAAATTTCCTTCATTTGACTGTAATGTGTGATATGTGTATAAAAGCAACATATAATTCCTTGTTCCTGTGCAATCTCCGTTTCTCATATTAATTAAACGCATTATATCCCTCATTCGTTCTAAATTCAGTTTTTTAAGTGATTTACCATATCTTTTACCGTTATCTTTTGCTACTTGAATTTTCTCAACTGTATATTCAGCCTTTAGAAGTGTTTTGGGTTTATCTTTTTGAATATATTTATCTGGAAGCCATAATTCTATAAATTCGTCTAAATCATAAATTGTATTACCGTAATTTTCAATAATTTCAACCTTTTTATGTTTATTGTTTTTTGTATTATAAGTTCCATCTATTCTCAAAACCCTTGCAGAATCCATAGCCCCTTTGTCTGCTCCGTAATCTTTAAGCGTATCGTAAATAAATTTCATGCAAGTCTCCCATTTTCTCTTTAAATCAAAATTTATTTTATCTTCTGTTCTAACTTTTATATTTTTGCTAAATTTTAAAATATAGTAAAACCCATTTCCACTACTAACAAGCCAAGTTGGATAAGGAATTATTTTACCAAAGACATCTTCTTCTAATAGCCATAATATCTGTTGTGCTGTTAATCCAGTATTATAAAAATCTATATCACTAAATAAACAAGTGTATTCAGATACGCATTTTACATTTCTCCATTTTGTATAAAAAGTATTTACAGAGAAAAACGCATTTTCTGTTTCACAATCAAATTCGTCTATTTTATAAAATTTTTGTTTTAATCTTTCATCTTCTTTATAACAACTTGCGATATAGCCTTCCGAATCTCTGTGTAATTCTTTTACAATATTGCCTAATTCGTTACTTTTATGAATTGTAAATTTATAATTTAATGGATTTGCTAAAAAAGCGTCTAAATCATCTAAATATGTGTCTGTATTAGTTAATTGAAATTCTTTTGCTAACATAGTATCATCTCCCTTTCGGGGGAGGACTTAATATTAGCCGTTTATATTTAATTCTACATAGTTTAAATATTTTCGTAATTATTTAATTATCCTATTGTGTCTCCCATCTCTCTTTTGTTAGTGTGCATATTATATAAAGACTTTTAATGATGTCAAGTTTTTTTCTAAAAAAGATATAAAATTTTTATATAATTAAAAGTTAGAGAGTTATGGATATATAATAATTTAAATAAGTGTAAAGTGTAATGTTTACAGGGTGTAAACTCAAATGGGACTTTATATAGATACTTATATAAGATAGCAAAACTATATTAAAACATGTGTTATGCTAAAAATAATGAAGTTAAAATTTTTCTAAAAAATACTTGACTTTTAACAGTATAAATTATTAGAATACTTAAAATTCAAAAAGGGGAGATGGTTTTATGATAGAAATTACAAATATAAAAGATTTAGAGAGTGTTTTTCTTAAACCTGCAACACAAGAGGATTATAAGGCTATTTTAGAAAACTTAAAAATTTATAAAACATTATATATAAATGATATTAATTATAATGTTTGGACAAAAGAATATATGGAAAGAGACAAAGAATTTGTGGCAAATGTAGTAGATAATTTAGAAAACAGGGATTTTGATAACAATAACAAAAAAGATTTTTATTATTTTCTTGGACACATTACAGACTATACTAAAAATAAAAACAAACATAAAATCTGGGATATAGAAGAATATTTCTTTACTGTAAGAAAACAGGTAAACTCTGGAGATATAATAATATACAAAGAAAATGGCTCTTTAAATTATTATCTTGGAATAGGAGCCGCTGCTGCAAATTTTAACTACGGATTCTCTTGCTTTAAAATCAAAAACGCTAAAAAAATGAAAGAATTAATTTATACTTACACAAAGAATAATTTAGAAATTACAACAGAAGAAACTTTAAAATTAATAAAAGAATTAAAATCATATTCTTAAGAGTAGTACTTTTTACTACTCTTTTTTCTGTAAGAAAAACTTGCTTTCACGAGTATTTCTGAAAGAAATACTTGCTAATCACGAGTTTTTTAGAAAAAAAACTTGACAACAATAAAAATGATTCTATTTAATATCAGCACTAAGGGGGTTGATATTAATGGATTATTTAGATTATAAAAAAATAAATTCTTTAGACAATTATTATGATGATAATATATTAGAATTACGTAAACTATCAAAAAATGATTTTAATAAATTGATTAAAACGATAGAAAATACTGTAAAAGAATTAAAAGAAAACAATTAACTATATAGCAATTTACTATTATATGTGTTATATTTATTATGTATCTTTGAGAGTGGGCGTATAGTCTATCTATAAGTCCACCCATAATAAAAGCACCAGTTTTTTTATCTGGTGCCTTTTTATTTTATTAATTTGTAGTAATAAAACAATTATATCCGTCCTTTTTAAGCCTATTTTGAAGATTTATAGCATTATCCTTTACGCTAAACGCTCCTGTCTGCACTCTATACAATTTATTACCGTTTACGGTTGCAGTAGTTATAAATGTGTTGTAACCATCTTTTTTAAGTCTATCTTCCATATTTTTTGCATTTGTATATACACTGTATGCTCCCACTTGAACTCTATATAATATAGTTGGTTTTGATTCTATATATTCTTTTAGATATATACCAGAACAATAAGCGACTTGATTTTTATAAGTAAATTGATACCAATTGTTAATAATACCTGTTACATTAATTATTTCTCCATTTTTTAAAGTTCCTAAAACAGCCCCGTGAATTGGAGTTGTTCTAACATTAAGTGCTGTAGCAGTTACTTGCATTTTTTTATTTACCTTTTGTATATCTATTGTATCTACTAATTTTGCTTTAAAATTTTCCCATTTTGATGGATTCTGAACGAATGGAGCAGGGCAATTTTTACCTGTTACATCGTAATGGCGTAAAACATTTTGAATTGGTATATTATGTTTTTTCATAAGCATTTTTGTTAGTTCTATAGTTTTATTTACAACTGTATCCGTTAAAGTCCAGTCTTTTTCTATACACATTTCTATACCAATACTATTACTATTACGGCAATATGGATGTTTATAAGATTTTGCTCCAGTGTGCCAACCATACCAATTATCCTCTAAAAGTTGAATGATTTCTTTTGTGTCTACAAAATAATGGGCACTTGCACCTGCGTAATCTCTATTTAAATACACGTAATGATTATACGCAGTAGCAGAAGGATTTGCCGTATAATGGATTACAATGTAACGAGGGGTTATTGTTTTGTCTTTTGTATAATTTTTATTTATAAGTAACTTCCGAATTTTCATAGATTACACCCCCTTAAATAATTATTTTTGTGTATCATTTTTTATAATTGAGTAAAGCCCGATTCCACTTGTGCTTATAAATACACTGTTTGCAAAAGTAGTCATAATCAGTTGTCCCGTGATATTTGAACCGTCTAAAATAAGAATTGATAAGCGAAGAATGAAGCATAAGAAAAATACGAGATACATAGTGTGGAAAGTGGTTTTAAAGATTTTTTGCGATATTTTATCTATTGGAGCCTTAATCAACTGGACAAGTAATACTAGCATTGGGACAAAAGTGGCATACTCTAATAACTGTTCAAATTGGACAAAATTGGTTAAGTTATCCATTAATTACACCCCCTTATTTTTTGAATTAATATTGATTTTAATTTCTTGAACATCATTTTTGATAGAATTTACAATTTCTAACTTTTCCGTTAACTCCTTTATTATTTCTTGATTTTTTGCAATCATTTGGTTTGTTTCTCCAAGCAATTTTTTAAACTCTTGCTCTCTCTGATTTATATCTTCTCTCATTTCTTTTTCTCTTTTCTGATTCTCTTTTAGAATCCAAAATATTAAAAATAGTGATAATGCTAAATAGACAGATTCCTTTAGCCCTGCTAAAATAATTTGTTCCATAGAAATCCCCCCTTTTGATAAACGGCTATAAATTTACATATAAGCATTGTAAATAAAGATAAAATGCGGTTTCAACTTTAATTTAAATTTACATAAAAAAATACCCTTACTAGTTAAAGTAAGGGTATAAGATTAAGTTTTTATATAATACCGCTATTCGAAAGCATCATTCCGACTATTAATCCATTTTCGAAGCCTTTATTATCTTGTGTTACAAAATAACCATTAAAATGTTTTAAAATTCTATCTGCGTAAAGCATTTCTTTATTTACAGGGAAAAAATACTCTTTAGATACTTCTTGCAATGTATAAAGATTTCCATATTTTAAATCTTCTTTATTTACTTTTTCAATATTTGCAAGTTCAATATATAGTGTTTCTTTATATTGTACTTCTTCTGTAATTTTATAACAATCACCTAAATTAATAGCCATAAAGCATCACCTCTCTTCTAGTAGACACGCAATAATATACCTTTCCAGTAGGAATTAATTATTTTTCCTAAATCTCCTAAACCAACGTAAACTATTCCATTAACAGAATAAAATGTTCCTATCTCTGTGCCTATTGAATTTGTTAATGTTATTAAATTTGATATTTTTCCACGTATACCTTGTGTTTTTGTAAATGCGTATATATTATAAACTGGAATTTTATTATTATAATAATTTTGTTTAAAATTACTATCGTATAATTGCTCAGTACTTCCTGCGTTAGATAGTAAATAAACTTGAGTGTTAGTTATATTTTCTACATCAAAACTTTTATTATATGAAATTAAACCATCAATTATTGAAACAAAAGTATCTGTATCGCTTGATGACGTTGGTGTATCTATTCGAATAACTAAATATGTTCCGTTGTTTTGTTTTAAATTATGAAATAAAAAATAATCTTGATTCTGTCCAATTAAAAAATTATAAATTATATCATAACTATCATCTTTGCTAAATGAATGCATTCTATCCCATACTTTTCCTCTTTCATTTTGTGCGTATATATACATCCATGTTCGTGTTACACTTTCTTCAAAAGCAGCGATACAAAAATCTGTACCGTTAAAACTAAAATGTAATGAACCAAGAATAGTTCCGTTGTCATAAGCATCTTGTCCAGTAACAACCCATGAAGGAATACCACTTGCTTTATTTGTTACTATAGCACTATCTATCCTTGCATTTAAAAAACTTATACAATTTTGTGCTGCTACATTAGGTTCAGTTCCTTTTGCAACGGTATAAGAATAAACATCAACTGACATAATACATACCCCCTTTATTATTCACTCCATCCGATACCGATGGATTTTCCATTATTATTATTTGTAATGTTGGTAATTCTGTTTTCACCATCTTTAGTAAAAGATAAACTTGTTTGACTACCATCTCTACGAATTATTACCATTCCACCATCACTAATAACTACATTTACTATCGAACTATCTATTTTTTGAAACTCTTCCGTAACTTTTTGATTAGTTAAATTCTCTATTTTTCCGAATTTTTCTTTAAAGTAATCAGTAAATTCATCTTCAGTATCTAAAATAATCGGTAAATCTTCTTCCTCAAATATTTTTTTATGAACTAATTTTAATTCAAATAACAACTCATCTGGAGCAAAATCAGATATATTAACTGTTTCTACGAAATATCTATTATAATCAATTCCTAATGTTGGTAAATTTACACTAATTAAACCACCTGGTTTTACAGGATATAAAATTGTAACTGTCATTTCTGTTTTTATTTTTCCGTATTTATTTAATAAAAATTCCGCTTTTGCATCTGCTTTTTCTTGTAAATCTATATCTGTTGCATTTTCTATTACTTCCCAAATACCAGTTCCACCAGTTTGTGTTTTCATTTTTGATATTTCTTCTATATCTTCTTTAATTGATTGAACTATATATCCGTCATCACCGAGCCCGCCAACTACAATTTGTCGATTTCTGTAATCATCTGTAGTTTCTTCTATTTCTGCTTCTAAAAATTCTATATCTGTTGTTTCTGTAATTAAATTTTTTCTATACATAATTGTTTCTGCGTAAGTATTTTTAAAAACTAATTTTTTATTATAATCGATATACCAAATGTAATGACTTTGACTTGCTAAATCATCTAATACTTCTGCGACTGTTTTTGTATTTGCAAAAATATCGTATTCTAATAATTGTAGCCCGTTATCAATATAATCAATTTCTGCTGAAATACCTTCTGCAACTAAATATTCTGTTAATAATTCTTTTACAATATCCCCTGCATACACATTGTCGTATACTTTTTCTGTTGCAACTACTCTACGGCTTGGAATAGTATTATAAGCACTACATGTTATATTAAACTCCAACTTTTTATCTATTCCTAGTCCTGCTTCAATTTTTCGCTTATTTATTCTAGTTATTATTCCAATACTTTTTATAATAGTTATATTATTGTAAATTACTGTAATTTCTACGTCCTGTCCTAAGACAGGAGGGGCAAACCCCTCTATATTGCTATCTATTGCACGGGTAAGTGTAAAATCACATGTATTATTATAGTTTGCGTCAAGAGTAAGTCTAAAACTTCCATCCTTTATAAATGTAGATACTTCTTGCCCCTCAATTTTTAAAGAAAAACTATTATATTTCATGAAATTACACCCCCTTCATTTTTAACTTTCTTACAATTTCTTTCGCAATTCTATCTACATCATCATCGCTACTTATTTTATTTCCAGTTATTTGTAAAACAATTTCTTGCTCTACATACTTATCTATTCTTTGTTGTGTAGTTACCATTTTTTCTGCTTCTTTTTGTGCTACATTATATTTCTGCCCATATAACTGTTGATATTGTGCCAATTGGCTATCGCTCATTTGTGCTAATGCTCTTATATAGTCCACATTTTGCGGCCCCATTGCTCTTAATTCATTTAAAAATGTCTCATTTACACCTTTATTGCTTAAAGTTGCAAGAGAAGATGTCCACTGTCGCATTGCTTTTACTTGTGCTTTCATGCGGTTCATAAGTCGTTCAGGTGAAACTACTTTTCTTTCAAAAGTATCAAACAAACTTAGAGAATCTTTAAAACTTTGTGTCTGTTGTCTTATAGATTCTACTAATCCTTTAACACTATCTGCAAGTTTATCTACACCGTCTTTTGCTTTTTCTGCTGTTTCATTAACATTATCAAATGTTGCATTTAACCAGTCGAAATTATCAAAATCTGGCATATCTGGCTTTGGAACTTTCGGCTTTTCTGGTTTATTTTTATTTTTTCCAAATGAAAAAGGTAGTTCTGCTTTTTTTCCACCTCTCCAGTAATCTGCAATTTTATTTAATTCATCTCGAGTTTTTTTGATTGCTTTTGATGGTGTATTTGCTTCTATATCTAACTGTAGTAAGCCTACTTGTTTCCATCCAAATTTATCTGCTAACCAATTCCAACCTTTAAGAAGTCCATTTACCATATTTTTAAATCCTTTTGCAATTCCTGCAAATACTTTATCTAATAAAATTTCACTTAATTTTTGAAATCCTATTAACATACTGTCTATTAGATTTATTGCAACAACTATAATTGCTCCTGCCGCTGTTTTTATAATGTTTTTAGCGTGTTCCCACATTGCATCCCAGTCACCTGTTAGTAAGGCACCTAAAAATCCAAATAACTCAGCGAAAATATCGAATATAGCCGATACAACAACAACAATAGAATCCCAAGCGTTTTGTAAAAATCCTATGTTTGCTTCTACATACGCTTTAAAAATTTGTACTAAATAATCAAAAAATGTTTTAAAAAATTGAGCCAAACCGCTAAAAAATGATTTTAATCCTTCCCAAGCATTTTGTATTGCATTTCTTACTTTTTCGTTTGTGAAATATAAATAAATTAAAACACCAACAATAGCAAGTATTACCGCAACAATTGGATGGGCTGCTACAATAGAAAATACTTTAGATAATCCTCCGAATCCTGTTTTTACCATATTTAATACTCCTGGTAGTTTAGAAAATGCACTTACCAATTTACTTCCAATAAGGAGAACTGGTCCAACGGCCGCTACAATAAGGGCAAATGTTGCAATGTGTTTTTTTGTTCCTTCGTCAAGATTTTTAAACCATTCAATTACATTGTTAATTTTTTCTGTAAGACTTGCTAATTTATCTTTTAATACATCAAATATCGGTTTTGCAAACTCTCCTGCCAACTCCATAACAGCATCTTTTAAAGTTGATAATCTACCTCTAAATGTCTTTGACGCATTTTCCATACCATTAAAAAATCTTCCTCCCTCTTCAGTTGCCGACTTAAAGGCTGCTGTTACCATGTCAGAACTTATTCCACCTTTACTCATTATGTCTTTTAATTCTCCGATAGATTTTCCAGTTTTTTTACTGATTTCTTGTAATGGGTTAAAACCTGCGTTTATCATTTGCATTAAATCTTGTCCTGTTAATTTTCCTGTCGATTGCATTTGTGCAAATGCTAATGTTAAACTATTAAATTTATCTTTATTACCTAAACTTATATCTCCTAACGTTTTTAATGTAGGCATTATACTCTCAGCAGAAGCACCAAAAGAAAGTAATGTCTGCGCACCATTTTGTAAATCACCCATTCCGAATGGAGTTTTATTTGCCATATTTTGTAAATCTGACACCATGCTTTGTGCCTTTTCTGCACTTCCTAACATAGTTGTAAAATTTACCATAGCGTCTTCCATTGTGCTATTAAATTTTAACCCTGCTCCGACTCCTGCCATAATTGGTGCTGTTACATATTTGCTCATGCCTTTTCCTATATTGTTCATACTTTTACTTGCTCTTTCTGCCTTTTTACTTATATCTTCCATTTTATTACCAAAATCACCCATCTTTTTACCGATTGAAGAAAATGTATTAGATAAAGAATTAAAATTCTTTTTAACATTTTGAAGAATAGATATTGATTTTTTCATATTAGTCTCATAATTACTTATATCTGCCTGAAGACGTGCTGTTAAACTAGCCACTTGTGCCATCTTTTACACCCCCTTATGTTTACATATATAGAATGCATTTTAATAAAAGATAGATAGCAATTTCAATTTTTTTAATAAAAAAAGGAAATGGTACTTTTACCATCTCCCTTGTTTAGCCGCACTCATATTCCTTTGTTTTTTTTGTTCTTCTTCCATTTTCCTTTTATAATCTTTTTCTGCTTCTTCTTCTATTTCTTCTTTTATATAAAAATATGCATTCCATTCACTTAATTGTCCCCATGTTATTTCTGTCAACATTAAATCTACATTAGCGTAACCTAATTTTTCCGCGAGAGAATAAGCAAAAAATCTATTTGAATTTAACTTTAGTTTTTTTTATTGTCTTCCAATACAGAATCGTTAAACTCTACAATTTCTGCATATACTTTTTCTATTACACTTGTATTCTTTGTAGCAAGCAATTCAATATCTGCTTCAGTAAACAATTGTTTCATATTTTCGTCAACAACAGATTTTACAATCATCATTATTTTTTGATTCTTAATTGCAACTTCATTGACTGCTTCTTCGTAATTTTCGTTCGATTTTTTAGAAAGTTGCTTTGCAGCCATTTTTTTAACATTTACCATATTCATAACTATATCGTCATTTTCTTTTGCACTTAACTGTTTTATCATTATTTCTCCGCCCCACTCGGGAACATTAATTTTTTTTGTTTTAATATCTTGTGCCTCTAAAATTTGACTTCTTGACAATAGTGCCATATAACATCACTCCTTTTATAAAAATATTATTAATGATAAAATTTACCTGATGAAATAAATGAAACTGTTGTATCTTGTATAGAATCTACCGCTAACTTTAACTCATTTTTTTCTAACATTGCATACATTCGAACTGGTTCATCAATTTCAGTAAATTTAATTTCTAATACAACCATATTTCTTTTTAATAAAGCATTTCTCAATGAATTGTCTAAAATATTAAAATGACTAAGTGTTCCGTAGGCATATTGTAATCCAAATATTCTTTTTCTACAATTACACTTGAAAGTAGTAGCATCAAGCGTTTCAACCTCATCGTTAAAATCAGCCGTATGTGCTTCTGCTACTGTCATCAATGGTAAATATGTGCAATCTATAGTTATAATTCTTGTCGCATCAATAGTTTCAAATTCGATTTTTCCATTTAATCTATCTATTGTATATTTTTCGCTTGTTATAACACTATTATCATATATTGTAATTGGTGTATTTTCTTTAATTACTTGTTTTAAAGTATCTTCGATTTGATAAGTTTTATTATCACTTGTTATAGTACTTAATCCTGTTGCTACTACGGCATCTCCACTTATTTTTACATCTACTTCATTGCCTGCTCGTGCTGTCATAATGCCCACCCCCTTATATTGCTCTTACTGGAAGTGTAATAGGTTCTCCGTTTCCCTCAAAGCCAACTGAAATATCTTGTGTGCCAGACGCATCTGCTTTTAGTGAAAATTTTGTAATCAAAACGGGAAATTGGACACCTTCTTTTTCTTCTCCTTCTGGATATATTCCAATGTAAGCATATGTTCTTGCTCTTAATTTTTTTTGCCCATCTGCATCGTCTGGGATATATTTACCTTCAAGAGAAAAACTTACGTCTCCTAGCCCAAAAATTCTTTTTTTGGATAAATCTCCAAAACATGTTACATCTAATGCTTCTACTAAATCTTCATAAGTTATACTATTTACTCCACTTATTAATGCTCCAGTTAAGCCATCCATAGGTGTATCACCTACAAGTATATATACTCTATTTTCATGGCCTGCTCGTGCTGTCATATTGCATACCCCCTTTAATTATTTCTTGTAACTTGTATATTAAAGTTTAAAGAATAGTGTACTCTTCCTTGATTGTCTCTTCCCATATTAAGGATGTCAGACGAAAGAGTAACTAAAATATAATTGTTATTATTAATAGTAAAATTACTTTTACCATCTAAAATATCTTTAACTTTATAACACCAATTCAATGCGTCTTTTCGATTTTGATGTCTAACCCTAACCTGAATAGAAGGATTTTCTATTTGTTTTGTTCCACCAAAAAAATACTGTGGTTTATTACCGCCTGAATGATAGACAGTTATACAGTTATCAGTTCCATCATCTTGCATTTCATCAATATAAATATTATTTGTTATACTTTGTAATAGAGTGCTAATATCTTTTGCTATATTCATTTGTCAGCACCCCCTTATTTATTTAATAAATCATCCACTTTCTTACCAATATAATCTACATATTTATCCTTATTTTCATTTAACGGTTGTTCAAGGAATTTTGCCTGTCCGACAGGATGATGTGCTTCTAAGTTCTCATGAACGTATATTGCGTATTCCTCATCAAAACCTACAATTACAGAAGGATTACTTCCACTTTCAGTCTCGGTAAAAGCCGAGCCTCGTAATGCTCCCGTATCAACAGGTGTTAAATCCTGGGCTTCTTGCTGTAAATCATTTCCACAATCCAAAAGTGCATCTTCCACTGTATCAAAAACCTCAGAAATACTTTTATTTAATTTATTTGTAAGTTCTACAAAGCCTTCTAATTTAATTCCCATTATACATACACCTCCCTGAATTCTATATTGCCGTCCAATCCAACTATTTCTGATATAGCAATTATCTTGAATTCTTTATTGTTATATACAATGTAATCTGTTAATTTCAAGTTTTCTTTTGTATATAAAGTTGCCGAACTTGTGACTTGTTGTCCTTCTGCATTTGCTACTATTTTATTTTTAAATTGCAATCTTCCTTTTATAGTTTTTATTTCTGTTTGTATATCGCCGTATTCATCTTTACCAATTATTTGTTTAATTTTTATATCTTGATTTGTATATTCATCTAACATATCGCAACACTTCCTATCATGTATCTACGCAAGTAATATAAAGCCTCTGGACAGATAGTTTTTTGTGTATCGGACAAATTGTCTGAAAAAGTTTCGCTTAAGTCTCCTAAACTATAACTTTTTACTCCTTGCTTCTGTAATTCTTGTCGTTTACTTCCACCTTTAAGCAAGTATAATGCTTGTTCACATGTTGCGTATATAATCGCATTTGGTATTCCATCGCTAAAAGGTAAATTTGTTGTTGTTCGTGGAAATTGTAACTCTTGATATAAATCTAATTTTCTACCTGCATACTGTAATCTATCTATTTGTCTTGTAGCCATTTTAAGTGCCTTTTCTTTTGTAGTTGTATCTGTGTTATCCCAAATGTCTGTATTTAAAGTATTAGAAAAATAACTATCTGCTTCTGATACAGTTACATAACTATCTATATATTTTACTAACATAAGAATCGCCCCCTTTTAAAATACTTGTTATATTTAATAGGAAGATACTTTTTGTTTTCAAGTTTTTTTTACAGAAAAACTCGTGTAAGCCCGTTTATTTTGCTAATGCAAAATAAATGCGTGTAAAGTAAGTTTATTTTTTAAAACAAAAAAAATAAGGGAAGATAATTAAGCATCTTCCCCTGATTTTTTCTTTTTAGTAGTTCTCTTTGATTTTTTCTCTTCTGTTTTCTCTTCTTTTTTAGATTCATTTATAAAATTAGTGCATAACATTATATGCATGTTATATATTTTTTCATTTGCAAATACTGCATTACAATTTTTACATTTTATCGTGCTTTGCTGTGTTAACATTTTAAGACACCCCCTTAAAAAAATAAGGGAGAGGTTTTTACACCTGCATCCCTTTATTTTATAAAAATATTAATATTAAACGGCTGGTACTGTAGAAACATAAATACCTTCTATTTTATTATCTAAAACCCATGCGTCATGATATAAGCGATAGTCAAACTTCCATGCGTTAGCATCTTGGTTTACATCTGGAGAAAATACACGTGGTAATGCAAGTTTTACTAACTGAACAACTGCTGTTTTACTTACTATCATAAAGTTAATTGCTACTGCTTCTGTTGCTGGAGTAAATCCACCGTCTTCTTGTCCTGCTGTTTTACCATCTTTAAATGTATAAGCAGTTTTAAATCTTGCTGTAGGAACTTTAACAATTTGCATTCCGTCAAATGTTTCAATTCTTCTATCAATGTTTCCATTTGAAGTTTGAACATCGAATCTTTTTACAAGTTCAGCACTATTTTTCATTAAATTGTAAGTTGGAATACTAACAAATAAAACTCTATCTGTTTCTGGAACTTCTGCATCATCGAGTGTTGCTATTGCAGTATCTATAGCAGTAATTACAGTATCTTTTGTAAGTGTTTCTTCTACTTTATTAGTTGCTTTTGTAGCGTAAGTAGAAAAACGATAAGCGTCAACTTCTGGTGCAACTTTAGTTCTAATAAATTCTCCTGAAAGTGAACCAAATGCTACCATTGCAGTTTCCTCATTATCCATGTTATCAATTTGGAAACTTCTTCCTCTGTCTTGTGTAAATGTATGTGTTACCCATTCAAGTGTAGCATTACCGTTTACATAGCCGTTACTTCTGTCGTAATCTCCTAACCCCTGTAGAGTCATCTTTGGAACAAGTACACTCTTTGCGTTTGCTGTTTCTTTAATTAAATCGTTTTGAACGTCTAAAACCGCTGATTTGGTTTCTACTGCATACTTTTTATCTAGTAAAGGAACATACTTTTTGATAGTTTCAATTGTGTTACCCATTATAAATCACCCTTTCGTTTTATTTTTTTAAAAAATATTAGAATAATCCTAATGCCTTCTTAAATAAATTTTCTTGTTTATCGGTTTTTTTGTCATCTAAAACAGGATTAGCACCGCTGTTTGATTGACTATTTTTTACGATTTCTGGATATTCTTTTTCTAATTCTTTTAACGCTTCTTGTAATCCAGTTACAGTTCCATCATCTGCAACTTCAATTTTTGTTTTATCTAATAATTTTGATGCTAATTTTAAATTGTATTGGTTATCATATTTTTGAAGTTCTGTTTTATAAAGCAATTCTTTTGCTTTATTTAAGACTTCATTTTGTGCTTTTGTTAAATTTTCTTGATAGTTGTTAATTACAGTATCTAAATCTGTAACATCTTCATCGTCTTTTAAATTAAGAATCTGTCTTAATTTAGTCTCATAATTTTTTGCAGTTAATCTATGTTGTTTTGCTTCGCCTCTTAAAGCCTTAACATAATCTTCACTAAATACTTTGTTTTCAATTTGTTCGTTTTTATTGTTATCATCATTTAAATTTTGGTTATTATTTAAATTTTGTTCTGACATCAAAATCACACTCCTTATTGGCATCAAGCCACGCTATTTTTTGAACTTTACACAATATATAAGAAGATAAAATACAATTTCAAGTTTTTTTTATAAAAAACTCGTGTAAGCAAGTTTTTATTTTAAAAATATTTTAGGCAGGAAGTAATAAATAAAATTTGTTTTGTCTTTACATTGTATCGCCAAAATCCATTGGATTTTGCTGGTATAAAGTAATAAGAGTAATCTTGTTTTGTAATATTAAAAAATCTAAATTGTAATAGAGTACACACTAAATATTTAAAAATAAGCAAAAAAATAAAGAGTAAAGATAAATTATCGTTTTTATTCTTTAAATTATTTTAAATATGTAAATTGTAGTTTTTTATTTATATTAAGTAATTTTTAATTTGTTTTATATTTTATATTTAGTAATTTGTAAGTTTTTATTAAGTTATTTATTTTATAATTTTATAATTTTATAATTTTATAATTTTATAATTTTATTTATTTGATATAGTTTTAGGTGAAGTTAGGAACACGGCTCTCTCTCCCCCCTGTTATAAAGTTAAAAAAATATAACTCTATAACAAGGAAGAAAATAAAGATTATGACTGGTTTTTGGAGCCAGCCAGGTATCCGTATCCTCTCGCTTATTCAGTATATCTATCAAGTATCGATATACTTATTAGCAACATCCTCTCTGACGTGCCCATGCCCGATTACCACGTACTGTAACTAACAGTTTGAGGAGCCCCCACAACGGAACTGTAAACCACAACTTGAATTGTATGGGAAAAAATGCTTTCCCATCTAACGGGGCATCCATACCGTAGTTAGCGGTAGAGTTCTTTTTCAGTGATATACTTTCAACACTCAGGCACTTTAATTTTTATAGCACAGCACCCGTCTTCTGTGCTTATTCACTTGTTTTATCGTAAACGCATATTAATCAATCATATTTCTTAATGTCAAGTCTTTTTTAGAATTTTTTTAAGTTTTTTCTTTTTTTCTTTTTTTTTAAGTGCTGACATTATATAGACAACTATTATAAAATTTCAAGTTATTTTATAGATTTTTTTTAAAAATTTTTATAAAAAAATAACGGCTCTTTTTAGAACCGTTACTATTAAGCGATTATAGAATAATTCCCGTCAGAATCTCGTCTATATATTTTATTTGATATTTTATTAATATCTTTATCTGTTAGTGCTAACTGTTGTAATATATGTTTATATGTCTGAAAAGTCGTTTCTCTATACTTTGCACAGAGTAGAGAGGACGATGAAGGTATACAAAAGAGGATATCATCTCCAATCTTATGTTTAATTTGTTTTTGAATATTATCCGATAAAAATAATGTAGCCCCGTAATCTGTATCGAACCTTAAAGTATATATTTCAAGAGTTTTTTCTAATTGTATCAAAGGGTTAGTTACTTTATTTAGATTTTTAAAACTTTCTGTTTTTAACATATTTACATCAACTTTAGCATTTTTTATATCCTCTCTTGAAATAAATCTAAAAACCTCACCTTCATCTGATACCCAAAATAAAGAAAGATTGCAAAATAAATCTTCACTAATAAAATCCTTCTGGATATTTTCACCGAACTCACTTAATTTTATAAAAGGAAAAACATTACTTAAATCAAGTTTAAACTTATAAGTATCTAAAATATCTCTAATTATTTTAATATAGTTTTTTAAATTGTTATTATATCCATATAATAGATACTCTTTATACATTGGTTTAATAGGAACAGAAACATTTGTTACACCTTTTGCAACATATATTCTATCTTTACCATCCAGTCTTACTTCGTCAAACTCTAATTTTAAATCTTTAATTATTTTATCTGTAAACTCTTTATATTCCATACTTTTAATCCTCCTTTTTAAAACAGTATAACGTTGTATAACATAAAAGTCTGGTCCTAAAAACAATAAGGCATTATAATAAATATAAGAGAAAAGAGTAGGGAGAGGGGAGAGAAGAGATGCAAGAACAAAGAGAACGGATAAAAAGATATATTTACTTGATACTATTAAGTAATATCGCTATTGCTGGATTTCAACCATTTATTCAAAATATAATTATAAAAATTATCCTTGCTATTTATACAATGTTAACAATGTTATTTACAATAATATATGTAAAAGAGAAAAAGTGCTAAATTAATAGCACTTTTCTTGTTCTAAAAAATATTTAAGATTTTTAGTGTTATAGTTGCAACTACCACTAATCCTGCACTTATTAATACCTTATTTATTTTTTGTTGTCTTACATATCCTTTACTATCTTTTAATACCTTTTCAACTTCTTTATTAAGCCATGCATCCAATACCTTCATTAAAATTTCTCCTTTCGAAATATCCTTTGTTTTAATTGTTAAACATGTTATACAGATTCATTCTCTACAATGTCAAGTATAATTTTCTATAAAATATAAATATTTTTCTATAAAATACTTGACACATGAAAGCAAGATTTCTTATAGTATTGAAAGTTTGAAAGGGGATGATTTTTATGAATAAACAACTAATTATGAATAATAGACAAGTTGAAGAAAAATTTAACAGATATAAAGATACAGTAATTTCCCTTACAATCTGGGAGAACCAGCCAATTGAAGTTGATTCCGTTTATTATTGTTCAATAAGAAATAAAGAGTTGATACAAGAGATTTTTAAAGAGATAGATGTAAGAGAAATACAAAGAATATATATATCAGAAAAGGAATACGATATTCATGTAAATAAGAAATATTTATTTAAGTTGATAAAAGGTAAAAATGTTAAAGTATTTAATTCTATGTATTAAAATTAAAACAGGAACCGTTTTGGCTCCTGTTTTTTGTATAGAGGTATTTTATAATAAAAATATTAATTAGTCGGTTTTGTTGAACGGAAATCTTTTAAAATTATATAGCACATATAAGTAGTAAGGATTGTAAATGGAATATACCAAAGTTTTAGTATTGATTGTCCTACGCTTGGAATCCTTCCAAATATAATTAGTAAAATAGCAAATACGCCATATCCTACAACAATTGGTAATATATTTATAAGTAAGTAAAAAAATTTTTTCATAATATTTCACTCCTTTTTTTCTTTTTCTTCTATATTATTAGTATAACGTGCCCATGCGAAAAAGGCCAGTGTTTTTTTAAATTGTAACCAAATTGCAGCATAAAAAAAACTGTTGCCCTTAAATATTAAAAACAACAGTTTGTATTTTATATATGTACTTTTATAATTCCCAAGGTTCGTGATGTGTATAAAGGGAAGGTGGAACTCCAACTAATTGAACATCAAATTTTAATGACGGTTCCACTTTTGAACTAGCATTATGAATTCTCATACTGATTGTCCAACCACCATCTGCAACAACTAAAATCGTGTTTTTTGAATTTGGCTTAAAAGATATATCATAAAACCTTGATGGTAAATTAAGTGTTGGTAATTTAACTTGTGGGCGCACTTTTCCTGCCGTTCTATTCAAAGTTCCATACATTGAAAATGCTTGAATTTTAGTTACTTTTCGATTATCCATTGTGATTACTTTATAAAAATCATTTGCACCTAATAGATAACTTAGTAATCTTTTAGGAATTTCCCCAGGATTCTCTTTATCTAATCTATTTAGTTCTTTTACAAAAGCATTCAATAATGGAATATAAAATCTTTCCTCTTTATCTATTAAATCTCTCCATAACATTTTCTTTTCTTTCATTTCTCTTAATTCATTAAATAGCGGATTAATGGTATCAAAATACTCTTTAGAACAAGGAATATCGAACCATATTTTTCCAAAATCTATTGTTGATGATAAACGGGAATGTTTTACAGCAGAATGGTTATGTTTACAACTTATACCGATTTCCCATTTGTTTTGTTTCCTAATACAGAGAACATCTCTGACATCTCCGCTTATTCCTACTGCATCTTCTTGTATTGTTAAAAACAATGGTATATTGTCTAGTGGATTTTCTAATTGTGGTTCTAATCTAAGGATAACCCTTACAGCAGCATTTGCACCGAGAGTTAATTTTTGTTTTGCCTTTTCATCTAAATTATTAAAAAAATCTTTAGCAACATGATAGGAACTTGTATCGTCTATTTCAACATTTTGGTTTTCTTTTAATGTATTATAAAATGATAATAGACATGCATATTCAAAAGCCTTGCCTTGTTTAACTTGTTTAGCCATCCTTTATACCACCTCTTGCGATAATTCTTTATTTTTACACTCTAAACATTCACATAATTTTTTATGCACTTTTTTTGCTACTGCTTCTGCTAATTTTACAGGCACAGCATTACCTATTTGTTTATATTTACTTGTTAAATCTCCCACAAACTCTAAATCCTTTGGAAAAGTCTGTATTACTGCTGCCTCTCTCCAACTAAATCTTCTTGTTATTCCATCTTCTCCAAATTTCCATAAATCCTTATCCAATTTAATCATATCAGGACTGGAAGGGTGTAATGGAACCTGTTTTGCCATTGCTGGTATAGTGTAACTCATTTCGTTCCAATCCCTTTTTCTATTTCTTGACATATATCGGCTTGAATATGGAGCATCGCAAACGTCTTCTTCTTTTGGCTCTGGCATATTTTTTAAAGCCTTTTTTAAAGTAACTTTTTGTGCTAAAGGTTTAGGAAATTCAAAATCTTCAATATTTAAATCGTTTCTAAATCCAACTATAATAATACGCTCCCTGTCTTGAGGAACTCCGTAATTACTTGCATTTAGTAACTTATAAAAAAGAGTATATCCTTTTGTATACATATCTTGTTTAATAGCCTCAAATATCTCTCCATTGCCTAAAGTTAGCATACCTTTAACATTCTCTCCCACAAATGCCAAAGGGGTTTTTTCTTCTAAATATTTAACATAATATTTATATAAAGTATTTCTACTATCATTTAATTCTCTTGGCCCCGCAAGACTAAACCCCTGACATGGCCATCCACCAAGTAAAATATCTCCTGCTGGAATAGTAGAAAAATCTATTTTTGAAATATCTCCACAAATTACTTCTGCGTCACTCCAGAGGCGATGTGTGGCACAAGCGTCTTCATCTATATCATTCGCCCATATAACTTTAAATCCTTGTCTTTCAAAGCCTAAATCTAATCCACCTGCACCTGCAAAAATGATACAGTAGTAAATTCTTTTTTATTTAATTTTGTAGATGCCATATTTTTAAGCACTCCTTTATAAATTACTATTATACTATATTTTGTTTTAGTATACCATAGCATATTCTAAAAGGCCAGTTAAATTTTGTAAAAAAATAATACCCTATATTTTATAAGGTATTATTAAATACTTTTTACTTTTTATTTTTTTCTCTTTTTATTCTCTCTTTGTTCTCTTTTTAATTTTTTACAGATTGTGCATTGCCCATGTCCCATAGCCCTTAATTGCACACTTGCAAGATATCTGTGTTCAGAATTGTTTGGACATATCCACCAAACCTTTTTGTGCGATTGATAACAAGTATTCCAAGGGGTTATATCACCATTCTTCTTATAATCCCAAAACGGCAATAGTTGTGGTAACATAGTAGCAACACAATTTTATAGCACTTGCCTTTGGATTCTTTTCTACACAATAAGGACATCCTTGCTTATTTAGAGTCCTATTATATGGAGCCGCTTCCCAAGATTGTCCACATTTCGGACATTTCCACCATACTTTCTTTCCACTCCCGTAACTCACTTTATTTATATCAATTTCATTTTTCTCTTTATCAAATTCTTTTGCAACCTCTGGATATCTATTTATTAATTTTGTTTCTTCTGTTAGTCTTTTCATAAAAACCACCTCTTTCTTTAATTTCAAGCATTTTATAGATTAATGCTTCTATTTGTCAAGTTTTTTTCTATAAAAAAACTCGTGTTAAGCAAGTATTTTTCTAAAAAATATTTTATAAATAAAAAATACCTCGGGGTATGTAATTCCCAAGGTTTTAATATTTCTCTTTAAATTATCTCTTCTATTTTCTCTTTATTTTTTTCTTCTTACTCTCTTGATTTTTCTTGCGAAGCAAATTTATAAAAATGTATTTCGCTTAAGATTCAATATCTGCATTGCTTTTGTTGCTGTTATCTCTCCATTTTTCCATTGTTTATATATCTCTTTAAAATTCTTTGGTTTTTGAACAGAAGGACGTCCAAATTTAGTTCCTTTTTTTAATGCTGAATCTATACCTTCTCGTTGTCGTTGTTTAATATTTATTCTTTCCTGTTCAGCAAGCCAACTAAGTATTTGTAAACTAAATTAGTAACTAATTCGCCTATTCCATCTAAATCCTTGTATTTTCTTGTATCAAGAAGAGGCATATCTAAAACTACAATATAAATATTATTATCTATAAGCCATTGCCATTCCTGTAAAATTTGAGCCTTATTACGCCTAATCTATCCAATGAATGAATAAATAGTGTATCACCTGTTCTTATACTTCGTTTAAGTGCTTGCCATTCTGGACGATTAAAGTCCTTACCGCTTTGTTTGTCTGTATATATGTCCCGTTCATCTATATGCTCATCCAGTTGGCGTATAGCATCTAACTGCCTGTCTAAATTTTGTTCTTTCGTACTAACACGCAAATATGCATAATTTCTTTGCACAATTTATCACTCCTATTATACTTAATTTACATAACTGTTTTCTTATTAAAGAAAAGTATTGCTAAAAGTTTTAAATTACACACTTTATTACAAAGTATACTTTTTTATAAAGTGTTTTTTAAATAATAATTTGTATACTATATTAAAGATTTTCTTATACGGTTTATTTGTATTTAGTTATTTGGAATATATGTGATACATTGTATCCAAAAACATATTAAAGAACTGATTGAATGTTTTGGAATACTATGTTGTATTTGTTTTTTTATAAAACCCAACATGACTTCTTAATAATATATTATATAAGATATGACGTTGGGTTTTTGTATAAGCCAGTATCTAAGCCTATTACAAGGATTTTACTTTTTGAGTTTTACAAAACGAAAAACAGTTAAGCAATAATAACTCTATATTGTTTAATAAAGTATACTTTTATAAACAACTAAAAACTATATTAAAAAGTATTTAAAAAAGTCTAACACACTACTTTTTAAACATTTATAAATAGTAATATACTTTTATAAACAGTATAACGTATAAACTATAATAATGCAGCGTATAAAATAAAAAACTTTTAAAGTAGTTAAAGAATTGTAGAGAATTGTAATACTATCTATATAAAGTCCCATTTTACTTTACACCCTGTAAACTAAATATAAAAAAAGTGATAGGCTCATTACCGAACAAGCCTACCACCTTAATAGAAAAAGGAGATGATTAAATTATGAATACTTTTCCGTTCTTTAATTATTTTCTGTAAAGTTGTTATTGTTAGTATATTATATAAACATACTTTGTAATTGCAAGTATTTTTTATTAATTTTTTATATTTTTTCTCTTTAATTTTCTCTTGCTAAAGTCTCTTTATATTTTCTCTTTATTTCTTTATAATTATCACTATTGGCTGTTTTCATTCTTCTAAATCCTGCAAGTGTCGCAGGGGCTTCATTTTTAAGAACTGTCTTATACTTTTCCCACTGCAATCTATCTTGCCTTAATATTTGTTTTTCTCTTTGTTGTTTATAATATTCTTGCACTTGTTTACTGTTTTTTGACGGCTCTTCAAAAGGTTCATTACTTATTTTAATATATTTATCTACATCGTTTAATTCTTCTATGAAAGGCTCTAATACATGACGGCAACGTGGATGGATATTAGCATAGCCATTACTAAACGCAATATCCAGTTTGGGAAATCTTTTATCTTTACCACTAATACTGTAAACCCTTCCCTCGAATTCTTGACAAATAGGACAGGCTCCAGGATGGCTACTCATCTTTACTAAATCATATCCCAGTTCCTCTACTTGTTTAATAGTAGCCGTATTTGTTATTTCTCTTGTTGTGCTTCTCGCTACCATATCTGCATAAGCATCCATTCTAATTTCTCGTCCATTTTTCGTTTTTATAGCACTAATACCGTTCTCTGCAAAGTTTTTTAATATATTCTTTTTACATTCTCTTAATGTCTCATTTGTACTTAATTTAAGCCCTACAGCATCCATAGACGCTTTTTGTATATTATCTTTTATTTGTCTTCCGATAAAATATTCCACGTCTGTTAAATCTCCTTGAAGATTTCTTATATAAACATTAATAGTTTTTCTATGCACTCTGCTTAAATTTTCTAATAAAACTTTTTCTTTAATATTTAATTTTCTATTAGTATATCTAATACCATTTATATAACTTTCTACTATTAAAGATTCTAATACAGAATTAGCCCTACTCTGTAGCAAGGCTAACTCTGAATTAGTTTGCTTTAATAATGATTTTTGATAAGTTGCAACATTTCCCCGTGCTTCAGTTTCTTGTATGATTTTTATTAATTCTTGTTGTGCATTTTTAAAAAGAATAATAAGTTGTTGTGTATATGCTAATTTAGCCATTTAACATCACCTCTCTTATTCTTTCTCTTCGTCTATCTCTTCGTCTATCTCTTCATCTTCTTCGATATGTGGATTAGGAATAAGCAGGGGATTGGCTTCCATTTCTTCTTGCACTATTCGTTCATATTCTTCTTCTGCTTCTTCTCTTGACATATTATTAGACATCATTATGCTCGTTACATGTGAAAGTGTAGGCTTATTACCATTTTTAATTTGCATAATTTCTGCTTCTTCTTTATCGTCATCAGTTAAACCATCTTTCCATTCTATTATTAGTTCATTTTCTTTTATATCGTAGCCTTCTAACTTTGCACAACCAGAAATAGCCTTTCTAATTGCTGTATCCATAGAATTCCTTATTCTGCTAACCTTTTGTAAAGCAGTTTCCATTTTTAATTTGTAAGCAATACCACTTACATTTCCATTCACATTTTCTTTATCGCCAAGTATAGTTCCACCCATTTCTGAAAGCGTATACAGTGCATTTTGTAATTCTTGTATAAAACGAAAATTTGCTTCTAACTGTGCATCCCATGTTAGATAGTTCACTTTTCCATCCGTTCCTTCTACAACAAAATACGAACCTGTCTTTAAACTATAACTATCAGTTTTTCTATCGTATTTTAGTGCAGAAGAAGGCCCTTGCATACTTGGTTCAGCGTGTTTATCAAGGATTTTAGATATTTGGCTAAATCTAACTTCTAACTCACTTACAATAGTATCTATTACATCGTAATCAGAAATTCCAAAGATATTATCAGATGTTGTCAGATTTACAACAGGAATAATAGCAAAATCACTTAATCCAGTTTCTATTGTTTTTTCTTCATCAGCAAATTCTCTCACGATTTTTCCACTTTTAACTAAAAAATATTTTATTGTATACCTACCTTTTTCGTGGATTTCACAATATAATTCTGTTTCTTTGTCATTAATTTGGCGTGGAATACAAAGAACATGATATTGTATTTTTCTTACATTTCTCGGGCTTACAATAGGAAACCATATCGCAGGTTGTGTTATATCTATTACACCTTTGTTTAATTCTTTATATAAATAAAATAAACCAACGCCGTATCTACTTGTATCCATCGCTGTTATATACATTAAATTAAAAACATCATTTTTATTTAAAATATCATCTAAAATCTTTTGTTTATTTTCGTCTTGAATAGTAATTTGAGGTGTTTCACCACATAACAAGTCAGCAACTTTTTTTGTTATTAACTGATGATAATTAAGTATCATATCAAAAGATACAATTTCTGTATAATCATTATTAATTCTTTTTATTCTATTAAATTGATTCTTATAAACTTCTTCGTGTTTACCTTCAAAAAGTTTTTTATAATCTATATAATTTTCTAATCTTTCTTTTTCAGTTGCAGGTGGAAAAGTTTGTCCCACCTGTAAAAATTTTAAATCTGTAAGCATAGGTACATACCCCCTTTTATGTTACTTTAATTTAATAAAACCAACTCCGTTTTTACTTCCCCAGAATTGTTCTGTAGCATAACGGATTGCGGCAATCGCATCATCCATGTACGGTACTGGTTCTTCGAACACATTTCCGTCCTTATCTACTTTATATTGCCAGTTTTGTATTTCTTTTAATGTGTTAATACATCTAGTATTTATATAAATTTTTCTTCCACGTAAATAATCAATACCAGATTTGACAGAGCCTTGTCCTTTTTCGGCTGATTTAATACTAAAAAATCCATTATTTCTAAACTCTCGTATTCTGTCTGGTTCAGCGCTATCAGCAACTATTTGAATATTTTTATCTACTATAAAATCTTCTGCTTTTTGTATTAATTCCATATTCGTTAATTTTTCTTTTGTATAATTCATCAAGAACATAAATATTATTATCTTTTATTCCAACTAAAATTAAAGCGGATGGATGGTTATAACCAAAGTCTAAACCATATACAAGGTAATCGTAATCTTTCCAAATATTATTTAAATCTAATTCTTTAACTTCCCAATTACTCAAAATAATGTTTTGGAATGTTCCCCAGTTCCCTAGAGCATAGACATTATAGAAATTTAAATCTTCATTTTTTAATAATTCAAGCATTTCTCTATATTCATTATCTATAAATTTATTGTCTAAATATGTGGATTTTAATATAGAAACTTTATCTCTAAAACTTTTATTTGTATTATCAAAAAATTGACTTTTTAACCAGGAGAGTTGGCTAACTGGGTTAAAAGTAAGATTTATTTGAAACGGAATATTATATTTATTTAAACCTCTTAAACGTGTATCTAATACTCTAAAATCATTCACATTTGCTTCACTTGCTTCTTCCATCCAAACATCTGTTAAAATACCACTTTCAAATGTAATAGACTTTAATTTTTCTACGTCGTCCAGCCCTGCAAAACGAATTTGATTTTTATTATATTTATTTGTAATCGTTAAATCACTTTTATTAATGTTAAATATTGGATATAAATTCCAATCGGAAATAATTTGGTTAAATAATGCAAAAGTAGAATATCTATTTGTTTTACCTACTTTTCTAACAACTAAAGTATTTCTACCTTTATCCCTCATATTTAAATAAAGTTTTTTTTGAGCCATAAATACAGATTTGCCTGAACCTGCTCCACCGTAAATCACTTCATATCGATTATCCGTATCCAGATAAGGAAGATAGACGGGATTGAATACTTGTTTAGAAATTCTTACTTCCATATCTATCACCCCTTCTAATCCTCTAATATAACTCTTATTGTTTTCTCTTCTGTATTCTCTTGTTGTGCAGGATTATCGCTCATTCCTAACATATTTTTAGCAAGGAAAATAAGGGCTTTCGTATCACCGTTCGTTACGCCTTTTTTATATAAAGCACGGCGAATAGACATTTTACATTTTTCTAATCCTCTTTCATGCGCTTCATTAAATGCTTTTTCAAACTTCTTTCTTCTATAAAATGTGCTTTCGTGGACTTTAAAATAAGCAGCGATTTCTGCCACTGTACAACCTTCAGATGCTAACTTTTCTACCATATCTAAATCAATGTCAATTTTTGGACGTGCCATAATATCGCCCCCCTTTTGCAAAAATTTTACGGGTTTTAACCTTGCAAAACCTCGTATAGAACTTTATAACCAATCATTTGATTAGTTTTCAAGTAAAAACTCATATCAATTGTTTTAAAAGGGAACAAAAGGGCATAAAAAAAAGCCCAAAACGGGCTTTTAGTAAGAATTTACTTCTATTTATCTATTATATTAAAAATATCTGAATTATCTACTTTTTTATAAGCAATGGCTTTTATTATATTTGTAAGAATTATACTATTATCTTTTATTTCTCCCACTAAAGTAAATTTAAAGTCTTTACTATAAGTAAGAATAAAATCTTTATTTTCTTTTATATTAATTACTTCTAATTGTTTTAATATCGTTTCTTTATCTAATTTATATTTTTCTATTAAACTATTACACTCTATAATTACCTTACTCAAATATATCAACTCCTTATTTTTAGTATAACATAATAAAAAGATACTAAATAGCATACTTTGTTGCTAAATAGCATCCTTTTGTTCTAATATATATAGTCCATACAATCCAATGCAAATTGCATCTGCTTCATCTTCTTCAAAATCTCTCCCAAACATCTCTTTTACTTTCTCTTTAGTATTCTCTTTTTGTTCTGCTCTTTTTCTTCCTTTTATCCCGTTCCAAGATTTCCAAACGGAAGGGGGAATTATCTCAAAAGGTGTATTTAACTCTATTAAAAGATTAATAATTACACCCTGTAAATTTGCTAAAATTTTATAGGTTTTTTGATTTTTCTGATATTGTATATCTTCTATAAAAACATATTCTATGTTGTTGTCTTGTATAAGTTCTCGTATGTATTCTTTAGTTTGTTGTATACGAATAAATAATTCTCCAGACGGTTTAAAATAACCAGATTTTTTAAGATTCTTATTTTTAAATATTGCAAAACCAGTAATTGCTGTAGACTGGTCGAGTGCAAGTATATTCATATTACCACCTCCTATGTAAAAAGGGGTATTTTTTATAAATACACCTTTTTAAATAAAAACCTAAAGTAATATATTTTATAAAAAACTTAATGGAGGTAAGTATAAGATATAAAATGATATATTATAATTGCAAGTATTTTTTAAATTTAATTTAATGGGATAGAATAAATAAATTCTAAATTATCTAAAATTGAAAGAGGAACTAATCTACCCCAGTTATTGTAAAGAAGTTCTCCATTTTTATCCGTAGTTTTTGATGAGCGTGATTTACAATTATGCATATTTTGTTTAAACCAAGCCACAAACTCATCTTTATAAATTACATATATTTTTTTGTTTGGTATAACTGTATAAATATAATCTGCTTCTGTTTTCCATATCCATCCCTTTTTACCATTACTTTTTGTCTCTATAAAAACATTTTTTGTTTGCAATGCTCTTTCTTCTGTCTTTACTTCTATTTTGTGTATTAATTTATTATCTTTATAAACTAATAAATCTATGTCAGGCTCCTGCCATTCTTTATTATCGCTCACATCCTTTACTGTATATCCCTTCTCTTCAAAAATTTTTGTTACAAGTCTTTCACCTGTTTTAGCAACTTCTAAACAATTATAAAAATAGTCTTTATTTTGTTGTTTAAGCATAAGTATCATCTCCCTCTTATGGGAAGATGTGCTTAATATTTATCTATTTTTATTATATTTTTTCTTTATTAAAAATTCTCGTAAGGCTTTTACTATTTTTCGTTTGTGCCACCTTCTCTCTGTTTTATGTTATAAGCATAATACAGAAAGATACTTTTTAATGTCAAGTATTTTTTTTCTAAAAAATACATAAAAAAAATAACACTTGTAAAAACAAGTGCTATAATAATGATTTTTATTAATTTAATACTCTATTAAGTGTCTCTTCTTTCTGCTCTTTAAATTTTCGATATTCTTTTTCGAATTTCTTTTCAAACTCTAATTCATTTGTACCTGTATTCTTTTCTATAAATTTTTCTATAAACTTACTATCTTTATCATTTTTTACTTCTTCTTGTAATTCATCAATGTAATTCCAAAACTTACTGCTTTTATTTTGTTTTTCTGTATCTAATATATATTCTTCTGCGTCTGCGTAGTATTGTTCTAAAAGATTAAGTTCTTTTTTCTTATTTAACCTTAGATATTCGTTAAATTCCTTAAAATCTTGAACTCCTAATATTTTACATAATCCTATTACGCTAGAATATTTATTATATTCTATCTCCTTTAAACTTAATTTTTTTGGCCCGAATTTTGCATTGCTTATAGTATCTATAACAATTTTATTATAAACTTTTTCTAAAAGTTCCCTTTTTTGTAGAAGAGATAAAGAAGTAAAATATTCTTCTGTGTTATTATATTCTTCTTGTTTTTTAACTTCTGTAAATAACGCTTCTCTTCGCTTTTCCGCTGATATTATTTTATTTTGTTGTTCTTTTTTTAACTCTTGCACCTTTTCAATTTCATCTTCCGTTTCTTTTATCATTTTTTCCAGTCGCTTATATTTTAGAGAATTCTTTTCTTCTCCTAATTGTCTATCTATTAAATTATCTATTTTTGTAATAAGTCTGTTTTCATTTTTTTCAATATTTTTTATATCTTCCTTAATTTTATTTATTTCTTTATCGAAAAGCATTTCTTCTCTTGTCCCGTGTTTTTCTCGTAAATAATTTTGATATTCTTTTACAAGTAAAAACGCTTCTTTTAGCCTTTTAAAAAAATCTTCTTTGATTAAATTAAAAACTCTCTCTTCCTGAACGCTATAATAGCCGTCACAGAGGTTTTTTCCTGCGTTGTATGTTGAACATTTATAATACACTTTTGCTTTTGATATACTACCGTCTGCTCGTCTGTGTCCAGGTTGTAAAGAAGATGTCATTTTGCCGCCACAATTTGGGCAATGTAAAATATTTATAAACATTTTTTTATGTGCATCTTCGTATTCTCTTTTTGTTATATAAGCCATCGCTTCTGCCATATTATTGTTTTTCCTGTTTATTTTTCTACTTCTTAATCTTTCTACAGTTTCAAGAAAAAATTCTTCCGTAATTATTGGTTCGTGGTTTCCTTGTGGTAAATCAAAAAAATCTATACTATAAATATCTGTCTTTTCCCAAATTCGAACACCTTGCTCTGTTTTTTTCTTTTGCTTTCTTTTTCCCCAAAATAATCGTCCACAATAAATTGGATTTTCTAATATTTTTTGAACCGTAGCAGTTGCAAATTGTTTACCTTTTCTTGTTCTATACCCGTTTAAATTAAGATATTGTGCAACATTTTTTATACTGTATTTTTCTATAGTAAAAAGGTTAAATATTAATTCTATAATTTGTTTTTCTTCTATGTCTGTGACTAATCTCTTTTTTATATCTTTCTTTTTTGTCTTTTTATCTTGTTTAAAATCTTTATTTTCTTCTTGCTTAGTAGAATAGAATTCATACCGATAACCCAAAGGTGCGGGTCCTCCATAATAGTTGCCAGCCTCTACGGACTTTTCTAAACCTGCTTTAACACGCTCCCTCAACTGGTCGATAAACAACTCATTTAACATAGAGTGTATAGATATCATAATTTTAGCGCTCTGGGAATCGATATTTCCCATAAATGCTCCATCACAAGTAAATAAACGCAAATTATTTTCTTTAAGAAGTTTAAAAATTTTTAAAGTATGTGATATACTTCTACTTATTCTTGATAAATCGTAACAACATACACCATCAATCCCTGAATTAGATTCTTGTAATTTCTCCAATAATTCTTTTAATTCGTCTCTTTCGACAATCGTTGTTCCACTAATTCCTGCGTCACAAAAATAAACAAAATTCTCTTTTTTATAGCCTTGTGATATAAGTAAAGCCTCACATCTCTCTTTTTGCACCTCTAATGAATATCTATCCTCTGCTGCTTGCTTCGCCGAAGATACTCTTGTATAAATTGCTACCTTACCCATAATACATTTCTCCTTTTCTGTGCTATTGCCTTCTATTTTTAAGCATAACACATAAATTTTAGAGTCCTGTATTAACGGTGATACGGCTCACCTCTACTTATCTTAAAGCCTCTATATATCTGTTCAAGAAGTATGAGTCTCATGAGTTGATGGGGAAAGGTCATCTTTGAGAAGGAAAGTTTGAAATCACTTCTATTTAATACTTCATCCGACAAGCCAAGTGAACCTCCGATTATAAAAGTTATATCTCCCTTTCCTTCCAAAGCTAAATCGTCTATTTTTCTTGAAAAGTCTTCACTAGATAAGTTCTTTCCATCAATGGCAAGAGAAACTACATAGGTATTAGCTATAAGCTTAGAAAGAATTCTTTGTCCTTCTTTTTCTTTAATTATATTTATTTCTTTTTCACTCAAATTTTCTGGTGCCTTTTCATCTATTACTTCTATTATCTCTAAATTACAATACCTAGACAGTCTCTTTGAATATTCCTTTATAGCTTCTTGCATAAACTTTTCTTTGATTTTTCCTACTCCGATTATTGTTATATTCATTATCTTTCAAGCCAACTTTCTACTTCCTCTATCAATTTGAAATTCGTAAAATCATATTGAAGAGGTGTCACTGTTACGTATCCCTTTTTTATATAATATCTATCTGTATCTTTTTCTAATTCATCTTTTCTTCTACCACTAACTATTAGAGACATTTCTTCTTCGTTGCCTTCTTCAATAAAATAATAGTCATAAATCATTCCACCAATTCTGCAAACTTTTATACCTTTTACATCGTTCTTACTATCAACACAAGGAGTATTTATATTAAGTACAGTTTTACTATTTAAAAATCTGTCATTGACAGTTTCCAATATGTATTTCAAATATTTTGCACCAATCTCATAACATGCTTTATCATCTTTTATCTCTGCTGAAACTGCAATAGAAGGTATATCATATATGTTTGCCTCTATTGCAGCCGAAACAGTTCCAGAATACAAAATATCCATACCTAAATTGGTGCCCATATTTATACCTGAAACAACTAAGTCAACAGGTTCATCCAATATTTTATCCAATGCAACTCTCACGCAATCTGCTGGAGTCCCTGATACACTATATGCTTGAGATTTTATTCCTTGAAGATTCTTCTTCTTAACTATTATAGGTTTTGTCAAAGTAATTGAATGACTTGTAGCACTCATTTGATTGTCTGGTGCTACTATTGTCAAATGATGCTCTTTCTCTAAACATCTTGCTAAAGTCTGTATTCCCTCTGCATTTATTCCATCGTCATTAACTAAAAGTAATCTCATACCTTTCCTCCTAAGTACCTAATTTTTTAACTCATATATTATTATAGCAAAAGATAATAGAAAATAATACAAAAGAAGAAATATAACAATTAAGCTACAATGATTATACCACTAAGTACTTAGGAGCTTTATCGCAATAATCACATGTATGAGGACTTGTCCAGTCGGTAAAACTTGTCTTGTCAAGCTCATATATATCTGGGGATTGCTCATAGATTTCCACAAAATCTTCTATGGCTTTTTCTAAATGCTCATTGCAAACAACATACATTCTTATCATCTCCATTTTTATATTCTACTATTAGTATATACAAAAAAAGTATTTTTAAAGGCCTGACATTCTGTCAAGCCTTCAATTTTAAAATAAATTATTTATTCAAATCTTATCTGTACTTTTTCTTCTCTGCCATTTCTAATGATAGTCAATGTAGCATTGTCACCTTTTCTATATTTATACAACATTTTCTTCAATTGATTCATGCTTTCAACTTTGTTTTCATCCAATTTAACTATAATATCTCCTGTACTAAGTCCTGACTTATCTGCTGGTGAATTTGGCATTATTTCAATGATTATTACACCTTCATCTACATTTAAATCTACTCCCAATTGTCTTTCATATTTATCTACTTCTACTCCTGTAATTCCTATATATACTGTTTTAAAATCTCCCTTTTTTATAACTTCTTGTAAAATAGGTTTAGCTACATTTATTGGTATAGAAAATCCAAGCCCTTCAGCCGTTTGAATCTTTGCTGTATTTATGCCTATTACCTCACCTTTAGCATTTAAAAGTGGTCCTCCACTATTTCCAGGATTGATAGATGCATCAGTTTGAATCAAATCCTCTATTATATTATAGCGATCTACTCTTATACTCCTATGAAGTCCACTTACAATACCTGATGTAACGGTTCTTTGGAAATCTAATCCTAAAGGATTACCTATAGCTACTGCAAGTTCACCTACTTCCAATGTGTCTGAATTTCCCAATTCTGCAGCAGGAAGCCCAGTTGCATCTACCTTTACTACTGCTAGATCTAGTGCAGGATCAAACCAAAGAACTTTTCCAATCTTTTTATCTCCATTTTCAAATAGAACTGTAATTTTTTTTGCATTTCCATCACCTATTACATGAGAATTAGTCAAAATATAGCCATTACTATCTACAATGACTCCAGAGCCAACTCCTTCTACTTCTCTTTCCCATATAAACTCTTTCACTACTTCTACCGTAGTGATACCAACTACTGAACTAACTGCTTTTTTTGCTACTGCAGTCACAGCAGTCACATTATCTTCTGTAGTAATCTTTATTTCTTGTTTAGCAATTGGTTCTTGACTAGAATAAATTTTAGGCATTGGAAGTATTTTCCCATATAAATAATTTGGTGCAATATAAGATGTTATGAGCCCGCCTATTATAGCAGCAATTAAAGCCACTATAAAATAAGAAAAGAAACTTCCCCTTCTTTTAGGAGGCTTTCTTTGAACTATTGGACTATCTACATAATAGCTTACACCAGGTTTTCTATCATCCATCCTAATCCCTCCCACAATTAAAATTTATATACTTTAGAAACTTTGTCTCTATGTGCAAGATCCAAAGTTATATCATTATGTATATCTATTCCAGAATCTTCTAATATGTTTTTCACAGTTTTATATGCTAAAAGTGGGAAATTATTTTCTTGACTTAGATGCCCTAGCAAAGCTATTTCTCCATTTCCTGAAATAATTTCTGAAATAATTTTCCCTGCATCATCATTTGAAAGATGTCCCTTATCTCCCATTATCCTTTTTTTAAGAGGCCAAGGATATTTACCAACTTTTAGCATCTCTAAATCGTGATTTGATTCTATCAAATAAAGAGATGAACCTTTAATACATTCTTTCATGTCTTTATTTACCCATCCTGTATCAGTTATAATACTTATTTTTTTATTTTTATAGGATATAACATATCCTACAGGCTCGAATGCATCGTGAGAAATGCTAAAAGGAAGTATTCCCAAATCTTTAAGTTCAAATTCTTTTCCTGTGTGAAATGTTTTTATATTGTATTCTTTTATATTTCCTATAATCTTTTCCATACCAGACCAAGTACCTTCATTTGCCAAAATAGGTATATCATATCTTCTTGATAATACGCCAACGCCTTTGGTGTGATCTATATGTTCATGAGTAACCAATATAGCATCAATAGTGTTTGGAAGTACATCTATATCACTCAACAACTCTTCTATTCTTTTTCCGCTCATTCCAGCATCTATCAAAATTTTTATATTATCCGTTTCTATGTATTGACAATTCCCACTGCTCCCACTTGAAAGGGAACAAAATTTAAATCCCATTGTTTTTCCTCCAATATCTCTATACTTTTTTTACATTAGCTCCTATTTTCTTTAATTTAGATACTAAATCTTCATATCCTCTTTCTATATGCTGAATTTCTCTTATCTCTGTTATACCATCTGCCATAAGTCCTGCTATGACAAGGGCTGCTCCTGCTCTTAAATCAGTAGCCCTAACTTCTGCTCCCATAAGTTTATATATACCTTTAACAACAGCTGTATTGCCATCTACACTAATATTAGCACCCATTCTTTTTAATTCATCTATATATTTAAATCTACTTTCAGAAACAGTTTCATTTACAATACTAGTCCCCTCTACTGTGCTTAAAAGGGCAACCATAGGTTGTTGCAAATCTGTTGGAAATCCTGGATAAGGAAGAGTTTTTATGTTTATACTCTTTAAATCAAAATCTCCATTAACTTGTATACTATCACCATATTCTATGACTTCTACACCCATCTCTCTAAGTTTGGCTGTCACTGGTTCTAGATGCACTGGTATAACGTTTTTGATGAGTAAATTCCCTTTTGTTGCAGCCGCCATTATCATATAAGTTCCCGCCTCTATTTGATCTGGTATGACAGAATAATTACATCCATGAAGCTTTTCTACTCCATTTATTTTTATGACATCTGTTCCTGCCCCTCTTATATCTCCCCCCATAGTATTTATAAAATTTGCAACATCTACTATATGAGGTTCTTTAGCTGCATTTTCAATAATAGTAGTTCCCTCTGCCATTGTAGCTGCCATCATAATATTTATAGTGGCTCCTACACTAACTACATCTAGATATATTTTGCTTCCTACAAGTTTGTCTGCACTACATTTTATCACTCCATGTTTTATCTCCACTTTTGCACCAAGAGCCTCAAATCCCTTTATGTGCTGATCTATAGGTCTTGAACCTATATCACATCCTCCTGGATATAAAACTTCAACTTCTTTAAATCTACTAAGCCCTGCTCCTAAAAGATAATAAGAAGCTCTCATTTTCCTAGTTATTTCATCTATAAGAACACATTTTTGAATATTCTTTGTATCTATATCCATAAAACCATTTTCATCTAAATATACATCTGCTCCAATCATTTTCATTATCTTCGCCAAATTAGAAACATCACTTATCATAGGTAAATTTTCTATTCTACATTTATCACTTGAAAGAACCGTTCCTATAATTATAGGAAGTGCTGCATTTTTGAATCCACTTATATTAACTTCACCAATTAATTTATTTCCACCTTTAATTATTACTTTATCCATTGTTAAACCTCTCTTTCTAATGGAGGAGCCAGTACTTATCAATAACATTATAACGCTAAATGTAAATATAATCTATATTAAAAAGAAAAAAGAAGAATCCACGATTCTTCCCATCAATATTCATCTAAAAATATTTTACTTCCGTCATCGAATTGTATCCTCCATGCTGGTATAGCTTTACCTTCTCTTGTTTTTTTAGGATCATTTACATCTTCATGTTTAAATGGATCAAAATAATAACACAATGAAATATCTTCAATAGTCTTTTCATAGGCTTCTTCCATTGTCAAAAGACCTAGTATAGCTTTTGGTGCTGTACTTATGTATATTTGATTTTCGCCAATCTCTTTGGCATTTAGCCAAAGTCGTTCAAATCTTTTGACTCCACATTTATCTATTTCAAATTTTGTATAAGTCTTCTCTATATACAATCCATCATATACTTTAGTATATTCTAAATAATATACACCATTATCATTTTTTATAAAGCTAAGCTTCATATCATCCATAGAAAACCCTTTTTCAGCCAAAAAATCTTCTGCAATAGAAATAGCTTTTTCTCTATCTAGTTTAGCATATTTTTCTCCATCATCACTGTTTTCATATATTAAAGTTTTCCCATCAAGAAGAGTAACTTTCTCTTTATTTATTTGAAACTCTACCTTTCCCTCCTCTTGTTCAACTCCAATAGTCTTTCCTCCAAAAAAGCTATTATTTATTTCATCTATGCCTTTTTTTTCATATTCAACATTCATCATACTCAAGGAAGGTTGTGTATTTGGTATTTTGCAATTTATTTTAATGTTTTTTGATTTAAGAAGTTCAACTACATTTTCTATAAAACTCTCTTTAATCGTAGGCTCATCTATTTTTTCATTGTCAAAAAGCACATGGGCTAAAAGCAAATTAGTTACAATAAAGGCTATTATTAAAATAGTTTTTGCTTTTGACCAATCCATTTATATTCACCATCCACACACTCTCCCTATACTTTCCCTTTTTCATATATTAATTTGCCAGTATAGACATCAAAAACATAAATCCTCCCCTTTATATTTATAGTCCATACTCCTATCAATTTTTCACTATCTTCTTTTTTACATGGATCAAAATATGCCAAAGAAATATCTTCAATGGATTCCATTATCTTCTCATTTAAATTTTCTATCTTTAAATCTTTATCAATGCCCATATCTTCTATGTATCTTTCTTCAAGCAAATCAAAATTCATATCAATAACTTCAAAAGCTGATAGCATATTCCCATTTTCAGCCGTTTCTTTGTATATAGGTAAATGCATATCTTTTCTGACAAATCTCTTATATGATTTTACATATTTATTAAAAACCTCTATTTGTATAAAATCTTCTACCTCATCATTCCCCAAAACAAGCGGAATGCCTCTTATTCTATACTTAAAAGTAAATTTATACCCAAAATTGTTGTCTGATTTTATCTCCTCAATTTTATCTAAATACATTTCCTTTGGTGGCCCTGAGTGGCTAGAAATAAAGTTAGCTGCAGTATTTAAACTAATATATAAATTTCTTTCTGTAACAGGTTCATCCAGCGGAGAAAAATATTCAAGCAAACCATTGTTGTGGATTTTCAAAACCTTTTGATTATATATATATATAGTTGAACCATTGTTTTCCACAATTTCTCGTAAATAATCTATATTCTTGTTGAAAAATTTCTCTGCAATCATCCTTATTTCATCTCTATTGTCTATCCTTATCTCGTTTTGAACAAATACGCAGGGAATTTCATTGGTCATTTCAAGAGGAATATATATATCATTGTTGCTACCTAATATATCTCTAATAGAATAATACCTTGTATACTCTTCTCCTACTTCTATGCCACTTAAAATTTCCCTTAGAGCCTTCGTTTGTATATTTAAATCTGATACTTTTAAATACATATCCTCATTACAAAAAATTATAAAAGGATTGCTTTTTTCAAGATAAATATATATATTATTTACTTTAGATATCTTTTCTGTAATATTGTTTGGCTCTTTAACATCCAGCGCTTTAGCTAGAATATAAGTGTTCATCTCTTCTGCAAAATAAAAATTTATAGATTTATTGTTTTGATATTTTAAAAATTCCTCTTTTTTTATATGCGATACTTCATAATTTTTTTCAGATAGTACTTTTTTTAAAATCACTTTCCCACCAGGCCAAAGGCCATATTTTTCATCTGAATAAAGAAGTGTATGATTTTTATCGCTGAAATTTAAAAGAATTTTATCAGGGATGAGCATATCTGAAAAAAGGTATGAACTGCCAATTCCTTCTTTGATCTTAAACACTTTGATAGATTCATCAGGTATTTCAATCCATAATTTTCGGGTCAAAAAAACACTAATGCAAACTAACAGTATAAGGAATAGTGTTTTTAAATCCTCTTTGTTCATAAAAGCTCATCTCCTTATACCATTGATTTTTTATTTGGGAGTACTTTTAAGTATGGTATCTGATGTCTTATCTGTTTTTATTTTATTAACTTCTTCATTTACTTTAGATAAATCTGATACATATATTATTTTTTGATCTATTACTTGATCAGATTCATTTCTAAAAGTAATCACAATCTTATTTACCCCCAATATAAGTTCCATCTGTTTTGAAAAAAGTCCTGAGCTGCCTATCTTTATAGTTTCACTATATCTTTTTATATAGTCTTTTTCTCCTGGCAGATTTTCCAAATCAAAATTATTTCTAGTCATATCAGTAGTACCATAAGCGTCTATAGTCACACTAGTTCCTCTTGGTGCTTTACCTGATATAACTATAATCTTATCTGGTGTAGCAAAGACATTTTCTTCTGGACTTATAACTTGATACTTATCATTGTCTTGTACAGCAATGCTTTTAGCACTTGCACTTCTTCTTGCATAAGAAGTACCTGCTGCATATCCAATAGGACTATTTATAAAAATTGTGGTTATAACTAATGTACCAATAATAAATTTTTTCCACATTTAACTAGCCTCCTTAATCAAAATGCATTTCATCGTCTTTATTATATAACAAGTATATTACAATCATATTACAGCCCAGTTAAAAATGAATTACACCCTAGTCCCTATAGGCAGAACAATGTCAACTTCTGTTCCCATATTGTACTCACTGCTTAAAACTATTCTTCCATTGTGAGCCTCTATTATCTGCTTTGCAATAGAAAGACCCAATCCTGTCCCTCCAAGATCACGGCTTCTTGCTTTATCCACTCTATAAAATCTCTCAAAAATTCTTTCCCTATCTTTTTCAGGAATTCCTATACCATTGTCTTTTATTTTTATGACAACATCATCTTCCACTCTATTGGCCCTAATATATATTGTTCCATTTTCAGGCGTATATTTTATTGCATTGGACAATATATTTAGTATTACCTGTTCAATGCCATCTTTATCACCAACAATATTGGGAAGATCTTCTTGGATGTTTATAACAAGGGCATGATTTTTCTCCTTAAAAGATAAATCTAATTTCATACACGCTTCTCTCAATATTTTTTCCACATCTATATCAACTTTTTTCCACTTTGTTTTGTTGTAGTCCATATTGGACAATTGCAACAAATCTCTGACAATTCTAGCCATTCTATCGCATTCTCCATCTATGACCATTAAAAACCTATTAGATAATTCTTCATCTAAATCTTGATTCTCTATCAAAGTTTCAGTATAGCTCTTTATTGTAGTAATTGGAGTCTTTAATTCATGGGAGACATTTGCAACAAATTCCCTTCTCATATTATCTAATCTATGCTGTTCTGTAATATCTTGAAATACTATTATTAGGCCTACTATATTATTTTTCTCATTTTTAAAAGGAGCGTACTTTACCTTATATACCGATTGACCTATTTCTACAGTTTCATCGCCTTCCAAATTGTCTATATTTTCTTGCTTCAATCTTTGCAAATTTATATTCTTGTCAAGTATTGTGATTTTTTCTCTTGTGTTTGGATCAGATAATTTTTCATAATCTATTCCTAAAATATTAGAAGCTATAGGATTTGAATGAATAATATAGCCTTCCCTATCTATAGCTATAACCCCATCAGCCATATATCTAAAAATTGTATCTAATTTACTTCTCTCTAAATCTATTTCCTTAATAGTATCTTTTAACTTTAATGTGAGATAATTGAACATACTAGCCAGCTGTCCTATTTCATCATTAGATTTAACTTCAACAAATTGATCAAAGTCACCCTTGGCCATTTTTTCTGCTTTAATTGTCACATCTCTTATTGGTTCTGTAATACTACTTGCAATTAAAAATCCTAAAAATACGGTTATAGCCAATGCTAGCAAAGTAGCTTTCGTGAGTATTATCTTTGATTCATCTATATTCTGGTATATTTCGCTTAAATCTGCTGTCATATAAAGTATTCCCTTTACTTGACCAAATTCATCCACAACTGGATAGGCTAAATGTTTCAATGTAGTATCTTCGTTGTTGTCTTTTACTATGCCCTCACACTTTTTTTCACTTTGAAAGGCTTTTAAAATAAGTGAAGGATCTAAAAATTTATAAACCAGTGCATTTTGTCCTACTATTTTTTCATAGTTTTTTGATGTAGTAGCTATAATAGTTGGCACATTTTCATTGTCTATAACATATAGAGTTTCTGTACCATCTAATCTCCACTCGTTAATTGTCTTTTGAATATCCTTAGCTACATTTCTCCAGTTATCTTCTGAAATATATGAAGAAGTATTGATTATAGTTTCCATATGTTGCTCCATGGTATTTGTTATATGGCTTAACTGTTGATTTTCAAGTTTTTCAACTATAAACACTCCTACTATGACCATGGCTATAAATATTAACAAAAAATATACTATAATAAATTTCCACCTTATACTTGAGAACATTTTTACTAACTCCTTCCGAAGTAGTAGCCTACTCCTCTCTTGGTAAGTATGTATTTATACTCTCCATCTTCATCTTCTATTTTTTCTCTAAGTCTTCTCACTGTTACATCTACTGTACGAATATCTCCATAATATTCATATCCCCATACCTCTTCTAACAACTGCTCCCGGGAAAAAACCTGTCCTGCACTAGACACAAGAAATTTCAACAATTCAAATTCTCTAAGGGTAAGCTCTACCACTTTCCCATCTTTTTTTACCTCGTATTTATTTAAGTCTATAGATAAATCTCCTGAAACTATTATATCCCCATTTGTTGACTCACCATTAGAAAACTCTACTCGTCTCAAATTTGCTTTAACTCTAGCCATAAGCTCTCTCATACTGAAAGGCTTGGTCACATAATCATCAGCACCTAATTCTAATCCCAGTACTTTATCTACTTCTTCTTCTTTAGCTGTAAGCATGAGCACTGGTATTTTTAATTCTTTTCGTATTTCCTTCAAAACTTGAAAACCATCTTTTTTAGGAAGCATAATATCAAGTAAAACTAAATCTGGCGAAGTCTTAAAAACTTTTTCAACAGCTTCTTCACCATCATAAGCCACTTCAACCATAAATCCTTCTTTTTCTAAATTAAACTTCACTATATCAGCAATAGATTTCTCATCATCAACTACTAATATCTTTTTATCCATAAACAAATCACTCCATTTATAGTTTGTCCTATTTTTATTAGCAATTTAATCAATATCTTTAAATTTAACCTTTAATGCCATTTCAACTGACTTTTTGATATTTTTGCCATTGCCAAGACTATCTAACAATGCATTAAATCTATTAAAACCATATTCATCAATTATATCTTTTACTACTTCAAAAGATTTCCTATAAGCCACTTCTTCTCTTATCCCTTGAAAATTGTTATTTAACTCTTCTATGCTTATATTTGAAGTCTCCCCTTTCCCTGCATCCCAACTAAATCCTATAATAGTATTCTCCATATATAATGAAATACCTTCTGTAAGCCACATAGGATAATTTCCTTTTGTCTTTTCATCTACTAAAAGATGAGTAAATTCATGAATATGAGGACCTGTTTCTCTATAAATTTCTCCTGCATTTTCGCCATCATCCCCTAACATATTAGGTGAAATGATATTTATTGTCCCACAATAATATGCCCCCAAGGGCAACTCTTTGTTCTTAAATTTTAATATATTTCTAAAATCATCTTCACTATTATAAATTATAACAATATTTTTATCTTTTGGAAAGCACTCAAGTTTGTTACATATTTCATCATAATATTCTTCTAGTACCTCTCCTGTAATACCTGCAATATCTTTGTCTTCATCTTTATATTTTATAAGAAAATGAGCAGTATTTAAAGTACTATATTTTCTAGTATATTTCAATATTCTTCTTTTTTCTATATTCTTTACAATAGGATAAGTGGAAACTTTTAAAAACCCTTCTAAAGATATGATTAAAAGTACTACAATAGACAGAATTGAAGTATATATAAATAACTTTTTCAAAGATTTTCCCCCTTCAATATTTATATATGTAGAACTTTAACAAATATTCTATTGAAATATTTTCCTAAATAATATATAATCTTTATATAATCTTTAATATCAAAGGGGAGTAGCCAACACAATTAGTCGTCAAGACGGATTTTTCCCGGCTGGTTGTCCTAAATTATAGGAGGCAAGACCTTTGTTTAGACTTATATGTCTAAACAAGGGTCTTTTTTGTTTCACTATATTATTTTATCAGTTTTCAAACATTCATTCAATAGGTTCCCATTAATTGACACTTTAGTTTAATCCCTTTTGATTAGTGGTATACTAACAATAAAATAAAACAAGGAGGAAATATATGGAGTGGTATAGAAAAAATATTGAAAGCACATTAGATGAATTAAATTCTAACAAAAATATTGGATTATCTGATGAGGAAGCAAAAAAAAGGATAGAAAAATATGGTCTAAATGAATTAGAAGAAAAAGAAAAAGCAGGGCTTTTTTCTAAAATAATAGCTCAGTTTAAAGACTTTTTAGTGTTAATACTTATAGGTGCAAGTATAGTTTCAATGCTTGTAGGAGAAATAACAGATTCTATTGTAATAATAGCCATAGTTGTTATAAATGCTGCTTTGGGAATCATACAAGAAGGTAAGGCAGAAAAAGCCCTAGAAGCCCTCAAAAAAATGGCTTCACCAAATGCCAAAGTCATTCGAGATGGACATTTGAGTATAGTGCCTGCAAACACACTGGTACCAGGAGATATAGTGGTATTGGAAGCAGGAGATATAATACCTTCTGATTTAAGACTTATTGAAAGTTCTAATTTAAAAATTGAAGAAGCTTCTTTGACTGGAGAATCTGTTCCCGTTGAGAAATCAGCAAATATTGTTCTTGATGAAGAAGTTTCGCTAGGTGATAGAAAAAATATGGCCTACATGAGTACTGTAGTCACCTATGGTAGAGGAAAAGGTATAGTTGTGGGAACTGGTAACCATACAGAAATAGGTAAAATTGCTGAAATGATTCAAACTTTTGAAGATGACACTACCCCACTTCAAAAAAAGCTAGATCAATTGGGCAAATATCTAGGAATTGGTTGTTTGATAATATGTGGTATTGTATTCTTAATAGGTATACTTCAAGGAAGAGAAATATTAGATATGTTCATGATCGCTATAAGTCTTGCTGTAGCTGCAATTCCTGAAGGATTACCTGCCATTGTCACCATAGTACTAGCTTTAGGAATGAGCAAAATGGTTAAGAGAAACGCAATTGTAAAAAAACTATTAGCTGTAGAAACTTTGGGTTGTACAACTACTATATGTTCTGACAAAACTGGTACCCTAACCCAAAATGAAATGACTGTAGTAAAAACTTATACTGGAAACAATGTAGGAGAAGTTACCGGAAAAGGATATGCTCCAAATGGGGATTTTTATATAGCAAACGAAAAAATAAATCCCACAGAAAATATAAACCTAAATTTACTTTTATCTATTGCTGCACTTTGCAATGATGCTACATTAGAATACGAAAAACAAGATGATATCTATAGAATTGTAGGAGATCCTACAGAAGGTGCTTTAATTACTTTAGCTGAAAAAGCTAATCTACTTAAATCTGAATTAAATGAAAAATATCCTAGAATGGAAGAAATTCCCTTTGATGCAGATAGAAAAATGATGACTACATTCCATGAAAATTTTATAGATGGAAAAATAGTATCTTTTACAAAAGGTGCTCCAGATATAGTTCTAAAAAGATGTAATAGTATTTACTTAAATGGAAATATTCAACCACTAACAGATGATATGAGAAAAGATATTTTAAATGCTAATAGCAATTTTTCTAAAGATGCATTAAGAGTATTGGCTTTTGGCTATAGAACTTATGACAAAATACCAAATGATATTTCATCTGACAATATAGAAAATGATGTGATATTTGTAGGACTAGTAGGAATGATAGATCCACCACGAAATGAAGCTATGGATGCAATAGATAAATGTAAAACTGCAGGTATAAACACTATCATGATTACAGGAGATTATAAGGAAACTGCTTTTGCCATAGCAAAAGAATTAGGGATGGCTGAAAGTATTGATGAAGCTATGACTGGAGAAGAATTGAATAGAATTTCAGATGAAGAACTAAAAGAAAAAGTAAAAACAACTAAGGTATATGCTAGGGTTTCCCCTGAACATAAAGTAAGAATAGTTGAAGCCCTAAGAGCTAATGGAGAAATAACTGCTATGACTGGTGATGGAGTAAATGATGCTTTAGCACTAAAAAGGGCAGACATAGGTGTTTCCATGGGAATCACTGGTACTGATGTAGCTAAAAATACAGCAGAAGTAATACTTACTGACGACAATTTTGCAAGTATCGTATCTGCTGTAGAAGAAGGAAGAATAATATATAGCAATATCAGAAAATTTGTCTTTTTCCTTCTTTCTTGTAACATAGGAGAAATACTAATAGTCTTTTTAAGTATATTGTTTAATTTGCCAGTACCTTTACTCCCTATACAGCTATTGTGGCTAAATCTGATAACTGATAGTTTCCCAGCATTAGCATTAGGAGTTGAAAAAGGTGAACCAGATATAATGAATGTTCATCCAAGGGATCCAGAAGAACCCATTCTGGATAAAACTATGGTAGCAGGTATTTCTGTACAAAGTCTAGCTATAACATTAGCAACAATGCTTGCTTATATTTGGGGACTTAAAACTTATGGAATGGATAATCTTTTGATACCAAGAACTATTGCCTTTACTACGCTTATAACGGCAGAACTCGTTAGAGCTTTCTCTAGCCGTTCAGAAAAGCACACTCTTTTTAAAATAGGATTCTTTACAAATAAAAACTTAGTTTATGCTACACTAATATCTTTCGGCCTATTGATGGCTGTACTATACATTCCAGTTCTTCAACCAATATTTAAAACTTATGCATTGAGTCTAAAAGATTGGGGAATTGTATTGAGGTTTTGTATCATTCCTATTGTAGCAGGAGAGCTAAATAAATGGATAGCTAATAAAACAAGTATATAGCACATTTCACTTTTTCCTTGCATAAACTAAAACAAGGAAGGTGATTGTTATTATGCGAAGAATTCAAAACTCTAAAATATGTCCAATATTAAGTGCTAAACTCTCCTCTCAATCAAGAGAAGAGCTACCTGTAATAGTTCAAAGTTCAAACAATGACTATACACAACTTAAAAGCTTAATTTTTAATTTGTCAGCAAAAGACGTATATACTCTACCTCTTATTGGAGGCATGGCCTGTAATTTGACAACAGAGGCCATCTATAGACTTGCTGATAATCCTAATATAGAATATATAAGTTTCGACTCTAAAGTTTTTGCCCTATTAGATATTGCTACAGCTTCTATTGACGCCAATTTCCCCCATGAAATGGGATATTTGGGAGAAGGGGTGACTGTAGCTGTAATAGATACAGGAACTAACCCTCATAATGACTTGACAAAACCTAACAATAGAATAGTGGGATTTAAAGATTTTATAAATGATAAAACATCTCCCTATGATGACAATGGACACGGAACTCATGTTGCTGGAATCATTGCTGGCAATGGTTATTCTTCTAGAGGTAAATATGCTGGTGTTGCTCCTAAGGCAAATATTCTATCTATAAAAGCCTTGGACGAAAACGGGAGTGGGAATACATCAGATATTATAAAAGCTATATCTTGGGTATTAGAAACAAAAGATGAATACAATACTAAAGTAATAAATCTTTCTCTTGGAAGTCCAGCCAACAATCCATGCAAAACTGATCCACTTTGCAAAGCTGTAAATAAAGCTACAAACAGTGGTTTAACTGTTGTAGTAGCTGCAGGTAATAGTGGCCCATCAGAAAAATCAATTTTATCTCCAGGTATAAGCCCAAATGTCATAACTGTTGGTGCTGTCGATGATAAGAGAACTCCAGATCCTAGCGATGACACTATAGCCAATTTTTCTAGTAGAGGTCCTACAAAAGATGGCCTTATGAAACCAGATATAGTGACTCCTGGAGTAAATATAATGTCTCTTTCCAACAAAAAAGAAGACGGATATATTTCTTTAAGTGGTACTTCTATGGCAACACCTTTAGTATCTGGCAGTATAGCACTTTTACTAAATAAATATAAAGATTTAAAACCTCATGAGGTAAAAGAAAAATTGCTAAAATCATGTATAAATCTCAATTCTCCTCCAGAAAAACAAGGTTCTGGAATGTTAAATTTAAAATTATTATTTAATGAGAATAATAACAATTCAAAAAACAACAATCTCTCCAGCCCTAATGCGTTTGGAGGAGAATTGTTTGAAAATATTATTATTCTTTTAATTGTACTATTTTTACTTGATTCTAAAATATAGATATTCAAATATCAATATATAGGGGCAAACTATGAGTCATAAAAAAATGGTTCTATAATAAATGTTGGGGTGGAAAATAATTTACCCTAACATTTATTTTTTCTAAAAATAAAATGCACTCGTGAAATAAACCTGCTAAAATGTTAATTGGTTAAAAAAACATACAAAGGAGGTTTATTCACAAGTGCAATCTAATTTTATCACACAATTATTAGATTTAAAAGGGGTTAAAGTAACTAAAATATCGCATGAGGATTCTTTCGTTAAAATCTACATTACAACTGATCCAAAAGAGCATACTTGCCCTGCTTGTGGTGCTAAAACTTCTAAAATTCATGACTACAGAGAACAGACAATTAAGGATTTACCTTTTCAATTTAAGCACACATATCTTGTACTTCGAAAAAGAAGGTATGCTTGCTCTTGTGGAAAGAGGTTTTATGAGTCTTATGACTTTCTACCTCGCTATCACCGCATGACTAACCGTTTAGCATTTTTTATTTGCCAAGAGCTTACCAAGCTAACTAGTCTAACTTCTGTAGCTAAAGTGGCCAACGTCTCTGTTTCTACTGTTATTCGTATCTTTAATCATGTTAATTATGGTACTCCTACACTACCTAAGGTTCTATGTATTGATGAGTTTAAGGGGAATGCAGAGACTGGAAAGTATCAGTGTATTCTTGTTGATGGGGAAAACAATAAGGTTTTAGATATTATTCCTGACAGGTGTCAAAGTGATCTTGTAAGCTACTTTAGGCAATTTTCTCGTAAGGAAAGGAATAAGGTGAAGTTCTTTGTATGCGACATGTGGCAGCCTTACGTTGATTTAGCTAAAGTATTTTTCCCTAATGCTATAATTGTTATCGATAAATACCACTTTATTAGGCATGTAACTTGGGCTATTGAAAATGTGAGGAAACGCATACAGAAAACTATGCCTGCCAGCCTTAGAAAATACTATAAACGAAGTAGAAAACTAATTCTAACTCGTTACCATAAGCTTAAGGATGAAAATAAAGAAGCTGTTGATTTAATGCTATTATATAATGATGACTTACGTATTGCTCATAGGCTTAAAGAGTGGTTTTATGAAATCTGTCAAAGCGATAAATATTCCTACCAATGTACAGAATTAGCTAAGTGGATTGAAAATGCAGAAAGCTCTGGAATACCAGAGTTTAAGAAATGTGCAGCTACATATAGAAGATGGCATAAGGAAATTAAAAATGCATTTAAATATGGTTATACTAATGGTCCAACTGAAGGTTTCAACAATAAAATCAAGGTATTAAAACGAATATCCTTTGGACTTAAAAACTTTTATAGATTTCGTAATAGAATACTTCACTGTACAAGCTAAACTTCTAAAAGTGAATACCTGTAAGAAGCCTACATTTTAGCTAGGTTTATTTAAGTGTGCCCTAAAATACATGTAATTCTATCCATCTCAATCATAACACAAAAATAAGGGTAAAAATAGTAATGGAGCGGGATTGCAAAAAATCCCACCCCAACTATTGACAAAGAGCCAAAAAAATAAGAGGAAGAATTCTTCCTCTTATTTTTTTATGTAATATTATCTTCCTAAATATTTAGCTGGATTTTGATGTACCCCATTTTTAATCACTTCAAAATGTACATGAGGTCCAGTGGTGCGACCAGTACTACCAACATAAGCAATGGTTTGACCTTTATATACCTTGGCACCTTTTTTTACACCCAATTTACTACAGTGTCCATATCTTGTCACATATCCATTGCCATGATTTATTTCTACCATATATCCATAAGCACCTTTATATCCTGAAAAAGTAACGGTACCTCCATCTGCCGCCTTTATTGGAGTTCCCGTCTTTGCAGCAATATCGATTCCTTTATGCATTCTCCCATATCTCATTCCATATCTAGATGAAAGAGAACCTCTAGTAGGCATAACAAATGCACCTGTTGCCATAGTTTTAGGAATTGCTTTTGTTCCTTTAACTATCAATCGATCTACTGGTTTAGTTACAATTTCTTCCTTAACTATTTCTCTTCCCACTTCAACACCATTGTGTTTCTCAACTTTAGCCAACACTTTGCTTTTCCCTGGAGAACCTTCATTTTTGACTTTCTTTTCATTTTTATACATAGAATTGTTATATTCAATCTTTTCCTCGCAAGCTATTTCTTCTTCATATTCTACTTCTTCTACTGTTGCAATCGTTATAAGTGCCTTTGGTACTATAAGATTAACTTCATCGCCTGGAAAAACTTTTTCTGGATCTTTTCCCGGATTAGCTTTAATCAAGTCGTCTACTTTCATATTACATTTCTTTGCTATTGTCCAATAGTTTTCTCCATCTTCTACTATATGTGTTTTTATCTCATCCGTTCCCTTTGTAATTATAGAAAGTACTTCTTCATTGCTTTTTATATTTGCTAGAGGCACTTCTTTTTTAACTACTTTGACATCTTCTAAAAATTTTATTTCTTTTAAGTTTAGATTTTCTCCATTTATTTTTTCATAAGGCTCTTTTATTTTATCTAATAAATCCTCTGCTTCTTTCTCAGTTTTAAAAGCTCCTATATCTTTTCCATCAACTGACAAAACATAACCACTTACAAGAAAAGTCATCTTTGCTTTTATATTTTCTTTCATCTTCATTTCCGAAGTAAGTTCATTGTCCTTTGCATGAGTATTTTCAAAATCTAACTTTCCATTTATGACCACATCTATATTATATGTATTTGTTAAAGCTTCTTGTATGTCATCAAATATTTTTATAGCTTCTTCTTTTTCTCTAACTATTCCTATCTCTTCATTTCCAAACTTTACGGAAAAAGCTCTGGTTTTTACCTCATTCGCCTTATACATTGTCAATATGAACCCTATCAATACTACCAAAGCTACTGCTAAAATACTAACCCTAAAGTCAAAGTTTTTAAACCCCTTGGACCTGAAATTTTTTAACTGGTCCTTCACCTGTTGCAACTTTTCCGTGGGAAAAACATTTTTGTTCTCTGAATTGCTAGGACCTTCCATAGTAAACTCCTTCCTATATTGGCTTAAATCTAAACCAATAAGTTTTTTGTAACCTTTTTGTAACTTATTTTGTACACTTTTTCATTATATCATAAAAATCTAAATTTTCAAGGAAAACTAAGCGATCTTTTTTGCCATATTTTTTACTATACCTTAGTCTATTCAATTCTTAAATTAAATATTCCTATAGAATAGGAAAAGCTCTATCTCAACTTACGAGATGGAGCTTTTGTTTTTATGTAATCTGGCGATGTCCTACTCTCCCAGGGCGTTGCCACCCAAGTACCATCGGCAGCTAAAGAGGCTTAACTTCTGTGTTCGGTATGGGAACAGGTGTGACCCTCTTGCTATAATCACCAGGTAAAGCCTTTCGGCAATTGTAAATTACAAATGAACTACTTTTTTGTTTTTGGTTTTTAATTTATAATTTGTAATTCGTAATTTTTTCAAAATCTTGATTTTGAAAATCTAACACAGTAAGATAATTGGTCAAGCCCTCGACTTATTAGTATCCCTTAGCTAAAGATATTGCTACCCTTATACCTGGGACCTATCAACCAAGTGGTCTACTTGGAGTCTTACCTTAAAAAGTGGGAAATCTCATCTTGAGGGGGACTTCGTGCTTAGATGCCTTCAGCACTTATTCCTTCCAGACATAGCTACTCAGCTGTGCCTCTGGCGAGACAACTGATGCACCAGCGGTCTGTCCATCCCGGTCCTCTCGTACTAGGGACAGCTCCTCTCAAATTTCCTACGCCCACGACGGATAGGGACCGAACTGTCTCACGACGTTCTGAACCCAGCTCGCGTGCCTCTTTAATGGGCGAACAGCCCAACCCTTGGGACCTACTCCAGCCCCAGGATGAGACGAGCCGACATCGAGGTGCCAAACCTCCCCGTCGATGTGGACTCTTGGGGGAGATAAGCCTGTTATCCCCGGGGTAGCTTTTATCCGTTGAGCGATGGCCCTTCCACTTGGAAGCCACCGGATCACTAAGTCCAAGTTTCCTTCCTGCTCCACTTGTAGGTGTCGCAGTCAAGCTCCCTTCTGCCTTTACACTCTTCGCACGATTTCCGACCGTGCTGAGGGAACCTTTGAGCGCCTCCGTTACTCTTTAGGAGGCGACCGCCCCAGTCAAACTGCCCAACTGACAGTGTCCCAAGACTGGATTCACAGTCTCTGGTTAGAATTTCAGCATTGCAAGAGTGGTATCCCAAGGTTGACTCCACCAAAGCTGGCGCCCTGGTTTCCAAGTCTCCCACCTATCCTGTACAAGCAATACCAAAATCCAATGTCAGCCTACAGTAAAGCTCCACGGGGTCTTTCCGTCCTGTCGCGGGTAACTCGCATCTTCACGAGTACTACAATTTCACCGGATCCCTTGTTGAGACAGTGCCCAAGTCGTTACACCTTTCGTGCGGGTCGGAACTTACCCGACAAGGAATTTCGCTACCTTAGGACCGTTATAGTTACGGCCGCCGTTTACTGGGGCTTAAGTTCAGAGCTTCGCTTGCGCTAACCCTTCCCCTTAACCTTCCAGCACCGGGCAGGTGTCAGCCCCTATACATCGTCTTTCGACTTAGCAGAGACCTGTGTTTTTGGTAAACAGTCGCTTGGGCCCATTCACTGCGACCAATCAAGGCTTACGTAGCAAGTACTTCACCTCAATCGGCACCCCTTCTCCCGAAGTTACGGGGCTATTTTGCCGAGTTCCTTAACAAGGGTTCTTCCGCACATCTTAGGATTTTCTCCTCGCCTACCTGTGTCGGTTTGCGGTACGGGTACCTAACATACTCGATAGAGGCTTTTCTTGGCAGTGTGGATTCAGCTGCTTCGCTACTTAATTTTCGCTCCCCATCACTTCTCAAGACTCTCCTACGGATTTGCCTATAGGAGCTCTCTACAAGTTTGGACGCACTCAACCAACGGTGCGTTCAGCCTATCCTCCTGCGTCACCCCATTTCTCAAACGCATGTAGGTAGTACAGGAATCTCAACCTGTTGTCCATCGCCTACGCCATTTGGCCTCAGCTTAGGTCCCGACTAACCCTGAGAGGACGAGCCTTCCTCAGGAAACCTTAGGCTTTCGATGGGTAGGATTCTCACCTACCTTATCGCTACTCATGCCAGCATTCTCTCTTCTGTACAGTCCACCACTCCTTACGGTATAGCTTCAGCCCGTACAGAATGCTCCTCTACCGATGCAAATGCATCCCACAGCTTCGGTGATAGGTTTGAGCCCCGGAAATCTTCGGCGCAAAGTCACTCGACCAGTGAGCTATTACGCACTCTTTAAATGAGTGGCTGCTTCTAAGCCAACATCCTGGTTGTCTGTGTAACCTTACATCCTTTTCCACTTAACCTATACTTAGGGACCTTAGCTGGTGATCTGGGCTGTTTCCCTTTTGACCACGAAACTTATCTCCCGTAGTCTGACTCCCAAGAAACATGACTATGGTATTCGGAGTTTGATAGGTTTTGGTAACACTACGTGCCCCTAGACCATTCAGTGCTCTACCCCCACGTCACTTATCTTGAGGCTAGCCCTAAAGCTATTTCGAGGAGAACCAGCTATATCCGGGTTCGATTGGAATTTCACCCCTACCCACAGGTCATCCGATAGTTTTTAAACACTAAGCGGTTCGAGCCTCCACGAAATTTTACTTTCGTTTCACTCTGCCCATGGGTAGGTCACCCGGTTTCGGGTCTACGATATACAACTAAACGCCCTATTAAGACTCGGTTTCCCTACGGCTCCACTACTTAATAGCTTAACCTCGCTATATATCGTAACTCGCTGGCCCGTTCTACAAAAAGTACGCGGTCGCACATATAAAGTGCTTCCACTGCTTGTAAACATAGGGTTTCAGATTCTATTTCACTCCCCTCCCGGGGTTCTTTTCACCTTTCCCTCACGGTACTTCTTCACTATCGGTCACCAGTTAGTATTTAGCCTTGGGAGGTGGTCCTCCCTGCTTCCCACAGGATTTCACGTGTCCCGTGGTACTCTGGATCACGGCTATAAGCTATTTTGTTTCGCCTACAAGACTATCACTTTCTATGGTAGGCCTTTCCAGACCTTTTCGACTACAAAATATACTTATTTTATGCCGGTCCACAACCCTCATAGAGAAAACTCTACGAGTTTGGGCTCTTTCCCGTTCGCTCGCCGCTACTTAGGAAATCGAATTTTCTTTCTCTTCCTCAGGGTACTTAGATGTTTCAGTTCCCCTGGTGTTCCCTCATCTACCTATGTATTCAGTAGATGATACCTAAAGTTTGTTTAGGTAGGTTTCCCCATTCGGAAATCTCCGGATCAAAGCTTGCTTGCAGCTCCCCGAAGCGTATCGGCGCTTACCCCGTCCTTCATCGGCTACTGGTGCCAAGGCATTCACCCTATGCTCTTATTAGCTTGACCAGTGAAAATTGTATTATATATATAAGACAATTTTTTCTTACTGTGTAGTTTTCAAAGTTCAAATAAATTTAAATTAAAACAGCGTGAAACTAATCTCCTTAGAAAGGAGGTGATCCAGCCGCACCTTCCGATACGGCTACCTTGTTACGACTTCACCCCAGTCATTGACCCTACCTTCGGCGGCTGCCTCCTTACGGTTAGCTCACCGACTTCGGGTATTGTCAACTCCCATGGTGTGACGGGCGGTGTGTACAAGACCCGGGAACGCATTCACCGCGGCATTCTGATCCGCGATTACTAGCAACTCCGGCTTCATGTAGGCGAGTTGCAGCCTACAATCCGAACTGGGATCGGTTTTGTGGGATTAGCTCCTTATCACTAAGTGGCTGCCCGTTGTACCGACCATTGTAGCACGTGTGTAGCCCAGGACATAAAGGGCATGATGATTTGACGTCATCCCCACCTTCCTCCGATTTGTCATCGGCAGTCTCTTTAGAGTGCACAGCCTAACTGTTTGCAACTAAAGACAAGGGTTGCGCTCGTTGCGGGACTTAACCCAACATCTCACGACACGAGCTGACGACAACCATGCACCACCTGTCTCCCCAGTCCCCGAAGGGAAGGAACTATCTCTAGTTCGGTCCGGGGGATGTCAAGCCCTGGTAAGGTTCTTCGCGTTGCATCGAATTAAACCACATGCTCCGCTGCTTGTGCGGGTCCCCGTCAATTCCTTTGAGTTTCAGTGTTGCCACCGTACTCCCCAGGCGGAGTGCTTAATGTGTTAACTGCGGCACCGAGGTTTGACCCCCGACACCTAGCACTCATCGTTTACGGCGTGGACTACCAGGGTATCTAATCCTGTTTGCTCCCCACGCTTTCGTGCCTCAGCGTCAGTTACAGTCCAGAGAGTCGCCTTCGCCACTGGTATTCCTCCTAATATCTACGCATTTCACCGCTACACTAGGAATTCCACTCTCCTCTCCCGTACTCAAGCCTCACAGTTTCAAATGCTTACCACGGTTAAGCCGTGAGATTTCACATCTGACTTACAAGGCCGCCTACGCACCCTTTACGCCCAATAAATCCGGACAACGCTCGCCCCCTACGTATTACCGCGGCTGCTGGCACGTAGTTAGCCGGGGCTTCCTCCTAAGGTACCGTCATTATCGTCCCTTAGGACAGAGCTTTACGATTCGAAAACCTTCATCGCTCACGCGGCGTCGCTGCATCAGAGTTTCCTCCATTGTGCAATATTCCCCACTGCTGCCTCCCGTAGGAGTCTGGACCGTGTCTCAGTTCCAGTGTGGCCGTTCACCCTCTCAGGCCGGCTACCCATCGTCGCCTTGGTGAGCTATTACCTCGCCAACTAGCTAATGGGACGCGAGGCCATCTTGTACCGCTAAATCGCTTTGACTTGAAAGTCATGCGACTTTCAAGTGTCATAGGGTATTAATCCCGGTTTCCCGAGGCTATCCCCTAGTACAAGGCAGGTTCCTCACGCGTTACTCACCCGTCCGCCGCTAAGAAATACATAATTCCACCCGAAGATTTCTTTATGTATTCTTCGCTCGACTTGCATGTGTTAGGCACGCCGCCAGCGTTCGTCCTGAGCCAGGATCAAACTCTCATAAAAAAGTTTTACCTGTCTTAAAAAATTTAATTAAACTCAAGGATTGTTTCACGCTGTTCAATTTTCATGGTTCTTTTGAGTTGCTTTATTAGTATATATCATTTCTTCAACTTTGTCAAGAGTTTTTTCTTTGTCTTTTGCTGAGAACATTATTGATATTATCATCTTTAATATCTTTTGTCAATACATTTTTAATTTCTTTTTTAAAGTATTTATATTTAAACTTTAGGTAATACTTCTAATATAGAATCCCCTTTAATAAAAATATTATTAATAAATCTATCAGGAGGATGGTTATGAATTTAATCTCTAATATTGACATTTCTTCAATAGATTCATATTCTCCATTAGCAATCTATGATTTTAGCAATCTCATTTATAGATACTTTGCAAGAGCTGAAATAGAAAATCATGAAAATATAATAATACTTTGCATAGGCTCAGATCGCTCTACAGGAGATTCTCTTGGACCTTTAGTCGGATACAAACTAGAACCTATTTTAGCTACATATGATAATATATGTGTTTTAGGAACTTTAAATAAACCTGTTCATGCAAAAAACTTAGAAGAACAAATTGATTTTATAAATACAGAATATATAAATCCCTTTGTGTTGGCCATAGATGCATCCCTTGGAAGATTTGATAAAGTAGGATATGTAAATATAAAAAATGGTCCACTGAAACCTGGTCTTGGCGTAAACAAAAAACTTCCTGATATAGGGAATATAAGCATCACAGGAGTTGTAAACATAAGCGGCATGATGGAATATGTAGTTCTTCAAAATACTCGTCTTGGTTTAGTCATGAATATGGCAGACGTCATCTCTAGGAGTACTCATATAGCATTACATAAATATATTAGGGAAAAAAGAGAAAAAAAATCGAAATTTTGAACCAATTGTGTTATAATGGAATTAATCAAAGACCTGTCCCTTTTAAATAAACAAAACATAATGATTAACCTCAGGCATTTCTGCCTGAGGTTTTTGTTGTTCTAAAATAAAGAACTATATTTTCTATTTCTAATTATCTCATCTATTTCTTCAGTAGTTCTTCCATGGGCATTTATGAGAATAGCTCCTTTCCCATTTGATATATCAAATCCCATGTTCATATTTACAAGATCACTTTTATATACTATGGCTTCTACATCGACATTATCCATATCTACTATATCATATCCCATGTTCTCCAATTCATTTTTTAAATCTATCAAGCTCTCTTCTACTGCTATTTTTTTAGCCATAAAAAAACCTCCTTGAGATTCTTTAAATAATATTGTCTACTCTAGGAGATTTTTTTATGCATAGAAATTTATTCTCTTCTAATTGCCCTATCTATAGCTTGCATTTCTTCTACAGAAAGAGCATATTTAGATTTCCCTTTGACAATTGGTTTAGCATAAGATGTAGAATTTTCTCTTCCATAAATACTAGTCAAAACTAGACCATTCAACTCATCATCAAGGAGGGCAATTGAATAACTAAGTTCACTTCCTAAGTCTGCAAAAGCATTGTATCTTACAACTCCTACTCTTTGAATTGAAAATTTAAGTCTATTATCTAATTCTAAATATTGTTTTTCTAATTTATCACAATCTAATTTTATTTCATCAACTTGTTTAAGTGTTTCTAAAATAAGTTGTTCTAAATTTACTCCTTCCACATCTTTTACCAATGCATTGTATTTTTCTGTAATGTGATTCATTCTAAATTGTTCAATAATATACAGTATCAAAAGAACAAAAAAAGCAACGGCCATTCCTATGATTATTTCTATATTATAATTCATTATGATTTCTTTTATTTCTTGCATATACTTCCCTTCCTTTTAGATATCTTCTGAAATACATTTAATAGCTCTTATACCTTGTTCTATTTCTTCATGAGTATTGAATATTCCAAAACTAAAGCGTACTACACCTTGCTCAAATGTTCCTATGGTTTTATGAGCCAATGGAGCACAATGGAGTCCTGACCTTACACAAATGTCATATTTTTCATCCAATATATAACTTATTTCAGATGAATCCTCATCCCTTATATTTATAGAAACCACAGCTTCCTGTTCTTTTATATCTAAAGGACCATAAACTTTAACGCCATCTATTTTTAAAAGTTCTTCTATAAAATGCCGTGTCAATTCTTCTTCGTGTTTTCTGATATTTGCAATCCCTCTGTCTAAAATATACTTAACACCTTCTCCCAAACCTATGATTCCAGGAGCATTTGGAGTCCCACTTTCATATTTATCTGGCAATATCTCTGGCTGATACAATGAATCAGAACTACTTCCAGTACCGCCTTCTTTTAACTCTCTAAGCTCAATTCCCTCTCTTATATAAAGTCCGCCTGTACCTTGTGGCCCCAACAGTCCTTTATGCCCTGGAAAAGCTAACAAATCAATGTTCATTTCCTCAACATCAATATCATATACTCCAGCCGATTGAGCACCGTCTACCATATATATAATTCCATGTTTTTTAGCTATTTCCCCAATTTCTCTTATAGGCATAATAGTTCCTGTAAGATTAGAAACATGAGTTGTAATTATCATTTTAGTATTTTCCTTAATCGAATTTTCTATTTCTAAAGGATTTATCCTACCTTTTGAGTCACCATTTATAATAGTAATTTCGATCCCATCTTTTTCCATGGCTTTTAGTGGTCGAAGTACAGAATTGTGTTCCATCGAAGTTGTAATCACGTGATCTCCTGAATTTAGTAATCCTTTTATCCCTAAATTTAAGCTATCAGTACAATTGTAGGTAAATATTATATTCATTGGGTTTTTTATATTAAACAAATTCGATATAACTTCTCTAGTCTCATATATTCCTCTACCAGCTTTTAAAGCCAATTTATGACCTGATCTTCCTGGGTTTGCACCATAATTTCTCATAACGTTAAAAACACTTTCATATACTCTTTCTGGTTTAGGAAAAGAAGTAGCAGCATTATCAAAATAAATCATATCTTCACCCCCAAGATGACTAATTATTTTTATTATACCATATTATATGCTATTGGAACTTTAATTTTTAAAAACAAAAACAGAAAAAACAGTTAGAAATAAATTTCAACTGTTTTCTTAGAAATTTTTTTAAATTGTATCTTTCATAATTATTTTGATAGCATTGCATTCTTCTGCATCTTATAAATTTATATAGAAATATCTATGAATTTAAATTCATTTACATAAAACAGCCCTAAATCTGTAACTTTTATCTCTGGTATAACTGGAAGTGCAATAAAAGCTAATGTCATAAATGGATCTATTTCTCTATTAACTTTAAGTTTATCATAAGCAATATTTAGCATCTCTTTTAATGAATTGTTTACCACCTCAAGGGTTTCTTCTGACATGAGTCCAGCAATGGAGAGTGGAAGACTTTTAAGTACCTTGCCATTAGAAACCATAGTTATTCCACCACCTATTCTCTCAATTTCCTTTATAGCCATGAGCATATCAAAATCATTATCGCCTATAACTATTATATTGTGTGAATCATGAGCTATAGTAGATGCAATAGCACCTTCTTTCAGTCCAAAATTTTCAACTAAACCTAAGCCAATATTTCCAGTAGCCTTGTGTCTTTCTATGACAGCAACTTTTAAAATATCTTCATCACTATATTGAAATTTCCCATCTTTAACTTGAACTATTCTTTCTCTTTTTTCAGTAAATAAACTATGAGAATTAAGCTTTATGACATTTACCTTATTTGATTTTAGCTCTATATCAAGTTCTTTTAAGGAAATAGCTTTCATATTGACTGAATTTGCAACTTTGTCTGTACTTGATGGTATAACTTTAAATAGTGGTTTTTTATCTTCTCCTACTATATTGCCATTTTTAAACACTTTTAGTATATTAAAATCCTTCAAATTATCAACTACTACCAAATCCGCTATATATCCTGGCGCTATAGCTCCTCTATCTCTTAAGCCATAACATTCTGCTCCATTTAATGTAGCCATCTTTATAGCATCTATTGGATCTATCCCATTTTTAATTGCAAGTTTAATATTGTAATCTATATGTCCATCTTTTAAAATATCTTCTGGATGCTTGTCATCAGTACAAAACAAACATCTTCTCAAATTGTCCTTATTTACTGCTTTTATCAGTTCGCTTAAATTTCTAGCTGCTGACCCTTCTCTTATGAGTACATACATACCAAGTCTAAGTCTATCCTTTATTTCCTTTAAAGTAGAACATTCGTGTTCTGTAGATACTCCTGCTACTACATAAGCATTTAACTCTTTGCCGCTAATCATTGGCCCATGCCCATCTATTTTTTTATTCCCTGCTATGAGTATTTTATTTATTACTTCTTCATCACCATTTATGACTCCTGGATAATTCATCATCTCTCCTAATCCTAGAACTTTTTTTTCATCTATCATTTTACTTAATTCTTTATAGGAAAGATGAGCTCCAGAATTTTCAAAAGGAGTAGATGGAACACAGCTAGGCAACATTATATATACATCTAGAGGTAAATTGTTGCTATCATTTAAAATATATTTTATTCCATCTATTCCCTTTACATTAGCAATCTCATGGGGATCTGCTATGATTGTAGTTGTTCCCCTTGGCACAATAGCCTTAGCAAATTCACCTGGACTGACCATGGAAGATTCAATGTGAACATGCCCATCTATAAATCCTGGGCATAGATATGTATATTTCAAATCTATTTCTTCTATTCCATCATATTCGCCAATACCAACAATTTTGCCATTGTCTACAGCAACATCTGCTTTAATTATTTCATTTGTAAATACATTCACTATGGAACAATTTTTTAAAACTAGTTCTGCCTTTTCAGTTCCATTGGATATATTTATTATCCTTTTTAACTCTTCCTTCTCCATTCTATAGCCTCCTAATTTGCTTTCTAAGAAAAGTTTTTACAAATAACGCCTTCCATATGGAAGGCGGTAAAATATAATCTGTTTTAAATAAAAGTCTTTAATACAAATAATATAGCTAATATATACATAACTGGAGATACATCTTTCCATTTACCAGTAAATACTTTAAGTACTACATAAGAAACCATTCCAAAAACTATTCCTTCAGCAATGCTATATGCTAAAGGCATCATTATGATAGTTAAAAATGCTGGAATTGCTTCTGTAAAATCATCAAGATTTATATTTTTTATTGGGCTCATCATAAACAATCCTACCAATATCAACGCTGGAGCTGTAGCTGCTGATGGAACCATTATAAATATTGGTGAAAACAATAATGACAATGCAAAAAGACAAGCTGTTGTAAAAGCTGTAAGCCCTGTTCTTCCACCTTCTGCTACTCCTGAAGCACTTTCCACATAAGTTGTCACAGTACTAGTACCTAAACAAGCACCTGCAACAGTTCCTATAGCATCAGCCATAAGTGCCTGACTAACTCTTGGAAGTTTTCCGTCTTTATCTAACATATTAGCCTTTGAAGACACTCCAACCAAAGTCCCAATAGTATCAAATACGTCAACAAATAGGAAAGTAAACATTACGACAAACATATCCCTTGTAAATATCTCATCCCAAACAAATTTAAATGCCACAGGTTTAAGTGATGGAGGAAGAGAAAATACCCCACTTGGATGAGTAACTCCCATGGGAATGCCTATAATTGTTGTAACAATAATACCTATTAGAAGTGCTCCCTTAACTTGTTTTGCAAGTAATATTCCCATTATTACAAGGCCTATAAGTGCTAATAAAGCTTCATTGCTGTGTATATTCCCCAATGTAAGGATTGCTCCACCTTGCTCTACTATTCCCGCTGAAGAAAGTCCTATAAATGCGATAAACAATCCAATTCCTACAGAAACTGCATTTTTAAGATTGGTTGGTATAGCATCAAATATAGCTTCTCTTACTTTAAAGAGTGACAAGATTATGAAAATTATACCTTCAATAAAAACTGCTGTTAGTGCAAATTGCCAAGAGTGTCCCATTCCCAATACTACTGAATAAGTAAAAAAAGCATTTAATCCCATACCTGGTGCTAGTGCAAATGGATAATTTGCATAAAAAGCCATAACTAAAGTTGCTATAATTGCTGAAACTGCTGTGGCAGTAAATACTCCTCCCTTATCCATACCTGCATCAGCTAATGTAATTGGGTTTACTACTAAAATATAAGCCATAGTCATAAATGTAGTAATACCAGCTAGTACCTCAGTTTTAATATCAGTGTTGTTTTCTTTGAGTTTAAATGTTTTTTCAAAAAACCCACCACCGACTGGTGAATTAGTTGTCATTGTACTCCCCCTTCGTATTTCTGATTTTTTTATATGCTAATTAAATCAAGTAAGCCATTTTTCCTATATATACTCCTTATAAATACCCTTTTTAGCCTAATTTCTCATAGACAATTTTCAATAATTCTTCTTTTAACTCTTTCCCTTCTCCCAATATCCTATCTATTTCATTTTGTATATTATCTACATATTTTTCATCTTTCAATCCACCAAGATTTATTTTTACATTGAGCAACGCTCCCTCTAATCCTGCATAAGCAAGTAACGCTCCTACGCCTACATCAGTTATTGCATTTTGATTTCCATACAATGCAAAGGTTTTCTGAAGTTTTAATACTTCCAAACACTCTTTTGCACACCCTAAAGGTACTTCTAAGGCTTCCTTAGTAGCATTTTCAATGGCTTCTTTTCTTGCATTTTTTTCTTCTTCTGTTTCCTTTGGCATCTTAAATGCAACCATGACTTTATTGAAAGATAAGGTATCTTCATCAACATAATTGTTAAGTCTCTCAATAGAAGCTTGAACTTTAACTAAATTTTCATTTAATCTATTTTTTTTATCTCCATCTAATTTTTCATAAGCTTTTCTACCAACAGTTAAATTTCCAACCATACTAGTCAAAGCGGCACCTAGGCTACCAACCAATGCAGAAACACTGCCGCCTCCTGGAGCGGGTTCATTGCTTGCAACTTGGCTTACAAAATCCTTTACATTTTTTTCAATTAACATAAAAACACCTCCTATAAATATTGCTTAAAAAATTATAGCATATTGGAAAATTATTGTCTACTTGTCTAAATAAACATAGACTATATAGTATACAAAAGGTATAAAAATTCCTCCACCTAAAATATTCCCTAATGTCACAGGAATTAAATTTCCTGTCCACATTTTGGGCCACGAAATATTTGCTCCTAAAAATTTCCCCAAAGGAATATAAAACATATTTGCTACACTATGTTCATATCCCATAAGTACAAAGAGCATTATAGGAAACCATATGGCAAGTATTTTTGATGCAATATCTTTAGCTCCTGTTGACATCCATACAGCTAATACAACTAATATATTGCAGAGAAATCCCCTTATTAATGCTTGACTAATTGACAAATTGACTTTCCCTACAGCTGTAGATGTAGCTAATTTACTTATGTTTTCATTTACAAGCCCTGTTTTAGAAATTAAAAACGCTAAAAAGAAAGAACCTATAAAATTACCTATATAAACTATTATCCAATTTGAGAGCATCTCTTTAAACGTAATTTTCTTATCTAATAATGCCATTGTCATAAGATTGTTTCCTGTAAACAATTCACCACCAGCAATTATTACAAGCATAAGGCCTACTGGAAAAACTACAGCACCCAAAAATTTCATCAACCCCAAATCTAAATTGCCAAAAGTTTGCATAACAGTTAAACTACCATAAGCACCAAAACCTATAAACACTCCTGCAAATATACTCAATAAAATTTTTTCAAAAATTGATAACTTCGCTTTTTTGACTCCTGATTCAATAGTTTTTAGTGCTATTTCTTTTGGCGTAAGCATAGAAATCCCCCTTTTACATAGAAAGTATTGTTATATTATTATATCATATCTTGGATTCAAAATCTTTAAGGGATTCTGAAACTTTTGAACTTAAAATAAATAATGCAATAAGGTTTGGAATAATCATTAATCCATTAAACATATCAGCAATACTCCAAACAAGTTCCACTTCCAAAATGGAACCAAATACCACAAACAAAAGCACTATTATTCTATAATATTTTATTCCGCCTTTTCCAAATAAAAATCTTATATTTGCTTCTCCAAAAAAATACCAACCAATAATAGTAGAAAAAGCAAAGAAAAATAAACTTATAGCTATAAATGGATTCCCATATTTCCCAAACCCTGCTGTGAAAGCCATTTGAGTAAGTTCTGGCCCTGTAGCTCCAGAAGTATAAACTCCCGTAGTTATTATTACAAGAGCCGTCATTGTACAAATGACTACAGTATCTATAAAAACACCTACCATAGCAACAAGACCTTGTTCTCCAGGATGATTCACCTTTGCTACTGCATGAGCATGAGGTGTGGAACCCATTCCAGCTTCATTTGAAAATAGTCCTCTCGAAACTCCATACCTAATAGCCTCTTTTATTGTCACGCCCAAAACCCCTCCTGCAATTGCTTGGGGACTAAAAGCTCCTACAAAAATTGATCTAAATGCGGGTATTATTTGTCTATAATTTATTATTATTATTATTAAACTACCTACAATATATAATACTGCCATAAATGGTACTACCAATTCAGTAAAAGAAGCTATTCTAGTTATCCCTCCAATTAAAATCATTCCAGCTACAATTGCTGTAAATATTCCTATCCATATTTTATTTATTCCAAAAGCTCTATTAGCAGCTGCAGCTATGGAATTTGACTGAACCATATTCCCTACAAATCCTAGAGCAATTATGATTGCTATAGAGAAAAACACCGCCAATCCTTTACTCTTTGCTCCTTTACTTATATAATAAGCTGGCCCTCCTGTTATTTCACCATCAATTTTTTCCTTATAAATTTGAGCCAGCACAGCCTCAGCAAAAATTGTTGACATACCAAAAAAAGCACTTATCCACATCCAAAATATGGCTCCTGGCCCTCCTGAAGCTATGGCTGTAGCTACACCTGCCAAGTTTCCTGTCCCAACTTGGGCAGCTATAGCTGTGGCTAGAGCCTGAAAAGACGTCATACCATCTTTATCTGCTTTTTCACTTTTTTTAAAAATTCCACCAAATACTTGTTTCATTGCTCTCTTCATTTGCCTTATTTGAGGAAATCTTAACTTTATAGAAAAATATATTCCTGTTCCAACAAGTAAAAAAATAAGTATATATCCCCATAAATAGTCATTAATTGTTTTTATAATGCTTTCAAAAGTCATTTTTTCTCTCCTTCCTTATATACTTATTTTTAGTATTTTCATTAATTCAAAAAATATATTGGACAAAAAATAACAAATCTCCAGTAAACTGGAGATTTGTTATTTTTTAAATTTCTAATTTTTAATTTTTTCATAATTAGATAAAGAATCTTTTACTTTTGAACCTAAAGCAAATAAGGCAATGACATTTGGAATAACCATAAGTCCATTAAATGTATCTGCCATATCCCATACAAGTTGTACTTCTAATGTTGAACCTAATACTAAAAATATAATAACCAGAAATCTATAATATTTAATTCCACTTTCTCCAAATAAAAACTTTACATTTGCCTCTCCAAAAAAATACCAACCAATAATAGTAGAAAAAGCAAAGAAAAATAAACTTATAGCTATAAATGGATTCCCATATTTCCCAAATGCTGCTGTGAAAGCCATTTGCGTAAGTTCTGGACCTGTAGCTCCAGAAATATAAACTCCTGTTGTAAGTATAACCAACGCAGTCAAAGTACAAATAACCAAAGTGTCAATGACAACTCCAACTATTGCAACAAGACCTTGTTCTGCTGGATGATTTACCTTTGCTACTGCATGAGCATGAGGTGTGGAACCCATTCCAGCTTCATTTGAAAATAGTCCTCTCGAAACACCAAATCTTACAGCTTGCTTCATTGAAACACCAAAGACTCCTCCCGCAACTGCTTTAGGGCTAAAAGCTCCTTTAAATATCATTCCAAAAGCTGGTCCAATATTTTTATAATTCATTAAAACAATTATTATACTTCCAACTATATACAATAAAGCCATAAATGGTACTACCTTTTCAGTAAATGAAGCTATTCTGGACATTCCACCAGTAAATATCAAAAATGTTAGAAAAGCAATTATTATACCAACAACAACTTTCGAAACATCAAAAGCATTGTTCATAGCTGCAGCTATGGAATTTGATTGAACCATATTCCCCACAAATCCTAAAGCAATTATAATTGCTATAGAGAAAAATACTGCTAGTCCCCTATTTTTTAGTCCTTTGCTTATATAGTAAGCAGGACCTCCTGTTATTTCACCATCAACTTTTTCTTTGTAAATTTGAGCTAATACAGCCTCTGCAAAAATTGTTGCCATCCCAAAAAAAGCACTTACCCACATCCAAAATATAGCTCCTGGACCACCTGATATTATGGCTGTAGCTACACCAGCCAAATTTCCTGTTCCAACTTGAGCGGCTATAGCTGTAGCTAAAGCCTGAAAAGAAGTCATGCCATCATTATCTGCTTTTTCACCTTTTTTAAAAATTCCACCAAATACTTGCTTCATAGCAGGATGTAGTTTTCTTACTTGAACAAATTTGAGTTTAAAAGTATAGTATACTCCTACTCCAACTAATAAGAAAATCAATAGATAATCCCATAAAATTTTGTTAGTTATTCCTATGATCTTTTCAAAAAACATTTTAACTCCCCCATTGTTTTGTATTTTTTGGCATTTGCTGAAATATTTATATAATACCTATACTTTTATCAAATTTTATATTCAAAAGCAAATTAAATTTTTGTCAAAAATAAGCCCCAAAATGAGGCTTATTTTTAATCAACATATTTAGGTCTTTTCACATAATGAGTATGAAGAATTTCATGCGCTTTGTGACTATTTGGTTCTCCAAAATACTCTTCATAAATTTTTTGTATCATAGGATTTTCATGAGATTTCCTTATGACTTTTGCTTCATCTTCTTCATATAATGCATTTGCTCTCTTTAAAATATAGTTTTCATTAGTTCTCACTAAATCACTGACAAAAGGTTGGCCCCCCCCATTTACACATCCACCAGGGCAACCCATTATCTCAATGAAATGATATTCTGCTTCCCCTTTTTTCACCTTTTCAAGCAAAGCATTAGCACAACCAGTACTATTTGCTACTGCCAATTTCACTTTTATATCACCTAAAGGTATTTCTGCTTCTTTTATTCCTTCTAGTCCTCTAACTTCCTCAAATTCTATTTTTTCAAGTTCCTTTCCTGTAACTACTTCCGCCACAGTTCTTAGGGCTGCTTCCATGACTCCACCTGTAACTCCAAATATGACACTGGCTCCAGTAGATTCTCCTAATACTTCATCAAAATCTTCATCTGGAAGTCTCACAAAATCTATTCCTGCTTGTTTAATCATCTTTCCCAATTCTCTAGTTGTAAGCACTACATCTACATCTTGATATCCAGAAGCACTCAATTCCTCTCTTTTAGCTTCAAATTTTTTGGCAGTACATGGCATTATTGAAACTACAAATATATCTTTTGGATCTATTCCATTCTTTTCAGCATAATAAGTTTTTATTATAGCACCTAGCATTTCATGAGGAGATTTACAAGTAGATAGATTGTCCAAAAATTCAGGATGATAGTGTTCACAGTATTTAATCCAACCTGGTGAACAGGAAGTAATCATGGGAAGTTTCCCATTGTTTTCAAGTCTATTAAGAAGTTCATATCCTTCTTCCATTATAGTCAAGTCTGCAGCAAAATCTGTGTCAAATACCTTGTCAAATCCAAGACGTCTTAAAGCAGCGGCCATTTTCCCTGTCACTCTAGTCCCTATTGGAAAATCAAATTCTTCCCCTAATGCAGCTCTAACTGCTGGTGCTGTTTGAACTACTACATGCTTTGTGGGATCATCCAATGCTTCCCATACTAAATCTATATTTTCCTTTTCCTTCAATGCTCCTACAGGGCAATTAACTACACATTGACCACAATTTATACAAGCTACTTCTGCTAATCCTTTATCAAATACAGGACCTACTGTAGTATCAAACCCTCTATCTCTAAAACCTATGACACTTACTCCTTGAACTTTTTCGCAAACACTTACGCATCTACCACAAAGTATACACTTTGTAGGATCTCTTACTATAGAAGGAGATGAAGTATCAACAGGTCTTATAGTTTTTGCCCCTTCAAATCTGATATCCCTTATCCCAAGTTCTTCAGCAAGGCGTTGAAGTTCGCATTTATGATTTCTATCACAAGTAGTACATTCCCTATTGTGATTTGATAAAATCAATTCTAAATTTATCCTTCTTGCATCTCTTATTTTCTTTGTATTAGTTTTAATAACCATACCTTCGCCTACAGGCAAAACACATGAAGCTTTTAGAGTTCTTTGCCCTTCTACTTCAACCAAACAAAGCCTACAGGCTCCTACTTCATTTATTCCTTCCAAAAAACATAGTGTAGGTATATTTATACCTGCTTCTCTACAAGCTTTAAGAACTGTATAATTCTCTGGCACTTGTAGATCTTTCCCATCTATATTTACATTAACCATCTTCACTTTTCCCACCTCCACTCTTATCTTTTTTCTATAGCTCCAAATGGACATTTTTCTATACATGTTCCACATTTGATACATTTTTCTGGATCAATCACATGAGCTTCTCTAACTTCCCCTGTTATAGCATCATTTGGGCAATTTCTCTTACATAATCCACAGCCTTTACATAGATCCTCTCTAATAACAAAAGTAACCAATCTTCTACAGTGACCTGAAGGACATCTCTTTTCATATACATGAGCTTCATATTCATCTCTAAAATATTTCAATGTAGACACAACTGGATTTGGTGCAGTCTGCCCCAAACCACAAAGAGCAGAATCCTTTATATTGTTTGCCAATTCCTCAAGCTTTTCAATATCTCCAGGTTCTCCTTTTCCTGAAGTAATTTTTTCAAGTATTTCTAGCATTCTTCTTGTCCCAATTCTACAAGCTGTACACTTTCCACAAGATTCATCCACAGTGAAATCCAAGAAAAATCTAGCTATATCTACCATGCAATTATCTTCATCCATAACTATCATTCCACCAGAACCCATTATAGACCCAAGTTTAGTTAATGATTCATAATCAACAGGTGTATCTAAATACTCTTTAGGAATACATCCTCCTGAAGGTCCTCCAGTCTGAACCGCCTTGAAATCTTTTCCCTTTGGTATTCCTCCACCTATTCCATATATTATATCTCTCAAAGTAGTTCCCATGGGGATTTCTACCAATCCAGTATTTTCTATTTTCCCTCCCAATGCAAATACTTTAGTTCCTGGAGATTTTTCCGTACCAATACTTCTAAACCAATCTACTCCTCTTTGAAAAATAACAGGAATATTTGCATAAGTCTCTACATTGTTAATCAAAGTTGGTTTCCCCCAAAGTCCTTCATTAGCTGGAAATGGTGGTTTATTTCTTGGCATACCTCTTTTACCTTCTATAGATTCTATAAGAGCAGTTTCTTCTCCACATACAAATGCTCCTGCTCCAAGTCGCAATTCTATATCAAAGTTAAATCCAGAATTCAAAATATTTTCCCCAAGAAGTCCATATTCTCTTGCTTGATTTATAGCTATTTGAAGTCTCTTAACAGCTATAGGATATTCAGCTCTTATATAAATATATCCCTGATCCGAACCAACAGCATATCCTGCAATAGTCATAGCCTCCAATACTGAATGAGGATCACCTTCAAGAATGCTTCTATCCATAAATGCTCCAGGGTCACCTTCATCAGCATTACATACTACATATTTTTTATCCCCACTAGCTTTCTTTGTGAAATCCCACTTAAGTCCTGTTGGAAATCCAGCTCCCCCTCTTCCTCTAAGTCCTGAATCCTTAACCAATTGAATTACTTCATCCCTAGTCATTTCAGTTAAAGCTCTAGCTAAAGCTTGATATCCATCATAAGCAATATATTCCTCAATATTTTCTGGATCAATAATTCCACAGTTTCTTAATGCAACTCTAGTTTGTTTTTTGTAAAAATCAACTTCATTTACAGATTTTATAACATTTTCTTCAACAGCTTCTTTAAACAACAATCTCTTTACAACTCTACCCTTTAACAAATGTTCATCTACTATTTCGTCTACATCACTAAGCTTGACATGACTATAAAAAACACCTTCTGGATAAACTACCACATTGGGTCCAGATTCACATAACCCAAAACAACCTGTCATAACAACTTTTACTTCGTTTTCTAGTCCTTTTTCTTTTATTCTATCTTCCATTTTTTCTTTTATCTTATCTGAATTCGAAGAGTGACAACCAGTTCCTCCACAGACTAGAACATGAGCTCTGTATAAATTCATACTGAAATCCCCCTTTACAAAATTATTGTCTCAGATATTATTCACTTTTATATGAACCTATAGTATATTCATTGACAACGTTTCCATTTACTATATGCTGGGCTACTACTCTTCTAGCCTTTTCAGGAGTCATCTCTATATAAGTTACTTTTTCTTTTCCTGGTTCATATACTTCAACTATGGGTTCTAGCTTACATAAACCAATACAACCCGTCTGACTTACTACAACATTTTCCAATTTTCTTTTAGAAACCTCTTCCAAGAATGCAGTCAAAACGGGTCTTGCACCTGCTGAAATCCCACAAGTTGCCATACCTACAACTATTCTTATCCTTTCTTCGTCCGTTCTTAAATTCATCTTGGCTAGAGCCTCTTGTCTTATCTTATTTAATTCCTCGATACTTTTCACTTAATTCACCCCCAATTTATTTATACTTTTCAAGAATACCTTCTACAGCATCAGGAGTTAATCTTCCATAAACTTCATCATTTATAACCATGACAGGAGCCAGACCACAAGCTCCTAAACAACGAGTAGCTTGCAATGAAAACTTACCATCAGCTGTGGTTTCTCCAACTTGGATATTTAAAATTTCTTGAACCTTGTCCAATATTTCCTGAGAACCTTTTACATAACAAGCAGTACCTAGGCAAACTCCTATAGTATACTCACCTTTAGGTATCAGTGAAAATTTAGAGTAAAAAGTAGCTACTCCATATACTTCTGACAAGGGTACGCTCAATCCTTCAGAAATAATATTTTGAACTTCAAGTGGAAGATAGCCAAAAATATCTTGGGCTTTATGAAGAACTGGCATAAGTGCACCTTTCTTATTCTTGTTCTCTTCAATAAATAACTCTAATTCATGAATTTTTTCTTTGTTCTTTTCCCAGTCAAACTTTAACCCCATTTTCTAACCTCCTTCGTATTTGAATGAACTTCAAAATAGGCAGCACTTCAAAAAATTCAGTGTATATCTGCCTATTGCGAAAATTCTCAATTTTTCAATTATAAGTATTATATCGTTTCTTAATACTTTATGTCAACATAAAATCAAATTTCATTTTTATATTATATAATCCATGTAAAAGCCTTAATTTTCCCTAATATAAAACTTTCTGAAATAATTTTAAAAAAGCTTTATTTATTAAATTTTTAATAGAAATTTTTTTAGAAAATTAAAATAGTATTATAAGATATAATATATAGATTGAAAAAAGTAATATTCCAACCTTCCTACTTATCTCTTCCTTCAAAATTCCGGAAAGAATAAATATTGTCATTATCAATAAAGAATAAGGAACATCTAAAAAAATTGTTTGAGGTAAAATAAGAAGCCCATTGTCACTGACAAGAGTTGAACCACCTAACACTACAGTCAAATTCAAAATATTTGCTCCCAATATATTCCCAATAGATATATTTTCTTCTCCTTTGGCAATTGCAACTACAGCTGTAACTAATTCTGGCAATGATGTTCCTACTGCCAGTAGTGTAAGACTAACTATTTGTTGAGGTACTTTAAATATCTGAGCAATTTTAACTCCACTATCTACTAACATATGTGCTCCAATAATTATAAACCAGGCACCTAATCCAAATTTTATTATATTTATGATTGTATCTTTTTTAGTTCCAGTAGAATAGTTTTTAGTTTCTTCAAAGCCTGCATCGGTACTTTTTGCCTCTAGTACATTTATCAATATAAATAGTGCAAACATAAGTATGAGATAAAAACCCTCTTTAAATTGTACAACTCCATCGCTAGCAAATGCATAAAATATAAGCAAATATACTATCATTATTATTCCTTTTACAGTAAAAGACTTTTTCTTTATCTTTATAGGCTTTATACATGCACACAATCCAATAATGAATGCAATATTACAAATAGTTGAACCTATGGCATTTCCTACTGCCATATCCGAATGTCCTTCATTGCTTGCAACTGTAGACACAAAAAATTCTGGTAGTGTAGTAGCTATGCTCACAATAGTAGCCCCTATTATCATGGGAGATATTCCAGTTTTTTTAGCTATCCAAATTGCAGCATCTACAAAAAAATCTCCTCCTTTAACTATAGTTAAAAGCCCTATAAAAAAAACAACAAATACTAAAAAAGTATCCATCTAATCCACCAACCATTTCATAAATTATAATATATGTATATAATTAAATCTTTTGATATATTACTATAAACTAAAAACTCCCACTTAACATATATGATAAGTGAGAGTTTTATCATTCTATAACTAATTGTTATACATTGAATCAATAATTTTCTTTGTTTCTTCTATAGATATATCTCCACAAGTTGTATATATTGCATTTTTATATGCCCAAACTCCTTGAGTTTTTAAATTATTCTTCATAATATAATGATTTATATTGTTTTTTGTATAGACAACTACTTTTGTATTATCTTTTTCAATCAAAGCACTATCATTTATGTCTCCATTGTTTTCTTTATAAATATTCATGTAAATAAGTAGTTCTTTATCATCACAACTATAATTTAATGCAAGAATAGTTTTTTTAGGAAGATTGGTTTTTTCAGCATATTCAAAAATAAAATTATCAGGTATCCACAGAGGAATTTTAGGTTCAGGAACAATGTCTTTTAAAGCTTCATCTATACTATCATAAATATTACTTTCAGCAAGCCCATTTACATTTGTTTTGTTTTTTTCTTCACTCTTCTCTTCTCCTTCTATAGTTAAATAAAAAGCTTCACTACTCCATTCCGATATTATTTTAAAGATATTGTATCCATTTGCATTTGCAATAAAACCTGTTATTGTAAATATGAAAAACATACATGCTGCAATTTGACTAAAGGTTTTACCGGAAAATCTTGACTTCTTCTTTGATTTTTCCCACTGTTTGTATCTTTGATCGACATTCTTTCGCATTTCTAGTATTTTTTTATCCGAAACAGTTTCTATATCATCAATCATTGCTACAGTTTTTATACATTCATCAATTAAATCCGTATCTACATTTATAGCATCAATTTCAAGTGCTTTATAAGTAATACAATACATTCTATTTTTAATATTATCATCACTTTCTTCTGATGAAATAATTTTCAAAAATTCATCGTTCTCCATTATAATCCCTCCACATATACTAATATCTCTAAACACAAAATCTTACATATTTTTTACTATATATTGATTAATTTCTTCTGCTGCTATTTTTTTAATTTTCAATTTTAATCTATAAATTCTTGTATATATAGCAGAAACAGAAATATTATGTTTTTCAGCCATTTCTTTAACAGATTTTTTTTCAACAAAAAAATCTATATAAAATTGATACTCTCCTTCTTTTAGCTGTTCTAAAACATTTACTTTTAACTTGTCCACGTCAATTTCATCATCAATAACTTTTTCTAATTCATCTAAAACAATTTTGGAAGAACAAATAATTTCATCTGGTACTGTGATTTCATACTTATTTTTAATGTAATATTTTCTAAAGGAACTGTTTATTAAGTTTTTAGCTGTTACATACAACCAACCTTTAATATTAGGATGCTTTCTCAACTTTTCTATTTGTTTTTTTGCCTCTAAAAATGTCTCCTGTGTACATTCTTCTACCATATCATTAAGGTTTTTATCTCCTTTAGTTAGATATACATAGAATTCATAAACATCCTTAAAATACTTATTACATATTTCATTATAAAAATCATCATGGCTCTGGACATTTTTATTCATAAGCTTTCCACTCCACATAAATAAATGTAAATTTTACTTTGTAAAATATTTCTATATCAATTTTATAATACCAAAAAATACATGTTAAAGCAATTTAACTTTCCTTTATTCTTAAAACTTTTATCAGGTTTTTTACATATTGAAACAAAAAAAGAGCTTTATATTTAGCTCTTATTTTGTCATACTTTTAGAAAACCCTCACTTTATTTAATTCTGTCTATACTTTTTTGAATGTTCGAAATATCATCTTCCATTTTGTTGTACTCTTCATAATATTCCTTCTCATCATCACCATAAGGAACGTCAGTAGGATAAGTTATAGATATTATACCTTGCTCATCTTCATATATTTTATCTATTAAACATATATCTTCATATTGCTTTTGTAGTTCTTCCCATTCTTCTTTTGTATTAGAAATATGCAGCGTAAATAATTCAACTTTTCTTCCATCATCTAAATCATTCTTGTGATAAAAATATACTTCATTGTTTCCCTCTTCTATATAGTATTTCCCTTCCCATGATTTAGGCAACTGAAGACTAAAATTATATGTGTCATTCTCATATTGAATATAATCTTTAGAAGTTTCAATACTATTATCTCTTGAGGTATTAGATTTACATCCGGTAAAAGTAAACACCATTATAAAAATCATAAGCATTAATAAATATTTTTTCATTATAAGCAACTCCCTTCAATATGTTTTATTTTTTTGCAGTAACAGTGTTTGAAACTGCTATTTTAGTATCTGAGCCATTGCTATCTTGAGCATAAAATTTCACTAAAGCCCTATACTGTTCTCCAACTTTCCCTTTATATGTGAATAAATAATTACTCATTGAAGAATCATATGCATATACATCTCTATCCAACGTGTCTACTGTACTCCATCTTCCATTTTCATATTTTTGAATTTTTATATATTCAAAACCAAGTTTTTTCATTTTTTTTGTAGCTGTTAATTCAGCATTTACTTGAATTTTTCCATTAGTTTCTGCTTTTATTTTCACATTTGTTGAAACAAAATAGTCACTTGAAAGTGGCACCACTACATCAATATTGTCTGCTATAACTGTTTTAGGAATAGATAGTGAACTTATCATCCCAATCAATAATAAAGTTATAATTCTCCTCATTATAATTGCCATTTAAAATTTCTCCTTTCCTTATATATTTTTATGTATCACAATCCACGATATCCCTCCTTTTATTACTTATTCCCTTCATATATACTAATGTCTTTAAACTTGAAATCTTACACTTATTCTTGAAACTTTTAGCAAAAAACTTTCGATATTTTGAGACAAAAAAAGCTTTATGCTTTTAGTTTGCATAAAGCCAATAAAATAAGTATGAGTCCTGAAATCCAGGAAAATTCCATCTTAGATTTGGAAACAAATTTTTCTCCTAAAAATAATCCTATCAAAATAATCGCCATATTAAATACAAAAGACAGAACTAATACTTGTATATAATTTATATTTCCCAAGGCACTTCCAAACCCTATTCCTAGAGCATCTAATGACAAGGCCATTCCTAAATAAAATGCCTCTTTCAAATCTATATCTCCAGACTTATTCATATCAGCTTTTGTACAATCCACAACTACATCAATAATTATTTTCACATTTGAAAACTTTATTTCAAATTTCTTTTTCGATTCCTTGCTTTTCTTGGCAAAAAAGTTTATAAGACCTTCTACTAAAAAATATATACCTATAAACAACAAAATTAAAAAACTAATAATAGTTGGCAATTGACCAGAAAGAAATTTTTTAGCTACATCCCCCAAAAACATAGCTATAGCTAATATTCCTGTACAAATAATATTTATCATAAAAAGAGATTTTATAGGTATTTTTATTTTTTTCATTCCATAAGCAATTCCTATTGCCAATGAATCTATACAAATAGCTACAACTATAAACAATGATTCTAGCATATAAACACATCCTTTTTGAATTCCATTTAGCTATATATATAGTATTCATTGAATTAAAAAAGGACACAAAATAACCCTATCTAAAAGATAGGGTTATACATTGACTATTGCCTCCATGACAATCTTAGATTTTCCGCCTACTTTCACAATGTATTTATTATTTATATTTTCAATACTACAATAAATGGCACTCGGCCTATTCATAGTTTCTCCTTGTATAGATATTATTTCATCTTTTTCTAACAATCCATTTTTCTTTAAATAATATATAAGAGCTCCATTAGATGTCCCTGTAGCTGCTTCTTCATTTATTCCTACAGCAGGTGCAAAATTTCTGGTATAAACTACATCCGAATCATCATTTGGGAGATAAAAGGCATGAACCCCTATTACATTTAATTTTTTTGAAACCTTTTCTAGTTTCTCAAAATCAACGGAAAGATTATAAAGAATATCCTTGTTTTTTATGGGAAGTATTATATCTGGCAGTCCTGTTGATATTATTTCTGGATAAATAAATTTTTCTCCTATTCCTAAATCTTCTTCTCCTATTCTAAAGGATTCAAGAATTGGTTTTATGCTTTCAATTCTACCTAAAGATTTAGGCTCTCCTTGCTCCATAAGAACTTTATCTACTTGACAATTTTTATAATATATCTCCACTGAAAGTCTACCTGCTTTAGTTTCCTGATATAACTTTCTTATTCCGTTATCTATAGGCATTATATATTGCTTTTGTGCTAATAGATAAAATGAAGCTATTGTAGCATGACCGCAAAGGTCTACTTCACATCTTGGAGTGAAAAATCTGACCTTAAAATTCTCCTTGTCCAATTCTTCAATAAAAGCGGTTTCAGAAAGATTCATTTCTCTTGCAATGTTTTGCATATCAACATCAGTTAAATTTCTAGCATCAGGAACCACTCCTGCAGGGTTGCCCCCAAAAGTGCTCTCAGTAAAAGCATCTACTTGATATATATTAAGTTCCATTTTCTCACCTCTGTTTTTTAGCCAAATCAAAAATGTTTCACGTGAAACATTTTTGTTAAACATTATTTGTTCATTATGGTTTCCAAAATTCTCTCCAAGTCCTCATCACCATAATACTCTATTTCAATTTTCCCTTTGTTTTTCCCTTCGGCAATTTGAACTTTTGTTCCTAAATATGCCATGAGTTCTTCTTCTAAATTTAAAATTATAGGATCTCTATATGTTTCTTTGCTTTTATTTTGTAAGTGTTTTTTAGATTTTTTCATGTTTTTGGCCAATTCTTCTGTATCTCTAACATTAAGTTTTTTATTTATTATCTCATTTGCAATCTTTGCTCTCTCATTTTCATCTCCTATAGACAAAAGTGCTCTGCCATGTCCACTAGAAAGACTTCCTTCTTCTATATAATCTAAAGTTTTTTTATCTAAATTTAGCAATCTTATAGAATTAGCAATATATGATCTACTCTTCCCAACTATTTGAGATACTTCTTCTTGTGTCAAATTGTAATTATCCATCAATTCTCTAAAAGCTTTTGCTTCTTCTATTGGATTTAAATCTTCTCTTTGAATATTCTCTATCAAAGCCATTTTTATAGATTCAAATTCTTCTACATCTTTTACCAAACATGGAACTTCTTCTAAGCCAGCTATTTTAGATGCTCTCCATCTTCTTTCTCCCGCTATAATTTCATAATTCTTCCCAATCTTTCTAACTATAATAGGTTGTATAACACCATAAGTTTTTATAGAATCAGACAATTCTTTTAAAGATTTTTCATCAAATTCTTTTCTAGGTTGATTTTTGTTAGGTTTTATTTGAGATATATCAATACTCAATATATTGTCTTTTTCTTCATCAAAATTGATAAAATCTTCTATAGGTTCATCTGGTATTAGTGCAGACAGTCCCTTTCCAAGCCCTTTTTTCTTAGCTACCATTTAAAATTCCCCCTCAGACCACTCTAAAAACTCTTCTGCCAACTCTTCATAGGCTTCAGCCCCTTTTGATTTTGGATCATAATCCATGACTGAAAGTCCATGACTTGGAGCCTCCGCTAATCTAACATTTCTAGGAATTATGGTTCCATATACTTTCCCTCTAAAATACTTTTTTACTTCATCTACTACTTGAATGGATAAGTTTGTCCTTCCATCAAACATACTTAAAACTACACCTTCAACTTCTAAACTTTTATTCAAACTTCTCTTCACCAATTTTATTGTATCCATTAGTTGACTTACTCCTTCAAGAGCATAGTATTCACATTGGATAGGTATTAAAACACTATCAGAAGCCGTGAGAGCGTTTATACTAAGTATTCCTAAAGAAGGTGGACAATCAATAAAAATATAATCGTATTCGTATTTTATATTTTCTAATGCATTTTTTAACCTGGTTTCTCTATAATCAAGTACTATAAGTTCTACTTCGGCTCCTGCCAACTCTACATTTGAAGGGATTAAAAACACATTTTTAGAACTAGTTTCTACAACTGTATTGGCAGTAGACATTTCATTTACAAGTATATCATATATCGAAGAATTTAGTTGTCTTTTATCTATTCCTAATCCACTAGTAGTATTTCCTTGAGGATCTACATCTACTATCAAAATTTTTTTGTCTTTTTTGCCTAAAGCAGCACTTAAATTTATAACCGTTGTAGTTTTTCCTACACCACCTTTTTGATTAAATATTGAAATTACTTTAGTCATTTTTCTCACTCCCAAATACTATTATACTTCTATTATACATTAAATAAATAATATAGTAGAACAAAAAAAATAGTAGGTAATATTACCTACTAAAAATATGAAGTGAGAAAATGACTATCTTTTTGGAATTTTAACAACTACTTCTACATAATCTCCCATATCTTTTTCTGCATATTTTGCTTCAACGCCACTATCTAATATGGCATTGTAAGCATTTTTCAATGTATTTAAATAAATTTTGAAATTTATATGTCCTTTTATATTTTGACTTATTTCAGGTTCATCTTTTTTTATTAAATTATCTAGCATATCATCTATCATTTTTTCTGTTTTTTTAACTGTAAAATCATTATTTATAATCTTTTCTAGTGCTTTTCTTTTTAATTCATCATCTGGAAGTTTTAAAAGAGCTCTAGCATGCCTTTCTGACAATTGATTTTCTACCAAGGTCTTTTTCACATCTTCAGGCAATTTCAATATTCTCAATTTATTTGCAATAGTAGATTGACTTTTTCCAAGTTTTTCTGCCAATTCCTGCTGTGTAAATCCATGATCATTTATCAAATTGTAGTATCCTTCAGCTTCTTCTATATAGCTTAAATTTTCCCTTTGTAGATTTTCTATTAAAGCAACCATAGCTGAGTCCTTATCTTTATAATCTACTATGATTGCAGGTATCTCATCTAACTCAGCTATTTCAGAAGCTCTAAGCCTTCTTTCCCCTGCTATGAGTTCATAACTTTCATTGCACAATTTTCTAACACTTATTGGTTGTATGAGACCGTAGGTTTTTATAGATTGACTTAGTTCTTCTAGGGCTCGTCTATTAAAATCTTTTCTAGGTTGATAAGGATTAGGCTTTATAGATTTTATAGGTATATATTTAATTTCCGTTTGTATATTCTTCATCCTTTATCCCTCTCCTCTTGGACTTTGACTTACTTATTATTAATATTCTATAGAATTTTAAATCTTCCTTCTTATTTTTCAATAAATCGTTCAACATTATTGTATAGATTACAACGGATTTTTCTTAGGTTTGCCAGCTTGTCTAGGATATTTTGTCGGAGTTTTGCTTATCTTTTCTATAATTATCAAACTATGTATTATATTACTGTTGGGAATTTCTACTAATACTTTATCTTTTATTTCTCCCCCCAATATCTTCAAGGCTTTTTTCGAATTTTCTATTTCCTCTTCTACATCTTTTCCTTTCATAGCTATAAAACATCCTCCTACTTTAACAAAAGGCAAACAGTATTCACATAGAATATTTAGTGGTGCTACAGCTCTTGAAATAGCTACATCAAACACTTCTCTATACATTTTATCTTTCCCAAAATCTTCAGCTCTTCCATGAATGGTACTTATATTTTTAAGTTCTAATTTGTCTATGACTTCATTTAAAAACATAATTCTTTTATTTAAACTATCAAGCAATACCATGTCCACATTGTTTTTAACTATTTTTATTGGGATACCAGGAAATCCCCCACCAGTACCTATATCAATTACTTTTACGTTTTTTTCAAATAATTTTGTTTTTAAAGGAGTTAAACTATCTAAAAAATGTTTTATATCTATTTCTTCATCATCTTCTATAGAAGTTATATTTATCTTTTGATTCCAATCTAAAAGCAGTTCTTTATAAAGTATAAATTTATTTATATTTTCTTCATCTATATCTATATTCAGTTCTTTTGATCCTTCAATTAATGTTTTTACATCAGTCATTTTTGCCACTCCTAATTCTTCTTTTTTGTTCAAGATAAATTAAAAGTACATTTATATCTGCTGGTGAAACCCCAGATATTCTAGAAGCCTGACCTACAGAATATGGTCTTATATCATTTAACTTTTGTTTAGCTTCATTACTTAATCCTTTTACATCAACATAATCTATATCTTCAGGCAATTTCTTTTCTTCAAGTCTTTTAAATTCATCTATTTGAGCCATTTGCTTTTTTATATAGCCTTCATATTTTATTTGAATTTCTACTTGCATTCGTATCTCTCTCGGCAATTCTGCTCTTTCCTCATCTAATTCACTTACATTTTCATATCCTAATTCAGGCCTTTTTATTAAATCATACAAACTAATAGGAGTCTTTAACTCTGCACTTCCTAATTTTTTTAAAATATTATTTACTGTAGCTGTAGGAGTTATTTTAGTTTTTTTAAGTCTATTTAACTCTTTTTCTATCATTTCTTTTTTATATAATACTTTTCTGTATCTTTCCTCACTAGCTAATCCTATTTTATAACCTTTTTCAGTCAATCTCAAATCTGCATTGTCTTGTCTAAGTATAAGTCTATATTCAGCTCTTGAAGTCATCATTCTATAGGGTTCATTGGTACCTTTTGTCACTAAATCATCTATTAGAACTCCTATATAAGCTTCTGATCTATCTAATGTAAAGGGTTCTTTCCCTTTTATATTCTGTACTGCATTTATTCCAGCTATAAGGCCTTGAGCTGCTGCTTCTTCATAGCCTGAAGAGCCATTTATTTGCCCTGCAAAAAATAAATTTGATATTTCTTTGTACTCTAATGTACTTTTAAGTGTAGTTGGATCTATACAATCATATTCAATAGCATAAGCGTCTCTCATAAATTCAACATTTTCAAGACCTATTACAGTTCTATACATTTCCTTTTGTACTTCTTCAGGAAGTGCACTACTCATTCCTTGAACGTACATTTCTTTTGTATCCAATCCTTCTGGTTCTATAAATATCTGATGTTTTTCTTTATCACTAAATCTTACAACTTTGTCTTCTATAGATGGACAATACCTTGGTCCAATGCCTTCAATTACTCCAGCATACATAGGAGATCTATCTAAATTCTTTCTTATTATTTCATGTGTCTTTTCTGTTGTATAAGTTAAATAGCAAGGTACTTGTTCTACATCAAATTTTTTATCTATATTCAAAAAGGAAAAAGGTACTATTTCTTCATCGCCTGGTTGAACTTCCATGACATCAAAATTTATACTATCTCTATGAACTCTCGCTGGAGTACCAGTTTTGAATCTTCTAAGCTTTATCCCTATTTTTTTCAAAGCTTCCGACAATATATTTGAGGGAAACAAACCATTTGGTCCACTTTCAAAATTTACTTCCCCCATATATATTCTTCCTCTTAAATATGTGCCTGTACAAAGGATTACAGCCTTTCCATTGTAAATAGCTCCTGTTCTAGTTTCCACACCTTTTACTATATTGTCTTCTACAATTATCTCTACTACTTCTCCTTGTTGCAATGTCAAATTCTTTTCATCTTCAAGAACTTTTTTCATCTCTCTATGATATTTATTTTTATCAGCTTGAACCCTCAAAGAATGTACTGCTGGTCCCTTTGAGGTATTTAGCATCCTACTTTGTATAAATGATTTATCTATATTAATTGCCATTTCTCCGCCCAAAGCATCTATTTCCCTGACTAAATGACCTTTTCCTGTTCCACCAATATTGGGATTACATGGCATAAGAGCAATAGAATCCAAACTCATAGTTAGCATCAATGTTTTCATACCCATTCGTGCACTTGCTAGTGCTGCTTCACATCCTGCATGACCTGCTCCTATAACAATGACATCATAGTCTCCTCCTACGTATTTTTTAAGTTCCTTCATATTTCAAAAAATTCCTCCCATCTCAACTATTTACCTATACAAAATTCCGAAAAAATCTTATCCAATATATCTTCTGAAATTGTTTCTCCTGATATTTCTCCTAAATGGTTCCAACAATTTTTTACATCTACTTCTATACAGTCAAGAGGCACATTCATTTCAATCCCAGATATAACATCTATTATATTCTTTCTCGCTCTATTTAACATATCCTTATGTCTCATATTAGTCACAATAGCTTCACCAGATACTTCTACTTCTCCACTATAAAACATATCTACAATAGTTTTTTCTAATTCTTCAATTCCTTCACCCTTAGCTATAGATGTAAGAATTATCTTTTTATCTGGAATATATTTAGATAATTCATCCACATCATATTCATTAGGTAAATCAGTTTTATTTAAAAGTACAATTGATCTTTTTTCTTTAACTATATTTATAATATCTTCATCTTCCTTAGTCAATTTTCTTGAAGCATCAAATACTGCTATTACAAGATCGGCTTTTTCTACTACATTCCTAGCCTTATCAACTCCTAGTTTTTCAACCAAATCTTCTGTATCCCTAATTCCAGCTGTATCAATAACTTTCAAAGGTATCCCTTCTATATTCACATATTCTTCAATTATATCTCTTGTAGTACCAGGTATATCTGTCACTATAGCTCTATTTTCTCTAAGTATTGCATTAAGAAGAGATGATTTCCCAACATTAGGTTTTCCAAGTATTACAGTATTTAAACCTTCCCTAAGAATTTTGCCTCTTTCGGCTGTACTTAAAAGTTTATCTATTTCTTCCATTACTTTTTGTGAATCCTTAAGCAACTCGTCATATGTTACTTCTTCTATATCTTCTTCTGGAAAATCAATAGATACTTCAATATGAGCCAACATATTAAGCAGTGTATTTCTTATTTCATTTACTTTAGTTGAAATACTACCTTCAAGTTGACTTAAAGAAACATTATAACTTTTATCAGTTTTAGCTCTTATTAAATCTATTACAGCCTCTGCTTGAGACAAATCTAATCTACCATTCAAAAAAGCCCTCTTTGTAAATTCTCCAGGTTCAGCTAATCTAGCACCATTTTTTAATAAAATTTCCAATATCTTTTTTACAGCAATCATTCCACCGTGACAATATATTTCAACAATATCTTCCCTAGTATAAGTATGAGGTTCTTTCATATAAACTATCAACACCTCATCTACAATAGTTCCATCTTCTGGATTATATATATGGCCATAAGTAAGTCTTCTATTTACTGCTTCTTTAAAATTTTCTATGGTTTTGCCTTTAAAAACACTACTTGCTATACTTAATGATTCTTTTCCACTCATTCTAACTATGCCAATTCCTGCTTCTCCCATAGCTGTTGAAATAGCAGCAATAGTATCCAATTTATTTCACCTGCCTTAATATAATATAAACCCAGTATTATACTGGGTTTAGTTAGATTCTATTACGACTCTTCTATAAGGTTCTTCACCTTCACTGTGAGTTGTTACACCTTCAACATTTTGAAGTGCCGAATGAATAATTCTCCTCTCATAAGGATTCATAGGCTCAAGTCTCACAGGTCTTTTGCTGTATTTAGCTTTGTCAGCCATTTTATGAGCAAGTCTAATCAATGTTTCTTCTCTTTTCTTTCTATAACCTTTAGTATCTACCAATACCTTGATGTAATTCTCCCTATCTTTATTCACTATTAAACTCAATAAATATTGAACTGCATCTAAAGTATTTCCTCTTCTACCTATTAAAATACCCATATCTGTAGAACTTATATCATCTATATCAACATATAATGTAGAGTTCTTTCTCTTGACATTACTTCTTGCACTAATTCCCATACTATTCATAAGCATATCTACAAAGTTTTCTGCAATTTCTACAGGATCACTTACAACTGTAACTTTTACCTTGGCATCCTTAGCTCCAATAAGTCCAAACAAACCTTTACTTGGTTCTTCAACAATCTCAGTATATACATCTTCCCTGTCAACACCTAACTCTCTCACAGCTTCTTCAATAGCATCTTCTACCGTTTTAGATACTTTAACAACAGACCTCATGTCAGTTTTATTCCTCCTTAATCTTACCCAAAGACCTATTAGAAATTATTTGTTGTACTATTTGGAATATATTACTTACAACCCAATACAAAGCTAAACCAGCTGGAAAAGATCTAGCTGCCCACCATATCATAAATGGAAGAATAATATTCATAGTTTTTTGAGTGGCTTGAGTTTGAGGATCAACATTTTGACCAGTATTCATAGTTAAACTTGATATATAGGTTGTCACAGCTGCTATCAATGGCAATCCCCATAAATATGGATCAGGTTGTTCTAAATCAGCAATCCATAAAAATGTCTTGCTTAAAGCTGCATAAATTTCTTTACTTTTAAACACATAAGTTATAGGATCTCTTAATGCATTAAAAAATCCCAATATTATTGGCAATTGAATTATAAGGATTAGACAACCAGAAAATGGATTCACTTTGTTTTCTTTATACACCTGCATAGTTTTGGCTTGCATGGTCTGTGGGTCATTTTTATATTTATCTTGAATTTCTTTCACTTTTGGTTGAATATCTTGCATTTTTTTCATGGACTTTGTCTGACTAATTCCAATTGGAAGTAGTATAAATTTAAATATAATAGTAGTTATAATTATAGCAATAGCATAAAAAGAAATATATTTAGGTTCAGCACCAATTTTAGAAACCAAATCATATACAAGTTTCAAAAGTGCACCTAAAGGTTTTGCAAAAAAATTTGACATTCATTAACCCCCTATCACTTTACCGGATCATATCCTCCAGGATTAAATGGATTACATCTCAGTATTCTTTTAAAACCCATTAATCCACCTTTAAAAAAACCATACTTTTCAATAGCTTCAATAGCATATTCTGAGCAAGTTGGATAAAATCGACAGCTTCTATATGGAATAAGATATCTTGAAATAGTATTTTGATAAATTTTTATTAGCATTATCGCCACTTTTTTCACTTTTTTCACCTATTCCTTCAACAAATGAGCAATCTTTAAAAGATGAAGCATTGCACTTTCAATTTCATCATAGGTAGACTCTTTAGCTATCTTTTTTGGTAAATATATTAAATCATAACCTGTCTTTATTTTACAAGAATTCAATCTATAAACTTCTCTCATTCTTCTCTTCACTCTATTTCTCTCTACACTATTTCCAATCTTTTTAGTCACAGAAAAACCAATCCTATTGTATTCCAATCCATTTTTACAAATGTAGAGAACCATTAACCGATTTCCATAACTTTTTCCCTTGCTATAAACTCTTTTAAATTGAATATTACTTCTTAATTTGTACTTCTTATCCATTGCAATGCTCCTTAAATCAGTTTAAATGCCACATGTAAATAAAAGGCCACCTATCTGCGGCCTTATGCTGTCAATCTTTTTCTGCCTTTTCTTCTTCTTCTTCTTATAACTTCTCTACCTTGTTTAGTGCTCATTCTTTTTCTAAAACCATGTTCTTTACTTCTTTGTCTCTTTTTTGGTTGATAAGTCATTTTCATAATCTACACCCCTCCTCCATCTATATAAATAGAAATATGTGAAAGTCAAGTGTTTTCTCTATATAGAAAACGTAAATACTACTATTGATTATAGTTGTAGCTACAATTAATGTCAAGAATTTTAGCTCATATAAAAAATAACAAAATAAAAATCAACAGCTTGTTTTTATTGTGGATAACTTTATATTTTTCATTGATACTTATCCACTTTTTTGATATCATTAAAAGGGAGTGTGAATTAAAAAAAAATTTATCAACTTTTCCACACTTATTCACAATTTGTGGATAGTTTGTGGATAGTTTATATGTTTTTTTATTTTAAATCTTTTAAAACTTGCTATTTTCAAAATCTTTATCCACATATTTTTATTTTAACATCTTGTGGATAAATAAAAAATATATACTTTTTATTTAATATTCACATTTTATCAATAGCTTATCCACAAAAATTTTTTTTATGATTCATTATAAAAAATAATTTCAAATACATAGTGTTTGTGGATAATTTTGTTGATAATTTTTTTATTTTAGTTATAAACATTTTATATTTGGCAATAATTTCTTAATAAATAGGAGGGTTGAAATGAATTCTAATTTAGAAAGTATTTGGAATGATACTTTAAAAATAATAAAAGTAGAAATGACAGAAGTCAGTTTTAATACTTGGCTTAAATCAACTGAACCTGTTTCTATTTCAGAAGACAATATTGTTCTAGCTGCTCCAAATGAATTTACAAAGAGTATATTGGAAGGAAGATACGTAAATCTCATAAAAAACGCAATAAAACAAGTTACAGACAATGACTACAATATACAATTTATAATTCCAGGAGAAGAAATATCTACAAATATAGGACAAACTTCTGTTATAGAGAATAATGACAATTCTAACAGAGGACAATTAAATCCCAAATATACCTTTGATACTTTTGTCATCGGCAATAGCAATAGATTTGCTCATGCTGCTAGTTTAGCAGTAGCTGAAGCTCCTGCCCAAGCATACAATCCATTATTTATATATGGAGGAGTAGGACTTGGAAAAACCCATTTAATGCATGCCATTGGACATTATATATTAAATCAAGATCCCCAATCCAAGGTCGTATATGTATCTAGTGAAAAATTCACCAATGAACTTATAAACTCTATTAGAGATGATAGAAATGATGAATTTAGAAACAGATATAGAAATGTAGATGTACTTTTAATTGATGATATTCAATTTATAGCTGGAAAAGAAAGAACTCAAGAAGAATTTTTCCATACATTTAATGCTCTCCATGAAGCAAATAAACAAATAATAATATCTAGTGATAGACCTCCAAAAGAAATACCTACATTAGAAGATAGACTTAGATCTCGTTTTGAATGGGGACTTATAGCAGATATACAACCACCAGATTTAGAAACTAGAATAGCAATTTTAAAGAAAAAAGCAAAAGTAGAAAATATAGATGTTGAAAATGATGTAATGCTATATATAGCTACAAAAATTCAATCAAATATAAGAGAACTTGAAGGAGCACTTATAAGAATTGTTGCATACTCTTCCTTAACCAACAAGAAAGTAACAGTAGAATTAGCAGAAGAAGCACTAAAAGATATTATTTCAAGTTCCAAGCCCAGAGAAATAACCGTAGATTTAATAAAAGAAACAGTTTCTAAAGAATTCAATATAAAAATAGAAGACTTCAATTCCAAAAAAAGAACTAGATCTATTGCACATCCCAGACAAGTAGCCATGTATTTATGTAGGGAACTGACAGATTTATCACTTCCAAAAATAGGGGATGAATTTGGAGGAAGAGATCATACCACTGTTATCCACGCTTGTGACAAGATATCAGCTGATATAAAAGCTGATCCAAACTTCAAAAGAAAAGTAGAAAATGTAATAAGTCAAATAAAAGGCGAATAATCAACAAAAAAATGTAGATAAGTTGTTCATAGAATGTGTATATATGCTGTTTTCAAAATAGCTTTTTTATTGTGGATAAATCTCATCTAAATAAAAAACTTATTAACATGTTATTAAATCGTTTAAATTTGTAAAATATAAGTTTTAAACACACTTATCCACATATAAACAGTCCCTACTACTATTACTAATGTATTTTAATCATTCTATCTCTCTATAAAGAACCAAAAAAAAGGAGGAATTTTCAATTGAGAATACAAATAGAACAAAGTAAATTAGCTAAATATGTAAATATAGTTCAAAAAGGTATTTCTAGCAAGACAACACTACCTATATTGGATGGAATCTTATTGGAAACAGTTGATGGAAAGCTTAAACTTACAGGTACGGATTTAGAAATAGGAATAGAATCTTATGTGGACGCAAATATATATGAAGAAGGTTCTATAGTTATAAATTCTAGATTGTTTGGAGATATAGTAAGAAAACTGCCAAATGATTTAATAGATATAAAAACAGATGAAAATAAAATAAATATAAGCTGTAGAAGTTCAGAATTCAATTTAATAGGCAATCCATCTATTGAATATCCTGAATTGCCTACATTGATAGATCAATTATCTATAAATATACCTAAAGATTTATTAAAGAATATCATAAGACAAACAGTTTTTGCTACAACTCAAGATGAAACAAGACCAATTCTTACAGGAGTATTGTTTGAAATAAATGGAAACAATGCTTCTTTTGTGGCACTTGATGGATATAGATTAGCTTTAAGAAATATTAAAGTGAATTCAAATGAGGATATGAAAGTAGTTGTTCCAGGAAAAACTTTAAATGAGTTAAACAAAATACTTGAAGATGAAGAAGATGATGTAAAAATTGTTTTAACTCCTGGACATATAGTTTTTGACTTAGGTGATACTGTGGTATTTTCAAGATTGTTGGAAGGTCAATTTTTAAACTATAGAGATATTATAAGAGAAGAGCATAAAACTAAAGTTAAAGTAAATAGAAAAGAACTTCAAGATAGTTTGGAAAGAGCTTCTCTTTTAGCTAAAGAAGAAAAAGCTAATCTTGTTAAGTTAAATTTAATTGAAGATAAAATTATAATAAAATCTAATTCTGAAATAGGAAATGTAAATGAGGAATTGCCTGTGGAAATAGATGGAGAAGATGTAAAAATTGCCTTTAATTCTAAATATATAATAGATGGTATAAAGGCCATAGATGCAGAAGAAGTAGAGATGTCTTTCATGGGTAGTTTAAATCCTTGTATTATTAAACCACTAGGAGAAGAAAATTATATTTATTTGGTATTGCCAGTAAGACTTGCTAAGGATGACTATTAGAAAGAAGGGGTTAAAGTATGAAAGAAATTAAAATTGATACTGAATATATAAAGCTCGATCAATTTTTAAAATATATAGGTGTAGTACAAACAGGAGGTCAAGGAAAGATATTGATAGAAGAAAAAAATGTTGAAATAAATGGAGAAGTGGTTACAGAAAGAGGAAAGAAAATAAGAAGAGGAGATAAAATAAAAATAAAAGGTGTAGATGATTTTGTTGTGATATAATATTATGGGCCTTGTTTAAGGAGTGTTATAATTGTATGTAGAGAGTATTAATCTCATAAATTTCAGAAATTATGTGAAAGTAGATGTAGATTTTAACAGCAGAGTCAATATATTTTTAGGCAAAAATGCACAGGGAAAGACAAATTTACTTGAATCTATATATATTTGTTCTTTTGGAAAATCTTTTCGTACCAATAGAGATAGAGATATGATAAATTTTAAAAAAGATAAATGTTATATAGGAGCTAAAACGGTTGGTAAAGATATAAATAAATTTATAGAAATAAAGATGGAAATAGATAAACCAAAAAGGATAAGAATAAATAAAATAGAACTTGAAAAAAATAGAGAACTTTTCAGTGGATTGAATGTGGTTATATTTTCTCCTGAAGACTTGAAAATAATAAAAGATGGACCTTATGAGAGAAGAAATTTTTTAGATAGAGAAATATCGCAATTAAAACCTGTATATAAATACAATTTAAACAGATATAATAAAATTCTTATTCAAAGAAATAATCTTTTAAAAAACACCAAAAATATTGAAGAAAATAGTCAATTAATTGAAATATTTGATTTTCAATTAGCTAAGATAGGTACAGATATTTTAATTGAAAGAGTTAAATTCACAGAAAAATTATCTATTATAGCAAATAGAATTCATAAAAGCATAACTAATGGAGAAGAGCAATTGTCATTAAATTATATGTCTAATGTAGATATAAATTCTAAAAATAAAAATTTAATTGAAAAAGATTTTAGAGAAAAACTAAAAAAGAACTTAAAAAGTGATGTATTTAGAGGAAATACAGAAACTGGACCTCACAGAGATGATATAGAAATATATATAAATGATATAGATTCTAAAATATTTGCTTCTCAAGGACAACAAAGAACAGCTATATTGTCTATGAAATTGGCAGAGATAGATCTTATACAAGATGAAAAAGGAGATTCTCCAGTATTACTATTAGATGATGTACTTTCAGAGCTTGATAGCAATAGAAGAAAATATTTGTTAGATACCTTCAAGGAATTACAAATTATAATTACTTCTACTGATACTATTGATTTAAAGGAATTTGAGGGACTTGATAAAAAGATTTTTTATATAGAAAATGGAAAAGTAATTTAAAAAAGGAGCTAGATACAATGTTTCTTCATATAGGAAAAAATTTAACTATACCTGTTAAAGAAATTGTTGCAATAATAGATTTTAAATCTGTTTTAGAATCAGAAGATACTAAAATATATATTGAAAACATAAAAAATAAAGGTTATTTATATAAAACTGATGATAAAGAAGTAAAAACCTATATTTTAACTCGTAGAGAAGAAAAAGATATAATTTATACATCAAGTATATCTTCATCTACTTTATTTAAGAGAAATAAAAACAACTTGAATTTTAAAACACAGATTGGAGGTACAAATTGATGGCCAAAGAAAACAACGGTAGAAAATATACAGCAGATCAAATTCAAGTACTTACAGGATTAGAACCAGTAAGACTTAGGCCAGGAATGTATATAGGAAGTACCGGACCTAAAGGCCTTCATCATTTAGTCTATGAAGTAGTAGATAATAGTATAGATGAGGCATTGGCTGGTGTATGTGATACTATTTTAGTTGCTATAAATGAAGATTCTTCTGTAACTGTAGAAGATAACGGAAGTGGTATTCCTGTTGAAGTTCACCCACAAACTGGAAAATCTACTGTAGAAACAGTTTTAACTATACTCCATGCTGGAGGAAAATTTAACAATGGAGCTTATAAAGTATCTGGAGGTCTTCATGGCGTAGGTATATCTGTAGTAAATGCTCTTTCACAATGGCTGGAAGTAAAAGTTAAAAGAAATGGGAAATTATATAGACAAAGATTTTCAAAGGGAGTAGCTACTACTGAATTGGAAATCATAGGAGAAGTAGCTGAAGATGAAACTGGAACTATTATTTCTTTTAAACCAGATGATGAAATATTTGATGAAGTTGATTTTAGTTTTGATACTCTTGAATTTAGACTTAGAGAAATGGCTTTTTTAAACAAAGGGATAAAAATTCAATTAGAAGATAAAAGAGATAATAAAAAAAGAGTATTTCATTATGAAGGTGGAATAAAAGCTTTTGTAGAGTATGTAAATAGAAATAAAACTCCTATTCATGAAAATATAATTTATTTTGAAGGTGAAAGAGATTCTTGTACTGTAGAATTAGCTATGCAGTATACAGATAGCTATTCAGAAAATATATTTACTTTTGCCAACAATATAAATACCCAAGAAGGTGGAAGTCACTTAAGTGGTTTTAAGTCTGCTCTTACAAGAGCTATAAATGATTATGGAAGAAAATACGGTTTTTTAAAGGAAAAAGATGAAAATCTTCAAGGTGAAGATGTAAGAGAAGGACTTTCAGCTGTTCTTTCAGTAAAACTTATGAATCCACAATTTGAAGGTCAAACTAAAACCAAACTTGGAAATAGTGAAATAAGAGGCATAGTAGATGGTTTAGTTTCTGAAAATCTAGAGAGATTTTTAGAAGAAAATCCTAAAGATGCAAAAATAATCATAGAAAAAGCTCTTAAAGCTTCTCATGCAAGAGAGGCTGCAAGAAAGGCCAGAGAATTAACTAGAAAGAGAAGTATATTAGATAATACAACTCTTCCTGGAAAATTGGCAGATTGTCAAGAAAATGATATAAATAAAACTGAAATTTTCATAGTCGAAGGGGATTCAGCTGGTGGAAGTGCAAAACAAGGAAGGGATAAAAAGTATCAAGCTATACTTCCGTTAAAAGGTAAAATAATGAATGTTGAAAAGGCTAGACTTGACAAGGTACTTGGCTATGAAGAAATAAAGGCTATGATTACTGCTTTTGGATGTGGTATTGGAAGTGAATTTAATATTGAAAAGTTAAGATATGGAAAGATAATTATCATGACAGATGCGGACGTAGATGGTGCTCATATTAGAACATTGTTGCTTACATTTTTCTTTAGATATATGAGACCTCTTCTTGAAGAAGGTCACATTTATATTGCACAACCACCACTATATAAAGTTACTAAGGGAAAAGAAATATATTATGCTTATAGTGACAATCAATTAGACAAGATAATGAATGAAATAGGAAGAGATAAAAATTATCCTGTTCAGAGATATAAAGGTCTTGGTGAAATGAATCCAGAACAGCTTTGGGAAACTACTATGGATCCAGAAAATAGGACTATACTTAGAGTCAATTTAGAAGATGCTATAGCGGCAGATGAAATTTTCACAATGCTTATGGGGGATAAAGTGAAACCTAGAAGAGAGTTTATACAGACAAATGCAAAACGTGTTAAGAATTTAGATATATAGAAAATTTAAAATTTATTTATGTACTGGATTTTAAGGAGGTTTATGATGGACAAGGAAGAAAACAAGATTATATCAGTAGATATTGAAGAAGAAATGAAAAAGTCCTATTTAGATTATGCAATGAGCGTTATAGTCAGTAGGGCACTTCCTGATGTTAGAGATGGACTTAAGCCTGTTCACAGAAGAATACTTTATGCTATGAATGAACTTGGTCTTTCTCCGGATAAACAGTATAGAAAGTCTGCAAGAGTTGTCGGTGACGTTTTAGGTAAGTATCATCCACATTCAGATACATCGGTATATGATGCTATGGTGAGACTTGCACAGGATTTTAATATAAGATACCCTCTTGTGGATGGTCATGGAAACTTTGGTTCTGTTGATGGTGATAGTGCTGCTGCTATGCGTTATACGGAAGTTAAAATGACAAAACTTGCTGTAGAAATGCTTAGAGATATAAATAAAGAAACAGTAGATTATAGGCCAAATTTTGATGAATCTTTAAAAGAACCTGTAGTGCTTCCAAGTAGATTTCCAAATCTATTGGTCAATGGATCTTCTGGAATTGCTGTAGGCATGGCTACAAATATTCCTCCTCACAATTTATGTGAAGTAATAGATGGAATTGTTGCTATGATAGATAATCCTGATATAGATGTAGAAAGTCTTATGAAAATCATAAAAGGGCCTGATTTTCCAACAGGAGCAATGATCATGGGAAAAGAAGGAATAAGATCTGCCTATAGAACAGGAAGAGGCAAAATAATTATAAGAGCTAAAGCAGAAATAGAAACAAATGAAAAAGGTAAAAACAAAATAATAGTTACAGAAATTCCATATCAGGTAAATAAAGCTAATCTCATTGTAAAAATAGCAGAATTAGTTAGGGATAAACGAATTGAAGGAATATCTGATTTAAGAGATGAAACTGATAGAGAAGGAATGAGAATAGTAATTGAGCTAAAAAGAGATGCAAACCCTAATGTAGTATTAAACAATTTATATAAACATACTCAAATGCAAGAAACCTTTGGTGTAATAATGCTTGCTTTAGTAAATGATGAACCTAAGATACTTAATTTAAGGCAAGTATTAAGACATTATTTAGATTATCAAAAAGAGATAATCATAAAAAGAACTCAATATGATTTAAAGAAAGCTGAAGAAAGAGCACATATATTAGAAGGGCTTAGAATTGCTCTTGATCATATAGATGAAGTGATAAATATCATAAGAAGTTCAAAAGAAGAAAGTATCGCAAGAGAAAAACTTGTTTCTAATTTTGGACTTTCTGAAAAACAAGCTCAAGCTATTCTTGATATGAGACTTAGAAGACTTACAGGATTAGAGCGAGAAAAAATTGAAGGGGAATATGCAGAACTGATAAAAGAGATAAATAAATTTAAAGAAATTCTTGCCAATGATAGATTGATATATCAGATAATAAGAGAAGAATTATTGGATATAAAAGATAAATATGGAGATGAAAGAAGAACAGTTATCATGCCATCTCAAGATGAGATTAATATTGAAGATATGATTGAGGAAGAAGATGTAGTTATTACATTAACTCATTTTGGATATATAAAGAGATTACCTGAAGATACCTATAAGATTCAAAAAAGAGGTGGGCGTGGAATCACAGCTATAACCACAAGAGAAGAAGATTTTGTTGAACATTTATTTATAACTTCAACTCATGATACTATCCTTTTCTTTACCAATGAAGGAAGAGTATTTGCTTTAAAAGCATATGAAATACCAGAAGGAAAAAGGCAATCTAAAGGTATGGCTATAATTAATTTGTTAAATTTAAGTGGAAGTGAAAAGATAAATGCAGTCATACCGATAAAAGAATATGATCCAGAAAGTAATTTGGTATTTGTTACTAAAAAAGGAATTGTTAAAAAGACGAGATTTGAACAATTTAAAAATATAAGAAAAAATGGTCTTATAGCAATTACTCTAAAGGAAGATGATGAGCTTATTAGTGTGAGAAAGACTCATGGAAACAGAGAATTCATACTTGTAACTAAAGATGGAATGTCAATAAGATTCCATGAAAAAGATGTTCGTGAAATGGGAAGAACAGCTACTGGAGTTAAAGCTATAAAATTAAATGAGGGAGATCAAGTAGTAGGAATGGACCTAGTAGAAGAAGGTAAATATTTGTTGGTTGTAAGTGAAAATGGATATGGAAAGAGGACTTCTCTTGAAGAATACAAAACTCAAACTAGAGGAGGAAAAGGAATAAAAACCTATCATGTAAAAGATAAAACTGGTCCATTAGTTTCTGCAAAAGTAGTAGATATAAGCGATGAACTAATGCTTATATCAATGGCAGGTGTAATTATAAGACTTAGTGTTGAAGATATTTCAGAAATGGGGAGAAATACCCAAGGTGTGACTTTAATGAGAATTGAAGGGGAAGATAAAGTAGTGGCTGTAGCTAAATATATTGGAGAATAGAAAAAATCCTCATATTGAAAAATATGAGGATTTTTTTCCATGAGAAAACCTAGTGAATTACTTTACTTTATTTCCAAATTATTATAAAATTAGTTTAGACTAATTTAGTAATAAGGAGGGATGCCATGTGTCATTAGATATAGAAGTAAAATTTAATGAAAAGGAAAATGCTTGGGTTATAATTCCTGTAGGAGAAATAGATATATATACTTCACCAAAAATAAAAGAGATATTATTTGAATCATTAGAAGAAAAAAATTCAAATATATTGATAGATGGTGAAAAATTGGATTATATTGATAGCACAGGACTTGGAGTTTTAATAAGTATACTTAAAAAAGTAAGAGAAAGTGAAAATCATATTAAAATCATCAATTTAAAATCTAATATACGAAAATTATTTGATATAACAGGATTAGATAAAGTTTTCATAATTGAGGAGTGAAAAATATGGAAAGAGATTTAATTGCACTTAAGCTTCCAAATAAGCCAAGTTATGTAGGAGTTATAAGACTCACCACATCTTCTATAGCAAGTCAGGCAGGACTCAATATAGAGGAAATAGAGGATGTAAAAGTAGCTATAGCAGAGGCTTGCATAAATGCATTGGGAAAATCGGATAGTTTTGATATTGAATATGAGTTATATAGTGAAAAATTAGTTATATCTGTTAAAAATGTTTCTGAAAAAATAGATGATAAATGTGAAAATTCGAAAGAGAGGGCATTAGGAATATTGATAATAAAGTCTCTAATGGATGAAGTTGAATTCACAAATAGTGGAATTAAAATGACTAAGCAAATAGAGGATGGTAATAGATGATTAAACAAGGTTCTTATGAAAAAGATGGAATTCCAAATATAGAGGATATTGATACAAAAACTTTGTTTAAAATTTATAAAGAAACTAAAGATATAACTGCAAGAGAAGAATTAATAAAAAGGCATCTTTATATTGCTGAAATACTTTCCAAGAAATATGCAAATAGAGGTATAGAATATGATGATATATATCAAGTGGCCTGTATAGGATTAATATATGCTATAGATAGATATGATTTAGATAAAGGCTATGAATTTTCTAGTTTTGCTACACCCACTATAATAGGAGAGATAAAGAAGTATTTTAGAGATAAAGGTTGGACTATAAGAGTTCCTAGAAGGATACAAGAACTTTCAAAAAAAATAAACAATTCTAAAGTAGTACTCAGTCAAAAATTGCAACGTTCTCCTACAGTAGGAGATATTGCAGAATATTTAAATTGTACAGAAGAAGAAGTTTTGGAAGCTATGGAAGCAAGCAAAGTATATACACCTCAATCACTAGATTTAACTTATGATTCCAACAATGATGACAAGGATATCAATTTAGCAGAGTTGATTGGAGAAGATGATATATATTTTAGCAAAATAGAAAATAATGATTTTGTGATGAAGACTATGGAAAAATTAAATGATATGGAAAAGAAAGTTTTTATTGATAGGTATTTTAACAAGAAAACTCAAGTTGCTATAGCTAAGAGTTTAGGTATTTCTCAAATGACTGTTTCAAGAATTGAAAAGAGAGTTATTGAAAAGTTTAGAAAAGAATTAGAAAAAACATTAAATTAAATAAAAAAAAGTATTGACATATTAATTTATAGGCTATATAATCTAGTATTGTTGCTGACTTATTTTAAAACAATAAAAAAAAGAAAAAACTTGTTGACAAATGTAGAAAAAGATGATATATTAAAAAAGTCAGTTTTGAACTTAGACAATTGAACAGCGTGAAACAATCCTTGAGTTTAATTAAAATTTTTAAGACAGGTAAAACTTTTTTATGAGAGTTTGATCCTGGCTCAGGACGAACGCTGGCGGCGTGCCTAACACATGCAAGTCGAGCGAAGAATACATAAAGAAATCTTCGGATGGAATTATGTATTTCTTAGCGGCGGACGGGTGAGTAACGCGTGAGGAACCTGCCTTGTACTAGGGGATAGCCTCGGGAAACCGGGATTAATACCCTATGATACTTGAAAGTCGCATGACTTTCAAGTCAAAGCGATTTAGCGGTACAAGATGGCCTCGCGTCCCATTAGCTAGTTGGCGAGGTAATAGCTCACCAAGGCGACGATGGGTAGCCGGCCTGAGAGGGTGAACGGCCACACTGGAACTGAGACACGGTCCAGACTCCTACGGGAGGCAGCAGTGGGGAATATTGCACAATGGAGGAAACTCTGATGCAGCGACGCCGCGTGAGCGATGAAGGTTTTCGAATCGTAAAGCTCTGTCCTAAGGGACGATAATGACGGTACCTTAGGAGGAAGCCCCGGCTAACTACGTGCCAGCAGCCGCGGTAATACGTAGGGGGCGAGCGTTGTCCGGATTTATTGGGCGTAAAGGGTGCGTAGGCGGCCTTGTAAGTCAGATGTGAAATCTCACGGCTTAACCGTGGTAAGCATTTGAAACTGTGAGGCTTGAGTACAGGAGAGGAGAGTGGAATTCCTAGTGTAGCGGTGAAATGCGTAGATATTAGGAGGAATACCAGTGGCGAAGGCGACTCTCTGGACTGTAACTGACGCTGAGGCACGAAAGCGTGGGGAGCAAACAGGATTAGATACCCTGGTAGTCCACGCCGTAAACGATGAGTGCTAGGTGTCGGGGGTCAAACCTCGGTGCCGCAGTTAACACATTAAGCACTCCGCCTGGGGAGTACGGTGGCAACACTGAAACTCAAAGGAATTGACGGGGACCCGCACAAGCAGCGGAGCATGTGGTTTAATTCGATGCAACGCGAAGAACCTTACCAGGGCTTGACATCCCCCGGACCGAACTAGAGATAGTTCCTTCCCTTCGGGGACTGGGGAGACAGGTGGTGCATGGTTGTCGTCAGCTCGTGTCGTGAGATGTTGGGTTAAGTCCCGCAACGAGCGCAACCCTTGTCTTTAGTTGCAAACAGTTAGGCTGTGCACTCTAAAGAGACTGCCGATGACAAATCGGAGGAAGGTGGGGATGACGTCAAATCATCATGCCCTTTATGTCCTGGGCTACACACGTGCTACAATGGTCGGTACAACGGGCAGCCACTTAGTGATAAGGAGCTAATCCCACAAAACCGATCCCAGTTCGGATTGTAGGCTGCAACTCGCCTACATGAAGCCGGAGTTGCTAGTAATCGCGGATCAGAATGCCGCGGTGAATGCGTTCCCGGGTCTTGTACACACCGCCCGTCACACCATGGGAGTTGACAATACCCGAAGTCGGTGAGCTAACCGTAAGGAGGCAGCCGCCGAAGGTAGGGTCAATGACTGGGGTGAAGTCGTAACAAGGTAGCCGTATCGGAAGGTGCGGCTGGATCACCTCCTTTCTAAGGAGATTATGACCTAACTTAGTGAACGTAAGTGAACAAAGTTAAGTCAAACGCAATGAGCACCAAATCTATACGACTTTAGCAGCATAGATTTGAGTTGCGAAACTGCGATGTGTTTCACGCTGTTTTAATTTGGGGGTGTAGCTCAGTTGGGAGAGCACCTGCCTTGCAAGCAGGGGGTCAGGAGTTCGAATCTCCTCATCTCCACCAGATTCAACCTAAGGGGTTGAAATTTTAAATTGAACTTTGAAAACTACACAGTAAGAAAAAATTGTCTTATATATATAATACAATTTTCACTGGTCAAGCTAATAAGAGCATAGGGTGAATGCCTTGGCACCAGTAGCCGATGAAGGACGGGGTAAGCGCCGATACGCTTCGGGGAGCTGCAAGCAAGCTTTGATCCGGAGATTTCCGAATGGGGAAACCTACCTAAACAAACTTTAGGTATCATCTACTGAATACATAGGTAGATGAGGGAACACCAGGGGAACTGAAACATCTAAGTACCCTGAGGAAGAGAAAGAAAATTCGATTTCCTAAGTAGCGGCGAGCGAACGGGAAAGAGCCCAAACTCGTAGAGTTTTCTCTATGAGGGTTGTGGACCGGCATAAAATAAGTATATTTTGTAGTCGAAAAGGTCTGGAAAGGCCTACCATAGAAAGTGATAGTCTTGTAGGCGAAACAAAATAGCTTATAGCCGTGATCCAGAGTACCACGGGACACGTGAAATCCTGTGGGAAGCAGGGAGGACCACCTCCCAAGGCTAAATACTAACTGGTGACCGATAGTGAAGAAGTACCGTGAGGGAAAGGTGAAAAGAACCCCGGGAGGGGAGTGAAATAGAATCTGAAACCCTATGTTTACAAGCAGTGGAAGCACTTTATATGTGCGACCGCGTACTTTTTGTAGAACGGGCCAGCGAGTTACGATATATAGCGAGGTTAAGCTATTAAGTAGTGGAGCCGTAGGGAAACCGAGTCTTAATAGGGCGTTTAGTTGTATATCGTAGACCCGAAACCGGGTGACCTACCCATGGGCAGAGTGAAACGAAAGTAAAATTTCGTGGAGGCTCGAACCGCTTAGTGTTTAAAAACTATCGGATGACCTGTGGGTAGGGGTGAAATTCCAATCGAACCCGGATATAGCTGGTTCTCCTCGAAATAGCTTTAGGGCTAGCCTCAAGATAAGTGACGTGGGGGTAGAGCACTGAATGGTCTAGGGGCACGTAGTGTTACCAAAACCTATCAAACTCCGAATACCATAGTCATGTTTCTTGGGAGTCAGACTACGGGAGATAAGTTTCGTGGTCAAAAGGGAAACAGCCCAGATCACCAGCTAAGGTCCCTAAGTATAGGTTAAGTGGAAAAGGATGTAAGGTTACACAGACAACCAGGATGTTGGCTTAGAAGCAGCCACTCATTTAAAGAGTGCGTAATAGCTCACTGGTCGAGTGACTTTGCGCCGAAGATTTCCGGGGCTCAAACCTATCACCGAAGCTGTGGGATGCATTTGCATCGGTAGAGGAGCATTCTGTACGGGCTGAAGCTATACCGTAAGGAGTGGTGGACTGTACAGAAGAGAGAATGCTGGCATGAGTAGCGATAAGGTAGGTGAGAATCCTACCCATCGAAAGCCTAAGGTTTTCTGAGGAAGGCTCGTCCTCTCAGGGTTAGTCGGGACCTAAGCTGAGGCCAAATGGCGTAGGCGATGGACAACAGGTTGAGATTCCTGTACTACCTACATGCGTTTGAGAAATGGGGTGACGCAGGAGGATAGGCTGAACGCACCGTTGGTTGAGTGCGTCCAAACTTGTAGAGAGCTCCTATAGGCAAATCCGTAGGAGAGTCTTGAGAAGTGATGGGGAGCGAAAATTAAGTAGCGAAGCAGCTGAATCCACACTGCCAAGAAAAGCCTCTATCGAGTATGTTAGGTACCCGTACCGCAAACCGACACAGGTAGGCGAGGAGAAAATCCTAAGATGTGCGGAAGAACCCTTGTTAAGGAACTCGGCAAAATAGCCCCGTAACTTCGGGAGAAGGGGTGCCAATTGAGGTGAAGTACTTGCTACGTAAGCCTTGATTGGTCGCAGTGAATGGGCCCAAGCGACTGTTTACCAAAAACACAGGTCTCTGCTAAGTCGAAAGACGATGTATAGGGGCTGACACCTGCCCGGTGCTGGAAGGTTAAGGGGAAGGGTTAGCGCAAGCGAAGCTCTGAACTTAAGCCCCAGTAAACGGCGGCCGTAACTATAACGGTCCTAAGGTAGCGAAATTCCTTGTCGGGTAAGTTCCGACCCGCACGAAAGGTGTAACGACTTGGGCACTGTCTCAACAAGGGATCCGGTGAAATTGTAGTACTCGTGAAGATGCGAGTTACCCGCGACAGGACGGAAAGACCCCGTGGAGCTTTACTGTAGGCTGACATTGGATTTTGGTATTGCTTGTACAGGATAGGTGGGAGACTTGGAAACCAGGGCGCCAGCTTTGGTGGAGTCAACCTTGGGATACCACTCTTGCAATGCTGAAATTCTAACCAGAGACTGTGAATCCAGTCTTGGGACACTGTCAGTTGGGCAGTTTGACTGGGGCGGTCGCCTCCTAAAGAGTAACGGAGGCGCTCAAAGGTTCCCTCAGCACGGTCGGAAATCGTGCGAAGAGTGTAAAGGCAGAAGGGAGCTTGACTGCGACACCTACAAGTGGAGCAGGAAGGAAACTTGGACTTAGTGATCCGGTGGCTTCCAAGTGGAAGGGCCATCGCTCAACGGATAAAAGCTACCCCGGGGATAACAGGCTTATCTCCCCCAAGAGTCCACATCGACGGGGAGGTTTGGCACCTCGATGTCGGCTCGTCTCATCCTGGGGCTGGAGTAGGTCCCAAGGGTTGGGCTGTTCGCCCATTAAAGAGGCACGCGAGCTGGGTTCAGAACGTCGTGAGACAGTTCGGTCCCTATCCGTCGTGGGCGTAGGAAATTTGAGAGGAGCTGTCCCTAGTACGAGAGGACCGGGATGGACAGACCGCTGGTGCATCAGTTGTCTCGCCAGAGGCACAGCTGAGTAGCTATGTCTGGAAGGAATAAGTGCTGAAGGCATCTAAGCACGAAGTCCCCCTCAAGATGAGATTTCCCACTTTTTAAGGTAAGACTCCAAGTAGACCACTTGGTTGATAGGTCCCAGGTATAAGGGTAGCAATATCTTTAGCTAAGGGATACTAATAAGTCGAGGGCTTGACCAATTATCTTACTGTGTTAGATTTTCAAAATCAAGATTTTGAAAAAATTGCGAATGTAGTTCATTTGTAATTTACAATTGCCGAAAGGCTTTACCTGGTGATTATAGCAAGAGGGTCACACCTGTTCCCATACCGAACACAGAAGTTAAGCCTCTTTAGCTGCCGATGGTACTTGGGTGGCAACGCCCTGGGAGAGTAGGACATCGCCAGATTACATAAAAATAAAAGCTTTATCTCGTAGGTCGAGGTAGGGCTTTTTCTATTCTATGCAGTCTTTTCCACATTATATAAGTTGTAGAAGAATCCTTTTTTGTCTATCAATTCATAGAAATTACCTTCTTCAATGATATTACCATTTTCCATGACAATTATTTTATCGTATCTTTTTAATAGTTCTTGATTTAGTTTATGAGTTACAACTATGCTAGTTAAATCATCTATATCTAATATTGAAGATTCTATTTCATAGGAAGTTTCTGAGTCAAGACTTGCTGTAGCTTCATCCAATAGAAGTACAGGAGTGTTTTTGATTAAAGCTCTAGCTATGGATATTCTCTGCTTTTCTCCACCTGAAAGATTAGATCCATTTTCTCCTACACTAGACTTGCTTCCATCAGGCAAGGTTTCAATCAAATTTAAAAGTCCAGACTTAATTATTGCTTTATCTATTTCATCATTTGTATAGTTCCCATATAAGGCAATGTTGGCTTCTATGCTATCATCAAACATAAATACATTCTGCTGTATTATAGATATAAGTTCATAAGTGGATGAAATTTTTAAATTCCTATTTTCTATATTATCTATGAGTATTTCTCCATTGTAGTTTTCATAGTATCTTAGGAGAAGTTTTAATAAAGTAGATTTGCCACTGCCACTTCTACCTACAATAGCTACTTTTTCACCCTTATTTATATTTAAATTTATATTTTGAAGTATTTGTCTATCCTCATTGTATGAGAATGATAAATTTTTAAATTGAATTGAGTTTTTTAAAGAGTTTTTTTCCAACCCCTCATCAGATACCTTGTTTTTTTCAACTATCTTTTCTATTTTTTCATTTATAGGCTTGATGCCCTTAATTTTGTTGACTATAGCAGAATAGTTGAGTATAGGATTCACTATATAGTTCATAAGTTGTACTGATGTGAGCATTCCACCTACAGTGAATTTTCCCTTAAGTACAAGATAAGTGCCAAGGCTCAATGGAACAAAGAAGACCAAGGAACCAAAAAATTCTGATAGGGAATTGACAGTAGCCTCCATTTTAGAAGAGCTATATTTCTTATTTTCTACAGTATTATTTGAATTGTTGAAGTCTTCTCTTATCTTTTCTTCTATATTAAAGCTTTTAATCACTTCAAAACCTGAAAATATATCTTTAATTTTTGTGGTGAAATTACTTAAGCTATTAGAGTATTCCTTTTTTCTTTTTCCCGTTTCTTTTTGAAATAACATTGGTATAAAAATAGGGATAAAACCTATTGCAAATGCTGCAATAGCTATATATATATTTAGTTTGAAAATTGAATAGGTTCCTAGAACAAATAGAGATATATATTGAAAACCATTTAAAATGTTTATAAAATAATCTTGTTCAATTAAATTTGTATCATTATTTATAATTGAAATATAGTCGGCACTGTTTTGAGCATTGAAAGAAGCTATATCTTTAGAAAGTATATTATCAAATATATCTTTTTTTAGTGAAGACATAGAGTTTTTAATGAACAATCCTCTAAAAATTCTAACTAAATATGAAACTATAGCTTCAGAGGTCATAAGACCTATTCCAATATATAGAACTTTTTTAAATCCCAATCCATTTCCAGTGACGCTTAAATCTACAATATTTCCAAGAACAAAAGCAAAACTTATTTCTATTATAGAAAAAAGTACTGCAACTAATAAGTTTAGAAATAAAAGACTTTTTGATTTGAAAAGATATTTTTTCATATCGATTCCCCCTCAAAAAAATTATAAACCAAAATCTTTTTCAATAAACCTGATCATTTCTCTCAAAGTATCTTTGTTTAGAGAAAAATAGGTTTTGTTTTCTCGTCTATCCACATTTATGAGATTGGCACAAATAAGATTATTTGAATGATAGTTTATAGTAGCAGAAGTAATACCTAGATTATCAGCTATTTCTTGACCATATTTTTCTCCTTCAGAAAGTAACTTTAAGAATTGATATCTACTTTGATCTCCTAAGTTTTTAAGAACAAGAATATTTCTATCTAAGGCATTATCTCTATATTTATTGAAAAGAACTTTATCAATACTTTTTCCCAATACAATATAACTTTCTTTTTTACTTTGTATAACAGTTTGAGATATACTATATTCATTAAATAGGGATGGAACAAGATATATAGTTTTTATTGTATCTGTATCCACATATTTATATATAGGAATTTCCATGTCAATCCCCTTTTCATCTATTTCTTTTTCAAGATAACAGGAAAACTCATCTATTTCTTTTTGATACTTTTGGAAAATAAGTTCAAAATTAGCTTTGTAATTTTCAATTAAACTTATAAAATCTTCTTTATAAATATCAATATTTTTTATATAGTATAGTACATTCCATTTGTCTTCATTGGAAAAATCCTGCTTATTTAAAAAATTTATAAATTTATTTTCATCTTCTATTAATTCATCTATTTTTTTAGGGTCTTTTACTTCTTTCCAAGGCTCTCCAAAGCATTCCATTTGGAAAATCAATTCTTTTTTTATTTCTTTTTCTTCTAGGGTTTTCATATATTTCATATAGCTATCTATGCTTTTGCATTGCCACATTTTATGTAAGGACACAAAGGGGCTAAAAAGTGAAGGATTTGGTTTAAAAAAACATTTATACTTTTCGATATTGGGTTCTATTGCTTGCCTTACATCTTCTATTTTGTTTTTGAATTTTTTGTCTTCTACCATATAATATTTTTCTAGTTCTTTTAGGTAATAATCATAATTAAGAGTAATAAATAAACTTGAAAATAAATCATAGACTTTTCCTACATCTTTGTTTAAATAAACTTCCACAACACCACTCCTTTCATATTCATCTAAATACATACTAGATATTCATCTAATATTAATGTAAAAAAATAAACTTGTTATCTTAATGTTATCTAAACTAATTTTAGATAAACATCTAATATCATTATATACTATCATTTTAAAAATGCAAATGTATTTTGCATAGGACATGTTATTTTTTTAATATGATGAATTAGCATGAGGAGGGATAGGATGAACAAAGACACTTTTAAAATCGCTTCTATCTATATAGGAACAGTCATAGGTGCAGGATTTGCATCAGGGAGAGAAATAATAGACTTTTTTGCAGTATATGGAGTTAAGGGTATTTTGGGAATGATAATAAGTGGTTTTTTATTTTCTTTTATAGGAGCATTTATTCTTTCAAAGGTATATGAGCACAATATAAATAGTTCTGGTGAAATGATAAATTTTGTATTTGGGGACAAATTAGGTTTTGTTGTAGAAACTATAATATTATTTTCATTGTTCATTGGATTTTGTATAATGCTAGCAGGAAGTGGGGCTATATTTGAAGAACAATTTGGAATATCTAAAAATATAGGTATAAGCACAATGGCTATTTTGTGTTTTATAATTTTTTTATCAGGTATAAAGGGATTTTCTATTATCAATTCTATATTGGTACCTATATTAATTTTAGGAATTGTTTTTTTAGGTTCTAATGTTATACTGAAAGAAGGACTTATGTTTAGCAATTTTGAAGGATTAGATGTAACAAATAAAGGCAATTTTATTACATCTTCATTTTTATATGTGTCTTTTAATAGTTTGCTTTTAATAGTGGTACTATCATCGCTTTTGCCTATAATTCCAAATAAAAATGTAGCTGTAAGCTCAGGAATTCTAGGAGGAATTGTTTTGGGAATATTGGGTTGTAACATTTTGATACCATTGTTAATTCTCTATACACAAATATATGATTTTGCCATACCAATGCTTAAAATTTGTGAATATGAAAGTAGCAAATATGTACATATATTTAGTTTTGTATTATGGATTGCTATGTTTACTACTGCTATTGCCAATGGATATAGTTTTATAGAAAATGTTACAAAGAAAAAGGATAAAAAATTTATTTCATTTTTATTTTGTCTCATAAGTATACCTCTGGCTAATTTAGGTTTTTCAGAGCTTGTAACTACTATGTATCCTATTTTTGGGTATATGGGTGGGGTAATATTAATTTTCATATTGTATAGCTTTCACTGAATAAATAGTATTCATAGGAGATGAGATAATGCCTTATATAGAGGTTATGAATAAGAAAATGTACTATCAAGAACATGGACAAGGAGAAACTGTAGTATTTTTAAATGGTTTAATGATGAGTACTGCCAATTGGTCTCCATTTATAAAGGTTCTTTCAAGTGAATATAGAATTATTTTGTTAGATTTTTTAGATCAGGGACGATCAGCTGAAATTTATAGTCAATATACACAAGAAATGCATGTAGATGTACTGAAAGAATTTTTGGAAAAGCTTAATTGCGATAAGGTACATATTTTTGGTGTTTCTTATGGGGGAGAAGTTGCTCAATTATTTACTTTAAAGTATGGGGAAATGGTTAAATCCCTTATATTATCTAATACTACAAGTTATACAGATAAATATATGCAAGAAATTGAAAGGTCTTGGGATTATGCTGCTTCAACTAAGGATGCATCAATATTTTTTAGTGTTGTAATGCCGAGAATTTATTCTGCTAAATTTTATGAAGAAAACTATGAGTGGTTGAAAAAAAATAGAGAAAGTTTTGAAAAGCTATTTGATGAAGAATGGTATGAGAGATTTAGAAGAGCAGTTAAAAGTTCTCATGATTTAAATATTACCGATAGAATTCATGAAATAAAAGTGCCTACATTAATTATAAGTGGTGAATTGGATACTATTACTCCTTTAAAGTATCAAGAAGTGATTTATAATGAAATTTCAAATTCTAAATGGGTGGTCATAAAGGATGCAGGCCATGCTTTAATGTATGAAAAACCCTATGAATTTATTTCAGTGATTATGGGATTTATAAAAATCATAGGGTTTGATATAAAAACAATTTAAATTAGCGGAATATATTTTGTATCCTCATTTTTTTCATCTTTTAAGTTTAGAATAGATCTATCTATTATATCTATGCCTTTTTTTATTTGTTCTTTAGATACAGAACCAAAGCTAAGTCGAATATAATTAGTACAATCACTTTTTTCAGCTATAAAAAATATTTTTCCGGGTACTATTATTACATTGTTTTTCATACATTCATTGTATAGTTCAATACTATCTATACTTTCTGGCAATTTTAACCAAAGACTTAATCCACCTCTTGGTTCTACAAATGATATACCATGAGAGTTTAATTTTTTTATTTTATCTAACAACAATTCATATTTTTCACTGTAATCTAATTTTATCTTTTTTATATGTTCTTTCCAGTAGCCTTTTCTTAAATACAAGTCAAAGGCTCTTTGAATAAAACCAGAAGAAGTAATATCTGTAGTGTGTTTTGCCTTAACAATATCTTTTAAAAGCTTTTTAGGAGCAGTTAGAAAACCTATGCGAAGACCGGGCATGAGTATTTTTGAAAAACTTTTTATATATATTACTTGATCATATTTGTCAATTGATTTAAGAGGTAATCTATTGCCTTCATAGCTTAAATCTGACAAAAAATCATCCTCTATAATATATAAATTGTTTTCATAAGCCAAATCTATAAGTTCTAATTTTTTTTCCTCACTATATGAATAAGTAGTAGGACTTTGATAGCAAGGCATAGTATATAAAAATTTAGGATGATAAGTTTTTATACTTTTTTTCAACTCTTCTAGGTTTATGCCATCTTTTTCCATAGTAATAGCTATAATATTAGCTCCTCTGGATTTAAAAGCTGCTACAGCTCCTGAATAAGTGGGGTTTTCAAGGAGCACATAATCCCCTGGTTGAATCAAAGTTTTAGCAATCAAATCTATTCCTTGCTGTCCACCAGATATTATCTGAATTTGAGAAGAATTTACATCTATAGAATAGTTTTCACATAAAAAATGGCTTATAGATTCTCTCAATGGAGCATATCCATTTATTTCAGGATATACGAAGGCATTTCCCTTATCTCTATCTAGCACTTCTATAAGTACGTTTTTGAAATCTTCTACAGGAAATAGTTCTGGGGTAGGTGATACACTGGCAAAGTTTATGCTATCTTCAGTCATAGAAAGAATACCACTTGTCATAAGCTCCATATTTTCATCTTCGAAATAGCCAAAATTCAAGTCTTCAGTATTTCCTTTCACATAAGTTCCGCTGCCTTTTTTTGAATATACATATCCCTCTTGTTCTAAAAGTTTATAAGCACTGACAATAGTTACATTATTGACATCTAATTTTTTTGCTAAACTCCTTATTGAAGGGAGCTTTTCTCCCTTTTGGATACTTTCATTTTCTATTAGGACTTTTAGTTCATTGTATAGTTGTATATATAATGGTGTATTTATGTCTCTATTTAAATGTAGTATTATATTATTGTTCATACTATGTCCTCCAAGTATTCATATTTAAAATGTATCGATACATTTATTATATCATATAACAAAAAATATGCAAACTAATACATGTTTTTAAAAGGAATTTTAGAAAAGATGAAGAATTAAATAAATGAGGAGGCTAGAAAAAATGGAGAATAAGGGCTTTAAAATATTCATACTAGTATTTACACTTTTGATAGTTGCATTTTTTTCTTCTAAGTACAAAGATAAAATTATGCCTAGAGAGACTATGAAAACTTTAGAAATTGTCCAACAAATTCCTACTTCTGAAGGCGAAAAAGTAAGAGTTTATGATGATGTCATTGTTAAATACAAGGATGATTTTATTAGTACATTAAATATTGACGGTACTAGCAAATGGGAAAAAAAATTAAATTTTGAAAGACCTTTGGTTTTTCCAGGAGAAAAAGCTATATATTTTTGTCAAGGAACTACTGGGGAATTATATTTTTTAGATTTTGATGGAAATAGTACAAAAAAAGTAGAATTAGGTATTGATGTTGAAAAGATCATAGAAAAAGAAGGTATTTTATATGCAATATGTAAAGATAAAGATAAAGAAGTTTTAAAATTAATAGATAATGGTGGAAATATATTGGCAACTATTACTTCAGGAGAAAAGATACTTAATTTTGATTTTAACATGGATAAATCAAAGGTAGTCATATCATCATTGATAGCTCGTGATGGAAATATTCAGTCAAATTTATCTTTTTACAATATAAAGGGAGATATATTGTCAAATGTAGGGTTTAATGATGAAATAGTTACTTTTCTTAAATTTATAGATAAAGATATTGTTGTGGCCATGACGGATAAGGCCATTTACAAAATAAACAGTCAAACAGTAGTCTGGAATCAAAATATAGAAGCTCTAAAGGATATATATGTAGATAATAGTGAAAAAGAGAAGGTATATGCTCTTGTAGGGAAGAGCCTAAAAATTTTTGATAGCAATGGGGAAATTCAAGAAGATATAGTTTTAGATGGTGAGTATAAAAAAATGTACTCATATAATGGGATTCTTATATTGGTAGGAGATAAAAATGTACTAGGATTTAAAAAAGGTAAGGAAATTTTGAATTATGCCATTGAAGAAGGAGAGAAAGTGATTATAGATAATTCAAAAATACTACTTATTACAGATGGAAAAACTTATTTGATGAAGACAATCGAAAAACAATAGAAAATGGTGGAGAATATGAATTGGATAGATTTTTTAATTGTACTTATGTTGGTGGATAATATTGTAAAAGGCGTTAGTCGAGGTCTAGTAAAATCTATATTTGGATTGATAAAAATTTTGCTGTCAATTTATTTTACAAAAATGTATTACGATATTGTATATGGATACATACTTAATACTGAGGTAGTGTACAATGGATTTAAAGCTGTAATTTTAGGAATTCTTAAAGCTGTATTTTATAGAAAAATTAAGAATGATGTAAATTTTTTGCCCCGAATACTAGCTAGTGGAATAATAAATGTTTTAATTAATATTTTTTCTATTTTGATTACTTATTTTGTATTTAGATGGCTTTTAGGACTTTTAGAAGAACTATTGTCATTTTTGTTTAAAGCACCGATATTGAAACAATTAAATGGAATAGGGGGATTTTTGTTTGGAGCAATAAAGGGAATACTCGTAATATATATAGTGATTGCACTTTTTTCACCTATTAAAATTATATTCCCTCAAGGTTTTATTTCAAAGGCAATGGAGAATTCATTGCTATTTACTTATTTTAACAATGCTAGTTTAAAATTCAACTTATTTAAAATAGAAAATTTTATTTAAAGGAATATTTGTAAGAAGTGAGGAAGGTGAAAATTAAATAAAAATAAGTCCCGCTATTAGCGGGACTTATTCGATTATTATTTCAACTACTTCTCCATCTTCTCCTTTAATATCGACAAGTTTTCCTTCTGCTCCGTTTTTTATTGCTTCGTATATGTCTTTAAAATCTGATTCGTCAAGTCCGGTTTCTTTTAGCTCGGGTGAAAATTTATAAGCTAGTTTCATTCCTAAGTTTACGAAAGAAATAGGTAAAGTTATGTTTACATCAGAATCTTCATCTGGATCATGGACTTTTATTTTTAGCCATTTTGCATTGCTTTTATTTGTACTTTGAGTTGTTTCTGTTTCTAGAGCATTTAGAAGATTTACTCCTTCTTCTATAGTGATTTTGCCTTCTTCAACCATTTTAAGAATTTGCATTTTTTCTTCTCTAAAATCATTTTTCATAGAATCCCCCCTAGTTAACTTTTATAGAGCCATTTGAAGTTGAGGCTATAAATTTGAAATGTGGTTCTTCTTCTTTGTACTCAATGCTATGAGCTATTATCTTTCTAGTTCCCAATTTGTTTTGCTGATTTACTTTGTATACAAGATTTGGTATTTCTAAATTTATATTTCCAAGGGATGTTTCAAAGTCAAAATAAAGTATATTGTTGAATTCATTGAAATGAGTATTTATTGAAGCATTGGAAGTGGTAAGTTCCAATTTTTCCATATCTTTTGCAGAAAATTCATCACATATTATTTTCCCATTAGATGTCACTAATTTTATATTTTTTCCTATTGGATTTTTAACCTCAATACTTGCATTAGAAGTAATTCCTTCTATAGAATGGGATTCGACATCTCTTAAGTATATTCTGCCGTTTTTAGTGTATACAAATATTTTTTCGCTTTTTATTTTATCTAAACTCACACTGGAGTTTGTGCTATTTGCCATTATTATAGGAGAATTTATATTTTCTAGTGAGATTCTGCCATTTTTAGTTACTAGTTTTACATTTTCTCCATTTAGACCACTTACAGCTATAGAGGCATTTGTAGTATCACAAATTAAATTGTCTACATTTATATCTTCTATTTCAATTTTGTCATTAGATGTATTTAAAATGATTTTTTCGTATTCTCTATTAGGGACTAAAACTTCTAATTTTATTCCTATGTTGTTTGTATATGCTGGTTTAAATACTATATTGTTATCTTCCTCGTAGAAGTCATAGAAAGTATCATTTTTATCCATTGTTCCTTTTTTGTAACTAGAAGCTACTTTGACTAAAATGCTTTCTTTATCCCAAGGTTTTAATGAAATATTTCCATTTATACTCTTTATGTCAATATTAGGTTTTTCTATGTGAGAGATGTCTTTTTCTAGAGTGGTATTTATAGTTTCATAGTTTCCTAAAAAATTAATGGATGGACTTTTTTCTTTTATTCCACCAAATAAATTAGATATTTTGTTGCTTACATCGTTTCCAAATTGTTCTATTTTTTTGCCTTGTTCTTTAATTACTTTTCCCATTTTATCTATATCTACTTTTTTATCATCTGTTTTATCATCTTTAGAAACAAAGTCTTCGTCGTCATTGTCATCTAGAGCTTCTAATAGTTTTAGAGCTTCTTGGCTTGAAATTTTTCCTTCTTCAAGCATAGTTAAAATCATCATTCTTTCTTCTTTCAATTTTAAACCCTCCTATTCTTCACCTTTTAAAAGATTTATAGCTTCTTCGGAAGTGATTTCTCCATTGCTAAGCCTTTCCAAAATCTCTTTTTTGTTTATACTTGGGACATTGTATTTAGGGCTGTATCCTAATGCTTCAATGACACTTTCTAGTTTGTTTCTCACCGTAGGATAGGATATTCCAAGTTCTTTTTCTATTTCTTTTATATTTCCTCTGTTTTTTATAAATACTTCTACAAAGTTTTTTTGTTCGTCTGAAAGTTTGCAAAATTTACACAATGAAAAATGCCCTTCTATACTAGTTCCACAGCTATTGCAACTCAATTTAGTTACTTCCATTTCATTTCCACATATAGGACATTTTCCTATTACTTCATTGTTCATTATATCACCTACCTAATTATTTATATAAAATTTAGAACTTTCTATTCTTTATGTATAATATTAGCCTAGAAAAAAATAAAAGTCAATAGTATTCTTAAAATATTTAATTTAAAAATTAAATATTTTAATATACAAGTTAAAAATATTAAAAAATACTCTTGTTGGATTTTAGTATGCAACTATAGATATAATATATAAAAGAAAAAATAATTATAGATTATATCTATAGTTTGATTTAAAATGACAAATAACTAGTATAATATATTTAGTTTAACAATTAGGGAGGAATTGAAATGAAAAAAGAAGTAGATGCTAGAGGACAAGCTTGTCCAAGACCAGTTATCATGACTAAAAAGGCTCTTGATGAGATAAGCGAGGGTATTGTGACTACTATTGTAGATAATGAAGTGGCTAAAGAAAATGTTTCAAAATTAGCTAAAAGTTTAGGATATGAGTATAGTGTAGACAAAAATGGTGAAAATGAGTATTATATTCATATAAATAAGGGACAAGTAATGGAAGAAACAAATGTGTGCGTGCCAGATACTTTTAAGGATATGACTATTGCTTTTAGTTCTAACACTATGGGTGGTGGCTCTGAAGAATTGGGTAAGATTCTTATGAAGAGTTTCATATATACACTTACAGAGTCTACACCATATCCTTCTACTTTGGTGTTTTATAATGGAGGAGTTCATTTGACTTGTGAAGGTTCTCCAGTATTGGATGATTTAAAGAAATTGGAAGAGGAAGGAATAGAAATACTTTCTTGTGGTACTTGTCTTGATTTCTATAAAATAAAAGATAAATTGAGTGTAGGGAGCGTAACCAATATGTATAGTATTTTGGAGAAATTAAAAAATCCTACAAAGACTGTGATTATAGGATAGGAGTATGTTATAATGGAATATAAGGAATATGGAGTTGTGACTTTTGAATCTACTCATCATGCTATAAGAGGAGAAAAGATATTGGAAAATGCTAATCTAAAATTTAAGACTATACCTACACCTAGAGAGATAACTTCTAGCTGTGGGCTTTCCATACGTTTTGATTTAGATGATATAGATAAAGTAAAAAGCACTATATTAGAAAATGAATTGGCTATAAAAGGTTTATATAGAATGTCTAAAATAGATTCAAAAAATCATATAGAAAAGATTAATTGATAGGAGAGAATGGTATGCAAGGGGTTTTGCAATTTTTACAAGATGTATTTATAAAAGAAAATAAAGAGTTGAATGTATTGGGGAAGATAGCCAAAATAGCAATTATATTCTTACTTGCAAGATTAGGAATTCGAATAGTAAATGCTATAATCAATAATTCCTTGGAAAAAAGAAAAAAATTTAAGTTTGAAATTGATGAAAAGAAAGCAAATACCCTTGCAACCATATTAAAAAATGTCAATAAATATGTATTTTATTTTATAGCATTGGTGCCTTCTTTAGAACTATTTGGGATAAAAGCTACTTCTATATTAGCTACGGCTGGTATAGGAGGATTAGCTATAGGAATTGGAGCTCAAGGGATTGTGAAGGATGTATTGACTGGGTTTTTTATTTTATTTGAAGATCAATTCTCTATAGGGGACTATGTAAAGATAGGTGAATATGAGGGAATTGTAGAAGAAATGGGACTTAGAGTTACAAAAATTCGAGGTTTTTCTGGAGAGCTTTATATAATTCCTAACAATAAGATAGATGTAGTTATAAACAGGGTGAGAGGCTCTATGAGAGCTTTAGTTGAAGTGAGTATTTCTTATGAAGAAGATATAGATAAAGCTCTAAAGGTATTGGAAGATATTTCATTAGATCTAAAAAATACTGAAAAGGCTATATTGGAAGGGCCTACAGTACTTGGAGTATCAAAACTTGGAGAATATGATATAGTATTGACAGTTGTTGCAAAAACTGAACCTATGGAGCAGTGGAGAATAGAAAGAACAATTAGGAAAAAGGTTGTAGAAGCTTTTCGTGAGGAAAATATAGATATACCTTATCCTAAAAGAATAGTTTTGAATGAAAATAGCTAAGGGAGAGATAAGCATGGCTATAAAATACAATATAGGGGATATAGTAGCTTTGAAAAAAGTTCATCCATGTGGAGAAAATAAATGGGAAATATTGAGAACAGGGGTGGATTTTAAACTTAAGTGTACAGGTTGTGGAAGGCAAATATGGATTCCACGAATTGATTTTGAAAAAAGAGTTAGAAAAATATTGGTAGATGGGAAATGGGAAAGTGTCAATAAAGGATAAATATAATTTAATATACATTAGACAAATCTAATAAAAAATAGTAAAATAGTCATAAGGTCTAGTCATAACCTTTAAGGAAAACGTTTTAAAAAAAATAGGGGGTGCTTTTTATGAGTTTAAATTATGCAAAACGTATGGACAATATTAAAGCCTCTGAAATTCGTGAATTGTTGAAACTTACTGAAAAGCCAGAGGTGATTTCTTTTGCTGGAGGGCTTCCAGCTCCAGAGTTATTTCCAGTAGATGAAATGAAGAAAATATCTGTGGAAGTATTAGAAGAAGAAGGAACTAAGGCATTACAATATGGACCAACAGAAGGCTATAAGCCACTTAGAGAACAAATCACTAAGAGAATGGCAAAAGTTGGAGTAGAAGCAAAAGTAGACAATATATTAGTTATCAGTGGTTCTCAACAAGGTTTAGATTTTTCTGGGAAAATATTTTTAAATCCAGGTGACATAGTATTGTGTGAAAGTCCTAGTTACTTAGGAGCAATAAATGCATTTAGAGCTTATGAACCTAAATTTATCGAAGTTCCTACAGATGAACATGGAATGATCATGGAAGATTTAGAAGAAATACTTAAAAACAACGACAACGTTAAATTTGTATATGTAATACCAGATTTCCAAAACCCATCAGGAAGAACTTGGTCGGAAGATAGAAGAAAGAAAATTGTGGAATTGGCAAATCAATATAATATAGCTATAATAGAAGATAATCCTTATGGAGAGCTTAGATATGAAGGTGAATTTTTACCTGCAATTAAGCATTATGATACAGAAGGAAGAGTTATATTCTTGGGTACTTTTTCTAAAATATTCTGTCCAGGATTGAGACTAGGATGGGTGTGTGCAGAAGAAACAGTGCTTAATAAATATATTCTTGCAAAGCAAGGTGCAGATTTACAAGCAAGTACTATATCACAAATGCAGGTTGCAAGATTTATGGAAGAATATGATATAGAAGCTCATATTGAAAAACTTAGAAAACTTTATAAAAAGAGAAAAGATTTAATGATAAATACTATGAAAGAAGAATTTCCAGCTGAAGTTAAATTTACAAATCCAGAAGGTGGACTTTTCACTTGGGTTATACTTCCTGAGCATATAAATGCAAGAGAATTAGCTGTAAAGGCTCTTGAAGAAAATGTAGCGTTTGTACCTGGAGGATCTTTCTTCCCAAATGGTGGCAATGAAAATACCTTTAGATTAAATTATTCAAATATGAGTGAAGAAAAAATAGTAGAAGGAATAAAGAGACTTGCAAAAGCTATAAAAAATATGATGTAAATTTTTAAATCCCCTATAAAATTTTATAGGGGATTTTTGAATTGTCCTTGAAAAATAGCTTAAGTAGTGATATAATTCATAAAGTATGTTTATCCTTGCTCTAAAAAATAGAGCCGTTAGTCCATAAGGAGGTGAAAATATGAGAAAATATGAAGCAGTGTTTATTTTTGTACCAGAACTTGAAGAAGAAAAGAGAAATGCTCTCCTTGACAGATTGAAAGGAATAATTGAAGCAGATGGTACTATAACAAATGTTGATGAGTGGGGGAATAGAAAACTTGCATATGAAATCAATGATTACACTGAAGGTTATTATGTAATTCTAAACTTCGAATCAACACCAGAAGCTGTTAAGGAAATGGACAGAATATCTAAAATCTCAGACAGTATTATGAGACATATGATTATCAGAGAAGATGAATAAAGCAAAGGGCGGTGTTATGTGTGAATAATGTTATCTTGATTGGTAGACTTACTAGAGACCCGGAGCTTAGGTTTCTTCCTGTAAATGGAACCCCTGTATCTACTTTTAGTATTGCTGTAGATAAACAATTGCCTAAAGAAAAAAAACAAGAAATGGAAGCAAAAGGACAACCAACAGCAGATTTTATAAATATCGTTGTTTGGGGGAAACAAGCTGAAAATTGTGCAAATTATTTGGCTAAGGGAAGGCTTGTAGCCATTCAAGGGAGACTTCAGTCAAGGTCTTACGAGGCAAAAGATGGTACTAGAAGGTATGTGACAGAAGTAGTTGCAGAAAGGGTTCAATTTTTAGAATGGGGAGACAACAAAAATTCTGATTTTAATGATGACAATTCTGATTTTCCTGGCATTGAAGGCTTTCACAATGTAGATGATGATGATATTCCATTCTAGAAGGAGGGAAAGTAGATGGTACAAAAAAGATATAAATCAAGAAAAAGAGTTTGTAGTTTTTGTGCAGACAAAGCTGAAGATATAGATTACAAAGATATAAATAAACTTAAAAAATATATCACAGAAAGAGGCAAAATATTGCCAAGAAGAATTACAGGAAACTGTGCAAAACACCAAAGACAACTTACAAGAGCTATAAAGAGAGCAAGACAAATAGCATTGTTGCCATATAGTGCAGACTAAAAAAGAGAGGAATTTCCTCAATGTCATTAAGTTAAGAAATTTAACCAAGATTTTAGAAGCAGAGTATGTTTAAATACATACTCTGTTCTTTTTTATTATACATATTTAAAAAAGGGTATATAATAATATTATAGAGAGGGGGAGATATAATGGATAAAAAAATGACCACAGAATTTGTTACTAGAACTGCTATCCTTTTAGCCGTAGCTTTAGTTCTACAGATGACTTTAAGAGGGGTAGGACAGCCACTGGTAGGACCATTGATTAATTTTGTACTTATCATGAGTGTATATTTGGTAAGCGTAGGTTCTGGAATTATAGTAGGATGTTTGACACCACTTTTAGCTTTTGCTTTTGGGATAACACCATTTTTTCCAATAGTTCCTTTTATAATGGTTGGGAATGTACTCTATGTAGCTTTCTTTAACTTTTTTAGAAATAAAATTAAAAAAGCTGGAGATATTTATGCAATAATATTTGCTAGTTTTATAAAATATGTATTTTTGACTGTTTCAGCTAGATATATTGTGGTACTATTTGCAAAAGTGCCTCCAAAGATAATAGCAGCTTTTTCACTTCCACAACTTTATACTGCACTGGTTGGAGGGGCTTTGGCGATTATAGTGAAAAGATTTCTTCCAAAATCTATGTTTCTTCACTCCTAACACCTTCTTTTGAAGGTGTTTTTTGGTTTGACATACTATTCAATAGCTTGTATTATTTTAATAAGACTTATTTTTAAAAGGGTTTTTTAGTTTTTTGGAGAAATAATATAGAGGGTGAGGAAATATGAGAGATGGAAAAGATATAGATATCATGAAAAATGTAAAAGTAGTGGAATGGCTCAAATGTGAATTGCTTTCTTCTGTTGCCAGTCTTTTTCAATTGTTGCAAAGTGGAATAAAAAATGCTAAGGACGATATGTTGGATTTAATATCTAATATTATATTGCTTGCCTATTTGTTGGGTAAACGATTGGGACTTAGCTATGAAAGTATTGACTTAAAGGTAGAAGATAAAATAAAGTTAGGACTAATAGAAGAACATCAAGTAGAAAAATGGTATGGGGATTTAAGTGAGCTACATGAATATTATAATACAAATAGAAGATAGGAGTGAAAAGCTTGAATTTTAAAAATGAAAAGACAAAGGCTTTCTTGGAATCGCTTTTGATGATTCTATTAGGTACAATATATATACTAATAGGTATAAACTTTGTCCCTGTAATAAGTATAGTTTTTCCAGCTTTTTTTATAATATTAGGAGTTAGACATGGAATAGAATACAATATAGTCAGTATTTTGATATCTACTCTTGTTGTAGGGTTGGTTGTAGATAAATATACTGCGTTTTTTATATTTATTGCTTTTGTGCCTTTAAGTGTTGTAATCAATTATGTAATAAAAAAGAGGGGGAAATCTCAAGAACTGATTTTATATTCAACCATTACCTCTCTTGCATCTTATGTTATAGCTATAGTGCTAGTTAAGAAACTTTTTAATATAAGTTTTATAGATCAAATTGAAAAATCTTTTTCTTTGGTTTTAAAAACTCAATTAGATATGTTAAAAGAAACAGGACTTTCTAATTATGAAGTATATCAGACCAAGAATATTCTAGAAAGTGCTTATGAGTATATGGTTTTAATCATACCTTCTGCTGTGATGATTTTTTCATTGCTGACAGCATATTTGAATTCAATATTATCAATATTTATTTTGAGAAAGTTGGGATATGGTATAGTATTTGTACCTAGATTTTCTTATTTTAAATTGCCAAACAATTTTATTTTAGGAATTGTAGTTATTTATCTTGGAGTATTTTTGTTAAAACAGTTGAAAGTTTTTTATTATGAAACAATATTTATCAATGTAAGTGCTTTGATATCTTTTGCTTTTTTCTTACAGGGTTTAGCTGTTTTGATTTTCTTGATAAATAAAAGTAGATTAAAGCAAGTTGGTAAAGTGATTTTTATAGTACTTTTGATATTTAGTTTTCCTTTAAGTGCAATTATTTCTATGGTTGGTTTTTTAGATATCATATTTAATTTCAGGGGAATTAAAAAGGAAATATAAATCCTTTGGGAGGATAAAAATGAAAGAAAATAAATATTCTAGATTAGTTGCACCAAATGATAAAATATATCTGTGGATAATAGCTATATTTGTAATTGTATTATTTTTTTATAATACAATAATAGGTTTTGTTGGTGTACTTGTATTGATATATCTCATTTATTATTATTGGAAAAATATTCATGCAAAAAAACAGGAGTGGACTAGATATATTGAAGGTCTAGCAGAAGAATTTGATTCTGTGACTAAAGAAGCTATTTTCAATATGCCTATACCTTTAACTATGATAGGTAAGAATGGAAATATTAGATGGTATAATACAAGGTTTTTAAGCATGATGGAAGAGAAAGATATTTTAGACAAGAACATAGCCGATCTTGTACCAGGAATGAAGGTAGAGGAAATATTTAAAGGAAATACTGGGCTTGTTGAAATAAATTTCAAAGAAAATTATTTCAAAATCTATTACAATATAGTTGATTCTAAAAAGACTATAAATTCAAATGATACAATTGCTATGCTTTATTGGATTGATAATACTAGTTTTTCTTTATTAAAAGAAAGGTACAATGATGAAAAACTTATAGTTTGTGTGGCTCAAGTGGATAACTATGATGAAGTGAAGGCAAATACTGATGAGGTAAATAGACCTATTGTATTTGCAGAAATAGATAAGAGAATTAACTCTTACGTTTCAAGTATGAATGGATTTGTGAGAAAATATGAAAATGATAAATATATGATAATTTTTGAAAATGCTCATTTAGAGCATTTGGAAGACAAAAAATTTGATATTTTAGATAAAATACGTGAAATAGATTTAGGAAATAAAATTCCTATTACTTTGAGTATGGGAGTAGGTGTAAATGGGAAAAATCCTAATCAGACTTATGAATATGCAAAAGCTGCTATAGATATTGCATTAGGCAGAGGAGGAGATCAAGCAGTTGTTAAAAAAATTGATAAATTGAGTTTTTATGGTGGCAAGACTAAAGCTGTTGAAAAGAGAAACAAGGTTAAATCTAGAGTTATATCTCATGCTTTAAGGCAACTTATAGACCAATCTGAAGTTGTATTTATAATGGGACATCAAAATGCTGATATGGATTCTTTTGGTGCAAGTGTTGGAATATTAAGGGCTGTTAAAAATAGAAACAAAAAAGGATATATAGTACTTAAAGATTCTAATCCATCTATAAAAAATATTTATGATAGAATGAAAAAAGAGCAAGCAGAAATTTTGGATTCAATTTTGACTCCTGAGGAGGCTATGAATAAAGCCAATAAATTTGATTTACTTGTTGTTGTTGACAATCATAAGCCAAGTTTTATGGAAGCTCCAGAATTGCTAAAGGCAATAGATAAAGTGGTTCTTATAGATCACCATAGAAGAGGAGCAGAATTTATAGAAGATCCAGTTCTTACTTATTTGGAACCATATGCATCATCAACTTGCGAATTGGTTACAGAAATACTATACTATATGTCAGATAAGATGGAACTTACAAATTTTGAAGCGGATGCCCTTCTTGCAGGTATAAGTGTGGATACGAAAAATTTCACTTTTCAAACAGGAGTACGTACCTTTGAAGCAGCTTCTTTTTTGAAAAGAGCTGGAGCAGATACTACTTCTGTGAGACAACTTTTTAGAGATGACTACAAAACTTTTTTGTTAAAGGCAGAAGTAGTTAAAAATGCAAAAGTTGTATATGACAAAATAGCTGTATCAAGACTTTCAAAGGAAACACAGGATTCTGTTCTTATTGCAGCTCAAGCTGCCAATGAGCTTCTAAATATAAATGGAGTTTCAGCTTCTTTTGTGTTGGCTTTAACTAACGGGAAAATTCATATAAGTGGTAGATCTTTAGGCGATATTTCTGTTCAATTGATATTGGAAAAATTGGGTGGAGGAGGACATTTAACTAGTGCTGGTGTACAGCTTGAGAATATGAGTATTGATGAAGCTGAAGAAATGCTTAAAAAAGCTATAGATGAATATTTAAAGGAAGGTGAGGATAAATGAAAGTGATATTGTTAGATGATGTAAAAGGATTAGGGAAAAAGGGTGATTTAGTCAATGCTAAAGATGGATATGCTAGAAATTTTTTGTTTCCAAAGAACCTTGCTATAGAGGCTACAGAAGGAAATTTGAAAGTGCTTAAAGAAAAGAAGAAATCAGAAGCTATTAAGAAGGAAGAAGAATACAAAAAGGCTTTAGAACTTAAGAAAAAATTGGATGAAAGTACTGTTGAAATCAAAGGAAAGGCTGGAGATGGAGGAAGATTATTTGGTTCTATAACTTCAAAAGATATAGCAGAAGCTCTCCAAAAACAATATAAAGTTAAGATTGACAAGAGAAAAATTGTTCTTGACGAAAATATAAAAACTATTGGGACAACTATTGTGGATGTAAAAATTTATCCAGAGGTAGTGGCTAAACTCAGAGTGAAAGTAGTAGAAGAAAACTAGAGAGGTGATTGAGATAGATATTCAAACTTTAGGGAGAATACCTCCCCATAGTCTTGAAGCGGAGCAGTCTGTGTTGGGAGCTATGATTATTGACAAAGAAGCTATAAACACAGCTGTTGAAACTATTAGACCGGAAGATTTTTATAAGGAAGCAAATAAGGAAATTTATGAGACTATTTTGGAATTATACAATAGAAATGAGCCAGTAGACCTTATTACTTTGTCTGAAGAATTGAAAAAAAGGGGAACTTTAGAAAATGTGGGGGGAATTAATTATTTAACAAGCCTTTCAGGAAGTGTTGCTACTACAGCCAATGTAAAATATTATTGCGATATAGTAGAAGAAAAATCTATTTTAAGAAGACTCATAAAATCTTGTGATGAAATAATAACTAAAAGTTTTGAAGATGCCGAAGAAGTTAATAGTATTATTGAAAGGGCAGAAAAAAGTATATTTGATATAACTCAAGGAAGAAACAATGAAGGGTTTTCACCAATAAAGGAAGTTTTATTAGATAGTTTTTCTAGAATTGAAGAAATGTCTATGAATGAAGGCGGACTTACGGGTCTTACTACGGGTTTTTTAGATATTGATGAAAAACTTTCAGGGCTTCAAAAATCAGATTTGATACTATTGGCAGCAAGACCATCTATGGGAAAGACAGCTTTGGGATTAAATATTGCATTGAATAGTGCAATAAAGGGGAACGGTCATGTTGCAATATTTAGTCTTGAGATGTCAAAAGAACAATTGGTTCAGAGGATGCTCAGCAGTGTTTCTCATGTAAATTTGCAGAAGATAATTAGTGGAAGACTTGATGAAGATGAATGGGTAAAAATAGTTCAAGCTATGGGTCCTCTTTCAAGTACAAATATATTTATTGATGATACTCCAGGTATTTCTATTATGGAAATGAAGGCAAAGTGTAGAAAGTTAAAGATAGAAAAAGGTTTAGATTTAGTGGTTGTAGATTATTTGCAACTTATGCAATCTGATTCACCAAGTGAAAGTAGACAGCAGGAAATATCCTCAATTTCGAGGGGATTGAAAGCTTTGGCAAAGGAAATGGAATGTCCTGTATTAGCTCTTTCTCAACTTTCTCGTGCTCCAGAATTGAGATCTGATCACAGACCAATTCTTTCTGACTTGAGGGAGTCTGGAGCTATAGAACAAGATGCAGATATAGTAATGTTTTTATATAGAGATGAATACTACAATGAAGATACGGATAAAAAGAATATAGGAGAAGTAATCATTGCAAAACACAGAAATGGTCCTACTGGTACGGTAGAATTGTTGTGGATGGGACAATTCACTAAGTTTGTCAATTTAGAAAAATATAGAGAGTAATTTAAAACTTATGCAAATTGGGTATTTATAATATGGCAAAAAAAAACGGGAGGGATTGTCATGGATAATAAAAAGGTTTTACCAGTAAGTGAATCAGTTAAGTGGATAGGCATACTTGATCCAGGTTTGATAACTTTTGATGTAGTCATGGAGACGAAATATGGCACTACTTATAATTCTTATTTTATAGATGCAGAAAAAAAGGCAATAGTAGAGACAGCAAAAGAAAATTTTAAAGATGAATATATTGAAAAAATAAAAAGTGTAGCAAATCCTGATGAAATAGAATATATCATTGTAGACCATACTGAACCAGATCATGTGGGGAGTTTGAGACATTTACTTAAAATAGCAACTAATGCAACAGTTGTAGGAAGTAAATCAGCTATAAATTTTTTAAAACATATGATAGATGAAGAATTTGAATATATGATAGTTAATGATGGAGATACTTTGGATTTAGGAAATAAAACATTGAAATTTATTTCTGCACCTTTTCTACATTGGCCAGATAGTATGTATACTTATCTTGAAGAGGAGAAAATATTATTTACTTGTGATTCTTTTGGATGTCATTTTTGTGATGAAAGAATGTATGATGATCTTGTAGACAATTTTGATGATGCTTTTGACTATTATTTTCAAGTTATATTAGAGCCTTTTAGTGGCTATATGATAAAAGCTATTGAAAAAATTAGTCAACTTGATATAAACACTATATGTCCAGGACATGGGCCAATACTTAGATCCAATTGGAAAAAGTATGTAGATCGTTCTTTGAATTTGGCTAAAAAGGCAGATGATAGACCAACTAAACATAGTGTATTTATTCCTTATGTATCTGCTTATGGCAATACAAGAAAGATTGCAGAGAAAATTGCTGAAGGAATAAAATTGGCCGGGGATATTGATGTGGAAGTAATGGATGTGGAAATGGCAGATTTAGGAGAAGTGGCAGAAAAAATAGAGAAGAGTACAGGTATAATCATTGGTTCTACTACTATAAATCAAAACATACTTCTCCCAATATATTCATTATTTGCTGTAATCAATCCCATAACTAATAGAGGAAAACTTTCAGGGGCTTTTGGTTCCTATGGTTGGAGTGGAGAAGGAGTAAAGATAATACAAGACAATTTGAAAAATCTTAAATTGAAATTGTATGATGAAGAAGGATTAAAGGTAAATTTTGTACCTTATGATAAAGCTTTTGAAAGAGCCATAGAATATGGCAGAGGATTTGGCGAAAAATTGTTGGGAAAGAGTAAATAAATGCTTCGAGGTTTTTCCTCGAAGTATTGTTTCTATAAAGGTGGGGTATGTGTATGGAGCTAGAAAGGGGCATTAAAGGAAATAGAGTCACAATATTGCCACTTAGGCTAGAAGATGTATATCTCATGATGAATTGGGGGAAACATGAAAATCCCCTTTTAGAAGACTATAATTTTCCATATGTTGATGAAGAAGAAATTGTAGAATGGTATGAATCAAAGACCTTTGGGAAAAGTAAAAAGTACTTTTCTGTATATAATGAATATGGAAAACTCATTGGATATTTGGGAATAAAACATATAAAAAGGTTAAAAAGAGAAGCTACATTGGGCATAGTGTTTGACCCGAATTATGTAAATAAAGGTTATGGAACTGAAGCAATAAAAGCTTTTTTAAAATATTTTTTTAATGTTTTAAATATGAAAGTTTTATATTTAGAAGTAGCTAGTTTCAACAAAAGAGCTATAAGGTGCTATGAAAAATGTGGATTTGAAAATATAGCTAAATATTTACACAGATACCCCGATCAATCTATAGATGAAAATGATCCTTATTTTGTTGAAGAAAAAGATTCTTTTGTTTTTAAACATGGAAGGATATATAATTATATTTACAAGATGAAAATAGATAAGGAAAAATTCACTAAAATGGAGGCAGAAATTGAAAAATGAGATATTGAATATAAAATTAGGACAATTATTATCTAGCCTTTCTCTAGCATTAGATATAGCAGAAAATAGATATTTTGGCCATTCTAGAAGGACAGCTTATATTGCATATACTATTGCGAAAGAGATGAATTTTAGTGAAGAAGAAATTGTAAATACCTATTATGCATCTCTTATACACGATATTGGAATGGCAGGACAAATGTCTAGATATAGTGTAATAGAAATTCATTTTGATGATGTTTTGAAAAAAGATCATTGTAGTCTAGGAGGAAAAGTGGTTAGTAAACTGCCGCTATCTTCAGATATTATAGACTATATACTATATCATCATGAAGAATGGGATGGAAGTGGAGTATATGGGTTAAGTGGCGATGATATACCATTGCCAGCTCAAATTATTCACTTGGCAGATTTTTTTGAGTTGTTTTTTTTGAGAAGACATGAAGAAATGGAACAAAAAATAGAATTGGAATTAGTTAAAGAATGGATAAATACTTATAAAAATAAAATGTTTAATGAAGAGATATGTGTTGCTTTTCTCTCTATTATAGAAAAGGATAAAGTTTTGGTTTGATTTAAAATTTGAAAATATTAGAGAAGCATTGAATATTATTGAGCCAGATAAAAATACTACTGTAGATATTTATGATTTGAAAAGAATTTCTCAGGCCTTTTCAATACTCATTGACAGTAAAAGCCCTTTTACATATGAACATTCACAAGGAATTGCAAAAATAACCAATAAATTTTCCACTTATTTAGGATATAATCCATTGATGGTCGAAAAATTAGAGATAGCTGCCAATCTTCATGATATAGGTAAACTTAATGTTCCAAATAGTATTCTTGAAAAGCCAGGAAAACTTTCAGAAGAAGAATTTCAAATCATCAAAGCTCATCCATATTATACAAAGTTGATACTTAAACAAGTTGAGGGAATTGAAGATATTGCTGAATGGGCTGGCAATCATCATGAAAAATTAAATGGGAAAGGGTATCCTGAAAAACTAGACTATAGGAGTATAACTAAAGAAGATCAAGTGATTGTACTTGCTGATATATATCAAGCATTGACTGAAGATAGGCCCTATAGAAAGGGTATGAAGCCTAAAAGTGCCATAGATATAATGATGGGTATGGCAAAAAAGAATTATATAGACTATAATCTATTGCTAGAGTTCAAACAAATAGTTGTTTAGAAAATTTAAGTTTTATAAAGGCAGGTGAAAACTATGAGCTTTGTATTGGAAACTACAGAGATTGATTTAGGTGATACTCCTATTGAAAATATATTTATAAATGATTTCATGCCTATGGCAGATGGTACTTATGTAAAAGTTTATCTTCTTGGGTTTAAATTTGCCCATGATAAAGATTCAAATATTGAGGTAAATAATGAAACTATTGCCAGACATTTAAACATTCCTCTATCTGATGTATTACATGCATGGGATTTTTGGGAAGACAAAGGAATAATAGAAAAAATTCCAAAAGAAGATGGAGATGAATATGATTATGAAGTCAAATTTTTAAGTCTTAAACAGCTATGCATAAATAACAATTATAAAAAAATTTCTCTTGTCATGCACGAGGAAGCAGCATCCAAAGGCTATGTCTGCTCAGAGGAAGATCTCATAGAAGCCAATAGAATTGCAACTATAAATAAAATGTTCAATTCAATTGATTACACTATGAGAAGACAATTAGTTCCAAATGAGAAGAAAAAAGTTCTTGAATGGATGAATAATTACAATATGGACCCTGATATGATAGTTAAAGCATTTTTTTATGCAGTAGAGAAAAAGGGCATAAGAAGGATAAATTATGTAGAAGGAATAATTAGAAATTGGTATGATTCTGGAATAACCAATGTGGAAGCATTGCAACAAGAAATGAAGAAAAATGATGAAAAGTATTATAGATATATGAGAATAATGGAATACCTAGGTTATGGAAAGAAATCTCCTACAGAAAGTCAAATGAAAGTTATAGATAAATGGTTTGAAGAGTATGGCTTTTCCTTAGACATAGTTCTTAAAGCTTGTGAGAATAGCAACAAAACTTCCAATCCAAGTATCAACTATATAGATGGAATATTGTCTTCTTGGTATACTAAAGACATAAAAAATGTAGAAGAAATTGAAGAAAAAGATAAAAAACCTGAAAGAGTTTATCCTAATGAAAAAAGAGAATATACCAAAGTTACAAGTAATCCAGTGAAAACTAGATTTCACAATTTTGAGCAGAGATCGTCAAAATATACTTCTGATGAATTGGAGGAAATTGCAAGAAAAAAAAGAGAAAAATACTACTTTAAGGCTAAAGGAGAATAGCTATGAATAAGGAAGTTTTAAAGTCAATATTAAGTGAATATGAAAAAAGAAGAGACAAGGCCCTTTATGATCAAAAAATGAGACAAGAAGAGGTCTATTTAAAAGTGCCTGAAATAAAGGAAATAGATATGGAAATATCTAAAACTGGAATTCTTATTTCCAAAGCTATTTTGGAAAATCCTGAAAGCTATGAAAAAAAGGTAGAAGAAATAAAAAAGAGAATGGAGAAGTTGAAAATGAAAAAGGCTATTCTCTTGACAGAAAATAATATACCTATGGAATATTTAAATGTAAACTATGAATGTAATAGATGCAAAGATACAGGTTATCTTGAAAATGGAGAAAAATGTAGTTGCTTAAAGCAAGCCCTAGTAAATAGAGCTTATAAAATGTCTAATATTGAGAGTATACTTAAAAAAGAAAACTTTAGGACTTTTGATATAAGTATTTTTCCTGATGTACCCTTTGAGGATGAAAAGTTAACACCTAGGGAAAATATGAAATATATTTCTGACATTTCCGTAGGTTTTATAAACAATTTTGATGAGAAAAATGGGGAAAATTTGCTATTTTATGGTTCAACAGGTCTTGGCAAAACTTTTTTATGCAATTGTATTGCAGAAGCTCTACTAGAAAACAATAAAATAGTTGTGTATCAGACGGCTTTTACTATATTAGAGATAATAGAAGATCATAGGTTTAGGAGAAATACTAAGGAATTTGATGATATGGATTATGAATTGTTGTTTAAAACAGATCTTCTCATTGTAGATGATTTGGGAACAGAAGTTGCCAATACTTTTACCAATGCAGAAATATTTAATATAATAAATACTAGACTTATAGAAGGTAAAAAAACTATTATTTCAACAAATCTTACTCCAAAAGAAATATCTGATATATATACAGATAGGGTATTTTCGAGAATACTTGAAAAGTTCATACCGCTTAAATTTTATGGACCTGATTTGAGATGGGAAAGGGGAAAATAATATGGATTCAGAAGAAAGAAGAAAAGAAGTATTTAATGTACTTAAAAGTTCTAAAGAGCCAGTTAAGGGAACAGAGTTAGCTAAAAAAATGGGAGTTAGTAGACAAGTAATAGTTCAGGACATAGCTATATTGAGGGCAAGTGGCTTAGATATTGTAGCAACACCTCAGGGATATATTATATTTGGCAATGAAGAAGAAAGAAAAGTAGTAAGGACTATAGTATGTAAACATTCAGGGTACAGTGAAATTGAAGATGAATTATATACTATTGTAGATGCAGGAGGTAAAGTGTTGGATGTAATTGTCGAACACCCTTTGTACGGAGAAATAAAAAGTCCACTCATGATTAGTTCAAGGCTTGATGTGGATGAATTTGTGAAAAATTTAAAGGCCACTAAAGCAGAGCCCTTATCTTCCCTAACTGATGGAGTTCACATACATTCCATAGAAATAGAGGATGAAAAAATTTTTGAAAAAATAATAGAAGAATTAAAAAATAAAAAATACTTGATTAGTGAATGATAAAGTGGTATATTTATGTACATACAGGTGACAAGACAACTGTAAATACATTCAAGGAGTGCTTAAAATGGAAACTAAAGAGATGAAGGGAAGCAATGTTAAAGAATATTTCATAAAAGTTTTCAATGGAATGGCCTTAGGTCTATTTTCTTCTTTAATTATCGGACTTATTATTAAACAAATAGGAACTCTTTTTAAAATTCAAGTTATAGTTGAATTTGGTCAATTTGCTCAATATATGATGGGACCAGCTATAGGAGCTGGTGTTGCTTATAGTTTAGGAGCATCTCCATTGGGTATTTTTGCATCCATAGTGACAGGAGCTATTGGTGCAGGAACTATATATTTTGATGGTGGAAATACGATGATTAAAATTGGTGAGCCAGTAGGAGCTTTTGTTGCTTCTCTACTTGGTGCAGAATTCTCTAAACTTGTGCAAGGAAAGACAAAAGTAGACATAGTATTGGTTCCACTTGGAACAATAATAGTAGGCGGTTTAGTAGGACATTATATTGCACCTGCAGTTAGTGGACTTATGGCACTTATAGGGAATATGATAAATTTGGCTACAGAATTAAAACCAATACCTATGGGAATACTAGTATCTGTTCTTATGGGAATTGCACTTACACTTCCTATAAGTAGTGCTGCAATAGCTATATCATTAGGACTTAGTGGACTAGCTGCAGGAGCTAGTACTGTAGGATGTGCTGCTCACATGATAGGTTTTGCTGTAGCTTCTTATAGAGACAATGGCTTTGGTGGATTTATAGCTCAAGGGATAGGTACTTCTATGTTACAGATTCCTAATACCATTAGAAATCCAAAGATTTGGATTCCAGCAGTAGCTACTTCAGCAATACTTGGACCTATTTCTACTACTATATTTAAAATGGAAGGAAATCCTGTTGGGGCAGGTATGGGAACTAGCGGACTGGTTGGACAGTTTGCAACTATAGATACTATGGGTTCTAGTCCAAGAGTATTTATATATATTTTATTGTTGCATTTTATATTACCTGGAATTATTTCTTTTATCATTTCTGAATGGATGAGGAAAAAAGGATATATAAAAGAAGGAGACATGAAAATATAGTACTTGAATTTTAAAGTTTTTTATGGTATAATATCTTTTAAATTTTAATAGTTTTTGCATTGATGGGAAATAGTAAATAAATTTAGCCTCTTAAGAGAGCCAATGGTTGGTGAGAATTGGTGAGGAGATTTATTGAATCCATCCCAGAGCAAATTGCTGTTGAGTGAGCTTTTTAGCTAACTAGGGTGGCAACGCGGGATACAAACTCTCGTCCCTATATATTGGGATTGAGAGTTTTTTATTTTTAAAAATATGAATAGGAGGGTTGAAAATGTTAGATATCAAAAAGATAAGGAACAATCCTGATTGGGTAAAAGAGCAAATTGGCAAAAGAAGTGGAGAATATGATATTGATAAGGTTCTCGAACTAGATGAAAAGAGAAGGAACCTGCTTGTACAGGTTGAAGAGATGAAAGCAAAGCAAAATCAAGTATCTAAAGACATTCCTAAAATGAAAAAAGAGGGAAAGGATACCTCTGATTTAGTTTTGGAAATGAGAAATTTATCTGACAAAATAAAAGATATGGATGCAGAAGTAAAGGAAATAGATAAGGAACTTAGGGATGCTATTTTGAGAATTCCAAACATACCAAATGAAAAAGTAATTGTAGGTAAAAGTGATGAAGAAAATGTAGAATTGAGAAAATGGGGTGAACCTACTTCTTTTTCTTTTGAACCTAAGGCACATTGGGATTTGGGTGTAGATTTAGGTATATTTGACTTTGAAAGAGCTGCAAAAATTACAGGAGCAAGATTTAGCATATTTAAAAACAAAGGAGCTTTACTTGAAAGGGCACTTATAAACTTTATGCTAGATTTACACACCATAGATCAAGATTATGTAGAAATCGCACCACCTTTTATGGTGAACAGAGACAGTATGACAGGAACTGGGCAATTACCTAAATTTGAAGAAGATGCCTTTTCTATACCAAGCAAAGACTATTTTTTAGTGCCTACAGCAGAAGTGCCAGTGACAAATCTTCATAGAGATGAAATACTTGAAGAAGAAATGCTTCCTATATTTTATACAGCCTATACACCATGCTTTAGACAAGAAGCAGGTTCTGCTGGCAGGGATACAAGAGGGCTTATAAGAAATCATCAATTTGACAAAGTAGAACTAGTTAAATTTGTTAAACCTGAGAATTCTTATGATGAACTTGAAAAGTTGACAAGTGATGCTGAAGAAGTTTTAAAAAGATTAGGAATTCCTTATAGAGTAGTCATGCTATGTACAGGAGATTTAGGTTTTTCGTCTGCTATGACTTATGATATTGAAGTTTGGATGCCAAGCTACAATAGATATGTAGAAATTTCTTCTTGCAGCAATTTTGAAGATTTTCAAGCTAGAAGGGCCAATATTAGATATAGAAGAAAGGACAATGGGAAACTTGAATATGTTCATACATTAAATGGTTCTGGGTTGGCAGTTGGAAGAACTTGTGCAGCATTAGTTGAAAATTATCAACAGGAAGATGGCTCTATACTTATTCCAGATGCACTTAAACCTTATATGAAAGGATTAGAAAAAATAAGTAAATAGATTTGATGAATATGAGTTAGGTATAATATTTATTATTCCTGACTCATAATAAGTTTTTGAAGGGTTTTTTTTAGTTTTGGAGAATAGTCATATTTATCAGGGGGGTAGATATTTTGGGAAAAAGAAAATTTGTTTTTATTTTATTTCTATTAGCCATTTCTTTGGCTTTATCTAGTTGTGGGATTGGTACTACTAAAAATCATCCTACATTGCTTACAGAAGATTACAATGGGCTTAAAATAGATAGTTTAAATAAATACACAATAGAAGTAGAATTAAATACTGAAGAAAAAACTTATTCAGGAAAGCAGTGGATTAATTATGTAAATAATACTGGAGTAGAATTATCAGAAATATTTATTCATTTGTACCCAAATGCTTTTAAAACAAAAGCAACAGCTCCATTTTTTGCTGAGTCTATTAAAATGACTTATCCAGATGGCTTTAAGCCTGGATTTATTGATATAGAAAATTTAAAAGTAGATAAAAGAAAAGTGGATTATGACATAGGCAGTGAGGGAGATACTGTTTTACATATAGAACTAAAATCTCCCCTAAAGCCAGGGGAAAAAACAGAGATATATTTAGAATATGAAGTACAGCTTCCGCCAGCTCAAGACAGATTTGGGTATGGGGAAAATACATTTAATTTAGGAAATTGGTATCCTATAGTATGCGTATATGATGAAGATGGCTGGAATACAGATCCATATTATATATTGGGGGACCCTTTTTATAGTGATACTAGTAATTATAAAGTGAGAATTATAGCTCCTAAAGATATTATAATTGCATCAAGTGGGAATATATTGAAAGAGAAAGTTAAGGCAGATAAGAAAATTTGGGATATTGAAGGGAAACTTATAAGGGACTTTGCTTGGGTGGCTAGTGATAAATTCAAAGTTTTAGAAGGAGAAGTGGAGGGTACTCAAATAAAAGCCTATTTTTTAGAAGACTATCCAAGTACAAATGAATTTGCATACAATACCATAGAAAATTCAATCAAAACTTTTAATAGAATATTTGGTAAATATCCGTATGGACAGTATAGTGTAGTAGCTACCAATTTTTCTGGAGGTATGGAATATCCAGGGATAGTGTTTATAGGTAAACAATTCTATAATAATTATTCGAGGAATGATTTGGAAAATGTAATAGTGCATGAAACAGCTCATCAATGGTGGTATGGCGTTGTAGGTAATGATGAAATAGATGAAGCTTGGCTAGATGAATCTTTGGCTACTTATTCTGAAACTGTATATATAAGTGAAATATATGGAGAAGAAATGGCTGAAAATTTTTATGAACAAACTGTAGAGGATGCTTATACTTATGGAAAAGAGTTATATGATTTTGATGAAGTCATGTTAAAACCTTTGAGTAAATTCCAAAGTTGGGCAGACTACGGATCTTTAGTTTATTCAAAAGGGGCTATGTTTTTAAATGAAATAAAAGATGATTTTGGAAAAGAAATTTTGTATGATATATTAAATAAGTATTATCATGAATATAGATTTTTAAATGCAAAATCAGCGGATTTCATAAGAGTTTGTGAGGAAGTTACAAATACAAGTTTTGAGGATAAAGCAAAAGAATGGTTTTATGGGAATAAATAAAGTGGAGGATTTTCCTCCACTTTATCGATTACTATTTTTTACAACCCCAATTACAGCTACTAAATAGGATAATTAGTAGAAGGAAGAAGAATAGCAAACTTGTATCATCATAGCAACCCCAACGATTTGTATCTGCCATAACAAAACCTCCTTATTAAGCTTTTAATTTTGCCTAATACATTATATAAATCTTGATTTAAATTTGTTACAAAAAAGTGTGTTTTTTCGGCATATGTTTCCTTACGATGTTAAAATTGCCAATGCCAATAAAGAACGGGTAGAAGGATATCTTGAGTTGACTTTTTGCTGGAAATCATTTAAAATATATAGTTGTCTAATATGTGCATCCGTAGCTCAGTAGGATAGAGCAGCGCCCTCCTAAGGCGTGTGTCGGGGGTTCGATTCCTCTCGGGTGCACCATTTTTTAAATTTGGTGAATGTTATGGATGAAGTATATATGAGCATTGCATTAGAAGAAGCATATAAAGCTTATAGCACCTTGGAAGTACCGGTAGGTGCTATTGTTGTTCATGATGGGAAAGTTATAGCAACAGGATACAATATGAGAGAGGCCCTAAAAGATCCTACTGCCCATGCTGAAATGATTGCCATAAAAAAGGCCAGTGAATATTTAGGTGGTTGGAGACTTATAAACTGTACTATGTATGTGACCATAGAGCCTTGTCCCATGTGTGTAGGAGCAATACTTAATTCTAGGATAGAAAGATTAGTTATAGGTGCAAGGGACTATAAAATGGGATGCTGTGGTACAGTAGTGGATTTAGTCAATCAGCCAAGCTTCAACCATAGTGTAGATGTGACTTTTGGTGTATTGGAAGATGAATGTTCAAGTATTATGAAAAAATTTTTTAAGAATTTAAGACAAAAATAAATTTTGGAGAGATGTCCGAGAGGTTGAAGGTGGTGGTCTCGAAAACCATTGCACAGTTTATGCTGTGCCGAGGGTTCGAATCCCTCTCTCTCCGCCAAATAAAGTCTAGCATATGCTAGACTTTTTATATTGTTGCGGTACACAAATTTTATTTTCTATTGATAAATTTAATATTCTTTAAATAATTATAAAATTTATTTATAATTATTTATTTCATATTAGCTATAATGTATAATCAATGCATTAAAATTTAAAAGTAAAGAAGGGAGTAAGATATGAACCAAAAATTTAAATCATTATCTTTATTAGTCGCAGTATTGATACTTACAATGGTTTTCTTATCTGCTTGTTCAAAACAAGATACTAAATCAGAAGTAACAGAACAAACAGAAGAAATATTAGAAACAATTACTACTGAAAAGTTAAAAGAAAAATTAAATGACGATTCATGGATAATAGTTGATACCCGTATTAATGATGCCTATAATGGTTGGAAGTTAGATGGAGTAAAGCGTGGAGGGCACATAGCTGGAGCAGTTGATTTTTCAGCTAATTGGCTGAAGGTAAAAGTTGAAGATAAAGAAAAAATTTTAGATGAAGCTCTAAAAACTAAAAATATTACTGCTGACAAAAACATAGTACTATATGATGCAAATGGAAAAGATGCACTAGAAGTAAAAGATTATTTAAGCAAAAAGGGATATAAAAGCTTATATGTCTATGATGTAAGACAATGGGCTGAGGATGAAAGCTTACCTATGGAACAATATAAAAACTATCATATGATAGTACCTGCTAGTATAGTTAAAGATATTGTTGATGGTAAAAAACCTGAAACATTTGAAGATGCAACAAACATAAAAATAGTAGAAGCGAGCTGGGGAGAAGAAAAAACTTCTTATGCTAATGGTCACATTCCTACAAGTGTTCATATAAATACAGATACGATAGAACCACCACCAGAATGGATGTTAGCAAGTGATGCAGAATTGACTCAATTTGCTTTAGATTACGGTTTTACTAAAGATGATACAATAATAGTTACTGGAGAAGCTCCAATGGCTTCATATCGTGTAGCAATGGTATTAAGATATATGGGTGTTAAAGATGTAAGAGTATTAAATGGTGGTTTAAATGCTTGGAAGGCAGCTGGATATGAAGTTGAAACTGTTAGCAACAAACCTGTTCCAGGGACTGATTTTGGGGCAAAGATACCTGCTAATCCAGACTTAATTGATACAATACAAGAAGTAAAAATTGGATTAAGCAAACCTGATGAATTTACTTTAGTAGATAATCGTACATGGGAAGAGCATATAGGTGAAAGTTCAGGATATAGTTATCATGATAAGAAAGGTCGTATACCTGGCTCTGTCTTTGGCTATGCTGGAATTGGAGATTCAAATTCATTACAATATTATCGCAATATAGATGATACTATGCGTAATGCAGATGAGATACAAAAATTATGGGAAAGTTGTGGCATCGATACAAATAAGCATCTATCATTTATGTGTGGTAGTGGATGGCGTGCTGCAGAAATATTAACATATGCTAACGTCATGGGATATGATAATGTTTCTGTTTATAGTGATGGATGGATTGGTTGGAGTAACAATCCAGATAATCCTATTGAGACTGGAGATCCTAGGAAATAAGGTATGCTATGAAAAACAAAATAATAAAATCTATCTATATATTTATTGCCTTTATTCAAGTGGTTTTAATAACAGCTGTTTTTATAATAGACAACTTAACTAGTAAAAAAGCTGGTGTAAATCATCATATTTACTATAGAAGACATCAATTTGAGCAAAATATATATTCTATTAATAACTTATTGTGGCAAAACATTTTAGCAGTTGTATTGGGGATAATTTTTCTTATTTTTTTAATATTTGCTATAAAGTATAGGAAAAGTTTGTTTGTAAAAATTCAGTTATCTATAACAGTAGTGCTTAGTTTTTTGCTTAGTGGTATTATTAGCAGCCAATTTTTTATAGATAAGTTGGCATATCCATATTTTATTATGGTTTTTCAACTAATTTTAATTATACAAATTTTGTTTATAATAGTTATGGGGTTTGTTAAAATATATTAGGTATAGTAAAAAAGTGTGTATTCTTTAAAATGATATACACACTTTTTTAGTTTCTTAAAGTTTTGTTTTAGTTTCTTATAGATAAAATTTATATATAAAAATGTACTATAAAGTATTTCAATTTAAATATGTGTTTTAACTATGATATAATTTCCATGGTTTGTTAGAGATATGCTTTTAAAAAATAAAAAATAGGAGGGTATATTAGATGAAAATGAAAAGATTTAGTTTAGTATTAGTTGTATTAACAGTTTTTGCATTATTATTAACTGGTTGTACTAAAAATGAAGATAAAAAAGAGGGAAGTGCTGAATTTAATTATCGTACAGCTGAAGAAGTAAAGGCAAATATTGAAAACAATGATGATATCATATTGCTAGATATTCAACCTAAAGATGCTTGGAATGAACACCATATTCAAGGTGCAATACCAACACATGCTTACCCAGTTGAAACAGAAGAAGACAAAGCAAAATTTGATGGAGTTATGTCAGATTTAGAATCTTCAGAAGCTCCAATTATTATAGTATGTCCAGGTGGTAAAAAAGGAGCAGAAAGAACTTATAAATATTTATTAGAAAAAGGTATTAAAGAAGATCGTCTATTTATATTAGAAAATGGTCAAAACGGATGGCCTTATGATGAGTTATTAGAAAAATAATTGCCTTTAAAGAAAGGTTGCTGATGTTTTGAAAAATATAAAAAAGTCTACTTGGGTAAAAATAGGTGTTATAGTGGGATTGATTTGTGTATATCTATTTGTTACTCCAGTTAGAACTAGCATTGAGAAAATAGTATCTCTATTTGGCAAATTGGATGTAGAGGCAATAAAGGAGTATATATTATCTTTTGGTATATGGGCACCTATAATATCATTTCTACTGATGGTATTTCAATCAGTAGCAGCACCACTTCCAGCTTTTCTCATAACGTTTGCTAATGCTTCACTATTTGGATGGGTAAAAGGTGCACTCCTATCTTGGTCAAGTGCTATGGCTGGAGCAACATTATGCTTTTATATAGCAAGGATATATGGTAGAAATACAGCAGAAAAGCTAACTAGTAAATTTGCTTTAGAAGAAATAGATAAGTTTTTTGATAAATATGGTGATTATGCTATTTTAATAGCAAGATTGCTACCCTTTATATCTTTTGACATAGTTAGCTATGCGGCAGGTCTTACAGCTATGGGATTTTGGTCGTTTTTTTGGGCTACAGGATTAGGACAACTACCAGCAACATTGGTTTATTCCTATGTTGGCGGAATGCTTACAGGAGGAACAAAGAAATTTGTATTTGGGCTATTGATTTTATTTTCTTTAAGTATATTGATATACTTGATGAAGAGAATTTGGAATGATCGAAATTCTAAAAAAATAGCTAATAATGCCGAGAAGATAGAAAAGAATTGATCTAACTATCATGATAAAGGGATTGTTTCAGAATATGAAGCAATCCTTTTATACAACTAAAGGGTGAAGATATGGTGAAGATAGATATAAATAATAAAAATTTACAAAAGATCCAAGAAGAAAAAAATAAATGTATAAACTGCAAGCTATGTATGAAAGGTTGTCCAATGCTTAGTGAATTTTGTAATTCACCAAAGGATTTATTAGAACATTTATTGTCAGAGAAAAAAGCAGACCATAAGTTGCCTTATTCTTGTTTGCTATGTGGATATTGTACAGCTGTTTGTCCAAAAGGTGTTGATTTAAAGGAAATCTTTTTTAACTTAAGAGAGAATATAGTATCTAAAACAAAGGGAAAGCTTCCTAGGGATTTAGGCTATACCTCAGTTAAATTTCATCAGATAAATAGCTTTTCAAGATTTTTTCGTACAGATATAATAGGTCTTGGGAAAGACTCAGATATTATATATTTCCCAGGTTGTAGCATTATGGCCTATAGCCCGGAAATTGTATTTAAAGCTTATAAATATCTTAGAGAGCTGATACCAGGTATTGGTATATACTTAAATTGTTGTGGAAATCCAACTTTTTCTATGGGTTATGTAGAAGAGTTTAACCAATATTACGATATTCTTAGGGAAGAATTCAAGAAAAATGGTATTAAAAGAGTGGTGACTACATGTCAAAATTGTTTTATCACTATAAAAGAAAATAGCAAGGACATTCAAGTAATTCCTATATGGGAAATAATTTCTAAAAGGGGTGTTCCTAAAAAGGTAAAAGGCAAAGGTAAAGACGTTGATATAGTGTTTTCCATACATGATCCTTGCCCTACCAGACATGAGATTAAAACACACGATGCAATAAGAGATATATTAGATCAAATAGGTATTAATTATACTGAAATGAAATTTAATAGAGAAAACACCCTTTGTTGTGGTTCGGGAGGAATGGCTTCTTTAACCAATAATAAAATAGCAACAGCCCAAAAGATGAGGAGGGCTAATGAAACTAAGGAAGAGTATATAGTTACTTATTGTGAAGAATGTGTAGGGTCTATGAAAAAAAGTGGTAAAAGTTCTGTTCACATATTGGATTTGTTGTTTAATGAAGATATATACAATACTTTCAATCAAGTAGAAATAAATACTGCTAAAAAATGGATTAATAGATATAAAGGAAAAAAGATGTTTAATAATCAGAAATAATAGCAGGAAGGATAAATATATGGAAAAGTCTAAAAAAGACATATTTAAATACATAGCTGTCCTATGTATAGTAGTTGGGTTAGCTATTGTTATAAACAAACATAATATATTAAAGAAATATGGTCCTAATGAAATAAAAGATTATATACAATCCTTTGGCGTATGGGCACCTTTAATTTATATTGGTATATTATCAATATTACCTTTATTGTTGTTTCCTGACTCAGTATTAGTAATAGCAGGAGGAATGATATTTGGATTATTTAAAGGTATTATTTTAACATCAATTGGTTCTTTAATTGGAGCAACTATTGCATTTTATTTAGCTAGAGCATTAGGTCAACAGGCTATTAAAAAGATAATTAAAAAAGATTTAGTGATATTTAAAGATAATTCGAAAATGAATGGGTTCTTTTTAATACTTATGCTAAGACTAATTCCATTGTTTCCATTTAAAGTTGTTAGCTATAGTGCAGGACTTTCTGATGTTAAATATAAGGATTTTTGTATGGCAACTATTATAGGCTCTTTACCTGGTATTTTAGTATACACAAATTTAGGTGATAAAACTACAGTATTTGGATCTAAGGATTTTTATATGGCAATAGGGCTATTAGTTGTTTTATTTGTTATTTCTTTTATATTGAAGAAAATACTTAAATCTAAAAAGGAGAATTATGATGAATAAAATATTATTTAAAAAGACCTTAATTCTTTTATTAATGATTGTATTAACTTTAAATTTAGTTGGTTGTAATTCAAAAACAAAAAATGATGAAGATGTATTAAAAAAAGATTGGGATGAAATTTTAGAATCTGCTAGAGGGACTACTGTCAATTTTTATGGTTGGGGTGGTAGCCAGCAGATTAATGCTTGGATTGATGGATACCTTTCTGATAAACTTAAAGAAGAATATGATATTACTATTAACAGAGTAGGCATGGATATAGATGAAATATTAAACAATTTATTAAACGAGAAACAATTAAATGTTCTAGATGGAAATATAGATGTAGTTTGGATAAATGGAGAAAACTTTTTTACTGCTAAGCAAAATGATTTGTTATTTGGGCCTTTTACTGACAAGCTACCGAATTTTAACAAGTATATAGACAAGGATTCAGTTGAAGTTAAATATGATTTTGGTTATCCTGTAGAAGGATATGAGTCACCTTATGGAAAGGCTCAATTTGTATTGGTATATGATAGTGATAAGGTAGATAAAGTTCCTAGAGACCATAAAGAATTGCTAGAATGGGCTAAAAATAATCCTGGGAAATTTACTTATCCAGCATTACCTGATTTTACAGGAAGTGTTTTTGTTAGAAATATTATATGTGATATTGTAGGTTATGAACAGTTTATGGACATGAAAGCAGATGAAGAAACTGTAAGAAAAGCTATTGAGCCAGCTATAGAATATTTGAAAGAACTAAAGCCTTATTTATGGAAAGAAGGAAAGACTTATCCTGCAGAATCGGCATTATTAGACAATATGTATTCTGATGGGGAAGTACTTATGACTATGACATATAACCCCAATTCCCCATCAGGAAAAATAGTTACGGGGGAGTATCCAGAATCAACAAGAACCTTTGTGTTTGATAAAGGGACTATAGGAAACACACATTTCTTAGCGATTGTTTATGATATTCTAAAAGTACCCCAAATTCTAATTGAAAATTCCTCTAGAAGAAATATATAATAACCCTATGATAATTCATAGGGAGGCTAGGGGATGATAAGTTTAATGGATAAACAAAAAATAATAATAGATGGATTTTTAGGAGGAAAATCTCAATGGGCAATCCACAGAGAGACTGGAATTGATAGAAAAACAATTAGAAAATATATCAGAGAATATGAAGAAAAAAGAGCTATGCTATTGGAGGGAGAAGGAGATAAAATAATTTTAACTGAAGAAATTGTAGAACCACCAAAATACGATGCGAGTAATAGAACTAAAGTTAAATTAACAAATGAAATAATGGATAAAATAGATTTTTATCTAGAGGAAAATGAAAAGAAGATACAAGAAGGAAAAAGCAAACAGCAAAAGAAAAGAATAGATATTCATGAATGCCTTAAAGAAGAAGGCTATGATATAAGTTATTCAACCGTATGCAACTATATAAAAAACAAATTGAATAAGAAAAAGGAAGCATATATAAGGCAAGAATATGATCCAGGAGATGTAAGTGAGTTTGACTGGGGATATGTTAAACTAGAAATAGGTGGAAAATCTAAAGTAATACAGATGGCTGTAATGACAACAGCAAGAGGAAACTACAGATTTGCATATCTCTATCAAAATCAAAAAATGGAAAGCTTTCTAGATTCTCATGTTAGATTTTTTAACCATGTAGGAGGGGTTCATAAGGAAATAGTATATGACAATATGAAAGTTGCAGTAGCAAGATTTGTAAGTAAAACAGAAAAGGAACCTACAGAAGATCTTTTAAAATTATCTATGTATTATGGTTTTAAATATAGATTTTGTAATGCCAGACGTGGAAATGAAAAAGGCCATGTAGAAAGATCTGTAGAATACGTAAGGAGGAAAGTATTTAGCAAAAAGGATTCATTTGAAACATTAGAAGATGCTAATAAATATTTAGAAGAAGAACTTAGAAAATTAAATTCTAAACCACAAAAGTACAATGAAAATAAAAGTGCAAAGGAATTTTTAGAAGAGGAATTACCTCACTTAATAAAACTTGTACCATCATATGATATTTCGAGAGTAGTAGAGTTAAGGGTAAATAAGTATTCTGTAATAAACATAGAGGAAAACAAATATTCAGTTCCGGATTCTTTGGTTGGAAAATTTGTAACAGCAAAGATTTATCCAAACAATATACTAGTATATCACGAAAACAAATTAGTAACTGAACATATAAGGAGTTTTGGTGCCAATACATGGAATATAAAAATAGAACACTATTTAAATACATTAAAAAAGAAGCCTGGAGCAATTCATAGAAGCACAGCCATGCGACAAATGAATTCCAAGCTTCAAGATATATACACTAAATATTATACCGAAAATCCAAGAGATTTCATAGACCTAATTGAATTAATTTCAAAAGAGGGCTTAGAAAAAATAGAAGAATCAATAAAAGAATTGGAAAAGATAAATCCTTTAAATATAGATACAGAAAAAATAAAGCTTTTATGTAATAGACAAAAAGAAACCATAGATGAAAACAAATATAAAAACACAGAAATAGAAGAGCATTCAAAGTTAATCCTTAATCATTATGGAGATTTACTAAAAAATTCATCAGGAGATTTTGATAAGGAGGCTTTGATAATATGAAAAAAGATATAGTTAAAACTCATATAAAAACCATAGCAAAGGAGTTGAAATTACCATATATAACTAGAAATATAGAGGATGAAATAAAGGAAGCAAATATAAAGAATTTAACATATGAAGCTTTTCTTTTATCCTTATTAGAAAATGAATATGACTTAAGAAAAGCAAATGGAATAAAAAGTAGAATTAGGCAAGCAAGATTTCCATATAAAAAGTATATAGAAGACCTAAGCCTAGAGGATTTACCTCAAGATGCAAGAGATAAGATAAAAGTATTTTCATCATTAGATTTTATAGAAACAGGACAAAATATAATACTTGCAGGAAACCCTGGTACAGGAAAAACACATATAGCTATAGGCCTTGGAATTAAAGCCTGTAACAAAGGATATAAGGTTCTTTTTACCACAATACCTTTGCTGGTAAATGAACTAAAAGAATCTAGATCTGAAAAAACGCTAAGGGCTTTTGAAAAGAAATTTGAAAAATATGACCTTATTATAGCAGATGAATTAGGATATATTTCTTTCGATAAAGAAGCCTCTGAACTCCTATTCACTTACCTATCCTTAAGGGCAGGTAGAAAATCTACAATAATAACTACAAATTTATCTTTTGAAAGGTGGGATGAAATATTTAAAGATCCAGTAATGACAGCGGCAATGATAGACAGGCTTACCCATAAATCATATATTGTAAATATGAATGGTAATTCTTATAGATTAAAAGAGACACAGCTTTGGTTAGAAAAGCAATAATTTTTTTACCTTAACTAGAGGAATTTTGGATTAAAATATAGGGGAATATTCACTTGACAAATACAGCGATTCCATTTAATTCACAGAACAAAGCTGGAGCTATGGCTGTAATAGACTATATTTTAAATGTTGAAGTTCAAGCTTCAAAATATGAACCAGAAAACTGGGGAGATCTACCAGTTCTAGATAATAGCAAATTGAGCCCAGAGGAAAAAGAGATTTTAGCTTCAGTGAATTTAGGAATAGCAACTCTTCCTCAAGATATTTTACTTGAGAAAAGAATACCAGAGATGCCAGCGGATTTAGTACCTATAATAGAAAAAATTTGGATGGAGACTATACCAGGTGAGAGTGATTAGTATTGAAATATAAAATGAAACCTTATATTTTACTGTTACCAATAATGATAGTTATACTAGGAATATTTGCTTCAGGGCTAATAATGGCATTTATTCAAAGCTTAGGACATTTTGAAGCTGTAGGACTTCATGAGTATACTCTTAGATATTACAAGGAAGTACTTAATAGCAAAGATTTTTTATCATCTTTAGGTTTTAGTCTTTATACTTCCTTGGTATCATCCATTATAGCTATAGTTTTAGGAGTATTATTGTCCTATTCTATATTTAAAACTAAGAATAATAACAGATTAGTAGAATCTATATATAAATTGCCAATCATTGTACCACATATAGTCGCAGTGCTTCTTGTGTACAATATTCTAGCACAAAGTGGAATACTCTCTAGAATGTTATATTCAATAGGTTTAATAAAAGAACCAACTCAATTTCCATCCCTTCTTCATGAGAGGAATGGCTTGGGAATAATAATAGCCTATGCATGGAAGGAAATACCTTTTGTAGCTATGGTCACTTATACCATTTTGAGCAATTTAAGTCATAACCTTTCTGAAGTAGCCCTAAATCTTGGGGCTACTAAAAGACAGGTGTTTTTTCATGTTATTCTTCCAATAATAATGCCAACTATATTTTCGTCATTTATTATTATTTTTGCGTTTTCATTTGGTGCATATGAAGTTCCTTTTCTTTTAGGTCCCACATATCCAAAAGCTTTACCTGTTAAAGCATTTATAGAATATAATAATCCTGATTTAACAAATAGACCATATGCTATGGTTATAAATATGATATTAACTTTTGTATCAATATTTTTAGTTTGGATTTATCAGAAAACCTTTGAATTAATTTCAAAATATAAAGGATGATATTATGAGTAATAATAAGAATTTATTATATAGAATTATAACTTGTGTTTTTTTAATATTTTTGGTATTACCTCTTATAGTCATATTAATCTGGAGTTTTACAAAAAAATGGCCTTGGCCATATTTACTACCAAAGGAATATGGTCTTAGAGGATGGAAGTATTTCTTTAATCCTAATAGTAAATCGCTAAAAACGCTTTTATACAGTGTTTGGCTTTCTACTGTTGTGACCATTATTACATTGATAATAAGCATTCCAGCAGGGAAGGCATTGGGAGTTTATGATTTCAAAGGTAAGAAATTAATTGAAATATTGATATTTGCACCTGTAATGGTGCCTACAGTTGCAGTTGCTATGGGAATACACCTTTCTTTTTTAAAGATGGGTATTGCAAATACTTTTTTTGGAGTTGTACTGATTCATCTCGTATTCCTTGTATTCCATATGGTGTTAAGATACTCTCAAGTGTTTTTGAAATAATAGGAGAAACTATGGAAATGCAAGCTAAGGTATTGGGAGCTAGTCCATTTCAAACCTTTAGATATATAACACTTCCACTAATAGCACCGGGAATAATTTCTGCAAGTAGTATGATTTTTATTGTATCTTTTAGTCAATATTTTCTTACCTTTTTAATTGGTGGTGGAAGAGTAGTGACTTTTTCTATGATGATGTTCCCATTTATTCAAAGTGGAGATAGGATGATGGGCTCAGTTTTTAGTATTGTATTTATCTTGACTACTCTTATATGTTTGATGATAATGGAAAAAGCTATAAGGCATTATTACAAAAATGGCAATTTCTTTTATAGTTAAAGGAGAATTAATATGATTGAATTACAAAATATATCTAAGAGTTTTAATGGCAAAAAAGTGTTGGCTGATATCAATCTTGAAGTTTTTAAAGGAGAATTAATATCACTATTAGGTCCATCAGGTTGTGGTAAGACTACTACTTTAAAGATTATTGCTGGATTGTTAAAACCAGATACAGGAGATATATTATTTAATGGGAAATCAGTATTGACGGTTCCAGTAGAGAAAAGGGGAGCAGTAATAGTATTTCAAGACTATTTTTTATTTCCACATTTAAATGTAGAAGAAAATGTAGGCTTTGGTCTAAAAATGGCAAAGGTAGATAAAGAAATAAGAAAGAAACAAGTAAAGAAGATGTTAGAGCTAGTTCAATTAGAAGAATGTAATAAAAAAATGCCCCATGAACTTTCAGGGGGACAAAAGCAGAGGGTTGCACTAGCTAGAGCGTTGGCAATTGAGCCTAAGGTACTTCTTCTTGATGAACCATTCTCTAATCTAGATGTGAGACTTAGAGAAGATATGCGAGATTTTATACTTGCTATACAAAAGCAACTTAATATTACTACAATATTGGTTACTCATGATAAAGAAGAAGCATTAATGACTTCAGACAAAATGGCGATTATGTTAGATGGAGAAATAAAGCAATTTGGAACTCCATTAGAATTATATCAAAGGCCTTGCTCTAAGAAAGTGGCTAATTTTTTAGGAGAAAAAAATTATATTGATGGTAGCATTATAGATGGATATTTTGTTAGTGGAATTTGTAAATTTAAAACAAATCTTAATAATAATAAAGGAATTAGTTTAATGATTAGACCTGAAGATATAAAGTTATATTCTCCAGGTGAAACTGATATTAAGGGTATAATAAAAGTAAAAAAATATGCGGGAGATAGGATATATTACACTGTAAAAGTACAAGATTTAGAAATTAAATTAATAGCTGATCCTAATATGAATTTTCAAATAGGTGATGAAGTTTCTATTTCAATAGATTATGAAAAAGGAATATTTTTTTAGAGGTAGGAGGTATAAAAATGTTAGACACACATGGAAGAAAGTATGTGGATCCATTAATAAAAGGTGTTGCAAATATTTTCATAAGACTACATTTTACTGCAAATACTATTACTAAAATAGCTTTTTTGGTAGGAATATTCTCGGGTATATTAGCCTATTTTGAAAAAGAAATTTTCGCTGTTATTGTACTATGGATATCAGGACTTTTAGATGCGGTAGATGGTGAAGTTGCTAGATATCAGAAAACTACAACAGCCTGGGGAACATTAATGGATATTACCTTTGATAGAATAGTAGAGTTGTCAGTTATAATAGCTCTGGGATTAAGGTTTCCAGATTCAAGGATGGAATTGTTGTTTTTATCTTCAACAATAATAATTTCAATGACTGTGTTCTTAACTGTAGGTGCATTGTCTGAGAAAAAGGGAATGAAATCTTTTTATTATCAAGCAGGGGTCATGGAGAGAACAGAAGGATTTATATTATTTTCTTTAATGATATTATTTAATAAGTACTTAAGCATCATTACTTTTATATATGCATCATTAGTGCTATTTACTGCTTTTCAAAGACTATTTGAAGCGAAAAAACTTCTAGATAAATGAGAAAAATTTATTCAGACAATTTAGCTGAGTAAAAGGGTGATTTAGAAGACTAGTCAATGAATTAACAAAAAAACTGATATTTAGGAGCTGAGAAAAATATAAAAAAATACATAATAGCTATTTTGTGAGATTAGTTTCATGAGGAAATTGAAAGATGCTAGAAAAACTTCGTTAATTTTTAGATAATTCAGAAAATTCCTTGACATTTGGACAGAAAACTATTATATTGAGACTTAACAATATATATAGGGGGAGGCTTAAGGATGAGTGGTGAACATGTAAAAAGTATTAATCGAAGTTTGGGAGAACGAGAAAGCTTTAAAAGTAGTTTTGGGCTTTTGGCAGCAGCAATAGGTTCGGCAGTAGGATTGGGTAATATATGGAGATTTCCTTATATTACAGGGAAGTACGGCGGGGGTGCATTTATTTTAGTTTATCTAATTTGTGTAGCAGCAATAGGTATCCCAATAATGTTGGCTGAATTTTTAGTTGGAAGACAAAGCAAAAAAGATGCTATAAATTCTTTTAAAGAATTGGCTCCAGGTTCTAAATGGTATATTAGTGGTGTATTGGGTGTATTGTCTGCATTTATGATTCTTGCATTTTATGGAGTTATAGCTGGATGGACATTGGAGTATATTGTAAAATCTTTTGGCAATCAGTTTGCAGGTGCTGGAGCGGAAGAAATTGGGAAAATGTTTTCTTCTTTTGTTTCCAGTCCTATTCGACCTATCATATGGCAAATCATTTTTATGGCTATAACTGGTATAGTGGTGGCTACGGGAGTAGAAAAAGGAATAGAAAAATATTCTAAGCTATTGGTTCCTCTATTGTTAGTCATAGTTATTATATTGGATATAAGAGCAATTACTCTTCCAGGAGGGAAAGCTGGACTTGACTTTTTATTTAAACCTGACTTTTCAAAAATTACAGGAGAAGCTATACTTGCTGCTTTAGGGCATTCATTTTTTTCTTTAAGTTTAGGAATGGGTATTATGATCACATATGGTTCATATATTAGCAAAGGAGAAAAAATTGGTAAAATAAGCTTAAATGTTGCTATAGCTGATACTTTAATTGCATTGCTTGCAGGTGTAGCAATATTTCCAGTAGTTTTTGCATTTGGAATAGCACCAAATAGTGGACCTGGATTAGTATTTATGACATTGCCAAATGTGTTTGGTCAAATGCCAGGAGGATATATTTTCTCAATATTATTTTTCTTGTTGCTAGGGTTAGCAGCACTTACAAGTACCATATCTTTGTTAGAAGTTGTTGTATCTTATGCAATAGAGAAATTTAATATGGATAGAAAGAAAGCTGTAGCTATTTGTACACTGCTTATAACTATATTGGGAGTATTTGCCTCTCTCTCTAACGGGCCATTGTCAGGGGAAGTATTCTTCGGCAAAAACTTCTTTGACTTTTTAGATTATTTAACAGCTAATTATTTCTTGACTATTGCAGCGTTCATAACTAGTTTGTTTGTAGGATGGAAATTAGATAAGAACATCATTAAAAATCAATTGACCAATGAAGGTAGCATAAATGCAGGATATATGGGAATTTTCTATTTTATATTAAAATTTATTGCACCTATTGCTATAATTATAGTATTTTTAGCTGGAATAGGATTGATATAAGGCCTTAAATTAGGCCTTATATTTTTTCTTGAACTTATGTATAAATAAAGTCATCACATAATCTAAAGCTAAAAAGACAGGTTGAAGTAATATAAATATCTGCATTAGAGGCATTTGTATATTTGTAGGAGTAGAAATAAAGAGCCCATATATTTTATATGAGATAAATAATGCTAAATTAAAATATAGAAGCTTTAAAATTATTTCAAAGGGAATTTTGCCCATTTTTTCTATATAGTTTTTTATGATTCCATAGGGGCCAAAAAAGAGGATATAAGACAGAGTTATTTCTCGGAAACCTACAAGTAAAAGGGATAATACTAAAGTAGAAATATATATGTATATACCATACTTAGTCCCTATAAGAAGTATTCCTATTGGTATCATAAGAGAAGCAAAAAAGAGCATGGCTAATTTGTTATAGGCAAGAACAGTCCCTAAATATATAAAAATGACCCCTAAAGCAGTCAATATTCCTCCGTATGCAACAGCTTTGCTCTTGTTTAGCAACATGGAATAAAATCGCCTCCCATAGATTCACATAGACAATCTAAACAATATAGGGTTGTGCAAATTTGGCAGAGATCATGATCTTTATCTTTTCCATAAGGTTCTCTATAATTGTCATTTCTTCTATTTAGTGAATTGAAAGCTTGATTATATTCCCTATTTCCAGGGTCCATAGAATGAGCCTTTTGAAAACAATCATAAGCTCCATCATACCAACCTTTTCTTTGGTTTATGATTCCCATTAAGAAGAACCACTCTGCCGATCTATTATTTATTGAATTTAATTTTCTTTCAGCTTCAGAAAAATTGCCTTGCTGAATATCAATTCTTACATTGTATAGAAGTTCTTCTTCAGAAAGATATTTTCCATTATTTTTCATGAGATATTCATAGGCTTCATTTATTTCTCTCATTTTTTCTTCTGCCAAATTTCTAAGAGGGTTATCTATATATTTATCTGGGTGATATTCACTGGCGAGTTTTCTATAAGCTTTTTTTATTTCTTCTTGAGATGCATTTCTATTTACACCAAGTACTTCATAAGGATCTTTCATTTGGTAGATTCCTCCTTTTTAAATACAAAATCCATTTTTTCTAGCAATCCGTAGTTGAATATATTGTATAGAATTTCATCATTTTTTTCTATAGGCAGTGAATTTAATATTTCTGAACATTCTCTTGCATAAGAAGTTAAAATAAAGTTTATTCTACTTTTAACAGATTCCCTAAATTCATTATAAGGCAAATTGTCTTTATTTAAAACTGCATTTATACCATTAAATTTATTGTGATTTAAATCTTTTTCTAAATCATCAAAGGCATCCATTATATAAATCCATTTTCCTAAATTATATCCTAAATAGTATAGATTTTCTTGATATTTTTCATCATTATAGTAATCAAGTATGCTATGAGCCGTAAGTTCTCCAAAGGGATGACTGAGTTCATCTAAATTTTCTACATTTCCTGATTTTTCTAAAGAATATAGTTTTTCTAGTTTTTTCACTATATGATCTTTTGTTTTAATATATTGTGTGGGAATTTTTTTTAAATATCCTTTTAATAAGATTGAAAAAATTTTACTCTTAAAAGAATTGTCATCATCTATATCATCTAGTAGTTTATGATAAGCCAGTATTACATTTATAAATGATGCATATTCTAATGGAGAATTGTTGACAATAAAATTTCTTTTTTTAAATGGATGAAGAATACAATTGCTATGTATATATTCATTTTTATGGCTATCAAGTGCATCTAAAAATATGGCTAAAAAGGTCATGTCATAGTTTATTGTAATTCTTGGCATATTTCCAAAGTTATATTTTATAGCTCTACATAATCCACAATAATACGCTTTTACTTTTTCATAATCTTTAATTTTTAGTTCCATTTTACATGGTATTACATATCCAAACATTTTTTTCTCCATAATGATATTTTAAATTTAATATATCATAAAGGTATTGTTCTTTCAATGAAATTGAATTTTATCTGGTATAAACTGTTTGACTAGACTACATAAGAATAATATAATAAATGTTGACAATCCGTTGTAGTACCTACTATAGTGAATGATTAATACTACCAATAATGGAGGGATAAAATGGAACTTTTTAAAGAAACCTTAAAAGCTATAGCACCACCAGATGAAAAGGCAAAAAAAATTGCCAGTGAAAGATTGGATAATTTAGCAAAACCTATAGGCAGTCTTGGAATATTGGAAGATATAGTTATAAAGATGGCTGGCATTACAGGAAAGCCTCACAATAGTATTGAAAAAAGAAATATAGTCATTATGTGTGCAGACAATGGAGTAGTAGAAGAAGGAGTAAGTGCTCCTCCACAAGTATTTACAAAAATTCTTACTGAAAATTTGACAAAGGGGCTTACAGGAGTATCTGTTCTTTCTAAATTTGCAAATTCAGATGTGACGATAGTAGATATTGGAGTTAATGGAGAATTTAATAATCCCAAAATACTTAACAAAAAAATTAATTACGGCACTAAGAATATGACAAAAGGCCCTAGTATGACCCGTGAAGAAGCTATAAAAGCTATAGAAGTGGGAATAGAAGTTGCGGATAGGCTCTATAGTGAAGGAGTAGACATTCTTGGTACAGGAGAAATGGGTATAGGGAATACTACTACTAGCAGTGCAGTATTGAGTGTTTTTTCAGGTCTTGAGCCAGAGATTACTTGTGGAAAGGGAGCAGGGCTTACAGAAGAGCAATATGAAAACAAGATAAATTGCGTAAAAAAGGCTATTGAGATAAATAAACCAAATAGAGAAGATCCAATTGATGTTATATCAAAAGTAGGAGGATTTGATATAGCTGGGATGTGTGGTTGCTTTCTTTCAGCAGCGAAAAATAGAAAACCAATAGTTATAGATGGTTTTATTTCTTCAGCAGCAGCTCTTTGTGCTGTGAGATTGAATCCATTAGTTAAAGAATACGTATTCCCATCGCATCTTTCAAAAGAACCAGGAGCTATTTATATGGCAAAGGAAATAGGAGTTAAGCCTATGCTTGATTTAGAAATGAGACTTGGTGAAGGTTCAGGATGTCCTCTCGCTTTTCAAGTGATAGATTCAGCACTATATGTGATGGACCATATGGCTACATTTGATGAAGCTACTCTTGATGGGGATAAACTAATAGATATCAGGTGATGAAATGATTGTTTTAGTGACAGGTGGAGCAAGAAGTGGGAAAAGTTTTTTTGCTGAAAAAATATATGAAGGGAAAAAGGATGTAGTATATATTGCTACATCTAAAATAACCGATGGAGAAATGGAGGACAGAATAGAACTCCATAGAAAATCTAGACCAAGTATTTGGAGAACTTTTGAAGGAAACTATGATTTAGATAGTGCATTGGGAGAGGAAAAACATTATTTATTAGATTGTATAACGGTTCTTACGTCAAATATTATGTACGATATGACAAAAGGTGAAGAGAGAATATCCATAGAACTTCAGAAAACCGTAGAAGATGCTATTTACAATGAATTGAAAAAACTTATAGATAAAATAAATAAAAGAGGAAATAGTCTTGTCATGGTGACTAATGAAGTTGGTGATTCCTTAGTTCCAGAAAATCATATAGGTAGAGTATTTAGAGATATTCAAGGAAGAGTAAATCAGAGAATAGCTCAACTTTCTGACGAAGTATATTTGGTATGTTGCGGTATACCGGTGAAGATAAAATGATAAAAGGACTCATACTTTCTATTCAATTTCTTTCAAGAATACCTATAAATATACCTATAGATTTTAATGAGAAAAACTTATCCAAGAGCACGTTTTTTTTCCCATTCACTGGAATGATTATTGGAGGGCTGGCCGGACTTATATATTATCTATCTTCTTATGTAAATACTGATATAGCATCTTTTTTAGCTATAACATCCATTGTAATATTTACAGGAGGTCTCCATCTAGATGGATTGGGAGATACCTTTGACGGTTTTTTTTCTGCTAGAGACAAAGATAGAATACTTGAGATAATGAAAGACAGTAGAGCTGGTACATATGGTGTAGTAGCTATAGTATTAGATATACTTTTAAAATACATACTTTTATCCAATATAAGTGAAAATGTTCCTCTCATACTTGCTCTTTCTTGTGGGAATGGAAGACTTATAGCAGCTATTCTTATGTCTTTTACCAAGATAGCTAGACCTGGTGGGATAGGAGATATGTTTGCTAGAAGTAAACCTAAAAAATATGCCTTGACGGGAGCAATAATATATAGTTTAGTTATTTTTTTCATAAATCCACTGTATCTGATACCTTTGAGTTTTTCATTGTTTGGAGCTTTTTTGATAACTTTGAAGACCTACAAAACTATTGGAGGTTTTACAGGAGATGTATATGGAGCTAGTATAGAAATTACAGAAATAATTTCATTGCTAGCTTTTATGGGGACGACGCTATGGATATAATATTTATTCGTCATGGAGAAACAAAAGAGAATAAAAGGGGTGTATATGGAAGTTTTGATACTACATTGTCTCAAATAGGGATAGAACAGATACTCAAGGCAAAAGAACTGGTACAAGATATTTCTTTTGAAAGGGTATATATAAGTCCATTAAAAAGAACAATGGAAACTGCTGAATTGCTAGGGCTAAAAGGTGATTTTGATAGAAGGATACAGGAAATAAATTTTGGCATATTTGAAGGAAAAACCTATGAGGAAATAAAAAGAGATTATCCTGAAGAAACCTATACTTGGACAAATGACTATATATATTATAGAATACCAAATGGGGAAAGCTTGATGGATCTTTACAGCAGGACAGCAAATTTTTTAGAAGATATTGTGTCAAAAGATAAAAATGCATTAGTTATAACTCATGAAGGAGTTATAAGATGTGCTCTATGTTGGGTATTTGACAATGTAGAATATTTTTATAGATTTAAATTAGATAATGGCAGTCTTACAACCATATCTATTTGGGAAGGCTATAAATATATAAAGAATGTGAATAAATAGAACTTATGTAAAACTGGAACAATCCAGTTTTACATAAGTTTTTTGTTTACACTGTATTAGTGGTATAATATTATTAATTAAATAGCAAATCAGTTTATTTGAAAGGAGTTTTATTATGGAGGATGTAAGAGTTAGATTTGCACCAAGTCCTACAGGATATTTGCATATAGGAGGTGCAAGAACAGCTCTATTCAATTATTATTTTGCAAAGAAAAATAATGGCAAATTTATTTTGAGAATAGAAGATACAGATACAGAGAGGCTTAAGGAAGATTCAGTATCTCAAATAATATCTAGTATGAAATGGCTCGGTATGGATTGGGATGAAGGACCAGAAGTTGGAGGAGATTATGGGCCATATTTTCAATCGGAGAGAAGAGAACTGTATACTAAAGAGATAATGAGGCTTGTAGAAGAAGGAAAAGCATACTATTGCTTTTGTACTGAAGAAGATATTCAAAAAGAGAGAGAAGAACAAAAAAAGAAAAAACTTCCATTCAGATATTCAGGAAAATGTAGCCATCTTTCAAAGGAAGAAGTAGAGAAAAACTTAAAAGAAGGAAAGCCTTATGTCATAAGGATAAAGATTCCAAAGGAAGGAACCACTGAAGTAGAAGATTTAATTAGAGGAAAGGTTTCAGTTGACAATACTCAATTAGATGACTATATAATCATGAAATCAAATGGAATGCCTACATACAATCTCGCTTGTGTAGTAGATGATCATATGATGAAGATAAATTATGTCATAAGGGCAGAAGAACATTTATCCAACACTCCAAAACAAATTCATATATATAGAGCTTTAGGATATGAAATACCACAGTTTGCTCATATTTCTATGATCCTTGCCCCAGATAGAAGTAAATTAAGTAAAAGGCATGGGGCTACAAGTGTAGAGGAGTTTAGAGAAAGAGGATATCTAAAAGAAGCAATAGTCAATTATTTAACTCTATTGGGCTGGTCTCCTGGGGAAGATGAAGAAATATTTTCTGTAGAGGATACACTGGCAAAATTTTCTCTTGACAAAGTTTCAAAAACTGCGGCTATATATGATGTAGATAAGCTTACTTGGATGAACGGCCAATATTTAAGAGAACTGGATTTAGATTATATTGTGAGAGAATCTATTCCCTATTTTATAGAAAGAGGACTAATAGAAGAAGCTGAAATAGAAGAAAAATATGACTATATAAAGAGAGTAGTCGAAGCAGTTAGGGAAAAGGTAAAATTGCTTCCTGAAATAGCAGAAGCTAGTACTTATTTTTTCAAGGATATAGAAGAATATGATGAAAAAGGCGTAAAAAAGAGATTTAAAAAAGAAGGAGTAGTAGAACTTCTAAAAAAAGGCAAGGAGACTCTTGAAAATGCTCCAGCTTTTGATGTGGAAACAGTGGAAAAAGAGTATAGAGATTTAATTGACAGACTTGGAATAAAGGGTGGAGATATTATACACCCTACTAGACTTGCATTGTCAGGTAAAACTGTAGGGCCTGGGCTATTTGATATCATCTCTATATTGGGGAGGAAAGAATGTATAAAAAGAATAGATAAGGCAATAGAATATATAGAGAATATGAATGAATAAAACTCCCTTAAGGGAGTTTTATTCATTTGAAATATTTTCATCCTTGTTATTTGCATAAAGTCTAATGATTCGACTATCATTATAGGCAGTTTTAATAATTAATGTATTCACATCAATTTGAAGTTTATCAACTTTTTCATTTAGTGAATCCAATTTGTCATTTACAACTTCTCGATTGTCATATAATCCCCTTATTTTGTCTACTAGAGTGGTTTCCATGCTGACGATAGCTTTTCGATTTTCCTTTATTTCATTTTCCAATCCTTTTTGTCTGTTTTCTAAACTTTCTTGTCTAGTCTCAAGTCTTTCTTGTCTAGTCTCAAGTCTTTCTTGCCTAGCTTCAAGTCTCTCTTGTCCAGCTTTCAAGTCTTTTATGTCACTTTGCATATTTTCCAAAAGGTGTAATATTTTTTCTTCATTGTTCATACAAAACACCCCTTATAAAATTTCTATCAAATAAATTATATACTATTGGAAAAATAAAAGAAACAGTATTTTACAAAAAATCATGGTTGATATATTTTAAAATAAGTTGTATAATATACTTTGTCGGATGTCGATCCGGGATTGTGTAATGGTAGCACATGTGACTCTGGATCACATTGTCTAGGTTCGAGTCCTAGTCCCGGAGCCATTAAAAATATATATGGCCCCATGGTCAAGCGGTTAAGACGCTGCCCTCTCACGGCAGAATCAGGAGTTCGATTCTCCTTGGGGCTACCACAAAAAAACACCTAAATAGGTGTTTTTAATTTTGCATCAAAAATATACTAAAACAGTATAATTTTGTTCAGAGACAATAGAAAGACTTCTCAAATATTATTGGGAAATCAAAATAGGAATGAAAAATGAAAGTGAATAAGTAAAAGAAAATGCTTAAAAAGTAAATATATGAAGAAAACGTGAGAAAAAATAAGAAATATTTAAATAAATTTGGCTATTGTGAATTATTGCATAAAATCACGCTTTATCAATACTTGAATATATAAAATGTAGATGATAAAGTATAAATAGAAGGTCAAGGAAAGTCAAAGTCAAATAAATAATAAATATTAGGAGGCGATATTATGTTTGGCTTGACACCTTACAGAAAAGGAAGAAGAGATTTAGATGTGATAAGAGACCCTTGGGATTTTGACAAAATGTTTGATTCTATGCTAGAAAGTTTTTATTCAGACTCAGGTTTTCCAAAGTATTTCCCAATGGACAACAGTGGAATTAGAGTAGACATATCAGAGAATGATAAAGAGTATATATTGGAAGCAGAACTTCCAGGAGTAAGCAAAGAAGATATAAAATTAGAACTTAAAGATGATGTTTTGACAATTTCAGCAGAAAAGAAAGAAGAAGTAGAAGAGAAAAAGGAAAACTACATTAGAAGAGAAAGACGTTTTGGCAGTATGTCTAGAAGTTTTTATGTAGATGATGTAGATGCAGATAATGTAAAAGCAAAATTTGAAGATGGAATTCTTATTGTGAAATTGCCTAAAGTTGAGCCTAGTTCACCTAAAAACAATCAAATCCCAATTGAATAAAAAGATAGAAGGTAGGAACTTCCTACCTTCTATCTTTTTATTTACAACTATGTTAAATATTTTTCATATTTTTTCAATTCTTAAGTTATATTTGTTATAATAGAATAAGAAGTATAGTATATAGATAGGGGGAAAGTATATGAAAAAGCTTTTAACAGGCAATGAAGCTATTGCAAGAGGTGCCTATGAAGCAGGATGTCTAGTAGCTTGTGCTTATCCAGGGACTCCTAGTACTGAAATATTAGAAAACGTTTCCACATACAAAGAAATTTATTCAGAATGGTCTACAAATGAAAAAGTAGCATTGGAAGTTGCAAGTGGTGCTTCAATAGCTGGAGCGAGAGCAATGGTGACTATGAAACATGTAGGATTGAATGTGGCTGCAGATCCACTATTTACAATGGCTTATGAAGGGGTAAATGGAGGTCTTGTTGTAGTGACGGCAGATGAACCAGGAATGCATAGTTCTCAAAATGAACAAGACAATAGATTGTATGCTCCTCATGCAAAAGTGGCTATGTTAGAGCCATCTGATAGTCAAGAATGTAAAGATTTCATGAAATATGCTTTTGAAATAAGTGAAACTTTTGATACACCAGTATTGTTGAGAGTGACTACTAGAGTATGTCATAGCAAGGGTTTAGTCGAACTTGGCGAAAGGCAAGAAGTAGGGGTTAAAGAATATGTAAAAGATATAAAGAAATATATTATGGTACCTGCAAACTCTAAAGTAAAACATATGGAGATAGAAACAGAAAGACTTCCAAGATTGCGACAGTATTCAAACAATACTCCTCTAAATAGAATTGAATGGGGAGATAAAAAAATTGGAATTATAACAAGTGGAATTTCTTATTTACATGCAAAAGAGGTATTTGGAGACAATGCTTCATATTTAAAGATAGGTTTTACTTATCCACTTCCAGAGGAAATGATAGTTAAATTTGCAAAAGCTGTAGATAAAGTATATGTGATAGAAGAAAATGAACCATATATTGAAAATACTGTGAAAGCACTTGGAATAGAATGTATAGGAAAAGATTTCATTCCAATATGTTGGGAATTGAGCCCAGATATTATTAGAAAGGCATTAGTTAAAGAAGAAAAAAGAGAAACTTATCATGCAGATGTACAAGTTCCTTCTAGGCCACCTGCTCTTTGTGCTGGATGTCCTCATAGAGGAATATTCTATGCTGTAAGCAAACTTAAAGACATAGTAGTTACAAGTGATATAGGCTGCTATACTCTTGGCATGGCACCACCACTAAATGTTGGAGATACAGTTATCTGTATGGGTGCAGGAATAAGTGCAGGATTGGGATTTGAGAAGGCCTTTAAGATAGCAGGAAGAGATAAAAAGGTATTTGGATTTGTTGGAGACTCAACTTTCTTCCATTCAGGAATGACTGGCCTTGTAAATGCAGTTTATAACAAGACAAATATGGTAATGGTCATACTTGATAATAGAATTACAGCTATGACTGGACATCAAGAAAATCCAGGAACAGGAAAGACTTTGATGGGAGAGGCTACTCAAATAGTCGATATTGAATCTATAGTTAAAGCTGTGGGCATAAAAGATGAAAACATAAGAGTAGTAGATCCTTACAATTTGGAGCAAACAAATGCTGCTGTAAAAGATGCTTATGAAGCTACAGAACCTTTTGTCATCATTACAAAACAACCTTGTGCACTTATCAAGGAAGTTCAAAGAAGAAGAAAAGATATGTATTGTGAAGTAAATCAGGAAAAATGTAGAAAGTGTAAGACTTGTCTAAAAATTGGTTGTCCAGCTATATCTGTGAAGGACAATGTAGTAAGTATAGACAAATCCCTTTGCAATGGATGTACTATTTGTAAGCAAGTTTGTCCATTTGATGCTATAGAAAGGGTAGGTGAATAATATGGTTAAGAACTTATTGTTGGTAGGAGTTGGTGGACAAGGAACTATATTGGTATCGAAAATTCTTTCTCAAGGCCTAATAGCTGAAGGTTATGATGTAAAAATGTCAGAAATTCATGGAATGGCTCAAAGAGGAGGAAGTGTAACTACTCAAATAAGATTTGGCGAAAAAGTATATTCACCATCTATTGGAGAAGGTGAAGCAGATGTTATGATAGCCTTTGAAAAGATAGAAGCAGCAAGATATTTAAATCAACTGAAAAAAGGTGGGAAACTTATAGTTAATGATGTAGAAATGTATCCACTGCCAGTACTTGCTGGAAAAGAAAAATATCCAGATGGCGTCATAGAAGCATTGGAAAAAGAAGTTGAAAATATAAAGGTTATAAATGCAAGAAAAGTAGCAGAAGATTTAGGAGAAGTAAAAGCTCAAAACATTGTAATGTTGGGTTGCCTTGTAAAGGCGTTAGAACTTGAAAATATAGATTGGATAAAACTTATCAAAGAGAATTTACCTGAAAGAGTTCATGAAGTAAATATTGAAGCATTTAAAAGTGGAATGCAGCTTTAGTTAGAAAACACCCTCGAAAGAGGGTGTTTTTTTAAAAAAATAAGAAATTGCAATTTAGTTTGATAATTAAAGATTTATTGCAATAATATATGTTTTATTTCAAAGAATAAGATTAAATGGTATAAAAACCTTTATAAAGGCTAATTAATACATAAAATGTAATTTTACAACAAATATATTAAGAGTATAATCAAGTAGTCATGGGGTGATAAAAATGGAAGATATCATAAATAAAATAATTGATATTGATAAAGAAGCTATAGAAATTAGAAATAAAACTGAAGAGATAAAAAGGGAAAATGAAAAGCAACTCAAGCAAGCAATGAATGATATAGAAACAGAGATAATAGAAAAAGCTAAAAAAGATGGCAAGGAAATATATAATAAATTGGCAATGAAAGGAGAAGAAGAGGCTAAAAAAATTACAGATAGGGGAGAGGCTGTATATAGAAGGATTGAAAAAATTTATGAAGATGAAAAAGAGAAAATAGAAGATGAGCTTTTTATACAAATATTTGATATTAAGAAGTAAGGGGTTGAAAGCATGGGAAATGAAAGAAGATTTGCAGCAATAAATACTAAAATAAGAGTGCTAAATGGGAATCTTCTTACAGATGAAGATTTTATAAATCTGTTTAAATGTAAATCCATAGAAGAATTGGCTTCTTACTTAAGAGAAAATACAAACTATGAAGTGATTTTAAAGGAAGTAAATATAAATAATATTCATAGAAGAGAATTGGAACAGTTGATAAAAGCATATGTTTTATTTCAATATGAAAAATTGCTCCATTATTTTAATGGGGAGTATAAAAAATTATTTAGATCAATTTTTATGCGATATGAAATAGAAGACTTGAAACTTTATCTTAGAGTGCTTTCTAAAGGTGAAGATATTGAAAAATTAGTAAATCACACTGTATATCCTGCCAAATTTAGAGTTTTAAATTATGAAAAGTTATCTAGTTCAAAGGATATTGAAGAGTTTGTGGAAAATTTAAGTGGGACCATATATTATGAAATATTAAAACCTTATTTAAGAAAAGAAGACAGAAGACTTTTGTTTTATATGGAGATGAATTTAGATAGATTTTATTTTCAAACTATAAAGAAGCAAGGATTAAAACTGGATAAATTGGATTCAAAAATTTTTGAAGATTTTCTTGGTAAAAATATTGATTTGCTTAATTTAGAATGGATATATAGGGGAATTAAATACTATAAATTGCTTCCAGAAGAACTAATAAATTATACTATTGAAGGTGGCTATAAATACAATTTTAAAGATATAAGAGAATTTTGCTATTTAGAAGAAGATAAGTTTATAGAAAAAGTACTTAATTCAAAATATAATTTTTTGTTTGATACTCAGCAAGATGTAGACTTATTTATGGAGAGAAGAATTGAAAGATACATCTATTTTCAGTTTATAGAACTCTATAGAAAGGGGAAAATGGATATTACAGTTGCTATGGCTTATATTCATCTATTAGAGTATGAGATGAGGGATTTATATTCAACCATAGAAGCTATAAGATATGGGCTCGATTTAAATGAGGGAAAAAAATATCTTGTAAGGAAAATTGAAGGAAGTGATGTCTAATGGCAGTGGAAAAGATGTCTATGATGAGTATTGTAGGGGATATAGATGAAGTTGACAATGTAGTGAAGGATTTGATCTTGTCGGGGAAAGTGAGTCTTGTCAATGCTCTAAAACAAATAGAAGAAAATAGCTTTATGTTCAATGTAGATGATAGGAATGTAGAAAAAGTTATAGAACTAAATTCTATTACGACTTTTGAAAACAAAAAATATTGTAAAGATTGTATGGATAAGATAGAAGAATTTAAGGATATATATGGAGGAAATATAAAATTAAACCCACTTTGCTTGAATGAAAAATATGATTTAGATGAAGCTATTGAATCTATAAATATAGTATATGATAAATTGATGAAGCCTTATAGGGAAATAAATTCTCTAAAACAAGAATTAAATCAGATAGATGAATTTTATAGGAATTTTGTGTATATAAAAGATGTAGATGTAAATATAGATGACTTAAGAAGACTTGAATATTTTAAGTATGTCTTTGGAGTCCTTTCTAAAGAAGATAGAATTAAACTTAGGAAAAATTATGAAAATATATTGGCAATAGTATTTCATACAGGAAGTAGTGAAAATGGAGAAGTTTATTTAATTATATATCCTGATAGTGTAAAAGAGGAAACTGAAAGGATTTTAAAATCTTTAAATTTCAAAGAAATATATGTTCCTGAATATTTTTCTGGTACACCAGAAGAAATATTAAAAAATATTGAAGCAAAGAGAAGAGAAATTGCAAAGAAAATCAGTGAACTAGAAGAATCTTTAAATAAATTAAAAGATGCTTATTTAGAAGAAGTTGAAGATTTTTTGGCAAAATTTTATATGAGTGAAAAAATAGATGAAGCAAAAGAACAAATGGCTTGTTCTAACCATTTTTTCTATCTTTCTGCTTGGGTTCCAGAGGTAAATAGGGCTGAAATAGAGAATATTTTATCTAAGTATGAGGGATTGCTTGTTGTTTTTAATGATGAAAATGAAATGTTAAATAGAAAAATTCCAACGAAATTGAAAAACAACAAAATATTTAAGCCATTTGAGACTTTGGTGAGAATGTATGGAATACCATCTTACAACGAATTAGATCCAACTCCATTTTTAAGTATTACTTATATGTTTTTATTTGGGGCTATGTTTGGAGATTTAGGGCAAGGGATGATTTTATTTATTGGTGGCCTTTTGCTTTTAAGAAAGCAAGAAAATAAAGTATTTGGGCAGATACTTACTAGGCTTGGCCTGAGTTCAATGATTTTTGGAGTATTTTATGGTGCATTTTTTGGATTTGAAGATGTAATTCCTGCTCTTTTAATCAGACCCTTTGAAAATATAAATACAATTTTGATAAGTGCAGTAGTCATAGGAGTATTTCTAATATTTATAAGTTATATATATAGTATTTTAAATAGCATAAAGAGAAAAGATTTAAAAGAAGGATTGTTTGGTAAAAATGGAGTCGCAGGTTTTGGATTTTATATATTGCTGCTGTTGCTTTTAGGAGGAAAACTTTTGGGGAAAACTATTATTCCTATGGGAATTGGAGAAATATTTGCTGTGATATTTATAGCTCTTATGATTTTTAAAGAACCTCTTTCTAATCTTCTTTTAAAGAAAAGGCCTCTTTATGAAGAAGATGTTTCAAGCTATTATATTGAAAGCAGCTTTTCTATATTGGAAACACTTTTAAGTATGCTTAGTGGTACAGTTTCTTTTATAAGAGTTGGAGCTTTTGCTCTCACTCACGTAGGGTTATTTATAGCTTTTCAGACTATAGGTAAAATGATAGGTACACAACTAGGAAATGTAATAGTTTTACTTATAGGAAATATAATCATAATTGGTCTTGAAGGGCTAATAGTTTTTATTCAAGGATTGCGACTTGAATATTATGAATTGTTTAGTAGGTATTATGAAGGAGAAGGTATTGAATTTAAACCAATAAAATTTTAATGAGGAGGTAAAAAAATGAATTTTATAATGGTATCAACTATAATTTTAGTTTTAATGACTATTGGAACAGGAGTATATTTTCTATATAAAGGTAGGGAAACAAATAAGAAAAAGCTTAAAAAAGTACTAAAGTTTAATTTATATGCTTTTATACCATTGCTTGTGTCAGCTATTATTTTGCTAGTTCCAAATTTTTCACAGGCAGAAACAGCTAGTGTTCAATCAGCTTCAGGATTGGGATTTATAGCAGCTGCTCTTTCAACGGGATTGGCAACTATTGGAGCAGGATATGCAGTAGGTGTAGTAGGCTCATCAGCATTGGGAGCAGTATCAGAAGAACCTCAAATATTAGGTAAAACTCTTATATTTGTTGGATTGGCTGAAGGTATTGCAATATATGGTCTTATAGTTTCAATACTTATATTGGGGAGATTGTAAGCATGAAGTCTTTTTTGATAAGTGATAATAAGGACACTCTAGTAGGGATGAGATTAGCTGGAATAAATGGAGTTTTAGCAAAGGAAAGAGAAGATATATTGGCAGAATTAGAAAAAGCAATGAAAAATGAAGCTATAGGAATAATACTTTTAACAGAAAATGTATTTGATGAAGTGAGAGAAGAAGTGTTTAAGATAAAATTAAGAGAAAATATTCCGCTTATAGTGACTATTCCAGATAGACATGGCATGAGAGAAAAGGACTTTATCACTAAATATATAAGAGAATCTATAGGTATTAAAATTTGAGGTGATGAATTTTGATTACAGTAGAAGATAAGTTAAATATATTTTATAAAATAGTTTTAGAAAAAGAAAAAGAGAATTTTTCTAAGACTTTAAGCCAGCTACAAGAAAAAAACAAAATCATTTTAGATGAGTACAGGGAAAAAACTTTATCTAAAAGAGATGAAATCATTAAAAAAGAAACCAAAAATGGTGAAATGATAAAAAATGAGAAGATATCACAAGCTCTAATAGAAGAAAGAAATAAAATCCTTAAGAAAAAAGAAGAATTGCTTAAAGAACTACTTTTGAGCATAGAAGAAAAGGGCAAAGAGTTTTCTAAATCAAAAGAATATGAAAAGTATTTTCTTGAAGAATTGGGAAAAACTTTTTGCGAAATGAGTGAAAAAGATATAATTTTGTATTTAAAACAAGAGGATAGTCAAAAATATAGACAATCAATTTTAGCTTTAGCTAATAGATTTGAAAAAGAAATTGTGTTTGAAGAAGCTGATAAAGATATAATTGGCGGTTTCTTGATTTCTGATAAGGATAGGACTTATTTAATAGACCAAAGCTTTAAAGCAAAGATAGAGGAAAATAAATATTTAATTGGGCAAAAATTGTATGAGAAATTGGAAAAAGCAGGTGATATCCTTGACTGATATAATGGGAAAGGTAAGTATGATAAATGGTCCTGTCATATTGGGGGAAGAAATGTCAGGATTTAAGATGAGAGAAATGGTTTTAGTTGGGGAAAAAAAACTTATAGGTGAAGTGATTTCAATAGAAGAAGATAAAGGTATAATACAGGTTTATGAAGAAACTGAGGGACTAAAAAAAGGAGAAAATATCTATTCTACAGGAAAGCCTTTGAGCTTGAAATTAGGTCCTGGAATTCTTCAAAATATATTTGATGGAATAGAAAGACCACTAAAGAAGATGAATGAAGAATTTGGGAATTTTATACCAGAAGGAGTAGGCCTTATTTCTCTTGATGAGGAAAAATTGTGGCCCACAAATATTTTAGTTGATATAGGAGATTTTGTGAAAGAAGGAGAAGTTTTTGCTACAGTAGAAGAAACATCTCTTATTACTCACAAATTAATGGTTCCCATTGGAATTAGCGGAAAAATTGTAGAAGTTAAAAAAAGTGGAACTTATTCAATAGAAGAAGAATTGGCAGTGGTTGAAGATAAAAATGGCAGAAGATATCCACTTCGAATGTATCAAGAATGGCCTGTTAGAACCCCTAGACCAGTAAAGGAAAGACTCCCTATAGATAGATTGCTTGTCACTGGTCAAAGAGTATTGGATATATTTTTTCCTATAGCTAAAGGTGGAACTGCTGCTATTCCAGGAGGATTTGGTACAGGAAAGACTATGACTCAACATCAATTGGCAAAATGGTCTGATGCAGATATCATAGTTTATATTGGATGTGGAGAAAGAGGAAATGAGATGACAGAAGTTCTTGAGGATTTTCCTAAACTTATAGATCCTAAAAGCAATAAACCTATTATGGAAAGAACTGTACTTATAGCAAATACTTCAAATATGCCTGTAGCTGCAAGGGAAGCTAGTATTTATACAGGTATAACTATAGCTGAATATTTTAGGGATATGGGCTATCATGTAGCTATAATGGCTGATTCCACATCTAGATGGGCTGAAGCATTGAGAGAAATATCAGGGAGACTTGAGGAGATGCCAGCAGAAGAAGGCTATCCTGCTTATCTTCCTACAAGACTTGCTGAATTTTATGAAAGAGCAGGTTATGTGACTACATTGGATGGGAAAGAGGGTTCTGTAACTATTATAGGGGCAGTATCTCCAGCAGGAGGAGATTTTTCAGAGCCAGTTACGGAAAACACTAAAAGATTTGTAAATGTATTTTTAGCTCTTGATAGAGAGTTGGCTTATTCAAGGCACTATCCTGCTATAAATTGGCTTACAAGTTATAGTGGATATGTAGAAATGCTTAGGGATTTTTATGAAAGGGAATTAGAAGAAGATGTAATTGCTTTGCGTGGTAAGATGTTGAAATTATTGTATGAAGAAGATAAATTGAAAGATTTAGTTTTGCTTGTAGGAGAAGATGTACTTCCAGATGAACAAAGACTTATACTTGAAATTGCCAAAGTAATAAAGATTGGATTTTTACAACAAAATGCTTTTCACAAAGAGGACACTTTTGTTCCGCTAAAAAAGCAATTTGAGATGCTAAAAACCATATTTAAACTTTATGAAAGAGGTTTTATATGTATTAAAAAAGGTATTCCTATTTCTCAAGTCAAGGAAAATGAACTCTTTGAAGATGTCATAAAGATGAAATATACTATTCCAAATGACAATTTAGAGGGTATAAAAGTTTTAAATGAAAAGATAGATAATTATTATGATGTATTAGAGGAAAAATACTCTAAATAGAGAGGTAGATATATATGAGAAAAGAGTATTTACAGCTAGATAAAATAGAGGGAGCAATAGTTGAGCTTTCAAACATTCATGATGCTCGTTATGGGGAAATAGTAGAAGTAGAAGATGAAAGAGGAGATAAGAAATTAGGAAGAGTTATAAAAATTGAAAATGAAAGAGTTATAATTCAAGTTTTTGGTTCTACTGTAGGGATGTCTACTCATGGCACTAAGGTTCGTTTTCAAGGGAAACCTTTTGAAATACCTTTGTCTAAAGATATTTTAGGTAGAACTTTTAATGGAGTTGGAAAGCCTATTGATGGTGGAGGAGAAATATATTCAAAGGAGACTTTCAACATAAATGGGAGGCCAATAAATCCTGTAGCAAGGGAATATCCAAGAGATTATATACAAACAGGGATTTCGTCTATAGATGGTCTTATAACATTGATACGAGGACAAAAATTGCCTATATTTTCAGCAAGTGGGCTTCCACACAATGAATTGGCAGCACAAATTGTAAGATATGCAAAAATAAAATCTAAAGATGGGGAAAAGACAAATTTTTGTATAGTATTTGCTGCTATGGGTGTTAAACATGATGAGGCTCATTTTTTTAGAGATACATTTGAAAAATCTCATGTTTTAGATAGAGTTGTCATGTATGTAAACTATGCGGATGATCCCATAATGGAAAGAATTATTTCACCTAGATGTGCACTGACTGCTGCTGAATATTTAGCATTTGAAAAAAACATGCATGTATTAGTCATAATGACGGATATTACAAGCTATGGAGAAGCTTTAAGGGAAATTTCATCTTTAAGAGAAGAAGTTCCAAGTAGAAGGGGATATCCTGGATATCTATATTCAGATTTGGCTAGTTTATATGAAAGAGCTGGGATGTTAAAAAACAAAGAAGGATCTATAACTCTCATACCAATTCTTACTATGCCAAATGATGATATTACTCATCCTATACCAGATTTGACAGGATATATAACAGAAGGGCAAATAGTTCTTTCAAGAGAATTGTATCAAAAAAATATTTATCCACCTATAAATGTACTACCTTCACTTTCAAGACTTATGAAAGATGGAATAGGAGAAGGATTTACAAGAAAAGATCATCCAGATGTGGCAAATCAACTTTTTTCATCTTATTCAAAAGTTCAAGAAGTAAGGGCTCTTGCACAAATAATAGGAGAAGATGACTTGTCAGATAATGACAAAAAATACCTAGAGTTTGGAAGGCAATTTGAAGAAGTATTTATAACTCAAGGATTTAATGAAAATAGAGATATATTAGATACTTTAAATTTAGGATGGGAAATCCTTAAAATACTTCCTAAAGAAGAATTGGATAGATTAGATTCGAAATTGATAGAAGAGTATCTAGGGAAATAGGTGATTTTATGGCTGTATATAAAATGACTCCAACAAAAGCTAATTTGATGAAAGCTAAAAGTTCTCTTGAATTTTCTAAAAAAGGGTATGATCTTTTGGACAAAAAGAGGACTGTTCTTATAAGAGAAATGATGGCTTTAATTGATGAAGCTAATAAAATAGAAGAAGAAATAAATGAAGGTTTCAAAGAGGCATATGAAAAACTTAAATATGCTAATATAACTATGGGCTCAGAAAACATTGAAGAAATAGCTATGTCATTGGGGAAAGAAGAGGAATTTGAGATTTTATTTAAAAGTGTTATGGGGGTTGAAATACCTTATATAAAATATGAAGAGAGGCCATTTTCTGCGGAGTATGGATTTTTTAGAACAAATCCAACATTTGATATGGCAGTACTAAATTTTATAAAAATAAGATATTTAGTTTATAAATTGGCGGAAATAGAAAACTCTATTTATAAATTAGCTATGGAAATAAAAAAGACTCAAAAAAGAGCCAATGCTTTGGAGAAAATTCAAATTCCTAAATATACAAGAGAGATAAAATCCATACAAGAAGTATTGGAAGAAAAAGAACGGGAAGATTTCTTTAGACTAAAAAGAGTAAAGGGCAAAAAATAAGGCTAGCAAATTGTAGCCTTATTTTTGTTAATTTTTTTGTATTTAGAATATTAAGATAATTTAATAAATATATAAAGGTAAAAATTTTCTTTTGTCGAATTAATATATATTATTGTATTTAGAGGTGATTGCATGGACACGAGTATTTTTGTAGATTTTAAAGAAAAGATAATAGAAAATGTTTCAAAAGTAATAGTAGGGAAAAGTGATGTCATTGAACTTTTGATAGTCTCTTTTATATCGGGAGGTCATGTACTATTGGAAGATATTCCTGGAGTGGGAAAGACCATGCTTGTCAAGTCTTTTTCAAGGACATTGGGATTACCTTTCAAGAGAATTCAATTTACTCCAGATTTGCTTCCATCAGATCTTACAGGGATAAATTTTTACAATCAAAAGATAAATGAATTTGAATACAGAGAAGGTCCATTGTTTGCAAATATAGTATTGGCGGATGAGATAAACAGAGCAACTCCAAGAACTCAGTCAAGTTTGCTAGAGGCCATGGAGGAAAAGCAAATAACAGTAGATGGCGAAACTAGAAGATTAAATATTCCTTTTATGGTATTGGCTACTCAAAATCCAGTAGAATCTTATGGAACTTTTCCACTTCCAGAAGCTCAATTGGACAGATTTTTTATGAGAATAAATATGGGATATCCTACTAGAGAAGAAGAAAAGAAGATTATACATAAAAATACTTCCTTTAATATTGTAGATAGTCTTTCCAAAGTAATTCAAGAAGAAGAGCTAGAATATGTTTTAGAAAATTATAGCAAAGTAACTATTTCAGAAGATGTCTTAAATTATATCATGGATATAGTAGAGGCTACTAGAAATGATATAAAAATTCAGCTTGGTGTAAGCCCAAGGGGAACAATAGCACTATACAAAGCTTGTCAATCCTATGCAGCAATAAATGGTAGGGACTATATAATTCCAGAAGATATAAAGAAAATGGCACCTCACGTATTCAATCATAGAATACTTGTAAAAGGCATAAGTAAAATGGAAGATGGAGAAAAAGTGATAAAGGATATACTTGAAAAGATAAATGTTCCTACAGAGGAGATTTAGCTATGATCTGGTTTTATATTATATTGGTAGTCTTGACTTTTTCATTAAATAAATTAACTATAAAATATGGATTTAACAAAATTAATTATAAAAGAGAAATATCCAAGAAAAATGTAGAAATAGATGAAGAGTTTTATATAACTACAATATTAGAAAATAACAAGAGACTTCCAGTTACGTTTTTACAAGTAAATGAAAGGTTTCCCGATAGTTTCCACTTTAAATTTAAGACCAATTCTACAGAAACACCTGGATATGTAGTTCATACAGTAGACTTTTTTCTTATGCCTTATCAAAGAGTAAAAAAGACTTATACCATGCTATCAAAACAGCGTGGTGTATATATGTTTAGAAATGTCTCTTTATCTTTAGGGGATTTTATAGGTTTTGAAAGTATAGACAAAGAAATTGAATATCTGCAGGAATTGGTTGTCCTTCCAAAACCTCTTTATTTGGAGGACTCTTTGGTTCCCTATGGGAACTATATGGGAGATGTTTCTGTTAGAAGATGGATAATTGATGACCCATTGATGACTCTAGGAATTAGGGAATACACTGGAAGAGAACCTCAAAAACATATTCACTGGAATTCATCCATTAGATATGGAAAACTCATGGTTAAAAATTTTGATTTTACTACAGATAATAGTTTAGTGTTTATTTTAAATATAGAATCGCATAAACCTTTCTGGTCTTTTATAGATAAAGAAAGCATAGAAGAGTGCATATCACTATCTAGAGGGATACTTGAAGAAATCGAAGAGGCAAAAATACCTTATGGATTTACTACAAATTCTCAAATATATGGTTTTTATAATGGAGAAAATATAACATATCCAGGAGTAGGCTCAAGCCATTTGGAATATTTGTTGGAAATGCTAGGTAGGGTTTCTTACAGCATAACAGTACCCTTAGAAGAACTCATTGAAAATATCATGAATAGAAGTGAAAAGTACACTACTTATGTAATTGTTACCCCGAGAGTATTTAAATCATATATAGAGCCAATAGAAAACTTCAGTAGACAAGTAAATAGTTTGATTTTAATTTCTTTAGAAGAAGAAAATTTAGATTGTTTAAGTGAATCTATTATCAAATATGTGAGGAGAAAATAGATGGTAGGATTTAAAATTTTAGAAATCATGATGAATTTTTCCTTTGTATTTGCCATAACTACATACTTTTTGCCTTATAGTACTCTTGTAGGAAATTCTAATGGCCTTTTTAACTATATGCTTATATATATATGGACTGTATTTGTAACTTATATAGGATGCAAGTTAAAAGAACAGAAGAAATTCTATTTTTCAGTCATTCTTCTTATGTTGCCAATTCTTATATTTTATAAAAATGCCAATTTCACAATGCTTACATCTATTGCCATGGGTTTTTATCTATATAAATATAAAGATTTATCTTCATCTTCTTCTGTAAAATTAAGTTTTAAGAAAGGAATTGGAATTTTCACTGCCGTAATTGCATTATCTTTGGTGACAATGACTTATTCTTTTATAAATAGAGTATCAGGTTTTTTCATGATTATATATTTTATGACTGGAGTCATACTGATTAGAAGTTTAAGATATTTAGAGCATAACAAGGATATGGAAAAAATAAATGGACAAAACATAAAATATTCAGTTTTTATAGTAGCATTTTCCCTTATATTGAGTACAGAGAAAGTTTTAAATGCAATATTACATGGTTTGAAAGTCACATATGATTTTTTAATAGATATGATATTTAAATTGTTTTATTGGGTTTTTATTGGTGCAGGATATATAGCTATGTTCTTGATAAAGATATTTCAAAAGTTTTTAAGGAATGGCAAATTTGAAATGCAAGAACAAAAACCTCCTGAGGAAACCTTAGAAGAGTTTATGAAAACAAATCAAGGTGAAATTTCTCCTGTATTTTTAGCAATAATAGACTGGGTATTCAAAATACTATTTATGGCTTTGATATTGTATATAATATGGAGAGTATTTAAAAGGAATATGTCTAAAAATATTATAGAAGAAGAATATATAGAGGAAAAGGAATATATTGGAGAAAAGAAGAAAAACAAGAAGAGAATTAGGATATTTAGACCTAAAAATGAAAAAGAAGCCATAAGGTATTATTATAGAAAATTTTTAAACAAATGCTTAAAAGATGATATAGCTATAGAAAGTCATGATACTACTATGGAAATAAACAAAAAAGCTGAAGCCCATTATGCTCATGAATCCCTTGAAAGTTTGAGAAACACTTATATAGACGTGAGATATGGAGAAGTAGAAGTAAACAAAGATATAGTAAAAGAATTTAAAGAAAACTACAAGAAAATATGAAAAGCACCGCTTTGCGGTGCTTTATTTATGTTCTTCCAACAAATTGTGTTTGATTGTCCACAAAGGCTTGGACAAATCCACAAAATATTCATGAGGACTTTCTAAACGAGTAACTTCTTCCCACAAAGTATTTATTTGTTCATTGCAATAATTTTTTATTTCATTTATATTTGGGCTTGTATATACAGGTTCTCCTTTGTCAAATATCTGAACTAATAGTTTTCTTGCATAAAAGTTTGTAACTGTTTTTTTCTTCCATGTGTACAGAGGATGAAATATTTCATAGGGTTTGGAATTGTCAATTTCTTCATCGTGTAGAGTAACTACATCGGCAATGGCTTTGCCAGTTTTTTTGTCATACAATCTTTGAACTTGTTTGAATCCTGGCACAGTTATTTTTTCTACATTTTCACTTACTTTTATTTTTGGTACAATTTGACCATTTTCTTCAATGGCGGCCAATTTATATACTCCACCAAATACTGGTTCGGATTTAGCTGTGATGAGCCTTTCACCTACTCCAAAGGAGTCTATTTTTGCTCCTTGGTTTAGTAAATCCCTTATGACATATTCATCAAGAGCATTGCTGGCTACAATGGAACAATCCTCAAAGCCTGCTTCATCTAGCATTTTTCTAGCTTCTTTTGACAGATAAGCTATATCTCCGCTATCTATACGAACTCCCTTTGGTCTAAATCCTTTTGGAATGAGCTCTTCATTGAAAGCCTTTATGGCATTTGGAATTCCTGATTTTAATACATTGTATGTGTCTACTAACAATACACAATTGTCAGGATAAAGTCTTGCATAAGCTTTAAAAGCATCTAGTTCAGAAGGAAATACTTGAATCCAACTATGTGCCATAGTTCCCAAGGCCGGTACATCAAAATCTCTATCTACAATAGTACAAGCTGTACCTACGCAACCTCCGATATAAGCTGCTCTGGCTCCCAAAATAGCACCTTCATATCCTTGAGCTCTACGAGAACCAAATTCCATTACAGCTCTTCCATTGGCGGCTCTAACTATTCTATTAGATTTTGTTGCAATAAGACTTTGGTGATTAATAGTCAATAGCACCATGGTTTCTATTATTTGTGCTTGAATAATTGGCCCTCTCACTGTAACTATAGGTTCTTGAGGGAAAATAGGAGTTCCTTCAGGAATAGCCCATACATCACATTCAAACTTAAAATTTTTCAAATACTCAAGGAAATCTTCACTAAATATGTTTTTGCTTCTAAAGTACTCAATATCATCTTCATCAAATCTTAAGTTTTTTAAGTATTCAATTAGTTGTTCTACTCCAGCCATTATTGCAAAACCGCCATCATCTGGGATGTCTCTGAAAAACATGTCAAAATAAGCAATCCTGTCTTTCATTCCACATTCAAGGTAACCGTTTGCCATAGTGAATTCATAGAAATCAGCTAGCATGGACAAGTTTTTTTTATCTTTCCAATCAATATTGGTCATTGCTAATTCTCCTTTTATAATTATAATGTTACATTCATTATATTTCTAATTGTGAAAAATTTCAATACAATTGATATATATAAACAGGTGACCCCAATATTGTCTTATTGAAGCCACCTGTTATTTAGAATAGAACCTATAGAAATTATCCCAACCATTTGAAAAACCAAAAGCTATACTTTCCAAACTTCTTATCAACTCTCCCTTTTACAATTTATTTTTAGTCTACAACCATTTGAAAATGCACATAATGCTTAAAACTTAAATACTACCAACTATACCAACTACATAAACAAATTCTGGATTTGAATGAACAAACAATGGTTGGTATAAATCTACTAGTTCTATTTACTTTAATTATATACTATGCTAAAGTAAATGTAAAGACTTTTTTCGAAATTTTTCAAATATTTTTAAATTTTATTTTTAAAATAAAAGAGAATAGCTAAATAGCTATTCTCTACGATAAAATCAATTGGAGGAAAGTAGTTTTTCTCCTTTTGGTGTTATAACCATGGTATTGAGTGAAGAACTGCTACAGTTGAAGCTACAAAACTTACAATTTCCACTACAATGGCTTGGTTTTTCTTCTTCAAGATAACCCATTCTTTTTAATTGTTCTAAAGCATTTCCTACCATGTCTTCACTTACGTTTAATTTGTCAGCTAAAGATTTTTTAGAAAATATAGGCTGACGTTTTATTTCTCTTAATGTTTCAACCAACATAATATCAGCTCCTTTTTAGCTAAATCCCAATAGTGTTCCTATTTGGTAAACAAGAACTGCTCCTATCCATCCCACTAGAAAAGTATATAGGGCAGCAAAGAGAGCCCACTTGCTTGAATTGGTTTCTTTTCTTATAGTAGCTATAGTAGCTGCACAAGGTGTGTACAATAAGGTCATGACCATAAATGAAATAGCGGACAGAGGAGTAAAAGCATTTTGTACTGCGGATATAAGAGCTGCTCCTTCTCCTACACCTGTATATACCATGCCTAGAGTAGCTATGACAGCTTCTTTGGCCGCTAATCCTGCAAACAATCCTACAGCTGCTTGCCAAGTTCCAAATCCAGCGGGTTTAAATATAGGCGCTATAAAAAGACCTATTTGTCCTAATATACTATTTTTGCTATAAGGTTCAACTCCAAGAGGTAGAACTGCTAGAATCCAAAGTATTGTCACTACAGCAAATATAGTAGTTCCAGCTCTTTTTAGAAATCCTGATACATTGTCCCACATATTTCTTAATACATTTCTAAAAGAAGGCAATCTATAAGGGGGAAGTTCCATGATAAAATAGGATGTTTCACCTTTAAATAGAGTTTTGCTAAAAATTTTGCCCATCAACAATGCCACAAGAATTCCCAAAAAATAAAGCAAAAACAAAACTAGTCCACCTTTGTCAGGGAAAAAGGCAGCAATAAATACTAAATAAACGGGAATTCTAGCACCACAAGACATAAAAGGATTTATGAGAGTGGCAATCATCCTATCTTTTTTACTGTCTAAAGTTCTTGTAGCCATGATCCCAGGTACATTGCAGCCAAAACCTACTATCATGGAAATAAAAGTTTTACCTTGAAGGCCCAGTGCTCTCATGATATTGTCCATTACATAAGCAGCTCTAGCCATATATCCACTATCTTCCAATATACCCATAAGCATATATAAGACTACTATCAATGGTATGAATTCTAAAACGGCTCCAACTCCGCCTATAATTCCTTCTGAAACAAAAGAAACAAGCCACTTAGGAGAATTGGTTTTAACAAGGGAGTTTTTTATGATTTCGCCCAAAGCACCCATGGCCTCAGACATAAGTCCTCCAAGCAAATCTTCTCCCACAGCAAAAGTTAATTGAAATACTAATAGCATAATCAATGCGAAAATAGGAATACCTAGCCATTTATTTGTAACTATTTTATCTATCTTATCCGTTTTGGTTTCTACATCTTCTTTAGGCCTTTTCACAGCTTTTTTAACTACATTGTTGACAAATTCATATCTTTTATCTACAATTTTCAACTCATAATCATCTATATTATCTTTTATTCTATCAATAGTATCTTTAAATTCAGTAGAGGAATTTAAAGATTCATCATTACTTAATAGCTCATATATATATTTATCTCCTTCTAAAAGTTTTATAGCAATCCATTGGGAAGGATATTCAAAATTTTTGTTATTTAAAAGTCTTTCTAAATTTTTTATTTCTCTGTCAATATCTTCTCCATAGCTTATTTTAACATTAGGTTTTATATCTTTATCAATCAATTCAATGGACATTTTAATCAATTCATCAATACCTTTTCTTTTAGATGCAATGGTTGGAACAATAGGCACACCTAGTTCTTTTGAAAGAGCTTCAATATCGAAATTGATATTTCTTTCTTGTGCTTCATCTATCATATTTAATGCCACAACTACTTTAGCTTTCATTTCCAATAGTTGAGTAGTTAAATACAAATTTCTTTCAATATTTGTTGCATCCACTACATTTATGACCACATCTGGATTTCCTTTAAGAATAAAATCCCTTGCAACTATTTCATCTTCTGAAAAAGCTCCAAGGCTATAAGTTCCAGGTAAATCTACTACATTGTATGTTTTCCCGTTAAATTTAAATTTTCCTTCTTTTTTTTCCACAGTAACACCGGGCCAATTGCCTACATGCTGATTTGAGCCTGTAAGAGCATTAAAGACCGTGGTTTTACCACTATTTGGATTACCTACCAAAGCTAAAGTATTCACAAAAGTCCCTCCTTAAATCAAATAGCAATCATTATTTTTTCCGCCAATCCACGACCTACAGCAATTTTATTTCCAAATAAGGAAACTATTACAGGTCCAGTATCATTTTTTACAACTTTAACTTCAGTTCCTGTATTTAAGCCCATTTCATATAGGCGTTTAGTGGCACAATTTCCTGCAACAATTTCTTTTATTACGCCTCTGTCGCCAGGTTTTAAATGAGTTAAAGCTTTAGTTTTCATGTCCATTCCTCCCCTATGTTGCAAGATATATTAGAAATATTCAAATATATCGAAACTGATAATCATTATCAATATCATGATAGTATATTATGACACAAAAAGCAATAGCTTTGGTGAAAAACTTTTTATACATTTAGAACAAGGTAAATAGATACTAGTTTGTAATTGGTTTGTAACTGCTTTGTAACCAAGTATTACTAATATGATGATATTATATATTCAAGAGGACAGGGAAAAATATTTAAGGAGTGGTGAATATGAATAAAAAAATTACAACATTATTTTTAACAGGTGTATTGGCTGTTTCTTCTTTGAGCATTGTCTATGCAGCACCAAAGAAAGCAGGTCAAGGAAAGGGGCTTGTTCTTTCTAAAGGACAATATGTTATAGAACAAAAACAAGCGGATGTAAATGGAGATAAAATAAAAGACACTGTATTTTTAATAGGAGAAAAAGATAAAAAAGAAGACATATACAATAAAAATATAATGGTTAAAGTAGTAGATGGAAAGAAAAATCAAGTAAAGGATATAAAATTTAAAGATTTTGGTGGATATGAAGGTGAATTGTTTTTAGGAGATTTTACAGGAGATAAGGTTTCAGATATAATGGTTACTGCATCAACAGGAGGTAGTGGTGGTATAGTAAATACTAGAATAGCAACTATAAAAGATAACAAGGTTAAAGAAATATTTAAAGAAGAAGATAATCAAGGTTTGAATTTTACTGGGAAATTTGTTGATGGATTTAAAGCAGAACTTAAAGATCCTAAAAACAACAAGGAAATAATTTTAGATGTAAGTGCTTTTAAAGATATGTATGTAGAAGGAAAAATATATGATAAAGATGGAAAACTTCTAGAAAAAGTTGAACCATGGACAGATCCATTTTCTATGATTGATGCTGTAGATATGGATGGAGATGGAGTATATGAGTTGAAGGGATATCAAAAAATATCTGGTTCATGTCATGCAAATACTATATCAAGAATAAACACAATTTGGAAATATGAAAATGAAAAGTGGAATATAAAAGAAGCTGATTATTCAACTTTCTTAAAATAAGAATAAACCCCTTTACGAAAAATTGTCTATCATTTAGATAGACAATTTTTTATTTATTATAAAATTTTTTTATAACAAATATTATTAGTACTATTGTCAATATAGCAAAGAATACAGGCATCCATATAAGAATAGCATTTATTATAACAAATTTCATAGATAAAATCCCCCCTTTGTCCATTATATCCTAACAACTAGATGAATTTAAAGTTATCTTTACAAAAATAAGAACAAGTGTTATTATAAATATAACCCACCAGTAGGGGGTGGGGTACATTGGAGGTGAAATTAGATTGGGGAAAATAGTTCTTCGTATAGATGGAATGAGCTGTGCTGCTTGTTCTCAAAGGGTAGAAAGGGCTTTAAAGAAAGTGGAAGGTGTTGTGAATGCCAGTGTAAATTTGACTACCAACAAGGCAACAGTTTTTACTGCATCTGATGATTTAAGAGCAGAAGAACTCATAAAAGCTGTAGAAAAAGCGGGATATCATGCAGAAGTGGAAGTAAATAGAAATCCTTACAAGGAAAAAGAAATAAGAGAAAAAGAGATAAAAACTTTAAAGACTCTTTTTATTTTTTCAGCTATTTTAAGTATTCCACTATTTTCAGCTATGTTTTTTCATATGGCAGGAGTTCATACTATACTTTCCAATGGTTATTTTCAATTGGTTTTAGCTACAATAGTGCAGTTCACAGCTGGCCTTAAATTTTACAAAGGAGCTTTCAACTCTATAAGAGGTGGAGGAGCCAATATGGATGTGCTTGTTGCTATGGGTACTAGTGCGGCCTATTTCTATAGTGTATATAATTTGCTTTCAGGAGTAGAAGAATATTATTTTGAATCTTCCGCTATGATCATTACATTGATACTTCTAGGGAAAACTTTTGAGGCAGTGGCTAAAGGGAAAACCTCTGAAGCCATAAAGAAATTGATGAAATTGCAACCAAAAGTAGCAAGAGTACTAAAGGATGGCGTAGAAGTTGATATTCCTATAGAAGATGTAGAAGTTGGAGATATTGTTGTAGTAAGACCTGGTGAAAAAATTCCTGTAGATGGAATAATAGTTGAAGGAAGTTCTTCTATAGATGAATCAATGCTTACAGGAGAAAGTATTCCAGTAGATAAAGGTGTAGGAGATGAAGTTATAGGTGCTACTATAAATAAATATGGTACATTTAAATTTGAAGCTAAAAAAGTAGGAAATGATACAGCTCTTGCTCAAATAATAAAACTAGTAGAAGATGCTCAAGGTTCTAAAGCTCCAGTCCAAAGACTTGCAGACAGGATTTCAAGTATATTTGTACCAACGGTACTTTTTATAGCATTGGGGACATTTCTTATATGGTATTTTGTCAGAGGAGATTTTAGTCATGCTCTCCTAAGTGCCGTGGCGGTATTAGTTATAGCGTGTCCATGTGCATTGGGATTAGCTACACCTACAGCTATTATGGTGGGGACAGGAAAGGGAGCAGAAAAGGGAATTCTCATAAAAGGGGGAGAATATCTAGAAAGAACTCAAGAATTAGATACTATAGTTTTCGATAAAACTGGCACTTTGACTAAAGGAGAACCAGAAGTTACAGATATAATCTCTTTTGGTGAAAATAAAGAAGACATTCTTAAATTGGCAGCTATTTCTGAGAAAAATTCTGAGCACCCTTTAGGTCAAGCAATAGTTAATAGAGCTAAAGAAAAAAATTTGATATTAAAAGAAGCAGAGAATTTTCTTGCTATACCAGGAAAGGGAATTCATGCAATCATAGAAGGGAAAGATATATATTTAGGAAACAAAAAACTTATGGAGGAAAACTCTATAAATATAGCTATTCAAGAAAATGAACTTCTAAGACTAGAAGATGAAGGCAAAACTGCAATGCTATTAGCTGTAGATGGAAAGATAGAGGGAATCATAGCTGTGGCAGATAAATTAAAGGATAATTCAAAAAAGGCAATTAGTGAGCTAAAGGATATGGGACTGTCTATATATATGATTACTGGAGACAATGAAAGAACAGCAAGAGCTATAGCAAGTGAAGTTGGAATTGAAAATGTATTTGCAGAAGTTCTCCCTGAAAACAAGGCAGAGGTAGTAGAAAGTATAAAAAGTACAGGAAAGAAAGTTGGAATGGTTGGAGATGGCATAAATGATGCACCAGCTCTTGTGGCAGCTGACATAGGATTTGCCATAGGAACAGGAACTGATGTGGCTATAGAAGCTGCGGATATAACTCTTATGAGTGGAGATTTAATGGGCATAGTTACAGCTATAAAATTAAGTAAAAGAACTATGAGAACTATAAAGCAAAATTTGTTTTGGGCTTTCTTTTACAATTCTATAGGTATTCCTTTTGCGGCTCTAGGATTTTTAAATCCTATGATAGCAGGAGCTGCTATGGCCTTTAGCTCTGTATCTGTAGTTAGCAACTCTTTAAGACTTAAAAATTTCAAAGAATAAAATGAAAGGAAGGATTGATAGTATGAAAAAAACTATAATGATTGAAGGAATGTCATGCAATCACTGTACAAAAGCAGTAGAAAATGCATTGAAAGGATTAAATGAAGTTTCAAAAGTAGAAGTAAGTTTAGAAGAGAAAAAAGCTGTGGTTGAAGGTGAAAAATTGATTGATGATAAATTAAGAGAGGCAATAGAAGAAGAAGGTTACAAAGTGGTAGAAATAAAATAGAAGTGGTGATTTTTTATGATGAATGAAGAAAAGAAAAAGGCCATGATACTTTTAAAAACTGCTAGAGGACAGATAGATGGCATAATTAAAATGATAGAAGATGATAGATACTGTGTAGATATTTCTACACAAATATTGTCTGTCATAGGTATACTTCAAAAGGCTAATTTAAATATATTAGATCAACACCTTAAACACTGTGTGAGAACTGCTATACTTGAAGGCGAAACTCAAGGAGACGAAAAAATTGACGAGATAATTAATATAATAGATAAATATATAAAATAAGAGCAAAATAAATAGGAAGGGTATTTATAAATACTTTTCCTATTTTTTCATATAGGTATTGATTTTTGTTCAAAAAGAATTTATAATATTATTGAAGGTCAAAGAAAGTCAAAGTTTAATTTGAGTTAAAGTTGGAGTTTAACTTAAAGTTAATATAAAGTATTATTAAGTATCACTCCAGTATAAAGGAGGATGTGAAAATGGAGTATAAAGATTATTATGAAATATTGGGTGTTGATAAAAATGCAACTCAGGATGAGATCAAAAGTGCATATAGAAAACTTGCAAAGAAATATCATCCAGATTTAAATAGTGGAAATGAAAGTGCACAGGAAAAGTTTAAGGAAATAAATGAAGCTTATGAAGTTCTTGGGGATGAGGAAAAGAGAAAAAAATATGATGCTTTTGGGAATAGTTACAATTTTAGAAATGGACAAAATTTTGATCCTTCCCAGTTTGGCTTTGATGATTTTGGGAAAGGATTTACCTATACCTATACTACCAGTGGAGATTTTGGAGGATTTAGTGACTTCTTCAATATGTTTTTTGGTGGAGGAGATTTTGAGAATCAATCATTTAAAGGTAATGGCTTTGATATAGGAGATCTCTTTGGCAGAGGAAGAAAAAGGGAAACTTATGAAAAGCCATCTAGAAAGATTGAAAGTGAAATAAATATTACATTGGATGAAGCTTACAATGGAACTACAAAAGAAGTGTCAATTAGAACAGGGAATGAAATAAAAAGAGTATCTGTGAAAATTCCAAAAGGAATTCTTCCTGGGAAAAAAATAAAAATCAAGGGAAGTAGTATAGGAATTGCAGGAGATTTATATATAAAGGTAAATATACTAGATAATCCTAAATATAAACTAGAGGGACTAAATTTATTTACAAAGGTAAAATTGCTTCCTTGGGAAGCAGTCTTTGGAACTGAGGTTTTGGTTGAGACACCTTCAGGTAAAATAAAAGTAAAAGTGCCTAAAGGCATAGAAGGTGGCCAAAAGATAAGAGTACCTAGAAAAGGATATAGAGATATGAAAGGAAATGAAGGGGATTTGTATATAGAAATAGTTATAGTCAATCCTCCTCATTTGAGTAGAGAAGAGAAAAAACTTTATGAAAAATTAAAGGATATTTCAAAATACAATCCTAGAGAATAGGGGGGAAAAATATGAATATTGAAAAGTTTACTCAAAAAAGTCAAGAAGCTATACAAAGATCTCAAGAATTAGCTATAAAATATGAAAATCCACAAGTAGATGATTTACATTTGTTTTTAGCTCTCATGGAGGATGATGAAGGACTTATTCCAAAACTCATAAACTTGATGGGAGAAAAGAGTGAATTAGTTAGAAATGATGTGGAAAGGGAAGTAGAAAGGCTTCCTAAACAATTGGGAGGAGGTTCTCTTTACAATAGCAGAACATATACAAAGATACTTTTAAAAGCTGAAGATGAAGCTAAAAAAATGAATGATGAATATATAGGAGTTGAACATTTATTTATAGCATTGTTAAAAGAAAGGGGAATATCTTCTGAAAGAATACTACAAAAACATAATATAAATCTTGAAAGATTTATGGATGTTTTAAGAAAGGTGAGAGGAAATCAAAATATAAATTCTGACAATCCAGAAGGCACCTACAATGTACTAAAAAAATATGGACGAGATTTAGTGGATGAGGCAAGAAGTGGAAAGCTTGATCCAGTTATAGGAAGAGATGAGGAGATACGAAATGTCATAAGAATTCTTTCTAGAAGAACTAAAAACAATCCAGTTCTTATAGGAGAACCAGGAGTTGGTAAAACAGCTATAGTAGAAGGTCTTGCTCAGAGAATAGTTAATGGAGATGTTCCAGAAGGACTAAAGGATAAGACAATATTTTCACTAGATATGGGAGCATTGATAGCCGGAGCAAAGTTTAGAGGTGAATTTGAAGAAAGACTTAAAGCAGTTTTAAAGGAAATAGAGAAATCCGATGGACGTATAATCATGTTTATAGATGAAATTCACAATATAGTAGGAGCAGGAAAGGCAGAAGGAGCTATGGATGCTTCAAATCTATTGAAGCCAATGCTTGCAAGAGGAGAGCTTCACTGTATAGGAGCTACTACATTGGATGAGTATAGACAGTATATTGAGAAAGATCCAGCACTAGAGAGAAGATTTCAAAAAGTATTAGTTAGCGAACCAGATGTAGAAGATACTATTGCTATACTCAGGGGATTAAAGGAAAAATATGAAATTCATCATGGTATTCGTATTTCAGATAGTGCTGTTATAGCTTGTGCTACTCTTTCAGATAGATATATAAGCGATAGATTTTTGCCAGATAAAGCTATAGATTTAATGGATGAAGCTTCTGCTATGATGAGGACAGAAATAGATAGTATGCCTGTAGAACTAGATGAAATAAGGCGAAAAATCATGCAACTTGAAATTGAAAGGGAAGCCCTAAAGAAAGAAACTGATGAAGCATCTGCAAAAAGACTTGAAAAGTTAGAAAAAGAATTGTCAGAATTAAGAGAAAGATATGAGCTAAAAAAGGCTAAATGGGAAGAGGAAAAGAAGAATATAAGAAGAGTAAAAGAAATAAAAGAAGAGATAGATTTTACTAAACATGAAATAGAAGAAGCAGAAAGAAGATATGATTTGGAAAAATTGTCACAGCTTAAATATGGAAAGCTTCCAGAACTCATGAAAAAACTAGAAGAAGCAAAGGCTCTAAATGAAGGCCAAGACAGAATGCTCAAGGAAGAAGTCACAGAAGAAGAAATAGCTGAAGTAGTATCAAAATGGACAGGTATACCAGTGACTAAGCTTGTAGAAAGTGAAAGGGAAAAACTTCTTCATTTAGATGAAATACTTCACAAGAGAGTTATAGGTCAAGATGAAGCGGTTCAAAGTGTAGTGGATGCAGTCATCAGAGCAAGGGCTGGACTTAAATCTCTAAATAGACCTGTTGGTTCTTTTATATTTCTAGGACCTACAGGAGTTGGGAAAACTGAATTGGCTAAAACTTTGACAGAAGCCTTATTTGATGATGAAAGAAATATGATACGAATAGATATGTCTGAATATATGGAGAAATTTTCAGTATCTAGACTTATTGGAGCACCACCAGGATATGTAGGATATGATGAAGGAGGACAGCTTACAGAAGCTGTAAGAAGAAAGCCTTATTCTGTAATATTATTTGATGAAATAGAAAAGGCTCATCCAGATGTATTTAATATTTTACTTCAAGTACTAGATGATGGAAGACTTACAGATAACCAGGGAAGAACTGTAGATTTTAAAAACACAGTTATTATTATGACATCTAACTTAGGATCTTCTTATCTACTAGATGGTGTAGAAGAAGATGGCACTATAAGCGAAGCTGCAAGAGAAAGAGTCATGGAAGAAATGAGAAGAACTTTTAAGCCAGAATTTTTGAATCGTATAGATGAAATAGTCATGTTTAAACCACTTAAGAAAGAAGAGGTATTCCGCATTATAGATTTACAAATTGAGGATATCAAATCCAAACTTGAAGATAGGGAAATATCTATAGTTCTTACAGATAAAGCTAAAGAATTTGTTTTAGACAGAGCTTATTCAATTCAATATGGAGCAAGACCAGTAAAGAGATTCCTTCAAAGAGAGATAGAAACTCAACTTGGGAAGCTACTCATAAGTGGAAAAGTTAAAGACAAAGACAATGTAGTGATAGATGTAGAAAATGGAAGTTTAAGTTTCAAAGTGGAATAAAGACAAAATAAAAGTCCCTAGTTTTTAAAACTAGGGACTTTTATTTACAATTTTCCTGATTGCAATATAGATATGAGGAGCCAAAATCCTGCTACTGCAGCTCCCAAATATCCAGTTATGCCTATGATAGATATGCCATGAATTTTGGGCCCTATATTGGCATTTAAAACTATTGAAGAGCTAACAACTAGTCCTACTACTACCATACCAAATATCAATCTATTGACCATTTTGTTTAACTCATTTATGCTTTCTTCTGTTTTTTTAAATTCCAATTGGAGCTTTATTTTTCCATTTAATGCTTGATTGATTAAATCTAGCAATTTGACAGATAATTTCATATTTGCTCTAATTGATATATATAGTTTTTCTAGTACATCCATTATATTTAAATTTTTAATAGTTTCATTGGCAAGACGATTTTTCATATATGGCAGAGCCACATCCATAATATTTATTTCTGTATCCAATTTAGCTATGACACCTTGAATAGTCAATAGACCTTTTAGCAACAAGGTTATATCTTTGGGCATGTGTATATTGTTGTTTTTGCATACTTTAAATACTTCTTCCATTATTTGAGGTATGTCAAAGTCATATAGAGATTCTTCGATGTACTGATCATACATTATTTCAATATCTCTATACAATTGCCTATCATTTACATCTCCTCTTTTTTGCCCAATTTTTAAAACTGCTCTAGTCATTTGATTTACATCTCTATCGACTACTGCTTCTAGCAATTCATTGAACTTTTTTCTCATATTGTTGTCTAGTTGCCCCATAAGTCCAAAATCAATATAGGCAATTTTATTTTCATGAATAAGAATATTTCCAGGATGAGGATCCGCATGGAAAAAGCCATCTTCAAATATTTGTTTAAAATAATTGTAAATTAGTTTAGTAGCTATGTCTTTTAAATCATAACCTTCTTCTTGCAAAGTAGTCATATTGTCAATTTTTATTCCATCTATATAGTCCATTACAATTACTTTATCAGTACAATATTTGCTGTATACTTTTGGGCACAATATGAAATTTATATTTTCATTGTTTTCACAAAACTTTTCAATATTTTTCATTTCATTTTCGAAATCTAATTCTTTTTCAGTGGCATTTGAAAGTTCTTCCACTACTTCTCTAGCATCCATGGCACTTCCAGTAGGAGTAAGGTTGATAAATGGAGCTAGTTTTTTAAGTATAGCTATATCTGCCATCATCTTTTCTTCTACAAGTGGTCTTTGAACTTTGACTACAACTTTTTCTCCGGTTTTTAGCATAGCAAAATGAACTTGGGCTAATGAAGCAGAGGCTATAGGTTCTTCTTCAAAATATAAAAAGATTTCTTCTAGTGGTTTTCCCAATTCATTTTCTACAACATTTTTTACAATATTGTATTCTTCAGGTTTTACATCGTCTTGCAATTTTTGAAGTTCCAAAATATATTCATTGGGAAAGATATCCGGTCTTGTAGAGAGTATTTGACCAATTTTGATGAAAGTAGGTCCCAATTCTTCCAAAGTAAGACGAAATTCTCTTGGGTCACTTACACCTTTTTTGAGTCCATGCTTTATGGACACAGAAGCTATTTCTTTAAATCTTTTTTTAGTATAATTTGTATCCATATTGTTTAAAAAATACCTTGATATTGTATATCAAGGTATTTTTCCTCCTATGCTAATTATTTTTTTTCTAAATTATCAATTCTAGTTTTTAATTCATCAATATCAGCTTTTGTAGGTAAGTTTAATTCTTGCAAAACACTCTTTAGAGTTTCAGCATCTACATTTTGAGATTTTTTTTCAGATTCTTGAGATTTTACTACTCTTTTTAGTTCTTCATTTAACTCTTTCCCTTGATTTACAGTTAGTTCTCCTTTTTTAACTAGAGTATCAATCATTTCATTAGCTTTTTCATAAGTAAGAGCCATACTACCTATTCCTGCCAATAGCAAAGTTTTTAAATTTATATCCATTGTTTTCCCCCCAATTTCAATTAGAATTTAATTTAATCATAGCATACAATACAGTTTCGTCAACATTTTAAGTAAGAATATCTAAAAGCAAACCTTTTATACTGTCTAGTTTCTTTAAGATTTTTAGTCTGTTTCCTTCTATATCTAGAAAATCTTTAGTTAGTTCGTCTAGTTCACTATCTACTTGTTTCACTATAGAATATACCCTGTGGCGACCTCTTCTATCCAAAGAATTTTCTTTATAGAATACATGAGAATTGTTAACGGAAACATTTAAAAATTCTTTTACAAGTTTTTTGTATTCAACTAAATCTTCAATAAATAGTCTATCTTGAATTTTTGTAGTTTGAGTTTCTATTTTGTCAAATAGAATTTTTAATTCTTCTCTTATTTGTTCTTGCTGAATATTTTCTAATTTTTCTTTAAATGTAGTATTTACAACATTTTTATTGTTGTTTTCTATTTTTTCTACTCTAGAGATATTATTGTTCGTATTTATAGAATCTATTCTAACCAAAGAGATCACTCTCCTTCATTTTCTATTATATATTATCGGCAGGAAATTAGAAATAAAAAGTGCAATATTTAAAGAAAATTTACTATTGGACGATAAAAGTAATAGAAAAAAGATAAGGATGGTATATATGAATTCAATAGGAATTGTAGGAAAAGAAAAATTAATAGATGCTTATTGCTTAAAGCCTACATTATTTTTTGATGTAGAAGGAAAATTGATAGAATGCCAAGGGAAAAATGTAAAAATAGAGTCTCAAGTTGGAGGTAAAGTAGTTAACTATACATTGAAGTTAAAGGAAGAATTAAAAGAGGAAATTGGCGAAGATGTAAAAATAGACAAAGAAAATATAGTATCCTTAAAGATTGAAGAAAAAAAAGAAGTAGAAGAAAAGGAGATTAGGAAGACTGAAGATTTTCTTGTCAAATTAGGGATAGAGCCTACAGCTGAAAATATAGAAATATGTCAAATTCTTTTGGAAAATGGTCTTCCCATTACATTGGACAATATCAAATCTTTTCAAATGAGCAAGGAATATTTAAATGAAATAATAGAGAAATTGGACTATGACTCTATTACAAAACTTATGAAAAAAGATATAGATTTAGGGGAAGCTACACTGCAAAAGGTGTATGAGTCCATAGATGAAATTGAACTTATGGATGAATTTTCTATTGTTAAATTTTTAGGATTAAAAAGAGATTTAAGCTATGAAGAGGCAGAAAAAATTTCTGTAGAAATTTACGGAAGAAAAATGGGAAAAGATATTTATGATAGTATCATAGCTCTTCATAGAGAAAAAATTGAAATAAACAAAGAAAATATAGAAAAGGTAAGAGAAATTGTCCAAAAACTTCATGATTTGAAAAATGTAGAAGATACAACTTTTATAAAAACTGTAAAAAATCATCTAACTGTCAATATAGAAAATTTGTACAAGATGAAGTATTCCTATGATTCATCAAAACTGAAAGAAAATTTAGTATCGGGTATATATGATGAATATTCAATAAAGGCAGAAACTACTCGTGAAGACATACTTTATATACTTGAAAATTTAGAACTTAAGGCTTCAGAAGAAAATATATCCTTGGTGGAAAAATTCATACTAAATGATATGGATATAAACAAGAAAAATATTTCAGAAATACTTAATATGAAAGAGGCTTTATCCCAGTTGAGAAGCCTTTTAGATGAAGAGAGTATTGCTAAACTTCTATCTCATGATATAGACCCATTGAAAGAAGATATAAGAGAAATTGTGGATATTCTAAAAAAAGACGATTTATCTCAAAGAATAGATAAAAAAGACGAAAAAGTAGCTAAAATACTTGAAAAGATAGATTCATTGGGAAAAGTAAGAGATGAAGACTTGATATATCTTTTGAAAAAGAAAGAAGATTTTAAAATTGAGAAATTAAAAGACATATCCACAGAAACAATCAACAAAAACAGTGGAAATCCCAACAAAATTGTGGATAAAATCATAAGAATATCAAATGTTATCAACAGTTTGGGCGAATTAAATCAAAACACCATAGCATTGGCTTCAAAAAAGTATTCAAGTATTAGTTTGAATAGCTTATACGAAAGTGAAATACAATTAAATAAAAACTATATTCCAGTAGAGCCTGTAGAAAAATCAATGGAAAGTTTCATAAGACAAGAATATATGAAGGCAAGAGAAAACTTATCTATAAATATAATCAAGGAAAGTATATCAGATGGGGTAGAAGTAGAATATATGCCACTTACAGAACTTAATGAATATATAGATAAAAAGCTAAATAAGCATGAAGAAATCGAAAAGACATTGAAAGAAATAAAAGCATTGAGGGGAAAAGAATATGACTTGATTTCTTTGGCAATGAAAAATGGTATGGATATGTCTTTAAGACAATTAACAGAACTCAACTATTTTAGGGAAAACAGAATGGGATTGGGAAATGGTATTGAAAAACTCAAGAGTGAAAGAGAGCATATAAACAATGAAGAACTGAGACAAGCCATAAGTCAAGTTGAAGAAAAGGCAAAGGAAGTTTCTAGAGATATTAAAAATGGAGATGCAAAGATAAAAGGTGAATATAAAGAATTCATAAGGGGTCTAGAAAATTTAGCAAACTCCTTTGAATCAGGTGAAGACAGAGAAAAAAGAGAGAAGTACAGGGAAATTGAGGAAAGCTTGAAACTTCAAAAAGCCTTATCTAAAGAAGATTTAATTTTACAGTTTCCAATACTTATGGATGATAGCTTTGAGAATTTGCAAGTCATCATTCCAAATTTAAATAGAGGAATAAATAAAGAAAATATGAATTTTATCTTAAACTTAAATACTTCTAATCTAGGGAATGTGAAATTTAATTTAGAAGTAAAAGGAAAGGATATATTGGTTAAATTTATAGCTCATGAAGAAGGCACTTCTAAGCTTTTAGAAAATAAGTCTATACTGGAGGAAGCTTTTGATAGTATTGGATACAATTTAAAAGAACTTTCTTTCAAAGTGGAAGAAATAAATAAAAATGATAAATTGCTTAAAACTGTGGATACAGCAATATAGGAGAAAAATATGAAATTGAGGATTGTTCCTAAAAATCAAATAAAAAAAGCCTATGAAGTGAAGGGTGAAGAAAATAAAATAGATATAAAAGATGAAATGAATTTAGACAATATAGATAAAATTCCAGAAGAGTTGTTTTTAATCATAAGTAAAACAATAAAATTTATTGAAAAGATAAATGAGGAGGGTAAAAATGAGGATAAATAACAATATACCAGCATTAAACACTCATAGAATATTAAATATGAACACAAATTCTATTGAAAAGGCATTAGAAAGGCTATCATCAGGAAAGAGAATCAACAGGGCCTCAGATGATGCAGCAGGGATGGCCATAAGTGAAAAGATGAGGGCACAAGTGCAAGGTCTAAGACAGGCAAGTAGGAACTCTCTAGATGGAATAAGCCTTATTCAAACAGCAGAAGGAGCATTAAATGAAGTACATGCCATGCTTCAAAGAATGAGGGAACTTTGCGTACAAGGAGCCAATGGTGTGTATAAAGAGGAGGACCTAGAAACTATAGGAGCTGAAATAGTACAATTGACAGAGCAAATAGACAAAATAGCTAATGATACAGAATTTAATGGAATACCACTTTTGAAGGGAGACTTATTAGATGGTAGTCAAAAAGTGGCGAATACTGAAACTTCAAATAGGTGCAAACGAAGGACAAAAGGTGACAATTGATATGAAAGAAATAAATGCTACAGCGGCAGGATTGGAGATTGTTGGTGATGAAAATAGGGGAAATTGGTTGAAACTAGCGGTAGTGATGATAATATTAGTTTCAATTATCAAAAGATTTGACTCAAACAAAGTTCAATAATGCAATAGGAACATATAATAATGCCATAGAAAAAGTTTCTGAAATGCGTTCCAAACTTGGTGCGTATCAAAATCGATTAGAGCATACTATAAAGAACACAGACAATACTGCTGAAAACTTGACAGCGTCCATGTCTAGAATAGAAGATGCAGATATGGCTATAGAAATGAGTGAATTTACTAGACTGAATATATTGCAACAGGCAGGAACCGCTATGCTTGCTCAAGCAAATCAACTTCCTCAGGGAGTATTGCAATTACTTAGATAATGGAGATGGTAAATATGCTAGATAAAAAAAATATAGAAAAGAGAATATCCTCTGCCAATGATATAGAATTGGTTGCGATACTCTATGAAGCTCTTATTGACAATTTCAATGACAGCATACTTTCTATAGATGAAAAAAAATATGATGAACTAAAGGACATAAATAAAAATTCAAGAGATATTTTGGCAGAACTTCTTGCAACTCTTGAAGGAAATTCAGAAATAGCTATAAATTTAAGACAAATATACATTTATGTAAATAAGCTTATTACAGAAGGCGAAAATAGAAAAGATAAAAATTCCTTTGAAATGGCAACAAAGATAATTCGTCCTCTCTATGAAGGATTTAGTGAAATAGGAAAAAATATAGAACCAAAGGTAGTTACAGGACTTACTTATGGCAAATCAAATCTTGATGAGTATCAGATGAAGGGAAACAAAACTTTTAAAGGATAACATAAAAGCTATGGAGTATATTCCATAGCTTTTTCACGCAAATATGTAAGCCGTGCACCTGGCGTTGGCATTGTCATTCCAAGCGTTACCTAAACAGTTAACTCAGATTAGGCTTCCCCACGGCACACGAAAGTGTTCACTTACCGCTGCTTCCTCCCGGACCTGACGGGGTTCATGAATTTCCGTTGCGTAGGACCCAATCGTCACCGCCACTTATTTAGGGCAGACCTTACAATGACAAGCCGAAACCAGGAATTCAACCCTGCTACAGCGGCTTGCAGGTTACAGGGCACCGCTACCTCCCCATCTAGCACGGCAAAATTTCCTATGGCGGAGAGGGTGGGATTCGAACCCACGAGACGAGGAATCGTCTACACGATTTCCAGTCGTGCGCCTTCGGCCAGACTCAGCCACCTCTCCAAAACAGTATAAATATAAAATTTCTATTCACACTACAGATTTATATTATACAGAAATTTTTGTAGTATGTCAATACAAAATGAAAAACCAAGATTTTCACGAAAAAATAATTATGAGTATATTTGACAAGATATATTTGGTATAATATATTTAACTAGATAGGAAAGGTGGAAAAATAATGTATCAGGCCTTATATAGGCGTTTCCGTCCAAAGACATTTGATCAGGTACTAGGACAGGAACATATCACTACAACTTTAAAAAATCAAATAATTAATCAAAATATTGGCCATGCTTATATTTTTTCCGGTACAAGGGGAACAGGAAAAACTTCTACAGCTAAAATATTTGCAAGAGCTGTAAATTGTATCAATTCTATTGATGGAAATCCATGCAATACTTGTGAAATCTGTAGTGGAATTCTTGATGAAAGTATCATGGATGTTATAGAAATGGATGCGGCGAGTAACAATAGTGTTGAGGATATAAGGGAACTTAGGGAAAAAGTAAAGTATCCACCATCAAAAGCAAAGTATAAAGTATATATTATAGATGAGGTTCATATGCTTTCAGATAGTGCATTTAATGCCCTTTTAAAGACATTGGAAGAACCTCCCAAACATTTAATATTTATATTAGCTACTACTGAAGTAGAAAAACTTCCTCAGACAATTCTTTCACGTTGTCAAAGATTTGACTTTAAAAGAATTACAACAAAGGATATAGTTAAGAATTTAAATAATATATGTGATGAAATAGGAGTTGAAGTTGAGGAAAGTGTATTAAATCTTATTGCAAGAAATTCTGATGGAGCCATGAGAGATGCTTTAAGCTTACTTGATCAGTGTATTTCCTTTGGAGAAGGAATTCTTACTTATGAGGATGCACTGAAAACACTTGGAATAGCAAATGAAGATTTATTGTTTAACTTAGTAGATAGTATTGAAGAAAAGAATTTGGAAAAGGCTCTTCACATAGTAGATGACATTATTCAAAATGGGAAAGATATAAATCAGTTTATAAAGGATTTAATATATCATTTCAGAAATCTCATGATAGCTAAAACTTCAACAGATCCATTGGATATAATAGATTTAGAAAAGGAAACAGTGGCAAGGTATAAAGATCAGTCAGAAAATATATCTTTACAATTTATATTGAAGGCCCTTCAAATTTTAAATGAAGGACAAAATCAATCTAAATGGTCTAGTCAACCTAGAATTATACTTGAAATGGTGGTTGTAAAGCTTATAGAATTGAGAGATGAGTTGACATTAGAACAGAGAATAGAAAGATTGGAAAAGATTATTGAAAGTGGGAATATTAAAATTTCTCAAAAAAAAGAGTCTATAGAAAAGGTTAAAAGTGAAACACCTAGCAGAAAAGAAGTGTCTGTTCAAAATGAAAAAAAAGAAGTAGAAGAGGAAAAACCGATTATTGATGATGGAAAAGAGCTGAATATAGCTGATATAAAAAGAGAATGGGAAAATGTACTAAAAGTTATAAAGAAAAAGAGAATTTCTACTCAAGCTCTTTTGCTAGAAGGAAGTCCAATGGATTATAAAAACAATATTTTGACTATAGGATTTAAAGAAGGTTATGGACTTCATAGAGAGGCTCTAGGGAAAAAGGACAATAAAGAATTTGTAGAAAAATCTATTTCTAATTATTTTAACAAAAATATAAGAGTTGAATTTGTCATGGCAGAGGAAGATGAAGAAGAAAAAGAAAAAAATGAAGAGCAGGAACTTATAGATTCTGCAATAAAATTTTTTGGAAAAGATTTAGTTAAAATAAAAAAATAACAGGAGGTATTAGAATATGGCTAAAGGTGGATTTCCAGGAATGGGTAATATGGGTGGTATGATGAAACAAGTGCAAAAGATGCAGAAACAAATGCAGGAACTTCAAGAACAATTAGAAGAAAAAGAAGTAGAAGCTAGTGCTGGTGGTGGGGCTGTAGTGGCTGTTGCCAATGGGAAAAAGCAGATAGTTTCTATTACTATAGATAAAGATGTAGTGGATCCAGATGATGTGGAAATGCTACAAGATTTAGTATTGGCAGCTGTCAATGAAGCTTTGAGAAATGCAGAAAATTATGTTTCAGAAGAGATGGCAAAAATAACTGGAGGAATGAATATTCCAGGTCTTTTCTAGGAAGGATTGATTTAAATGGATTATTATGCATTACCTATAGCAAATTTAATAGAAGAACTTTCAAAGCTTCCAGGTGTAGGAAGAAAGACAGCACAGAGACTAGCTTTTTATATTTTGGAAATGGAGCCATTGGAAGCAGAAAAGCTTGCCTATTCAATTACAAGTGCTAAAGAAAAGATAAAGTATTGTAGTATTTGCTGCAATTTGACCGATGAAGATCCTTGCTATATTTGTAGAAACAAGAAAAGAGATACTTCAACTATATGTGTAGTACAAGGTCCTAAGGATGTAGTGGCTATGGAGAAAACCAAAGAATACACAGGACTTTATCATGTTCTTCATGGAGCTATATCTCCAATGGACAATATAGGTCCAGATCAAATAAGGATAAAAGAACTCTTAAAGAGAATTCAGAATGGAGAAGTAAAAGAAGTCATACTTGCTACAAATCCTACAGTAGAAGGAGAAGCAACAGCTATGTATATTTCAAAGTTATTAAAACCTATGGGTATCAAGACTACAAGAATTGCTCATGGAATTCCTGTAGGTGGAGATTTGGAATATTATGATGAAGTGACTCTTTCAAAAGCTATGGAAAATAGAAGAGAGATATAATAAAACTACAAAGATGTCTACATCAAATAAACTCCTATCATTTTGCAAATTATCGATAGGAAGAAAATAAAGTTCTTGCAGGAAACATGGTTTATTAGGGATAAGAAATCTCGGGTAAGCCATGTTTTTTATTAGAGATTTGCAGGGGATAGAGTAAAGGATACAAGGTTCAAGGGTAGTGGAGTCAATGGAGTATTTTGTTGAGAGCATAAATCATATGGTATTTTTTAAATCTTTGTTTTCGGTTGTTGTAGGATTATTGGCAGTTGGCATATTATTCTTTAGTCAAAGACAGGCGAAATAAATACGTTCTTTAGTTTGTTAAGACGTATCAGTAGAATTAAGTTGAATAACGGGCCAGCAAAGCTAGCCCCTACGATATTCTGATATCAATGGGTAGGGGCGACCTTTGGTCGCCCGATTAATGACATATTATCTATAAAACGTATATTAAGAGATACTATATACATTTGCAGGAGGTGATAGTTTGGCAAAGCATGATTTTGGAATAATAGATTTTTTTGAAGAAAATAAGTGGTATAGTGAATATGAACCTGAAAAATACAATTGTATTTCAGTTGATGATGATTTATTAGAAGAGATGATTATAAAATATAATGAAGAACTAATGGCAATTAAGACATACTTTCAGGTTACAACTCAGCCAGGAAATGGATTGGATTGTTGCGGAGTAACTCTCATCCCGCCAGAATCTCTTAAACAATTTAGAGATATTATCATAAAGGCAAACAGCTATTATCAATCGGAGGAACTTCAATTGCTTATTGAAAAGGTATCGAGTGCGATTAGTGAAAATAAATACTTAATTCACTATGGAATATAGTGTTTTATATATAAGCATATGAATATGCAGGGGTGCTTTTATGTGGTCAAGAGAGAGTATTAAAGCTTATGCAAGAGATTTTTTAAGGAAACACTATTGGAAGGCTTTTCTGGTATGTTTCATTGTATCTCTAACAGGTAGAACTAGTACCAGCAATCAATTGGAAGTAGCTGATAAGTATAGTCAATATCCAATGCTCGATGATATAGTGAATAAAGTGGGAGTTGAATTCAAAAATCCTGTACTTAATTTTTACAATTAGAAAATAGAGTAAAATATTTAGCATTTCTTTAAAATTTAGCTTTCGGTTCCGAGTAAAATCTTTTTCTGGATTATTAACAAACATCCATGAGTATTCATTCATTTGGTTTAACACAGTATCTAAATTTTTCTTTAGAGATTTCATAAAATACATAAAAAAGAACAGAGCATGTATTTAAACATACTCTGCTTCTAAAATCTTGGTTAAATTTCTTAACTTAATGACATTTCAGAGTTCCTGTGGTTTTTTAATGCGTTAAATTTAGTCTACAGGGTATTCATCTACTAACTCTCCTAGTGCAAAAAATCTTTTTCCTGTCTTAGAAGAGTGATAACAAGTCATAAGTGAGATTATGGGTTTGCTTCTCTCATTGGCTTTATTATCTGACAGCATATCCATAGCAGTATCAGGTACAACTGTGGTGTCATAAATTTCATATTCATAAATCATCTTTCCATCGGAAACATATACTTTATTACCTATTTCTATATTCATGAGATTTCCAAATAGCAAATTCTTATTTTTCATATAATGTCCTGCTAAGGTATAATTCCCATGTCCAAAGGATTGTTCAGCTTTCATGGTGGCAGCACCAGCCATTAGATTGGACTGAGATAGTCCTTTCATTATAGGAAGATTTATGTTTAAATCTGGGATATATAATGTTCCAATGACAAAGTCACTATTTAAATTTCGAGGTTCCTTTAGTATGGATTTTATGTCTATATCTTTAACTGATGAAAAATCAAATTTTACTTCTAAATTAGTATTTTCATTATTTTCTTTTAGGATTTCTGGACTAATATTAGCCTCCAATATAGAATTGCTATAGTATTTAATGATTTGGTCTTTGATAAAAGGACTCAATAGAAAGACTGTTCCAATTAAAATTAACAATATGGATATTATTTTTTTCATATTTATAAATCACCTCCAGCTTTTCACCAAGTATATTGGTTTAAGCCTATTCCATTGATTTTAGTATATGATTTTATGATATAATATTCAATATACATTCACCTTAAAACCATCTTTTCTTTAGAGGGGGTTTAAATTTGAAATCCAAGGGTTTTAATGCATATAGCAAGTACATGATATTGAAACATGCCTTAAAAGAAAACAATGTTTCCAAGACATGCGAGATGTTTGGAATTTCAAGGACAACCTTTTACAATTGGCATAGGGCTTATAAAAAATATGGAATGGCTGGTCTTGAAAATAGGGAACCTAAAAAACCTCAAATGCCCAACAAAGTCAGTAAGGCCCTTGAGCAGGAAATACTTTCCTATGTGGTCAAATATCCAGCTGATGGTCCTAAGAGAATCTATTATGAACTAAGGGCTGAAGGATTTGATATAGGAGAAACGGGTATTTACAATGTCTTAAAGCGAAACAATTTGACAAAGAGAGCCCAAAGGGAAGAATATTCTATGAACAAAGAACTCTATAAAAACAATAGAAAAGAAAAAAAGGATAAACTTAATTTTTTAAATGGAGAGGAAGTCTATCCAGGGTATTTGGTGATACAGAAAATTGATTTTATCGGAACTTTTGATGGAATAGGGAAAATATATCAGTATAGTCTCTATGATACTTCTTCAAAATGGGGGGCGGTAAAGCTATATAATAAAAAGCAAGATATTGATGTTTGGAATTATTTTGAGTTAAAGTTTGTGTATTTGCTTGAAACTTTTAATTTAAGTATTGAAAATTTAGTTACTGAAAAGGAAAAAGCTTTTTTGTCTTATTTCGTAAAAGGGGACAAGTACAAGGAAATAATAGAAAATTTTAATATCAATCACATATTTATTTCTCCTGATGACAGCACTATATTAGATGATATGAGAGAGTTCAATGAGTTTTTAGTCACAGAGTTTTACAACAAAATTAACTCAAATAGTGAAATCAATTCTTTTGAAGAAATTGAACGGGAAATTGATAAATTTGTAAGACAGTACAATTTTCATAGTATAAATTCCAGTGGCTACAATGTAGGCAAGACGCCTGTTGAAGCTATTCTTGAAAGAGCTTTACAGAACAATGCAGATTTAGATACATTGCCACTTTGGCTTTCAGCATTGATAAATTCTTCAAAGCGTGGTGATAAAGATGAATAAATCGGATTGTAAAGTTGCAGTTGTTGGAGGGGGGCTTTCTGGCCTTGTCATAGCAGAAGGACTCCAAAGAAGAGGATATGAAAATGTAACTGTTTTTGAAAAGAGTGAACGACTTGGTGGGAAATTACATACAATTTGGTACAAGGGAAAATCCTACGAATTGGGAGCAATTTTTGGACTGCCTTCGCAATTAAATCTTAGGGCATTGATGAAGAGGCTAAATATTAAAGCCGATGGGCCGAAGTTGTCTAGAAGTAATTACAATGTAAATGGACAAAAAATAATGCCCATACCCAAGGAGAATTTGGGGGATTTTGTAGAGGAACTAGATAGATTGCCTAGAGTATTGTCAATGTACAATTCACTTAAAAATGCTAGCAATGAAAATACTGAGTATTCTCTTATGCTCCCTTTTTCAGAGTGGTGCGATATGCATGAGTTTCAAATATTGAAAACCATTTATGTACAATACTTTACAATCTTTGGACTTGGGAATATTGAGGAAGTTCCAGCTCTTTATGTACTTAGAATCATGAATTATGACCATTTAATGTCTTTTATGGATTTGCCCAAATTTTATACATGGAATAATGGAGTTTCTTCTTTGGCGGAGGCTTTGGGAAGTCAAATTAAAGATATTCGCCTAGGGCAAAGAGTAGTAGACATTTCGCTATCTTCCAATGAAACACTATGGGTGAAAACTCAATATGAGTTGCTTGAATTTGATAGGGTCATCTTAACTGCTCCTTTGGAGCAATTTTTAGATCTTCATTTTTGGGATTCTGATATGAAAAAATGTTTAAAAAGTATAAAATATCAATCATTTAATGTATATGCTTTTATTGTGGACAAGGTTCCCAAAGGTTGTGGATGTATATTGGAAAACTTGTCTCCAAATAGGCAAGGCCATATCACTATATGGGATTCAAGATGGGATGAATATCATGGCGAAGGAATGGTTATTTTATATGCTTACGATCCTGCGAAGAATTCAGAAAAGTCCAGTTTAGATATTATCAAAGATGATTTGCTAAATTTGGGCATAAAGAATTTAAGGCTCTACCAGGCAAAGCATTGGAGACATTGCCCTTATGTGGATACAATATCGCTAAAAAATGGATTTTATGACAAGATGGAGAAGATGCAGGGAAAGAATAATGTATATTTAGCTGGTGAAATCATGAGTACACTTTCAATGGAAAATTGTATCAGATATTCTCAAGATTTATTGGAACGATTTTTTTAAAAAGTTTTTATTGTAAGTCTTTTTTGCTTTGGAGTGAAAGTTACACACATTGTTTATAAATTGTCAAAGTATAGGGGTTTATTTAGCATATAACTGTAAACTAAACTTGAAACATAATGTTGGAAAACGTTTAAATTCCAACATTATTATTTTTTGACAGCTATTTTTGTTTTTAATACAATTAAAATATTAGAAAAATAAGAATTTTTGGAGATATTTTTGGTATTTTAAGGTCAAAAAAATTATGGAGAGGTGGAATATTGTATGAAAACCTTTAAAGTTCTAGAAATCAAGGAAAGTGTATTTGAAAACAACAATCGACAAGCAGATTTACTTAGGGAGGAACTTAAAAAGGACAAGATTTTTTTATTGAATCTCATGAGTTCACCAGGTTCAGGTAAAACGACTACGGTTTTAAGAACTATTGAAGCATTGAAATCAGAGATGAGTATAGGTGTCATGGAGGCAGATATTGATTCTGATGTAGATGCTCATGCAGTGGCTAAAACTGGTGCAAAAGTCATACAGTTACATACAGGGGGTATGTGTCATTTAGATGCGGATATGACTAGACAAGGATTATTGGGGCTTGAAGCAGAAGGACTTGATTTTGTTATTTTGGAGAATGTAGGCAATCTAGTATGTCCAGCGGAGTTTGATACTGGTGCATCTAAAAATGCCATGATTTTAAGTGTGCCAGAGGGAGATGATAAGCCTTTAAAATATCCTTTGATGTTTTCAATTGTCGATGTATTGCTGATTAACAAAATTGATACATTGGAGTATTTTGATTTTGATTTAGAAGCAGTTAAGAAACGTGCAAAACATTTAAATCCAAATATTAAAATCATTCCTATTTCTGCAAAAACAGGAGAGGGAATTGAAGAATGGGCGAACTGGGTTCGCACTGAAGTGAAAAATTGGAAGGAACAATAATATAATCGTGGGGGGAAAATAAATGGGCAATCCAAAAGTATTAGAACTTGCCAATCATATTGGTGGAAAAAAATCAGGTTCTAAATCAGCCTATACCTATTCAGATCCTGAATATCTAATTTTAGAACCTATTGTTACAGATGAAATGGCAGAAGTAGGACTTTGTCTGGAATTTAGAAATCCTAAAAGTGCAGAAGAAGTAGCTCCACTGTGTGGTAGATCTTTAAAAGATACAAAGAGGATATTGTGGGAATTGGCAGTTGCTGGTGTTTGCTTTGTTGGTAAAAAAGAAGGTATTGATAAGTATTGGCTTGAGATTTGGGTTCCAGGGGTTATGGAAATGATAGTTAACAACAGGGAAAATGTCAAAAAGTATCCACAACTTGCTGAAGCTTTTGACGCATACGGAAAGGTTAGAGGTCCTCAAACAGCTGGTGTTTTTCCTATAGGGACAGGCCTTATGCGTGTCATACCAATTGAGATGGCTATTGATGGTGAAACTAGAAGGGCCTCTTATGAGGAAGTTTCAAAATATCTCAATGAAAATGAAATTTTTTCAGTTTCAGATTGTGCTTGTCGTACAGTTAGAGAGGCTATGGGAGAAGGGTGTGGACATTTAAAGGAAGACATGTGTATTCAAATGGGTCATGCTGCAGAGTTTTATATTCGTACAGGCAGGGGCAGACAGATTACTCGAGAAGAAGCTTTTGAAATCATAAAGAGAGCGGAAGAAAATGGTCTTATGCATCAAATACCAAATACAGATGGACCAGGGAAAACTCATGCAATTTGCAATTGTTGTGGATGTAGTTGCTTATCCCTAAGGACTGCAGAAATGTTTTTAAATAATGATATGGTGCGTTCTAATTATGTTTCTCATGTTGATAAGGATAAATGTGTTGCTTGTGGAGAATGTGTTCAGGTTTGCCCTGTAAATGCCTTGAAACTGGGACAAAAATTATGTGCCGAAGCTCAAGTTGTTGAGAAAAGAGAGGATTTGCCATCCAATACAAAATGGGGTCCAGACAAATGGAATCCAGATTATCGTACAAATAGGAAAAATGTTTTAGATACAGGAACAAGTCCTTGCAAGACTCAGTGTCCAGCTCACATTTCTGTTCAAGGTTATATTAAATTGGCTTCTCAAGGAAGATACAAAGAAGCTTTAGAACTTATCAAAAAAGAAAATCCATTTCCTGCAGTATGTGGACGTATATGTCCTAGGAGTTGTGAATCTGCATGTACTAGAGGAAATGTTGATGATCCTGTTGCAATAGACGAAATCAAAAAATTTATTGCTGAACAGGATTTAAATGCAGAGTACCGATATGTGCCAAAATTGAGACATGAATATGGAAATAAAATTGCTATTGTAGGAGCTGGACCATCAGGGCTTTCCTGTGCATATTATCTAGCTATTGATGGATACAAGGTAACAGTATTTGAAAAACAAAATGTTCTTGGAGGTATGTTGACTCTTGGAATTCCATCCTATAGATTGGGAAAAGATGTGGTAAATGCAGAAATAGATATCTTAAAAGAACTGGGGGTAGAGTTTAAGACCGGTGTTGAAGTGGGTAAAGATATAAGTCTTGATGATTTGAGGAAACAAGGATATGAAGCATTTTATATTGCAATTGGAGCTCAATCAGGCAGAAAACTTGGTATTGAAGGCGAAGAGGCAGAAGGTGTTTTCACGGGCGTTGATTTCTTGCGAAATGTAAATTTAGGCAATGAAGTGAAACTTGGAGGAAATGTTGTTGTAATCGGTGGTGGTAATGTTGCTATTGATGTTGCAAGAACAGCTACAAGAGTTGGAGCTTCAAAGGTTGATATGTTCTGTCTTGAAAGTAGAAAAGAGATGCCAGCTCTTGATGAAGAAATTGAAGAAGCAATGTCAGAAGATATTGGAATTAACAATTCCTGGGGACCTAAACGCATTGTTACAAAAAATGGTCGTGTTGTAGGTGTAGAATTTAAAAAATGCATTTCAGTTTTTGACGAAAATAAGAGATTTAATCCTAAATTTGATGAAAATGAAACTAAAATTGTTAAGGCAGATACAGTGCTGCTTTCAATAGGTCAAGCAATTGATTGGGGAGGGCTACTAGAAGGTTTGAAAATGGAATTAAATCCCAACAAGACGGTTAAAGTAGATCAAGCTACTCTTCAGACGGGAGAAGCAGATGTGTTTGCAGGTGGAGATGTAGTGACTGGACCTAAATTTGCCATAGATGCTATTGCATTGGGCAAAGAAGGAGCAATTTCAATTCACAGATATGTTCACCCAGGACAAGATTTGCTTATAGGTCGTGACAGAAGAGAATATCGTGCATTTGATAAGTCAGTTTTAGATTTTGACGAATATGACCGACTTCCAAGACAGAGAACAGATTATGTAGATGGAGCTAAAGCAAAAACATCTTTCGAGGATTTGCGTGCTACATTTACAGAAGAACAAGTTAAGAAGGAAACAGAACGTTGTCTTGGTTGTGGTGCTACAGTTGTAGATGAATATATGTGCGTAGGTTGTGGTGCATGTACAACTAGATGCAAATTTGACGCTATATCTCTTGTGAGAAGATACGATGTTCAAAATGTGCCTTTTGAAAAGCTTAAACCAGTGATTGTTAAAAACATGATTGCTCGTAAAGGTAGAATGGTGACTCATAGTATTAAAAAGACACTTACTGGCTCAAATAAAAAATAGAGGTGAGCTTATTTGCATGAATTGGGAGTTATAATTCAAATAGTAAAAATAGTTGAAGATTTTGCAAATGAAAATGAGGTTACAAATATTGAAAAATTAGTACTTCAAATTGGAGAATTGTCTTCTGTGATACCTAAATATGTAGAGGACTGTTATCCAGCTGCAGTGGATGGTACTCTTTTGCAGGATACAGAACTAGAAATTGAGATATTGCCAGGCAATTGCATATGTAAAAATTGCAACAAAGTATTTAATTTGCTTACATCCAACAAACAATGTCCAAAATGTGGAAGCAAGGATTGGGAGCTTCTTGGTGGTAGGGAACTAATGATCAAAGAGATTGTCGCCTATTAAAATAGAAAAATATAAAAATATAAAAATTTAATTCTTAAAAGTCAAGGTTTAATATTAAATCTTGACTTTTTTAAATAAAAATTTATGCATTAAAAGATTTGTGTTATTATAAAATCTATAGGAAATATTTGTGGAGTAAAAAAAATTTTGTGAAATGAAAGGACTGATAATATTGGAATTTCGAAAAGCTGTTGAATCAGATATTGATAATATAATGAATATCATTAAACAGGCACAAAAGCATTTCAAAGAACAGGGAATTGATCAGTGGCAAAACAATTATCCTAATACAGAAACCATACTTATGGATATAAAAAATGAAAATGGATATGTTTTGTTGGAGGATGATACCATAATTGGAACTGTATCTATCTCTTTTGATGGAGAAAAGACTTATGAGCATATTTATAATGGCAAATGGATCAGCAACAATGAATATGCAGTTGTTCACAGGATGGCAATTGATCCAAAATATAAAAGGCAGGGACTTGCAACTGCAATCATGGGAAAAGTAGAGGAAATGTGTTTAGATAAGGGTGTACACAGTATCAAAGTGGATACTCATGAAGAAAATTTGGCTATGCAGAAATTACTTAAGAAAAACAAATTTGAGTACTGTGGAATAATTTACTTAGAGGATGGAAGCAAAAGAATAGCTTTTGAAAAAATTTTATAGAATAAGAGATGTGGAAGAACTATCCCCTTGAGCTGTATACAAATTGTAATAAAACCCTCTTTTATCCATGAGTTGTTTGTGATTACCTTTTTCTATAATTTGTCCTTTGTCTATCACCATTATTGTATCTGCATCTCTAATTGTACTAAGACGATGAGCTATTATGAAAGTAGTACGATTTTTCATAAGTTTAGCCATGGCTTCTTGAATTTTTAATTCTGTTCTTGTATCCACACTAGAAGTAGCTTCATCAAGTATAAGTATTTTTGGATTAGCCAAAACAGCTCTAGAAATAGCTAATAGCTGTCTTTGTCCTTGACTTAAATTTGTACCTCCCTCATAAAGCATAGTATCATAACCATTAGGCAATCTATCTATAAATTCATCTGCATTAGACATTTTGGCAGCTATTTTTATTTCTTCGTCAGTAGCATCTAGCTTTCCATATCTTATATTTTCCTTTACAGTTCCTGAAAATAAATAGGTATCTTGTAAAACCATCCCAAATATTTTTCTCAAGCTATCCTTTTGATAGTTTCTAATATTTATTCCATCAATTAATATTTCACCTTTTTTTATTTCATAAAATCCTGTCAATAAGTTCACTATTGTAGTTTTCCCAGCACCAGTAGGCCCTACCAAAGCAATGTTTTCTCCAGCCTCTACTTTAAAAGACACATTTTTAAGGACATTTTCTCCTTTTTCATATTCGAAACTAACATTTTTAAATTCCACTTGCCCTTTAATTTGTTCTGCAACAATTGAATCTTTAGAGTCTTTTCTTTCCTCCTCTTCATCCAATATTTCAAATACTCTTTCAGCTCCTGCTATACCTGATTGCAATGTATTGAAAGTACTTGCCAATTCATTTAATGGTCTAGTAAATTGTTTAGAATATGATATAAAGCTTGCTATTATGCCTACAGAAATTTTTCCTTTTACGGCCAATACTCCTCCCAATATAGCTACAACTGTAAAACCCAAATTACCTATAACATTCATGATAGGCATGATAAATCCTGACCAAATTTGTGCTTTAATTCCTATATCCCTTAATTTATTGTTTTGAGATATAAATTCATCTATTACTTTGTTTTGTTTGTTAAAAGCTTTTACTACACTGATTCCACCTATGGTTTCTTCAATATGTCCATTTAACATACCTAAAGCTTGTTGTTGTTCTTTAAATAATATTTTTGTCTTGTTGGCAACAGTTTTTGTAAGGAAATATACCATAGGAACTGTTACAAGACTAGCTATAGTCATCAATTTACTTAAATATAGCATCATAGCTAAAGAGCCAACTATATTTACTATAGAAGACATAAGCTGTATGATAGATTGAGATATAGTAGTACTTATATCATCTATATCATTAGTCAATCTGCTCATAAGCTCTCCATGGGTAGTAGTATCAAAAAATATAATAGGTAAAGTTTGAAGTTTATTAAATAAACTTTCTCTTATATCATATACTATTCTTTGAGAAATTCCTGCAACCATATATTCTTGCAAAAAAGTCAATATGCTATTTAATATATATATAAATAGCAATACCATAGCTATAGTATTTAATTTGTCAAATTTTACAGAATGTACTCCAGGAAATATTGCATCTATGGCTTTCCCAATTAAAAATGGAACTGATAGATTTAATACTCCAGATATCAGTATCAATAAAAATATTATGAAAAGCTTAAATTTCTCAGCTTTAAAAAATCCCCACAATCTATTTAAAGTGTATTTTATATTCTTGGGTTTTTCGACAGGCATTACTGAATTTCTGCCTCCTGAAAATTTCCCAGTTCTTCTTGTACTATATTTAGGATCCAATATCTGTTGCCTCCTTACCAATTTGAGAGTGATATATATCTATATAAGTTTTTGAGTTTTTCATAAGCTCATTATGAGTTCCTATGCTAACTATTTTGCCTTTATCCATCACAAGAATTTTATCTGCATCCATTACAGAAGTTATCCTTTGAGCTATCATTATGGTAGTGGTATTTTTAAGATGTTCTTTTAATTCCTTTTTTATTTGTTTTTCTGTAATCATATCTAAGGCAGAAGTACTATCATCTAAAATTAAGAGTTTAGGCTCTTTTATGATAGCTCTAGCTATAGCAATCCTTTGCTTTTGCCCTCCCGATAAATTCACTCCTCCTTGGCCTAAATATGTATCATAGCCTTCATTAAAAGACATTATAAAATCATGAGCTTTTGCAATTTTAGCTGCTTGTTCTACATTTTCATCCGTAGCATTTTCATTTCCCCATTTAATATTTTCTTTTATACTACCTGTAAATAGTAAAGTTCTTTGAGGAACCATAGCTATTTTTTCTCTCAATTCTTTAGGGTCCATATCCTTGATATCAATTCCATCTATTTTTACAATTCCTTTAATAGGGTCGTAAAATCTAGGTATTAAGTTGATTAAAGTAGTTTTGCCTGAACCTGTAGATCCTATAATAGCTAAAGTTTCTCCAGGATTTATCGAGAAACTTACATCTTCTAATACATATCTACTATTTTTGTTGTATTTAAAATATACATTTTTAAATTCTAAATTTCCATTCATATCTATAAAAGAAACTGGTTTATCTTTTATAGGCATAGTATTTTCTATATTAAATATTTCTCCTATTCTTTCTTCAGAAGCTCTAGCCCTAACATACATATTAAATATTCTAATGACCATCACAAGAGAAAATAAAAGTTGAGTTATATAGTTTATAAGAGCTATTATTTTGCCAACTTCTAAATTGCCACTATTAACTCTTATGCCTCCAATCCATAGGATCAAAACAATTCCTAAATTAACTATCAATGATACTGCAGGATTAAACAAAGCTAACCTTCTCATTCCTTTTGTTGTTACATTTTTCAAATTTTCATTTACTTTTTTAAACCTATTTTCTTCATATTTAAATCTATTGAAAGCTTTGACTACTCTTATACCTGCTAAATATTCTCTTATAGTACCATTGACATTGTCTAGTGCTTTTTGCATATTTACAAATATAGGGTAGGAAACTTTAAGATTTATAAGTATGACTATTCCTATTATAGGAACAAGCCCCAGAAGTATAAGTCCCATCTTGAAATCTAATATAAATCCCATTATTATAGAGCCTATGCCAAGTATAGGGGCTTTTACAAATACTCTCATTAAGCCATGAGCAAAATTTTGAATTTGATTTACATCATTTGTCAGACGAGTAATCAATGTGGCATCTTGAAATTCGTTTATATCTTCAATAGATAAGTTTTGTATTTTTATGTATAAGTCTTGCCTTAAATCTGCTCCAAAACTTTGGGAAACTTTGGAAGACTTTATATTTCTGACAACGGCAAAAATTGCTCCTAATGCCGTTACTACAAGCATCAATCCTCCTAGTTTTAATACATAATTCACATCCTTGTTTTTTACACCAATATCGACTACTTTAGACATAATAGTAGGTTGAATTAAATCTACCATTGCTTCAAGTATCAAAAATGTAAGAGCTATCAAAAATTGACCTCTATATTTTTGCGTATACTTTTTTAAATAATTTGTATTCATAAATTTTTTCACCATGTTTCTTGTTTTATTATACTTTTTATTATATCATATCTTTTTATTTTTAGATTATAGTTGGAAACAGAAATTTAAAAATATTATAAATTTCAAGAAAAGCTTCTATCAAAGTATTAAACTTTGAGGAAGCTTTTCTTGTTTTGCTTTTATACTATATTATTTTTTTCATCTACAAAAACAATAGTAGGACTAAAGTTTTCAGCCTCATTTTCATCAATTATGCAATAAGACATGATGATAATTTTATCTTTTGGCTGGACAAGCCTTGCAGCAGCACCATTTAAGCAAATATCCCCTTTCCCAAAAGGGCCCTTGATTACATAGGTTTCAAATCGTTCTCCATTATTTATATTGACTATTTGAACTTTTTCATTTTCAAATATATTTGCTTTTTTCATTATTTTTTCATCTATAGTTATACTACCTACATAATCTAGATTTGCATCAGTTACAGTTGCTCTGTGAATTTTTGATTTCAACATAGTTATTTGCATATTTACCTCCTACAATTCCACAACTATATTATCTATAAGGCGAGTATTTCCAGTCTTTACTGCAATGGCAATGAGTACCTTACCTTTTATTTCTGAAACTGGATTTAATGTTTTTGCATCTACAAATTCAATATAATCAATAGTATTGTTTTTTCCTGATAGTATTGTTTTTTCCATTTCATCTTTTATTTTAGATATATTTTTTTCACCATTTTCAATTAAGTTTTTTGCTAATTTTAATGACTTGTTTAAGAACAATGCATCATTTCTTTCTTCTGAACTTAAGTAGGTATTTCTTGAACTAATGGCCAATCCATCAGTTTCTCTAACTATAGGACAAGCTATTATTTCTACATCCATATTTAAATCTTCTACCATTTTTTTCACTATTACTAGTTGTTGAGCATCTTTTTGTCCAAAGTAGGCCCTATCAGGTTTAACGATATTAAACAATTTAGTTAAAACAGTTGCAACTCCTCTAAAGTGAGTTGGCCTAGATTTTCCACAGAGTCCTTTTCCCAATTCTTCTACTTGTACAAAGGTAAGAAAAGAATCAGGATACATCTCATCAACTTGAGGCAAGAATACTATATCGCAACCATTTTCTTCGCATTTTTGAAGGTCTTTTTCTTCATCTCTAGGATATTTTTCGAAATCTTCATTAGGGCCAAATTGTGTTGGATTGACAAAGATGCTTGTCACAACTATATCATTTTCTTCTCTAGCTTTTTTTATAAGACTTATATGACCTTCATGAAGATATCCCATTGTAGGTACAAAACCTATAGAAATATTTTCTTTTTTTACCTTTTTCATTTCTTCTATTGAATTTATCACTTTCATCTTTGTCGCCCCCTACTTATTTAATTCATCTAATATTTTTTCATCTATTTTAAAACTGTGTTTTTCTTCTGGGAAAGAACCTTTTTTTACATCAGTTATATAATTATTAATTGCTTCATTTATATCTTTTTTTAGATTTTTATATTGTTTAACAAATTTAGGTGTGAAGTCAGAGTACATCCCCAACATATCATTTACAACTAATATTTGACCATCACAGTATTTGCCTGCACCTATTCCAATAGTAGGTATTGATACTGTTTCTGTGATTAGCTTTGCAATTTTTTCAGGAATGCATTCTAAAACTATTGCAAAGGCACCTGCTTCTTCTAAATACTTAGCATCATCAATTAGTTTTTGAATTTGATTTATAGTTTTTCCTTGTACTTTAAATCCTCCAAACATATTTATAGATTGAGGGGTTAAGCCGATATGGCCCATCACAGGTATTTGTGCTTTTATTATTGCTTCTACTTTATCTAGTATTTCATATCCACCTTCCAATTTAACGGCATGAGCATTTCCTTCTTTAATCAATCGGCCGGCATTTTTTATACTTTCTTCTATACTTATGTGGTAGGATAGAAAGGGCATATCTGCAACGATTAAAGCGTTTTTAGCACCTCTACTCACTGCTTTTGTATGATGAATCATATCATCTATAGTTACAGCCAAAGTGTTTTCATATCCCAATGTTACCATTCCTAAAGAGTCTCCAACCAATATACCATCTATTCCTGCTTCATCAACTAATTTTGCCATAGAATAGTCATATGAAGTCACCATTGATAATTTTTCATTATTATTTTTGGCATCTTTAAATGTCGCTACAGTTTTTTTCATTGCAATCACCTCTTAATATTTTATTTAACTTATAGATAGTATCATCTGATAAGTTTTTCCTACTCTTTGCAATTTCTAATGCTATTATCCCCAAATTTTCATATATTTCCCTGTATTCATCAAGACCATATAGGTGTTTTTCAACAGTTTGTATATCTCCTCGTACTATTGGACCTGTCAAAGCACTATCAATTCCACTTTCTCTTATATTATTTAATGTGCTTTCCATTAGAGGATATATCCCATCTACACATTGGCTCTTATTTAGTCCACATTTAATGAGCAAATTTTCTGCAATTTTGGCTAAAGAAACTATATAGTTAGAAACAAATACTGCAGCTATATGATATAGTGGTTTATTTTCTTCTTCAATTTCAAAATAATGTATATTAGCTTTTTGAAGAAGTGGTTCTATTTTTTCAATATTTTCACCTTCTATTGAGAAAATGGTGTTTTCTAAATTTGATGAATTTTTCCCTGCGAAAGAATACAATGGGTGAAGAGAATAGCAATATGCACTTTTATCTTTACAACCTGTAAATACACTAGAAGATAGACAACCACTCATATGAAATATGAATTTGCCTTCTAAATCATATTTAAGCATTTTATTCCATATACCGCTGATTGCATCATCTGGTGTTGTTATAAAGATATAATCAGATTTTTTAATTAGTTCGTCAAAATCAAGAGGTGAGCTTCTAGTTAGATTTGCGGCATAAAAAGATGAAGATCTACTTGAGCTATAATAGCCAACAATAGGTAAACCTTGCTGTTTGAGGTAGTGTCCGAAGGAACAGCCAACCTTTCCGGCACCTATAAAACCTATATTCATTTTTTTCACTCCTCGTATTATAGTCCCATTCCAAAAGGATATGAGCCATATAAATAGTAACATAAAAAGATAAATTAAATCAATAAAAAAGATTTCATGAAGGAAAATCACTTGTTTTATAGAATATAGAAACAAAAGAATATTGGGAGGCGAAAAAGATGAAGGCTTTGCTAGTTGTTGATATGCTAAATGATTTTATTTACGAAAATGGAGTATTGTATACAGGAAAGGCAGGGGAGGAAATAGTTGATTTTATTAGAGAAAAAATAGTAAGTTTTAGAGAGGAAAAAGATTCAGTGATTTTTATCTGTGACAATCACGAAATTGATGACAAAGAATTTGATATGTTTCCACCTCATTGTCTAGCTAATACTGAAGGGAGCAAAATTATAAAGGAGCTTGAAGTAAAGAAAGAAGATAAAATAATAAAAAAGAGAAGATATAGTGCATTTTTTGGAACGGATTTAGATCTTTATTTAAGGGAAAAAGGAATAGATGAATTGTATGTAGTTGGAGTTTGTACAAATATATGCATATTATATACTTGTGCAGATGCTCGAAATTTAGGATATAAGGTCAATATATATAAAGATGGAGTTGCTAGTTTTGATTTAGATGCTCACAATTTTGCATTGAGAGAAGCAGAAAAAACATTGGGATGTAAAATATTGACATGTACAAAAGGAGTGTGTTAATTGATTAGGGAAGAGATGACACCAAAAGAGAGAATGGAGGCTTTTTCTAAAGGTGAGGAAATTGATCGAGTGATTTGTATCCCGGATATGGGGGTCACAATGGTACCTTTTATTGGGGCAAAGGCTAGTGATTATTATCATTCGGCAGAGCTTATGGCGGAATTAGAAATAGCTTTGTTTAGGAGACTTCGCCATGATAGTGTGGGAATATCTACTAGTCTTAGAGGGGTTGCTGAGGCTATGGGTTCTAAGGTGGGCTATCCTGATTACGGCATCTCTTATTTGATAGAGCCTGTTGTAAAATCTGTAGATGAAATAGAATCACTTAAACTTCCTGATCCAAAAAAGGATGGGATTTTACCAATTTTAATTGAAGCTATAAGGTTAACTAGGGATGCACTTGAAGATGAAGTAGATGTCAGTGCTTCTATGTCTGGTCCATTTAGTGTAGCAGCTTCTGTAGTGGGAACAGAAAATTTGATGAGATGGATGATTAAATATCCCAAAAAGATTCATACTCTAATGGATATAGTGGCAGAAGCTAACAATAGGTATATAGAGGAAGTGGCTAAACTAGGTGTATCTATTGGCTTTGCTGATCCGGTATCATCCACTAGTCTTATAAGCCCTAAACAATTTAGAGAGTTTTCTCTACCTGCACTTCAAAAGAATGTAGATAAGATAAAAGAGAAAACAGGCAGTGCTCCTAGCATACATATATGTGGAAAGAGTAAGGAGATTTGGGAGGATGTTGTCAATACCGGAATTTCCAATTTCAGTATAGACAATGTAGAGGATTTGGAAGAGGCTAAGGAGATAATGGGAGATAGAGTAGTGATAACAGGCAATGTGCCTCCAGTTGATGTAATGCATTTAGGAACTAAAGAAGATATTTTCAAATCAGTTAAAGAATGCATTCGAAAAGGTCATGATTCTAAAAAAGGCTATATTTTAAGTACAGGTTGTCAAATCCCAATGCATACGCCAATAGAGAATATAGAAATGTTCATGGAAGCAGGTAAACTCTACGGAACATATCCAATAAGTTTATAATATACTTGAGACGGACTAAATCTAAAGGAGATAATAAATTATGAAAAAGTCTATAAAATTATACAATTTGATATTCCCAATATGGTTTTTATTATTTTTTCCGCCAGTAGTATTTATAACACTTGTTGGCAATTATATTATTGATTCGTTGGTAATATTAATTTGTTTTTCTGCGTTCAAATTAGTAAATTTAGGATTTGATCTAAAATCCTATTACAAGCAAAGTATAATGAAAGTTTGGGGATTTGGGTTTTTAGCAGATATTATTGGAGCTTTAATATTATTTGTATTGGGAATATTGGGAAATAGTTTAGGTTTGTCTTATGAATTGATATCAGCTATTTGCTATGATCCTTTTAGTGAGGTGCTAGCAGTTATAACAATATTAGCATCAGTAGTAGTATCAGCTATATTTATATTTTTATTTAATTACAAATACTCTTTTAAAAATGTAATTGAAGATCAGGCTTTAAGATTTAAAATAGCACTTACTCTTGCAATTGTTACAGCACCTTGGACATTCTTGTTGCCAACAAAATGGTTTTTTTAAGGAGAGATAATATGGATTTATTTAGTATTCAAAAATCAGCACAAGAAGTTGCAGAGGCTATTTCTGCTGTTCTAAACGTAGATGTAACTATTGTAGATGCAAATTTAAATAGAGTAGCAGCCACAGGGGAGTATAAAAAATTAATAGGCAAAAAAATCCCTAAAAATTGCTCTTTTGAATCAATTGCAAAGAAGAAGAAACCAGAGTTTATAGACAATCCAAATATAAGCCAAAAATGTATTGGATGTAGTTTGAGAGGTAGCTGTGCAGAAATGGCAACTATTGGTTATCCTATAATGGACAGTGGAGAACTACTTGGTTTAATAGGACTTATAGCTTTCAATATGGAACAAAAGAAGACACTACAAAAGGATTACGATTCACTTATAGTATTTTTAAATAAATTGGGCGATCTATTAGCTGGAAATCTAAAATATACAAAGACTATAACTGAACTTACCATACAAACTCAAGAAACCAAGATGATAATAGATGGATTAGGCAATGGAATTATATGTACTGACAATAAAGGTAAAATAAAATTTGTCAATTCCAAGGCTGAAGATTATCTAAAGATAAATGCTGGTACTCTAGTCAATAAATCTATATTTGAGATAATTCCAGATTTAAAATTAGATTTAAAAAAACCAAGTCCTGTTGAAGTCAAATTGACTGTGAACAACAAAAGAAAAAGCTTCATCATAAAGACAATCCCAGTCATGATAGAAGATAGAAATGTAAGTAATATAATTGAAATTCACAAGACCTCACATATGATAAGAAATGCATACAAGCTCATAGAAGGGCAAAATAATATTACATTTGAGCATATAATAGGCAATAGTCCCAAAATAATGGAAGTAAAAGATATAGCTAAAAAAGTTGCACCAAGTAAGTCTAGTGTACTACTTAGGGGGGAAAGTGGAACTGGAAAAGAATTGTTTGCAAGAGCAATTCACAATTCAAGCGATAGAGCAAATTGTCCTTTTGTGGCTATAAATTGTGCTTCAATACCGGATAATCTATTAGAAAGTGAACTATTTGGATATGAAGGAGGAGCATTTACAGGAGCTAGAAAAGAAGGACAAATGGGGAAATTTGAATTGGCCAACGGAGGCACTTTGTTTTTAGACGAAATAGGAGATTTACCTATACATTTGCAACCTAAACTCTTGAGGGTTCTTCAGGAAGAAGCTTTTATGAGAGTTGGAGGAAAAGAATTGATTCCTGTTGATTTTAGACTTGTAGCTGCCACTAACAGAGATTTAGAAGAGATGGTATTGAATGGAGAATTTAGAGAAGATTTATATTATAGATTGAATGTGATACCTATTCATATACCTCCTTTGAGAGAAAGAATAGAAGATATAGAAATATTGAGTGAATATGAACTTGAAAAATATTGCGATAAATTAGGCATAAATTCAAAATATTTTTCCAAAGAAGTAAAAGAAACTTTCAATAAATACAATTGGCCTGGAAATGTAAGAGAATTAGAAAATGCAGTTGAATATTTAGTAAATGTAGTTAAAGGTGAAGAAATAAATTTTGAAAACTTACCTTATACTATTAAGAAGTATTTTTTAGACAATAAAGATAAGACAAATAAAAGCGGCAAATTAAAAGATATAATAGATGATTATGAAAAGGAAATTTTAAAATCTTATTTAAAAACTTATGGAGATACTACTGAAGATAAGGAAAAGATTGCTTCAATATTGGGAATAAATTTATCTACACTATATAGGAAATTGTCTAAATATAATTTGCAATAATGCAAATTCATTTGCAAAAATGAGAAAAATATAAAACTTTTCGAAATGGGTTTCAAAAAAGGCTTCCTTGATTGTTAAAATGCTTTCAACGGAAGCCTTTTTTTATAAAAAATTTGCATTTATAAGAAATTTTTTTGCTGTAAAAAGGTGAAGAAGAGTTAAATGCCCATTTATACCTTGGTATATTTCTTGCATTATTATATGACAAATAATTTATTTAAGAAGGTGTTAAAGTGGAAAACAGGTATATGAAAGATTTGATAAATATGGTCAAACAAGATGCAGTTCCTGCATTGGGATGTACTGAGCCTGTAGCTGTCGCCTATGCAGCAGCAGCTTCAAGAGATTATATAACGGGAACTATAGATAATATATATATAAAGGTGAGCAAAAATATATATAAAAATGGTAAGTCTGTCATAATTCCAAATACAGATGAATGGGGACTGGATTTAGCTGGAGCATTGGGAATTTTAGGTGGAGATAAGAAAGATGGTCTCATGGTTTTAAGAAAAATAGATGAAGGGACTATTGAAATAGCTCATGAAATGTTAAAAAAAGAAAAGGTAAAGGTAGATTATGTAGAAAATGTTCCAGATGTATTTGTAAATGTTCTAGTCAATACTTCCAAAGAAGAAATAGAAGTAGTATTAAAGAATTGTCATACCCATATTGAAACAATCAGGGTTAATGGGAAAACTGTATTTGAAGATAAAACTGATATTGAAGACAAGGCATCATCAGAATTTTTGAAGGAATTGAGTTTTGTTGAGATTAGACAAATATGTGAAACTATACCTTTAGATGAGCTTGAGTTTATTGAAGATGGAATTGAAATGAATAGAAATGCTGCTGAAAAAGGATTGGGATATGAGAATGGAATGAAAATAGGTAAGACCCTTAAAAAACTCCAAGATGAGGGGAAAATATGTAGGGATGCTCCAACTCAAGCAAGAATTTTGACAGCTGCTTCTGCTGATATGAGAATGGGTGGGGGAGATTGCCCTATAATGACTAGTGGGGGCAGTGGAAATCAAGGACTTGGAGTAGTACTTCCTATTTCAGTAGTGGCAGAAGAAAAAGGATTTGAAAAGGAAAGAGAAATAAGAGCTGTGTTTTTGGCCCATGTAATAAATAAATATGTAAAAGTATATACGGGAAAATTGTCAGCTATGTGTGGCTGTGCTATTGCAGCTGGAATTGGTGCTAGTGCAGGGATTACTTGGCTTTTAGGTGGAGATGATGCCCAAATTCAAGGTGCATGTCAAAATATGTTATCTAATTTAACTGGAATGATATGTGATGGAGCCAAAGAAACTTGTGCATTAAAATTATCCACTTCTGCAGGAGAAGCTGTTATAGCGGCTTATTTAGCTATGGAGAATATTGTTGTACGTTCAAATACTGGAATCATTGGCTCTACCATAGAGGATACCATAAAAAATTTAGGTATCTTATGTAGAGATGGACTAGCTGCTACAGATTCAGTCATTATAGATATAATGAGGTGATGCGACAGCGGGGACGGTTCTCACTGTCGCAAAAGAGAAGATAAATAAGTCAGGAGGCTGTTCATGATAAATGAACATGAACAGCCTCCTGACTTATTTTATTTTTAATCCTTAGCATTGATTGGTGAATTAATAGATTATATCTATTAATTTTTTAATAATATAGATAAACTCAATTTAACATATTATAAACCGGATGTTATACTATTGAAGGTTTTAAAAATAAAAATTATTAGATAGGTACAAGGAGGTATTGGAGTGAAAAGTTATATTGGGAAACGTATTGCTACTGGAATTTTGACTATAATATTTTCCTTTTGCATAACTTTTTTTATTATTAGATATGCTCCTGGTAATCCTATGAAGGTTCTTGCGGGAACAGATAACCCCAATCCAGAGCTTATAGAACATCTAACAATTAAGTATGGGTTGGACAAGCCGATTCCAGTTCAATTTGTTAATTATGTAAAAAACATATTGAAAGGGGACCTTGGCCATTCATATATGAGCAATGAGCCTGTAACAAAGTTAATTAAGGAAAAGGTATTTCCTACAATTTTGCTTACTCTCACATCCTCAATATTGGCAGTTGTAGTTGGAACTTTTCTTGGAGTTTATGCTGCAAGAAAGGTAGGTACAATATTTGATAGAGTCATGTGTGGCCTTTCTTATTTTATAGATGCTACTCCTGGATTTTGGTTAGGATTGATTTTTATCCTCATATTTTCATCTACTCTTAAGATTTTGCCAACATCTGGGATGTATGATTTAAGGATAGAAAATCAGGGATTTGCACATGTTTTGGATGTTATAAAGCATATGATATTGCCTGTGTCTACCCTTACTATAATTCAGATTCCATTATATTTTAGAATATCAAGATCTTCAGTTTTGCAGACTATGTCAGAGGATTTTATTATGACTTTAAGGGCTACGGGAATGAGGGAAAGTCAAATATTTAACAAATATGTGTTAAGAAATGCCATAATTCCAACTATCACAATGTTTAGTTTATCTTTAGCATTTACAATTAGTGGAGTGGCACTTATTGAAATTGTCTTTGCATGGCCTGGTATGGGAAGACTTATAATGGATGCCATAATGAAAAGAGACTATCCATTGTTAACAGGAATATATTTAACAATATCCATATCTATTTGTATAGTTATGATAATTACTGATATTGTGTATGCATTAGTAGATCCAAGGATTAGACTTGAATAAGGAGTTGTTTATATATGATAGAGAGTTTCCAACAGATACTTAAAACAATTAATTCTATTAAGGAACTTAAAGTTGGAATAATTCTTCTTATGATATTGATTGGGATAGCAATTTTTGCACCGCTAATTGCTACTCATGATCCATATGTTTTAAATGACGAGATGATTGCAAAACCTTCATCTAAATACATATTTGGAACGGATGGTCTTGGGAGAGATGTCTTTAGTATGGTTGTTTATGGTTCTAGGACATCTCTCAAAATAGGAATAATAGCTGCAGCCATATCTTCGGTTATAGGAACACTAATAGGTGGAGTTGCAGGTTATATTGGAGGAAAAGTAGATAAAGTAATTTCAGAGATAATAAACATGTTTTTGATGTTGCCAACCTTCTTTTTAATACTAATAGTTGTTGCAATTTATGGTAGTAGTTTAACAAATATAATTATTGTCATAGGAATAACTAGTTGGACAGGTACAGCAAGACTTATGCGTGCTCAGGCAATATCTTTAAGGGAGAGGACATTTATAAAAAGTGCAAAGACGATAGGGGAAAGTGAAATGGGAATATTATTTAGACATATCATCCCTAATGGCATTTTTCCCATAATAGCAGATTCTACTATGTCTGTTTCCTCAGCTATATTGTCTGAAGCAGGTCTATCCTTTATAGGATTGGGGGATCCAAATGTTGTAAGTTGGGGGCAGATAATTGCACATGGAAAAGGATATCTTCTTCGTGGTTGGTGGATATGTACATTTTCAGGACTTGCAATTGTATTTACAGTAATCTCCTTTTATCTTATTGGAGAGGGAATGAATCATATACTAAGCCCTAAATTAAACAAAATAAAATAGGGAGAAGATAAAATGTCAATACTTGAAATAAAAAACTTGAATGTTGAATATAGAGTTGAGGGAAAGAATATTAAAGCAGTAAAAGATGTTTCACTAGATATAGGGGTTCAGGATTCTATTGGAATAGTAGGTGAATCTGGTTCAGGAAAATCAACTCTTGCCATGGCAATTCTCCAACTCCTTCCATCAAAGATTACTAAAGTTACAGGTGAGATTATATTTGATGGAGTTGATTTATTAAAAATTAGTGAAGACGAGTTGAGAAAAATAAGATGGAAAGATATTGCCGTTGTTTTTCAAAAATCTATGAATTCTTTAAGTCCAGTACATAAAGTAGGATTTCAAATGAGTGATATATACAAGGTACATAAGCCAAAAGCAACTGATAGAGAGGTAAAGGAAAGAATATTAGAATTATTTGATTTAGTAAATCTTTCAGAGAGAGTATATGATTTATATCCACATGAGTTGTCTGGTGGAATGATGCAAAGAGTTAGCATAGCACTAAGCTTAATTTATTTTCCTAGATTACTTATATTAGATGAAGCTACAACAGCTCTTGATGTGGTAACTCAAGGACAAATACTTAATGAAATAATGAACCTTGAAGAAAAATTACATTTAACGAGGATAATGATTACACATGATGTGTCGGTAGTATCCTCAACTTGTAAGAAAGTTGCTGTAATGTATGCAGGTTGTCTTCTTGAATCTGGATATGTTAGAGATGTCCTTACAAAACCAAAACATCCTTATACTGAAGGACTTTTAAATTCTTATCCATCTCTTAAAGGAGAAAGAAAGAACTTAAGGGGAATTCCAGGGACTCTTCCTGATCTTAGTATTTCACATAGGGGTTGTATATTTGCCGATAGATGTAAAAAAGCCACTGAAATATGTTTTAAAAAGGAACCTAAGATGCTAGAGTTTGACAACAACTGGAATGTAGCATGTCATTTGGTTGGAGGTGTAGATTGTGACTAATCTTATGAGGGTAGACAATTTAACTAAATGGTATGTTGAAAAAAAGAAAAAACAGACTATAAAAGCTGTTGATGGAGTTAGTTTCACTCTTGAAAAAGGAAAAATTTTAGGCATAATAGGTGAGTCAGGATGTGGTAAATCTACCCTTGGAAGATTATTAGTGGCACTTGAAAATCCAACAGATGGTAGTATTGAATTTGAAGGTGAAATAATTAATCATATAGTGAAAAAAGAGCCTCTGAGATTCAGAAGAAATTGTCAAATGATTTTTCAAAACCCTTTTGATACTTTTGACCCTAGAAATGACATTCAAAAAATATTAACTAATGCTTTGAAGATACATAATATAGGGAATTCTAAAGAGGAAAGGGTAGATATTTGCATAAAGGCTATGGAAGATGCAGGAATAAAGCCAGCAAAGGATTATCTCAATAGATATCCTCATGAACTTTCTGGAGGACAACTTCAAAGAATATCCATAATTAGATCTATGCTTTTAAAGCCTAAGCTAATTATTGCTGATGAACCTGTATCGATGCTAGATGTGTCTGTTCGTGCAGATATTTTAAATTTACTTTTGAATATGACAAAAGAGAAAGATACATCAATGATTTTTATAAGTCATGATATTGCAACTACTAGGTATATATCGGATATGATTGCAGTAATGTATTTGGGAAGAATAGTTGAAATGGGAATGACAGATGATATTATACAAAATCCTAAGCATCCATATACAAAGGTGCTGATTTCAAATTGTGCTTCTATAGATCCATTTGAAAAAATCAATGTGATTAAAATAAAAGGAGAGCCTCCTACGCCTATAGAGACTGGGCCAGGTTGTTATTTTGCTCCAAGATGTTACAAAGCATGTGAAGCATGTAAAGAATCATATCCTCCTATGATTGAGGTAGAGGATGGACATTACGCAAGTTGCTTTTATTTAGGGTAGTAAATAGAGGAAATTTAGAATCCTCTAGATATAATAAATAATACAAATGGAGGGAAATCAAATGAAAAGGAAATTGTCAATGTTTCTTGTTATAGTCTTATGTTTGGGACTATTTACAGGGTGTAGTAACAAAAATGAAGGCCAAGAAGTTGATAAAACTTCAGAAGTTTCAAATGAACCTAAAGTAGGAGGAACATTAATTACAAGTCTTTCTCGTGAACCACAAACTTACAATCCTTGTGCTCAAGCTGATGATGGAGCATATAAGGTAATCCAAAATGTTTTCAATAAGCTTGTAAAGATTAATGGTGATGATAAGGTAATCCCAGATATTGCTAAGGATTGGGAGTATTCAGAAGATGGAAAAACTTTGACATTTCATCTTCAAGAAAATGTTAAATGGCATGATGGTGAAAAATTTAGTTCAGAAGATGTAAAATGGACTTTTGACACGATATTGGAGGAAAAGGGATTTGCTTCATCATCTCTTTCAGATATAGAAGAAATTGTATGTCCTGATGAAAACACAGTACAATTCAAACTAAAAGCACCAAATGCTGGTTTACTTGGTTATCTTGCATGGTTTGGTACATATATAATGCCAAAACATATATATGAAGGTACTGATTGGCTTGAAAATCCAGCAAATCAAAATCCTATAGGTACTGGCCCTTTTAAATTTGTAGAACACAAAAAAGGTGAAAGTGTAACTATTGAAAGAAATGATGATTATTGGGGAGATAAGGCATATTTGGACAAGGTTATATTCTCAATAATTCCAGATGAAGATACTGCATTTCAAGCATTTTTAAATGGAGAAATTGATGAAACTGGAAGTATTCCAAATAGTGAAGCTGACAGATTTGATAATGATCCTGATTATGTTGTAAAAGAGAAAATTTGGCCTAATAAAGGATATCTACTTTTCAACTATAATAAAGGTAAATTTGCAGATAAAAAGGTAAGACAAGCAGTAGCTTATGGTATTGATAGAGATGAAATATTCACTAAAGCTTTAAAGGGTGTAGGACAGAAGGCAGAATATTTTATATCACCAGTTTATGATTGGGCATTGAATGAAAATGCTAAGCTTCCTGAGAGAGATATTGAAAAAGCTAAATCTTTATTAGAAGAAGCAGGATATAAAGCAGACGAAAATGGAATATACTTCTCTACAACAATAGATACTTTCCCTGGATTTGAAGATGTAGTAGAAGTAGTCCAAGCAAATTTTAAAGAATTTGGTATAGATTTAAAGGTTAATGCAATGGATGATGCAGCTTATGACGAAAAAGTTTGGTTTGGTCATGATTTTGAAATGACAATATTAGGTGGCTACCAAGGGCCTGATATATCAGCTATAGGAAGCCGTATTGGTACTGATGGTGGAATGAATTTAGGTGAATACAGTAATCCTAGAGTAGATGAACTTTTAGCAGAAGGTTTGGTATTGACAACAGAGGAAGAAAGAGCACCTAAATATAAGGAAATACAAGAAATACTTGCTGAAGATCTTCCAATGGTATTTTTTAATGAGAAAGGTGCAAAGATAATAGTTAAATCTTATGTAAAAGGTCATCCTGGAACAGAAGCATGTGAAAAAGCATCAGAATCAGAATTTACCTATGTTTGGTTAGATAAATAGATTTTAACATTACTTCCCTTAATGCTCACGTTTATATTTATAAATGTGAGCATTTTTATGTGAGATGGCAAGGGTGGCAAACAAAACGTCCCCTTGCCATGTTATTGTATCGTTCCCTAAATTTCTGCATAGTCAAAAATATTCCACGGATATTCATCATAAGGTAGAGAAATATATGTAGAATTTGTTTTTTTAGTAGGGTGGTCAAAGCTTATCTTATGAGACCATAGTGCAATTTGTGTCCAACCTCTTTTTTTCACAAAAGTTTTATTGTATTTGTTGTCGCCCCATATGGGAAATCCACTGTTTGAAAGTTGAACTCTTATTTGATGGTGTCGTCCTGTTTTTAAAACAATTTTAAGTAGACTTAAGGGACCATACTCTTCAGTATCTTTTGTTTCCAATACCATATATTGAAGTATGGCTTCCTTTGCTCCAATAGTATCCTTATCAACTACCTTGCTCATATTTATAGTTCGAAGTTTTTTTAAATAGTCCACTAATTCTCCTTCAGGGTTTTCAGGTTTACCACATACTATTGCAAGATATTCCTTTTCTAATTTTCTTTGAGAAACTTGTGTTGAAAGATTTGAATTGGCTTTTTTATTTTTTGCATATACCATGACTCCACCAACAGGTCTATCCAATCTATGCACAAGCCCAAGATAAGGTCTATTTAAAATAGTCATAAGGCTTTCATCCGAAGTTTTATCACTTTGGCAAGGAACTTTAGGTGGCTTTTCTACTACCAATATATCTTTGTCTTCAAAAATAAATTTTACTTCCATTTGGCACCTCCAAAAAATTATAGAACAATTATAATAGTATATCCAAAAAAAATCAAATTTTTGCGACAGCAGGGACGGTTCTCACTGTCGCAAAAATATTTTGTTGATGCTGTGGAGGAACATGAAAAAGAAGGTTTTACTAGAGAAGAAGCCATAGATATGGCAATTAAACAAATGGGTGATCCTCTTGAAGTAGGAAGGGAACTAAATAAGGTACATAAGTCAAAACCAGAGTGGAGTATATTGGCATTGAGGAGCTATTGCCATAGCCTTTTTATATTTCTATAATTACAGAAGACTTAAGTTACTTTCTAAATATATATACTTGGCAACAACAATTTTACTTTTGCTCGATATAATAATAATTAGGTCAGGTGCCGATATATCATATATAGCTCCGCAGGTATGTTTTCTGATGATGAATGGAAAAAAAGAAAAGGTATTGTAAATTTAGGAGTATTCGTATTACCTATGGCAGTCTTTCTTTTAAGAAGTTCTTGGTCATCCTTAGTTTCAGCAGTTATGTATTTTGTTGTGGCATTGGTTATAGCCACAATGTCAGGAATAAATATTAAGTATATTTTAGGAGTAGTTGTTTTAACAATATCAATTGGATTGTATAGCGTTTTTAGTGTAGATTATAGAACCTACAGAGTACTTGCCTTTTTAAATCCAGCAAAAGATGCTGGAGGTGCTGGATATATGAATATTCAATTAAGAAAACTTCTCGCATCTGCAGGGTTGTTTGGAAATGGATTTGATACCAATACGAATTTAATACTTACATTGCCAGAAATGCACACGAACCTGATATTTTCATATATTGTATACACATTAGGGTGGATGGTAGGAGCAATTCTAATATCACTAATAATAATATTTTTCATAAGATTGATAAAAACATTTAAGAGTATTAAAAACTCATATGGTAGATTGATTGTTGGAAGTTTCGCTTCTATATTTATAGTTAGTTTTCATACAATATACTTATGATTTTAGGCTTAGTACCCATTCATAAGCTATGGCACAACATTAAATATTGCTAATATGGCTATGATAGGTATCATATCAAGTATATATAGAAGAAAAGATGTATTAGAATAGCAGTAGACAATGCGGTATCGGGGATTTTGCGACAGCGAGAACCGTCCCCGCTGTCGCAAAATGTGGGGTGAGATATGTGGCAAGGCAAAAAGTGAAATTTCTTTTTACAATTATATTTATTGTTGTCATTGTTGTTATTTACAATTTTATATCTAGTCAAGCCACTGTATATGATACAAATTTTAAAAACTTAGAAATACATAAAAATAAAATAACTCTTTATGATGAAAGTGGAGAAAAAATTGATACATACACTCTAAAAGAAAGCATCAAAGCGTATTCTATAGGTGACATAGATGGAGATGATATAGAAGAGCTAGTACTGTTGATAGGTGGAAGATTTAGCAAATATGGCAAGGAGGTAGTTATCTTTTCATTGGAAGGGAAGATAGTTGAAATATACAGGGAAGATTTTTCAAAACTAAATCCGTGGAAAATTGCATTAGGAGATATAGATGGAGATGGGAGGTGTGAAATATCTGTAGGGGTATATAAAAAAACGCCCTTTCATCAGGTAATGGCTAAAAGACCATTTATATATTCTTATGAGGACAATGCACTCAGACCAAAATGGAGAGGTTCAAGATTGTCTAAACCTTTTACAGATTATGATTTTTGTGACATAGATGGAGACGGAATAGATGAAATTTTAGCTATTGAAGTACTTGAAAATAAAGAAAAAGTGGTAAATACTTATAAATGGGGAGGTTTTGGATTTCAAGGATTTTTCCAAAGTCACAGCTTTAGAGATATAAGACGATTAGAGGTTGTAGATGGTTTGGCTTATGTAGAAATCAAAGATAAGGAGGGGTGGTATCTAGGAAAGGTAAAAATAGAAGAAAATAATATAAAAGTGGAGAGGTGAATAAATTGAAAAAAACTTTATTTTTTGTTGTTTCTTTGATTTTGATATTAGCTATCATAATGACTGGATGTACAAATAAAAATGAGGGAATTGCAGACAAGGCCACTAGAAAAGATATTTCAGTTCCATATGAACCAATAAAATATGAGACAAAAGTAAAACCATATAAAGTAGATTCTCAATTGGCAAATGTCGAAAACGTAAATAAGTTTGGAGAATTTTCAAAAGAACAAATAAAGCTTTTGGAGAAGAACAATTTTGTAGTTAATCCTACCAAAGAAGAACAATTATTTTACATCTATGAAGACAATGAATATAAAGATATACCTTCATTTATTACTACAGATTCAGTATTGCAAGTTTATCACATATTTTATGACTATACTTTGAGAACTGTAGAAGATCAAAAGCTTATAGCATTACTTGAAGAGCTGACAGACAATATGCTTGAAGATTCAATTTCTATTTACAAGAGAATTAAAGATAAGGAAATGAAAGATGTACAATTGAAAAACATCGCATATTTTTCTATTGCAGAACTTTGCTTTGAGAAAGAAATACCAGATAAAGTACCTAAAGAAGCAAAGGATTTAGCAATGGCTGAATTTGAAAAAATAAAAGAACATGCAGGATATCAAAACTCTAGTTTATTCCCCTATGAACTAGACTATAGTCAATATGTACCGAGAGGGCATTATACTAGAAGTGAGGATTTTGAAAGATATTTCAAGGCTATGATGTGGTATGGTCAGGCCCCATTTCCTCTATATTCCAAGGGCAAAGAAAGAAATATTGATGGAACTCTTCAAGCTTTGCTGATGACATATAGTTTGTATTCAAATGAAGAGAGTTATAAAATGTGGGAGCAAATATATGAGCCAACAAATTTCTTTGTTGGAAGTTCAGATGATTTAGGTATCTATGAATACGGAGATTTGCTATTTAAGGTATATGGGGAAAATCCAAATTTAGATAAATTAAATGACAAGAAAAAATTAGATGAATTCTACAAGGGAGCAGACAAACTTCCAGAGCCAAAGATAAGCCCTAAATATACTTCTGTGACTACTCCAGCTGGGAAACAGTTTAGATTTATGGGGCAAAGATATGTTTTGGATGCTGAAATCCTTCAAGAACTAGTAGAGCCAATTGTACGACCTATACCATCTGGACTTGATGTGATGGGGGTACTAGGTTCTGACAGAGCAAAAGAAATTCAAATGCAAAAGGCAGAAAATCAAAGCTGGGATGAATATCCAAAGATGTTTGAAAAAATGAAAAATAAATTTGGAAAACTAGAAGAAAGTGAATGGAAATCTAATATGTATCAAGGATGGTTGTGGACTTTGAAAGGATTGCTTAAACCTTATGGAGAGGGGTATCCTTCTTTTATGACCAATGAAGCTTGGGTTGATAAAAACTTGAATACAGCCCTTGGAAGTTGGTCAGAACTTAAACATGATACAATATTGTATGGAAAGCAAAGTGCAGCAGAATGTGGTGATGGATATGGGGAATCTTTGGGATATGTAGAACCCAATATAGAGGTATATGAAAAACTATTGTGGCTTACTAAATATTCGAGGGAAAATTTGAAACAGAGAGATTTGCTGGTAGAAAATATAGATAATAAGATGGAAAATTTCGAAGAACTTCTCGAATTTTTGATTAGATGTTCTGTAAAAGAGCTCAAAAACGAAGAACTAACGGAAGAAGAATATTATGAGATAGTTGTATATGGAGGGACGTTAGAATATTTAACTAGCTCATTTGCTGGAGAAGGAATGCGTTGGTTTGAAATAACATCAGAGACAGATAAGAATATGGCAGTTATAGCGGATTTTCATACTGTTGCTCCAAACAAGTATAGTGGAGGTGGATACATGGAAGCAGGAGTTGGTCCTGCATATGAGATATATGTTGTAGTGCCAATAAAAGATAAACTATATTTGACAAGAGGAGCAGTATTTAGCTACCATGAGTTTATATCAAATGAGAGACTTACTGATGAAAAATGGCAAAAGCTAATAAAAGAGAACAACAAGCCAGATATGCCTGGATGGACAAATTCATTCATAAGGGCTGGCAAGGGAGAAATACCTTTTCCAAATGAATACTAATGTAAAATATAAATAGAGGGGCTAGCTACCTGCAACTGTATATACCTCTAATTTTTTGTCAAAGATATAGATAAATAAAAAATTGGGGGTATTGTAATGAATAAAATTGATTACAGAGAAAGGGCAAGGAAAATAATAGAGTTATCAGAAGCTTTTTCACAAAAGCTCATGGGCAAAGTAAAAGTTCAAAAAAGCTCTAATTTGAGTTGTGAAGAGGAGGAATTATTAGATAGTTTGAGAAATGCTTTCAATGAGTGGAAAAGTAAAGAAATATATTTTCAATTTGTGTCTGAACCAGATTTGGTGGATTTAGCTATATATGAAATAGAGGCTTCTAAGATAAAATATACTTATTTTTTGAAAAAAGCTAGAGAAAAAGGTCTATCATTAAAATGAATATTTACGGAACTAGTCCCTTATTATATAATAGATTAAATTTTAATAGGGGTGATAATATGAATTTTGAAGTAATACTTGCTTATGCCTTTGGACTATTGATTTTATATATAATTGGGATGCTTTTAGTTGTTCCATTAAAATGGATTGGAAAGCTCATCATAAATGGAATATTGGGCGGAGTTGCACTATTTTTAATAAATATTATAGGGAATTTTGTAGGTTTTTCTATAGCTATAAATCCTATAAATGCAATTATAACGGGGATATTGGGGCTGCCGGGGGTAGCATTGATCTTAATTTTACAGAAAATTTTGTGAAAGTATTCATTTCAAATTTGCAAATATTTTAGTTTTTTGGTATAACTATATTAATACAATGAAATTTATGAAAGGAGTAATGGGATATGGCAGATGCTAAATTAAAAGCAGAAATAAGACAGGAAATAGGTAAAAATCATGTAAAACATTTAAGAGATAACAATTTTATACCTGCAGTAATATATGGGAGAAGTGAAGAAACAAAGAATATCAAAGTTGATGAAAGAGATTTTCACAAGATGATTAAAGCTCATGGTTCATCAGCTTTAATAGATTTAGAGATTGAGGGAGAAAAAGTTCCAGCTATAATCAAGGAAATGCAAAATGACCCAGTGAAAGGAAATTTAATCCATATAGATTTTCAAAAACTTCGTATGGACGAGAAGGTAAAGATGACATTACCAATCACTATTGTAGGAAGGGAAAAGGTAGATACTCCATCAACTATATTGGTTCAACAGCTTGATGAAATTGAAATAGAATGTTTGCCAAAAGATATTCCTCAAGCAGTAGTAGCAGATGTTTCAAATATAGATTTAAATACACCATTCTTTGTTGAAGATTTAGAAATCTACAAGAACAAAGATATAACTATTTTCAGAGACCCAAAAGATGCAATAGCAATACTTACTGAGCCAACAAGGCAACAAGAGAGTGAAGAAGACACAGAAGAAACCCCAGAAGTTGAAGTGATAGGAGAAAAAGAAGATACAGAAGAATAAATTGTATTTTTATGTGGAAATAAACATTAGCATTTGATATAATGTAGAAAAGTAGGAATAATTGTTGGTGGTGGGATAAAAATGAAATATGTTATTTCTGCATTTCTGCTAATGTGCTTTATTACTTTTGTATTTTATGCTCTTGGTGATGTGATGGATGATTGTAAATATTCAAAGGAAAAGAAAAAGAGTAGAGGTTCCACAGGAATACGAGCAAACAATATGTATTATAAAGTTAAATGATGACTAAAAATACCCTTGAATTTTCAAGGGTATTTTTATGACCAAGATTTTTAATGTTTCTGTTGGAAGCTTTTTTTATTTCGAAATAGTTTGATATTTTTATATATTTTGCTTAAAATAGAGTTAAAGGGGGCAAGAAAAATGAATGAAATTGTTGAAAGAAAAGAAAAATCTTTTTTTAAAATTTTTTTATCTATTATAGCAATTGCAATTCTTATAGATTTTGTAATATTTTTGGCGAATAAATACACAGCTAAATATCCTTATGTAACAAATATAATTGTAATATTTATGGTAACGCTTGCATGCAGCGGAATTCTTATAAAATATTTTTCAAAATATAGCTACACGTTGGAAGATGATGAATTGATATTTCATAGGCTTATTGGGAAAAGAAATTTTAAAATGCTCAGTATAAAATTAGATGAACTTTCCTCTATAAAGCCTTATAGTGGGAATGAAAAATATAATTTCAATTATAAATTTGTATTTGACAAATCTTTTGAAAATTGTCATGTAGGAAGATATCATAGAAAAGGAAAGGAATATCTTTTCCTTTTTAGGCCTAGCCAAAGCTTTGTAAGTGAAGTAAATAGAAAAATAAGTACAAATTAGCTTTCCATTGACAGGCACTATTTTCATAAATATGAATAATATATATTATAGTGGCAATAATTATGGGAAATAGGATTAAGGGGATGGTTTTTTGTACTGTACGGTTTGTAGGGAAAACAAAAAAGAGGGGATTAAGTTTTTAAATGCACATATTTGCAAAGATTGTTTAAACTCTATTACAAAAACGAGAGTAGAAGATAAGGAATATGAATACTATATGCATACTATTAGAAATATACTTAAAGAGTGCCAGATAGACTACTGACACTTTTTAATTTTTTGGTATAATAATCATATCTAGTTATTTGAAAGGAGTAGAAAATGGATACACCTATATTTGATGGACTAAAGAAGTATGTAGAAGAAAACAATATATCTTTTCATACTCCAGGTCACAAAGGGAGAAATACCCTCATAAATTGGAGTCAATATATTCCTTGGATAGATTTGACGGAAGTAGAAGGTCTTGACAATTTGCAAGATCCTAATGGAATTATTTTAGAGAGTCAAAAATTAGCCTCTAATACTTTTAAATCAAAACAAACATTCTACTCCGTAAATGGGACTACTGGAAGTATATACATAGCTCTTGGGGCTATAACTAGTCCAGGAGATAAAGTTCTCATTCAAAGAAATTCTCATAAAGCTATTTACAATGGTATCATTTTAAATAGACTTGTACCTAGATATATTTATCCTAATTATAATAAAAAAAATAAAATTGTTACAGGAATAAATCCTCATGATGTAGAAACTATATTGAAGAGAGATAAGGATATAAAGGCAGTGGTCATTACTTATCCATCCTACTATGGAGTATGTAGTCCGATAGAGAGCATAGCTGAAATAGTGCATAAATACAATAGGATATTGTTGGTAGATGAAGCTCATGGTAGTCATTTGATGTTTTCAGAAAAGCTTCCAAAGTCCTCTATAGAAGCAGGAGCTGATATTGTAGTTCAAAGTACTCACAAGACTTTGCCTAGTTTCACTCAAACTTCTATGATTCATGTGGTTTCTGATAGAGTGGATATAGAAAAGCTTAAAGATATGTTAAATCTATATCAAACAACCAGCCCTTCCTATATGTTTATGGCTTCATTAGATATAGCTAGAGCCTATATGGAAGGGGAAGGGACTTCTAAACTAAGGAAGCATATAGAAAGTTTAGAAAAAGTTATTATGGATTTAAAAGGAATAGACAGGGTATCTATATTTACAGGAGATAAAGAAGATTTTACTATAGAAGATTTTGACATGACTAAAGTACTTGTAAATATAAAGGGGATGAGAGGAACTACATTAGAAAAGATATTGAGGAATAAATATCATATACAGCTTGAAATGTCTGATTACTACTATGGATTGCTTTTGACTACACTTATGAATACTAAGAAAGATTTGGATTTATTCAAAGAGGCCATAGAGGATATGATTAAATCAGAACCATATGAGGATATACGACAAATTGATTTTGGCATGATTGAGCCAACTATTGAAATTCCCATAGGAGAAGCTTTTTATAGAGAAAAGGAAGTTTCCGAATTTAAAGAGGCCATAGGAAAAATTTCAGCTGATTATATCATACCTTATCCTCCAGGGATTCCTATAGTGGTTCCAGGAGAAGTCATAACCTATGAAATATATCAAGAGATACTTAATTTAAGCGAAAATGGTGTGGAAATAATTGGGCCACTAGATTATAATAGAGGAAAGATTAAGCTTGTTAAATGAGAAGGGATTGAACGATAATGAGTGGAATATTTATAACATTGGAAGGGCCAGATGGTTCAGGGAAAAGTACTATAACAGAGTTTATTGTGGAATATCTTAAAGATTTAAACATAGATTTTATTGTGACAAGAGAACCAGGAGGAACAAGTATAGGAGAAGATATTAGAAATATAATATTAGATAAAAAAAATATAAATATGTCTCCACGAACAGAAGCACTTTTATATGCAGCCTCCAGAAGTCAACATGTATATGAAAAAATAAGGCCTGCACTGGAAGAGGGAAAAGTAGTTCTTTCTGAGAGATTTGTACTTTCAAGTTTGGTATATCAAGGGATAGGTAGAGGACTTGGAGTTCTTGATGTGAAAGCTATAAATGACTTTGCTATAGAAGGAGTAAATCCAGATTTAACATTGTTTTTCGATATAGATCCAGTTAAGGCTTTGAGTAGGAAAACAGGAGAAAATAGTGGGGATAGATTGGAAATGGAAGGAGTAAATTTTCACAGGGAAGTATATAATGGATATCTCAAACTTATTTCTATGTATCCAGAAAATATAAAAGTAATAGATGCTTCTAAATCTATAGAGGAGACTTTTGAGGAAGTAAAGAATGAATTAGATAAAATACTTAAAAAAGGAGGCCTAGTAAAATGAAACTTATAATTGCTATTGTTCAAGATCAAGATGCTCCAAGTCTTGTAGAGGAGTTGACAGAAAATGAATTTAGAGTGACAAAATTAGCTAGTACAGGAGGATTTTTAAAATCAGGCAATACAACTCTTTTGATGGGGGTTGAAAATGAAAGTGTGGAGAAAGTATTGGATATTATAGAACATACTTGCAAGACCAGAGAAATAACTACATCTCTTTTGTCTGTAACTATGCCAGGAGATACCTATATTCCATATCCACTGGATGTAAAAGTTGGTGGAGCTACAATATTCATTTTGGATGTAGAAAAATATATAAGATTATAGTGAGGGGGTTGGAAAATGAAGTTACTTATAGCTATTGTTCAGGATGCAGATACACCAAAGCTAGTAAAATCTCTTATGAGCAATAAATTTAGAGTGACAAAACTTGCTAGTACAGGGGGATTTTTAAAATCAGGCAATACAACGCTCTTGATAGGGGTTGAAGAAAATCAAATAGATGATGTCTTAAGTGTCATAGAAGAAATATGTAGCTCAAGAGCTATAAAAAAAGGAAATGAAGAAATAAATATTGGTGGAGCAACGATATTTGTTATGGATATAGATGATTTTAAGAGGATTTAAATATGGATATAGTAGGGCATGAGAAAATAATACAAAATTTAAAAAGAGCTATAGAAAATGACAAGATAAGTCATAGCTATTTATTTCAAGGGCCTGAAGCTATAGGCAAAAAGAAAGTAGCTTATGAATTTGCTAAAACTCTTTTATGTAAAAGAGGAGGATTAGAGCCCTGCAATGAATGTAGTTCTTGTATTAAATTTGATTCTTCCAATCATCCCGATTTTTATCTCATTGAAGCTGAAAAAAATACTATAAAAAAGAGTCAGATAGAAGAAGCCATAAAGTCCATGATGTTGAAGCCACTAGAGGGCAATAGAAAAATTTATATTATAGACGATAGTTTCAAATTGAGGAAAGAAGCACAAAATGCTTTTTTGAAGACGCTGGAAGAACCACCCTCTTATGTAAATATAATTCTCATAAGTACTAGTAGTGAAAATATTTTACCTACTATTCTTTCTAGATGTGAAGTAATAAATTTTATTCCAGTTGAAAAGGAAAAAATAGTAAAAGTATTGATTGAGAAATATGGAAAGGAAGTAGAAGAAGCGGAATTTATTTCTTCTTTTTCCAGAGGAAGCATAGGAAGGGCTATAGAGCTTTGTAGGAATGAAGAATTTTTTAATTTAAGAGAGAAGACTATAGAAATTGTAGATGAAATAGTGAAGGGCGATGGGCTCAAGGTTTTTAGTAATATAAGTTTTTTCGAGGAAAATAAAGATTCGATTGATGAGATACTAGATATAATTCTCTATTGGTTCAGAGATTTATTTATATATAAAGAGACAAACAGCACTGATTTAATTATAAATAGAGATAAAATGGAAATTTTATCGGACCAAAAATTTTTATCAAAAGATAAAATAAATGATATAATGGAATATATTATAGTGACCAAAAGAAATATAGATTTAAAATTAAATTATCAACTCTCAATAGAGACAATGCTTTTGAAAATGCAGGAGGTTTAAAGATGATAAAAGTAGTAGGAGTTAGATTTAAAAAAGCAGGCAAGATATATTATTTTGATCCAGATGAACTAGAAATAAATAAAGGCGATTGCGTCATAGTAGAAACGGCTAGAGGGATAGAATTTGGTCACGTAGTAGTGGGTCCAAAGGAAGTTACTGAAGAGGAAATAGTGTCTCCATTAAAAAAGGTTTTAAGAATAGCAACGCAAGAAGATTGTCAAATACATGAAGAAAATAAAGAAAAAGCTAAAGAAGCTTTCATCATATGTTTAGAAAAGATAGAAGAACATGGTCTTCAGATGAAATTAGTGGATGTAGAATATACTTTTGACAACAATAAAGTTATATTCTATTTTACAGCAGATGGCAGAGTGGATTTTCGGGAACTTGTAAAAGATTTAGCTGCTATATTTAGGACTAGAATAGAGTTAAGACAAATAGGAGTTAGAGATGAGGCAAAGATGATAGGAGGATTAGGTCCTTGTGGTAAACCAGTATGTTGTACTGCTTTTTTAGGAGAATTTGAGCCTGTTTCAATAAAGATGGCTAAAGAACAAGATTTATCATTAAATCCTACAAAGATATCAGGTCTTTGCGGAAGACTTATGTGTTGCTTAAAGTATGAACATCATGTATATGAGGAGATACTTGAAAAAATGCCAAATATAGGAACTATAGTTATTACTCCTCTTGGGAAAGGTACAGTAATAGAAACCTATACTATTATAGAAAGTGTCAAAGTAAAGGTTACTTTGAGTGATGATACAGAGGATTTAGTTGTATTCAATATAAATGATATAGAGATAACTAAAGAAATAGATCCAGAATATGAAGTTCTTGAAGAAGATTGTTCTTGTGAAATTGAAGAAGAAATTCAAGAATGTTGTAATAAACATAGGGATTTACAGGGAAAATAAAGGAAGTTAATTAAAACAACAATTAAATATATTTAATACACTTTTATTATTAGTAAAATAATGATAAAATATTAGCAGTTATAAGACAAGTTGACTAAGGGGGTGAACTAGATGGCTTATAAAATTACAGATGCTTGTATTAGTTGTGGTGCTTGTGCAGCTGAATGTCCAGTAGAAGCTATTAGCGCAGGAGATGATAGATACGTTATAGATCCAGAAAAATGCATTGAATGTGGTGCATGTGCCAATGTATGCCCAGTAGATGCTCCAAAGCAAGATTAATTTGTCCATAGAAAAAGACCCTTAAGGGTCTTTTTTGATATCATTAAAATACTAAAGGAGTATATTATGGAAACAATATTGAGAGATGGAGAAAAAATAGATATTATTCCAGGGAGTAATTACAAAATTATTCAAAATAGAGGGAAATTTTCTTATGGAACAGATGCTATACTTCTTTCCAATTTTTCAAAAATTAAAATAGATTCTATGGGTTTAGATTTGGGAACGGGAACAGGTATAATTCCGCTATTTTTATGTTCCAGATATAGTCCTAGAAAAGTTTATGGCGTTGAGATACAAGAAGAAGTGGCAGATATGGCTAGAAGAAGTGTGAAGATGAACAATTTAGAAGAAAAAATAGAAATATTAAATATGGATTTAAAAAACCTAACCCAAATATTTAAAAGTGGTGAATTTCAATTTGTCACATCTAATCCACCTTATATGAAGGTGGGAGGGGGTATTGTAAATGAGGAGGACAACTTTGCTATATCAAGACATGAAATAGCTTGCAATCTTGAAGATATAATAAGTATTGCAAGTTATCTATTGTGTCAAGGGGGAAAGTTTTTTATGGTTCATAGACCCCATAGACTTGTAGATATAATATGGTTTTTGAGAAAATACAATTTAGAACCTAAGTCTATTCAATTTGTTCACCCTAAATATGATGAAAAGCCTAATATTTTACTTATTATGAGCATGAAGGGTGGAAAATCAGAGTTAAAATTTGAAAAACCCTTGTATGTGTACAATGATGATGGTACTTATACAGATGAAATATATAAAATTTATGGAATGGATGTGGAAAATAGAAATGACTAGTGGAAATCTTTACATTTGCCCTACTCCCATAGGAAATTTAGAAGATATAACTATTAGAACTTTAAATGTATTAAATGAAGTAGATTTAATAGCTGCAGAAGATACAAGGCATACTATAAAACTGTTAAATCATTATGAGATAAAAAAACCACTCACAAGCTATCACGAACACAACAAATGGGAAAAGGGAAAATTCTTGTTAGAAAAACTTGAAGCTGGAGAAAATATTGCGCTGGTATCAGATGCTGGAATGCCTGGCATATCAGATCCTGGGGAAGAGTTGATAAGAGAAGCTATTTCAAAAAAAATAAAAGTAGTAGTTCTTCCGGGACCTACAGCATCTATTACAGCACTTGTATCCTCGGGACTTCCTACAAGTAAATTTGTTTTTGAAGGATTTTTGCCTTCCAACAAAAAAGATAGAAAAAAAGAGTTAGAAAGATTAAAAAATGAAGAAAGAACTATTATACTTTACGAAGCTCCTCATAGGCTTATGGATCTTCTAAAAGATATGTATGAAGTACTGGGGAATAGACGTATTTCTATTTCAAGAGAATTGACTAAAATTCATGAAGAAATTTTTAGAGGTACTGTAGAAGAAGGAATAGAAAAATACAGAGAAAATAGAAAAGGAGAATTTGTCATTGTAGTAGAAGGTGGAAAAGTAGAAAAGGAAACTCCACTATTAGATATTCCTATAAAAGAACACATAAAATTGTATATGGAAAATGGATTTTCCAAAAAAGAAGCAATAAAAAAAGTATCCAAAGATAGAGATATACCTAAAAATCAAGTATATAAAGAGAGTATAGATTTATGAAGACAAATCCCATCCAATATGGATGGGAGAAAATCTTATTTTTTAAGTTCTTCAAGACAAGCAGGACAAATGTTTTTGCCTTTGAATACTTGAACGTCTTTAGCTTGTCCACAGAAAATACAAGCAGGAGCATACTTTTTAAGTATGATTTGTTCTCCGTCAACGTAAATTTCCAAAGCATCTTTTTCAGCAATTTCCAAAGTTCTTCTAAGCTCTATAGGTATAACTACTCTACCTAGCTCGTCTACTTTTCTTACAATACCAGTTGATTTCATTTAAGAATACCTCCTATTATTTAGTATGTATCGACTTTTTTCTACAATTTAAATTGTACCATATATACCATTTTAAGTCAACCTGTTTTTTTAAAATATTTCACAAAAAAACAATATAAATTTTCAAACAAGTTTTCCTCAAACAAATATTGTATTATACTTATATATAGAAGTATGAAGGGGTGATATTTTGTACGGATTGAGTGAGGAATTGAAAGAAAAAGTTATACGCTTAAATTCTAATTTGTGTAATAAATACAATGAACTTCTTAAAATGGATATTGGAGAAATAAAAGATTATATCGATGAAAATATAGGAGAAATAGTTGAAATAGAAAAGATGAATAGTGCAGAAATAGAAAAATATTTAAAAAATGGTGGGATAATTGGAGTTGATGGTTCTAAAAATAGAATTGGTGGAGCCTATCCTCATTATTTAGAAATCTATCAGGGTTTAGCTAAAAGTTCTATATATGACAATTCTCCAATTTACAAGGCAGATTTTTACACTCCATTATATACAGAAGAGGAAAGTGAACTTATTGAAAGGCTTAATGGAAATGAAGAGGCAATTAAAAACTATAAATTAGCTGGTATAGAAGTAGATGTAGCTTTGGAAGGGGTCAAAAAGTACAATCCCTATGCTATCATGATGGATGGTTCTCTTATACGATATGATATAGAGTGTTTTGAAAAGTGGATAGAACTTCGCAGAGAATGTGAAAACAGGGGAGTTGTACTTATAGGCGTGATAAAAGATATAAAAACTTCCATTATTGGAGAAAATTTAGCTAAAGATAAAATCTTGCATACGGCAGAAAATTTATATGATAGAGAACTACTATATGGACTTCTCAAGTATGGAGAGATGATTAAAATAAAAGATGCAGTGGCAAAGAAACCTAAAGAAGGATTTACTTCTATATTTATGAGAAGTTCCAATGCCCCTAGTGTGATTGGAATGGATATACTAGATACTCAAAGAGAGCATATAGAAGAAATGGCAAGGCTTGTATTTACTCTTACACCGGAAAATAGTAGGGGTGTGCCACTATGGCTTGATATAGTAGATAGTGAAGTGAAAATATCGGATAAGATGATGCGTAGTATTTTGCAAACTTATTTAGACAGAGAAATACTTGAAAAACTTTTTATATCTGAAAGAGACAAAAGAACACTTTAGGGGGGATTTTTGATGAAGGTTGTAGGAATTACCACTCAACAAGAGGTATATGTAGGTTCTAAAGATAGAAACTTTAGAATAAATGAGTTTTTAATCATAATGGATGAAGTTCAAGGCGATTTAATGGGAGAGGTTGTAGAGGCCAATACTTACAATAGATACATACCGCTAAATATAAATGGAGATTTGGTAGACTCCAGCGTATTGGAATCCTTAAGAGCCATAGGATACAATATAGATGAAGATACTATATATATTGCCAAGGTAAGACTTATAAATGAAGCTCAGTATCCAGTAGAAACTGGCTCTGATGTAAGAGTACCTAAATTTCATGAAGTAAAGGATTTTATGGTCAAGGCGAATAAAGAAGAAGGATTGGTTTTGGGTCTCATAAGAAATACAGATCAAATGGTAGACGATATGGATGAGGAACTTAAAAATATACTCTATACCTTTGAAGATGATAAGCTTGAACCTCAAAGGGGTATACCCTATATACTTGATTTAAAGTCTATGCATCAATATCCTCATATAGGAGTGTTTGGTGGTTCTGGATCTGGAAAATCCTTTGGACTTAGAGTAGTTTTAGAGGAACTTATGAAGTTAAATATACCTACAATAGTTCTAGATCCTCATTTTGAAATGGATTTTTCTGAAATGCAGGAATATCTTCCTGATGATGAAAAAGAAGATTTCATTGGAAAATTTAAATGCCTTCAAGTTGGCTATGATGTGGGAGTTAAATTTGAGGATTTGAGTCCTCAAGATTTAAAAAATCTATTAGATGCTTCTAGTACACTTACTGATGCTATGAACAATGTAGTAGATATATTGTACAAGCGAAAAGATTCCTATCAAAGCTTTCATGATAGACTCAAGATGCTTTCTGAAGCTCAAGAAGAGGGTTCCCAAGAAAAAATAAAAAAAAGAATAGAAGAGGCTACAACCACTTCAGAAACAGAAGCTTGGAAAAAGAGAAAGGAATTGTATGATTCTTATGACAAAACCTGTCCTTATAGTTCTGTAAAGGGAATATTTTGGAGACTTAAAAAATTGTACAATGAAGGAATATTTTCAAATGATATTCACGAGATAGAAGAAGGATTAAAACTTGGGAAACTCATAGTTGTTCAAGGAAGCACTAGAATGCTACAGGTATTTAGCACTTATTTATTAAATAATCTCTATCACAAGAGAAGAGATTTTAAAGATGCATTATATAAACACACAACTAGCGAATATTTTCCACCATTTTTTATAGTCACAGATGAAGCTCACAATTTTGCTCCAAAGGGATATGAATGTCCTTCAAAAGCTGTATTAAAGGAAATATCCCAAGAAGGAAGAAAATATGGAGTGTTTTTGATATTGGCAACCCAAAGGCCTACTCTTTTGGAAGAAACTATTACAGCTCAGCTAAATACAAAGTTCATCTTTAGGACTGTCAGATCATCAGATATACAGACCATAAGAGAAGAAACAGATATAAAAGAAGAAGAGGCAAGGAGACTTCCCTATCTAAAATCTGGAGATGTATTTATATCTTCTGCTACTATGGGACGTACTATATATGTGAGAATACGAGCTTCAAAGACCAGAAGTCCTCATACATTAAATCCTTTTGATGAGCTTAAAAAATATAGCAAGGAAGAAGAAGAGAAGTTTTATAGAATCATAAAAGATAAACTTCCTATAAATGAATGTCAATTTTTATCTATATTGGGGGAAGTTGAAAAAGAGTATGGGGAAACTATTACTATGGATCAATTAAAAGAAAAAATGGAAAAACTAGTAGTGAGTGAAAAAATCGAAAAAGTAGCTACTCCTTTTGGAGATATGTATAAATAAAAGTTCTTATAGTTCTCCTCTTTTCATATATTCTAAATGGAAGGGGAGATTTTTTATGATGAGCACCATTTGGTTTTTGCTCATAACTATAGGAATAGTATATTCTATATTTTCTGGGACAATTGGAGATATAAACAATATCATCATAAAAGAAGCAGGAGAGGCAGTGACTTTTGCCATAAGTCTTATGGGAATAATGTCTTTTTGGCTTGGGATCATGAATATAGCAAAAGAATCTGGATTTCTAGAAAGGTTGTCAAAGTTTTTTAGCCCTGTAATGAGGTTTTTGTTTCCAGATATCCCCAAAAATCATCCTGCTGAAGGATTTATTCTCATGAATATCATAGCTAATATGTTTGGAGTAGGCAATGGAGCTACAGCTTTTGGATTAAAAGCTATGGAAGAGATGAATAAATTAAACAAGAATAAAAAAAAGGCTACCAATGCCATGTGTATGTTTCTCGTCATAAATATGTCCTCTGTTCAACTGATCCCACTGACTGTACTTAAAATTAGATATGATACTCATTCAGCTGATCCAACGGGGATAGTGGGACCTGGTATTATAGCTACTTCTGTTTCTACTATTGTGGGAATAGTGGCTGTAAAACTTTTTGAAAAGAGTGATTGTTCATGAAGGTTATATCCATAGTTCTTGTCCCTTTTATGACATTGACTATAATTATTTATGGATATTTAAAAAGAATAGATATATATTCTGCTTTTGTTGAGGGAGCAAAAGAAGGACTAAAGACTTCGATAAAGATAATGCCATATCTTATAGCTATTTTTGTTTCTATAGGAATATTTAGGGGTTCCCATGCTCTTTATATGCTCATGGATATATTAAGCCCTATCATGGAATTTGTAGGGATTCCTGTAGAGGTACTTCCATTGCTCATTATGAGGCCTATTTCAGGTAGTGGAGCATTGGGTGTAGTAAAAGACATCATAGAAAACTATGGCCCAGATTCATTTCCAGGGCAAGTAGCTTCAATCATGATGGGTTCTTCTGAAACTATATTTTATACTATGGCTGTATATTTTGGCTCTATTGGCATAAAAGATCATAGGTATACACTGAAAGCAGCCATGATATCTTATATTGCTTCTATATTTGCTTCAGTTTTTGTATGCAATATATTTTTTTGAAAGTAGGAAGACTAGGAATATTCCTAGTCTTCTAATATATAAACTTTTACTTTTCTTCTACCAAAAATTTTGGCCTCTTTTCCACTTGTAAAGAATAAATCAATTCTGTTACCTTTTATAGCGCTACCTGTATCCTCTGCTACCGCAAAACCATAATCACTCCTACCATCAAGAGATTCAACATAAAGTTTAGTTCCTAGTGGAATAACTCTAGGGTCTACTGATACAACTCCAGGTCTTGCTTTTGTACCTGATGCTGTAATTCCATATCCTCTGTCACCAGGCCTTTTTCCACAACTTGCATAGGATAAATCATAAGCAGTTGCTACTACCGTGAGAACTTTTTTATATCTTACATTTCCTCTTGAAGAAACATAAATTTCTTTTTCCTTAGTACCTTTCTCAATTACTTTTGGTATGGGATTAGAAACAAGTTTTTCAGATATAAGTTTTTCAGAAACCAACTGGCCATTTTTAAATACTTTTTTTACTTGAATTTCTTTAAGCCCTGTTTTGCCTTCTTGTACAACTTTTGAAGTGCCTTTTTCTAATTTGTTGGTTTTCCTTACAACTTCTTCAAAAGGGATATCTTTTTTGACTGTTTCAACAATTTCATCTACATTGACTACTTCAATTTCATCCATAGGATTTACTTTTGCACTTAGTGCTGGATAAGTATAGTCATTTTCATCTAAATCTATATTTACATCTTTCAATATATTTTCTACAGTGTCTTCTGTGGACTTTACTTCCAATGTCTTTTCGCCAAACTTTATTTTATAAATTTTAGGTGTTTTTATTGTTATAGTAGTATCTTTCTTTAGCTTGTCAGTAGCCTTGTGGCTAATATATCCTCCTTCCTCTAATTTAATTCCTTCGCTTTGGAGAACATCACCTACAGTAGGTTTTAATGTTCTTATTGTTTTTTTGCTATCATCTATGCAAATAGTAACTGTTTTAGTCTTTTCCTCATAAATGCCTAAACAAATTATAGCTGCTATAGCGAGGATAGTTGTAATTTTCAGATAGCGCTTAGGTTTTACTGAAAATTCATCCATGTTTTTCCCTCCTCAAGTTTGACTTATTGTATTCTATTTAAAAAGAAATTGTTTGTCAAATTTTTTGGTAAAAAGTTAGAAAATTAGATAAATTCAGAAAAACACTTGATAAATAGCTATTATATCCAATTGTAAAAATAATTATTCTTCATTTTTAGAAAAATATCAGATTTTGTCGAAAAAAAATTTAGTGCCTCCAAGCCGCATAAATACTGGCAAAGCTCAGAAGCACTAGTCACAAAATTTCAGGAAAATTTAAGGATATTTTTGGTAAAAACCTACTATTCCTCTATTTCTTCAGTACTTGTAGGTAAAAAATTTTCTGTTTCTTCAGGTAAAAAATTTTTTGTATCTTCTGTTTCTATAGGATTTTTATACATTCCACATTGGTTCATGCAGAATTCCATGCATTGCCTAAAATTTGGATCCATCATTGGACACATGATGGTTACGTTATTTGCTGGATAAATAGGCATTTCATTTACATATGGATCATATATAGGCATATAGTTTTCATACATAAAAGTATCCATAGGATATAGTGGTGGAACTGCAGGCATATAAGGGTCGAACATATAAGGGTCTTGGTTCATAGGTAAATACATAAAAAAATCAACTCCTTTTAAAATTTTAGCTAATATTATTATATGTACTTAATAAATACTGGCTACTATCTTTTTATCCTTGACATTTTATCATTAATCTTGTATATTATTTAAATAAATAGAGTATTATAAAATAAAGGTAATGCAGGGAAGAGTAGGTCTGTATTTTGAACATTAGAGAGCTGGGAAAGGTGAAAGCCAGCGTTCAAAGCCTTACCGAATATGGCCCCTAAACTGTATAGCTGAAAAAAGTAGGCTATAACGGGTTTGCAACCGTTAAGATTGCAAGGTTATGATTGTAACCTATAGAGATTTAAACTGTGAAGTTTAAATGAATTGGAGTGGTACCGCGAAGAATACCTTCGTCTCTATTGTTTTAGAGATGGAGGTTTTTTGTTTAGAAAAAAATAAGGAGGAATTGAAATGAAGAATTATTATATTACTACACCTATATATTATCCAAGTGACAATCTTCATATAGGGCATACTTATACTACTGTAGCTGCCGATACTTTAAAGAGATATAAAAAGCTTATGGGATATGATGTAATGCTAGTTACTGGTTCTGATGAGCATGGGCAAAAAATACAAGAAAAGGCAAAAGAAAATGGAGTATCTCCAAAAGAATATGTAGATGGAATAGTGAAAGACATCAAAGAACTTTGGGCAATGTTAGACATATCTTATGATGCTTTTACAAGGACTACAGATATTGAACATGAAAAGGCAGTACAAAAAATATTTGAAAAGCTATACAATAAGGGGGACATTTACAAATCATATTATGAAGGATTGTATTGTACACCTTGTGAATCTTTCTGGACAGAAAGTCAACTTGTAGATGGAAAATGCCCTGACTGTGGAAGAGAAGTTCACAAGACCAAAGAAGAAGCTTATTTTTTCAAGCTTTCAAAATATAGAGATGATCTCATAAAATTGTTTGAAGAAAATCCAGAATTCTTGCAACCTGAATCTAGAAAAAATGAAATGCTTAACAACTTTTTAAATGCAGGATTGGAAGACCTTTGTGTATCTAGGACTACTTTTGATTGGGGAGTAAAAGTTCCTTTTGATGATAAACATGTTGTATATGTATGGTTAGATGCATTGCTTTGCTATTTAACTGCATTGGGATATGGCACAGAGAATGATGAAAAATTTAAAAAGTATTGGCCTTGTGATGTTCATTTAGTGGGAAAAGAAATAGTTAGATTCCATACTATTATTTGGCCAGCAGTACTCATGGCATTGGATATAGAATTGCCAAAGAAAGTGTTTGGTCATGGTTGGATATTGTTTGAAAATGACAAGATGTCAAAATCCAAAGGCAATGTCATATATCCAGAGCCAATCATTGAATTATATGGAATAGATTCTTTTAGGTATTTCTTGCTAAGAGAATTTTCCTTTGGTCAAGATGGTTCATTTTCAAGAGAAAAATTCTTGACTAGGCTCAATTCAGATTTGGCCAACGATTTAGGGAATTTAGTGAGTAGAACTGTGACTATGGTAGAAAAATACAACGATGGACTTATTCCAGAAGCTCTAAAGGCTGGTGAATTTGATGATGAACTTAAAGAATTGGCAATAGGTGTATCAGAAAAAGTTGAAGAGCATATGGATAAGTTGAATTTTAGTGGAGCATTAGAAGAAATTTGGAAACTTATCAGAAGGACAAATAAATATATAGATGAAACTACTCCTTGGGTTCTTGCAAAAGAAGGAGATAGTGAAAGATTAAATACGGTTCTTTACAATTTATGTGAAAGTTTAAGGATTGTATCTATACTCATAAGGCCTTTTATGGAAAGAACTTCAGATGAGGTAAGAAGACAATTGGGCTTTTCAGATAAAAATATTTCTTGGGATGATTCGAAAGTATGGGGACAAATACCAGTAGGACAAAAAGTCAATAGAGGAAATCCAATATTCCCAAGGCTAGATATAAAGAAAGAACTAGAAAGACTAGATGAAGCCAATTCAAAACTCATAGAAGAAAGAAATGCTAAAAAAGGTAAAGAAAAAAAGGAAGAGAACTATATAACTATTGACGATTTTGATAAAATAGAATTAAAAGTAGCAGAAGTTTTGAGTGCAGAAAAACATCCAAATGCAGATAAACTTTTGGTATTGCAATTAAAGGTAGGAGAAGAAAAAAGGCAAGTAGTATCAGGTATAAGAAAATACTATAGTCCTGAAGATTTAGTTGGCAAAAAGGTAGTACTTGTGTCAAACTTGAAACCTGTAAAATTAAGGGGAGTAGAGTCTCATGGAATGGTATTGGCAGCAGAAAAAGATGGAGTGCTTACATTGGTGAGTACCCTAGAAGATATACCATCTGGAGCTACAATAAGTTAATAGGAGTTGAAAAATATGCTTATAGATAGTCATGCTCATTTAGATGATGAAAGATTTGACAAGGATAGAGAAGAAGTTATAAAATCTTTAGAGAAAAATAATATATCTCTTGTAATAGACCCAGGTGCGGATCTTTCAAGTAGTATAAAAGCAGTGAAATTGGCAGAGAAATATGAAAATATATATGCTGCAGTGGGGGTTCATCCCCACTCAGCAGAAGAAATGGATGAAAGTACTATAGAAGCATTAAGGGCTCTGGGAAATAGAGAAAAGGTAGTGGCTATAGGTGAAATAGGCCTTGACTACTACTATGACAATTCTCCTAGAGAAATTCAGAAAAAATGGTTTAAAAGACAAATCCAATTGGCTAAGGAAATGGATTTGCCTATTATTGTTCATTCAAGAGATGCTATTAAAGATACTTATGACATAATAAAAGCTGAAGCTTGTGACAATTTAAGAGGAGTATTGCATTGCTATTCAGGAAGTTTAGAAATGGCTAAAGAGTATATAAAACTTGGGTTTTATATTTCTTTTGCAGGTCCGGTTACTTTTAAAAATTCAAAAGTTTCTAAAGAAGTGGCAAAAGATGTACCTTTAGATAGATTGCTTATAGAGACAGATTCTCCATATTTGACTCCAGAACCTCACAGAGGAAAGCGAAATGAGCCTTTGTATGTAAGGTATGTAGCGGGTATGATAGCAGAATTGAAAGGTGTGAGTTTTGAGCAAATAGCTAAAGCAAGTAGTGAAAATGCAAAAAAGATATTTAATATTAAATGAAATTGTGAGGGGAGATTGTTTTGATAAAGGAAGTCATCGTAGTGGAAGGAAAGGATGATATTCAAGCTGTAAAAGCTGCAGTAGATGCAGAAGTTATAGCGACGGGAGGATATGGTTTTAATGAGGAGTTTTTAAGAAATTTGAAAACCATAGCAGAAAAAAGAGGAGTTATAATACTTACTGATCCGGATTTTGCAGGAGATAAAATAAGACGAGAAATATCAAAAGAACTTAAAAATTGTAAACATGCATTTTTGCCAAAGGGAAAGGCTATGAAAAAAGGCGATATTGGAGTAGAAAATGCAAATAGTGAAGATATTCTTGAGGCCATTGAAAAGGCTAGACCTGTTATGGCGGAAAAAAGAGAGGAATTTTCTCAAGAAGATATGCTAATTTTTGGATTGGCAGGAGGAGAAGATTCGAGAAAGAAAAGAGAAGAATTGGGAAGGATACTTGGTATAGGATATGCAAATTCCAAGCAATTTCTAAATAGACTAAACAACTATGGGGTTTCAAGAGAAGAATTCATAGAAGCACTGGAGAGGATGGAAGTAGATAATGAACGATAAAAGATTATATTCTCCCAGCTATGTAAAAGAGATAATAAACAAATATGGTTTTAGTTTTTCTAAAAGTCTTGGGCAAAATTTTCTCATAGATGGAAATATAGTTAGAAAAATATGTGAAAAAGGGAATATAAATTCTACAGATAATGTATTGGAAATAGGTCCTGGAATAGGAACATTGACAGAAGAATTAGCTATTAGAGCAAAAAAAGTAGTAGCAGTAGAATTGGATAAAAATCTTTTGCCTATACTTGATGAAACCTTGGGGAAATATGAAAATGTAGAAATAATTCATGGAGATATACTTAAAATAGATTTGCCTAAATTGTTTGAGGAAAAGTTTGATGGTGGAAGTATAAAAATTGTAGCCAATCTTCCCTATTATATTACCACTCCAATTATTACGAAACTTTTAGAAGAAGAGATGGACATTGATAGCATATTGGTCATGGTCCAAAAGGAAGTAGCAGAAAGAATGAGTGCAAGTCCAGGGAGCAAAGATTATGGCTCATTGTCTGTATTTGTAAATTATTATACAGAAGCGGAAATAGTATTAAATGTTCCCAAAACAGTTTTTATGCCTAAGCCAAATGTAGATTCTGCAATTATATTTCTTAAAATGAGAGATGAAAAAATTCAATTAAAAGATAAAGAAATTTTCTTTAAAACTGTAAAGGCTTCGTTTTCACAGAGAAGAAAGACCATATTAAATTCGCTTTCGGCTGGTCTTGGGATGGAAAAAGAAGAACTAAAGGCTATACTACTTAAATGCAATATAGATCCTAGAGAAAGAGCAGAAAATTTAAATATTGAAGATTTTGCAAAGATTAGTTCACTAATCCCCCCTTCATTCATATATTAATAATAAGATTTAAAAGGGGGGATTTTTTTTGGAATTCATATATACTAGAAAATTTGTCATTCTAAGAGATGATTTAAATAGTATACTTGCTATAAAACCTAAAGGTCATGTATTGCTCGAAATTAGAGAGAACAAGGGAAAGATGTCCATAAACATAGACAGATGCGAAAAAGAAAGTTTTTATAAAGTTTATTTGGTAGGAGCAAATGGTCAAGATTTTATAGAAAAAGAAATGGGGAGGATTTTCACAGACGAAAGGGGCAAAGGAAACTTAGAAGTATTTTTTAACCCTAAAAATGTAGGCGATAGTGAATATTCCATTGACAAATATAGTGCTATAGTTCTTAGAAAAGGGAAAAATGTGTTACTTACTGGATACATTGATGAAAAGAATAAATTTTTATCAAAATACATTTCCAAAATAGATAAGAATTCGTATGGCGAAGAAGTTTCTCAGAAAGAAAAAGTAGAAACAGAAGAAGAATTCTTGGAGCCACAGATATTGGAAAAAGCAGAAGAAGCAATACAAGAATTACCTAAAAATGAAGAAGTAGAAAAAGTAGAAAAAGTAGAAGAAGATGTAGAAACAGAATTTGAATATGGAGAAGATTTAAATATTGAATATATAAAACAATTGAGTTATAAAAATCAGATGTCAAACTATATTTTGAATATATTGAGGTTTTTTCCCTATGTAAAGCCTTTCAATGCCAATTTAGAAGGATATGATTGGTGGAGAATAGAATATGATGGAGCAAATATACATAGGGGATTTTTGCCATACTACTATTATCTTTCAAATATGTCCAATGTCTATCCTTTCATGCCCAATGCGACTACTTGTCAAGAACTCATAGCAAAATACAATCATTATTTATTTGGATTATATACAGAAAACAATGATATAAAGTATTATATGTATGGAATACCTGGGACATTTACTTCTTCAGAACATCCTTATAGAGGAGTTACGGGATTTAATACCTGGTTTGAATCTGAAGATGGCATAGGCTACTGGATATTGTATATAAATTCTATGACAGGCAAAGTCATTTTTCCAATAAACCCTATGACTCCATATTATTGAAAAAGTATGATATAATCATATAAAGTGTTTTGAAGGGAGGCCAGTTGCATATATTGCAACGACAAAATTGAAAAAAACCAATGAAGAAAAAGAAATATGTGATGTTAGCGCTATAGATATGGATAGTTTCAATGAAATCAAATCAAGTATGCTAGAAGAAGAAAAAATAACTAGGCTTTCAGAAACGTTTAAGGCTTTGTCTGATCCTACAAGGCTCAATATAATATATGTCCTTTCTAAAACTCCATTGTGTGTATGTGATATAGCTCAACTTTTGGACATGACTCAATCAGCTATATCTCATCATTTGAGAATACTTAGAAATCTAAAATTGGTGAAATTTAGAAAAGAAGGGAAAATGGTTATTTATTCCCTTGATGATGATCATGTATTGGAATTGTTCAATCAAGGATTAGATCATGTCAAACATCAATAAAAATGAGGTAAAAATTAGCCCTCATTTTTATTTTTGTTATGTTCATTATTCATGACTATTTCTACTGCTTCTGCCACTTTGGCCAAAACTGATATTCTCCTTTGCCTATCTAATAAAAAAGCTTTTTTTTCACCTTCAGCCTCAGAAGAGAGAAAATATACTGGTGGTAAATTGTTTAGTGCAATAGATTTTATATCATCTATACAATTTTCACATTTGCAAATATCATAATTTTTAAGTACTTCATCTAATACTTCAGAAACTACTATTTCCATATAGTTTTTTATCATTTGAATCAACCCTTTTTATATATTTGACTTTATTATTATATCACAATAATACCCTTTTATCATATAATATAATACTTTAGTCCTATTAATTATTTGATTTTGATTAAAAAATATAATTGCAGGGTATTATAGAAATAACTAGTAGTACTGAAAGGGGTCTTTTTTATGAGTGATGTAACAATATATACTACAGATACTTGTCCTTATTGCATAAAGGCTAAAAAATACCTTTCAGAAAAGGGCATAAAATACAATGAAAAAAATGTTCACAAAGATTTTCAGGCAAAACAAGAGCTGCTAGCTATGGGATACCGTACTGTTCCTGTAATAATAATAAATAAGCGGGAGATAGTTGGATTTGACAAACAAAAAATAGATAGCGTTCTTGGATAATTTTACTTGATGAATATACCTATATGGGGTATATTATATATATAGAAAAATTTAAGGAGGAATTTAAAATGGCAGATGTTGTTATATATTCAACAAACACATGCCCACATTGCGTAGCGGCAAAGGAATATTTTGCTCAAAAAGGAATAAGCTATACTGAAAAAAATGTTCAAACCGACATGCAGGCGAGAAAAGAACTAATGAATATGGGCCATATGGGAGTGCCAGTAATATTCGTAGATGGCGAAGAGGTAGTTGGTTTTGATAGAGATAGATTAGAACAATTACTTAACAAATAAAATTGAAAAAGACACAAAAAGAGGGAGTGATTTTACTCCCTCTTTTTTGTATCTTTATTGATTTAAAGCTCTTAGAAGTTCTTCAAGATTTATACCATGAACCATAGCTGCTTCTTCTAGTGATTCCATTTGGCTTGATGGGCAACCGATGCAACCCATACCAAATCGCAAAAGAGTTTCAATAGCTTCTGGTTTATTGCGAACTATTTCGCCTATCAACATATCTTTTGTTATTTCCATTCTTTGGCCTCCTTTAAAATCTTATAAAACTTATATTTATATTAACATATTTCATATACTCTTTATACCCCCAAATTTATAATTCCATATATTTTTAAAAATATTTAATTTTTTGCATAAAAAAATTTAATGTGGAGATTATTTATAACAGGAGGTGTTTATATGGATAATAATGACAACAACAATAGAACCAGAGACACTAAAAACACTAGTATAGGAGAAATATTTTTAAGAATTATTATCACTGCTATAATAGTAGGAGTAGCAGCACTACTTACTCCAGGATTCACAATAAATGGAATGTGGAGTCTTATTATAGCATCTATTGTGATTGCTCTTCTTGATTACTTTATACAAAAGATTGCAGGAGTAGATGCCTCGCCTTTTGGGAGAGGAATTACAGGTTTTATCATTTCAGCAATCATATTATATGCTACAAAATTTATAGTTCCCGGATTTAATATATCCATATGGGGAGCCATAATAGGAGCCTTAGTTATAGGTATTTTAGATGCTATCATTCCTGGAAGAGCGATGTAGTGAAAACCCTCCAGCTAAATCTTTAGCTGGAGGGTATATTTTGTTTGACATATAAAAAAATATAATATATAATATGATTTAAGATACCCATGGGGGGTATATATAGCGTAGAAAATCAAAAGGAGGAAAACAAATTATGAATATAGAATTGACTCAAGTAGCAAGAGAAGAATTGAGAAAATATTTAGAATCCAAAAATAAACAAGACAGTGCTTTAAGAATTTATGTGGCAGGTCTTGGCTGAAGTGGACCAAGCTTTGGACTAGCTCTGGATGAGCAAAAAGATGATGATAGTATAGTTAAAGTAGATGATTTCACATTTGTGTTAGATCAAGACATAGTCAACAATTTTGATGAATTCAATATTGATTATTCAAACAATTGGTTGAGAAGAGGCTTCCAAGTCACAGCAGACCGTGGAGGCTCACATTGTTAAAAAGATAGGTATTTACCTATCTTTTTTCTATTATATTGGATATAATAGAGTTAAACGGCAATAAGAATTTTGCGACAGGGAGAACCGTCCCTGCTGTCGCAGATGAGGAGGTTAGAAAATGGACAAGAATGAAATATATGCTGCACTTGAGAATGTATATGATCCTGAACTTAATAGAAATTTAGTGGAATTAAATATGATTAAGGATGTTTCGATAGATAATGGGAATATTAAGATTGTAGTTGCATTGACTACTATGGGATGTCCACTAAAAAACAAGATGAGGGAAGATATATTAAGTGAAGTGGGTAAAATAGAAGGAGTAAAAAATGTAAATGTCCAATTTGGCGAGATGTCAGATAGGGAAAAAGAAGCACTATTTGGCAAAGAAAAAAATTCTTTAAATTCTTTTGAAAACACTACTATATTAGCTATTGGAAGTGGAAAAGGTGGAGTAGGTAAGTCTACTGTTACAGCAAATTTAGCTGTGACATTGGCAAATATGGGATATAAAGTAGGACTTATAGATGCAGATATATTAGGCTATAGTATACCTCAGATAATGGGTATAAAAGGTGTAAGGCCAATGGCTATTGGAGATCAAGCTATTATTCCTGTAGAAGCTAATGGAGTAAAAATCATGTCTATGGGTAATCTAGTAGAAGAAGATGAAGCACTTATTTGGAGAGGGCCTGTTCTTTCAGGGGTACTTGAACAATTTATGAATGAAGTATATTGGGGTGAGTTAGATTTCTTGCTCTTAGATTTGCCTCCAGGAACTGGTGATATACCTCTTAGTATCATGCAAGAAGTAAAAGATGCTAATTTCTTAATAGTGACAACTCCGCAGATTACAGCCAAGGGCGTGGCAAAAAGATTAGGTATTATGGCTCAAAAGACTAATACTGATATAATTGGAGTTATAGAAAACATGTCTTACTTTGAATGTGACAAATGTGGTGAAAAACATTATATATTTGGCTCTGGAGAGGGAGAAAAATTAAGCCAAGAATTAGGTGTGAACTTCTTAGGTGAAATTCCGCTACTTAAAGAAATTAGAGAGGGAAGTGACAAAGGCATTTCACCAGTAGTAGATTTAAATTCTCCAATTGGTAAAATATACAAGACCATTGGGGAAAAAATAATTGCAGAGATTTAAAAAAAATGTTGAAAAATTTACTATAATAGAATAGTCTATAAATATAGTATAATATATTCACGCCTATGGAAGAATTAAATTGGAGGTGATGATAATGGATTCTGGGCCCTTATCTGGTAGTCCGAGTAGAAAATTTAATATTAGAAGGGAAGAACCATATTCATCACTTTTACTTATGGTTCTTCCAAGGGGGGAATTTTAATGGATGAAAGAAAAATTAAAATGCTGTTAGAACAGAAGAAGTATCGTGAATTGAGAGAAGAACTTATCAAGATGAATCCAATAGACATAGAAGAAATATTGGAAGAAGTGGATATAACTGTAGCACTTATGTTGTTTAGGATGCTGCCTAAGGATATAGCGGTAGATGTATTTTCATATTTCCCAGTAGATAAACAAAAGGAAATAGTAAGTTGTATTACAGACAAGGAATTGAAGTATATTATAGACGAGTTGTACTTTGATGATATGATTGACTTGCTTGAGGAAATGCCAGCAAATGTTGTAAAAAAGATATTGCTAAATTCAAATCAAGAAGAGCGAAAACGTATAAATCAATTTTTAAACTATCCACAGGACTCAGCTGGAAGTCTAATGACTATTGAGTATGTGGATTTAAAGAAAGAGATGACTGTTGGAGAGGCATTAGCTCACATAAAAGAAACAGGCCTTTCTAAAGAAACAGTTTATACATGTTATGTAACAGATTCCAATAGAAAATTAGAAGGAATAGTTTCTCTAAGAAAGCTTGTAGTTAGTGAAGAAAATGAGATTATAAAAAATATAATGAACAGAGATGTCATATATGTAAATACCCATGATGATCAAGAAACTGTAGCTGCACTTTTTAGAAAATATGGTTTTTTGGCTCTTCCAGTAGTAGATAAGGAAAATAGACTTACTGGTATCATAACTGTTGATGACATAATGGATGTTATAGACAAGGAAAATACAGAAGACTTTCAAAAGATGGCTGCTATGTCTCCATCAGAAGATGAATATTTAGATACTGGTGTTTTTAATTTGGCTAAACATAGGATATTGTGGTTGTTGTTTTTAATGATATCAGCTACTTTTACTCAAAGAATTATAACAAAATTCGAAGATGTTCTTCAGTCCACAGTACTCTTGGCTTCTTTCATACCTATGCTTATGGATACTGGCGGAAATGCAGGAAGCCAATCTTCTACATTGGTGATTAGAGGTATAGCTTTAGGTGAAGTACATCCTAAAGATATAGGTAAAGTTATATGGAAAGAATTCAGGATAAGTATTATAGTAGGAGTAACGCTAGCTTTGGTGAATTTTTTGAGGATATATTATATAGAAAAAGTTGGATTTAATATTGCTATTACAGTTTCTATAACTTTATTTTTCACTGTCGTAGCCTCAAAAGTAATAGGTGGAATACTTCCTATTGCAGCTAAAAAGTTGAAAATAGACCCAGCTATAATGGCAAGTCCACTTATTACAACTATAGTGGATGCATTGAGTTTAACAGTTTATTTTACTGTAGCTTCATTGATTTTGCATATTTAAATTTATTTCACACTGGAGGAGTGCTAATGGTATCTAATCAAAATAAAACTCCATTGTTTGATGCACTAAAAGCATATCAAGAGAGAAATGTCATACCTTTTGATGTTCCTGGACATAAACATGGAGTAGGGCTGAAAGAATTTGGGGAGTTTGTGGGAAACAAGGTATTGCAAATAGATGTAAATTCTATGAAACCTTTGGACAATTTAAGTAATCCCATAGGAGTCATAAAAGAGGCAGAGGATTTAGCAGCTGAAGCCTATTGGGCAGACCATTCGTTTTTTTTAGTCAACGGGACTACATCAGGAGTTCAAGCTATGATCATGAGTGTTTGCGAACCTGGAGATAAAATAATAATGCCTAGAAATGCTCACAAGTCTGCTATAAATGGGCTTATATTAAGTGGTGCTATTCCAGTATATATTCAGCCGGAAATAAATGAAAGGCTTGGCATAGCCATGGGAGTTTCTATTGAAGACGTAGAAAAGGCAATAGCCAGAAATTTTGATGCAAAAGCCATATTTTTGATAAATCCTACTTATTATGGAGCTGTTTCTGATATAAAGAGCATAGTTAAAATTGCTCATAAATATGGTATGGCAGTTCTTGTAGATGAGGCTCATGGAGCTCATTTTAGATTTCATGATGAGCTTCCCTATGATGCTATTGAATTGGGTGCAGATATGTGTGCTGTAAGTATGCACAAGACTGGTGGTTCTCTTACTCAAAGTTCCTTACTCCTCATAAAGGAAGGATTAGTAGATGAAAAAACCGTAAGAACTGTACTCAGTTTAACTCAAACTACTAGTGCCTCATATCTTCTCATGTCAAGTCTTGATATAGCAAGAAAAACTTTAGCAATTCATGGTCAGGAACTTCTTTCTGAGACTTTGCGACTTGCAAGAAAGGCAAGAGAAGAGATAAATAAAATAGATGGATTATATGCTTTTGGGAAAGAACTTGTAGGAACTCCTGGAACATTTGATTTTGACGAAACCAAATTGGGTATAAATGTATCCGACTTAGGTCTTACAGGATTTGAAGTGTACAATATATTGAGAGATGAATACAATATTCAGGTTGAAATGGGAGATGTATTCAATATATTGGCTCTCATAAGCTTTGGAGATAATGACGAATCTGTTGATGCTTTGATAAAGGCCTTAAAGGATATTGCTAAAAAATATAGAAAAGATAATTTTAAAATACGTTTTGATAAAGTTTCAGTATTGGAAAATCCAGAACTTATCGTATCTCCAAGGGAAGCCTTTTATAGCAGGAAAAAGATAGTTAAATTGGAAGAGGCAGAAGGTCAAATAAGTGGAGAATCTATAATGGTTTATCCACCAGGAATACCAATTGTCATACCTGGAGAACGTATTTCAAAAGATATGATAGATTATATAGTCATGCTTAAAAGACAAAATAGCTCACTTCAAGGAACAGAAGATCCAGAAGTGGACTATATAAAAGTGCTAGGTTCTTATTGACCTAGCACTTTTTAAATTTATGAGTTTATACAATGTATCTTTCTAAATCTTCTCCAAATTGTTCGGAAACTTTCTTGAATTCTTTTATGTTTTCAATCATTTTATTTAACTCTTCTGTATAAGCGACTACATTTGCACTTACTTCTTCAGAAGAAGCAGAGTTTTCCTCTGCAATAGCAGCAAGGGTCTCGATATTTGCAGATATAGTATTTAAAGATTTTGTTTCATTGTTTAAATTCTCAATTAAATCAATTATTAAATTAGATACATTTTGTATAGACATTACAGTAGTATAATTTTCGTTGGCAATATTTGAAAGACTATTGTTTTCTTTTTCAAGAGTAATATATTGTTTTTCTATTTGTTCTACAAAGCCGTCAATTTCATTTATAAAGGTAACTAGATTGTCATTGATGTTTTTTACAGCTTCTTTAGAGCCTTCAGCAAGTTTTCTTATTTCCATAGCAACTACAGTGAAACCTTGTCCATATTCTCCAGCCCTAGAAGCTTCAATACTGGCATTTAAGGCAAGTAAATTGGTCTTGTCAGAAATGCTTTCAACAGTTTCTACTATTTTAGTTACATCCTTTGCCCTATTTTGAAGCTTGATACCATTTTCCTTTACTTGTAAAAATTCACCTAGAATATTGTTAAGACTTTTAGAAGTATTTTTCAAATTTTCGTAGCCTTTATTTAATTTCAAAACTGCTGTTTCCAAATCTTCTTTTCCCATATTTTCTTTTTCTGTTATATCGTTTAATGAATTCATGCTATCATTTAAAAGTCCTGCGGTCATTTCAGTTTCTTCTGCTTGACTTACAGCACCTTCTGCTACTTGTTCTACAACATTGGATATTTCTTTGGAAGTATAGCCCATATTTGTAGATATATCATTGAATTTATCTGCAAATACATTTAATTCATCAGTAGTTCCCTTATATCCAACAAAATCTGATTTTATATTTGCTTTTATACTATTGAGTTTTGAATTTATATTTTCAAAGAAATCTTTTGTAGAAATGGTATTTTCAATTGAAATATTTCTATTTTCCATTTCATCAAGGTTTCTATAAATAGTTTTTATTGGTGCGAATAGTCCTTTACTTATTAAAAAAGGAACTAGAAAAGATAAACCCAAAAATGTTGGCAATAGAATATTTTCATTTGCAAATTTTGATAGTATCACATAAGGTATTCCTATAAACAATAGTGAGGCTACTCCAATTTTTGTCTCCAAGTTTTTGATAAACCCAAAGGATAAAGCTTTGTTAAACTTATAATCTTTGTGCTCATAAATTTCTTCAGGGAAAGTTATGTGTATTTTCATAAAATCTTTAGTTTTTTCTATGGTTTCTATATCTATTTTTTCATTGTAGAATTGACTAGCACCTATGAGCATTCCCTCAAAATATCCAAACATTCCTCTAGGTGAAGAATATGTCATCGAAGCTTTTTTGCTTCCTATTGGTTCAACATGTAGTATAGGAGGCTTTGCTCCTGGTATTCTCTTTGTGACTACTACATGGATATCGTACATAGCTCTTAAAAATGAATACAAATTTTTGTATCTGAAAAAAGCAGGATAGTCCAAGGAAAAAGTCAAAACATTGTTTTTGCCCATTTCTTTCCAGGCCTCAAAAGATGTTTTATTGGTCTTTTCGGCTATGTAGTCTACAATACCTATGGCAGCTTTATCATCAATATCTTCCATAGGAGTAAATATCTTGTCTGGACTCATACCATATTTTTTCATGGCTTCATTTGTAATCTCATCTCCATAGATATTCCTACAAGTTTTTATCCAAGCAGATACTATTGTACCTTTCATGTAAAATACCCCCTTTTTGTGACAATATAATTATACCACAATATTCACTCAAACAATCTAAATTTCATAAGATATATTAATACCTATTAAAAAAAGGGGGTATTTTATGTTTTGCCTAGAAAAAAAAGAAATATTTCAAAAACCCCTTGAAGAGATAATTGAGAAATTGCTTCCCTCACAGATTGATATAGATTTTCATATAGAGTGTCTAAAGGCACAAGCTGTTATTGCAAGGACCAATATGATTAGAGAATATTTGAAAATAGATAAATCCAATTCACTACATTGTTCTTATAGATTTTATTCTCAGCGGGAACTTGAGGAAATGTGGAGTGAAAAATATGTTGAAAATATTGGGAAAATAAAAAAAGCTGTTGAGGAAACAAAAGGCCTTGTCATAACTATGAAAGGCAAGCCTATAATGGCTAGATTCCATGATACTTGTGGAGGAAGCACAGAAAACTCAGAGAATGTAATAAAAAATGAAGTCAATTATCTAAGAAAGGTGCTTTGTCTTTACTGCCAAAATTCCCCCAATTTAATTGAAGAAAAAGATTTTTCCATTGAAGATATTGAAAAAGCACTAAAAGTCAAATTCCATTTAGACAATCCTTATTCTAAAGGAGAAATAAAGGGGTTTTTTGAGGATATAGAAAGAGATGAAGAAAATAGAGTATTGAGCATAAATGTAGGAGGAAAAGTTTTTAGTGGAAAGGAAATAATGGAAGGGCTTCATTTGAATTCGACTAGATTTTATATGACTCCACTATATATAAGATTTACTTCCAAGGGAAAAGGTGATGGACTTGGATTTTGTCAATATGGAGGAAATGAGCTTGCCAATAGGGGATATTCTTTTTTAGAGATACTTAAGTATTATTATACTGGAGTAGATGTGGAAAAATATTCTCTTCCAGGCATAGGAAATCCTCTTTATGGCAAAACTATAATGATAGATCCAGGTCACGGTGGAAAAGACTCTGGTTATATAGGAGAATTGGGTTTAAAAGAAAAAGATATTGTTCTTGAAGTAGCAAAAATGTTGAGAGAAGAAATAGAAATATTGGGAGGAGAAGTTTATCTCACTAGGGAAGTAGATGAAGAACGGTTTTTGAGTAAAAGATCAGAAATGGCTAATAGAATTCGACCAGATTTTTTTATTTCACTTCATATGAATTATTTTCCTAATTCCAATATGAAAGGTTGTGAAATATACTGTTTTAGAGGAGATACAGAAAGCAGAGAAATGGGAAATATTTTACTTAAAAATTTAGAAGAAGTTGGTCTAGTGAATAGAGGAGTGAAAGAGGGAAACTTTTATCTTTTAAAGAGCATAGGTGTAAATACTATATTGGTAGAACTTGGGTTTTTGTCTAATTTAGAAGAAGAAAAATGTTTTTCAGAAAAAAATTTCATAAAAGATTTGTCTCGTGCCATAACATTGGGTATTTTAGAATATTTTGAATATTAATTTTTGCTCTTTTACAATTGACAAGTAGATGCATTAGTAGTATAATAATCTATTTGACAAAAAGGACAACTCGTGATATAATATCAAGTATGAGTGTCCCTTGCACTCCTTCTAACCCCTGCTAAAGGGGAAAATTTTAGGGAAGGTGATAGCTTTGTTAGAAAAGAATTCTTTGACTAAGATTAAAAAAGATGTAGAAGATTCAGTGGGAAAGAAGGTCATATTGAAGGCTAACAAAGGTAGGAAAAAAACTACTGTACGGGAGGGAATATTAGAAAGCGCATATCCAAGTATATTTGTCGTAAAGATTTCAAATCAATATGACAGTGTTAGGAGAGTATCTTATACCTATTCAGATATATTGACAGAAACTGTTGAAGTAACTATATGTGATGGAGAAGAAAGAAAAATAAGTATTTGTTAGAATAAAAAGCAGCTTTGCTGCTTTTTTTCATTTTATTTTTATGATATAATTAGTAAAAACTACGTAAGACAAGGTGATGATGTTTTGAAAAATAAAATAAATATATTTTTATTTGCTATAATCATGACAATCTCTAGTGTTTTTTTAATAGAATATAATTTGGGGGAAAAGGAACAAGCTACAGCTGTATATGATATAAAAAAAGAAGAAGGTACTATTGTTACGACCAATAGATCCTTAGAAAAAGAGGAGAGAATGACAAGAAAATTGAAAGTAGAGTATGAAGGGGAAGCACTAAATACTTTAGAAAAAGATGGGAAGATAAAAATCTATAGTGAAAAGGATGAAGAAAGTGAAATAATTGCTATACTAGATAATTATGAAAAAGTAGAATTACTTGAAACACTACCATTTGGCTGGTTTAAAGTCAAAACTAAAGATGGACAAATAGGATATGCTGATGCCAGATACATAAGAACTAGAGCTATACCCCCACATAAATACGATGAGAATTCTTCGGCTTGGTTCATAAAATTTGATGAATCAAATCAAACTATTTATATATACAATGAAGGGGAACTTGTACTAGAAAGTCTAGGTTCCAGTGGGGTGTGGGATTCATTTACCCCAAAAGGAATTTTTGAAATTGAAAAGGATAGAAGAGGCGAATGGGCATATATACCTAGATTTGAGCAGGGAATGAAATATTGGGTAGGTTTTAAAGGTTCTTATCTTTTCCATTCAGTTCCATTCACAGAAGATGGAATGGTTATAGTAGAGGAAGCAAAAAAACTAGGCGAACCTTCTAGTCATGGCTGTATAAGACTTCCTGTTGCTGTGGCAAAATATATTTATGACAATGTTCCTGATGGTTCGATAGTTGTTATAGAATGAAAAAATACCGACCTTAATAGTCGGTATTTTAAAATAGGGAAATGAGCTTGCTAAAAGCACGCTCTTTACGGGGAAGAAAGACCACTTGGAAGTCTTTCACAATGGATATTATATATGAATATAGGAAAAGATGTAAATAGGTCTTTGGTATGGTTTTATGGGCCTATGAATTTAAAGTAAAATATATTGGGGAGATGATTTATTGTGAATAAAGCTAAAAATGTTCACACTTTTTTGGGATTTGACAGTGATTATGAAGAGGCGAAAATTGTAGTTTTTGGAGCACCTTTTGATGGTACCACTTCTTTTAGACCTGGCACTCGTTTTGCACCTTCAGTTATGAGAAATGAATCCTATGGTCTTGAAATGTACAGCCCTTATTTAGACAAAGATTTAAAGGACACTAAAATTTGTGATGTAGGAGATTTGGTTTTGCCTATAGGAAATACAGAAAAAAGTATGAAAGTCATAAAAGAATTTGCCAAAGAAATAGTGGAAGATGGAAAGATTCCTATGATGATAGGGGGAGACCATCTGGTTTCATATCCAGCTATTGAAGCAGTATACGAAAAACATAAGGATATATATGTACTTCATTTTGATGCTCATACTGATCTTAGAGATACTTTCTTTGGAGAAAAGCTTTCTCATGCAAATGTATTGAGAAGGGCTTGGGACTTTTTAGGAGACGGAAGAATATATCAATTTGGCATTCGTTCAGGAGATAGAGAAGAATTTCTTTGGGCAGAAGAGCACACTCATTTGACAAAGTTCAACTATGATGGATTGGATGAAGTTGTGGAGAGACTTAAAGATAAGGCAGTATATGTGACTATAGATATTGATATTTTAGATCCATCAGTAGTTCCGGGAACTGGAACACCAGAGCCAGGTGGAATAAGCTTCAAAGAAATCCTTGATATACTTTCTAAAATAAATAAATTAGACAATATTGTTGGAGCAGATTTGGTTGAATTGGCACCACATTATGACCCAACAGGAGTAAGTAGTGCAGTGGCTTGTAAAATATTTAGGGAATTGGCTTTGGTAGTTCACAAATAAACTTTTAAATATCCTCCTATTTAGTAATATTCTCAAAGCTTTAGACATATATTTCTTCATAGAATATATATTGGATAAATAGGAGGGATGAGAGTGGCAATAGAATTAGTTAAAGATATATTGAAAGTAGAAGAGATAAAAGGTAAAAACGAAGTTCAAGTATTAGTTGAAACAGAAATATATCTAAATCAAACTAAGGCTAGTTTAGAAAAGATATTGTGGACTGATGGAAAAGTAGAAATCATGAATACCAAGATAGTTAAAGATAAAATGTAGTGAGCGGTATTGTGAATTTCAATATTGTCTTACAGAACAAAAGAAGAAAATATACCAATAGAGACAGTGGAGACAACCAGTGATTTCAGAGAAGAGATAGAAATGTATGACATAGATGAAGAAATGATGGGAAAAGTTAGTGCTCGTATAGAACATATAGAATATGACGAAGTAGACGAAAGAAAAATAGTATTAGAAGCCTTGATAAATATCGAAGCAAGAGTGGAAAATACCAAGACCATAGAAATTGTCAAAGATATAAAAGGTGGAGAGGGTCTTGAAGTTTTAAAAGAAAAGATAAGATACAATTGTCTTTTAGGCTCTAGTGATTCCTATGCAGTAGTAAGAGATGCTTTTGAACTAAGAGGTACCTTGCCAGATATTGAGGAAGTATTAAAACTTGATTTAACTTCTTATGAAGTAGAATCTAAAGTAGTTGAAGACAGAATTATAGTTTCAGGAATAGTAGAAGCTTCTTTTGTATACTATGGGGGAGGAAAATTAAATTCTTTAAAAAGAGAAGTAGCTTTTAACCATTTTGTAGATATAGAAGGAGCCAAAAAAGATTCGAATTGTCAGCTAAAATTAGAAGTAGTTAATGGAGAATATGAAATAAAAGAAGATTTAGAAGGAAAACTTAGAGTATTGGATTTAGAAGCAAAAGTTAAAGTTGCTGGAAAAGTATATGAGCAAAAACAAAAAGAAATTGTATTAGATGCTTATTCTACAAAAAAGAAGATAAATATTCAAAATGAAGAAATAGAAGTAATTGAAAATGTAAAAGATATCCATCAAAAAGAAACTATAAAGGGAAAATTAAAGGGAATGGGTTTCGGAGAAATTTATCATATAGAGGGAAATCCAATATTGATAGATAGCAAGATTATAGAAGATAAAATAATACTTGAAGGCCTCATTTCATTAAAGCTTCTCTACCTTGAAACTGGCGTCAAGGAAATAAAAACTATAAAAGAAGAAATTCCATTTAAGACTTATATAGAATCAGAAGGTATAGATGAGACTATGAGTCCATTGGTAGAACTAATTTTAGAAGATATAAATTATAAAATAATTGATGAACAAAGTATAGAAGTAGAAGCAAACATTGACAATTTCATCTTTTTAAATAGGCAGAGAAAAGTAAATATAGTCCTTGATTTAGAGGAAACAGATGAGCTTGTAGACAAAAGCAAAAGACCGAGTATCACTGTATATATAGTGCAAAAAGGTGATTCTCTTTGGGATATAGCTAGAAGATACAATACTACAGTTGAAGAAATAGTACTTTCAAACAATATAGTATCACCTGATCATTTGATGCCTGGTGAAAAAATCATCATAGAAAAAATAGTTGACAATAGTTTTTAGCCTTTAGATATTCTAAAGGCTTTTTTTTGTTTCTCATTAATCGTCTCTATGATATAATACTATATTGTGAAAACCTAAAACAAAAGGAGAAAAGGAATGAATGAAATTCAAATAGAAGCCTATGGAAAAGTAAATATTTCTCTAGATGTAATAGGAAAGAGAAAAGATAATTATCATGAAATAGAGACAATTATGCAGCAGATAGATTTAAAAGATGTCTTAATCATAAGAGACAGAGAAAATGGAGTAAAAATAGAATGCAACAATCCTTTGGTTCCTTTAGATTCATCAAATCTAGTACATAAGGCCTTTAAGGTTTTAAGTGAAAAATGTCACATAAAAAGAGGAGCCCATATAATCATAGAAAAAAATATTCCTGTTGCAGCAGGGTTGGCAGGAGGAAGTACAAATGCGGCTGCAACTCTTAAAGGGTTAAATAAGCTTTGGAATTTAAATTTAACAGAAGCTGAACTCATGGATATAGGAGTTCATATAGGAGCTGATGTCCCATTTTGTATCATGGGAGGAACTGCACTGGCAAAGGGAATTGGAGAAAAACTTGAAAAATTGGATAGTTTCAAAGATCATATGCTATTACTTGCCAATCCAGGTATAGAAGTTACATCTAGCCATGTCTACAGCGTATTTGATGTAGAAAATATAAAAAATAGGCCTCAAACAGATACACTTCTCAAAGCTATACAAAAAAATGACATATATACTGTTTCAAAAAATATGGTCAATGTATTAGAACAAGTAACTTGTAGTGAGTATAAAGAAATCGAAAAAATTAAAGAAGATATGTTAAGCTGTGGAGCCCTGGGTAGTTTGATGAGTGGTAGTGGCCCTACTGTATTTGGCTTCTTTGACGATGAAGATAAATTATACAATTGCAAAAAAATATTGGAAAAAAGAATAGAAAAAGTTTTCATTGCTAGAACTATTTGAATAAAATTCCCACTTCTTGTAGAACATATAATTATGGATCTACTGAAAGGAGTGGGAATTTTGTTTTTTGGAATTAGAGAAATGTTAAAACATATATTTGGTATTTATTTTCTATTAGCTATAGTATTTATATGTTTATGCATATTTCTAGTAGATATACCCAGACTTAAGAAAAGACAAATTCAAAAAGAAGCCAATATGGCAAAGTGCATAGGAATTTTCTATATTGTTGTAAGTCCCATACTATATATTTTATTTAGACAATGAGGAGGCTTAAAATGGACTTAAATGTAGAAAAGGTAAAAGAAATACTTAAAGATTGTGACGATGTAGTATACAGGGATTTTAAGGTGGGAGCAAAACAAAATTTCTCTTTATGTATAGTTTATGTAGATGGACTCATAAACAAAGAAAGCGTAAGCGATTTTGTATTGGAATCTCTCATGGAAGGAGCAAGGGGTCTAGAGCCTACTCCAAAGGGAATAAAGGACAATCTCATTGAACTGATAACCAAGGGAAATATCTCAATAACTGAAATAGAAGAAGTATCAACTATAGAAGAAACTATAGATGCGATTCTTTCAGGTGAAACAGCTCTTTTTATAGATAAATACGACAAGGCAATTATACTATCTTCAAGAGGATGGCCTACAAGAAGTATCAATGAATCTCAAGTGGAAACTGTAGTGAGAGGACCAAGAGATGCCTTTACTGAAACTTTAAAAGTTAATACCACCCTTATAAGGAGACGAATCAAAGACCCAAAGCTTAAGGTCAAAATGGTTCAAATAGGGAGAAGATCAAAGACTGATGTAGCTGTTATGTACATAGAAGATATTGCAAATGACGACATTTTGGCAGAAGTTTTTACTAGGCTTGAAAAGGTAGATGTAGATGCCATTGTAGAAAGTGCTATATTGGAAGAGCATATACAAGATGATTATTATTCGCCTTTTCCTCAAATAGAAAATACAGAACGTCCAGATTCTGTAGCAGCTTCACTATACGAAGGTAGAATAGCTTTAGTTGTAGACAATACACCATCAGTGTTGGTAGTTCCTGCAACTATAGGAACAATCATGCAATCCAGTGAAGATTATTATACAAGATGGGTCGTAGCAGGTATAACTAGGATTATTAGATATATTGCGGCAGCTGTAGCTGTATTGGCCCCAGGACTTTACATAGCAATCACATCTTTTCATCCAGGATTATTACCTACAAGACTTGCTTTTTATGTAGCAGGAACTAGAGTCAATGTACCTTTTCCAGCGGTAATAGAAGCTTTTTTGATGGAAATAACTATAGAATTTTTAAGAGAAGCAGGTACTAGAATATCAGGACCCATTGGAACTACAATTGGAATTGTAGGAGGTCTTATCATAGGGCAGGCAGCAGTAGAAGCAGGAATAGTGAGTCCCCTCATGATCATCATAGTAGCTGTAACTACTGTAGCTTCCTTTACTATTCCCAGCTATGAATTTGCAGCAGCTCTTAGATTTTATAGATTTTTTGTCATGGTATTAGCTTCCATATTGGGCCTTTACGGAATAATGCTTGGAATCATACTTATGCTTACGCATTTAGCTGATTTAAACAGTTTTGGTATTCCATTTACTTCACCTTTTTCAGGATTAGGGCTTAATACTGGAGATTTGAAGGATGTATTGGCTAGGGTACCTATGAGTAGAATGAGGTATAGACCAACATTTACATATCCCAAAGATAAAAAAAGGATTAAATAGGTGATTATATGGAAAGGAAAAATAGAATATCTAATGGTCAATTGGAAGCACTTATTTTGACTATTGCCATAGGTGTAGGAGTACTATCTCTTCCAAATGTTTTAGCCAATATTCTAGGCAATGATGGATGGATCATAATAATCGTTGGAGGGCTTGTTACCTTACCTTTTTTATACATAATGTATAAATTAAACAAGATGTTTCCTGGAGAAGTCTATTTTGAATATGGGAAAAAAATAGTGGGTACTACTTTGTTTGATGTATTCAATATACTTTATATCATATTCTATATATTTATGCTGGCCTTTGAAGTCAGAGTTTTTGCTGAGGTCATCAAAGCTTTTTTACTTGACAGAACTCCAACAGAAGTCATCATAATCACAATGTTACTTGCTTCTTCATATATAGCAAGAAAGGATTTTGGAGCCCTAGGGAGAATGGCAATCATACTTGTAATTATAGTTGGAGTTATTATGCTCATATTTGGCATTTTAGCACTTCCAACTATGGATTACACAAATATACTTCCACTATTTAGGATAGGTTTTGGGGATATAAAAGATATACTTAGAGGTTTTGGTTACATTGCTTTTAGCTATTCTGGATTTGAAATAATACTCATAGCTATGGCTTATATAGAAAAGCCAGAAGAGTCATTAAAATATAGCATTAAGGGTGTTTTATATACGGCAGTTGTTTATTTGATTACATTTTTTATATCCCTTGCCCAGCTTGGGATTTATGATACTAAAAGACAGATTTGGCCAATGCTTTCCATAATGAGAGAAATAGAACTTCCTGGATTTTTTATAGAAAATTTGGATGCTCTTGTAATGTCGGCTTGGGTATTGGTCATATTTGGTACTATTGGCCCTGATATGTATATAAATGGGACTATATTAAAAAGTATATTTAATTCCAGAAGACATGATTTTCTCATACTACCTTTAATTCCTATAATATATATTGTCTCTCTTATTCCACAAAATTTAAGTCAAGTATATAGCCAAATAGATATTATATCTAAAACATTAGGAACTTTCACATCGTTTGTATGTCCAACAATGCTATATATAGTAGCTCGTTTGAGGAAGGGTGGTTAGATATGAAAAGGGCTTTAGTGATATTTTTAGCATTTACAATGATTTTTTTAAGTGGATGCTGGGATTCCACTGAAATAAATGAAAGAAATTTTGTCACTCTTATGGGAATAGATTTAAATAAAGACCCAAATATAGAAGGAAGGTATTTAATGACTTATGCATATCCCAATGTAGGAGCTATAGGGAAAAACCCATCACAAAAAGAAGTTAAAAATGTCAAATCTACAGTTGTTGAAACGGTTTTTGACGGAAGTAGACAACTTACAACTAGGATAAATAATCCTTTTTTTTTAAGACATTTGAAAGTAATAGTTATAGGAGAAGAATTGTTTAAAGAACCAGAAATGATAAAAGAATTTTTTGATGGAATAAATAGAGATCCTAGAATTAATACCAAAGTGATGATTTTAGTAGCTCAAGGTAGAGCAAATGATGTAGTAAATACTAAAGATGGAGGAGTTGGCAGTTATAGGAGGGTATTTATATAGTATGCTACAAAATGACAATATTGCAGCAAGATTTACACCTCAAACTTTTTCGGAGGTCATAAAAAATTTCGATTTTTGCAAGGCAACTATAGTTCCTCGAGCTGTGCCTAAGAAAAATGAATTCAAATTGTCTGGAGGAGCAGTTTTAAAAGACTATAAACTTATAGGCTGGATAGGGGAAAAAGAAAATAGAGCTATTGCAATGGTTAGAAATAAAGTCAAGTCTGAAATAATAGATATACCTTACAATGGCAAAGTTGTTTCTTATATAATAACGGATGCTAGTTGTAAAAAGCATGTGAGTGAAATGGGAGAAAAAATAAAAGTAGATTTGAATATTTTTGTTGAAGGATATATTCAACAATATCCAAATAACGATAAAGAAGATGTTTTCAATCCACAAATTATTGAGCAAGTACAAGAAAAGGTATCAGAAACCATAAAAAAGGAGATAGAAGATTCGGTTAATAAATTGCAAAAAAAATACAATGCAGATGCTATAGGAATGGCTGAATATATATATAAGTTCAAACCAGATTTGTGGGAAAAGGTGAATGAGGATTGGGACGAAGTGTTTCCTAATTTAGATATAAATGTAATTGTAGATACTAAAATAAGAAGGTCTGGACTTATAAGGTGAATATGAGAAAAATATGAATAAAAAAATGTTTTTGGTCAATACTTACTAATAAATAGAAATGAACAAAACGGACAAGACTCTGAGGAGGATGAAAATGAAAGAGAAAAAACTTATTCTCATATTGTCACTATTTATCATCACAATGGTATATATAGTCTATCCCTATGAAAACATACATACTTCAAATGAAATGGATATAAAAAAAGAAGTCATTAGATTTCATGTTATAGCCAATAGTGATTCTCCTGAAGATCAAGAACTGAAACTTAAAGTGAGAGATGAAATACTATCAGGAGTTGGAAAGAAATTTGATATTTCTTCAAGTGTAGAGGAGTCTAGAAGTATTATAGAAAAAAATGTGGATGAAATAAAACATATTGCAGAAGAAGAAATTAAGAGACAGGGAAAAGATTATGATGTAAGGGTGATTTTAGGTAAAGATACATTTCCTACAAAGAGCTATGGGGATTTAACACTTCCAGCAGGAGAATATGAAGCACTTAAAGTAATCATAGGAGAGGGAAAAGGGAAAAATTGGTGGTGTGTTATGTTTCCGCCCCTATGTTTTGTAGATATAAATCATGGGGTTTCTGCTACAAGTGAATTAAATATGGTAGAGAACAATCAAGAAATAAGGCCAAAATCAAAATTTGTGGAACTATTTCAGAAAACTAAAATACAAATAGGAAGGATGTTTAAATAAACATCCTTTTTTCTTGCATAAAAACTTTTATTTTACAAAAAATAAACTTACAAATAAAATGAAAGGAGGATTTACCACTTGAAAAAGAAAGTATTTATAGGGACTATAATTATACTACTTATTGTTTCAATATTTACCTTTTATGAACCTACAAAAAAACAATTAGAAACTTCAGCTAGCTATGATTATTATCAATCTTCTAGAGTATTGTATTGGGGAAGCAGGGGACAGGATGTAAAAAATGTTCAATGGAAACTCAGAAATTGGAAATATTATGATGGAAAAGTAGATGGAGTATATGGAGCTAGAACCTATAGGGCTGTCAGGAGATTTCAAAAGAAAAATGGCTTAAAAGTAGATGGAGTAGTAGGAGAAAGTACAGCTAGAGCTATGGGATTATCTCTAGGTACTACTTCAAGGGCTGCGGCTAGAAAGACATCTACTGCAGGGATTAATAGAAAAGATGATGTCTATCTACTTGCAAGGGCAATTCATGGAGAAGCAAGAGGAGAGCCTTATGTAGGGAAAGTAGCTGTAGGAGCAGTTATATTGAATAGGGTAAGACATCCTTCCTTTCCAAATACAATAGCAGGAGTCATATATCAACCCCTAGCTTTTACAGCTGTAGCTGATGGGCAAATAAATATGGCTCCTGGAAAGGATTCTATAAAAGCTGCTAAAGATGCAATAAATGGTTGGGATCCCACCTATGGCTGTACCTACTATTGGAACCCAGCTACAGCTACCAGTCGCTGGATATGGTCAAGAAAAGTCGTACTTAAAATAGGCAAGCACTGGTTTGGAAGATAGGAGGTGGAAAGATGAGAGATAAAAGATGGATACTTCCAACAATACTTAGCATTGCTCTTGTTTTATCTGTAGTTTGGGGGTACAATCAATTAACTGATAAAAAACAATTACAGACCAATTTAACCAATGATTATCAAAGACTTTTTTATGATGCCAAAAAACATGTGGAAAACGTACAGGTTTCCTTATCGAAAGCTTTGGTTTCAGAATCTAGAGAACAAAATGTGCTACTACTTTCTCAGATAATGAACGAAGCCTATTTTGCTCAAGATAAACTTTCTCAACTGCCGGTGACTCACGCAGATATTGCCAAAACAGAAAAGTTTTTGACTCAAGTGGCAGATTATAGTTTTTCGCTTATACAGTCTCATTTAAATGGAGAAGAGATAACGAGCAAACAAAGAGAGGCACTATTTAAACTACAAGAAGGTTCTGCGAATTTCAACAGTGAATTGTCAGCTCTCCATGACAAAGTATTAGAACAAAACTTTACTGTGAAAAATACTAAGGGAAAACAGAAAAAGAAATTGGAAGAAGCAAATAAAAAGATGTTTGCTACAAGTCTGGGAAGTATAGAAAAACAAATGGGAAAGGCACCAGAGCTCATATATGATGGACCTTTTTCAGATCAAGAAATAAATAAAAAACCATTGGGGCTTGGGAACAAAAAATTTACTCAAAGTCAAGCTGAAAAAGTAGCCAGAGATTTTTTGGGCAATAAAAAAATAGATAAAGTAACTTCCTTTGAAAAAGGCGAAGATATTTCTACAGCTAGAATTCCATCCTATACTTTTAGCATTTTGCCAAAAAATACTTCAAAAGAAATGGCTATATATATTGGAGTCAGTGAAGTAGGAGGAAAGGTTGTATGGATGGCCAATCCTAGAGGAGTTTCAAATATAAATATCTCACCTAAGCAAGCAGAAGAAAAAGCACTAAAATTTCTTAAGGAAAAAGGATATCAAGATATGGAACCAAATTATTCTTTAAAATATGATGGAACAATACTATTTAATTTTGCCTACAAGCAAGATGATGTCACTATATATCCCGATCTTGTAAAAGTTAAAGTTGCATTAGACAATGGAGAAATAGTAGGATTTGATTCTTCTACCTACTTGATGAATCACAAAGATAGAAATATTGAAAAGCCTTCTTTGACAAAAGAAGAGGCAAGAAAAAAAGTAAAAGTTGACTTTGATATAGATAGTATAAGGCTTGCTATGATTCCAAAAGGAAGCAAGGAGCTATTATGTTATGAATTTAAAGGAAAATATAAAGATTCTGATTTCATCATATATATAAATGCAATGAATGGAAAAGAAGAACAAATACTTCAAATAATTAAAGATGAAAATGGTACTCTCACCTTCTAAAAATAAGTTGTAAATTCCCCCTTTTATCTATACAATATAATAAAAGGGGGAATTTTTTATGGACAATAGACCAATTGGAGTATTTGATTCAGGTATAGGCGGTCTAACAGTTTTAAAAGAAATTGCAGAACAACTTCCAGGAGAAGATGTAATATATTTTGGAGATACAGCTAGAATTCCTTATGGAACTAGATCTAGAGAAACAGTCATAAAATATTCTTTTCAATGCATAAGATTCCTCTTAAGTAAAGACATAAAGGCTATAGTTATTGCTTGCAATACTGCTAGTGCCATGGCATTGGAAGAAGCTAAAAAAGTATTTGAAATACCAATATTGGGAGTTATAGAGCCTGGAGCCAATGCGGCTGTAGCAACTACAAAAAACAATAAAATTGGAGTCATAGGGACTGTAGGCACAATAAATAGTGAAGCGTATCAAAGAAAAATAAGAAGACTTCATCCTACATTGGAAGTTATAGGTATTTCTTGCCCGCTGTTTGTTCCAATAGTTGAAGAAGGATGGGAAGATTCAGATGTAGCGAATATGACAGCAGAGAAATATCTTCAAGAATTAAAAGAACACAATATAGATACTTTGGTACTTGGCTGTACCCATTATCCAGCTTTAAGATATACTATTGGAAAAGTCATGGGTGAAAGGGTTACATTGGTAAATCCAGCATACGAAACTGCTAAAGTTACCAAAATTCTTCTCAAAGAAAATGGACTGTTTTCCGAAAAAATTGATGGAGGAAAATATGAATTTTATGTAAGTGATGATCCGGAAAAATTCAGAAGGATTGGTGGAAATATATTGAAAAAGGAAATATCTACCATACAAAAAGTAAATATAGAATTATTATAGGCACTACTAAGTGCCTAATATTTGGCCATTGGTGCCAAAATTCAGGCAGAGAAAAGGAGGGAAAATATGAATGATGTTTTCATAAGAGAGAATATTTACGAAATACTTGATTATCTAGATGAAGGTATTCACATTATTGATAAAAATGGAAGAATAGTCTACTACAACAGATTTGCCCAGACAATTGATGATATAGATAGGGATAGGGCTAAAGGAAGGCATATTTTAGAGATATATCCATCTCTATCAGAAGAGACGAGTACACTTCTTACAGTAATGAAAACAGGAGAGCCTATATTAAATGTAGAGCAAACTTTCATAAATTATAAAGGCAAAAAGATAACAACTATAAATTCTTCTATTCCCATAAAATCTAAAGGCAAAGTAGTTGGAGCATTAGAAATCTCTCGTGATATAACTCAAGTCAAGAAAATGTCTGAAACCATAGTAGATCTCCAATCAAAACTCTACGAAAATAGCGAAAAAAAGAATAAAAATCAGAAAGAAAAAGGTAAATACAATTTCATAGACATAATAGGAGAAAATAAGAAGATGCTGGCCTTAAAATCATTGGCTCTAAAGGCATCAGATACGGATGCTCCAGTTCTTATATATGGAGAAACAGGTACTGGGAAGGAACTGTTTGTCCATTCTATTCACAATGCTAGTTCTAGAAAATATGGCCCTTTTATAGCTCAAAACTGTGCAGCACTTCCATCTAATTTATTGGAAGGAATACTATTTGGAACAGTAAAAGGAGGATTTACAGGAGCGGAAGATAGACAAGGACTCTTTGAACTAGCCAATGGAGGTACTTTGTTTCTTGATGAAATAAATTCTATGCCTTTAGAGCTTCAAGCAAAGCTTTTAAGAGTACTTCAAGATAGCTCTATAAGGCGAGTAGGAGGTACAAATACTATAGATATAGACACTAGAATTATTGCTGCAACTAATATTCCACCAGAAGAAGCTGTGAGGGAAAAAATTCTTAGAAAAGACTTATACTATAGATTAAATGTAGTGAATCTTGAAATACCTCCACTACGAGAGAGAAGAGACGATATCCCAGTTCTTACAAAATATTTTATTGAAAAATTAAATATAAAATTGAAAAAGTCTGTTAAAGAAGTATCAGATGAAGTAATGGAAATATTTCTTTCTTATGAATGGGAAGGAAATGTAAGAGAACTTGAAAATACCATAGAGGGTATCATGAGTTTATATGATGTAGAAACTATAGAAGTAGAACATTTGCCACAGAAATTTAAAAAACATAGAGATAAGCAGAAAAAAAGTGGAGATGTATCCCTTACAGAATTGCTTGAGGAAACAGAAAAGTGTATAATACTTGAAACCCTTGAAAAAACTCATTGGAATATAACTCGTTCTGCTGAAAAACTTAAACTTCCAAGGCAAACTCTTCAATACAAAATAAATAAATATAAACTCAGGTAGTGCCGAGAAACTGGCGTATGTGTTTATTTTTTGACAAAGTTTTTAGAGGCATTTTGCTGAAAGTCTTTAAAAATAGAGGTTCTATTTGATTTTGACAAGTTGGCATATAAATTGCATTAATATAAAATGATGATGAAAAGATAAAAATTTAGAGGAGGAATGCAAAATGAAAAAAGGATGTCCATATGGAACACATAGAGTTATAGAACCAAAGGGAGTTTTACCACAACCAGCATTAAAAATTGACAACAACATGGAGATTTATGACAACGAGATTTTAATTGATGTTCAAACTTTAAATGTTGATTCAGCAAGTTTTACACAAATAAGAGAACAAGCTAATGGAGATGTAGAAGAAATCAAGAAAATCATGAAGGGAATTGTAGCAGAAAGAGGTAAACACCAAAACCCAGTCACAGGTTCAGGTGGAATGCTTATAGGAACAGTTGAAAAAATTGGACCAGCTCTTGAAGGAAAAACTGATCTTAAAGTTGGAGATAAAATAGCTACATTGGTTTCACTATCATTGACACCACTTAGAATTGACGAAATACTTGAAGTTAGACCAGAAATAGATCAAGTAGATATAAAGGGAAAAGCTATACTATTTGAAAGTGGAATTTATGCAAAGATTCCTACAGATATGCCAGAAAACCTAGCACTGTCAGTATTAGACGTAGCAGGAGCACCAGCTCAAACTGCAAAATTAGTTAAACCTGGAGATACGGTTGTAGTTCTTGGAGGAACAGGGAAATCAGGAATGCTTTGTCTATATGAAGCAAAGAAAAGAGCAGGAGTTACAGGAAAGGTTATCTGCATAGGTTCTCGTGATAAGACTATAGAAAGAGTCAAAAATGCAAATTTGGCAGATGTATATATTAAAGCAAATGCAACAGATGCAGTTGAAATAATGAACAAAGTAGCTGAAGCTACAAATGGAGAAATGGCAGATATAGTTATAAACGTAGTTAATATTCCAAACACAGAAATGTCAAGTATTCTTGCAGCTAAAGACAATGGATTGGTTTATTTCTTTAGTATGGCTACAAGTTTCACAAAGGCAGCTTTAGGTGCAGAAGGAGTAGGAAAAGATGTAACTATGCTTATTGGAAATGGATATACTAAGGGACATGCTGAAATATCACTACAAATTATGAGAGAGTGCGAAGCTCTTAAAAAGATATTTGAAGAATTGTATGCATAGACAAAATTAAACCTATCAAAAAGGAGGATTTCTTAAATGAGATCATATAAAGACATTGAACTTTGGAAAAATGTCACAGAGGATGAGTGGAACGATTGGCAATGGCAAGTTAGAAATAGAATTACAGATGTAGAGACATTGGGAAAAGTAATTAATCTTACAGAAAAAGAAGCAGAAGAGATAAATGAAGTTTTGAAGAAGTTTAGAATGGGAATTACGCCATATTATGCTACTCTTATGGATCCAAATGATCCAAAAGATCCTGTTAGAATGCAAGCTGTTCCAACTATATATGAAACTCATAAAAGTGCAGCAGATATGGAAGATCCACTACATGAAGATACAGATTCACCGGTACCAGGTCTTACTCACAGATATCCAGATAGAGTACTTTTCTTGATTACAGATCAATGTTCTATGTATTGTAGACATTGTACAAGAAGAAGATTTGCAGGGCAAAATGATTCAGGAGTTCCAATGGATAGAATAGATAAATGTATAGAATACATTAGGAATACTCCTCAAGTTAGAGACGTATTGTTGTCAGGTGGAGATTGTCTATTGGTATCAGATGACAAACTTGAATATATAATCAAAAAATTGAGAGAAATACCTCATGTAGAAATCATAAGATTAGGTTCTCGTACACCAGTAGTTATGCCTCAAAGGATAACTGATGATTTAGTGAATATGCTTAAGAAATATCATCCAATATGGTTAAATACTCACTTCAATCATCCAAAAGAGTTCACTAAGGAATCAGCAGAAGCTTGTAGAAAGTTAGCAGATGCAGGTATACCATTGGGCAATCAATCAGTCCTTTTAAGAGGAATAAATGACAATCCAGATACTATGATGGATTTAGTTCATGGTCTTGTAAAGATGAGAGTTAGACCATATTATATATATCAATGTGATTTGTCCATGGGTATTGAACATTTTAGGACTAAAGTATCTAAAGGATTAGAAATAATGGAATCTTTAAGAGGTCATACTTCAGGATATTGTGTACCAACATATGTCATTGATGCTCCTGGAGGAGGCGGAAAGACTCCTGTTATGCCACAATATTTGATCAGTATGTCTCCTACAAAAGTAGTTTTAAGAAACTATGAAGGAGTCATCACAACTTATACTGAGCCTCAATATATTGAAGAACCAACAGATGAGAATAAATACAATTTACATGGAGTTGCAGGACTTCTAAAAGGCGGAGAAGTAAAAGCTCTTGAGCCTACTAAAATGGAAAGAAGAGATAGAGCAGCAAAGAGAAATCAAGACAAATAATTATAAAACTAAAGGGGTGTTCTAATTGTCACTACTAGAACTTGTAAAAGGCAAATATAAAACAATATCCATAGTAGGTATGGCGAAAAATACAGGAAAGACCGTCACTTTGAATTGTCTTATAGAAGAATCTATAGATGAAGGAGTGACTATTGGTATCACCTCTATTGGTCGAGATGGTGAAAGTTTGGATTTAGTCACCGAAACAGAAAAACCCAAAATATTTTTAGAGGAAGGCTCTCTTGTAGCTACTACAACAGATCTCCTTCCTCTAGGAGATGCAAAAATAGAGATTGTAAATGTCACAGATTACAGAACTCCCCTAGGTGCTATTGTGATTGGTCGGATAGTAGATAGCGGTTATGTACAAGTTGCAGGTCCACAGACAGTAAGTGAAGCTAAAAAAGTTTCTAATATGATGTTAAATCTTGGTGCGGAATTTGTCATAATAGATGGAGCCTTAGATAGAATGTCCTCAGCAGCCCCCTCTGTTTCAGAAGGTACTATATTGTCTACAGGTGCCACCTTGAGTAGAGATATGAACAAAGTCATAGAGGAAACATTACATGTAGTCAATCTATTTAAATTGGATGAAGTTGAAGATGAACGGGCCAGAGCTATTATAGAGGAAATAATGGAGTCGGGAAAAGTGTCTATAATAGATGAGGACTATAATGTAGAAGAGCTAAATATAAAAACAGCCCTTAATTGTGGAAATATCATAGGAGACCATATAAGGGAGGATTCTAAATATGTAGTCCTTCCTGGTTCTCTTGTGAAAAATACAGTTAAAGATTTTTATCAAACTACAAAGAAGTACAAAGATGTGACTTTGGTAGTGAAAGATGGAACTAAGATATTTATAGAACCAAAAGATTGGATGAGATTTATGAAATATGGAATAAAAGTAAAAGTTTTGAATAGAATAAATCTCATTGCTATTACAACAAACCCTTATGCTCCACAAGGATATTATTTTGATTCTAGAGAATTTTTGAATAAAATGAAAAACTATATCACTGATGTACCTGTGTTGGATGTAGTTCTTGGTGGTGAATAATATGGATTTTCTAGATGAACTAACAAGAAAAAGTATAGATTTTGATTATGTGCTGTCAAAGTTAAAAACTCGTACCCCTTATGGCAAAGTTTACAAAGAAGAAATGAGACCGTTTTTGCCTGGAGAAGAATTAGAATTAGAAGAGGAATTAAAAAAAACAGAGTGTATCATTAAATATGTTGAAGATGATCATTTCAAAAGAGAGATAGAAGATATATTTGCCCATGTAAAAGATTTACGAACTTCTGTCAAGCGGACAATGGAAGGCTGCGTTTTGACAGAAGTAGAATTGTTTGAGATAAAATCCTTTCTTTTTCTCATAAGAGAATTGGAAGCTCTTCTCAATAAATATGAGATGGATACATGGAAAGATATTGATATAAAAAGCATTCCAAAGCTTGAAAAATTGCTGGATCCAGAAGATACAGGAATTGCAACTTTTTATATATATGATTCTTATTCAGAAAACTTAAAAAGCATAAGAGAAAAAAAGAAAGAGATAGAAAAAAAGATAAAAAGTACAAAGAAGGAATTAAAGGAAAAAGTAAAAAAAGAGCTCAAATTGGATATTAGACCAGATGGAACTTTGGTTGTATCTAAAGATGATATTGAAAATATAAAAGCTATAGAAAATTGTTCACATCTTATTTATGTTTCAGAAAGTTATATGAATATAAAATTTGCCTTAAAACCCACAGAAGAAATAAATGAGTTAGAACGAAAAGTTTCCATTTTAAAAGAGAGAGAAGAAAAAGAAGAATATATTGTTAGAGAAAAAATCAGTGAAGAAATAGCAAGCAATAGAAAAAAACTGTTTAGGAATATGGCAAGTATAGGAAAGCTAGATCTCATTTTGGGAAAAGCACAATTTGCTATTGAAATTCATGGAACTAAACCTAAAATATCTAAAGAGCACTATTTGTATATAGAAGAAGGAAGACATCCCAAAGTAGAAGAGTTTTTGTTAAAGAAAAACTTGAAATTTACTCCTATATCAATAAAATTAAGAGAGGGAGTTACTTGCATTACAGGAGCTAATATGGGAGGAAAGACAGTTAGCTTGAAATTATCTGGACTATTGTGTGCTATGGCTCAATATGGACTTTTTGTTCCAGCTAAAAAGATGGAATTGGGGTTAAATTTTTTCATTCGTGCATCTATAGGAGATATGCAATCAACAGATAGCGGATTAAGTACCTTTGGAGGAGAAATAAAACTTGTACAAGATGCAGTAGAAAAATCTCATAAAAGAGGACTTATACTCATAGATGAACTTGCTCGTGGAACTAATCCTGAAGAAGGATATGCTATTTCTAAAGCTGTGGTCAAATTTTTAAAAGACAAAGCTTCAATCACTCTTATCACTACTCATTATGACAATATTGCAGATATGGATGGGGTAGAACATCTTCAGGTAGTAGGACTTTCTAAAATTGATTTTGACAAATTAAATAGTGAATTAATAGATAAGAATGAGGACAAAATGGATATAATCAATAAATATATGGACTACAGATTGAAAAAAGTAAAGCACAAAAATGAAGTGCCAAGAGATGCATTGAATATTGCTAGACTCATGGGGTTAGATGAGTGTATCATAAAAGATGCGGAAAAGATATTAGAAGAAAAATAAAGGAGGCTGAGGCGATTGGAAAGCAAATTAAATCTTGATCAAAAAATCGTAGATAGTGCTAGAAATGCGGCTAAAAATATTGCAGACGATGTCCAAAAGTTTATCGACCTTCATACTACTACATCTACAGAAAGAACAGTTGCAAGACTACTAGGAATAGATGGAGTAGATGAAATAGATAGACCTCTTCCAAATGTAATAGTAGACAATATTAAAGAAGGTGGCGGATTAGAACGAGGGGCAGCTTTCTGGATTGGAAATGCTATGATTCAAACTGGAGATGATCCTCAAGCTATAGCAGAAAAAATTTCTCGTGGAGAATTGGATATAACTAGACTTCCAGTTGCAAGTGAAGAAAAAATAAGAGATACTATATATCCAATAGCAGAAAAAACTGTACTTAAGATAAAAGCAAATAGAGAAAAAAGAGATGAATATATAAGAACTCTTGGAGAAGGCAAACAACCTTATATCTATGTAATAGTTGCTACAGGAAATATATATGAAGACATCATTCAAGCTCAAGCTGCTGCAAAACAAGGTGCAGATATCATAGCAGTTATAAGAACTACAGGACAAAGCTTACTTGACTATGTTCCATATGGAGCTACAACAGAAGGTTTTGGTGGAACATATGCAACTCAAGAAAACTTTAGACTTATGAGAAAAGCATTAGATGAAGTAGGAGAAGAAGTAGGCAGATATATAAGACTTTGCAACTACTGTTCAGGACTTTGTATGCCAGAAATTGCAGCTATGGGAGCATATGAAAGATTAGATGTCATGCTAAATGACGCTCTATATGGAATATTATTTAGAGATATAAATATGCAGAGGACATTAGTAGATCAGTATTTCTCGAGAGTAATAAATGGCTATGCTGGAATCATCATAAATACTGGTGAAGACAACTATCTTACAACAGATGATGCAGTAGAAGCAGCTCATACGGTACTTGCATCTCAATTTATAAATGAACAGTTTGCATTAAAAGCAGGTCTTCCAGAAGAGCAAATGGGACTTGGCCATGCTTTTGAAATGGATCCAAATCTTGAAAATGGATTTTTATATGAATTAGCTCAAGCCCAAATGGCAAGAGAAATATTTCCAAATGCACCACTTAAATATATGCCTCCAACCAAATATATGACTGGGAATATATTCAAAGGTCATGTTCAAGATGCCATGTTTAATATGGTATCCATCATGACTCATCAAGGGATTCAACTTCTTGGAATGCTTACAGAAGCTATTCATACTCCACATATCCATGATAGATTTTTGGCTATAGAAAATGCAGAATATATATTTAACAATGCTAGGAACTTAGGAGATGAAATCATATTTAAAGAAGATGGAATCATTCAAAATAGAGCCAAAGAAGTACTAAACAATGCAGAAGCTCTTCTAAAACAAATTGAAAGAGAAGGATTATTCGCTACAATTGAACAAGGTAAATTTGGTGGAGTAAAAAGAGCAAGAGATGGTGGAAAGGGTCTCGATGGTGTAGCAAAGAAAGATGCAGGATATTTCAACCCATTCATCGAATTGATGCTTGGAGGTGACAGATAATGGTAGAAGTAGCAAAAGTAGATTTGACAAAAGTTAAACCTTATGGAGATACCATGAATGATGGTATGGTTCAATTGAGCTTTACATTGCCAGTACCTGATGGAGATGAAGCAATAGAAGCAGCAAGACAAATTGTAAAGAAAATGGGATTAGAAGAGCCATCAGTAGTTCACCATGCGGATTTAGGAATAGGATATACTTATTTTATAGTATATGGGAAATGTACTCACACTGTTGACTATTCAAAAATAGAAGTGCCAAAAGTTGATGTTGAAACTATGACTAAAGAAGAAGTAGAAGAATATATAAGAGAAAATATAAAGAGAACAGTAACTATAGTAGGAGCTTGTACTGGTACAGATGCTCATACTGTAGGAATAGATGCTATAATGAATATGAAAGGATACAATCATCACTTTGGGCTAGAAAGATACGAAGGTATTGAAGCTATAAATATGGGTAGTCAAGTTTTAAACGAAGATCTTGTTGCAAAAGCTATAGAAGTAAATGCCGATGCAATACTTGTTTCTCAAGTTGTAACACAAAAGAATGTACACATTCCCAATTTAACTCAACTTGTTGAACTACTTGAAGCAGAGGGATTGAGAGATAAAGTAATATTGGTATGTGGTGGACCAAGAATTTCTCATGAATTGGCAAAAGAATTAGGCTATGATGCTGGATTTGGACCAGGAAGCTATGCAGAAGATGTAGCTAGTTTCATAGTCACAGAAATGGTCAAAAGAAACTTAGTTTGAGACAGTAGGGACGGTTCTTTTTGTCGCAAAAAACTTAACAAAACATATATAAAAAAATACAATGGCTAAATTGGCCATTGTATTTTTTTTGACTTAAAAATACCTATTGGTCAACGATTTGACATTTTACAACATAAAAGTATATTTTATAGTATATAGTCACAATAAGAACTAATTTTTTAAATATTGCTAAAAATACAAATATGTTATATAATCTAAAATAAATAAACAGAATATTTAAACGACTCTAATATTTCACACAGTGTTTTGCATAGATATATATTGGGAGGGAATTTAGACCTTTGTCCTAGAAAGATAAAGGTTTAAAAAATAAATAAAAGGGGGTTTTAATGTGACTGAACAGGTCAAGAAAACAAATGAATTTACTCCGTATATACCAGCAGACAAAATAATGCCTGAATTTACTACTACATCAATTGTCATAGGAATCATTATGTCAATAGTTTTTGGAGCTGCAAATGCCTACATAGGACTTAGGGTAGGCATGACTATTAGTGCTTCCATACCAGCAGCAGTTATTTCTATGGGAATCATCCGTGGAATCATGAAGAGAGACTCTATTTTGGAGAACAATATGGTTCAGACCATAGGCTCAGCTGGAGAATCTCTTGCAGCAGGAGCCATATTTACATTGCCTGCACTTTTTATCTGGTCACAAGAGCTTGGAATGGCAGCACCAAATATGATTGAAATCATAACGGCATCTCTTGTAGGAGGACTACTGGGAGTATTCTTCATGATTCCTTTGAGAAAAGCTCTTGTGGTCAATGAACATGGTATATTGCCATATCCAGAAGGAACAGCTTGTGCTGAAGTATTAAAGGCTGGAGAAACTGGTGGAGTAAAGGCAAAAACAGTATTTTCAGGACTTGGAATAGGTGCGATTTACAAATTTATAGCTGATGGTTTCAAATTGTTCCCAAGCGAAATTGAATGGGGAATAAAAGGTTACCGGGGGGCAGCTATAGGAATGGATGTACTTCCAGCACTACTTGGAGTTGGATTCATCGTTGGACCTCAAATTTCAGCATATATGCTTTCTGGAGCAATTCTTGGCTGGCTTGTCATCATACCGCTTATTGCACATCTAGGTCAATATATTCCACAAGCTATCTATCCTGCATCTGTAGCACTTGTCAAGAACTTGACTATTGGGGAATATGGAGCAATTATTTAAGGTATATTGGAGCTGGGGCAGTAGCTTTTGGAGGAATTTTAAGCCTCATTAAATCTATGCCACTTATTGTTAAAACTTTTAAAGAAGCTATGAGTGGTCTTAAAGCTTCAGGAGCTGGTGGAGATTCAAATTTGCGAACCGATACTGATATGTCCATGAAAGTTGCAATTATATGTGTCATTTTATTGATAATATTCATTGCAGCAACTCCTATAATACCAGTTGGAATAGCTGGTGCTATACTCATTGCAATATTTGGATTTTTGTTTGCAACAGTTTCAGCAAGGCTTGTAGGATTGGTTGGAAGTAGCAACAATCCTGTATCGGGTATGACCATTGCAACACTTTTAGTTGCAAGTATCATATTTAAAGCCATAGGTTTTGATGGAGAAGAAGGAATGATTGGAGCACTTTTAGTTGGAACTGTAATATGTATTATCACAGCTATAGCTGGAGATATGTCTCAAGACTTAAAGACAGGTTTCTTAGTTGGAGCAACTCCTAAAAAGCAGCAAATTGGAGAGCTTGTAGGTGTTGTTGCTTCTGCTTTGGTCATAGGATATATATTGGTGCTTTTAAACAAGGCATGGGGATTTGGTTCTTCAGAACTTCCAGCACCACAGGCTAGTATGATGAAACTTGTAATTGAAGGAGTCATGAATGGAAATCTTCCTTGGGCGTTGATATTTACAGGAATAGGGATAGGTATAGTTGTAGAACTACTTGGAATTCAAATACTTCCTTTTGCAGTAGGACTATATCTTCCAATTCATTTGAGTACACCTATAATGATTGGTGGAATTATAAGAGGCATATTGGATAGCAAAAAGGCTAAAAATAAACTTAGTGAAAAAGCTGCTGATGAAAAGATCAATAGTGGAGTATTGTATTCTTCTGGGCTTATAGCTGGTGAAGGGATCATAGGAATTGTACTTGCAATACTTGCTGTTATACAAATAGGAGAAGGAAGTGTATTGGATAAAGTTGCCTTTGGAAATGAAGTACTGGGGAAATATGGAGCAGTAGTATTTTTCATAATTTTAACTATGACGCTTTTGAAGTATTCTATATGGAAAAAGGCAGAAGAAAATTAGAATTATCTTGGGTTTATCCCAAGATAATTCTAACTTCTCAGATGGAGGGATAAAATGGCTAAAAAGGATAAAAGCAAAAATTATTTGGAATTTGTACCTGTGAAATCTGAAAAGATTAAAGAGAAAACTATAGAAGAAGAAAATATCCAATTGATAGTTCCTAGAACTTCTTTTTTTGACAAAATAGCTATAAAACTTTTCTTTGCACCAGATAAATTTAAAATAGATTTAGATGAATTGGGTAGCTTCATATGGAAGAACATAGATGGAGAGAAAAATGTATACGAAATAGGAAACTTAGTCAAAGAGAAATTTAAAGAAAAGGCAGAGCCATTATATGAAAGACTCATAGAATATTTAAATATTTTAAACAACAACGAATTCATTAGTTTTAAAGATTGAGTTTACATAAAATAAAATTAGGGGGCGAGAACATGGAAGGTATAGTGTCTTCAACTCAAGAGATCATAAAAATAAAGAGTGTAGAAGGAGAGCCAAAAGAAGGAATGCCTTTTGGAGAAGGACCATATAGGGCTTTGGAATATGCTCTTAATTTGGCAGAAGATATGGGGTTTAGAACTAAAAATATTGATGGATATGCAGGATATGCAGAATTTGGTGAAGGGGAAGAAACTGTAGGAGTACTTGTTCATCTTGATGTAGTTCCTGAAGGTGATGGATGGGACTACCCTCCATATAATGCAGAAATCCATGATGACAAAATATATGGTAGAGGAGCTATAGATGACAAGGGGCCTGCCATGGCAGCCCTATATGCTATGAAGAGTATAAAGGACAAAAAAATTCCTTTAAGTAGAAAAATAAGGATTATATTTGGGACCAATGAAGAAACAGGATGGGGATGCATGAAATATTATTTTGCACATGAAAAGGCACCAAATATGGCTTTTACACCAGATGCAAACTTTCCTGTTATTCATGGAGAAAAGGGGATTATAGCATTTGACCTTGTAAAAGAAATAAAAGATTCTTGTTGTGGGGATATAGCTATAAAGAGCATAAAAGGTGGGAATGCAGTAAATATGGTTCCAGATTTTTGTGAAGCAGTGATCACAGTTAAAGATTTCTCAGCCCTAGAAGAGAAATTTAATGAGTTTAAAAATAAAACTGGATATCAAATGGCTATTGAAAAAGATGGAGATAGTATAAAGATAAAGGCAAAAGGGGTTTCAGCTCATGGTTCTACTCCTTGGAAAGGGAAAAATGCCATATCATATATAATGCAGTTTTTGGGAGAAATAGTAGATTGCAAATGTGATATATGTGATTTCATCAATATTTACAATGAGAGGATAGCATTTAAACATCATGGCGAAGCTATAGGATGTGGACTTGAAGATGATGTATCTGGGAAATTGGATTTTAACCCTGGAGTCATAGAAATGAAGGATGGAAAGATAAAATTATCTATAAATATCAGATATCCAATCAAGTCTACTAGCAAGGATGTATATGATGGCATAAGAAAAAACTTAGAGGGGACAGGAATTGAACTCCTTGAAGATGAGGGAGAGATGAAACCACTATATGTACCCGAAGATAATTTTTTAGTTCAAAAATTGATGAAGGTATATAGAGATGAAACAGGAGATAAAGACAGCAAACCCATAACTATAGGGGGAGGTACCTATGCAAGAGCTATGGAAAACGCAGTAGCATTTGGTCCAGTATTCCCAGATGAAGAAGAACTAGCACATCAGGCCAATGAATTTATATCTATAAACAAATTGTTGTTTCTTACAAAGATATATGAAAAAGCACTATATGAATTGGCAAAATAGAAGATTAATTGACTGAGTTCTATTTAAATAGAACTCAGTCTTTTTTAGGATAAAAAAATTTCATAACAAATGTTTCAACAAACTTGATTCATAATTTGTATTGTTGTAAAGTAATAATATATAATATAGTAAAGAAATTAACACTTGGGGGCAGTAGAATGGTTTTATCTTTTTTGTTATTATTAAAGATGATGCTTTTTATATTTTTAACTAAAATAGAGTACAACAAAGTTTTAGTATTTATTGTGAGTAGTTTATATATACTATTTTTCTTTTCGATTATATATTTTAGCCGCAACAAAAAGAAACAGAGTATTGCTTTTTCTTTCTACAATATAATATCTGCAATCATGTTTGTAGATGTAGTATATTATCAATATTTCAATGGACTTCCCTCAATAAATATGGTGAAACAGTTGGGACAAGTAGCCCAAGTAAGTGAAAGTGTAAAAACTATTATAAATCCACTTAATCTCCTATTTATTTTGGATATTCCAGTACTTTGTTTTTATTCAAGCAAAAAGAAAAAAAAGATAAAAAGAGAAAACAAGATTTATAGTAAAAATATAAAGACAAGAATACCCTATGCAATTGTTTCAACTCTTGCAATACTTGCCATAGTCATGAATACAAGTGGTTATAGTTCAATCATTAATGGACAAGAATTTTTCACATATCACGCTAGAGACCTTGCAAAGCTTTTTAAAGGGAAATGTGATGTGGCTGTAGGGGAAAGTATATTTACAGAAGAAGATCTTCAATGTCTAAAAGAACAATCCATATTGGAAGATAGGAAATACACAGGGATAGGGAAAGGTAAAAACTTAATAGTCATACAAGTAGAAGCCCTTCAAAACTTTGCAATAAATAGATACTATGAGGGTCAAGAGATTACTCCCAATTTAAATAAGTTCATAAAAGAGAATGGGAGCATATACTTTGACAAATACTATCAATTAGTGGGAATAGGAAGTACTTCAGATGCAGAATTTGTTACCAACAATTCCCTATATCCCTCTATGGATGAGCCAAGCTATATCCAATACCAAGACAACACGTTTTATGGGCTGCCTTGGATACTCAGAGACCAAGGCTATACTGCTTGGTCATTTCATGGATACAAAAAAGAATTTTGGAATAGAGACAAAGCTCATCCCAAACAAGGTTTTGAAAGATATGTAAGTGAGGAAGATTTTAAACTTGGGGACATTGTAGCTTTAGGGCTTAATGATGAAGACTTTTTTCATCAGTCTATAGACTATATAAAAGAGATGAAAGAGCCTTTTTATGCTTTCATGATCACTCTTTCAAGTCACAATCCATTCAATATTCCTCAAGAATATCAGGAAATTCAACTAAAAGAAGAACATAAAGATACATTGTTTGGAAATTATCTTCAAGCAGTTCATTATGCAGATAAGGCTATTGGTGAATTCTTTGATGAACTTAAAAAAGAAGGAATGTATGACAATTCAGTTATAGCTCTGTATGGAGACCATTTTGCCATATCAAGTTTAGAAGATGAAAATATAAGAATAATGTCACAATATCTGGATATTGACTATGATTTTGACTCTATGATGAATATCCCTCTTATAGTTCATGTACCTGGAGAAGAGATAAACGAAACTGTTTCTACAGTTGGAAGTCAATTGGATTTTCTCCCTACAATACTGAATATAATGGGAATTGAAAATGAAAAAGGAATCATGTTTGGACTGGACTTGTTGAATTCAGAAGATCAAATTGTAGCTCAACAAATTCACATGAGAAAAGGCTCCTTTATAGATAAGGGAAAAATGTTTGTCATGTCCAGAGATGGAATATTTGACCATAGCAGGGCTATAGATTTGGAAACTAGAAGGTCTATACCCTTAGAAGAATGCAGAGAAGGATATGAAAGAGCCATATCTGAAATAGACAAGTCAAAATATATATTGGACAATAATCTAATTGGAAGTATAATCAGTGGGTCTGATGAAATAATAGCTAAAAAACCTGAAGAAAAACTAGAAATTCGAAATAAAAATAGGATAGGATTTGCAGCCAATACAAAGGCTAAATTGGATGAATATTATAAAAAAGGCATTAGGCTTATGGAAATAGATTTAGAATGGACTGATGATGAAAAATTGATAGTAAACTGTGACAATGGGATGACTATTGAAGAATTAGAACAATGGATGAAAGACCACATTGATGCGTATATAATCACAGATATGGTTGGGGACACTTCCAATGCCATGAAATATATTAAGTACAATTTAAAAGAAGTAAAGGAAAGATTTATTCCACAGGTAAAAGATATGGAAGAATACTATCTGGTATATACCAAAGGTTTCAAAAACATCATATTTAAAATACCTGATGACAAATATACAGACAAAGAAATATTAGAATTTGTCAAATTATATGATCACTTTGGAGTAGCAATATCAGAATATAGAGCAAACAGAGGATTTCTAAGGAAACTCCAAAAACAAGGCCTCACCACATATATATACTAAACGTCCCCTTGGCAGCACAACTAATGGAGGTAGAAAATGGTTTTAACTATACTATTTATTTTAAAAATAATATTATTTATAAAATTAACTGGAATACAGTACAATCAAGCCATAATATTTACAGTAAGTACTCTTTTCACACTTTTTGCTTTTACACTTATATATTTTAGTAGAAATAAGAAAAAGCAATCAATAGCTTTTTCCTTCTACAATATCATGTCAGCTATTATGTTTGCTGATGCAGTGTATTATCATTATTTCAACAATTTGCCCTCTATCATCATGTTCAAACAACTTGGTGCAGTAGCTCAAGTAGGAGACAGTGTGAGGGCTGTCATAAATCCGCTGCATCTATTGTTTATAGCTGATATACCATTTTTATTTGTATATTCAAGCAAGAAAAAGAAGAAAATTAAAAAAAGCACAAAAGTATATGAAAAGAAAATTAGAATTGGAGTTCCTTCCTTATTGGCCTTGACATTAGCCATAGTCATAACTGTTTTAAGTATTGGGGGATATGGAACTGTACTTGGAAGACAAGAGCTTTTTACTTATCATGCCAAGGATTTTGCCAGTTTATTTAGAAGTGAAAGTGCTAAAGGTGAAGGAGAATTTACGGAAGAAGATTTGGCCTATTTAAGAAAGAGGGCCATGGTTGACAATGGAAAATTAACTGGAATAGGGAAAGGTAAAAATCTCTTGGTCATTCAAGTAGAAGGATTACAGAACTTTGTTATCAATGAATATTATGATGGGCAAGAAGTCACACCAAATTTGAATTCCTTTATAAAAGATAATAGCAGTATTTATTTCGATAGATATTATCAACTTCTAGGTAGAGGAAACACATCCGATGCAGAATTTGTGTCAAACAATTCTCTTTATCCATCTATGGAAGACCCTACCTATACCCAATATCAAGACATTACTTTTTATGGACTACCTTGGATACTCAGGGACAATGGATATACTTCTTGGGTATTTCATGGATATAAAAAGGAATTTTGGAATAGAAGTGCGGCCTATCCAAATCAAGGTTTTGAGAGATTTATAAGTGGAGAGGATTACAATGTTGGAGAAACTATAGCTTTGGGTTTAAGCGACAAAGACTTTTTCAAACAATCCCTGCCTTATTTAAAGGAAATGGAAAAGCCGTTTCATGCGTTCATGATCACATTATCTAGCCATACGCCATTTACTATGCCTGAAAAATATCATGTAATAAAATTAAGACCAGAACACAAAGACACCATGTTTGGCAATTATCTTCAAGCCATACATTATACAGATGAAGCAATAGGAGAGTTCATAGAAAGTTTAAAAAAAGAAGGACTGTATGATGACACAGTTATAGCCATATATGGAGATCACTTTGCACTATCCAGCATGGACGAGGCCAATGAAAAAATAATGACAGATTATCTAGGATATCAATATGACTATGATTCCATGATGAATATACCCCTTATCATTCATGTACCCGGAGAAGACATAAATGAAACTGTATCAAAGGTCAGCTGTCAATTAGACTTTCTTCCAACAATACTAAATATCATGGGAGTTAAAAATGAAAAGGGAGTTATGTTTGGGAAAGACATATTAAATACAGAAGACAGCTTTGTAGCACAACAGACTTATATGCTCAAAGGCTCCTTTATAGATAATGAAAAGGTATTTGTCATGTCCAGAGATGGAGTATATAAACACAGTCGTGCCTATTATCTAGACACAAGAGAACCAGTGGATTTGGAAAAATGCAAAGAAAACTACAATAGAGCCATAGAAGAGATAAACAAATCCAACTATGTTTTGCGACAAGGGGGACGGTTCTTTCTGTCGCAAAATTTACATAAATGATATTTTCTTAATGAAACTTAGGAGAAAATTGGATATAATAGATATATATATTTATCAGGGAGTGTGAATTGTCATGCCTAGATTGCCACGAGTCATGGCTAGCACAGGAATATATCATGTCATGCTAAGAGGCGTCAATAGAATGGATATATTTTTAGACCATGATGACAAAGCGAAATTTCTAGAGATATTAGGGAACGTGAATTCAGAAGGGGAATATACATTATATGGCTACTGCATAATGGACAACCATGTGCACTTGCTAATAAAAGAAGAAAGAGATCCAATATCTAGAACCATGAAAAGAATATGTATTAGCTATTCATACTATTTTAACAAAAAGTATGAAAGAGTAGGGCATTTGTTTCAAGATAGATTTAGAAGCGAAAGGATTGAATCCGAAGATTATCTATTGGCCTGCATAAGATATATACACAACAATCCAGTAAAAGCTGTTCTCGTCAAAGAACCATCAGATTATGAATGGAGTAGCTACAACGCCTATATTGACAAATGTAATAATGAAGACGAAATCACATCAACAGAATTTATACTAAATATTTTTTCAGAAAATAAGGCTATAGCTATAAAAGAATTTGAAAAATTTTCTGCACTAGATTGTGAAAAGGTTTTCATGGATTTAGAAGAGAAGGAAGAAGATATAGAAAAGGTTCAAATAGAAAAAATTGAACAAATACTTAAAAGATACAGATTAACATTAGAAGACTTGCCTGAATTAAAAGATAAGAAAATTAGAACTAAAATAATAAGAGAAATAGATGCTAATGTCAAGCTATCAACAAGGCAAATGTCAAATATTACAGGAATAAGTAAAGATACAATAGCTAGAGCACTGAGAGATAGCTAAAAACGAACTACAACTAGGGCAATTTGCGACAGGGAGAACCGTCCCTGCTGTCGCAAAAAAAGGAGGACAAAAAGATGCGTAAAAAGAAAGTGTTTGCAATTGTTTTGACAATGGTTTTAATGATGAGTCAAGTATCTGTGGCAAAATCAAATTCAGTAGGCTATGGGAAAAAGACAGTTACTATCAACAATCAGAAGAAAACTGTAAATGTTGTGACAGTTGATTTAAACAATACCAATATTCAATTAGGTGTGACTATTGCCAATGACAAGATTGGTGGCCACGAGGATTTTTCTAATATGATAAAGAGAAAAAAGCCCATAGCAGCTATAAATGCAAATTATTTTGATGCATATAAAACTTTAGAGCCTATGGGCGCTATCATGATAGATAACAAATTTCAATATCTTGAGGGCAGTCCTGCGTCTATGATAGTCACAGATGACGGGAAAGTTCAAATAGGTCAATATAATATGGGGATAAATGGATACATAAATGGGTTTAGAGAAAACAATTGGAACAATGAAACCCAATCCATGGATTACAATTTATTTAAAATATGGTATGTAAATAATGTACCAAAAGATTCTACTGGTGCATACATATATACCCCAGCGAGGGGAAGTAAAATAGATTTAAACGGTGGAATAGCCATAGAAGTAATAAAAGACAAAGTCACTAAAGTAACTAAAAATGCAAAACAGGCGTCTATCCCTAAAAATGGCTATGTAATATATTATGGGAACACTAAAAGCTTTGAAAATTATGTAGATCAAAGATTTAAAGTAGGAGATAAAATAGAACTCGAGTATGAAATATTGGAAGCAAAAGAAAATGCACAAAAGAAACAAGAAGAGCTAAAGGAAATCAAACAAAACAATATCAAATCCATAATATCTGCAGGACCATATTTAGTGGAAAATGGGAAATCCATTTATGATCCAAATAAAAATGGATTTAAAGAAGACAAGATAACTAAAAATAGAGGTCAAAGATCGGCCATAGGAATAACTAAAAACAATAAATTGCTTCTTGTGACAGGCTCCAATCTCAATATGAAGGAATTATCTCAAATAATGGTGAAACTAGGAGCAGATAGGGCAATGAATCTTGATGGAGGAGCATCATCAGCATTATATGCCAATGGAAAGACCATAACTCCAGCAGGAAGAAAATTGCATACAGTATTGATGGTATATGAATAATGCGACAGGGAGAACCGTCCCCGCTGTCGCATTTTATTTTATGGCCAAATTGTGATTATATTTGAAGTTTGATTTTTGTCTCGAATTTCGATTTTTTTCACATCTAACATGTCATTTAAATCTGAGCCATCCCTTCTCTTTAGTTGAGTATTTCCATTAGCACAATCCTTCCAATCGGTATCATTTATCCTATATTGCATTCCATCAGTAGTTCCATTTAGCTCTATTGGTGTAGTGTGTATGCTCAAACTCACTGCTTCAAGAGGCAAATTTGGCGTAAAATGAATTTGTCCTATTTTACTTGCCAATGTGTCCCAAGTAGCTTTTGCTCTTATTTCAAGCAATTTGTCTCCGTTTAAGTCTTCTCCTGCCAATAGTTCTCCTGATATCCATGGGCTTTCTTTATTTATAGGGTTTATCCTATATTCAAACAAGTTCCATTCTGATGCAGTTTTCCCATTTATAGATTTCACTGTATTCTTAACATCATCATATTCTATTGTAGGAGCAGATAGTGGAGCTTTAATATTCACTTTCAATACTGGATTTGATGCCAAGGTATTTTCAGTGGCTATTTTTCTAAACTCAAATCTACCCCAATCAAATTTTACTTCATATATATCTGTGTTTCCATATATTTTTTGCCATGCTCCATTGTTTATCCTATATTCAAGATTTTGATTGGTTTGATTGGATATTTTTCCTGTAGCTATATTGTAATAGACATATTCTAATGTGGGTACATTTTCTTTTTTGATGTTTTCAGCTATTTTTAATTTGTTCAATGGTTTGGATTTTTCTCTTATCCATATATTCATTCCTTGCCCAAATTCTAAAGTAGTCTTTCCTTCATTACATATTTTCCAATTGCCATCCAATCCATCTGTGGAATTTGTACTATATTCCATAATAGACTTAGTTCCCAAAATTGCATTTTCAGCTACATTTATTTTTACATTGTTTAGCTCGATATTTTTTGTGAAATTAACTGAAGTTGGATTGCTTGCTAATTCACTACTTGTCGCTTTTTTTCTCACATATACGAGAACATTTTCATTTCTGTTTTCATCCTTATTCAAATTGCTTCCCAACTGCCAATTGCCAGTACTTCCTATTTTATATTCATATTTGTCGTCTAATATATGCCAAGAACTATTTTCAAAATAATATATTTCTTTTTTGAAATCATCAGTTTTCAATTTTGGTCCATCACCAGGAGGAACAATAGTAGCTTTTTTCACTGGAATTGATGGCAAATTGGTTAAGTTTCCTCTTTTCCTAAATTCTAAATTTCCAGCTTTAAATTCTACATTGTTAGCTACATTGTTGGCATTTATTTTTTGCCAATTTCCATCTCCTATTCTATATTCTAAATCCTGTGCTGTAGCATTATTTATTTTCCCTTCACCTATATCAAAAGTTATATTTTCTATATCTGGTTTTTCTTCTTGACCTACTGTTCCCAATTCAATACTATTTGTAGAATTGTTTCTTTCCCTTATCCAAACATTGTTGCCCTTGACAAAATTCACAGGGGTTTCATTGTTCTTGGTAGCAGTAAAAGTTCCATCTTTTCCATTTAGACTATATTCCATAGAAGTATTTGTATAAATAAGTTTTCCTTCTCCTGCATTCATAAAGGTATTGCCTAAAAACAGTCCATTTAACCTATTGGTTGGTAGAGAAGGAAGACTTCCGTTTTTTCCAACAATGGCTTTTTTCCTAATTCGAAGATCTGAAGTTTCATCCAATAATATTTCTAAATTGTCAACATCATCAATGCCACTCCAAGTCTTGCCACTGTCTTTGCTATATTCCATAGTGTTGTCGATACCTTTAAGACTTACTTTTCCATAAAAATTATCATTTTCTTTTACATATTCAATTTTTTCTACATATACATCTTTAGGCATTTCACCATAGAAAAGAGTTGAAACTTCTCTAAATACCTTTGGCTGTGCAGCTTCTCTTATATATATTTTCATAGGCTCTGCTTTGCCTATATTGATTTCATTTGTATTTTTGGCTAGAACTATCTTTGTCCAAGTACCATTCGTACCATTGGTGGAATTTTTGCTGTACTCCATTTCTTCATCTACACCAGTTAGATAGAGCAACAATTCATTTTCTTTAAACTTTAGTTCATATTCAACTTTATCCAATGATTTGGCAATTCCTGGTTCTATAAATACATCAATATCTTTAGAATCAAGAGAGTTTAGCTCTACTACAGCACTGCCTTTAATTCTTATCTTTACTGTTTGCTTTTCTTTTAGAGAAGTATTGGCTACTCCAGAAACTGTGATGGATATATGTTTGTCATCTATTCTTTTTACTTCTCCTTTAAGCCCAGTAGGAAGGCCTATTATAGCTATATCATTGTTAGTTATTTCGTCTTTCAATGTAGAGTTGGTTATTTCTAAAGTCCAAGTATTTTTATCTTTTTTTATTTCTCTCTGGTCAGGAGCTATCATAGATATGCTATCATTATGTTCAACTGCTTTTCCGTCTATCTGTATTATATCAGGATATATTGAAAATGCAGGTGTAGCAATTACATCTGAAGTAGCACCTTCTATAAGTTCCTTTGGTATTTCAAGTTTAATAGTTTCTTTATTTGTTCCCATAGTGAAATCTGAAATTTTTGGTAAAGTGATAGTTACTTTTTTGCTTGAATTTCTCACAATATGTGAAGTATCAATTTTACTAGCTATTTTGTTCCAATTATTATCTGTATCTACCACCTTAAATCCACCAATCAACTTATCTCTATCAATAGTGCTTTTTAAGCTTCCATCTTGAATTTCTATGACTATGGTTTTGCCACCTGCCACTATATCTTTTTCTCTCACTATTGAAGATACTACATCTCCTGAAATAGTAGCTTTAACTGTAGGCATGATAGTTAGTTTTTCATCTACCTTTACAGAGTTTATAGCTTTTTCTATACAATTGGCAGGTATAGTCAATGAAATTTCTTGTTTTTCTCTTATATCATATTTAGACACTTCAGGAAGAAGTATAGTTAATTTTTCATCTGAATCTCTAGATATAGCTCCACTTCCATCAGCTATCATTGCATTGACAACTTTTGTCCATTCTGAAGACTGATTGTTGGGTTTAAAGCCATTGTACAGTGCGATTCTTTTTAGTTCATTTGTTCTTATATCTTGAGACCATTTTGCATTAGTCAAGGTAATTTCTATTTCTTCTCCACCAATGACAATACTACCTTCAGGAATTATATTGTCGGATTTAGAAGATTTCATTGTAGCAGTGGCTTTTTTAATTTTGTCTCCATTTTCACCAGTGAGTTCATAAAATCTAAATCCTTTTATTTTGTTTTTACTATCTATTGCATATAGACCAATATTTTGCCCAAATACTACTTCAATATCTGTACCTAATGTATAATTTTTTCCACCTGTCAATACTTGGTCTAGTGCAGGGGTGGTAAAGGCAGCATTCTGCACTATTATTTGAGCATTGGTACCATCTGGAATAGACCCTGTTATTTGTACAGTGTCAATGGCACTACCTTCTTTTAATTCAACATTTTCAATTTTAGGGGCATATTCTAGTACCATGCCTTTTTCTATTTTGACGAAATCATAGGCTTTTGTCTTTCCGCTGTTGTCTGTAGCCAATATAAGTATATATTGTCCTAGCAATACTTGAATATCTTGGTTTTCATTGTAAAAGTATGAGCCTTCAACAATGGAATTGTTGTAAATACTATTTTCTATTTGAGTTTTATCATATTCATTTGCAATGACCTTTACTTTCCATCTAGTAGCGTCTTCAATTCCCCAGAATTCCAAATCTGTCAATTTAGAGGTTCCTGGTTGAGATCCAGCCTGAACTTTGTAGTTAGTGTTTTGAAGTTTTGGAGCATTTTTGCCTCTTATATTGTTGTCTGACAATCTAAACTCTCTATAAGCTTTAACTTTTCCATTCACATCAGTAGCTAAGAGAAGTAAATACTGTTCTTCTTTTACAGGACTTAAATTTTTATTTGCTCCATCAAAGGATTTTGAACCTTCTACGATGTTGTCAAGTCCAATGCTTCCAAAACTCCTGTCATCTATTTTATACATCCAATTGGTTGCTTTATCAATTCCAGAAAAGCTTAAGAAACTGAATTTTGTACTATTTTCCACATTTCCTGGCTCAGGTTCAGAATAATTAGTTGTGGGTGCTAAAAATTTAGCATTTGGAGATTTTATCTGTTCTTTTGTTACTTTAAATGTAGCAAAAGCTTTTATTTTCCCATTTCCATCTGTTGCGAGTATTGCCAAATATTCTCCTTCTGAAATTCTTATATTTGAGCCAGGATTGTATACAATGGCACCATTTAAGGTGCTGTTTAGTTCTGGAGTTGGGAATTCTTTGTCTTGTACTTTGTATCTCCACTGATTTGTACTTTCTGGCAAACCTATAAAATTAAGTCCAACTACTCTTGTAGTACCACTTGCCGTGCCGGGTTCTATTTGAGAATAGTTTAAATCCTTTTTTAGCTCTGGTGCATTAGGCATTTTGACTTGGTTTTCATTTAATTGGAATACAGCATATCCTTTGGTCTTTCCCAAATTGTCGGTTGCTAAAAGTAGCAGATGCTCATTTCCTTTTAAGTTTGTTCCTATACTGTCCAAAACCTTAAATTCTATAGCCTTGTCGATGATACTATCCAATTCTGGTACATCAAAAGGTTCATTGCTTATCTTATATCTCCATTGGTTTGCATCTTTCAATGAATCAGTAAAGGCCAATATTTCAAATTTTGTGGTGCCAACAGTATTGCCTTTTACAGGGTTAGAATAATGAAAACCTTCTTTAAGTAGTATTGGTGGTGGATCTTTTATCATGTTTTTGTCCATATTGAATATTTTATATCCTTTTACTTTTCCTTCATCATCAGTAGCTAGAAGTAGTAGTTTTTCTTCTATATCAATCTTTATATCTTGTCCTAAAGTGTAGTCTAAACTTTCTTCTACAACTTTGTCTAATACAGGTGGAGACAATTGCGCTCCAACTTTGTACATCCACTTGGTAGCTTCAGCTATTCCATTAAATTTCAACATTGTTATTTTGGTTGTTCCAGTTTTTGAACCTTTTTCAGGTATAGAATAATTTTTGCCATCCAACAATTCTGGAGCAGTTTTACCTTTTATTTGATCTTCATTTATTTTAAATATTCTATATCCCTTTATTTTTCCATCATTATCTGTAGCAAGTAAAATTAAATATTCCCTTGGGCTTATATCTATATCTGCATTTTCTCCATCAAAATCATAGTCAAAAGTTTCGTTTATTTTGCTATTCAATATAGGAATAGGAGGTTTTTCACTATATACTTTTACCTGCCATTTTGTAGCTTCACTCATACTATCTGTAGGGCCAATGCCAAAGTTTAGATTGGTAAATCTAGTAGTGCCCTCCTTTTGACCTTGCATAGGTCCTATATAGTGAGTAGTTTCTTTTAGCAATTTTGGTGCAATAGATATATCACTTTTTTCGATTTCAAATTCTCTATACCCAAGTATTTTTCCGTCATTATCAGTTGCTAGCAGTATCAGGTATTTTTTAAACTTGTCGTTCATATTTTCAAGTTCATATTCATCGGCAATAGATATTTCATCATTTGTATAGTCCAAAGCTTCATTTAACTTTTCGCCACTATATATCTTGTCTATAGAAGTGTTTCTAACAATTATTTGCCATTTAGAAGCTCCTTCTGGCAACTTGTCCAATTCACTTATTATTACGGTTCCAGCATATTTTTTTCCTTTTTCTATAATCCCCATTTCAAGCTTTATGGCTTCTTCTTTAGGCTTTTTAATCATTTCTTCAGTTATTTTTATATTTGCATAAGCTTTAATTCTATTTCCATTGTCTACTGCATAGAGGACTAGATATTTCCCAATTTCTATTTCTATGTCTCGCCCCTTTATATAGCTATTTCCACCTTCTAATATTGTATCTTTGACCATAGGCTCAATAGGATTATTCAAAACTTTGATTCTCCAACCTGTGGCATTGTCTGGAAGGTTTAGAGTAGATATCTTTGTGCTTTTTTCCTTGACTCCTGGTTCTGGAATGGAATAGTTTTTAGAATTAAGCATAGGTGTCTGAGATGCATCACGGTATTCTTCTATATTGCCTCCATTGGGGATATTACTTAAGTCTTTTTCAAGTCCTAGAGTAGCATTTTTCAATCTATCCTGTAGTTCACTTGAATGTTCACTTAGATATTTTTGAATTTCTTCTGGAGTTCTAAGACCTTTTTCTTGAACCAATTCCTGCAATGCTTTTATTTGTGCTTCTTCTTCCGCTTTTACATTTATATATTTTCCATCTTTAGTTTCTCTATAGAAATTTTCTATTTTAACTCCATTCAATATATCATTTAAAAGTTCTTCTTGATCTCTTGTATTGTCTTTTCTATATATTTTCTTTAGCCCAGTATGAATGATGTCTCCTTCTGCTGCAAAGGAGGCAATGCTAGAGAATATCATGACAAATACAAGAAGAACAGATACAATTCTTTTTTTCAAATGAATTCCCCCTAGTATAATAATGTCATAGTCAATAAAGACTATGCAGTTAAAACTTTTCTAAAAATCTCATTTCTTTATTCAGTAACTGAAGAAGATATTCAACCTTCGTCAGAGGTTACTTCTAATTTAATATGTCTAATGGCTCCTGATAGACTCCAGACTTATCATAAGATATAATCTTAAGGGATAGGACGAAAAATGTATTCCCCCTTGGGAAGTCAGTTTCTACTGGCTCATACCCCTAAAAAAGTCAATTAGTCCATTCAATGAGGTTTTATGATTTGGCTGGTTGGGAGCCTTCAGGCTATACCCGTATCACATGCTAGGATGTGTACTCATTGATTGGAGATGGATTCCTATCTGAAAGGAGCTGTAGTTTATGTCTAATAGTATTAAGTATGATTTATTTATTTCTGTTGGTATTGATGTAGGTGCGGACTTTAGTTTTATGTCTATTGCACTACCTAATCAAACCTTTGTGGGTAAACCTTTTAAAATCATTCATTCTGATTTTAATTCCCTATCTATGGCTGTTTCAAAAATCAAAGAAGCAGAAGAGATGTATTCTTTGGAAAGCCGTATTTTCCTAGAATCCACAGGGATTTATCATTACCCACTCTTCTGCTATCTTAGTGATAAAGGATTTTTGGTATCCATCATTAATCCTATCATCTCTAAGAATAGCACAAATATTAATATTAGGAAAGTCCATAATGATAAATTTGATTCTAAAAAGCTTGCTTTAATTGGTCTAAAGCCTGATTTAAAGGTCTCTATTATGCCTTCGGTGCTTGCCCTTGATTTAAGAAATCTTTCAAGGGAGTATTACGATCTTGTGGATAATCGTTCTGCTTACATTAATAAACTTCAAGGTGAACTTAGAATAGCATTTCCACAGTATTTAAAGATCTTTTCCAAGGTTACCGTTAATACATCCTTAACCTTGTTAGAGAAGTTTACTTCTCCAGATGGATTTTTAGAGGCTTCTAAAGATCAAATTATTGCCTCTATTAGGTCTACTGCTCGTTTTAGTATTACCTATGCTGAAAAGAAGTACAAGGCTATTATTCAGGCTGCTAAGGCTGCTAAGACCTTTAGTTATTCTGTAAACAGTAATTTCAAACGTATCCTTCTATATATCCGTTTTATCAGACAGTATAGCGATGAAATCGAAGCTATATTATCTGATATGCGTGAACTTGTTGAGTCCAACGAGGATACGGATTTTGTAAAGCAAATACGTCTTATTGAATCTATTAAAGGTGCTGGCTTTCTTTCCGCTGTTACCCTTATGTGTGAAATTGGGGATTTCTCTGCTTTTAAATCTCCTAAACAACTTTTTGCATATTTTGGTCTTGATCCAGCTGTTAAGCAATCTGGCAACTTTAAAGGTACTGATGTTAACATATCAAAACGAGGTTCACGGATTGCAAGAAGAGTAATACATACCATAGCTTTAGTCAGTATTGCTCTAAATCGAAATGGAACTGCTAACAATCCTGTCCTTCGTGAATACTATCTTAAAAAGTGCCAAAGTAAGCCTAAAATGGTAGCTCTAGGAGCCATCATGCATAAAGTGTGTAATATTGTTTTTGCAATACTTCGTGATGAAAAAGAATTTAAAATCATCACCCCAGAGGAACATCAAGCGAATTACTTAAAGGCGAAATACGGCATCGCTGCATAAGGAATTCTATATTTAATTTTGAATTTTTGACGCCTTTTAGAAGGCCTATTAAGTTTACCCTTTTTTAGCTAGAATTGATTGAAATATTTATTAGTGATTTTAAATTTTACTATTGACAATTCTTAGCTGGACTTCTATGTTTTGCGACAGCGAGAACCGTCCCCGCTGTATCAAAGATTTCCTTCAAGGACTACTTTCCCGTTCTCGTCATATACTTGGTATTTGTATCCTTCTAGTTTAGCCATGATCCCTATGTCAAAGTTCAATATTTTAAATTCACCATTTTTGCTTGCAAAAGTTGAATCATATACTTTGCCATTTAGGGATAGAAGTTCTACTTTGTATCCTACAAAGTCATCTCGTCCATTCAGCTTTCCACTAAGTATTCCTACAATAGAGGTATTGAACTTCAATTCATTTATATATATTTTTTCTTCAGCTTTTACTGTATTAGGCTTCATATCTAATATTTGAATCAATGTATTGTCTTTATCTTTCAATTTCATATCTAAAAGTTTTTCCATATAGAGAGCTACATCACCTCTAGTGACTTTTTCACTAGGGTTTCTATCTATATCTCCAAGACCTATTTCCAAGGCTTTCTTGTAGTAATCATCAGGATATTTGATAAAGTCTATTCCATCTTCATATCCAAGAATTCTCATGAATACAGTGAGCATTTCAATATAGCTTATTTTGCCACTGGGATTGAATTTCGTGTTGCTATTTCCTTCCATGATTCCTTCACTATGAGCTATGGCTGTATAACCAATGGCCCAACCACCTTGAAATTTTTCTACATCTTTAAATGGACCTTTGCCAATATAGGAATTTGCTTTGTTTTCCAATCCCAATAGTCTCACTGACACAGTGGCAAATTCTGCCCTGTTCATTTCTCCATTTAAGTTTAGACCACCTTGTCCAAAGTATCCCCTTTCTACAACTCTTTCTATATTCATTGGTACATGCTCTCCAAAAGCAAAATAGGGAAGGAGAAGGCACAACAAAAGCACAAATATCAAAAATTTTCTACATATTTTCATATTTATCAAATCACCTCCGCACAATCTTGCGACAGGGAGAACCGTCCCCGCTGTCGCAACTAGTTTAAATCTCTTTCTAATATAAGTTTTCCTCCACCATCATATATTCTGTATTTATAGCCTATTATTTTAGAAATAGGATCTATAGGGAAGTCTTTTATTTCAAAGGTTCCACTAGAACTAACATTTGTAGTCTTATATATTTGTCCAGCTCTAGAGAGCAGTTCAACCTTATATCCATTGAAATTGGATATGGTACTACTGTACAATTGACCTTTAAATATTGCTACTAAAGTTGTGTTAAATTGCAAGTTTTTGATATCTATATCTTCATATTGGCTATTTCCTCTATAAACTACTATTGTGTAAATTCTTTCTTTTTTATTTTCTTCTTTTACTGATATATTGATAGTATTCTTGCCTTCTACCAAATTCACAACTTTTCCACTTCCACTTTCTACTATATTCCCATTTATTTTTATAGTGCCATCTCCATAAGGAGTAATAACAATATTATCTGCATTTCCATCTACATGAAGTTCATATTCCAATATATCTCTTGCAAAGGATGGGGTCAGAATTCCACTGCTTATTTTTAAATCTTTAAGTCCATAGGACCAATTGTCATCCAATACAACTTTGTATTCAAAAGTAGATATAGGACTTGCACCTAGTCCATCTTTATATCCAAAGGCATTTATTTCTACATCTCTTGATATAGTTATAGGGCCTGTATATTTGGTACTAGAAGTAGTAGGAGTGCTTCCATCAAGAGTATAGTATATATCTGCTCCAGGAGTATCTGTATATAGATATACTTTTGTTCCTTCTTTTACTTCTCCACTAGATGGATTGGCATATACTACTCCTACGTTGTTTCTATATATATCTACTTCGCTTATAGTTATTTGATTTTTATCTACTATTTCAGTAGAAATATTTGCATCCCAAATAGCTATGCAGTAGCTTATGGCATTTTGAACCTTAGCAACAAGTCGCTGTTCTCCAGTTTCTCCTGCTCTTATCCATTTTTCATCATCTAAAGAAAAATCTCCTTCGGCTACAAGTTTGAATTCATTGGAACCATTTTCATATATGCTATATTTAAGATTAAAGCTGTACATTCCATAGCTAAAAGAGCCATAATGAATATTTAAATATTCCTCAGTTTCATTTAAAAGGTCTACAGAGCGAATTCTATTATCCTTTAAATTGAATCTAATAGGGCTATATTTGTTATTGGGAAATACTATTTGTCCATTGACTTCTAAATCAGGATACACTCTTTTTATTTCCCAATTTAGCCTCTTTAGATATCCCATCTTTGTATATAGATAAGAATTTGCAAAGTCATTTGAACCTGAATATGCAATGAGTTCTACATCATCTCCACTAAGCTTTACATTATAGCTAAATTCAATTTTATTGTATTTGTTCAAGGTTTTATTTAGAGTTTCTGCTAAATATATAGGGTCAAATCTATAGTCTTTTTTCAAATTGCTCTTTGTGAAATCAAAATATAGATCTTTATCCCTTGTGTCAAAGGTTACATAGTTTTTATTTGAGGAATTGGAGTATTTGTTGTAGTATGGATTTCTAATAGAACCATATAGTAGGACATCTTCGTCATAAATATTTAAAATAGCAGTATAAATATCCCATATCCAATCTTCCACATCTCGCCTTTGAAGTTGATACCATTTAGAAACTCCACTATATGGGAAACTTATATCTAAGTAGAGCCAGTTCCCAACAGATTTTCCTATATGTATTTCTGTAGAGAGTTCTCCAACTTTAGAAAAATAGCTATTTAAGTATGTTTCTAAATCTATGACATTGGTGACTTTTTTGTATGGAATTTTCAAATCTCCAACTATTTCTTTTCTTTTTTCCAATTGAGCTAATTGTATGTCTAAAAGATAATTTCTACTTTCTCTAAAGACTAGCAAATCGTCTAATATAGAGTAGTCTTTGTTTTTAACTAATATCCCATTTCCTTGAATAGCCAATATGCTTTTATCTTCTTTATATTCAGCTATTATATATAGATAAGGGGAAATGCTATCTATAGGTATATATACATCATCATTGTACATTATAGGTTCTACATTTAAATTAAGCTCTTTTCCATCTAAATAAATATGTATATCTCCAAAGTATACTTTGATATTTCGAATTTTAGCTTTTTTTATATAATCCTCATTTTTTGTAAAACTTTTACCATATTGAAGGATATCAATTTGATCTTCTAGATTTTTCATTATCTTTTCTTTTGCTTCTATTTCGTATCCTCGTTGATAGGAGGCAGTAGATTTGTCTATGCTTTTTTTGAGTTTTCCTTTAGAGTCTAAGGAAATACTTTTTTTATTTTTGTTGAATTTTACATTTAAATCAAGGCCACGTCCCAAATCCTTTAGAGGAACCCATATTTCATCATTATATACAAAAGGTTCCTTATGATTTGATATTTTTTTCCCTTCTATTTGAATTTCCATATTGCTAAATTCTGCGTCAATTTCCTTTACATATCCTTCGGCTAATGTTTTTCCGGGCAGTAAAGGAAAAATCATAGCCAGTATCATTGTGATGCAAATTATTTTTTTGTACACAGTTTCCACTCCCTTCAAATACTTTTCCATAATTTATATCGGCAAATTTCTATAAATCTTCTACAATATCCTCAAGAAAGGTACATATTTTGCCGATAAAAAAATATAGGACTAATAAAAAATGGAGTGATTGTATGAAAATAAAGAGAATGATTGGACTATTACTTATCTTTTCCATGATTGTCCCCCTTTTATCCTTAGGGGAGATGGTAGCCTATGCTTATGATCAGAAGGAATTTGTAGTTGAGTCAGTGACCCTGTATAAGATATATGACAGAAATAGGAATATGCAACAACGTAGAATTCTCATTACAGGAAAGTATTTAAAGGATGCAACTGTAGGTATATACACAAGCGAAGGATATAGGGCCTTGACCAATAGAATAAACAATGAAGAGACTTTGCTTCAATTCAATTTGACTAGTGATGAATTGGGAAAACAATTGAGAATAGGTTCTATAAATATTGACTTAGATGAAGATTTGATGCCTACCCTTACAGGAATTTCAAGAAAGGTAGAAAATGAACATGGAACTTTAGTCTTAGAAGGAACAAATCTTTTAAACATAGCTCAGGAAAGAGATATAAAGGCATATTATGAGCAAGAAGGAGCCTACAATAGAATAGAGGATTATCATTTTGACAACAATTCAAGTGTTTCTATACAAGGGCTTACAGGATCCCTTGGACTTCAAAATGTGATATTTGAAAAGGAAAAGACAAAGAACTATACATTTAATGAAAAAAATAAGGATGTGCCAGTTAAGGTAACTATTACTTATACATACAAGGACCAATTTAGTTTTTATCAAAATATAAATGTAAGCAATTTAGAAATGAGACCCAATAGAGGTATGATAGGAGATACTATTTTCTTTGAGGCACCTTTCAACAATTCGCCAACAGATCTTCAAGAATATGATGTATTTTTCTTAAAGGAAATAGATGGGACAGATCTTTATTCGCTTAAAAACAAGGGAAAGAATAGACGTTTTCAGCAAAATGTAAATGGAAAGAGTATTCTTACAGTAGAAGTACCAGATATTCAAGTTGGAGAATACTATGTAGTTCTCACCAATGTTACAGACGGAAAGGATCCAATGAAGGCTGTAACAAAGGAAAAAATAATTGGAAATTCTCCAAATTATGAAAAATTCACCGTTGTAGATGGAAGCATAAAATCTAAAATAATAGATATACAGCCCAATAGGGGACCAGATACAGGCAGTGTGACTACTATTACAGGTCAATTTTTTGGGACATTGAATATTCCTGAATTCAGACAAAAGGAAGAAGATACACAGATAAAACCAATTATTAAGGTCAATGATCCTACAACTTTGGAAGTTAATTATGGACCTGGAAAGTACAATGATATTGATATAAAAAATGCCACTAGAAATATAAATGTGTTGATTGGTGGGAAAGCCATATTTTTAGAAAAAGATGGAAAACCAAATGTGAGTTTTAATTCTGATATAGATAAGATGACTATTAAAACCAGTCAAGTGACAGATGCAGAAGTCAAACCAATAAAGGATGTAGTAGTTGAGACTACTACTACTTTTACTAAGACCAATGGAGAGACCATAGTTATTAGAGAAAGGGCAGAGCTAAAAAATGGATATACTTATGTAGCTAGCAAACTAAAGCCTGAAATAAAATCTGTAGTTCCAGAGAAAATTCAAGTAGCTAAAGCCAATGGAGAATATAAAATACCAGAAAATAGAATGGTAGCTATTCATGGGGAAAATTTCATGATTCACAAATATACCAATTCAGATGGCAAAGAAGTCATAAGATACCCAGTAGTAGAATTAGGCACAGATATAATACTTGATAAAAATATAGACAATAAAATTGAAATAAATATTATAGATAAAAACGGGAATATACTAGACGGAACTTGGAACAGTGAAATAGGAAGCAAAATTCTTCTTATACTTCCAGAAGGGAAAACTGTGAAGAACTTGGGCAAGACTTATGTAAAAGTTACAAATCCCATTAGGAATTCTGAGGAATATGGATTGAGCGATCAAAAAACCGATTTTGTAGAATTTATTCTTCCAAATTTGGACAAGATACCAGTCATAACCAATGTAAATCCAGATACAGTATCTGTAGATGGGGGAGAATTGGTCACTATTGATGGAACCAATTTTGACAAAGATGTAAAATTGTTTTTGGATGGAGAGGAAATAAAGGGACTAAAGAGACGGGAAGACGGAAAGGAAATCAAATTTACAGCACCAAAGGGGAGAGAAGGAGAAACTCAAATTCAAGTTATGAATCCTCAAGGTGGAATGGATACAAGGCCTTTCTTTTATGTGAGAACATTTACCAATCCAAAGATTGTAGATTTTTCTCCAAAGAGAGGAAATACAGGGACTATAGTTGTCATAAAAGGACAAAATTTTTTAAAACCTGATCCAACAGCTACAGAAGACAGTGCCTATAGACTCATAGGTACAAGGGTACTTCTAGGTGGCATAGAACTAAATGACTACAATCGAGATCCTGTAACTAAAAGAATAAAAGTGAGGGATTTTTCACCAAATGAAAAACTTTTTATTCCTGAAAACAACAATGTGAAAGTAGCAGATTATTATAGAGGTATACTTCTTAAAGATAAAGAGACAGGGAAATTTTATACAGTAGATATAATGCCAAATGGGAAAATAATTCTTTCTGATGGAGCTACCAATACCTATAGTGTAGAATTTAAAGATTCCAAAATTGTAGCTAACAAAGAAGGAGGAAAAATCCATCCATTGACTATAAATACAGACAATATCATTATAGAAAAAGCAGATTCGCAAGATACTTTTGAGCCTGTTATATTGAAATTGTGTACTGTGTATAAAGTAGAAAATGGAGAAATAGTAGGGAACAAAATCAATGTCATAGACAGAGATACTATATATTTTAAAGTACCTGTTCTTGGAGCACCAGGTTTTTATGATTTGACAGTTATAAATCCTGATACCAAAAAAGATTCTCGAGTGGGGAAAGCAGGATTTGAATATATAACTTTGCCAGATTTGAAACCTGAAATCACACAAATTGTGCCAAATGAAGGTTCAGTAGAAGGTGGCTATTTTATAGATATAATAGGAAGAGATTTTGAAACTGATTTAGCAAACAAGCCAAGGGTGTATATAAATGGAGTAGAAGTTCCAGCCAAAGATACCAATGTGTCTATTGATGGCAAGACTATCACTGTAGTAGTTCCGAAGTATCCAGGAGATTTAAGGGAAGAAAAGGGAACTGATAGATGGCCAGTGCCAGTAGTTGTTGTAAATCCTGATGGAAGTACTGCAAGTAGTGAAAAAGGTTTTTATTATGTAGTGCCTTCTAGTAGCCCTAAAATAAGCAAAATAATTCCTCAAACTGGTACAGCGGCAGGAGGAGACATAGTAGAGATAACGGGATTTGATTTTAGGTTTTTTGAGCCCTATGAGGATGCCAATAGAAATCAAATTTATGATGAAGGCGAGAAGTGGAACGATATAAATGAGGATGGAATTTGGAATGATCTTTTGGATTCAGCTTTGTCTAAAGAAGAAAGGGATGAACTTGCAGAAAAAACCTCTATAAATCATCCATTATTTGACTATTGCTATTCTTCAAATATACTTCCTAAAATATATTTTGGAAATACTCAGGCCAAAATAGTGGAATTTTCAAGGGGATATATAAAGGTTATCACTCCTAAAGGCTCGGCGGGGAAAGTTGATGTGTTTGTATCAAACAATGATGGTGGAATTTCAAACAAAGTTCCATTTGTCTATGAAGCTACAACAGTAAAGATAGACTCTGTAGTGCCAAATGAAGGGAAGAAACAAGGTGGAGACAGAGTAGAAATTCATGGTAGTGGTTTTGCTACTACTGAAATGGATATATATACGGAAGAATATGTGGATGGGAAATCTCAATACAACACCAAGAATATGCCATTAGTTAAGTTTGGAAATGTGTCAAATAGAAACATAGATAGGGACAAACCCAATGGAGGAAGAATCGACAGCAATAGAGCTACAGTAGAACTTTCAGGAGGGCTTAGAGCGGAATTCAATGGAGTAGATGAAAAAGTAGTATTGACCGTGGAACAGGGAAACAAAATATATAAAAAAGAAATACTAGGATACGACAACACAGTTAAATATATTTCGATAAATGAGCTTAAAAATAATGGCGAATATTGCCCGGGAAATGAACTTATTAGAATAGAAGTTAAAGATAGGAGATTTATTGTAGAAAGAGGATACTCGAAAGATGTAAAATATTTAAATTCAACTCAAATCACTGTAGAAACTCCTTCTTATCATACTGTGGGGAAAGTGCCAATATTCGTCATAAATCCAGATGGAGGAACAGGTGAGGCAGGATTTGAATATAAAAATCCAGACAGTCATCCAGTTATTACAAATATTACAAAAGAAGGTAGAGACCCTATAGAAGAATATAGAAAAGAAATAAATGGCAAGGCTAGAATAGTTAAAGTAAACAGCAAAGGTGGGAATATCATAGGAGTACTTGGTACAGATTTTAGAGAGGGAGCAATCATTAAAATATCCAATATACTCACCATACCAGAAAAAGATATTGACTATGGACTTCCAAACAAACTGACTTTCAAAATTCCAGCCGTGCCAGATTCAGAAGTTGGGAAACTTCATAGACTAATTGTTCAAAATCCAGATGGAGGAACAGCTACTTCAGATAAAAATATTCCGCCAATATTTATAGAATTTACCAAGGGTGAATCAAATCCTTCAATAGTTAGTATAGAACCAGATAGAGGTCCTGCTACTGGGGGAACAAAAGTGAAAATCACAGGAAATGATTTTAGAGAAACTATGGAGGGCTATGAAGGAGAAAAGCTAAAGGTATATTTTGGAGAAACAGAGGTGGAGTATAGAAATATAAAATTCATAGATTATAAGACTATAGAAGTCATAGTACCAGGGAGCAAAGTGTTGGGACAAGTACAGGTAAGAGTTGAAAATCCAGATGGTTCTACATTGTCGGAGGGAAATGTAAATTTTAACTATATAAGCAGACCAACTATAGAAGGAGTATCACCAAATAGATTGTTTAGCAATGATACAAAGACTGAAGTCACTATTACAGGAAAGATGTTTTTACCTAGTGCAAAAGTAGTAGTAGGTGGAAAAATAGTAGATAAAAAAGATTTAAAAAAAGATATGCAAATCATGGGGGAAGGCATACTTGGGGTGGATGCCCAAGGAAAGAATAGAGAAGTAGCAGTAGTTGGGGGAATGGAAGCTGCTACTGTGAAAGTGGAAAATGAAAACACTATAAAAGTTACATTTAAAGAAGCTAAAGAACTAGAAAATGTAAATTTAATCATTATAAATCCAGATGGGGGTATATCAGATCCTTATGACAAGTTTAGATATGAAAAGCCAATTCCTTTAAAACCAATAGTACTTGAAGGAATACCAGGATATGAATCAACGGTGAAACTCATTTGGTCTAAATCCGATGAAGACATTTTAAATAAAGCTACAAGATATGAGATATATGGGAAAAAGGCAACAGATAGAGATTATACTTTTATTGGAGATACAGATGAAGCTGAATTTTTGGTAAAAGGATTAGAGCCAAATACAGAGTATATATTTATGGTGAGGGCATTAAATGAACATGGAGCAGCTATAGACTTTGCCACAGTAAAAGTTCGCACCCTATCCATACGAGAAGATGAGAAACTAAAAGAAAAAGAAGAGAAACTCAAAGAAGAAGAAAAGAAATTAAAGGAAAAAGGTAAAGAAGAAGTAATAGAAGGAAATATGGTGAAAATATTAGGTACAGATGATTTGCTAGGAGGAATAGGAACTATTGATTTTTCATTGGCAAAGTACAAAAAATATGATAAATTTACAGTATCCATACCTATCTCAATGGCTAGAAGTGATTCTAGATTGACTATAAAAGATGGGACATTTTCACTTATATTGAATCCAAGAGATTTATATACTCTTGAAGTGAGTAAAAAAGATAGTGGAAACAAAGATGCATATATAAGGATTCAATTTGAAAGAGATGTAGAAAGACATTTGCCAAGGGGAAAGAAAGCTTCCTCAAAATCCTATGACATATATTTCGACTATCAATATGGAAAAGAAACTTTAGAGATAAAGAATATGCTTAAAAATGGGAAACTATTCATAGAATATGATTCTATTGCTTATCCAAATAGAAAAGATTTTTATCTTGCTAGATTGGATGAAAAGACAGGTAATTATGTATTTGTCACAAAGGGAAATTCAACTGATATAAATAAAAGCGGCAAATACATCCTACTATCTAATAGATAGAGAAAAGGAGATTTTGATATGAAGAAAAAAATATGCATAACTATAATCCTCTCTTTGATATTCATACAACTCATACCCATTTTTGCTGTTGGGATGGACTCAAGCCCATCCCAACTCCCAAAAGTTGAAAAAGAGCAGAATATTGAAGGATTTGTTCGTTCTATAAATTTTAAAAGCAATTCTATTGTAGTAGAAGATTTTCGAGGAAAAAGCTACAATGTAAAAATAACAACTAAAACCATTATGGAAATAGAAGGGAAAAAGATAAGCATAGTTGATCTCTATTATGGACAGGAAGTTTCGGTGAAGCTAAAGGGAAATGATGTGGTAAGGCTCATAGCCTATGATGAAGAAGATCCAGAAAGAGATGGCTATATTATCCCTGGAACTAGATTTAAAGTAGGAGATGTGTTGTTTGTCACTAAAGATGAAATTGAGATAAAAACTAATGGCGAAAGGGAAAAGTACAAAATAGGTTCTTCTACTGGAATAACTAAAAATGGGACAAGATGCGAACTATTTCAGATAAAGTCTGGAGATAAAGTCATGCTCACTTTTGATGATATATACACAAGTGAAGTATCTAATATAAAAGTTGAAGATGAAGAAAAGCATATAGAAGGAATACTTAAAGGCAAAATAGAAATGGTAGATGAGAGAAACAAAGAGCTCATCTTGAAAGAACCATATATATATAATGAAGGAAAGTGGAATTCGTATGATTCTCACAATATAAGGTTAAAGGTAGAAAATGATAAACTTTACGAAAATGGTGAAAAGATAAGTTTAAAGACGATTAAAAACAGAAAAAATGAAGAAGTATATATTGCTTTTGACAAAAGCTATGGCAATATGAATATATCTAAACTTCTACTTAAAAGTGGTTCTTCTGTAGCATATAAAGACAAAATAAAAGATATAGAATATGGTACAGGAAAGTTTATAGTAGACAAAAACACTATGTATTTCCACCCAGGGACTATAGTAGTGAAAGACAATAGACTGGTAGATTCTCTAAACATAGATAAAAACCAAGATGTATTTGTCTACAGTGACTATATGAGAGGACAAAGATATGCAAGTATTGTTTCTATAGAGGGAACAGGAATACTTGATGATAGAATAGATGGAACTAAACTTATTGTTTACAGAGGGAAAATAGAAGATATATATGACTATGGAATTAAAATTGGCAGGATGAATTACAGATTAGATCATCTAAAACTTACAGACAACAAATGGGTAGAAATGAGTGGCTCTGAAAAGTTCATTTTGACTGAAGATACTCTCATATATGATAGTGAGCTTAAAAAGACTATACCTTCAAATTCATTTGTATCTTCTAGATATATAAATTATAAAGATATAAAAGATTCTACATTGAGAGAAAGAGTGAAAAATGATTTCTACAAGGGAAAGACTGCCTATTTTGTAGTGAGAGAGACAAAGGATGAAAAAGAAGTACTTGCTTTAAATATGACTCCTCAACTAAATGAATACAGTCAAAATGTGAAAACTCACTATAGCACTATTGGAGAGATAAAAGATATAAATGTGGACAATGGAACTATAGCTATCACAAAAGTTAAAAATTACAATACATTAAATGATAGATGGGAAAATGGATTAGATGAAACTATAGATTTAAGTAGAGGAGTAGTTCTTTTAAATGATAAAGCTATGACTAATGATGAAATCTACAAATTGAGAAAAAAGAGCAAAGTATATATAGTTAAAAACAAAAATTCCTCCAAAGACATGGGATATGTTCTATTGGTGGAAGATTAGAGGCCTGAGGGCCAATTATAAATTACGAATTATAAATTAAAAGACTTAAAGATTGGAGGTTTAATATGAAAAAAAGGGGTGTGTCCCCATATAGTTTTCTTCCTAGCTTTGATATTCCTCCTAAGTCCTATGACATCCTTTGCCATAAATATTCCGGGATATGAAGGCGGAATACAAAATGAAAGCATCTACAAAGAAGTCATATTTGTCACAGGAGAGCCTATAGTACTAGAAGGTACTCTTGAAATAAAGACAAAGGAAAAGAACGACATTATCACAGAGCAGTATACTTACAAACTTGAAAATATAGCTAAAGGGGCAAAACTTAGTAGAACTATAAAACTTAGTGAAAAATTAAATACAAAGGGAAATCAAACTACATCTAAAAAGACATTGGATGGATATAAAGAAACTTTGACTATAGGAAAGAAAAAATATGAAGTAAAAGATGAAAACTATCAGTGGAATCAAGGAACGGTAGTTCACAATACTCCATTGGTAGGATATTATGCAGGGGATTGGTCTGCAAGAAAAACCTATATAGTGGATAAAGGCAAAGAAAGTATTACAGTACAGACTGTAGGGAATCTAGTAGGATATGACAGCCCTTGGTCTGCTACTGAAACTCAAACACTTAGACTATACCATAAACTATGAAAACAAAGTTGACAGTAAGAAGAAATTGGCAGGGCACTGCTTCCCTTGAGGCTTCCTACAATATGACCAAGGACTATGAATATGTAGACAATGTACCAAATCAAATTAGTTTCAAAGGTGGATTTTTACTCACTGAAAAACAAGACAATGTTCTTAAATATTCCTATGATCTTCCAAGATTTAAAGGAGAGACGATATTGAAGGGAAGAAATACAGGGAAAGATAGTTTCTCCATAGATACAAATCCTATTATCACTCGCCTCAACATACCAGCTGTAAGAGATGTCCTAGGACTCCCCAATGAGAAGGATATGCTACTTTTAGCCAGTATGGAGGCACTACCTCTTGGCAGCACTTATTTAGGGCCATCCTCATCTATGAGTAGAGGGGATTTTGCCAGAGCTATTGTCAATTCCATGAATATACCTGTGGAAAAAGAAGAGGAAAATACTAAAAAGAAAAAGAAAAATCAAGAAGAAAAACTTCCTACATATATAGATGTAGGGAAAAATCATAGAAACTATGATTATATAGAAACGGTGACAAAGAGAGGAATCATGGAGGGAGTAGGAAGGGGCAAATTTGAACCAGACAAATATCTTACAAGAGCCGAAGCAACTACTATTCTAATTAGAATGTTGGGATTTCAAAATCTTGCACCTATAAAAAATTATTCAACAGGCTACAAAGACAATGGTAGTATCCCAGCTTGGGCAAAGGACCATGTATATGTAGCAAAGATGCTTGGTATCATAGAAAAAAATCCATATTTCTATCCAAATAGAGATATCACCAAAGCTGAAGCATCAGAGCTGATTGTCAATTTCATAAATTATCTTCAAAGAAAATGAAGAAAATATAAACTTACTCATTATATACAGCAAAGACTCATCAAATTATTTAGATGTATATCAAAACTACAATCAAAGTTTGATACCAAATTTGAAACTTGAAAGTATTTCTATAGATAGAGTAGGAAATATGGACTTGTCTAAATATCATATAGTGTATCTAGACAAATCCATAAAAGGGAAAGAGGATTTTAATGCAAACAAACAAAGGCTAATGAGCTATGCAAGAAATGGAGGTTATTTGTTTTTGGAAAATAGCTTCTATGATGAATTTCCAAAAGAGTTTATAGGGGCTTCTCAGTTTAAAAAACTGGAAGCCTTTCCTGCCAATTTAAAGTATCCAGAAGTTAAGGAAAATTTCAAGGGAATTCAAGAACTTTTTAAAACTTTTCATAGTGAAATAAATTCTTTTTACGATAAAAACACCTTAAAAGGTTTGAACTTAGGAGTAGGACTTGTGCCATCCACAGCCAAATCTTTGGCAATTAGCGGCGAATTGACACTTTTTGGTATAAATAATGTAGGAAATGGATGTGTATTTTTATCTAGCGGCATATTTCCCAACGACAATTTCATTACAGGATTTGATATGAAGGCAAAGGACAAATCCCAAAGCTATTTCAACTATACCTTTGCTACGGGAAATTATCTATTTAGAAATGAATTTGTATCAACTGTGTCTAAAGAAATATATGGCTATTCTGTTGAAAAGGTGCTGGGGACCTATGGAAGACCAGCTATGGCTTGGCAAAATCATTTTGAAGTATTGTCTGCAGTAAAAAATGGTTCCATGGAAAAGTGGATAGATGTACTCAAAGAATATGATGAGATTCCATCCTATTCTCTAGCACGAAGTTTATTTGAATGGGGAAATTGGAAAGAAAGCATAATAGCCCATATAAATGTTGGAACTGCAGGAAAACCAGCATTTGTTGGAGAAGAAGAAAACTCTCATTATTCTTCAGGGAAACATTTAGAGACAGAAAGAGATTATGTTTCCATAGCTACATATCCACAGTACAAAAATCTCTATGCAGAAATAGAACTACCTTATAGAGCTTATCCAGATTTGGGAGATTTAAATGGAGATGGAATATTAGATATAATATCTGGAAGTGCCAATGGATATCTATATGTATTTTTAGGTAAAAAAGATGGAGAGGGATTACAATATGAGAATAGAGAATTTCTAAATAATGAAAATGAAAAGCCCATAAATGTAGGCTCATATTCTGCTCCAATACTCTATGATTTAAATGGAGATGGAAAATTGGATTTAATAGTTGGCAACAAAAATGGGCAAGTCATTTCTTTTATAAATATAGGAGATATGAAATTTAGAAAAGATAAAATTCTTTTAGAAAAAAAGAATTTTCAAAATTCATCTCCAACTATAGGGGATTTAGATGGAGATGGAGTAGAAGATTTAGTTTTGGGGAATTCAAAGGGAGAACTATATTTCTACAAAGGGAAAAAAGATAAAGATAGTGTCATATTTAACAAAAAAGGTATGAAGTTCAATGTCAAATTGGACTCATATTCTGCACCAAGAATTGTAGACTATGATGGAGATGGAAAAGTAGAAGTAGCAGTAGGTTCAGCCAATGGCTATATAAAAGTATATAAAAATGGGTTTCCAAAGCTTATAGATAGTGGCTATATAGAAGGAAATACCTTGAATTCATTTAGAAACAAAAATTTATGGGGAGGGTACTATTCTGTGCCAGCCTTTGGAGATATAAATAGAGATGGGAAAATAGATTTGTTGGTAGGTCAAATAGAATTTGGACTTCCCAAAGCCATAGATTCATCTATATTTCCATACAAAAAACAATTGCAAAATGCTATTTCTTATGCAAATAAAAACTATATAGACTTCTATCCTCATACCTATTTTCACAACTACAAAAGCTATACCCAAGAAAGAAAAGAACTTGAGCTTCACAGAGAAGCATTTGAATACTATGGCATACCTTGGGAAAATCCAGGGACCAATCAGCATACTTGGAGGATAAACAATATAAGTCCTACTCAATCTTTCCATAGTGAGATGAAAGAGGGTATAAAGTGGAATTCAGGTTTTAGACCTAGTCAAAAGGCAGGAGAACCTAGTCTTTCCAGAGACTATATTTGGGCAATGCCATTTTATCTTTCCAATGGAGAAAAAGTTGAAGATTTCATACTATTTAATCCTGCACCCAATATACCTATATATGAGAGTGCTTACAAGAGCATATCTTTTTTAGATCTACCTATTACCTATTTTTATCATATGGAATATGCAGTGCAGGAAGAAAAGGGTCTTAAAGATTTAAGATATAAAGCATCTTTTTTGAACAATTTGAGAAATAAATATGACTACAATTTCATGACAGAAAATCAGATGTTTGAAGCTTTTTCATCTGTCATGAATGGAGATGTTTATGTATCTAGAGTAGAAGAAGATGGGAAAATATCTTTTACTTTTACTCCTTCAAATCCCAATGAAAATGTTCTTGGTATAAAATTTGAACTAGGGGAAGCATTAAAGGATAAGGAATTTTTTGTTGATGGAGATATATATATTAGGAAAGGAACAAATTTATACATTGGTTTAAATAGAAAAGTAAATTTAACTGAAGGCAAAGTAGAAGATTCTCCTCATATAGAAAGGGTCAATGTACCAGTAGACATTCAATATGAAGAGGAATATATGGGAATAAAGTTTAAAGAAAAAGGACTTCAACAAGTTAAGATATATGCACCAAAGGGTATAGAAGTACTAAATGAAGATTTTGAAATAAAAAATGAAGGGAATTCATATATCTTCACAAGATATGGAGATGAAACTACTCTAAAATTAAAACTAGAGTAAAAAGTTTTATCTATAAGGGGGAATTTTTGTGAAAAGAAACAATATGTTTAAAAAGACCATTGCTTTGTTTTTGGTACTCATCATTTTATCTGTACCACTAGTATCTTATGGAGAAGGGCAAGATACATTGGAGGACAATCTACTCTATTTTTTATCAAGTAAAAGAGCTTGTAAAAGATAACTATGCCTTCGATATAAATGACAATGAACTTATACAGGGAGCAATAAAGGGGCTATTTTATTTTTTAGATGACTATAGCAACTATTATACAAAGGCTGAATTTGAAGAGCTTTTGGGAAGTGTCTCTGGAAATTTTGTAGGAGTAGGGATAGTGGTTTCAGAAAAAGATGGTTATGTAGTTGTAGTAGAACCTATAGAAGGAAGTCCAGCTTACAAAGCAGGAATAAAATCTAAAGACAAAATAATTTCAGTAGATGGGAAAAGTACAACAGGTCTTTCTTCTAAAGATGTAGTAGAGCTCATAAAAGGTGAAAAAGGAACGAAAGTCAAAATAGGAATTAAAAGAGAAGGACAAGCTTCCCCTATTTATTTCACATTGACAAGAGATGAAATAAAAATAAATCCTATTAGCTATAAAATTCTTGATAAAAATATAGGCTATATAAAAATCAGTCAGTTTAATGAAAATACTAATGAAAATCTAGTACCAGTCTTGAAAGAATTTGACAAGAAAAACATTTCTAAAATAATTATAGATTTGAGGGACAATCCTGGAGGACTTTTAGGAGAAGTAGTAGAAGTTTCAAAGAACTTTGTTCCAAAGGGACCTATAGTTCATATAAAATATAAAAACAAAATAGAACAAACCTATTATTCAAATCTTCCCAAGACTAAATATAAATTAGTTGTCCTTGTAAATGAAAATTCAGCTAGTGCTTCAGAAATATTTGCAGGAGCGGTTCAAGACACAAAAGCAGGAACTATTGTAGGGGTTACCACTTTTGGAAAGGGAACAGTACAAGAAATTATACCTCTACCTAATGGAGATGGAATGAAACTTACAGTTGCTGAATATTTGACACCAAAAAAGAGGAGCATTAATGGAAAAGGTGTAGTACCAGATATAATAGTAGAGGGAAATTCATATCCAAGCATTAAAGATCCGCAACTAGAAAAAGCCATAACTATACTTCAGTAATCTGTAACACAACTGTAATGGTATTTTAGATTGAAATCATATATAATAGTCATATAGCAATTGGGAAATATAATATTCCCTAATGTTACAAAGTGATTACAATAGCATTTATCTTATTGACCTAAAAAATAGATGATGCTATAATACTTTATAGAATGCAAATCTTGCCAAGATTTGCAAACTATAAAAGTACTTAAAATTTAAAAAACAAAATATCAAAGGAGGTCTTTGAAAAATGAAGAAAACTTTATCATTACTATTAGTACTAGCAATGGTACTAGGAAGTTTCTCTTTTGCTTTTGCTGATGAAGCGAAAGTTGATCCAGCAGTGGCAGCAGGAGAATTCCTAAAGAAAGCAGGAGTCCTTGAAGGAAACGATTCAGGGTGACTTGATGCTAGACAAACAATTAAAGAGACAAGATGCAGTAGTATTATTAAGCCGTTTGATGAAAGCTGAGGAAGAAGCAGCAAAATTCCCAGTGACTGAAGAATATCCAACATTCAAGGATATCACAAACAATTATTACAAACCATACCTTGCTTGGGCACAAGCAAACAAATATGTTGAAGGACATAGTGCAGAAAAATTTGGTTATGGTGAATTCCTTACAGCTCAACAATATGCAACAGTATTATTGAGAGCATTAGGATACGAAGTAAATGATGCAGAAGCATATAAAGCATCATTTGAAACAGCTAAAAAATTAGGAATCATGAAAGATTTAACAGTAGAAGAAAAAGCAGAAATCACTAGAGGCCAAATGCTCAAATGACTTTCAATGCATTAAGCATTAAAGTAAAAGATTCAGATAAGACTCTAGCTGAAAAACTTGGTATTGAAATGCCAGTTCCAGAAAAATTAGAAGTTAAAGAAGTTAGAGCTGACAACTTGAAAGAAATCAAAGTTGTATTCAACAAAGCTGTTGATGTTGAATCAGCAACAAATGCAGATAATTATGAAGCACCAAAGGATATCAAAGATATTACTTATTTAGCAGATGAAAACACAGCTGTTCTTCTATTAGAAGAAGCTATGACTAACAAGAAAGAATATGAACTTGTTATCAAAGGTGTTAAAGATGATAAGAATACTCTTGATGTAGCTAAGAAATTTACAGCAGTTGATAATGCTATACCAGAAGTAGTAGAAGTAGTAGGGCTTGGAACAAAAGCAGCTAAAATAGTTGTTTCTGAACCTATTAAAGAAGATGTTGCAAAACAAACTAAGAACTATAGACTTGATGGAAAAGCTTACTACGGTGGAGTAGAAGTAGTAGGAAGAGAAATCATTTTAAGACCTTACAACACACTAAGTGTTGGCGAACATGAAATATCAGTAAAAGGCTTAGAAGATTTTGCAGGTCTAAAAGCTATTGAAAGTTTAGACAAATTTGAAGTAATAGAAGACAAAGAAGCACCAGAAGTTGTAGATGTGACAGGGACTCTTGAAAGAGTAGTTGTTACATTTAGCGAAGAAATAGATCCAAATTCAGTTAAGACTTCAAATATATACTGGAAAAATGGTACATCAAAGAAAACTCCAAGAGCATTCACAAGAATAGCTGGAAATAAATATGCTTTTGATTTTACTAACAATTCACTACCAGTATATGAAACAACTCTATACATTGAAAACTTTGCTGACTACTCAGCAAATACAATGAAAGACGTTGAAAGAGCATTTAAGGCAACAATAGATGAAAGTAGACCAGAAGTATTAAAGGCTGAACTAGATGATGCTAAAAACATATTAGTTAAATTCAATAAACCAGTAAATGGCGAAGATAAGAAATATTATAAGTTAGTAAATGATTCAGATGGGAAAACTGTACCTGTAAAAGAAGTAAAAGGTGAAAACAATGACAAATTGTTCACTATCACTCTATATGATGATTTAGATGCAACTGAAACATATACACTTAGTATTTCAGGAATTCAAGACAAGACAATAATGAAAAATACTATGTATCCTTATGAAACAAAATTAGAAGTTGAAGATTATGTATCACCAAAATTCTTAAGTGTTTCAGGAGATAAAGAAAACAGAACTCTTTATGTAGTATTTAGCAAGAAAATGGATATGGCTACTATTGCAAATCCAGCTAACTACCTAATTAGAGGCAAAGGTGTAACTAGCAGTGCTACATCACTTTCAAACATAAGTGGTGCTGAAATAACAGTGGTTCAAGATGGAAAAGCAGTAATTATTGAATTACCAAAAGAATTAAAGAAAAATGTAAAGACTGTAATAGGTGATAATGTATATGAAGTAGCAGTACTTGGAGTTGAAGACGTAGCAGGTAACACATTAAAGAACTATGGAGAATTTGTAAAAGTTAGTCTTGACAAAGCATCAGTTGCAATGGTTGAAGGTTCAACTCAATATAATGTAGTAGCTAAAGATATTGAAACTGTTGAAATTAAATTCACTCAACCAATATTAGAAGTTAATTCAGGAGCATTTGTAGTAACAGGTGCAACTGTAGACCAAGTTAAGGGTGTAGGAACAGATAAAATAACTTTAGTTATTGATGAAGATGATGCATTAGATGCAGATGCTTCAAACAAACTGTTAATAGATGCAGATAAAGTTGTTACTGCAACTAAAGAAAAACTTGAAACAGTAGCACAATATGATTTAATTGATGAGATTAAACCATCAATAGATGAAGTTAGTGCAGAGTTAAGTGGTGATGTAGTTTTAAAGGTTATATTTGATGAGCCAATAGATAATGATGATAATTTGAAATTAGATTTTGAAGTATTAAGGGTAGTTGACAATTATACATTCAAACAAACAGAATTAAGTCAGTTGTTGCAGATACTGATGGTAACGTATTAATCAAGATTGATCCTTCAGTTGCTGCAAAAGATTCAAGATATAAAGTAAAAACTGTTAATCCAAAATTCACAAAAGATGCATCAGGAAACTTAGCAAATGCTTCAGATTTTGTTGAAGCAAAGGAATTAATTAAGGTTGAAGACATATTAGAAAGAATTAAAAATGAAACTGCAGCAGTTAAAGCTATAAACGAAGCAGCTGCACAAGATATGGGTAAAGCATTAGTAGATAATGCAGAAGTATTAGGATTAGATTTAACAGTTTATATACTTTAGCAGACAAATCATCAGTACACACAGCATTAGTTGGAAAGAGTTTTGCAGATAAAGCAGCAATCAAAACTGCATTTGATAGTGCAGTAGCAACTGAAAAAGCACAAGAAGCAATGGATGAAGCATTAGTTAACGCAGAAGTATACAAATATGAGACTACAGTTACAATAGAAAAAAGTGTGCAAGCTGATAATGACGTAACAGCAACAGTAGCTGCAGTAAAGAGTGGTCAAACAAAAGATACTAATATAACTGCAAAAGTAGTAGCAAAAGAAGGTGTAACTTATAATATTTAACTATTGCTGCTGATGGAACAGTTAAATTAACAAAACAAGCAGCTAAAGATGCAACTGATAACGTAGAAGTTGTAGTAATTGAATTAACAAAAGGTACTGCAAAGGCAACATTTGAAGTAACAGTAACTATTGAAAACCAAGACGCATAAAAACAAGCTTCGCAACGGTACCGGGTACCACCCGAATTATGTCGAAAGAGATGTAATGGGGAAGCGAGCGGTTTAATGAAGCTTCGCAACGGTACCGGGTATCACCCGAATTATGTCGAAAGAGACGTAATGGGAAAGCGAGCGGTTTAAGGTGAAATATAGACACCTCACAGGTAGAAATACTTGTGAGGTGTTTTTATTTGGCACAAAACTAAAGATTGGCGACTAATTATTAACTCAAAAATTTGTATAGTTTTCTATATTGAATAAGGTGCTAAATTAATGGTATAATAAATATAGTTTATATATGTATATATGTGGAGGGGATCGGATTGGGTGAAAATTCAAATATAACAAAATGAACAATTATTTGAATTTATGACAAAGATGTATAGCGAAATGCAAGGAATGAAAGAAAGCGACAGCAGGGACGGTTCTCCCTGTCGCAAAACCCGCCTTGCAGGTAGAGATACCTGTAAGGTGAGTTTATTTTTTGCATTAGGAACTGATCCTGTTCTCGTGGCATACTTACATTAACTTGTGGTTATTGTGGTACTCTATGTACTATAATGGCAGCAAATTTTAATATTGTTCCAGTTGCTATTTTGGGAAAAATTACAAGTGGGACGTTATGATGTAGCTTGGATAAAAAGAATCCAAGGTCACCGAAGATTGCTGTGAACACAGGTTGATAGTATTTTGAAGAATTGATAGATGAAAAAGGGAAATGAGTACTAAAAAATTAACTTAGCTATCTTATTTAAAAAGATAGCTAAGTTAATTTTGACTCGTGCTGATTTAAAGAACTTTCAATTCCAAAGCCTATAAGGCCGCCAAGGACTATTAGCATAAGTATTATCAACATAAGAACTCTGTCATATTGTTTGCTTTTTATATTAATCAATAGTGCTCTTATGCATATAAAATAAATACTTCCTACAATAATCAAGGTATAGCTGAGAAGGCCGTATTTATATAGATACCATTTTAATATATCGGTGATAAAATTTAAATTGGGTGCCAATGAATTTAAGCTCATATGGTGTACCTCCTAAACAATATAGAGAAAACAATAGATTTTCAAATATAAGAGATTTCACAAAATCAATTCTTATACAAAGGCGTTTTCCTTTATTTTCGTAATCAAATGGGTTAGTATTATGCCTAAAATTGCAGGAAGCATCCAACCAAATCCGCTATCAGAGAATGGAAGACTTTGTATAAAATCGCCTATGAAGGAGGTATCGACACCCATAGCAGCTAATCCATCTACTAGACTTACACAAAATGTACCAATAGTTGCACCTAAATAAATTTTTTTATCTTCAATTAGATTGTCGAATACATTTATAACAACTAATATAATAGCAATTGGATATACTATTTTCAATATAGGATCTGCAAAAGTAATTATACTTTCAACGCTAGTGTTTGAAATAATTGTACTCATTATAGTGGATATTATAACAATGGTTTTATAGCTAAATTTTTCTTTGCTTAGATTGCTAAAAAAGTGTCCTACAGTAGCTGTAAGACCAACAGCTGTAGTAAGACATGCGGAATAAACGCATATTCCTAGTATTATTTTACCTGAATTGCCTAGTATTGTTTTTGTTATGTTGGTAATTAAAGATACCTTTTCTGTTCCTTGTACGAACACAGAACTACCAGTAGCCCCTAAGTACAATAGGCCTCCGTATACAATTCCTAATCCAATGCCAGAAATAAGACCTGTTTTAGCAATGGCTTTAAATTGTTCACTTTTCTTTGTTATTCCCTTATTTTTTACATCATCTACTATGATGCCGCCAAATACTATTGCAGCAAGTAAATCCATAGTTTGATATCCATTTCCAAATCCTTTGGAGAATGGTTGAGCCATATTAGTGTCTATAGGCACACCTATAGGATTTAGAATTCCTTTAATTATTATAGTAGATAGCATAATCAAAAGTATTGGTGTTAGAAATTTTCCAATAATATCAATAATATTGGAAGAATTTAATGTTAGAATTAGAGTTAATCCAAAGAATATAAGTGAACTTATAATTGGACTAATTGAAGGGAATAGTGGTTTTATTCCCATTTCAAATGCAGTAGCTCCAGTTCTAGGTATTGCTAATAGTGGACCGATTAAAATCATTATTAAAATGCTAAAAATTAAAGCAAATTTTGGACCAACTTTGTTTAGCAAACTATTTATAGAGCCACCTGATATAGCTATAGATAGCACTCCAAGTATAGGAAGACCTATACCAGTTAAAGAAAATCCTAACAAAGCAGCCTTCCATTTTTCTCCTGCTGCTAGGCCAATGGATGGTGGGAAGATTAAATTTCCTGCACCAAAAAACATAGCGAATAATGCGAAACTAATAACTAAGATTTCTTTAGAACTAAGCTTTTTCATTAGAAAATCCCCTCATTCTTTAAATTGTTTTTTTGTTGATATTTTTTATTATACCACAAGTTTTTTTAAAATTCTAATATGTAAATATATTCAGACTTATTTGTGAAAAAAATATCAAATCGTACTGACATGGGGATATTTCTTTGGATGGACATAAATAGTTTTGCTAAGGATAAAAGTCAAAAAAAGAATAAAAAATGTGAAAAAAATAGAGGATTTTAATGAAATATGTAGAAATATGTATTATAAAGAAGTTTGAATTTTCAAACAATAAAATGAAATTATGAAAGGAGGAGAATGGAGATGAAATTAAAAACTAAAGTTGTATTGCTCACCGTTTTGGTATGTATTGTAAGTGTATTGTCTGTATCTACAATCAACTATATGGTGTCCATAAAAAAGTTAGAAACTGAGGTAAATAACAAAGTTCAATTAGAGGCTACAGGAATAGCTAAAGATATAGATAAATGGATGGCCTTACAAAAAGATTCAATACATGAAGTCATTGAAGATATGATTGTAAACAACAATTTTGAATATAAATTTGTTTACAATTATTTAAAGAAAGCAGGGGAAAGAAATCCTGGGAATGAGTATTATATAGCTTTTTCAGATAAATCATTTATATCTGGTAGCGGTTGGATTCCAGGCGATACATTTGATCCAACTTCTAGAGATTGGTATATAGGGGCTACGGAGACTGATGATTTCTATATATCAGAGCCTTATATGGATGCTATGACTAAAGGAGTGGTCATTACAATTTCAAAGGCCTTTAGTACTCTAGATGGAAGAAAGGGTGTCATAGGAAGCGATATTAAAATTAACTATTTAGTAGATATGATTTCAGTTGTAGATGTAGGAAAAGGTTCTCACGCATTTTTAATTGATAGTAGTGGAAATATTATCACTCATACAAATGAAGAATTCAAGCCCAAAAAAGATGGATATGTAAATGTTGCTGATATATTGAATGGAAAGCTTAAGAATATAATGGAAGGGAAAAATTTAAGCTTAAAAAATAGAGGAATAAAAGACTATGATGGAGTTGATAGATTTTTCTTTTTTGGAGATGTAGCAGAATCTAACTGGAAGGTAGGAGTTGGAGTTTCTGCACAGCACACCATGGGAGCCATCCAAAAGGCAAATTTATATACTTTGATAGCAACTATAATTGTATTGGTGGTATCTTTACTAATATCATTATATATGTCAAATTCCATTGCAAAACCAATAGTGCATACAGCAAATATTGCTGAAGACATAGGGAATTTAAATTTCCTTGCTACAATAGATGAAAAGGATTTAAAGAGAAAAGATGAAATAGGTCAAATGTATAGATCTTTCCAAAGTATAATTGAAAAACAAAAGGTGTTCATGAAAGATCTACAAGATTCTATAGAAAAAAATCATGAAGTATATGAAAAAACTATAGAAAAATTGAACTTTTTACTTAGCCAAGCAGAAGACACCTCAGCAACAACAGAAGAACTTTCAGCAGGGATGGAAGAAACATCAGCATCCACCATATCCATAAACGAATCCTCTGCTGAAATAGACAAAGCCATATCAGATTTTGCAGAAAAAGTAGAAGAAGGAGCCTCTACATCAAGTGACATAAGCACAAAAGCAGAAGTTTTAAATCATAAATTCATTGAAGCTAAAGACAACACCATGAACATATACGAAAATACAAGAAAAGAAATAGAAGAAGCCATAAAATCCTCAAAGGAAGTAGAAAAAATAGACGTATTGTCCAATGCCATATTGGAAATATCAGAACAAACTAGTCTGCTAGCTTTAAATGCAGCCATAGAAGCAGCAAGAGCAGGAGATACTGGAAAGGGATTTGCTGTAGTAGCAGATGAAATAAGGAAATTGGCAGAAAACTCAAATCAAACAGCAGGAGAAATACAAAATGTCACTCAAAGCATAACTAAAGCAGTAGGACAATTGTTAGACAATACAAATAAATTGATAGCTTTTCTAGAAAAGGATGTAATGGGAGATTATGAAATGATGGTAGAGGCTGTAAATCAGTACAAAGATGATGGTTCATCACTAAACAGTATCATTTCAGATTTATCTGCAACATCAGAAGAACTTACAGCAACCATAAATCAAATAGCAAATTCCATAAAAGATATATCTATAACAGTAGAAGAGTCAGCAAAAGCTACAACCAGTATAGCTGAAAAGAATATGAATGTAGTAGAAGCAATAAACAATATAAACGACATAATGAAAAAGAACAAAGAAGTATCAGACAAATTGCAAGAAATAGTTTCTGAAGTTAAATTTTAATACTCATACCGCCATGGGGACGTTTCGTTTGGCTGGCCACAAAATTAATTGTATTGAATAGGATGATAAATAAATGATATAATATATTTAGTTTAAGTGCGGAGGTGTATATTGGGATGGATGATGGGAAGGATATAAACATTACAAACGACCAATTATTTGAATTTATGACAAAGATGTATAATGAAATGCAAGGAGGCTTTAAACAAGTTAATTCAAGGATAGACGGCGTAGAGAATGAAATGCAAGGAGGCTTTAAACAAGTTAATTTAAGGATAGACGGCGTAGAGAATGAAATGCAGGGAGGTTTTAAGCAAGTTAATTCAAGGATAGAAGATATAGAGAACGAAGTTAAAAAAACGAATACTAAAATTGAACACGAGATTATGCCTAAATTAGATGTCTTATTTGATGGTTACAAACAAAATTCTGATAAGCTAGATAGAATTCAGGAAGAAGTGTCTAAACATGAAGAAATAATACTTAGGAGAGTAAAGTAGCATAAACTTAGGGAGGCAAGACATCAAAATTTACTTTAAGAATCAGTGCGATGATTAAATTAAACTTAAAAACACATAAAAATGAAGATGATTTTGCTTGTATAGACATGCTTTTTAAACCGTGCCCAGAGGGTACGGTTTAGTTTATTTATGGTGTTAAGATTATAATGAAGATTAATGAGCTTGAAGTCGAAAAATGTAGAAAAATATATTGATTTTATTGGAGGATATAAAAAATAATATGTAGAAATATAGAAATATAAAAGAAAGATTTTATTTTTGTACCAAAAAGATTTTTCAAGAAAACAGAGAAAGGGTGAAATAATTTGGAGGGTTATAGTGATACTTTTACAGTTCAAGATAATATGATAGGAAAGCATCCGACTGAAAATAGTGTTTTTGCTATTTGCCTTGTTTGTAGGGACATGCCTTGTGCTAATGGTAAAGTTCATAGGTTATTAATGGAAGTTGACTGTAAATGAGATAGCTAAATGGTTGACCAAGTATCATTTGTCAGAAAGAAAGAAGTATCAGTTGAAAAAAAAGAAGGAAATGTTAGAAAAATACGAGTTTAAAAAGTATGCAGATAGTTTGAACATTACAACAAAAAGTGGAAGATTAATTAAAGATAAATATTTTCCAGAGGATAAAAAGCAGGCTATAGCTGCTACAGCTGTAAAATTGCTTTCAAATGGTTCAGTATTAAATTATGTTGGTAAAACTAACATGGTTTTATCACAAGCAAGAAAAATAAGTAAAATAATGAAAGAAAAAGACATTTCACATCCTTAGTGGAAAGATATAAATACTTTAGAGCTAGTTAAGTTAGCTTGCAAAGAGGCATATGGAGAAAATTCAGAAATTTTTAAATTCATAATGCAAGGGATTGTTTGCCATTATGCTAAATTGCCAACGGATGTAAAAATGTATATGGAGCGATTAATGAGTAATGATTCTCCTAAGATAATTATTGCAACAGCAACATTAGCCCAATTGCAAGACATAGTCTCCAAAGTCAAATTTTAGTACTAGTCACTGGGACGATAGTTTTCTCAGTCGCAAACCCCGTCTTATAGGTAGAAATACCTATTGGGCGGGTTTTTATGTATAAATGAAACTCATTGATGAAAAAATGTTTTCTAATGTTTTAAAAATGTTAAAATTTATGAAGATTATATGCTAAACTAAAATATAGAAATAAATTTTTGTATGGTGAATACTGAAAGGATGATACGATGCTAAGAATGAATAGAGTGCTAAAAGAGTTGTCAGAACAAAATGAGCCTATAAAAGTAGCCATAATCGGGGCTGGAAAGATGGGCAGAGGATTGGTCAATCAGATGACTAAAATTAAAGGAATGATTCCATCTGTAGTAGTGAATCGAAATATAGAAAAGGCAATATATGCCCTTGAATTGGCAGGGATAAGAAAAGAAGATATAGCCATATCAAATTCTGTAAATGAAGCAAACGTTTATCTTGAAAGAGGCAAATATGTTGTATCCGAATACATAGATATTGCAGTAAAGGCCAATGAAATACAAGCAGTGGTAGATGCTACAGGAGTTCCAGAGGCTGGGGCAGAGATTGCAATGGCTGCAATAAAAAATCACAAACATATCATAATGCTAAATGTAGAGGCTGATTCAGTTGTAGGCCCTATATTATATAGATATGCAAAAGAGGAAGGAGTAGTATATACAGGAACTGCAGGGGATGAACCTGGAGCAGCTATAGAACTTTATGATTTTGCAGTTGGTTTGGGATTTGAGGTTTTAGCTATGGGAAAAGGAAAGAACAATCCCGTAGATTTTTCCGCAAATCCTGATACAGTATACAAAGAAGCCATAAAAAAAGGATTGAAACCCAATATGCTAGCTGGATTTATTGATGGAACCAATACCATGATAGAACTCAATTGTATGGCCAATGCAACTGGATTTGTTCCTGATATTAGAGGATGTCATGGTATAGAAAGTAATATTGATGATTTAAAAGATTATCTAAGATTAAAAAAAGATGGAGGAGTCCTTGAAAATTTTTATACAGTTGATTATGTAAGAGGAATTGCTCCTGGAGTATATCTTTTGTTTACAACAGATTTAGAAGAAATACATAGTCAATTGGAATATTTGAAAATGGGCTCAGGTCCAAACTATGTTCTATATAGGCCCTATCATCTAACTAGCTTAGAAACGCCTTTAACTATATTTGATGCATGTATAAACAATGAGTCTACAATAGCTCCCATTTGTGGTGCAGTAGCTGATACTATCACAGTAGCGAAAAAAGATCTAAAAGCTGGAGATACATTGGACGGTATAGGAGGATATACAGTCTATGGAAGTCTTGAAAAACATGAAATAGCCAAAAGTGAAAACTTAGTTCCTATAGGATTGATAAATGACAGAACCGTTATTAATAGAGATGTAAAGAAAGGTGAATTTATTACTTATGACATGATAGAATTAGATAAATCCACACTACTATATAAACTAAGGCAAAAACAAGAAAATGGGAACTTATGATTTAAGTGGTAAAAACCGTCTTGTAAGTAGAAATACTTGTGAGACGGTTTTTTGGACAAAACAACTAAATGCGTATTGACAAATCTGAAAATTTAAAATAGCAGATAATAAAGGAGTGTGTATTGTATGGACATTGGGAAATTGTTAACACCAAATAGAATTTCTTTTCAATTGAAAGGAAGGACAAAAGAAGAAGCTATAGAGGAATTAATTGAAATACTATATAAAGATGGAACAATTAAAAACAAAGAAGATTTTAAGATAGCAGTTATGAAAAGAGAAGAAGAGTTTTCTACTGGAATAGGTCATGGGATAGGAATACCCCATGGAAAGAGTGAAGCTGTAAATGAAGCATCTATAGCTTTTGGAATAAGTCAAGATGGAATTGATTTTGATTCCATGGATGGGCAACCAGTTAATTTACTATTTCTAATAGCAGTGCCAAATAAATCAGATGATGTTCATTTAAAAATATTAAGTTATATATCTAGAAGGCTTATGCATGATGACGTCAGAGAAAAGTTGATTAAAGCTAAAACTTATGATCAGATACTAGAAGCTTTTTAAGAATGAAAATGACCCCTTAAATGTATTTTCAGGGGTCATTTCATATACAAATTAAGTTGCAAATAATTTATTAAAAATATTGAATAAACTATATTTTTAAACTATACTGTAGATAAATATGATTTTATATTAGGTATTTAGGGGGAGATGAAATGTTTGACATATTTAAGAGAAAACCAAATGTAAAAGGGGACGAGCCTGAGGAATTTAGAGACAAGGCCTCAACATTTGAGGAAGATTCTACAGTAAAATCTCAACTCAATTTAATTAAACAAAATGAAGAAAACTTATTGCACAATTTAGGGGTAAGAATAGAGGATTCTGCAAATCAGACGGAAAATTTGATTAATGCTATAGAATCTATAGCCAATAGAGTAGAAGAACAAATAAAACATATATATTCGGTAGTAGATGAAATAAGTCATTATTCTGCTATGGCAGAGGAGCTTCAGGCTAGTTCTAGCGATTCTTATAGGACGGCAAGTTCTACTCTAGATATAGTAGAAGAAGGAAATAAAGCTGTTAACAACACTATTGGATCTATGGAGGAAATAAACCAATCCATGTCCAATGTCTTAGAGCAGATAGATAGCCTAAGGGCAAGCATTGGTCAGATAGAAGATGTATTAAATATTATAAGGGGCATTGCCAAACAGACCAACCTATTGGCCTTAAATGCCAATATAGAAGCAGCAAGAGCAGGAGATGCAGGCAAAGGTTTTGCTGTTGTAGCCAATGAAGTGAAAAAATTAGCTGATAGAAGTGCTGAATCAGCGGATCATATATCAGATATCATTAAAAATATTCAAGAAAATGTAAATACCACTATTAGAGCTGTTGAGGATAGCAATATTAAAGTTCGAGAAGGTTCATCAGTAGCCCAAGAATCCCGCAAAGCCTTTGAAGAGATTGAAGGGGCTATCAAGGGTATGATTCAGTTAATGAATGAGATAACAGAAGCCATTTCTGTGCAGACTAGTAGCCTTGAATCCATAGTTTTTTCCACTGACGAGATGGAACGCTCTTCAGAAAAGGCCATGTCCATGGTAGAAAGTGCCATGATGAACACTCAGTTCACAATGGCTACATTGAAAGAATTAAATCAAGTAACCAAGCTTTTAGATGGGATGACTAGAAAACTACTAGATCAGCAAAATGTTGCTGGAGAAAAGGAGCCTATAGTTATTAATCTAGCCCTTTCAGAACCTTTACAGACTTTAGATCCAGCTATGATCAATGTAATGGAAAGTTTGAGATTTTTAAACAATATCCACACAGGGCTATTGACTATAAGCGATACAGGAAATGTACTCCCATCCATAGCTAAGAACTGGTATGTAGAGGATGATAATCTTACTTGGATATTTAATTTGAGAAATGATGTCACCTTTCATAATGGGAAAAAGGTTACAGCTTATGATGTAAAATACTCATTAGAGCGTCTACTTTCACCTAAATTAAACTCACCAAATACCTGGTTTATCGATTATATAGAAGGAGCAAAGGAATTCATGAAAGGAATGAAGGGTGAGGTTAAGGGGATTAAAATATTAGATGATTATAGATTATCCATCAAATTGGAGAGTCCTTTTAGCTGGTTTTCTATTATTATTATCCCATGGTTGCTGTGCAGTGATGGATGCTGAGGAGCTTAAAAAGGGGAAATTTGTAGGATGTGGTCCTTATATGTTGGATAGCTATAATAACGACGAATATCATTTGGTAGCCAATGACAATTATCTAGGGGGAAAGCCCTATTGCGATATAGTGAAGGTAAAAGTTGGGGACAAAGATGCTTTGGACAATTTCATAAATGGGAAGTATGACTTCTATATTGTACAGAATAAAAAAGAGTATGAAACAATTAAGTCTCATGAACTAGGTAAGAATATGAGGTTTGTAGATTTGGTAGGTACTTTCTATGTAGGGTTTAAATTAAAAAACACCAGTTCACCATATACTCAAAAGAGGATGAGACAAGCGATAAACTATGCCATAAACAAGAAGCGAATAATAGATGAGATATTTGGTGGCCTTGCAACGACAGCTAAATGCATAATACCTCCTGGTCTCATATCTTATGATCATGTGAAAGGCTATGAATATAGCCCAGAAAAGGCAAAAAGAATAATAATGGAAGAAAGGGTAGACTTGACTCGACCTTTAGTTTTTCTTTCAGGAGAAAATCCTCATCCAATATTAAAACTAGTTGAAGAGGATTTAAATGCTGTAGGAATTACTTGTAAATATAAAAAGGTTTCAAAAGAGGAGCTTTCAAGGGCCCATGAACTACAGGAGGGCTATGATATGTATTTTTCAGGCTGGTATGCTGATACTCTAGATCCATCCTCTTTTATAAAACCTTTGTTTATGCCCGGCAACCAAACCAATCTAAGTGCTTATGAAAATGAACAAGTGGTAGAATTAGTTGAACAGGCAACTCATATGGCAAATCCAAAGAAAAGAGAGGAGATATATAGAGAGATTCAAAGGATAATATCCGAGGATGCTCCAAATGTCCCTATACTCCATCCACAAAATGCAGTATGTACCAAGGTCAATGTACACAATGTAAACTTATCACCTTTAGCCATGCTTAAATATGACAATATAATGCGACAATAGTTTGCTATTAGGGGATTTGCTTAGGACGTAGTCCGCCACGGGGACGTTTCGCTTGGCTGGACGGAAACAATCCCACTGCAAGATCGTGAATTATGGTCCAAATTAGGTGGCAAACAAAACGTCCCCTTGCCACCACGTGTATAATATAGATAGAAGGAACTCAAAAAGAATGGGGTGATGTTTGTGATACTTATAAAAAATATAGAAGTCTATAATCCAGAATATATAGGGAGAAAAGATGTTTTGATTTGTGGTGGGAAAATAGCTTTAATAGAAGATAATATAGAAATTTTCTCTGAAAAAATTCAAACAATAAATGGGACAGGTAAAAAATTGATTCCTGGATTTATAGACAATCACGTACATATTGTCGGAGGCGGAGGAGAAGGTAGCTTCAAGACAAGGGTACCTGAAATCACTTTGTCTAAGCTTGTAGAAGCGGGAATCACAACGGTAGTAGGACTTTTAGGAACGGATTCCACAACTAGAAGTATAGAAAATCTTGTGGCAAAAGCTAAGGCTTTAAGAGAAGAAGGAATCTCCGCCTATGCACTTACAGGTGCTTATGAACTTCCTTCCCCAACTTTGACCAATTCAGTGAAAAAAGATATTGTGTTTATAGAAGAGATAATTGGAGTCAAGATAGCTTTGTCAGATCACAGATCATCTAGCTTGACTCAAGTTGAACTTGCAAGACTTGCTTCAGATGCGAGAGTAGCTGGGATGCTCAGTGGAAAGGCAGGTATAGTAGTAGCTCATATGGGAGATGGAGAAAAAGGGCTTGGTATGATAAATGAAGTTCTCATAGAGACAGATATACCGATTAGAACCATAAGACCTACTCATGTAAATCGCAGAGAAGAACTATTGATAGAATCTCTTGAGTATGCTAAGAAAGGTGGCATAATTGATTTGACCTGTGGTTCAAATGAAGAATTGTCTCCAGGAAAAGTTGTCCAAAGGGCAGAAATTGAAGGAATTCCATTGGAAAACATAACAATTAGCTCTGATGGCTATGGAAGCTGGTCTAGATATGATGAAAAGGGCAATATGACAAAAATAGGAGTATCACAAGTAAATAGTCTTTACGAAGAATTTAGAACGATGGTGTTGGAATTAGGAATTGATATAGAAAAGGCTTTGAAGTTTTTCACAAGCAATGTATCAAGGGCCCTTAATTTTTATCCAAAGAAAGGTACAATAATGGAAGGTTCAGATGCAGATTTCTTGATTGTAGATGGCAATCTTGAAATAAAAACTGTGATTGCCAAGGGACAGTTGATGATGAAGGATGGGGAATTGCTAAAGACAGGAACATATGAATAATATAATTAAAATAATAGGAGGCATATTTTATGAATGAAAAATCAGTCACAAATGAGCTTATTGAAAGGTGTTCAAAGTACTACAATTCAGATTTAAACAACAAAGTATATTCAGATGCTGTCATAAGAAATGGTCTTGTTGATGTAGCACTAAATCACGAAGCTGTTGCAAATATGCACTATCACTTTTCAGAAGAAATAGATGTGGGAGAAGTGACAAATCAAAAGAAAACAGGAAGGTGTTGGATGTTTGCTGCTTTGAACTGTGTGAGACAAGGTATTTCTAGTAGCTTAAATATGAAAGATAAAAATTTTGAGCTTTCTCAAAACTATATATTTTTCTGGGACAAGCTAGAAAAATCTAATTTCTTTTTAGAAAATATAATATCTACTATTGACAAAGATATATATGATCATGAAGTGATTGGGCTATTAAATTCTCCTGTAGAAGAAGGAGGAAGATGGGGATTATTTACAAAACTTATAGAAAAGTATGGAATAGTTCCTAAATATGCAATGCCAGATTCTAAAACTTCAGAGGATTCAAAAGTACTAAATCAAATATTAAATGAAAAGATGAGACAATATGCAAAAGCATTGAGAGAAATGTATAGAGAAAACAAATCCATTGAAGCTATAAGAGATCAAAAAGAAGAAATGCTAATAGATACCTACAATATTTTGTGTCATTTTCTTGGAGAACCACCAAAGAAATTTGACTTTGAATATAGAGATATAAATGGAGATTTCCACAGAGACAAAGATATAACTCCATTGGAGTTTTACAACAAATATTCAAAAGTTAAACCCAAAGATTATGTAGTACTTGTAAATTATCCAGCAGAAGACAAACCTTTTGGAAAAACTTATTCTATAAAATATCATGGCAATGTAGTGGATAATGAGCCAGTTAAATATTTAAATGTTGAAATAAATACCTTAAAGGAATTGGCTATAGCTCAAATCAAGGGCGGAGAGCAAGTTTCCTTTGGCTGTGATGTAGGGAAAATGTCTCATAGGGAATTTGGAATAATGGATATGAACTTGTTCAATTATGAAACTGTTCTAAATACTAAATTTGATATGAACAAAAAAGAAAGACTTATGTACAGAGCTAGCGGTTCATCCCATGTAATGACCTTTACTGGAGTCAATCTTGTAGATGGCAAGCCAAATAGATGGAAAGTCCAAAATAGCTGGGGAGAAGAAGCCGGAAACAGAGGTTTTTATATAATGAGCGATGAGTGGTTTGATGAATATGTCTTAAGAGTGGCCATAAATAAAAAATATGTACCTGAAGAAATATTGAAAGCTTATGAACAAGAACCAATAATGTTAGATCCTTGGAATACCTTGGGCCCAGTATTCTAGCACCGCCACGGGGACGTTTCGCTTGGCTGGACAAAACATGTCCCACAAAAGAGTGCGATAGGTGGCAAACAAAACGTCCCCGTGCCACTATATTTGAAGTAGGTGAGAAAATGAAGGTAATTTTTAATGGAAAGATTGTGACAGAAAATGAAATACTTGAGGATAAAGCCATTGTATTTGATGAAAAAATAGTAGATATAATAGATGAGAGAGAACTAGGCAAGTATGAATATGAAGAAAAAATAGATGCAAAAGGAAATTATGTACTTCCAGGATTTATAGATATTCATATACATGGAGCAGGTGGGAAAGATGTAATGGATGGAAGTATTGAAGCATTAGAAATCATAAGTAAGACAATAGCTAAAAAAGGAGTTACAGGATTTTTAGCGACTACTATGACTATGGGAAAGGATGATATTTTAAACTCCTTTGACAATGTAAGAGAAGCGATGAAAAAAGGAATGCCTGGAGCAAAAATATTGGGTGTGCACATGGAAGGTCCTTTTATTAACAAAGAAAAAATGGGAGCACAAAATCCTGAGTATATCATGAAACCAGATTATGAATTGGTCAAAGACTATTTAGACATTATAAAGATCATCACTCTAGCACCAGAAGAAGATGAAGACTATAGATTTATAGAAAAAATAAAGTCAAATTCAGATGTAGTATTGTCCATAGGGCATACTGCTGCTAGTTATGAACAAGCGATAGAGGCTATAAATAAAGGAATAACTCACGCCACTCATACTTTCAATGCTATGACTCCACTAAATCATAGATCACCAGGAGTAGTAGGTGCTGTTATGAATAGTGACATTACATGCGAATTGATTGCAGATTGCATTCATGTTCATCCAGGTGCTTTCAATGTACTTCTAAAAGTTAAAGGTAGTGACAAAGTCATACTCATTACAGATTCCATGAGAGCTGGATGTATGATGGAAGGACTCTATGAATTAGGCGGGCAAGAAGTAATAGTTAAAAATGGAGCGGCTAGACTTAAAGATGGTGGGTCATTGGCTGGAAGTGTGCTTACTTTAAACATAGCCTTGAAGAATATAGTTGAAAACACTAATTTAGATCTTCCTCAAGCAGTAAAAATGTTATCCTTAAATCCAGCTAAGCTATTGGGATTGGAAAAATCAAAAGGAAGTCTTTCAGTCGGAAAAGATGCAGATATAGTCATAATGGATACATCATACAATGTCAAAAAGACTATAATTTGCGACAGCGGGGACGGTTCTCCTTGTCGCAAAACTCAAAAACGAACAGATAAAATATAATTATCTGTTCGTTTTTTGTTAAAAAGCGGTAAAAGGTGGCAAACAAAACGTCCCCATGCCACCCTATTTACAAATAAAAGCTGATATAATATTATATATTTAGAGTGTCTAAATTTTATTTAATAATGGAGGTATAAATATGGCTCAAGCACATTTTGGGGAAATTGCATCACTTATTACTGCAGTATTTTGGACTATTACTGCCACTTCGTTTGAATTAGCAGGGAAGAAAGTTGGGTCTTTGTCTGTAAATTATATTAGATTGATGATTGGATTTATTTTAATTAGCTTATACACAACTTTTACTAGAGGAATGTTCTTGCCTTTAGATGCAACATCTAGGGCATGGTTTTATCTTAGTTTATCTGGACTTATAGGATTTGTTATTGGAGATATGTTTTTATTTCAGGCATATGTAGAAATTGGTTCAAGAATTTCTATGCTTATAATGGCTTTAGTACCACCTATTACAGCTTTTTTAGGATATATAACCATGGGTGAATTGCTTACAGTATCAAATATTATAGGTATGATTATAACTATTTCAGGGATTGCGTTGGTTGTTTTAATGAGAAATCCAGAAGAAAAAACTTTGAAATTTTCATATTCCGTAAAGGGTATATCCTATGCTTTTATAGGTGCAATTGGGCAGTCTTTGGGATTAATACTTAGCAAAATAGGTATGGGAGATTATAATCCATTTGCTGCTACTCAAATTCGTATAATATCTGGCATTGTTGGGTTCACTATAGTTTTCTTTGCTATGAAAAAATGGGACAAACTGAAAGAGGCTTTAAGTGATAAGAATGCAATGAAATACATATCAATAGGTTCGATATTTGGACCATTCTTAGGGGTATCTTTTAACTTATTAGCTATACAATATACAACTACAGGAGTTGCTTCAACTATAACATCTATAGTTCCCGTACTTATTATTCCTGCATCAGTATTTATTTTAAAAGAAAAAGTATCTCCCAAAGAAATAATTGGTGCAGTTGTTACGGTTGTAGGTGTATCGCTACTTTTCATATAAAATGCGGCAACAAGGACAATATGGCTAAAGTATAGTATAATATATTTATATAACACAAAAGAGCTATGGGGACGTTTCGTTTGGCTGGACAAAAACTGTCCAGCCAAACGAAACGTCCCTATGCCAGACTCGGAAAGGAGAGAATGATATGCTAAGAACGATCGAGTATAGAGATGGGAAAGTCTATATTATAGACCAAACAAAATTGCCAACTATAAAAGAGATAATAGCTATTGAAACAGTGGAAGAATGTTTCCAAGCTATAAAGAAGTTGAAAGTTAGAGGAGCTCCAGCTATTGGAATTGCAGCAGCTTATGGAGTTGTTTTGGGAATAAAGAACTCAAAGGAAAAGGATTTCGAAAGTTTCTGTAAGGAATTAAAAAAGGTAACTGAATATCTTGCTTCTTCAAGACCAACAGCAGTAAATCTATTTTGGGCTTTGGATAGAATGGAGAAAAAGGCTTTGGAGAACAAGGAGAAGCCAGTGGAGGAAATAAAGAATATATTAGAAAATGAAGCTATTTCTATCCAAAGAGAAGATGAAGAAATATGTAGGAAAATTGGAGAAAATGGTATTCACGTACTAAAGAATGGCTCAACTGTTTTGACTCATTGCAATGCAGGAGTATTGGCTACGTCTAAATATGGGACAGCTTTGGCACCAATTTATTTTGCTAAGGAAAAGGGATGGGATATAAAAGTATTTGCTGATGAGACAAGACCATTACTTCAAGGAGCAAGACTTACAGCTTTTGAATTAAATGAGGCTTCCGTAGATGTGACTCTTATCACAGACAATATGGCTGCAATGGTCATGGCAAAGGGATGGATTGATATTGTCATAGTAGGCTGTGATCGTGTTGCTGCCAATGGAGATGTAGCCAACAAAATTGGTACTTATGGAGTAGCATTACTTGCCAAGGCACACAATATTCCATTTTACATAGCAGGTCCAACGACTACTATAGATTTAAATACAGCTACTGGAGATGATATTGTCATAGAAGAAAGAGATAAAGAAGAGATAATATGCGGTTTTGGGAAACAAACAGCTCCTTCAGATGTAAAAGTATTCAATCCAGCATTTGATGTGACGCCTCATGAATTAATTGCAGGTATAATCACAGAAAAAGGCATAGTGAGAGCACCATATGATATAAATTTGAAGAAATTGTTTGATTAATCTTAGAAATAAAAGAGGATTTTTCCATGTCTGTGTAGAAGAGATAATTTATTAGAAAAGTATATTAAATTATTAAATAAACAAGGGGGCTTAAAAATGAGTTTCAAAAACAAAAAACTATGTAGTATTATTTTATCTTTTGCATTAGTATTAGGCATATTTGTAGCGCCACTACAAGATATAGCATTTGCTGAAGAAACAGCAAATGTAAAGGAAATCACAATAGTTCATACAAATGATACTCATTCCAGATTAAAAGAAGGAGATTATGACGGAATGGGATTTGCCAAAATAGCAACAAAAGTGAAAGAATTGAGAAGTGAGAATCCAAATACTATATTACTAGATGCAGGGGATACACTACATGGACTTCCAATAGCTACTGTTTCAAAGGGTGATAGTATCGTTAAGGTAATGAATGCCATGGGATATGATGCAATGGTTCCAGGAAATCATGACTTTAACTATGGATACGATAGACTAATAGAATTGTCAAATAAGACAGAATTCCCAATAGTAGCTGCCAATGTAGTAAAAGAAGATGGAACGAGGGATTTAAAACCTTATACAATAAAAGAAGTGGATGGTATAAAGATAGGTATATTTGGTTTGACTACTCCAGAAACAAAATATAAATCAAATCCAAAGAATACTGAAGGCGTAAATATAGAAGATCCTATAAAAGTAGCAGAAGAAATGGTAAAAGAATTAAAGAAAGAAAAAGTTGATATGATAATTGCTCTATCCCATGTGGGATTAGATGAAGAAAGTGATGTAAAGAGTTCAGATGTAGCAGCAAAAGTAAAGGGAATAGACCTAATCGTTGATGGTCATAGCCACACAGTATTAGAAAATGGAAAAGTAGTTGGAGATACATTGATTGTTCAAACTGGTGAATATGACAAGAATTTAGGTATAGTGAATGTGGAATTTAAAGATGGAAAGATTGTTAACAAAGCTGCAAGTTTATTTACTAAAGAACAAGCTGCTGAAATTAAAGAAGATGAAGAAATTAAAGCATTGATAGAAGAAATTAATAAGGAAAATGAAGAAGTACTATCAGTATTGGTAGGAAAAGCAGCAGTTAAACTTGATGGTGAAAGAGAACAAGTAAGAGGTGGAGAAACAAATCTTGCAAATATCATAACAGATGCAATGATAAAGGCAAGCGGTGCAGATGTTGCTATTACAAATGGTGGTGGGATCAGAGCTTCCATAGAAACTGGAGATATAACAAAGGGTGATGTAATTAAGGTTCTACCATTTGGAAATTATCTAGTTTTAAAAGAAGTAAAAGGAATTGATATACTAAATGCATTGGAACATGGTGTAGTATCATATCCAGAGCTAGCAGGAGGTTTTCCACAAGTAGGTGGAATGACATTTAAGCTAGATCCTTCAAAAGAAGCAGGTAAGAGAATATCTGATGTGATGATTGGTGGGAAACCATTGGATATAAATAGAACATATAAACTTGCTACAAATGACTTTATGGCTGCAGGTGGAGACGGATATGAAATGCTTAAAGATGGGAGAGTATTGGCAGAATATCCAGGCCTTGATGAAATAGTTATGGAATATATCAAGGAATTAGGAACTATAGACAAAAAGGTTGAAGGTAGAATGACTGTTGTAGAAGGTAAACAGGAAGAAAAACCAGTTGTTGTACCTGGCAAAGAAGCAAAAGAAAAATCCTATGTTGTAAAACCTGGCGATGTATTGTGGAGAATAGCAAAGAAATTCAGTACAACTTGGCAAAGATTAGCTGAATACAACAAACTTAAAAATCCACATTTGATATTCCCAGGACAAAAAATAATTATTCCTGCAGAATAATCTAAACTCAAAATCCTTGAAGATTTTTTCTTCAAGGATTTAATTTTTCATGCTTACTCATATTTCCCTAGGATATAATATAGTTAATACAGAATATTTGGAGGGTGAAAAGGATGTATGATGAGTATTTTGATGTGGCAAGGCAAGAAAAAATGAGAAGCACATTTTTAGAAATTGGCAAACGAGGAAGCATGAAAAAATATCCTAAAAATAGCCTGATTGAGATGAAAGGTAGAGATGTAATATGCATTGTAATGAGCGGTAATTTAAAACAGTCTATTTACAGCATTGAAGGAGAAGAAAAAATTCTCTATTTACTTCAAGGAGGAGAAATATTTAAGGAAATGGACTATTTTTGTGGTGGAGAGTCTAAGTTCGTGACCAAAGCTTTAGAAGATAGCATTATATCCATATTAGATGAACGAACAATTGAAGAAATACTCCTTGAAAATCCTCGTATCTATAGAGATATAATTCATAGCATCACAAGAAAGTTTAGGATAGTCATGTTTCAAATGGCAAATATGGCCTTCAGTGATTCTATTGGAAAAGTGGCAGACACACTTATCAGATTGTATTATCAAGAAGGCGAAGAAACTGGTCAAGGCAAAAAGATAAATGAAAGATTTACTCATGAAGAAATTGCTAAACTTATAGGTTGCTCAAGGGTGACAGTGACCAGAGCATTAAATAAATTTAAAGATGAAGGGATAATAGATACTGCTAATGGGGAAATAATTATTAGAGATATAGAAAATTTAGAAAAATATATAAAATGGAAGTAAATTTGTATCCTAGTATACAGAAATGAATTTTAGTATATTATATATTTAAATTAATTGAAAATAAAAACAATGAAGGGAGGAGAGGCTTTTGTGACAAATCGTTATATGACAGTATTTTTTGTCACACTACCTATCATTGGATTGTTGGAGAGATATGGGCTTAAACAAAGAGCAGCAGAACTTATAGGAAATGTAAAAGCAGCTACGGCTGGAAAGATATTATCAATTTATATGGTCATAAGAACAATATCAGCAGCTCTTTCTTTGAGATTGCGGTACACTACTCACTCCTATGGCAGCAAATTTCAATATAGTACCTGCAGCAATACTTGAAATAAAAGATAAAAATAGAGTCATAAAAACTCAAGCACCAATGGCATTGATACTTTTGGTTATACACATAGTACTCATGCTAGTTTGGGCATTTTAAGGAGGTAAAAAAATGAAGGTATTAGTTACTGGGTTTGATCCATTTGGTGGGGAAAGTATAAATCCTGCCTATGAAGCAGTAAAAAGATTAGATAGTGAAATAGCTGGAGCAGAAATTGTCAAAGTAGAAATTCCTACAGTATTTAGAAAATCTATAAACAAATTAGATGAGGCAATTGAAAGAGAAAATCCCGATGTTGTCATATGTGTAGGGCAAGCTGGTGGAAGATTTGATATGACTGTTGAAAGAGTAGCTATAAATATAAGCGATGCACCTATAGGAGACAACGAAGGAAATATGCCTGTAGATGAGCCAATATTTGAAGATGGCGAACCAGCATATTTTTCACAACTTCCTATAAAAGCTATGGTTCAAAAAATAAGGGAAGGTGGCATCCCTGCCAGCGTATCAAATACCGCTGGAACTTATGTATGTAATCACATCATGTATGGGCTACATTATTTAATTGACAAGAAATATCCAAATATAAAGGGTGGATTCATTCATGTGCCATTTCTTCCAGAACAAGTAGTTGACAAAAGAGCTACAGCAAGTATGAATCTAAACGATATCATCAAAGCTTTAACTCTTGCCATTGAAGCAGTAGTAGAAAACAAACAAGATATAAAAGTTTCAGAAGGCCAAACTCATTAATCTTAAAACACAGGGACGGGCTGTTTAAAAAACAATTCCTCCCTGTGTTTTTTAATGATGTTCATTGAATTCTAGTATTTTCATAGACATAGTCAGCCTAAAAATTTCATCCCCATTTTCCAAGTCCAAATTTGCAATTTCTTTTATTTTGTTTAATCTATAGTTTATAGTATTCCTATGGATATACATATTTTTTGCAGTTTGCACAGCATTTTTATCTGCAGCAATATAGGCCTTTAGGGTTTTAAAATATTCGGTGTTGTTTTTCTTGTCATAGTCAATGAGTTTCAATAGCCCATCGCTACAAAAATTTAAAAGGTCTATATTTGGATTGGTATTGCACAATAGATGGTAGAATTTAAGATCTTCATAGAAAAATACATTTCCATTTAAATTTAACTTTGAGGCCAATTCCAAAGTATCTTTGCACTGCTTGTAGGAGTTTCCTATATTCAAAATATTGTGAAAATTAGAACTTACAGCCAATGTTATGCCTTGCTTTTCCAGAAAATCTACAAGTTTTTTCTTTGCCTTAGGGCTTATAGAAGAGTCTTTTTTCAAATCCACCAATACCAATATATGATCTTTATAAAATAGAGACTTGTATTCGGAAAATATTTGTTCCAAAGATTGCTTTAAATAATTGGAAGGAGTATTTGTGGTATTGTAATTGGATATTTCAGCTACCAGTAGATATAAATTGTCTCCAAAATTGCAATTTGCAGACTTCATTCTTTCTTTTAGAGTTCTTTCATTTGCAACACTTTTTTCCAATATATCAACAATTAAATTTTCATACATAAGTCCATTTAAATTCCTATAAACTTGGTCCTTTTTTAGTTCTTCAGAGATAACATTGCTCAAAAGTTTTATCACTTCATAAGTATTGTCTGTAAACTTTTCGTTGGATTCTAGGATAATGACATAACCTACAGAATTTCCATCTATAATTACTTTGCTGACTAGTTTTCTTATGGGACTTTCAGGGCAGATGACTATAAAGGGTTCGTTGGTATTTGGAGAGCTTTGGAAGGACTTTATCTTTTTAACTGCAGAAATGAATTCATAGGAACAATAGCCCATATTTATATTGTTGAGCCAAAAGGATTCAGTTATTTCTTCTACATCTGAATGAGCTAGTACCTTAAATCCTGAATCTATGAGTATGACAGGATTTTGAAGTATTTCGGAACTAATATTTACAATATATTTGAGCCCTTTTTCTTTTATGAGGGCATCTAACAATATGGCTGAACTATCCAAGAGTATATAGTCTTTTATGAACATATCCTTTACACTATTGAACAACTTTTGGAATTCTATATTAGAATTATATTCTATAATACTTATTTTTCTATTTATAAGCCTCTCTAAATCATATCCCTCATCTTTTAATATCAACAAATTGCATTTGGAAATGTTTTCTATATTCATTTCATTTAAAGTAGAAGCTTCACATACATAAAGTATGTTTTTTCTTAAAATGCTTATTTCATCACTCAACAATTCTGAATCAATGAGAAATTCTTCGCCATTTTGCTTTGAATACAAGGCCTTTGAACAATCCTTAAGATTGTTATAAATATCAATAAGTTTTATTGCCATAACGTTTTCCCCCTTTGTAATTATTATAGTGCATGGTGCACAAAAAAGGCAAGAATTATTGTATTTGGAGCCCATAGAAAATTGAGTTTTATTGTATTAAAGTAATACATAAGAACGTTAAATAAATAACGGAGGTGCTAATATGGAATACAATTATCTATTTAAAAAAGGCCAAATTGGGAAGTTGACTTTAAAAAACAGAATAGTTATGCCTGCTATGGGAACTTCTTTGGCCTCATCTACAGGTGAAGCAAGTGACAGAATGATTAAATATTATGAAGAAAGAGCAAAGGGTGGCTGTGGTCTCATAATCACAGAAATAACTAGAATTGACGATGAAACAGGTGTGGGAACACCAAATCAATTGTGTGCTACAAATGCAAATCAAATTCCAAGACTAGAAAGATTGGCAAGAGCAGTTCACAAATATGACACAAAGATATTTTTGCAACTTCATCATCCTGGAAGACAATCTCATAGTAGACTTATTGAGGGAAGACAAATTGCTGCACCAAGTCCAATACCTTGCAAGACTATAGGAGAAATGCCAAGAGAGATGACTACAGAAGAAATAGAAGGACTTGTAAAGAAATTTGTAGCTGGAGCTAAAATTGCACAAATAGCTGGAATAGATGGTGTAGAACTTCATGGTGCTCATGGATACTTAATAGGACAATTTATGAGTCCATTGACAAACAAGAGAACAGATAAGTATGGTGGAAGTTTTGTAAATAGAATGAGATTTGTTACAGAAATTATTTTAGGCATAAGACATATCTGTGGACCAAATTTTCCAATTAGCGTTAGAATTGATGGGGATGAATTTGTGGAAGGTGGAATTACTCAAGAAGAAGCTATAAAAATGGCTAGATATTTAGAAAGTATAGGAGTAGACGCTATAAATGTAAGTTCAGGAACTTATGAATCAGCCGTAACCATTATAGAACCAGTTTCTTATCCTGAGGGATGGAAAAAACATTTAGCTGAAGGAATAAAGAAAAGTGTAAAAATTCCAGTTATAGCTTGTAACAATGTAAAAACTCCAGAGGTAGCTGAAAGGTTGTTGGCAGAAGGAATTTGTGATTTCATAGCATTGGGGAGAGCTCAATTGGCTGATTCTGAATTTGGAAAGAAAGCTATGGAGGGCAGAGAAAAAGAAATAAGACCTTGCATATCTTGTTTGCACTGTATAGAACAAGTAATGGATGGTAAAGCAGTAGAATGTGCTGTAAACCCAAGGCTTGGATATGAAGGGGAATATGCTCGGTATGAAAAAGATGGAGATGGAAGAGTTGTAGCAGTCATTGGTGGAGGACCTGCTGGCATGGAAGCAGCAAGGGTACTAGCTATAAGAGGATTCAAGGTAGTATTGTTTGAAAAGAAAGACCATTTAGGAGGAAGTGTATATCTAGGAAGTATTCCACCATGCAAAGACAAATTGAAAGCTCTAGTAAATAATATGGAATATCAGATAAGACAATTGGGAGTGGATATAAGACTAAATTGTGCACCAACTATTGAAGATTTAAAGGCTTTAAATCCATATGCAGTATTTGTAGCTATGGGCGGAAACGCTATAGTTCCAGAAATGCCTGGAATTCATGGGGAAAATGTAGTGATAGCAACTGATGTACTAGACCAAAAGATGGATATAAGAGGAAAGAAAATTGTAGTTGCTGGTTCAGGAATGACTGGACTTGAAACAGCTGAGTATTTAGCTGAAAAAGGAAATGATGTAGAAGTAATAGAAATGCAAAAAGATATAGGACCCGGCGTATATGCTTCAGTACTATATGATATAACTACTAGGCTTAAAAAATACGGAGTAAAAATGCATACGAGAAGACAATTAGTTGCAATTGAAGAAGGAAAAGTTCATCTACTAAACACTTATGACAATACTAAAATGACTATGGATGCAGATTGTGTAGTATTGTCCTTGGGAGTACGTCCTCAAGTAAATGAGTTTGTAGGGGATATAGAAAAGAACTTTAAGAATGTAAAAATTCTTGGAGATTCCCAAAGGCCAGGAAAAGTTTATGATGCAGTACAAACAGGTTTTGACAAGGCATATGCATTAGAATAAAAGGGGGAGTTTTGGATGAAGGAATTCAAAGGCAAAGTAGCTGTTGTTACTGGTGGAGCCAATGGTATAGGCCATGCCTTAGCTCAGGAAGCTGTAAAAAGAGGAATGAAAGTAGTTATAGCAGATATTGATAAAAAAGGCTTGGATAGAGTGGAAAGTGAATTTAAAGACCTAAATGCAGATTTTATGACTGTATATATGGACGTAACTGAATACAATGATATGGAAATGTTAGCTGAGAAGACATTAGATAAATATGGGCAAGTAGATATTTTCTTCAACAACGCTGGAGTAGTAGTTCCTGGTTCTATTTGGAAATTGCCATTAAATGATATAGATTATATCATGCAATCAAATCTATATAGTGTTCTCTATGGATTAAAAGTATTTGTACCTATCATGGAAGAACAGGGTACAGATTGCCATATAGTCAATACTGCAAGTGTAGCAGGACTTCTTTCTACTTCAGGAATGCCAACATATCATATGACCAAGTTTGGTAATATAGGACTTTCTGAATCTATAAATTATGAATTGCAAGAAAAAGGCTCAAAGATAAAGATGTCAGTATTTTGTCCAGGATTTATTCAAACAGATTTACATCACTGCGATGATAGAAGACCAGAAAAGTTTAAGATTGACTGGGAAGACCCATATTATCAAAGTGAAGAATATAAAAATGGGCTTAAAAGAGCTCATCATGTCATAACTACAGGCTTACCAATTGATAGCGTTGGGATGAGTGTATTCCAAGCTATAGAAGATGAACAATTCTATATTTTAACCCATCCACAATATCAGCCTGTTATAGGCTGGAGAGTTAAAAATATATTAGATATGAAAAATCCAGATATAAATTTCTTTAAATAAAACACAAAAATATATTTGCCGCCAAGGGTGCAACACCCTTGGCGGTTTTGCATCAGCTACCTTGACAAAATAAAAAATGAGTAGTATCATAGAAAATAAGCACAAGTTTATAATATAAACAAATATTAAGGAGATTCTTATGACCAAAAGAGAAGAAGAGATATTGGAACTGATTTCTAAAAATCCACTTATCTCCCAAAAGGAGATAGCAGAAGAACTAGGGATCACTCGTTCTTCTGTGGGAGTTCATATTGGAAACCTTATGAAAAAAGGCTATATCATAGGAAAAGGCTATATTGTCAAAAGAAAACCTTATGTAGTTGTTGTAGGTGGAGCTAATGTGGATATAATAGGCCTTCCCTATAAATCTCTCATCATGGAGGATTCCAATCCAGGAAAGACTACTATTTCTCTGGGAGGAGTAGGTAGAAATATTGGAGAAAACTTGGCTAGACTTGGTATGGATACAAGGCTTATAACTGTCCTTGGAAGTGATACCTATGGGAAGCATATAGTTGAAGATGGAATAAAAATAGGCCTTGATATGTCGGATTCTCTCATTGTTCAAGATGAAGATACTTCTACTTATCTTTGCATACTAGATGAAAATGGCGATATGAAATTGGCACTATCTTCTATGGACATATTTGAGAATTTTAGTATACCATTTATTGAAAGCAAAAGAGATATCATTGAAAATTCCAGACTTTGTGTAGTGGATACCAATATACCTGAGGAAGTAATTAGATATATGGTGGAAAATATTGAAGCTGATTATTTTTTAGACACAGTATCTACTACAAAGGCCAAAAAAGTTAAAGATATAATAGGACATTTTCATACCATAAAACCCAACAAGATTGAAGCAGAAATACTTTCAGGGATTGAGATAAATTCAGAAGATGATTTAAAAAAAGCTTCATATTGTCTTTTAGAAAAAGGTGTAAAGAGGGTTTTCATTTCCCTTGGAGAAAAGGGTGTATACTATTTTGATGGAAAAATAGAAAGACATGTTCTTCCTCCCAAGGCAAATATAAAAAATGCTACAGGAGCAGGAGATGCTTTTCTTGCAGGAGTAGCCTATTCATATTTCAATGACTTTTCTATTGAAGAAACTTTAAACTTTGCCATAGGTGCTTCTGTACTTACATTGGAAGACGAAAACACTATAAATCCCAATATTTCACCTGAAAAAATTAAAAAAAGAATGGAGATGGAAATATGTTAGAAAATTATATGGAGATAAGCAAAGAAGTAAAAGCTGCTATAGAGGGAAAGAAGCCAGTGGTAGCACTAGAATCAACTATTATTTCTCATGGAATGCCCTATCCCAAAAATGTAGAGACAGCACTAGAAGTGGAAGAGATCATTAGGAGTATGGGGGCAATACCAGCAACTATAGCCATACTTAATGGGAAAATAAAAGTAGGGCTTTCTCACGACGAAATAGAGTATTTGGGGAAGGCCAAAGATGTCTACAAAGTAAGCAGAAGAGATTTACCTTTTATAATTGCAAAGGGCCTCAATGGTGCTACAACTGTGGCTAGTACTATGATCATTTCAAAATTAGCTGGTATAAAAGTATTTGTCACAGGAGGAATAGGTGGAGTTCACAGAGGTGCAGAAAAGAGCTTTGATATTTCAGCGGATCTTCAAGAACTTGCCCATACTGATGTAGCAGTAGTTTGTGCAGGAGCTAAATCCATACTTGATTTAGGACTCACCCTTGAATATCTTGAAACTTTTGGAGTACCAGTTGTAGGGTACAAGACCGATGAGTTTCCAGCATTTTTTACAAGGAAAAGTGGATATGGCGTAGACTACAGAGTAGACAGTGAAGAAGAATTGGCTAAGGCGATAAAGACAAAATGGGATTTAGGCTTAAATGGAGGAATAGTAGTAGCAAATCCAATTCCTGAAGAATATGAAATGGACAAATCTGCCATAGATAAGGCTATAGAAGAAGTATTGAAAGAAGCAGAAGAAAAAGGTATAAAGGGCAAAAAAGTCACACCATTTTTATTGTCAAGGGTAAAGGACAAAACTGGTGGAGACAGTCTTGAATCAAATATCAAATTGGTCTACAACAATGCCAAAGTAGGAGCCAATTTAGCCATAGAATTGTCAAAATTATAAATCGACAAAAACCCCTTAAGGAAAATTTCTTTAAGGGGTTTTTAAAAATATTGTTAAATATATAGAATATATGTCGATACATATATGAGAGGAGGGGTTCTAATGATTGAATCGGAATACGAGAGAATGATTGTAGAGATAATATCTAGTTCTGGAACCGCTAGAAGCCATATATTTGAAGCGTTAAAAGAAGCTAAAGAGTACAATTTTGAAAAAATGGATGAACTTTTAGATATGGCGGACAATGAGCTTAATATTGCCCATAGTTTTCAGACCAATATCATACGAGAAGAAATAAAAAAAGAAAATGATTCTGTGACTCTACTCATGGTTCATGCTCAAGACCATCTCATGGCATCTATGCTTGCTAGAGATTTAGCTGATGATATAGCAAATCTTTATAGAGAAATATATGATTTAAAAAATTCTAAATAAAAGCCCTTGGAAAATCCAAGAGCTTTTTTTAGAATTTTATTTGTGAAATGAGCATCTGAAGCCCTTCTGCAAGTTTTGCAAGGGATTCACTTGCAGCAGTTATCTCTTCCATAGATGCAGTTTCTTCTTCAGTAGCAGCAGAAATAGTTTGGATTTCTCCAGCAACTTGTCTACTTAAATTTTCCACAGAAGTAGAAGCCTCTACCAATTCATTGGCACCCATTCCCAATTCAGTTATGGAATTTATGGTATTGTTTATAGCTCTACTCACATCAAGTATTACATTTGAAATTTCTTCAAAAGAATTCTTAGCTATATTCACTATTTCCACACCTTTATCCACATCTTCCTTGCTTACATCCATATTTTCATTGGCTTCATCAATTGTCTGTTGATTTTCCACTATGATATTGTATATTTCTTCAGTAGATCTTGAAGTTTCCTCAGCAAGTTTTCTTATCTCTTCAGCTACTACAGAAAATCCCTTTCCAGCTTCTCCAGCTCTAGCTGCTTCAATGGCAGCATTTAGTGCAAGTAAATTGGTTTGTTCTGCTATAGTACGAATCACGTTTATTATAGCATCCATCTTTTTAGAGCTTTCATTTACTTCCATAAGAGATTTTTTCACTAAATCCGTACTTTCAGTGATATGTCTCATTTGAACAATTGTACTATCTATTTTATCCTTTCCATCTATAGTGTGATCATATACACTATCAACTAGTTCTGCCATTTCTACGGATTTGTTGGAAATATTGTCTATTTGAGCAGAAATTTTTTCAATTGAAGAAGCCATTTTATCCACTTCATTTAATTGTCCATCAGAGCTACCAGCTATTTCAGCAGCAGATTCAGCAATATGTGAAGAAGCAAGAGCAGCTTCCTCTGAAGTAGCAGCAAGTTCTTGTGATGAGGCAGCTACTTGTTCTGAAGTCTCAGAAATTTCTTTTGAAAATTCTCTAAAATTTTTAATGACTATATCAAAAGACTTGGCAATATCTCCTATTTCATCTTTTCTATTTAATAGTTTTTCATCTATATCTTTTGACAAATCTAAATCTGCTATGTTTTTAGCTCTATTTGCTACTGAGATTAAAGGCTTTGTTATGCTTTTGCTAAATAACATAGAGAACAATATTCCTACAAGTATAGCAGCTATAGTAGTTGTGAACATTGATTTTTTTAAAGAATTTAATTGAGAAAGCATTTCAGCTTCAGGAACATTTACAGCTATAGACCAATTGTTTCCTCCCATAGGAGCATAGGCTACTAACCTTTTTTCACCCTTATATGTATAGGTTCCAACACCAGTCTTACCTTTTGTTGCCTTTTCAACAAGTTCTGCATACTCTTTTAGAGAACTATTGTTTTTAGCATTTGAAAGATTTAATTCTCCACTTTCCACCAATGTCTTGTCTGGATGGTAGAGAATTTCTCCATTTTTATTAAAAAGTATAGCATGACCTGTTTTCCCTACTTCTATATCTTCAAGTATTTTGTAAAAACTTTTTGCTTCCTCATATCCAACCAATATGCCTACAATTTTATTGTTGTCTTTTAGAGGTACAGCTATAGCTACTTGCATTACTCCTCTTGTCTTGCTAATTAAAGGATCTGAAATATTTGATTGTCCATTTTTAGCTAAAGAAAAATAATTTCTATCACTAATATTGACTGTTTTTCCATCAGCAAAAGTCAAATTTCCATCTAAATCAACTATTGCAATATCAAACAAGTCTAAATTACGTTTTTCAGTTCTTAGTGCAATAGCTTTTTCATTCCATGGTACTTTTGGATCATAAATTTCTTTTATTCTACTTGCATTTTCTAAATCTGAAATAAGTTTTTCTATTCTTTCATTGATAAGCTTTGCTGAATCTTGTGCATTGTCTTTAAGGCTATTATATGTCATTTGGGTTATGTTTTTTTTGCTTATACCAAAAGATGCATAGCCTAGTGCCATGCAAAGTACAAGAATTAAAGCTGTGATGGAAATTAAAAGAACAAAACCTATACTTTTTTTTCTCTTGTCCACAATAAACCCTCCTCGTTAAAATATACTGAAAATAAGATATATACTATAAATATATAAAAAATACTTTACCACATTTAAATATATAATATTTATAGAGATAGTGCAAATTTTCGAAGAAAAATTTAATATATTGTAGTATAATGTTAATACATATATATTTGAAAATATAAGTTTGGGAGGATGGGATAAAGTGCGAATAATTTTATCCTTTAGGGTATATTTATATTAAGAGGAGGTGTTTTTATGAAAAGGGTTCTTTTAGCGGTGCTGATACTAGTCTTTCTTTTGACTATTGGCCTTCAGGCGTATGCTGAGGGATGTGAACCCATTGCAAAGAAAGAATTTTTAGCTTCTTTTGACACCTTGTTAAGCCAATATGGCTATTCAAAAATTGATGAAAATTCAAAGGGAAATTTAACTAGAAGTGAAATGGCTACAATAGTTGGTAAAGTTCTTATAGACGAGAAGATAATTGACTTTAAAGAGAGCACTCTTCCCTTTAAAGACATATCCAATCTTAAAGAAGAAGAAAAAATGTATATAGGGGTACTTTATAAAAACAATATATTGAAAGGGAGAAATCTAAATATCTTTGATCCAAAGGGGCAATTAACCAGAGAAGAGTCTAAAATTGTATTGGAAAGATTGAAAGGAGTATTGGAGAATATGAAGAGGGAAAGTATACCCTTTAAAGTGAAGAATTTAGATCAGGCTTATAGTGGTGTGGTAGAAGGACTTATAGTAGATGAAAATGATAAATATTATGAAGTAAATATAGTAGAATGTTTTCCTACTCCAGGATATTCTATAGGAGTAGATAATGTAGTGGTACAAAATGACAGGGATGTAATCATATATTTAAACATTGTTCCACCAAAAGAAGGAAGTATTCAACTACAAGTAATAACATACAAAACAATGACTATAGAAATAGATAAGTCCTACTTAAAAGAAGGACCTTATACTTTTAGTACCAAATACAATTCATTTATAAGAGGTATGAGAAGAGAACTTTATTAAAATATTGTTGAGTATCCTTGACATAGAGTATATAATGTATAGGGAACAGGAGATGAAGGAGGAAAAAAGGTTGAAATTGCTTATAGTTGATGATTCTAAATTCACTCAAAAAGTAGAAGGAAATCTTTTTAAGGAAGTAGTACCAAATTTAGAAATATACTTTGCTAATGACGGAAAAGAAGGTGTTCAAAAATATATTGAAATAAATCCAGATTTAACTATTGTAGATTTGCTCATGCCCAATATGACAGGTATGGAGCTTTTAAAAGAAATAAAAGATATAGATAAAGATGCAAAAATGGTTGTAGTATCAGCTGATGTGCAGGAAAAAGTAAAACAAGAAGCTTATGACTTGGGTGCCCTTGCCTTTGTAAATAAACCTATAAACAAGGCAAAATAGAAGAAATTTTAAATATAGTGGGGATGTAGACATGGATAAAATTGGTATGAAAGAGGATATTTTAAAAGAAATAATAAATATCAATGTGGGACAAGCCGCAAGTCTTTTATCTGAAATGGTAGATAAAAAAATCGAATTAAAAGTACCCAAATTAAGAATTTTAGATGGAGAAATGGATTTTACACATACAGATTGTCCCAATCTTTTAAAAGGTGCTCTTATGGTATCTAGCATAAAATTTGAAAATGAACTGAATGGCAAAGCTGAACTCATTTTCCCGGCAAATCATATAAAAGAATTGACTTCTCTTTGTACAGGAGAAGAATGCTTTGATTTAGAAACTTTTACAGATACAGATTTTGATGTAATAAAAGAATTGGGGAATATAATACTTAATGCAGTCATAGGAGGCCTTGGAAATTTTTTGAATATGGCTATAGACTATTCTATGCCTGAGGTAAAATTGTTTGATACCATAGAGGTTCAAGAAGTACTCAAAAAAAAGAAAAAAGCTAATATACTTATTTTGTTTGTAAATTTCAAGATAGGCGGAACTCAAGTAAATGGAGCCCTTATAGTTACTTTCACGATAGATTCTATGAGGGATTTGATGGACAAATTAGATGAAGTGGAGAAAGGATTGTAATTTGCTATGGAAGATTATCTAAAAGTGTTAGATGGAGTAGATGAAGGTATAGTTGTACTAGATAAAGATTTAAATATAGTTTTTTGGAACAAATATATGGAAAACATTACGGATTTATCTAGAGATGAGGTAGAAGAAAAATACATTTGCGAAGTACTTCCTAAATTTAAAGAGAAAATTTTCCTTGATATATTTAAATATATGCTTAAAAGCAACCAAAAATACTTTTTTTCAGCTGCACTGCATAAAAAATTTGTGGATATAAAAAGATATGGAAATTGCAATTTAAGACAAAATTTAAAATTGAGTACCATTTCGGTAAATGATGAAAATCATATTCTAATGGAATTTGTAGATGTGACTGGTCAGTACATCAGAGTAGAAGAGTTAAAAAGCTATATTCAAAGATTAGAAGAAACTCAAGAGATAATCAAAAATTTAGCAGATTATGATCAATTGACCAATGTATACAATAGAAGAGTCTTTTTTGAAGAAGTAGAAGAGCTTATAGAAAAAAATAGAGAAACTGATTTCAGAGGTGTCTTTACAGTACTGGATGTAGATAAATTTAAAGAGATAAATGACACATATGGTCATTATTTTGGAGATGAGGTTTTAAGGATTACAGGAGAAAGACTAAATAGAATAACTAGAGATGGAGATTTAGTTGGAAGGTATGGAGGAGATGAATTTTTGATTTTCGTTCCCAATATAAAGGAAAGAAAAGATATGAGAAAGTTATCTCAGAGAATATTGAATAGTTTAAATTCTTCTGTAGTTGTAGAAGGCAAAATAATTAAGCCCTCTGTGAGTCTTGGAATGAGCCTTTATCCAGAAGATGGTACCAATATAGACGAGCTTTTTAGAGTTGCAGACAAAGAACTCTATAGAGACAAAGGAAGAAATGAAAGGTGCTGCTTTAAGTAGCACCTTCTATGCATTCTACAAAATCCCATTGAAAACGCCAAAATTTTCAATTATAATATATTAGACCATATTATTACATCGGGGGGTCTTATACTTGAATAGTAGCAAAAAAAGAGCAGCTCAATCTGCCGCAATGATTGCAGGAGTCACACTTTTCAGTAAATTTTTAGGGTTTTTAAGAGAAGTACTCATTGCTTCTAAATTTGGTTCTGGATATGAAACAGACACCTATTTTGTAGCTATGACAGCCACAGTCATAGTCATGACTACAATTGGAGCAGCTCTTAAAACCACTCTTATCCCCATATTTTCTGAGATTGAAGAGAGAAAAGGCAAAGAAGAAAAATTAAAATACATGAACAATGTATTTAATGTAGTGTTTTTAATAACTATTTTATTGGTGGTTGTTGGATACTTTGCCTCTCCTTTGGTAGTGAAAATATTGGCAAAGGGATTTACAGGAGAACAATATAAATTAGCTGTAAAATTAAACAGAATTGGACTTCCCATCATCATATTCATGGGATTTAGCTATGTATATCAAGGACTTCTTGAGAGCAGTGAAATATTTGGACCTCCAGCTATATCAGGTATCCCTTTCAACTTAGTGTATATAATATATCTTTTCACTATAAGTAAAAAATTTGGCATAACAGGGCTCATGGTCACAAGTATTGTAGCAGCCGCACTTCAGTGGCTCATTCAAGTACCTGCTACGAAAAAGATGGGATATAGCTATGGGCTTTCCATGGATTTAAAAGATAAATACCTAAACAAGGCCCTTACACTGACAGGTCCAGTACTTATAGGTTCTGCAGTTCAGCAAATAAATGTCATCATAGATAGAACTCTAGCTTCTGGTTTGCAAGAAGGAAGTATTTCGGCACTAAACTATGCATCTCGTGTAAATGATCTCATCATTACAGTATTTGTCATGGCTATCACAACAGTTATATTTCCAATGCTTTCAAAGGCATTTACAAAGGGAGATACAAGAGAAGGAAAGGAACTCATGGGAGAAGGTATAAATATAATTCTCATCATAACTGTTCCCGCTACCATTGGCATAGTCATACTTGCAGAACCAGCAATAAAAGTATTTTTCCAAAGAGGAGCCTTTGATGAAGTGGCAACTTATATGACTTCTCAGGCACTTATATATTATTCTCTAGGTCTTGTAGGTTCTTCCTTAAGACTTATGCTCAACAAGGTCTTTTATTCAGTTCAGGACACTACAACACCTATGATAAATGGAATGATAGCTGTAGGAATAAATGTAGCACTTAATTATGCATTGATAGGATATATGGGACATGCAGGTCTTGCATTGGCTACAAGTATTTCAGCCACTATAACCACTATACTTTTATTTATAGATCTTAGAAAAAAATTAGGCAAGATAGGACTAAAAAAGTATTTAGTATGCTTTTTAAAGACTCTTGCAGCTTCTATAGTTATGGGACTAGCAGTTTACCTAGTATATTTTGGACTCACTGGACTTCTTCCAAATATGTTTATAGTAGAGCTACTAATACTCATATTGTCTGTAGCTGTAGGAGTAGGAATATACTTTATACTTTGTTCGATATTTAAAATAAAAGAAATGAGAATCATAATGAAGAGACTTTTGAAAAAATAAATACTTTTAGGGGAAAGGGACAGGTTTCTGTCCCTTAATTGTTAAATAAACACCCATCAGGAATACGATTTCCTAATGACTCAATATAAAAATTAAAGATACGACAATTAAAGATACAATCAAAGTTATTTTCTTTGCTTCTATATATTTAAAATTTTCTTTATACATAAATAAATCCTCCTCTAGCTATGTTTAAACAAATAAATGGTTAAATAAATAACAAACTATGTGAATATTATAACACCATAAAAAATATAAAGCAAATTTAATTTTTCTACTTGAAACATACGTTCGGTTGTTGTATAATCGTTTCATGGGGGTGATGATATGGATAAGGGAAGTTTTATCCAAATGATATTTGAAATTGCAGCTGAAGGCTATGCGGATTTTGGCATATTGCCTAGTTTGGCCATATCTCAAGGAATACTTGAGTCAGATTGGGGAAAAAAACATATAGAAAACAACATTTACGGCATAAAAGCAGGAAAGTCCTGGACTGGAAAAGTTGCCTTGAGAAACACCAGAGAATGGGATGGGAAAAAGTATGTAGTAAAACAAGAAAGATTTAGAGCCTATTCAAGCTTTGAAGAAAGCGTATGGGATTATCTAAAACTACTGGGGAAGACCAAGAGATATGAAAAGGTAAAAAAGCAAGAGATTATAGAGAAGCCTCTAACTTTGTATATGAATGCGGTTATGCTACAGATCCAAAGTATCCACAAAAGCTAATTAAGCTTATAGAAGAAAATCAATTGTACAAATACGACAATGCAATTTCTATAAGTCTCTGGGCAGAAAAGGCCTGGGATTGGGCCACCAAAGAAGCCATCACTGATGGAACCAATCCAAAAGGATTTGCAACCAGAGAAGAAGTTGCCACTATGCTATATAGAGCCTGCCAAGGCCCGAATTTTGTTGAAAGTTTTTCATATTGAATGGGAGAGTAAATTAATGGTATAATAAACATAGTTCTTATACGGAGGGAATGGTAATGGCTAAGGATATAACAAATGAACAATTATTTGAATTTATGACAAATATGTATAGTGAAATGCAAGAAATGAAAGAAAATATGGCAACAAAAGATGATTTAGCTAAGACCAACCGATCTATAGGTAGACTTGAAGATAAAATGGATGCAAACCATAAGGCTTTATATGATGGATATAAATTAACTGTACTCGAAAAAAAGGTAGATGAAATTGACAACAAAGTTGAAAAACAGGATGCTGAGATAAGGTGATCAAAGGAACGAAATAATCCTTTTCCAGCGTATCCCAAAAACCTTAAGATTTTTGATAAATCTTAAGGTTTTTTTATGTGACTTGATGGAAGTTTGCAAGCTAAATGCAGGAGTTTATAAGACGCATTCTATGAAAATATGTGGAATTTGTAGAAAAATGTCTTAATTTTGTTGGAGGATATGGAGGATATTTGTAGAAGGATATAAGCATAGATGAAAATCATGATGAAAAATGAATAGAATATCGACATTAAATTTTAGGGCAGCTGTGGTTACGGTTGCCCTTGATTTGTATTAGGATGTTGATAAGAATTCAATTTCTCATGAGTGTAAAATTGATTTAAAACATAAGAAAGGAGTAAAATATGGATTCTTCATAATTATAATTTAAAAATAGTGAATTGTAGTTTAAATTTATGGGGGGGGGATCTTATTTGAAAATTAAATCTATGTGTATAGAAAATTTTAGGTCAATTAAAAGACAGAAAATTAATAATATTAGTAATGCTCTTGTTTTAGTGGGGAAAAATAATGGTGGGAAAAGTTCTATTATTAATGCAATTAGGACGTTTTTTGGCGAATATCAAGTAATTCAAGATGATTTTCATAAAAATGCACCAGAGATGGAAATTATAATTACTTTCCAAGTAGATGAAAGTTATTTAAAAAATTTTGTATTTGATTCTAAAATAGGAATATCCAAAATTCCATCCAATTCTAGTGACTTCAGCGCTGTAAATTCAAATACTATGTTTGAGAAATTTAATTTTACTTCTAAATTCAAATCTTATAGAGAAGAAATATTAAAAGATGAAAAAGATATTAGTATTTTATTAAAAGAGCATGAAGATTTAGTTAATTTATGGATTAAAGCTATATCAAATAAATTTAATATTTCAAATAATGAATTGACTGTTTGCTGTTCTATTAATAATAAAAAGGATTTTAAACCTAAGTATACTGATATCGATGGAAAAGAGATAAAAGATGTTACTGCATTGTTTCCTAAATTAGCTTTTATAGATGATGACAGAAATTTTGATGAAGAAGAAGTGGGGAAAAATAAAACGTTAACTAACGATATTTTTGGAAATCACATATTAAAAAAGAGTAGAACAGAAAAAGAAATATCTTGTGATAATTGTATTAAGGATAATTGTAAAGAATGCCTAGATAAAATACATGAGAAAAATATGGATGATTTAAATATAAATGATTTAGAAAAGTTAATAAAAAACAAACTAGATAATGCCTCAGTTGAAATTTCTTCTGAAATTAGTTCATATTTCCAAAGTAACTATAAAGATGGCTATAAAATATATATTGAACCTAAGAGCAATGTGGACAAGTCATTATCTATTAATACCAAGATATATAATCCTACATTGGATCAAAAAATAGAACTATCTAATGTAGGTGCAGGTTTAAGAAGTATTTATATTCTTTCTTTATTACAAGCTTATCATAAATTAAATGATGATAATACTACTATATTCTTGATAGAGGAGCCTGAAATTTATTTACACCCATCACTTCAAAAAGATATGGGAACTATTTTATTAGAAATATCACAATCAAATCAAGTAATATTTACTACTCATTCCCCATTACTGCTTAAGAACTTTGAGATTGATGATATTAAAAATGTGTATATCAATGACGAATGCGAAACAATAATATCTAATACCAGTATAGATGAAGTGTTAAGAGAATTAGGTTATTCTACAGAAGATATACTCCAAACTAATTTTGTAATTTTTGTAGAGGGAAAAGATGACAAAGCTAGATTAAAAGATATTATCAATAATTATTATAGTGTAGATACAAATGATATCTTTTTTGTTGATACTAATGGATGTAAGAATATTGAAACATATGCAACTTTGAAGTTTCTCAATAAAACGAATATGAAAGATGATTTTTTAATTATAAGAGATTCTGATACAAAGGAAAAAGAAGATATAAAGAATAAGACTATACAAGAATGTAAAAAGCAATTAAATGACGAATGTCCAGACAATATAGAAGAAAAAATTTTAGTATTGGATTATAGTGCTTTTGATAACTATTTTTTAGAACCAGAAATATTGATTAAAATGGGTATTATAAAAGATATCGACCAATATAGTGAAAAAATAAATAAACATATTAATACTAATAAAACTAGAATTATAGAGTATATTAAAAACAATAATTCTGAATCCAGAGCTAGTGAATTAATAGATTTAATTTATAGAGACTGTGAAGTATTAGAAAAAATTGAAGATATTAAAAAGTATGTAAGGGCACATGAATTATTTGGTGAGTTTGGAGGAAAACTCAAGTATGGTACAAGTGAATATGTTGAATTTTCTAACGAAGACAATTTTAGTGAAATTATAGATTTTCTTGATACGGCTGATTACTTTAAATATAAGAAGAAGAATTTATCTTTAGAAGTTTCTGCTAAATAGTTTAATAAGAGTGCAGATAATTCTATGCTTATAGGAGATAAAATCTATAATTTTTAATTTGCTAGAATTGTTCAGTTTTATGCATGAAATCGAATGGATTTGATAATAATTTTTATAAATCTTGAAGCAATTTTATGTTTTATTTGAGTTTTGAAGAGCCAACATTGATATGTCGTTTTGACATATTAATGTTGGCTTAATTTTTTCCCTATTTTTGGGACAAACTCAGGGGAGAAAAACGCTCCCCTCGCAAAGATACCTGGTACAGCCCAAATTTTGTCGAAAGTTTTTATTTGGGTATTTAGATACAAAATCAGTATTTATTGACTAAGCTATAGCTAGACTTGAAGATAAAATGGTACCATAAAAAGCTTATTTTGATAAGAAGAAACAAAATCTTTAAGATTTTTGATAAATCCTAAGGTTTTTTAAAATATTTACAAATATTCTATGAAGTGACAAGGATTTTCCAAATTTATGTCGAAATAACTGTATTATGAATAAAACTATTTTAAAATATCATAAATCAATATTACTTATAAGTAATATTGATAAGAAAATTATTGCAAATATTACTTATAAGTAATATAATATGTAAATAAGGAGATACTACAATGAAAGAAGAAAAAATTTCAAAGGTATTATATCCTGATTTTTTTAATAGTGACTATATAATTGCCTATTCAGAAGTAAATGAAGAATTAAAGGAATTAATTGAACTAAGTGGATATAAAGAAGAATTTACTAGAAAATTTAGAAAAACATTGATAATGCTGGAAAGTTTAAAGAGAAATTGTATTAAGCAAAAGTCTTTTGAAAGACTTATTAAAAATGGTGATATATATTCCATTAGGCTTATCTGCAATAGAGATTGCAAAAGATAGGATAAATAAAATATTAGAATGAGAGGAGAGATTGGTATGTTAAATAAGGAGTTACTTGCTAGCCCTTGGGATTTAGTAAATGAATTGGCTGATGATGACTTAAAACAATTGTTTGAGTTGGATGATATTCTAGTAGACATATCTCTAAAAATAATTAATTATAGGATAGATAACAATTTATCACAAAAACAATTAGCAGAGAAACTTGATATTTCCCAGTCGATGGTATCCAAGTTGGAAAGTGGAGAATATAATCCAACGGTGGAACAATTATGGAAAATTTCTAAAAAATTAGGGTGGAGTTTTAAAGTAATAATGGAAGATGAAAAAAGTGAAATTCAACAAATTTGGGATATCTTTGATTCTTATGACAGTGATGAAATGTGCGACATATCACAGAGAGCAATTAAATTGGGGGAGAGTGCATAATGGATTTAAAAAATACAGTTGCTAATTTCCAATTTATAGCTAATAGAGTATCAAATTTTACCTTGGAAACGAGAGATGTGGACATAAAAGGTGAAAAAGCAAAAGTAAATTATGATATTGACTATAATATTATAGAGATAAAAGAGGATGAAAAGCTATTTATAGGTAAACTAGAATATATAGTAGTTATTAAGGCAAAAATGAAGAATAAAATACTGTTCAAAATACAGCTTACTATGGAAGGTATATTTGCAGGGGTTAAAAATAAATTAAGTGAAGAAGATTTTAGAAATATGATAGAATTAAATGGAATTGCCACTTTATCACATCTAAGCAGAGCGTACATCATATCAGCCACATCTCTTGCAGGAATAAATCCACCGGTTAAAGTGCCAATGATTAATATACATGTGTTGAGAGAAATGAAAAAAAAGAAAGAAAAAGATGAATAAAAGAAGACAAAAATCTGATATGATGCTTCCAAAGTAGACAGTCTAATTAATTAAAAATAGACTATCTACTTGGAGGTATTTTTTATGGGAAGAAAACCAAAGGATAGTAAAGAAGTAAAAATTAAAGATTGTAAAGATTATGAGAATGGTAATATTAGTTTTGATGGAATTGCTGATGAGATTGGGACAACAAAGGAAGTTGTGCGTTAATGGTATTTAACATATAAAAAACATGGACCAAGTGCATTTGAAACATCAAATAAAAATTGTTCATATAGCAAAGAGTTTAAGTTATTTGTAATAGAAGAATATACTTCAGGTAGTTATTCACTACCAGACTTAGCTGCTAAATATAACATTTCTACGGGAGTAATTAATAATTGGATTAACAAATGGTATAATGGTATAGAAATAAATGTCTATGATCCTAAAGGAGATATCTATAGATCCTCGAATAATTACCTTATCCTTTAGTTTCATAAGAGATAGTTTTTCTACTAATTTCATCATATCTATTTCAGTAAGTATACTTAGTTCCTCTAATGTTTTTTCTCCTTCACTTAATAATGTTTCGATAATCTTTTTTTCTGTTTCATGTAAATTGACTAATTCTTATCATCCTTATTCTCTACAATTTTAGATTTATATCTATTATTTATCAACAATTGTTCTTTGAGCCGTAAAGGTACCTAGTACCGCTTGTTTATTGTGATTATAGTATATGTTTAGGAGGAGGTTGGGCGTTGTGACTTACTTGAAGGTGTATACAGTTCTTATCCTACAGTAGATATTTCGAGTTATTCATATCTAAAAGAGCTAAGAAAAAACAATGAAATTGTAAGAGATAATGAAATAACTTACTTTAGGAGTAGTGATATTATAAATTTACGTTGTTTCTGTCTTTTTGGACTTTATAATACATATTTTGAATATCGTTATTTCCATGAAACTAATAAATGGACAAATGTTTTCTATGTAAAATTAGATTATTTCAGAGATTTTTATAAATTTAAAAGTAGAGATGAAATTAATCAATTACCTGATGAAGAACAGCCAGTTTTTATAATTATTAAAATCCAAAATAAGTTCTTTGAAAGGCTACATTCTCACTTTGAAAAAATAAGAATATCAAGAAATGATATTCTTATAAAGCCTATAGAATATTAGGTTGGAAGGCGAAGCATGGGGTAAAGGAAATAGTTCGTGATGTTTTGAGAAAGGTTATGTTTTGTGCCAGTAGGCAAAAACATTTAAAATACAAATGGAGGTGATGCACTTGGCAGAAGAATACCTAAGAATATGTGAAGATTGCGGCGCTCCTTTCTTTACTGCTGGAGAACAAGCTAAACCTTTCAAACAGGTATTAACCGCTGAACCATACAAGATCGTAAGCATGGATAACTTCCCAACAGGTGACCCATTAGCCACACTTAACATCATAGGCAATGGCTTTGATTTGATGCATGGTGTCAAGTCCAGCTATTACAATTTCAGAGATATGCTTGGGAAAAACAATTCATTGCGTTTTGCTCTTGAAACCTACCTGAATGTTGAAGATTTGTGGGCTGATTTTGAGGATGCTTTAGCTTATATCAATAGTGATGCCATGTTTGGTGTTGTTGATATGTGGCTTGACGACTTCGACGCTTATGACTCGGATGCACAGGCGGCAGATTTTTTTGAAGCTGTTGATACAGCGACTGGACCTGCGCAAACGATAACTAATGATTTGCCTCGGAGATTTCGTATGTGGGTAGAATCATTGAAAGTGCCGGATATGGCTTACACACCGCTCAATGGAGTAATTCGTAATTCCAAAACGCTTAACTTTAACTATACGGAATTCATAGAAGATCTGTATGGCGTAGAAAAAGAGAATGTTTGTTATATTCATGGTTGCAGACGAAAAGAGAAATACCACCCGAAGGATAAGTTGATAATTGGTCATGTTCCCGGTGCAGGGGACGATGATTTAGTTGGTGATTTCAGATTGCCGAAGTACAAAAACAGTCGGAAATGCGAGATGGTAGAAGCAGCAATTGATACGGCGGCACGAAACCTTTCTTGGTATGATGAAGAAACCACAAAGAACTGCAAGGATATTATAAAAAACCATCAAGAGTTCTTTGATGGACTGTCGAATTTGAGCCGGATAATCGTTGTTGGTCATTCACTTTCTCCTGTGGACTGGGACTATTTTAAAAAGATAATCAGCGTAAACAAAAATGAGAATAACATTGAATGGCTTATTAGCTGTCATAGTGCCCAAAATATAGAAAGTATTAAGATGTTTGCAGGTGCAATGGGCATAAAGGTGGAGCAGATTGCATTGTTTGTCACATAATGATTCAATGATATAATATATATAATTTATACACGGAGATGTACATTAGGATGGATGATAAGAATGATATTAAACATTACAAATGAACAATTATTTGAATTTATGGCGAAGATGTATAGTGAAATGCAAGAAATGAAAGAAAATATGGCAACAAAATATGATTTAGATAAGATAAACCAATCCATAGTTAGACTTGAAGATAAAATGGACGCAAACCATAAAGTTTTATATGATGGCTATAAACAAACTTATGAAATATTAACTGTTCCCAGCGTATTCCAAAAACCTTAAGATTTTTGATAAATCTTGAGGTTTTTTTATGTGACTTGATGGAAGCTTGTAAGCTAAATGTATGAGTTTATAAGGAGGATTCTATGGGGACATGTGAAATTTGTAGAAAAATGTCTTAAATTTATTGGAGGATATGGGGGATATTTGTAGAAGGATATAATATGGATAAAATCATGTTGAAAGGAATAGAATGTTTACATTAAAGTTTAGAGCAGCTGTGGTTACGGTTGCCCTTGATTTTATATTAGGTTGTTGTTGAGTGATTTTAAAGGGAGTGAGGGAATAGTGGCAACAAAAATAGAAATATTTACTCATTATTTATCAGAAGTATAAAAAATATTGAGTGAATTAGATTATTATAAAAGTACTAAATATCTGGTTTAAACCCAAATGTTATGCTGGAGTTGGGACTATCATATGGTCTCGGGAAAGAAACAATAGTAATAAAAGAAAAAGGAGCAAAAAATATTTCTGATATTGCAGGTATTGAATATATTGAGTATTCTCATGCAGGAGAATTAAGAGATCATCTAATTAAAATTTTTCGAAAATAAATATTATGAAGTGGATATATGGGTTATATTGAAAACATTTATTATGAAGTTTTTAAGTTCTATCAAAAGATTGTTTTATTAAGGTGAAAAACATGGAAGATATTTTTTTGAATAAAGATAATTTTATATTAGCTTTTCAAAGATTAGAAACAGCTCAAAGGAGTTCTTATAAGTCTATGTATTTAGATGATTTAAAAAATTTTGGTTTTAATTTAGAGACTAATATTGAGACGCTGATAAAAACAATATGTGATGATACATATGAGCCAAGTGCTGCATACAAAATTTATGTACCAAAATCAAACGGCACTGTAAGACCACTAACAGTTATTTCGTTTGTTGACTTACTTGTATATCAAGCTATAGTTAATATTTTAGCAGAGAAATTATATGATAAATTTAAATATAAATATAATAAAAATGTATTTGGCAATATATATAATAATTCTAAAAGTCCTGATAAAAGAATATTTTTTTATGTTCAGTGGAAAAAACAATGGAAGGCATATAACAAATTATCAATTAAGCATTTTAAGGACGGATTCAAGTACATGTGCCAATTTGATTTAGCTTCATTTTATGACACTATCGATCATTCTATATTGTTTAAGTTTATCCAAGATGATTTGAGGCAGGATAAGTTAATTGAAGTACTTGAGAAACAGTTAAATAAATGGTCCTGTGATTATGATAGATCTAGTATATATGCTACTCATGGTATACCACAAGGGCCTATTGCTTCTGGGTTTTTAGCGGAAATATTTCTTGATTATATAGATGAAAAAATTATATCTAAAGAAAATAAGAATAGAAACATAAGGTATTTAAGATATGTTGATGATATACGTTTATTTACCAAAGATGAAGCTACTGGAATGAGATACTTAGCTTATTTAGATTTATTGGTAAGGGATATAGGGTTAATTCCACAGGCGAGTAAGTTTGGAATTAAACTTATAGAAAACGAAAGTGAAATTAGAGTGGATAACAAAAAAATTTCTAAGATAGATAATTACTATCGTATTAATGGTAAACTTAAAGAGAAAGATAATAATAAACTTATAAAAAGTCTAAAAAATTCATTAATAGATGAAAAAATTAAAAATAAGTCATATGATAAGACGGTTTTAAAATTTGCTCTTTATAGGATTGGCCCAGATGATGAAATAAAAAACTTGTTACTGTCAAATATTGATAGCTTATATAGTAATTTTGAAGAAGTATGTTATTATTTATCAAAGTACTATAACGATGATGATGATGTCAATATGTGGCTTGAAACGTTTTTAAATAATAAAAATATACCATATAATTACCTTGTAGCGATAGTATTTAAATATTTTTATAATTCAGTTGAATATTCAAGAAAAATATATGATTTATATTATACAAATGTAGATAGGAAGGACTGGTATGTAAGGTATTATTTATTGGATTGGATCATTTCACATAAGACATCTATTCTTGATTTATTAAATGATGATTTAAATCCACATGTACAGAGGAAATTACTATATTATAAGTATAAAACAAAAGATGATATTGATGCTAAATTGTTGATACTTGATGTAATGATGAAAGATGAAGATATTCAAACTGCTATATTAGGTTTTAATCTTTACTTCGAACTAACAGGAGAAATAAACATAGAAAAGACAGAGGACTTGAATGAATTTTTAAGAAAGGTATTAGATATCTCATTAGAAGAGAACTATATAACAAAAACCTTAAAAAATAAATATGGAATAGAAAATGGCAAAATGTTCTTTTACAAAGATATTTGGACTGATGATGAATTAAAATTTGCAAATATGGTATTTAAAACAGCCAATACTTTATATAAGGTAGATCCATCTTCATGGCTAGGGTATATAAATACATTAAATCATACAATTACAGTAAAAATTTTAGAATCTAATTTTATAGAGATACCAAATAAAAAGGAATTTGATAATATTTTAGAATTAGATGGATACATAAAGCATTATTTTCCAAGAACTTATGAAAGTTTTTCAAAAATAAATAATAGGAGAAATGAATTACCCTCTTCACATCCTTATACTCGGGATGGAAGTATTGACAAGCCACTTCAACCAAATGAAAGAAATAGATATGAAATATATTTTTTAACAGCAATAAAGGAAATAATTGAAATATATGAAGGAATATATAATGAGAATGATAAACAGGAGATTGCAACAACACAAGAAGAAAAATCTTTATAATATATGTATGTTATTTATTTTTATAATAAAAAAGCACTTGTAAAAAGAACACGTGTTTCATATAATGGAATAAAGATATAATATATTAGTTAAATACAAGGGGCTAAATTATGTTATTAGAAGATGAATTTTGAATATTAGGATTGGGTGAGGTTGATGAAAGTTTTATTATCTATTAAACCAGAATATGCTCAAGAGATTTTTGAGGGAGAGAAATATATAGGGATTGATGAAATCAATAGTGTGGCAAAAGTAGTAAAGAATAAATTAACAATATCATGGCTAGCTGTTTTATTATGGCTAGCCAGTATTTTTTATGTAGGTGCATAGTGAGAAGTGGGATGAAGGATATGCCCTTGATGTTCACGTTGTTCAGAGCGCTTATATCGGAGAAGATGAATATGGATATCCTAAGTTTGATACAATTAGAAGTGAAATTGGAGAACTAGTTTATCAATTAAAATATAAAAATGAAGAGGAGCTAGTTTATGATATAATTAAATTAATAGATCCTTTTTTAAAAAAATGGGATGTTATTAAGAAAGTCGATATAGTAATACCTGTACCTCCGAGTAATAAGAGTAGAAGTTTTCAGCCTGTGTTTTTGATAGCAGAAAAAATAGCTGAATCTTTAAATAAACCTGTTGTTTTAGATTTGTTAGAAAAGGTTGACTCAGAGCAAATAAAAAATTTAACTTCTGAAGAAAAAACTAAAGCGATTAGTGGTTCAATTGTAAAACGGGAAAATTTCAAAATTAATGTAAATTTATTACTTGTTGATGACATATATAAATCAGGCACTACCTTAAAAGAAGTATGTAATGTATTGAAGAGAGATAAGAATGTTGATAATGTATATGTATTAACTATGACAAAAACAAGAGGGTGATTGGTATTAAAATATTTATAGCTGGCCCGCGTTCTGTATCAAAATTAAATTTAAAAGTTGCTACAAAACTAGATAATATTATTAATAATGATTTTACTGTTTTGGTTGGGGATGCAAATGGAGTAGATAAAGCAATACAGAAATATTGTAATGAGAAAGAATATGGAAATGTTATTGTATATGCAACAGGAAAACATGAAGGGTATAGAGGAATTGGTAAATCTAATAAATAATAAGGATATTAAGGAATTTTTCATAGAAAAAATAACTGAACCTGAACAACTTACATTAGAGATATAAAATATTTGTAAGAGTCAAATTTGCTTACAGGAAAGGAAATATTGGACAAATAAATTAGCTAATTTGGCATTGAACAGTCTCCTTAATTTACCTTGTATGTAATCACAAATTGTTCAAAAACTACATATGAGGTGATGATTTTGAAAGACAAAGAGAAAAAAGAAGTAGTTGATAAAAATTTTTTCAATGCAATGAGTTATGAATTTGCTGGTGAGATTGGAATACTCGACAATGAAGATATGAAGCAAAACAAAAAGCTTATTTCTGATAAGAATAAAGGAAAACAACAAAAACCTTAAGATTTTTTATAAGTCTTAAGGTTTTTTTATGTGACCTTACTATCAAATATGTGTATTATATCTAAAATAATTGATGAAGCAGATACAGGAATTTATGATATTTTATTTAATAATCTGATATTAAGTGCAAAAGATTGCATTAAGGGACAGCTAACCATACGACGTATAATACAACATTGTTAGAAACTGTTCCGAAATTGAGATATACGGAATTTGTAGAAAAATGTCTTAATTTTGTTGGAGGATATGGAGAATGTTTGTAGAAAGAATACAATGTTAAAATAGTCACTAAAAATAATTAAAATATTTAATGAGTGAGGGGGCATAAAAATGGTTAATGTTTTAATTTCTTTGGTAGGTTCAAATCCAATACCTATATATTGTTTGAATAAATATTTGTTAGGAGATTATAGAACAGATGAAGAACTTAAACGAATTCCAAAGCCTAACAAACTGTTATTTGTATTTTCAGAGGATACAAAAAAATATTATGAAGGTATAAAAGAAAGATTAGGATATGAATATAAAGATATAATAGAAGTTTGTAATTTAAAATGTAGTCAAACTTACGCAGATTTGATAGAAGAGCAAATACAAACTAAATTGGATGAAATCAATGAAAAAGATAAGATAGAAACTATCATACTTAACAATACTGGTGGAACGAAGCCTATGGCGATTTATTCTACTATGGCAGTTTATAAATTTGCACAAAAAAATCGAAATATTCAAGAAATAGAATGTTATGTAGATCCAATACAGAACAAAGTGAGGCTAAATAGTTTACTCAACCCAGAAAAATACAATTCTAGCAATAGCTATTTGCCAGAAGATAAAGATTTAAGATTTTATTTAAAAGATATAAGTATGGAAGATATATTAGCTATACATGGATTGCCACTCAATCATTATGATGAAGGAAAACTTTTGCCTAATTCTTATGAAGATATAAAAATAGTTTCCAAAGAGGAGATAAAAAATTTTAGTCATAAAATAATTAGCAAATATTGCAAAGAATACACTGAACTTTTTTCAACATTAAGGAAATTAGAGGATATAAAGAAAGATTATGAATTTTATCAAAAAGCATTGAAGGAATATTATGATGTAGAATTAGGTGAAAAAATAAATCCAGTAAGTTCACAAAAATTTAAGGAGATATTCAATGGTTATCTAGAAAAAAAAGAAGAATCATCGTGGCTTGAAGATGCATTACCATCAATAAAGAATATTTTAGACAATGTTAATAAAAAAAATGCGGAGAAAATTTATAAATTTTTATCAGGAACTTGGCTAGAACATTATTTAATGATAGCAGTAGAAGAAGCTATAGAAGAAGAAGGATTAAAAGATGAAATTAAACTTTATCATTCTTTTGTGTGTTATTTAGATGAAAGTTATCAAGAAATCTCAATTTGAAATTGATTTAGTAGCATTAAAAGGTTATCAAATCACTGTATTTACATGTACTACAGATAGTACAAAGGGTTTGACTAAATCTAAATCTTTTGAAGGGCTTCATAGAGTAGAGCAGTTAGGTGGAGAACATGCAAAGCTTTGCATTGTCAATATGAAAGAAGACAAGGAAGAATTAGATAGAGAATTGGTAGGTTTCAATTCTAATTTTTATAAGAGCAAAGAAATTATATCGAAAGAAGATTTAAAGGATTATGACCACTTAGTGAAAAAGTTAAGAGATATATTAAAAAAGTAGGTGATATATATGAGAAAAGGGATTATAGCTTTATATGATATTACAGGAATTCAGAACTATGTATATGGTTCTAATAAATTAAAAGATAATATTGGGGCATCAAATTTAGTGGAAAAATGTTTTGATTGTTTTTTTGTAAATTCTATAAAGAAGTTTTATAAAGAAGAGAATTTTAGAACAAATTGGGATCAAGATACAGAATGGAAATATGAAGATGACCAAAATTTAGTAGGAGAAATTGTTTATATAGGTGGTGGAAATGCTTTAGTTGTGTTTGAAAATGTTGAAGTATGGAAAAAGGTGAATTATGAGTTTTCGAAGATGCTTATGATTCAAGCTCCAGGGTTAAAGTGTGTGACAGAGTATGAAGAATTAGAGTCTAATTTTTCGGAAGTTTTAGATAAATTGTTCAAAAAGATGAGCTTAAAAAAATACTGTTATACTCCACCTATTTTTACAAAAGGATTATGTATAACAAAAGAATGTAGTATAACAAAAAATCCAGCAGTTATAAATCAAGATGGATTTTTATCTTATGAGATATATATGAAAAGAGAAAATGCTAAAAGTTTTGAAGGGGAAATAGATATTATAGATGATTTAGCAGGAGAGAAAGGTGATAGATATATAGGAGTTGTTCATATTGATGGCAACAATATGGGGAAAAATATAGAAAAAATTACAAAAGAGACTTTACAGAGCTGCAATGATTATAGACAAGCTATTAAAGCTATTAGAGAGTTTTCTATTTTGATTAAGGAGTCCTATGAAAAGGCATATGAAAATATGAAAAAAGCTTTTGAGTGTATTATTGAGAAGTCAGAAGAATATAAGAGACTATTTCTAAATAAAATACCATTTAGAAAAATTTTGATAAAAGGTGATGATGTTACATATATTTGCTATGGCAAGTTAGCTATATCTTCTGTAGAGATATTTTTTAAGGAATTAAATAGAATTTTTAAAGAAAATGAAATGACTAAAAATTTAAATGCATGTGCAGGAATTGCTTTTGTAAAGCCACACTATCCTTTTTCTTCTGCTTATGAGATTTCTGAAGAATGTTGCAATAGTGCAAAAGCTAAAGCTAAAGCAATAAATGGGAATGAAGCGGGATTTTACTTAGATTTTCATATTTTAAGAGGTGGAATGGTTGAAAATTTGAGTGAAACTAGAAACAAAATATACAATGTTTCATATTTAGAACATAAAGATGAGAAAGATTTTGAATACTATAATTTGTTGTGGAGGCCATTTGAAATTTTAGGTGACAAAGATGAAAAATATGATTTTGAATCTATAAAAAAATTAGTTGAAGATTTAAGAAATATTCCACGATCAAAATTAAAAGATTTAAGAGAAGCTTTTTTATTCGGTCAAGAAGAGATAGAGGAAAATATTTTAATGATGAATAGAAGGGGATACAATTTAAAATTCAAGGATGAAGAGGATATATTTATTGATGGGCAGAGTCCATATTTTGATGCTATAGATTTTATGGAATTGCATGATGATTTGTTTTAGAAAGGGGGAAAAGTGATGCAACTTTTATTGGAATTGCTATCGGATACTTGTATATCTTCTGGGGAAAGTATTGCTGGAATTATAGATGTAGAAGTTGAGTTTGATGAATATGGTATTCCTTTCATACCAGCAAAAAGAATAAAAGGAATACTAAGAGAAGCAGCAGAAGATATAAATTTAATATGTGATGATAAATATAGTGAGTACATAGATAATATCTTTGGCAGACCAGGAGAATGTATACCAGGAAATATAATTTTAGAAAATGGTAGATTAGAAGATTATGAAGTTATATCAGACATGATTAAAAGAGGTCAAAAATCTAAAGAGTATGGGATATTGTTTAATGAGGAATTTGTAAAAGATAACTTTACTTATATAAGATCTCAGACTTCCATTGATGAAGGTGGTGCTGCAAAAGAAAATAGCTTAAGAAATATAAGAGTTTTGAAAAAAGGATTGAAGTTTTTGTTTGATTTAGATATAGAAAGAGAATATATCCAATTTTTAAGTGAAGTGTGCAAAATGGTTAGACATATAGGATTAAATAGGACAAGAGGTTTAGGTGAAGTAAGGTTATCTTTAGTAAAAAATGGTGAAAACGTTAAAGCAGGAACACAAAATACTAAAAAGGTAAATATAAGAAGTAATAGGGTAGATTTCAAAATAAAATTAAAGGAACCATGTGTTTTAGATACAGATTATATATCGGGAAGTTCTATATTAGGTATTTTTGCTAGCAGATATATAAAATTAAATAATATAGATGGGTACAATGCTCATAAAAATGATGAGTTTGTTAATTTGTTTTTATCTGATAAAGTTATATTTTCAAATGCATATTTGTCTATAAATGATGAAAAATTGTTGCCTACTCCTGTTATATTTTTAAAAGAGAAAAATTCTCCAAGGAAGGATATATACAGTATATGGGATGACAAAGACAAACAATATTGTTCATTACCTTACGATTATGGGATTTTAGAAAAGGATGTTTTTAAAGGACATAATGTTGAAAGATATATTAATTATCATCATAGAAGACCTGATGATAAAACTATAGGAAGTCCAGTTGAGAAAGATGGGGATTATTATCAATATAATTGCATAAAAGAGGGAACAGAGTTTAAGGGAGAGCTTATTGGAGAAGAAATTTTTTTAGATAAGCTTATGAAATTGTTTGAGAATGATAAATCAATATGGATAGGAGCTTCTAGAAATGCACAATATGGAAAAGCTGAAATTGAGTTTCAAACATATGAAAGAGAATTTATATGATATAGATATTGAAGATAACAAAGTAGCTATTTTATTCACATCTCCCATGATAGTACGAAATAAATTCGGAATGTGTAGTACAAGCAAAGAAGATTTATTGAAAGAAATTGGAATAGAAAAATATAGGGACAATATAGAAGTGTATTTAAAAACTGTAGCAGTAGGTGGTTTTAATTCTAAATGGGGGCTTCCCAAGGAAAGGGTTGTAGCTATAAAAGAAGGTAGTGTCATAGTTATAGATGATATTCCTATTGAAGAGGTGTATGAAATTGTAAATAGGAGTTATGGGGAGAGAATCAATGAGGGATTTGGAAGGGTTGAGGTTATAAATTGGAATTTAGAAGATGAGTTAATTTTTATGGATATGAAAAAGTATTCAAATACTATGGAATTAACAGAAACGGAAATTAAGGAATGTAAACATAAATATATTATAAATAATTCACTAGAAAAACTTTTTGCAAAGAAAACAATTAATTTGTATCTATCAAAAAAAGATTCCTTAAATAAATTTAAGACTTTTATTTTAAGAAAAGATATTTCAAATAATATTGTTGATAATCTTTTGATTTATTTAAGTACATCTAAAAGTTTTGGAGAATTTGATGAACAGTTGATAAAGGCAAGTGAACGTTCCAATAGTGAATATGAGAGTATAAAAAGTTATTTAATGGTAGAAAGTAGTACTGCATTGAAATTTCAAGATATAATACAAAGTGATTTTATAAATAGCATTGAAAATAAAGCTATTGATAATATATTTAAGACTGAAATTGGAATGGATTTTTTACAAAATGAAGATCAGTTTAAATTATTTGAAATATATTTAAATAAAATATTAACCATGTTGAAGTATGACAAGGGAAGTAGAGGTGATAAGAATGGAAAATAGAGATACCAATAGTATAGAAAAGGTTATTTATATAAAAGGAAAATTAAAGCTATTGTCACCATTACTTGTAGGAAATGGAGAAAGACAATTTACAAATAATGATTTGATTAAAGATACTAATGGCAATTCATTTATACCAGGAACAAGTATAGCAGGCTCAGTTAGAAATCATATAAAAGAAATTTTAAATAGAGATGAAGAGCTAATAGACATTTTATTTGGAGGAGAAGAAGTTGGCTCTAATCAGAGTTTGTTGTATTTTTATGATTCTACATTGACAAAAAAAGGCACTATTTCAATGAGAGATGGAATAGCTGTAAATAACTTTATAAAGGCTGCAAATACTAAAGAATATGCAAAATATGATTATCAAATTTTAGAAAGGGATAATGAGTTTGATTTTAGGCTAGAGCTATGTTTGAGAAATAGTTTTAAAGATAAAGAAAAAGATATATTAAAAATTTTGTCTATAATAATATCTGAATTGGTAAAAGGGAATATTTATATAGGTGCAAAGAAAAATAGAGGCCTTGGAAATATAAAACTAATGAGTATAGAAATTTTGAAATTTGATTTTGATAAATCCGAAATAAAAGAAAATCTATTGAAAGAATTTTTAGAATTTAGCTGGGATAAAAAGTTTCTTAAAGTGAGCAAAGAAGCATTTGCATCAGGTAATGAATTTATGGATTTAGTAAAGAAATGTGAAAATATGAATATTAATACACATATAAAAGTTCCGCTTAAAGTTAGAGATACTATATTCATAAGAAACTATATAGTTAAAAGTACGGATGTAGATGCAGAACAATTAGATTATAATGGTAGATTGATAGTTCCTGGAACCACTTGGGCAGGAGCTATAAGGCATAGAATGTTTATTATTTTGTATGATTTAGGATTAACAGAAAAACAGGCAAAAGAAAAAATTGAAGAATTGTTTGGATATGTTAACAAAAATAAAAAGGCTAAAGCTTCAAGGATAAGATTTAGAGACTCTATAGATTCTAATAAGTCTAAATTTGTGAATATAAGTAGAACAAAAATAGATAGGTTTACAGGTGGCGCATGTTCTAAAGCATTGTTTGAGGAGAGAGTAGCGGTAAATGGTGATATATCTTTAGATATTTATATAAAGGATCAAAAACAATGGGAAATGGGGTTATTGATTTTAAGTATATATGATTTAATGAGTGGGATGCTGGCTATAGGAGGAGAAACATCTGTAGGAAGAGGTTTAGTTGTAGCGGAAGATGGTTTTTCTATCAAAAAAGAATTAATTTTAATTGATGGACAACCATTGTGTAAAGAAGATGAGAAAAAATATTTTAAAGCTCTTAAAGAAGAGATTTCGAGCTTTGAAAGTGTATAGGAGGTGTTTTAAATGGCTGAATTGAATTATAATATATCGACTATTAAATCATCTTATGTTAGTGATTTTAATATAGATTTTTTCAATATAAAAACAAGAATAAAAGAAATATTTAATGAAGATACGGCCTATATTTTGTTGAAAGAAAGCAATGAAGTTTCAGTAGGATTGTATAAAAACAAAGATTTTATTTTTAAGAATGAAGTATTGCAAAACAAAGATTTATTTATAGATATGAGGATATTTAACAATGAGAAAGAATTGTATATATGGAAATCAAAGTATGATTTCAAGAATAGGATTAGAATTGATAATGAAGGCAAAGAATATGATTTTTACGATGAAGAGTTGTTGCTTTGGGGAAACAAAATTAAAAATGATGGAATTTTTATGGAATTAGAAGAAGAAAAAATAAAGAAATATTATATTCCCATTAATGAAAATGTAACTAATAATAATGAGGGGAAATTGGTGGTTAGAAATTATATAAGGTGCAGTAGGGAAGATGGTATGGCTATAATTGAGGATTTTAGATTGCTTGATATAAAACTTTGATTTGGAGGAGATATTATGTCATGGGAGGAAGATAGAAGTAAGTCTTTTGTAAATCCATACAATTTCATATCAGTTTATGGGAAATGCAAAAAAGATAACAATATAAAAGAAATTGTCAAGGGTAGAGAACTTATATCTGGAGTTATAGATTGTACTTTGATTACTAAGACATCTATATTCATACCTAATACCACAAACCAAAATGCGTTAAATGTTGAATGTGAAGATAAAGAGCATAAATCTTATGATTTTTTTTCTTATGAAGATTTGAACAAAATTAGCTATAAAGATGTAAAAGAGCCAGTAATTCCAGGTAGTTCTATAAGAGGTACCATAAGGGCTATATATGAGGCTTTAACAAATTCTTGCTTTTCAGTGATAGATGATAAAAGAATTTTGTCAAAGAGAATGCCAGATGCAAGTAAGCCAGGGATAATAAAAAAAGAAAATGATAAATATGTTTTATATGATAGTGAAAAATTTATGGCAAAGTATAAAGAATGTAAGAATGATCCTAATAAACAATTTAGTAAAAAGGATTATTCTAATGGGCAAAGGGTTTTTTTTAAACCGGGTTCAAAATATATTAAGAGAAATAAAAGAGGGGAGCTTATTGTTATAGGTACTGTTGTAGAAGATATAATTCCATATGATGCAGAAAAACAGCATGAACTTAAAGATTATAAAGAAGGATATGTTCTTTTGGGTGGGAAAATTGGGAATAAGCATCACTTTTCCATTATAAGTGCAGAAGTTAATTCGAAAAAAGTTGTCAGTAGAATGGATAATTTAGATAATCTTAAAAAAGTAATAGCTATATATAAAGACAATATTGAAAAGAAAAATGAAGAATTGGAAAAAGAGTTTGACGATTATGAAGAAAAAATAGGTTTGTTAGAAAATGGAGAAATTGATGCTATACCGGTATTTTATAAAAAAGTAGGGGATAAATATGGATTTATATATTTATCTCCATCTTGTATCACAAGGGAAGTTTATTACAATACAATTGAAAAGATTTTAAAAGATATGGGTGGGTATAATCCTTGTGATGATATAAGTAAATTATGTGATTCTTGTAGTTTGTTTGGGATGGTAGGACAAGAAGCTAATTCGTCTAGGATTAGGTTTACAGATGGAAGATATGAATCTAATGAGAATGGAATTTATGATGATATAGTTACTTTAGAGGAATTAGCTACACCAAGAATATCTTCTACGGAATTTTATATGAAATCTCCAAGGGAGGATTTGGAAAATGCTGAAATATGGACATATGATTATGCTGCAAAGTGGAGTGGAAATAGAAAAATCAAAATTGAGGGTTTTGAGCCTGAATTGAGAGGACGAAAATTTTATTGGCATCATAGAGAAGGATTAACAATGAAAAATAACAAATGCAATAAAAGGAATGTCACTATAAGGCCAGTGAAAAAAGGAGTAAAATTTGAATTTAAAGTATTTTTTGAAAGGATTACAAAAGATGAATTAAATAAATTAGTTTGGGTTTTGAATTTAGGAGATAATAGTGGAAAATCAAATTATTGTCACAAAATAGGTATGGGAAAACCTTTAGGGCTAGGAAGTGTGAAGATAGTTGTTAACTCAGTAAAAAAGAGAATTATAGATTTAGATACACTTGATAATGTATATAGGTATGAGGATATAGAAACAGATTTACCTAAATTTAATGATGATGTTTTGCGAGAGATAAAAATAGCGACAAATTTAAATAGTGTAAAGGGGACGATTTCTTATCCAAAAGCCATAGATAAAAATAAAGAAGAAACTATTTATAATTGGTTTATAGCAAATAAATGTTTTAATGGAGGAAAGGGGACTAAGCCTAAAATAAATAAAACATTATGTAAAGTAATAGAAAGAGATTTGACACTGCCTTCTTATAAAGAAATTGCTAATGGAAGAAATAAAAATAAATAAACAAAAGCCTTAAGATTTTTATAAATCTTAAGGCTTTTGATTTGAAGAACGTGATAAAGAACCAAAGGGCAAATTAAATAATTTAAATGAGGGAAGCTATTAAAGATGGATTAAATTTAATAGGTTTTACAAGGGTAAGAGAATAATTTTTATAGATATTTTTAGTAATAATTTGTCGTCGACCTATAATGGTGTAAAAATACCTGGAGATCGACGACAAATTGTTTTTTAATGAAAGGTAGTATTTGCAATAGCTGTAAGGTAGAATATTAAATTTATATGACAGTTGAGCACGATTTTATGATGTTGACAAAAATGAGAGAATATAGTAATATCAAGACGTGTAAAGTGATTCTAGCCTACCTATAAGGAATTGAAACACATAAACCCATTTTTCAATGCTTGGGATATAATACAGATTCTAGCCTACCTATAAGGAATTGAAACTTCATTTATATATTATAGTCACCATTCGTAAAAAATAGATTCTAGCCTACCTATAAGGAATTGAAACTGAATTAATATAAACAGGTAGGGGCTATAACAATAAGGATTCTAGCCTACCTATAAGGAATTGAAACAAGGATTCAAGGCTATAGGATTTAATAATATAGAATCGATTCTAGCCTACCTATAAGGAATTGAAACTTTTTTGTATTTAAAACTAGAATATCAAAATATTCTAGATTCTAGCCTACCTATAAGGAATTGAAACTGTCTTTCATCGCATACTGATTTATCCATTCATTCCGATTCTAGCCTACTCAAAATGGCAAGATTCTAGCCTACCTATAAGGAATTGAAACTTTTTGAAATAACTGAAAAATGGGCTGTATTCCAGCTACATTTTGCGATATAGGTGAGTTTTCTCATGGTATTCATCAAGAGTTGAATAAAATGAAACCAGCCATATGTTTTGTTTGGCTGGTTTTGTAGTATATTTTCAATTTTTGTGTTAAAATTAATATTACATAAAAAACAATGGGAGGAAGTATGACATGAATAAGACAATTGGATTTATAGGTTCAGGAAATATGGCGAGTGCTATGATTGGCGGGATAACGAGGTCAAATCTAGTATCTCCAGAAAATATTATAGCTTCAGATTCTAATGAGAAAAATTTGATGAAGATAAAAGAAACTTATGGGGTAAATATTACTACGGATAATATAGAAGTGGCAAAAAAATGCGATATAATAGTTTTATCTATAAAGCCTCATATATATCCAATGGTTATTGAACAAATCAAAAATGATATAAAAGAAGAGGCTATAATAGTGGTTATAGCTGCTGGAAAGAATATAGAAGATACTCAAGTTGCTTTTGGAAGAAAAGTAAAGGTAGTGAAGGTTATGCCGAATACTCCTGCTATGGTAGGGCAAGGAATGTCTGCAATAAGTCCTAGCAGCGAAATTTCAAGGGAAGAATTAGAAGAGATAATAAGTATTTTTGAGAGTTTTGGAAAGGCAGAGGTTGTAAGTGAAAATTTAATGGATGCAGTTACAGCTGTAAGTGGCTCATCCCCAGCATATGTTTATATGTTCATAGAAGCTTTGGCAGATGGAGCGGTATTGGAAGGTATGCCAAGGAATATGGCTTATAAATTTGCAGCTCAAGCAGTTCTTGGCTCTGCAAAGATGGTTTTAGATACAGGCTTACATCCTGGAGAGCTTAAGGACAATGTGTGTTCTCCTGGAGGAACTACTATAGAGGCAGTGGCTACATTGGAAGAAGAAGGCTTTAGGCATGCTGTTTTGGCAGCAATGAAAAAATGTGCAGATAAATCAAGAGAGATGAGCAATTAAAAACATAAGAAAGTAGGGATAGTATGATTCCACTTAGAGATACTGCCAAGAGTAAAAAGGTTCCCGTAGCTACATTGTTCATTATAGCTGTGAATGTGATAGTGTTTATAAATCAAGCGACAATGCCTTATGATGAATCTTTAAGTATGATATACAAATATGCTTTTATACCATCACGATTTCTTAAGGGAATGAATCATATTGAATCTTATATTCCACTATTTACAAGCATGTTTATGCATGGGAATATACTTCATATACTGAGCAATATGTGGTCATTGTGGCTATTTGGAGACAATGTGGAAGATTATATGGGGACTTTTCGTTTTATTGTCTTTTATATATTGGTTGGCCTAATAGCAGGTTTTGCTCATTTTGTTTTCAATCCTATGTCAGATTTGCCAACTGTAGGAGCCTCTGGAGCTATTGCAGGAGTCATGGGGGCTTATTTCATAATGGTTCCTCATTCTAGAATAATAACATTGATTCCATTTTTCCCATTTTTCATACGAGTGCCATCTCAAATTTTTTTACTCATATGGTTTATAACTCAACTTCGTTCGGGAATCATGTCAGGTATTTCTGGAACTGTAGGTGGAGTGGCATGGTGGGCTCATATTTTTGGATTTTTGGGAGGAGTAATATCATATAAAAAATTTAAAAAAGAGTAAAATGAAACCAGCCGGAAACTTTATTTCCGGCTGGTTTGCGACAGCGAGAACCGTCCCCGCTGTCGCAAGATGGAGATGAGGTAGACTATGGAAGATAGACGCAAAGGATTTTTGGCAGTAATATTTGCAGGAATTATTTTTGGTTGTATGCCACTACTTGCAAAAAATATCTATGCCAATGGAGGAAATCCACCAAATTTAGTTTTTTGGAGATTTTTCATTTCAGTTCCAATTTTATATTTAGTTCTTAGAAGTAAAAATATATCCATTAAGCTTAGTAAGGAAGAATTGAAAAAATTGCTTTTAGTTGGGAGTATAGGCTCTGCAGGTACTGCTGTACTACTTTTTTTGTCTTATAATTATATTTCAACTGGGGTGGCAACTACAATACATTTTATGTATCCTGTATTTGTAATATTGGAGAGTATCATATTTTTCCATGAGAAAGTAGATCCTATGAAAATATTGTGTGTTTTGTTATGTACTGTGGGAGTTTTACTTTTATATGGAGGAAATTCTAATGTGAGTCCTATGGGAGTAGGATTGGCACTTTCTTCAGGGCTTACCTATTCTTTTTATGTTATGTATCTTGATAAAAGTGGGCTTAAATCTATGAATTCTCTCAAATTGACATTTTATTTATGTGTAGTTTCTTCAGTTGTTATGTTTATTTTTAGTGTTTTTACAGGAAAATTCACTGTAAAGATGAGCCCAATGGCATGGCTACTCACTTCGATTTTATCTATAATTGTTTCTTTGGGAGCTGTAAATTTGTTAAATGTCGGCATAAGAATTATAGGGCCTCAAAACACGGCTATTTTGGGTACATTTGAACCTATAACATCTGTCATAATAGGTATATTAATTTTTGGGGAACAATTCAGTATGAAGTTATTTGTAGGATGTGTACTTATTTTGACCTCTGTGATTTTGATAGCAATGCGACAGTAAGACTGAGTCTCACTGTCGCAAAAATTTTGGTTTTTTTGAAGGATTTTTAAGAAACTTATCGAATACAGGACTATTGGCCTATAAAAAACTGGGACTTAATTTGGCAAAGGAGGGTCTGTCTATGTCTATTACGATAGAAAGGGATACCAATGAATTCTTAAAGTGTCAAGGAGGTTCTGTTGAGGATAAATTGAAAAATTATCTTAAAGAGATAGATAAAATTCTTGATTATGATATTTATATAGTTTTCCAATTCAATTCTAATAGAAATGTGGCAGTTACTAAAAGCTATTATTTAAAAGATGTAGATAAATTTAATGAGAAAGTTCCTCACTCGATTTTTTTTGAAAAGAATTCAAATTATCTTTTTAATGATCTGATAGAGAGCAAGGAAATAATAGAATATTTTCATGAGGACAATAGTAGATGTCTATTTGATGGAATTAAAAGAGATATATATGTACCATTGTTTAGCTCAAAAGATAAAACCATGGAGCTGATTGGTTGCCTTTATTTTGGCACTTATAGAAATATAGATTTTGGCCTTGATACATTATCTAAAAAAGTCCAGTCTTATGAATATATTTCCAACATGTCCTTTCTTTTAGATTATTCAATTGTAGAGGGGAAAAATGCACGTGCTATGCTCAATATTATTCATGTGCTGATGATGGTGTTAGAAAAAAAAGACAATACACTTTTTTCTCATAGCTACAATGTAGCTAATTGGTGCAAGAGGCTTGGAAGTGAGATAAATCTTGATGAAAATGAAATAATAAAACTTTATATAGCAGGTTTACTTCATGATGTGGGGAAAGCCCTTATTGATGATTCTATTATAAATAAAAATGGAAAATTAACTATGGAAGAATATGAAGTGGTTAAACAACATTCTCTATATAGCTACAATATGACAAGAAAAATATTAGGTGAGTATTTGGAATTTAACGGCATAGCTGAGGTGATTAAATATCATCATGAAAGATATGATGGAGGAGGATATCCAGAAGGTTTGAAGGGAGAAGAGATACCATTTTATAGTTATATAATATCTATTTGTGATTCAGTTGATGCTATGCTTTCGGAAAGACCATACAAAGATAGATATGATGTGCAAAAGGTAATTAGAGAGTTGCAGATAAATAGGGGAAAGCAATTTCATCCAGAATTGGTTGATGTGATGATTGATATGTTGTCAAAGGCCCAAAATGAATATAAATCTTTACTTGATAGCCATTTGAGTTTATGTTATTTGATGGTTAATTATAAAGAGGAAGTCTATATATTAGAAGGAATATTGACTAAAAATGGGAATTATTACATTTTTAGTCCAAATGATGAAATAGAGGCTGGGAAAATAGAATTAGAAAAAATAGTTTCATGTGAGATGACTGTGAAGGATTCTACAGCTGTGTTTGATTATAAGGTTAAAATAGCTGATATTAAGGACAACAAATTTTACATAGCATCCATTGAGTTGGAGAAATCTCCTGATGGGTTTAATTTACTTTGGAATTTGGAGGGGATATTGTATCTTCCTATAGCAAACCATGAAATGTCAGTAAATATATTGCGAATAGGTGGAGATCAACTACGTTTTTCTTCAGATGAGTCTGATATATTTGGTAGTCTAAAAAATAAAATGTTAAGATTGGATATATTGTTTTCTGATTATACAGTAGATATAACTGGAACTATTTCGAAGACTTATAAACTGGGTCATAGATACTATTGTGATTTTCAGTATAGGAATATACCGGATTTCAAAAGAGATAAGATATTTAGGCAATTGTTCAAAAAACAAATTGAACTTAGGAAGATGTGTAGCGCAAATAAAAATCCCCTAAATTGAGGGGATTTTTATATTAGTAACTAGTTATTGTATTTGTGTAAAATACTTGCCCGCTAGATTCTATGATATTTCCGCTTTTGTCCATTATATATTTTGGTTCACTTGCCAACATTATAGAATAAGAGTCTGCTCTTCTTGTTTTTATTGTGATGACTATAGTATCAGGATTACCCATTTTCAACTTAGTTTCATATTCAGATGGTGAAAGAGGTTTTCTAGTACTTTCGCTTGTGATGATTAAATCATTAGCAAATAGCGTTTCTACTTTGCTTTCAAGAGGTTCACTAAAAGTTAATTCTATTGTATTTCTGTATATTGTCAAATTGTAATTGTCATCTTTAAGATGTGGTGAAACTTTGTCTTTTACAGTGCGACAGAGAGAACCGTCCCCACTGTCGCACTGTCGCATCAGTTTAGAAGAACTAATATGAAGGCAATGAAAAGGGGAATTAAAACTATAGAAAATCCTATGTACAGACTTTGCTTTTCTCCTATTGTAAGTATATCGCTGGCTTCATAATATCCGTTTCTTTTTTTTCTTTTAAATAATTTACCTAAAGTTTTAAAAAACGACAACTCAAGCCCCTCCTTATGTAAATGAAGTGTCGAATTTAGTACGAATTTAATATATTATATAGTATATATCAGAATTATGTTTTGTTAAATAGGAAAAAAGGTTTATATGTACAAGGTGCCAAAATGTTGTATAATAGGAAATGAGGAAATAAAGATGCAAATTTTTAAAAAACATATTAGGGAAATGGCGAGGTGGTATGAAAGTGGAAGAAGTAAGTATGAGAGAGTATTTTTTGATACTTGGGAAGAGGGTTTGGATGATAGTATTGATTACAGCTATATCTATTGCTGTAAGTGGAGTTTTGAGCTATTTTGTACTGGAACCACAGTATCAGACTTTCACTACACTTATGGTAGGGAAACCTAAAGAGTATCAAAATTATGATCAAAAATTGGACTACAATGAGGTATTGCTAAATCAAAAATTGGTGACTACTTATGGAGAATTAGTTAAGAGTAGAGTTGTGACTGATGAAGTTATAAACAATTTGGGATTGGATTTAAGCTATAAAGATTTTGCAGAAAAGGTCAGTGTAAACTTAGTTAAGGATACTGAAATCATAAAAATTGAGGTTACAGACAAGGATCCAAAACTTGCTGCAGTCATTGCAAATGAAACAGCTCAAGTTTTTATGAAACATGTGAAAGATATAATGATGGTTGAAAATGTGCAGATTATAGATGAAGCTCGAGTACCAGAAATGCCTGTAAAACCAAGACCAAAGATGAATATGGCTATTGCTGGAGTATTGGGACTTATGATCAGTATTTTTCTAGTATTCTTGCTTGAATACTTAGACAATACTATAAAGACTCCAGAAGATATAGAAAGGTATTTAGGATTGCCTGTTATAGGTACTATACCAAAGCTTGAAGATTAATTTTTTGAGGTGAGAAGATGAAATATAAAGATATCATAACTTATGAAAATCCCAAATCTCCTATAGCAGAAGCTTTTAGGACTTTGAGGACCAATATCCAATTTTCAAGTATAGATAAGACCGTTAAAACTATAGTTATTACTTCTCCAGGACCTGGTGAAGGGAAAAGTACTATATCTGTAAATACAGCAGTGACTATGGCTCAGTCAGAAAAAAAAGTACTGCTTATAGATTGTGACTTGAGAAAGCCTAAGATACATACTTTTTTCAAGCTTCACAATGGACAAGGATTGACCAATATTTTAGTGGAAGATGTAAAGTGTAAAGATATAGTTCATGAAATTGATTTGGCAAGTGGACTTTATGTGCTTACAGCTGGTCCTATTCCACCAAATCCAGCTGAACTATTGGGTTCAAACAAGATGAAAAGTTTTGTTGAAGACATGAAGAATGAGTATGATTATATAATACTGGATTCACCTCCTGTAGGAATGCTCACAGATGCAGCTATTCTTTCTACTATAGCTGATGGGACTATACTTGTGTGTGCAGTAGGTCATGCAAATGTTGAGGCTACAAAAGGAGCTAAGGCACTGCTTGACAAGGTAAATGCCAATATACTTGGGGTGGTTTTAAACAAAGTTCCTGTAAAGAGTGGAGGATATTACAAATATCATTATTATAGCTATTACAATTATGATTATTATGCAGAAGGTGAAAATAATGATTGATCTCCATAGTCATATCTTGCCTGGAGTTGATGATGGCTCAAAGGATATGGAAGAATCCATAAATATGGCAAGACAGTATGTTGAGAATGGAATAGACAAAGTTATAGCTACTCCCCATTTTATTGAGGAAAGAGATTTGAGTATAAGAGATAGAAATAAACTTGTATTGGAAGAGCTAAAGAGCAATTTGGAAAAGGAAAAAATAGATTTAGAATTGTATTTGGGAAATGAAATTTTTATATCTCCAGACATATTGAAATATTTAAGGGAAGAAAAAGTTTCTACATTGAATGGGACGAGGTATATGTTGATAGAAACTGCTATGTTTGATATACCAACAAGTATGGAGAATGTCATATATGAATTGTGTTTGAAGGGATATACGCCTATAATAGCTCATCCTGAAAGGAATACAAAGGTTCAGGAAAGTCCTAATATTCTCTATAAATTTATAATGAGTGGAGCTTTGACTCAGATAAATTTGCCTAGTCTTGAAGGAAGATATGGGGAAAAAGTAGAAGAAACAGCTAAAGTACTTTTGACTCACAATATGGTTCATTTTGTAGGGACAGATGCTCATTCTCCAAGGACTAGATCTCCAAAGGTAAAGAAAAGTTTAGAGATTTTAAGCCAAATAGTAGATGAAGATGAGTTTATAAGACTTACCAAATTAAATGGAGAAGCAGTATTAGAAAACAAGGAAATTCTTGTAGAAGAACCTGTAATGTATGAAGAAAAGGAATCAGCACTAGGACGTTTTTTTTCACAGGTTTTCAAGAACCAAAAATAAATAATTTGTTTTTTTGAAGGAGGATACATATGAAAAAGAGTGTTTTGAATTTTATTCTTGCATTGGCTTTAACTTTTACAGCTTTGTTGCCGATAAATATTATATATGCTGAAGCTGTTGATGAAGGAGCACTAAATTTGTTTTTAGAAAAACTTGCTAGTATGGATGAAGAAACAAGAGAAAATGGAGGTATTCTTTTAAAGGAGTATTTAAGAGATGGAGATAAAGGTATTGATGATTTGAAAAGAGATTTAGAGATTATTGTTACTGATGGTCAAAAGGAAAGTTTAAAAAACTATGGCTATACTATTGATGATGTAAAAAGAGAGTTGGATATTTTGTATAGTTTCAGCCAATCTGATAGATTGCTTTTGACAGATTACATAAAATCAGGAAGTATTAGTAGTATAAAGAGTCTTGTGGCCAAATATGAAGGTGGCAATGGCGGTGGAACTCTTATTACTGGTGGAGGAAGTTCACAAACTTCAACAACTCCAGCAACTCCAACAACAAATGTTGGAAGTAATAATGAGAGTACAGAAAAGCTTTTAGAGGTGAAGTTTAAAGATATTGAAAAACATCCTATGAAGGATGATATAGTATTTTTAGCTGAAAGAGGAATCATTGAGGGGAAAACTGTTGAAAAATTTGATCCAAATGGAGATTTGACTAGAGCTGAATTTGTGACTCTTATATCTAGAGTACTTGATTTAAAACCAAAGGATGAAAAACAACTTCCTTTTAAAGATGTAAAAGAAAATTCGTGGTATCATGAAGCTGTAAAGATTGCTTATGACTACAAAATTGTAGATGGGACAAGTACTACTACTTTTTCACCAAATGAAAAGGTGACTAGAGAACAAATGGCAGTTATAGTCATGAGGATATTAAATGAAAAGGGTATTACTCCTAAACTAAAAGATACAGGGAAAAAGCTTGAAATGTATAAGGATAGTGAGAAAATTTCATCTTGGGCAGTTGTTCATATGTCTTATGGCGTAAAATATGGAATAGTAGAGGGAAGAGATGAAACTACTCTGAGCCCAAGAGAAGTTGCAACTAGAGCAGAAGCAGCTCAAATAATAAAGAAGCTTTATGATATATTAAATAAAAAAGATATTGTGGGGGTGATGGAAAACTAATATAAATTTTTATTATAACAGCTAAAAAAATGAGGAGGGGATTTGATGAAAAAGACATTATCACTAGTATTGGCATTTTCAATGGTACTTACACTTTTATTGCCAATGGGTGCATTGGCTCAAGGAGAAAATCCAAATCAACAACTTTATGACAAACTAAAAGGAAAGTTTGGAAGCTTTAGCACTAGCTCAGATACTGCGATTTTAGCAGCTCAGAAGTTAGATGGAAATAGTTTTTATATGAATGTATATAACAATTCAAAAACAGTTCTTTCAGATAGCAAATATGATGTATTGAGAAATTATTTAAAAAATGATTTGGGCTTAACAAGTTCAGAAGTAGAAGGTTTAATAGTAGAAGTACAAGATTGGATTGGACAAAATGAGTATAAAGATTTAAAACAATTGTTAGAAGATATTTCAGCAGATAAAACTGCAAGTGAAGCTTCAAGTTCAGTAGCATACATTGGAAGCTTGAGAAATACAATACAGACGAAGCATGGACAACTAATTGACAATTGTTTAAATACAAATGCAAGTAAAACTGATTTTGCAATAGCTTTATATAATGCAGTAACTAATAGTTTGACTGTAAGAGAAAAAGAAGACAAATCTTTAGTATTTGAAATAAATACTGCTAATTTAAAGAATGAAATTGGAACTATCAATACTTATCTAAAAAAACAAGTCACAGATGAAATGAACTATACAAATGCTGTTGTAGAAGTAGCAAAGTTAGTAGAAACTGATTTCAATGAAATAACTAAAGGAAGTACTATAGTAGAAAAGCTATTTAAAGATTTAGGTATAACATATGTTTCATACGTAGCACCAAACCCACCAGCACCAACTCCAGGCACGGCGGAGGCGGAGCAAGTTCAGGTGGAGGTTCAACAACTCCAACAACTCCAACAACTCCAGCACCAAGTGAGGTAGTAGTTCCAGAAGATCCAAAGGCACCTGTATCAGCTACTATAGGTAAAGAAGGAACTACTGTGACTACAAAAGACGGAGTTGCAAATGTTTCTGTAGATGAAGGAAAGGCATTGGCAACTGTTGAAGCTTTAGCTAAAAAAGCTGATGGTAGAGAAGTAGTACTTGTTGTAAAACCTGAAGGAGTTAAAGGCATGAATGCCAATGTTTCACTTCCAGGTAGTGTAGTACTAGCTCTTAAGGACAAGAAAGTAAATCTTGAAATAGTTGCAGGTGGAGTTGAATACAGTATTCCACATGATGCAATAGATACTTTCAAATATAGAAAAAGGTTCTAAGGTTGAATTTAAATCACAGGAAATAAAAGAAGAGGCTCCAGTTGAATTGGCAAATGGTCTTGGCGAAGTAAAGAATACTATTGAATTCTTCTTAGAAATAACTAAGGGTGACAAGACTACAAAAGTAACTAAATTCAACAAACCTATAGAAGTAAAAATAAATGTTGCAGGATTTAAGAATCATGACAAATTGGCTGCATACTATCTAGATGAAGAAGACAATACATTGGAATTTGTAGGTGGATATATAAAGAACAATAGAATAGTATTGAAATTAAATCACTTTAGCAAATATGTATTGATTGAATCTACAAAGACTTTCCCAGATATAGCTAAACACTGGTCAAAAGATTATGTAGAATCTATGATAGCTAAAAATATAGTTGATGGATATTCTGATGGAACATTTAAACCAGAAGGAAAAATAACAAGAGCAGAATTTGTTAAAATGGTAGTTTGTGCTTTAAATGAAGATTTAATAGAGTACAATGAAGGATTTAAAGATGTAAAGGCTAATGATTGGCATGCAGATTATATAGCTACTGCTAAGGCTCTAGGTCTTATAGATGGCTATGCTGATGGTAGCTTTAGACCAAATGCTACAATCAAGAGAGCAGAAATGGCAGCTATACTAGGAAAAGTTGTAGATATAGAAATAGATGAAAAAGATATTGATAAAGCAAGTAGCTTATTCACAGATTTTGCTGATATCGAAGAATGGGCAAAAGAATCAGTAGCTAAAGTATCTAAGGCAGGTCTTATGAATGGCACTGATGGAAAATTCTATGCAAACAAAGATACTACAAGAGCAGAAGCAGCTACAACAGTATATAGATTATATATTAGATAAAACTAAACCCCCTCATTTGAGGGGGTTTTTATATTAGTTGGAATAGTATGGGCCTGATGAAATTGCTCTGTTTCCGCTAGTATCCATTATATATTGAGGATTATTTAGTATTTCTATTGATACTGGACCATTTACATTGTCTACGGTTATGACTATAGTGCTATAATCACCAGTTTTAAGTCTAGTGGAAAATCTATTTGTAGATTGACCATTGACCATGACTATTAAATCTTGAGCAAAGGAACTTTCTAGTCTTGAATCTAAGTTTTCAGTGAAATTTAGTTCAAATTTGCTATTAGAAATTTGTTTGAAATCTTTAACTATTGGAGCTACTTCATCTAGTACCTTTATTTCTCCGCCTTGCACATCTAAATTGATCATAGTTTTCATGCTATTGGTAGATTTTATACTTAAGGATGTAGGTGCTGCTGTATTGTATGAGTCGTTTAAATATAGGGTTACAATTTCTGAATTGTCAAAATTACATCATTTATTGTTCTGCCTGATATTGAAAAATCATCAATTCTAGCTAGAACTATTGGTTGATCAAATCTTATTTTTATTTCATTTTCACTGACTAAGCTAGCTTGGTATCCAGGTTTTTCAATATAATAGTCTATTGCCTTTGCACGCAATGAAGTTGATGATGAAAATATAAGTCTTTCTGGTAATATTAGATTTCCTGACAAGTCTTTAAGACCTGTAACTTGAATTTCTGTCAAATTCCCTGAAGTACCTACTTTTACTTCTTTTCCATCTATTGTAGGTGGAAGTTCTATGATGAGCATTTTGCCATCATTGTATTTAACAAATCCTGTGTCTAAAGGCAGAGGTTTTATCATATTTCCAAATGTGATGAAATAATTGTCTCTATTTTCTAGAGTTTGTACATCCATTTGTTTGCTAAACTGAAGTATTATTTGAGTGTCTTTTCCTGAATAACTAGTGATCTTTGGAGCTGTTAAATCTTTCATGTCAATGGTCTTTGTATATGGAGTGATGACGTTTTTAAGAGCTGTAGTGTCATATACTCCTTGTATGATTAAAGTATTTGTTCCTACTGGTAGGGGTTGGAACAATACTATTTTGTATTCTCTACCTGAACCAGTGATTTCTTTTATGCTTACTGGTCTATTGTCTTTGTCTCTTATAGTGTAGAAGTTTTTATTGTTTCCGACTACATTTTTGTTGTAGAATACTGTAATTTCTCTTCCGTCTTGTGAAACACTTAAGTTTATTACTTCAGGAATACTTAAGTCTATTGTTGGTACAACTTTTGCTTCAATATTTTTTACTTTATTTCCTGAATAGTCAGCTACTCCATTTATATATATGGTAGTTTGAGTATTAGGTGAAAGAGGATTGTTTGAGAAATCAAGTATTACTTCTTCTCCTGATACAATTACATTTTTGGGGTTTCTATTGATATATCCGTATTTCCAATAGAAATTGCTCTTTGTAGCTGTATTTGGATCTACTTCTTCATCAAATGTAAGTATTACTTCTTCCAATGTAGCTCTTGCAGATACGATTTTAGGTGATTCAACATCTTTTATGATACCAAATGAATGGTTTTCATCAATAGATCTATAATTTGCATAGTCTTCTATTTTGCTAGTAGTTAGGATATGCGTTCCCTCACTTAATGCAGTATAGAAGTTTAAATATACTATATGATCTTCATTTTTTACAGAACCTGAAAATCTTTTTCCGTCTATTTGGAAATTGGAACTGCTAGTTGATTTTATTGGTTCTGAAAAATATACTTTAAGTACTTTGTTTCCAAGTTGTTTTACTTCTACTACTCTTGGTATTTGATTGTCAAAGGCCTCAAATTCAACATTTTCGAAAGATAGTTCTTCTCCACCTGCTGATTTAATTCTTGAAATAGATACTTTATATCTTCTTTGGTTGACCATTAGAGAATTGTCAGCTAGAGTTAAGATTACTTGTCTGTCTCCATCTTCAAGTCTTACTTTTTTTATGGTTCCGGCATTTGTGTAGTAGTTGCTTGCAAATAAGGCAGTGTTTTTATCTACAGCTTTTGTGAAAGTCAATTTTATTTCTTTTAGATTGTCTGCTTTTACATCTGATAGTTCAAAAGGTAATTCTTTTATAGTGAAACTTTCATATTTGGTATAGTAGTTGCCATTTGAAAATCTATAATTGTAGTTTCCGCTTTGTAGTCCTTTGACTTCTACAGAAAATCTTCCATTGCTGTCAAGAGGTATATCTACTACTTTTTCACCTGTGGTGATATTTGAAGATACAGGTTTTATATTTAGTTTGAGTGTTTTAACTCCTGTGGCTATACCTTCTATTTGAACTGTGTCTTTATTTACTGTAGCTTTGTTTTCTACTGTGAAGGCATCGGGAATATTCATATTTAAAAATTCAGCCAATGTAGTGTTGGTACCTTTTTTGTTTATCCTGAGGGCATTTACAGTCATGACAGCCATAAGGCCTCTTTCCACTTCTTTGTTTGCTGGCATGGCTTCTATATTGTTCATGATGCCAAGTTTAGTAGCTTCATCTGGAACTTCTCCCCATTTTGATGCTTCTTCATTGTAATCAAGTGCTCTTAAAAGAACTGCTTGAAGTTGTTGAACAGTGACAATTTCATTGAATCCAAATTTAGTTGGAGTTTTTCCCTCTATTAATTTTTTGTTCATGGACCAATTTATATATGATTTGTAGAAGGGATTTGTCACGTCCTTGAAAGGAACTTCAGCTTTGCTATATCTTGCTTTGTCCTCTTCTCTAAATAGTCTACTGACTAAAACAACCATATCTTGCCTTTTAAGTTTTTGTTCCAACATGAGATCTCCACTTTCGTTTCCTTGAAGTATCCTTGCAGATCCAAGAATTTCTCCACATTGTTTGTATAGCTCATCTTGAGTAGAATCAGCTAATGCTGGAGTTAAATTGAGTAATACTAGTACGATAGATAGTACCAATGCGATTGATTTTTTCATTATTTTTTCTCCCCTTTCATAATCTTTATTTAATTAGATTATACTACAAAAGAGTTGATTTAAATATTACAATAAGGTTACTTTAGGCTTTTTAAGCTATGAGAGCTACTTAAATTTTGTTGACATATAAAAGTCATTGAGATAGAATACTATAGTTAATGTACTAAAAATAAGGAGGGTTTTTTGGGATGCCAACTAAGTATATATTTGTTACGGGCGGTGTAGTATCATCACTAGGCAAAGGTATCACAGCTGCAAGTCTAGGTCAATTGTTAAAGAGCAGAGGACTCAAAGTGACTATTCAAAAATTTGACCCATACATAAATGTAGATCCAGGAACTATGAGTCCTTATCAGCACGGTGAAGTATTTGTTACAGACGATGGTGGAGAGACAGATTTGGACTTAGGCCATTATGAAAGATTTATAGACATAAATTTGAGCAAAAATAGCAATACTACTACAGGAAAGATTTACTGGTCAGTTCTTAATAAAGAGAGAAAAGGTGAATACTTGGGAAGAACAGTACAAGTTATTCCTCATATTACAAATGAAATAAAAGAGAGAATAAAAAGAGCAGGAAAAGAAAAAGAAGTAGATGTAGTCATCACAGAAATAGGTGGAACTGTTGGTGACATAGAGAGTTTACCTTTTTTAGAAGCTATAAGACAATTTAAAAGTGATATAGGAAGAGAAAATGTCATGTATATTCATGTGACATTGGTTCCTTATCTTTCAAAAGCTGGAGAATTAAAGACAAAGCCTACTCAACACAGTGTGAAGGAACTTAGAAGCATTGGAATTCAGCCAGATGTTCTTATCTGTAGAACAGAGAAACCCCTTTCAGAAGATCTAAAGGACAAAATAGCATTATTTTGTGATTTAGAGCCATCAGAAGTTATCCAAAATTTAGATGCAGAAACTCTATATGAAGTGCCACTTATGCTTGAAAAAGAAGGACTTCCAGAACTTGTTATTGAACATTTGGGACTTGAGTGCAATGAATTGGATTTGAAAGAGTGGAAGGGCATTGTAGAAAAAGTTAAAAATCCAAAGGGAAAAGTGACAGTAGCTCTTGTGGGAAAATATGTGGAGCTAAAGGATGCTTATATTTCAGTGGCTGAAGCACTAAAACATGGTGGAATTGAAAATGATTTAGATGTGGATATTAAATGGGTTCACTCTGAGGATTTGGATGAATCAAATTGCTGTGAAGTTTTAAAGGGCGTAGATGGTATACTTGTTCCTGGTGGATTTGGAGATAGAGGAGTAGATGGAAAGATTTGTGCTATAAAGTTTGCAAGGGAAAACAAGGTGCCTTATCTAGGAATATGCTTGGGAATGCAATTGGCAGTAGTGGAGTTTGCAAGAAATGTAGCAGGACTAAAGGATGCTCATAGTTCAGAGTTAAATCCAAATACAAATTATCCAGTGATAGATCTTATGCCAGAACAAAGGGATATAGACGAAATGGGTGGAACTATGAGACTTGGATTATATCCATGTAAGCTTAAAGAAGGTACAAAGGCTTTTGAGGCTTATAAAGATGAACTTATATATGAAAGACATAGACATAGATATGAATTTAACAATGAATACAGAGATACGTTTATAGAGAATGGACTTGTTGTAAGTGGAACGAGTCCTGATGAGAGACTTGTGGAAATAGTTGAACTTAAAGACCATCCTTGGTTTGTGGCAGTTCAATTCCATCCAGAATTTAAATCTAGACCAACTAGATCTCATCCATTATTTAGAGAATTCATAAAGGCATGTAAAGAATATAGTTGTTAGAAAATAAGAGGAGCAATTGCTCCTCTTATTCTGTCCTTATAGCTTCAAGAGCACTTAAATTCATAGCTCTCTTTGCTGGATAATATCCTGATATTAGTCCTACAAATGTAGAAAAGGCCATAGCTGCAAGTACGAGCCATATTGGGACGATGCTTATCTTTGTCATTCCCATAGGGCCTACAATATCTCCCCCCAGACTAGGGGCCAGTTTGTTTATGACAAATGACAATAATTCGCTAATCCCTACACCTAGGATTCCTCCAAATAGCCCTATCATTCCAGATTCAAATAGAAATAGTCTTTTTATGTCTCCAAGGGATGCCCCTATGACTTTCATGATTCCAATTTCTTTGGTTCGTTCATATATACTCATGACCATAGTATTTGTGATACCTATAGCTGCTACAAGAAGTGATACTGCTCCTATTCCTCCAAGTATTGCTTGAATTGTATTTGAGGTTTTTTTCATGCTTTCTAGATAATCAGAAAGGCTATAGGCATTGTATCCCATGTCTTTTATTTGAGTTTGAACTTCTTGAACTTTGTTTATATCATCTACTTTAACTAAAACTGTTTGATATCCTCTCTGTCTTTTTCTTTCTTCAGGGCTTATTTTGTTTCCTTCAGCTTTGTTTTTTTCTTGTATAAGTTTTTTTACTTGTTCAATAGGCATATAGGCATAGTATCCTTTTTCATAATCTCCTTCAGCCAATATGCCTACAGTTTTAAATTTATAGGTCTTATAATTTGGTTTTTTTGAATTGTCTTGAGAGATTTGTGGTCCTCTTTTTTTAGACCCATATTCCATGTCAAAGGTAAAGATGAGTTTATCTTTTACAAGATCTATTTTTGGTTCCTTATAGTTGTATCCTGAGCTATTTTCATCATAAAACATATTTTTTACTTCTCCACCATATACTACTGCCAAATCATCGCTACTTTTTAGAAGTCTTCCATCTGCTAATTTATAGTCGAAGTCTTCCATATTTTTAGGGTCTACACCTCTGATGGATAAATAGCAGGAGTATCTTCCATCTACTAATTTGCCGGAAGTTTCTATAATAGGAGTTACAGCTTTTACACCATTTATTTTTGAAAAGGCAATTAAAGATTTTTCATTTAATTCTTCCTGCTTTTTCGATTTATTCATATTTGGCTGTGAGTATCCACGATATCCTTGACTTACGGTGATGATATTTAAGCTTCCCATTTCACTTATTTGTTGTTTGAAGGCTTCTTTCATTCCAAATCCCAGAGAAAGCATGACAATGATGGAACTTGTTCCTATGACTACACCAAGTACTGTCAAGAAGGTTCTGAGTTTTCTTCTCCATAGGTTTTTAAGTCCCATGGAGACTAAGTCTTTGCTATTCATCTAGAGCCATACCTTCCTTTTTCTTTTTTCTATTTTTGTAGAATTTGATTCCCCCTATTCCGCCACCAACAATTATAGCTAGTATTATCCAGAATTTTTTACTTTTTAAAATCCCCTTAGATTGATTCATATCTGGATTCATATCGTCTGGAAATTCGTCCATAGGTGGAGCTTCTTCTACATTTAATTTGAAATCTTTTCTTATTTCCACATGTTCACCAGAGGTATCGTCATAGGAAAAAACTAGAGTTCCTTTTATTTCTCCAGGAGAGTCAGGTATGATTGTGCCTTCAAAAGTTTCACTATTTCCAGATTCAAAATTTCCTACATAATAGTTTCCATTTTCAGTTTGAAAATCGCCTTCAAGACTGACCATAGTATTGTAGAGTGTGACTTTTCCCATATTGTAGAATTCTACCATTACAGGTATGGGTTGTCCTACATAGTTTTCAGTAGGAATACTTATTTCTCCTATTTCTAATTTTGACTGTTGAACTACAGGTACACCTATGAGTTCTGTAGCTGTATATTCTTGACCTTCAGTATCTTCATATTCAAAGTTTGCAGTGATATTGTAGGATTTTGCTTTGGCATCAGGTACTGTAAACATGGTGATGGTTTTTCCTACTCTTCCCTTTGGTGGAATAGAATCTATATAGAAGGTATTGCTACTACCTACAGGAGTAAATACATTTCCTGTTTCTTCTGTTTTTTCATCTACAACAAGGGAAATCTTTATGTTTTTCACAGTTTTTTTTGCATTTGTATTGAAAAATGATAAATTCATTGTGAAGTTTTCTCCTGCTTTTGCTAATGCTGGTTCAAAACTATATTGGTCTATGATTAATTTTGGTTTTCCCTTATTTGCTCCTTCGCCTTTGTCAATTTTTTCTACGTAAACTCCTACATATTGAGTGACTACAGATTTTTCTTTTCCAGCATTTAATTCATCTTCATATTCTACAGTTATATTTATAGGATAGTTTTTGGTAGTGGCTTCAGCTGTTGGAGAAAGGACAAAAGTGAAATTGGCACTTTTCCCTGCTTCCAAAGTGTTTAATTTTTTTATGCTTGCAGTTTTAGGAATTATAGCTGGGTCAGAACTTTCCACAGATACTTTTACATTGTTTGCAATAGTATCCCCAAGGTTTTTCACATCAAATCCTATGGTGAAATCTTTTCCTGGTCTTATTGTATCTGAGGGATACAATATATTTTCGATGACAATATTTGAACCTTTGTTGTTGTTGTCAAGACTTAAAAAGAATTTTTGTGTATCTTCATAGCTTTGTCCTAGATTGTCTTTGTATGTCATCTTTAAATCTAGACCATGATTTCCTCTAGGAATATTTTTAGAAGATTTTAATTTAAATACTATATATCCTACGCCACCACCAGAAAGTTTCTTTTGGTATTGGCTGTTTGTACCAGAGGAAATGATAAAACCCTCACCTGTAAGGCCATCCAAAGTAAATCGAATGTCTTTTGCATCAAGGGATCCTTGATTTTCTACAGTAAGTCCTACAGTCACTTCATCTCCAGCTTTTATAGGCTGAGGAGATACATTTACTTTGCTTATGACCAATCTTGGTGGAACATTTTTATTTATGACTTTTACATATATTATTTCACTTGAAGAGCCTGGGTCATTCCAACCATTGGTATATTGATAATTTAATTTTATAGGATAATTTTTTTCCTTGGCATCTGGTGAAATAGCTAATTTTAAACTTATATTTGCAGAACCTTTTGCATCAATTTTATCTAAGGTTTGAGTGAAATTTAGATTGTCAAGAGAAAAAGGGTTGTCTTCTCCAATAAATTCTGGAGTGATGATTACATTTCTTGCTGTATAAGGACTTTTGTTTTTTATATTTAAGTTTAAAGATATACTATCTCCTGCTTGTCCTTTTGGAATATCAGAGTTTGATACATTTAAAAGAGGCATAAGTTTTGTAGTATCAATTTTTTCTCCTTCATCATCTCTAGCCAATCCAATACTTGGTATTTGTACTAATATTAAAATCATTATGAGTAAAAAACTAAATTTGCCTTTCATTTTGCCTTTCATTTAATATGTTTCCCCCTTATTTGTATTTTCTACTATTTTTTCAATACTTCCATCTCTTATATAGACTATTCTATGGGCATAATCAGATATTTCAATATCATGAGTGACTATGATGAGGGTTTGATTGTATTCTCTTGCCATAGAAGTCATAAGGTCCATTACTTCCATAGTAGTTTTTGTGTCTAGATTTCCTGTAGGTTCGTCTGCAAATACTATTTTAGGCTTTCCTACAAAGGCCCTTGCGATACTCACTCTTTGCTGTTGCCCACCACTCATTTCAGAAGGTTTGTGATTGAGCCTATTTCCAAGGCCTACTGCTTTTAGCATTTCTTTTGCCTTTTTATCTCTCATACCTTTTGGAATTCCACGAAATGTAAGGGGAAGACTGACATTTTCTATAGCAGAAAGAGTAGGAATTAAATTGTATGATTGAAAAACAAATCCTATATACAATTGCCTAAATTTAGCCAATTGTTTTTCATCCATTTTTTCTATATGATGATTATCTATGATGATTTCACCCTTTGTTGGCTTTTCAAGGCCAGCTACTATATTTAAAAGAGTACTCTTTCCAGAGCCAGATGTGCCTAAAAGACATATAAATTCTTCTTTATTTATTTGGAGGTTTATGTCGTTTAGAGCAATTATTTTTTCGTCCCCCATTTTATATACTTTTCTTATATGGTTTAAGCTTATGAGTGGGTCCAAAACTTCACCTCCCTACAATAATATATCTACATTTTACCATAGAAAAAGTATATTCAAAAGGAACAAAATAGTTACAATATCATATGAAGCTTATTTTTAAATAGATATAGAGAGATTTCTCTAGAAGCTATGGTGAAAATCCTCTTTGAGGGATATATATAGCTAAATATTGAAGGGTATGATATAATATTGGCTGTAAAGGAAAACAAATGAATTGGAGGTATGGACCATGGAAAAAGCTATTATCAGAGTAAGAATGAGTGCAGGAGATGCCCACTATGGTGGAAATCTTGTAGACGGTGCAAAGATGCTACAATTGTTCGGAGATGTAGCTACAGAATTGCTTATAAGAAATGATGGAGATGAAGGTTTATTTGCAGGGTATGAAAAGGTTGAATTTTTAGCTCCAGTTTTTGCAGGGGATTATATTGAAGCTGTTGGAGAAATAGTTAAGACTGGAAATAGCTCAAGAAAAATGGAATTTGAAGCTAGAAAAGTTATAGCTCCAAGGCCAGATATCAATGATTCAGCATGTGATGTATTGGAAGAACCTATAGTAGTTTGTAGAGCTGTAGGAACTTGTGTAGTTCCAAAAGATAAACAAAGAAAGTAATATTTAAAAAGTTGAGGTGATATTTATGGAAAAATTAATTATTACAGCAGCTATATGTGGTGCAGAAGTGACAAAGGAAAACAATCCAAGTGTACCTTATACAGTAGAAGAAATAGGTAGAGAAGCTGAAGCAGCATACAAGGCGGGAGCTAGCATCATACATTTACATGTAAGAGAAGATGATGGAACTCCTACTCAAAGCAAAGAAAGATTTAAAGCTTGTATTGATGAAATAAAGAAGAGATGTCCTGATGTAATCATTCAACCTTCAACAGGTGGAGCAGTTGGAATGACTGATGAAGAAAGACTTCAACCTGTAGAATTAAATCCTGAAATGGCAACTCTTGACTGTGGGACATTAAACTTTGGCGGAGACGAAATATTTGTAAACACTGAAAACACTATCAAAAATTTTGCAAAGATTATGAACGAAAAGAATGTTAAGCCAGAAATTGAAGTGTTTGATAAAGGAATGGTAGATTTAGCTATCAGATACCATAAACAAGGTTTCATCAAAGCTCCTATGCATTTTGACTTTGTACTTGGAGTGCAAATGGATGCAACAGTGAGAGATTTGGCTTATTTAGTTCACAGTTTGCCTGAAGGTTCTACATGGACGGTAGCTGGAGTAGGAAGACATGAAATTCCTATGGCTGTGGCAGCAATCATCATGGGAGGCCATGCAAGAGTAGGGTTTGAGGACAATGTTTACTTATCAAAAGGTGTTTTAGCTAAATCCAATGCTGAATTGGTAGAAAAAGTTGCTAGAATATCAAGAGAAATAGGAAGAGAAGTAGCTACACCAGATGAAGCAAGAAAAATATTAGGACTTAAATAGATCAAAAATCCCATTTTAAATTCTATAAAATTAGAATTTAAGATGGGATTTTTTTAGTATAAACTTTTCGACAAATTGAAGGAATTAATAAATTTTTGAAGAATAAGAATAGTAGAGAAGGAAGGGGAGGTGCCCAAAATGGTAGTTTCCGTACAGAAAACTCTACTTATACAGTGTGAGATATGTGGAAGAGTTGAAACTTATGATATAAATTTATTTCATATTTCTAAAGGCCAAAAGTTTGAATACAAATCTTCTTTTAATAGTACTGGTATTTTTGTGAAGACTTTTGATTATAAAACTTATTTTATAGAATCACATTGTCCTATATGTGGAAGTACACATATCTACCGATGTAGTTTAAAAGACATACTTGAAAATAACAATTGTTTTAATATGAATAACTATAAAAATTGTTTTATAGAAAATAAAGAGAATGATGAGATAGATTCTAAAGCTGAGGAGGAATTTGACAATTGTTTAAGGAAATTTAAGATATTCATGTCATCTTTGGAAAGGCTTGAAAAATTAAATGAAGAAGGTAAGATTACTTGCGATTGTGGGAATGATAAAATGAAGGTAGAATTGTTTTCTGATAGAATAGAGCTTATATGTAGGAATTGCAAAAGTGTACAGATAATTTATACAGAGACAGAAGAAGATTTAAAGGTGCTACTTGAAAAAGAAAAGATACATCTTAAAACCTGCAATATTTCCTATATAGATTCTATATCAGAAAAAATTAAAGATGTAAAGAGAATTAATGGCAAAGAGCAATAAAAATGATATAATATAAAATGAGAAAATAATAAGGAGAGTGGGGAAATGTTAGTTACAGGTAGAGAAATATTAGAGGATGCTCATAAAAATGGGTATGCAGTAGGGGCATTTAATATAAATAATATGGAGATAATACAAGCTATAATAGAAGCTGCTGAAGCAACAAAGTCTCCGGTTATTTTACAGGCTAGTCAAGGCGGTTTAAAATATGCTGGTATAGATTATATAGCAGCACTAGCTAAAGTTGCTGCTCATAAGGCAAAGGTTCCAGTAGCTGTGCATCTTGACCATGGTACAGATTTTGATCAAGTAATCAAATGTATAAGATATGGATTTTCATCTGTAATGGTTGATGGCTCAAAGCATCCAATAGAAGAAAACATAGCATTGACTAAATTGGTAGTAGATATAGCTCATTCAGTAGATGTTTCGGTGGAAGGTGAGCTAGGTAAAATTGGAGGAACAGAGGATCATATTGTCGTAGATGAAAGAGAAGCTACTTTTACAGATCCTGATGAAGCTGTAAGATTTGTAGAGGAAACAGGAGTAGATTCATTGGCAATAGCTGTAGGAACTGCTCATGGGGTATACAAAGGTGAGCCTAAATTGGATTTTGATAGGATAAAGATCATAAAAGAAAAGACAAATATACCACTTGTACTTCATGGTTCTAGTGGAGTGCCATATGCAAGTTTGGAAAAGGCTGTGAGTTTAGGAATCAACAAGATAAATATTGATACTGATATAAGAGCAGCTTTTGCACAAGCTGTAAAAGATTTCTTAAGAGAAAATCCAGACAATATAGATCCAAGAAAAATTTTAGGACCAGCAAGAGATTCTATGAAACAAGTAGTCATGGAAAAGATGAAGGTATTTGGTTCAGTTGGGAGAGCATAGGAGGGAAAATATGAAACTTTTTATTGATACTGCCAATATTGATGAAATAAGAGAGATAAATGATTGGGGAGTGATATGTGGTGTAACTACAAATCCTTCTCTTATTGCAAAAGAGGGAAGAGATTTTAAAGAAGTCATAAGTGAAATAACCAGCATAGTAGACGGACCTATAAGTGCAGAAGTTATATCTCTTCAATGGGATGGGATGGTTAAAGAAGCAAGAGAATTATCTAAAATTCACCCAAATATTGTAATCAAAATTCCTATGACCAAGGATGGTTTAAAGGCAGTAAGTATACTTCATAGGGAAAATATAAAGACAAATGTGACATTAGTTTTTTCTCCTAGTCAAGCATTACTTGCTGCAAGAGCTGGAGCAAGCTATGTCAGTCCTTTTGTTGGAAGAATGGATGATATAGGAAATGAAGGTATGGCAATCATAAAAGATATAAAAGAGATATTTAAAAACTACAATATATCTACAGAGATAATTGCAGCTAGTATTAGACATCCTATGCATGTGATTGATGCTGCAAAGGCAGGTTCTGATATAGCGACAGTACCTTATAAGGTGTTTGTTCAAATGGTTAAACATCCTATGACGGATATGGGTATTGAAAGGTTTTTAAAGGACTGGGAAGGATTAACAAATAAATAAGGAGGGAAAAAATGGACAGAAATCTAGCCTTAAATTTAGTTAGAGTTACAGAAGCAGCAGCTCTTGAAAGTGCGAGATTTTTAGGTAGAGGCGATAAAATAGCAGCAGATCAAGCAGCTGTAGATGGAATGAGGAAGATGTTTGATACTTTAAATATTGATGGAATTGTGGTTATAGGAGAAGGAGAGATGGATGAAGCTCCAATGCTTTATATTGGAGAACAAATAGGGAAAGCAGTAGGAGATTCACCAAAATTAGATATAGCTGTAGATCCTCTTGATGGAACTACATCTGTTGCAAAGGGACTTTCCAATGCTATATCTGTAGTGGCAGTAGCACCTAGGGGATGTTTGCTTCATGCTCCAGATATGTATATGAAAAAGATAGCAGTAGGTCCAAAGGCTAGGGGCTCTATAGATATAAATGCTACAGTTGAAGAAAATTTAAAAAATATTGCCAAGGCTTTAAACAAAGATATTTCTGATTTGACAGTGACTATTTTGGATAGGCCTAGGCATGAGGAACTCATAAAACAAGTGAGAACTGCTGGAGCTAGAATAAAGCTATTTGGCGATGGAGATGTGGCAGCAGCTATAGCTACTTGTTTTGAACATTCAGGTGTAGATGTACTTATGGGTATAGGAGGGGCTCCTGAAGGGGTTTTGGCAGCAGCAGCTTTGAAATGTATGGAAGGTGAATTTCAAGGTAAACTATATCCAATGACTGATGAAGAAATAAAAAGATGCCATGAAATGGGTGCTGACATAGATAAAGTTTTGACATTGGAGGATTTAGCTAAAGGAGATGAAATACTATTTGCAGCTACAGGCATATCTGATGGAGAACTTTTAAGAGGGGTAGTATTTTATGAAAACAATATGGCTAAAACCTATTCTGTAGTCATGAGGGCTGAAACTGGCACTATAAGATTTGTAGAAGCACTTCACAAGCTAGATAAAAAACCAGAGTATGCTAAATAATTTCCTGTAGGTCATTCCTACAGGGTTCCCTTTCTTTTTTCTCATCTTATTTTTCCAACAAAAAGATAAAAAGTGTATAGTGGAGGTGTATTTTTTTGACCCAAGTTGAGTTAGAAGGCAAGAAAATTGCTGAATTGAGAGAAATTGCAAAGAACATAGGAATAAGGAGTCCTTACAAATTCAAGAAAGAAGAGCTTATAGATTTGATACTTCAAGATTATGCTTCAAAAGAAGTAGATGATGAGGAAAGGGAAGAAGAGTATGATGAAGAATATGAAGTTGAAAAAATAGATATAAAGGATATAAATACAGATGTGCTGCCGGAAAAAGTCACAGAGGAATTGGAACAGATGGATAATATAAATATGGCCAAGGGAATATTAGAAATTCATACAGATGGATATGGTTTTTTAAGATGTGAAAATTATCTTTCTGGTGATGAAGACATATATGTATCTCCTTCCCAAATAAGAAGATTTAGACTTAAGACAGGAGATAAAATAAAGGGAATTACAAGACCACCTAAACAGGGAGAAAAGTATAAAGCCCTTCTTTATGTAAAAAGTGTCAATGATCTAAATCCTGAAACCTGCATAAATAGACCAGATTTTGACACATTAACTCCCATTTATCCAAGAAAAAGAATTGTCCTTGAAACTACTCCAAATGAGCTTTCCACAAGAATGATAGATTTGTTGGCTCCTATAGGAAAAGGCCAAAGAGGCATGATAGTATCTCCTCCAAAGGCAGGAAAGACTACTTTGCTTAAAATGATTGCCAATGCTATTTCTATAAATCATCCTGAAATTGAACTTATAGTATTGCTTATAGATGAAAGACCTGAAGAAGTTACAGATATGCAGAGATCTGTAAAGGGAGATGTTGTATATTCAACTTTTGATGAATTGCCTAAGCATCATACAAAAGTAGCTGAAATAGTTCTTGAAAGGGCAAAAAGACTTGTGGAACATGGAAAAGATGTAGTCATACTTTTAGATAGCATCACAAGACTTGCAAGGGCATACAATTTAACTATTCCTGCAACAGGTAGAACCCTTTCTGGTGGCCTTGATCCAGGTGCATTACATAAACCTAAAAGATTTTTTGGAGCTGCTAGAAATGTAGAAGAAGGTGGCAGTTTAACTATACTTGCTACTGCATTAGTTGAGACAGGAAGCCGTATGGATGATGTCATATTTGAAGAATTCAAAGGTACAGGCAATATGGAAATTCATTTAGATAGAAAACTTTCTGAAAAAAGAATATTCCCTGCTATTGATATAAATAAATCTGGTACTAGAAGAGAAGAACTTCTTTTAAATCAAAGAGAACTTGAGACTATTTGGAGTGTGAGAAAAGCTCTAGCCAATGCTCCTACTCAAGATGTAACTGAAATTTTAATCGAAAATTTAATGAAAACTAAAACAAATGATATATTTATTGAAGAAATGAGAAATAAAATTTGGGTTTAAAAGTTGAAATACTTTTTTTTCTATGCTATAATTAAAAAGTTGAAATATGTAAAATAGATAATTTCTATAAACTAGCTACAAAAGAGAGGTGAGCATCATGAAACAAGGAATTCATCCAGAATATCACGAAGCTACAGTATACTGTGCTTGTGGGAATACTTTCAAGACAGGTTCAACTAAAGAAGAACTTAGAGTAGAAGTTTGTTCAGAATGTCATCCATTCTTTACAGGTCGTCAAAAGTTTGTTGAAAAAGGTGGACGTGTAGAAAAATTCAAGAAAAAATATGGCATGAAATAATTTCTCAAAAAAGACAGGTTAGATGCTTACATCTAGCCTTTATTTTTTTGGAATACCGCCGCACCGCCACGGGGACGTTTCGTTTGGCTGGTCAGATAAGGTCCCGGGTTTGCCGAACGAAAAGTAGATCTCGTGGCTTTCCTGCGTCTAGTTTTATATGGTATAATATAATATGATTATAAAATGTTTTGGGGAGTTGATCATTTGAAGATAAAAGATATAAACAGGGTTCCAAAGCACATGACTACTATAGGAGGGCAGGCTCTCATAGAAGGAGTTATGATGAAAGGGCCAAAGGATATTGCTATAGCAGTTAGAAAACCAGATCATGAAATAGAAGTTAAAAGAGAAAGGCTGGATACTCCAAGTACCAAGCACAAATTTTTGAGACTTCCATTTATAAGGGGAGTAGTGGGCCTTGTAGAGGCTATGTTCATAGGGACTAAATCTCTTATGTATTCAGCTGAATTTTTTGGAGAGGATATGGAAAAGACTAAATTTGAGAAGGCTTTGGAAAAGAAAATGGACCCTAAAAAAGCTGAAAATGTAGAGATGTTTTTTACAATGCTTTTGTCATTTGCAATAGTTATATTGTGTTTCATGATAGCACCTACATTTTTGACAAATCTATTTAAAAATATAGTTAAAAATCCGGTATTGTTAAATCTTATAGAAGGCTTAATAAGAATTGTTTTTTTCCTCATATACGTAGTATCTATTTCTAAAATGGAGGATGTAGGCAGAGTATTTGAATATCATGGAGCAGAACACAAGACTATTCACTGCTATGAAAATGAAGAAGAATTGACAGTTGAAAATGTAAAGAAGTATCCAACTCTTCATCCAAGATGTGGAACTAGCTTTTTGTTTATGGTCATGATAGTGAGTATATTGGTGCTTTCATTATTTGGATGGCCAAATCCATTACAGAGATTTTTTATACGAATTTTAATGTTGCCAGTTATAGCTGGGATTTCCTATGAGATAAATAAAATCATTGGCAAAAGCGGCAGTAGACTTGCTTATATTTTGTCTTATCCAGGACTTTGGCTTCAAAAGATAGCTACTACAAGAGAACCTGATGAGGAACAAATAGAAGTAGCTATTGAAGCTTTGAAAGGCGTACTTGTAGAAGACAAGGAGGAAGACATTTGGAAATAAAAAAGCTCTTAGAGCTAGGGCTAAATATATTGGGAGAAAGAGAATATTTAAATGGGCCTTTGGATGTGATTTTAATATTAAGTTATCTACTGGATGTAGATAAATCCTATATTTATACACATGGGGATAGACAAGTTTCGGAGAAAATTGTGGATAAGTTTTTAGAACTTACTCAAAAGAGAAAAGCTGGATGGCCCATGGCTTATCTCATAAATGAAAAAGAATTTTATGGACTAAATTTTTATATAGAAGAGGGAGTACTCATTCCTAGACCTGATACAGAAATATTGGTAGACTATATATTAAATGAGGCAATAAAAAACTATCAAGGCAGTATAAGTATACTTGATTTAGGTTCAGGAAGCGGCTGTATAGGCATTGCTCTTGCCTATTATATAAAAAATGCCAAGGTATATTCTATAGATATAGATGATAAAGCTTTGGAAGTCACTAGGAAAAATGTAGAGAGATTTCATCTTCAAGATAGAGTAATAGTCATGAGAGGAAATATACTGGAAGAAATAAATTCTTTACAAATAGATGAAAAAGTAGATATAATAGTATCGAATCCTCCATATATACCTAAAAAAGATATAGAACAACTTCAAATAGAGGTTAAATGTTTTGAACCTAGGAGGGCATTAGATGGAGGAATAGATGGATTAGATTTTTATAAAAAAATAATTCCCGCTAGTAAAAAATATTTAAAAAGTGGTGGAATGCTAATATTTGAAATAGGATACGATCAAGGAGATAGTCTTGTGGAATTATTTGAAAGTGAAAATTACGAAAACATAAATGTCATAAAAGATTTGCAAGGATTAGACAGAGTAATATTTGGAACCTTGCCTTAGGGGGAAGATATATGTATTTTAAGATGTTTTGGACTTTTTTTAAGATAGGGGCATTCACTATTGGGGGAGGATATGCCATGATTCCCCTTATTCAAGAGGAGGTTGTAGAAAAAAATGGGTGGCTTGAGACTGATGAGTTTATGGATATTTTGGCCATAGCGGAAGTGACACCAGGACCTGTAGCGGTAAACACAAGTACCTATGTGGGATATAAATTGAAAGGTATAAAGGGTTCTCTAATTTGTACTTTAGGAACCATTCTTCCTTCATTTTTAATCATCCTTTCTATTGTCACATTTCTGTGGCAGTATAGGCAAAACCAAGTAATAGACAAGATATTTTTAGGAATACGTCCTGCTGTAGCTGCTCTTATATTTTCAGCGGTTTATAAGCTTGGAAAAAGTATGAAACTAAATTGGTCTAAAATTGCTATTGCTGCTGTGACGGTGCTTTTAATAGAGGGGATAAATATATCTCCTATATATATAATACTTGTAGCAGCACTTGGTTCTATTGGATATTTTAAATTTAAGGAGAAAAACATATGACTAACTTGTTGAAGCTTTTCATATCATTTTTGAAAATAGGTGGATTTAGTTTTGGTGGAGGATATGCAATGCTTCCACTTATAGAAAAGGAAATAATAGATGTTCATGGTTGGATGACTTCTAGTGAGTTTATAGATATATTAGCTATAGTAGAAATGACTCCAGGGCCAATTGCTATAAATTCAGCTACATTTATAGGATATAAAGTTGCTGGTGTAGTGGGCTCTCTAGTGGCAACTTTAGCTGTCGTATTACCTTCTATTGTCATAATTCTCATCATAGCTCATTTTTTAGGTAAATTCAAAAATTCTCCTTATGTAGAATGGGCTTTTAGAGGAATACGACCAGTAGTATTGGGTCTTATATTGTCGGCTAGTATTGGAGTTTCTAAAAATGCATTTATAGACTTTAAGAGTGTTTTAATAGGGGGAATACTGTTTTATTTTATTTCCTTTAAAAAACTTCATCCTATATTGGCTATAGTCATTGCAGGTACAATTGGAGCATTGGTTTATTGATGTATATTGTAGTAAAAGTTTTTGGAGGTGAAAATTGTGATAGAAAAATTATCTTTTATAGAAAATAAATATAAAGAATTGAGTCAAAGAATAATAGATCCAAAAGAAATGGAAGATAGATCAGAGTGGCAAAAGCTTGTAAAGGAACATGGAGAAATTGAGCCAATTGTCATGAAATATAAGGAATACAATGAAAATGTCACTAGACTTGAAGAAGACAAGGAAATGCTAAAGGAAAAACTAGATGATGAAATGAAAGAACTAGTAAAAGAAGAAATAAGTGAATTGGAAGAGAAAATTGAAAAATTGGAAGAAGAATTAAAGGTACTTCTCATACCTAAAGATCCGAATGATCACAAAAATGTTATAGTTGAAATAAGAGCCGGGGCTGGAGGAGATGAAGCAGGACTATTTGCTGGAAATCTATTTAGAATGTATTCAAGATATGCAGAGAGAAAAGGATGGAAAATTGAAATCATGAGCTCCAACGATCAAGGTATTGGAGGATTTAAAGAAGTCATATTCATGATTAAAGGAAAAGGTGCATATAGTAGACTTAAATATGAAAGTGGTGTTCACAGAGTTCAAAGAGTTCCTGAAACTGAAGCAAGTGGTAGAATTCACACATCCACTGCTACTGTAGCAGTACTTCCTGAAGCAGAGGATATAGATATAGAGATAAATCCAAATGACATAAGAGTAGATGTTTTTCGTTCTTCTGGAAATGGAGGTCAAAGTGTCAACACTACAGATTCAGCTGTTAGAATCACACATATTCCTACAGGAATGGTAGTATCCTGTCAAGATGAAAAATCTCAGTTAAAAAACAGAGACAAGGCCATGAAGATCCTTAAAACTAGACTATATGATCAAATGCTTACAGAACAAAATGCAGAAATTGCACAAGAAAGAAGAAGTCAAGTAGGTTCTGGAGATAGAAGTGAAAGAATTAGAACCTACAATTATCCGCAAGGTAGAGTTACAGATCATAGAATAAATATGACCCTCTACAAGCTAGATGCTTTCCTAGATGGAGATATAGATGAAATGATAGAAGCACTCATAACTACAGATCAAGCTGAAAAGTTAAAACAAGTTGGCTAAAACTAAAAAAATAGTCCCAATATAAAGCCTATAATTATGCCTATTGTAGAAGTCCTTCCGTTGTGAAGGGCTTTTGCATTTGGTATAAGTTCACTACATATTATATAAAGCATAGCTCCTCCAGCAAAGGATAGACATATAGATATAAATATACTTGAAAGATTTCCTAGATACGCCCCTATAAATGCTCCTATTCCAGTTGGCAATCCTGCCAATAGAGTGATTAGGAGTATTTTTAAATTTGAAACATTTGACAATTTCAAAGGTATGGCAAGAGTCAATCCTTCTGGCAAATTGTGTATGAGCATAGCTAAAGATAGTATATAGCCAATATTGCTTTCCATCATAAAACTAGAGCCTATAGCTAAACCTTCTGGAATATTATGTATTCCTATACTTATGGCCAATAGGAGTCCACTTTTTAATAAAGGTTCATATTTATCTTGAGGGAATTTTTCTTCTACAAATAAAATCAAAAGCGTTCCCAATACTATACCAAGAACTTCATTCCATATTCCACCTAAAGCATAGGATTGGGGTAGAAGTTGAAAACATACAATACCAAGCATAAATCCTCCTGTGATTCCTAAAAGGATACTTAAAAATTTGTCTTTGGTATTTTTCACAAACATGGCACAAATTCCGCCAAGACCAGTACCTACCATTCCAACAAGAAAACCTATGATACTTATATTTAGAATACTTTTCATTTTTACCTCCCAAGATATTTACTATTTTTATGATATTCTTTTTTATAAAATAAAGAACTATAAATTTACCCTACTTAAAAGTTTCAAGTTCATGTATAATATATATTTAGAAGAAAAAAGCTAAGGGAAAAAGAAGGGAAGCAATATGGATAAAATTGAAACAATAGTATCGAAAGTAGACAGGGAAAATCCAGAAAAGGATATAATAGAAGCTGGAGCAGAGCTAATTAAAAACGGAGGAATAGTAGCTTTTCCTACAGAAACAGTATATGGGCTAGGTGCAAATGCATTTTGTGAAGAAGCCATAGATAAAATATTTATAGCTAAGGGAAGGCCTCAGGACAATCCTTTAATACTTCACGTATCAAGTATTGATGAAGTATATCCACTGGTAGAAGAAGTAAATGAAAATATGAAGATGCTTATGGAAAAGTTTTGGCCAGGTCCTTTGACTATTATATTTAAAAAGAGTAGCAAAGTATCAAAAAAATTAACTGGAGGTCTTTCTACAGTGGCAATTAGAATGCCAAAAAATAAAATAGCCTTAGAACTTATAAGTTCTTCAGGAGTGCCTATCGCAGCACCAAGTGCCAATACATCAGGAAGGCCTAGTCCTACAGAGGCAAGTCATGTCATAGAGGATATGTATGGAAAAATAGATATGATAATTGATGGAGGAAGTACGGGAGTAGGAGTAGAATCTACAGTAGTAGATATGTCTGAAGAAGTTCCCACAATATTAAGACCTGGTGGAGTGACTCTTGAGGATTTGCTTCAGGTTTTTCCAGAGGTAGAATATGACCAAAGTATAATAAGCGATGATGAAAATATAGTACCAAAATCTCCAGGGCAAAAATATAAACATTATGCTCCAAAAGCAAAGATGATAGTTTTTACAGGAGATGTGAAAAATATATCAAAGAATATCAAAGCCCAAATCAAATCTTTGACATTGGAAGGCAAGAAAGTAGGTATTATGGCTACAGAAGAAACCAAAGATGAATATAATGAAGGAATAGTATTGGTAGTAGGTTCTAGAAGTGATAAAAATTCTATAGCGAGAAATCTATTTAAAGTTTTAAGACAATTTGACGAATTAGATGTAGATATGATTTTAGCAGAAGGTGTAGATACAGAGGGAATAGGAAGAGCCATAATGAATCGCATGAAAAAAGCTTGTGGTGGAGATATTAGGAGAGTATAGGAGGATTTAGATGAAAATTCTTTTTGTATGCACAGGAAATACATGTAGAAGTCCTATGGCAGAGGGACTGATGAAGGATATATTGGATAGAAAAGAAATAAGAAATATAAAAGTTGATTCTGCTGGGATATATGCTATAGATGGCCAAAGTGCTTCAAGATGGGCAATAGAAGTTTTAAAAGAAGAAGGAATAGATATTTCCAGTCATAGGGCAAAGAAGGTGAATAGGTCTTTGCTTGAAGAAGCAGATTTGATACTCACTATGTCTACATCTCACAAAGAAATTTTAAATTCTAAATATGATTTTGTCAAAGAAAAGGTATATACTCTAAAAGAATATGCCTATGGAGTAGAAGAAGATATAATAGATCCCTTTGGTGGAAGCAAAAGAATATATGAAAGCACCAAAGAAGAAATAAAAAAAGCATTGGAAATTATCGTCAAAAAGGAGGAGTAAAAAATGAAAATTGGTATAGGTTCAGATCATGGTGGATATGAGCTTAAGGAAGAAATAAAAAAGTATTTAGAAGAAAATGGGATAGAATATATTGACTATGGTACAAACTCTAAAGATTCTGTAGACTATCCTGAATATGGACAAAAAGTAGCTGAGGCTGTGAAAGGCGGAGAATGTGACAAGGGAATAGTTGTATGCGGAACTGGAATAGGAATATCCATATCAGCCAACAAAGTTCCTGGCATAAGATGTGCTTTATGTAGCGATACTTATTCAGCTAGAATGTCTATAGAACACAACAATGCAAATATGTTGGCTTTGGGAGGAAGAGTAGTAGGAAGGGATTTGGCCATTGAAATAGTTTCAACTTGGCTTAAAGCAAACTTTTTAGGTGGAAGACATGAAAGAAGAGTAAATAAAATTTCTGACATAGAAAGAAAGTATATGATATAATGTATAAGGTTTTTTTAATCTAATATGGAAGGAGTTTTAGATATGAGTAAAGTAGTAGTATTAGATCATCCATTGATAAAACACAAATTGACTTTTATAAGGGATAAAAACACTGGTTCAAAAGAATTTAGGGAATTGGTAAAAGAAGTTTCTATGCTAATGGCTTATGAAGTGACAAGAGATTTTCCATTGGAGGAAATTGAAATCGAAACTCCTATTTGCAAGACAAAATCCCAAGTGATTTCTGGGAAAAAAGTAGGATTGGTGCCAATACTAAGGGCAGGTCTTGGAATGGTAGATGGGATGCTCAATTTGATTCCAGCAGCAAAAGTGGGACATATTGGACTCTATAGGGATCCCGAGACATTTAAGCCTGTAGAATACTATTGCAAACTTCCTCAAGATATAGAGGAAAGGGATCTTATAGTTCTAGATCCAATGCTTGCTACAGGAGGTTCAGCTGTTGCAGCTATTCAGTTTTTAAAAGACAGAGGTGCAAAAAATATAAAACTTATGAATTTAATAGCAGCACCTGAAGGAATAGAAGCAGTGACTGCTGCTCATCCGGATGTAGACATTTATGTAGCCAGTGTAGATGAAAAGCTAAATGAACATGCTTACATAATTCCAGGCCTAGGGGATGCAGGAGATAGACTATTTGGGACTAAATAAAAGGTGGATTATCCACCTTTTATTTTAGAGAAATGTACATTGGAATATGTGGAAAAGAACTCTTATCAATGATATAATTATATTGAAAAAAGACAAAGATGCGACAGTAAGAACCGTCCCTGCTGTCGCAAAGTGTATAAAGGAGCGAAATATATCATGGAAAAATATTTATTGCCATTTTTCACGGCTACAGTTATTTCCTTAATAATGACTCCATTTGCAAAAAAAATTGCCTATAGAGTTGGAGCCATAGATGTACCAAAAGATAATAGAAGAGTTCACAAAAAACCTATACCACTGTTGGGAGGGCTAGCAATATACATTGCCACTATGGTTTCAATTCTTATTTTTTTGCCCATAGATAAGACTATGATTTCTATAGTAATAGGAGGCAGTATCATTGCTATTTCAGGAATAATAGATGATATAAAAGATTTAAGTCCTAAGATGAAATTATTTTTTCAAATTCTTGCTAGTATAGTTTTGATTTTGGGAGATGTAAAGATTGATTTTGTGACCAATCCATTTTCAAAAGGTAGTACTCTGCTATATTTAAAAGGTTTTTCTATACCAATCACAATATTTTGGATTGTAGGAATCACCAATACTATAAATTTAATTGATGGACTTGATGGATTGGCAGCAGGAGTTGCCATGATAGCTAGTTTGTCTTTACTTTTTGTAGCAAGTGGTTTTGGATATGGAACTGTAATGATCATGTCTATAATCATAGCTGGAGCATGTTTGGGATTTTTGCCTTACAATTTCAATCCAGCTAAAATATTTATGGGGGATACAGGTGCACTTTTCTTAGGGTATATGTTGTCGGTAGTTGCCATAGAGGGTGTGATGAAGAGTGTAGCTACTATAGCTATAGTAGTTCCAATCATAATACTGGGGCTACCAATATTTGACACGACTTTTGCTATATTTAGAAGACTTTTAAATGGAAGACCTATAATGGAAGCAGATAAAGGGCATCTCCATCACAAGATATTGCAAAGAGGATTCAATCAAAAACAGACAGTACTCATACTATATTTGATAAGTGCAGCTTTTGGAGTATCTGCAGTACTCATAGCTAAAGCTAATAGTAGGCAGGCTGTGATTATATCAGGAATTGTCATCATTTTGACTGTACTCTTTGCTAGAAGACTTGGACTTGTAGAAAAGAAAGACCAAGGAGATGATGAAAATAGAGAATAGGGGTGGAAAGATGAAAGTTATGACTGTATTTGGCACCAGACCAGAAGCTATAAAGATGGCGCCAATTGTAAAAGCAATGGAAAAGGAAGAGAGAATAGAAAGTATCGTTTGTGTCACAGCTCAACACAGACAGATGCTTGATCAAGTGTTAAATATATTTGATATAAAACCTGATTTTGATTTAAACATATTTAAACCTGGACAAACTCTTACAGAGATAACTACAAAGGCTTTGGAAGGATTAGAAAAAGTGATTATAGAAAATAAACCAGATTTGCTTTTAGTCCAAGGAGATACTACAACGGTATTTGCAGGGGCCTTGGCTGCCTTTTATCAAAAGGTAAAAATTGGTCATGTAGAAGCAGGTTTAAGAAGTGGAAATCTATATTCTCCTTATCCAGAAGAGGCCAATAGGAAACTCACTGGAATACTTACAGATTTTCATTTTGCTCCAACAGAGAAAAGTAGGGAAAATCTTTTAAAAGAAGGATATCCAGATGAAAAAATATTTATAACGGGGAATACTGTCATAGATGCACTTTTCCATGTAGTAAAAGATGACTACATATTTAATGACGAACTACTAGATGGTATAGATTTTGAAAACAAAAAAGTAATTCTCATGACATCTCACAGAAGAGAAAATATAGGCAAACCTATGGAAAATATATTTACATCCATAAAAAGAATAGTAGAAGACTATGAAGATGTAGAAGTAGTATTTCCTATTCATTTAAATCCAAAAGTTAGGGACATTGCCTATAAAGTATTTGACAATCACCCAAGAATACATTTAGTAGAACCACTAGACTATGAACCATTTACCAATCTAATGGCCAAATCTTACTTAGTAGTCACAGATTCTGGTGGTCTTCAAGAAGAAGCTCCAAGTCTTGGAAAGCCAGTACTTGTAGTCAGAGAAGAAACAGAAAGGCCAGAGGGAATTTTGGCAGGAACTGCAAAACTTGTAGGAACAAATGAAGAAAAGATATATAGAGAGATCAATACACTACTAAATGTAAAGGAAGAATATCTTAAAATGGCCAACGCAGTCAATCCCTATGGAGATGGGAAAGCAGCAGAAAAAATAGTAGATATAATACTTCAAAAATTAGTTTAAAAAGCCAATACCTTTTAAAAAAATTTAAAAGGTATTGGCTTTTTTTATTAATGGGTGTATAATATTCTTAAGCAAGTTAAAAAAATAACGAAGTATGACAAAAAAATAACATTTATACATAAGGTGAATTCATCTAAAACATGGCATGGAATTTGCATTTAAAATAAGCACAGCATATATAATTTAAAAATAACAGCATTAAATTATTAACACAATCAATAAGTAAAATTTTAATAAAACAAGGAGGTTATATAAATGAGAGAAGTAGTTATTGCAAGTGCAGTTAGAACGCCTATAGGGACCTTTGGAGGAGCTTTTAAAAATGTCTCAGCAGTTAAGCTTGGAATTGTTGCAGCAAAGGAAGCTATAAAGAGAGCTGGTATAAATGCTGAACAAATTGACGAAGTAATTTTTGGAAATGTATTGCAGGCAGGGCTAGGACAAAATGTGGCTAGACAGGTATCAATACACGCTGGAATTCCTGTAGAAGTACCATCTTTTACAGTAAATAAAGTATGTGGTTCTGGTCTTAAAACTGTAGCATTAGCTGCTCAAGCTATAAGGGCTGGTGAAGCAGATATCATCCTTGCAGGTGGAACAGAAAACATGAGTATGGCACCATATGTATTGGAAAGCAATAGATGGGGCCAAAGAATGGGCGACTCAAAATTGGTAGACTATATGATTCATGATGGACTTTGGGACATTTTCAATGATTATCATATGGGAATCACTGCCGAAAATGTGGCAGAGAAATGGAATATTAGTAGAGAAGAGCAAGATGCCTTTGCACTTCAAAGCCAAAATAGAGCAGAAAAGGCTATTAAAGAAGGAAGATTTAAAGATGAAATAGTACCAGTTGAAATTCCACAGAGAAAAGGAGATCCAATAGTAGTAGATACTGACGAGCATCCAAGATTTGGAACTACAGCTGAAGCTTTGGCCAAATTAAGACCAGCATTTAAAAAAGATGGAACTGTAACTGCTGGAAATGCGTCAGGAATAAATGATGGTGCTGCAGCATTAATAATAATGTCAAAAGAAAAAGCAGATGAGTTGGGAATAAAACCTCTTGCAACTATAATTTCTTATGCTTCAGCAGGAGTAGACCCATCTGTTATGGGTACAGGACCTATACCAGCTTCAAGAAAAGCATTGGAAAAAGCAGAACTTACAATTGAAGATGTAGATTTGGTAGAAGCAAACGAAGCTTTTGCTGCCCAATCTTTGGCAGTAGTTAAGGATTTAAATTTAAATCCAGAAAAAACAAATGTAAATGGTGGCGCAATAGCTTTAGGTCATCCAATAGGAGCTTCTGGAGCTAGAATACTTGTTACATTGTTATATGAAATGGATAAAAGAGATGCTAAAAATGGTCTAGCTACTTTATGTATAGGTGGCGGTCAAGGTATAGCTCTTGTAGTTAGAAGATAATTTGGACTATTATATAGAATTCAGAAAAAAGATAACATTGAAAAAATATTAACAAGTGATATAATAGTAGTTGTGGTTCAAAGAATTAATCGGAGGTGTATGCTATGAACAAGGTAGTATCTATTGAAGAAGCCATAAGTCACATTGAAGATGGTATGACTATTGCTATCGGTGGCTTTTTGGGCTGCGGAACTCCTCACAAGCTAGTAGATGCACTAGTTGAAAAGGGAGTTAAAAATTTAACACTTATTTGTAACGATACTGGATTTGTTGATATAGGTTCAGGAAAGCTTGTAGTGAACAAACAAATCAAAACATTATATGCTTCTCATATAGGAACAAACAAAGAAACTGGAAGACAGATGAATGAAGGCGAAATGGAAGTTCATCTAATTCCACAAGGTACTTTAGCTGAAAGATTGAGAGCAGCAGGAGCAGGCCTTGGCGGATTTTTGACACCAACAGGTGTTGGAACTGTAATAGAAGAAGGCAAGCAAAAGATGGAGATAGATGGCAAGGAATATCTTTTGGAATTGCCACTAAAGGCTGATGTTGCACTAATCTTTGGGCATAAAGTTGATAAAAAAGGAAATATAGTTTACAGAGGAGCTACTAGAAACTTCAATACTGTAATGGCTACAGCAGCTGATTTGGTTATAGTTGAAGCTGAAAATTTGGTAGAAGTAGGAGAAATAGATCCAAATGATGTTGTGACTCCAGGAATATTTGTTGATTACATTGTTGGAGGTGACAAATAATGGATAAAAATGAAATGAAGAATTTTATAGCTAAAAGAGTTGCTAAAGAACTTAAAGACGGTGATGTTGTCAATTTAGGCATTGGCCTTCCAACACTAGTCGCAAATTATGTGCCAGAAGGAATGGATGTTACTTTTCAATCAGAAAACGGTTTTTTAGGATTGGGACCAGCTCCTGAAGAAGGAAAAGAAGATAAAGATATTGTCAATGCTGGTGGGCAATATGTAACTATAAAAGAAGGTGGAGTATTTTTCGATAGTGCTACATCTTTTGGAATCATAAGAGGTGGGCATGTTGATGCTACAGTTCTTGGAGCATTACAAGTAGACCAAGAGGGAAATCTTGCAAACTGGATGATCCCTGGGAAAATGGTTCCAGGAATGGGTGGAGCTATGGATTTAGTAGTAGGAGCTAAAAAAGTTATTGTAGCTATGGAACATACTGTTAAGGGAAACCCAAAAATACTTAAGAAGTGTACACTTCCATTGACAGCTGCAAAAGAAGTAGATTTGATCATAACTGAAATGGGAGTTATGGAAGTTACAGATAAGGGACTAGTATTGACTGAAATAAATAAAGAATTTACAGTAGATGATGTAAAAGCTGCTACAGAAGCAGATTTGATTATTTCAGAAGATTTAAAAGAAATGGAAGTATAGATAGAACTTCTACAAATTATGAATATTAAAAAGTAGCATCTAGTACTACTAGATGCTACTTAAATTCGACATGGCAATGGATATATAAGTAAATTGAGCCAATATAAGTAAAAACAAAAAAGCCTTTTAAAACCTATTTGGAAAGTTTTATATGGTTTTTGATAAAAATCAAAACTTTCCTATGGGCTATAAAAATATAACAACAAAAGGAGGTTTTTTCATGTTTAAAAAATTTACTAATGGCTGTGTTGCTTTAGTACAAAAATACCTGCCAGATGCATTTATTTTTGCAATTTTCTTGACTATTTTGACACTGGTATTAGGAATGATCTTTACTCATCAAGGCCCAGTAGCAATGCTTGTTCACTGGGGAGAAGGATTTTGGAGTTTGCTTTCATTTGCTATGCAAATGGCATTGGTATTAGTTACAGGGCACACTTTAGCTAGTTCTCCACCAGTTAAGAAGGGACTTAAAAAATGGCAAGTTTTACAAAGACTCCAACTCAAGCCATATTTGCAGTATCATTGGTTTCAGCTTTGGCTTGTTGGTTAAACTGGGGATTTGGACTTGTAATAGGTGCTCTATATGCTATGGAATTAGCAAGACAAGTTAGGGATGTAGACTATAGACTTTTAATTGCCAGTGCTTATTCAGGATTTCTTGTATGGCATGGTGGAATCTCAGGTTCAATTCCACTTACTATAGCATCTTCTACATCAGATTTAGCTGGGATGACTGCTGGGGCTTTAACTGAAACCGTTGCTACAACTCAAACTATATTTGCACCATTCAATTTATTTATATCTTTTGGAATAATACTTACATTGCCACTTATAAACAAAGCTATGCATCCAGAACCAGGGAAAGTTGTAAGAATCAATCCATCATTGCTAGAAAGTCAAAGTAAGGAAGAAGAAGCTGCTAGTGTAGAACTAAATGAAACACCTGCAGATAGACTTGAAAATAGCAAGATTATAGCTTATATCACAGGGATATTTGGAATTGTATATATTGTGTATTATTTTGCAACTAAGGGATTTGACTTAAATTTAAATATACTTAATTTTATATTCTTGACATTGGGAATTTTGTTCCATCAAACTCCTAGAAAATTTATAAAGGCTGTTGATGAAGCGGTAAAGGGTTGTTCTGGAATAATACTTCAATTTCCATTCTATGCAGGAATCATGGGAATGATGACAGGATTAAGTCCAGATGGGATTTGTCTTGCAGGAGTTATTTCAAACTGGTTTGTAAATATATCTACTGCAAAATCATTTCCAGTGTACACATTCTTGAGTGCTGGAATCATAAATTTCTTTGTTCCATCTGGTGGTGGACAATGGGCTGTTCAAGCTCCTATTATGATGCCAGCTGGGAAAGCTCTTGGAGTACCAGCTGCTAAAACTGCTATGGCTATTGCCTGGGGAGATGCTTGGACAAATATGATTCAACCATTTTGGGCTCTACCAGCACTAGGTATTGCAGGACTTGGAGCAAGGGACATCATGGGATTCTGTTTGATTGATCTTATTTGGTCTGGAATCATAATTATCTTGGGATTTTTGTTATTTTAATTGAAAACAATTTTAAATTGGAAAAGACAGCTAGGGCTGTCTTTTTTTTTGCGTGCAATTGTAGAAATTAGAATATATATGAATTATAATATAATGTATATAGCAAAATAAGTTTTAATGATAATTTTATACGATAAATTGCTAAATTAGTTTGAAAATTGTTGTCTATTGGTATATATTATTTTATATGAACAAAAATATTTTTGGAGTGTTTATTTTGAAGAATGATGAAAAAAAGGAAATAGCTAAAAATTTAAGTCTCATAACTCAAGTAGGCCTATCTATAGTTGTTCCTATAATATTGGGAGTATACTTTGGAGGATGGTTGGATAAAGTATTCAAAAAAGATATGTTGTTTTCTATTATTTTTATTGTTTTAGGAGCAATGGCAGGGTTTAAAAATTTATTTAATCTTGTTGATAACAATAAAAAGGGGAAGTGAAAAAAATGTTTCACGACGAGGTTATTTCTGGAATTATAAAAAAAGCTGTAGCATTAAGTCTTATAGCCATAGGAATATTGGCTATATCTGTGAAAGAACCAAAACCTTATATATTGGGTATGATTTTTGGTTCAAGTATAAGTATTTTAAATTTTATGCTTTTGGGTTTGTCTACTAGAAAAGCAGTTTTTATGAAACCTTTTAGGGCCTATAACTATTCAGTAGGTAATTATTTTATAAGGTATACTATTTATTTTGTAGTACTTCTTGTGGCAGCTAAAGCTCCCTATATAAATTTTTTGACTACAGTACTAGGGATTTTTGTTATAAAGATAGTCATATTTTCTAATGCTATATGTGATAGTTTAAAGAATAGTATTAAATAACTAAAAGAAGGGAGGGATAAGCTTTTGAAAATAGAGATATATATGAAATTGTTTGGCAAGGAAATTTTTGTGCCAGATACTATTGTGAATACCTTTATTGTAGGAATTTTACTTACTATATTTGCTATAGCGGCAAACATAAAGTTTAAAAATGCTGATAAAACCAAAGGCCCAGAGGGATTTCAAAATTTTGTAGAGGTAGTTGTCGAATTGGTTTCAGGTCTTACTCGCATGATTATGGGAGAAGAAATGTTTTATTTTATGCCTTATATAGGTACATTGGTACTATATTTGCTAGTTGCCAATTTGTTTGGTCTTTTAGGTTTTACACCTCCTACATCAGATTATAGTGTGACTTTTACATTGGCCCTTATGACTTTTAGTTTAGTTGAATTTTATAGGGCAAAGACTAAGGGATTTGTAGGATTTTTTAAGAGTTTTACAGAACCACTACCATTGCTTACTCCACTAAATATTATTGATGAATTTGCCAATCCAATATCACTTTCTTTCCGTTTGTTTGGTAATGTTTTGAGTGGAGTTATAATCATGAGTTTAGTGTATAGTGCATTGGGATATTTTGCACCAATACTTACACCAGTGATGCATGCATATTTTGATGTATTTTCAGGAGTTTTACAGACTTTTATATTTGCAATGCTCACTATGATTTTTATTACAAATGTTGTAGATTAAAATGCTTTTAATTAATTTAAATATGAAAAAGAAGATAATAGAAGGAGGAAATGATAATGATGCAAGGAATAACTAGTGAAGCTTTTATATTGGGGTGTTCAGCTATAGGTGCAGGGCTTGCTATGATAGCAGGTATTGGACCTGGAATTGGTCAAGGAAATGCTGCTGGAAAGGCTGCAGAAGCAGTAGGAAGACAACCAGAAGCAGCAAATGAGATTACGAGAACACTTTTATTAGGAGATGCAGTTGCGGAGACAACTGGTATTTATGGTTTAGTTATTGCTATAATACTATTGTTTGTAAGACCACTTTTAACTGCATATTTGAATCTTTAATTGAGATGGGGGAACCCATCTCTTAGAATCACCTCAAAAGAAGGAGGTTTAGTTTATGGATTTTGATGTAAGAGTTATACCACAGTTATCTTCACTTATATTGCAACTGATTTCCACACTAATTTTGTTTCTTATTTTGAGACATTTTCTATATAAACCTGTTTCTAAATTTATGAATGACAGAAAAGAAGGAATTCAAAAGGATATAGATGATGCCAAAGCTCTAAAAAATGAAGCTATAGAATTGAAGAGTGAATATGAGCTTAAGATAAATGAAGCTAAAGCTGAAGGTCAGAAGATAATAGAAGGCTCTAGAAAACGTGGGGAAGAGATAAAAGAAGATATTGTGAGGGAAGCAAGAGTTGAAGCAAATAGCATCATGGAAAAAGCAAGAGTTGAAATAGAGAGAGAAAAAGAAAAAGCTCTAGAGGAAATAAAACTTCAAGCAGGAGAAATGGCAATTTTGATAGCTTCTAAAGTCATTGACAAAAATCTTGATATGAACTTGCAAAAAGATATGATTGACAAGTTTGTAGACGAGGTAGGGGTGGACAAATGGCAAAATTAGTCAGCAAAAGATATGCTTTGGCTTTGTTTGAAACTGGTTTGGAACTAGATAAAGTGGATCAGTTTAAAGAAGAAATAAATGCTGTGTCTAATGTGTTGATGGAAGAAAATGATTTTAAAAAAGTGTTAAATCATCCAAAGATATCCAAGGATGAAAAAAAGGAAATTTTAAAGACTGTATTTGGAGGAAAGGTTTCTGAGGAAGTATTAAATTTTCTCTATGTGATAGTTGATAAGAGAAGAGAAATGTATATTGAAGAAATAAGTGAGTACTTTGATTTTCTTTACAATGAAGAAAAAAACATTGCATTAGCTACAGTGGTGACAGCTATTCCAATGGATGAGAGTACTCAAAATAGACTTAAAGAAAAACTTTCCAAGGAATTAAATAAAAACATAGTACTTAAAAATACTGTTGACGAGAGCATCATAGGAGGAGCAATTTTAAAGATCGACAACAAGATAATAGATGGGACTGTGAAAGGACAACTAGAGTCTATTGAAAAGGATTTGAAAGGTATGAGAGTATAAAGGAAGTAGAGGTGATAATCTAATGGAACTAAGGCCAGAAGAAATAAGTTCAGTCATTAAGGAACAGATAAAAAGATATGAAAAAAAGCTTAATATGGTAGATATAGGAACTGTCATCCAAGTAGGAGATGGAATAGCTAGAATTCATGGTCTTGAAGGATGCATGGCTGGTGAACTTATAGAATTTCCTGGAGAAGTTTATGGAATGGCTCTGAATTTAGAGGAAGACAATGTAGGGTGTGTACTTTTAGGTTCAGATAGAGACATAAAAGAAGGCGATACTGTAAAGAGAACAGGAAGAATAGTAGAGGTTCCTGTTGGAGATGTAATGATAGGCAGAGTAGTAAATGCACTTGGGCAGCCTATAGATGGGAAAGGCCCTATAAATGCTAAGGAATTTAGACCTATTGAAAAGATAGCTCCAGGGGTTATTACGAGAAAAAGCGTAAATCAACCACTACAGACTGGTATAAAGGCTATTGACTCAATGTTTCCTATAGGGAGAGGACAGAGAGAGCTTATCATAGGAGATAGACAAACTGGAAAGACAGCTTTGGCTATAGATACTATTTTAAATCAAAAGAATGAAGATGTAATATGTATTTATGTAGCTATAGGTCAAAAGAGAAGTACAGTAGCTCAAATAGTTGATGTATTGGAAAAAAATGGAGCTATGGACTATACTATTGTAGTTTCAGCAACAGCAAGTGAACTTGCTCCACTTCAATACATAGCACCTTATTCAGGTGTGACTATGGGAGAGGAATTTATGGCACAGGGAAAGGATGTACTTATTGTATATGATGACCTTTCTAAACATGCTATTGCATATAGAGCAATGTCTTTGCTTCTTCGTAGACCACCAGGACGTGAAGCTTTCCCTGGGGATGTATTTTATCTACACTCAAGGCTTCTTGAAAGGTCTGCAAAGTTGGATGAAAAATATGGCGGAGGTTCTATCACAGCACTACCTATTATTGAAACTTTAGCTGGAGATATATCTGCATATATTCCAACCAATGTTATTTCTATAACTGATGGGCAGATATTTTTGGAGACAGATTTGTTCTTCTCAGGTCAGAGACCAGCTATAAATACTGGACTTTCTGTATCTAGAGTTGGTGGTGCCGCTCAGATAAAAGCTATGAAGAAAGTTGCAGGGAAGCTTAAACTTGAATTGGCTCAATATAGAGAATTGGCTGCTTTTGCTCAATTTGGTTCAGAGCTTGACAAGGATACTAAGGAAAGACTTCATCAAGGTGAAAGAATGATGGAAATCCTTAAACAACCTCAATATAGTCCTATGAAGGTTGAAGATCAAGTTGTCATACTTTATGCAGTCATAAATAGGCATTTAACTGATATACCTGTGGAAAAAGTAGGTCAATTTGAAAAAGAATTTTTGAATTTTGTAAATAACAATTATCCAGAGATAATTGAAAGTATAAGGACAGAAAAAGATATAACAAGTGAAACTGAAGAAAAATTGAAGGATGCTATTGTAGAATTTAAGAAAAATTTTAATTAAGTTCCCTTAAGAGCAGGGGGTGAAAATTTGGCTGAATCAACAAGAGATATAAAGAGACGTATTAGAGGAATTCGAAATACTAGACAAATAACTAAAGCTATGGAGCTGGTTTCTTCTGCAAAACTTAGGAAGGCAAGGGAAAAACTAGAGACTACAAGACCATATTTTGATACAGTATATGAGAGTATTCAAGAGATACTTTCTGCTACTGGAGATATATCCCATCCTTTCTTGGAGGTAAGGGAAGTGAAAAAATCCCTTTATATAGTAGTGACTGCTGATAGAGGATTGGCAGGAGGATACAATTCAAATATCTTAAGGCTTGTGGAAAGTGAGATAAGAGATAAAAAGGAAGATACCTTGCTAGTAGTTGTTGGATATAAGGGAAGAGATTATTTTAAGAGAAGAGGATACAATGTAGTTGGTGAATTTGTAGGCATAACCGAAGAACCTTTTTTCAGTGATGCCCAAGAAATTGGAAGGCTTGTCATGGAACTATATGAGAAAAAGGAAATAGATGAAGTGAAACTTGCCTATACAAAATTTATAACTACAATTTCTCAACAGGCTAATATCATAAAACTTCTCCCTAGTGATATTAAAGGGGAAGAAGGCGGGAAAATATCTGTAGTGGAATATGAGCCTTCTCCAGAAGAAGTACTAGACTACCTTATTCCAAAATATATTGAGAGCACTATTTATGGTGCCCTCATGGAATCTTCTTGTAGTGAACAGGGTGCAAGAAGAACTGCTATGGAATCAGCTACGGACAATGCAGAAGAGATGATTGATGATTTGACTGTTAGTTTCAATAGAGCACGTCAGGCTGCTATAACTAGTGAATTGTCTGAAATTGTAGCAGGAGCAGAAGCTCTAAAGTAAGGTAGAAAGGAGTGTGGATATGGACAAAAATATAGGTAAGATAGTTCAAGTCATAGGGCCTATAGTGGATATAAGATTTGATGAAGAAAATTTACCCAATCTTTTAAATGCCATAGAGATAGATAATCATGGAGAAAGATTGGTAGTAGAGGTTGCACAACATACAGGAGACAATACTGTAAGATGTATAGCTATGGGTTCTACTGATGGACTTGTAAGAGGAATGGAAGCAGTGGATACAGGCGAATCTGTAAAGGTTCCAGTAGGTAAAGAAACTTTGGGAAGACTATTTAATGTATTGGGTGAGCCTATAGATGAAAAGGGGCCTGTCAATGCAAAACAATTTGCTCCAATTCATAGACCAGCTCCATCTTTTGAAGAACAAGAAACTTCAAAAGAAATTTTTGAAACGGGAATCAAAGTAGTAGACCTTATTGCTCCTTATTCAAGAGGTGGAAAGATAGGCCTATTTGGTGGTGCTGGAGTAGGAAAAACAGTTCTTATCATGGAGCTTATAAACAATATAGCTAAGCAACATGGAGGACTTTCTGTATTTGCAGGAGTAGGAGAGAGAACTAGAGAAGGAAATGATCTATATTATGAAATGATTGAATCTGGTGTTATAGATAAGACTACACTAGTATTTGGTCAGATGAATGAGCCACCAGGATCAAGAATGAGAGTTGGGCTTACAGGCCTTACAATGGCAGAATATTTTAGAGATCAAGAAGGTCAAGACGTACTTTTGTTTATAGACAATATATTTAGATTTACTCAAGCTGGTTCAGAAGTATCAGCACTACTTGGGAGAATGCCTAGTGCTGTAGGTTATCAACCAACACTTGCTACTGAAATGGGCCAATTGCAAGAGAGAATTACTTCTACGAAGAAAGGTTCTATCACATCGGTTCAAGCTATATATGTACCAGCTGATGACTTGACTGACCCAGCACCAGCTACAACTTTTGCTCACTTGGATGCAACTACAGTTTTATCTCGTCAAATTGCTGAATTGGGTATTTATCCTGCAGTAGATCCATTAGACTCTACTTCAAGAATACTAGACCCAGCAGTAGTGGGAGATGAACACTATGAAGTTGCCCGTGGGGTACAGGAAGTTCTTCAAAGGTATAAGGATCTTCAAGATATCATTGCTATACTTGGAATTGATGAACTTTCAGAAGAAGATAAGCTTACAGTTGCTCGTGCTAGAAAGATTCAAAGATTTTTATCACAACCTTTCCATGTAGCTGAACAGTTTACAGGTATGGAAGGAAAATACGTTCCTATTAGGGAAACAGTAAGAGGATTTAAGGAAATTCTTGAAGGAAAACATGATGATTTGCCAGAACAAGCTTTCTTCATGGTGGGAACCATTGATGAAGTAGTAGAAAAAGCTAAGGAGATGGAGGAATAGTCATGGCTAATTTTCTTCTTGAAATTGTAACTCCTGATAGAATGTTTTTTTCTGGTGAAGTGGAAATGGTCATAACAAGAGGCGTAGAAGGAGATTTGGCAGTATTAAAAGGTAGAGCTCCTCTTGTGACTCCTCTTACAATTGGTAAAATAAAAATAAAGACAGAAGACGGAAAGGAAAGAATAGCTGCTGTATCTAATGGATATATTGAAGTTTCTAGTGAAAAAACTACAATCATTGCAGATTCAGCAGAATGGCCTGAAGAAATTGATATAGAAAGAGCTAAAAAGGCCAAAGAAAGAGCAGAAAAAAGATTAAAAGATAGACATGATGGAATAGATGTGGCTAGAGCTGAAATGGCTCTAAAGAGAGCTATAAATAGACTTGAAGTAGCCGATTTAGTCACTGTTGAAGATAGAAAAATAAGAGATTAATGTATAAAAAGTACCCTCTCATGGCAATACTCATATCATGAGGAGAGGGTACTTTTTAGTAAAAGTGTTTTGTCCCCCTTTACATTTTTACTGTTTACATAGTGCCTTTTCCTCAAAATAGAAAACACAAGGACTGTTTTGTGTTTTAATATATGAGGAGGAATAGGGATGAAAAAGGCATTATATTTTATTGTTATATGTGTTTTGATTTTATGTACAAGTTGTACTGTGGGAGATACTGGAAAAAACATGGTAGAGAGTCTTGAAGAAATAGGAGCAGATATAGTTGAAATGGATGTAAATTTTGGGGGGGTTATAGTTGATAAATTTTTAAGTGAAAGTGAAATGATTGAACTAGGTCAGAGTATAAAAGATGAAATGGGTATAGTTGGGGAAAAGGAAGAAGAAAACTTCTATGAAAAAAATTGTACCAAGGATTGTTATTCAGAAAGTGTGACAGTTGAAGATGGATTTATTCAATACAATTTATGGGGAAAAAATGAAAATGGTGAAGCAATAAGTATATTTGTCACATCTTATCGAAATGAGGAAAGTGGAAGTGGAGAAACCACTGTTTTTGTAGATGTGATAAAAACAGTGGAATATAGTAGAATTGATGAAATAATGGAGAAAAAAAGAGCAATATTTAAACAAAATGAAAACAAAGCAGAAATTACCACTTGCATTATAGGTAGCTTTAATGGAAAATTAAGTAGGAATGAGATGAATAAAAAAATTCAAATGACAATTAATAAAATAAATGGTAAAATAATAGAGGATTATGAAGATGAAAATTTAGTCAGTATTACTGCTTATACTCCACTTATAAATAATTATATCTATACAGGAAATAAAAAGATGAATTATAATGTAGCTATGAGGTATAATGAGTATGAAGACAAAACGTATATCTGGATTGGAACGCCTATTATTACCATAGGATATTAAAGAAAAAGATTAGGAGTGATTGTTTTGGGCAAAATTGTGGTGGAGAAGAGCCCTCCGTTGAAAGGAACAGTTAGGATTAGTGGGGCCAAAAATTCAGCACTACCAATTCTTGCGGCTTCTTTGTTGAGTACGGAAGATGTAGTTTTGGAAGATGTGCCAAATTTAAAAGATGTAGATGTTTTTTGTGAGGTATTGGCTTTGCTTGGAGCAGATGTAGAAAAATATGGCGGAGGAAAAATAAAGATAAATTCTGCCAATATGAATAGTTATGAAACACCCTATGAGTTGATGAGTAAGATGAGGGCCTCTTTTTTGGTCATGGGACCTCTTTTGACCCGTTTGGGAAAGGCAAAAACTTCTCTTCCTGGAGGTTGTGCTATAGGAACTCGCCCTATAGATTTGCATTTAAAGGGATTTAGAGCATTGGGAGCGGAAATTGATGTGGATCATGGATATGTTGGAGCTTTTGGAGATCATCTTAAAGGAGATAGGATTTATTTGGATTTTCCCAGTGTAGGGGCTACAGAAAATATCATGATGGCAGCTGTATTGGCAGAAGGAGAGACTATTATTGACAATGCGGCTATGGAGCCAGAAATAGTTGACTTGGCCAATTTTTTAAATAAGATGGGTGCAGATATAAGTGGAGCAGGAACTAGCAGTATTCGTATTCGTGGTGTAGAAAAGCTTAGAGGAGCAACTCATTCCATTATACCAGATAGGATTGAAGCTGGTACTTTTATGGTGGCTAGTGCTATTACTTGTGGAGATATCATTATTGAAAATGTGATCCCAAGTCACATAAAGCCAGCAATTGCAAAGCTTAGAGAAATTGGATGTGAAATTTGGGAAAATGGAGACAAGATAAGAGTTATAGGTACGGCTGATAGAAAGGCCGTAGATATAAAGACTCTTCCTTATCCAGGATTTCCTACGGATATGCAAGCTCAATTTATGAGTCTTATGAGTGTGACTGAAGGTACAAGTGTCATTATTGAAACTGTGTTTGAAAACAGATTTATGCATGTAGATGAACTTAAGAGGATGGGTGCAAATATAAAGATTGATGGCAGATCTGCCATAGTTCAGGGAGTCAGTAGTTTGACTTCAGCTCCTGTTAAGGCTACAGATTTAAGGGCAGGAGCAGCTCTTATATTGGCAGGATTGGTTGCAGATGGAAAGACTACTATAGATAACATTTATCACATTGATAGAGGTTATGATGGAATTGAAAATAAGCTTTCTAAATTGGGAGCAAAAATTTATAGAGAAGAATAATTAACATATCATCTTTTCCCATAGCATAGAATGTAATTAGATAACTTGAAGATAAAAAGAGGGGGAAAAGATGAAAAAGTTTTGGATGTACTTGGGATTTATTTTGATAATCACTATTATTCTTCCTACGATTTTGGTGAAGACTGTAAATTTGGTTTCTAGGGAAGATGAAAAGGAAATATCAAAAGAAAAAATAAAAAAAGATGTATTGGATGAAAAGTTTGACGGATACATAAAAGTATATGATACTAGAACTCAAGAGGCAGTGAAAATTCCTCTTGAGGACTATGTAAAGGGAGTGGTAGCATCTGAGATGCCAGCAGAGTTTCATGAAGAAGCTCTGAAGGCTCAAGCGGTGGCTAGCAGGACTTATGCTATTTACAAGATGAATAAGTTCAAAGAAGGCCATCCAGATCACCCTCAAGCTCCTCTTTGTACTGGTGTCCATTGTCAAGCTTTTCTTTCTTTGGGAGAGCTTGAGAGTATCCATTCAAAGAAATGGGTTGATAAGTATTGGCCCAAAATTGAAAAAGCTGTAGAGAGTACAAAGGGAGAGGTAATATATTATAATGGAGAGATAATAGAACCTCTCTATCATTCTACTAGTGGTGGTATGACAGAGGATTCAAAAGATGTATTTGCAAATGATTTGCCTTATTTAAAGGGAGTGGAAAGCCCCAATGAGGAGGATGCTCCAAAGTTTAAGAGTGTTGCTACTTTTAGTGTAGATGAGTTTATAGAAAAGATAAAGAGCATATACCCCAATGCAAATATCACCAAAGAAAACCTTCCAGACAAGATAAAACTTGTTGAAAGGACTGAAAGCGGAAGGATAAAAAAAGTAATGATTGATGGTCAGGTAGTGGAAGGTAGAGAAATTCGAGAGCTTTTCAATTTAAATTCCACCAATTTTAAGATTATCTACAATCCTAAGGTTGAAATGGTGGATATTGAAACTACTGGCTATGGTCATGGAGTGGGTATGAGTCAATGGGGTGCCAATGGCATGGCTAAGCATGGCAGTGATTATAGAGAAATACTTAAGCACTATTATACAGGTGTTGAAATAGAACAGTATAAAAGTGAGTAAGAGAACTAAAAAAGTTCTTTTACTCACTTTTTTTTATGTATTAAATATTTAAATTTGGCAATACTAGCTAATGGAGGTGAAGAGATGAAAAACAAGTTTTCATGGGAGAAAGATGGATTTTATATTATTTTATTTGCATGTGTATGCATAGTTGCTGTGACATCAGTTTGGGTATCTAGAAACAATTTAAAGAAGATTGAAAGTAATGACAAGCCTATAAAAGATGAAAACTTTTTTGTAGTAGAAGAAAATGAAGAAGACTATGAAAATGAATTGATGGAACCTTCTTTAGAGAGTGCAAAAATAGGAGAAAATAGAGATGAAAATTATGAAGAAGATGAAGAAGATGAAGAAGATGACGAGGAAGATTTAAATGAAGATTTAGAAAAAGTAGAAGGAGATTTGCAAGAGGAAAAACCAAAAGCAGAAGCTAAAGAAGCTTTTTGCGTACCAGTTAAAGGGAAAATTACATTGGATTTTACAGGAGAAAATTTGGTTTATTCAAAGACATTGGAAGAGTGGACTAGTCATGGTGGAGTGGATATAGAAGCGGAAGAGGGAACTCCTGTAAAAGCTAGTTTAGATGGAGTGGTAAGTGAAGTATATGAAGATGAACTTTGGGGAGTAGTCATAGTACTTGATCATCAGAATGGGTTACAGACAAGGTATGCAAATCTTTCTACTAAAGACATGGTAAAAGTAGGGCAAAAGATAAAAAAGGGCGAAACTATAAGCGGCATAGGAAAGCCTAAGGGAATAGAAATGGCAGATTCACCACATCTTCACTTCGAAGTTATATTGAATGAGCAAAATATAGACCCTAAAAATTATTTGCCTAGTTTAAAGTAAATTTTGGCAACAATAAGAGTTCTATAAATTTAAAAATGTGCATAAGTATTTAAAAAAGGTTAAAATCCCAAAATAAGTTCAAAGGGGGTTAAATGTGTGAAAGATTATATAGAAGAAAGAGCACTGGAGATTGCAAAGTATATAATAAGTGAAAAAGCTACCGTAAGACAAGCAGCCGGTGTATTTGGGGTGAGCAAAAGTACAGTACATAAAGATGTGACGGAAAGGCTTCCCAAGATAAACCCTCTTATTGCAAATATGGTGAAAGAAGTATTAGAACTGAACAAAGCAGAACGACATATAAGAGGTGGCAAGGCGACAAAAATGAAATACAAAGCTGTAAATGATTAAATAGGTCCCGATGGGACCTTTTAAGCATTTTTGGGCAAATTTTTTAAATAATTTAAAAAAAATAAAGGTTTTTTTGTATTTATATAGAATAATATCATGATGCGAAATTTTATGGGAAAATAACTACAATTGATATATAATAAACCAAAAAAGGAGGAGAAGAAATGGCTGCATTAAAGACTGATATGGGAATAGATTTGGGAACTGCCAGTATTCTTGTCTACGCAAAGGGAAAGGGAATAGTTCTAAATGAGCCATCGGTAGTAGCAATAGATCAAAATACTAAACAATTCTTAGCTGTTGGAGAAGAGGCGAGAAAGATGTTAGGGCGTACACCGGGGAATATTATTGCAATGAGGCCACTTAGAGATGGGGTAATATCTGATTATGAAGTGACGGAAAAAATGCTTAAGTATTTTATTCACAAAGCTATAGGTAAGAGTTTTTTCAAACCTAGAATTATAGTTTGTGTACCTAGTGGTGTGACTGAAGTTGAAAAAAGGGCAGTGATAGAAGCTAGTACTCAAGCAGGTGCTAAAAAGACATATCTTATTGAAGAGCCTATTGCAGCAGCTATAGGGGCTGGAATTGATATTACTCAACCTAATGGAAATATGATAGTGGATATAGGTGGGGGTACTACCGATGTAGCGGTTATATCTTTGGGCGGAATGGTTGTGAGCCGTTCAATAAAGGTAGCTGGAGATGAATGTGATGATGCTATAATTAGATATATAAGAAAAAAACACAATGTGATGATTGGAGAACGTAGTGCCGAAGAGTTGAAGATGAAAATAGGTACAGCATATAAAAGAGAAAAAGATGTGACTATGGAGATAAGGGGGAGAAATTTAGTTACAGGGCTTCCAAAAACTATAGTTGTGTCTTCGGAGGAAATTTTAGAGGCTCTTGAGGAGCCTATTACAAATATAGTGGATACAGTTCATGCAGTACTTGAAAGGACTCCACCAGAATTGGCAGCAGATATTGGAAATACAGGTATAGTCATGACTGGAGGAGGAGCACTATTGTATGGATTGGATAAGCTTATATATGAGAGGACAGGAATTCCAACAAGAATTGCAGATGATCCTATTGAATGTGTGGCTATAGGTACAGGAAAAGCTTTGGATTGGGTAGATGTATTGGAAAATAGTATAGTAGGTGAAGAATCTATTGGGGGAAGATATTAAAGTTTTTTTTCAATGTGACGATAACATTCTAGAGTATTTAATGAGGATGTGATGAATTTTGAATAGAGGATTGTATATATCTGCAACTTCCCTTATAGCAAATCAAAAAAGATTAGAATCAATAGCAAATAATCTTTCAAATATGAATACAATGGGATATAAGAAAGATATAACTATAACTGAATCTTTTCCAGAAGTGCTTCTTAGTAAAATAAATGATAAGCCAAATATTAGTTCAAGTAGAGAAAATGAAATATATTATCAAACTGATGGAGAAATACATACGGCTCATACGGATGAAGGCTATTTTATGGTGAGAACGCCCAATGGAATTAGCTATGTAAAGGATATTCAATTTGTTTTAGATGATGAAGGATACCTTAGGACTTTCTATAGAAATGAAAAAAATGAGTATAAAGTAGATGCGGAAAACTATATAGTTGGGCCAGGTGGAAATCCTATAAAAGGACAAGGTGGAGATTTAGAGGCAATGATACAGGGACTTGTATATAATCCAAGTCCTAGAGTCATAGGTACTATGAGTGCAGGAGTTAATGTGAAAAAAGTTGTGGTGGATTTTAGTCAAGGAGCAATGGTGGAAACTGGTGGGAAATATGATGTAGCCTTGAATGGAAGTGGGTTTTTTAAAGTTCAAGGAGATGATGGTGAAACTTACTATACGAGAAATGGTGCTTTTACTGTGAATGCAAATGGAGAATTGACGACGGTTGATGGCTATAGAGTATTGGGCCAAAATGGACCTATAGTCATAGCTAGAGGAGAAGAATTAAATGTATCTATGCTTGATGTAGTGGATTTGGACAACAAGGAATATCTAAGGAAAATAGGGAATAATCTATATCAAATACCTGAAGATGTAGAAGGGGAAGAAATACCTTTTAGTGGAGAAGTACTTCAAGGTTTTTTGGAAGAATCTAATGTGGATTCTATAAAAGAAATGGTAGAGATGATAAATCTTTTGAGAAATTTTGAATCTTGCCAAAAAGCCATAAGAGTTCAGGATGAAATGCTTGAAAAATCAGCAAATGAAATAGGAAGAGTATAGGAGAGTGAGAAAAAATGAGGGCTATGTGGACTGCAGCTACTGGAATGAGGGCTCAACAGCTAAATATAGATACTATTGCCAACAATCTTTCCAATGTAAATACTACAGCTTATAAAACTCAAAGAGCAGAGTTTAAGGATTTGTTTTATGCCAATATGAAGAGAAGCAATTTGACTGATGAACAAGGCAGACCTGTAAATTTAGAAGTAGGTCATGGAGTGATGCCTACTGCTACTAAAAGGGATTTTAGAACTAGTAGTTTTATAGAAACTCAAAATCCATATGATGTGGCTATAGATGGAGAAGGGTTTTTTGCCATAGAACTTCCCAATGGTGATATTAGATATACAAGAGATGGGAGTTTTAAATTGAGCATAGATGGAGACGAAGGGAAATTGGTGACTTCGGAAGGATATACAGTGCTTAGTGAGGATGAAGATGAAATAGTTTTTGAAAGTGGCTTGAGGGATATAAATATAGATGAATTTGGATATATAACAGGAAAAGATGAAGATGGAGAAATAGTCGATATAGGGAGACTTAAATTGGTGAATTTCATGAATCCTGAAGGGCTTGTAGGGGAAGGAATGAATTTATATAGTGCCAGCGAAGCTTCAGGAGAAGAAATACCAGTGGAAGCGGAAGAGATGAAATCAAGATTTGTATCAGGATATTTGGAAGCTTCTAATGTTCAAGTGGTAGAAGAAATGGTGAAGATGATTACTGCTCAAAGAGCCTATGAGATAAATTCCAAGGCAATACAGACTTCAGATGAAATGCTGCAGATAGTTAACAATTTGAAGAGATAATTGAGGTGACAATATGGAAATTCTTCCAAATGATTTTATCATAAGGCGTACTCCAGATGAGTCTATTTTAGAGAGAAAAATAGAAGGTGCAAAAGAGACCAATAAAGATGAAGAACTTGTGAATGTATGTAAGGATTTTGAGGCTATTTTCATTCATATGATGATGAAAGAAATGAGAAATACTATACCTGAAGATGGATTTATAGAAAAGAGCACTGCTACAAAGATATTTGAAGATATGTTTGATGAAGAAATTTCAAAGGAAGTAGCAAAGAAAGGTCAAGGTATAGGTTTAGCTAAAATGCTCTATGAGCAATTTAAAAGGCAAAATCCAAGCTTGTAATCTTTAAATTGGGGGGTTTTTTATGAGAAGAAAGATTTTATCTTTTCTTCTGCTACTCATGATAGTGGTGGGAGCCTTTAGTACGGCTTATTGTGAAGTGGGCAAAAAATTGTCAAGAAAAGAAACGGAAAAATTGGTTGAAGAAATAGCAAAAAAGAGAGGAATACCTAGTGTTATTTTAAAGGCTATAGCAAATGTAGAGAGTTCTTTTAGACAGTTTACAGACAATGGTACTCCATATACAAGCAGAAGTGGCAATATAGGTATCATGCAAGTTCATAGTAGGGGCTATGATTCGAATAAACTTAAAAATGATCCTGTATATAATATTGAAGCTGGGGCAGATGTCCTTCTTGCCAAGTGGAGATATGCCAATGATAGAATGCCTCAAATAGGAGATATGGATCCAAATACATTGGAAAATTGGTATTTTGCTCTTTGGGCTTACAATGGACTTTTGGAGAGGAATAATCCAAATGTAAATTCAAATACTTATCAAAACAAAATTTATTCAGTTGCAAAAAAACAATATGGGCAAGATATAGTTCCCATCAATAGAGGAAGTATTCCTTCAAGAGGAGTACCAAAAAATAAAACTAAAATAAATCCGCCAAAAGAAACTCATAAAGGTGATATCATCATATACAATAAAGGTGACAAGGTGGTTGCTGATGGGAAAAAATATATAGTTCTTTTGTCTTCTCCCTATGGAAAGGAAATAGGGAAAATCAAAGAAAATACGGAGATGACTATACTAGAAGGGCCAAATCTTAAGAGGGGATTTTATTTTTATAAGGTAAAGACCTCAGATGATAAAACTTACTGGGTATTTGGGAATTGGATAAAAAAGCTTGAATGAAAAAGGTGCTAACTTTAAGTTAGCACCTTTTTCATTCAATTTCTACTGGATTTTAGGTCTTTGAAAAACAGGCTTTATTTGATATGTGATATTGTCTTTATTTACCACAAATTCAGCCATGCTGATATTGTAGATATCTTGAGGATTTGAAACTCCTTTTGAATTTACTTGAATGTATCTAATTCCATCCTTTAAATCGGTATTAGTTCCATTTCCTCCATAAACTACCCAAACATCTTTTCCATTTAATTTGACTTCAGAAAGTATGCTGTGTAGAAGTTCTGCTTCAAGTTTATCAGTGAATCCTCCATTGCCAAATATTGGAGTTGGCAATATGACAACTATATTTTTTTCTTTTGCATTTTCTAAATCATGTTTAAGCCATAGCCATTGTTCTGGATTTGTAGCTCTAAGTCCATTTTTGGAGCTATCAGCTTTGATGAAGAGTACATTTCCATATCTATAAGGTTTGTATCCACTTTTTACATCAATGATTGTTTTAGGTTTTAGGCCTTTCTTGAAATCAGCTGTGCTACCACCCATGAATATAGCTAAATCGTGTTTGTTTACATTGGATTTGATTTTGTCACTAGCTTTATATTTAACTACATCGTCTAAATTTTGTGGAGCAGAGGTGACTATAAAGGAAAAACCATTTTTATCTTTTTTTACTTCCTTATTTTTCACATCAGTCATATTACTGGAGGCAGGTAGTACCATATTTTTATATGATGAAGGATATATGGCTACAAGGCCATCCATGTAAATTTCTCCGCTGCCTTTTTTTACAGGATCTGTTTCTACTAGATATATTTTATTTAAAGTGATTGGATAAGTAATATTTGAAGGAATATCAGCTGTGATATATTGCCATCCTGTCCAATCCACTACTTTTGCAAAATCTATATTGTATTCAGTACCATTTTTATCTGTGATATTGCCTCTAAGCCAAGAGTTTCCTTCATCTCCATATACCCAAAGACCTAGCTTTTTAGGATTTCCATCTAGTAGTATTCCCTTTTGATCATTAGGATTTAAGTTGACATAAGCGGCTCTAGTCTTATCTCCTACTGTAAAGTCATATTTAAGACTTAAAGAGCCATTGCCTTCTTTGGCTTCACTTACCAATCCAATACTTCCTGAGACTTCAGCTGGATAAGAAGAAAAAGATACTCTATTTAAATCTTCAAAGGATTCAATAAGAACTCCCTTGCTTCCTACAGCCACTAATATATTTTCTACCCCATCTCCAATTCTAGCAGTGATGGCACCAGAACTTGGTTCGCTACTACTGTAGAATATGCCATTTTCAACTCTTCCAACATCTCCTATGATTTCCCATTTTACATCTTCAGGATATACTATTGCATCAAATCCATCTCTATCTTTTCCATAGAAAACTCCTAAGTTCTTTTGACTATTTATATCTATAGTGAATTTATCTATATCTGAAACTATATCTCTTACAGTTTCAAACACTTGAATATCGATAGAAGAAGTGATACCTTCATAGTTTGCAATTACTTTGCCTTTTCCAGTGGATAGGGCTTTTAATGTATTTCCATTGAATTCACCTTTGATTCCTTCTACAGTATAGGTGACTTTTTCTTGATCTACTTCTATAGGATTTTTGTATTCATCATATCCTTTTATATTAAATCTTCTTGTAGTATTTAAAAACATATTCTTGTCATCAGTTGTGACTTTTATACTAGAAAGATTTCCCTTAGGTGCATTTGAAAATACTCCTACACCATTTATAACTTTTCTTTCTCCTCCATCAGAAGGTTTGTTGACAACTTTTACATTTTCTTCATCTACATATTTAACTGCCATAGTAGTAGAGCCACCGCCATCAAATAGCAGTGCATCATTGGCTCCCAATTCTTTCATTATGGACCCAAAGGTTTTTCCAGTGACTCCCTTGAAAGATGAATCTCTACCATCTATAGTTGCAATGATAAGTTCTTTGCCATCTTTAGAAATTCCTATTCCTGTTCTTGGATCTAATCCATTTGCAGCTATGTCTGTATTCATTGGAACCCCATTTTTAAGGATTATGCTTCCGCCGCCAATTGCCATCTTTATATTTTCATAGTTTGGAGTAGTGGAAAGTTTAAGTTCCACTGTGTCTCCTAAGTGAAAATTATTTAAAAGCCTTTCTTCTACTCTTCCCCTTCCAGCAAGTATGTAGCCATTTTCAGGGATATCTACTGGTGGTTGCCCAATTCTTACATCAGTTACAATATTGTCTACTACTACTATTTCTATAAGGTCTTTGTGAAGTTTATTTCCTATGGATTTAGCTCCCCAGTGTTTGTTGTAGAGCATTACTTCTTCATAGGCTTGACTAACTTTGTTTATAGCTGAAAGAATGACTTCTACTCCTGTAGCAGAAGATACAGCTGCAAGTCTTTTATCAAAATAGGTAATTGAAGCATTCTTGCTATCTGTAAGTACAAAAGCAGGTTTTGCATATTCTTTTGCCATTGGAGATGATATGATTTCACCATCATTTATCAAGGTGCCTATTGGACTTGGAAAAGGTTTATACTCAAAGAAATCCCCATTGACTCCAGCTATGGCATTGGACTCCTTCACCATAGTGCTCACCTTTTCTCTGCTTGAAATTCCCTTGCTGCTAAATAACCCCTTTATTTCTGTATACTCATCTTCTAAATTTACTCTCAATACATTTATATTCCACCAACCCTTGTTGGTAAACTTAAGTACATTTTCATGAACTACCCCACTGGAAAGATCTTCTGCGTTTGTTGTTTCATATATTGTATAAGTTTGATCTTGTGTCTTTTTTGCTTCAGCTATTGAAAAAATATTGCCACTAAGAATTAACGATATTGCAATTAAACTTACTAAGAACTTCTTAAAACTATTGTTCATTTCTCCACCTCACTTTTCATTAAAACCAAAGATTTAGTTCTTCGCCATTTTGTATCGCCCTAAGGAGCCTATCTCTGCACCCAGGAATTTCTTTGTATATATTTTTTAAGAGATTGTGAATGTATTCTCTTTTGGTTTTCTTGTCGACAGGACAAGGGTTTTTAACTACTGGGATTTCATATTTGTTTATGGCTCCTTTTATGTCATATTCCGACAGATATAAAAAAGGACGAATGACATATAACTGTTTTCTATCTAGATAGGTTAAAGGCTGAAGGGTATTTATTCTTCCTTCATAGAGCATACTTAAAAAAAGGGTATCCAATGCATCATCTCCATGATGGGCCAAGGCAAGCTTGTTGAAATCTTTTTCCTTAAGGGAATTGTGTATGGCACCTCTACGCATATTGGCACAGAGAGCACAGGGGTTTTTTTCTTTTCTTGCTTCAAATACTATATCCTTTATATTTGTTTCCTTGAGATTGAAAGGCACATCAATACTTTCACAATACTTTCTTATGGTTTCTGTATCAAAATCTTCATATCCAAGATTTACTGTGAAAGCTTCCAATTCAAAGTTTTCTGGACTAAATCTCTGATAGAGTTTTAGTGCATATAAAAGGACCATACTGTCCTTTCCACCAGAAAGCCCTACTCCAATTTTATCACCATCTTGAATTAAGTCAAAATCCTCGATAGCTCTTCTCATAGCTCCCAATATTTTTTTCATCACATCAACCTTTCTAAAAGGGTACCTTTGAAGATAATTATATAATTATAATATATCAAATAGGTTACAAATACATTACAATACTTTGACAATGTCCACCACGGGGACGTTTCGTTTGGCTGGACGATTTATGACCCACAGCATAGAACTTTTCTAGATATCATAAAAATAAAAAAAGAAGGATTGAGTACTCAATCCTTCTTTTGGTGGTCGGGGTGGAGGGATTCGAACCCCCGGCCCCATGGTCCCAAACCACGTGCGCTACCAAACTGCGCTACACCCCGTCAACCGCCGACTCTTATAGTATAGTGGATTTTCACTTCCAATGCACATATTAAAAATAGTGAATATATAAAAATATAATAAAATATCGCTTTAAATCTACATTATTCTCGCTATTTCTCACTATTTTAAAATATTTTTTAAAGTTTAAAGGTTTTTTTTCTAGTGTATAGAATATAATAAACTAATACGCTATAGGAGGATTGAGATGAGTGAGGAACTAAAAGTATTTATAGTAGCTGCAATGCCACTTTCTGAACTAAGAGGGGCGATACCCCTTGGAGTATCTTTGGGACTAAGCCCTATTGAAAGCACAATCATAAGTATATTGGGAAACAGTATTATAGTTCCTTTTTTACTTAAATTGTTGGAGCCTGTGATGAATTTTCTTGAAAACACAAAGCTATTTTCTAAAGCTGTAGCATGGGTGAAAAATAGAACTCTAAAGAGAAGTAGAGATAAGATAAAAAAATACAGTATATTGGGTTTATTTATATTGGTAGCAATACCCTTGCCAACTACTGGAGCTTGGACAGGATGCATCGCAGCAACACTACTTAAATTGAATTTCAAAAAAGCACTAACTGCAATTATATCCGGTGTCATAATGGCCGGTATCATAGTATTTACTCTGACTTACAATATAGTGTCAATTCTTTGAAAAAACAATATAAATCTACAAAAGCATATGATATAATTGTTTTAATAGGAGGGAAGTCACGGTATGGAAGATAAAATTTTTGAGTTAATGGAAAAAATGTATATTGAATTTAACCAAAGATTTGACACTATAGAGAAAGACATAACAGACATAAAGGGGGATGTAGCTGGATTAAAAGGGGATGTAGGTGGATTAAAAGGGGACGTAGCTGGATTAAAAGGGGATGTAACAGGCATAAAAGGAGGGCTTAAAAAAACAAATGCAATGATAGAGCATGAGATTATGCCTAAGATAGAAGCATTGTTTGATGGGCAAATACAAAATTCTCAACAATTAGAGAGAATAGAAGCCAAAGTATCAAAACACGAAGATATAATTATGAGAAAAATCAAATAACACAAGGGGACTGACCCCTTGTGTTGCATCTAAAAACAATGGCAAGGTGAAATTAATTCACTTTGCCAAATTTATTAAATGGATAAAATCTAAATGGTACAATTGCTTTAATACTTGAAACATCAATACAACCAACTTCAGGACTTCTACTGTCAAAACTATTATCTCTATTGTCTCCCATTACAAATACTTTATTATATGGAACAATTATATCAATATCACCATGAGTATAATCAACCTTGATATAAGGTTCATCTAATAAAACATCATTGACATATACTTTACCATTTGTGATAACAATTTTGTCGCCTTCAATACCAATTACTCTTTTGATAAAGTTTTTATTTATTCCCATTTTATTTTTAAAATCAGTTTTAAATACAACTATATCACTATGTTTAGGAGTTTTGACTTGATTTTGTTAGCGAACAATATATCATAATCCATGTCAAATTTTTCACTTTGTTGACACAATATTTTTACTTGCCACTTTTATAACTCATATATTGAAATTAGGTACATTAAATGTTATTATTAGGACAAGGTAATCGGAGATAAGCAGGGTGTGATTGCCACCTCACTTCAGATGAAAGGAGGTGGTGCGATATGAATACATATGAATCCATATCTTTAATGATTATGTTTTCTATGTTTGTAATATCGCTAATCTCCTTAATTGTTAGCCTGACAAAGGATAATAATAAAGGGAAAAAATAATCACCCTGTCTAGCCACAAGGTGATTATAGGTATTTGATCATCTAGGTGGTAATCGCATTTATGTGAATCCGATTACCTTTATTTATATTATACCACATCAATATTCAAAGTAAACATATATGTTGTGTTGTTTTCATAATCCATGTCAATTTTTTCACTTTGTTGACACAATATTTTTATTGTGTTAAAATATACCTAAATGAATAAAAATCTTGATGCCTTATCAAGAGTGGTGGAGGGAATGGGCCCTATGAAACCCGGCAACCTATGGTCATTGGTCATGAGGTGCTAAATCCCACAGAATAGTATTCTGAAAGATGAGGTCAACTTTTATAGCCTTTTCCTTTTGGAAGAGGTTATTTTGTTTTTCAGAATGAACTATAAAAAATTTTAAATAAACAAGGAGGTACTTCAATGAAAAAGTGGTTGTTTACGTCAGAATCAGTGACTGAAGGACATCCAGACAAGGTATGTGATCAAATCTCAGATGCCATACTAGATGCCATACTAGAAAAAGACCCTTATGCAAGAGTTGCTTGTGAAACTTCTGTGACTACAGGGATGGTATTGGTAGCAGGTGAAATCACCACAGACTGTTATGTAGATATACCTCATGTAGTAAGAAAAACCGTAGAAGAAATAGGATATACTAGAGCAAAATATGGTTTTGATGCAGACACTTGTGCAGTTTTGACATCAATAAACGAACAATCTCCAGATATAGCTATGGGAGTCAATGAAGCTCTTGAAAGCAGAGGAAATGGAAAAGACAAATATGACAAAATTGGTGCTGGAGATCAAGGCATGATGTTTGGATATGCTTGCAATGAAACAGAAGAACTAATGCCTATGCCAATATCATTAGCTCACAGATTGGCTAGAAGATTGTCAGAAGTGAGAAAAGATGGCACTCTTTCTTATTTAAGACCAGATGGGAAAACTCAAGTGACTGTTGAATATCATGACAATAAACCTGTAAGAATTGAAAATATAGTAGTTTCAACCCAACATTCTCCAGATGTAGAATTAGAAACTATAAGAAAGGATATCATAGAACAAGTAATAAAGAAAATAGTTCCAGAAAATATGATAGATGAAAATACTAAATATTATGTAAATCCAACAGGAAGATTTGTAATTGGTGGACCTATGGGAGATGCAGGTCTTACAGGAAGAAAAATAATAGTTGATACTTATGGTGGATATGGTAGACATGGTGGTGGAGCTTTTTCAGGAAAAGATCCAACAAAAGTAGACCGTTCAGCTGCTTATGCTGCAAGATATGTGGCAAAAAATATTGTAGCAGCAGGACTTGCAGACAAATGTGAAGTTGGTCTTGCTTATGCTATAGGTGTAGCTAGACCATTGTCTATATATGTAGATACTTTTGGAACTGGCAAAGTTGAAGATGAAAAAATAGAAGAATTAGTTAGAAAACATTTTGATTTAAGACCAGCAGCTATTATAGATAAACTAGATTTGAGAAGACCAATATACAAACAAACTGCCAGCTATGGGCATTTTGGAAGAACAGATTTAGATCTTCCTTGGGAAAAAACCGACAAGGCAGAAATTCTTAGAAGTGAAGGATTTGGAGAGTAAGGAGAAAGTCAATTTCTTGTGTAAAAATATGTAGAAATGGATTATTTCCCGGGAAAAATAAGTAGAATAATGAAATTTCATGAAAAGTAGAGTGAGTACAATATATCGCTCTGCTTTTTTTTATTTTCTCCTCTTGTATTAATATATACTTACCGGCGGTACTTGAAAGTAGTTTTCAAAGAAATAAGAGGAGGTGATAAATATGGCAATGAAGGAAGTAAAAGAAGCTTCTAGACTTAAACTTGAACTAGATGGAGGAATGGATGGAGATAAGCAAATAGTAAAATCAAAGACCTATTCAAATGTAAAAGTAGATGCAGCAAATGAAGATGTCTATGAAGTAGGAACTTTTTTGGCAGGACTTCAAACTATGAATTTACTCAAAGTAAAGAAACTAGAAGAAATAGAGTTGATTTCAGAATAATTTCAAATATTATAGGAAAAATGAGGAGGTGATAATGTGGATAAAACTAAGCTTGAGTTGAATTTCAAAAATGCATCCGATAAAAAAGTCAATATATCTGTAGATAATCCCAGAGAAGATGCAACAAAAGAAGAAATAAAACAGGTCATGGATACAATAGTTGCAAAAAATATATTCTATTCAAATGGGGGAGACATAGTAGAAGCTATAGGAGCAAGAATAGTTACAACCAATGTAGAAGATATTGTATTCTAGTATTTCAATAGGGGAGAATAGTTTCTCCCCTATTGTTATCTAAAAGAGAAAAGAGGTGAAAACATGGAAGAAGTATTTTCTCAGATAGCCAATTTAGGCTTTCCTATAGTCATATCCATATATCTTCTAGTTAGGATAGAAGGAAAACTAGATGAATTGACTAAAAGCATAAACGAGCTATCTAAGGCAATTGGAAATATAGGATAATAAAAATCCCTTCTTGACTAGGAACATATGTTCTAGTATAATAAGTCAGGGAGGGATTTTTTATGGAAATGGAGAAATATATAGAAAAAGGACTAATGGCTTTTGTTCCAGTTTATCTGGATATGAAGGGGAATTCTACTATTTTATATACTTTTAGTAGTGGGAAAATAGAAGTATATAAGTCTATAAGAACTTTTTTAAATGGATTAGGGAAATATTTTTTACTGGATTTGAAACAATCAAATAAATATTATGGAGAACTATTGGGAAGTAACAATGGAGTACCTATTCCTTTCAACAAGGACAATATTTTTATTCCTGTAAAGGTTAGAAGGCCTATATCTAAAAATGATGGTTCATTAGGATATATAAATATAAAGTATATAGAAAAAGTAGTGGAAGAAGATGGTCAAGGAATTGTGTATTTAAAGTCCAATATAAAGATAAAAAGTTTAAATACTACAAAAACAATTGAAAAGCATATAAGGGAAGGACATATAGTGGGAAAATTTTATGAAGAAAAACATGGGACAATATATGAAATAGATGATTTTTATTCTCAATCTGACAAACCAGCTACTAAAGGAGATATAGCTCTTTTAAGACAAGAAATACTTAGCATCAGGGAGACTCTACATTAAATTTTGTGATATAATATTCTAAAGCAAAATAATAAATTGGAGGAATAGATTTTGATAACGGTAGAGGGAACATTAGAGGAAATAATATATACGAATGAATCCAATGGTTATACTGTTGCCATATTGGAAACAAGTGATGATGTCATAACCATAGTGGGATATGTTCCCTTTTTGAATATAGGGGAGACCTTGAAAGTAGAAGGGGAATGGACGAACCATCCCAACTATGGAGAACAACTTAAAATATCAAATGTGTCTACAGTAGTTCCAGCTACTTTAAATGGCATAGTAAAGTATCTTTCTTCAGGTCTCATTCCCTATATAGGACCAAAGACAGCTGAAAAAATAGTAGAAAGATTTGGAGTGGATTCTTTAGATATTATACAGTACAATCCAGAAAGATTGAAAGAAATAGAAGGTATAGGGGAAAAGAAGATTGAAAAAATAAAGGAAGCCTTTGAAGAACAAAGAGAGCTTAAAGATATAATGGTTTTTTTGGGCCAATACGATATAAGTCCTTCTTATGGAGTGAGGATATATAAAAAATATGGCAAAGATACTATAAGAACAGTACAAGAAAATCCATATAGGCTTTCGGAAGAAGTATTTGGAATTGGATTTAAAACTGCGGACAAAATAGCTCAAAATATGGGGATAGACTTAAATTCACCCTATAGAATAGAAGCAGGGATAAAATTTAAGCTTATAGAGTATGCAGGGAGTGGGCATAGTTTTGTCCCTAAAGATGAATTGCTCATGGAAGTCTCTAAGATGCTACTATTAGATGTGGAACTTTTAGAAGACAGTCTTAGAGATTTAGCTATTAGAGGAGATATACAAATTGAAAATATAAATGATGATATAGTAGTATATTATATGCCTTATTACAAAGCAGAATCTAATGTGAGTAGAAAAATAGTAGAGCTTTCCAGAGTAGAGTTAGAACCATTAAACATAGATGTGGAGAAGGAAATAAAGACTATAGAAGAGGAAGAAGGTATTTTATTTGCACAAAAACAAATAGAAGCTATAAAGGAATCTGTGGAAAATGGAATGCTTGTTATTACAGGAGGACCTGGAACAGGGAAAACCACTACTATAAATGCAATTATTCAAGTGTTTGAAAGAGAAGAGCTTGAAATAGCTCTAGGAGCTCCTACGGGAAGGGCAGCAAAGAGAATGAGTCAAGCTACAAATAGAGAGGCAAAGACTATCCATAGACTTCTTGAATATTCTTTTTTGGAAGGAGATATGGCTTTTGGGAAAAATGAAGAAAGCCCATTGGAAGCTGATGTAGTCATTATAGATGAAACTTCTATGGTTGATATAATTCTTATGAATCATCTCTTAAAGGCTATACTTCCTGGGACTAGAATTATATTTGTAGGAGATATAGATCAACTTCCATCAGTAGGTGCGGGAAATGTATTGAGGGATATTATAGAAAGTGGAGTAGTGAAAGTCGTAAAATTAGATGAAATATTTAGGCAGGCAGAAGAGAGCATGATTATTGTCAATGCCCATAGAATAAATAGAGGAGAAGCTCCATATTTAAATGTCAAGGATAAAGATTTTTATTTTTTGCCTAAATACAATTCAAATGAAATAGTAGAGACTGTAATTAGTTTATGCAATAGGAGACTGCCAAATTTCAATGGATATGATCCTCTAAAGGATATACAAGTTCTTACTCCTATGAAAAAAGGAGATGTGGGAATCAATTCATTGAATAAATTTCTTCAGGAAATATTAAATCCAAAGGGATATGGAAAGAAGGAAAAAAAGGTAGGGAATGAAATATTTCGAGTAGGGGACAAAGTTATGCAGATAAAAAACAATTATACTGCTAAATGGAGAATAATTGAAGATGGCAAGGTGAAAGAGGAAGGAGAAGGGGTATACAATGGAGACTTTGGCTTTATAACTAGTATAGATGAAGAAGATAGAATACTTAAGGTATTGTTTGACGATGAAAAAGAAGTAGAGTATGACTATAGTCAATTGGATGAATTGAAACTTGCCTATGCTACTACAGTTCATAAAAGTCAGGGAAGTGAGTTTCCAGTAGTTATTATGCCCATATATTGGGGCCCTCCTATGCTAATGACTAGGAATTTATTATATACAGCTATTACTAGAGCAAGGGAATTGGTGGTTTTGGTAGGAGATGAAAAATACCTTTATATGATGATTAAAAACAATAGAATTACAAAGAGATATTCAGGTCTTGATGTAAAAATAAGACAAATATTTTCTATGTTTTAGGTGATATCATGAGATTAATTGAAGGCTTTAATGATATTTTATTTCATGATGATGATATATGCTATTTTTGTGGTATAAGAGTAGAAGATAAAAGTTTCCTATGTCCTGATTGTAAGTTTAAATTGGAATATATGAATAGAAGGCTAAATATAAATTCTCCTTATATTGAAGAAGTAATATTTTCTCTATTTTACAATGAATTTATACGACAAAAACTCTATCAATATAAATACAATGGAAAGGGACAGTATTATAAGCCTTTTGGAGAGATACTCATAAACACTATAAATGCGACAATTCATCTAGAGGATATAGATATCATAACTTATGTACCTATTCATAAAAGGAAAAAAGCCCTAAGAGGATACGATCAATCAGAGCTCTTGGCAAAATATATAGGGGCAACTTTAAATATTCCCTTTTCAACAGGAAATCTCATAAGAACTAAATGGACAAGGATTCAAAACAAAATGGATAAGTATCAGAGAATAAAAAGTTTGAGGGGAGCTTTTGAAATTAAAGAACCATTAGAATTTAAAGACAAAGAAATTCTTTTAATTGACGATATTATTACTACAGGAGGAACTTTAAATGAATGCGGCAAGAAATTGAAAGAAGTTAAGGCAGGTAAAATTCATGCATTAACTATAACTTCTGGACTTAAAATATGAGGGGTGAAGAATATGGATATAAGAAATTGTAGGCGTTGTGGGAGAGTCTACTCATATGATGGATTTAATATTTGTCCAAAATGTAGGAGAGATGATGAAATGGATTTTCAAAAGGTCAAAAAATATATTGAAGAAAATCCAAGTGCCAATATAAAGGAAATTTCAGATGAAACAGAAGTGGATTCAAAAAAGATTATAGAATTTTTAAAAGAAGGAAGACTTGAAGTAAGAGATGAAAACAATTTGCTATTAAGCTGTGAAAGATGTGGAAAACCTATAAAAACTGGAAGATTTTGCGATAAATGCACTTTGGAGATGCAAAGAGAATTTAAACAGGCCATAGGCAATAGACAAAGTGATACACTACAAAATACTAAAATAAAACAAAAAATAAGAGTTACTGAAAGATATAGAGATGACGAAAAAAAATAAAAGTCTAAAGTAACACCTCATTTTTTCCGATAATATATACAAGAAAGGAAAGATGGGGTGTTTTTTATGAATATAAATAGGATAGATAAAATACTTCAAGTTTACAATACTCAGGGAATAAAGAAAACGGAAAATGGCAAAGTGAATGCTAAGAAAGATGAATTGAAATTGTCAGAAAAGGCCTTGGAGTATCAGTTTGCAGTGAACAGTTTAAAGAATGTTCCAGATATTAGAACAGAACTTGTGGAAAAGATAAAAGAAGAAATCAAAACTGGAACTTATGAAGTAGATGGCAAAAAGATTGTAGAAAAGATGATGGAAAATATAAATTTTGATAAAAGAGCATAATGGTGGTGATAAAGTGACTTTTAAGGAAGAGTTGGAGGAAATTTTAAAAGAAGAATTGAAAGTTTTAAAAGAACTTCAAATCATTACACAAGAAAAAACTCAAATTATACTTGATGAGGATTTGGATAAGCTTCAGAATACTACTAAGGAAGAAGAAGAATATATAAATAATATAGCTCTATTGGAACTAAAAAGAGAAGAACTTCTTGACAACTGGGGGATGGATAGATTGCTTCCCCTTTCTGTTTTAATATCTAAAATGCCTGAAGGCGAAAGAGAGTCTTTAGAAAGTATAGGAGAAGATTTGTTTCATATTTTATCCGATATAGATGAAAAAAATCAATTAAACAATACTCTCATTAGAGACAATTTGGAATGGATAGATTTCAATTTAAATCTTTTGACAAGCACTCAAGTTCCAACAACTTATGGAAAAGATAAAAGTGATTTAAATCAAAGTAAAAGTATTTTTGATAGGAAGGTGTAATTATGGCTTTTGGAGGATTATATATTTCCATATCTGGCATAAATGCAAATAAAAGAGCATTAGATACAGTGTCTCACAATATTGCAAATGTCAACAATCCAAGTTATGTAAGGCAAAGTGCTATTCATGCAACTAATGGATATGTTACTACTCAAGTTGGTGGACATGAAATGGGCACAGGAGTTCATGTAGAAGAGATAAGGCAGATAAGAGATGAATTTATAGATGTGAGATTTAGAAGAGAATTGGGCATTTATGGATATCACTATGCAAAGGCTGATATATTAAATGAAGTTGAAATGATATTCAACGATTTGAGTGATAGCGGACTTCAAAATGTCATGAACAATTTCTGGAGCTCATGGTCAGAACTATACAAGGAGCCAGATAGCTTGACTTTGAGGGGGCTAGTTCATGAGTCAGCAGTAGCCTTTACTCAAACTGTAAATCATATAGATATGCAGCTTGACAATTTACAGAGAAATTTAAACAGGGAAATATTGAACAAAGTAGAAGAAGTAAATGGGCTACTAAAAGATATAGCAGATTTAAATGGAAAGATAAAGTTGGCAGAAGGTGGAGGCCCAAATATAAAGGCCAATGATTTTAAGGATATGAGAAATGAAAAATTAGATAAGCTTTCAAAACTCATTCCTATTACCTATTATGAAAAAAACACAGGAGAAATTGCAGTGACTCTTCAAGGAAGAGATTTAGTCAATGGAGACTATATAAATCCTATTGATATACAGACAGACAATAGAGGATATGGCTATATTCACTGGAAAGATACAGGAGACAAAATAGAACTGGGCGAAAAAGGAGAACTTGGTGGATATATAGCTGTTCGTGACAGTATAGACGTGGAATATAGAGTAAAATTAAATGAACTTGTAAGTACTATAGCTAGTGAAATAAATAAGATACATGAAAGTGGGATGGATTTAGAGGGAAGTACTGGAATTGAATTTTTTGTAGCTACCAATGGAGAAATAACTGCAGGAAATATAAGAGTCAATTCAGAACTAGGGAATTTCAACAAAATAGCTGTATCCAAAAGTGGTGCCAAAGGAGATGGAGAAATCATAAAGGAAATACTTGAGCTTAGGGAAAAAGGAACATAAAATTTAAGATGAATTAGAAAATATGACTTTTGATGATTTTTACAGAGATTTGGTAGATACCATTGGAATAGAAGGAAGAAAAGCCAAAAGCATTGCCTCAAATCAAGCAGTACTGCTAAAACAAATAGAAGACAGAAAAAGTTCCATTTCATCAGTATCCCTAGATGAAGAAATGACCCTGATGCTACAATACCAACATTCCTATATAGCCAATTCCCGAGTAGTCAATGCCATAGACGAAATGATGGAAAACATAGTGAATAGAATGGGAGTAGTGGGAAGATAGAGGCTTCGCCAATGATAAATATTTCGATTTTGCTACAAAGTTGTGAAAACGTCACTAAGTCCTCGAATTTGGAAAATATATAGAAACGTCCGAAAATGGAATTGCAAACTCGCTTCGCTCAAACACTGCAATTCCAAGCGATTTTCGTCCTTATTCTATATTTTCACAAATTCTGCGGATGCGTTCCTTATTTTCACAACTTTGACCAAAATGGGTAGCATATTTTTAGATAAATTAGTATAGATAAATTTATAATTTTTTCGACCGGAGGGAGAAAGTATGTATGGTTTTAATACAGCGGTAAGTGGGCTACTTGCAAGTCAAAGAGCCTTGTATGTGACAAATCACAATATAAGCAATATGAATACAGATGGATATTCAAGACAAATTGCTCTTCAAAGAGCTACAAATCCTATGAGCTTGCCAGGAATAGGATACTTAGGTACTGGCACAGAAATATATGATATTGTTCGAGTGAGAGATTCATATGTAGATTTTAAATACTGGAATGAAAGTGCGCCAAAAGGAGAATGGGAAGTGAAAAGAACTTCACTACTTGAAATAGAAAAGCTACTTGGAGAACCATCAGATAGTAGTTTTAGAAAATATATGGATGATTTCTTTTCAAGTTTGGATGAACTTTCAAAAAATCCTTCAGACTATGCTTTTAGACAACCTGTCAAAGAGTCAGCACTATCTCTTACAAAACACATAAACGAAACAGCAAAGCGACTTGAAAACATGAGAAAAGAAACAATATTTTCAATAGATACCAAGGTAAAACAGATAAATGATATAGCTGATCAAATAGGAAATTTAAATAAGCAAATATATGTACTTGAACTAGATGGGAAAAGTGCCAATGATTTGAGGGATAAGAGGGAACTATTGGTAGATGAACTTTCAAAAATAGTCAATGTAAGAGTAGATGAATCTAAAGATGGGAAATATAGAGTAAATGTAGGGGGTATAACCTTAGTAGATCACAACTACACAAACAAGATGGAATATAAGCCAGAAAATCCTGCATATCCATATGAAAACAGAGAACTAAAATGGGCAGATGGCAACAAAGTCACTCTTCAATCAGGAGAACTAAAAGGACTCATTGAATTGGTAGAAGGTGATGGAGAAAAAGGTAGCTATAGAGGAATACCTTTCTATCAGAAGAAATTGGATGAATTTGCTAGGGGATTTGCAGGGAAATAAATGAGCAGCATGGGAAGGGGTATGATTTGGAAGGCAATGGAGATGGGGAAACTCAAGGTGGGAAATTCTTTACAAGTTCTGAAGTAGGAAAAGAAATAAATGCTTTGAATATATCGGTATCACAAGCTATTCTTGAAGATGTAGGGAAAATTGCAGCAGCTGGAACAAAGGGTGGAGTTGAAGACAATACAAATATATTAGCTATAATAGCTTTAAGAGAAAATAAAGAATTTTTTACAGGAGGTATGTCCAAAGGAACCCCAGATGATTTTATCAAATCAATGTTATCCAACTTAGCAGTAGACAGTATGCAAGCTCAAAGAATGGACAGCACTCAAAACTTAATCATAAAAAATATCGAAAAAAGAAGACAATCAGAATCAGGGGTATCTCAAGATGAGGAAATGACAAACTTGGTGAAATTCCAACACAGCTATACCGCCTCAGCCAGAATGATCACAACCCTTGATCAAATACTAGATGTAACTATAAATAGACTAGGACTTGTGGGAAGATAGAGGCTTCGCCAATTATAAATTACGAATTATAAATTATAAATGAAAAGACTAATTGTGAATATTTCAATTTTGCTACAAAGTTGTGAAAACGTCACTAAGTCCTCGAATTTGGAAAATATATAGAAACGGTCGAAAATGGAATTGCAAACTCGCTTCGCTCAAACAATGCAATTCCAAGCAATTTTCTCCCTTATTCTATATTTTCACAAATTCTGCGGATGCGTTCCTTATTTTCACAACTTTGACCAAAATGGGTTAGCACATTTTTAAATAAAATAGTATAGGTAAATTTAAAATTTTTTTCGAACGGAGTGAGAAAAATGCGTATTACGAATAATATGTTGATTTCAAATACATTGTTTAATTTAAATGAAAATTTAGGGAGACTGGAAAAATTGAATCAGCAGATGGCTACACAGAAAAAGTTTTCTGTGCCTTCAGATGATCCAATAGGAGCCAGCAAGAGCTTAAAATTTCATACAGACCTTTCAAAAATAGAGCAATACCAGCGAAATGTAAAAGATGCGACTTCTTGGATGACTGAAACAGAATCAGCTCTTATAGAAATAGGAGAAGTTCTACATAGAGCCAATGCCTTGGCAGTACAAATGGCCAATGGAACCTATTCAGAAGATGATTTAAAAAAGACCAAAGAAGAAGTAGCTCAACTAAAAGAACATTTAGTACAAATATCAAATACAACCTATGCAGGAAGATATATATTTAGTGGATACAAGACAGACAAAGAATTGCTTGATAAAGATGGAACATATAAATTGAGAAATTTGGATACAGATCCGACTGCAAAACTGCTTGATACCGAAGTAGTTGAATACAATGTGGGAGTTTCTGAAGATATAAAAGTAAATACTGTAGGAATGAGAGTATTTGGAGTAGGAGATGTAAATGCTACAAATCCTTTTGATGCAAAAGAAGCAAAAACGGGAGATACAAGTTATCTAATCTCCGTATTTGACAACTTCGAGAAAGCACTAAATGGAGAAGCAAGTGGATAAAGGTGAAATAGACAAGACTCTAGGCAGAATCAAAACTTGTATGGATCAGGTATTATCGGTAAGAGCAGAAGTAGGAGCAAAGATAAATAGACTGAACCTTACTCAAAAGAAATTAGACTCTCAAGTTTTGAGCACCAAAAGTCTTATTTCTTACAATGAAGATATAGATTTAGCTGAAGTTTCAATAAAGTTAAAAACAGAAGAAAATGTATACAGAGCCAGCTTAGCAGTAGGAGCAAGAATCATCCAACCAAGCTTAGTAGACTTTTTAAGGTAAAACCTTAAAAAGTCAATGTTAAATTGTATTTGTACTGCAATTCACAATTTACAATTTTTTGCGAAAGGATTGAGCAAAATGATCATAGATAGACAGCTTCCTAGGGTGATTATAGATCAGAGGCAATGTTTTTCAGAGGCAGGGCTTAAAGGGATTGCAGATTTTTCAGCGGAATCAGTACAATATGCATATCAGAAAGCAGCTGAGGGAATAGATCAAATAGTCTACGAAGGCAATAGAATGGCAATGATAGAAAATGATATGCCTGATGCTGTATCAGAAATAGCCTTTGAAAAAGGTTTAGAATACAAAGACTGGACAATAGACATCATTCCCAAAAGCCGTCCCAAAATAGAAATAGAAGGCCATCTAAATATAGATTGGGAAGCAGAAAAGTTAAACTCCTACAAAGAAAACTACCAAAGCTACAAAACAGGCCCAACAACAGGCAACACAGTAGACACTCAAAAGTAGTAGATGTTAAACTGTAGAGGCGAATTCATTCGCCGTTTTAAATGACTTACAACTGATAAAAAGAAGGAGTGAAAAAATTATGAAACTACACGCCTCAAATTTTGGCGAAATTGAAATAGATGAAGAGGATATTCTCACTTTCCCTGAAGGAATTCCAGGGTTTGAAGAATGTAAAAAATTTATCGTCATAAACAATCCAGATGAAGAAAATCCATTTGATTGGCTCCAATCTGTAGATAATGAAGATTTGGCTTTTGTCATCATGAATCCTTTTTTCGTATTTCCAGATTATGATATAACTATTCCAGAGTCAGCCATAGAGAAACTTAAGATAAAAGATGAAACTGATGTATTTGTATACACTATAGTAGTAGTACCAGAAAATCTTGAAGATATGACTACAAACCTTTCAGGTCCAATTATCATAAATGGAAGAGAAAAATTAGGAAAACAAGTCATACTAGAAGATAATAGATACACAACCAAACACTATATATTCAAAAAAGAAGAAAGTAGGGGTGAATAACTATGCTCATACTTTCAAGGAAAAAAGATGAAAGCATCATTGTAGGAAATGACATAGAGATAATTGTAATAGGAATAGAAGATGACAAAGTAAAACTAGGCATAAACGCCCCCAAAAACATAGACATTTATAGAAAAGAAATATATCTACAAATTCAAGAAGAAAATCAAAAAGCCTCCCAAATGAAAAACAATATAAACATAGACCAATTAAAAGGGCTCATAAAAAAATAACATGAAGTGATGTTGAGTTTTTCGATTTAGAAATTGATAATCCTATGATTACACTTGTTTTCTAAAAACATACTAAATAGTATCAATATAATTTTTTACTTAATATTAAATATTAAGTGGTAGCGTCACAGGATTCAGCAATTTTTTCATTATTTAATTATCAAATCCTCGATATACTCAATGTAAAAGATGAAAGGTATCAAAGTTATATAGATGGCGTATTATAAAATGTGATATAATATGAAATATAAGTGAAAGATGAAATTGGAGGTGCTCTGATGACCAATGAAGAATTTCAAAGGATAGTATTAGAGGAGTTAAAGAGTCTAAAAGAAGGACAGAGGAGCTTAGAAAAAGGACAGAGGAGCTTAGAAAAAGACAGGACAAAGGACAAAGATTAAAAAGGAATTAAAGGCTATTACTGAACAAACAGCTGATTTAACAGAATTTAGAGAAGAGACCAATGTTAAACTTGACACTATTATTGAGGAAAATGAGATATTAAAAGAACTAATAGGGAAACATGAAGTAGATATTAGAAGACTTCAAAGAAGAATAGTATAGTTAAATAGCCTCCATCTATTAAAAGGTGGAGGCTATTTGATGCTTATTAAATTGTGGTTAATTGTGATAAAATATATTGGGACAGGTTTCTTATTTTACATAGTTTATCCGCATGGTTTTAGCAAAAGATATGGAATATTAGGACAGATGTCCTTTATGCAAACGATATCCTCAGGTATACTTAAAAGGAGGTAGAATTTTTGGAAATTGTAGATATAATTGAATCCAATGGGCAAATAAAAGAAATGTTAAAGGATTGCCCTTATGATATTTTAAAGAGGTGGAAGATAAGAGAATATCCAAAGGATTATGTTATTTGTCATCAAGATATGAAGTATGAATATTTTTGTATAATAGTTGAAGGCTATGCCAATATCTATTTAACTGCAGAAAATGGAAAGAAGTTTTCTCAATCTATATATAAAAAGGGAGATTATTTTGGAGAATTAGAGATATTTGACAATAAGCCCTATATCTGTTCTATAGAGGCATTAACAGAACTTAGGGTTATTGGTATACATAGAAAATACTTTTTGCAGTGGATAGATAGAGATAGACATTTTTCATTGTATATAACTAGAACTTTATGTGATAGTTTCTATAAATTATCTAAAATGGCAGGAGAGAATACACTTTATTCCTTAAAGTATAGGATTTGCAACTATCTATTATATAGATTGGATTCAGGTACAGAAATAAAAGTGAATAAAGAGCAGTTGAGTGAACAATTTGCTGTAACTCAAAGGAGTATAAATAGGGTCCTTCAACAGTTAAAGGAGAAAAACTTAATAGAAGTTTCAAACAACTCCATATTTGTTATTGATATAGAAGGATTAGTAGAAGAAGAAAAAGTTAGCAGAAATGAATAAGGATTTATAATCAATATTTTAATTTGATTGTCCGTTGATTTCTTTCATGTTTTGCTAGTGGGAGAATCAAGGTACATATAAATTAACGAAAATTATTTTAGAAGGAGGAGTTTTTAATGAAAAAAAGAATTGCAATTTTATTGATTTTTACATTAATTGCATCTACAATTTTATCTGGCTGTGGGAAAAAGGCTACTCCAGCTAAAACAGAGGGCAATGATGTAGAAAATGGAACAGAAGAAGCGGTAAAAGTAGGCTTAGTAGTAGCTGGTGGTTTGGGAGACCGTTCTTTCTATGATTCATCCCATGAAGGAGTAGAAAAAGCTAAGGAAGATTTAGGTATTGAATACAAGGTGTATGAATGTAGAAATGACCCATCTCTATACAATGATCAATTGGTACAAGCTTCTCAATATGCTTCTATAGTAGCAGTAGTAGGATTTGAATTTTATGATGTAGTACAAGAAATAGCAAAAGAATTCCCAGATGTTCATTATATATATGTAGATAATGAAATAGAGGGAATTGACAATTTAATAACTATTAGCTATGCAGAAAATGAAGGTTCTTTCTTAGCGGGAGCATTGGCTGCTATGCTTACAGAAAGCAATATTATAGGTATGGTTGGAGGGATGGATTTACCAGTAATTAGAAATTTTCAAGCTGGTTATGAAGCAGGTGCTAAATATATAAATCCAGACATAACAGTAGAAACTATTTTTGCTGAAGATTTTGAAGACCCTGCAAAAGGTAAAGAAAGTGCTACTGCTCTTTATTCAAGAGGTGCAGATATAGTATTTCAAGTAGCAGGAAAGACTGGGGAAGGAGTTTTTGAGGCTGCTGAAGAACAAGGAAAATATGCTATAGGTGTAGATACAGACCAAAGACATATTAATCCAGATGTCATAGTAGCAAGTATGGTTAAAAAAGTTGGATTTTCCATATATGAAACCATAGGAAAAATTCAAAAAGGTGAAATAGAACCAGGAAAAGTTATTCATTATGGATTGGAACAAAATGGTGTTGAATTGGGCTATGGTACAGAGGATATGAAACAATTTGTAACAGATGAAATGAAAGCTCAATTAGATGAGATTAAAGATAAAATCATTAGTGGAGAAATAGAAGTGCCAGAAGCAAAATAATTTTTAAAATGGAGAAGTAGAAGTCTACTTCTCCATTTTAAAGAATTTACAATGCAAAGAGGTGAGTATTAATGGCTGAAAAGTTAATTGAATTGAGAAATATTTCTAAGCGGTTTCCGGGAGTGTTAGCTAATGACAATGTAAGTCTTGATATAGAAAAAGGTGAAATCCACGCTATTATAGGTGAAAATGGAGCAGGAAAATCTACTTTAATGAATATCATATATGGTCTTTATGAACCAACACAAGGAGAGATTTTGTTTAAAGGAAAACCCACCCAAATCAAGAGTCCACTAGATGCTATTGGACTTGGAATAGGTATGGTTCATCAACATTTTATGCTCGTGCCTTCTTTTACCGTAGCTGAAAATATAGTATTGGGAAATGAACCTAAACACAAGAAATTATTTATAGACTATAAAAAGGCAGTGGCTATAACAGAGGAATTATCTGAAACTTATGGATTGAAAGTAGATCCCCATGAAAAGGTAGAGTCTTTATCTGTAGGGATTCAGCAGCGAATTGAAATATTGAAGGTATTATATAAAGGGGCAGATGTACTTATATTGGACGAGCCTACAGCAGTTCTTACTCCGCAAGAAACAGAAGAATTGTTTGAGGTCATCAGAAAATTGGTCAATGATTTGGGGAAAACTGTAATCATAATAACACATAAACTTCAAGAAGTATTGGCTATATCTGATAGAGTAAGTGTAATGCGTCAAGGGAAAATGATAGGTACATTACAAACTAAGGATGCCAATGAGCAAATACTAGCTGAAATGATGGTAGGTAGAGAAGTTTTGTTTGATGAGCTTTATAAAAAAGAATCCTCTAAAAAAGAAGTTTTGTCTGTAAAAGGAATAAAAGCTAGAGATAATAGAGGACTTGTTGCATTAAATGGAGTATCTTTTAATCTTAAAGCTGGTGAGATATTAGGTATAGCTGGAGTAGAGGGAAATGGTCAATCTGAATTAGTCGAAGTTTTGACAGGCCTTAGGGAAATGGAAGAAGGAGAATTTATAGTAAATGGAGTAGAGGCTTTTAACAAAAGTCCAAATGAGATTAGAAAACTAGGTATAGCTCATGTGCCTGAAGATAGATTAGCAACAGGATTGTCAAAAGACGCCAGTATATGGGAAAATCTCTTAATGGGCATTCAACATGAAGAGCCTTATGCAATCAAGGGAGTTCACATAAACAAGAAAAAGGTAAAGGAAAGAACGGATAGATTAATAGATGAGTTTGATATTAGGACACCGTCTGGAGATTTACCTGTAGGAAAATTGTCTGGTGGAAATATGCAAAAAGTGGTTATCGCCAGAGAGTTTTCTTTCAATACTCCAATACTTATAATTGCCCAGCCAACTAGAGGAGTAGATGTTGGAGCTATTGAATTTATTCACAGTCAAATAATTGAAAAAAGAAATAAAGGTGCAGCAATATTGCTGGTTTCTGCTGAATTAGATGAAATATTTAGATTATCCGATAGAATCATCACTATATATGAGGGCAAAATTACAGGAGAGTTTTTAAATGGTGAAATAACTAAACAAGAAATAGGTCTTTATATGACTGGTAAACATACAGAGAAGGCGGAAGGAGGGGAAAAGGTTGAATAAGAAATTTCTCAAGAGGGATTTAGAATATATATTGTCCTTGTTTCTTTCTATATTGGTTTCGTTACTTATTGGGGCATTTATTATGATTGCCAATGGTAGAAGCCCATTGCTTGGATACGGAGCTCTTTTAAAAGGGGCATTTGGTTCTAAATATAATATAGCTACTACTCTTGCAAAGACTGTGCCCTTAGTATTAACAGGTCTTGCTACAGCAATATCTTTTAGTAGTGGAATATATAATATTGGGGGAGAAGGACAACTCTATTTAGGGGCCTTTGCTGCAGCTTATGTAGGTATTACCTTTACAGCATTGCCAAAGGGTATTGGTATTCTTTTAGCTATTGTTGCAGGAGCAGTAGTTGGGGGATTGTATGCTTATCTTCCTGCAATATTGAAAGTTAAATATAAAATAGATGAAGTAATCACGACTATAATGCTAAATTCTGTGGCAGTCCTTTTTACATCTTATTTAGTAAATTATCCTTTTGCTACTACTAAGGGAAAAATGGGTGGAACTGAAATCATTGCAGAAGGATATCATTTAAAAAGATTGATAAAACTATCTACTTTAAATACCAGTATTTTTTTCATGGGATTTATTGCTATAATCATTTATTATCTCATGGAAAAGACTTCGGCAGGCTATGATTATAAAATGGTAGGTCAAAATAGTTTGTTTGCAAGATATGGAGGAATAAACGATAAAAAGCAGATGATAATGGCTATGGTCATATCGGGTGCATTATCTGGTATGGCTGGAGTTTTTGAAGTGTTAGGAGTTCATTATAGATTTTTGCAAAACATATCTCCAGGTTATGCATGGGATGGTATGTTAGCTGCATTGATAGTAAAGAACAACCCTATTGGAGTCATTGTAATGTCAATTTTCCTTGGAGCATTAAAAACAGGTTCTGTTTCTATGGAAAATGCTACTTCCATTCCTTCTGAATTGGTATTAGTTATTCAATCTATAATTATCTTATTTATTGCTGGAGAAGCAGGATTTAAGGAAAAATTCAAGGAATTGAATCTAAAGAGAAAATCTAAACAAAAGGTAGGTGAAAAGAATGCTTAAGCAAGTTTTCAATCTTACTTTGCTTCAACATACTATAAGAACTGCTACTCCTCTTATATTAGCTGCTTTGGGAGGTCTTCTTACAGAGCATGCGGGAATGTTAAATATAGGAATGGAGGGAATGATTCTTCTTGGGGCATTTTTTGGAGTGTTGGGAAGTTTCTTTTTTGGTTCCTCTTTGGCAGGAGTAATATTGGCAGGTTTGGTAGGATTAGTCATAGGTTTATTGTTTGCAGTATTTGTTGTAGATTTAAAATCTGATGAGTTTATTGTAGCAATTGCTATAAATATGTTTGCTAGTGGATTAACTGTATTTCTATTGAGAAGCATATTTGGAGTAAAAGGTGCATTTTCTTCACCAGATATAGTACCACTCCCCAGACTAAAGTTTCCTGGACTTTCGAGTGTTCCATTTTTAAATGCAATACTCAACAACCATTCCATATTTGTATATATTAGTTGGATTTTAGTAGTTTTAATTTACATTTATCTATATAAAACACCTCATGGCATATGGCTAAGAGCTTCAGGAGAATATCCAGAGGCTTTAGAGACGGCTGGAGTTAGCCCTAAAAAGATGAAATATATATCATCTATTGCTTGTGGCGTTCTTTGTGGATTTGCAGGAGCTCATCTTTCTTTAGGCTATTTGACCTTGTTTTCAGAAAACATGAGTGCCAATAGAGGATTTATAGCAGTAGCAGCTATAATATTTGGTAGAGCCAATCCGATAAGGACCTTTGCGGCTGCATTGATGTTTGGATTTTTTGATGCTTTAGGTATTAGATTACAGGTTATGGGTATACCATCTCAGTTTACTCAGATGATTCCCTATATAGCAACTATATTAGCTTTATTTATTGTAACTAAACGTCAAATAGCAAAAGTAAAGAAAAATAAGGAGAGAGATTCTAGTGCAGAATAAGAAATATGATGTATTGGTAATTGGTGGAGGTATAGCTGGATATTACTCTTCTAAATATTTAGCTAAGAATGGGAAAGCCGTAGCCTTAATAGAGAAGAAAAATCTAGGTGGGACAGCTTTAAGATGGGGAGCGTTGCCTGTAAAGAAGGCTTTGGATTGGTTTAAGAAGGATAGAAAAAAAGATTTAAATTTTTCTTGGGATAAAGATTTAAAAATCTTAGAGAACAAGATAGATGTTGCCCTTAAAGATGAAAAGGTAGATATTTATTATGGAGAAGGAGAATTTATTGATTCTAAATCCTATAAGGTCAAAGATATTTTATTGGAAGGTGAATATATAATAATTGCCACAGGAACGGAGCCTATCAGTGTTCCAGAAATACCTATTGACAGAGATAAAATAATTACTCACAGGGAGGCTATAGATTTTAAATTTATTCCTGAAAATACCATAGTACTAGGAGGAAATGTAGAAGGAGTAGAATTTGCTGCAATCTATGCAGAAATGGGGGTCAATATAACATTAATAGAAAAAGAAGACATGCTACTTCCAGGAAATGATGAGGATTTGGTTTTTCCTATTGAAAAACATTTATTGGATAAAGGAGTAAAGATAATCAAAGGTGTTGGAGCAAAAAAGGCTTGGGTGGAAGAGGAAAAGGTAAAGGTATTGTTAGAAAGTCATGAAATAATAGAAGGGGATAAGGTTTTGGTTACTTTTTTAAGGGAACCCAATATCCCCAAAGGTATTGAGAAACTAAATATTGTAGTTGAAGAAGGTAGAATTCTTGTAGATGAGAATTTAAGAACGGGAGAGAAAAATATATTTGCCATTGGTGATATCAATGGAATAATGGGCATGGCTCATGTAGCTATAAATCAGGCAATACAGGTGGCAGATTATATTCTCTATAAAAGTCCAGTAGTTATGAATTATGATGAATTGCCTAGAGCGGTATTTACTTTGCCAGAAATGGCTGGTGTGGGAAAACAAGAAGGACAGTTAAAGGATATGCCCTATAAAGTAGGGTACTGTGATTTTAAAGATACCTGGAGAGGATGGGCTAAAGATGTCCAAGATGGATTTGTCAAAGTAATAATGGATGTGGAAGGCAAGATATTGGGAATATGGATGGTGGGAGAAGATGTATCTGAATATGTAGGACTTTTGAGCATATTGTTGGATAATGAATTTACAATAGAGGATATTAAATCTAATTTAATTATCCATCCAACTCTCACTGAATCTATATTGGAAGCAGTATTAAATACTATGAAAAATTGACTTAGAAGGTGATTACATGAAACAACCTCATATTTTATGCGAAACTAAGGATATTTCTAAATATGTGATATTGCCTGGGGATCCAGGAAGAGTGCTTAGGATGGGAGAATTGTTGGATGATTGTAGAGAGATAGCTTATAATAGGGAATTTAGGACTATAAGGGGAATATATAAAGATGTCCCTATAACTGTGACTTCTACAGGTATTGGAGGGCCTTCAGCAGCTATTGCAATGGAAGAGTTAATTGCTTGTGGTGGAAAATATTTCATCAGAATTGGTAGTGGTGGAGCAGTTCAGTCCTATGTCAATTTGGGGGATTTGATAATAGGCTCAGCAGCTGTTAGAGAGGATGGAACGACTAAAATGTATATAAAAGAGGGATATCCTGCTGTAGCAGATGTTAGACTCACCAATACTATCATAGATACTTGTAAAGAATTGGGATACCCTTATCATTATGGAATAATTAGAAGTCATGATTCCTTTTATATAGATGAAGAAGATGAAATGATGGACTACTGGAACAAGAAAAATGTTCTATCATCAGACATGGAAAGTTCAACTATTTTTACCTTAGCTCAACTAAGGGGAGTCAAAGCAAGCAGTATATTAAATACAGTAGTAAAATATAAATCTAATGTTAAGGATGGAATAAGGGATTATGCCAAAGAAGAATTAGCTCCTATAGAAGGAGAAAAAAGAGAAATATTATTAGCCTTAGAAACCATGTATAAAATTTATCATTCATAAGAAGGAATAATAGAAGATACTGATATAAGTATTGATTCAACTCATACAGAAGCAAATACTTTTAAGGCTACGCCAGAAAGAGTAATGAAATAATTAAAGTGTTGTAAAATGCAAAAGAATATATAATAACAATCAAAGAAATAATAACTGCAGTCACAGTAGGTAGTCGAGAATACGTAGATGGAACAAATTTTGATGAATTAATAGAACTAACTGAAAAAACGGGTTTGGAAATAGAAGAAGTTTTGTAGATGAAGATATAGGCCTTACGCAAAGTAGGGCTTATTTTTATGTTGACTTTATCTAAGTCCTCATTTTGAAAAAATCTTCTTCAATTATATATTGATACTAGAATATTGAAGAAAAAGGGGGACATGGATATGACAATTTTAAATTCACACCCATTGGTATTAGATAAAGAATTGGCAGTGGTATTGGGACTAAATGAGGCTTTGATATTGCAGCAGGTACATTATTGGATTGAGATAAATAAGAAAAACAATAGAAATTTTCACGAGGGAAGATACTGGACTTACAATACCATTGATGAGTGGCATGAGGAATTTCCTTTTTGGAGCAATTCAACTATAAAGAGAACTTTCAAAAGGTTGAGAGATATGAATTTAATAATAGTTGATAATTTCAATGTATATCAAATGGACAGGACTCTTTGGTATACTATCAATTATGAAGAGCTTGAAAAGATGATAAAAGATGAAGAAAACAATTCTGATACATTAGATCAAAATGATACTATGATAGGTTCAAAAGAAAATGATAATGATATACAAAATGAACCAATGGAAAGGAGCAAAATGACCTCACCATTACCAGAGATTACTACAAAGACTTCTACAGAGATTTCCAATCAATCTATCAATCACGAAAAATCGTTAAAAGGTGATAGAAGGATTGATGGAAGAGACTCATCTTATGAAAATTTTCAGGAAAAGTATAAAAAAATCATAAAAAATTGTGAACTCCATGCTATAGATGAAAAGTATCAAGTAGCAGCAGCTCATGCTATAAAGCTATTGCTACTTGATATTGAAAATAGCAAAAGAATAAAAATTGGGGACAATTATATTCCGGCTAAAATAGCTGAAAATGATATCAAGCGATTGAATTTTTTTGCCATAGAACATGCTGTGAATAAATTTAAAGAAGCAAGTAGAATGCGGGAGATTAGAAATCCTGTAGGATATTTGAAGGTTCTAATCTACAATTCCATAAGTGAAATGGACATTGATATGGATTCTAAACTTAGATATGCAGATCTGATTTAGAAATATAAAAATAGTATACTCCATCCTTATTATATTTTTTGAATTTTCACAAGAAGCATATACAAAAAAGAAAAAGAAAAGAGTGATATATTAGTAATAACACAACTTTATATCATATTGTTTGGTTATATTTGAAAAGATAGAAAATGAAATAGGGGCAGAAAGACTAAAGCCAATTAAAGATGCATTGCCAGATGATATATCTTATGAAGATATAAGGATAGTCATTATAAAAAATAGAGTAGTATGCGATAGTTTCACTGTCGCAAATTTTATGTGGATTCTGAACTAGGATTTTTATGATATAATATAGCAAAGAAGTTGAATATAAGGGGGTAAGAAAATGGCAAATAAAATTTCAAAGGAAAGAAAAGCTATCTATTATATAGGCTTAGTCCTTATGGTTCTTGGATTTGTGCTGTTTATGTCTAGCTTTTTTGTAGATATGGTACCTAGTTTTTATATGAACCCTTCAAGTTTTGTTGCAAGGCCAGTGATTGGAATGATTTGTATAATTGTAGGAAGTGTGCTTATGAATATTGGTGCTAAAGGTACAGCAGGTTCAGGACTTCTATTAGATCCAGAAAAAGCTAGAGAGGACTTGAAACCTTATAGTGCAGCCAAAGGTGGCATGATAAATGATACTATAGAAAATATTGATATAGTTAAGGATATGAGCAATAGAAAAGGTGAGAGCGAAGTAAAAGAAATAATAAAAATTAAATGTAAAGAATGCGGTGCATTAAATGATGAGGATGCAAAGTTTTGCAAATCCTGTGGGAAGGAATTGTAGCAAACACAAGGGAAAAAGATTGGAGGAGTGTGTATGCTAGATATTGATAAGAGTACAGTTGATTTTTTAGTGACTGAAAATATGGTGAGTGAAGTTAAAGATTTGATGGAAAGTGGTTTTCCAAAATTAGATGAAATAATAAATACAATGGAAGAAAGAAATATAGATAGGATTTATTTTGTAGCTTGTGGTTCACCGCTATGTGCTTGTCAAACTGGAAAGATGTTGTTTGATAAATACTCTGATATTCCATGTAGTGCTTTTAGTGGATTTGATTTTTTGGATCATACTCCATTTAAATTAGATAAAAATACAATGGTCATAGGAGTTTCAGATTCTGGAGAAACAGAAGAAGTGGTAAATTCTATCCGCCTTGCAAGAAAAAGAGGAGCATTGACTTTAGGTGTGACTCGAAGTTTCACTGGTTCCAAATTGGCTGCTGAAGCAGAAAATGTTTTTGGATATGGTGGAGAATGTATATGGGAAATGCATCTTTTGGTTAGCTATTATATTGCTTGTAGATATATAAATTTAAAAGGGACTCACAAAGAAATAGATTCTATATTGGAAGATATGAAGAAGTTACCTGATATTTTAGCTGAATTGGTAGTTTCTACAGAGGAAAAATCTAAAGAATTGGCTATTAGAGCAAGTAATTGGCCTTTTATATATACAGTAGCTTCTGGGCCCCTTTTGCCATTGGCATATAAAGAGGGAATTATAACTATGCTTGAATTTACTTGGACTCATGGAAGCGTATTAAATGCAGCTGAATTTAGGCATGGGCCTTTGGAAGTGGTTGCTAAAGGTGTGCCTTATGTATTTATTTTGGGAAATGATGAGTCTAGGCATACTACGGAAAGAGCTATTAATTTTGTGAAAAGGTTTACAGAAAATATAATTGTATTTGATATTAAAGATTACAATAGTGAACTACATCCAATGCTTGATCCTTTAATATTATTTGTTCCTTTAGAGTATTTTTATTATTATCTTTCAATAAGCAAAGACCATAATCCAGATGATAGGAGATATTATGGTGGATTGGTAGAATATTAAATGATAAAAGAGAGGTATAGATAAAATGAAAATTGCTGCTGTAGGTGACAATTGCATAGATTTATATGAAAATTTTAAGAAGGCATTTCCTGGAGGCAATCCTGTCAATGTAGCAGTTTATTTTAAAAGATTGGGAGGACGGGCTTCTTATACAGGTGCAGTAGGAGATGACGAGTATGGAAAATTTATGATAGATGCTATCAGAAACAAAGGCGTGGATGTTTCTAATGTAAAAATTCTTCCAGGGAAAACTGCTATTACTCATGTGAAACTTGTAGATGGGGATAGAATATTGGGAGATTACGAAGAAGGAGTCATGAAAGAGTTTAAAATTAGTGACGAGGATATAGAGTTTTTTAAAAATCATGACCTGGTAGTATCAGGATTGTGGGGAAGGGTTGAAGATGATCTTCACAAGATAAAGAAAAAAGGTATTCCTATTGCTTTTGATTTTGCCGATAAATTAGATTCTCCTATTGTTGAAAAGGCAATTTATGATGTGGATTATGCTTTTTTTTCCTATGATGGTGGAGATGATGATTTCATAAGGGAATATATGAAGAAAATCCATAGAAAAGGGCCCAAAGTGGTCATTGTGACTTTGGGAGAAAAGGGAAGTATATGTTATGATGGCACAAGTTTTTTATATGAGGGAGTTATTCCATGTGAAGTAGTGGATGCTATGGGAGCAGGAGATTCCTATATAGCAGGATTTTTGTTTGGCATTTTAAGTGGGAAGAAAATTGAGGAATGTATGAAAATAGGGGCCCAAAATGCAAGTACAACTATTAAATACTTTGGAGCTTGGTGATCATTAGGGACAGTTTTCACTGTCGCATTCACTGTCACAAAAGCTATGACAAACAAAAAGGGGACGAATTTGTTGTTTTCGTCCCCTTACATAATTTCAATTTTTAGCCCTTATGTAAGGATAAGGCCATTCTATGTCTTGATTTAGTTTTTTGGCGGCTTCTAGAGGCCAATAAGGATTTCTCAACAATTCTCTTCCTAAGAATATGAAATCTGCCCTATTGTTTTTAAGAATTTCTTCAGCCATTTCTGGTTCTGTAATCAGTCCTCCAGCTATAACTGGTAGTTTAGTTCCTCTTTTGATTGTCTCTGCAAAAGGTATTTGATATCCAGGATATATATCAATATCAGCGGAAACTACTCCTCCAGAGCTTACATTTATTATATCTATACCTTCATTTTTTATTAAATTTATGATGTTCACCAAATCTTCGGGATGATTTCCGGCTTCTACATATTCTTCAGCAGAAACCCTCAATATTATAGCTTTGTTTTCAGGCCATACAGTTTTGACTTCTTTTATTATTTCCATTAAGAATCTGGTCCTGTTTTCTAGAGAGCCTCCATATTCATCTTTTCTTTTATTGGCAAGAGGAGATAAAAATTCATTTATCAAATATCCATGAGCTCCATGTATTTCAATAGCATCAAAACCAGCTTCATTAGCTCTTCTGGCCCCTTCTTTAAAGGAATTTATGACAGTTTTTATATCGTCTTTGGTCATTTCTTCTGGAGCAGAATAGCTATCGTCAAAGGCTATAGGAGATGGAGCAATAATTTTTTCGGATTTTACTGTGCATTTTCTTCCAGCATGAGCCAGTTGAATTCCAACTTTTGCACCAAGGGCTTTGCAGCTATTTACTATTTTTGATAGTCCTTCTATATGAGAATCATCCCAAATTCCTAAATCTCCATCTTTTATTCTGCCTCTGCTTTCCACAGCTGTTGCCTCTAAAATTATAAGCCCAGTGCCTCCTATGGCACGAGTAGCATAGTGAATTTCATGCCAGTCTTTGGCATATCCATTTTCGTCAGCCATGACCATACACATAGGAGCCATTACAATACGATTTTTTAATTCAAGATTTTTAATATCAATATGTGAAAATAGTTTATTCATATATACACACTCCTTTCCCTTATAATAATACCCATATTTTATTGAAAACACCATGTAATAGGACTTTCATTTACTACAATGATAGATAATTTCGTAGTAAGAAGATATGGGTATATGGAGGCTTGACAGGGACAGGTCTTATAGGGCCTTTACTTTTTTGTGAAGGGAAACTGCACTTTACTAGCTATTTGACTTTAGGTATAATGAGAACAACGGTAAAGCAAAAAGGGTGATGGAATTGAGAATGGGAAATAAGTACAAGCTTATTCCCTTTATAAAAAAAGTTGTGGAGGACAATTGTGAAGATTGTAGTTCTTTTTTCGATGTTTTTAGTGGTACTGGAGTAGTGGCTGATGCTTTTAGGGAATTTAATTTGATAACTAATGATTTATTGTATAGCAATTATGTCATCCATTATGCTTTTTTTAGCGATGATGAGTTTGACAAAGAAAAGCTTATGAAAATTATAGACAAATGGAACAATATTTCTAGCATAAAAGAAGAAAATTATATGTCTATAAATTTTGGAGGAAAGTATTTTAGTCATGAAACTTCCAAAAAGATTGGATATATAAGAGAAGAAATTGATATTTTAGCTAAAAATGGAGAGATAAATAAAAGAGAAGAATACATACTCATATCTTCCCTTATATATGCTATGGATAGAATTGCAAGTACTTGTGGGCATTATGATGCCTATAGGAAAACAAAAGAATATAATGATGAATTAGTACTTAAATTTCCCAATATAAAAGAAAATATGGGTAAAAATCAAATCTACAATACAGATTCCAATGAACTTGTAAGAGTTGTGAAAGCTGACATAGCCTATATTGATCCTCCTTACAATTCCAGACAGTATTCAGATGCCTATCATCTTTTAGAAAATGTTGCAAGATGGGAAAAACCTGAAGTTTTTGGTGTGGCTAAAAAGATGAATCGAAAAGATATAAAGAGTAGCTACTGTACAAGGAGAGCTCCTCAAGTTTTTAAAGATCTAATTGAGAATTTAGATGCTAAATATATTCTTGTATCCTATAGCAATATGGGGAGTAAAGGCCATGATAGGTCAAATGCTAGGATTACCGATAGAGAAATACTTTCTATTTTAAGAAAAAGAGGAGAAGTTCAAATATTTGAAATGGACTATGGTGCTTTTACTGCAGGGAAATCTAGAATTGATAATCATAAAGAGAGATTGTTTTTATGTAAAACCTTTAATACTGTAGCTTCACCGCTAAATTATACTGGTGGTAAGTATAAATTGTTGGATCAGATAAAACCACTGTTTCCAGAAAAAATAGATAGCATGATGGATCTTTTTTGTGGTGGATGTAATGTGGGAATAAATGTAGATTGCAAAAATGTGAAATTTGTTGACAAAGAGGTAAGTCTCATAAGGCTTTTAAATGCCTTTAAAGAGCATGAAAAAGATGAAATTCTAAATGAAATTGATAGTATAATAGATGAATTTGAATTGTCGAATTCATCAAAGCATGGATATAGCTATTATGGTACTATTAGTAGTGTCGGACTTGGAAAATACAACAAGGGAAAATATATGTATTTGAGGGAGATATACAACAAAAGAATGGAAGATAGTTTTTATTATGATATGATTTTTTATGTATTGATAGTATTTAGTTTCAACAATCAAATTAGATTCAACAAAAATGGTGAATTTAATTTGCCTGTTGGGAAAAGAGATTTTAATGCTAAAATGAGAAAAAAGCTCATTGAATTTATTGATAGAATTCATGAAAACAATTATGAATTTATTGTAGAAGATTTTTCAAATATCAGAGTGGAGGAAATTGAAAATTTAAGCTTTGTCTATGCAGATCCCCCTTATTTAATAACTACTGCAAGTTACAATGAGCAAGGTGGATGGAATGAGGAACATGAAAAAAATTTGCTTAAGTTTTTAGATGGATTGGATTCAAAAGGTATAAGGTTTGCCCTCTCCAATGTCATGGAGAGTAAGGGAAGAAAAAATGAAATTTTATACAATTGGACTATTTTAAATAAAGATAAGTATATAGTTCACTACTTAAACAATGACTATTCAAATTCCAATTATCAAACTAAAAACAGGGATAAAAACTCCACAGTTGAAGTACTCATTACAAATTATATAGTATAATAAAAAACAATAGTTTACCTTTAAGACTATTGTTTTTTTATGGGAGGAAATTATACTTTTTTTATCTAATTTTATGGGTATATATAATATTAGTTTATTGAAAGTGAGATGATTTAGATGGATTATGAAAGACAAGTAAAAGAGATTGCGAAATATTTTGAGGACAATGAAAAGGAAATTAAAGATTTCAAAATGGGATTGGAGATTGAGCATTTCATTATAGATAAAGATAGCTTTAGAACTATTTCTTATTATGAAGAAAAAGGTACATCAGATACATTAGAGCAAATGTTGCAAAATGGTTGGGAGGGAATTTATGAAGGGGACAATATCCTTGGACTTAAAAAGAATGGCACGACTATTACCCTTGAACCAGGTAGCCAGTTTGAATTAAGCATAAGACCAGAAAAGCATATTTTTGATTTGGAAAGAGAGTATTTTAATTTTTTAAATGAAGTGCTTCCTATTCTTGATAGAAAAAATCAAGCATTAATAACTACTGGTTATCAACCAGAAAGCAGTATTTCTGATATAAAAATTATACCTAAAAAGAGATATTCGTATATGTATGAATATTTTAAAGACAAGGGAACTCATGCTCACAATATGATGAAAGGAACAGCTTCACTACAATTGTCTGTTGATTATAGTAGTGAAGAAGATTTTGTGAAAAAGTTTAAAGTAGCTAGTGGGATTTCTCCAGTTATATATGCTATGTTTGACAATGCTTATTATTTTGAAGGTAGGGTATGGAATAAATTTAGCTTAAGATCATATATATGGGAAAATTGTGATAAAGATAGATGCGGAGTTGTAGATGCCGCATTGGATAAGTCATTTGGATATGAGAAATATGCAGAGTATATATTAAATAGACCTCCAATATTTATTGATAATGGAAAAGAGGTTTATTTCACTAAAGATAAACTTACCAAAGATATATTTGATCCAGATAAATATTCTATACAGGAATTGGAACATATTCTAACTATGTTTTTTCCAGATGTAAGAGCAAAGAAGTATATAGAAATAAGGATGATGGATGGAGTGCCATATCCATTGAATTTTTCAGCAGTTGCATTATGGAAGGGAATTATATATGATGAGGAAAATTTAAGTAAAATATATGAATATGTTGACGATATAAGTATAGAAGATATAAATAAGGCTAAAAAGGATATTGTTGAAAAGGGACTTTATGGGAAGTTAAGAGATGAAACTGTATATGAAATAGGTAAAAGGCTTATAGAGATTTCTAAAAGTGGATTAAAAGAAGATGAATTAAAGTATATTTTGCCATTGGAAGAAATGTTTAATGAAAAGATGACTCCAAGAGGGAAAACTGAGAAAAGAGCTTATTTAGGTAAAAAGAAAGCATTGGATTGGTGTATTTTGAATAATTTAATTGAGGTGAAAAATAATGGACATGAAGAAATTAACTGATGAGTATATAGATATAATTAAGAGAGATGTTGATAAATACTATGATGATTATGAAAAGGCTATAGAAGCTGTTGCCAATTCAACAGCTATATATAAGGGTGAGCCAGTGCCATTTTTATATGAGCCTATATTTTATACACAATCTGATGTTGAAAGATTCAATGAGATAGGAAGAATTCTTATTTCCATAACAAATAAAGTAACCCAAAAGTATATAGAATCTCCCGAGTATAGAAAAAAGTTTGGATATTCTAAATTGTTGGAAGAACTAATACTTGTAGATCAAGGATATGATATAAATGTTCCCATAGGAAGATTTGACATTTTCTATGGTGGAAATGATGATTTTAAATTTTGTGAGTTTAATACAGATGGTTCTTCAGCTATGAATGAAGACAATACACTGGCAAGAATACTATTACAATCAAAAGCAATAAAAAAAATGAGGGAAAAATATGATATAGAATATTTTGAGCTTATATATAAATGGGTGGACGAAAGTATAGACATATTTAAGAAATATAACAAGGCAATTAGTAGGCCAAATGTGGCAATTGTGGATTTTAAAGAAAGTGGAACTCCTTATGAATTTGAGGAATTCAAGAAAGCTTATATAAAAAGAGGTTATAGAGCAGAAATAGTGGATCCTAGGGAATTAAAATATATTGATGGAAAATTGTATTATGAAGATATGAATATAGATATGATTTATAGGAGAATAGTTACGAGAGAATTTATAGAGAAAAGCTCTGAAATAAGTGATTTGATAGAAGCATATAGGGATGGAGCAGTTTGCATGATTGGCTCCATGAAGTCTCAAATAATGCACAATAAGATAATTTTTAAGATATTATATGATGAGGATACTTTAGAGTTTTTGGCAGATGAAGAAAGAAATTTTATTAAAAAGCATATTCCATATACTGAAGAATTTAAGGGAAGTAGGAGTGTATATGAAAAAGTGTTAAATCACAAAGATGAGTATATATTGAAACCCAAGGATTCTTATGGTTCAAAAGGTGTTTATGCAGGAAAGGATTTTACTTATGAGGATTGGAGCAAAAAATTGGATGAGGTTTTTGGGAAAGATTATTTGTTTCAAGAATTCTTTGAGCCATATAAAACTAAATTTGTGGTGTTTGAAGATGGTGAATTGAAAATAAAAGAGTTTGGAACTATTACTGGACTGTTTTTGTATAATGAAAAATTTGTAGGCCTATATACTAGAGTGGGAGAAAATAGCATAATATCTGGGCTTCATGGGTATTATACTGTTCCTAATTTGTTAGTCATATAAACAAACTATAGTATCGCCGGTAAAAGATAATAGGAAATTTAAGGTGTTTGAAAATTATGTAGGTATTTACTTTTCTTACTTATTCCTGCTCAACTTAAATTTGATTATGTTAATCTATTTATGTAATTATATATTTTTTGAAAGGTGGAATTTTCATGAAAAACCGCATATTGGTAGTTGAAGATACCAAATTAGGCAGAAAGCTTATGAAAAAAATTTTAACTAAATATGTAGAAGATGTAGAAGTGGTTGAAGCTATAGATGGAGTAGAAGCATTGGAAGTGGTTAAAAGTCAAAGTATAGATCTCATTATATTGGATTTGATATTGCCACGGAAAGATGGATATGAAGTACTTAAGGAATTGAAAGAAGATGATAGATATAAGGATATTCCAGTCATAATCAGTTCTAGTATTACGGATGTAGAGAGTTTTAAAAGAACTCTGAGTTTGGGTGCTATTGATTATTTTACAAAACCAATTAGCCCTGAAGAAATGGAGGTTTTGATACCACTTAAAGTTAAAAATGCACTGAGATATTTTGAACAGGGAAAAAAGTTAAAGGAAATTAATGAAAAAAATGAAAGCGAATTAAAAATAGCAGAAACTTTGCAGAAAAAAGTAATGGCTTATTATGGTGAAAAAGATTTTTCTAATGTCAATGTCTATATGAAGTACAAGCCTTCAAGTCAATTGGGAGGAGATTTATTTTCTGTAATAGAAAAAAATGAGAAGATATGGTTTATGATTTCCGATATGACTGCTCAAGGAGTAGCTGCAGCAATGATATCTTTTATGTTGAAATCTATTTTTAACCTTTTAGTATCTAAATTAAATTCTCCAATTGAAATTGTTAAGGAGATAAATAAAACTTTTTATGATATGACAGAAGAAATAGATTCAATTTGTTTTTCTGTTTTTGTTGGAGTCATAGATAATGACAAATTGACTTATTCCAATGGAGGTCATCTATATCCAATTTTATTTAGGAATGATGGGAAGGCAGAAATTTTGGAGTTGGCAGGAAATTTAGTTGGAGTATTTGAAGATGGAAATTACAAAGAGCAAAGCAAGAAAATAGGGAAAGGCGATTGGCTATTCATGTATACTGATGGCTTATATAAGCACAATAGTACTTATGAAGACATGAATTTGAACAAGATAATGGAGAAAATTGTATATTTGGGTGAAAATGCTCCTTCTATACCAGAATTCTTAGAAACTATATGTAATGAATTTAAAAATTCTGAAGATGCTAAAAAGGATGATATGTCTTTGTTATGTATAGAAATGAATTAAATATTTTGCAGATTAGAGCAAACCACTAGCAAAATAAGTGGTTTGCTAATTTTTAGCTCTTCTACAAGAATAATGGATTATGAAAGGGGAGTTCGATGAATATAGGATATGCTTGTTTGACTGTTGGAGTTCCAAATACAAAAGAGAAGAGTTGTATGCTTAAAAATGCAAGTCCAGAAAAATTGTTGGATTTGATTTCATACAATTTAAATTCTCTTGAAAATATAATTGATTATAATATTGAAAATGATATTAAGCTTTTTAGAATTAGCTCTGATATAATACCTTTTGCTTCAAGTCCTATAAATAAACTGAAATGGTGGGAGATATTTGAGGAGAAGTTCCAAATTATTGGGTGGAAAATAAAAAAAAGCGGAATGAGAGTTTCTATGCATCCTGGGCAGTATACTGTGCTTAATTCTCCCAAAGAAGAGGTTGTCAAAAAGGCTGTTGAAGATTTAAATTATCATACTCAAGTATTAGATAGTCTTGGAGTGGGAGAGGACCACAAGATTGTTTTACATATAGGTGGAATTTATGGTGACAAAAATCAGGCCATAGAGAGATTTATAGAGAATTATAAAAAACTAGATGACAAAGTTAAAAAACGAATTGTCATAGAAAATGATGATAAATCTTACAATATAAATGATGTATTGGAGATTGGTCATATTTTAAATATACCTGTTATCTTTGACAATTTGCACAATGAAATAAATCCTCCAGATGAAGAGAAAGACGAGTATTGTTGGATTGATGAATGTAGAAAAACTTGGAGAAAAAAAGATGGCTGCCAAAAGATTCATTATTCACAGCAAGATCCATTAAAAAAGCCTGGTTCTCATTCAAAAACTATAGGTATAAGGCAATTCATGAATTTTTATGAAGGGTTAGATATAAAGGATATTGATATTATGCTTGAAGTTAAGGACAAGAATATTTCGGCTATTAAATGTATAAATTGCACTTCTCATGACAAATCCATCAAAGCCCTTGAAATTGAATGGAGCAGGTACAAATACAAAATTCTTGAAAGCGCACCATCAAATTATGTGGAGATTCGAAAATTGCTTAAGGACAAAGACAATTATCCAGTTATAGATTTTTATGATTTGATAGAAGATTCAATGGAGAAAAAAAGTACTCTAGGGAATTCTATAAATACAGCTTTGCATCTTTGGGGTTATTTTAAAGAAATGGCAACAGATAGAGAAAAAAACTATTTTTTTAATAGCATTGAAAAATATAAGAAAGGGCAAACATCTATTGCTACTATTAAAAATAGTCTATGGAAAATGGCTGTTAAGTATAATGAGTCTTATCTATTGAATTCATATTATTTTATAGAAGAATAATTTTTATGAACTAGGACTTTCCACTGCTGTGGTAGTGGAAAGTCCTAAGTTTTTTATAAGCTATCACCAAAATCTTCTTTGAATTTTTTAACTAAGTTTTCTTGCCAATTGGAAACAGGTTTTAGTCTTCCAAAGAAGAAACGTAGAATTTTGGGTTCATCTGTAAATTTAAGTCCTTCTATAAGCTTACGATTTTCATATAGCCAAAGTATACGATCAACTGCATATTTAACTTGTGAAAGAGTAAATACTCTTCTTGGCATAGCTAATCTCAAAAGTTCCATATTTGAGAATACTTCACTTCCATCTGGGTTTCTCTGTTCTGATAATGTTCCACGTTCCATACCTCTTATGCCACTTGCAATATAAAGAGCCACTGCAAGTGCTCCAGCAGGGTATTCTTGTTGAGGTATATGCTCAACAAATTCCATAGCATCTATATGACAGCCAAGGCCTCCAGCTGGTGTCACAACGGGGACACCTTTTTTGTCAAGTTCATTGACCATAAAAGAAATAAATTGAGGTCCTTGATTTATTATATTTTCATCCATTGTTTCTTCAAGACCAATAGTCAAGGCTTCCATTTCTCTTACAGACATACCGCCATAAGTAAGAAATCCTTCATAAAGAGGTACAAGTTCTCGCATTTTTATAAAAACATCTTCATTTTTGGTACATATGCCGCCACCTCGTGCACATCCTAGTTTGCGACCAGAAAAATATATAATATCACAAAGTGAAGCTAATTTACTAGTGATTTCTCTTATACTCATAGATTTGCACTTTTCTTCTCGAGTTTTAATGAAGTATAGATTGTCAGAAAGTAGACTTGCATCAAGTACAAGTAAAATACCGTATTTATCACATACTTTTCGAACTTCACTTAGATTTTCAAGAGAAAATGGCTGTCCACCAATGAGATTTGTGCCAGCTTCCATTCGAACAAAAGCAATTTTATCTGAGCCATGTTTTTTTATAAGTTTCTCTAGTTTATCAATGTCCATATTTCCCTTAAATGGGTTGTTGCTTTTAATTTCAAAGCAAGAATCGTTTATGATTTCCTCAACTTGTCCTCCATTCAAGTTTATGTGAGATTTTGTTGTAGTAAAATGGTAGTTCATAGGTACAATTGAACCAGCTTTTACTAATACTTGTGAGATAATATTTTCACATGCTCTTCCCTGATGTGTTGGCAGAAAAAATTTCATACCGAATATTTCTCTAAGCTTATTTTCAAGTCTTATAAAGGTTTCACTCCCTGCATAGCTATCATCTGCTATAAGCATAGCGGCTTGTTGTCTATCACTCATTGCATTTACACCGCTGTCTGTTAGCATATCAAGAAATATATCTCTATTTTTAAGAAGAAATGTGTTGTTGCCAGCTTCAGTTATAGCCTCAAAACGTCGTTCTACAGTTGGAAGCTCTAATTTTTGTACTATACGTACTTTATGCATCTCAAGTGGTATTTGTTCCTCGCTGAAAAATTTGATATTTGACATTTAGTCATCCCTCCGATTTGAGTAATATTTTTTTTCTTTCGCTTTCATGAGATTTTATATTTTTATAATAATAGTCAGAATCCATATCATCATCTCCCTTTCATTAGAATAAAAAAGGCTTCCAATGGAAGTATTAAAAAATCAAGGAAGCTTTTTTGGAACCTATTTCGGAAAGTTTTATATTAAGGGAAACTAGAACTTTCCTATAGGTAAAAAAAACCCGTCCTTTGAATTTTCAAAGGACGGGATATTTCCCGTGTTACCACCTTAATTTATTGATACTTCGCAATATCAACCTTTTCAAGTACGGCGTATAATTTTACACGATACTTTAGCACTATAACGGGTGCAGGATGCCGACACAGCCTACTTGAGAATGTCTCTTTTGGTGTGCAACTCTTGAGATGTATTCAGAATGCTTTTCTTTGCACCTCTCACCAACCGGTAGCTCTCTGTAAATAATAGTCATTCTTACTCTTTCTCAGTCAAAGTTTTTATAATATATTTGCCATTATAGTAAATATATTAAATTGTGTCAAGTAGAATTTTTCTACAAAGTAAATAAATAGCTAATCATATATATTTTTTATAAATATTAGTGCTACTATCATATTTTGCTATAATGCATATTTGAATAAAACTAGAATGATATAATGTCTTTGAATAAATTTTATAGGGGGGACAAAAATGGGCGATTACAGAGAAATGTGGAAAGGATTAAATGTTGATCTTGAGAAACATGATATTTTATGTGCTGCTTTGCCTGAACAATTTGGAGAAACTTATTTAACACAAGAAAATAGACCTGAAGGAATGAATTATTTTAATTATGTAGTAGCAGAAGTTCATGGTGCTAGAATAATGGAACTTGAAAATGCTAGAAAAGAAGGCAGAAAGGTAATAGGAACATTTTGTGTATTTGTACCTGATGAAGTTATATTGGCATCTAATGCCATAAGTGTAGGATTGTGTGGTGGAAGTCAGTTTTGGATTGAAGATGGGGAAAAGGTGTTGCCAAAGAATTTGTGCCCACTCATAAAAGCTTTTACTGGAGCTAAAGTCAGTAGAACTTGTCCATATTTTCAATCTTGTGATTTGCTAGTTGGAGAGACTACTTGTGATGGAAAGAAAAAAGCTTGGGAGATTTTAAATGACTATATTCCAGTTCATGTAATGGAATTGCCTCAAATGAAAAGAGCTCAAAATTATGAATTTTGGGCAGAGGAAATAAAATTGTTTATTGAGAGAATAGAGGAACTCACTGGAAATAAGGTCACTGTTGAAGCTCTTAAAGAAGCTATAATACTTAACAATAAAAAGAGAAGAGCGTTAAAAAGACTTTATGATTTGAGAAAAAATACACCTTCACCTATAAGTGGACTCGATTCTTTGCTTATTTCTCAGATTGCCTTTTATGATGATCCAGAAAGATTTATTGAAAAAGTAAATGAATTGTGTGATGAATTAGAAGAAAGGGTTAAAACTATGAAACCAAGTGGCAAGAAAAGGATAATGGTGACAGGAACTCCTATGGCATTGCCAAATTGGAAATTGCATTCTATAGTAGAAGGACTGGATGCAGAAATAGTGGTAGAAGAAACTTGTACAGGTACTAGATATTTTGAAAATGAAGTAGCTGAAGATGGAGAGACCATGGATGAAATACTAAAGAATTTAGCTGATAGGTATATGGGAGTAAACTGTGCGTGCTTTACGCCAAATGAAGGGCGAATAGAGGATATTTTAAAATATGTAAAGGAATACAATGTAGATGGAGTTATCAACTACAATTTATCTTTCTGTCATACTTATGGAGTTGAGTACAACAAAGTAGAAAAGGCATTGAAAGATAACAATATACCAGTCATAATGATAGAAACAGATTATTCAGAAGGCGATACTGGTCAAATTAAAACAAGGGTGGAAGCATTTTTGGAGATGATCTAATTTGGAAAGAAACTACATTCTTTTTCACAATTATTCTAATGGTTTAGAATTGGAATCTTTTCTTAAAAAAAATGGCATAAAATATACTATATCCCCAACACCTAGAAAATTATCTACAAGTTGTGGAATATCTATTATTTATAAAAAAGAAGATGAAGAAGCCATAAAGAGAATAATTGAGGAAAATAAAATAGATATAAAAGGGTTTTATAAAATATAGAATTTTTCAGTAATTTTCATAAAGACAATTTTAAATAAATTCCAGTGATTTGTCAGTTTGGAAACAATAAAAGACGTCAGCTTTTATATAGATAGAAGCTGACGTTTTTGTCATGATTATTTAAAATAAGATGAAATTTTAGCAATCATGAATATATCGCTTATTCCGCTCAATACCATTCCTAGCCCAATGGTTACAGGGAAGGCAGGAGATAAGGTTGTAGGATTCATAACTCCATAAAATCCAAAACAAATAGCTACAATTCCAAATATAGCAGAAATCCACCATTTTTCGTAGTTCATGCTTTTTAAATTTACGGCATGTTGGAAGTTTATTGCTCCGTGGAAGAACAAGAAAAATCCTAAAATTGCACCAAGTATATAAACTATTGTTTGAGGTTTTATAAGAAAATAAATTCCTATCAATAAAGCAATAATACCAGTACCCAAATTAAAACCCTGCAATCTTTCAAACTCTTCAGCATTTAGATGGGAAAATATTTTCGAAATTCCATATATACTTATGAGTATGCCTAGGATTATTACAATGATTTTGTTTGTAGTATCTGGATGGAGCATAAACATTAGACCAAATAGAATGTATATTATTGCCATTGCAATAAAACTTATTTTTGTTTGTTTAAGGAAATTTTTCAAGTTATCCCTCCTAATTTTATGAATCTAGTATGTATATATATGTACATACCCATTTATTTTGAATATAAACTTGCTTTATTTTCTTTTCTTTAAATATGTATAGGTTCCATTTATTTCTCCACCTAATATTATCATTATATTTGATATATATAGCCATATTAGCAATATGATGATTCCCCCTAAGCTGCCATAAATTTTAGAATAATTTCCAAAATTGTTTGCATAAAAGGAAAATATCATAGAAGCTATAATCCAACCAAAAGCTGCAAATATTGCTCCAGGAAGGGTTTCATTAAATTTTAAATTTAAATTTTCTTCATGAGGAGGGCTCAATTTATATAAAAGGGCGAATATTACAACCATAGATACAATAGGTATAATCATTCTCAAAAATTCCCACCAATAATAGAAAGCATGACTAGCTCCAAGCCATTTGAAAATTTTTTCACTAATGATTTTTCCAAACACAAGCATTGCCAATACTATTAAAAGCAAAAAAGCCAATACAATGGTGAATATAATAGATAAAACTTTCATCCTCCAAGAAGGTCTTTTTCTTTCTACATTGTAGGCTTTGTTAATGGCTTTTATCATGGAGTTTATTCCAAGAGAACCAGTCCAAACAGAAAACAGTATACTAAAAGACAATAGAGTCTGAGAACTTGAGTCTATTGTTTCTTTTAAGATGTTTTTAAAAATACTTTGAGCTTCTAATGGAACTCTGATTAAAGCATGGTCTAAAAATTCAATTTGGCCAATAGAAGTATATTTTAATAAATTTAGAAAAAACATTAAAAAAGGGACAATAGATAGTATTGAAAAATATGTGAGTTGTCCCCCTATGGCAGCTATGTCATCGTCTTTTATTCTATAGATGAGTTCATCTAAAAATTCAAACCATATTTTATTTTTATATTTTTTATAAAACTTATCTTTAAATTTCAAATCCATCCCATCCTTTGTCATATATATTTTAACCAATTTTTATATAACGATTATAGGAAGGATGGAAATAGTTATTTTTTGAAGTAGTACAATTTTCCATCTTCTATATAACTTTCAATATAACCTCTATTGTACAATGCTACTATGAAAGCAGAGGTAGAAGATAGATATAGATGATGTTGTATATAGTCTGTGTTGTCTATTTCATTTAATATGATTATATTTTGAAGTAAATCTTCTTTTGTTTGAGGCTGTTCAAGTACAGTTAAATATTCTTCAAGAAGTTTATTTATATGATTGATATTTTTTTGTGCTAAAGCTATAATTTCTTCTTTAGAAAATATAGTTTCAGAATGCCCCAGTACAAATATATCTGCATCTATTTTTTTTATATATTCTAGTGTTTTTAGTTCTTCTTCAACACTATATAGATATGGTATAGAATATTTTTCAAGAATAGCTGTGCTAAAGATACTGTCTCCAAGAAAACATACTCTATCAGGAGTGATGACTCCAATTTGTTCTATAGAATGGCCCTTCAGAGGTATTATTTCAAGCTTTTCATCATTTATTTTATTTATTCCTATGGAAAGAGTATCATCAACCTTTATTTTTTTTGTCACGCCATTTCCTTTTGGAGCAATTCCTCCAAATAGTATTGAAGGATGAAGTTCAACATTTTCCATAAAGAGCTTTTCTTTTTCTGAAGTATATGTGATACATCCAGGATAATTTTCAGTTAGATATACATTTCCCCCACAGTGATCTAGATGATTGTGGGTATTTATTATATATTTTAGGTGAAGTCCATTGGTCTTTAAGACTTCCTCAATCTTTCTTGCCACTGTATTGGTGAAACCCGTATCTACAAGCAAACAGTTTTTGTTTTTATATGTGAATACTCCTATATTTGTATTGTTTTCAATGTAATAAGTATTCCCATTTAACTTAGTAAGTTCCATAATTTCAGCTCCCATATAAAAAGATTACAGATAATATTTTAATTTAATTGTTGCAAGAAATCAACTTGGAATGATATAGAACAAGAACATTATTTTTGAACAATTCCTTTGATGATGCGTATGAAGAAGCTCGTCATCATTATGGTGCTTTAAAGAATGTAGATATGATATTTAATGTTTCTAGTACAAAAGAACTTGCTTTTTTAGAGACTTTTGGAATACCATATGTTGGCTCTGGTATTGATCTTGTGCCTTTAAACAAGGCTATTAGAAAAGAAATTATAGCATACAGAGGAAGTGCTGAAAAGGAAGATTTCCATTCATAACACCTTCAACAACAAGCCTCATAAGAGTTGCTTGAGGTGCAGGGAGTTCTGATGAACCAAATCCCCATGCCTTGTTTAGAAGTACCTATAAATATTACTATGGCTAAAATTCCAAATAGTACTACTTTCATGGACAAATCTTGTTCGGTTCTAAGAGTTGATTTGTTATTAGCTCCAGCTTTAAGTCCGCTCATTGCTTCTTTAAAAGTTGTAAATATCAAAGGCAATGATTTGATAAGGCTTAATATTCCTCCAAAAGCTACTGCTCCAGCACCAAATACTATCTCTTAAGCCTATATAAGCATTAGCAGCACCAAATACTATGGACATAAGAATACCAACAATGATTGCAGTTGGGGAAAATTCAGGCAGTACCTTGTCTGCAGGTATATAGGGTTTAAATTCTTCAGTATTTTTCACCTTTTTAACCTCCTTTGTAATAGTATTTTTTTTATCCTAAAATTTATGCAAGAAGAGGGGGAAAAAAAATTTAGTTTACATAATAAGTTTACATAATAATTATAAATTAAAAATTAAATCTATGCAATTTTAATATATTAGAGGATTTTCCAAATATATGTCGAATGGAAATACATATATATTCCTTAAGTATATTGATCGATAAGAAGGTGAAAATAGGGGGAGAGAGAATGAATTGGGAACCTAAAAATTTCAAGCTAGAAGCTACAACTATATGGAATTTTCCTGAAAGAGGAAATTGGGCTACTCATAATGGAGAATACAGGGGAAATTGGTCTCCATATGTGCCCAGAAATATTATTAGCAGGTATTCCCAAAAAGATGATATAGTTTTAGATCAATTTATGGGTAGTGGCACTACTTTAATTGAAACAAAATTATTACAAAGAAAAGGAATAGGAGTTGAGATTAATCCTGAAACAATTAAAATAGCGAAAAAAAGCTTAAATTTTGATAAAAATAGAGATTATGAACCTAGAATTTATAACGGAGATGCTAGAAATTTATACTTTATACCCAACAATAGTATCGATTTGATTTGCACACATCCACCATATTCAAATATAATTAAATATAGTCAGGGAATAAAAGGTGATTTATCAAATTATGATGTGGACGAATTTATATATGAAATGGGAGCTGTGGTCAGAGAATGCTTTAGAGTTTTAAAAGAAGATAAATATTGTGCAATATTAATGGGAGATACAAGAAAGTCTAAACATATAGTCCCATTGGGATTTAAGGTGATGGAGAAGTATTTAGAAACTGGATTTTTATTAAAGGAAATCATTATTAAGGAGCAACATAATTGCAATACTACAAATTTTTGGTATGAGAAAAGTGTACGATATAATTTTCTTTTAATAGCTCATGAATATTTGTTTGTATTTAGAAAACCAAAGTTTAAAATTAGTATTTATTAGGAGAGGATCAAATTGGATAAAGATGAATTTGTAATGCCTGTTGTCAAATGGGTGGGGGGCAAAAGACAGTTAATTTCTGAAATTGATAAATATCTACCTTCCAATTATTCAACTTATTATGAGCCCTTTCTAGGTGGAGGAGCAGTGCTTTTTCATTTACAACCCCATAAGGCAGTAGTTAATGACATAAATGAGGAGCTTATGAATTTATATCAAGTGATAAAAGACAATGTGGAAGATTTGATAGAAGATTTGAAAAAGCATAAAAACGAACCAGATTATTTTTATAAAATTAGAGAATTGGATAGAGACATTCAAAAATACAATGAGTTGACTCCTGTTGAAAGAGCTTCTAGGATACATTATCTAAATAAAACCTGTTACAATGGATTATTTAGGGTAAATTCTCAAGGCCAATTTAACGTACCTTTTGGGAGATACAAAAACCCCAATATTGTGAATGAAACGACTTTAAGAGCTGTAAGCAATTATTTTAATACTGCAAACATAATTTTTAAATGTTGTGACTTCGAAGAAGCAGTTAAAGGGTGTAGAAAAGGCAGTTTTATTTATTTTGATCCACCTTATGATCCTATTAGTGATACTAGCAGTTTCACAGGCTATGATAAAGGTGGTTTTGGCAAAACAGAACAAAAAAGACTAAAAGACCTATGTGATAATCTAAATAAAAGAGGCGTTAAGTTTTTACTTTCCAATTCTCAAACTCAATTTATATTGGATCTATACAAGGATTATAGGATAGAAATAGTTCAAGCTAAAAGAACAATAAATTCAAAAGGCAACAAGAGGGGAGAAGTAAATGAAGTGTTGGTGATGAATTATGAGTGAAACTAAAAATGATTTAGCTTGGGATAAACTTTTTACTAAATATAATATTTTAAATGAAATAGAGAAAAAAGGATTTTTTGAAATTTCATCAATTCAAATCAATGAGTTTAGAGAAGCTAGATTGGCCACTAAATTTGATCATAAGATTAATTTGCCAAAGTTATTTAGAGAAAATCATTTGTCCATTCTTCCTGTAACCAGGGGAAATTATGTTATTTCTCAATTTGAGGCCTATAAAGAATTTGATGAAATGAATACTGAAGTAACCAATATTGTTTTTCCAGAATATATAGAAAGCATTGATTATAAAAATATAACTTCCGAATCAATGGCTATAAATTGTGCTTTTGTATCAGGTATATTGTCAGATTTTCTTCAAGATGATAAGATTTTGCCTACTGTTAATGGAAGGATGAGTTCAGATAAGTTTTCTTTTTATATCAATAATACTAATACAAATAAATCTGTAGAAATTAAAGTTTCAAATTCTCAAATAGAAATTGATGGTGGTTTTGAGGGAAAAGAAAGTCTTGCACTAATAGAGGCTAAAAATTCCATTTCAGATGATTTTCTCATTAGGCAGTTATATTATCCTTATAGATTGTGGAACAGCAAAATAGCAAAGGCAATAAGGCCAATTTTCATGGTGTATTCTAATGGTATTTTTACATTGTATGAGTATGAATTTTTGGATACTTGCAATTATAATTCGTTAATTTTGACAAAACAAAAAAATTATACATTAGAACAATTTGATGTGAAGCTAGATGATATAAAGTCTATTCTAAATGAAGTACAGGTAATAGAAGAACCAAGGATTCCATTTCCACAAGCAGATAATATGAAAAGATTGATAAACTTGTTGGAATTATTATATACAAATGATATGACAAAAGAAGAAATAACTACTACCTATGATTTTGACCCAAGACAAACTAATTATTATACTGATGCGGGCAGGTATTTAGGAGTAATAGATAAAAGAAGAGAAAATGAAAATATAGTTTATTTTTTAACTGATGAAGGGAAAAGACTTTTCAATATGAATTTAAAGTTAAGACAGCTTAAATTTGTAGAACTAATACTTAAACACAGTGCCTTCAATAAAGTCTTAAAAGAATATTTTAAAATGGAGAAAATGTCTAAAAAGAGTGATATTGTAGAGATAATGAAAAAATCAAAGCTATATAGAATAGGATCTGAAGAAACATTCAAAAGAAGAGCACAGACAATTTCAAGTTGGATTAATTGGATATTAGAATTAGCTAAATAGCTAGCCACGGGGAGCCCCGTGGCATTTTACATTTATAATTTTTCCTAGTTATAATATTGAAATTGCTGAATAAATATTGGTATGGATTAAATTTGAGTTCAATATTTTATCTTAGTGTGATATAATTTGTGTAATCCAATATAGAGGGGGTAAATACAATGGGTATTTTGTCAAGATTTAAAGATATTATGTCTAGCAATATAAATGCAATGTTAGATAAGGCTGAAGATCCAGAAAAGATGATAGACCAATATTTGAGGGATTTAAATAGTGATTTAGGTAAAGTAAAAGCTGAAACAGCTTCCATAATGGCAGAAGAAAAGAGAGCTAAAAGACAATTAGATGAATGTAGAGAAGAAATTGCTAAGATGGAAAAGTATGCAGTGAAAGCATTGCAAGTAGGAAATGAAGACGATGCAAGAAAGTTTTTAGAGAAAAAAGCTGAAATTGTGAAAAAAGAAAGTGAATTGGCAAAAGCATATGAATTGGCAGCGTCCAATTCCACAAGAATGAGACAAATGCATGACAAACTTGTAAGTGATATTGATGAATTGGAATCTAGAAGAGCTATGCTTAAAGGGAAAATGGCAGTAGCAAGAACTCAAGATAGAATAAATAAAATAGGTTCTTCAGTAGACAGTGCAGGTAAATCCATATCAGCTTTTGACAGAATGGAAGAAAGGGTAAACAAAGCATTAGATGAAGCAGAGGCAATTAAAGAATTAAATAGTAGTAAAAAAGATGATATAGAAGAATTGGCAGCTAAATATGATGATGTTGATACGAGCATAGATGATGAACTAGAGGCTCTAAAGGCAAAATTAAAAAATAATTAATAATACAAAAGCTGTAGATTTATCTACAGCTTTTATCCCAATTGTGAGGTGAATTGCTATGCTTATACATTACAAATGTCCTAATTGTGGTTCTGATATGGTCTTTGATAGCAATACTGGGAAACTTAAATGCAATAGTTGTGGAAGAGAAGATGATATAGAGGGTTTTTCAGATGAGTTTATAACCCGTACTTTTTCAGAAGAGGATGGAAAAGAATATCATTGCAAAAATTGTGGGGCAGTCATAATCACTGAAGCAGAAACTACAGCAACTACTTGTAGCTTTTGTGGGGCAGCAGTAGTTCTTGGAGATAGACTTTCAGGAACCATGGCTCCATCTAAAGTTATTCCTTTTAAAATCAGTAAAAAACAAGCTGAAGAGGCCTTTAAGTCTTGGTGCAAAAATGGACTTTTGACTCCAAAAGGTTTTATGACTGCTGATAGAATCAAGAAGATTACAGGGATGTATGTTCCTTTTTGGCTATATGATTTAAACAGTAGAGTCGAAGTAAATGCTGTTGGTACCAAAATAAGAGAATATACAAGAGGAGATTATATTTATACAGAGACTAGATATTATGATGTGTATCGAGATATAAATCTTGATTATATAAAGGTGCCAGTAGATGCATCTGAAAAAATGAATGATGAACTAATGGATAAATTGGAGCCGTACAATTATGCTGATTTAAGAGAATTCAAAACCCCATATTTAGCTGGGTATATTGCGGAAAAGTACAATTATGATGAATCCCGAATGCTACCAAGAGCTAAGGACAAGATTGAAAATTACATACAGTCCTATATAAATTCTACTATTGTGGGATATTCATCAGTTAGATTTACAAATAAGCATATTGATACATCTAAGAAAAATGCTTATTACACTCTACTTCCTGTATGGATGGTGTATTATGACTATGAAGATTCAGAGCATGTTTTTGCTATGAATGGTCAAACGGGAAAAGTAGTAGGAAAACCTCCCATAAGCTATAAAAAAGTTGCTGCTTGGTTTGGTGGAATAGCTGGGTTTTCATTTATAATACTTAAGCTTATTTCAATTGCGATGGGGGGGGACTGTGGTGAGAAAAAAGAAAGTTTTTTTGATTGTTCTTTTATCAATTGTACTTTTAATTCCCTTTATATCAAATGCTTCAAAGGCAAGTGGCGATAAAAAACAGAGAATTTATGATTTGGCAGGACTATTAACTGGCGAAGAAGTAGAGGAACTTGAAATATTAGCTGAAAAATATAGTTCAAGAAGGCAAACGGATTTCATAGTCCTAACTACAGAAGATACAGAGAAAAAAGATGTAGTGAAATATATGGAAGACTTTTATGATGAAAAAGCCTTAGGATATGATAAGCCTCATGGCAATTGTGCTATATTGACTGTAGATATGGAGCATAGGGAAGTGTATTTGTCAGGGTTTTATAAAGGAGAAGAGTATTTAGATGATTATAGATTAGATGAAATAAGATATAAAATAACACCTGCATTGTCAGAGGGAGACTACTATAGGGCATTTCGTACATTCATAAAAACTTCCTATAAATATATGGGAATACGTCCTGGAGTGGATCCTGAAAATATTTTATTTAATACTTGGTTTCAATTGATTGTTTCCTTGATTATAGCAGGAATTGCAGTTGGGATTATGGCTTACAATTCAGGAGGCAAGGTCACTGTAAATGGGGGAACCTATGAAAATTTTAATACTACAAGGGTTCTTCAAAGAAGGGACAATTATATACGAACCTCAGTTACAAAACGTAGAAAGCCATCAGACAATGGAAATCATTCCAGTGGCGGTGGGGGTCATAGTGGAGGCGGAGGAGTGACATCAGGTGGACACTCCCATAGTGGTAGCAGAGGTAGTTTCTAATACAATTAAACGAAAGGAATGATAATATGGCACTTTTTAAAAACCAATTTGCAAATGTAGTTGAATGGAAAGAGTTTAGAGATGATATGATTTTTTGGAAATGGAACAATGATGAAATAAAGAAGGGAAGCAAGCTCATCATTCGTCCCGGGCAAGATGCTATATTTTTATATAATGGCAAAATTGAAGGGATATTTCAAGATGAAGGAGAGTACGATATTGAAACTCAAATAATTCCTTTTTTGTCTACTTTAAAGGGCTTTAAATTTGGATTTAATACTGGCATGAGAGCAGAAGTATTGTTTGTAAACACTAAAGAATTTGTAGTGAAATGGGGAACTAAAAATGCTATAAATATTCCAACTCCTCAATTGCCAGGTGGTATGCCAGTTCGTTCCAATGGTACATTTACTTTTAAAGTCAATGACTATGTAGCATTGATTGACAAAATTGCAGGGGTAAAGAATAGCTATTTGGTAGAAGATGTAAAAATAAGGATTACTGCAGTTTTAGATGAATTACTCATGAAGTGGATTTCAAAAGAAGGAAAGGATATGTTCAATCTTCAAGCCAATGCTTCTGAAATTGGCAAGGGAATCAAAGAAGATTTAGATATGAAAATAATAGATGATGGAATGACTATAACAGGATTCAATATCATGAGCTTTAATTATCCTGAAGAAATTCAAGATATGATAAATAAAACTGCATCTCATAGCATGATAGGAGACTTAGGAAAATATCAGCAAGTATCCATGGTAGATGGCATATCCTCTGGGAAAGTCAAAGGTGGAGGAACTGCTGCTGATATGGCTGGAATGATGATGGGAATGAACATAGCCAAAGAAATGATGGAAAACATGAATGAAAGTTCAAATAGCAACAAAAAACCAAATTTCTGCCCAAACTGTGGAGCAAAAACCGAAGGAGCAAACTTCTGCCCTAATTGTGGACAAAAATTGGTATAAACCGCCACGGGAAAAACCGCCACGGGGACGTTTCGCTTGGCTGGTCGAATAGTGTCCCACGGCTGGACGGTGAGGTGCTAACTTTGGGGTAATGTCAGGGGTCGGAGGGGTTATAGTTCTGACCCTTTGACTAGATAATGAGAATAGGGGGATTTTTATGAAGAAGTTTTTTAAGATATTGGGATGGATTGTAGGGATATTTGTGTGTGTATTTTTGGTTTATTTATTAGCTATGACTATTACTGATTATAAACCAGAAGATACCATACCTTTGGAAGTGGAAAACAATCAAGATAAGGCTATATCTACAGGAGAAACGTTTTCAATTACTACCTATAATATAGGATATTGTGGAATGGATAGTGAGCAAGATTTTTTTATGGATGGGGGGACAGGCTCTCGTTCTTCAAGCAAAGAAAAGACTTTGGAAAATTTAAATGGTATAACTGATTTTTTAATAGACAGCAATTCTTCATTCATATTTGTACAAGAAGTCGATACCGATGCTACAAGGAGTTTTCGCATAAATGAGTATGAGCATTTGAAGAAAAACTTTGAGGATTATTCATCAAGTTTTGCAATAAATTATAAAACTCTTTGGGTTCCAGTTCCTGTATTTAAGCCTCATGGCAATGTAAATTCAGCAGGACTAGTTACACTTTCTAAGTACAATATAGATAGTGCTACTAGATATCAATTGCCAGGGAAAGAAAGTTGGCCTCGCCAATTGGCTGAATTGGACAGATGTTTTTTAGAAAGCAGGATTTCTTTGGACAATGGAAAGGAATTGGTTTTAGTAAATACTCATCTTTCTGCCTATGACAAAGGCGGAGAAATACGACTTAAACAACTTGGATTTTTGAAAGAATATATAATGAGTGAATATGAGAAGGGCAATTATATAATAGTAGGTGGAGATTGGAATCATTTGATCCCAACTACAGACCCTACAATATTTAAAACTACGGAACAGTGGCCTGATTGGCTACAGAAGATACCAGAAGATTTCAAACCTAATGAATTCCAGTGGGTAGCAGATAAAAATGTGCCAACTACTAGAACAGATGCTACACCTTATGTGAAAGATGTAAACTTCACTGCTGTCATAGATGGATATTTAGTTTCTGACAATGTGGAAGTACTAAATGTCAAAGGACATTCCTTTGACTTCAAATACACTGACCACAATCCTGTGACTATGGAATTCAAATTAAAATAATTGGCTATCCAGGTAGAAAGGAGAAAATATGTTACTTATACTTAACTGTCTTATAACAGAAAAGAGTGTCAATGATTTCAACAAAGCTATGGCAAAGCACTTAGAAGACTTGCCTATAGAATATGATATTTTTAGGGTGAGAGATGTGAAAAGTATCCCTGATTTAAGCAAATATACTCATCTCATTATATCTGGTTCAGGAGCATCTACATTAGATGACAATTCTTGGGATGAAGATTTGAAAAATATAATACTATATTTTGTCAACAACAACAAAGCTATATTGGGAATATGCTATGGTCATCAATTTCTCGTGAAAACCTTGTTGGGAGTGGAGCATATAAGGAAAACTGCAAATCCAGAAATAGGTTTTACCAAAATAGACATTGCTGACAATGAGCTATTTAGAGGAATAGATGTACCTATATGCTGTGTAGCTCATTATGATGAAGTATTTGATTTAAATGAGGATTTTAGAATAATAGCTAAAAATAGGAATTGTTCTGTTCATGCTTTTCAGTACAAAGATTTGCCCATTTGGGGTACTCAATTTCATCCAGAATATGGGGTGAAAGATGTAGAAGATATGATAGATGAATTTTCTAAAAAAGATCCAAATTTTAATGAGCACTTCATAAATGAACTGGACAATGAGGACAAGCTACTGCAAAATAAGTTGATATTTAGAAATTTTATAAACTCAAGTAAAATACATCTAAGACCTCATCATCTATTGTGCATACAGTCCTATATAGGTAAGGGCTATAGTGAAGAATTTGTGGAAAATATGGATATTGTAGTTGGAAGCTTAAGAAAAGATAAAGACCAAATTATAAGAATAATTGAGGGAAATGACCATGTTTGTAAGCATTGTCCTCACAATATAGATGGAGCAAAATGTGAATCTAATGACAAGGTGATAACAATGGACAAAAAGGTATTAGAGCATTTAGAAATTGCTCCAGGAGAATATACTTATAGCTATTTATTAGATAGACTAAAAGAAAAGTTGACAGAAGAAGCCTTCCAAGATATCTGTGGAGATTGTGAATGGTACGAACTGTGCCATTAGAATGGCTATAGGGACACAAAGTGACCAGCCAAACGAAACGTCCCCGTGGCGGAGTGGCGGAAAATAATTAAACGGGGGATGCATTATGCCAAGAGGGCCTAGAGAAAAAAGCGAAAGTGGAATATACCATGTGATGCTTAGGGGAATAGACAAAAGAAAAATTTTTTTATCTGATGAAGATTGTGAGAAGTTTTTGGATAATGTAGAAAAGGCCATGGAAAAAAGTGAATTCACTATATATGGATATTGTCTTATGGGAAATCATGTACATTTGTTGATAAAAACAGGTACAGAAGATATAGGAGATACTGTCAAAAGAATTGCAGTTGGCTATGTTCAATATTTCAATATAAAATATGGAAGGACAGGCCATCTTTTTCAAAATCGATTTAGAAGTGAACCTGTTGATGATGATTTATACTTTAGAACAGTTCTAAGGTATATTCACCAAAATCCAGTTAAAGCAGGAATAGTAAAAAAACTCTCAGATTACAAATGGAGTAGTTATAGAGAGTATTTCATGAATAAAAATAGATTGATTGATACTAGTTTGGCGATGGAGTATTTTGGAGGCAGGGAAACCTTTGAAAAGTACATGATGGAAGAAAATGATGATGAATGTCTGGAATATAGAGAAAATATCAGGTATACAGATGATGAGCTTAAGGAAGTAATATCTTCTTTCACTGATATTTCAGAATTAAAGAATTTAGATAAAAAATCAAGAGATGAAATTCTTAAGGCAATAAAAGAGAATACTAATGTAAGTAATAGGCAATTGTCAAGGGTATTAGGTATTAACAGGAACATAATAGATAATATAAAATACCATAAATGAAAAACTAACACTGGAAATTAGGATAAGGTGACAGGAGAAACATTATACTGTCACCTTTTTCTATGGGTTGAATAGTGGGACACAAAATGACCAGCCAAGCGAAACGTCCCCATGGTAGTAACTTTTGTTACCGAAATTATGTGAAAAATTGGGTAGACTAATACTAGATTTGTGAAGGAGGTTTTAAAAATGGGAAGGTATTTTGATGAGAATGATTCTATTTATGATATAACTGAAAAATATCCAGAAGTATTGGATTTATTTGTTTCTAGTGGATTTGAAAATATGAAGGATGAGTCTATGAGAAAAACTATGGGAAAGACTGTTTCTTTAAAGATGGCGTTGTCTATGAAGAGGATAAATATTGACACTTTTGTGGATAGAATGGTGGAAATAATTGAGGAAAACAGAAAAGTTGTGGATGAAAGTTTGATTTTATCAAATAGAAATATGGATGCAGATGTGAAAATTGATGGAGTGCTTCCTTGTCCTGTGAGAATTCCACTTATGGATGCTTTCGGCAAATGGATGGAGGAAGAAGGAAAAAGTTTAAATATATCTGTGGATTATGAACTTAAATCAGCTTCAAGTGGTGTGGATTGGATAAAGGATGTATTGGAAAAGGCTGAAACTGAGGAAGTATTGTCGGATATTTTTATTTCCGCTGGTTTTGATCTTTTCTTTGATACAAATCTTATGGGAAAGTTTAAATCTAAAGGTGTATTTAAAGATATGACTGGATTTGAGCATTTGAATTCTGATTTTGACAATGAGTACATTGATTTAAAAGACCCAGCTAGGCAGTATTCTATCATAGGAGTAGTACCAGCAGTATTTCTTGTGAATACAGAAGAGTTAAATGGCAGAGAAATGCCAAAGAGTTGGGAGGATATTTTAAGCACTCAATTCAAAAATACAGTGAGTTTGCCTATTGGGGATTTTGATTTGTTCAATTCTATACTACTTAATATATATAAGAAATATGGAGAAGAAGGAGTAGAAAAATTGGGCAAATCACTTCAAAGAGGAATGCATCCTTCTGAAATGGTTAAGTCTCATATGAAGAGTTCAGAAAAACCAGCAGTTACAATCATGCCTTATTTTTTCACCAAGATGATTAAAAAGGGTAGTCCTATGGTAGCGGTTTGGCCTTCTGATGGAGCTATTATAAGTCCTATATTTTTGCTTTCTAAGAATTCAAATAGTGAAAGGGTGAAGCCTTTTGTAGAATTTTTTTCATCAAAAGCTGTTGGAGAAATATTAGCTCACAATGGAAGATTTCCAAGTACCCATCCAGAGGTAGACAATATGATTTCAAAGGAGCACAAATATATGTGGCTTGGCTGGGATTATATAAATTCAAACAATATTGGAGAGTTGATTCATAAATGCGAGAATATATTTAGTAGAGCTGTAGAGGAGAGATAATATGAATTTAGTTACATTTTCAGGTCCTCCTTCTTCGGGGAAGACTTCTATAATATTAAAGACTATTGAAGCATTAAAGATGAGAGGTGTTTCTGTAGGGGTTGTTAAATTTGACTGTCTCTATACAGATGATGATATATTGTACGAAAAGGCAAATGTGCCTGTGAAAAAAGGACTATCTGGTTCTCTTTGTCCAGACCACTTTTTTGTAAGCAATATTGAAGAGGTGGTTCAGTGGGGTAAAAAGCTTGATTTGGATTTACTCATTACAGAAAGTGCAGGACTTTGCAATAGATGTTCACCTTATATAAAGGGAATTAAATCAGTTTGTGTCATTGACAATTTAAGTGGGATAAATACCCCCAAAAAAATAGGGCCAATGCTTAAATCTGCTGATATTGTAGTTATTACGAAAGGGGATATAGTTTCTCAGGCAGAAAGGGAAGTGTTTTTATCGAGAGTAAATTCTGTAAATCCAAGGGCCATATCCATGCATATAAATGGGCTTACAGGGCAAGGTGCCTATGAACTTAGCACTCTTCTTTATGATGAAGATGAAAATATAGATACAGTCCAAGGGAAAGAATTGAAATTCCCTATGCCATCAGCATTGTGTTCTTATTGTCTTGGAGAAACAAGGATTGGTGAAGCATATCAAATGGGGAATATAAGAAAGATGAAATTAGGTGATGAAGATGAAAAATAGGGTGAATTCAATTAAGATAGGAGAATTAAAACAAAAATACCCTTTTATAATGGATTATTTTGCTGCCAATAAGCTAAATATAGATGGCTATGAAGACTATAGTTTTAAGGAGTATTTAGAACATTTCACCGAAGAAGAAAAAGAACAATGGGCTATTGATACTGAAGTTCTAATGGAAGGACTAACTTTATATATAAATCAAATGTTAGAGTTTCTTGGAATAAAAGAAGAAACTTCCGTTAAAAGTCTAACTATATTGGCAGGTCGAGATAAAAGTGGAGATAGGGAAGGGTTTGAAAAAATAGATATAAAAAGTGGAGAAATTATTTCCATTGTAGGTCCTACTGGTTCAGGGAAGAGTAGACTTTTGGCAGATATTGAGTGGGCAGCCCAAAATGACACTCCTACAGGAAGGACTATTCTCATAAATGATGAAGTACCAGATAAAAAGTGGAGATTTTCTTCCAACAATAGACTTGTAGCTCAACTTTCACAAAATATGAATTTTGTCATGGATTTGACTGTTCATGAATTTTTAACTCTTCATGCTAAAAGTAGAATGGTAGAAAATGAAGAGGAAGTTGTGAAAAACATTATAGATGCAGCAAACAATTTGGCAGGGGAAAAATTTGATTTAAATACCCCTATAACTAGTCTTAGTGGTGGACAGTCGAGGGCTCTAATGATCGCAGACACAGCAATTTTGAGTTCATCCCCTATAGTTTTAATTGATGAAATTGAAAATGCAGGTATTGACAGAAAGAAAGCACTACATCTATTGGTAAGTAGTGACAAAATTGTCCTCATGGCTACTCATGACCCAATTTTAGCTCTTATGGGTGATAGGAGAATTGTCATAAAAAATGGTGGAATAAAAGACATTATAGAGATTAGTGATGAAGAAAAAGAAGTACTACTTCAATTAGAGAAAATGGACAGTATTATTCAAAAGATGAGAAATGGTTTGAGAAATGGAGAAAAACTAGAAATGTGTAACGATTGTTACCGAAGTTAAAGAGAATGTATACTAATATAGTCTTACAAAGAAAAATATTGAGGAGGTAAAAAAATGAATATGTTTTGTTATCAATGTCAAGAAACAGCTAAGGGAAAAGGCTGTACAATGCAAGGAGTATGTGGAAAGACTTCTGATGTGGCAAATTTACAAGATTTATTGATTTACACATTAAAGGGAATATCAATATTGGGATTAAAGGCTGATGAAGCAAATATGAGTATATCAGAAGTAAATAAGCTGCTACTAGATGGACTATTTATGACAATAACAAATGCAAATTTTGATAAGGATAGATTTGTTAAAAAAATTGGAGAAGCTCTTGAGTTGAGAGAAGAACTTAAAGCTCAATTAAAAGAAAAAGGCGTAGAGCTAGAAAATCTTCATGATTCAGCTACATGGTATGGAGAAACAGTTGAGGCTTTTGAAGCTAAGGCTGATAGTGTGCAAGTTGGGGTATTGGCAACAGAAAATGAAGATATTCGCTCCCTTAGAGAATTAATCACCTATGGAGTAAAGGGAATGGCTGCTTATCTAGAACATGCAGCAAATTTAGGTTTTGAAGATGAAAATATATACAAATTCATGAGAAAAGCTTTAGTAGCTACGTTGGATGATAGCCTTACAGTAGATGAACTTGTAGCACTTACATTGGAAACAGGTAAATATGGTGTAGATACTATGGCATTATTAGACAAGGCCAATACTGAGACTTATGGAAATCCAGAAATTACAGAGGTAAATATAGGGGTTAGAAAGAATCCAGCAATACTTATATCAGGTCATGATTTAAAGGATATGGAAGAACTTTTAAAACAAACTGAAGGTACTGGAGTAGATGTATATACCCATGGTGAAATGTTGCCAGCACATTATTATCCAGCATTTAAGAAATATCCTCATTTTGCAGGGAACTATGGAAATGCTTGGTGGAAACAAAAAGAAGAATTTGAAAAATTCAATGGTCCAATACTATTTACAACTAACTGTATAGTGCCACCTGCACCTAATAGTTCATATATGGATAGAGTTTATACTACAGGTTCTACAGGTTATCCAGGATTTAAGCATATACCTAATAGAGTAGATGGAAAGGCAAAAGATTTTTCTGAAATAATTGAACATGCAAAGAGATTGCCAGCACCTACTGAAATTGAAACAGGAAAAATTGTTGGAGGATTTGCTCACAATCAAGTATTTGCATTGGCTGATCAAATTGTAGAAGCTGTAAAGACTGGAGCAATAAAGAAATTCTTTGTAATGGCTGGATGTGATGGAAGGATGAAATCAAGAGATTATTACACAGAATTTGCAAAAGCTCTTCCAAGGGATACTGTCATTCTTACAGCAGGATGTGCAAAATATAGATACAACAAATTAGATCTTGGAGATATAAATGGAATTCCAAGGGTGCTTGATGCAGGGCAATGCAATGATTCTTATTCATTAGCACTTATAGCACTTAAATTGAAGGAAATATTTGAACTTGAAGATGTAAATGAATTGCCAATAGCATACAATATTGCATGGTATGAGCAAAAAGCTGTTATAGTACTTCTTGCATTGTTGTATCTAGGAGTTAAGAATATTCATCTAGGACCAACTTTACCAGCATTTCTTTCACCAAATGTAGCTAATGTATTGGTTGAAAACTTTGGAATAGCAGGAATCACAAATGTAGAAGATGATATGAAAATATTTATGGCATAGATACACTGGCTAAGTATACTATAGAACCAAGTGAAGAAGCTAAATGTAATGCAAAGGAAAAGGACGCATTACATTTAGTTTCTTCAGTATATGGCAAATGCGACTATTTCATAACATGCGATGATAAGTTAATTGCAACCATAATTGGCAATAGATTAGATAAAGAAATAATTGAAAAGGGTTCCAAAGCACTTATTAGAGAATTGGGATATTCAGGGTTTTTGAGATTCATAAGACAAATTGATGAATATGGAAATGAAGATTATTTAGAAATTGAAAAAGAAATATTCGAAGATATGTCTTTAGACCATATATATGATAGTGCAACAAAATATTGGGAGAACAAAAAAGCGTAGGGGTGGCATTGGCCGCCCCTTAGTTATTTTTTAGTAGAGTTTTGAATATGCAAGGATTTTGTGGTTTTATGTAGAATATAAAAATGATAGGTGGTGATAGGGTGTATGAAAATGTGATTAAATTTATAAAAAATTATATGGAGACGAATAAAAGAAAGAGATTTGAACTTGATGAATTAGAGGATTATATCATACATATATATGGTGGGAAAAGTGGTTATGAAAAAAACGGTGGATATTTTAAATTATATGTTGGAATTTTAAAAGCTGTAGATGAGGGAAAGATTAGGGCTATAAAGAGTTCAAATTATAATGGGATGAATCCTCCACTTAAAACAAAGTGGGAAATACTTCAAAAAGAAAGCGTTGGTCAGTGGGATAAAAATGAGATGCTTAAAATGTCAGATCTTTTAGACTTTAAATATTATGAAAGACATCCAGAATATGAAAATAGCGTAGAATGGGAATATATAAGAAATATATATAGTTTTTTAAAAGAAAGAGACAATAGAGAATGGGCAAGTTTGGAAGAAAGATCTTTGGAATTATTTTATGATGAAAAATTTCTATATTCCAAAAGGAAAGATAAAATTGACAATAAAATACTTACAAGATTAGGTTTAGATTATGAAGATTTAAAGATGAAAAAGTATGGTGAAATGTTTATATATTGGAATAGAGGAATAGATAAGATAAAAAATGTCATAATTCTTGAAAATCATTCTACTTTTTTCTCATATAAAAGGGCATGTGAAATGGGAGTGGATATATTTGGGGATTTACCTGATTTGCTCATATTTGGTCAAGGCAAAAAGATAATAAATAGCTTTTCTTTTATAAAAGAGCTGACTTCTCCTTTGAAACTAGAAATACTGTATTTTGGGGATATTGATCCTGAAGGATTTATGATATATAGAAGTTTTAAAGAAAGATATAAAGATTTAAATATAAATTTGCAAATTAAAGCCTATGTGCAACTTTTAAAAATTGGAAACAGAAAGTATCCTTGCGTTGGTCAAAGGAAAAATATCCGAGATTTAAATTTTGTACTAGATGAATTTCATGCTCATTTTTTGGATGAGTATGGGGAAATGCTAAAAAATTTATGGAATGAAGATAGAAGAATTCCCCAAGAACTCATAAATTATGAATACATATTGAAAGGTGATAGATGATATGTCAATTGAAAAAGGGTTTTTTGATAGAATGAAAAAAATTGAAGTTATGAGGATGTTGGGGACAGGCATGGACGTAGGAGAACTCAATGAGTTTTCTCATGAGATATGTTTTCTTTTACTACTCAATATATTTAAGAGAGAATTAACTGAAAACCCAAATAGAAGTAGAACTGATATGATTCATATTGTAGAAGATATATTGAGGGATATGAAAATAGATACTTCAAAAGAAAATATTGAGAGAATTGTAGATGGTACCTTGTGGTATAGGGATCCAAACAAACAAGAATATTTTAGTTCAACTATTTACAATGAACAAAGTGGAAGTAGAGAAGAATATGTATTTAGATATTTAAAAATAGATAGAGAACACAGTAATTGGGAAGATGGTGGCCCTACTGTGTATATGCTGTCTTCAGAATCTCAGGAAATGATTTTTATAACAAGAGAGATACTGGAGGAGTTTGGATTTGATGTAGAGCAGTTCTATACCCTTCAACTCATAAAGACGGGAAATTTCACCAAGGCTCAAAGTAGCGTAGACAATCTTATAGCTAGAGTCAGAACTCTCATACGAAGGGAAAAAGAATATAAGCAAGATATGATAAGAGATCCTCAAACTATGTTTTTTGATAGAAAGAGAAATGCGAGAAAGACAGAAGAGATAAAAAGGCAATTTGAAGATGAACAAAAAGTATTTGATGAGATGTTTTCTTGGAAGGGCAGATATGATTCTCTTCCTGATGAAAAAAAGTATGAGGCTAAACTAATGTTTGAAAATTTAGAAACAGCTAGAGTGCTTCATGACAATTTAGCTAAAATAGTCATGGAAAACATAGCTTATGAGATGGAAGTTAGAGTCAAATATCCAGAAAGTTTTTGGAAGAGTTCAAATGTAAGTTTTAAAAAAGATATTTGGAAAAATATTTTAGTGAAAAATGGACTTGAAAATTTTGAACAGTTGGAATATATTCTGTCGCCGCTTTTTTCTCCAAAGCTTGATTTTATATTTCCATTAGAATGGGCTTGGAATGAGCAAATGGTTAAAAATTATTTTCAAGATGTGATAGAGGATGAAGAAGAAGAGGAAGAAGAAATTTATTTTACAGAAGAAACCGATTGGGAGCAAATAGTGGAATTGTGGAAATTTATATTTGATTTGCTTCTTCAAAGGGGAGAGTTTTCTATAGGGGAGTTAAATAAAATAAGTGATGAAGAAAAAGAAAAGTGGTTAAGTCAAAGAGAGAATATTGAACTTTTCATGATGTTTGTCATATCTGAAGTGGTTTTGGTTGAAAATTTTGAGGGAATAGATGAGAGATTGAAACTTTTTAGTTTGCTATGTGAAAGTGATGAAAAGTACAAAGCTCTCTATGGGAAGAGGATAAAGAGTGTTGTTGAAATAGATAAATCTCCACTTTTGTGGAGTGAAGTATATATATCACCTTATACAATATATGTGGAGGAAAATTGAAATGAGCTATTCAAATGAAAATATACAAAAGGCTTCTCAAGTTTTTTTCTATCTTTTGAAGAACAAAATAGTACCTATAAACGATACTTTTGGAAATGAGTATATTGAAAATCTTGAAGTAAGAGAAATTGTCAAGACCATGGCAGATGAGGCTGGACTTTTAGTTTTTCATATTGGGGGAAATGTGCATTTAGTTAGTAATCCTGACAATTCTATTTTTGCTACTTCTTATACTCATATGAAAGAAAAGTATAAGGGACTCAAAAAGAAAAAATATTTTTATCTTGCAAATATTATTATATGTATATTTTTATCAGAAGTTGACAAAGAAAAGTTTGTAAGAATTAGGGCAGAAGAAGAAGGTATTTCCTATTATAAATTGGAGGATATCATCACCAAAACTATTGAATCTTGGAAAAAGCGAAATGATGAAGAGGAAAATTTTTCAAAAGATTGGGCTTTAGCTATTGATGATATATATACTTTGTGGACGTTGGAACTTTCTCATTCAAAGCCATCAAATAGTGAAGAACTTCCATTTAGCAAATCTATAGATACAAGACTTGGATTTATTCATGAAGCTTTAAAACCTTTAAAAGATGAAGGACTTATTGTAGATATGATGAAAGAATCTAGGATAATACCTAAAGATGAGCTTTATGAAAGGCTTAATTATTTATATCACAGTCAAGAGAGGTATGAGGAAATCATGGGTCTTATAGAGGATACAAAGGAGGGTTTTTAATATGCCAAGAATTTCTAAAATTAGGCTTGTAGGCTGCAAATATGATGGATTTAAAAAGGAGCATGAAAATTCTATATTTGATTTGACCAAAGATGGAAGCCCAGATCACACTCTTTTTACTTTGAAGAATGGTGGGGGAAAAGGTGTCATGATGCAGCTTATATTTCAAATAATGCTACCTGAAACTCGATGGGGGAAAAACAATGGAAACAAAATAAGCTCTATGTTTTATGATCAAAAGGGCAGATTAAATCCCTACACATTCCATGTATTATTGGAATGGAAATTAGATACGAATAGAGAAAAATATCTTATTACGGGAATATGTATGAAAGCCTATAGGAAAAATGTAGGGAAAAATGAAGATGATGATGAGAAGATAGGTTTAAACTATTTTCTATATACTTATGAGCATGAAAACAATGGATTTTATACTTTGGAAAATATACCTGTTTATGATAGAGACAATGAAAAGGCTGTAGAAATGGAAGTGTTTGAAAAGTTCATAGAAGACAATAGAAGGGATTTTGTGAAATATTCTCAAAGCAGTGCAAAAAGGCTTGATTCAAATTTTTATGAATATATGAAGAGATGGGGAATTTATAGATCTGAATGGGAAATTTTAAAGGTTATAAACAAAGTAGAAGGAGGAGTAGGGGATTATTTTCAAAAGGCTACAGACAACAAGGCGATTTTTGACAATCTCATACTTCCGGCCATATCTGAGAATATGAAGAATTATGAATATGAAGGTGATGGTCTTAAGGAAATGTTTAAGAGCAATCTTTATATAACGAGAAATTTGCCTATACTGCTGAAACGAGAAGGAGATTTTAGGGAACTTTCTATAGCTATAAATCCTTTGATTAGGAATGCAGAGATAGGTTCAAAATTTTTAGACATAAAGGAAAGATGTATTGCTGATGGAAATGATCTATATTTTATTTTGAAGGATGAAGAAAAAAATGCAGAAAAGAATATTGAAAAGTGGGAAAGTGAAATAATAAAAAGCAAAGAAAAACAAGAGGAACTATTATTTCAAAGAGAAAATTTAGAATATGCTGAAGTCAATAGAGAAATAGAAAAAATTGAAGAAAAGAATAAAGTACTAGATGTAAGTATAGCTGAAGCAAAAGAAAAAATAGCTGATGAGAAGCATTTAGAGAAACTATATGAAATAAACAAGATATTGACTGAAGTAAATGAAATTGAGCTTTTACTTAAAGAAAAGACAGCTGAAAGGCAAAGGCTTATAGATAGTTTAGAATTAGATGATACCAAGAAGAGATTGGAAGAACTAGATTTAGAAATAAAAGATAAATGGGAAGGTTTGAAGGTTAAATGGGAAGATGTTTCAAATAAGTATTATGGCTATGACAATTATCTTAATAGAGAAATCGAAAATATATATACTCAAAAATCCAAGATGAAAGAAGTAGAAAAAGGGATAGAAATAGAAATAAATAAATTTTCTTTAAGAAAGGAAGAAAATCAAAGGGAATACGGAAGACTTTCAAATATATTCGATCCTTTCAGTATGAGTTTTCCAGAAAAACTTTTAGATGATATAAAAAGTAGATGTGAAAACGAAATGAAAAAAGTAGAAAGGCTTGAGATTGAAATTGAAGAAAAAAGAAAAAATAAAAATCAATTGGAAATTGAAAAAAATAAAATTGAGATAGAAAAGAAAAATGAAAAAGGAAAGATAAAAGAGCTTAAAAAAGAGTTTGATATTGTAGAGAAGATAGAAATGGATTTAAAAAAGAGAATATGCTGGGAACTTGGTATTGATGATGTAAAAGAAGATATATCTTCTTCTTGGATTGATGAAAAACTATATAGTTTGGAATTAGTTTTGAGTGAAAAGGAAAATAAAATAGAAGAATTCAAGAAAAATCTTTGGGAAAGCAATATAGATAAATCTTTAAATAAAGATAGGGAGTATTGGATACCCAACAAAGACATATTGGATTTAAAAGAGAGAATTATATCTGTTGGTATAAATGTTCAAACAGGTATGGAATTTTTAAATGGAATGAAGAAAGAAGAAATACAAGAAATACTTAAAGCTAATCCTTCTTTCATATATGGATTGGTCATTGGAAATGAAGAAGATTGGAAGATAATAGAAAAGACTATTGATAGAGATTTTTTAGTACGCAATTTAGTTCCTATATACTTAAGGACAAATATGGGAAATCATGAAAAAGAGTTCAATACAGTAGACAACAAGGGTTTTGATTTTATTTATAGTGAAAAATATATTGAATGGATTGACAATATAGACAGGGAATACAATAGCATAGAAGAAATCATAGATAGTTTTAAAGAAAGAGTTGGGGAAATTAACAATTTAATTGGGGATATAAAAAATTGGAAATTTGGCAAAAATTCTATTGAAATTCAAAGTGAAATTGATAATCATAAATCTCTAAGTGAAGAACTGGAAAGAAAAGAAGGTAAGTTAAAAGTTCAATTGTATGAGGAAGAAAAGTTAATAAGCACAATGACTAGTGAATTTAAGAATTCTAAAAATGAAGTGGAAAAATATAAAGACAATTTAGCTGAGTTGAAAAAGTATGTAGAAGCAAATGCAATTGTCTTGAAAGAAGAGAAAATTTACAATGAGAATTTAGAAAAGCTTGAAGATGTAAGGCAAAAAATTAAGAGTGCAGAAAAAGACATGGAATTCAAAAAAAGTATGAGAGAATCCAACAATTTAGAATATGAAAAATGGAAAATTGAAATTGAAAATAAACTTGAAAGTATAAAAAAGGCAATACCTGAAGCTAAAGTTTGTTTCAATCAAATCAAAGATTTAGAAATAGCTTCTATGCCTATCTATGAAATATGGGAAGGAGATATATTTGTAGATTTAAGAGAGAGAAGTGCATTGGCAGAGGATATTGAAAAGAGAAATGGTGAAATAAAATTTATTCAAAAAGATATAGACCATTTCCTTGAGAAAATCGAAGTTCGTAGAAAAGATTTAGAAAAAATAGATGTGCTTTGGGAAAAATATGAGAGTTTGAAATTATCCTTAAATGAAATAGTCATTAGGCTTGAAGAAGTAAAGAAGAATTTAAAAGCTCATGAATATGAATACAATAGTTTAAAATCTGAAAAGGATAGACTAGTTGGAAGTTTAGAAGAAAAGCAAAAAAACTTTATAAAGCTTGGAAAGAGAATACAGAAGAATTTTGGTAGGGCTCCTCAAATTTGGGCAGATTTAGACCTTTTAGAAAAGAGCATGTATATAGAAAAAGAATATAAAGAGAATAAGGAATATTTAGTTCAGGCAGAAAAAATATTGGAAGAGAGAAAAAAATACAAAAATCAAATACGGGAATTCATTTTGCAGCTTGATGGATATAAGGAAATAGATTTTCACAAGGGAAAGATCAACAAGATATTAAAGGAAAAATTCATAAACAATTCACAGATAGAAGTAGAAGAGTGGATCAGAAGATACAAAAAGAGTGAGGATGATTTGAGTAGAGAAATTGAAAAAGGAGAGGAATATTTAAAGACTTTTAAGGAAATTGTTGAAACTAAAGTTTATGATGAGGTTCTAAAGGCAAGGATACTAAATGAAATGCAGAAAGTAGGTATAAGCAAATTTAAAGCAAATTTAGAGTCTTTTGGAAGCATGAAAAACTATTTTCAAATAGAACTAAATACCCTTTCAAGTGACAAAGAAAAGGCAGAACAGGCAAGAAATCAATGGACCACAAGAGCTTCAAAGAGAGTTTTGAAGATAGTAGAATCATTGAGAGAAATGGTTTCGGGAATGGTATATATAAATGAAAATGAGTATTCATTTCCTCTTGTGAAGCTTAAAGGAGAAGAAAGGCTTCCCAAAGAGGAAGAAGATGTATTGTTTTTGTTGAAAGAATATTTTGTGGAAGCTATAGAAAAAGTGTTTAGCGAAAATGAAAATATTGAGGATATTGATGACAAAAAACTTGAGGAAATAATGAGCGATAAAGTCATATTTTCCAAAGCCCTTCAAGGAAGATATCCAATACTTATGGTATACAAGATGACAGAGAAAAATGAATTCAAATATAAAAAGCCAAGGGACTACTACTATACTACCTGGGAAGCTATCAACAAAGGAGAAGGAGATATGCCAGAAGGAAGTGGTGGCCAGACCCTTTCCATAAATACTTTTGTCATAATGATGCTTATGAACTACAAAAAAAGGCATATCGGAAATGAAAATCCTTGGACTGTTTTAGTTCTTGACAATCCATTTGGGAAGGCCTCGGCTAAACATATATTGGACCCAGTGTTTGAAATTGCCGATAAATTGAACTTTCAAATAATAGCTTTTGCTGCTCCGGAAATCATAAAAGTAGAGATAAGCGAGAGATTTCCTGTATTTTGGGAGCTTAGAATTGGTCATGATGAAAAAGAAGGACTTATCACAGGAAAGGTAATGCATGGAGGAAGAAAAATGTAATGAATTATAAGATGAGAAAAAAATCGACACTGGGGAGGTGCCGATTCTTTCTCTTTACCAAAAGTATAAAAACCAATATTAGGGATATTTAAAAGCTATAACTCCAAAATAATATTCCAATCAATACTAGAAGAAATGGACTAAAAACCAAGAGGGCTGAAAGAAATAAAGCCAGCATATCATTTTTTTCCAATTTAATATGTTCTTCTTCTATATTAAATTCTAGTTTGCTTTTTTCTTTGAGCCAATCTATAGTAGCATTTAATTTTTTTTGAAAAATCATACTGCATCAAGACCTTTCTGCTTTTTCTTTTCTATATTGAGTTTATGATGGCAAGCTACAAAATGTCCAGGACGAGCCTCTTCCCATTCTGGTACAACCATTTTACATATATCAGTAGCATATTTACAACGAGTATGAAATTTACATCCAGAAGGTGGTTTAATAGGGCTTGGAACATCACCTTCAAGAATTTGAATTTCTCTATCGTCATCAACATCAGTAGTAGGTATTGCCAAAAGAAGTGCTTCAGTATATGGATGCATAGGGTGTTCATAAAGTTCTTCAGTTTCTGCCAGTTCTATGATATTGCCAACATACATAACTCCCACTCTATCACTTATATATTTAATGACACTTAAATCATGAGAAATAAATAAATAAGTCAAGTTTTCCTGTTTCTTTAAATCTAGCAACAGATTCAATATTTGAGATTGAATAGATACATCCAGTGCAGATACAGCTTCATCACACACAATAAATTTTGGATTTAATGCTATAGAACGAGCTATTCCTATACGTTGCCTTTGCCCTCCAGAAAATTGATGAGGATAGCGATGAACAAAATAAGGGGCTAATCCACAATTGTCCATAGTTTTTAAAATATAATTCTGTACATTTTTGTCCTTTTTTGCAAATATCTTATGAGAATACAAGCCTTCAGATATTATCTGTCCTACAGTAAGCCTTGGATTCAAAGAAGAATAAGGGTCTTGAAATATAAGTTGTAAGTCCTTTCTAAGAAGTCTCATTTCTTCTTCGGTTAATTTAGCAAGGTTAATACCTTTATCTCTATAGGCTTCGTGCTTTTCAAAATCTGGATGATCTCTATATTTATCTAACATTTTTTGAATATCTGTGTTGATACTATTTAAAGCTTTTTCAATTTTAGCAAGTTCATTTTCCATATTTTTAATTGTAGCTAAATACTTGTTAGTTTCATTTTCAATATCTTTTTGAGATTTGCCTTGCTCTTTCAACAAAGATTTAGCTGCTTCCATTTCTATTCTTGTTTCATTTATTTTATTTTTAAGTTTTCGTGTTTCTATAGCATAATTGTGCTGTTTCATTAAAATATCCGATACAGGATTTAAATCTTCAGCTACCATAAATCCTCCAATCAATTGAGCTAAATCAAGATATAAAAGTCTAGCCTCTTTTTCAGCTAAACGAAGTTTTTCTAAAGTACGATATTTTTCAGGACCTTCTTCTAAACTATCATATATTTTTTGAATATCCTTTTGCTTTTTTTCTAATTCTCTCAACTTATGACGTTGTGAAGACAAATTCTTCAAGGTATCTAATACATATTTTGGTGCAAAATCATCAATATCCCTACCATAATATATAGTTCGACCATCAGTTTGGTCGTACAATTGCAAAAGAGTTCTGCCCAATGTAGATTTTCCGCATCCGCTTTCTCCTACTAGGCCCAAGGTTTCACCTTCATAGATATCTAGAGTAATGTCTTCATTAGCTTTTACATACAATTGCTCAGAATTAAATACAGATTTTTTCTTTAGAGGAAAATATTTTTTCAAATTTTCCACACGAATTAATACTTTTTTATCTTTCTTATTTTCAAGCATTAGCTCTCACCTCTTTCTGTGGATAAAAGCAACGGATTAGATGTTCTTTTTCTACTTCTATCAAATCAGGTTCTTCTTTTTCACATCTGACCGTAGCATATTTGCATCTAGGAGCAAATTTACAACCTACAGGCAATTTTAAAGGATGAGGGACTGCTCCTGGAATTGCATCTAAACGAACTCCCGGAGGAGTATCTAATCTAGGAATTGATGTCAACAATCCTTCAGTATATGGATGAGAGTAAGAGGTATTCTTTCCAAATATAGTTCTTACAGGTGCGTTTTCCACTACTTGACCACAGTACATTACAGCCACATCATCAGCCATTTTATTTATAACACCTAGATCATGAGTAATAAATAAAATAGAAGTATCAATTTTAGATTTCAATTCATTCATCAATTTCAAAATTTGTGCTTGAATAGTTACATCCAGTGCAGTTGTAGGTTCATCTGCAATCAGAAGTTTTGGAACACATGCAAGAGCCATAGCTATCATAACTCTTTGTCTCATGCCCCCTGAAAGTTGATGAGGATACTGTTTAGCAACATCTTCTGGATTTGGTATTTTAACCATATGAAGCATTTCAACTACTTTTTTAGCTGCTTCTTGTTTATTCATTGCTTGGTGAATCATAAGAGGTTCGGATATTTGTTTTTCAACAGTAAATACAGGATTTAAAGATGTCATAGGTTCTTGAAAAATAACAGAGATATCATTTCCCCTTATTCCTGTCATTTCATCCATAGGAACGTCTACTAGATTTTTTCCATCAAACCAAATTTCACCACTAGCTATATATCCATTTCCATCTAAAAGCTTTATAATGCTCATTGCTGAAACACTTTTTCCACAACCACTTTCACCTACAAGGCCAAGGGTCTTGCCAGCTTCAATACTATAAGAAACATCGTTTACTGCCTTTACGATGCCTTTTTTTGTTGTAAAATAAGTATGCAAATTCTTAACTTCTAACAAAGCCATTTAATTTTCCCCCTAACGTTCTTGAGATTTTGGATCAATTGCATCTCGTAAGCCATCGCCTATTGAGTTAATAGAAACTACACTTATACTCAATACAATAGAAGCAAAAACCCATCTCCACCAATAATTTTGAATAACTATACTATTATTTGCTCCATACAACATATTGCCCCAGGTTGGTAGAGGAGCTTGCACGCCAAATCCTAAATAAGATAAAGTGGCTTCAGTCAACATACTACTTGCAAAAGATAATGTAGCCGAGACAATAATTACTGATATCACATTTGGTAAAATGTGTTTAAATATGATATTTTTTCGTTTAACACCAAGAGATTTTGCAGCAATTACATATTCTTGTTCACGAACTGATAGAACTTGTGCACGAACCAATCTTTGAAGTCCTGGCCATGACAGTAGTCCTAAAATAATCATAATCAGCACAACTCTTTCTCTTGATGACATAGCATTTCCAATTAGAGCTGATAAAATCATTGCAAAAGGTAAAAATGGCAAAGAAGCTACCATCTCTGATATTCTCTGTAGAACCATATCAACTTTTCCTCCAAAGAAACCAGATATGCCACCTATAATTACACCAATAATTGTGGAAATGATTACAGCAACAGCACCTATTGTTATAGACATACGTCCACCATTTAATAGTCTTGTAAATATATCTCTACCTAATTCATCACTTCCAAAGGGATATCCTTTTAATCCCCAAGTTAGAACTTTACCTTTTGTAGTGACTGCATAATTTTGATAAAATCCAGTATAAACTTTGGATATTTTTGCTTCAGAAATTTTCTTGGGAATAGTTGATTGCTTGTAGCAATTTGAACCCCAAGAGATAACTTCACCATTTTCAGTCACTGCAGTATAGTGATAACTTCCTCCTTGTATAGATATTATTTTATCTTTTACTTCTGGTATTTTGTTTTCATCTCGTGAAGTAATATTTCCCCATATAAATACCTTTCCTTCATCATTTAGACTAGCTACAGTAGAAGCAGTAGCAGCTATATCCACTACATTTCCCATATTTTTAGGTATATTGGTATAAGAATTTATCTGAGTTCCAAGATGAACTACTTGTCCATCAAAGGTCAGTCCAATCAATGTATCAGAAGTAGTTATTACTTTTTTCAATTGACCTTGATAAGGGTGAAATTCGTTGAAATCATTGTTTGTAGAGTTGCCTAAATAATATAAATAGCCATCTTCAGTGAGGATACATGAATTTTGGTATCCAGCAGCAATATCTACAATTTTTTTATCACGGATTAATTCAACTGGAATAGATGTTTGTTTTTGACGATTATTTCCCCATGCAAATAGCTTTCCCTCATCATTTAAAGCTAGTGCATGATCAAATCCAGCAGCGATTTTCACGACTTTTCCCATATTGGCTGGAATATCCTTTAAATCAACATTTTTGTTTATCTTTGTTTTTCCCCAAATATATACCTTGCCATCTGTAGACACACCTATACTAAATGTAGGACCAATAGCAATTTGTTCAACTTTTCCATCTAAATCTTGTGGAATTTTCATAAGGTCAAGCCCGGGGGCTACATTTTGCTGAGTAGTTTCGGAAAAAGACAAATCAATAGGTACTACTAATGGTCCAATCAAAACTATGACAAATATCACTAAAAATACAGTTAGAGCTGTCATAGCAACTTTATCGCTTTTAAATGAAGAAAGAACAGATTGCCAAGGACTTTGAATATCTTCCTCTTCAAGCATTGTCATTTTTTCTTTTCCGCCAAAGAGATTTATAAACATAAGATGACAAAAAGACTTTTTCTTCTTATCTTTCTTTTTATTACTAATTTGTTTTGTATCCATAAAAATTATCTCCTCCTGCTATTGATCTATTCTGACACGGGGATCTACAAATCCATAACTTATATCAGTGACTAAATTGCTTAAAAGAGCTATTATGATATAGAACAGTTGTATTGCCAGTGCTACATTGTAGTCTTGATTGTTTAATGCATTGATATAGAAGTTTCCCATGCCATGTAAATTGAACATTCTTTCAATAACTAATGAACCCGAAAATACACTCATAATCCATGCTATAATTAAGGTAATAACAGGAAGAAGTGCATTCTTCCATGCATGAGAGTAAATAACCACTTTTTCTTTTAAGCCTTTTGCTCTAGCTGTCTTTATATAATCCATACTTAAAGCATCTATCATTGCTGCTCTTACGTATCTTGTGACGCCAGCCAAAGAAGTTACAACTAATATGATTATAGGCAGTGACAAGTGATACATAATATCCAGAAAACGTTCAAATTCTGTTCCCTTAAAATTAGGAGTAGTCATTCCGCTAACTGGAAACCATTGCAGTTTTACTGCAAAAATGAAAATAAACAACAATCCTGTAATGAATATAGGAACACTGTAGCCAACTACAGTTAAAACTTGTATAGTTTTATCAAATCCAGAATGTTTCTTTACAGCAGTACGAATTCCCAAAGGAATGGTTATGAGAAGGACTAAAGCTATAACAAATATATTTATAAATACGGTATTTTTTAAAGGTACTGTTACCACATCTTTAACTGGTTGCTTATAAACAGAGGACATACCAAAATCACCTTTTAAAATACCTTTCATCCATTTTCCATATCTTATGATAGGAGGGTCATCTAAACCAAGTTGTTTTCTTGCTTGTGCATATCTAAATTGGTATTCTTCTGGCGTTAAAGTATCTTTTATGGGTTCTAGCTGAGCTCTAGCTGGGTCACCAGGGATTAAATTGTATAAGAAAAATAGAACAAGAGACATGACAAGAAACACAAATATCATATATAAAATTCTTTTACAAATATATTTAACCATTTTATTACCTTCCTTATCCTAAATTTTCAATCTACTATTGTTTCAATTGTTAAAAACATAAAATTTAGTACAATAAAGTGTTTGTAATTATGTAGAAATAGGGTATTTTCATACCCTATTTCCATCAGTCATTGTTTTAAAGAGTAACTATTCTGTTACATATGAGTAAAGAATTGCGTCAGGTATTTTGATAAGGGAGTTCATATTGTAATTTTGAAGCTTATTGGTATAGAAGTCATGATATATATTTGAATATAGTGGTATATCTGGCAACAATTCATTCCACCTAACAATAAAGTCCACAAATTTTTTCTTAAATCCATCTTTATCATCTGGATCTGTTAGAACCATTTCTTTTGCATATTTTTCTAGATCTTTGTCTATAATATGGTTGCTGTTTAATCCTTGTTTGATTAGATCTGGATCTGTTGTATAAGTTACGGAAAGGTCATATCTTGGTGTAAAACCAGTTCCTAAATTAAACATATGATAAGTAGGTACTCCATATTTAGCATCTTTAGATCCATCACGATATAAGTAATTCAACAACTCTCCAAAGGTCATAACAGTTTGATTGATTTTCATACCTGCACTAGCCACATCAGGATTTTCTTGCAATTTTATAACTAATAAGTCAGATACTTCATTTTGTTCAGTAGAAGCCCATTCTATAACAAGTGGCATCAATGTACCATCTTCTAGTTTTTTATAGCGGATACCTTCTTTATATTCATTTCCATTTTTATCATATATCCATCCACTTTCTTCCAAAAGCGCAATTGCTTTTTCAGGGCTGTATGGATATTGATCTAATTTACTATTTAATTCAGCTTTTGTTTCTTGATAGAACCACATAGCTTCACCATAAGGACCATTAACTACTGTACCAAATCCTCCAGTGAAAGCTTTAGCAAAATCATTTCTATCTATAAGATGGGCAATTGCTTTACGAACATTGACATCTTCAGTAGGACCGTGGTCGCATATCAATTCCAATTTACCATATCCAGCACGAGGATATTCAGTAAAGCTATATCCACCTTTTTCCACAAGGTCAAGGCCTGCGTTGATTTCATCACCACTAGCCATACCAGACAACAAGTCAACTCCTCCTGTAGCTAATTCATCCATAGCTGTTTCGTTAGTTACTTTCTTATATATAACTGTCTTAATCAATGGTTTTCTACCTTCATAGTTTCCAAGGAATTTGTCGTTTACTTCAAGAACTGCAGTTTTAGATGCTTCATCATAGCTTACAACTTTATATGGTCCAGTTGAAGGATAGCTTTCAAATCTTGCTTTATTGATTCTTTCTTCAAAATTGTCTTTAGTGAAATTGTCAGAAAAATAACAGCCATTTCCATCGTCTTTAATTTCTACTGTGTCATCAGTCCAGAAAGACAATTTTAGAGGCGAAGCACTTACAAGAGTTAGTTCGAAAAAGTAAGGAATATTTTCTGCATCAATAGTAAACGCAAAAGTTTTTTCGTCAATTAAATTAACACCAATAAATTCTTTTGCATTTCCTGTTGAATATTCTTTCCAACCTTTGAGATATTGACCACTAGTATTGTCTCCACCCATTTCACCAACTACAGGTGATGACCAGAACATATAGTATGAAACGTAATCAAGAGCTGTAATAGGGCTTCCATCGTCATAAGTAAGACCATCTTTGATAGTAAAGGCATAGGTTTTAGAACCATCGTCGTTTTCTGTAACTTCATGTTTTTCTACTACGGTGTCATTGATTAAATATTTGCCATCAAAAGTCATATCAACAGTGCCATATCCAGTAATAAAGTTATAAATATCATAGTCTGCTGCATTGTTTTGGAAATAAGGTTCCCAGTCACCAGTCAATTCTGTCGTATTCCCGATAGTTATTTGTCCCATAGGTTCAGTAGGTTCAGTATTTGTGTCTTCTTCCATTGGTTCTTCAGTTTCTTCTTCCACAACAGCAGGGTTTTCTTTTTTGCCACAGCCTGCAGTGAAAATAGTCAGTAGAAGCACCAATGCCAATAGTAATGCTAACTTTCTTTTCATTCCAACACTCCCCCTTAATTCATTTTTTTGAATATTCTTAATATATTGTATTACATCATCGCTAAACAATTTATGTCAATTAAAGACATAATACAATACATTTGTAAATATAACAAAATAATACAAGTTAAGATAAATTGTCCCTAAAAAAGACAAAATGTTTAGAAATATAGATTTAGTTATGACTTATTTATACTTTTTATGACAAAAAAGTTTTAATGCATGTCATATTGTTGAATAAATTAGAGAAAATATATATTTTTTATTGCCATGATAAATGATTGCCATATTTAATAAGTATGCAACTTGTACTTAGACTATGAATTTTATATGATTAAGATTTTGGATTATATAATAGGTATTTGTGAAATGTGATATAATTGTTAAATGAAAATATTATTTTAGGGAGTCTGATAGTATGAAAAAAACAGTTTTGATTACAGGTTCTTCTAGAGGAATTGGGAGAGCCACTGCCAAAAAATTTGCAAAAGAAGGATACAATGTCATTGTAAATTTCCATAAAAGTGAAGACAAGGCTCTTTTACTGGTAGAAGAATTGCTTTCATATGGAGTTGATGCTATAGCTATAAAGGCAGATGTTTCTGATAGAACACAGGTTGAGAAAATGTTTGAAGAAGGGTATAAAAAATTTAGAAACATTGATGTACTTGTGAACAATGCAGCTATAGCTGACATGACTTTGTTTACGGATATAACAGTAGAACAATGGAAAAGAATTTTTGATGTAAATGTAGGAGGAATGTTTAATTGCTGTCAATGCGTTCTTCCAAAGATGATTAGTGAAAAATCAGGAAGAATCATAAATCTTTCTTCCATATGGGGACTTGTTGGAGCCTCCTGTGAAGTACATTATTCTGCAACAAAAGGAGCAGTCATAAGTTTCACAAAGGCCTTGGCAAAAGAACTAGGCCCTTCAAATATATTGGTGAATGCTGTTGCACCAGGAGCAGTATATACAGATATGATTTCAGGTGTTGACAAAGAAGTTCTTGAAGGCATTAGATATGACACACCTCTTGAAGTAATTGCAAAACCAGAAGACATAGCAGATGTAATATACTTCCTTTCAACAGAAGAAGCCAAACTCATCACAGGCCAAATAATAAATGCAAGTGCTGGATTCGTAATCAATTAGGTGGCAAGGGGACGTTTTGTTTGCCACCCTTTTTTGTGATGCACTGGGTGATGCACTGGGGACGGTTCTTTTTGCATCAAAATTAGAGGGACTGATTAAAAGTATAGCCATGAGGTGATATTGTGTACAAGATACTTATAGTTGAGGATGACAAAATTCTTTGTGACAATATAAAACAAGGTATTTCTAAATGGGGATACGATGCGTTTTCTATTGAAAACTTTGAAAACGTATTGGAGGAATTTGCAAAGTACAATCCTCATTTAGTTATTATGGATATAAATTTACCTTCTTTTGATGGATTTTATTGGTGTCAAAAAATAAGGAGTATGTCTAAAGTTCCAATTATATTTCTATCTTCAAGGGACAGCAATATGGATATAATAATGGCGGTCAATTTGGGGGGAGATGATTTTGTGACAAAACCATTTTCCATGGATATATTATTAGCCAAAATACAAGCTGTCATAAGAAGAACTTATTCCTATGGAGAAAATGAAGGCAGTATAATAGAATGTCATGGAGCTATTTTAAGCATAAATGATGGGACACTTGTCTATGAGGAGGAGAAAATAGAACTCACCAAGAATGAATTTAAAATACTTCAACTTCTTATGAAAAACAAAGGCAAGATAATATCAAGGGATAGAATCATGAGAGTGCTTTGGGAAAGTGAATATTTTATAAGTGAAAACACTTTGACTGTAAATGTAAATAGACTTAGAAAAAGGCTGGAAGATGTGGGACTTAAGGATTTTATAGTCACTAAAAAATCTCAAGGATATATGATACCATGAGTTTCTTTAAATATCTAAAAGATTCACTTTGGACAATTTTATATTTTATAGTAATAATATTAATAATTAACTTGATATTGATAAGTAGTACAGCTTTGGACAAATCCTTATCTGATATCCTCTATATGAATATACTCATATTCTCTATTTCATTGATATTTTTGTTAATAGATTATATAAAATGGAGAAACAGTTATAGTGGTCTAAGAAAGGCTCTCTGTAATAAGGAAGATATTGATAGATTACTCCCAAATGGTGAAAAATTGGAACAAGTCCTTATAAGGGAAATAATAGCTTTTAAAAATGATGAAAAATTAAAAAAAACAAATGAATTAATAAATGATTTAGAAGAGATAAATGATTATATAACAAGATGGGTTCACGAGATTAAGATACCCTTATCCGTATGTGAGCTTATAGCTGACAAAATTGAGGAAGAAGAACTATATGATATTTCAGAAGAGTTGAGAGGGGAATTAGAAAGAATAAATTTTCTCACCAATCAAGTACTGTATACTAGCAGGGCTTCAAACTATTCTGAAGACTTTGCAATAGAAGAAATAAATTTATATACATTAGTCAAAAGCGTAATTAAAAACAATATGAATTCTTTTATATCTAAAAAGATAGAAGTAGAAATGGATAATTTGGATTTTAATGTATTTTTAGACATCAAATGGACTTTTTATGTATTAGATCAAATAATAAATAATGCTTGCAAATATACCGATGTGCATGGGAAAATTAAAATTTTTGCAAGGGAAGATGAAGAAAGTATAAAACTTTTTATAAAAGATAATGGTATGGGCATATCTCCTAAAGATATAGAAAGAATTTTTGACAAGGGGTTTACAGGAGATAATGGAAGAAAAACAACCAAATCCACAGGCATGGGACTTTATATATGTAAAAAAATTGCAAATAAGCTAAATTTCAATATAGAAGTATCTTCTCAAGTATCACAATACACAGAATTTAAAATAACTTTTTATAAAATAGCTGATTATTTCAATGTGACAAAGATGTAATATTAAGTTCTATATTGTCACTATAAATGATGGCATACAGACAGGGAAAATACTAGAATATAGACAAATACTAAATAAAAAATCTCTCTTAGATTAAGAGAGATTTTTCAAATGATATAGGAGGTTAGAAAATGGACGTGGTACTTGAAACGAAAAATTTAAGAAAAGAATATGGCTCAAAAGGAATGACTTTTACAGCTGTAGATGATATTGATTTAAAAGTATATAAGGGTGAATTTTTAGGAATAATGGGACCATCTGGAGCAGGAAAGACTACACTTTTAAATCTGTTATCTACTATTGACAGACCTACTTCTGGAGAAATATATTATGAAGGAAATAGTATTTTAAATATGCAAAACAAGGAGCTTTCCATATTTAGACGAAATAATATAGGTTTTATATTTCAAGATTTTAACTTGTTGGACAGTATGTCTATTGAGGACAATATGGCTTTGCCCCTTGCTCTTTCAAAAGTAGATATAAGAGAAATAAATAAAAAGATAGAAGACTTAAGCAAATTTTTTGGATTAAAAGAGCATTTAAAAAAATATCCCTATCAATTGTCAGGAGGGCAAAAGCAGAGAGTAGCAGCAGCAAGGGCACTCATTACTTCTCCTTCCATAGTTTTTGCAGATGAACCCACTGGAGCATTGGATTCAAAATCTTCTCAAGAATTGTTGCAATGCTTATCTCAAATGAATAAGGAATTCAACACGACTATTATCATGGTTACTCATGATGCATTTGCAGCTAGTTATTGCAAGAGGATTTTGTTTATTAAAGACGGGAAAATTCATGCAAGAATAGACAAAGATTCATCTAGCTTTAAGGGAATAGGAGGCTTTAAAATGGAGACTACAATTAAAAAACCATCTGTTTTTACTGCCATGGGTGCAGTTTTCAAAAAAGAATTTAAGATAGCATTTAGATATCCTACTTGGTTTATCTCTATGCTCATATGGCCTATACTATTGCCTCTTGGATATGTATTTACTGCAAAAGCACTATCTGGGACAGATACTAGTTCATTAGTTTCTTTTGCTACTTTAACAGGAACTAGTGATTACAAAACATATATGCTCATAGGTACTGTCATGTGGTCATGGATGAATTCTATACTTTGGTCTTTTGGTACCAGCCTTAGAGTTGAACAAGTAAGAGGTACACTAGAATCTAATTGGCTTTGTCCAGTGCCTAAAATTAGTTTGCTTTTAGGATATTCACTTTTCGATATGATTTTTAGTATAATATATATTCCAATTATAGTATTAGAGTTTAAATTGGTATATAATTTTCATTTTGTAGGGAGTCCTCTTTTAGCTTTGTTGGTTCTTTTGGTATCTATACCTGCAGTTTATGGAATTGGTTTCATATTTGCAAGTCTGGTTATGTGGGTCAAAGAAGCAAATTCTATGGTGTTTTTAGTAAGAGGAATGATCATGGTTTTTTGTGGAATAACTTATCCTTTGGCAGTTCTACCAAATTGGATGAGAAATGTATCTAAATTTATACCTATAACTTATAGCATAAATGCTTTGCGGGCAGTTATTACAGAAGGAGTAAGCGTAGGGGATATAAAAAGTGAAATTTTTATACTTCTCATATTTGGAGCTGTACTCATGACATTAGGTTTATTGGCCTTTAATTATACACAAAAAAGAGTAAAAAGTTCTGGATCATTAGGCCAATACTAAGGGGGGATACAAAATGAATAGGAACAAAATTAAAACTTATATGATGGCAATAGGTGCTATTTTTAAAAAAGATATAAAAATATTTTTTAGCTATCGTGTCAATGCAATATTGAGTATATTAGAGCCTATTATTTGGGTTGTTCCAGTGTATTTTTTGTCTAAATCTTTTCAAATAGGTGGAAAAAACATTGGATTTGCTCAATATACTGGGACAACTGACTATATGGGCTTTTTAGTAATGGGAAGTATAGTATCAAGCTTTGTAAGTGCAGTACTTTGGAGTATGGGATTTTCTCTAAAAAATGAAATGGATGCAGGGGTGATTGAATCCAATTGGCTTACTCCTATTCCTCTTTGGGTGCAACTTGTTGGAAGATCTATTTTCTCATTGGTTTCTACTACTGCTAGTACCCTCATAGTGGCATTTCTTATATGGTTGTTGTTTGGATTTAGCATAAGTGGTAGTATACTTTCTTCAATAGCAACTCTCATTCCACTCCTTATAGGGCTGTATGGTTTGGGATTTGGGATAGCTGGTTTGGTTCTCATAACCAACAATGCCAACAATATAATAGATATAACCAATGCTACATTAAATATGATATGTGGATCAGAATTTCCTGTAACTGTTCTTCCAAAAGGAATTTTAGCAGTATCTTTGATTATTCCTCTGACTTATGGTTATGATTCCATAAGAGGAATACTCTTAGGCACCAAAACTTTGTTACCTATCCACATAGAACAGTTGATATTGGTACTTTTTATGGGCATAAGTATCTATTTAGGCATATTTATACTCAACAAAGTAGAAAAATACTGCAAAACCATTGGAAACATAGGCTTTCATTAATGAGATGCGTTGGGGATGCGTTGGGGACAGTTCTTTTTGCATCACTTTTTGCATCAGATAACCCTGGATTTTTTCCGGGGTTATCTATAAATATCTCCTCTTGAATCTATTTTTAATATTTTTACTTCATCATGGCCATACTACATTTTTCAGTTAAATATTTTACTAATTCTAGTTTTCTAAAGATGCAATTGCCTTACTTCTCTATATTTTCTGTTTTCAAGTATCTCTTTTACCTTTTCTACACTATCTTGATTTTCATTTGACAGTTCTTCATTGTTTTCTATTTTCATAAGTATCCTATCTAATTCTTCATATCCAATTCCAAGAGCAAATTCATCGGTTATTCCTGGTGCAATATCAGGACTGGGTTTCTTATCAATTATTTTTTGAGGAATGTTTAATTTTTTTGCAAGTTCAAATACTTCAGTTTTATATAGATGTCTTATTGGCTCAATATCGCAGGCTTCATCTCCCCATTTTGTATAAAATCCAGTCATTTCTTCAGTTTTGTTGGTACATCCAGCTACGGCATATCCCCTTTTTTCAGCTTCAAAGTATAGCATTATTGTTCTCGTTCTAGGTTTTGCTCTGTAATATGCAAGGCTTTCAGAAAAATTTTTATCTCCTTGAGTAGTTAAGTCTTGTATAAAAGGTTTTTTTTGAGAAGTCCATACATTTCTAGAATATCTATTTTGAATGGTTTTTGGAAAAGGAAAAGCGGGAGGCTTTAAAGAGTAAACTCCTATTTTTCTTATGATTCCAGTCAAGTCAATTATTTTATATTCGATTCCAATATAATCACATACAAGAATTGCATCTTGAACTGTATCTTTGGCAGTGTCCCTTTCAGGAAGTATCAAACCTAAAACCTTGTCTCTTCCCAAGGAGTCTTTAAGTAGTTTACCTACTACAGCCGAATCAATTCCTCCGCTGATCCCAACAACAACACCTTTATACTTATATTTTTCTATATTATCCGCTATAAATTTTTTTATCTCTTCCATTTTACCCAACTCCCAGATTAGATTTAATTTTCAATTATATTATACTACTATTTCTATTGACGATAATATATTTTGTTTGATACTAATTATATTATGTGCAATAATTGACTTAAAAGAAGGAAAGTATAAAGAAATGTAGAAATTTTTCATGAATTCAATAGGCTGGAGGGAAGTTTATGGATAAAAACAAAAATTATCATTTTGATACTAGAACAATACATGGTGGAAGTTCAGGGAAAAACCCAAACAATGCTTTAAATCCACCAATATTTCAAACTTCAACTTTTGTATTTGATGATATAGAACATGTAGAAAAGGTAATGAGTTTTCAGTCAGATGATTATGTATATACTAGGGGAAACAATCCAACGCTGAGATTGTTTGAAAATAGAATGGCTGAATTAGAATTTGGAACTGGAGCTGTGGCTTTTGCTTCGGGAATGGCAGCTATTAGTTCAGTTTTGTTTTCTCTCTTAAAACCAGATGATAAAGTTATAGTTCATAGGACTCTTTATGGTTCAAGCTACAATGTAGTTACCAATATTTTGCCTCAATATAATGTGAAATATAAAATGATAGATCTTGGGAAATTGGAAGAATTAAAATCTTCCATAGATGAAAACACAAAGGTCATATATTTTGAAACCCCATCAAATCCCAATTTATCAGTTATAGACATAAAAGGGGTAGTGGAAATAGCAAAGGAAAGAAATATAAAAGTAGTGGTAGATAATACTTTTGCTTCTCCATATTTCCAAAATCCATTACTATTGGGAGCAGATGTGGTAGTTCATAGTGCTACAAAATACATATGCGGTCATGGAGATGTAGTAGGTGGAGTTGCAATAGCTAAAGATGCGGATTACATAAAGTATTTAAAATTTGATTATATGTGTGAATTTGGTGGAGTCATGAGTCCCTTTAATGCGTGGTTACTTTTGAGAGGACTTAAAACCCTTGGGGTTAGAATGAGGCAACATGAAGAAAATGCAATGAAGGTAGCAAAATTTCTTCAATCTCACAAAAAAATAAATAAAGTTATGTACCCTGGACTTGAAAGTTTTGAGAGCCATGAGATAGCTAAAAAACAGATGAATGGATTTGGAGCAATGATAAGCTTTGAAATAGATGGTGGAATGGAAGAAGCCAAAAAATTTGTGGAAAAATTGAAATTGGCTCAGTTGGCAGTTAGTTTGGGAGATTGTGAGACATTGGTGGAATTTCCGGCAGCCATGACTCATAGAGGATATCCCCATGAGAAATTGATAGAATTTGGACTTACAGAGAGTATGGTTAGAATATCTGTTGGACTTGAAGATTATAGAGATATAATAGAAGATTTAGAACAAGCTTTGGAAAGGTAGCAAGGATGTTTTTATATTTAGAAAAGAGGGACAAGCAATTTTAAATAGAATAATAGATTTATTTCATTTATATATCAAAGAGCCATTAGTAATTGACAATGTTGAAAATATGTCAATTGATGATGTGGTCGAGTCTATGATAGACAAATTTTCAGAAGTTATGGCAACTATATCGGGGAAAGTTAGACTATTTAATCAGTAAAAACTGAGATGGTCCTATTTTTGCTTTTATATAATTTAAAAAGAACAATAAATATTATTGGAGTAAAGGAAATGATAAGCAGGCTATTGCCTGCTTATTAAGTATATAAAAAGGTATTTGCCATTTTTGATACTTTGTTATCTTTCGGAAAATAAATTTTCCTTTGGAATATCATTAATGTCTATGCCAATCATTGCTTCTCCTAAATCTTTTGATACTTCAGCTAGTATTTTAGGGTCATTGTAGTTTTTTACAGCATTAACTATTGCTTTTGCTCTTTTTTCTGGATTTTGGGATTTGAAAATACCTGAACCTACAAATATACCATCACAACCTAATTGCATCATCAAAGCTGCATCTGCTGGTGTTGCAATTCCTCCTGCTGCAAAATTTAGTACTGGCAATTTGCCGTTTTCAGCTACATATACTACTAAATCATAGGGTGCTCCCATTTCTTTAGCTATAGTCATTAGTTCTTCTTTAGGTGTATTTTCCAATCTTCTTATTTGAGACATTACTGTTCGCATATGCCTTACTGCTTCAACTACATTTCCAGTACCCGCTTCTCCTTTTGTTCTTATCATTGATGCACCTTCACCAATACGTCTTAATGCTTCACCTAAATTTCTTGCTCCACAAACAAAAGGTGTATTGAAACTCTTTTTATTTATATGATAGCAATCATCAGCTGGTGTTAAGACTTCGCTTTCATCTATGTAATCTACACCCAAGGCTTCAATGATTTGTGCTTCAACAAAATGACCAATTCGTACTTTTGCCATTACAGGAATAGATACAGCTTTTAGTATTTCTTCTATCAATTTAGGATCTGACATTCTAGCAACTCCACCATCTTTTCTAATATCTGATGGGACTCTTTCCAATGCCATGACAGCAACAGCACCACTGCTTTCGGCAATTTTAGCTTGTTCTGCATTGACTACATCCATTATAACTCCACCTGCAAGCTTATCGTTTAATTCTTTTAAATTTTTCATAAAGTGTCCTCCTTTATATAGATACAATTTATATTTGTACCCATATACTATCAAAAGAGTATGTGCATTGTCAATACAATAAATAAAAATCATATATATATTTATATTTTGTATTGGTAGAAATTTATATATTTTTATGTAAAATAAACAAAGAAGCCCTTTAATCTTAAAGATTAAAGGGCTTTATAGTGTGCCTATTCTACAGGAGCTATCAAATATTCTCCATCTATGAAATTTATGACTATATAGGATTCTTCGTCAAATTCATAGATTAATCCGCCATTTTCTTCTGCTTCAAATTCCAATATAGAAAGGGTATCTATATATTCTTCCAATTCTTCTTCAGTTTCACAATCATCTGGATAGATCCCCATATACTCTAAAAATTTGATAGATTTTTTTCTTAAAATGCTTTGCGGAATCATAAAATCACCTCTTAAATCTTTGTATTCATTCAGTACAATCATACCCTGATTGTTGGAAATTAAAATATAAGTTAAGCTATATTTTACAATGAATGATGTATAAAAGTAAAGGGTTTTATGAAAATAGTTTTAAAAAAGATTTACAATTGTCGAATATATATATACAATTATCATGGAGGTAATTTTAATGAAAATATATGTTCTTGATAAAATATTAGAATACAAAAATGAAAAAAAGTATATAGACAATATATTTGAGGATTTGGGCAATATACTTTCAGATGAAAAATATGCCCTGAGCCATTTAGAAGTGGATGGGAAACATGTTTATGAGGATTTTTATGACTATTTTAGTGAAAATATTCATGATATAAAGGAAGTAAAAGTTTTCATTAAAACTTCAAGAGAATTGGCAAAGGATTTGATTGTATATATTATAGAAACTATAGAAGAGTATGTTCCAGAAATCCAAATATTGTCAAATGAATTTTACAATGAGGCTGCAGAAGAAACTTGGGGAAAACTTGTGGATTTGTTTGAAAAAATAAAATGGATATTAGATGCTACTGAAACATTAGATGTTGATAGAGAAATCAAATATATAGTTAGTGATTATAAATTGTGGAATGCATATGTAAAAGACACTTATGAACTAAGAGAGATTATGGTTGATTTTCAGGATATATTAGCTAATGATGATTTAAATTTTGTTCCAGAGATACTTTCTGGTGAAATAGCTCCATTATTTGAAGATATGAAGGAGAAGTTGGAGCTTTTAGTGAATAGAGAATTGGATATGAGTTTACTTAATTAAAATTATTCATAGGAGTTGATTTTATGATACCATTGTGTGTGGCAGAAATTAAAGGAAATGAGTGGAAATATATAGAGGAATGTTTGAAAAATAATGAAGTTGGTGGAGTAGGAAGTTTTGTAGATAGATTTGAGAAGGATTTTAAAGAATTTGTAGGAGCAAATATGGCAGTAGTAACTCCAAATGGGACCAGTGCTCTTCATTTGGCTTTGAGAGTATTGGGTATAAAAGAAGGAGATGAGGTTATAGTACCATCTCTTACATATATAGCTACAGTTAATCCTATAAAATATTTAGGGGCAGAGCCTGTATTTGTAGATGTATGTAGGGATACTTTTTCTATGGATGTAAAAAAGGTAGAAGAGCTTATAACTCCAAAGACTAAAGCTATTATGCCAGTTCATTTGTATGGGCATCCTGTAGATATGGATAGTTTAATGGAATTGGCAGATAAGTACAATTTGTATGTAATAGAAGATGCTACGGAAGGATTGGGTTCTTTGTATAAGGGAAATTCTGTAGGAAGTATTGGGCATATAGGATGTTTTAGCTTTAATGCCAATAAGCTTATGACTACTGGTGGCGGAGGAATGTTAGTGACCAATGATGTGGAATTGGGGAAAAGGGCCAAATTTTTGTCTACTCAGGCTAGAGTATTCCATGAAAACAATGGATTTAGCTATACGGATATAGGCTACAATTTTAGACTTCCAAATATAAATGCTAGTATGGGATGTGCTCAGTTGGAGAATTTGGATGAGTTTATATTGAAAAAAAGAGAGCATAGAGAATATTATGATGAACTCTTGAAGGATGTCAAGGGAATAACTTTGCCTGTAGAAAAGGAATGGGCCAAAAATGTATTTTGGCTATATTCTATAGTAGTGGAAGATGATTTTAGAATGAGTAGAGATGAGCTTATAAAGGCTTTTTCTGAAAATGATATTGAGACTAGACCATTTTTTGAACCAGTTCATGAGATGATACCCTATAAAAATTGTAGACATGGGGATTTAACTGTTACAGAAGAATTGGGCAAAAAAGGCATAAATTTGCCAAGTTCAGTAGGACTTAAAAAAGAAGAAATAGAGAAAGTGTGTGAAATCATAATAGGATAGCATGGTGGCAAATAAAATGTCTCCATGCAACCAAAGGAGTGTGAAAATTGTGATTTTTCCGGAAAAGCTAAAAAAAGGTGATACGATTGCCATTGTAGCACCTTCTTCTCCTGTATCAAGAGAAAACTTAGATGCTTGCAAGAAATTAGTTGAGGATATGGGATACAAGGTGAAAATGGGAAGATGTACTTATCTATCTATTCATGGATATTCTGCAGGTACTGGAGAAGAAAGGGCAAAAGAAATAAATGAGATGTTTGCTGACAAGGAGGTAAAGGCTATATGGTGTATAAGAGGTGGAGATACTAGTTCTCATATTATGGATAAATTAGATTTTGATTTGATAGCTGCAAATCCTAAAATATTTGTTGGATATAGTGATATTACAAATCTTAATGTAAATTTCAATCAAAGATGTGAAATGGTAACTTTTCATGGCCCTATGGTAGAATCTGATATGCTATATAATTTTGATGATTTTACAATGACAAGTTTCAAGAAGGCTATAAACATGGAAGATGAATTGATACTGGAAAATCCCCCTAGAGAAGATTTCAAGGTTATGGTGGAAGGTTATAGTGAAGGAATCATTGTAGGGGGCAATTTGGCATTACTTACATCTATGATTGGAACACCCTATGAAGTAGATACAAAAGGCAAGATACTTTTTATTGAAGATGTAAATGAAAGTGTTGAAAGACTTGATAGAATGATGTATCAATTGAAATATTCAGGGAAATTAGAGGATGCAGAAGGAATAATATTTGGTGAATTTACAAATTGTATAAATAAATCAGATAGGGATTATACAACGGAAGAAATGTTAAAAGATGTTTTAAGAGATTATAAAAAGCCTGTAATGTACAATATAAAATCAGGACATTGCCATCCTATGTCAACAATTCCACTTGGGACAATGTGCAATATGAATACAAAGACAAAAACAATTAAGTTTACAAGATAACCACTCCGCCACGCCGCCACGGGGACGTTTCGTTTGGCTGGTCTATTTTGGTCCCGCTGTTTGTTATGGCGAATACAAATAAAAAATGATTAGGGGTGAAGGAAATGGGAAAAATATTAGGAGCTTATGTTTCTCCGCATCCTCCTATAATAGTTGAGGAGATTGGAAGAGGCGAGGAAAAAAGAGCCAAAAAAACTCTTGATGGGGTTAAAAAGTTGGCATTAGACATTAAAGGGGAAAGTCCTTCTACTATAATACTTGTCACGCCTCATGGACCTTTGTTTAGTGATGCAATTGCTATTTCTTATGAAGATACTTTGGTGGGCAGTTTTTGGAATTTTGGTAGACCAGATTTAAGTTTTAAATTTCAAAATGATAAAGCTCTTGTTAAGGATATAGTAGATAGAGCAGCAAAAGAAGGTATTACGGTAGCTAAGATAGATAAAAAATTTTCATATATGTATAATGATGTGGATTTTCATTTAGACCATGGAGCGTTGGTTCCATTGTATTTTGTCAATAAAGAATATATGGATTATAAATTGGTCCATATAACCTATGGCCTTTTGTCTCCAACTGAACTTTATAGATTTGGCACTATTATTCAAGAAGCGGTTTTAGCATCAGCTGAAAGAGCTGTGTTTATAGCTAGTGGGGATTTATCTCATAGGCTTAAAGAAGATGCTCCAGCTGGATATAGCCCTAAGGGAGAAGTATTTGATAGAAAAATAGTTGAACTTTTTAAGAATAATGATTTTGAAGGAATAGCAAATTTTGATTTAGAATTGGCAGAAGCAGCTGGTGAATGTGGTTTGAGATCTTTTATAGTTATGTCAGGATTTTTAGATGGATTTAAGAAGAAAACAGAAGTATATTCCTATGAAGGTCCCTTTGGAGTAGGATATTGCACAGCTAAGGTATCTGTATATGAAGGAGGAGAAGATTACAAATTGTTGGACAAAATAAAAAAGGCTAAAAAAGAGAAAATAATTAGTATAAGAGAAAAAGAAGACGAATATGTGAGATTGGCAAGACAAAGTTTAGAATATTATATAAAATATGGGGAAATAATGGATTTACCTAAGAATTTGAGTGAAGAATTATTAAAGAATAGAAGTGGGGTATTTGTATCCTTAAAAAAGGATTCCATGCTAAGAGGATGTATTGGCACTATAGAACCTACTAAAGAAAATATAGCTATGGAGATAATCAAAAATGCAGTGAGTGCTGGAGTTGAAGACCCAAGATTTTTGCCAGTGGACGAAAGTGAATTGGACGAAATTGTATATTCGGTAGATGTACTAAAAGAACCAGAAAAGATTGATTCTATAGAAGAACTGGATGTAAAAAAATATGGTGTTATTGTCAGCAAAGGCATGAGGAGAGGTGTTCTTCTTCCAAATTTGGAAGGCATAGAAACTCCAGAAGAACAGATAAATATAGCTCTAAAAAAGGCTGGAATAAGTCCAGATGAAGATTATAGCATAGAGAGATTTGAAGTGGAAAGGCATATATAGTGGGTGAATAGAAATGAAACTTAAAGAAGCTTTATATTATACTCAACTAGAGGGCAAAAAAGTAAGGTGCAATCTTTGCCCTCATGGATGTATTATAGATGATAAAAATATTGGAATATGCAAAGCAAGAAAAAATGAAGGTGGAAAACTATATACACTAAATTATGGCAAGATAACATCTTATGCTTTTGACCCAATAGAAAAAAAGCCTTTATATCATTTTTATCCAGGGAGCAAGATTTTTTCTATTGGCAGTTTTGGTTGCAACTTAAAATGTGAGTTTTGTCAAAATTGGGAGATAGCTCATGAGAAACCAGTATCTATTGAAATACAAGATGAAGATTTGTTAAGTCTTGCAAAAGCCAATGGCTCTATAGGTATTGCCTACACCTACAATGAGCCTTCTATTTGGTATGAATATGTATTATATATATCTAAAAAAGTGAAAAATCAGGGGCTAAAAAATGTATTAGTCACCAATGGATATATTCAGAAAGAGCCTTTAGAGGAGATTTTACCATATATAGATGCTATGAATATAGATTTGAAATCTTTTGATGAAAGCTACTACAATAGATTGTGCAAAGGGAAACTTTCATCAGTTTTGGATACAATAGAAATAAGCAGAAAATCTACTTGGGTTGAAATTACAACGCTTATAATAGAAGGAGAAAATGATTCTTTAGATGAAATACAAAAGCTTTCTAAGTGGATTTCAGAAATAGATGAAGATATTCCTCTTCATTTGACCAGATATCATCCAGCATATAAAATGTTCAAACCACCGACAAGCTATGATATTCTTGTAAAAGCTAAAGATATAGCTAGAGAGTATTTGAATTATGTATATATAGGGAATGTGTGGGGAATTGATTTAAATACCTATTGTCCTAATTGTGGGAGCAAAATAGTGGATAGGGATTTGCCTGTAGAAATAATTGGAATAAATAATGGGAAATGTGCTAAATGTGGAAAGAATATAGAGATAATATATTGAAATGCAAGATGCGTGAAAGTATCACAAAAGCCTCAGTATCGGGACAAAAAACGACCAGCCAAACGAAACGTCCCCGTGGCGGAGTGGCGGAGTGATGGATATTGATTTATATAAGATAAAATGATATTCTATGAATAGAAAACGTTTACTATTGTTTGTTAGGAGGATGAAAATGGCAAATTTGAAAGATTGGAACAATTTAAAGGTTTTAAAATACAATAGATTAAATAGTAGAGCATATTTTAGTTCTTATAAAGATATAGATTCTGCCCTTAATTTTGGAATGGAAAATAGAAAGGGATTTAAACTTTTGAATGGTATGTGGAAGTTTTACTATTCCCATACTCCAGAAGAGTCTCCACAGAATTTTTATGATAGAGATTTTGATGCAAGAGATTGGGATGATATTAGAGTTCCTGGGAACTGGCAGTTAGAGGGATATGGCTATCCTCACTATACTGATTTAATATATCCTTTTCCCGTTGATCCTCCAAGGGTTCCATCAGAAAATCCTACAGGCTATTATAGGAGAAATTTTTATATACCAAAAGATTGGAATGGTTTGCAAGTCATTATCAGATTTGAAGGCGTAGATAGTGGATTTCATCTATGGATAAATGGCAAAAAAGTTGGATATAGTCAAGGGAGCAGAATGCCTTCAGAGTTTGATATAACTCCATACATAAATACTGGTGAAAATCTTTTAGCTGTAAGAGTATATCAGTGGACGGATGGCAGTTATTTAGAGGATCAGGATATGTGGTGGTTAAGTGGCATATTTAGAGATGTATCCCTTATTGCCAGGGAAAAGATTCATATTGAAGACTTTTTTGTAAAGACTCAGCTTGATGAGAGTTATGAAGATGGGATACTAAATATAGAAACTAAAGTGACAAATGTGGATTTTGTAGAGTATAGAGATTACAAACTTCGATATATATTGTTTGATGAGAATTTGTCAAAAGTTGGGGAAACTGCTATGGATTTAGATTTGGCTTCTCAATGTGAGAAAATAGTGTCATTAGATATACCAGTTAAAAGTCCTCATAAGTGGTCTGCAGAAGCTCCATATTTGTACAATTTTCTTATTGTACTTGAAGATTTAAAAGGAAATATTTTAGAAGTTGTGCCTTCAAAGATAGGTTTTAGGACTGTGGAAGTTAAGGATGGAAATTTTCTTGTAAATGGTGTCCCCATAATGCTAAAGGGAGTTAATCGTCATGAAATACATCCCGAACTTGGAAGAGCTGTACCTTTTCATTCTATGGAAGAAGATATAGTGCTTATGAAAAAATACAATATAAATGCTGTTCGTACTTCTCATTATCCAAATCACCCAAGATTTTATGAACTTTGCGATATGTATGGGTTATATGTAATAGATGAGGCTGATTTGGAATGTCATGGATTTGAGTTAATGGGAGATATTAGCCAAATAAGCAAAGACCCAGCATGGGAGGAGGCCTATGTTGATAGGGTAGAGAGAATGGTTGAAAGAGACAAAAACCATCCTTCTATTATAATGTGGTCCTTGGGAAATGAATCAGGTTTTGGCTCAAATTTCAAGGCTATGGCAGATTGGTGCCATAAAAGGGATTCTACTAGATTGGTTCATTATGAGGGAGATTTTGATGTAGAAGTGGCTGATGTAGTGAGTACTATGTATTCTTCTCATGAAAGAATGGAGGAGTATGGGAAAATGGAAAATATGGATAAGCCTCATATTCTCTGTGAATATGCTCATGCTATGGGAAATGGGCCAGGAGGGCTTAAAGAGTATTGGGATATTTTCTATAAATACAAGAGACTTCAAGGTGGATTTGTGTGGGAATGGGTTGACCATGGTATTAGAAAATATACAGAGGATGGCAGAGAATATTTTGCATATGGTGGAGATTTTGGAGATGAACCCAACAATTCAAATTTCTGTTGTGATGGACTTTTAAGGCCTGATAGAATTCCTACACCAGGACTAATCCAGTACAAGAAAATAATTGAACCTGTAAAGGTGGAAGAAGTTAATTTAAACAAAGGTCAAGTAAAGATTAAAAATATATATGATTTTATATCATTGGATCATTTGAATTTGGCTTGGAATGTTTCAGGGGATGGGAAAATACTTCAAAGTGGAATACTTAATATGCCTCATATTGAAGCTCGTGAAAGCAAAGTGGTTACAATACCTTTTGATTTAAAGAAAAAATACAATTTGAATACAGATTTATGGCTAAATATTGAATTTGTTTTGGCTGTAGATACTCCTTGGGCCAATAAAGGTCATGTAGTTGCTTGGGAACAATTTAAACTTTCTTCAGAATATAAATTGCCGGTTTTAGATATAGAATCTATGGCTAATGTAGATGTAAAAGAAGACTATAAATTTATATATGTAAAAGGTTGCAATTTCAATTTGTTATTTAACAAGTTGAAGGGTCAAATATATAGTTGGAATTATGAAGGAGTAGATATTTTAAAGGAAGGGCCCAAGTTGAATTTTTGGAGAGCTCCAATAGATAATGATATGTATATAGTGAAGGAGTGGAGGAAAAAAGGACTAGATATATTACATCATAGGATAGATGAAGTTGAGACTACTATAGAGGATAAATTGGCAATTGTGAATATAAAAACTTTTATTTCACCACCAAATGGAGATTGGGCTTTAGAATGTAGATATATTTACAAGATATATGGTAGCGGCCATGTAGATATGTCCATAGTAGGTAGTCCTAAAGGAAATATTCCAGGAACTCTTCCAAAGATTGGATTACAGATGAAATTGCCTAAATTTATGTCAAGAGTTAAATGGTATGGGAGAGGGCCAGGTGAATCGTATATTGATAGCAAAGAAGCTAATCCTTTTGGAGTATACAAAAGCACTGTAGATGAACTTTATACTCCCTATGTGTATCCTCAGGACAATGGAAATAGAACTGATGTAAAATGGGTTTCTTTTTCTGATGAATTGGGGGTAGGATTTGTAGTATATGCTGAAGAAAGTTTAAACTTTAGTGCTCATTATTATACTACAGAAGATATAGAAAAGGCTAGGCATCTATCAGATTTAAGCAAAAGAGATTTTATCACATTGAATATTGATTATAAGCATTATGGACTTGGAAGTAATAGCTGTGGGCCTCTTCCACTACCACAACATAGACTTGAAACTAAGGAGTTTCAGTTTAATATTAGATGGAAACCCTATTCTGGGGGTGATGTAGATGGAATTTGATATAAAGGAAATACCTTTTAGTTCTTATGGTTCAACTTTTTCTATATCCTATATTGAAAATATAAAGGATATAGAAGATGGACTGTATATAAGGAATGTAAAAGGAGGAGACAATTTTATAAGTCGACTTTTTAGAATAGATTTAGTTGAAAATGGAGATATTGTTTCTTTTAAGAGCATTTTTAATCCTACTTTGTTGAAATTAGAGAGTTCAAAAGGGTTTGTGGAGTTTTGTATATCTAAGGATATTCTCCGTATTCGTGGCGAGAATACAAGTTTAAGATTGACTATGGATACAAAGTCCTATGACAATGCTATACCTATTGGTAAAAAACAGTGGGAAGTCAATAGCTATGAAGAGCAACTAAAGCTTTTGATTACATCTTTAGAGGGAGAGCTTGTTGTAGATGCACCTTGGAATATAGTTAAATCAGAATATATTGTGGCAAATTTTTCATGTGATGAAAACAATAGATTTGATGCTACTATTGAGGCCTATGAGACGGTTTGGCAAGAAAAAGAATATGATAGTTTTGAAAAATATCATGCAAAAATAAAGGAAAGCTATGATGCATGGATGGATAGTATAGCTGAAGTTTCAGATGAAATAGAAAAGGGAAGGCAATTGGCAGGATATTTTACTTGGTCATGTGTTGTAAATCCAAAGGGAAAGCTTACTAGGCCAGCTATATATATGTCTAAAAATTATATGTCAAATATATGGAGCTGGGATAATTGTTTTAATGCTATGGCTCTTATAAATAGATATCCAGAACTAGCTTGGGATCAAATAATGATATTTTTTGACAATCAAGATGAAAGTGGTTTGATTCCTGATTATATAAATGATGCCTTTGCAAGTTGGAATTGTACTAAACCTCCTATACATGGTTGGGCTATTGATTGGATGATGAAGAAAAGTGATTTTATAACTAAAGAGAAGATGGAAGAAGTATATGAGCCTTTGGTCAAGTGGACTAATTGGTGGTTTAAATATCGTGATTATGACAAGGATGGAATACCTACATATAATCATGGAAATGATTGTGGCTGGGACAATTCTACAGTTTTTAATGAAAGACCACCTATTAAAAGTCCCGATCTTTTAAGCTATTTAGTGATTCAAATGGATGTGTTGTCCACATTAGCTAAAAATATTGGTAGGAAAGAAGAATCACTATATTGGAAAGATAGAGCTTCTAGTTTGCTAGATAAGCTAATAGATTGTTTTTACGATGGAAAAAAATTTGTTGCTAGATTGGCTGGGAGCAATAAAATCATTGAGTCTAATAGTTTGCTTCTTTATATGCCTATTGTTCTTGGAGATAGGCTTCCTGTAGATATAGCTAAAAAATTGGTAGAGGATTTAAAGGAGAAGGGCAAATTTTATACTGAATATGGTTTGGCAACGGAAAGAATAGATAGCCCTTTTTATGAAGAAAAGGGCTATTGGAGAGGTCCAATTTGGGCACCTACAACTATGATTATTGTTGATGGATTGTACAATATGGGGGAATTAGACTTTGCACGTGATATTGCTTGGAAATTTTGTAGAATGGCTTCTCAAAGAGGAATGACTGAAAATTACAATGCCCTTACAGGTGAAGGGCTTGAGGAAAATGCTTTTACTATGACATCAGCAGTTTTTCTTACATTGGCAATGGAGTTGAGGTGAGATGTAAATGGGAGCTACTATACATGATGTGGCAAAGAGGGCAGGAGTCTCTATTGCCACTGTATCTCGTGCAATAAATAACAATTACCCTGTAAAGGCGGAAACTAGAGAAAAAATAGAAAAGGCTATTGAGGAATTGGGATATGTACCCAATGAAATAGCACGAAGTTTGATACTTAAAACTACATCTAGTGTAGGAATACTTGTACCGGGTATTACCAATCTTTTTTTTCCAACAATAGTTGAGGAAATAAATAGAACCTTGGTGAATAATGGATTTACAATGTCTTTATATAGTACAGATGGTAATCCTATTATGGAAAAGAATGTAATAGATAATATTATTTCAAGGAATATGGATGGAATAATAGCTATTGACCCTTCAATGGAAAATTTGGATAATGGGTATTTTAAAGATTTATCAAAGAAAATTCCAATTATTATTATCAACGGAAATACTAACAAGTACAAAGGCAATTTTATTTGTTATGATGAAGAAGTGGGAAGTATAGAAGCTCTTCAGTATTTGTTTAAGTTGGGGCATAGAAAAATTGTCTTTGTCCGTGGTGATAGAAGTTTGTCTTATGATTTAAAAGAAAATTTGTATAGACAATTTGTTAAATCCAACAATCTCAAGTATGAAAAAATAATTTCAGTAGGAATGGGAAATAGTTTGGAAGTGGTTGAAAAGACAAGGGAAATATTTGAGAAATTTTTACATTCTAAGGAAAATGCAACTGCAGTATTTGCCTGCAATGATTTGATGGCAGTAGGAGTGATAAATGCCTGCAAGAATGCCCAAATACAGATTCCTCAAGATATTTCTGTGATTGGATGTGACAATACATTGCTTTCAAATATTATTCATCCAAAGCTTACTACTATAGATTTAAAAATGGATGAAATAGGGAGGAAGGCAGCTGTAGAGATTATTGATATGATAGAGAAAAAATCTATTGTAAATAAAAAGATTGTCTATGATACGAAATTGGTGATTAGAGATAGTTGTGGTGAGAAAAAATAAATAGGAGTGATAATATGGCAGAACTTAGGTGGAATCCATTATTGAGAGATTGGACAATGGTGGCTTCTCATAGGCAAAATAGACCTGAAATGCCTGAAGATTGGTGTCCATTTTGTCCTGGTTCAGGAAAAGTTCCAGAAGATTATGATGTATATGAGTATGACAATGATTTTCCTGCACTTTGCCAAGAGCCAATGGAAACAGATGATATAGGAAGTGATTTTTATAGGACAAGACCTGCTTATGGAAAATGTGAAGTAATATTGTATTCTCCTAAACATGATGCATTGATATGGCAATTAGATTTAAATCATTTGAGAAAACTTGTAGATTTATGGTGTGAAAGATATATAGAACTTTCAAAAGATAAAAAAATTAAATATATTTTCCCATTTGAAAATAGGGGAAAGGAAGTAGGGGTGAGTATGCCTCATCCTCATGGTCAGATATATGGATATTCATTTATGCCGTTGAAGTTGCAATTGGAATTGAATTCCTGTAGAGATTACTACATAGAAAACAATGAGTGTCTAATATGTAGAATGAATATGGAAGAAGAAAAATTTCAAGAAAGAATAATTATGGAAAATGAAGATTTTTTATGTTATCTTCCTTTTTTTACTGATTATCCTTTTGGAGCCTTTATAGTTTCTAAAGTTCATAGGAGTAAAATCATTGATTTTACAGAAAGAGAAAAAAATAATTTTGCGAGGATTTTAAGAGATTTGACAGCTACATTTGATGCACTTTATGATAGACCATTTCCTTATATGATGGCAATTCATCAAGCACCTGTAAATTCACCAGAGTATGGGGATTGTGATAAATACTTTCATTTTCATGTAGAGTTTTATCCGCCTTTAAGATCTTCAGATAGAATAAAATACAACGCATCTTCTGAAACTGGGGCTTGGGCCAATTGCAATCCAAGAAGAGTAGAAGATACTGCTTTGGAGCTTAAAAAAGCATATAAGAAATTTTTAAATAAGAATTTTTAAAGATTAAATGAGGTGTGAAAATGGATTTATGTAGTTTAATTGATAGATTTCATGAAATTTATGGTTTTGGAGAGATAAGAAAGTTTTTTTCTCCTAGTAGAGTAAATTTAATTGGAGAACATATTGATTACAATGGAGGTCATGTATTGCCTTGTGCTCTTGAAATAGGAACTTATGGTTTGGTTAGAAAGAGAGATGACAACAATATAAGACTTGCTTCTGAAAATTTTGAATTAAAAGTAGAAGTAAATATTGAGGATTTAAAATATAAAAGTCAAGATGGGTGGGGCAATTATCCTAAAGGGGTTATTTATTTTATGAAACAAAAGGGTTATAGAATTTCAGGAATGGATATTTTAGTGTGGGGAAATATCCCCAATGGAGCTGGGCTTTCTTCTTCAGCATCTTTGGAATTGCTAATAGCTGAAATAATCAATAGTTTATTTAATGATGGAAGGATTCCTAAAATTGATTTAATAAAGCTTTGCCAAGAGGCAGAAAATGAATTTATAGGAGTAAGATGCGGGATTATGGACCAGTTTGCTATTTCTATGGGCAAAAAAGATAAGGTAATACTTTTGGATTGCAGTAGCCTCCAGTTTGAGTATATAGATATAAATATAAATATGAACGATTGTATATTAGTCATTATGAATACCAACAAAAGAAGGAAATTAAATGAATCAAGATACAATGAAAGAAGAGATGAGTGTAAAAAAGCTTTAAATATTATTAAAAACTATAAAGATATAGACAATCTCTGCCAAATTTCAATAGAAGAATATGAAGAAGTAGAAAAGCATATATTTGAAGATTGTATTAAAAAGAGAGTTCGTCATGTGGTCTATGAAAATCAAAGAGTTTTGAATGCTGCTGAAGCTTTAAAAAATGGAGATATAAATAGAGTAGGTAAACTTCTTGTTGAATCTCACAATTCTTTAAAGGATTTATATGAAGTGACAGGAAATGAATTAGATACTATAGTGGAAGTTTCTTTAGAGCAATCTGGGTGTATAGGTGCCAGAATGACTGGAGGAGGATTTGGAGGGTGTGCAATAGCAATTGTAAAAAATGATAGTGTAGATAATTTCATAAATAAAGTTGGTACCTTGTATAAAAGAAAAATAGGATATAGTCCTGAGTTTTATATTACAGGTATAGGTCATGGAACTAGAGAACTATTTTAAAGAGGTGATTTTATATGGCTATACTGGTTACTGGTGGTGCAGGGTATATTGGAAGCCATACAGTAATGGAATTGTTGGAAAATAGAGCTGAAGTAGTTGTTGTTGATAATTTAGTTAAAGGTCATAAGAATGCAATTAAAGGTGGAAAATTTTATTGTGGAGATATTAGAGATGAGGATTTTTTAGATAGAGTATTTAAAGAAAATGAAATAGAAGCTGTCATTCATTTTGCTGCATATTCTCTTGTTGGAGAAAGTATGAAAGATCCAATAGGCTATTACAACAACAATGTAAGGGGAACTATCACTCTTTTGCATTTTATGAAAAAGTATGGAGTAAAAAATATAGTATTTTCATCTACTGCTGCAGTATATGGAGAAACTAAAAAAATTCCTATAAAAGAAGATGTTGATACTTGTCCTGGGAATCCCTATGGTGAAAGTAAATTGGCTATTGAAAAATTGCTCAAGTGGGCAGGTGATTCTTTAGATATAAATTATATTGCTCTTAGATATTTTAATGCTGCTGGAGCTCATGAAAGTGGAGTTATAGGAGAAGACCATGATCCAGAAACTCATTTGATACCCATTGTATTGGAAACAGCTTTAGGAAAAACGAGATAAAATCATTATATTTGGGGATGACTACAATACTCCTGATGGAACTTGCATAAGGGATTATATTCATGTGATGGATTTAGCTCAAGCCCATTTATTAGCATTAGATAAACTTAAAAAAGATGGTGAAAGTGGAATTTATAATTTAGGCAATGGAAAGGGATTTTCTGTAAAAGAAGTTATTGAGAAATCTAAAGAAGTTACAGGACGAGACATCCCTGTGGAAATAGGAAATAGAAGAAAAGGTGATCCTCATATATTGGTAGCATCTTCTGAAAAAGCTAAAAAAGAATTGGGATGGAAACCTAAATACAATAGTTTAGAAAAGATCATAGAAGATGCATGGAGATGGCATAGCAAAACTCATTAGTGGGACCAAAAATGACCAGCCAAACGAAACGTCCCCGTGGCGGAGGGAAAAATAAATGTCGGTATTTTTAACCGACATTTATTTTTATATGGGAAATCTATTAAATTTATTTTAGATATTTATCCATCCAATTGGTGATTTCAGTCAATCTTCTAATTCTATGTTTTGGTTTTCCACTTCTGCTAAGTTCATGATTTTCCCCACGGAACATGCAAAGTCTTGCATCTACTCCATGATATTTTAGAGCAGTGAACATTTGAATTCCCTCTGCTAGCCAACAACGATAATCTTCTTCTGAATGAATAAATAATGTAGGAGTTGTAGCCTTATTTGCATATTTTAGTGGAGAGTGGAACCAAAGTTTCTCCATATTGTTCCAAGGGGTACCACCTTGTTCATTTTCTACAAAATAATATCCAATATCAGTAGTACAGAATTTTGAAATCCAGTTTGAAATACTTCTTTGACTTGCAGCAGCACTAAATCTATCAGTATGGCCTATTATCCAGTTTGTCATAAATCCACCATAGGAGCCACCAGTCACACCAATTCTTTTCTCATCTATAAATGGATATTTTTCAAGTATTTTATCTGTAAATTTCATGAGATCATCATAGTCAATAGTTCCATATTTTCCACGAATATCGGCAAATTCATTTCCTCTTCCGTCACTGCCTCTAGGATTGCAGAAAAATACGGCATATCCTTCATTTGCCCAGTATTGCATTTCATGATAGAACACTTCACCATAGACAGTTTTTGGTCCACCATGGATATCTAATATTCCAGGATATTTTTTATTTTTGTCAAAGTCTACAGGTTTAAGTATCCAACCTTCAATAGTTGTTCCATTTTCAGTTTCAAAAGTAATTCTTTCAGGTTTAGAAATTTTTTTAGTTTCAACTACCCATTCATTAAAATCTGTAATTTGAATTTCTTCACCATCTTCTAGAGAATACAATTCTTGAAGTTTCATATTTCTTAATCCTATAAATAGGATTTTTCCATTGTGTACATCAAAACCATCAATAGCTCCACCCTTAGTGATTAGTTTATCAATATGGCCGTTTTTATCTATTCTATTTATATAGGAGGAGTTCCACTCTGTAGTTTCAAAATATAAATAGTCTTCATCTATTCGGATAGATAGAGTTCCGCCATATCTACAGTCAGAACCTACTGAATTCCAAATACTTAAATCAAACTTGTCTGTTATCTTTTTTACATCTTTTGTATTTTCATTCATGATGTAGAAATGATTATTTTCATTGACTCCATAGTGTTTCATATTACTTCCAGCAAAAATAATACTATCTCCTAGAAAATCAGCATATGCATAAGCAAATCCACCTTCATGAGTCAATCTTTCAAGATTTTTTTTAGCTATATTGTATATATATAAATCCGATGATAGAGGCATTTTATCTTTGAAGGAATTAGATATAAATAGAGCTTTTGAATGATCTTTATTGAGTTTAACAGCTTCAACATTTGTCCATTCATCAGTTATAGCTTCAACATTTCCACTATCTACATTAAATAAATACAATCTATTTCTTTTTTTATTGGTGAAACCTTCTCCATTGGCCCAGAAAGGTATTTCATCCAATACCTCATAGTCTTTTTCTTCTTTTATTTTAGCTATGGCTTCTTCTCTTTCGCTGCCTTCCAATTGTTCTAAATGCATTTTATAGTGATTGTACACTCCAGTCACTAGATAATTTTTATCATCTACTTTTTTTATTCCAGTCACAGTTAAAGGCACTTTGAAAGCCTCACAAGCTTCTCCACCATGAATATTTATTTTATAATAAACTGTAAATTCTTCTCCCATTTCAAGTGCTTCTTTATCTTTTGGATTTCTAATAGCAGGGAATAGAATATTTTCATCATCTAGCCATATAAAAGTTTTTTCGCTATCTAAAGAAGTAAGCTTAAAATATTTTTTTGTCTCTACATTGTAAATCCAAATGTTTGATAAGTACTTATTTTCATCAACATCCATTCTATGAACTACAAATCCCGCATATTTTCCATCAGGAGAATAATTAAGTCCTGAAAGAAATTTGTACTTTGTAAAATCATCTAGTTTTAAATTTTCCAAAGATATCCCCTCCAAATAAATATTTCGAGTCTCTAATAATATTATACACCAATATGTCAATAGGGAAAAGTGAAAGTTGTTTTTTGAGTATAATAGTATATAATGAGATTAAATAATAGTAGAGGTGATAATGTGGAAAAAGGATATATACATATATACACAGGCAATGGGAAAGGAAAGACTACGGCAAGTTTAGGACTTTCAGTGAGAGCAGCATTGGCAGGAAAGAAAGTGTTTTTTGGTCAATTTGTCAAAGGTATGGAATATAGCGAATTAAAAATAGTAGACTATTTGCCAAATATAGAAATACATCAATTTGGAAGAGATTGTTTTATATACAATGAGCCTACAGAAAAAGACATATTGGCTGCTAAAAAGGGGCTTGAAATATGCAAAGAGGTTTTAAAAAATGGAGAATATGATTTGGTAGTATTAGATGAAATAAATATAGCCCTATATTATAAACTTTTCTCTGTAGAAGAAGTTTTAGAAATGATAAAAGAAAGACAGCCTCATGTAGAAGTAGTATTGACAGGAAGATATGCACCAGAGGAAATAATAGAAATAGCAGATTTAGTGACGGAAATGAAAGAAATAAAACACTATTATACAACTGGACTAATGGCGAGAAAAGGCATAGAATTTTAATTGTAATCATAAGCCTCTCCCTTGTGTTTTACATTTATTACAGATTCCACTGTAATAAATGCTTTTTTTATTTATTTCAAAGTCTTCAATACCTTCTTCTTCAAAATTAGTGACGAACACTTTAAAATCATATATATTGCCACAGTTTTCACATTTAAAATGACCATGAATTGAAGTATCTATATCATATCTAGATTCTTTTTCATCTATAGTGACAATGGAAACAACACCTTTTTTTAAGAATATATCCAATGTGTTATATACGCTGGTTTTAGATAGAGTAGGTATATCATCAGTTAGTGCTTCGTATATTTCATCAACTGTTGGATGAGTTTTATTTTCCATCAAATATTTAAGTATTTTTATTCGAATGGTAGATGGTTTTATATAATGATTTCGTAGATATTCTTTCAATTCCAATGTGTCAGTTTTCATGGATATTGCTCCTTTCAAACAGCATAAATTAAAATGAATTCATAATTGCAATGATTCCAGTTGATTATATAATCGATAATTTTTTTTGTCAACATCTTTTCTTAAAAGATTTTATATTGTATTATAATGTTTAGGCAATAAAAGAAAATAGACAGAAAAGGAGAGCAGAAATATGTATCAATATATACCTAAAGGAGTTTGTAGTCAATATATTTATTTTGATGTAGTAGATGGAAAAGTTAAGAATGTAGAATTTATTGGGGGATGCCATGGAAATCTTCAAGGAATTTCAAAGCTTGTAGATGGTATGAAAGTAGATGAAGTTATAGATAGACTTTCCGGTATCAAATGTGGAAATAAAGATACTTCATGTCCAGATCAGTTTTCAAAGGCACTTATGGAGTATAAAAAGATAGATAAAAAAAGTTTGTAGAAATATTTCTACAAACTTTTTTATCTGTCTTTTTTCCATTGATTTAAATGAATGATTTTTCCCATATTTTCTATATTTTTGTTTTTATCTTCTTTAAGCACATCGAAAACTTTTTTCCCCAAAGGCGTAATAGATATACTTGGGGCAGAATTGTTTTCGAATATAGAATTTTCATCATAATTCAACAAACCCATAAGATCAAAAAACTTAATTATATATTTATCAAAAATTGGGGTTTCAATAGATTTATATTTTATTTTTTCATAATTGTATATAGTATTTGTCGTTAAATTGCTTAAATTATCTGCTATTTCAAATCTATTGTCTTGTTCTAATGTATTTTGAGTAGAATGAGTAAGTTCATCCCATTTCAGTATATTCCAGATATAATCTATGAATAAAGCAGCTTTTTCCCAATCGCTTAATTTTAGATATTCTTCTTTTTTTGAAGAGTACACTAGTTTTTTTCTCGAAACAGACAATATATTGTAACATAGAGAAAATTTATAAAATAGATTTAATAATGGAGATTTATAATCAATATTTTCTTCATCATTTTCTATGCTAAATAAATACTTTTCATAATTTTTCAAAAAACTAATAGTTTTTGAATTTAAATTGTCTTTTATAGACATATCAAGGTCTTTATCCCATTTAAATGGAATAGCTATAGGGGCTTTTGGTGTAAAATAACTTTCTCTATTTTTGCTTATATCAATTATGTCATTGTAACTTTTTTCATAATCTCCCTCTACTTCATTGTCAATTAAAAACTTTATATATTTTTTAATTGTAGCAATATAAGAGTTGAGCTGAGCTTGAGATCTTATAAGTCCTGAATTTACACCTTCTTTAAAAAGAGAATCAAAATTTATTTTATCTATATCATACAAGGTAAGTTCATTGTCATATAGATAATAATCATACAAATCAATAAGATTTTTTATATGTTTTTTAACTGTATTTTCACTTAAATTTTCTTCAAGATAGTCTTCAAATTCGCCTAGTTCTTTTGAAAGCTTTAGGCTTTCATCATCATCAAAATCTAAAATTTCATAAATGCAGTCAGTATAGGCTTTATAGATATTTAAACTGTATTTTCTAAGATACTCTTCCATGGAAATATTAGGTTCTTTTCTTCTAATCAAATTATAATCATAATATATAGCTCTTGCAAAAGGTTCTTTACCTATTAGAGGAAGAAAACTAATATCTCCTACAAATTTTTCATATACAATTACCTTTGCAACTCTACCAAATATCAATTCTGATTTTTCAACAATTTGAGATAACTCTGGTTCCCAAACTATATGATGTGTGTGGCTAAATATATCTTCAACATACATGAGATCTCCGTTTATATTTTTTATTTCAAATAAACTTATGTGGGATTTGTTTCTTTCTATAAGTACTTCTTTTTCTAAATCATCCAGTTTATGAGATTCTTCTTCGAGAAAGTGTTCAATAAAATTTTTGCCATATTTAGTCCTATAGTCTAAACTTATCCATACATTGAAGGCCATTCTAGTTCTTCTTTCATCAAAATCTGGATAATAAAATTCAATTGAATCAATAGTTTTTTCTTTCTGGAAAAAATCATCTATATAATTGAGAAGTTTTCTTGTGGTATTTTCTTGAATAGTCATTATTTGTTCATAGTCAAGTTTACCCATATTTTCCTCCAAGTCTAAAAATAATAGTATATAATATTATATACTATTTGGATATATTTTGCATATATTTTGAAATATATTTTGGAAAGTTTTATATTGTATACAAAAAAAGTCCTGAATTTCAGGACTTTTATCTTTGAGATAGGGAGTATTTTAATGAAGTGTTTTCTAAATCAGTATATATGTCTATTTTTTCAAAATAACCATTTTTTCTTATAACAGGGCAAAAGTTTTTTGATTTTACAGCTTCAATGAAATCTTCTTCATCTCGAATAGTAGAATCAAAATAAGTAGCATACTTTCCCACATTTTGAGATACATGGGCATCACTTGCTCCTAAGCAGGGTATATTAAGTTCAGTGGCTAATGCATAAGCATATAGATTATGATAAGGGAAAGTGCTTCCATTGAAAGCTTCTACTCCAGAAAGAATATTTGATACCTTTCTTATATGTTCTCCTAATCCTCTATTGTTATTTCTAAAAGGGTGAGCACTTATTGCTACCCCATTATTTTTTTCAACTATTTCAAGTAATTCATTGGCATGGAGCATATTTTCTGGAACATTGTCAACTCCAAAAACTAGTATATCTCCTTCAAAAGTAAGTATTTCAGCTCCAACTATGACTAAAATATCATTTATCTTTGCAGAATTTCCTATTTCTTTTCGCAAATAGTTATTGTCATGATTTGTTACACATATTCCATCTAGTCCTACAAATTTTGCAGTTTCAATAGCTTCTTTAAAGGTTAAATGACTATCAAAAGAGTATTTGCTTTCGTGCAAATGTGTATCTATGATCATTATTTATTACCTCCATATACATTCTATTAGAATTTTACCACAGAAGTGCTTGTCTATAAGCAATTATAGAAAATAATAATAGGCATATAAAAATATATAGAAAAAATCTATGTATTTTATTATTTTTTCTTAATAAATGATTCTTTTTTCAGAAAATTTGATATCATTGAACTAATAAATGATTGAATGTTGAGAGGAGGAAAGATATGCTTAAGTTTAAAGATTATGAGTACAAAAGACCAGATATGGAAAAGATAAGAGAAGATTTTACACATTTGATTGAAAAATTCGAGGCTTCTTCAAATGCAGAAGAACAAAATGAAGTCATGAGAGAGATAAATGCGTTGAGAGAAGAAGTAGAGACTATGGCAAATTTAGTGTATATAAGACATTCTATAAATACAGAAGATGAATTCTATGAGAAGGAACAAGAATTTATTGATGAGAATATGCCACTATATGAAGAAGTCATGACTCAATACTATAGGGCTTTGGTGAATTCGAATTTTAGAAGTGAACTTGAAGAAAAATGGGGAAGGCATCTATTTAATTTAGCTGAAATGAAACTTAAAACTTTTTCACCAGAGATAATTGAAGATTTAATCAGAGAAAACAAGCTTGTATCAGAATATGATAAATTGATAGCTTCTGCTAAGATAGTATTTGAAGGAGAAGAGAGAAATCTTTCTCAAATGCAACCTTTTATGCAATCTAAAGATAGAGAAACAAGAAAGAAAGCTTATGAAGCCTATACAAGCTTCTTTGAAGAAAATGAAGAAAAGTTTGATGAAATATATGACAATTTAGTTAAAGTAAGAGATGGAATGGCTAAAAAACTAGGTTTTAAAAACTTTGTAGAACTTGGATATGCTAGAATGTCTAGAACAGACTACAACAAAGAAATGGTGGCTAATTATAGAAAACAAGTAGAAGAAGATCTGGTACCAGTAGTTAGTGAACTTAAAGAAAGGCAAAGGAAAAGACTTGGTCTTGATGAGCTTAAATACTATGATGAACCATTAGAGTTTTTAACTGGAAATGCAACTCCAAAGGGAGATGCTGATTGGATTCTTGAAAATGGAAAGAAAATGTATAGTGAACTTTCTCCTGAAACAAATGAGTTTTTTACATTTATGGTGGAAAGGGAACTTATGGATCTTGTAAGTAAAAAGGGCAAGATGAGCGGAGGATATTGTACTTATATACCAAAATATAAATCGCCATTTATATTCTCAAATTTCAATGGAACTAGCGGAGATGTAGATGTACTTACTCATGAAGCAGGTCATGCTTTTCAAGGATATTTAAGCAGAGAAATTGAAGTGCCAGAATATATTGCTCCAACTCTTGAAGCTTGTGAAATTCATTCTATGAGTATGGAATTTATAACTTGGCCTTGGATGGGATTGTTCTTCAAAGATGAAGAAGAGAAATATAAATTTAGTCACTTAAGTGGAGCTGTAAATTTTATTCCTTATGGTGTGACAGTAGATGAATTTCAACATTTTGTCTATGAAAATCCCGAAGCTACTCCTTGTGAAAGAAAAGCTAAATGGAGAGAAATAGAAAAGAAATATCTTCCATTCAGAGATTATGAGGACAATGATTTCTTAAATAGAGGTGGATATTGGTTTAGACAAGGTCATATATTTCAAGTGCCTTTCTATTATATAGATTATACTTTGGCTCAAGTTTGTGCATTCCAATTTTGGATTAAATTTAAAGAAGATAGAGAAAAGGCTTGGAGTGATTATATAAGACTTTGCAAAGCTGGAGGAAGTATGCCTTTCTCAAAATTAGTTCAATATGCAGGCCTACAAGTTCCTTTTGAGGATGGATGTATAAAGAAAGTCATGGGACCTATAAAAGAATGGCTTGACAGTGTAGATGATTCAAAGTTTTAGATATATTAAAGCCCTGATATTATTTATCGGGGCTTTAATATATCTAACAAATTTTCAAGGTATGGATTGTAATTTTTTTGTTAAAATAGAAGTATCATAGTTGAAAAAAATATAAATTGAAGTAAAGTATAGATATAAGGGAAATTAGGGGTGTTTTTATGAAAGATAAGAAAAAAACTATGAAAATAGGACTTATAATTGTATTTATAGCTGTACTCATTTATCTTATCAACAATATAAATATATATAACAAAGAAAGTTTAACAGATTTTTTTTCTACTGCCAGAGAGGATAGGAACTTTTCTGTGTTTTTCACTGTTATTTCAACAATATTAGTTGTTTTTTTTGTACCTATTTCTTGGCTCAATGCACTGTCAGCTTTCTTTTTTGGAATGAAGGGCTTTATATTTATAGCTATTGCTGGTGTGGTAGGTTCTATTGTGTCTTTTTATATAGCTAGAGTATTTCAAGAAGATGTAATGAAATTTATATATAAGATATATAACAAAAAGAAGAGAAAAGTTACATTAGATGAAGTAACGGAAAAGATAGATAAGTTTGGAATGGGCTATGTGTTTTTCATGAGAAGTATGCCTTTTATACCTTTTAGTATAGCAAATTTTACCTCAGGGGTTACTTCTATTAAATTTGTTGATTATTTACTTGGAACTATATTGGGACTCCTTCCAGGACAGTTTATAACCAATTTATTTTTTGCAAAAGCAGTCAGCATAAAAGAAGATCCTATGGGAGCTATAATTGCAGCTGGAATTAAAATAGGATATGTTGCAATAATTTTATTGTGGCAAAAGAAAAGCAAATATAGATCTAAAGAATAGGATATTTTAACCGATATATATGGTAGAAGGATATAAGGGGGAGTACTTATGCACATAAATGGTGTATCAAATACTATTTCAAATCAACAATATGATTTATCCATAGCTCAAAAAAATATTCAGGTTGGAGATAAAGTTGTAAGAACAGATATGGAAAATAGGCAGTCAAGTGGTCATGGAGAAAGAAAATGCAGTGAGGAAGAAATCATAGGCGCAATAGAATCGGCAAATGATAAATTTATTGCATATGATAGAAGATTTGAATTCTCTATTCATGAAAAGACAAAGCAGATAATGGTCAAAGTGATAGATGTGACTACAGATGAAGTCATAAGGGAAATACCGCCTGAAAAGATATTGGATATGGTAGCTTATATTTGGGAGTCAGCAGGACTCATAGTTGATAAAAAGATATAAGGTGGTGATAATGTGTATAACAATTTGAGAATTACAGGACTTGCTTCAGGGATAGACACAGAAGAAATGATAAAAGGGCTTATGGAGGCAGAAAGAGTAAGGCTCAACAAGGTAGAACAGGACAAGCAACTTTTAGTATGGAAAAGAGAAATGTACAATAGTCTAAATAAAGACTATGCCAATTTTATATTGAATAGTAGAAAAAATTTTGGTCTAACTACTACTACATCTACAGGAGCTTTTGTATCCAGATCTTATGAAAATTTAACTTGGGTAAAAAAGGCTACTTCGTCTAATGAAACTATTGCAACAGTCAGCAGTACATCTAAAGCTATGAACGGGAACTATGAGATGGAAGTTAAGCAATTGGCTGAAGGAGTAAAGGCTGTTAGTGGAGAAAAGATAACTGTTGAAAATGGAAACAATGAAAATCTGGCAAGTCAATTTGAACTAGGAAATGATGCTATAATAAAATTTACTATTGAAACTAAAAATGGCATCAAAACATTTAAATTTGGGAATGTAGAAGATGCTGATATTAAAAAGTCCTTAAATGAAATTTCCTTAAATGATGTGGTTAAAGCTATAAATAGTGCAAAGGTTAAAGATGGAGAAAAAGAAGTATCCTTGGGTTTAAAAGCCAGCTATGATGCAAATATAGATAGATTTTTCTTGCAGACACAAGATACAGGAGTAGAGGCAAAGTTGAAGATTTCAGCGGATGTTTATAGTGATGGCAAAGCTTTTATTGATGCACTTAATCTAAATGTAAATGGCACAAAGTATAATATTGGTGACGAAAAAACTGGCAAATCTGCTGTTGTAAATTTTGATGGGGCAGAAAATATTGTTATGGATTCCAATCAATTTACCATAAATGGTATAGACTTCAATTTAAAATCTATAGGCACATTTACTACTACTGTAGAGACAGATGTAGATGCTTTTTATGACAAGATAAAGCAATTTGTAAATGATTACAATGAATTGGTGGAAAAGACAAGTAAATTTCTTACAGATAAAAGGTATAGAGATTATCAACCTCTTACAGCAGATCAGAAAAAAACAATGGAAAAAGAAGATATAGAGCTTTGGGAGGAAAAGGCTAAAAGTGGGCTATTAAGAAGTGATGATTTATTGTCTAGAACCATGCAAAATTTAAGAACTTGGATGTATGATGAAGTAAAAGATGTAGAGGGAAGTTTCAATCGCCTATTTCAAATAGGAATAGATACAGAAAAGTATTCAAGAGGAGTTACAGGTGGCAAACTTGTCATTGATGAAGTCAAACTAAAAGATGCTATAAGAAAAGATCCAAATGGAGTATTGGAGTTGTTCTTTAAAGAACCTGAATATGGGAAAGATAAACTTAAAGGTGTTACTTCTTATATGTCAGAAAAGGATTTGAGTGGTGAACAAATTAGAGCTAAAAGACAACAAAGCGGTATTGTCACAAGACTTTATGACAGCCTTATTTCTGGTATGCAGGATATAATTGAAAAATCTGGCACAGGAGAAGATTCAAATATATATAGAAATGTAAAATCTAATATGCTCATAGAATTTGTCACAAAGCATGGTAGTATTAGTACTATTGACAAAGATGTGTTAGAATTGGAAAAGAGGATAGATGATTTAAATGATTATTTAATCAGAAAGGAGAATAGTTATTATTCACAATTTGCTGCTATGGAAAAGGCTATTTCTCGTATGAATCAGCAAAGTATGTGGCTTATGCAACAATTTTCTAGTAAATAGTTGAAAGGATGGGGAATATGGCATACGATGCTCTCAATCAATATAAACAAAACGCAGTTTTTACTGCAACACCTGAAGAATTGACTCTTATGTTGTATGATGGTGCAATAAAATTTATAAATATTGCAAAGCTAAATATAGAAAAAGGTGATGTAGTTAAAGCTCATGAGGCAATTATTAGAGCAGAGGATATAGTAATTGAGTTAAATGCTTCACTCAATATGGACTATGAAATATCTAAAAATTTGAGAAGTATATATGATTTTATGATGGAAAAATTGGTAGATGGAAATATTAAGAAGGAAGTAAAGCCATTAGATGAAGCATTAGAGCTCTTGACGGATTTAAGAGACACTTGGAAGGAAGCAATAAAACAAGTTAAAAAAACTAGATATAGTGCTAAGTAGGTGTTTAAATGGGAAAAAATTTAGTTGATGAATTGATAAGGATATCTAATGAAAAGCTTAAATTGTTAAATGTCATATTGGATTTGACCAAATTGGAAAGAGAATATATTGACAAAGAGGATATGAACAAGATAAATGGAGCGTTAGATGAAAAAGACAATGTTATTTGTAGAATTGAGAAATTAGATATAGAATTTTTGACTTGTTTTTCTCAACTTAAAAAAGAAAACAATATAAGTGAATTAGATGAATTGGATATAGAAGAGTATCCAAATTTAAAGGAATTGAAAGAAGTAGTTATTGAAATAAAATCAACACTTATGGCTATATCTCTTATAGATGATGAGAACAATAAGGAAATGGTCAGAGGACTTGAGAAGATAAAAGCAAACTTAAAAAGTATAAAAAAGGGCCAAAAAGCATATAAAGGATATAACAAGACTTTAAATGAAAGTATATTTATTGATGAAAAAAAATAGCTGCTGATTTAGCGGTTATTTTTTTAAACACAAATTTCAACATGTAGTGCTTGACTTTTTCATAAATACTACAATAAGAATAAGTATAATTATCAAACAATTATCAATATTATCATATATGGACGAATTTTGTATCAAAAAAACTTGTCCACCAATTATCAAGAATTCTATCCACAGCCAAAAAATTATTATGTACAGTTTTCCACAGACTTATACACATTATCCACAAAAAAGCCTTAATATTATCCACAAATTTTTTTTGGAAATCTGTTGATAATTATATAAATAAATATACAATGGTGTTGAATAAATTATATTCACAAAATATTTTGTTATAAGTGAGTTTTAGATGGGTATTATATATAATAAACTAAATATAGGTGGCTTAGCTACTTATACTGAAAGGAGTTGGGTTTATGAAGATAAATATTACAGGTAAAAATATGGAGATAACAGATGCTCTTAGAGATGTTACTTACAAGAAATTGGGGAAACTTGACAAGTATTTTCAAAGTGATGTGGAAGCAAATATTACTTATAGTGTAGAAAAAAATAGACAAATTATTGAAGTAACCATAAACCTTCCTGGAACCATTCTTCGAGCTGAGGAGTCAAGTGATGATATGTATGCTTCTATAGACAAAGCGGTAGATGTATTGGAGAGGCAAATCAGAAAATATAAAACGAAACTTCAGAAGAGATATCAAAATGGAGAAACCATAAGATTTGAAAATATCCAACCATTGCCACAGGAAAGTCAAGATACAAATAAACCTAAGATAGTGAAGACTAAAAAGTTTGCTATGAAACCAATGAACACAGAGGAAGCGATACTTCAAATGGAATTGTTAAGACACAATTTTTTCATGTTTATGAATGCAGAAACTGATGAAGTAAATGTTATATATAAAAGAAAAGATGGGAATTATGGGTTGATTGAACCAGAGTTTTAATAGTATAATTGATATATAAATTGCAGGATAAATATCCTGCAATTTTTTATTAGAAGGGGAGGGGTAGAATTGTTTATTGAATTTATTATTTTATCTATTGTCATAGGTATCATAAGAGGAGGTAAATTTTCCAATCTATTTAAAGTGAATTTTAAAAAGATGTGGCTTTTGATTGTGGCATTGATTATACAATATTTGCTTGTAGTTATAAATTTTACGGATGAAGTCAATTATATTGATAAGCTGTTTAAGTACATGAACAAATTAGCTATTATATCCTATGTGTTGTTGTTTATTGGTATAATAATGAATTTAAGATATAAATCCCTATGGGCAGTACTTGGAGGGGCAGTTTTAAATTTTGTAGCTATAGCGGCAAACAACTGGAAAATGCCAATTCTTTTGGAAGGAATAGGGTTAGAAGGGTTTGAAAAATTTCATGGATTGTTAGAACAAGGAAATCTTCCGCTATATACAACTATAACTCAAAATACAAAACTTTCAGTACTTGGAGATATCATAATAATTCCTAAGCCTTATCCATATCCACATATATTTAGTATTGGAGATTTGATAATTTCTTTGGGACTTTTTACATTGATACAGGAGATAATGTTTTTTGGCAATAAGTACAATGGTTTAAGATATAATTATATAGGGAGAATTTGACAGGTATTGTAACTAGAAAAAATTAGTGATAAAATTAGATGATGTATAGATACACTTTTGAGAGGTGGTTAAATAAATGAAGAATTTTTTTGAAAAAGTATTTGGAAGTTTTTCTGAAAAAGAAATAAAGAAAATTAGTCCATTGGCAGATAAAATAGAAGAACTGGAGGATGAGGTAAGGAAACTTTCAGATGAGGCTCTTAGAGGAAAGACTAGGGAGTTTAAAGATAGAGTGGCAAAAGGTGAGAGTTTAGATGATATTCTTCCTGAAGCTTTTGCAGTAGTGAGAGAAGCTTCGTCTAGAGTACTTGGAATGAGACATTTTAGGGTACAACTTTTAGGTGGTATAATACTTCATCAGGGAAGAATTGCAGAAATGAAAACTGGAGAAGGAAAAACCCTTGTTGCAACTCTTCCTGCCTATTTAAATGCTCTATCAGGTAAAGGAGTTCATATAGTTACAGTTAATGACTATTTGGCAAAAAGAGATAGAGAGTGGATGGGTAAGATATATGAATTTTTGGGACTAAGTGTAGGATGTATAGTTCATGATATGGAAAACGATGAAAGAAAAAGAGCCTACAATTGTGATATAACTTATGGTACAAACAATGAGTTTGGATTTGACTATTTAAGGGACAATATGGTTATATATAAAGAGGAGATGGTTCAAAGACCATTAAATTTTGCCATTATTGATGAGGTAGACAGTATTTTAATAGACGAAGCTAGAACGCCTCTTATAATATCTGGTGAAGGAGACAAATCTACAAAGCTCTATTATGTAGCTGATACTTTTGTGAAGGATTTGAAGGGAAGAAAAATAGATCCAAGTGAAAGAACTACAGATCCTTTTGATAGAGAAATAAAGGAAGAAGTAGTTGATTTTGTTGTGGATGAAAAAGCAAGAACTGTTACATTGACTGAAAAGGGAACTAAAAAAGCAGAGAGCTTTTTTGGCATTGAAAATTTAGCAGATCCTGAAAATATGGAAATAGCTCATCATATAAATCAAGCATTGAAGGCCAGATATCTTATGAAGAAAGATATAGATTATGTAGCAAAGGATGGAGAAATCATCATAGTAGATGAGTTTACAGGAAGACTTATGTATGGTAGAAGATATAGTGATGGACTTCATCAGGCAATTGAAGCTAAAGAAGGATTGGAAGTAAGAAGCGAGTCCAAAACATTAGCTACTATTACATTCCAAAATTATTTTAGAATGTATGATAAACTTTCTGGTATGACAGGTACAGCTAAAACTGAAGAAGATGAATTTAGAGAAATATACAATATGGATGTAGTGGAAATCCCAACAAATAGACCTGTCATAAGGGAAGATTTACATGATAGCGTATATAAGACAGAAGAAGCTAAATTTGCCGCAGTAGTAAAGGAAATAAAGGAAAGACATGCAACTGGTCAACCTATACTTGTGGGTACCATTTCTATTGAGAAATCTGAAATTTTAAGCAAAATGCTCAAGAAAGAAAATATACCTCATGAGGTTTTGAATGCAAAGCATCATGAAAGAGAGGCAGAAATTGTTGCTCAAGCAGGTAGAATAAATGCTGTGACTATTGCAACCAATATGGCTGGTCGTGGTACTGATATTGTTCTTGGAGGAAATCCAGAATATCTTGCAAAGGAAGAGATGAGAAAGAAAAAGTATTCAGATCATGTCATCTCGCTTGTAGATAGTTTTTATGAAACAGATGATGAAGAGATATTGGAAGCAAGAGATACCTATAAGAAACTTTATGCTAAATATAAAGAAGAAACTGATAAAGAACATGAAGAAGTAGTGAAAGTTGGAGGACTTCATATTATAGGTACAGAAAGGCATGAATCAAGACGAATAGATAATCAGCTTAGAGGTAGGGCAGGGCGTCAAGGAGACCCAGGAAGTACTAGATTTTATGTTTCTCTTGAGGACGATTTGATGCGTTTGTTTGGTGGAGATAGAATTCAAGTAATAGCAGATAGTTTAAAACTGCCAGATGATGAACCACTAGAGCATAAATTTCTCAACAAGGCTATTGAAAATGCACAAATGAAAGTTGAAGGAAACAATTTTGCCATAAGAAAACATGTACTCCAATATGATGATGTTATGAACAAGCAAAGAGAAGTAATTTATGGCGAGAGAAGAAAGGTATTGGAGGGTGAAAATTTAAGAGAGTATATCATATCTATGACTAAAACCATAATAGATGGTGCTATAGATATGTATTCTCAAGGCAATAAGTTTCCAGAGGAATGGGATTTGGAAGGACTTGAAAATTATTTAGGAAATATATTTTTACCTAAAGGATTTTTGACTATTGAAAAAGTTCAAAAATTAAGTGCTGAAGAACTTAAAGATGAATTGTATAAATTGGCCGAGGAATTGTACAAAAAGAAAGAAGAAGGTATAGGAGAAGAAAGATTTAGAGAGATTGAAAGAATTGTACTTCTTCAAGTTGTTGATAACAAATGGATGGATCATATAGATGCAATGGACCAGTTGAGACAAGGTATAGGTCTTAGAGCTTATGGTCAAGAAGATCCTGTAAGGGCATATCAAATGGAAGGATTTGATATGTTTGAAGAAATGATAAAGAGCATTCAAGAAGATACAGTTAGATTTTTGTATCATGTGGAAATGCCTGACAAGATGGAAAGAAAAAGAGTTGCAAATGTAATGGGAACCAATCAAGAAGGTGAAGATGCAAAACAAAAGCCAATCGTTAAAGGCAAAAAAGTTGGTAGAAATGATCCATGTCCTTGTGGAAGTGGCAAGAAATATAAGAAATGTTGTGGAAAAGATTTATAAGATTGGAGTGATTTAATGGAAGATATCTATGTATATAGAGAAAATATTCAAGATATGAAAAGCCAAATTGAAGAATTGGGTGTTTCACTTTGACATTGAAAACATTAAAAAAAGAGTGCAAGAATTAGATGAGAGTGCTACAGATGAAAATTTTTGGCAAGATATAGAAAATGCTCAAAAAATTCTTCAAGAGTCTAAAAACTTAAAGAACAAAATTGAAGAGTATGAAAATTTGAAAAATGAAATAGAAGATTTAGAGGTGCTAATAGATTTAGCTTTTGAGGAAGAAGATTTTTCATTGGGAAAAGAAATAAAAGCTGCTTATGAAAAAGTTGAAGTTGAAATGGAAGATTTAAGATTGGCTACTCTTTTAAACGGAGAATATGACAAAAATAATGCTATTCTTTCAATTCATTCTGGGGCAGGAGGGCTTGAAGCTCAGGACTGGGCAGAGATGCTTTTGAGAATGTATACTCGTTGGGCAGATAAGAAAGGATTTAATGTCAAGACATTAGATATTCTTCCAGATACGGAAGGAGGTATAAAGTCTGTAACCCTTCTTATAGAAGGGTTTAACGCTTATGGATATCTGAAATCTGAAAAGGGCGTCCATAGGCTTGTGAGGATTTCACCCTTTGATTCTTCTGGAAGAAGACATACTTCTTTTGCAAGTGTAGATGTGTATCCAGAACTTGACGATGATATTGATATAGATATAAAGGAATCAGATTTAAAAATAGATACCTATAGATCTAGTGGGGCTGGAGGTCAGTATGTAAATACTACTGACTCTGCTGTTAGAATCACTCATATTCCTACTGGAATAGTAGTCCAGTGTCAAAATGAAAGATCTCAACATAGCAATAGACTTACTGCTATGAAGATGCTCAGTGCTAAACTTATTCAGCTAAAAGAAGAAGAACATAAGGAAAAGATTGAAGATTTGCAGGGGAAATACACGCAAATTGCTTGGGGTTCTCAGATAAGATCCTATGTTTTTCATCCCTACAATTTAGTTAAAGACCATAGAACAGATGTAGAAGTAGGGGACATAAATGGTGTAATGGATGGAGATTTGGATGTGTTTATAAATGAATATTTAAAAAAAAGAGCTCTTTCAAAATAAAGAGCTCTTTTCATGAAATTATTTTCATGAAAATAAAGGAATTATATAAAATTTGTAGAAATATAGATAGTATGATATGTGTATTTAGAATGTCTAAATAGTAGAGGTGGTATTGATGAGAAAAAAGATTTTTCCTAAGTATAAACTTAAGGAGAAAAAAGAAAGAGGTTTTAAAAAGATTAGATTAGAACAATTCAAGTTTAAAAGAGATCACAAGAGGATAAAGAATGGCTCTGACAAAAAAATTCAAAATCAATTGATTGCAATTTTTTTATTAATATCTATCATACCAATACTATTGACAGGATATCTAAATTATAAATTTAGTAGTACGGATATAAAAAACAACATAAAATCTTCTAATTTACATCTTACTTATGCTCTTTCTTCTCAAGTAGATGAATTCATGACAAATACAATGAAAATTATAGAAAATATGATTAAGACTCAAGACTTTTACAGCATGGATAGGGTGAAAGGAGAAATAATTCTTTCTTCTACTACAAAGGATGTAAATCATATTTTGTCTATTCATTTGTTTGAGAGCAATGGACAACCTTATATGTCCACATTAGGAGTGGGGAAGTTAAAAAACTCTAAGGATGAGGAATGGTTTAAAAAAGCCGAAAAGGGAGAAAATTATGTATCTAATTCTTATATGGAAGGTAAACTTCCTGTGGTTGTCATAGCAATGCCTTGGAAGGATTCAACAGGTACTCAAAGAGGAGTTGTGGCAGCTAATATAAATCTTTTAGGCCTTACTGAAATGGTGGGTGAGCATAAAATCGGAAAGACAGGTGTAGTCTATATAATAGACAAGCAGGGAATAGTTATTGCTCATCCAGATTTTAAAGGGAAAGTTGCAAAACAGTACAATGTATTAGAAAAAAATATAAAGGGGCCAGTTCTATCACTAAAAGAAGAAAAAGGAGGCTCAGTTTACTACAAAAATGACAATAAAGAAAAAGTGTTGGGAAGTTTTGTGAGAGTACCTTCTACAGGGTGGGGACTTATATTAGAACAAAATGAAAGTGAAATAGAAAGTATTGCAAAACAAGGTTTTAGAAGAACGCTTCTTATGACTTTAGTCATTGCATTTTTAATAATAGCTATATCTATGCGTGTAGCTAGGATATTTTCATCTCCAATAGAAAAAATGGTAGTGGCAGTTGATGAGATAGGAAGTGGAGATTTAACTAAGAAGGTAGAGGTTACTTCTAAAAATGAAATAGGGGAGCTTGAAAAGGCCTTTAACAAAATGGTGGATTCATTGTATACTTTAGTTTTAAGTGCTAAAGCTGCAGCACAAAGCGTAGAAGAGTCTGCAGTTGAGCTTAGTCAAAATGCTAGTATGACTATATCTGCTTCTAGTGAAATAAGTAGTGTTGTAGAACAAGTTGCTGAAGATACTGAAAGGCAAATGGTGGAAGTAGAAAAAACTACTGATATATTGAAAAACTTAAACTATTTGACTAGTCAAGTAGAAGAGAAATTTGCTTATATATTTGATTCTTCTAGCACTGCATTTAAAACAGCTCAAGATGGTTCAAAAGATATTAAAGAAACTATTTTTACTATGGATTCTATTTCAGAAAAAGTGAATAAATCTGCAGAGGAAATGAATAGTTTGATTAGCTATACCAATGAAATAAACAATATTGTCTCTTTTATAAACGATATATCAAAGCAGACCAATTTGTTGGCATTAAATGCTGCTATAGAAGCAGCTAGAGCAGGGGAGGCTGGTAAAGGGTTTGCGGTTGTTGCAGAAGAAATAAGGAAATTAGCTGAAGAAACAGCTGAGGCTTCTAAAAATATTGTAGATATCATTGGGAAAATTCAGTTGAAATCTGATTTAACACTTAAATCTATGGAAGAAGGAGTAGAAGAAGTAAAAAGAGGAAATGAAACTATAGAAAAGACTACTGAGACTTTCCAAGATATAATGGTACATACAGAAAAAGTGTCTACTACGGTAGAAAATTTCAAGGAAGTGTTGGAGGAATTAACCAAAGGTATGGAAGATATAAACAATGCTGTAATTTTGGTGAGCAAAATTTCACAAGAGACTTTTTCAGGTACTGAAACAGTACTGGCTAGTACAGAAGAGCAAGAAGCCTATTTGGAATCAATAGAAGAATCTGCAAAGAATTTGAAAACTATGAGCAATCAATTAGCAGAAATAATTAAAGAATTTAAAATTAACTAGATATTAGAATAGGATGTGAATGTAAATTGGATATTGTAAATATTTTAGTCAAAGAGTTGAAACTTAAACGATTTCAAGTGGAAAATACTATTAAACTTATTGATGAGGGAAATACTATTCCTTTTATTGCAAGATATAGAAAAGAAAAAACTGGTGAATTGGACGATGTAGTATTAAGAGAGTTTAATGAAAGACTGATGTATTTAAGAAACTTGGAAAATAGGCAAGAAGAAGTATTGCGTTTAATTGACGAGCAAGGAAAACTTACAGAAGAATTAAAAGAAGATATACTCTCAGCAGAAACTCTTCAAAGAGTAGAGGATTTATATAGACCTTATAAACAAAAGAGAAAGACAAGAGCAACAAAGGCAAAAGCAAAGGGATTGGAGCCTTTGGCAAATATCATATTGAATGAAAAAATACTTAAGGGAAATTTAGAGGATATAGCAATAGATTTTGTTGATAGTGAAAAGGATGTAAATAGTGTAGATGAGGCATTTGCTGGAGCTATGGATATAATAGCAGAAAAAGTTTCTGACAATGCAGAATACAGAAAGATAGCAAGAAATATATTTGCTGAAAAGGGAATTTTAGTGTCAGAAGGTATAGATAAAGAGGCGGAATCAGTGTATGAGATGTATTATTCCTATAGAGAAAAAGTAAAAAGTATTCCTAATCATAGGATATTGGCTATAAATAGAGGAGAAAGAGAAAAGATTTTAAGAGTGAAAATAGATGTACCTGATGATGAAATTCTTAAATATATAAAGGAAGATATGATAAAAAACAACAAGGCCCTAACTACCATGTATTTAGAAAAAGCTATTGAAGATGGATACAAAAGACTTATTTCACCTTCCATAGAAAGAGAAATAAGAACTAGCCTTACAGAAAGAGCTGAAGAGGAAGGTATAAAAGTTTTTGCAGGAAATTTAAAACCTCTTTTGATGCAAAGTCCTATAAAAGGCAAAATGGTTATGGGGATAGATCCTGGATTTAGAACGGGATGTAAAGTAGCAGTTGTGGATGAAACAGGGAAACTTTTAGATTATACAGTAGTTTATCCTACTGAGCCTCAAAATCAGATTGAAAAGACCAAAGAAAAATTAAAAGAACTTATAAATAAATTTAATATAGATATTATCTCTATAGGAAATGGAACAGCTTCTAGAGAGACGGAAATGGTAGTAGCTGAAACGCTGCAAGAAATAAAGGGTGAGGTTTCTTATGCCATAACTAGTGAAGCTGGAGCAAGTGTGTATTCAGCTTCTATTGTTGCGAATGAAGAATTTCCAGACATAGATGTGTCTATAAGGGGAGCTGTATCTATAGCTAGGAGATTGCAAGATCCTTTGGCTGAACTTGTGAAAATCGAACCAAAGCATATAGGAGTAGGTCAATATCAGCATGATTTAAATCAAACCAAATTGGATTTAGCTCTTAAGGGAGTAGTGGAGGATTGTGTGAATACCGTAGGAGTAGATTTAAATACTGCTAGCGTTTCTCTTTTAAAATATGTATCAGGAATATCTAATAGTGTAGCTCAAAATATAGTTAAATATAGAGAAGAAAATGGGAAATTTAGGGATAGAATGGAATTAAAGAAAGTTAAGGGTTTGGGAGAAAAAACTTTTGTTCAATGTGCTGGATTTTTAAGAATTCCAGAAGGAAACAATATATTAGATAATACAGGAGTTCATCCAGAATCCTATGATATAGCTAAAAAAATTTTGAAAAAAGATGCATTATTTGATATGGATTTAAATAAACTATCAAAAGAATTAGATGTAGGACTACCTACATTAAAAGATATAATAAAAGAATTGAAAAAGCCAGGCAGAGATCCTAGAGATGAAATGCCTAAACCTGTATTTAGAAAAGATGTATTGAAAATGGAGGATTTGAAAACAGATATGGTTCTTACTGGAACTGTAAGAAATGTTGTGGATTTTGGAGTTTTTGTAGATATTGGAGTAAAACAAGATGGATTAGTTCATATCTCTAAATTGAGCAATAAATTTATAAAACATCCTATGGAAGTAGTAAAAGTTGGAGACATAGTTAATGTTAGGGTATTGGATGTAGATATAAATAAGGGAAAAATTTCTTTGAGTATGAAGGATATTTAATCTCTTCTTGGGGGTGATGCTGTGGATGATAGAAGAGAAATAGAGTATATTGGTGGGCTTTTTTGTGGTGCTATTAGTTCTAGTTTTTCTAAACCTCATATTGCTCAATTTCAAAAGCTTGTAAACAGTGCACTAGAGGACAATGGTATCATTATATATGTTTACAATAAAAAAGAAGAAAAACCTAATATTGATTTGTTAGAACTATATTTTAAAATTGATATAAAGAAACTATTGGAAAATGGGCAGTTAGTATTTTTGTGTTCAGAAGAAATATTTTTAGATAAAAATGGAAAATTAAGTTTGGATAGAGCGTTAAAGTTTTATGAAAGTGAGATTGATAGATATAGAAAGAATGGATTTGAAAAGGTTTTAGTTTATGCTACAAAGGATAAATTTCACACAAATAGTATGGATATAGAAGAAATATTGATATTTCAAAAGGAAATGAAAAAATTTTGTCAGAGAAAGAACATTATGGTTATTGTAAAATACGTTGTTGATGATTTTCTTGAAAAAGATTTGCTAAATTTGTTGAGTATCCATGATGCATTTATACTTGATGGTGCGGAAAAGGGCTATGTATATGATTATTTTGGACTTATGAAATTTTCCCTTATGAATTTATCTATGAAGGAAAAAATTGATTATGAACATAGAGAAGAACTAAAACGAATGGAAAATCTAAAAATATTGGGAGAACTATCTGAAAGTGTAGTTCACGATCTTAACAATCTTTTGACTGCTATTGTTGGTTATTCTCAAATGGCTATTTTAAAGGAATCTAATCCTCAAGTAAAAGATTATTTAGATATTATATATAAAACTGCCTTTGATGGAAAAGCCATGATGGACAAAATCAAAGGCTATATTAAGGGAAGTTACAATGAGGAAATTAAATTACATAGGGTGGACAATATACTGATAGATAGCATCAATATGGCTAAATATAAAATAAAAAACAACAATTCTACATCTAAAAACACTATACATTTGGTGGAAGAATTGAATTCGGAAAAGTGCATTTGGTGTGATGAGTTTGAAATGAGGCAAGTAATATTAAATATACTTTTAAATGCAATAGATGCTATGGAATGTGGAGGGGTGCTTACAGTTAGAAGTTATGACAAGGATGAAAAGGTTTTCATAGAAATAGAAGATACTGGGGTAGGAATGAGTGAAAAAATACTTTCCCAAATTTTCGATCCTTTTTTTACTACAAAAGGTGCAAAAGGAACTGGTTTAGGACTAAATACTACAAAGAAGATATTAGAAAAATATTCTGCAGATATAATGGTAGATAGCAAAGTAGGAGTAGGAAGTAAATTTACTATTGTATTTTCTATTAGTGAAAAAGAAAATGTTGTTGTTAGAGAATCAGAATTAGAATCAAAATATATTGAAATTGGTGCTAAAAACATATTGGTAGTAGATGACAGATATTCTGTAGCCAGTACCGTTTCTCAGCTTATTGCACTATTAAATATAGATGCAGATTTAGAGACCAAAGGAGAAAGGGTTTTAAGTCGACTTGAAGAAAAGGAATATGATTTAATAATATGTGATTATTTTATGCCAAATATGAATGGTATTGAAGTTTCAAAATTGGTAAAAGAAAAATATCCTTATAAGCCTTTTGTACTTATGACAGGATATTTAGAAAATAATTTGTATAATGTTGATACTATAGATTACATTCTTAAAAAGCCTTATACAATTGAAGAGTTGTCTCAGACTATAGAAAAGGCTTTTAGGACTGTTGATAGAAGCAAAAATAAGAGATATAATATTAGTTGATTATAGTACATTTAAGGGGGAGTATATATGTTGCTTATAAAAAATGGTTATATTTATACCATGAAGGGACAAGTAATTGAAGGAGGAAGTATATTAATAGATGAAGGGAAAATTATGGAGGTAGGTAAGGATATTGTAGCACCATTAGATGCAGAAGTAATAGATGCAGAAGGGAAAATGATTACTCCAGGATTTATAGATGCTCACTGCCATATAGGTATGTGGGAAGATGGGATGGGTTTTGAAGGTGATGATGGAAATGAATGGGTAGACCCTGTGACACCTCAATTGAGAGCCATTGATGGTTTAAATCCTATGGATCGTGCTTTTGAAGAAGCCTATATGGGAGGAGTGACTACAGCAGTTACAGGTCCTGGAAGTGCCAATGTAGTAGGAGGACAATTTGTGGCAGTAAAGACTTACGGAAAAAGAGTAGATGATATGATTGTTAAAGAACCTGTAGCTATGAAAATTGCTTTTGGAGAAAATCCTAAGAGAGTCTACGAAAGTCAAAAGAGATCTCCTATAACTAGAATGGCTACAGCAGCTATTTTGAGGGAAACATTGTTTAAAGCACAAGAGTATTTAAAGAAGAAGGAAAGTGCAATAGAAGATCCATCTAAGATGCCAGAGTTTGATATGAAAATGGAAGCTATGGCAAAGGTACTTAAAAAAGAAATTCCACTTAAGGCTCATGCTCATAGAGCAGATGATATATTGACTGCTTTAAGAATTGCCAAAGAATTTGATGTAGATATAACTCTTGATCATTGTACAGAAGGGCATCTTATTGCAGATATTTTGAGGGAAGAAGGGAAACCAGCTCTTGTTGGACCATCTTTGACTGATAGATCTAAAATAGAACTTAGAAATCAAACTTTTGATACTCCAAGAATACTTCATGAAGCAGGAGTGAAAATTGCTATAATCACAGATTCACCAGTTATTCCACTACAATATTTACCTCTTTGTGCTGGACTTGCAGCTAAATCTGGATTAGATGAAATGGAAGCACTAAAAGCTATAACTATAAATCCTGCTGAAATCATAGGAATTGCTGATAGAGTTGGAAGTATAGAAGTAGGAAAGGATGCAGATATAGTTATATTTGATGGAAATCCACTAAAAGATATAGATTGCAAGACTTATGCAACTATTATAAATGGAGAAGTAGTTTATAGAAGTTAAAAGTTGACATATACTTTATTTATATGTATAATCAAATTGTAAATAAATAATCTTCAGGGCGAGGTGTAATTCCTCACCGGCGGTTATAGCCCGCGAGCCATATATCGTTTATGTGGTTGATTTGGTGAAAATCCAAAGCCGACAGTTAAAGTCTGGATGGAAGAAGATATTGTATACTTAAAAAAAGTATATTTTGCCCCGAAGGTTTTCCTTCGGGGTTTTGTAATCCTTCTTAAGTCCCTGGAGAAATATTATACTTGGAGGGATTTTTTATGGAATTGAAAAAAGAAAAAGGTAAGATGTCAACAAAGATGTTGACCAAAATTGGAATTCTTTCAGCTGTTTCATTTGTACTTATGCTCATTGAATTTCCACTATGGTTTGCACCAGGGTTTTTGAAAATGGACCTAAGCGAAGTACCAGCTCTTATGGGAGCTTTTGCATTAGGACCAATGGCTGGAGTTTTAATAGAACTTATAAAAAATATACTACACATTGTCATAAGAGGAACTTCTACTATGGTAGTAGGAGAACTTGCAAACTTTGTTGTAGGAAGTGTATTTGTATATGTAGCAGGATGGATGTATCATAGAGAAAAGAATTTGAAAAACGCAGTTGTTGGAATGATTTTAGGAACTATAGCTATGACAGTAGTCATGTCTTTTGTAAATTATTTCATAATGATACCTTTTTATGCAAAGTTATTTGGAATGCCATTAGATAAAATTGTTGCTATGGGAAGTGCAGTTAACAAATATGTAGTTGACTTAAAGTCTCTTATAGTATATGCAGTAGCTCCTTTCAATTTGCTTAAAGGTGTTATAGTTACATTGATTACATTGCTTTTATATAAAAAAGTATCACCGGTACTTCATAGATAAAAACTAGAGTCAAGGGAACTATCAATTTGCCCTTGACTCTAGTTTTTTTATGGCTTAAACTTTATGGGAATGCTATAATTATATATAGTTTATGGATGGAAAGGTTGAGTTTAGATGGAAATAATACTTAAAAATACAAAAGATACAGAACAATTTGGCTACAAATTGGGTAAAATATTAAAAGGTGGAGAAATTATATGTCTAATAGGAGATTTAGGTGCAGGAAAAACTACTATGACTAAATCCATAGCTAAGGGATTAGATGTAGAGGAATATGTGACAAGTCCTACTTTTACTCTCATAAATGAGTACAAGGGAAGAGTTCCACTATACCATTTTGATGTATATAGACTAGAAGAAGTAGAAAGTATATATGATTTAGGATTTGAAGAATATTTTTATTCCAATGGAGTGTCCATTATAGAATGGGCAGATAAAATAAAAAATGTTCTTCCAGAAGATGTACTCACCATAGAAATAAAGAGAGGTTCTAATGATGAAGAGAGAGTACTTAATATTTATGGTAGTGGAGAAAGAAATAAAAGTATAATAGAGGAGTTGAAGAGATATTGAAAGTATTAGCTATAGATACATCCAGTATGGTAGCAACTTGTGCGGTACTAGATGAAGAAAAAGTACTAGGTGAATACAATTTAAATCAAGACATGACCCATTCGGAAAGACTTATACCTATGATAAAGGTTATAATGGACAGTTTAAGTTTAAAAATTGAGGAGATTGATTTATTTGCTGGTGCGAAAGGCCCAGGTTCTTTTACAGGACTTAGAATTGGTTTAGCTACAATAAAGAGTTTAGCTCATGTGTTAGATAAACCTGTTTTAGGGATATCAACCTTAGAGGCCCTTGCATTTAATATTCCTTTTGGGGGAATAGTTGTACCTATAATGGATGCAAGAAGAAATAGAGTTTTTACAGGAATATACCAATGGGAAAATGGAATACTTATAAATAGATTTGAACCAAATATAATGGAAATAGATGAACTTATAGAAAAAGTTCAAAGCTTTGATGGAAAAGTTGTGTTTAATGGCGATGGAACTGTTGTATATAAAGATAATATAAGTAAAAAATTAGGGCCTAATGCTATATTTGCTCCTATACATTTAAATGGGGCTAAAGCTTCAAGTGTGGGGGAATTGGCAATGCTTAAATGGAATAAAGGTCAAAGAGAGAATTATTTTGATTTGGTGCCAGAATATCTAAGAGAGTCTCAAGCTCAAAGAGAATATAAGAAAAGGTAGTGATGTCTATGGACATTTTAGTTAGAAATATGCGTGAAGAAGATATAGATGAAGTTTTAGAGATAGAAAGGACTTCTTTTACCACTCCTTGGTCCAAAGAAGCTTTTACATTGGAAATAACTAAAAATATGCTTGCGAAGTATGTAGTAGCAGAAATTGAAGGAAAAGTTGTAGGTTATGGTGGGATATGGCTTATAATAGATGAAGGGCATGTGACAAATATTGCAGTTCATGAAAAATACAGAGGTCTTGGGGTTGGGAAAAAAATAATGGAAGCTTTGATAGATATATGTAGTGATAGAAACATTGTTGCTATGACTTTAGAAGTGAGAAAGACTAATGAGATAGCAAAATCTTTATACACTAAATATGGATTTAAAGAATATGGTATTCGACCTGGATATTATTCTGACAACAATGAGGATGCAATAATTATGTGGAAAAGAATATGAGAAATTTGATTGAGGTGAAAAAGATGAAAAAGGACATCATGACATTGGCAATAGAAACTTCTTGCGATGAAACTTCCTGTGCGGTGCTTAAAAATGGTAGGGAAGTTTTTTCAAATATTATCTCATCACAAATTGAGATTCATAGAAAATTTGGTGGAGTAGTACCAGAAGTTGCTTCAAGAAAACATATAGAAAGTATAAATTCCATCATACAACAAGCTCTTGATGAAGCGAATATTAAATTTAAAGATATTGATATAGTAGGGGTGACTAGAGGTCCAGGACTTGTAGGGGCACTTCTTGTGGGTATATCCAGTGCTAAAGCTATAGCTTATGCGTTAGATGTGCCTCTTGTAGGGGTAAACCACATAGAAGGTCATATATGTGCCAATTACATTACTCACAAGGATTTAGAGCCACCTTTTACTTGCCTTGTAGTATCAGGAGGGCATACTTATTTAGTACAAGCCAACTCCTATACTGAGTATGAACTTGTAGGCAGGACAAGAGATGATGCTGCTGGAGAGGCTTTTGACAAAGTAGCTAGATCCCTAGGACTTCCATATCCAGGAGGGCCTCTTATAGATAAATTGGCAGTGGAGGGAAATAGTGAAGCAATAAACTTTCCAAGACCTTGCCTAGAAGAAGATAGCTATGATTTTAGTTTTAGCGGTTTAAAAACTGCTGTACTAAACTATCTAAATCACGCAAAGCAAATGGGAGAAGAAATAGTAATAGAAGATGTAGCAGCAAGTTTTCAAGCCGCAACAACAGAAGTTCTTGTAGAAAAAACCATAAGACTTGCCCTTGAAAGAAAATCTAAAACTATAGTAGTGGCAGGTGGTGTAGCAGCCAATAAAGGACTTAGAAACATGCTTTTAGATAGAGGAAATAAAGAAGGAATAGATATAAAATATCCATCTACAATTTTATGCACAGACAATGCTGCTATGATAGGTTCTGCTGCATATTTCAACTATATTAGTGGATATACTTCTAAATTTGATTTGAATGTAGAACCAAATTTAGAGTTAGGGTTTAAATAATCAACAAATTTTGCACACATTATCCACACAATTTATAAAAATTCAAAAGAAAAAGTGTGGATAATGTGGAAAAAGCTAAAAATTTAAATTAGAATAGCTAAAATACTTGTGGATAAATATGTGGATAATGTGAATAAGTTGTGGATTTATTGGGGACAAATTTCCTATGAATCTTCTGTAAGACTTATCCATTCCTCATATAGCATATCTAATTTGCTTTGAATTTCATCTCTTTTTATGGCTAAGTCTTGTACTTTTTCTGGTTCATCATAAATTTGGGGATTGCACATTATAGCATCTATTTCTTTGATTTTTTCTTCTTCATTTGCAATTAGACTTTCTAGTTTTGAAATTTCCTTTTTTCTTTCTTTTTCTTTTTCTTTTTTTTCTCTTTCCTTTTTTCTTTCAATTTTCATTTGAGTTTTAGTCTTAGTTTCTTCTTCTTCATCTTCTTCTAAAATTTGATTTTTCTTTTCTAAATAATAATCAAAATTTCCCAAAAACTCTTCAGTGCCATCTTTAGATAATTCAACGATTTTATCTGTGACTTTATTTAAGAAATATCTGTCATGAGAAATAACTAAAATTGTCCCATCATAATTTTCTAAAGCCTCTTCTAGAACTTCTTTTGAATCTATGTCCAAATGGTTGGTAGGTTCGTCCATTAAAAGAAAATTGGATTTAGAAAGCATAAGCTTAAGTAGTGATATTCTGCTTCTCTCACCACCGCTTAAATCTTTTATTTCTTTAAATATATCATCTCCAAAAAATAAAAACTGGCTTAAATAAGTTCTTATTTGATAATAATCTAAATTGGGATTTTCGTCCCATATTTCATCAATAACGGTTTTGTTGGGGTCTAAGTTTGCCTGCTCTTGATCAAAATATCCAATATGGACATTAGACCCAAGTACTATATCTCCATTAGTTTGAGATATCTTTCCCAAGATTATTTTAAACAAAGTAGTTTTACCTATTCCATTAGGACCAATAAGTCCTACTTTTTCACCTCTATAGACATTGAAATTCACATTTTCAAACAGTACATTATTGTCAAAAGATTTACTTACTCCTTCTATTTTAAGGACTTCTCTTCCACTTTCTATTTTAGGCTCAAATCTAAGTTTTGTTTTTTTCCCATCAGCTATAGGTTTATCAACTTTTTTCATTTTTTCAAGGAGTTTTTGCCTGCTTTGAGCTTGTTTGATATATCTTTGTCCTCCATAGCTTAAAAATCTCTTGATTATTTCTTCTTGTCTTTCTATTTCTTTTTGTTGATTGTCATATTGTTTTTTTAAAAGTTCTATTTCTATTTTTCGTTTTTTCATAAATTCTGTATAATTTCCATTGTAGGTTTTAAGGGTTAAATTTTCTAGTTGAAATATTTTATCTACAACATTGTCTAAGAAATATCTGTCATGAGAGATGATGAGGGCAGTACCATTGTATTCTTTTAGAAATTTTTCTAGCCAAGAGACAGCTTCTATATCTAAATGGTTGGTAGGCTCGTCCAATAAAAGCAAATCAGGCTTTTCAAGAAGTAGTTTTCCTAAAGACAATCTAGCTTTTTGTCCACCACTCAACTTGTTTATTTCTTTTTCCATATCTTCATCAGAAAAGCCAAGACCTTTTAAAACGCCTTTTATTTCACTTTTAAATCCATATCCATTTTTATTTGAAAACTCTTCTAGTAGATTAGAGTATTCTTCCATAAGCTTATTTAGCTTTTCTGTTTCACCTTTTGCCCCCTCTATACTTATTAGTTTTTCAAGTTTTCTTAAATTTTTTTCTATTTCCATTATAGGTGCAAATACTTCTAGGCATTCTTCAAATACGGTTTTATTACTTTGAATTTGAACATGTTGTTTTAAATATCCTATTTTTAAGTCTTTTTGAACATATATATCTCCACTATCTTTAGAAATTTCTCCAGCTAAAATATTGAAAAGAGTTGTTTTTCCAGAACCATTTAGTCCCACAAGACCAACTTTTTCTCCACTATTTATAGCAAAAGTTATATTATCTAATATAGTATCGATGCCAAAAGTTTTAGATAAATTGCTGCAAGATAGTACTATCATTTTTATTCACTCCTAATATAAACACTTTAATTTAATTTTACCAAAAAAAATAGCCCTATGAAAGATTAAGGACTATTTTTTATCTAATTCCATTGCCATACTAGATAAAACTTTATCTACTAAATTCATGTCGCATTTGTGATCTCTTGTGAAATGAATACAATTTTCACAACTTTTTATGTTTTCAACACTAAAGTCAGAGGATAGTTCCACAGAAAAATCTTCCTTCATATTGTATTCATCACATTGTGTTGCCACTTTTTGTAGTTGTTCTTTACTTGCCATAAAAAAACCTCCTTTGACTATTATATTTTTTAGTATTTCAATAAAAAATATATATATTCATTCAAAGGATATAATATAAAAATAATAAATAATGATAGAAAGATGAAAAAATGAGGTATAATAAAAAGTGAGATATAGCTTGTTACTTAAAATTGACGTATAAATATAGAAATGATATAATTTGAAAAAGTAATTCGTTAAAATTCGATAGTAGGAGAGGAAGTTTGAATATGGATAGAGAAAGTAGAGTTTCAATGACAGTCATAAGAAGACTTCCTAAATATTATAGGTATTTGGGAGAACTTCTTAACAAAGGAATAACTAGAATTTCATCACAGGAATTGAGCAAGTTGACAGGTTTTACAGCTTCTCAAATAAGACAAGATTTAAACAATTTCGGAGGATTTGGCCAACAAGGGTATGGGTACAATGTTGAAGATTTGCACAAAGAATTAGGTATAATATTGGGTCTAGATAAAAAGTACAATGCCGTAATTGCTGGTGCAGGCAATTTAGGTCAGGCCATAGCAAATTATAAAGGATTTGAAGATGCAGGATTTAAAGTATTGTCACTGTTTGATAAAAATCCTAAAATGATTGGATTAAAAATCAGAGATATTGAGATAAGAGATGTAGATTTGTTGGAACAATTCATAAAGGACAATAATGTGGAAATTGGTATCATAACAACGCCTAAAGACAATGCTCAAGAGGTTGCAAATATATATGTAAGAAGTGGTATAAAGGGTATATGGAATTTTGCCCCTGCTGACTTGATAGTGCCAGACAGTATTGTTGTAGAAAATGTGCATTTAAATGAAAGTTTATTTACATTGTCTTATTTTTTGAAAAATCGTTCTAGTTTTGATACTGAATCCTAGTAAGAAACATTGTTAACTAAATGACGTAAAATTTGTGATTATATTATTTGTTTCACATAAATAATTTAAACTTATATGTTCTAAAAAGCCAATATATCATATGTTTATATAGATATATTGGCTTTTTTTGTTATTTACCTATAAAAATACAATGCGAACAAAGATAAATAATTAACAAATGTTGTAGAAATAAAATTGGAAATGAATTATAATATATTTGGACAATATTTAGCCAATATTATAGGGAGGGAAATATAATATGAATTTCACTTTGACGAAAGAGCAAGAAATGGTTAGAAATGTAATGAGGGATTTTGCTGAAAAAGAAGTAAAGCCAATTGCAGCGGAAATCGATGAAACTGAAAGGTTCCCAAGAGAAAATGTAGAAAAAATGGCTAGATACAATATGCTTGGTATACCTTTCCCTGAAGAATATGGCGGAGCTGGTGGAGATGAACTGGCTTATGCTATAGCTGTTGAAGAATTGTCAAAAGTATGTGCTACTACAGGAGTTATTTTATCTGCTCATACATCTTTAGGATGTTGGCCAATATATAAATATGGAACAGAAGAACAAAAGCAAAAATATTTAGTACCTTTGGCAAAGGGCGAAAAATTGGGTGCTTTTGCATTAACTGAACCAAATGCAGGTACAGATGCAGCTGGACAACAAACTGTAGCAGTGGAAGACGGAGACAACTATATACTTAATGGGTCAAAGATATTTATCACAAATGGTGGACAGGCAGATGTATATATAGTTTTTGCTATGACAGATAGAACAAAAGGAACTAGAGGAATAAGTGCGTTTATAGTAGAAAAAGATTTTCCAGGATTTAGCATCGGGAAGATAGAAGACAAGATGGGAATTAGAGCATCTTCAACTGCAGAGCTTATTTTCCAAAACTGTGTAGTTCCAAAGGAAAACTTACTTGGAGAATTAGGAAAAGGTTTTAAAATTGCTATGACTACTTTAGATGGCGGTAGAATAGGAATTGCTTCTCAAGCTCTTGGAATTGCAGAAGGCGCATTGGAAGAAACTATTAAATACCTAAAAGAAAGAAAACAATTTGGTAGACCATTATCTAAATTCCAAGGATTGCAATGGATGGTTGCAGATATGGCAACTGAAATTGAAGCAGCTAAATTTTTAGTTTATAGAGCAGCTTTCAACAAGGCCAATGGACTTCCTTACAACAAAGAAGCAGCTATGGCAAAATTGTTTGCTGCAAATACTGCTATGGATGTAACTACTAAATGCGTTCAATTACATGGTGGATATGGATATACTAAAGATTATCCAATTGAAAGAATGATGAGAGATGCTAAGATAACTGAAATATATGAAGGTACTTCTCAAGTACAACAAATGGTTATTGCAGGTAATTTATTAAGATAATTAAAGGAGGAGGAAGTTATGAATATCATAGTATGTTTAAAGCAAGTTCCTGATACAAATGAAGTGAAAATTGATCCAGTTAAGGGAACTTTAATTCGTGAAGGAGTTCCAAGCATTATAAATCCTGACGATAGAAATGCTTTAGAAGAAGCTTTGAGAATAAAAGATGCAAATCCTGATACAAAAGTTACTATTTTAAGTATGGGACCACCACAAGCTGATGTAGCTTTAAAAGAAGCATTGGCTATGGGTGCTGATGAAGCAATACTTTTAAGTGACAGAGCTTTTGCAGGTTCTGATACATGGGCAACATCCACAGCAATAGCAGGAGCTATTAAGAATATAGGAGATTATGACATTATATTCTGTGGTAGACAAGCTATTGATGGAGATACTGCACAAGTAGGCCCACAAATTGCCGAACATTTAGGAATCCCTCAAATTACTTATGTAAAAGAATTAGAAATATTGGACGGAAAAGTTAGAGCTAAAAGAGCATTAGAAGATGGATATTTTGTGATTGAATCAGAAATGCCAGTACTACTTACTGCAATTAAGGAATTAAATGAACCTAGATATCCATCAATAAAGGGAATTTATAAAGCATATAGGGAAAATAAGGTTACTGTATGGACAGCTAATGATTATGAAGTAGATAGAGACAATATAGGCCTTGATGGATCACCAACTCAAGTTAGCAAATCTTTCACACCACAAGGAAAAGCTTCTGCTGTGGAAATGTTAGAAGGAAGTAGTAAGGAAGCTGCTAGAGCACTAGTAGTAAGACTAAAAGAGAGAAAGATTATATAAATATCTGTGATTTTAATATAAAAGGAGGATGTAGCTATGGCAGTAAAAGTCATAAAAGAAAAATGTGTTGGCTGTGGAGCTTGTATTAGAGTATGTCCATTTGATGCTATTCAAATGGTTGATAAAAAAGCAGTCATTACTGATAAATGTACAGCTTGTGGTCAATGTATAGAAAAATGTCCGGTAAAGGCAATTGAGAAAGAAGAAGGAAGAAAAGGCGGAGTAAATGTTGACGAATATAGAGGAGTTTGGGTATTTGCAGAACAAAGAGGTGGCAAACTTTTAAATGTTGCTATTGAGCTATTGGGCGAAGGAAGAAAGATAGCTGATGAATTAGATACTGAACTAAGTGCTGTATTGTTAGGACACAATATTGACGATGTAGCTGAAACTCTTATAAAATATGGTGCAGATAGAGTAATTTATGCAGATAGCGAACTTTTAGATGTGTATACAACTGATGGATATGCAAAAGTTATATATGATTTAATTGAAGAGAGAAAGCCAGAAATATTGCTTATTGGTGCTACAAATATAGGTAGAGATTTAGGACCAAGACTATCAGCAAGAGTTCATACTGGCCTTACAGCTGACTGTACAAGACTAGATGTAGACAAGGAAAATAGACGTCTAATGATGACTCGTCCAGCATTTGGTGGAAACTTAATGGCTACAATTATTTGTCCAAATCATAGACCACAAATGTCTACAGTTAGACCTGGAGTTATGGAAAAGGCAAAATTTGTTGAGGGAAGAAAAGGGACAGTTGAAAAGTTTGCTCCAAAATTGACAGAAGCTGATATCAAGGCTAAAGTTATAGATGTAGTTAAGAGTGATAAACCAATAGTAGCTTTAGAAGAAGCACCTATAATTGTATCTGGTGGTAGAGGATTGGGAAGTGCAGAAGGATTTAAATTAATTGAAGAATTAGCTGAAAAATTAGGTGGAGTAGTGGGTGCTAGCCGTGCTACTGTAGATGCACAATGGATAGATCAACCTCATCAAGTTGGTCAAACTGGAAAGACAGTTAGACCAAAACTTTATGTTGCTTGTGGTATTTCAGGAGCTATTCAGCATTTAGCTGGTATGCAAGATTCAAAATGTATAGTAGCTATAAACAAGGATCCAAATGCTCCAATATTTGAAGTAGCTGATTATGGTATAGTTGGCGACTTATATGAAGTAATACCTGCTTTAATTGAAGCATTGGACAATGTAGACGATATAATGGATGCAGTAAAGGAAGTTTCCGCAAATTAAGCATAAAATGAGACAAAGATGTCTTTGTCTCATTTTATTCATTTTTTCGTGTGTTTACAAAAAAGATGCTCTATGTTATAATCTCTATTGTATGAAGCAACTGGGGCTTGATTCAATAAGTGAAACGTTTTCAAAAACCATTTAAATTTAAAGGGAGGTCATTTAAATGACAAAGGAAAAACTTAATCCATTTGAAAATGCTCAAAAACAAGTTAAGGATGCTTGTGATGCACTAGGATTAGATCCTTCTGTATATGAAATACTAAAAGAGCCACAAAGATTTCTTGAAGTTTCAATTCCAGTAAAAATGGATGATGGTTCTGTAAAAGTTTTCAAAGGATACAGATCCTACCACAACGATGCTATAGGACCAACAAAAGGTGGAGTTAGATTCCATCCAAATGTAAATCCAGATGAAGTTAAAGCACTATCAATATGGATGACTTTTAAATGTTGTGTAACTGGTATTCCTTATGGCGGAGCTAAAGGTGGAATCACAGTAGACCCAAAAACATTGTCAAAGGGTGAATTAGAAAGACTATCCAGGGGCTACATAGATGGAATATATAAACTAATAGGTGAAAAAGTTGATATCCCAGCTCCAGACGTAAATACTAATGGACAAATCATGGCTTGGATGGTAGATGAGTACAATAAATTGATGGGTGAAAGCTCAATAGGTGTTATAACTGGTAAACCAGTTGGATTTGGTGGATCATTAGGAAGAAATGAAGCTACAGGATTTGGTGTAGCAGTTATAGCTAGAGAAGCAGCTAAAAAACTTGGAATGGAGTTAAAAGGTTCAAGTGTTGCAATCCAAGGATTTGGAAATGTAGGTTCAAACACAGTTAGAAACTGTCAAAGACTAGGTGCAAAAGTTGTAGCTGTTGGAGAATGGGCTCCAGAAAAAGGAACTTATGCTGTATACAATGAAAATGGACTAGACTATGAAGATATGGATAAATATATGAGAGAACATGGAAATCTTGTTGGATATCCAAAGGCAAAAGAAATCACTCTTGATGAATTCTGGGCATTAAATGTAGACATCATGATTCCAGCTGCACTTGAAAATGCTGTTACAGCTGAAGTAGCTGAAAAGATCAATGCTAAACTTGTTTGTGAAGCTGCAAATGGTCCATTGACACCAGATGCAGATGAAGTATTTGCAAGAAGAGGAATCACTGTTACTCCAGATATCTTGACTAATGCTGGTGGAGTTACTGTTTCATATTTTGAATGGGTACAAAACCTATATGGATATTATTGGAGTGAAGAAGAAGTACAAGACAAAGAAGAAATTGCTATGGTTAATGCATTTAATGCAATTTGGGCAATCAAAGAAGAACATGATGTTCCAATGAGAAAAGCTGCATATATGCATTCAGTTAAAAAAGTAGCAGAAGTAATGAAATTAAGAGGTTGGTATTAATATATAAAAAGCTGGTCAATTGACCAGCTTTTTCATTGGATACAAGAGGACAGTTTTTCTGTGTCCTTGTGTTGATACTATTAGATTGGGTATCCTATGTGGCGAGGTGATATAGATGAACTACAATATAATAGAATACAAAAACAAAGTAATATTAGAGGGAGTTTCTGATTTTGAGCCTGTACATATATTTGAATGCGGTCAGTGCTTTAGATGGAACAGAGAAGATGACGGAAGTTTCACAGGAGTTGCATTTGATAGAATACTCAATGTAAAAAAAGAAAACGATAAAATTATCTTTTCGAATACCAATTTAAAAGATTTTAATCATATTTGGTATGATTATTTTGATTTGGGCAGAGACTATGGAAAGATAAAAGCAAAACTTTCAGAAGGCGATGCTGTGATAAATGAAGCTGTGAAATTTGGAAGTGGTATTAGAATTTTAAATCAAGAGCCTTTTGAAACTACTATTTCTTTTATCATTTCCGCCAACAATAGAATTCCAAGAATAAAAAAATCCATTGAGCTTATAAGTGAAAAGTATGGGAATTTTTTGGGGGAGTACAAAGGGAAGAAATATTATTCTTTTCCTGAAAAAGAAGCATTGTCAAAAGCTACATTGGAAGAACTTGAAGATTGTAAGGTGGGTTTTAGAGCTAAATATATAATAGCTGCTTCAAAGGCTATAGCCAATGGTGAGATTGATATATACAATTTAAAAAATTTATCCACAGAAGAAGCGAGAAAAATACTCATGACGTTAAAGGGTGTTGGCCCCAAAGTATCTAATTGTATACTTTTATTTTCTATAGGCAAATATGATTCTTTTCCTGTAGATGTGTGGGTGAAAAGAGTCATGGAACATTTTTATTTAAATGAAGATACAAATGAAAAAATGATACAAAAATATGGGGAAGATAAATTTGGGAGTTTGTCAGGATTTGCTCAACAATATCTATTTTATTATGCAAGAGAATTGGGAATAGGAAGATAGGTAGAAAAACGAAGATATTTAATGCAAAATATTCATAAAGTGAGATAATTAAGAAATAAGTCAAATATTAGCTAAAAGACATCAAAATAGAGACTTGATTACAAAATATATATTAAGTAACATATAAACTGTAGATGTTAGCACTCGATGGCGTTGAGTGCTAACAAATTCTCGGAAGAATATAATTATTTAAATACAAGGAGGGCAAAGACTATGAATATTAAACCATTAGGAGACAGAGTAGTTATTAAGATGATTGAAGCTGAAGAAAAGACTAAAAGTGGTATAGTTCTTCCAAGTTCAGCGAAAGAACAACCACAAATGGCTGAAGTTATGGCTGTAGGCCCAGATATCACAAATGATGAAAAGAAAAAGGAACAAATAAAAGTAGGAGACAAGGTTATATTTTCAAAATATGCTGGAACTGAAGTTAAACTTGATGGAGTAGAGTATACAATAATTAAGTTAAATGATGTTTTAGCAGTTATTGAATAAAAATAAAGGAGAGTGAAGTAAAATGGCTAAAGAAATAAAATTTGGTGAAGATGCACGTCGTTCAATGGAAAAAGGTATAAATAAACTTGCAGATACTGTCAAAGTAACCCTTGGACCAAAGGGAAGAAATGTTGTTTTAGATAAAAAATTTGGTGCACCACTTATTACTAATGATGGTGTAACAATTGCTCGTGAAATAGAATTGGAAGATCCATATGAAAATATGGGTGCTCAACTTGTTAAAGAAGTTGCTACAAAGACTAATGATGTAGCTGGAGATGGAACTACTACTGCTACATTACTTGCTCAAGCAATCATCAGAGAGGGGCTTAAGAATGTTGCTGCTGGAGCAAATCCAATGATTCTTCAAAGAGGAATTCATAAAGCTGTAGATAAGACTGTTGAAGAAATAAGAAGATTTTCAAAGGAAGTAGAATCAAAAGATGCAATAGCTCAAGTTGCTTCTATTTCAGCTGGAGATGAAGAAATAGGAAAATTAATTGCTGAAGCTATGGAAAGAGTAGGAAATGATGGAGTTATTACAGTTGAAGAATCAAGATCTATGGGAACTACATTAGATGTAGTAGAAGGTATGCAATTTGATAGAGGATATGTGTCCCCTTATATGGTGACAGATGCTGAAAAAATGATAGCTGAATTAGATGAACCATATATCCTTATTACAGATAAGAAGATTGCAAATATCCAAGAAATATTACCAATTCTTGAACAAATAGTACAACAAGGTAGACCATTACTTATCATTGCTGAAGACGTAGAAGGAGAAGCTCTTGCAACATTGGTGGTTAATAAATTGAGAGGAACATTTAACTGTGTAGCTGTTAAAGCTCCTGGATTTGGCGATAGAAGAAAAGAGATGCTTCAAGACATAGCAATACTTACTGGTGGTACAGTTATATCTGAAGAATTGGGATATGAATTGAAAGATGCTACAATTGATATGTTAGGAAAAGCTAGAAAAGTTAAAGTTGACAAAGACAATACTACAATTGTTGATGGAGAAGGAAATCAAGCTGATATAGAAAATAGAGTTAAACAATTAAAAGCTCAATTTGAAGAAACAGAATCAGAATTTGATAAGGAAAAAATACAAGAAAGACTTGCAAAACTTTCTGGTGGAGTAGCTGTAATTGAAGTTGGAGCTGCTACTGAAACTGAGCTTAAAGAAAGAAAATTGAGAATAGAAGATGCACTAGCTGCTACGAGAGCTGCTGTTGAAGAAGGTATAGTTCCTGGTGGTGGAACAGTTCTAGTAGATTGTATACCAGCTGTTGCAAAATTGTTAGATGAAACTGAAGGAGACGAAAGAACAGGAGTAAATATCATCGTTAGAGCTCTAGAAGAGCCTGTAAGACAAATTGCTGCAAATGCAGGGCTTGAAGGTTCAATAGTAGTAGAAAAAGTTAAAGCAGAAAAACCTGGAATAGGATTTGATGCATTGAGAGAAAGATATGTAAATATGATAGAGGCTGGAATTGTTGACCCAACAAAAGTTACTCGTTCAGCTTTACAAAATGCTTCATCAGTAGCTGCAATGGTTCTTACTACAGAAAGTGCAGTTGCAGATATAGAAGAAGAAAACCCAATGGCTGGCATGGGCGGCATGGGTGGCGGAATGCCAATGATGTAATAAAAAAATCTCTGAGAAATTTTTCTCAGAGATTTTTTATTTTTTGCAGTACTTTTTTTGTTTACTTCGTTATAATTAGTGAGAGAGAAAGGAGGGGAAATATGGATTTGCAGATGAAGGAGCTGATAAAGCAAACACTATCAGGAAATGAAGAAGCATTTGCCAAAATAATAGATAGATATAAAGGATATATATTTGCTGTTATATTAAATTTTATTAAGGAACATGATGAAGCAGAAAATATAGCACAAGAAGTTTTCTTGCAAATCTATATTTCCCTTCCAGAATATAAAACTCAGAATTTCAAAGGGTGGATAGGCAAAATTGCAGCTAATAAAGCTATAGACTGGAAAAGAAAAAAGATATTTGTAGTTAGATTCTACGAAAACAGTAAAAATAATTTACATAGATTTTAATAAATAGAAAATATAAATAACTAAAATTTCACTAAATATGGTATAATATTTAAAAGATATATTTTGGGGGGTTGGAAATGACCAATGAAGAGTTATATTAAATTTTATTAAGGAACATGATGAAGCAGAAAACATAGCACAAGAAGTTTTCTTGCAAATCTATATTTCCAGAATATAAAACTCAGAATTTCAAAGGGTGGATAGGCAAAATTGCAGCTAATAAAGCTATAGACTGGAAAAGAAAAAAGATATTTGTAGTTAGATTCTACGAAAACAGTTCAAACCATAGTATTGAGTGAATTAAAGGCATTGAGGGAAGACATGTCAAGTGTAAAAGGAGATGTGTCGGGCTTAAAAGAAGACATGTCAAGTGTAAAAGGAGATGTGTCGGGCTTAAAAGAAGACATGTCAAGTGTAAAAGGAGATGTGTCGGGCTTAAAAGAAAAAGTAGATGAAATGGATAAGAAGCTAAATGCAGTATATGAACAGACAGCCTTTTTGACAGAATTCAAAGAAGAAATCAGCAAAAATAACAAAAGAATTGAACAGGAAAATAGAAGATTAAAAGAAATAGTAGGAAGACATGAATTGGAAATTCAAGATTTAAAACAAAAAATCGGCTAAATAAAAGGACTCTAAAGGAGTCCTTTTTACCATTCTACTGAAATCTTTGAACTGTCAATAGAAGCCAAATCTTTACAGCCTGTGAGTATCATAGCTTGATATAATTCGTTTTTCATATTGTTAAGAACAAGTGAAACTCCTTCTTTATATCCTCCAAAAGCTCCAATGACTATAGGTCTACCTATCAACACTCCATCTGCTCCTAAAGCTAGCATCTTAAATACATCAACTCCAGAACGTATTCCCCCATCTACAAGTACCATTATTTGTCCATCTATAGCTTCCTTTATTTCAGGAAGTACTCTTGCGGTAGATTGAGTATGATCAAGTATTCTACCACCATGATTTGAAACTACTATGGCTTTTGCTCCGACTTCTACAGCCAATTTAGCTTCTTCAGGAGTCATGATTCCTTTTAGAATGAAAGGCAAATTGGTTGAAGAAACTATTTCTTTTAATTCTTCAATGGTCTTTGGTCCAACAGGTTGTCCTTTAAGAGCCATAGTCACTAAACCTGCTCCATCTATATCCATTCCTACAGCTATTGGATTTATCTCTTCAGCCTTTTTTATATTTTGAATGACTAAGGAATTTTCTCTTGGTTTGATAATAGGAACACCTTTGCCATTAACTTCTTTCAATATATTAAGTCCTTCTTCATACATAGTTAAATCTGCTGAATCACCAATCATAGCAATAGTTCCTGAAGAGATGCTGCCATTTACTGCGCTATCTATATATTCTCTTTCAGTTAGAGCTCCTCCCATATTGAAGACACTACCAGTTATGGGTGCTGTTATAATAGGAAAGTCTAAATTTGTATTGAAAAACTTGAAATTTAAATCTGGATTTTTTGCATCGTGGATAGTTCTCAATTTTAGTTTAACTTTATTTAAATCTTCTACATTGATTTTGAAAGAAGATCCTGTCAGAGAACCTCCCATTCCTGGCACTTCTCCAGCACAGGCTACTCCATTGCAAACAGGGCAAACTCTACAATAACCCTTCATTTTCTCTCTTGCTATAGATTGAACTTCTTTTAAATCCATAATACACACCCCTTATATTTTCTTTTATACTGATAAATCAATTATATAATAAAATTTAAATTTGTACCAATTGTCTTGACATAAGGTTTAAATTTTGTTAAGTTTAAAAGAAAATATTATCACAAAGGGACGAAAAAATTCCCGTGTCTTGTGGTATACTATATATAAATTTAGATAAAATTATACAAAGAGGAGGAATTTTGATGGAGTTTGTTGGCGAAGGACTTACTTTTGATGATGTACTTTTGTTGCCTTGCAAATCTGATGTTTTACCCAAAGAAGTAAAAATAAATACATGGCTTACCAATAAAATAAAGCTTAATATACCACTTATGAGTGCGGGAATGGATACTGTCACAGAAGCCAAAATGGCTATTGCTATGGCAAGAGAAGGTGGTATAGGTATTATTCACAAAAATATGACTATAGAAGAACAAGCCATGGAAGTTGATAAAGTTAAAAGATCTGAACATGGTATTATAACGGATCCATTTTACTTATCTCCAGTTCATACCGTTTCGGATGCACTTGAGCTTATGGAAAGATATCATATTTCTGGGGTACCTATAACGGACAGGGATGGAAAGCTTGTAGGAATCATAACGAATAGGGATATTAGATTTGAAACGGATACTACTAAAGTAATAGACGATGTAATGACCAAAAAAAATTTAGTTACAGCTCAAACAGATATTTCAATGGATGAAGCATTGGAAACTATGAAAAAATATAAAATTGAAAAATTGCCATTAGTTGATGAAGATTTCAAGCTTAGAGGTCTTATCACAATAAAGGATATTGAAAAGTCGATTAAATATCCAAATGCAGCCAAAGATGATTCAGGAAGACTTCTTGCTGGAGCAGCAGTAGGGGTTACAGCTGATATGATGGACAGAGTAGCTGCATTAGTTAAAGCAAAAGTAGATGTTATAGTAGTAGATACAGCTCATGGTCATTCAGAAGGAGTTATTGAGGCAGTGAGAACTATAAAATCTAAATATCCAGATCTTCAATTAATAGCAGGAAATGTAGCTACAGGAGAAGCAACATTGGATTTAATAAAAGCAGGAGTAGATGCAGTAAAAGTAGGTATAGGACCTGGCTCCATTTGTACTACTAGAGTAGTTACAGGTATAGGTGTTCCTCAAATAACTGCAATCATGAATTGTGCAGAAGTAGCTAAATCCTATGATATTCCAATCATCGCCGATGGAGGAATAAAGTATTCTGGAGATATAACTAAAGCAATTGCTGTTGGGGCTAATGTAGTCATGATAGGCTCCTTGTTTGCAGGTACCAGTGAAAGTCCGGGAGAAGAAGAACTTTATGAAGGAAGAAGATTTAAAGTATATAGAGGTATGGGCTCATTGGGAGCAATGGCTGCTGGTAGCAAGGATAGATACTTTCAAGAAGGTTCTAAAAAATTAGTTCCAGAAGGCGTAGAGGGAAGAGTTCCATACAGAGGACCATTGGGAGATGTTGTATATCAGCTAGTTGGTGGATTGAGATCAGGTATGGGATATGTAGGTGCTCACAATATAAAAGAATTGCAAGAAAGAGCTAGACTTGTGAAGATAACAGGAGCGGGACTTATAGAAAACCATCCTCATGATATAAACATCACAAAAGAAGCACCAAATTATAGTAGAAGATAGGAAGGATGTGTTAAATTGATCTTAATAATGGATTTTGGTGGTCAATATAGCCAACTCATAGGAAGAAGAGTTAGAGAGGCAAGTGTTTATTGTGAAATAGTTCCATATGATTATCCTATTGAAAAGATAAGAGAAAAAAATCCTGAAGGAATTATTTTCTCTGGTGGTCCAGCTAGTGTATATGGAGAAAATTCTCCTAAATGCGATAGTGAAGTATTCAATTTAGGAATTCCTATTTTGGGAATATGCTATGGTAGTCAGCTAATGGCTCAAGTATTGGGCGGAAAAGTATCTAGAGCTACTACCAGAGAATACGGCAAAACCCAAGTAAACGTAGACAATAGTAGCTTATTGTTTAGTGGTTTAGATAATAGTATTACTGCTTGGATGAGTCATACAGATTTTATAGAAAAGGCTCCAGAAGGGTTCAAGGTAGTAGGAAATACTCCTATATGCCCTGTAGCAGCTATGGAAAATTTGGATAAGAAACTCTATGGAGTTCAATTTCATCCAGAAGTTGAGCATACGGAAAATGGAAGAGATATCATAAAAAACTTCTTATTTAAGATATGTAGTTGCAATGCAAGCTGGAATATGGAGGACTTCATCAATAAGACTGTTGCTGAAATCAAAGAAGAAATTGGAGATGGAAAAGCAATTTGTGCTCTTTCAGGTGGAGTGGATTCATCTGTAGCGGCAGTACTTGTACATGAAGCTATAGGAGACAATTTGACCTGTGTATTTGTAGATCATGGTTTACTTAGAAAAGATGAGGCAAAACAAGTAGTAAAAGTATTTAGAGAAGAATTTCATATGAATCTTATAGCAGTAGATGCAAGAGAAAGATTTTTAAATAAATTAAAAGGTGTAGAAGATCCTGAAAGAAAGAGAAAAATTATTGGAGAAGAATTTATAAGAGTATTTGAAGAAGAACAAGGAAAACTTGAAGAAATAGATTATCTAGTTCAAGGAACTATCTATCCAGATGTAGTAGAAAGTGGCATAGGCAAATCTTCAGTTATAAAAAGCCATCACAATGTAGGTGGGCTACCAGAAGATGTAAATTTTAAACTTGTAGAACCTCTAAGACAATTGTTTAAAGATGAAGTAAGAGAAGTAGGAAGAAAATTGGGACTTTCAGAAGAAGTCGTAGAAAGGCAACCATTCCCAGGCCCAGGTCTTGCCATAAGAGTATTGGGAGAAGTAAATGAAGATAAACTTAAAATTGTAAGAGAAGCAGATTATATCTTTAGAGATGAAATCAAAAAAGCAGGACTAGACAAAGAAATCTGGCAATACTTTGCCCTACTACCTAATATAAGAAGTGTAGGAGTAATGGGAGACGAAAGAACCTATTCCTATACAGTAGGACTTAGAGCTGTAACAAGTATAGATGGTATGACAGCCGATTGGGCTAAGATACCACTAGACGTACTAGAAAAGATTTCAAACAGAATAGTCAACGAAGTAGAACATGTAAACAGAGTAGTATACGATATAACAAGCAAACCCCCAGCAACAATCGAGTGGGAATAGTACTGTAGGTTACTACCCCTGTCAGGGTTGGCGAGGCTTGTACTGACTATAGGGAGCTATAAGTCCGCAACCTACGGCGAGAGTAGGTAGAGCAAGCTCTAAATTATAAATTAAAACCTGATAATGGTTAGAAATAGCTGTTATCAGGGCTTTTCATACCATTTACTGAAAATTGAAAAAGGACAAGATATATGATTTGGATTGAAATACTAATCGTGTATTTGTGAAGGGGGACTTAAAAATAAAAAAGGTATTTTTATCTATTATTATACTGGTGGCTTGTGTTGTATTAGCTCCTAAGATAGCAATAAGTCAAACAGGGAACAATAGATATATTCCTATACTCATGTATCATCATATTGTAGAGGAAGGAGAAAAAACAGATAAAATTAGAGTGACTAAGGAAAGATTCAAAGAGGATACGGAGTATTTAAAAAAGGAAGGATATACGACGATATCCTTCAAAGAATTAATAAAATACAAGGAAGGCAAGGGGAAACTACCTAAAAAGCCTATTATAATAACTTTTGATGATGGCTATAAGGATAATTATGAATACGCTTATCCAATATTAAAAGAAAATAATATGAAAGCTGCTATATTTGTAATAGGCTCAAGGATTGGGAAAACAAATTTTAATAATGACCCAAAATACAATTATTTTTCTTGGGATGAAGCAAAAGAAATGTACAATAGCGGACTTATTGAAATACAGCCTCATTCTTACAATCTACACTATTACAAAGAAAGTAAAAGCCATGGAAACGGAGTATTAAAAAGAAAAGGGGAAGACAAAAGTGCTTATTATGCTAGAGTCAAAAAAGATGGAATACAAGCTATACAGATTATAAAGGATAAATTAGGCTCTGAGTCTTATGTTTATGCTTATCCCTATGGAAAATATAATAGAGCTACAGAAAAGATACTAAAAGAACTAAATATTAAAGTCACCCTTACCACAAGAAATAGATATGCAAATATATCAAAAGATTTATATGGTCTTAAGAGGATAAATGTAACATCCTATAAAAAACTAGAAGATTTATTATATTAAAAAGTATGCAAGTGAAATTATAAACATTCAAAAATAGAGATTATATTTGTAAGTATTATATTATATCTAGAAGATATGGAAAAGATATGATATAATTTAACTAACAATATGGAAGGGGTGTACAGATGAATATATTTCTTGCTAAATAATGAATTAAATAAGCACAACTATTTTACTTGCTTTAAGCAATATCTATTTTGTTGTGCCAATTTTAGCGAGAAATCTCTTTCAATATATTTATTTAACAAAGATAATTATGGTATTTTTGCAATATTAGTTGAGAGCTTTCTGTTCTCAACTTTTTTGTTGTGTGCCCAGCATGGGCAACAACTTGGTGGTGAAAGTCCACTACTAGCAAATATTATGCTAAACGAACTAGACCAGAAATTAGAGGAATGGGGCTACCTATATGTAAGATACGCAGATGACCTTTTAATATTTACAAAAAGTAAAAGAGCAGCTGAAAGACAATATGAAAGAGCCAGTAAACATATAGAAGGTAAATTAAAACTCAAAATAAATAAAGAAAAGACCCAAATATCTAAGTTAAGTCAAATAAAATATCTAGGATATTCATTCTACAAGTACAGAGGGAAATGTAGGTTTAGGATACACCCTAAAAGCATTAAAAGACTAAAAGATAAACTAAGAACTGTAACAGGTAGAAGTAACAGAATGAGCATAGAAGGAAGAAAACTAAAAATCAATCAAATAATAAGAGGTTGGGTACAATATTTTAAATTAGCAGATATGAAAGGTATTATGCAAGATATTGACGAATGGTTAAGAAGAAGAATTAGAATGATAACATGGAAAAGATGGAAAAGGTTAAAGCAAAAAGTGAAAACCTTCAGAAACTTGGAGTAGCTAAAGGAAAAGCATGGCAATGGGCAAATACAAGAAAAGGCTACTGGCACATAGCCAACAGCCATATACTTGCAACAACCCTAACTAATGCTAGGTTTGAAAAACAAGGATATTTAAGCTTTTATAAATATTACCTTGAAGTCAGAGTGTAAACTATGGAACCGCCGTATACGAGAACCGTACGTACGGTGGTGTGGGAGGTCAGTAGATAAAATAATTATCTACTTCCTACCCGATTTTAAATATGGATTCTTGCTAAAAATCAAATTATGAAGGGAGAATCTTATATGGCATTGATTGATATTCGTAATTTAACCTTTGAATACCCAGGAAGCTTAGAACCTGTATTCAAAGATTTAGATTTACAATTGGATACAGATTGGAAATTGGGATTTATAGGAAGGAACGGGTACGGGAAAACCACTTTTTTAAAACTTCTAATGGATCAATATCCTTATAAAGGTTCAATTACTAAATCGCTTCCCATGGCTTATTTTCCTTTTTCTATTGATGATTATAGTATTATGACTTTAGATTTATTGGAGACATTACAACCCAATTTTGAACTGTGGAGATTGCAAAGGGAAATGAATCTATTAGAAGTGGAAGAAGAGACTTTATACCGCCCATTTTCAATATTAAGCGGTGGAGAACAAACTAAAATCCTTTTGGCTTTACTATTTGCAGAAGAAGAAAGGTTTTTACTTATTGATGAACCTACGAATCATTTAGATATCCATGGTAGAGATGTAGTGGCAAAATATTTAGAAAGTAAGAAGGGATTTATACTTGTATCCCATGATAGGGAATTTATCAATAGTATAGTAGACCATATATTAACTATAGAGAAGAGTAAAATAGTTCTCCAGAGGGGAACCTACGATACTTGGGAACAAAACAAGAACTTAGAAGACAAATATGAATTAGAACAAAATCAAAAGCTCAGAAAAGAAATTAGAAGGTTGAAACAGTCGGCAAGGGAAAAGTCTACGTGGTCTGACAAGGTAGAGGCAACTAAAATTGGTTCGGGCCCAACAGATAGAGGTTATATAGGTCATATGGCAGCTAAGATGATGAAACGTTCCAAGACCATAGAAAAAAGATATGAAAAAGCTATAGAGGAAAAGGAAAAATTATTAAAAAATATAGAAACCATAGATAAATTACAGATGAATGTATTAAATCATCATGCAAAACAATATATAAATGCAGAAGATTTTACAATTGCATATGAAAACAACAATATTTTCAAACCTATACAATTCACAGTTGAAAAGGGAGATTGCATTGTATTTAAAGGGGATAACGGAAGTGGTAAATCTAGCATTATAAAAGCAATCTTAGGAGAAGGTGTGCCTTGGCAAGGTAGATTTGAAATTGCAAAGGGAATTACTATTTCCTATGTTCCACAGAAATTCAATTATGTTAATGGAAATATAAATGAATTTGTCAATGAAGAGCAATTAGACAAAACAAAATTTCTAACTATTCTAAGGAAGCTAGGTTTTTCAAGAAATCAATTTGAAATTCCTATTGAGAATTTTAGTATGGGACAAAAGAAAAAGATATTCTTGGCTAAGTCCATATGTGAAGAAGCACATTTATTTATATGGGATGAACCGCTTAATTATATTGATGTAATCTCTAGAATTCAGATAGAGAATATGATTTTGGAATACTCACCAACAATGATTTTAGTAGAACATGACAGAAGATTTATTGAAAAAGTAGCCACTGATATTATAGAATTATCAAAGTGACCCCATACACAACCAATATGCTTTTGTTTTTTCTAAAAGTGTATTGCAATTTTATCAAAATTGTTATATTGTATATTAGAAATCAAATTGTAAGGGGGATGCAAAATGAAAAGAGCAATTGCTTTATTGTTAATAGTAGTTTTAGCTATTTCAATTGTTGGTTGTACATCTAAGGAAGAGGAAGTCATTAAAATGGGATTTGTTCCTATGAAAGATGGAGATTCATTAATAGAATCTGTAGAGCCATTGACAGAAATGCTATCTAAGGAATTAGGTGTTAAAGTAGAAGGATTTACTGCTACAAATTATGTAGGAGTAGTAGAAGGATTAGGCTCAGGTCAAGTTGATTTTGGTTTTATTCCACCATTTGCTTATGTATTAGCAAATGAGGAAAGCAATGCAGAAGTTATATTAACAGCATTAAACAAATCAGGAGAGGCAAAATATCGTTCACAATTTCTAGTAAGAAAGGATAGCGATATAACCAGTTTTTCAGATATAAAGGGTAAAAAAGTAGCTTTTGTAGACCCATCTTCAACATCTGGATATTTATTTCCAGGAGCACATTTGATAAACGAAGGGATAGATATAGAAAAAGATATAGAATATGTATATGCTGGAGGACATGACAAGGCATTGCAATTGCTATTAAATGGTGACGTAGATGTGGCAACTACTTTTGTAGATGCAAGAGACAGATATAAGGAAGATTTTCCAGAAGCTATGGAAAAGACTGAAGTATTAGGCTATACTGATTATATCCCAAATATATCTGTAACTGTTAAAGGAGACATGGAAGAAGAGCTTAAAGACAAGATAAAAGTTGCATTATTAAACATTGCAAAAACTGAAGAAGGTTCAGAACTTTTAAAGACTTTATTCAATATGTATGGATTTGAAGAGGCAACAGATGCAGATTATGATATTATAAGAACTACAGCAAAGACGATGAATATTGACTTAAAAGAAGCCGAATAGGAGTGAGTGCAATGCTTAAAATAGAAGATTTAACTGTTTCCTATGATGGCAAAACATTAGCAATAGATAATATAAATACAGAAATTAAGCAAGGAGAATTTGTAGGTATAATAGGTTCTTCTGGTAGTGGAAAATCTACTTTACTAAAGTCTATAAACTTATTAGTTACACCTCTAAGTGGTAAGGTATACATAGATGATGTAGATATTACAAAGCTAAATAATTCTCAGCTTAGAAATATAAGAAGACAGATAGGATTTATTTTTCAAGATTATAACTTAATTGAAAAGTCTACCGTCATAGACAATGTATTAATTGGAAGGCTTGGATACAAGTCTTCCCTAAAGTCTTTTTTTGGATTGTTCAATGATGAAGACTATGAAAGTGCAAGCAATGCATTAAGACAAGTAGGTTTAAGCAAAAAAATGTTTGAAAGGGCAGAAGAGTTGAGTGGAGGGCAAAAGCAAAGAGTAGCTATTGCTAAGACTCTTTGTCAGAAACCAAAGATTATTTTAGCAGATGAGCCAGTATCTAGCTTAGACATAGCTACTTCTCAAAGTATAATGGATTATTTTAAGGTTATTAATGATGAGAAAAATATTACTATAATGATTAATCTTCATGATGTAAATCTGGCAAAAAAGTACTGTCATAGGATTATAGCTCTTAAAAATGGTAAAATTCTCTATGATGGGAAAGTAGGTGATTTGAGAGATGAACTCCTTAAAGAATTATATAGCCAAGAATAAAATACATAAAAGCTTATATTTTTTAGGAGCGATAATTATTTTGATTTTTCTTGGGTTTAAGGTAGAATTTGATTTTGTAAAACTACATAAAGGTATACCTAGTATGTTTAATCTTTTTCAAAGAATGCTAAAGCCAAGTATATCTTATGGGGTAGAAGCATTTGACAAACTAATTGAAACAATTCAAATTGCTATAGTATCATCTATTTTAGGTGTATTGGTAGCATTACCTTTTTCTCTTTTAATTGCAGACAATATTGCTCCAAATAGGTATATATCAGCCATACTAAGCGGAGTGTTTTCTTTTCTTAGAACTATACCAAGTTTAATATGGGCAGCGATTTTAGTGAGTATATTTAGTGTAGGAAAATTTTCAGGAATAGTTGCCCTTACTATCATTGCATTTTTGATAGCGCTGAAATTATTTAGAGAATATATTGAAGGGATTAAAGAAAATCAATTAAATTCAATCAAATCAGTAGGTGCTAATTCTACACAAGTTTTAAGGTATTGTGTTTTACCTCATATATTAGAATTATCTATTTCTATTTTTTTTATTGTACTTGAGACAAATATCCGCGGTGCAACTATTTTAGGATTGGTAGGTGCTGGAGGAATAGGTCAGATTATGTGGAGGGATTTAAATCATCTTAGATATGACAATTTATCCACGTTAATATTAATTTTATTTTTTACAATTTTGATTATAGATGTACTAAGTTTATTTGTTAGAAAATATCTTATAAAAAAAGCTGTAAGATTTAAATCTATTGATAACTATAAAAAATTTCAGCTATTTAAGATTTTTTATATACCTATTTTAGTAATAATACTATTTTTATTTGCTTTTAGCTCTTTGAATATTACCTATGATAGATTTATATTAGGATTAGGGCAGGGCAAAGATGTCATATCGAGAATGATAAGAATAGACCCCAGTTGTTTTTCTAAGCTTATAGAGGGAATATTAGAAAGCTTTTTTATAGCTGTATTTGCCACAATAGTAGGGGGATTATTTGCTTTAGTTCTTTCATATCTAACAGCATACAATACATCACCTAGCAAAGGAGTTTCTATATTTTTAAAGGGAGTTATAAATATTTTAAGGACATTTCCGCCAATTGTAACAGCAATAATATTTTTTAGAGGAGTAGGACCGGGACCCATGGCTGGAGCTATGGCTCTTAGTATTTATACAACAGGTGTGCTTACCAAAATGTATAGTGAAGTGCTGGAAAATGAGGGGAAAAACATACAAGCTAGCATAACAACAACAGGAGCAACTAATTTGCAGTCTTATAGGCATGGACTACTACCTCATACATTCCCAACATTTATTAGATTGGCATTATATAGATTAGAATCAAATATTAGAAATTCTACTATTCTAGGAGTAATCGGTGCAGGTGGAATAGGTACTACATTAGTTATGAATATAACGTGGAGAAATTGGGAAAAGGTAGGTTTTCTACTTCTTGGTATATCCATAATGATAATAATAATAGATAAATTAAGTCAAATGGTCTCCAACTATTAAAGATGATGTAATAATAGATATAGGAGCCTTCCATAAACCTAGTTTTCCATCCGACCCCGCCTGTGCATGTGGCGGCTTTTATGCCGCCCAGTATTAAAACAAAATTTAGATTGGAGGTGTTAATATGTCTATTTTGCGTTACAAAATTCTAATTTTTCTTTTAATTTTAGTGTTAGTATCTGGATTTCTTGTAGCTTGCGATAATATGCCTAACAAGTCTATAGGAGAGAATGATTCTTTTATAGTATATACCAAAGAAGATGGACTATATTTTTCTTATTTAAATAATGGAGAAGAGACTGAAGTTCATGAAGGAAAAGAATTTAGCTATCCCATTATTTCAAAATCTGGAGATTACATAGCCTATACCAATAAAGATAGTCTTTATATATATGATATGAAAGAAAAGAAGTATGAAAAAATAGCAGATAAAATTGCTTCTTATGATTGGACAGATGATAAAACTATAGTGTATGCTACTAATGAACCAGGTTTTACAATGTTTAATGTATTAACCAAAGAAAAAACTGAACATTTAGACGAATACTACTATGATAATTTTAAAGCTTCTAATAGAAATATTATTTATGGCATAAAGATAAGCAAATGGACGACGGGAGAAGGAGATTTTGCTGTCAATAATGGTATCATAGAGATAAATTTAAATGAGTATGATTCAAAAAACAAGACATTTTCAACAAATATAATAATAGAGGGCCGGAAATCCACTGATGAAATGATTGGATATGACCCTGTTATATGGGATGTAACAGAAGATGGAAAGTATATTTATATTATGGAGAAACCTGCTTCAGCTTCATTGAGTGCAGATGGAATAGGCATAGGGATATATGATGTGGAGGAAAAGACACATACAGAGTTTACAGATATAGCAACATTACCTCATAAAAACCATTTATCTATAAATCCAAAGTATAACAATTTAATTGGTCTAATTGAAGGTGGCAATAGGGATATGATTATGAATAAAGAAGTTATTTTATTAGATATAAATGAGGATAAAACATATAAAACAATTAAATTTATGGATAAGGATTTGGTTGCTATGACTCCAAGTTTTACGCTAGATGGAGAAAAATTATTATATTCAGCAACTAAAAGTTTAGAGGATGTTTGGGAAATGGACTTTAACAAGGCGTATGATGATTGGGAAAATCAACCACACAATATTTACGAAGTAGATATAAAAACTTCAAAGACAAAGAAAATAACAGAAGGGGATTATTTCGATTTCATGCCTATAAGTATATCTAAAGATGAAATATTATTTAGTAGATATAAAGGCAATGGATATTACAGTCTAATAAAACTAGTTGATGGAAAGGAAAAAATATTAGCAGATAATATTATACTTGACTATCACAATGAAGGCAGAGCCTTTGGGTTTTATGGACATCTAGAGACAGAAAAGAGTATGGATATATTTTCGGGAGGTGTTTTTATAGTAAGCGTAAAATAGCCCCTACCTATTAAAAATGGAGGCCATACATTATATACTATTCTTTGTTAGGAACTTTACATTGAGTGTATCTTTTTCTAATCTTTTGTAGTAGAGCCAAAAACCATTGCGGTTAAACTATTGGCTCTACAATCTTCAATTTTTTAGTCCAAATTTTTCTTTCTCCTTCAGTCATTTGAGATAATTTCCCTTATTGTTGATATTTAAAGGTATTATCTCATAGAAAGTATTTCTTTAAAATGTGGGATAGATTTGGCACTTATGAACCTTTGCCTCTGTCCCTTTATGAATCAATGAAACCTTTTTTACGCCAATTACCTTTCTTAAAGAAAATAATAGTTATAATAGCTCCTATTGTCCAAGACATAAGTAGAGAAATAAAAATGGATTCAGGCCTTCCTGTAGGATATGCTTCACTTATAGTCAAATAAGCAATACCATAAGCTATTGGAACACGAACAAAAACTGTTGTAACAAGTGAAATCCACATAGGTGTCATAGTATCACCAGCACCACGCATTACACCAGATAGACTTTGAGTTATTGCCATTGCAATATATCCCACTGCAAGAATTCTCATCATGTGTACACTTAAATCAACTAATTCTTTAGTGTCAGTAAAAACACTCATAAGATATTTACCAAAAATCAGAAGTAAAATAGTTATTGTAATAGAAGTCCCTACAGCAATCATAGTACCTTCCTTAGTACCTCTTTCTACTCTATCCATTTTTCTAGCTCCTATATTTTGACCAGCATATGTTGTCATAGCACTACCAAATGAGAAGTTTGGCATCATGGCAAATCCATCTACACGCATTATAATTACGTTAGCAGCTATGACCATTTCACCAAAACTATTAGTTAATGATTGTACTACAATCATTGCAAGAGAAAAAATAGCTTGTGTTAATCCTGATGGTAAACCAAGTTTTATTAGTCTATGAGAATATTCCTTATTTAGTTTCAACATTTTCAGATTTAAATCAAAACTATTTTTAGATTTCATTAATTTTATAATGGATAGAATAGCTGAAAAACCTTGTGCAATAATAGTTGCAAATGCAACTCCAGGAACGCCCATATTAAACTTAGCAACAAAGATAATATCAAGTACTACATTTAAAGCAGTAGAAATCAGTAAAAAAATAAGAGCTGAGATTGAATCCCCAAGTCCTCTTAAAACTCCAGATAATATATTAAAATAAGCAAATCCTGCAATTCCAATAAAAAAAATGGTTAAATAGTCTGTGCACCAATCTATAATAGATTTTGGTGTCTTAAGAAGTGAAAGTAATGGACGAGCAATAATTGGTCCAATAATCATAATTGCTATTGAGGCTATAGCTGTCAGTGATAAACAGACACCAATAGTGTGGGATAGTTTTTCTCGATCTTTAGCCCCAAAATATTGAGCTACCATTATACTAGCTCCTACAGAAATTCCTACAAATAGAACTAGCAAGAGATTTAATATAGGAGAAGCACTACCAACTGCAGCAAGGGCATTGTCACCAACATATTTGCCTACAATAATGGAATCAGCAGTATTATATAATTGTTGGGCAACATTTCCTATTAGCATAGGTATCGCAAACTCTATAATTCGCTTCCAGGGAGGACCTTCTGTAAGATCCTTCGGGGCGAATAATTCTTTTAAATTTACCATATTTGTCCCTCCAAAAATTAAGATATATCTAAAATTATATCACATTTTAAAACATAGTAATAAACAATATTTAATTTATATTGCTACAATCAATAATATAGTTTAGGAGTAGTAAAAGGCAATGAAACTTTCAGAAATTTAGTATTTGACAGTTGTAATTTTTCGTGATAGTATCTATTTAGAATTTAATATAGTGACCATTTGGTACAATCTTAATGATTGTTTAAAAGGGAAGTTCGGTTAAATTCCGACACGGTCCCGCCACTGTGATAGATAGAACCTTAAGTTTGCCACTGTACTTAAAAGTATGGGAAGGTTTAAGGTTTGTTATTCTTAAGTCAGGAGACCTGCCAATGGGAAAAGCTGTTTATTACTCACGAGGATGGGGAGAGGCTATTAAAAATAGGTTAAGCATATGATTTATTCATATGTATTAAATATGTCTGCTTAATCTAATTATTAATAATGCTCTTTCTATAACAATAGAAAGATTTTTTTATGTTTATAATCCCGTGGTAATAACTCAGCAAACTTTTGCTGAGTTTTTCATTTTATATAAAAGAAATGGGAGGGAAAAGTATGAATATTCATGAGTATCAAGCAAAAGAAATATTGAGAAGCTTCTGTATACCTGTACCTAATGGCAGAGTTATTTATGATCCAGAAGATGCTGAGAGAGCTGCTTGGAGAATAGGTACTGATATTGCAGTAGTGAAATCACAAATTCATGCTGGTGGTAGGGGAAAGGCTGGAGGTATAAAAATAGCAAATTCAATAGATGATGTCAAGAAGTATTCTAAAGAATTAATAGGTAAAATCTTAGTGACACCTCAAACTGGGCCTAAAGGAAAGGAAGTAAAGGCTGTTTTGATTGAAGAAGGTTGCGATATTTTTAAAGAATACTACTTAGCTTTTGTTTTAGATAGAGAAAAGTCAAAGATAACTCTTATAGCTTCTGAAGAAGGTGGAACTGATATTGAAGAAATATCAAAAGAAAAGCCTGATATGATATTTACAGAATCTATAGATCCATTGCTTGGAGTATTAGAATTCCAAACAAAAAGGATAGGTCTTAATATCAATATTCCACAGGAATTGATAAATCAATTTGTAGAAGTTGTAATGAATTTATATAAATGCTTTGTGGATAAAGACTGTACACTCCTAGAAATAAATCCTTTGGTACTAACAGCAGATAAACAATTGTTAGCTTTAGATGCAAAAATGAATTTTGATGAAAATGGTTTATATAGAAATAGGGATATAGATAATTATAGGGATTTAAGTGAAGAAAATGAAAAAGAGATAGAAGCATCAAAGTATGGACTTTCATATATATCACTAGACGGCAATATTGGATGTGTAGTTAATGGAGCAGGATTGGCAATGGCTACAATGGATACTATCAAATACTATGGAGGAGAACCAGCAAACTTTTTAGATGTTGGAGGAGGAGCAACAGAAGAAAATGTAACCAATGCATTTAAAATAATAATGTCTGATTCTAGAGTTAAGGGGATTTTTGTCAATATATTTGGTGGAATAATGAAATGTGATGTTATCGCTAAGGGAATTGTAAATGCAGCTAAAGAGTTGGCATTAAATATTCCTCTTGTGATTAGACTTGAAGGAACAAATAGGGATTTAGGTATGGAAATACTAAAGAATTCAAAACTTAATATATTTACTGCTAAAGATATGGATGAGGGGACTAAGAAGATAATTAGTTTAGTTCAATAATTTTGTGGGAGGGTGGCTAAGAATGAGTATTTGGGTTGATAAATCTACTAGAGTAATAGTTCAAGGTATAACGGGGAAAACGGCTTCTTTTCATACAAAGCAAATGCTTGAATATGGTACAAATATAGTTGCTGGTGTTAGTCCTTTTAAAGGAAACACAAAAGTGGAGGGTATAAATGTGTTTGACACTGTGAAACAAGCTGTTTATGAAACTAAAGCAAATGCATCTATTATATATGTTCCTGCAAAATTTGCTGCAGATGCAATTTTAGAGGCAATTGATGCAGAACTAGAACTGGTAATTTGTATAACAGAGCATATTCCAATTAAGGACATGCTAATTGTAAAGAATTATTTGAAAGGTAAAAAAACTAGATTGATTGGGCCCAATTGTCCTGGTATAATAACACCAGGAGAATGTAAGATTGGTATTATGCCTGGATATATTCATAAGAAAGGAAGAATTGGGATAGTATCACGTTCTGGAACTTTGACTTATGAAGCAGTTCATCAATTAACTGAAAGAGGAATAGGACAATCTACAGTAGTAGGAATTGGGGGAGATCCTATTATAGGGACAGATTTCATTGATGTATTGAAAGCATTTAATGATGATGATGATACTGATGGAGTTGTTATGATAGGAGAAATTGGAGGAAATGCAGAAGAAAAGGCTTCCCTATGGATTAAGGAAAACATGAAAAAACCTGTAGTGGGATTTATTGGTGGCAAGACTGCACCTAAAGGAAAGAGAATGGGGCATGCAGGTGCCATTATTTCTTCAGGAAAGGGTACTGCTGAACAAAAGATAAAGACAATGAGTGATTGCGGAATATATATTGCAGAAACTCCTACAGCTATTGGAGATACTTTAGTGAAAGCACTTATGTCTAATGATTTGCTTAAACAGTGCATTTAGTTTAATAATATTAGGGGGATGAGTATGAAAAATACAGCAAAGAAAAATAAGAAAATTAAATTTCCTGGGATGAGGGTTATTAAAACAGTTATTGCAGTATATATATGTTTTTTGCTTTCTTTTCTTAGAAAGACATCCCCTTTTTACTCAGCTATAGCTGCGATATTATGTATGCAAAATGATCATGAAAATAGTTTTAAAACTGGAAAATCTAGAATGATTGGGACATTAATTGGAGGAATGTATGGATTTATTGCTATAATGGGGATTAACTATTTTAATATTGAGTTGTTTAGTTATCTACACTATTTAATTTTAAGCTTATTTTTGATTCCTATTATATATACAAACGTACTATGTAAATCTGCAAGTTCATCGTATATTAGTTGTGTCGTATTTTTAAGTATTACAGTATCTCATGGTGGGGATGCATCTCCATTGTTATTTGCATTAAATAGGGTAATTGATACATTGATAGGAATCATAGTCTCCCTTTTTATAAATAAGATAATTTAATGGGATAGCGGGTGTTCTCGCTATCCCATTAAATTTAAATCTAGTCTTTAAAGTCTTTAAGACGTTTTTCTAAAGCCAAAATTTGTTTTTCTAATTCTTTAGGCAATCTATCACCATATTTTTTGAAATCTTCCTTTATAGAGGCAACTTCTTCTAACCATTCATATTTATCAATACTAAGTAATTTTTTCATATTAGTTTCACTTATATTAAGTCCATCGGTGTCAATTGCATTTAGAGTAGGCATATACCCTATAGGAGTTTTAATTGCTTCGCTTTCACCTGAAACCCTTTCAAATATCCATTTCAACACACGACTATTTTCTCCAAATCCAGGCCATAACCAATCACCATTTTCATCTTTGCGAAACCAGTTAACATAGAAGATTTTAGGTAAATTATCTGGGCTTGTCTTTTCTCCAATATCTAACCAATGTTGTAAATAGTCTCCCATATTATAACCACAGAAGGGCAACATAGCAAATGGATCACGACGTACCTTGCCAATATCATCAGATATGGTGGCAGCTGTAATTTCAGATCCCATGACGGAACCCATGAATACTCCATGTGCCCAATCAAAACTTTCATGTACTAGAGGAACAGTATTTGGTCTACGTCCACCGATTAATATTGCAGATATAGGCACTCCGTTGGGGTCATCCCATTCAGGTGCGATTACTGGACATTGTTGCGTAGGAGCTGTAAATCTAGCATTTGGATGGGCAGCCAATCTATTATCCTTTGTAGTCCAATCATTACCTTGCCAATCAATTAGGTGTTCAGGTGCATCATAGCCAATACCTTCCCACCAAATATCTCCATCGTCAGTTAATGCAACATTTGTATAAATGGTATTTTTGGCTATAGTTTTCATTGCATTGGGATTGGACTTCATGGAAGTTCCTGGAGCAACACCAAAGAAACCAGCTTCAGGGTTAATGGCATATAGACGTCCATCTTCACCAAATTTCATCCATGCAATATCGTCTCCAATAGTTTCGATTTTCCAGCCAGGAATAGTAGGTATTAGCATAGAAAGATTAGTTTTACCACAGGCACTTGGGAAGGCACCAGTGAAATATTTTACATCTCCTTTTGGATTTGTAATTTTTAAAATCAGCATATGCTCTGCCAACCAGCCTTCATCCCTAGCCTGAACAGATGCAATTCTTAGTGCAAAGCATTTTTTACCTAAAAGTGCATTTCCACCATAGCCAGAGCCATATGACCATATTGTTCTTTCTTCTGGAAAATGACTTATATATTTTTCTTCAATAGGAGCACAGGGCCAAGTAGAATCTTTTTCTCCTTCAGACAATGGAGCACCTACTGAATGTAGACAAGGTACAAATTCTCCATCCCCAAGGGCTGCAAGTACTTCACTTCCCATACGAGTCATGATACGCATATTAACTACGACATAAGGGCTATCAGTTAATTCAACTCCTATTTTAGATGCTGTAGAACCTATAGGTCCCATTGAAAATGGAATAACATACATTGTTCTCCCTTTCATACAATTTTTATAGAGTTTTTTCATAGTATCCTTTAGTTCCGTAGGATCGATCCAATTGTTTGTAGGACCCGCATCTTCTTGGTTTTTAGAAGCTATGAAAGTTCTATTCTCAACACGAGCTACATCCGATGGGTCACTGCGAAAAAGATAGCAGCCTGGTTTTTTCTGAGGATTTAATTTTATGGCTGCACCACTTTCTGCCATTTTTTCTAAAAGGTGAAGGCTTTCCTCCTCTGAACCATCACACCAGTGAATTTTATCAGGTTGACACATATCTGCCATTTCTTTTACCCAATTTAACAATTTTTGATTGGTAGTCATTTTACTAATCATCACCTACTCCTCCACAATTTAAGTATCCTAAATAGGACCAGCTTATAACAATAATATATTAGCATAGAAAGAAAAGGTTTTCCAGTTATAATTGCATTATTTATTCGTTTAACTTATATCTAAAAAAATATATATATCTATTTACCAAAGAGATTTGGTTAGGGCGGTCTAACCACAGTGGATAATAAAAGTGGATATAGAATTATAGTAACATATTATCGAAAATGCTACCATGATTGATTAAATCCTTAATTCCATAAAGTGCTTGAGAACCTACGTCACCTAATGCGACTAGTTTCATAATAATCCCACTTATTTATGACAATTTTAATTACAAGAATAATTCGAAGCCTTTTAAATCTAAGATATACAAATATCCATATTTGACAATTATCTAATTTAGAGATATAATAAAAGAAATATGAAAAATATAATTACGAGGGGGTAGGATAGTGAAATTAATTATTGAGAATAAACCCAATGTCTATTGGGAAGCAAATGCTATTGTAAGAGAAATTTTAGATCGTGAAAAAGGAGAGCCTGTACATATCATTGAAAACAAGGATCGTTTTATAGTTTCTGAAGATGAAATCAATGAAAAATACAGCGATTTGATTAAGTTTTATGTAAAGGTTTTTGATGAATCAATAGATGTTTTAAAAGATTATCCAGAATGGAAAGAATTATTCAGCATCCAATCAAACCAAGAGGATTACGGATTTTTTGAATCGTTGACTAGGTTTACCAATGCAAAGGAAGTGGATGAACTATCGAAAACAGAATTTTTTAATGCTTGTTATTATCATCTTCGAAACATAAATGCCGAAGCAGAACAAGTAGATCTAGATGACATGGAAGAGACTAAAAAAGCTCTTGAAGAAGTGAAGGATAGAGCATTTGATGCAGAATATTATATAGGAAAAATTATGGCTTCTGAGTTAGATAATGATGAAAAAATTAAAATGATGGATTTGTTTCAACATGCAGATGAAAGATTTGCTGCTTATGTTGAACTTATTCAAAGAATCGAAAAAATTTATTTGAAATATTATGGTGATGTAGAGCATTATGTTAGGTCCAAAGTAGAATTGTTTTCTTCTTCAGGGAAAGATGATGCTAAAAATACTCCAATTATAAATTATATGGATATTGAACAATCGAGCTTCCGAAGTGCTGAACCTATTCATTTATATTTTTCAATTATTAATAAAGGTACTTTTGGAATGACAATTATTATGGATGAATCCATAAGACCAAATATGATTTTTGGTATTTTATTTGAAGAACTTACAGAGTTACTTAACAAGGAAAAACATGATGCGGAACTTTTCGTTGAACAAATGAAAGCTTTGGGAGAAGAAAATCGATTTAATATTATGAAACTGTTAAGTCAAAAACCACACTATTTAAAAGAGATTGCTTGTACTGTAGGGCTTACTCCTGCTACAGTGTCGCATCATATGGAACAATTAATTAAGGCAGAGCTAGTTTATATGACTACTGAAGGACGAAAAGTTTATTATCATGTGAATGATAAAAAAATTGAAAAGTTGGGAGAATTATTTGGCCAATGGTCAAAAGGAGTGTGAAAAAATGAAATATATTCAAGCTGCATCTAAGAAAAAAACCATCCAACGGATGATTGAACCTATCACCAAAGAGATTTGGTGGAGTATGATTTTATATGGAATATCAGGCGGTTTGATTCCTGCATTATCTGTTTTTTCTATGGAATGGATTACGAGTAGAATTTTAAAAAGCAATGTGGAAATTAGAGAAGTGATAAAAATTATCGCCCTCGTATCTTTGGCTGGTTTTTGTTTAGAAGTTATTAAAACACAGACTGAAAGGCGAAATTATAATAAAATTAACTTGATTCGAATGAATTTTTTGAAGGAATTGATGCATAAGACAATGACTATGGATTTGAAGTATTATGAAAATACAGAATTTGCAGATGAAATGGAGTCTTGTTTTATTGCTGTTTCAAGTAACAACAATGGAATTGAAGGCATTTATCATACAGTCTATCTATTGGGTGCTAAATTATTTGGAGCAATTTTACTTGCTATTGTTCTAGCTCAAATTAATTTTTGGATTGTAGTAGTGATTGTTTTATCTGTATTGATTACATTTTGGACATTGACGAAAGTATCAGATGCACATTACCAAAGGAAAGAAGAATTAAATCAAGCAGAAAGAAGAAATTTTGGTTATGGACGTCTAACTACAGATTTTAGTTATGGAAAAGATATTCGAATTTATAATTTTCAAGATCGTTTTTTACAAAGCTATGAAAATGAAATCCAAAACCTAGAAGATATATATAGAGATTTGTTTTTAATCGAAAGAAGATTTTCATTATTATCCATTTTGGGATTGGTATTTGCCGATCTATTTGTTTACTATATATTAACGACCAATGGTATGTTGACATTTCAAGTTTCAAAATTCGTTATGTATTTAACTGCAACCAGTATATTTTCACTTATGATGAATGAGATTACAGAGGATTTTGCAAATATACATAAAGAATTTGCCTATTGTAAAGATGCGATTGGTTTTTTGGATATGAATCTTATTACGGAAGAATCAGATAAAAGCTATGCACCTAGTACACCAATATCGGTAGAGTTTGAACATGTTTCTTTTAAATATCCGAATTCTAAAAAATATGTTTTTGAAGATTTATCCTTTAGAATTGAACCTTCAGAGAAGCTTGCACTAGTAGGTGTTAATGGAGCTGGGAAAACCACAATTGTGAAATTGCTTACTGGCCTTTATCGTCCGACTTCAGGCAGAATTCTTATTGATGGAATTGATTATACGCAGTTTAGTATTGAGGATTTACATGAATTGTTTGGAGTGGTTTTTCAAGATGTTGAACCATTGGCAGTGACAATTAAGGAAAATATAGCTGCTAGTTCTAGTGATATTGATGAAAAAAGAGCAAAAATGGTTTTGAAACAAGTTGGACTTTGGGATAAAATTAGCCAGTACGAAAAGGGAATAGATCAAATGCTATTAAAGATTATTGATGAAGATGGTGCTGTTTTGTCAGGTGGAGAAAATCAAAAACTTATGATTGCAAGGGCGCTTTATAGGAAAGGAACACAAATGATGATTATGGATGAACCTACAGCAGCATTGGATGCACTTGCCGAAGAAAAGATTTATCGTGAATTTGATCAAATTATGCAAGGAAAAACCTCATTATTTATTTCTCATAGGCTAGCAAGTACTCTTTTTTGTGATCGAATACTATTATTAGATAGCGGAAAAGTGTTAGAAGAAGGAACTCATGATGAATTGTTGAATTATGATGGACTTTATGCTCATATGTTTAAAACTCAAGGAAAGTATTATCAGGAGGTGGAGGAAAGTGAAAAACAGGCAAGTGCTGAAAGTATTTAATAAAACTATAAAAGAAATCATGCCTTCCATATATTTATGGTTGTTTATTGGTGCTATTGCAAGTACACTAAATACTTTATTGACCATAATGATTCCCAAATTGCTTATTGATGCAGTTATGGAGAAGGTGACTATTTCCCATCTCTTGAAAATGCTATTAGTCATAGGAGTATCAAAATATGTATTATTAGAAGCAAATAAATGGATTATGGTCAAACAAAATTATCAAAAAGGAATCCTAAATCAGAGGACTATGAAAAGATTTGCAAAAAAAATAACTGCTATTGATTATAGTTATTTGGAAGATCCAGATATGTTGGATTTAAAGGAACGAGCTACTTTTGCTGTCCAGTCATATGGTGCATTGGAAGTTATTGTAAATTCAATGATTAAATTTTTAACCGCAGTATTTACTCTCATTGGAATTAGTGGAATTATCATTCAATTTAATTATTTATTTTTGTTGATTATTTTTGCATTATCAACACTTAGTTTAGTATTTAGCTATCGTATAGTTATTGAAACTCAAAAATCAGTACAACAGGTTATTCCTATAAATCGTAAATATAATTATTATGTTGGGCAGTGTTTGAATGGTTGTCAGCAAAATGATTTTAGAATCTATAATATGAGTGATATGATGGTAGATAAAATTACAGATTTAAATATGGAATCTATGGGATGGTCTGATAAACTTTATATTAAACTTGCAAACATACTGTCAATCCAAAGTTTAATAAATCACTTAACACAATTTGTTACTTTTGCCTATGGAGCAATTTGTGTACTTTCTACGCAGTTTGGACATAAAATCACATTAGGAGAATTTACACTTTTGGTAGGAGCTAGTCAGCAATTTTCTACTACATTTATGTCTGCGGTTGAAAGCTATTTTAAGTTTATTGAATCTCTAAATTATTTAGAGCCTTTTGCTCAATTTATGGCTTTGCCTGAAAGTGAAGAAAATCATGGTGAGATTGTACCTGAAAGTTTTGAAACATTGGAATTTCACAATGTATCCTTTTCTTATCCAAAAAGTGAAAAAAAGATTTTAAATCGTATTAGTTTTAGTATTCATAAGGGTGAGAAAATATCAATTGTTGGATTAAACAATGCAGGGAAAAGTACCATTGTAAAATTAATTTGCCGTTTTTATCGACCTAATGAAGGGGAGATACTTTATAATGGCAGAAACATAGAAGAGTATGATTATGGTGAGTATATGAAAATACTTGCGGTTGTATTCCAAGATTACAAGCTGTTCCCATTTACTATAAAAGAAAATATAGTAGCAGGAAGAACCGATGTGTCCGATGAAGAAATTTGGCAGGTATTAGAGGAAACCAATATCAAAAATGCTATTTGTGAATTGCCAAAAGGGTTGGATACTTATTTGGATAAACATATACATGAAGATGGCACGGATTTTTCTGGAGGGCAACGTCAAAAACTTGCAATTGCAAGATCAGTTATAAAACAAGGTGAGCTTGTTATATTAGATGAACCAACTGCTGCTTTGGATCCGTTGGCAGAAAGTGAAATTTATGAGGACTTCCATCGATTAGTGCGAGGGCGAACCGCTATTTTTATATCTCATAGGATGAGTTCTTCAGTTTTTTGTGACAAAATATTGTTGTTGCAAGATGGAGAGATAAAAGCTTTTGATAGTCATACCAATTTGATGAAACAAAACAATCTTTATAGTGAATTATTTACAACCCAAGCTAAAAATTATCAACTGCAAACTATATAGAAAAATGCGACAGCGGGGACGGTTCTCGCTGTCGCAAAATGCTTCAAATGGAAGCTTTTTTTATTTCGCTTTTTCTAATTCTTTCATGATTTCCTTATAAATTTCAATATAATCGTAAGGAATAGGCTCTTCCTCATCTTCCTCTTCTTCTTCGTCTCCAAGATCTCCACCTTGTATATATTTAACGAGTTTTCCTTCATCGTTCATAAAGAAAATTGATGGAAGGTATTTCAATTCTGTTTCAGCAATTTCACTGATATGGTCCCAAGCTTCTTTTGTCATACCTACTGTGTAGAATGGATAATCAGTTAATTCTTTTTCTGGATTAGGTGATTTTTTCTGATAATTTCTTAGAATATCTGATTTATAATAATTTTGATGATCATGTACCATTGCTATAATTTGTGCATCTATTCCGTTATTGTCAATGTACTCTTGGAAAGGAATCAATCCTTCAAGATTGAATATAGTCCATGGGCACCATGGAGCGCCAGCAAAAACCAATGTGATTTTCTTTTCTTTTACTTTTGCGTCAAAGGCTTCTTTGTTAAATTCTTCTATATCGTTTTTCTCGAAACTTATAAGAGTATCTCCAGTTTCGTAGATATTTCTAATATAGAATTTTTTCCCTAATGCTTTATTTAAGGAAGAGATTGAGCAATATGTTTCTCCGTCAATATTAAAGGCACCTAAATCAACTTCTTTTCCATCTACTAATACTTTGTGTGATGAAGGCTTAATATTAGCGTTTGTTAAATCAATTTTTCTTTTATCAAGTTCATTTTGTTCATATGTGGCTCCAGTTGTAATAATAATAGCCTTTTCCTTTGCATCAAAATCAACATTAAATTTAGCTTCTGTGTCTTTTAATGCAAAAGCCATGTCTCTAAGTCTAACTCTGGTAATGGTATAAGGCCCATCCTCATCTTCAAGATTTAAGACGATTCTACGAATAGGCATAATTTCTCCTGCATCATTTAATGTAACTTTTTCATCAAAAGATGCTTTAGGCAACTTTGCAGCCCCCTCTGCAAAAGCCCCCATTGAGAATACTGATAGCAACATGCTTGCCATTAGTATTGCTGCTAGTTTTCTTTTCATATCAAATCCCCCTTTTTATAAAAATATTTAAGTATATACTAATATACTATCACTTCGTCTAATAAAAATCAAAGAATATAGAGAATTTTCAGATTTTATATTGGGGTCTATAGCTTTCGATTGGATTAATTTGATATAATATTGATTTGGGATTACTTATGTAAATGTTTAGCAAATACTATGAAAGTAAAGGTGACAAAGATGCATATGGTAGAAGTTAAAGGCATTTTATCTAGTAAAAATGGGATGAATTTGTATCGCGGTTGCTCCCACGGATGCATTTATTGTGATTCACGAAGTAGATGTTATCAAATGCAGCACGATTTTGAAGATATAGAGGTCAAGAGAAATGCCATAGAGTTGTTGGAGGATGCTTTAAAACGAAAACGGGAAAAGTGCATGATTGGTACAGGTGCTATGACTGATCCATATATTCCATTGGAAATGCAATTACAACACACTAGGCAGTGTCTACAACTTATTGAGAAATATAACTTCGGATTAGCCATACAGACCAAATCTAATAGAATACTTAGGGATTTAGATATTTTAAAGCATATTAATGAAAAGACTAAATGTGTTGTACAAATGACACTGACCACATTTGATGAGGATTTATGCCGATTAATAGAGCCAAATGTCTCTACTACAAAGGAGCGGTTTGAAGTATTAAAAGTAATGAAGGACAATGGAATTCCTACAGTAGTTTGGATATCTCCAATTTTACCCTTTATAAATGATACAGCGGAAAATATAAACGGAATTTTAGATTATTGCGAGGAGGCTGGGGTAAAGGGCATCATCTGTTTTGGTATGGGGCTGACATTGCGCAATGGAAATAGAGAATATTTTTACAGAGCTTTAGATGAGAAATTTCCTGGATTAAAAGAACGGTATATACAATCTTATGGAAATATGTACGATGTTAGGAGCAAAAATAATCAAGAATTGATGGAGCTATTTTATAGAAGATGTAAGCAAAAAGGAATACTATACGATCCAAATGTTGTTTTTAGCTACCTTAATACATTTGAACAGAAAAATTCACCTCAACAGATTAGTATTTTTGATTTATAAGATATAGTGAGATATGAAATTTTCGATTTGAGCATTGACAATTTTTATATAATGTGTTAACATATTCTACAATTATAAAGTGAGTGTATCTAGGGCATGCTTGAAGTGGAGCTGTGCTTAAGCGGTACAGGGAAAGTTTCTTGTACATAGAAATTTCCTACACGCAGATTAAAATTAAACCTGCGGAGTCACTATTTAAAAAGTGATTCCGCAGGTTTTTTATATATAAATATTATTATATGCAGAGGTGATCAGTATGTATTTTAAAAAAATCATAGGGCAAAGATGCTACTTATCTCCAATAAATGTGGAGGATTATGAAAAATATACTGAATGGGTCAATGACATGGAAGTAGCTGGAGGGCTTATATTTGCATCTCAACTCATTGGACTTGAAACTGAAAAGTCAATTTTAGAAAGAATTTCTACTAGTGGATATAATTTTGCTATTGTAGATATAGAAAAAGATGAGCTTATTGGGAATTGTGGATTTCCAGAGTTAGATCACTTAAATAGAGTAGGAGAAGTAGGATTATTTATTGGCAACAAAGATTATTGGGGCAAAGGTTATGGTCAGGAAGTCTTAAAACTTATGTTAGACTTTGGCTTTAATATACTGAATTTGCATAATATTTTTTTGAGGGTATATTCATTCAACAATCAAGCTATAAAATGCTATAAAAAAGTGGGATTCAAAGAGGCAGGTAGAATTCGTGAAGCAAAATTTGTAGCTGGAAAAGCCTATGACGAAATTTTTATGGACATTTTAGATACAGAATATACATCAATTTATATCAATAATATAATAGATAAGAAATTGCAGAAATAAAGAAGGAAGAGGTATGAAAAAAGTGAGTCAAACGACTCACTTTTTTTATCTATGCATTTGCTTTCTTTTTAGATAGATTCTTTATAGCTTCTACTAGAAGTATTACTGCCAATATAAATAATAGTATGCCAAATACAACTAATACTATTTGTCCGCTTGCAATATTATCTTTTATTAGTAGAACCAATGCACTTAATGTTACAGCAAACATAAATACCATAGGTATAGTGAACATCTTGTTGTTTTTGCCTAAGTTACTCATCCAAACAGCAAGAGCCATCAAAGCTAAAGCTGATAGCAATTGATTAGCTGAACCAAACAATGGCCATATAGCATCCCATCCTTTGAAGGCTAGAATTCCGGAGAGTACAACTGTTATCAATGTAGCAACATAACGGTTTGTAAGTGGAGATTTTGTGTTTTCTTTTTGGAAGTCTTCAAAGAATTCCTGAAATACAAATCTTCCCAATCTAGTAGAAGTATCTAAGCTTGTCATAGCAAAAGCTGAAACTGCCAATGCAGCAAAGCTTGTTCCAGTTGCAATTGGTATACCAAAACTTGCCATAAAATTCCCTACACCATGAGAAAATACATTTACAGGTCCGCCATCTCCAAGGAGATTTGACAATTCGCCGTGACTTATATATCCTGCAGTAATGATTGCTACTATTGCTACAACACATTCTATAAGCATTCCGCCATACCCAATAAGTTTTGCATCGCTTTCTTTATTTAACTGTTTTGAAGTGGTTCCAGAACCAACTAGAGAGTGGAAACCAGATATTGCTCCACAAGCTACAGTTACAAACAACATAGGAAATATTGGAGTATTGTCTACATTAAATCCAACAAATGGCGCTAATTGCAAACTAGGATGTGTAACGAAAATTCCAATGATTGCTCCTATAATCAATGCATATAGCAAAAATGAACTTAGATAATCTCTAGGTTGCAACAATATCCATACAGGAACTACACTTGCAACGAAAACATATGCAAGTAGTATGAAAATCCAAGCTTCTTTTGAAAGTACAAGTGGGAATACCATTCCTAGCCATATACATAAGAACAACAATATAACGCCGATTACTGTACTGATTCCTAGTGGAACATTTTTTCTGTATACAAAGAATCCAAACAATATAGCTAGTACTATGAATAATAATGATGAAGTAGCTGCAGAAGGAACACTTACGAAAGTATTAGCTGTGATATTTGTAAATGCAGCAATGATGAGTAGTAGTGTCAACCAAGCAAAAATTGAAAACAATCGCTTACCTTTTTTGCCCATATTTGCTCCTATTATTTCACCTATAGATTTTCCACCATGTCTTATGGAGGCAAATATGGAACCAAAATCATGTACTCCTCCAAAGAATATACCACCTAACAAAATCCAAAGCATAACAGGTGCCCATCCAAATATTGCAGCTTGGACAGGTCCTACTATTGGTCCTGCACCAGCTATGGATGAAAAGTGATGTCCTAGTAGTACTGGAGCTTTAGTTGGAACGTAGTCTATTCCATCTTCTTTTGTATGAGCAGGAGTTTCAGACTTATCACTTACTCCCCATTGGTTTGCCAAATAACTTCCATAGGTCTTGTAAGCGATATAAAATAAAACAATTCCTATAATGACTAACCATACAGCGTTCATTTAAATTTCCCCCTTGTTATTTTGTTATAAAACTACCCTCCTTTCTATATATACTTAACTACATTTTCATATAGAAAATATAGTTATTTGCTTTTTTCTAAAATTGACTGATAAAAGGATTTCATTGCTTTTCCATCTTTATTTGTATAAAGTTTATTCTCCGTTAAATCTATGAGAAAAAGTCGAATATCACAAAAACCTTTAAGTCCGAAGGCAAAAGTCTTATGACATTTGAACTTTTTGCCTATTTTAATGGCTTCATCACTAAAGCCCTTATTACATATGTAAATTCCATTTATAATTGTAGACATGTGTTCATCATCAGGTGTGACGATTTTTTCGGAGAGAGATTTTAGAAAGTTTGCAAAATTTATAATATCATTTGCATTTGCTATTTCATCTTTAGATTTTACGATACAGTGTTCATGATTTTCATAAGCATCTATTACAGATTTTTTACTGGCAATATATCTTTCGTTTCTAACAAATGACTTTGCATATATGGAAAGGTTTTCCCCATGCATATTATAATCTTCAAATATATCAAAATATTCTTTCCACGAATTTTTAAGATTATAAATGTATTCTTGACTGTTCATATGTGGTCTCCTTATCTTAAGAATAATGACAAAAAAGTAATATATATCTTTAACAATATAATATCACTACAGAAAAAAATGTCAACTTTATCAAATGAGACATACTTTTGTATAAATGACTCTTTATATCCAATAAGATAAAAAAATGACACTTATATTAAAAATGTGAAAGTGAAAGCATAAAATATAGGCTAAAAAATTTTTTATAAAAAATGAACATTCATATCATACAAAATATATGCAAACGAAAGTTCATAAATGTTCAATACATACTGAACATTAAAAAACAATATTTAAATTATTCATTGACTATTATAAACAATATTGATATTATATTTATAGATAATTCAAATTCGTATAGAGGAGGGGCTACTGTGGAGAATATAAAAAAATTGTTCGTGGAGAAAAAAGAAGGATATAATGTGGAAGCAAAACAACTTTTAAGGGATTTGAGAGAAAATCTTAATATATTTGGACTTAAAAAAGTTAGAATTTTAAATCACTATCAAATAGGGAATATACTTAAGGAAGACTTTGAAAGGGCAGTAAATACTATTTTTTCAGAGCCTAATGTAGATATGGTCTATGAAGATATATTTCCTATAAATGAAGGTGATTATTTTTTTAGGGTAGAATATTTGCCAGGCCAATATGATCAAAGAGCAGATTCGGCAATTCAATGTTTGGAAATACTCACAGGAAAGAAAAATTACAAAGTTACTACTTCAAAGATAGTAGTTTTAGAAGGAAATATAAATAAAGAAGAATTAGAAAAAATTAAGAATTATTATATAAATCCTGTGGAATCTAGGGAAGTTCCTTTGGATATGATTACACTAGACACTAAGTGGGATGAACCTTGGGATGTAGAAATAGTAGATGGATTTATAGAAAAAAGTGCTGAAGAAATTGAAGCTTTAAGAGAAAAAATAGGATTTGCTATGGATGTTGAAGATTTAAAATATTGTCAAGAGTATTTTAAACTTGAGGAAAAGAGAGATCCTAGTATTACAGAATTAAAAGTAATAGATACTTATTGGTCGGATCATTGTAGACATACAACTTTTATGACTAGCGTTGAGGAAGTAAGATTTGAAGATGGGTTCTATAGAGAAATATTTGAAGAGGCTTTTAAGGAGTATTTAAAATCTAGAAATTATGTATATGGAGATAAGGAAAAACCTGTTTGTCTAATGGATATGGGAACTATAGAGAAAAAGGAGCTCTTGAAAAAAGGACTTCTTGATGATTTGGAAGAATCAGAAGAAATAAATGCTTGTAGTATTGAAATAGATGTGGATGTAGATGGGAAAAATGAAAAATGGCTTTTGATGTTTAAAAATGAAACTCACAATCATCCAACGGAAATAGAGCCTTTTGGTGGAGCAGCAACTTGTCTTGGAGGAGCTATAAGAGATCCCCTTTCTGGAAGAGCTTATGTATACCAGGCCATGAGAATCACAGGTAGTGGAGATCCAAGAGAAAAAATCGAAAATACAATTCCCGGGAAATTACCTCAAAGGAAAATAACTATAGGGGCCATGAAGGGATATAGTTCTTATGGAAATCAAATAGGAATTCCAACAGGATATGTAAGGGAAATATATGATGAAAATTACATTGCAAAGAGAATGGAAGTTGGAGCAGTCATTGGAGCTAGTCCAAAGAAAAGCGTCATAAGAGAGACTCCAAAGTCAGGAGATTTGGTTTTGTTGGTAGGTGGAAGAACTGGAAGAGATGGACTAGGTGGAGCAGTAGGTTCATCTAAAGAACATGATGAGGAATCTATATATACTTGTGGCTCTGAAGTTCAAAAGGGAAATCCTCCAATAGAGAGAAAGATTCAAAGACTTTTTAGAGATGAAAATGTAAAGAAAATGATTAAAAGATGTAATGATTTTGGTGCTGGAGGGGTTTCTGTAGCTATTGGAGAGCTTTCTGATGGATTAGATATAGATTTAGATAAGGTACCTAAAAAGTATGAGGGATTGGATGGAACAGAAATTGCTATTTCTGAATCTCAGGAGAGAATGGCAGTTGTCATAGATAAAAATGATTTAGAGAAGTTTAAAGAATATGCAAAAGCTGAAAATGTTGAAGTAACAGTTGTAGCAGAAGTCACAGATGATGGTAGACTTACTATGAAGTGGAGAGGGAAGAATATAGTAGATATAAGTAGAGAATTTTTAGATACCAATGGAGTTAGAAAAAAGACAAAGGTATTTGTAGAAGAGCCAAAGGATTCGAATTATTTTCAAACTATTCCAAAGAATGTGGAAAAAAATTTAGATAATATAAAAGAAGCTTTTATTTCGAATATGATGAATTTAAATACTTGTAGTCAAAGAGGATTGGTGGAAAAATTCGACAATACTATAGGAGCTGGAACGGTTCTTATGCCTTTTGGAGGCAAATATAAACTTACACCTGTAGATGGTATGGTAGGAAAAATTCCTGTTTATAGTGGACAGACAGATACTTGCTCTATAATGACTTATGGTTTTGAGCCTAAAATTTCAAAATGGAGTCCTTTCCATGGAGGAATGTATGCTGTTATTGATTCTATAGGAAAAGTTGTGGTTTTGGGTGGGGATTATAAAAAGACAAGACTTACATTCCAAGAATATTTTGAAAAGCTAGGTGAAGATGAGAAAAAATGGGGGAAACCTTTTAGTGCACTATTAGGTGCTTATTTAGTTCAAAAGAAATTGTCCATACCTAGTATTGGTGGAAAAGACAGTATGTCAGGAACTTTTAAAGAACTAAATGTTCCTCCAACTCTTATAAGCTTTGCTGTAAATGTAGGAAAGGCAAGCAAGATTATATCACCAGATTTTAAGAAAAGTGGAAGTTCTGTAGTGCTTGTGCCAATTGCAATAGATGAAAAGGGTATGCCAGATTTTGAAGAATTGGATAGAAATTATACTAGAATAAATGAATTGATAGAAAAAAACAAGATACTTTCAGCCAATACTATTAAATATGGTGGTATAGCTAGATGTGTAAGTGAGATGGCTTTTGGAAATAAGATTGGATTTGTTTTCAATGAGAAAATAGTTTTAAATGAACTTTTCACTCCAAAGCATGGCTCTATTCTAATTGAAATAGATGAGAATGAAAATGTAGATGCATTGTTGAGTGGAATAAATTATGAAATACTTGGTACTACTGTAGATGGTGAATATATAGAAGTTCTTAAAGAGAGAATACAATTAAATGAACTGATTGAAAAGTGGGAAGAACCTCTTAAAGATGTATTTCCTTTTACAGAAGAAACAAAGGAAAATGTAAAATGTATAGAATACAAGAAAGGAAACAAAATCCATAAGAAAGTGAGTATTGGAAAGCCCAGAGTATTTATACCAGTATTTCCGGGGACAAATTGTGAATGGGATACAAAGAATGCTTTTGAAAGGGCTGGAGGAGTGGTAGAAACTTTTGTATTTAGAAATTTAAGTAGCGAAGATATTGATTATTCTATTGGTGAAATGACAAGGCTTATAAATGAATCTCAAATAATAGCTATTCCAGGGGGATTTAGTGCAGGAGATGAACCAGATGGTTCAGGAAAGTTTATAGCTACAGTATTTAGAAATCCATATATAAGTGAAGCGGTGATGAATCTTCTAAAAAACAGAGATGGACTTATGCTTGGAATATGCAATGGATTTCAGGCTCTCATCAAGCTTGGTCTTCTGCCTTATGGTGAAATAAGGGATATAGAAGAAAATTCTCCAACTCTTACTTTCAATAAAATAGGAAGCCATGTTTCTACTATGGTCAATACAAGAGTTGTTTCAAATTTATCACCTTGGTTTAACAATGTTAAAGTAGGAGATATTCATACTATACCTGTTTCCCATGGGGAAGGAAGATTTGTGGCAGATGAAAAACAATTGTCTATTCTCATAGAAAATGGACAAATAGCTACTCAATATGTAGGAGTGAATCCTAATGGCTCAGTAGAAGCGATAGAAGGAATTACTAGTCCTGATGGAAGAGTATTAGGGAAAATGGGGCATTCAGAAAGAATAGGAGAAAATATTTGCAAAAACATACCAGGAGAAAAAGACCAGAAGATATTTGAAGCAGGAATTGGGTATTTCATCTAAGTCCTTTCGGACTTAGACGAAAATTTATAATTTGGGCTTTAGCCAACATAGGAGGGTTATTTATGAAGGTTGCTATTGTTATGGGAAGTATATCAGATAAGGAAGTAGTGGATAAAACTATTGATATTTTAGAGAAGTTTCAGGTTGAATATGAAGTTAGAGTTATATCGGCTCATAGAACTCCGTTTACGGCTATGGATTTTGCTAGTTCTGCTGAGGAAAAGGGTATAGAAGTCATCATTGCAGTGGCAGGAAAGGCTGCTCATTTGGCAGGAATCATTGCAGGAGTGACTACATTGCCTGTTATAGGTCTTCCTGTGAAGTCCTCTACTATGGATGGATTAGATTCTCTTCTTTCTACAGTGCAGATGCCAAAAGGAGTTCCTGTTGCTACAGTAGCTATAAATGGAGGAGAAAATGCAGGAATATTGGCTGTTCAAATGTTGTCTATAAAATATGAAAATTTAAGAGAAAAGCTTAAGGAATACAAAGAGGAAATATCTGAAGAAGTTGAAAAAATGGATGAAAAGGTGAGAAGGAGATAAAAAATGTGCGGAATAATAGGGATATATGATACAGAAAATAGGGATATTTCAAAGATGCTTTATTATGGATTATATGCTCTACAACATAGAGGACAGGAAAGTTCAGGAATGGCAGTAAACAACAATGGTTTTATAGATTATCATAAGGATTTAGGATTGGCTCATGAAGTTTTTTCTGAAGAAATCATAAATAGACTCCGTGGCAATATTGGAATAGCCCATGTAAAGTATGGAACCAATGGAGAGTCTAATAGTATAAATGCAGAGCCTTTGGTAGTAGGATACAAAAAAGGGGCTCTAGCTATTTCGAGTAGTGGAAAGATAATCAATTCAAAGGAAATAAGAGAAAAGTTAGAAGATGAGGGAACTATATTTGCTACAGATACAGATGCAGAAGTTGTGGCAAATTTGATAGCAAGATTTCACAAAGATGATATAGAAATGGCTATTGTAAATGCACTAAAGAGTATAAAAGGTTCTTATACTATGATACTTATGACTACAGATAGGCTCATTGGAGTGAGAGATCCTTATGGAATGGGGCCTCTTTGCATAGGGAAGCTTGGAGATGACTATATATTGAGTTCAGAAACCTGTGCATTAGATACTATAGGGGCAGAATTTTTCAGGGATGTAGAACCTGGAGAAATGGTAGTCATAAAAGATGGGAAAATAAAAAGTATAAAGAGTGAAAAAATATGTGATAAAAAGTTTTGCATATTTGAATTTATATATCTTGCAAGGCCTGATAGCAAAATTGATGGAGTCAGTGTATATCTTGCAAGAAGAGAAGCGGGGAAACTTCTTGCCAAGGCTAGTTCAGCAGAGGCGGACATAGTCATTTCTGCACCAGATTCAGGAACAGTTGCGGCTATTGGTTATGCAGAACAATCAGGAATACCTTATGCAGAAGGTCTTATAAAAAATAAGTATATAGGAAGAACTTTTATAGAACCTACTCAAGAACTTAGAGAACAAGGAGTTAGATTGAAGCTAAATGTATTGAAGGAAAATGTGGAAGGAAAAAGAGTAGTTCTTGTGGACGATTCAATAGTTAGGGGAACTACTATGAGAAGAATAGTGGGAATGCTTAAAAGTGCAGGAGCTAAAGAAGTTCATTTAAGAATTGCATCTCCACCTGTAATGTATCCTTGCTATTTTGGATTGGATACTACAAAGAAGAATTTAATAGCTGTGGAAAAGTCTATTGAAGAGATAAAAGAAAGTATAGGAGCAGATTCCCTTGAATATCTTTCACTTAAAGATCTCATAAAAGGAACGGGAGAAGAAGGAGTATATTGTACTGGATGTTTAAATGGAGTATATCCTATGGATATAAACAAGAATTAAATAGGAGGGGAGTAAAACTATGAAATTGACATATAAAGATTCTGGAGTGGATAAAGAAGCAGGATATAAGGAAGTCAGTATGATAAAGCAGTTCATAAAGAATACTTATACAGAAGGTGTTGTGTCAGATATAGGTGGTTTTGGAGGAATGTTTGCTCTAAATACTTTAGAATACAATGAGCCAATTCTTGTATCTGGAACTGATGGAGTTGGGACAAAGTTAAAGATTGCATTCATGATGGATAAGCACAATACTATAGGAGAAGATTGTGTGGCTATGTGTGTAAATGATGTATTGTGTCAAGGAGCAAAGCCATTATTTTTCCTTGACTACATAGCTACAGGAAAATTAATTCCAGAGAAAATGGCAAGTATTGTAGAAGGTGTAGCTAATGGCTGCATAAAGGCAGGATGTGCATTAATTGGTGGAGAAACTGCAGAGATGCCAGGGTTTTATGCTGATGGAGAATATGATATTGCAGGATTTGGAGTGGGAATAGTAGATAAAAAAGATATAATAGATGGCTCTAAAATAAAAGAGGGAGATGTACTCATTGGACTACCTTCTAGTGGTGTTCACAGCAATGGTTATTCTTTGGTGAGAAAAGTATTTTTTGAAAAAGAAAAGATAAGCCTTGATAAATATTTTAGTGAATTTCAGTCTACATTAGGAGAAGAACTACTAAAGCCCACTAGAATATATACGCATCCAATGTATGAATTGATAAAAAAATTTAATATAAAGGGAATAAGCCATATAACTGGTGGGGGATTTTATGAAAACATACCTAGAATGTTGCCAGAAGGACTTACAGCTGTTGTGAATACTAAGGTTATAGAAACTCCTTATATATTTAGTTTGATAGAAAAGTGTGGGAAAATCGAGAGAGATGAAATGTATGCTACATTTAATATGGGCATAGGAATGGTATTTGCTGTAGACAGTACTGAAGCTGATGCTGTCATGAGTTTTTTAAATGAAAAAGGTGAAAAAGGAGTATTCCTTGGAGAAGTTCAAAGAAAAGAGGAGAAAATAATTTTATGCAACCAGTAAAAATAGGGGTTTTAATATCAGGTGGTGGAACTAATCTTCAATGTATTATAGATAAAGTGAAAAGTGGATATATAAATGGAGAGATATCTTTAGTTATTTCCAATAAAAGTGATGCTTATGGACTTGTAAGGGCGGAAAGAGAGGGCATAGAGGCTATTTGGATAGATAAGAAAAAATATTCTACAGAAGAAGAGTACAATGATGCTATAATTGAAGAATTAAAAAATAGAGATATAGAATTGGTAATACTAGCAGGATATTTAAAAGTGCTTTCAAAGAAATTTGTCACAGAATACAAGGGAAGAATCATAAATATACATCCATCTTTAATACCTAGTTTTTGTGGAAAGGGATATTATGGAGAAAAAGTTCATGAGGAAGTTCTTAAGTATGGAGTGAAAGTTTCTGGGGCTACAGTTCATTTTGTAGATGAAGGTACAGATACAGGACCTATAATACTTCAAAAGGCAGTAGAAGTAAAGGATGATGATACAGTAGAGTCCCTAAAGGCAAGAGTTTTGAAGGTAGAACATGAAATACTTCCTGAAGCAGTAAAATACTTTTGCGATGGGAAAATTTCATTAGATGGAAGAAAAGTAATCATAATGAGGTGATATTGTGAAAAGGGCTTTAATTAGTGTATGGGATAAATGCGGTATTGTAGAATTTTCAAAGAAATTAGTTTCTCTAGGTTGGGAGATAATCTCTACTGGAGGAACTAAAAAGGTTCTTGAAAGTGAAGGAATAAATGTAATAGATATTCAGGATATAACAGGATTTCCTGAAGCTTTTGATGGCAGAGTAAAAACTCTTCATCCTAATATTCATGGTGGAATACTTCATATAAGAGATAATGATGAGCATTTAGCTACTCTTGGCAAACTTCACATAAGTCCTATAGATTTAGTAGTTAACAATCTATATCCTTTCAAGGAAACGGTGAATAAAGAAGGGGCTAGTCATGAAGAGATAATAGAAAATATAGATATTGGTGGGCCTTCTATGATTAGAGCAGCAGCTAAAAATTATAAATATGTGACAGTAGTTGTAGACCCTTTGGATTATGAAAAAGTTCTCAATGAATTAGAGGCTAATGGAGAAACTACATTGGAAACAAGGAGATATTTAGCAAGAAAAGTATTTGAATATACAAGTCATTATGACAGTCTTATTTCAAATTATTTCAATGAAATAGATAATGTAGAGTTTCCAGAAAAGCTTAGTATGACTTTTGAGGCAAAAGAAGAGTTGAGATATGGAGAAAATCCTCATCAAAAGGCAGCTTTTTATAAAGAAGTTGGCAATATTCAAGGGACTATTGCTGGAGCTATAAAACTTCATGGCAAAGAATTGTCTTTCAACAATATAAATGATGCAAATGGAGCATTGGAAATACTTAAGGAATATGATGAACCAACGGTGGTAGCAGTTAAACATACAAATCCTTGTGGCATTGGAAGTGGAAAAGATATTTATGAAGCTTATAAGAAGGCTTATGAATGTGACAAAGTATCTATATTTGGAGGCATAATAGCAGCCAATAGAGAAATAGATCAAAGAGTAGCAACACTTATAAATGAAATATTCATAGAAATAGTCATAGCTCCTTCTTATACGGAAAAAGCATTAGAAATACTTTCTTCCAAGAAAAATATAAGAATACTTAAAATAGATGATATTATGAAAAATGATTACAAATCTTGGGATGTAAAAAAGGTATTGGGAGGCATATTGATTCAGGAAAGAGATAATGTACTTCTTCAAGATGAATTGGAATTTGTAACTAAAAGGAAACCGACCCAAGAAGAAATGAAGGATTTGCTTTTTGCTTGGAAAGCGGTGAAAAATACTAAATCCAATTCAGTGGTATTAGCTAAAGATTGTGGAACTATAGGTATTGGCATGGGTCAGGTAAATAGAATATGGGCTGTTGAACAGGCTATAGAACATGGCATGGAAAAGGTAAGGGGAAGCGTTATTGCATCGGATGGATTTTTCCCCTTTAGAGATTCTATAGACTCACTTTCAAAAGCAGGAGTCACTGCAGTTATTCAGCCTGGAGGTTCTATTAGAGATGAAGAATCTATACAGGCAGCAGATGAAGCTGGAATTGCCATGGTATTTACTCATATAAGACATTTCAAACACTAAAAATTTATGAGAAAGAAGGGATATATTTGAAAGTATTAGTTATAGGCAGTGGAGGAAGGGAGCATGCTTTGTGCTATAAATTAGCTCAAAGTAAAAGAGTGAGTAAAATATATTGTGCTCCAGGGAATGGTGGAACTAGTAGTATAGCGGAAAATGTAAATATAAATCCTAAAGATATAGAACTTCTTTTGAGTTTTGCGAAGACCAACAGCATAGACTTGACTGTTGTAGGTCCAGAGGATCCATTGGTATCTGGAATTGTTGATAGATTTGAAGAAGAGGGTTTAAGAATATTTGGGCCTAAAAGGGAAGGGGCAATTCTTGAAGGAAGTAAAATATATTCAAAGGAGTTTATGGAAAAATATCATATTCCTACGGGAAAATATAGTAGCTTTAAAAATCCAGAGGAAGCACTAAAGGGTCTTGAGAAATTTTCGTATCCCTTGGTCGTAAAAGCTGATGGTCTTTGCTTGGGAAAGGGAGTAGTTATATGTCAATCAGAAGAAGAAGCTGAAAAGGCTATAGAAGATATGATGAAAGATAAAGTATTTGGCTCTGCTGGAGAAAATATTATTATAGAAGAGTTTTTAACAGGTATAGAGGCTTCTTTGCTTTGTCTTGTGTCTTGTGGGAAAATCATTCCTTTGGAAAGTGCCAGAGACTATAAAAAGATATATGATGGGGATTTAGGCCCCAATACAGGAGGAGTAGGATGTTTTTCGCCAAATCCAGCCTTGACTAACGATATTCTTAAAGAAATAGATAGAACTATTCTTCAAAATATAAAAATCGGATTAGAACAAGAAGGTATTGATTATAAAGGAATTTTATTTATAGGACTTATGCTTACAGAAAAAGGGCCAAAAGTATTGGAATTTAATGTGCGATTTGGAGATCCTGAAACGGAAGTAGTACTTCCTAGACTTGAAAGTGATATAGTAGATATATTCGAGAAAACTATAGATGGGACTATTAGAAAAGAAGATTTAAAATGGTCAGATAAATGTTGTGTAACAGTGGTAGCTACATCTGAAGGATATCCAAAAGAATATGAAAAAGGCAAAGAAATTTCTGGAGTAGAAAATTTAGATAAAGAGTTGATTCTTTTCCAAAATGGAACTAAAATAGTAAATGGGAAACTTTTAACAGATGGAGGCAGAGTTCTTTCTGTTACAGCTCTTGGAGAAAATTTTGAAAAGGCAAGAAAAAAGGTTTATAATGGAATAGGGAAAATCTACTTCCAAGGAATGAAATATAGAAATGATATAGCAGATATTTGAAAAGTTTTATAGTATATTGTACAATACAATATGTTTTAGCAGTTCCAAATTTTAGTGAAGGCAGAAGAAAAGGAGTCATTGAAACTATTGTAGACCAAGTTTCCCTAAAAGAGATGGATTGATTGGTTGCTAGAAAGTAAACTGTCTGGGCCAGTCAAACTTGAATATTTATTAAATTCCTTGGAATACTATTTGGAACTGGAAAGATTAAGAATATAAAAAATATTTAAAACTCATCTTATGGAATAAAAGGGTGGGAAAAACAAGGAGGGAAAAAATGAAAACTGATGTTCAAATTGCACAAGAAGCTAAAATGGCACCTATTGTAGAAGTAGCTAAAAAAGTAGGGCTAGAAGAAGACGATTTGGAATTGTATGGAAAATATAAAGCTAAAGTTTCCCTTGATGTATTGAAGAGAATGGAAAACAAGCCAAATGGAAAGCTTATATTGGTTACAGCTATAAATCCAACTCCAGCTGGAGAGGGAAAGACTACTGTAAATATTGGATTGAGTATGGGGCTTAACAAAATAGGTAAAACCGCTATTTCAGCTCTTAGAGAACCTTCACTTGGACCATGTTTTGGAGTTAAGGGTGGGGCTGCAGGTGGAGGATATGCACAAGTAGTACCTATGGAAGATATAAATCTTCATTTTACTGGAGATATTCATGCTATAACTACAGCTAACAATTTGCTTTCAACTCTTATAGACAATCATATTCATCAAGGAAATCAATTAAATATTGATCCAAGACGTATTACTTGGAAAAGAGTTATGGACATGAATGATAGAGCCCTTAGGAATATAGTTATTGGTCTTGGTGGAAAACCAAATGGAGTTCCAAGGGAAGATGGTTTTGATATAACTGTAGCATCAGAAATCATGGCTATTCTTTGTTTATCCAACGATCTACAAGATTTAAAAGAAAGAATAGGCAATATTATAGTAGCTTATAATTATGGTGGAGAACCAGTATATGCAAGGGATTTAAATGCAGCAGGCCCATTGGCCTTATTACTTAAAGATGCTATAAAGCCAAATTTGGTACAAACTTTGGAAAATACTCCTGTGTTTATTCATGGAGGGCCTTTTGCCAATATTGCTCATGGTTGCAATAGTGTATTGGCAACAAAAATGGCTTTGAAATTAGCTGAGTATACAGTGACGGAAGCAGGATTTGGTGCTGACTTGGGAGCAGAAAAATTCTTTGATATTAAATGTAGATTTGCAGGGTTAAAACCAGATGCAGCAGTTATAGTGGCTACAGTTAGAGCTCTTAAAAATCATGGTGGAGTACCAAAGGAAGAATTAAATATAGAAAATTTAGAAGCTCTTAAAAAGGGTTTTGAAAATCTAGAAAAACATATAGAAAATGTTCAAAAATATGGAGTACCTGCAGTAGTTGCTATAAATGAATTCCCAACAGATACAGAAGCTGAAGTTGAATACGTAATCAATAGATGTAGAGAATTGGGAGCAGAAGCAGTTCTAACGCAAGTTTGGGCAAAGGGTGGTTTAGGTGGAGAAGAATTGGCTAGAAAAGTAGTTGAAGTTGTTGAAAGCAAACCTTCCCAATTTGCACCACTATATGATGTGAATTTGACTATAAAAGAAAAAATAGAGACAATTGCAAAAGAAATATATGGAGCTGATGGAGTAGAATTCACTCAAAAATGCATAAAGGATATAAAACAAATTGAAAAATTGGGATTAGATAAGATGCCTATATGTATGGCTAAAACTCAGTATTCATTGTCAGACGATCCTAAACTTATTGGAAGGCCAAAAGGATTTGAAATAGAAGTAAGGCAAATTCGAATATCTGCTGGAGCAGGATTTTTAGTAGCTCTTACAGGAGATATAATGACAATGCCAGGGCTTCCAAAAGTACCAGCAGCAAACAATATGGATATTCTGCCAAATGGAGAAATCGTTGGCTTGTTCTAAATAAAATGATGTATAAAAAATCTAGGATAAAATGTCCTAGATTTTTTATACATTTGTATTTTACGGTTCATAAAAAAGTTGAAGATTTTGTTAATAAAGTGTTAAAATTTTGTTTTTTAGAAGGGTTTTCCAAGTTAAAGTAGAATAGAGTAAAGTAATAAAGGAGGTGTGCTTATGAGTTACAACTCTAAAATAAAAGATGAACAGATAGATTCTTTTTTTGAAGCAATACTTAAACTTGAAAACTTAGAAGAATGTTATCGCTTTTTTGAAGATATATGCACTGTAAAAGAAATACAATCTATTGCCCAAAGACTTGAAGTAGCCAAGATGCTTAGAATGAACAAGACCTACAATGAAATTGAAGCTAAAACTGGAGCTAGTACAGCTACTATAAGTAGAATCAGTCGAGCTCTTAATTATGGAGCAGATGGATACAATTTAGTACTAGATAGGCTAGGATATCCCAAAAAAGAAGATGATGAAATATGAAAATTTCTCCTTTAGGAGAAATTTTTTTAATAAAGGATTATTGAAAAATATGTAGAATAATTAGATATAATTCATAATCATTATATAGAAAGGATGAGTTAAGTGGGTCAAGAAAAATTAGACTATAGGAAAACGTTTGTTTTGGGATTAGGTTTTTTTTCGGTAAGTATTGTATGGCCAGTTTATAACTCTTTTGTACCTATAATGCTGGAAAACTATATCAAAAGTACTACTCTTATAGGAGCTGTAATGACTATAGACAATTTGTTTGCAGTAATATTTCAACCAATTTTTGGAGCATTAAGTGACAAGACTAATACTAGATTTGGTAGAAGGATGCCATATTTATTGATTGGAGTCCCTTTAGCAGCAATTTTTTGCTCTCTTATACCCAGTGCCAATAGTTTATTTATGCTCATGACTTTTGTGATACTTATGAATTTTTCAATGAGTATATTTAGAGCTCCAACTGTAGCACTTATGCCCGATGTAACACCTAGTCATCTCAGAAGTAAAGCCAATGGAGTCATAAATTTCATGGGAGGTTTGGCTGCTGTTATAGCTTATGGATTGGGGGGTTTTCTATATAAAAAAGGAACTGCTTATCCTTTCTATATGTCTTCCATAATAATGACAATGGCACTTATATTATTATATGTTTTTATAAAAGAGCCTAAAATGGTGGAAGAAAAAGAAAAAGTTAAAAGCAAAGAAAAGGATATAGCTAAAAGCAAAAGTTTACTTTTCATATTGTTTGCAATATTTTTCTGGTTTACAGGTTTTAATGCTGTAGAAACTTTTTTTTCGCTATATGGTCAATATGAATTGGGAATAGATCCAGGAAAAGCTTCTATGATTTTAACTTCATTTTCCCTTTCTTTTTTGATTTTTGCTATACCTGCTGGTTTTGTCGGGACTAAATTGGGAAGAAAGAAGACCATATTGTTGGGTATTGTAGGGGCTTTAGCAGTATTTACTTTGTTGATATTTGTAAAAAATGTTTCTGCTATGGTAGTTCTCTTAATCATTGGAGGAATGTTCTGGGCTCTTATAAATATAAATTCTTATCCAATGGTAGTAGAAATGGCCCCAAGAGGTGGAGTTGGGACTTATACGGGGTATTATTACTTTTTTTCATCTTGTGCTGCAATTGTAAGCCCAATATTATTTGGTTGGATAAGAGATATGGTTCATAGCTATAAGCCGTTATTTATCTATTCATGTATTGCCTTTTCAGCAGCACTTTTATGTATGTTGTTTGTCAAGCATGGAGATTTCACAAAAAAAGATTATACAGAAGAAGATTTAAAATGTATGGAAGAAAATATATAGAAAATTTCCCAATATATTTACATCAAAGCACAAAGATGATATAATAAATATATCAATAAAATAAATGACAAATGAGAAGATGAGAGTGTATCAAAAAACTTGGGGACAGGTTTGTTGGTACACTTTTTTGTTTTTTTAGGATATGAGAAAAATTGAGGAGGCTAGAAAATGGGAGATAGCTTTTTTTCTAGAATAGCACAAAACCCTATTATAGCAGCGGTAAATGATTTAAATAATTTAAATAGTGCATTAAATTCACCTTGTGAAAATATATTTCTATTAACGGGAAATATATTCAATCTAGAAGATATAGTGTACAAGATAAAATCTAATGGCAAAGGGGTTTATGTCCATATAGACTTAGTAGAGGGTATTTCTAAAGACAATTGGGGATTAGAATATATAGTTAAAAATGTAAAGCCAGATGGGATTATTACTACAAAAAGCAATTTAATCAAACTTGCCAAGGAATTTGATATTTTAACAATACAAAGATTATTTATACTGGATTCCCTATCTCTAGATACAGGTATAAGGTCTATAAAAACTACAAGGCCAGATGCTGTAGAGATATTGCCTGGAACAATGCCTAAAATAGTGAAGAAAATTTTCGAAGAAACGAATACGCCTATAATTACTGGTGGACTCATAATGGATAAAGAGGATGTGATTCAAAGCTTAAATTCAGGAGCTATAGCTATATCTACAAGCAATGAAAAAGTATGGTATATGTGAAACAAGAAGGGGGTTTTATTTATGTATGATGTAGCAATAATAGGAGCAGGTATTGTTGGTACTTTTATAGCCCGAGAATTGTCACGATATGATTTAAATATTGTGCTTATAGAAAGGGAAAATGATATATCAAATGGTTGTACAAAAGCAAATACTGGTATAGTTCATGCGGGTTATGATCCAAAACCTGGGACAAATATGGCTAAATTCAATGTGAAAGGCAATCCTATGTTTGACAAAGTCTGTGAAGAATTGGATGTGCCTTTTAAGAGAATAGGCTCATTAGTGCTTGGTTTTGATGAGGAAGATGAGAAAACCATCGATGAATTGTATGAAAGAGGACAAAAAAATGGTGTGCCTCAATTAAAAATATTAAATAGAGAAGTAATAGAAAATATAGAGCCAAATATCGGAAAAGAAGTGACAAAAGCTTTGTATGCACCTACAGCAGGCATTATAGGGCCTTGGGAATTGGCTATAGCTCTTGCAGAAAATGCTGTTGATAATGGAGTTGAATTGCTTTTAAACAATGAAGTGTTAAATATATCTAAATTAGAAGAAGGATATTTAGTAGAGACCACAGAAAAGAAGCTCTATGCAAAGTACATTATAAACTGTGCAGGAGTATATGCAGATAAGATAAATAGCATGGTATCAGATGAGAAATTTGACATAATACCTAAAAATGGTCAGTATTTTGTCCTTGATAAAAGTGTAGGGGATATGGTTAATACAGTGATTTTCCAATGTCCAAAGTCTTATGGAAAGGGAGTAGTAGTCACTCCTACTGTTCATGGAAATCTAATGATTGGTCCAGACAACCAAATAGCAGAATCAAAAGAGTCAAAGGAAACTTCAAGAGATAGATTAAATGAGATAAAGAAAGTTGCAAGAAAAAGTATAGAGGGAATACCTTTTGGCAAGAATATCACCAATTTTACTGGAATTAGAAATGAACCAAGTACAGGAGATTTCATTATTGGGGAAGCAATAGATGCTAAGGGATTTATAAATGTAGCAGGTATAAAATCTCCAGGGCTTACTTCTTCACCAGCTATTGCAGAATATGTAGTAGAGCTTTTAAAAGAAATATCGGGAGGATTAAAAGAAAACAAAGATTTTAATCCTAGAAGGAAAAAAGTCATAAGATTTAATGAGTTAAGTGATGAAGAAAAAAATGAATTGATAAAAAAGGACCCAAGGTATGGAAGAATTATCTGTAGATGTGAAAGTATAACTGAAGGTGAAATAGTAGATTGTATCCATAGAAATGCAGGAGCTACTACTGTAGATGGAGTCAAGAAAAGGACTAGACCAGGTACAGGAAGATGTCAAGGTGGATTTTGTTCTCCAAGAGTCATGGAAATATTGGCAAGAGAATTAAATAAAGATATGACTGAAATAGTTAAAGATGGAGTGGATTCATATATTTTAATCGGACAAACAAAGGAAGTTTAAGAAAGGGGTGATTTTAGTGGATTATGATATTGTAGTGATTGGAGGAGGACCAGCTGGACTTGCGGCGGCTATTGAAGCAAAAAAAGAAGGGATAGAAAATATCCTTGTTATAGAAAGAGATAAAGAACTTGGAGGAATACTTAAACAGTGTATTCACAATGGTTTTGGTCTCCATGTATTTAAAGAAGAACTTACAGGGCCTCAGTATGCAGAACGATTTATAAATGAATTGAAGGAAATGGGAATTGAATATAAATTAGATACTATGGTTTTGGATATAAATAAAGATAAATCTATCAGTGCTATAAATGGAGTTGATGGATTTATAAATATAAATGCAAAGGCAATAGTTCTTGCTATGGGCTGTAGAGAAAGACCAAGAGGAGCTATAATGATTCCAGGAACAAGACCAGCGGGAATATTTACTGCTGGTACTGCTCAAAGATTTATAAATATAGAAGGTTATCAAGTAGGCAAAAAAGTAGTGATACTTGGTTCAGGGGATATAGGCCTTATAATGGCTAGAAGACTTATGTTGGAGGGAGCCGAAGTAGAAGCAGTAGTAGAAATAATGCCTTATTCTAGTGGATTAAATAGAAACATTGTACAATGCTTAGATGACTTTGATATTCCTCTTTTATTAAACCATACAGTTATAGATATAAGGGGAAGGGATAGAGTAGAAGGGGTTGTAGTTGCAGAAGTTGATGAAAATAAAAATCCTATAAGTGGTACAGAACAATATTATGAATGTGACACATTGCTCCTTTCAGTAGGGCTTATACCCGAAAACGAACTTTCTACCAAGGCAGAAGTAGAAATTCATCCAGTGACAGGAGGACCTATAGTCAATGAGTCTATGGAAACCAGTATTAGTGGAATATTTGCTTGTGGAAATGTAGTTCATGTTCATGATTTAGTAGACAATGTGACTATGGAAAGTTTCAAAGCAGGAAAATGTGCGGCAAAATATGTAAAAGGTGAATTAAAAAAAGAGGCAAAGACAATTGAAACTATTCCTGGAGAAGGAATTAGATATATAGTGCCTCAAAAGATAAGAGTAGAAAATGTAGAAGATGGTATAAATTTATTTATGAGAGTTACAGAGATATATAAAAATTCTAAATTAGTTGTAAAGAAGAATGATACTGTTTTAAAAGAAATAAAAAAGATACAATTAACTCCTGGAGAAATGGAAGAAATAATATTAGATGGAGAAATGCTTAAATGTAAAGATATAGACAATTTGACAGTGTATGTAGAAAGTGAGGTGTAGGATATGGAACAATATGAAAAAACATGTATAGTATGTCCAAGGGGATGTAGGCTTACTATAACCAAAGATGATACCAAAGGGGGATATGTTGTAGAAGGAAATACTTGCAAAAGAGGAGAAGAATATGGAATAAAAGAAGTTACAAATCCTACTAGAGTTTTGACAAGCACTGTAAAATTAAAAAACAGTTTCCATAAGAGATTGCCTGTAGTCACCAAAGGAAGCATACCCAAAGGTAAAATTTTTGATTGCATGAAAGTCATAAACAAAGTCGAAATAGAGCCTCCTATTAGAGAAGGCGATATTGTCATTGAAAATATTTTAAATACAGGCATAGACCTTATAGCCTCTCGAAGTATAGAAGTATAGGAAATATTGTTTTTAAAAATTTTTTCAAACCTTAGTCATTTAGGCTAGGGTTTTTCATTTTCACTTATTTAATATACATATTTTTCAATGAATGTTTATTTTAGAGACAATATAGTATATAATAAAAATATAAAATACACAACTTTGCTTTGGACGGTGAAAGATGAAATACAAAAATGGCTTATAAAAATATAAAACAGGAGGTGAATACTATGGATAATGAAGAAAAATTATTTGAACTGATGACTAAAATGTATAACGAAGTGCAAAAAGAATTTGCAAATTTTAGGGGCGAAATGCAAGAAGGCTTTAAACAAGTAAACGGTAGAATTGATAATGTTGAAGTTGAAATGAAAGATTTCAGAAAAGAAACAGCAGATAAAATTAAAGAAGTAAACGGTAAAATTGATAATGTTGAAGTTGAAATGAAAGATTTTAGAAAAGAAACAAATGAAAGATTTGACAGACTTGAAAATAAAATGGACGATATTGAAGCAAAGAATGCTGATAGGCATGTGGAAATTACTGGACAAATAGAAGATATGAAATCAGATCTTTCCAGAATAGAAATTAATACCGCTGACAACTGGAGAGATATTGCTAGAATCAAAGCTAAATAATATTTTTTCAAACCTTAGTCATTTAGGCTAGGGTTTTTTCATTATTTCCATTATAATAGTATGTATAAGAAAAGGGGACAAAAGGGCACAAAAGAACCGTCCCCTTGATAGGAAGGGTGAAGTAAATGAATTTTTTGGAAGGATTAAATGATAGGCAGAGGGAAGCAGTTTTACATACAGAAGGGCCACTACTTATATTGGCTGGAGCAGGTAGTGGAAAGACCAGGGTACTTACTCACAAAATAGCCTATATGGTTGAAGAAAAGGGGGTTTTCCCGGGAAATATTTTGGCTATAACTTTTACAAATAAAGCTGCCAATGAAATGAAAGAGAGAGTTAGAAGTCTTGTTGGAGATAAGATAGATGATATATGGATAGGGACTTTTCACTCTATATGTGTGAGAATTTTAAGACGAGATATTGATAAGATAGGATACAATAGAAACTTTGTCATATATGATACTGATGATCAAAAAACTGTCATAAAAGAGTGTATAAAAGAAAAAAATCTCAATACTGAAATATTCAAAGAAAAGTCTATATTAAGTACTATAAGTTCACTAAAAGATACTATGGTTAAACCAGATTCTTATATAAATGAAAATTATGGAGATTATTATAAAAGAAATGTAGGGGAATTGTATGCTCTATATGAGGAAAAACTCAAGAAGAACAATGCACTGGATTTTGATGATTTGATTTTGAAAGCTGTTGAGTTACTTAATACAAATTTCCAGGTACTTGAGTATTATCAAAAGAAATTCAAATATATTTATGTAGATGAATATCAAGATACAAATGGAACTCAATATGAACTTGTTCATTTACTTTCTCAAAAGTACAAGAATTTATGTGTTGTGGGGGATGATGATCAGTGTGTTGTTGAAGGTTCTAAAATTGCTACAGTAAATGGAGATATCTCTGTGGAAGAGTTAAAAGAATGCAATAAAATTTATTCAGCTGCTGGCAAGGGAGAAATTTTAGAAGGAACTATTGAGAAAATAATGAAGAAAAGGTATGAAGGGCCTATAATAAAGATAAAAACTAAATCAGGAAAGATAATTAAAACTACCCCAAATCACATAATGTTTGGCAAACTTAATCCAGAACCAGGTGTTTACTATGTTTATTTGATGTATAGACTAGATAAAGGATATAGAATAGGTATGACTCAAGGAGTAAGGTCAAGGGACAAGGAGATAGTAAATGGACTTATGGTTAGATTAAATCAGGAACATGGAGATAAAGCCTGGATTATAAGAACATGTAAAAGCAAACAAGAAGCAGTATTTTATGAACAATTATTTTCTTTAAAGTATCAAATACCCACTTGTTGTTATCACGCAGTAGGTAGAAATTTAACTATGGATCAAAAGCATATAGATAGATTATTTGAGGGAATAGATACAAGGAATAATGTAGTAAAACTAATGGATGATTTGCTGCTGTTTGAAGAATATCCACATCATAGAGCAAATGCTATCATTAGGGGGCAGTCTATAAGACGAATTGTCAATTTAAGTTTTTTTAGTGGGAAAAAAAGTGGTATAGAATCAGGATGGTATAGCCATAGAATTTGTTTTAATACAAGTGGTGAAAATTTAAAAGAAAGGTTCATAGATTCAGGCTTTCCTACGAGAAATGGAAATAGGGAAACTTGGAGGGTAGAGACGGAAAGAGTAGGATATGATGAGGCAGTGGATTATGTAAAGAAAATTGAGGCCTTAGATGCAAATATAGAAGTTGTAAAAAGAGCTAGATTAACTGAAGATAATTATTTTAATTATATTCCTGCTTCTCATATAAGACCCAATATGAGTATTCCAGTATATGAAAATGGGAAAATAGTTGAAGATATAGTAAGTGAAACTTCGGTTGAAGAATATAGTGGATTTGTATATGATATTTCAGTTCCTAATTTTAGACAATATGTTTGTGAAGATATTGTAGTCCATAATTCGATTTACGGATGGAGAGGGGCAGATATAGGGAATATTTTGAATTTTGAAAGGGATTTTCCAAATGCGAAAATAATTAAATTAGAGCAAAATTATCGTTCTACTAAAAACATATTGAATGTAGCTAATTCTGTCATTAGAAATAATAATGAAAGAAAAGACAAGGCTCTTTGGACAACTAATGAGGAAGGAAATCCTATAGGTATAAATATGACTTTTGATGAACGTGAAGAAAGTAGTCTTGTAGCTGAAAAAATAATGGAATTAACAGATGAGGGAAAATACAAGTATAGAGACTTTGCTATACTATATAGGACCAATGCTCAATCTAGAACTTTTGAGGAAGTTTTTATGAGAAGAAATATACCTTATAGAATTGTAGGTGGACTTAAGTTCTATGATAGAAAAGAAGTAAAGGATATTATTGCATATTTAAGACTTATTCAAAATCCATTGGATGATGTTTCTTTAAAGAGGATTATAAATGTTCCTAAAAGAGGAATAGGAAATGCAACCTTAGAAAAGGTAGAAAACTATGCCCAAAGAAAAGCAGAAAGTCTTTATAGCACTCTTTTAGATGTAGAGGATGTACCAGGCCTTTCTCAAAGGGCTATAAACAATTTAAAAAAATTTACTGATATGATAAATAAGTATATTGCCATGAGCCAAGTTATGGGATTAAAGGATTTTGTAGAGGAAGTAGTATATGGAACTGGATATATTAAAGAGTTGGAAGAAGAGGGGAGCGATGAATCTGCCACTAGAATAGAGAACTTGAAGGAATTTATTTCTGTTGCAGTAGATTTTGAGATGCAAAATGTAGATGGAAATTTGGAAGATTTCTTGGCCAATGTTTCTCTTCTTTCTGATACAGACAAGACAGCTGATGTAAATGAGGCTGTGACTATGATGACTGTACACAGTGCCAAAGGATTAGAGTTTCCAGTGGTATTTTTGGTAGGTATGGAAGAAGGATTATTTCCTATTGCTAGAGCTATTGACAGTGAAAGTGAATTGGAAGAAGAAAGAAGATTATGCTATGTAGCTATAACTAGGGCTGAGGAGCAGTTGTTTATTTCCTATGCAAATATGCGAACTATATATGGAAATACTACTTATTCTGTACCTTCTAGATTTTTAAAAGAAATACCTTTGGAATATGTAGAGACCAATGACAAAAACAAAGAAATGACTAAAAAAGATGTAATTGTGAAAGAATTTACAAGGAGAGAAACAAAGGCTCCTGATTTGAAATACAACAAAGACGATGTAAAGGTCGGGTCAAAAGTTAGACATAAATTGTGGGGAGTAGGTACTGTAGTTCAATTAAAAGACAAAGGAAAGGATACAGAAATAGTTGTTGCTTTTGAAGATAAAGGATTGAAGAAGTTGATACTTTCTATTGCTCCAATAGAAGTTATTTAAGGAGAGGATGCTTGTGGATAATATAGAGAGAATGAAAGAACTTATAGATATTATAGAAGATTTGAATTATCATTATTATACATTAGACAATCCAAAAGTAAGCGATGGAGAATATGACAAGATTTATTATGAGCTGGTAGAGTTAGAAAAACAAACGGGAGTAGTATTACCTTATTCACCTACGCAAAGAGTAGGTGGAGAAATTCTTGAAAGATTCCAAAAGCATGTTCATTTGGCAAAGCTATGGAGTTTAGATAAAAGCCAAAGTATAGGAGAACTAAAGAATTGGGACAAAAAAGTGAGAAGATTGATAGATGAATACAATACCACTCATGATGACAAATTGCCTGAGCCTACTTATGTAGTAGAATACAAATTTGATGGGCTAACTATAAATCTTACCTATAAAAATGGAGAACTTGTAGAAGGAGCTACTAGAGGAAATGGAGAAGTTGGAGAGGCTATACTTTCTCAAATAAAGACCATAAAATCCATTCCCCTTAAAATAAATTTTAAGGGAACTATTGAAATTCAAGGGGAAGGCCTTATGCCACTATCTGCTTTGGAAAAATACAACAAAACTCATGATGAGCCTCTAAAAAATGCACGAAATGCTGCTGCAGGAGCTCTTAGAAATTTAGATCCAAAAGTTACAAAGGAAAGAAATCTTATAGGATATTTTTATAATGTAGGATATATAGAAGGTAAAAAGTTTGAAACCCATGTAGAAATGTTGGAATTTTTAAGAGAAAATAGGCTGCCAGTAAATGAATATTTAAAACTTTATGAAACAATTGATGAAGTAGTGGAAGAAATAGAAAGAGTAGACATTGAAAGAAAAAAACTTGACGTATTGACAGATGGAATAGTTATCAAAATAAATGATATGAGAACTAGGGAAATTCTGGGGTATACTCAGAAATTTCCCCGTTGGGCTATAGCCTATAAATTTGAGGCAGAAGAGACAACTACAAAGCTATTAGAAGTTGAGTGGAATGTAGGAAGAACAGGGAAAGTAACTCCAACAGCTATTTTATCTCCTGTGGAAATTGGAGGAGTCACAGTCAAAAGGGCAACTTTAAACAACTGGGATGATATACAAAGAAAAAAATTAAAGATAAATTCCAATGTATTAATCAGGCGTTCTAATGATGTCATACCAGAAATAATGGGTACCATGGATACAGAGGAAGAAACAAAAGAAATAGAGAAACCTAAATATTGTCCTGCCTGTGGTAGTGAACTTGTTCAAGATGGAGTTCATATATTTTGTCCAAATTCACTGACTTGCAAACCTCAACTCGTATCAAGGATGGTACATTTTGCCAGTAGAGATGCTATGAATATTGAAGGATTCAATGAAAAGACAGCGGAAAAACTATTTGAGGAGCTTGATTTGACTGATATACCTCAAATCTATGAATTGAAATATGAAGATCTCATAAATTTGGAAGGTTTCAAAGAAAAAAAGACTAAAAATTTGCTTTCGGCTATTGAAAAGAGCAAGGAATGTACACTGGATTCTTTTATATATGCGTTGGGCATACCAAATGTTGGGAAAAAGACCGCGAGAGATTTGGCCAATCATTTTAAGTCTTTAGATAAAATTCTTGATGCTAAATACGAAGAACTTATAACTATTCCAGATGTGGGAGATGTCATAGCAAATAGTATCATAGAGTTCTTCCACGATTCTAAAATACTAGATGGCATTGACAAACTTTTATATGAAGGTGTCAATCCTAAACATGAAGAAAGTGAAACCCTTCAAAATACTTTCTTTAGTGGCAAAACTGTGGTTTTGACAGGAACTATAGATGGAATCTCTAGAAATGAGTTGAAAGAGATTATAGAAAAAATGGGTGGGAAAGTATCAGGTAGTGTTAGCAAGAAAACTGACTATGTCATAGTAGGGGAAGACCCAGGTTCTAAATATGAAAAAGCATTGAGTTTAGGAATTGAAATAATAGATGAAAATAGGCTAAAAACCATTATTTGATTTTTTAGTTAAACAAGTGGTAAAATAAGAACATGACCTTGATTTCACAAGGTAAAGGAGGTTAGAAAATGATTTTAAAAGAAGATGTAAAACATATAGCAAATCTTTCAAAGCTCAATTTCAATGAAGATGAAATGGAAGATTTTACAGTTAAATTTTCTCAAATAATTGAATATGTAGAAAAGTTAAAAGAAGTAGATACAGAAAATATAGAGCCTACTTATCAGGTAAATCCAAATTATCAATTTATGAGAGAAGATGAAGTGAAAGAAAGCTTTAGTAGAGAAGAAGCTCTATTAAATGCTCCAGACAGTGAATACGGGTATTTTAAACTACCTAAAGTAATAGATTAGAGAGGTGAGTGTTTTGGATATAACTAGACTTTCAGCTGTAGAACTTAGAAAAAAGCTTTTAAATAGAGAAATATCCAGTGTAGAAATTGTAGAAAGCTATTATAAAAAAATAGAAGAAACCGAAAAAGATATAGATGCATTTATTACTCTGACTAAAGATGAAGCTATAAAAACAGCAAAAAATATAGATGAAAAAATAGCCAATAATGAGGAAGTTGGAGTACTTGCAGGTATTCCAATAGCTGTTAAAGACAATATTGCAACTCGTGGAATAAAGACTACATGTGGTTCGAAAATATTGGAAAATTTTGTTTCACCATATGATGCTACAGTAGTAGAAAAAATAAAAAGAGAAGATGGAATAATCATAGGCAAGACCAATATGGATGAGTTTGCTATGGGTTCTTCTACAGAAACATCTTATTTTAAGAAGACTAAAAATCCTCATGATTTAGAAAGGGTACCAGGAGGTTCTAGTGGTGGTTCTGCTGCAGCTGTAGCGGGATTTGAAGCACCACTGTCATTAGGCTCAGAAACAGGAGGTTCCGTGAGAGAGCCAGCTAGTTTTTGTGGAGTTGTGGGACTTAAGCCTACATATGGACTTGTATCTAGATATGGGCTTATAGCTTTTGCATCTAGCCTTGACCAAATAGGGCCTTTTGCAAGGAATGTAGAGGATACTGCACTATTGTTGAGTGTTTTGGCAGGATATGATGAAAAAGATTCTACATCTGTAGACAATAAAAGTATAGACTACACAAAGGAACTTAATTCAAATGTAAAAGGAATGAAATTTGCACTACCTAAAGAATACTTTGGAGAAGGAATAGATGAAAAAGTCAAAAAAAAGGTACTAGAAGCAGTAGAAGCTTTAAAAGGCCTTGGAGCAGAAGTAGAAGAAATATCTTTGCCTTATACAGAATATGCTCTATCTTGTTATTATATAATATCCACATCAGAAGCTAGTTCCAATTTAGCTAGATTTGATGGTGTAAGATATGGATACAGGGCTGAAAATTATAAAGACTTAGATGAATTGTATGTAAATACTAGAAGCGAAGGATTTGGTGAAGAAGTAAAGAGAAGAATAATGCTTGGGACTTTTGCCCTAAGTAGTGGGTACTATGATGCCTATTACAATAAGGCTCAAAAGGTTAGAACTCTCATAAAGAGGGATTTTGACAAAGCTTTTGAAAAATATGATGCTATAATTTCTCCAACAGCACCAATACTTCCATTTAAAATTGGAGAAAAGGTAAATAATCCATTGTCCATGTATATGTCAGATATTTTAACAGTTTCAGTCAATTTAGCTGGGGTCTGTGCTATATCTGTGCCTTGCGGAAATGTAAATGGACTTCCAGTAGGACTCCAAATCATTGGAGATAGATTTGAAGAACAAAAAATTCTCAACATTGCCTATACTTATGAAAAAAATAGAGGTGAAGAAAATGGCTTATAAAACTATTATTGGTCTTGAAATACATTCTGAACTCATGACAAAATCAAAAATATTTTGTAGCTGTACTACTGAATTTGGTGGAGAAGCAAATACTCACTGTTGTCCTGTATGTTTAGGTCTTCCGGGGGCTCTTCCAGTTATAAATAAGAAGGTAGTTGAATATGGTATAAAAGCAGGGCTTGCTTTCAATTCAAAAATTGCCAAGGAAACTAAAATGGATAGGAAAAATTATTTTTATCCTGATTTAGTTAAAGGATATCAGATTTCTCAATATGATATTCCTCTTTGCGATGGAGGATATATAGAGATAGAAAAGGAAAATGGTCCTAAAAAAATAAGACTTAGAAGAATACACATAGAAGAAGATACAGGAAAATCCATTCACTCAGAAGATGGAGGAAGTCTTCTTGATTACAATAGAAGTGGTGTGCCTTTAATTGAAATAGTTACAGAACCTGATATGAATTCTCCAGAAGAAGCAAGAGAATTTCTTGAAAAATTAAAAGCTACTTTAAGATATATAGAAGTTTCGGACTGTAAAATGGAAGAAGGTTCTCTTCGCTGCGATATAAATATAAATGTAGTTGATGAAGATACAGGAAAAAGGACTACTATCACAGAACTTAAAAATTTAAACTCTTTCAAGGCTGCTGTAAAAGCTATGGAGTATGAAGAAAAAAGACATATTAACCTTTTAAAACAAGGCAAAGATGCTTTAAGGGAAACTAGAAGATGGGATGAGATAAAGAATGAAACTATAGTCATGAGAAGCAAGGAAGATGCTGCAGATTATAGATATTTTCCAGAACCTGATTTGGTCAAAATGAAAATAGAGGATGATTGGATTGAAGAAATAAGAAACAATCTACCAGAACTTCCTCATGACAAAAAAGAAAGATTTATAAAACAATATGATATTCCGGAATATGATGCAGGAGTACTTACTCAAACAAAAGAATTGGCAAATTTCTTTGAGGAAACAGTTAAATATGAAGTTGATCCTAAAAAAGCAAGCAATTGGATTATGGGAGACGTTTTAAGATGGATAAAAGATGAAGATAAAGAAGTTGAAGAACTAAAACTTACCCCAAAGAATTTAGCTGAATTCATTTCTCTTATTGATGAAGGCAAAATAAGTAACAATATTGGGAAAAAAGTGATAAAAGACATGCTTGACACTGGGAAACCTGCAAATGATATTGTCAAAGAAAAAGGACTTATTCAAATAAGCGATGAAGGAGAACTAAAAAATATAGTCGAAAAAGTAATAAATGAAAATGAACAATCCATAATAGACTATAAAAATGGAAAAGATAGAGCATTGGGATTTTTGGTAGGTCAGGTTATGAAAATGACTAAAGGCAAGGCAAATCCACAACTTGTCAATAAAATTATGCTTGAAATTATCTCAAAGAGATAATTTCAAGCATATATTACGATTTATTAATAGTTTATTAAAGTTTTTTTAATTGAAATAAAGTATAAAAGCTAGTAATATATTAAGAAAAACCAAAAGACTCATGCTATTTTCAAATTTCTGAATATTTAAATTAAAGAAGATTTTTATAAGGGTTAAATCAAACTTCAGAAAATACTGAAGGATTGAACCCTTTAGCTAAATTTACAAAGATATTTAAAGGGGGGAGGGCTATAGGCAAAGTGAATTATCGCAATATTCAATAAAATTCGACAAAATTTTTTGGAGGTGTTCATATGTTAAATTACTCTTTAAAAAGAGCTGGGATGGCCATTTTAACAATTTGGGTTATAGTGACCATTACTTTCTTTTTAATGCATGCAATACCTGGAGATCCATTTACAGATCAGAAAAAGATACCACCAGAAATCATGGAAAAAATCAATAAAAAGTATGGACTAGATAAACCGCTGATAGTACAATATGGAACTTATCTTAAAAATCTTCTTAAAGGTGATTTGGGAATATCTATGAAATACAAAAACAGATCAGTCAATACGATTTTAGAGGAAAGTTTTCCTGTTTCAGCTAAAGTAGGATTGATGGCAGTAGCTATAGGAGGAATATTGGGAATACTATTTGGTATAATTGCGGGTCTCAATAGAGGAAAATTTTTCGACTTTTTTGTAATTGTAATAGCTGTAATAGGAGTTTCAGTACCAAGTTTTGTATTTGCTGCACTTTTCCAATATGTATTTGGAGTTAAACTGAAGTGGTTTCCTGTCGCTAGATGGGGTACACCAGCTCACTATGTAATGCCAGTATTAGCATTGGGATTAAGGCAAATAGCCTATATAGCGAGAATGATGAGAACAAGTATGCTTGATGTATTGGGACAAGACTATATAAAAACTGCTAAAGCCAAAGGCCTTTCTCGCTATCAGGTAACTTGGAAACATACTATTAGAAATGCTATTCTTCCTATAGTTACAATATTGGGAGTTTCAATAGCTGGAATAGTAGTAGGTTCTTTTGTTATAGAGAGTATATTTGCAATACCTGGTATAGGTAAGCACTATGTTCAAAGTATTACTCAACAAGATTATACACTTATCATGGGTACAACTGTATTCTACGCTATTATATTAGTTGTGATGATGTTCATAGTAGATGTTGTATATGGATTAGTTGATCCAAGAATCCGTCTAGAGTAAAGGAGGGGAAGAGATGTCAGACGTTAATGTGAAACAGCCAGAAAAGCTCAGTTTATCTAAAGATATGTTTGAAATTGTTGGAAAAGACGAAATGAATTATGACAAAATAGTTAGACCAAGTCTTACCTATTGGGCAGACGCTTGGAGAAGACTTAAAGAAAACAAATTAGCTATCATGAGTATTGTTATATTGGTTATAGTAGTAGCTATGGCTTTTATAGGACCACATTTGAGACCTTGGACATATGATTATCAGGATTTTTCAGTTATAAACAAAGGGCCTGACAGTGAACATTGGTTTGGAACCGATGATTTAGGAAGAGATCTATTTGTAAGATGTTGGCAAGGTGCTAAGATTTCTCTTTTTATAGCGCTTATTTCTACAATAATAAATGTAACTATTGGTATTATATACGGTGGTATATCTGGATATTTAGGTGGAAAGACAGATATGATCATGATGCGTATAGTAGAAATAATATATTCCATACCTGAATTACTATGGGTAATTTTACTTATGGTAGTTATAGGACAAGGATTGGGAACAATTATTTTGGCTATATCCATAACTGGATGGGGTGGAATGGCTAGAATAGTTAGAGGGCAGATACTACAAATCAAACAGATGGAATATGTACTTGCTGCCAAGACATTGGGAGCAGATACTTCAAGAATTATAACCAAACATTTAGTACCAAATACTATGGGACCAATAATCATAAATTTAACTTTCCAAGTTCCTGGAGCTATATTTACAGAGGCTATGCTTAGCTATATTGGATTGGGACTTCCAGAACCTATAGCAAGTTGGGGTACATTGGCTCAAAGGGGTACGAGGATGCTTCTCATCCATCCATATCAATTGCTCTTCCCTGCATTGCTTATTTCTATAACAATGCTTGCTTTTAACATTTTAGGTGATGGACTTAGAGACTCATTAGACCCAAGATTGAGAAAATAAGGAGGGAAGAATAGTGGAAGCTCAAAATGATAAATTGCTATTAGATGTAAAGAATTTGCACGTTTCTTTTGACACTTATGCGGGAGAAGTTAAAGCTGTTAGAGGCGTTAGTTTTCACGTAGATAGAGGAGAGACCCTAGCTATAGTTGGAGAGTCTGGATGTGGCAAATCGGTTACTGCTCAGGCTATAATGCAGTTAAATCCTATGCCACCGGGAAGAATAAAAGAAGGGAATATTTTCTTTGAAGGTAAGGATTTGGTTAAATATAGTGATAGAAAGATGGAAACTGTCAGAGGAAAGGAAATAAGTATGGTTTTCCAGGACCCTATGACATCTTTAAACCCTACTATGAAAGTAGGAAAGCAAATCATGGAAGGACTTATAAAACATCAAAACATGTCAAAAGCTGAAGCTAAAGAAAGAGCTATAGAAATGCTTAGACTTGTAGGACTTCCAAATCCAGAAAAAAGAGCGGAACAATATCCTCATGAATTTAGTGGTGGAATGAGGCAAAGAGCTGTTATAGCTATAGCTTTGGCATGTAATCCAAAACTACTCATAGCTGATGAACCTACAACTGCACTAGATGTAACTATTCAAGCTCAAATAATAGAACTTATGAAAGAATTACAGATTAAGTTAGATACATCTATAATCATTATTACTCATGATTTAGGAGTAGTTGCGAAGATTGCAGATAGAATAGCTGTAATGTATGCGGGTGTTATAATTGAAAGTGGAACTAATGAAGAAGTATTTCACAATCCACATCATCCATATACTTGGGGACTTTTAAAATCTGTGCCAAGGCTTGATAGAGCACAAAAAGAAAGATTAATTCCTATATATGGAACTCCACCAGATTTGTTTGCACCACCTCCAGGATGTCCATTTGCAGCTAGATGTGACTATGCTATGAAAATTTGCAAAGATCACTATCCAACGAGATTTGATCTATCAGATACTCATTATGCTCATTGTTGGTTAGAACATGAGTTGGCACCAAGAGTTGAAAGACAGGAAGCACAAGGGGGTGCGAAATAGTCATGACTGAAGAAAAGAAACCTTTATTGATTGCAAGAAATTTAAAGAAATATTTTCAAGTGGGGAAAGGTCTTACATTGAAAGCTGTCGATGGGATTAATTTCCACATAGATGAAGGAGAGACTTTGGGACTTGTAGGTGAGTCTGGATGTGGAAAATCAACTGTTGGAAGAACTATTATAGGCCTTTATGAGGCTACAGATGGCGAAGTAATATTTGATGGTATGAATTTGAGCCAATTAAATAGAGATGATAGAAAACAGTTTACAAGAACTGCACAAATGATATTTCAAGACCCCTATGCATCTCTTAATCCAAGGATGACAGTTACGGATATTATAGGTGAAGGTATTGACATCCACGGTTTGTATGAGGGGGAAGAAAGGCAAAAGAGAATATATGATCTTCTTGAAATGGTAGGACTAAATAGAGAGCACGCTAGCCGTTTTCCTCATGAATTTAGTGGGGGCCAAAGACAGCGTATAGGAGTAGCTAGGGCTTTGGCCATAGAGCCTAGATTTATTGTATGTGATGAGCCTATTTCTGCCCTTGATGTGTCTATTCAAGCTCAAGTAGTAAATCTTCTTGAGGATTTGCAGGAAAATTTAGGATTGACATATTTATTTATAGCTCATGACCTTTCTATGGTTAAGCATATATCAGATAGAATAGCAGTTATGTATTTAGGGGCTATAGTTGAAACTGCACCAAGTGCAGAATTATATGACTATCCTCTTCATCCATATACTCAAGCTTTGCTTTCGGCAGTGCCAATACCAGATCCTACGATAGAAAAGAGTAGACAGAGGATTATATTGGAAGGAGATGTGCCAAGTCCAATAAACCCACCACCTGGATGTAAATTCCAAGGAAGGTGTAAATACGTTCAAGATATATGTAAAAAAGAAACTCCAGAGTTAAAAGAAATGAGGGCTAATCACTTTGTAGCTTGTCATATGGTTAAATAAAGAAATAGTTATGTATTTAATATAAAAGACATAAAAATATATAAGATTGTACTTTAGCTTGACAATATATTAAAATTTATTTATACTTTTATTAAATCAAATTATTATATAGGCCTATAAAATTACAAAAAAACAATAAATATAAGAAAAATGTCGAAAAGAATCTAATTTTTATTAATAAATATTTTTTAAAATGAAGGATTTTTAAAAAATATCTAGAATAGTTTAAATAATGAGACAATATATCAGGAGGTGATACTTGAAAACTTATATTGTGAGCATTAACGCATAAAATATAAATTATAAGGGGGAAAGCTTCATGAGAAAACACAAATGGTTAGTTTTGCTATTGGTATTGTCTATGGTATTGTCACTTGTTTTAACTGGCTGTGGGAAAAATGAAGATACACCACCTGCCAACAGTGAAGAAGGTGGAAGTGAAGAAGAAGTAGTTGATGATGGAGAAAAACTTGCAGATGAACAAATTTTAAGGTTAAACTGGGGTGAAGAACCACCAGATCTAGATCCACAAACTACAACTGACCAAGTATCAATTGAAATTTTAAATGCTGTTTATGAAGGACTTGTAAGATTGCAACCAGATGGAACAGTTTCTCCAGGACTTGCAGAGAGCTGGGATATAAGTGATGACCAATTAACTTATACTTTCCATTTAAGAGATGCAAAATGGTCAGATGGCACACCAATTACTGCAGAAGACTTTGAATATGCATGGTTTAGAGCTATTGATCCAGAAGTAGCAGCTCAATATTCATATCAACTTACAGATACAGGAGCAATTAAAAATGCTGGCAAGTATTTTAATGGAGAAATTACTGACAAAGAACAAGTTGGTATAAAAGCTCTTGATGAAAAGACATTGCAAGTAGAGCTTGAAAGACCAGTACCATTTTTCTTGAGTTTGACATCATTCGTAACATTTATACCACCACAAAAAGCTGCTGTTGAAAGCTTTGGAGATACATTTGCATCAGAAGCAGACAAGATGGTATATAGTGGACCATTTATCATTAGTGAATGGGAACATGAGCAAAAATTGGTTTTGAAGAAAAATGAAAGCTATTGGGATGCAGAAAATGTAAAACTTCAAGAAATTCGTGGAGATATGATTACGGATAGCAATACTGCTATAAATCTATATGAAACTGGTGAATTAGACATCACTGGAGTTCCACCAGAATTTTTGGATAATTACAAAGATACTGAAGAATTCATAAATTTAGCTGAGGCTACAACTTGGTATATTCAATACAATTGCGAAGATAAATATCTACAAAACAAGAATTTAAGATATGCATTGTCTTATGCTATAGATGTTCAGTCTTTTGTTGACAATGTATTGGCAAATGGTTCAATAGTTGCAGGAGGACTTACTCCTACATTGTTGCCAGGAAAAGATGGAAAAGAATTTGCTGAAAATCGTGGACACATATTACCAAAATATGATCCAGCAAAAGCTAAAGAATATTTTGACAAGGCATTGGAAGAATTAGGTGTTACTGCGGAAGAAGTTGGGAAACACTTGACATTCTTGACAGGTGAAAGTGATACAGCTAAAAAGCAGGCAGCAGCTATTCAGAATATGTGGAAACAAAATCTTGGTATAGAAGTTCAAATTGAATCAGTTTCATTTAAACTTCGTATAGACAGATATGATAGAAAAGACTATACTACAACCTTTGCTGGTTGGGGTGGAGACTACAATGATCCACTTACATTCATGGATTTGTGGGTAACGGGTGGAGGAAATAATACAGCATACTGGTCAAATGCAGAATATGATGCAGCTATAAAGAAAGCTCAAACAGGCATGGGAGATGAAAGAATTGACGCTATGCTAGAAGCTGAAAAGATTCTTGCCGAAGAATTGCCAGTATTCCCAATATTCTATAGAGCTAGAAACTTTGTTCAAAGAACTTATGTAAAAGATGTTGCTAGATTCCCAGTTGGAGCAGATATAGATTTCAAATGGGCTTATATTATAGAACATTAAATTGATAAATTGTGCGACAGTGGGGACGGTTCTCACTGTCGCAATTTTTTATTTCCTATTCCTAAGGGATTGTTCTCCATTTCGCAATTTTTTCACTTTTTCTCTAAAATATGGACAGTCTTCTGATGGTGTTCCTGAAGAGTTAGTTACATGGTTGAGAGTACAGATTCCTTCATTTTGATAGATGCAATTTTCACTACAGTTGATAAGCATTTGAAATGTACCTCCTCAATGTATTTTGTAAAGACTATTTTGCCCTGTTTACATATAAATTATGTTACATTATGATTACAAATGGCTTATTTGATTGACATAGCAAATGCACTAATGATATAAATTATTTAAGATTATTAATAAAGAAGAGAGGCTTTAGAAAGGGGCAATATTTATGAAAAAATGTGGAATCATCTTATCGTTTTTGATTGTTTTGTTATTATTTAGTTCTTTTAGTATTGCAGCTAAAAATTATAGTTATACTACTATTACTATTGATGGAAAGAAACAAAGTGTTTCCACAGTGCCTGTACTTGTAGATGGACAAGCTATTAATTCAGATGTTCCACCATTTATTTATAAAGACTATACAATGGTGCCTATAAGATTTGTTGCTGAAAGTTTAGGCTCAGAGGTCAGTTGGAATGGGAAAAACAAAACTGTAACCATAAATGATTCTAAAAAGCAAATAGTACTTGGGATAAATAGCTCCTATGTATACATAAATGGGCAAAAACAAAAATTGCCCAATGGAGTTCCCTCTCCAAAGCTTGTAAATACTTCCAATGCAAACTATTCTAGGACTATGATACCTTTAAGATTTGTATCAGAAACTTTAGGGCATAATGTGAAATGGGACAATGAAAAGAGAATAGCATATATAGAGAAAAATAAAGATATAGATAAAGAGATAAATGAAACTGAAATAAATAGCATCACAGTGGATTCTAATTCAAATATAAAAATATCAGCTTCAAGTACTTTTAAATATCAAGCTACAGATTTAACTAATCCTTCAAGAATAGTTATAGATATTCCCGATACTAAATTGAATTTAAAAGATGGTTCAAAGTTTGATGAAAATGGAATAGTTAATATTTCTGTAGGAAAAACTTATGTAGACAAAGTTAGTGCTTCTCAATTTTCAACAAATCCAAGTATCACACGAATAGTTATACATTTAAATGAAAATGTAGAATACAAAATTGTTTCAGCTAAAGATGAAAAGAGCATTGAAATTGGATTTACAAGATTAAACAAAGTAGAAAACTTAAAAATGGAGACTATAAATGGGCAAGAAGCAATTGTCATATATAATAGCTTAAATTCTAGAACCAATACATTAAAACTTAGCAATCCCAATAGAATTGTATTAGATATTTTGGATTCTACAGTAGATTTAGAAAAACAGATAAGCTATGATTATCAGCTTGGAATCATAAAAAATGTTAGAGTTTCGCAATTTTCACCAGATAGTCTCTACAAACCTGATGATAAAGTGGTTAGAGTAGTATTTGATATTAAGGATGGAATAAATGATCCCAATATAAAAATATCAAGTGATGGAAATAGGATAATCGTTATGCCAGATAAAAATCCTTGGGAAGGAATTAAATATGAAAACAATGGCAGTGAAAAGATCTTTTCTATCATGGCGAAGAATGAAACCAGATATACTACAAACTATGATACTTTACGAAAAATCATGGAAATAAATATACCAAAAGAAAATGCAAACTTAACAAATGGCACAATAAATGTGAATGATAATTTTATAGATAGAATAGTTATAAGTGACAACTCTGGAAATAGTAAAGTGGAAATTTATTTTAAAAAGAGCATAGAGTATGCTGTGCTATCAAAGGAAGTAGATAGTGAAATAAAGATAAAGTTTGCAAGAGATTCCCAAATTGAACCTAAAGAAAGGCTTATAGTTATAGACCCAGGTCATGGAGGAAAATATCCAGGAGCAATTTCCCAAAATGGCTATTATGAAAAAAACGTGACTATAAGTATTGCAAATAAATTAAATGATAGATTGAGAGAATTGGGATACAATACTGAAATGACAAGATATGATGATACTTACTTAGGGCTATATGATAGAACAGATATTGCAAATAAAATAAATGCAGATATATTTGTGAGTATTCATTCTAATGCTCATAATGATAAAAGTATTTCAGGGCTACAAACTTTATATCATCCTAGCAAAAAAGAAGGAGATGGGAGTAGCTACCAACTGGCAAAAATGATACATGAAGAAGTTCTCAAATCTACAGGATTTCAAGATAAAAAGATGGTAGAAAGGCCAAATCTAGCAGTACTTAGAACTTCTAATATGCCAGCGGCATTGATTGAAGTTGGATTTATAAGTAATTTAGAGGATGAAAAACTTATTACAAATAGTGAGTTCCAAGATAGGGTTGTAGATGGTATAATAAAGGGTATAGAAAGATATTTTGCTGAATACTAAACAAGCGGAGAATTCTCCGCTTGTTTAAATATATATTATGGAGGTTAAAAAATGGGAACATTTTCAGGCTATCTATTAATATTTTTTGCTAGAATTGCTGATGTATCCATGTCTACTTTTAGAACTTTGATGGTAGTACAAGGAAGAAGAGCTCAAGCGGCTGTTATAGGATTTTTTGAAATAATCATATATGTAATGGCTCTTGGAAAAGTTGTCAATGGATTAAGCGATCCGGGAAATTTACTTGCCTATGCATTGGGATTTGCTTGTGGAAATTTTGTAGGTATAACTATAGAAGAAAAGGTTGCCTTGGGAAATTTATTTGCTCAAGTCATACTTAAAGGCACTCAAAATGAAGAACTTTTGAATAAATTGAGAGAAGAAGGATTTGGAATCACAGTAGTTGAAGGCTATGGAAAAGAAGGAACACGACAAATTTTAAATATTGCACTAAATAGAAAAGATTTAGATAGTTTAAAAAGAATAATATATGAAAGTGATTCAGATGCATTTATAACTGTAAATAGTATAAAGCCTGTCAGTGGTGGCTATTTTGTTCCAATAAAAAAGAAATAATCATAGTATCCCCTGCCGTCTAATATAATGTATTAGAAAAGCTAAGGAGGGTTGGGGAGATGGACAATATAAAGAAAATTTTACTTATTGTACTTATTTTAGCTATCGGAATTAATTTAAGTGCTTGCAGCGGAAAAGGCGGTTTTAAAGGACTTTTTTCAAAAGATGATGATATAGAGATAATCAGAAGTGATAGTGAAGAATACGATATGACAGAAGATGAAGGTTTGAGAGAAACAGTGCTTTATTTTAAAAATGCTGAAGGTTTTCTGGTTCCTGTGATGAAAAAAATTCCTTGGGAAGAGGGTATTGCAAAATTAGCTCTTAAAAATATGATTGATAGTCCTTCTTTGAGGGAAAGTTTAGACCAAACTGGGCTTATTCCCATAATACCTGCTGGTACTGAAATAAGAGGTATGACTATTGATGGAGAAACAGGAATTTGTAAAGTTGATTTTTCAAAAGAAATTTTAAATTACGAATCGGAAAAAGATGAAGAAAATTTAATTAAAGGTGTAGTATATACACTCACAGAATTTCCTGCTATAAAAGAAGTACAATTTTTGATAGAAGGAAATTCCGCACCTGTTTTTAAATATGGAATGCAGGTAAATGGACCAATGAGGAGAGAAGATATAAATCTTGTGAAAAATTCAGAAGAATATAGATCGAAAGTGGTAGTATACTTTAAAGGAAATGGAAATGAAGAATTTGAGTATTTTATACCTGTAACCATTCCAACTCTTGCTCCAATGCCCAATGTGTTTACAGCATTGGAAGAATTGTTTAAAGGCCCTCCAGCTGAGGCAAGTCTTTATTCTAGTATTCCACAAGGGGTAACTTTAGAGGGCATAGAAATAAGGGATGGAGTAGCTTATGTAGATTTATCTTTTAATTCCATAGATTCAATAAATGAAAAGTATATATTTGATGAAATATCTAAAAGTATAGGACTTACACTAAGTGAATTTGAAAAGATAGAAAAAGTTGAATTGCTAGTTGAAGGTAAAACATTGGAGGAAGCAGGGATACAAGTTGATTACAATGAAACAATACCTGCTTTTGCAAATGAATATTAAGCTGCCAAATTGGGCAGCTTATTTTGTGAGTAAAATTTCATTATATATAGAAAAATAATTGCTTTTTTGTTATCATAAATAATGAACATTAAATATAGGAGATGTTTTGATGGATAGAATAGACAAAAGACAATATGATGAATTGAGAGAAATAAATATTACTAGAAATTTTTTAAAGCATCCACAAGGTTCAGTACTTATGGAGATGGGAGAAACCAAGGTCATATGTACTGCCATGATAGATGATAGAATTCCTCCTTTTTTGAAGGGTACAAATACAGGTTGGCTAACAGCAGAATATTCTATGATACCAGGTTCGACTATCATAAGAAAGGTAAGGGATTCTTCTAGAGGAAAAGTAGAGGGAAGATCTCAAGAAATACAAAGACTTATAGGAAGAGCTTTGAGGAGCGTAGTTGATTTAAAAGTTATAGGAGAAAAAACTATTTGCATAGATTGTGATGTAATTCAAGCTGATGGTGGCACAAGAACTGCTTCTATTACAGGATCTTTTGTAGCTCTTGTAGATGCATTTTATGTACTTTACAAACAAGGTGAAATTCCATATATTCCAATTAAAAATTTTGTTTCAGCTGTAAGTGTAGGTATAGTTAAAGGAGTTCCAGTGCTTGATTTATGTTATGAAGAAGATTCTAAGGCGGATGTAGATATGAATATAGTTATGACGGATGATGATAGATTTGTTGAGATTCAAGGAACAGGAGAAGAAAATACTTTCTCAATAGAAGAATTAAATACTTTAATTTCATTGGCAAGAAAGGGCAATAGAGAGATTATATCAATGCAAAAAAACTCTTTAGGAGAAATAGGAGAACTTGTAGGTAAAAAGCCTAGCAATATGGAAGGAGAAAACCAAAATGAATAAGAAAATAATTCTATCTACTGGAAATATTCATAAAGTAGAGGAAATAAAAGATATATTAAAAGGACTGCCTGTAAACATATACTCTAAAGATGATTTAGGTCTTGGAGATATTGAAGTTGAAGAAGATGGGACTACATTGGAAGAAAATGCAATAAAAAAGGCAATGGCTATTTCAGAAAAAGTAGATGGAATAGTTATTGCTGATGACACAGGTCTTTTTGTGGACAAATTGGGTGGAGAACCTGGAATTTATTCTTCAAGATATTCAGGAGAAAATGCTACTTATGAAGAAAACAATAAAAAACTTTTAAGAAAATTGGAAGGTGTAGCTTTAGAAGAGCGTACTGCAACTTTCAAAACGGTTATTGCTATAGTCACAGAAGATAAACAAGTCAAAACTGTATATGGAGAGTGTAAAGGAAAGATAGGATTTGAATCTAAAGGAGATAGTGGTTTTGGATACGATCCATTGTTTATAGTAGATGGCTATAACAAGACTTTTGCAGAACTAGGAGAAGATGTAAAAAACAAAATAAGCCACAGAGCTAAAGCTTTGGAAGAATTAAAAAAAGAACTAAAGAATATTATAGGGGCGACTAATGGTGAAAATATTTGTAGTAAGTGATACTCATGGAAAGATAGATAAGTTTATACAATTTGCAAAGATATTGGAAAAACCAGATCTTATAATACATTTAGGTGATTATGTAGATGATTCTTTTGAAATAGAAAGGCAAATGAATATAGATACTATAAGAGTAAAAGGAAATTGTGATTTTGACCGTGAAGGAGTTAATGAGGAGGAAATACTAAATATAAATGGAAAGAAAATATTTTTGACTCATGGCAATAAATACAATGTAAAATATGATTTATTTAGTCTTTCTTACAAAGCTAAAGAAGAAGGAGCAGATGTAGTTTTATTTGGACATACTCATACTCCTATTATTGAAGAATATGATGGGATACTTTTCATGAACCCAGGTAGTCCAACTATTCCGAGAAATATGTCTAGAAAGAGTTTTGGGATTTTAGAAATACAAGAAAAAATAATATCAAAAATAATAGAAATATAATTTTTTATATATTGACAAGCCGTTTTTTATCTGCTATAATTTTAAATTGTTAGCGGAAAAGCTTGGGGGCAAAACATTTTGAGCAGTGCGGGTGTAGCTCAGTGGTATAAGCAGGGGACCAAAATCGTGCATTTCGATTTTGTGTACATCGCTTAGTGGTACAGTTGCTAAAAGGCACTGAATAAGTACCTAGTAGCAAGCCTAAGATTTTGCGGGTGTAGCTCAGTGGTAGAGCACTGCATTTCGATTTTGTGTACATCGCTTAGTGGTACAGTTGCTAAAAGGCACTGAATAAGTACCTAGTAGCAAGCCTAAGATTTTGCGGGTGTAGCTCAGTGGTAGAGCACTGGCTTCCCAAGCCAGCAGCGAGGGTTCGATTCCCTTCACCCGCTCCAGATACGAGCACCTATAGCTCAGTTGGATAGAGCAACGGACTTCTAATCCGTGTGCCGGGGGTTCGAATCCTCCTAGGTGCACCAATATTAGATATGGTGGATATGGCCTAGTTGGTTAGGGCGCCAGATTGTGGCTCTGGAGGTCGTGGGTTCGAATCCCACTATCCACCCCATATATAAAAACATGACCCATTAGCTCAGGCGGTATAAGCAGAGAACCAAAATCGTGTATTTCGATTTTGTGTGAATCGCTTAGTCCGAATTACCAATTATCATCAAAACAACAAAATAGATACTGTGATAAACTTAAAAAACATGACCCATTAGCTCAGGCGGTAGAGCACCTGACTTTTAATCAGGGTGTCCGGCGTTCGAGTCGCCGATGGGTCACCACTTGCGGGAGTGGCGGAACTGGCAGACGCGCTAGACTTAGGATCTAGTGTCATTGACGTGGGGGTTCAAGTCCTCTCTCCCGCACCATAAAAAATTGGCGAAGGCCAATTTTTTTATTACCCTGAACTGGGAGGGAAAATATGGAATGAAAATGAAATTTTTTATATTTATTTTTCTAGCTATAATATTAGTTGCATATATTTATATACAAATTAGTTTTTTTAAAGTAAACGAGGTAAAACTAAATAGTGAAAAAATAAAAGATGATATAAAAATAGTTCAAGTTTCAGATTTTCACAACAATAGATTTATAAATAAAAAAAGATTTATAAAAAAGATTAAAAGTATAAATCCCGATATTATAGTTCTTACAGGAGACATAATAGATGCAAAGACTAAGGATTTTGATTATTCAATAAGTATGATAAGAGATTTAAAAAATATAACTGATAAAATATATTTTGTCTGGGGAAATCATGAAATAAGGAATAATAGAGGTAAGGAATTTGTTGAAATTTTAAAAAGAATGGGTATTTTTGTATTAGAAAATGAAAATACTAGAGTTCATATAAATAATACAGAAATGAATATATGTGGAGTAAATTTTTATATAGATAAAAATGATTATAAAAATTCATTAGATGGGATAGATGAAAAAAGCTATACTATATTGCTTTCTCATTCCCCTAATAGACCTATATCCTATTCTGAAGGCAAGGAAGATTTAATTCTTGCAGGGCATACCCATGGAGGACAGGTTAGATTTCCTATAATTGGAGCTATAGTGGCACCAGGACAAGGATATTTTCCAAAACATGATAAAGGATTGTTTAAAATAGGGAATACTACCTTATATATAGATAGTGGTCTTGGGAATAGTGTATTTCCTATTCGATTTTTAAATAGAATTCAAATAAGTAATATTGCCATAAAAAAGGGGTATAAATAATTTAAAATAATCTTATGAGGGGTGTTGCTTATGAAAAAAGCTATATTAGGAATTCAAGTTGGTGGAAGAAGTGATACTGCATTAGAACTTCAAAGAATACTCACTGAATATGGCTGTTATATCAAAACACGTGTGGGAGTTCATGATACTGATCCATCTAAAAAGATTTGTAGTGAGATGGGTATTATATTGTTAGATTTTGTAGTAGGAGAAGATGAAAAACTTGCTGAATTTGAAGAAGCATTGGAGAAAATAGATGGCATAGTAGTTAAAAAGATGGAATTTGATATGTAAATGTATTTGACCAAAGGACTAATTCCATTTATAATGGAATTAGTTCTTCTTGCGCCCTTAGCTCAGTTGGATAGAGTCGCTGACTTCGAATCAGTTGGTCGGGGGTTCGAGTCCCTCAGGGCGCGCCAATATTCATATTATAATCTCATTATTGTTGATTAAGTTTATTGTTTTGATTTAGGTAATCTAATCTACCTTCTAAATATTGAAGATGATTGTCTATTTCAGAAGTCATTCTTTCATACATTTGTTTTGCTTGTTGATCTTCAGTTGCTTGTGCCATAGTAGCGTAACAGCATGAATTAGCATCAGCAATAGATATACTCAAAATTTTTTATATAAAAATATATTTTTATATTCACACTTTAAATTTTGTCATATTTAGGTCTTTGCCAAAATATTATTTATATATAATAAAAATATGGTGGTGAAGATATGTATGACAATTTTATGACCCCAGATGTTTTAGGCACTTTTACAGGGCTGGTAGTTGCTACTAGTATCATAGTACAGTTTACCAAAGGTTTCGTAAAGAAAGGCTTTGGAGATGGTGCCGTAAGACTTTATACTTTTCTTATATCCCTTATATTGACTTTCGTATTTGCAAAATCAGGTAATGGAGTTCAAGGTGTGGTACTTACCATAATAAATGCTATATTGATTTCATTTGCTGCTATGGGTGGCTATGAAGTGGTATCTGATCCAAGAGCAGAAAAACAAAAAATAAAATAGAAACAAAATTGTGAATGGTTTGACCGGAACATATATATAATTTTTAGATATATGATTTTTAAAAAAAAGGTTTCCTTAAATTTAATGATTTCAATGGAAGCCTTTTTTGTTTTTTCTATTGACACTGGGTGTGCATTGGTGTACTATATAGTTAGTGCACTAACATACAACGATATTCACGGAGGTGAAAAAATGGAATTTGATGATAAGCTACCTATCTATATACAGATAATGAATTATATAAAAAAGAAAATAGTTTCAGGGGAAATAAACGGAGGTGATAAATTGCCATCAGTTAGAGAACTTTCATCAGAATTAAAGGTAAATCCAAATACAGTCCAGAGGACTTATCAAGAACTTGAAAGAGAAAATCTAGTCTTTACTCAAAGAGGAATGGGGACTTTTGTCATAGAAGATACAGAAATAATTAAGAATTTGAAAAAAAGTATGGCATTAGACATTGTCAACAACTTTATTTCCGAAATGAAGGAATTGGGTTTTGAATATAAAGAGATAGTTGAAATAATATTGGACAACAAAAAAAAGGAGGAATAGAAATGGGCAACTTAGTCGAAATTAAGGGTTTGTCAAAGAATTATTTGAGTAAAAAAGCACTAAACAATTTAAGTTTAGATATTGAAAGTGGAAAAGTAGTAGGAATACTTGGACCTAATGGAAGTGGAAAGACTACACTTATAAAAATACTCACTGGACTTTTAAGGCAGTCTAAAGGAGAAGTATTTATAGATGGGCACAATGTAGGGGTATATACAAAATCTATAGTATCGTATTTGCCAGATAGAAATTTTTTGTACAATTGGATGACGATAGATGATGCTTTTAAATTTTACAAAGATTTTTATTCTGACTTTGATGAAAATAGGGGAGAGAAGCTTCTCGATTTTATGAAGCTTGAAAAAAACATGAAGATAAGCTCTTTGTCAAAGGGTATGAATGAAAAATTAAATTTGACTTTAGTATTGTCTAGAAGAGCTAAGCTATATATACTAGATGAACCAATTGCAGGAGTAGATCCTGTAGCTAGGGATAAAATATTAGATGCTATAATAAACAATTACAACGAAAGTAGTTCAATGATTATAACTACTCATTTAGTTAGAGATATGGAAAGCTTGTTTGATGAGGTAGTGTTTTTAAGGGAAGGAGAAATACTGCTTAAAGGAAACGCAGAAGCCTTGAGAGAAGAAAAAGGTAAATCTATTGATGAAATTTATAAAGAAGTATTTGGAGAATAGGAGGGATAAATATGGGTAGATATATGAAATATGAAATAAAAGGAAGTTATAAATTTATTTTGGGAGTTTTGGCAATAGTTTTGATACTTACTACAGTATTCTATTCTTATCAATTTAAGCAGAGCAATATGGGAGCTATAGGTGGCGTGGCTTATCTCATCATGTTTGTAGCATTGTTTGCAGCATTTTTATATATAGTAGATTCTTTTAAAAAAGAACTATATGAAGACAGAGGATATTTAACTTTTACATTGCCTCTTACAGGAAATCAGATATTAGGTTCAAAATTATTGGTGGCACTTATGTGGTTCATTATACTAGGAGTTGTAATACTATTATATAATGGATTTATGCTTTCAAGATTTATAGAATTTGATATAAGCTTTAGGGAAATATTTTCTGTATTTAATACAGAAACTGTAGCCGTTGGAATGACTATGTTTATTAGTGGAGTAGTGACTTTGATACTCATTTATTTTTCTATGGCACTAGGTAGAGTTACTTTTAGAAACAAAAAAATTGGTGGGATGTGGTTTGCAATATTTTTAATTTTAAATGGTCTAATAGGATATACTACTTTAAAAATAACCAAGGCAGTTCCATATTATTTAGATTTAAATAGCTTCAAGGTGGTTACTCAAAGAGCGATAGAACAATTGAGTATGCTTGAAAGTATGAATTTTATGAGTATAAATAGTGCAAGTGTGATAGTTTCAGCTGGAGGTAGAACTTTTATGAACATTGGTTCCTTGATTTATACCATTTTCATAGGAGTAGCTACTTTCTTGGGTACTGGATATTTAATAGAAAATAAAATTGATCTATAATTTTAGACCATAGAGATAAAGCCCTTGTCACAAGCATGGTTGACAAGGGCTATTCATGGATTTAGCAAAAACTGTAAGGGTTGCAGAACAAAATAACCAATAGCAAGAAGAAAAACAATAGGCTATCATCACTTCCAAATAACCAATCCAATGGTCCTTGGAACAAGATTACTAAAAGTAAAAAGAAAAATAATAGACTGGATTGTTGATCTGGTGTACAGCCAGATGTCTTGATATTGTTTTGTATCATATAAGATACACCTCCTTATGTTTCTAATATAAAATATGTAATAGGAGACCTTATTGTTACTTATAATATATAAGAGAGGGAGTGGTAAATTGGATAAAAAAATAATATTATTTTTCATTTTCTTTTTTTTATTTCTAATACTCTTCATAGCATTAATTTTTGTCAGTGAATATAAGAACATGCAAAAGTTAAAATTGGAGTATCCTAATATTTCAAAAGAAGCCTATGCTTATAGAAAAACTAATTTAAAAATTTGGGCAGTAAATTTAATTGTAAGTTTTTTGATTCCACTTTTAATATTAACTACTGGATTGTCAAGTAAAATCAAAGCATTTGCTGAAAATAGGACTAACAATAGATTTTACATAATACTTATATATTTAGTTTTATACATTCTCATAGATTTTATATTGACTCTTCCTATTAGATATTATAGTGGATTTGTAATTAAGCACAGATTTGGTCTTTCAAATCAATCTATTGGAAGATGGGCTGAAATTGTATTTAAAGAATTCGGTTTAAATTTAGTTTTATCTTTACTTTTTATGTGGTTTCCGTTTTATCTTATATACAAGAGTCCAAATAGATGGTGGCTGTATTTAGGACTTATATCAATTCCTGTATATTTTTTTTCAAGTTTCGTAAGTCCTATGTATATTGATCCCTTATTCAACAAATATACTGCATTGGAGGATAAGGAACTTGAAAGAGATATAAAGGTTTTACTTGAGAAGGCTAAAGTGGGAGATGCAAAAATTTATCAAGTAAATAAAAGTGCAGATACAAAAGAGATGAATGCCTATATGACAGGAGTTTTAAAGTCTAAAAGAATTGTAATTTGGGACACTACCATAGAAAATCTGGAAAGAGAAGAAGTAGTAGCTATAGCAGCTCATGAAATAGGTCATTATGTAAAGGGACATATTTGGAAAAGTATAATTTTAGGAGGAATTTCTTCTACATTGTTGTTATTTTTGGTAGATAAGACTTCTCTTTGGCTACTAAAGGGTTCCAATGGGTATTTTGGTTTTAGGCATCTATATGATATTGCATGTCTTCCTCTTTTAATATTTGTCTTGAATTTCTATATGTTTTTTGCTTCGCCCATTGTGAGTACTTATTCTAGACAATTGGAATGGCAGGCAGATAAATTCGAATTGGAATTGGCAAGGAATAAAGAAGCCACTGCTTCATCTCTCATAAAACTTCATGAAGGAAGTCTAGCACTTCCTAGGCCAAGTAATATGTATAAAATATGGTATTATAGCCATCCATCTTGTGAAGAAAGAGTAAATTTTGCATTAAGTTACGAATATGAAAATAAGCTGCCTTAGTTAAGGGCAGCTTAAATATTCTTGAAGGATATTTTTGTTGCTTGAGCATTTTATTTTATTTATCGCTTTAGATTCAATTTGTCTTATTCTTTCTCTTGTAAGATGATATTTTTCTCCTATTTCTTCTAGAGTTTTTGGTTCATTGTCATTAAAACCAAATCTAAGCGCTAATATTTCTTTTTCTCTAGGGGATAGGGTATTTAAAGCCTTATTTAAATTTTCTTTCAAATCTTTTTCTACAATTATTTCTTCAATAGAAGGTTCATCTGAAGGAATGAAGTCTTGAAGTTCAACATAAGAATCTTCATTGTCTAGATTTATAGTGGTATTTAGGGAAACAAAGCTATTATATGTTTTTCTATAGAAATTTATGTCATTGTATAGTTTTTCATCCATTTTTATTTCTTCAGGTACAGAGTTTGGGTTGATTTCTTTGTTTAGAGATTGATTTTCATTTTCTATTTGATTGATTTGATTTACCTTTTCCCATATATGAGCAGGAAGTCTTATGAGTCTACCATTGTTCATAATAGCTCTATCCATCTGATGAGTAATCCAATAATATATGTATGTGGAGAAACTAGTATTTTTGTTTAAGTCAAATTTTTCTATTCCTTTCATCATTCCGATGACTCCTTCTTGCACTAAATCTTCAAAAGCGAAAGAAGAATTTACATTAGATCTTTTCTTAGCTGCTTTATATACAAGACCCATATTGTTTATTATAAGTTCATTTCTTGCATTTATATCTTTTTTCAGTCTATAAGAAGTGAGTAGTTCTCTATTAGAGTATTTGATATTCGTATTGATTTCGCAATTTTCTAAAAAATCAATAGCTAAACTTTTCATTTTTATCACCTACTAGTAGTATATTCTATAATGGTTAATAAAATCCTTCAAAAAATGAAAAAATAGTTGCAATACCATCACTGCTGTTATATAATATATATAACAAATAGAAAGGATGAAACAATATGATTCTAAAAATTGACTTTGAATCAGAAATGCCTATTTACGAGCAGCTGAGGAGACAAATAATTGAAGGTATAGCTAAGGGAGAATTAAATACAGGGGAAGAATTGCCTTCAGTTAGACAGCTGGCAGAAGATATTGGCATAAATTTGCATACTGTGAACAAAGCATACAATGTCTTAAAAGATGAAGGATATTTAGTTATAGATAGAAGAAAAGGTGCAATGGTCAAAGATATATTGCCTGAAGCAACTAAAGAATACTATGATAGTTTGGAAAAAGAACTTAAATTTATTGTTGCCGATGCTTATTGTAGGGGAATGGGAAAAGATGAGTTTTTAAAACAATGCGAAAGGTATTTTGATGAGTATATTGAAAGCAGGAGGGAGAGAGAAAATGGAAGATAGGATTTATATTATAATCATGAACTTGTCTTTTTATATTATTTTGTTGGTTTTGCAAATACTGACACCTAAAATGACTAGAAAAAACATATATTTTGGAATTAGAATACCAGAAAAAGAGTTAGAGAATATAGAACTTAAGAAAATATATAAAGAATATGTGCTTGAAAACATAATAGTAAGTATTCCATCAATGATTTTGCTTTCTCTTTGGGCATATTTTTATGACAATATAGTTGTTATTTCTTCTTTACCTATTTTTATTTATATAGCTGTATTATTTTTAGTTTATTTACGTGCAAATGGTAAAGTGAAGAAATTGAAACAGGAAGAAAATTGGGAAAAACCAAAAGAAGAGTAGTAGTAGATATGAAATTTAGCAAGGAAAAAGTTAAAGCAGGGAATATATCACCTTGGTGGTTTTCGATTCCCATAATTATAGCTCTAGTGAACTTAGCAGTTGGACTAAGTCTAGCCCCTACTTTGCCTGAAAAAGTTCCTAGTCACTGGGATATTCAAGGCAATATAAATGGATATATGGATAAAACTTCTTTTATATGGTTCATGCCTTTACTTCAATTGGGAATGGGAGTTTTGTACTTTTTTATGTATAAAATCATAGGTTGGTCAAAACAAGAAATAAGTTCTAAAAATCCAGAAGAATCAGTGAAGAGAAATATTATATTTAGAAGAACTTGGTCTATATATATGTTAGTTATGGGTATAGGTATGAATTTTCTTTTTACACTGGCTAGTTTGTACTCTTTTGGGATAATAGGTGGAAGTGTGAATACTATTGTAAGTTTATTTTTTATATTCACAGGAATTATAATAGTATATAGTATTGTCATCTCCATAAAAGTGGGGCAAGGTGGCAGTAGACTTAAGCTTGATGGTGAAGGTGAGTATGAAGAAAAGAATAGAGATGATGATGCATTTTGGAAACTTGGAAATTCTATATATTACAATCCAGATGATCCAGCTCTATTTATTGAAAAGAGATTTGGGGTAGGTTGGACTGTCAATGTAGGAAGACCATTGGGAATGTTTTTCATGATACTTCCAATTATAATCACTGTAGTCATTTTGCTTTTAGCTAAATAGATTAAAACTAGTACAAGTAGAGTATAAAAATAGTAGCTTTATCAGCTACTATTTTTTAATGAAACTTTCATAATCTTTTTTTATCTTAAATTTTTTGCTCTTTCTCTAATAGCTATTTCTTCACTACTTTTAGCTTCATCCATAGTGATATTGTGGGGAATAGTTTTTCCATTTTCATCTACAAATACAAAAGTTACAAATCCATCTGAAACAATATGTTCTGAATTGTTTTTTGTGATTTTGCCGTATACTGTAAAACTAGTTCTTCCAGCTTTAGCAACTGAAGTTTCCATATTTATGATGTCTCCTTTGTTTCCGGGCTGGGTGAAAGTGAGACCGTGTATATTGACGCAGACCACATTTTCAGGTTTTTCTGTGACTTTTGCTGCACAAATAAAGCAAGCTTCTACAAACCATTCAGCCATTCTGCCAGCAAATAATGTACCATGATGATTTAAATCTTCGGATTTAACTAAATGTGCTACATTTATCTTTTCCATATTGAAGACCTCCTTATATGTCAATCAAACATATTTTAACACCTAAATGATTTTTTTTCTACATAGGTTTGACAAGTTAGTGTATCAAATTTTTTATTTTCACAGATAAAACTTTGTTATAATATAATTGTTACAAAGAAGATGTACAAAGGAAATGGTATAAATAAACAAGATGATAGGAGGAAGGAAAATGAACTATGATTTTGATGAAGTTATAGAAAGAAGAGGCACCAATAGTTCGAAATGGGACAGCTGCAAGGATGTATTTGGTAGAGATGATATAGTCCCCATGTGGGTTGCTGATACGGATTTTAAGGCTCCCATAGAAGTCATAGAAGCTATGAGAAAGAGAGTTGAACATGGGATATATGGCTATACATACAGAGGACAATCCTACAATGAAACTGTAGTAGATTGGGTTAAAAAAAGGCATGGATGGGATATAGATAGTGAATGGATAACATTTAGTCCTGGTATTGTACCTGCCTTGAGCATGTGTGTCAATACATTTACACATCCTGGAGATAAAGTGGTCATACAATCTCCAATTTATCCTCCATTTCAATCAGTAGTAGAAGCTAATGGCAGAATCAAAGTAGACAATGAACTTATTTTAAGAGACAATCATTATCATATGGATTTGGACAAGTTGAGGGAACAAATATGTATACAAGATAGCGGTGAATTTGACAATAGAGTAAAAATGCTTTTATTATGCAATCCTCACAACCCAACAGGTAGATCTTGGAACAAAGATGAATTGTTGGAATTAGGCAGAATATGTGTAGAAAACAATATACTTATTGTTTCTGATGAAATACATTCTGATATTATATATAGTGGACATAAGCATATTCCAATAGCTTCATTGTCGGAAGAATTGGCCCAGTGCACAATAACTTGTATTTCTCCAAGTAAGACTTTCAGCCTTGCAGGACTCTCTACATCAGCTATTATCATACCTAATAAAAGAATTAGAAGTATGTTTAACAATACACTAGAGACTTTACATATAGATGGTGGAAATATATTTGGAAGTATTGCCTTGGAAGTAGCCTATAAAAATGGTGAAGAGTGGCTGGAAGAGCTTTTGGTGTATCTTGAAGATAATTTAAATTTCCTCATGAAATATTTTGAAGAAAAAATACCCCAAATTGTGCCAATTAGGCCTGAAGCTACCTATCTTGTATGGCTTGATTGTAGTGGATTGGGTTTGGAAGGGGAGCAACTCATGGACTTTTTTGTGAATGAAGCTAAAGTTGGAGTCAATCCAGGATCTAATTTTTCTAGAAGATGTGGAAGTTTTGTACGATTAAATATAGGATGTCCTCGTTCAACCCTTAAAGAAGGGCTAAAGAGAATAGAAGAAGCAGTGAATAGATTATAATAAATAAACACTCCTTAAACTCATAGTTTGAGGAGTGTTTTAAATTATGAAACTCTTTTATTTTCCCAAGTTCCTCTTTTATAGGCTATAAATACTACAAGCATTTCAGCTGCATCTGCAACTAAAAAACTAATCCATACGTATATTACTGATAAATGGAATACTTTTGTGGCTAAGAAAATGAGTGGTACTTGTACTCCCCATCTAGATATCAAACTAGACAATAAAAAAGGAGTATTGTGACCCGAACCAGCGAAAACTGAACCCAGTCCCATAGCAGCTCCACCAAGGGCTAATGCAGGTATCATTATTTGAATCATGGACTTTCCAACTTCTATTACATTTACATCATCTATGAATATTTTCATCAATTGTTTAGGAAATATAATAGCTATGATTGAAAGAATACCCATCATGACGAAGTTAAACAGTGCAGAAAACTTTGCGGTATCTTTGGCCCTTTCTACATCATCTGCACCTAAACACTGACCAACAATAGTACTACTTCCCATGACTATTCCCATTATGGGCATAAATGCAAAGTTAAATAACCTTCCGCCAATTCCCATGGCAGCCACTGTATTGGTTCCATATAGGGAAACAAATTTTAGTGTAAATATACTTGCCAAGTTTCTAGAAAGAATTTCTATACCAGAAGGCAATCCTATAGTCAGTAGTTTCTTATCTATTTCCCAATCCAAGCTAAATAGGCCTTTGATAGAAATTTTAACTTTTTTATCTCCTTTAAAGAGCATTCCAAATCCTATGCTGAAAGCTACTACTGTTGAAATAACTGTAGCCAATGCTGCTCCAAATACACCCAAATTAAGTCCTGGTATATTGGTTCCAGGAAAGTATTCAAACATAAACAATGGGTCCAAAATTATATTTGTAATGGCAGCTGCTATCATTATGTACATAGGGCTTTTAGCATCTCCCAAGCATCTCAAAGCCGTATTTACAGAATAAGAAGAAAACATTATAGGTAAAAAGAATATCCTTATATATCCATAATCAAGTGCAGCTTGTACAACTTCTTCTTCATTTGTGAAAAAGCCCAAAAGAGGTTCTAAGAAAAAAGCCATAAATACTGCTGCTATGATTGCGACAAGTGCTTTAAAAGTAAGGGTTTGTTCAACAACCTTTCTTGTCTTTTCTGTATTTCCCATGCCATAGTTTTGGGATATGAGAGAAATAGAACTGGTGCCTATTATTTCATTTAACACTTCTACCATCCAGAATACTGTAGAAAAAATTGTTACTCCCGCAACAGCAGAAGCTGATATTCTACCTACCCATATCATATCTACTATATCGTATACTGCTTGAAGGAAAAATCCCAGCATAGTAGGGATAGACATTTTGAGGAGATTTTTTCGAAGATCTCCTGTAAGAAGTTCATTATCCAATGGTTCACTCATATTATCATCTCCTACAAATTGTTTAGCGTCTCTAAATATATAATATATACTAATTCATTTTATAATGTATGTCAATTGAAAAAGACCAAATTCTAAGTTTTAAAAATATTTTTACTTTAATTCAGCAAAGTGCATATAACAAATCAAATAAGTTTGTTCACTTTTACATATTGTAATGCGGTAAGATAAAAGAAATAAATAATAAAATTCAGAATTCATTAAATTATCGCTCAAATGAAATTTATACTTTGGAGAATATCAAAACATAAAGGAGGAGATAACAATGATTTTAAAACAGGTTATGGAAATGTTTGAATTACTAGATAAACCAAATGCAAACGGCAATGAAGTTGCAAAATACATTAAGGCTCGTGGCAATGAAAATGTAGAAATAAATGTGGAAACAGTTGAAGGTGAACAAGGCAGTACTGATTTTATAAAGATACTCATAAAAGGGAAAAATGGGAAAACTAAAAGTGGTACTGCAAAGACATTAGGCATAGTTGGCAGATTAGGAGGACTAGGTGCAAGACCACATATGAATGGATTTGTATCAGATGGAGATGGAGCACTGGCTGCATTGTCAGCGGGTTTAAAATTAGTTGATATGAATGCAAAGGGAGATGTGTTGGAAGGTGATGTAATAGTTGCTACTCATATATGTCCAGATGCCCCAACTTTGGAACATTATCCAGTTTACTTTATGGATTCACCAGTAGATATGGATACCATGAATAGATTGGAAGTTTCACAAGAAATGGATGCAATATTAGCCATAGATACTACTAAAGGAAATGAAGTGCTTAACTACAGAGGGTTTTCAATATCACCAACAGTAAAAGATGGATACATTCTTAAGATTAGTGATGATCTTGTAAATATTATGAAAAAAGTGACAGGAAAACTCCCTGTAGTATTCCCCCTTTCACAACAAGATATTACACCCTATGGCAATGATTTATACCATATAAATAGTATTCTTCAACCAAGTACTACAACAAGTTCACCAGTAGTTGGAGTTGCTATAACTACTGAAACTTCCGTAGCAGGTTGTGCTACAGGAGCAACTCAAGCTATAGATGTAGAAATGGCAGGAAGGTTTGCTGTAGAAGTTGCTAAAGAATATGGAATTGGAAAATGTAGCTTCTATGATGAAAAAGAATTTGAGTTGTTGCTTAAATTGTATGGAGAAAATAAAAGATTTCAGACAAAGGGAAATATTTAGTTTAGGCATTAAGCTTTACGATAATTTATGAGGAGGAGAAAAAAATGGGAAAAAAATCATTGGTACTGTTTTTAGTTTTTGTCATGGTATTGTCATTAGCATTAACTGGTTGTGGAAACAAAGAAACTAAAAATCCATCAACTGGCAGTGAGGATACGACAAATGACAATTCTTCGAATGAACCCAAAGAAGGTGGGACATTAACTGTTGCATTAGCAGCTATTCCAAAAACATTAGATCCTGTCAAGTATACTGGAATTTACGAAGGAAATGTTATTCATAGTATAGCTGACAATTTAGTTTATTACAATAAGGACCTAAATGAGATAATTCCTGGATTAGCAACAAGTTGGGAAATATCAGATGATCTTAAAACATATAAGTTTACATTAAGAGATGATGTATATTTTCAAAAAGGTAAATTCCAAGATGGAAGAAAGATGACAGCTGAAGATGTTAAATATAGTCTTGAAAGATCAGCAAAAGAATCTGTCATGAAGAGACTTAGAATGCTTGAATCTGTTGAAATTGTATCTGACACAGAAATTATTTGTCATCTAACAGAACCAAATGCAGCATTTTTGACAGTTTTAACAGATGCAGGAAATGTCATAGTTCCAAAAGAAGAAGTTGAAGGCTGGGGAGAAGATTTTGGTACACATCTAGTTGGTACGGGACCATTTGCATTTAAGGAATGGAAAAATAGTGACAGTGTTGTTCTTGAAAGATCAGAGAATTACTGGGGAGAAAAGCCATATCTAGATGGTGTTACTTTTAAATTTATAACTGATCAAAACATGATGACAAATGCTTTGAGAACTGGAGAAATTGATGTAGCTACAGATATAACAGGTGAAAGTATGCAAGCTATAAAAGCCGATCCAAATTTAGTACTAAATGAAAAACCAGCATTGAAAGTAATATATATTGCTATGAATTTAATGGAAGGGCCTACAAAAGATCCAAAAGTAAGGGAAGCTATTATTTCCGCAATAGACATAGATGCAATGGTCAAAGGCTTATATCCATGGGGAGAGGCACAAAGAGCATATTTGGCATTACCTCCTGGATCATGGGGATATGATGCATCTTTAGAAGAAAAAGTTCCTAAATATGATCCTGAAAAAGCTAAAAAGCTAATGGAAGAAGCTGGATATCCAAATGGTTTCCAAACTGAAATATATGTTGCAGGAAGTGATAAAACTGCAGTTATAGTTCAAGACTATTTAAAGAAGAATTTAAATATTGACATGAAGATAAACTTACTTGAATGGGGAACATTTAGTGAAGTTGTTTCAAAGGGAAAAGCTCCTATGTATGCTATGTCATGGACATGGTATCCAGACCCTGATTTTTTCTTGTATCAAATGTTCCATAGCAAACAAATTGGTTCATTAGGAAACGGTCAAGGATTTAGCGATCCAAAAGTAGATGAATTGTTGGATAAAGCAGTATCAGAAACTGCTGATCAAAATGAAAGAGCAGAATTGTATAAAGAAGCTTTAGGTATAATAACTGAAAACAATGGAAGAATTAATTTTGCAAATGGAAAGATTATAGATGGAGTAAACAAAAAAGTACATGGTTTTGAAAGAAGTGCAGATGGAACTATATTTATTACAAATCCAGAAATAAATGTATGGAAAGAATAATATATTGAAATTTAAAATTGAAAAACCTTATATAGCAATATATAAGGTTTTTCAATAACATCTAACAAAGAAGGTTGAGGTGAGCTAGATTGGTTAAATATTCATTAAAAAGAATACTAGAATTAATACCTACTATATTCATAGTAGTATTTATAGTGTTTGTTGTAACTCGTGTCATACCTGGAGACCCTGCAGCTGTTATGTTAGGACCTCAAGCCAGCGTAGAAGCTGTGGAAGAATTGAGAGAAAATTTAGGATTGAATGACAATATATTTGTACAATTTGGCAGATATTTAAAAGGAGTTGTACAAGGAGATTTAGGAAAATCCTATTATTACAATCAACCTGTCACAAAGCTTATAAGTGAGAGATTTCCCAATACACTAGTATTAGCTATTGTAAGTATAATAATTGGACTTCTGGTAGGTATTCCTGTGGGAGTAGTATCAGCAACTAAACAGTATTCGGCATTTGATTATATATCCATGATTTTGGCTTTAATTGGTATATCAGTGCCTATATTTTGGTTAGCGATGATGGCAGTACTATTATTTAGTGTAAATCTTGGCTGGCTTCCATCTGTAGGAATGGGTGAAGGAAGTTTTATAGATATAGTAAAGCATTTGATTTTACCTTCTGGTTAAATCAGTTAAAGCCAATGCAAAGGATGTATTGAATATGGATATAACTGCAACATATCAATGGGCTTCTAGCGATGCTAGATATTTTAGATACAAAGGTATTCCAACCATACAATATGGTCCTGCCAACACAGAAGGAATTCATTCATACAATGAGACGGTTGATATAAAGGATTTGATAAGTTCTGCTAAAGTATATACTGGTATGATTTTAGATCTTCTTAAATAATTGACTTCAAAAGAGGTGTTAAAAATGCTTTTATTAAAAAATTGTAATGTGTTTGATTCTTTAGAGGGCCAGTTTTTTTTAAGCGATATTCTAGTACAAGGTAACAAAATAGAAAGTGTCAAGAAAAATATAATAGTAGATAATCTAGATACTCATGTCATAGATATAAAGGGAAACATAGTATGTCCTGGATTTATAGATGCTCACAGTCATATAGGAATGTGGACTTTAAACGACAATGGAAATGATGCAAATGAATGTGTAAAACCTTTGACACCAGCTCTAAGGGCTATAGATGCTTTGAATCCCTTTGATGAAGCTTTTAAAGATGCTTATTCAGCAGGTATAACAACGGTTATGATATGTCCTGGAAGTGGAAATGTTATAGGAGGACAAGCAGCTATTATAAAAACTTATGGTACTAGTGTTGAAGACATGATTATAAAAAGTCCTGCTGCCATGAAAATTGCCTTTGGAGAAAACCCCAAAAATGTCTATTCGTCTCAAAAAAAATCTCCAAGCAGTAGAATGGCTACTGCATTTCTCATAAAAGAAATGCTAAATAAAGCAGAAAAATATTATGAGGAAGAAAGAAAAGGATTGGAACATGAATATGATGAGGAGCTGGAAGCTTTTTTACCTGTATTTAATGGTGAGATTCCTTTGAAGATACATGCTCATAGATTAGATGATATAATGACAGCCATAAGAATTGTTGAAGAGTTTCAAATTGATTATACATTAGATCACTGTACAGAGGGATATTTGGCAGCAGATTATATCAAAGAAAAATATGTTCCTGTTATGTTGGGCCCTTTATTTTCCTTTGCCACCAAAGTAGAAACCAGAAATGCCAGTGTAGAAGCTCCAAGAGTTTTCAATGACAAGGGAGTTTTAATATCCCTTATATCAGATCATCCTTTTATGAATTGCAAGTTTTTGCCTTTATATGCAGGTTTATTGTCTAGATACGGACTTGATATGATAGATGGTCTAAAAGCTCTTACAATAAATCCTGCAAAAGCATTGAATATAGATAATAGAGTTGGCAGCGTTGAAAAAGGGAAAGATGCAGATTTGGTAGTATTTAATGGGGAACCTTTGGAAACTACTACAAAGGTACTTTTAACAATTATTAATGGTGAAATTGTATATAAAGATTTGGATTGATTGGGGGATTAAAGATGTTGCTACTTAAAAATGGAAAGATATTTACAATGGCAGATAGCCAAGTTGTTTATGGTGATATATTGATAGATGAAGGCAAAATTATTGATATAAATAGTTCTATACGAGAAGAAGATGCATTAGTTTTAGATGTGAGAAATCATATTGTTGTTCCTGGTTTTATTGATGGACATTGTCATGCAGGTATAATTGAAGGCGGAGTGGGAAGTGTAGGAAATGATATGGAGGAAGCAAATGACACTTTAAGCCCTGAACTTCTAGCAGAAGATGGGATAAATATTAGAGATTGTGTCTTTGAAGCTGGAATTAGAGCAGGTGTCACAACAGTATCTGTTGCACCAGGAGAATCCAATGTCATAGGAGGTAAATCATGTGTGATAAAAACCTATGGTCAAACATTGGAAGATAGAATGGTGAAATCTTCTTCTACTTTAAATATATCTATTGGAGAATTTGTCAAAAGGCTTGGTGATGTAAGGGTAGAGATGCCTAGATCTAGAATGGCTATCACATATATGATAAGAAGTTTTCTAAATGGAGCTAAGAAATACTATGAAGAAACTAAAAATGAGGATGTAGATAGGAATACTTTTAATGAGAAATATGAAAGTGTTAAGTCTATATTTACAAAGGATACAAAGGTAGAGATATGTGCTCATAAGGCTCAGGATATACAAACTGCACTGAGATTAAAAGAAGAGTTTGATTTTGATTTGATACTAACTTATTGTACAGAAGCTTATTTAATTGAAGAGCAAATAGATAAAAGTATTCCTCTGATGCTAGGACCATATTTAACTGATAAATCAAATTTTGAAATAAAAAATAGAAATTCTAATTCTCCAGCTATTTTTTCTAACGAAGGATTCAATACTTGTCTTATCACAAATCATCCAGATATTCCTTTGGATTTTTTACCCATATGTGCAGCTATAGCAATTAAAGATGGAATGAGTTTTGAGAATGCACTTAAATCAATAACTATAAATCCTGCAAAGTCACTGGGTATAGATAATAGGGTAGGGAGTATTGAAATAGGAAAAGATGCAGATATTGTTGTATTTGATGGAGATCCTTTTAAAGCTAGAACTAAAACTTGCCTTACAATAGTTAATGGTGAAGTTGCTTATAGGAGATGAGTATATGGAAAGAGTGGCAACTATAACTATAGGTCAATCTCCCCGGGTTGACTTAGTACCAGAAATATTAAAACTTATGAGGGATGATATTGAAATTGTGGAATATGGTATTCTTGACTCCTACACTTATGAAGAAGCAGAAAATATGCTTAGACCAAATAAAGGTGACAATGTACTAGTTAGTCGAATGAGAGATGGAAGACAAATAGAAATGAAAGAAGAATTAGTACCAAATCTTATTCAAGAATGCATAAATAATATTGAAAAAGAGGGAATAAACACTATATTCTTATTGTGTACAGGAAAGTTTCCTGAATTTGAACATAAGGGACTTCTTTTAGAACCTTTTTCGCTGTTGCATTCAATAGTTAAAGATGTATCAAGTGGAAAGATTGGTGTCATTGTTCCGGATAGTTCTCAAATAGATCAGACAATTGAATATTGGAGAGAAGGAGGGAATGATATTTTTGTAAGAGCTGTTTCTCCCTATAAAGATTTCTTTGACAATATAGAAAAAGAAGCCTTAGATTTTAAAAATGAGGAATTGTCTTTAATAGTGCTGGATTGTATGGGGTATTCTTTGGAGATGAAGAAAAAAGTTAAGGAAATAACGGGAAAACCAGTTTTGCTACCGAGAATAGTTATGGCAAAACTTTTGGAAGAATTGGTATAAATAAGTTTCGGAGGGGATAAGTATGAAGAAAAAACCTATAACTATGGATATCATCAATAGTTGTTCAGAGCATTATAGAGCTGATAAAAACAACAAGGTTTATTCAGACGCAGTTATGAGAAATGGACTTGTAGAGGTTAGTTTAAATAATGATTCTATAAGAAGTATGCATTTTGATTTTTCTCATGAAATAGAAGTCGGAAGAGTTACAGCACAGAAAAAAACTGCAAGGTGTTGGATGTTTGCAGCTTTGAATGCAGTAAGATACAGTATTTCTCATAGTTTAAGGATGAGGGAAGTAGATTTTCAATTATCTCAAAACTATACATATTTTTGGGATAAGCTAGAAAAATCAAATCTATTTTTAGAAAATATCATAGAGACCATGGACAGAGAATTATCTGACCATGAAGTAGCAGGTTTACTAAAAGATCCTCAAAGTGATTGTGGTCAATGGGATATGTTTGCCAAGCTTATAGAAAAGTATGGTGTGGTACCATTATATGCAATGCCTGAGACTCAAAGTGGCACAGATTCAAAAATTATCAATGAAATAGTAAATGAAAAGTTAAGACAAGGTGCAAAAGAACTTAGAGATATGAATAGAGATGGAAAATCAATGGAAGAAATTGAAGAGCAAAAAGAATCCATTCTTCTAGATATGTACAATATTATATGTCATTTTCTTGGAGAACCTCCAAAGACATTTGATTTTGAATACTGGGATTTAGATGGGGTGTTTCACAGGGATCAAGATATAACTCCATTGGAATTCTATCACAAGTATTCTAAAGTTAAACCGATTGATTATATAAGCATCATAAATTTTCCAACAGAAGACAAACCTTTTGGGAATACCTATTCATTAAAATATCTTGGAAGTGTAGTAGATGATGAACCAATCAAGTATTTAAATCTTGATATTGAAGTTTTAAGACAAGCTGCTATTGCTCAAATAAAAGATGGAGAACAAGTTGTATTTGGATGTGATGTAGGGAAGATGTCTCATAGAGAATTGGGAATACTTGATACAAATTTATATAATTATGAAACGGTACTAAATACCAAATTCAATATGACAAAAGAAGAAAGACTTATGTATAGAGGAACAAGTTTAACACATGTCATGACATTTACAGGTGTTAATATTGTTGATGGAAAGCCAAACAGATGGAAGATACAAAATAGCTGGGGTGAGGCAGAAGGAAAGAAAGGCTTTTATATTATGAGTGATGAATGGTTTGATGAATATGTGTTTAAAGTCATCATAAACAAAAAACATTTGAGCAAAGAAATACTTAAACAATATGAAAAAGCTCCAACAATACTTAGTCCATGGGATCAAGTAGGACCATTGTTTTAAAGATAGGGACAAAATAGGCTTTCGTTGAGAAAATTCAACAACAAAGAAAGCCTATTTTTTTATCTTATGCAATATATTATTTTAAATTTAATGAAAAAAGGTCATGTATTTTAAGTCCTAAATGGAATACAAGTCTGGTTTCAGAACTATCCATATCCAAACCTGTAATTTCTTCAACTTTTTTAAGCCTTTGATATAGTGTGTTTCTATGGATGAATAGTTTGTCAGATGTTTCAGAAAAATTGCAATTGTGTTTAATCAGTACTTGAACGGTTTCAAATAATTGAGTGTTGTTTTCTCTATCATATGCATATATTTTTCCTATTCCATTATTATATAGTCTTTCAAGTATAGGATTGCTAGGATATTTATATAAAAGATGATATATTATCAAATCATCATAAGCATAAATACTTTTTCCATTTTTAAATATTTTAGCACCTATTTTCAAACTAAAAATTACATCTTCATAGGCTAAATTCAAATCATCTAAGGTATCATAAGCCCTACTTAATCCGATAGAAAATTTATATTCAGGCATTTGAAATTCCAATGTATTTAAAAGAGTATTGTATTTTTGAAGTAGTTTTTCATTTGGAATATCATGTTTTATTCTTATAAATACAATAGAGGAAGTATTTGTTATAGCATGGTCATCATAAAAACTAGCTTTGGCAATATTTAAAGTTTCATTTATAATATTTGCAGGTATTTTTTCTGATTCCAATGGATCTGAATGCCTTATTTTTAAAGGTCTTATGTTAATTATCCATACAAATCTTTTTAAATTATATTCTATATTGAAAAATTTGGCTTCTTTTTCAACAATATTTTTATCAGAATACAATCCGTACAATATACCTCTTACAAATTCTTCTTTGGACTTGTTGTATATAAGCTCCTTTTCATGATAAGTCATCAAAGATATAATTATAAAAGGTATAGCTTCATTGGAAATTTTGATATTGTATTCACTGTCACTTATCTTGTCAATTTCTTCCACTATGCAAAGATATCCTAAATCTCTATCATAAGTTTCTAATGGATATATTGTATAGATTTCATCACTACCATTATATACAATTGGATTTAGAGTAGATAAAGTATTTGATTCATTGTCTTTGATTAAAGTCGACATAGTATCTGTAAGTATTTTTTTCTCTTCATCCAAAGGATTGGCATCGGCAAAATCAATTATTTTTCCATTGGTTGATAATAGCAGTACAAGACCATTTATATAATGTGTGAGTATATTAAGAATGTTGTTTGTAGAGAAATAATTCGTGTTTTTTAAACTAATAAGATTATTCTTAAATTGATTGACTAAGAAACTATTTATGTCTTTTGTATATTTAAGAGTAGAGATGATATCCTCATAAGTGTTGTCTGCTGGTATTTTAATGACTGGGAAATTGACTTCATAGAGTTTAATTATTTGTTGGAAGTGTTTAATAATTTCATCACTTATGCTATTGTTAGATACAAGTCCCAACAACCCAATTTTTTGTTCTTTAAGTGTATTCAATATAGTAACAAGATTTATCTTTTCCTTAACAATTATATCAGGAGAAACTATAACAAAATCTCCTTTTTTAAATTGGGAGTGCTCATAGGGAATGTCAATTATTCTGATATCTTTAATATTGTTGTCAAAGTATTCATTCCCAGAAATAATTTCAAAATTAATGAAATTTTGGCTAAGATCAAATAGTTCTTGAATTTTCATTGAGAGATCACCCTTATATTTAGAATGTTTTTACTAGTATACTTCATTAAATTAATATATGCAAGGGCGTACAACATTAGAGTCTTCTAATTCTTGGAAAATTCAATCAGTAAAAAATGTTTTTAATAGTTCCAAATATGTTGCAAGGCTAAATTAAATGATATAATTGTATTGTAAAATATTGAATATATTTATAACTATTTTATTTATACGAGGAGGCGGAAATATGAAGGTTTTTTTGAGTGCAGATATTGAAGGAACTACTGGTATCACTCATTGGGATGAGACAACAAAAAGCAAACAAGACTATGAGTATTTTGCACAGCAGATGACAAGAGAAGTAGAAGCTGCTTGCAGGGGAGCTTTAAAGGCAGGTGTAGAAGAAATTTGGGTAAAAGATGCCCATGAGTCAGGAAGAAATATAAATCCAGCCAAATTGCCAGAAAATGCAAAGCTCATAAGAGGTTGGAGTGGGCATCCATTTTCAATGGTTCAAGAATTGGATGAATCCTTTGATGCATTGATATATACAGGATATCATTCTTGTGCTAGCTCAAATTTTAATCCTCTTGCCCATACTATGAACAGTTCTACTATTGACTATATAAAATTGAATGGAACTATTTGTAGCGAGTTTTTATTGCATTCCTATATAGCAGCTTATTTAGGAATTCCTGTTGCATTTTTAAGTGGGGACAAGGGACTTTGCGAAGAGGTAAAGAGCTTAAATGAGAATATAGTTACGGTAGCAGTAAATGAAGGAATTGGAGATTCAACTATAAGTATTCATCCAGAGTTAGCTACAAAACTCATTGAAGAAGGAGTAGAAAAAGCACTAAAGGGAGATTTAAACAAATGCAAGATAGGATTACCTGATGAATTTGAACTTGAAATTAGATATACAGCTCATACCATGGCTTTTAGAAATTCGTTTTATCCAGGAGCAATACAAACTTCACCTAAAACTATAGTTTTGAAAACTACAGATTATTTTGATGTGTTGAGAGCAATATTATTTTTAACTTAATGCTTGTTTAGAGAGGCGAAATATATTATAATATGTCTAAATATATGTGTGAGGAGAATTGCTGTTGAAAATGGAAATAGATAAAAACGAAGATAAGATAATAAGGAAAAAAATACTTTCAATGATTTTACCAGTGACTATGGAAAATATTTTGCAGATGATGGCAGGGTTTATCTCTATGGCTATGATAGGAAGAATAGATGCTGTAGCGATAGGTTCTCTTGGAATAAGCAATAGAATCACTCAAGTAGTTTGGGCTCTTTTTAAAGGAATAGCAACTGGAGCTTCAGTATTTGTAGCTCAAGCTTATGGAGCTAATGACAAACAAAAATTGAGGAAAGTAGCTCAACAAACTATTATGTCATCAGTTATATTGGTACTTGTTCTTCAGCAGATACTTTTTTGGAATGCATCTTATTTTCTAAAAATTTTCAACCCAAGTCCTTCCTTGCTTCAAAATGGCACACTACATTTAAGAACAGTTTCTTGGGGACTTCCATTTTTGACTATAGTTCTAATTGTGGCTGGAATACTTCAGGGAATGGGAAATGCTAAAACTCCTATGAAAATTGCATTGATAATGAACTTTCTAAATGTGGCGTTTGGCTATACCTTTATATTTGGACATTTCGGGTTTAAACCTATGGGAATTCAAGGGGCTGCTCTTGCTACTGTATTATCACAGGCTATTGCAGCTATTCTTGGACTTTGGGTTTTATATAGCAAGGATGGGGTTCTTTCCAATTCCCTTGGTACAAATTCTTTTAAATTAGATAGAAAAGAAGTGTTTTCTATATATAAAGTTGGAATGCCAACATCTCTTGAGTCCATATTTTGGCAAGTTGCAGCTATAATTATTACTAAAGTGATTCTTTCTTATGGAGAAGTGGCTTTTGCTGCATATCAACTGGGACTTCAGGCAGAGTCTATTTCCTATATGCCAGCTGCAGGATTTGGCGTAGCAGCTACTACTTTTATAGGTCAGTCCTTAGGTTCTGGAAACAGAGAAATGGGTAAAAAATATTTAAAACAACTCACTATAGGAACTTTTATCATAACTATATTTACAGGTGGGGCCCTTATCTTTTTCCCAAGACAAATCATGAGGATTTTAACTAAAGATGAAGAAGTAATAAAGATAGGAATTCAGTATTTGTTTGTCATGGGCTTTGCTCAAATTCCTCAAAACATTGCTGGAGTATTAAATGGAGCATTAAGAGGTGCTGGATATACTAAAGTTCCTATGATTGTAGCAGGAATAGGACTTTGGGGTATTAGAATTCCATTTTCATTACTCATGGCTTATTATTTCAAAAAAGGTATATTGGCACTATGGATAATAATAGCGATAGATATGACTTCAAGGCTTATAACAAGCTATGGAATATATAAATCAAAAGATATATACAGTGGAGAATTATTGATAGAGGAGCATTAGCTTCTCTTTTTGTTTTAAAACAAAGACATATTATGGTATACTAAATTTAAGAACAAAAAAGGAGGTTTTTTGATGAATATTTTAATTAAAAATGTAACTTTATTGCCAATGGGAGCTAAAAAAGAGCCAATTGAAGATACGAATATTTATATAGAAGGAGATAAAATTAAATATATAGGAGAACTTAAGGAAGATTTAAAAGTTGATAAGATTATAGATGGGGAAAATAAAGTAGCTATGCCTGGCCTTGTAAATGCTCATACTCATATATCTATGTCTCTTTTGAGAAATTATGCAGATGATGTACCTCTTTATGAATGGCTTACACAAAAGATATGGCCAGTAGAGGCAAATCTTACAGAAGAAGATGTATATTGGGGAGCGATGCTTAGTATTGCTGAAATGATTCAATCTGGAATTACTTGTTTTTCAGACATGTATTTTTTCATGGAGGAAGTAGGAAAGGCAACGGAAGAAACAGGAATTAGAGGGGTACTGTCAAGGGGAACTATAGAAGAAGAAAGTGAAGTAGTCAATAAAGAGAAATTAGATTATACAAGAAATCTATATAAAAACTGGAATGGAAAAGCTGATGGAAGAATAAAGGTTATGGTTGCACCTCATGCACCATATACTTGTAGTCCAGCTTATTTAGAAAAAATAATGGATTTAGCCAAAGAACTAGGAGCAGGAATACATATTCACCTTTCTGAAACTAAAAAAGAAGTTGAAGATAGCTTTGAACAATATAAGAAATCGCCAATAAAACATGTATATGACTTGGGACTATTTGAAATTCCAACTTTGGCTGCTCATTGTGTTCATGTATCTGATGAGGATATTGAAATACTAAGTGCAAATGGTGTAAGTGTTGTAAACAATCCAGGTAGCAATTTAAAACTTGCCAGTGGTTTTGCTCCTGTAGAAAAGATGATAAATAGAGGAGTCAATGTAGCACTTGGTACTGATGGTTCTTCAAGCAACAACAATTTGAATATGTTTGAGGAAATAAATTTGGCAGCTGTCATAAACAAAGCTGTAAATGAAAGTGCCATATCTATACCAGCTATTACAGCTATAGAAATGGCTACATCAAATGGAGCTAAAGCACTTAATTGGGAAGATGAAATTGGTTCTATAGAAGTTGGGAAAAAAGCTGATTTAATTCTTGTTGATATGAATAAACCTCATCTTTATCCAAGACACAATATAATTTCAGCTATTGCATATTCTTGTCAAGCTTCAGATGTAGAAACAGTAATAGTAGATGGAAAAATTTTAATGGAGAAATATGAATTAAAAACTATTGATATAGAAAAAGTAATGTACAATGCAGAAAAAGCTGCTCATAGTTTAGTCAATAGATAATTTAAAACCTTGAGGGAAGGTGAGATGATGGAAAAAGCTATAATTGGCGGAACTGGAGTTTATGATGTAGGGGAGGAAAGTTACACAAAAAAGGTTTCTACTGAATATGGAGAAGTAGAAATTGAAGTAGTGAAAATAGATAAAGAAGAAATAGCTTTTTTACCTCGTCATGGCAAGGGCCATTCAGTTCCTCCACATTTAATCAACTATAGAGCAAATATGATGGCACTAAAAAATATTGGAGTAAAATATATTTATGCAACAGTAGCAGTAGGGTCTATGAATGAAAAATATACTCCAGGAGATATAGTTGTCATAACAGACTTTATGGATTTTACAAAGGCAAGACCTATTACATTTTATGAAGGTGGAGAAAAGGGAGTCATTCATACAGATATGACAAATCCCTATTGTGAAAATTTAAGAGAAGTTTTTTATAGAGTTGCCAATAGAGAAAATGTTGAGATAAAAGGCGAAGGGACTTATGTATGCACCGAAGGACCTAGGTTTGAAACTGCCAGTGAAATAAATATGTATAAAATCCTTGGCGGAGATGTAGTTGGGATGACCAATGTTCCAGAAGTGATACTTGCAAAGGAATTGGGGATGTGCTATGCAGCAGTAGGAATCATAAGCAACTGGTGTACAGGAATAGAGCCTAGTGGAACCACTATTCATGATATACAAGGAGCTATGAAAGGGAAAAAAGAGATAGTTACCAAATTGTTTATAAGTGCATTCATGGAAAAATTAGATCAAGATCATTGTACATGTAAAAATTCCCTTATAAAATTGTAGGAGGTTTGAAATGACAGTTAAATATGAAAAAGAGAGAAGAGAAGTTATAAATACTGGAATAGATATGGCTAAAACGAATTTAGTTGTAGGAACTTGGGGAAATATAAGCAGAAGAATAGATGACAATTTGATAGTTATCACACCAAGTGGAATGGACTATTATTCATTGGAACCAGAAGATATAGTAGTACTTAATATGGATGGAGAAGTAGTAGATGGAAATAGAAAACCTTCTATTGAGTACAATCTACATTTGGAAGTGTACAAAAATAGAAGCGATGTAGGAGCTGTTGTCCATACTCATAGTACTTTTTGCACAGCTTTTGCTATAGCTAGAAAAGGAATACCAGGAACGGCAGAAGATTTAGTTCAAATAGTAGGTGGAGATGTGAAAGTAAGTGAATATGCTCTTCCAGGAGGAATAGAACTTGCTCACAATGCAGTGAGAGCCCTAGGGGACAGAAATGCAGTTATTTTAGCTAATCATGGAGCATTGTCAGCAGGTAGAGATTTAAAAGAAGCATTGAAGATTTCTTTGATACTGGAAAAGACAGCAGAAGCCACAATATATGCTCAAATATTGGGTGGAGCAGTTTCTCTTTCTCAAAGCGATGTAGATTTCATGAGAGACTTTTATTTAAATAAATACGGTCAGAGATAGAAAAAATTTCACCTCTAAAGTGCATTTGAATATTATATATTAGGTAACTTTGGAGGTGATTTTTTATGGATTATGGATATTATGATTATGGATATTATATTGGGCTTGTAAAAAGGCTTGAAGAGTATATTCAAAATGAACTAGAAGATAGTGATTATTATAAAGGTTTGGCTAAACTAGCTCCAACAGAACTTTCAAAAGAAATAATTCTTAGGCTCAGTGAGGATGAAGCAATGCATGCTGAAAATCTTCAAAGAACCTATTATATGATAACAGGAAGATATTATACAATAGAACCAATAGAACCAGTAGTTATTTCTGATTATGAAGATGCTTTAAAACAACGTGTACTGGCAGAAACAAACGATTATAAAAAATATGGAGAAGAATATCTTATGGCTCCAAATAAATATTTAAAAGATTTATTCTTTAATACAAGAACGGTAGAGGCTCAACATGCCATGAGAATTTCCATATTGTTTGAAGAAGACTAGTAGCAATTTATTTTTTATTCAAAATTTATAGTGAAACTTATATTTGTAGAAGGATTAAGTGTTATAGTTAAGGTGACTGATTTTTCTTCACTTCTTGTGGCTTGATCAAAAGTTAAACTAAAGGGTATATTCATTTTTATCAATAAATTTATAGCAGCATTTAGCTGCTCTATTTTTATGAAGTCATTGTCAATTATTTTTTGAAAAATAGAGGTAGACAAAATATTTAAAATATCTTCATTTATCATTTTTTAGCCCCCCAACAATATCTACAATATTATATGTTAAAGATAAGGCCGGGGTTCAGACCAAACCATCCTCTTGTGTCATTGTGTTTATGCATAAGATTTTTTCTTGTTGTGCTTGTCCCTCATGAAGAAGAATATACTTGCTATAAATCTCAAAATTCCTATAATTACTAGTGCAACTTTTATATTGGTTGCATCTTTTATTGCAATACCAAGTATTGGAGCTATGGCAGATATTATGGCTATAAAAGTATTGTAAACGGCAATATATATAGTTCTATTTTTCTTTGGTGTTACTTCTAGCAATATATTAAAAAGTATCAATGTAGTACCTGCTACAGAAATGCCTACAATTATATTGAATAGTACCAATTGTTTTATAGAATTGGACAACGCATACAATATAGGAGTGATTCCCATCCCCATTATAGCAATACTTAAGGCTAGACTGTTTCCTTTTTTGTCAGCAAGTTTTGCCCATTTTGTATATGCTACAATAGATGAAATATTGCTAGCTATAGAAATGGCACTAAGCCAAATTTCATTGGCCTTAAGTACCTTTATAGAATATATGCTAAATAGTGGTTGAGCACCCATCCATCCTATGTGAAAGAAAATAGAGCAAAGAGAAAAAATTATAAAATCCTTTTCTTTTGGAATATTTTTCAAAGTTTCTTTTAGAGAATTTATATAATATTTGTCTTTGCTTTTATTTTTCTTCATTCCTCTAAATTTAAAGTAGGATACAACTTCTCCCATAGATACAACAAATGCTATGGCAAAAAATATTTGATATAAATGAATAGCATCTTCGTTGGTTTTAGGAACTTTTGTGAGGAGTTCTCCAGATAAAAAGGTAACTATCATGCCAAATATGGTAGCGTACCTATTTCTAAGACCCATGGCCTTTCCTCTATCTTCAGGAAGAAATATATCACCAATACTGGATTGAAAGCCCATAGTTCCAATTGAGCCAGGCAAATTCATAAGGCCTATTAGCATTACAAACAAAGTGGCTTGATTTACTCCTTTGAAAAATGGAACACAGGCTAATAGTATATAAAAAAGTTTATGTATAGTCATGATGAAGCCAGTGATTTTTTTCTTATCCTTATAGCTTTCTATAAGAATAGCCCCAGGAATAAATGCAAATATACTGACAAAATGAGGCAAACTAGTTAAATAAGCAATTTCATAGTCTGTAGCACCCAATCTTTCAGCAAACTTTGCAAAATAAGGATTGACTAAATTTAATGCTATAGTAGCTAAAATTCCATTTACAATATTTACATTTATATTATAATCAACCAATCTATCTCTAAAAGAACAATATTCCTTTTTCATGTAATCACCCTTTTAAGTAAAATTTAGAGTCACCAAATATTATATATCAATAGTTAAATTATTTCCATATAGGATATGAAGAGCTTTATTTAAATATTTAAACAAATTCAAACAAATAGCCCTAAAATCTTATTTAAAATAGATTATAAAATATAGTATAATCTAAATAAGGGAGGGCTTGAAAATGTTTTCAAAAGATATAGATTTAGATGAGAATATAATTCTTAAAAATAAAATTCCCATACTAATAAACGATGAAAATTGGATAAAATTATTTTCTGATGTAGATGATAAATATATAAAAAGCCATAAAGAAGAATTGGAAGAGCTTTTAAAAGAACAAAAGAAAATTGAAAATGAAATTTCCAGCTTGCAAAGAGAAAAATTGAAATGCATGAAGATGATATTGGGAATATCTGATGCTGTAAACAATGAGGAAAAAGTAGAATCGGTATCTCTATTAGATGAATATAGCGAAAAAATATATGGAATAAATGACAAAATAGATGATTTAACTTTTCAATTAGAGACCATACCCAAAGAAATAAGAGAAGCAAATTATGAACTTTTAAAAGCTACAGTTAAATATGGTTATAGAGAATTAAAAACAAAGGAAAAGAAGCTAGAAGAAACTACAGAAGAACTTGAAGAACTTAAAGAAAGATTAAAAGAACTTATAAATGAAAAACATGATTATGAAGAATGGGTAAGTGGGACCTATACATTTTTACATGGGATGCTTGGAAATAAGGAAATGGAAAAGCTAGACGAACAAATATTAGATTAGAAAGGAGCACATATGAAAACCAAAATATTTTTTCTCATACTCCTTGTAATTGGAGTGTTAGAAATATTTTTTAATTTTTTCTCATCAATTATATACAATAAGATATTAAAAAAGAAAAATACCGAAATAAGTGAAAAATTAGATACAGGAATAAAATTATTTTTTGTAGCTATATTTTTTATAGGACTTATTTATTTTTTGGTACAATTTGTACAAGTAATGGCAAGACTATTTGGAATTTCCTTAGATAAAGGAATTTTGGACATTTTTAAATAGAAAGGGAAGAGTTATGATTAAAGGTATAGGAATAGATATTGTTCAAGTAGAAAGAATAGAAAATATTTTAAATAAGAACAAAGAGGGCTTTTTAAACAAGGTTTTTACATCTAAAGAAATTGAATATATCAGATATAAAAATGGAAATCATAGGACAATTGGAGGAATGTTTGCCTCGAAAGAGGCAGTAAGCAAAGTATTTGGGACAGGTATAGGAAAGGTAGGATTAAAAGAAATAGAAATTGATCATGATGAATTTGACAAGCCCATTGTAAACTTTAATGGAAAGGCTTTGGAACTTATGAAGAAAAAAGGGATAGAAAATATACATTTATCTATAAGTCACGAAAAAGAATATGCTGTGGCTATAGCTGTTGGAGAAGGAAATATATATTTTAAATGCGATGAAAAAATAAAAGGGTTGCTTCCCAAAAGAGAAAAAAATAGTCATAAAGGAACTTATGGAAGAATAGGTATAATTGCAGGGAGTTCTGGGATGACAGGGGCACCTTGTCTAGCCAGTCAAGCAGCTTTGAGAAGTGGAAGTGGACTTGTATATACAATAGTGCCTAAATCCTTAGCCTCTATTGTATCTATAAAACTTACAGAAGCTATAGTTGTACCTATTGAAGATTGTGGGAAGGGCTATTTTTCAATGGAGTCTATAGAAGAATTGCTGAAAACTATTCAAAATTTAGATGCAATTGGATTGGGACCTGGATTGGGAGTGAATTTTGAAACGAGAAAAGTAGTTGAAGAAATACTTAAAGAAACAGAAAAACCCATTGTACTAGATGCAGATGGGCTAAATTGTATTTCTCAAAATCCAAGTATTCTTTCAAATAGAAAAAATACTGTTATTACACCTCATCCAGGAGAACTATCAAGACTTATTGATATAAATATAGGTGAAATACAAAAGAATAGAGAAAAATACTGCAAAGAGACTTCTCAAAAATACAATACAATTACAGTTTTAAAAGGCTCAAATACACTGGTATCCGCAGAAAATGGAGAAATTTACATGAATCATACAGGAAATCCTGGAATGGCAACAGCAGGTAGTGGAGATGTATTGACAGGTATGATAACTAGCTTTATAGGCCAAGGTATTGAAGTTTTAAATTCATCTATTTTGGGAGTATACTGTCATGGACTAGCAGGAGATTTGGCAGAAATGGAAAAAGGTGAATATGGTCTAATTGCCAGAGATATAATAGAATATATTCCAAAGGCTATTAAAACCCTTCAAGTATTTTAAAAAAAGGTTGGGATATTTTAATGAAAAAGATATTGGTTGGTTTGGTATTGGTTGTTTCTATACTTATGACTTCATGTGGTAAACCAACTGATGAAATTGTTTTAAATGAAATGAACCAAACTTTAAAAAAATTTAAAAACTATAAATGTATATCAAGTGTAGTAGTTAAGAGCAACAAGGGACAATCGAAATATAAATATAAAGAAACTTTTGTGAAGCCAGATAAAATTAAATTAGAAATTATTGAGCCAAAAGAAAGTTTTGGGTGTATAATTATATATGATGGCTCTCAAATTTTTTTAAGACATCCCAACATAAGTCAAACCATTTCCATGAAAAATATAAACTCACTCAACAAAGACTTTTTTATAGGCAACTTTTTCATGAACTTAAGCCTTTTAGAAGAACCTAAATTTCAAACAGAAAAAATAGGCAGGGAAGAGTACATAATATTTAGTATTGACATACCAGCTCAAAACAAGTACAGGTGGAGTGAAAAAGCTTGGATAAATAAAAAAGATTTCACTCCATATAAACTGGAAATCTTAAACAAAGAGGGGGAAGTGAATACCGAAATTTTTTATGAACAGTTCAATTATGATGTCTTGCTAGATACTGATTTATAAGGGGGCAAACTAAAATTGAAGGGTTTAGAAGATATTCGACCAACATGGGCTGAAATCGACTTAGACAATTTAGCTCACAATATGAGAGAAGTGAGAAGAATTGTCGAAGAAGATATATCAGTCATGGCTGTTGTCAAAGCCAATGCATATGGTCACGGTTCCATTGAAACTTCTAAAGTTTTTCTTGAAAATGGGGCTTGCTATTTAGCAGTAGCCACATTAGGAGAAGCAATAGAGTTGAGGAGAGCTGGTATTAGTGCACCAATACTTATATTAGGCTATGTGAAAAATTCACAACATCATATAGCAGTAGAAGAAGATATAACTGAAACTATTTACAATATGGAAAGTGCAAAATGCTTATCAGATGCAGCTGAAAAATTAAAAAGAAAAGCTAAAGTCCATATAAAAATTGATTCAGGTATGGGGAGAATAGGGTTTAGGCCAGATGAAAAGTCCATTGAAGAAATAGTGCATATATGCCGACTTCCAAATCTTGAAGTTGAAGGAATATTCACTCATTTTGCAAAGGCAGATGAACTAGATAAAACTTTTACAATAGAGCAATATGAAAAATTCCAATGGACTATAAAAGAATTAGAAAATAGAGGTTTAAACATTCCCATTAAACATGCTTCAAATAGTGCTGCTATTATTGATTTGCCAGAGTACAATTTAAATATGGTAAGAGGCGGTATAATGCTTTATGGTCTCTACCCATCTGATGAAGTAATTAAAGAAAAAGTAAAGTTAAAACCTGCCATGACATTAAAAGCCGAAATATCAAATATAAAAGTAGTTCCAAAAGGGACTGGAATTAGCTATGGCCAAATATTTGTTACAGAAAGAGAAAGTAAAATAGCTACTATCCCTATAGGATATGCAGATGGATTTACAAGACTTTTGACTTCAAAAGCTGAAGTAGCAATAAAAGGACAAAGAGTACCTGTAGTAGGTAAAATTTGCATGGATCAGTCTATGGTCGATGTGACAGATGTAGAAAACGTGTCTTTAGGGGACGAAGTAATTCTATTTGGAGATGGAAGCTTTGGAGTTCCTCATATTGATGAAGTAGCTGAAATATTAGGTACCATAAGTTATGAAGTATTGTGTATGGTTGGAAGAAGAGTTCCTAGAGTTTACATCAAAGATAAAAAAATTGTAAAAGTTGTAGATTATTTGTTGGACTAATAAAAACTTGCATAATATATTCAAATTGTTGACACAATTATAGTTAATAAATATAATTGATTTGGTACTATTAAATATTGGGGTCATAAATTTTTGTTTTTTTAATATATATTTATAATACATTTGGAGGCTTATCTTTTGTTTGGTTGTGGGGGGAATCTCAAAAGGCTTGGGGGTGCAATTGTTAATGGCTGAAACCAAAAGGATCATGATAAGTTTGCCTGATAGTTTGTTAGAAGAAGTTGATTTTATAGTTTCTATTGAGAAAAAAAACAGGAGTGAGTTAGTGAGAGAAGCCATGAAATTATACATCAGAGAAAAGAAAAGAGTAGATATATGCGAGAAAATGAAAACTGGCTATAAGGAAATGAGCAAGATAAATAGTAGTCTTGCAGAAATGGGCATGGAACAAGATATGAGAGAGCTGTATATTTATGAAGCGAAACTTACAGGGTGTGAAAAAGTGTGATAGTTAAAAGAGGAGATATTTTTTATGCTGATTTGAGCCCAGTTGTAGGTTCGGAGCAAGGTGGAGTTAGACCTGTTCTTGTCATACAAAATGACATAGGGAACAAATATAGCCCTACTATCATTATTGCGGCTATTACTTCTCAGATAAATAAGGCTAAACTTCCTACCCATGTTGAAATAAACGCTCCTGAATATGGGCTACCTAAAGATTCAGTAGTTTTATTGGAACAAATTAGAACAATAGATAAAAAAAGGCTACGAGAAAAAATTGGTAGATTCAATGACGATATGATGGACAAAGTCGATGAATGTATAAAAATAAGTCTTGGACTTGTAGATTTATAAAGAATAATTTTTAATAAGCATGGATGACATGCTTATTTTTTTGGGAAATTTCCTGGGAAATATATGCTAGATATTTAAAATACACTAAATCTATAGTATAATCTAATGAAGGAGGAATTGAGATGAAAAAGAAAAATATCATATTATCATCAATCATTATTTTGACAATAATATTTAGTATGGGGATTATAGCTTTTTCTGAACCAGGTTCACAAGATGATCCATTAGTTACATTAAGTTATGTAGAAAAACAAATTAGAGAAATTAAATCTTATGTTGACCAAAAGATAGCAAACAGTAGTTCATCCAATTCTACTCTTGTAGTAGTAGAAATAGAAAGTGGACAATCTATTGTAGGAAAGGCTGGAACGGAAATAATTCTTCGTGGTGGCAAGGCTACTACAATTGCAGGAGAACTAGGTGGACTTTCAGATATCACAGATGGAAAAGATTTAAAAATGGGAGAAAGAGTACCAGCAAATCATATGCTCATCGTTCCAAGAAGTGATGGGAGAGGAGTTTATGCTGAAACTCATGCTATATTTATGATTCGTGGAGATTATGAAATAAATTATTAGGGGAGAGAAGGGATAAAATTGGCTGAAATAAGACCTTATAGACATGGAGATGAAGAACAAATTGTAAATCTTTTCAATGAGGTTTTTGGGAAAAACAGACAACTAGAGCATTGGCGTTGGCAGTTTTTAGAAAGTCCTTATGGACAAACTGCAATGGCATTGGCAGATGAAGATGGAAGGATAATAGGACAATGTACTTTGATGCCATCAAAAATGCAAGTAGGAGATAGAGAAATATTGGGCGGTCAGTCAATAGATGCAATGGTTGACAAGGATTTTAGAAGAATGGGATATTATGAAAAATTGGCTTTTTATTCTTACGATTTAGGGAGAGAGATGGGGATTAAATTTAGATATGGATTTCCAAGCAAAGAGGCCTTGCAGGGAATACTTGAGAAGCTAGGGGGGAAATTGGTTTGTGATATTCCACTATATATGGATGTATATAGATTAGATAGATTTGCTTCATATTTTCTGAAAAGTAGGACATTGTCCATGATATTGACTGGGCCTGTAAAGTTTTTTATATGGCTATTTAAGGGCAAGAAAGTGAAAAGCAAAGAGAAATATGAATTTGAAGAAATCAAAAGTTTTGACCATAGATTTGATGAATTGTGGAGTAGAATAAATAAAAATTATGGTACTATGACTACTAGAGAAAGTTCTTTTTTGAATTGGAGAATTGCAAATCATCCTAGTGTTTCATATAAAACTTTTGCAGCTACAAAAGATGGACAACTTAAAGGATATATTGTCCTTAAAGATGAAGAAAAACTTGTACGTGGAAAGTATCCATTGAAAATAGGAAGTATTGTGGATATAATTGGAGAAGATGAGGATAGCTATATTGCTCTTTATGAAAGGGCAAAAGAATATTTTAAATCTATAAATGTAGATTTTGTATTGTGTTGGATTCTTGATGGAATGTATCGTGGAGATACTTTGAAAAAATTAGGATTTATGAAAACCAAAAGTAGAATTCCTTTTGCAGTAAAAAATTTGACTGACGATTCTAGTATTGATGAATATATTTTCAAAGAAGAAAATTGGTACCTAATGCCTATTGAAGCAGATACTTATTAGGGGGTTTTGGAATGGCAAAGAAAATTGTAAAGGCAATTTTAAAATATCCTTTAATTTTAATAAATCGTATATATACTTATTTTTATTACAAGAATAGTGATAAAAGAGATAATTATTTAGTTGATGATATGTTTGAAGGGAAAAAGAAAGTTTTAATATTTGCTCCTCATGTAGATGATGAGACTATAGGAGCTGGTGGAACCATCATAAGACATAAAAACAATTTAGATAAAATGGCTCTTGTGTACATTTCTGATGGAGGAGGCAGTACTTCAGAACTGTCTAGAGAAGAAGTAGTTTTAGAAAGAAAAAATGAGGGGAAATGTTTAAAGGAAACATTAGGAATTGAAAATTTGTATTTTTTAGATGAACCTGATGGAAGCGTAAACTCATCCAATGAAGAATTAATAGAAAAAATTGTTCAAATACTTGAAATAGAAAAACCAGATATCATATATACTCCTTTTATAGTTGATGGTCATAGAGATCATGTAGAGACTACGATTGCTGCAATAAAGGCAATAGAAAAATGGGACAGTGAATTTGAAAGCATATATATGTATGAAGTAAATAGTCCTATACTTCCTAGTACAGTCAATGCTTTATGTATTATGGATGAAAAACTCTACAGTGAAAAGGAAGAACTATATAAAATATTTACATCTCAATGGGCTATGGGTTTCAGCGTGTTTTCTCTTTTAAACAGGAGAAAAAAATTGATAGCTGGACAAGGATATGGTGCAGAGGTATTTGTCAAATCCAATGTTGAAAAGGCAAGAAAGGCACTAGAAGTTATTTTGGAAAGAGGATTTAAACCAGAACAATTTAAACAGTTAAGTAGTGAGTACAACTTGCTTGTAGCTTATAGACAAAATAGTCAATTGAAAAATGAGTACAATACCTTGGTAGATAAAGTAATAACTGAAGAGTTTGCTAGAAGATAAAATGGTGTAGGACCATAGATATTATTGTGATATAATATAGACTATGCTTATTTCTATTCTATTTGAAAGGAGGAAGCTCATATTTAGAGCTATAATACAATGAAGGTACTTCATCTTATAAGCGGTGGCGATACTGGGGGGGCTAAAACCCATGTAATCTCACTGGTTAAAGGCCTTGAGAAATATGCGGATGTAAAGATTATTTGCTTTATAGAAGATGCTTTTTATAGAGAAGCGATAGAAGCAGGATTAAATATTGAGGTATTTAAGCAGAAGAAAAGATATGATATGTCTGTTATATCTCGTCTCAAAGAGGAAATATTAAAAGAAGATTATGATATCATCCATTGTCATGGGGCAAGGGCAAATTTCATTGCCATGTTTCTTAAAAGCAGGGTAAACAAGCCCTTCATAACTACAGTACATAGTGATTATAAATTGGATTTCAAAGATAATCCCTATAAAAAAATAGTATATACAGCAATTAATTCAACTGCCCTTAAAAAATTTGATTACTACATTGCTATTTCTTCAAATTTCAAAAGGATGCTTATTGATAGAGGATTTGATGAACACAAAATATTTACTGCTTACAATGGCATTGACATGGAAAGCAAGATAGATTTTGTAGAGAAAGATGAATTCTTAAAAAGATATGGAATTGATGGAAGAGATAAAACTATTGTGGGAATTGCAGCTAGACTTGATTTAGTCAAAGATCATGACACTTTCATAAAAGCTGCATATAAAGTACTTGAAAATAGAAAAGATGTTATATTTTTAATTGCTGGAAAAGGAAATGAAGAAAAAAGACTTATATCCATGGTGGAAGAACTTGGTATCAGTCAATATGTGTACTTTCTAGGGTATGTCAAAGATCCCTATTCTTTTTTCAATGCAATAGATATAAATGTTCTCACATCTGTAAGCGAAAGTTTTCCTTATGTAATTCTTGAAGGTGCAAGGCTTAAAAAGCCTATCATCAGCACAGATGTTGGAGGAATAGGAGATTTAATCAAAAATGGGCACAATGGTTGGTTGATAAATGTAGGAGATGCAGATGCTCTTTCTAGATGTATCAATTCTTTTCTTGAAGACAAAAATAGAATAAAGATTCTAGGGGAAAATTTATATGAAACTGTAAAATCTGGTTTTTCATCACAGAAAATGGCCTTAGATCATTTTGAAATATATGAAAAAATATTGGAAAGCAGGAGGTAAAAGTATGAAGATAATAAATGAGAAAGGAAAATTATTTGGGATAATAAATGTCATTGATCTAATTGTTTTAGTAATACTTGCATTGCTTATAAGTGGTGGAGTAAAGAGATTTAGAAATGCTAAACCAGAAATGGTATCAGAACCTAAAAAGACATTGGTTACAGTAGAAGTTTCAGAAGTAAGAAAAGCTACTATTGATGGACTTGTAGTTGGTGATCCTCTATACCACTATGACAAGGGGAATTATTTTGGAAAAATAGTAGATGTAAAAGTTGATAGCTATAAAGAACCTGTTGAAAGTAATGGAAAATGGGTTTTAGCTGATGTCCCAGAAAAATATGTTGCTACTCTTACAGTTGAAGCAGATGGAATAGAAACCAACGATGCCATAATAGTAGGTGGAGAACAAACTAGAATTGGTCATCAGTTTAGATTGAAAAACAAGAGAGTAGCAGTATTTGGTACCATATTGAGTGTGGAAATTGAGTAGTATTGGAGTGATATTATGTATAGTAGTATTACTGTAACGGTTTTAGCAAAAATTTGGTCTGCAATTCAACTAGGATATGAACACAGCTTTTTTAAGAAAATAATGGATGCTATAAGTAAGGGATTTGAGTATATAAGCAGAGGCTCAAAATTTTTACGACTATTTTCTTCAAACAGAAAAATGGCAGGAGAAACTTTGTTCTATAAAATCTATTGCAAATTTATTGATTTAATATATAAAATTATAGAAGCTATTAGAAAATTCATCAACAAGGTAAAAGACGGCAGTATTTTAGATAGTAGTGCAACTGTATTGTTTAGAGATGAAATTGAAATTCAAAACACATTTGCAGTGTTTTCACTTTTCTTTGGATTGACAGTGTTTATTTTCAATGCTGTCAGAGGAAAGTTTTTAGGTAAATCATTTTATGTATCTATTTTTGTAATATTGATAGGTATATTTGGATTGAAACGTGAAGGTGGATACAAGATGCTTTTAGAAGAAAGTAAATCTTTTAAATTTTTAAAGAGCATATTTACTATGGATAAGGGAGGAGAAAGATGGTGGTAGAAAAATTAAAACAAAGAGAGTTAATCCTTCCCATATTGCTAGGAATAGTATTTGGACTTATTTATTTTAAACTTCCTTTAAAATATTTTGTGTTTTTATTTGCAGGATTTTTAGTAGTTGTTGCAACATTACATGATGTGAGAATAGGTGCTTTTTCGGCTGTATTTATAATGCCTTATATGCCTGATATTCTAAATCTTGTGTTTATGTTATTTGTATTGGCTGCATTTATATATAGGGGAACTTTTAGAAGTGTAAGTCCTCTAACTAAAAATTCTATAGATATGCCTATTGCACTTTTTGCTATTGCAATTTTTATTTCCACTATTACATCCATAAATGTTCAAGGAAGTTTTAGAGACTTAGCCATTCATTTAGTATCTTTGAGCTTTGTATTTGTCATAAGCAATACAATAAAGAAAAAGGAGGATTTAAATATACTCCTTACAACCATGGTTTTTACAGCAGTATTGGTTTCATTATATGGATTGTATCAATATAAAGTTGGAATAAAAATGGAAGACAAATGGCTTGATGTCTCAAACAATTCAGGAATTACAACTAGAGTTTTTTCTGTATTTGGAAATCCCAATATATTGGCTGAATATTTGATAATGACTACCCCTATCTCCATTGCTCTTTTCTGGGAGACTAAAGAGATGCACAAGAAGTTTATTTTTCTATTGACTTCTCTTCTTTTGATGGGGACTTTGGTATTGACTTTTTCCAGAGGTGGATGGGTTGGATTTGCCTTTGGTATAATGGTATTTATTTTACTTGTAGAAAAAAGACTATTTTTGTTGTTGATACCACTAGGACTTGGTGCTATGAAATTTTTGCCTCCAACAGTATTAAATAGAATATTGAGCATTGGAAACTTTGCAGATTCATCCAACAATTATAGACTAAGAATTTGGAAAATAACGCTAGATATCATAAAAGATCACAAGATTGCTGGAGTTGGATTTGGCTATATTCCATTTAAGCAGACATTTGAAACTTATATAAGGACTATGCCTGCGTATCATGCTCACAATACCTATCTTGAGACTATGGCAGAAATGGGTATTCCAGGCCTTATAGTGTTGATAATACTTATAGTTATACTATATAAATACTCTATAAAAACTCTAGTGAAAGGTCAAGATAGATGGACCAAAATCATTTCAGCAGGTGTACTTTCAGGTATAAGTGCTTTACTTGCTCAAGGAGCTGTAGAAAGTGTTTTTTATTTACCTAAGATAATTATTACTTTTTGGACCTTAGTATCTTTCATACTAGTTCTTATGAGAATATCAGAAGAATCTGGGGAGATTGGTTAAAAAGGAGAATATATATGGAAGCAAAACGAAAAATACTCATTTCTGGATACTACGGGTTTGATAATAGCGGTGATGATGCTATTTTAAAAGCTATAGTTAAGGATTTAAGAGAAAATAGTGAAAATATTGAAATTATAGCACTATCAAACAAACCTTCCCATACAAAAAGAATATATGATATTGAAGCTATAAATAGATTCAATATGAGGGAAGTATTGAGAGCTATAAAAAGCTGTGATTTATTCATAAGTGGTGGAGGAAGTTTACTGCAAGATGTGACCAGCACTAGATCAATACTATATTATTTACTTCTTATGAATTTGGCAAAAATGTATAAAAAGCCAGTAATGGTATATGCCAATGGAATTGGTCCCATAAATAAAAAATTTAACAGATTTTTAACCAAAAGAATTTTAAATAAAGTAGATTTAATTTCTCTAAGAGATGAAGATTCTAAAAAATTTCTAGAGCAATTGGGAGTTAAAAACACAAATATTCATGTCACTGCGGATCCTGTGTTTACACTAGCTCCTTCTTCTGAAGCGAGAATATCAGAAATATTTGAAATGGAAAATATACCCGCAGAAAAACCTATGATTGGAATATCAGTGAGACAGTGGAAGAATGACGATGAATTAGTTTCTACTATAGCTAAAACTATAGACTATATTTTAGGTAGCTATGATGTAAATGTATTGCTTGTTCCCATGCACTATCCAGAAGATTTAGATATAAGCATGAAAATAAAAGAAAATGTGAATAGAAAAAACTGTTATATGCTTAAAGAAATGTATAGTGTAGAAGACATAATGGGTATCATAAAAAAAATGGAAATTATAATTGCCATGAGACTTCACTCATTGATATATGCTGCTACTCAAGGTACTCCCATGATTGGTCTAATATATGATCCTAAAATTGAAGGATTTTTAAAGTTTATAGACATGGAATACATGTGTCATATTGAAGATATAGAGCTTGTAGAATTGTATACTGATATTGACAATGTATGGAAAAATAAAGACAATATACGAAGAAAATTGATGGAAAAAGATGAAAAGTTAAAAGGAAAAGCATTAGAAAATGTAAAAATGGCATTGGACCTTTTAAAAGAAGGTGATAAAAATGGATAGTATAAAAATATTTGGTACAAGAGTTGATAAAGTAAGCTTAGATGAAGCCGTAAATATAGTAGAAGAATTTCTCAAAGAAGAAGGGGCAAAGACCATATATACACCCAATACTGAAATAATAATGGAAGCTAGGGAAGATGAAAATTTAAAGGAAATATTAAATAGTGGAGATTTAATCATTCCAGATGGCATAGGACTTATATATGCTTCAAAGATAAAAAAGAAGCCTCTAAAAGAGAGAGTCACAGGATTTGATCTTTCCATGAAAATACTTGAAATAGCCAATAGAAATGGATATAGTTTATTTTTATTAGGTGGAAAAGAGGGAGTTTCAAAAGAAGCAGGAGAAAATATATTGAAAAAATATCCAAATATAAAAATAGCAGGTTACAACAATGGATATTTTAAAGGTGCTCATATAGGCTATCCTGGTCATGAGGAAGAAATAGAAGTTATTGAAAAGATAAATAGCTCAAATCCAGATATTTTGTTTGTGGGATTTGGAGCTCCAAAACAAGAAAAATGGATGGATTTATATAAAGACAAATTGAATTGTAAAGTTCTCATAGGAAATGGAGGAACCATGGATATACTTGCTGGAAAAGTAAAAAGAGCTCCAGAAATTTATCAAAAGCTAGGACTAGAATGGTTTTATAGGCTTGTAAAAGAGCCATCAAGGATAAAAAGGCAAATGGTACTTCCAAAATTTATGCTAAAAATTATATTTGGTAAAAACGTAGTGGAATAGTTGAAAGAGAGGAAAGTGTATGGAAACAGATAAAAGATGGTATAAAGAAATTATTTCTTATATAGGAATTGCTTTAGGAGTTTTTTTAATGGCTGTTTCACTAAACTTTTTTTTAGAACCCAATACCATTGCTCCAGGTGGAGTGACAGGTCTTGCTATCGTAATAAAAAAAGGTACTGGAATACCAGTATATATTACAAACTTGATCATAAATATCCCCCTATTTATTATAGGAGTTAAAACTTTGGGGAAGGCTTTTGGTGTAAAGACTCTTTTTGCAACTTTGACACTTTCATTTTTCTTTAAGATTGTTCCCTATGAAGTAGTCACAAAAGATTTGCTATTATCTGCTGTATTTGGTGGAGTACTTATGGGTATAGGATTAGGAATAGTATTTAAATCTGGTGGAACTACAGGAGGAACAGATTTAGCTGGAGCAATACTAAACAAGGCTATTCCCAAATTTAGCATTGCTACATTTATGATGATGATAGACGTATGTGTCGTAGCAATTGCAGGTATTGTTGACAAGAGTGTAGAAACTTCTCTCTATTCAATCATAGCCCTATATGTGTCTATGAGAATAGTAGATTTACTTCTTGAAGGGGCAGGTTATGTAAAAGCCTTTTTAATAATCACAGAGAAACCAGAAGAAATAAGCAAGGTGCTTATGAAGGATTTAGACAGAGGAGTTACAATGTTTAAGGGAAAAGGCATGTATACAAAAGAAGAAAAAGATGTACTTCTTTGTGTTGTAAATAGATCACAATTTACAAAAGTAAAAGATATAGTCACTAGAGTAGATGAAAATGCTTTTGTCATGGTGACTGAAATGTATGAAGTAATAGGTGAAGGCTTTAAAGAAGTAAAATAAGGTAGGAGGGATAGAATGAAAAATTATGAAGAATTAAAGTCCATTGCAAGTATTTTGAGAATTGACATAATTAAGATGCTTGAAAAGTCTCAATCAGGACATCCAGGAGGTTCCCTTTCCGCTTGTGAAATATTGACTGCTCTTTATTTTAAAGAGATGAATATTGATCCTAAAAACCCACATTGGGAAGATAGAGACAGATTTGTATTGTCAAAAGGTCATGCTGCTCCAGTACTTTATGCAGCATTAGCAGAAAGAGGATATTTTCCAAAAGAAGAATTGAACAGTCTTAGAAAGATAAATTCAATGCTTCAAGGACATCCAGATATGAAAGGAACTCCGGGAGTAGATATGACTACAGGTTCATTGGGGCAAGGTCTTTCAGCAGCTAGTGGTATGGCATTGGCAGGCAAAATTGATAAAAAAGACTACAGAGTATATGCTCTAGTAGGAGATGGGGAAGTACAAGAAGGTATCATATGGGAGGCAGCTATGTCTGCAGCTCACTACAAGCTAGATAATTTAACAGTACTCATGGATCACAATGGTCTACAAATTGATGGGAAAAATGAAGACGTAATGAATATTGAGCCTATAGATGAAAAGTTCAAATCCTTTGGATGGCATGTGATAAAAATAGATGGACACAATTTTGAAGAGATATTTGCTGCATTGGAAGAAGCTAAAAACACCAAAGGTAAACCTACTATGATAATAGCTAGTACAGTTAAAGGAAAAGGAGTTTCCTTTATGGAAAATCAAGCAGGATGGCATGGAAAAGCTCCAAGCAGTGAACAAGCACAACAAGCACTTGAAGAATTGGGAGGTGTAGAGAATGACTAATTCTATGGCTACAAGAGAGGCATATGGAGAAGCACTAAAAAAACTAGGAAGCATAAATAAAGATGTAGTAGTACTAGATGCAGACCTTTCAGGTTCTACAAAAACTGCTGTGTTTAAAAGTGAATATCCTGATAGATTTTTCAATGTAGGTATAGCAGAACAAAATCTTATGGGTACAGCAGCAGGATTAGCTACAGCAGGTAAAATTCCTTTTGCCAGTACTTTTGCTGTATTTGCCACTGGAAGAGCTTTTGAAATAATTAGGAATTCTATATGCTATCCAAAATTAAATGTAAAAGTTGCTGCAACTCACGCAGGACTCACAGTAGGAGAAGATGGAGCAACCCATCAATCTATTGAAGATATAAGTCTTATGAGATCCCTTCCAAACATGGTAGTTTTAAATCCAGCAGATGGAGTAGAAGCAGAAAAGTGTATAATGAAAGCTGCTGAATACAAAGGGCCAGTATATATAAGACTTGGAAGAAGTAAAGTACCTACAATATTTGATGAAAATTATAATTTTGAAATAGGAAAAGGTGTACTATTAAAAGATGGTTCTGATGCAACCATTATAGCTACAGGAATTATGGTTTCAAAAGCATTGGAAGCAAGTAAAATGCTAGAAAAAGAAGGCAAATCCATAAGAGTTATAAACATGTCAACTATAAAACCAATAGACAGTGATATCATCATCAAAGCAGCTAAAGAAACAAAGAAAATAATCACAGTAGAAGAACATAGTATCATTGGAGGATTGGGTAGTGCTGTAGCAGAAGTACTTTCAGAAAACTATCCAGTACCACTAAAGAGAATAGGAATCAATGATACCTTTGGTGAATCAGGAACAGCAGATGATGTACTCGAAAAATATGGCTTAACAGTAGAAAACATCATAAAAACAACCAAAGATTTCATATAGTGGCAAGGGGACGTTTTGTTTGCCACCCTTTTGCCACTATGCCCGTTGTGGTAAGCGTAAAATACATCCAAATAATAATTTGGATGTATTTTTTATGCTATAATATAGGCAATAGATAAGAAAGCTGGGATGAATAGTGGAGAAAATTTTAAACGATAAAATTGAAGAATATAAAGAAGAATTGTTGAAATCCATTGTAGAAGTTGTCAATGTGCCTAGTGTCAAGGGAGAAGCAAAGGATACTGCTCCTTTTGGGCAAGGTCCCAAAGATGCATTGATAAAAGGATTAGAAATAGCTGAAAGACTAGGATTTAAAACGAAAAACTTAGATAATTATATTGGATATGCCCAATATGGCGAAGGTGAAGACTATATAGGAATTTTAGGGCACTTAGATGTAGTTCCTGTAGGAGAAGGTTGGATTTTTCCACCTTTTAGTGGACATATTGAAAATGGGAAAATGTATGGTAGGGGTGTATTGGACAACAAAGGTCCGATTATATCGGCACTTTATGGATTATATGCTATCAAGGAAGCTAAACTTAAATTAAGTAAACCAGTTAGAATCATATTTGGTACCGATGAAGAAAGTGGATTCAATGATATCCCATACTATTTAGAAAAGGAAAAGCCTCCTATAATGGGATTTACTCCTGACTGTCAATATCCAGTTGTCTATGGAGAAAGAGGAAGAGCAAATATTCAATTTCAAATAGAGTACAATGATGAAAATTATGAAAAAGCTTTTAAGGAATTCTCCGATTTTTTAAATACATACATTCTTTCTAGCAAGAAAAATGGCGATAGATTGGGTATTGATTTTGGTGATGAAGAATTTGGAACTATGGAGATGAGAAATTATGATATTGGAATAGAAAAGTCAAAATTTGTATTCAATATTAGTCTAAGCTATCCAGCCATTGTTGGTATTGATGAAATATTAGAAAAGATACAATCAAAGTTAAGTGAAAATATAAAAATGAAATTGCTATTAAACTATAATCCAGTTAAATTTGAGAAAGACTCATTTTTAGTCAAATCTTTGCAAAAAGCATATGAAGAAGTTGCAAATTTAGATGGCACACCTATTACTACAAGAGGAGGCACATATGCCAAGATAATGCCTAATATTGTACCATTCGGACCTTCTTTTCCAGGGCAGGATGGAATATCTCACAATCCAAATGAATATATGGACATAAGCGATATTGTTCTAAATGCAAAGATATTTGCCCAAGCAATATATAATTTAGCAAAATAGGTGGCAAGGGGACGTTTTGTTTGCCACCCTTTGCCATTATTTACAAAATGTTAAATGAGGAAGATGACAATGATTTATTTAAATGCTTTTACATTTCCTAATAGGGATAGGGAATTTGATTTTTTCATTAGTGTAAAAAGAACGTGCTATGATTCGTTCTATCCATTCAATGTATTGTCAAGACATGGTTTTGAAAGAATTGATTTTGAGCCAGTGACGATTTTATATGGGGGAAATGGTTCAGGAAAATCAACAGCATTAAACGTCATAGCAGAAAAAACAGGAATAAATCGTGACTCCATCTACAATAAATCCAATTTCTATATAAACTATGTCGATATGTGCGATATGGAGCTTAGAGATGACATACCTGAAAATAGTAGAATTATCACCAGTGATGATGTATTTGATTATATGCTTAACATTAGGAATCTCAATGAAGGAATTGACCAAAGACGTGAAAAGCTTTTTGAAGAATATTTGGATGCGAAATATTCTGACTTTCAAATGAGTTCTATAAAAGATTATGAGGAACTTAGAAAAATAACTACTGCAAGAAGTAAAACTCAGTCACGTTTTGTGAGAAATGAATTGATGGATAATGTACGAGAATATTCAAATGGTGAGAGTGCATTCTTGTATTTCACAGAAAAAATCGAAGAAAATGGGCTTTATTTGTTGGATGAGCCTGAAAACAGTCTTTCTCCAAAACGTCAAATGGAATTGATGAAATTCATTGAGGACTCAGCAAGGTTCTTTGGCTGCCAGTTCATCATATCAACACATTCCCCATTTTTGCTCTCCATGCATGGAGCAAAAATATATGATCTTGATGCAAATCCAGTTGATGTGAAAAAGTGGACAGAATTGGAGAATGTGAGAACATACTATGAATTTTTCAAAAGACATGAAGATGAGTTTTAAGGTGGCAAGGGGACGTTTTGTTTGCCACCTTTTTTTAGGCAAAATTTTTAGGAAATGAGAAGGAATTTCGTTAAAAATGTAGAAGTAATATATTATATTGGTTATATTGGGAAAATACAGGGTGATTTTATGTATGATGAATTGAGCGTATATGTGCATAGGTCTCTTGAATATCTAAAGATACTAAATGAAATGGATCTTGAATCTGTCGTATACAAATTGTTGAAAAATGCAGAAACTCCTATGAACATAGAAGAAATTGCTGATGAACTATTTTTCATAAATGAAATAGACATGGGAAAACTGGGACTTATACTAAATTGCTATGATTGCATTCATTTTGATGGGGAGAAATATTATTATTCTGAAAAAGAAAAAAGTGCGGAAAATGATATCGCAAATATAATGTATAAAATAAAGTATGTAGATAAGTTAGACTTATTTGAATTAGTTTTCAATTTGTTATACAAAGCAGGAAAACCTTTGCGTGTTTTTCAAATAATAGATATTCTTGGAGTCATTGTGCATGTGGATGAACAAGAATTGGAAGAAATATTGTCAAGTAATGATGAATTTAAGCGTGTTGGATATAAAATATATGTCCTATCCTCTTGGGAAGACTATGAGGATTTTTGTTATGACTTAAATGAAGATATTTTAAAATTCAAAAAGAAATCAAAAATATCAAGTAGAAATTGGGAACTTTTCAAAAGATATGAGCTAGGAAAAAAACAAGTGACTCTCCAAGAGGTTGGAGATATTTATGGGTTGACTAGAGAAAGGGTCAGGCAAATTGTCAAAAAAGTAAGTAAAAAATTCAAACATCACAACTGTAAAAAACAATTTAGAAAATATATATTTTTTGTTCAAGATTTAATTTGTGATTATGGAGTTTTATGTCTAAAGTATAAGAAAGATTTAAGAGAAATTGAAAAAATCTTTGGGGATTGGGATATTATAGAGGCTATAAACTTGTTGAATTTAATAGAAGATAAACTTATAGTTGTGGATAATGTCTATGTTTATACCAAAGATAAATATGAGCATATTCTCAATTATTTAGATTATATAGTTGATAAGAAAAGAAAGAAATTTGTAGGTACTGAAAATTTAGATAATATGTATACTCAACTCAATATAGAAAAATGGAGAGAAAAAGAATTTTTTAAGTCAATTATCCAAAAAGATAAAAGATTTTATATAAATGAAAGTGAAAATTCATGTTATTTTGCAGAAGAACATTTTGATAGATATACCATATTGTATATGATTTTTCAAAAAATTGGAGAACCTGTTCATTATTCAGTTGTAATGGAGGAATATATAAGAATAACTGGAGAAAAAACAAATCTAAGACTTATACTTTCCTATTTAGACAGGAGAAAAGATTTATTTGTTAGGACTTTTACAGGAATTTATGGTTTGAGGGAGTGGGGAGTAGATGAGCATATATTTGTTGTGGATTTGGTAGTAGAATTGCTAGAAAAAAAGCAAAGTGCTATGCATTATCATGATATATATGAATGTATAAAAGAAAAAACTTTGGCAAAAGAGACAACTGTTTATACTTTAATGCAATTAGATGAAAGAATTGCTACTTTAGGACATGGGTTTTATGGACTAGTTTCTCAAGTCCAAAATGGGAATATAAAATATTATTCCAACATTGTTGATGCAAACAACAATAGAAGACTTGGGTATCTGCTCGGGAAAAATATCAATGAGTATGGCAATACTGTTATAGCATATAGACTTGTAGACACCATTATAAATAGCTACAGTATCAAAATACCCAAAATATTTAATATATATTTAAACAATGAGGTATGTGTATTTGATAAAGATCACAACAAATATTCTTGTTCTTTTAACATCAGCCAAATGATCTATACGGTGTAAGCAGAATATTTAAAAGGAAAGAATTGGTTGAGGGAGATATTATAATTTTGGAATTTATATCATCAAATATCATAAGGATATTTACAAAATATGAATATGAAAATGAATATGAAATTTTTGATCATACTGAATGTGAGAGATATATAGAACCATTGGAAGAAATAGATGATGATAATGATTTAATTGAAGTTACCGATATGGATTCACTGCTAAAATTTGGACTGAAGAATGGATTTGTATATTATGAAGATTTAAAGAATATAGACATATCAGAGAAGTACGAAGATGTATTTGAAATGATGGTAGATTTCAATGAAAGAGGAATTAATTTTTTGAATAAAGACTAGGAGTGTTTTGTATGGAAAAAGTAAGCACTTTAGAGTTTGAAGATGATATATTTGAAGAAATGCAAAAATTTGATATTGGCATGAGTTTAGCTAATGCAAAAATAGATTACAAAAGCATTTATGGTAGAGAAGTATCAGAAGATTATATAAAAGCCATATTGATGAAAGATGAGAGATTTATATTTGTCAATAGCAATTATTTTTTATTGAGGGAAACTTTAGAGGCCATAAGAAGCGAGTATGGGAATGACATGGGAGAAATGGAGAAGTTTATCAAGGATAAATATTTTATTAAAGATATTGATAGAAAAGTATTTATAGATGGTAATCAGAGTGCTGAAGTGTGTGAATACGATGCTATGGTTTTAAAATTTAATGACAAGGTATATGAAATAAATGATGAAGATGATTTTTATAAAGCAATAATAGAAAAAGGTGTGATTACATATGATGCAGTGAACGCTATAGCTGAGTATTTAGGAAAAGACTACTATATGTTGGTGGAAGAATTAAATGATATAGGAGTCAATCTTAAATCAGATACTAAATGCATTGCATATAGAAGGAATTCTATTTTAAACACTGAGTATGTGGATAATGGTGAAAATATTTTATTGCTCGATTTGCGTACTAACGAAATAGTAGCTTGTATGATAGTTATATATTTATTAAGGCTGAATTTTGGAAAGATAGATGCAAGTTATTTTTCAGATAAGCATTTAAGTAGTCTATATAAGCTAAATATTATAAATGACTATAAAAACGAGAGAAATATAATTTTGACTTTATATGGCCAAAAAATAATGGAACGGGTTGAAGAATTTTTCAATAAGATATGTTTTACAAATAACATAATAGATGAATTTAATATATGTGAAAATTCAAAAGAACTTGCAAAATCAAAAGGTATAAAGGAAATAGATTGCCCTGACTTATGGAAAATGGTTTCAGAACCTTTCAAGGAAATATATTTAAACAATGCATATTCTAGAACTTTTATTGATTTAGTTAGTGAGGCTAATAGACAGGAAATATACAGTTTAGGAGACATAATACTTTATTATTTAGAGATGGGCAAATATGAAGAGATAAAAAAAATATTTGTTGGTAAAACTGCTACTTCTGGCAACAAACCTATCCAAGAAGGAACGGATATATGTTTTAAATGCAGAATATTTAGATGCTCAAAAGGAATGTGTATTAGTAAAAATAAACTTCTATATTATAGGTCTTGTTATGTGAACAAGGTCATTAAGGAAATTGAAGGAGATATAAATAAATTAGATATACTCATGAAAGATCCTTTAATAATAAAATTTATTGTTCCATATAACCTTACATCAAAAAATAAAATTGTAATGCAAAATATCGGATTGATTGATAGTAAATTTGATATATTGCATAAAAAGGATGGAGAATATTGTTCATTTAAGGATACTTGGATTTTAACGGAGGATGAAAATGATTAGATGGTGTAAAAATTGTAGATATCCCACAAAAAATAAAACGTGTAAATTATGCAATAATAAAACAGAACCTTTGAGTGAAGAGGCTATACCTGTTTTTATGCATGAAAAAATAATTTTATCATATTTACTTAATAAAGATGTAACCAGTGAGCAAGTTTGGAATTTAGGAAGAAATTATTATTTAATAAATGGGGAAAGGATAGTGGTGAATTATTCAAGTATATTGAATAATGAAAGAGAAATAGAGAAAATAAGAGAAAATATATCAAATTATAAAGAAGAAGATAATGAAGAATTTAGTAATTTTGTAGAAGGTAATAAGCAACATTTAGATGAAATAATTATGGAGGCAAATCAATATATAAAAGAAACTGTAAGTAAATATGAGAATTATCAGCCTGTTGTTTCTTGGTCAGGAGGAAAAGATTCAACTGTTACTTCTGATTTAGTTAGAAAAACCACAGGCAATAATACAATACTCCATATTTTCGGAGATACAACTCTTGAATTTCCAACAACATATAAATATTTTGAAGAATTTAAAAAAGATAATATGTTTACCCCATTTATGGCAACATGTTCAGATAAGAATTTTTCTGAATTATGTGATGTTTTTGGGCCACCTAGCAGGGTAATGAGATGGTGTTGTTCTATTTTCAAGACTGGGCCAATTTCAAGAAGCTTTAATGATACTATAGGTAAGAAAATTTTGACATTCTATGGTATTAGAAAAAGTGAATCTGCTTCACGAAGTAAATACTTAAGGACTGTTCAAAGCCCTAAAATTTCGAGACAGATTGTATCAGCTCCTATTATAGAGTGGAGTGATGATGATGTATGGCTATATATTCTTTCTGAAAAGATTAATTTTAATAAGGCATATAAATATGGCTTTAGGAGAGTAGGATGCTTATATTGCCCTAATAATAGTATGTGGTCAGAATTTTTATCATCTATATATTTCAAGGAAGAATATAAGAAATGGAAGGAATATTTATATACGTTTGCAAAAGAAATTGGTAAGGAAGACTATATAGATTATGTAGACACTGGCAATTGGAAAGCAAGACAAGGGGGTTATGGATTAGATAATTCTATGACTAAGCTAGAAAATGTAGAATGTAACTTATATGAAAATGCTCAAAATTATTTTATGAAAAAGCCTATAACCAAAGACAGATAAAAACATTGGATGACGTTGGAAATTTCAATAAAAATTATAACTATTTTGTTGCAATAACTAAGACAAATTTAGATGCGGTATATAGGTTTGGTGACATACCATTAGGAGAATATAAAATCTAGCGATATTATTGTAACAAGCAACAAAGAGATTGCAGATATTTATACAATGGTATTCGAATTATATATAATATATATAAGAAAAATAGTATATAAAAAGCCAGGTTCTTTTGCTTATTTATGAGAAAAATAAGTTTTTGAAATCGAAGCAAATGGCTATAAAACAAATATAATTGATTATGATTTTGTGATAAAAGCACTTTAAGTTTATAAAGTTATATACTCTCCATATATTCTGTTCCAATATATGGAGAATATATGGAGATGGTGGTAAAACGTCCATTTGCCACTTTAAGGAAGGAGGTTAGATTTATCCTAATAATCATGAGTTAGAAGAAGATTTTATTATTTTATAAAACTTTATTAATAAATTAAAAAATGGTTGGAGTATTCCCTTATAAAAAGATTTAGTCATAAAAAGTAGATATAGAAATAAAAAACAACATTAATATATATTAGAGAAAGTTATCGATATTTTCTTTGAAAACAAATAAAAATGATGATATTGTGAAGATGATAAGAAAATTGATGGAATAAAAATTTAGTTAAGGAGTAGATAATGTGACATGGCCAAAATATTGTACAGCACTGATTTAGGTAAATATTATTTAGGTGAATGCACAAAGCAATTAAAAATCCTGGCAAAACAAAAGACTATTAAGGGTAAAGTGCAATTAATAATTACATCTCCTCCATTTCCATTAAATAAAAAAAAGGAGTATGGAAATTTGGAAGGTGACGAATACGTTGAGTGGATTTCGAAACTAGCCCCATTATTTTCTGAACTTCTTGCTGAAGATGGTTCAATAGTAATAGAAATTGGTAATGGATGGGAAAAGGGACGTCCGGTCCAATCCTTATTAAGTATGAAATCATTGATAGCTTTTCTTGAGAACCCAGATGCTAATTTAAGACTTTGTCAAGAATTTATTTGTTATAATCCAGCAAGATTACCATCTCCAGCTCAATGGGTTACCATCAATAGAATAAGAACTATAGATAGTTTTACTCATGTGTGGTGGATGGCAAAAAGCGATTATCCGAAGGCTGATAATAAGAAAGTGCTTAGACCATATAGTAAAAGTATGGAGAAATTATTTAAAAAAGGAACATACAATGCGGGAAAACGTCCTTCAGATCATATAATCAGTGAGGATGGATTTTTAACCCGACATGAAGGAAGTATAATGCCAAATTTTTTGGAATTTGAACCAGTAAATCCAGGGGATAAAGTAAGATTGCCACAAAACACATTAAAGATTGCAAATACTAAATCGAATGATTATTTTACGAGACGTTGTAAGAAACTGGACATGGTACCACATCCAGCAAGGATGCCAATGGAATTAGTTAGCTTTTTTATTGAGTTTCTTACTGATGAAGGTGATTTGGTATTAGATCCTTTTGGAGGCTCTAATACTACAGGTTTTTGTGCAGAACGATTAAAAAGAAGATGGATTAGCATAGAATTAAATAGTAAATACGGAAAGCAATCTGCGATTAGATTTGAAGATCCAACCATAAATGCAAATTTAACGAAAGGGAGTAATTGGGATGAATATTAAAGATACTGTAAAATCGATGGCCAATGTAAATATTTTTGAGGAGGCCAAAGTCAAGGATTTATTCGTGGGAAGACCATATTATCTTGATTATGATAAAGCATTCTTGCTAGTAACTGATGCGTGGAAAGAAAAAGTAGGTGGAATACCCCAGGGGACTTTTTTATTAGCTTTTTATGCAAATGAGGCTGATGATGTTCAAGAATGTCTTCTTTTGAGGGCACTGAAACCATCAAAATTACCAACTGATAATGAGGTAATAGCATCGATGGTTGAGTATTATAAAGATAATATAAAAACTTCTGGGAGATCTAATCAGTTAGATGATTTCACGAGATATTCTTTTAGTTTTTCTGGGCTTGAATGTCGAATATTGGGAACTTTTTATATGGATGATAAACAAAACTTATCTTTTGGAGCAGATGTAGAGAACTATTATAGTGCTCATAATTATGCTGCATACAAGCCAATGGGAAAAGTTTTGGAAAGCATTGTGAATTTTAGGGATGGGAAAACTATTCCTGGTGGGCCTACGGATGTAAAAATAGGAAAAGTCAGATATAGCTCTAGTTTAAGGTTTCAAGAACGGCAAGAAGTAGTTCCAGTATATGTGAGTCCTCAAGACTTTATAGGTAAGAGGACTGCAACATTTGGTATGACGAGAACAGGTAAGTCGAATACAGTAAAGAAAATTATTGAAGCAACTGCTACCATCAGTGAGAAAGCAACAGAGGTTTTACCTATCGACTATGTTAAAGACGATAATGTTGCTGAACTACTTGATCCATTTAATGATAATGGGACGTTAAAATACAAGGTAGGTCAAATTATATTTGACATTAATGGAGAATATGCTAATAAGAATCTGCAAGATGAGGGGACAGCAATATTTGATATGTTTAGTTCGATTACAGAAAGATATAGTGTTCTTGAAAAAGATGGGTTCAAAGTAATGAAAACTAATTTTTATGAAGATATTGGATCTGGCTTTGAATTGATTACTTCATTACTTGCAGATGAAAGTGTAGATTATATCAAAAGTTTTCTTGCGATAGACTTAAAAGAGCCTGAAGCTGCAAATTCTTCTGCACATATTAGGTGGGAAAGAAAAATAGCTGCATATAAGTGCTGCTTGTACAGAGCTGGCTTTGCAGTGGATGATTCTTATAAAGTACGTTTTAGTGGTAACAAAGATTTAAATTTAAAATGTGGTGGGGATCCATCCAAAGGTATTACATTGGAGAAAGCATGTGATTGGTTTACATGGGTTAGAGAGAATGAAGATGATGATTTCTTCATTAATTATAAGAAGAAGAAAGGACATGATTGGGCTGATGAGGAATTAAAATCTATACTTGTCTTTTTGACCAAAAAAAGAACAGCTAAAGGTGCTGCGAATTGTTCTGGGTACAAAAAACTTAACCCTTTAAATGAATATCATACAAATACAACCAAAGAATCATTTTCTCAAGAGATAGTCAGTCATTTAAGAAAAGGTGGCATTGTTATTATTGACCTTTCTCAAGGTTCACCTACAATACAACGAACTTATTCAGAAAAGATTTGTTGGAGTATTTTTAATGATTCAATGAATAGATTTGTCCATATGATGCCGAATAATTTTATTCAGTTTTATTTTGAAGAAGCACATAATTTGTTTCCGAAGAAAGATGATAAGGATTTAAGTCAAATCTATAATAGGATTGCAAAAGAGGGAGCTAAACTAAATATAGGAATGATATATGCAACACAGGAAGTTAGCTCTATTAGTTCTAATATATTAAAGAATACTCAAAATTGGTTTATAGCTCATTTAAATAATGATGATGAACTGAAGGAAATAAGGAAATTTTATGATTTTGATGATTTTTGTGAGAGCCTTGTTAAATATAGTGCTGGTAGTGATAAAGGTTTCATCAGAATGAAAACGTATTCCAACGCCTTTATCGTTCCTGTTCAAATCGATAGATTCTCAGCAAAGGAGGTGTGATATGGGATATAGTAACATATATTCAAATAAACCTTTTGAAAGAGCAAGTAAGACAGCTCACACAGAAATTATAAATGATGAAACAGTCAAAAAATTTATTGAAAATTGTTGGATACCAGCGTCAGAATCTGATGAGAAAGATATTGATCTAATTCGAACTACTATTGACATATCGGATAATAATAATATCCGAAATATTGTAGCTGTTGATGGGGGATATAGGAATGAGATTATTAAAAATGAATTTCCTTCAGCTACGATGGCTTTCTTTCAATTTGGAGTATTGTTTTTTAAACACAAGGATTTAATTGATTTGAAGCAAAAACCATTTATTGATCCAGATGACATGGCTAAACTTCAAGAAATTCAGAGATTTAAACTAGTTATTCCTACCAAGGGAATGACTTATTGTGGAGAAGCTAATTTAACAAATTCTGTAAGATTAGCAATCTATGAATTTTTTATGAATTCAATTGAAGAAAATGGATTAATGAAGGCATTAAAATGGTTGATTTTTTCTGAGTATGAAAGTGAAAGAGATGAGTGGTTTTTGTCATCGTGTCCATGCTGTTCACCAGAAAATAATGGTGGAGTCAAAATTAGGCGCAGAGAACTTGATAATAAATATACAATCAAATGTCCTAGATGTGGCCAGAAAATATATTTAACTGATGTTTTTAGACTTCATGAAGCGATTGATGATGAGCTTGGAGCAGGTGGCATTTTAGGATATGTAACGACTGCGTTTGAGCAACTATTGATTGTATATTTGATTAAAACTATACTTGAAATTAAACCAGAAATTCTGAAAGAGACAATTTTCATAAAAGATGGACCGTTGGCTTATTTTGGACAAACAGCTCGAATTCACCAGCCTATGCGTGAATTAATTAATTATCTTAATGCTAAATATACTATTAATCTAATTGGCTTAGAAAAAAGTGGCAGCTTCGTTGAACATGCAGCTTCTATTTCAGATAGGCTAGAAGAACGAGATGCAATGATTCTAAATAATAGATATATTTATAAATATATCATTCCTGGAGATATAAATTCCAATGATCCATATGCAAGTACAAGTTATTATGGAGCTAAGGTAATTTATAAATCTCAATATGAGAATATTTATGTGGCTACAATACCAACAAAAGAAGCACTTGTATCTCCAAAACTAAGTGATTTAATAAATGCAGAGATTGTTTTGAATACTGTAGCTGATTTGAAATGTGATTTATACTACAATTCTCTGATTCCTGTAGTATTAGCCAACAAACTTGTGTCGCTAGCTGATCATCCTAGCTCAGATATATTGAAAACTTTTGCAAAAGAGAAACTAACATAAATAATTTTTAAAAATAGGGCACATAAATGTGGGTAGAGTATGTGCTGCTTGACGGTTTTTGGTTATGTTATAATATAAATATAAAATGATATTTAAAGGAGATTTTGGGGATAGCTAATAAGGTTTTTGATTTGTTGAAAAAATATATATTGAAATGCAAAAGATGAAGGAAAGCATGGCTACAAAGCAGGATATAGTTAGACTGGAAAATATAATGGGCACAAATGATAAAGTATTATTTGATGGATATAAACAAAACTATGAAAAATTAACTGCACTTGAAAAGAAAGTTGATGAAACTGATAAGAAAGTTGAGAAACAAGATGTTGTAAGAGTAATAAAGGAAATTAAATAAGCTTTAAGTTTTTTCAAAGGTGGCAAGGGGACGTTTTGTTTGCCACCTATTTTTTATTTGGAAAATTTTTAAGGAAAGAAGAAGGAAATTGTAGACAAGTATAGAAGTTATACTATGTTTGCTATTTATGAAAAAGGTGAAAAGATTATGAATGCAATTACTGGACAAAAGAACAATTTATATGAAAGATTAAAATCTGATATAAATGATGCTGTTGAAATGAAATTCATAGTATCATTTTTAATGGAATCTGGTATTAAACTGATTGGGGATGATTTAGAGGTAGCCATTTCAAATGGAACTAAATTAAAAATAATCACTGGAACATATTTAAATATTACGGAGCCATCTTGTATTTACTATCTAAAAGATAGATTAGGAGATAAAGTTGATATAAGATTTTTCAATGTACCTCAAATAGCATTTCATCCTAAAACCTATATAATAAATAAAAAAAGTGAAAGTGTATTGTATATTGGTTCATCTAATATGTCACGTTCTGCTTTGATTGAAGGGGTAGAATGGAACTATAGATTAGATAAAAAATTATCTCCAGAGGATTTTCAGGGATTTGAAGATGAATTTGATTATATATATGAAAACCAGTCAGATGAGGTAACAGATGAAAAGTTGAGACAGTATGCATCTATCTGGGTAAAGCCAAGAATAATAAAACAGATAGAAGAAACTCAAAAAATAGAGGTACCCAAGAAAATTGAGCCTTTTGGTCATCAGATAGAGGCACTTTATGAACTGAAAAAAGCCAGAGAAGAAGGAATAGATAAAGGCATGGTAGTTGCTGCTACTGGGACAGGGAAGACTTATTTGTCGGCTTTTGATTCTTTAAATTTTGAAAAAGTACTGTTTATAGCTCATAGAAAGGAAATTTTGGAACAGGCATATGATTCTTTCAACAATGTGAGACCAAATTCTGATATGAGTTTTTTTATGGGAGATAAAAAGGACACCAAAGGAGATGTAATCTTTGCAAGTGTTCAAACTCTTGGAAAAGATGAGTACCTGTGTGAAGAATATTTTTCTGAAGATTATTTTGATTATATAATAGTTGATGAATTTCATCATGCTGCTGCAGCTACATATACTAGAATAATAAATTATTTTAAACCTAAATTTTTATTGGGATTGACTGCTACACCATATAGGATGGACAACAAGGATATATTTGAAATTTGCAATGACAATATTATTTATGAAATCAATCTAAAGGACGCAATAAATAGGGATATTTTAGTGCCATTTAAGTATTATGGAGTATATGATGATACGAATTATGATGAGATAGAATACAAAAATGGAAAGTACAATATAGAGCAACTGGAAAAATTGCTGTCTACTGAAAAAAGGGCTGATTTAATTCTTTCAAACTATCTAAAATTTGCAGGAAAGCGAACTATAGGGTTTTGCACTTCCATAGTTCATACTGAATATATGGCAGAGTACTTTTCTCAAAATGGAATTAAATCTGTGGCAGTTCACAGCTCAAATAGTAGTTCTAAATATTTCATGGATAGAGATGAGGCAATAGAGAAACTTGAAAGAGGAGAAATTCAAGTTATATTTGCAGTAGATATATTTAATGAAGGAGTAGATATTCCATCTTTAGATACAGTATTGTTTTTAAGGCCAACGGAATCTTATGTGGTGTTTTTGCAGCAATTGGGAAGAGGATTGAGAAAGTTTGAAGATAAGGATTATCTTGTTGTGATTGACTTTATTGGCAATTATAAAAAGGCTCATTATATTCCTAAACTTTTGGCAGGAGAAAATCCTTTATATATAAAGGAAACTTCACCAAAATACATGTGCAATATTGATTTGCCAGAGGACTGTACAACTAATTTTGATTTAAAATTGATGGATTTATTTGAGGAAATGAGAAAAAGAGATCCTCTAAAAAAGAGGATGAGAGAAGAATATTTTAGATTGAAAGAAAGCTTAGAGAGAAGACCTGATAGAGTAGATATTTATCAGGGAATTGATATTCCCATGAGGGAATACTTAAAAAAAGGATATTTAAGGTTTTTGTATGAAATAGATGAATTAAATGAAATTGAAAAGAAATGGATTGATACAGTTGGAGAAGAATTTCTTATAGAAATTGAGAAAACTGCCATGTCCAAATCATATAAAATACCTGTTTTGCTGTCATTTATAAAAGGTGATAAAATGGTTACAGAAGTTTCAATAGAAGAAGTAGGCAAGTCCTTTATGGATTATTATTCAAACGATAAAGTACATAGTAAAGATTTTAGAGATAAAAAACATAAAGATTGGAAACAGTGGAGTTTAGAAAGATATACAAAAGAAGCAGTACAAAATCCAATAAAGTTTTTATCAAGAAGCAAATTTTTTGCTCATGATGAAATCAACAATACATTTAGCATAACGGATGAGCTGAGTCCATTCATTGATGAAAATTTTATAAAACATTATCTGGATATTTTAAAGTATAGAGAAATACAGTATTTTGCTAGAAGGTTCAAGGAGGAAGAAAAATGAGTTGCTTGTTTTGCGGTAGAGAGTTTTTAGATATAATTGCAGAAAATGAACTTGTCTTTGCAATATATGATAAGTATCCTGTAAATTTAGGACATGTATTGATAATACCCAAAAGGCATTATGCTAGTTTTTATGAATCTACAGAAGAAGAGCTTATAGCTATATATGAAATTGTACAAAAATGCAAAGAAATTGTTGATTCTAAATATAAACCGACTGGGTACAATATTGGAATAAATATAAATGAAAGTGCCGGACAAACTATTATGCATCTTCATGTTCATATGATACCAAGATATGATGGAGATGTAGAAGATCCAAGAGGCGGCATAAGAAATTTGAAAACTCAACTTGTACCCTATAAAGGATAGGAGGATGGAAATGGAGAAGGTTTACAACAAATTAGTCAGAGACAATATACCTGAAATTATAGAGAAAGATGGGAAAAAAAGCGTTATAGAAATTATGGATGAAAATGAATTTTTAGAAGAGCTAAATAAAAAGTTGATTGAAGAAACAGAAGAATACATTGAAGATGAAAATATTGAGGAGATAGCTGATATTCTAGAAGTTATACATGGAATATTGAAAGCCAAAGGAACATCTTTTGAAGAAGTTGAAAAAATTAGACTCGAGAAAAGGCATAAAAGAGGCGGATTTGAAGGGAAAATAAAATTAGTCAAAGTTATAGAATAGGTGGTATATTTGCCACCTAAATTTTTAAAATAAGAAGGAAATTGTAGACAAATATAGAATTTATATATTTATTGATATAGCATGGCACAGGGACGTTTTGTTTGCCACCAATTAGAATAATGAGAAATAGGTGATATTATGCCAAGAGGGACAAGGGAGAAAAGTGAAAGTGGGATATATCATGTAATGCTCAGGGGAATAGATAAAATGGATATTTTTTTGTCCGATAGTGATTATGAAAAATTTTTGTACTATATAAGAGAGGCAATGGATAAAAGTGATTTTGTTGTATATGGATACTGTCTTATGACAAATCATGTACACCTTTTAATTAAGACAGAAACAGAAGAAATAGGAGATATAGTTAGAAGAATAGCAGTTGGTTATGCTCAATATCACAATTTGAAAAATGGAAGAACAGGACATCTTTTTCAAAATCGTTTCAGAAGTGAAACCGTTGATAGTGATGCATATTTTTTGATGGCATTGAGATACATTCATCAAAATCCAATTAAAGCAAGAATGGTAGAAAATATCGAGAATTACAGATGGAGTAGCTATACAGAATACATAAATATTGAGAAAAAGAATGACATGATAATTGATCCTTCATTTGCATTAAGTTATTTCTCAGATGTAGAGAGTTTTATGAATTATATGGGAATGAAAAATGAAGATCAATGTTTAGAATATGATGAAAAGATAAGATACACAGATGAAGAACTGATGGAGATAATTTCTTCTTTTACTGATATTTCAAAATTAAAAAGTTTGGATACAAAATCAAGAAATGAAATACTTAAAATGATAAAGGCAAATACAAAGGCAAGTAATAGACAGATATCTAGGATAACTGGAGTTGGCAGAGGCGTATTGGAAAAAATAAAGTAGTTGGCAAGGGTATAAAACAAAAAGTCTTTGTTATGAAGGTGGACAATTCTTTAGATATAGATTTTATTATGTATGATATTGGGAGAGATTATTATCAAAATAATAAAAGGTGTATTTTTGATTTAATAAGAGAAATATTTGTCATTGAAATACCTGAAGAATAGGTAAAGAAGTAAAAAAGAAAGGTGGCTATTTGATGATAGGTGCTATTATAGGTGATATTGTTGGGTCTCGTTTTGAATTTAAAAATCATAAAAGCAAGGAATTTGAATTATTTACAAAAGACTGTAGAGTAACTGATGATAGTGTTATGACTCTTGCTGTTGCAAAAGCAATTATGGAAACTGAGAAGAAAATAGGCTATTTGCTTGGTGGTTATGATTTTGATAGCAATTATTATTCAATGCTTGAAAATATGACGATTAAATATATGCAGGAAATTGGACGTAGTTATCCAAATTGTGGTTATGGCAGTATGTTTCGACTATGGATATTTAGTAAAAATCCTGAACCATATAATAGTTTTGGGAATGGAGCAGCTATGCGAATAAGTCCAGTAGGCTTTGTTGCAAGGACAGAGAGTGAAGTATGCAGATTATCTCAAGTTGTAACTGCAACAACCCATAATCATGAAGAAGGAATCAAAGGTGCTGAGGCAACAGCTATAGCAATATTTATGGCAAGGCGAGGTTTCACTAAAAGTGAGATTAGGAACAAGATTAATGGAAATTATTATTCTTTAGATTTCACAATTGATGAGATCAGAGAAACATACCAATTTAATGCGACATGTCAAGAAACAGTACCACAGGCAATTGTAGCATTTTTAGAATCTACTTCTTTTGAAGATGCTATTCGGACTGCTATTTCGGTTGGTGGTGATAGTGACACTTTAGCTGCTATTACTGGTGCTATTGCAGAAGCGTATTATGGAGTTCCAGAAGGAATAAAAGAGAAAGCGATTAATTATCTCGATGGTAGTCTTCTTGCAATTTATAATGAGTGGTGCCAGTTTACTGGAAATAAAGATAATCACGATAAGTTTAAAGTACTCACAAAAATATAGAGAAAATATCTACTGCAGAGTCTTTTAGTGAATGATTTATTAATGGAAGAGTTTTATCAGTTTTTTAAAAAATAAAATGAAATGCTTAAAGTGGCAAGGGTGGCAAACAAAGCGTCCCCTTGCCACTTTTTTAAATTTGATATATAATCGATATAGTTCAAAAATGAACTATATCGAAAGGGGAAATGAGATGTCTGTTTATAATGAGGACTCTAATATTTTTTATATTTATTTTCAAATAATAAAAAAATATAAAAGGTATATGGAAGAGTCATTGGTAGAATTTGAATTAACACCAGCAGAAATAGATGTTTTAACATTTTTAATCAACAATATGGACAAGGATATTACAGCAAGTGAAATTAGTATGAATAGGGGAATATCTAAAGGCTTGGTATCTCATGCTGTCAATCTACTTAAAGATAAGAATTTAATTGGCACAGAGGAAAATTTGGAAGATGGGAGGTCAGTATATCTTAAAATCATAAATGAAGAAGATGGTGTAGTTAAAAAGGTAAAAGAGGCAAATGAAAAATTTACAAATCAATTGATTAAGGGAATGACTTTAGAAGATTTGAATTTGTTTGTAAAAGTAAATAACAAGATGTTAAACAATGTAAAGGATATAGAAATAGGATAAGGGGCGATTGTAGAAATGTCAGATAAAAATAGATTAGGAACAGAAGATGTAAAAAAGTTGTTGTTTTCATTAGCAATACCAGCTATTATAGGGCAGCTAGTGAGTTTACTCTACAATATGGTAGATAGAATGTATATAGGTCATATCAAAGGAATAGGCGGAGAGGCTTTAACTGGCGTAGGAGTTACAGCTCCACTTTTGATTATAATTTCAGCTTTTTCTGTATTGATAGGCATTGGAGGAGCACCAAGGGCTTCTATTAAGATGGGCGAAAAAGATTATGAAGGTGCAGAGAAAATTATGGGAAATTGTTTTGTGTCTTTAATTGGGATATCGATTGTATTGACAATATTGTTTTTGTTGTTTAATGAAAAGCTATTGATTTGGTTTGGGGCAAGTGAAAAGACTTTGCCTTATGCACTGGAATATATAGAGATATATACTTTGGGAACAATATTTGTTCAATTGGCAGTTGGAATGAATCCCTTTATAAGTTCTCAAGGTTTTGCAAAAATAAGTATGATTACAGTTTCTATAGGGGCTATTATAAATATAGTACTGGATCCTATTTTTATATATGGATTTAAAATGAATGTAAAAGGAGCGGCATTGGCAACAATTATATCTCAGGCAGTATCAGCTATTTGGGTGATAAGATTTTTAAGAGGAGATAAAACTATTTTAAAGCTAAAAAAGAAAAATTTTAAAATAGATATGAATATAATGAAACCAGTATTGTTGTTGGGCTTATCTCCTTTTGTAATGCAGATAACAGAGAGTTTTATCATTATAGCATTTAACTCTAGTTTACAAAAATATGGTGGAGATGTAGCAGTGGGTGCAATGACAATATTGTCTGCGGCTATGCAATTTACATTTTTGCCACTTTCGGGATTGACTCAAGGAGCACAGCCAATCATAAGCTATAACTATGGTGCGAAGAATAAAGATAGAATGAGAGATACTTTTAAATATTTGATTATTTCAACAGCAAGTTATAGTGTATTGTTTTGGCTATTAATGATGATAATGCCACAATTCTTTTCGAAGTTATTTACAAATAATAAGGCTATAATAGATATGGCTACATCAGGGCTTAGGATATATATGGGAGGAGTTTTTGCAATGGGAGTACAAATAGCTTGCCAACAGACTTTTATTGCTATGGGAAATGCTAGGACGTCTTTATTTTTAGCACTACTTAGAAAGGTATTTTTATTGATTCCTCTTATACTCATATTGCCGAAATTTTTATCTAATAAGGTTTTTGCAGTATTTTTGGCAGAACCTATATCAGATATAATAGCTGCAACAGTGACGGGAATATTGTTTTATAGAGACTTTAGTTCAACTTTGAGAAGTATGCCAGATTCCTTTTAATTGGAGAGGGTGGCAAACAAAACGTCCCCTTGCCACCAAAATTTTTTTAACATAATTTGTCCTCTTCTGGAATAAAGATATAGATATAAATTTATTTTGGTGGAGGGGGACAAATGAAAAAATTTGTGATTCTTTTAATAGTTTGTATTGCTGTTTTGGGAATTGTTTTTTTGCCTAAATATTTAGATGAAGGAAATAGAAATGTGAAATTTAAAGTTCTTGAAAATGATGAGGTTCCTAAAAAACTTGTAGATGTTCTTCCAAATTATTTGGCAGTTGAAAGAGCTCTTGGATGTAAAGTGGATGGAGAAGTGTTTGTAGTAGTGACAAGAGGAGAAAAAAAGACGGAAGGGTATTCAGTCACTATAGACAAAATTGAAAAGGTTAAAGGAGAAGATGGTGAATTTGATATAATTGTCCATGCACTTTTTAAAGATCCAAAGCCAGATGAGATGGTTGAACAGAGAATTATATATCCCTTTGTTGTTGTGAAAACTGATTTAGATGAACTTCCAAAGAATATTGAGTTGGAAACTCAATACATTGAGTAAAAAAAGGCATATAGATATATGCCTTTTAAATTTCCAAAAATTACAGGGAGGAACTTTAAGATTTATGTAGAAGTATTATATGATAAATAGAAAAAGGTCAAAAGTTGGAGGGGAAGTACTTATGAAGAAGATAAAGGAAAAAGTTTGCATAGGGTTGATAGTTTCAGCGGTGGGAATTAGTTCAACTTCATTTGCATCACCTTATACAGTTAAATCAGGAGATTCTTTTTGGAAGATAAGCAATCAATTCAATGTGAGTTTGGAAAGCCTATTAAAGGCCAACAATGCCAATGAAAAAACAGTTATTTATCCTGGACAAGTATTAGAAGTTCCAAATGGAAAGAAGACTGTTGTTACAACTACGAATAGAAGTGCAACAGGTAGAGAAATACCTAAAACTATAGTACATATAGTATCTTCTGGAGAGAGTTTATGGACTATAAGCCAGAAGTATAATGTATCTATGGATCAAATAATAAATGCCAATGAAAATTTAAGTGAGAATACAGTTTTAAATATTGGGCAAGAGCTTATAATACCAAAATCTCCAGATTATACTCAAGTGGACAAGCCTATAGATGAAAATTGTGGAGAATATTTGGATTGGTTCAGTGAAGTGGATAAAGGTATTCTTCCTATAGGAACTGTGTTTAAAGTAAAGGATTTCTACTCGGGAAAGACTTTTACTATGAAGAGGACTATGGGTTCTTATCATGCAGATTGTGAAGCTTTGACTTCAGAAGATACTGAGGTTATAAAGGATATTTGGGGAGGATTTAGTTGGGTTAGAAGACCAGTGTTGGTTCAAGCGGGAGATAGAGTTGTTGCTGCAAGTATGACAGCTATGCCTCATGCTGGAAATGACAGTGTAGAGGGTGGAAAATATACTGAATGGAGAAGTGGCGGATATGGTGCTGGGACAAATCTTGACTATATAAAGGGAAATGGTATGGATGGACATGTGGATATACACTTTGCTGGGAGCAAGAGACATAAAGATGGTCAAATAGATCCAGAACATCAAAAATGTATAAAGATTGCTGCAGGATTAGATAAATAAAGAGTAAATATTTTTTGTATAAATAATATATATGATATTGTAGGGGTATATAAACATTGGGGGTGCTAAGGGTGTTGGAAAAATATGAAGTACCTATTTCTAAACTAAAAAAAAGATGTAATCCTGATATTTTTGATTATGATACTACTTTAGATGTTCCAGTTAAGAGAGAACTTATAGGTCAAGAAAGAGCTATGGAAGCATTGAAATTTGGCTTGTCAGTTAAAAGAAAGGGATACAATATATATGTATCGGGGATGACAGGTACAGGCAGAAATAGCTATTCTTATCTAGTAGCTAAGGAATTTGCTGAAAAAAGGGAAACTCCTAAAGATTGGTGTTATGTTTTTAATTTTAAAAAACCACATTCTCCTATGGCCATATGTTTAGATACTGGAAAGGGCAAAATGTTTAAAGTTGATGTGGAAAAAGCTATTTTAAATATCAAATTAGATATTCCTAAAATGCTCTCGTCTAAGGATTATGAGGATAACAAAAATGTAATTTATAGTAGACATCAGAAGAGGGCTCAAGAAATAATAAATGAGTTAAATGAATTGGCAAGGGACTACAATTTTATATTTAAACAGACTGAACGAGGAATTTTAAGTTTGCCAACAAAAGACGGAAGAATCTTGACAGATGAGGAAATTCAAAATTTAACTGAAGAAGATGTTGAAAGATTAAGGGAACAATCTGAAGAATTGAGTCAAAAAGCTTTTGAATTTGTGAAGAGAATAAGAGAAGTAGAAAATGATTTGAGAGAAGAGATAAAAGAGCTAAAGGAAAAGATGGTTTTAGAAGTTGCTCAAATCTATATAGATCCATTGATAGATAAATTTAGTGAAAATCAAGGAGTTAAACAATATTTATCAGATGTAAAAGAAGATATAGTTAAAAATTTTCAGATGTTTTTGGATGAAGAAGAGGAAGAAAGAATAGAGAATTTGATGTTTCCTATAGATAAAAAAGAGGATTTTTTTAAGAGATATGAAGTGAATTTGTTTATTGGCAATGGTTCTAATGGAGGAGCTCCTGTTATAAAGGAGATGAATCCAAATTATTACAATCTTCTTGGAAAGATTGAATATGTAAATGAATTGGGAGGACTTAAGACTGACCATACAAAGATAAGACCTGGTTCTCTTCATGAAGCCAATGGTGGGTATCTTATTGTACAGGCAAAAGATATTCTTCAAAACAGAGAATCTTGGGAAGGCCTTAAGCGAGCTATTTATACGGAAAAGATAATGATAGAAAATATTACAGGATTAAGTATTATATCAGAAACTATAAGACCAGAGCCTATACCATTGGATGTAAAGATAATTCTTATTGGAGATTATTTGACTTATCATTTACTTTATCAATACGATGAAGATTTCAAGAAACTTTTTAAAATAAGAGCAGATTTTGATGTGGAAATGGAAAGAAATGATGAAAATATAAAGAAGATAGGCTCTTTTGTAGCTTATCAATGTGAAAAAGAAGGATTAAAACCTTTTGATAGATCTGCTATTGCTACTATAATAGAGTTAAGCAGTAGAATTTGTGAAAGTCAAAATAAATTGACAGCTCAGTTCAATGAGTTGGTAGAGATAATTTATGAAGCAGATGCTATAGCTGTAAAGGAAGATAAAAATATAGTTACAAGAAGAGAAGTGGAAAAGGCTATAGCTAAAAAAGTATACAGAAACAATACTTATGAAGAAAAGCTATTGGAATTTATTGAAGATGGTACTATACTTATAGATACTGAAGGGTGGAAAGTTGGAGAGATAAATGGCTTGGCTGTGATTGATGTTGGTCAATATTCTTTTGGCAGGCCCAACAAGATAACTGTAAATACTTTTTTAGGCAAGGAAGGTATTGTAAATATAGAACGAGAAGTAGAGCAAAGTGGGAATATATATGACAAGGGAGTATTAATTTTAAGTGGCTATTTAGGAGAAAGATATGCTAAAAAAGTTCAACTAGCTGTAACGGCAAGTATTACATTTGAACAATCTTATGATGGTGTAGATGGAGATAGTGCTTCTAGTACAGAACTATATGCTCTTCTTTCAAGTTTAGGGGATGTACCTATAAATCAAGCTATTGCAGTGACAGGTTCTGTAAATCAAAAGGGAGTTATTCAACCTATTGGAGGAGTCAATGAAAAAATAGAAGGATACTATAAGGTTTGTAAATTAAAAGGATTTACTGGAGAAGAAGGCGTTATAATTCCAGAAAAGAATATAGAAAATTTGATGCTGAGTGATGAAGTAATAAATGCAGTTGAAGAAGGAATATTTAAAATTTATGCTGTCAAGACTATTGATGAAGGGATAGAAATATTAACAGGTATAGAAGCAGGAGAAATGGATGAGGATGGAAATTATGAGGAGGGAACTGTAAACGGATTAGTTCAGAGCAAATTAGAATATTATTCTGATTTAAGCAAGGACTATGAATGATCTGGGGGTGTAAGAATGATCATACTGAAAAATAAGGATAAATATGAGGAGTCACATTTTGAAATAGTGAATATAGTGGATGCCTTAAAGGAGTATGACGTTCGCCCAAAATATTTTTTACTAAACAATGAAATGATTATAAGACGGTTTATAAATTCCCTGCCTGAAAAGTGTTTAGCTTATTTGGGTTCAGGGGATTTTCACTATTTGACATATTTCCTCATAAAAAGACTAAATATAAGACCTTTTGTGATTTTATTTGACAATCATTTTGATATGAACAAGTCTCCGCAGGGTTTTATTACATGTGGTTCTTGGGCAAGACAGTGTATAGATGAAAATTTGATTTCAGGTATACTTGTGATTGGGGCGAATAAGAAATATTATTTCAATGATACGAGATATCCTTTTATGTATTATATAGAAGATGGAAACAAGTCTATAAATACAAAATTCATGAGAAAAATTAAGGGGAAAGATTTTTATATAAGCATAGATAAAGATGTACTTTCGGAAAAATATGTAAAGACTAATTGGGATCAAGGTAATATGGAATTGGACAATTTGTTAAACAAGCTTAAACTTTTTGGTAAATTAGGTAATGTTTTGGGAGTAGATATTTGTGGAGATATTGCAAACAATCCAATAGAAGATTTTATTCATCCTGAATTTAGAAAAGCTCACGAAGAAGTAAATCATAAAATATTTGAGATATTTTTAAATTAATTCTTTATTATGAAAGTAAAAGATGATAGAATATAATAACAAATATGCCAATGGGAGTGATTACAAATAGACAAAAAAAATAATTATGGCAAAATATTTTTCTTACTTGTTATTGCATTTATTCTTTTTAAACTGGTCAACAGTGATGAATTTTTAGCTACATTAAATAAAATATTAAAACCTTTTATTTGGGCCTTTGTGATTGCTTTTTTTCTAAATACAATATTAGTAAGTATAGAGAAAAAGCATAAATCTAAAAGGTGGGTCAATATACTCATTGTATATTTAATATTTTTTGGAATAATAGCTTTGTTTTTCATAGTTATTACTCCAACTGTTGTAGATAGTATCAAAAATTTAGCGAGAGATTTACCTGGATATATGAGAACAACTCAAAAATGGCTTGAAACCCTACCTTCTCGATTCTCTGGTGCTGATAAATACGGAATTGTTGAGGAAATTCAATCAGCATTGGACAATTTAATACTTAAAGCTAGCGAAGGAATTGGACCACTTTTAAACAAGACTTTAACTCAAATAATCAATTTTACATCTGGGTTTGTAAACTTTGTTTTGGGAGCTATAATATCTATATATATATTGAAGGATAAAGAAGGATTTGTAAAAGGATTTAAGAAACTTAATTATGCTTTATTTTCAAAGGAAAGGGCAGAATCTATCATAACTGTGCAAAATGAAATAAAAGAAGCTTTTTCAAAGTTTTTTGTAGGTAAGATAATAGATTCAGCAATTATAGGTGTGCTATGTTTTATTGGACTTATAATCATGAAAGTACCTTATGCAGTTTTGATTAGTCTTATAGTTGGAGTGACCAATATGATACCTTATTTTGGCCCATTTATAGGAATGATACCAGCGGGAGTTATCACATTGTTTGATAGACCTATAAAAGCACTTTGGGTTATCATATTTATATTTGCACTACAACAATTTGATGGATTGTATTTAGGACCTAAGATACTTGGAATACAAGTTGGTATGAAACCTTTCTGGATAATAACAGCTATTTTGGTAGGCGGCGGATTCTTTGGAGTATGGGGAATGCTGTTTGCAGTTCCTATAGCAGCAGTGATTAAATCTCTTCTTGATAGATATACTAAGAAACAGCTTGAATTGAAAGGATTAAGCAATAAATAACAGAGTAGCCATTTGGCTACTCTGTTGCATAATTGTCGAAATATCCTTGTATGTGTACTATTGGGGTTCCTTTGTCGCCACTTCCACTGGTCAAGTCACATAGACTTCCCAACAAATCTGTCAACTGTCTTGGGGTAGTGCCTAAGGATTCAGCCTTCCTACGAGATTTTCATTTTTTTCTTTTATTTTATTTTTCATTGCTTCTTTCATTTCTTCTCCACTGAGATCTTTTAGTTCTGTATCAGCAAGGTATTTTAGTTTTATTTCATTTGGAGTTCCTCTTAGCCCATCAGTATATCCAGGAGAAACTACTGGATCAGCAAGTTCCCATATTTTGCCTACAGGATCTTTAAAAGCTCCATCTCCATATATCATGACTTCTACATGTTTTCCTGTAGCTTCTTTTATCTTTTTTTGAATTTCATCTACATAATATTGACAATCTTTAGGGAACAATTTCAATCTTGTATCTGTAGATAAATTTGAACCCAGTAGTCCATATTCTGGATTGTATCCACTTCCATCTACAGGAGTACTCAATATATCATCTAGTCCATAAACTGTTTTTGCACCAGCTTTTTTAAGGATTCTTTTGGTTCTTTTTCTTTCATGAATATTGGCAACCAATACTTCATCAGTGTATTTTAAAATGGTTCTAGGATCATTTGAAAGAATTATTTCGATATTGTCGTTTACAGCTAAATCTTTATACATACGAACATAGTCAACACCTGTAAAAGGATGAGCAACTACTTCTCCAAACAGTTTTCTATATTCTTTTTCACTCAATACATCGGTGTAAGGGTTTAAACCCAATTCATCCATTTTGTCAATATCCATGAGAGGGTTTCCTTCTTCGTCAGAAGGATAATTAAGTACTAGATATATTTTCTTTTCTGTCATTGCTATTGCCTTTAGAATGATGGAAAATCTATTTCTACTTAGTATTGGAAATATAACTCCTATATCTCCTTTAAATTTAGTATTTATATCTTTGGCAATTTGATCTATAGTAGCATAGTTTCCTTGTGCTCTAGCTACTAGAGATTCTGTGATTCCTATTACATCTTTATCTTTTATTTCATAGTTTTCGCATTTTGCAGAATTTAGCACTGAATTTACTACAATATTTATTATATCATCTCCTTCTTTAATGATAGGAGCTCTTATACCTCTAGCTGTAGTACCTACTGTTCTAACCATTTAAATTCCTCCTAAAAATAGAATTAAGAAATTTCCCTATACATTATACCATTTTTTTTTGGGCTTAATAGAATTTTTCGCTATTTTTTGTTTTGCAGTTGATGAATTCTTTTTCTGTAAGGATAAAATCTACTGGCAAATCATAGCAACCCCTTGGTACATTATCTATCAATTGCAAATCATATGCAAGACCTATTGTAGTAGTTTTTTTATTTAAGCTAGGTAAAAATCTATCATAATACCCGCCTCCATAGCCAATTCTATACCCATTTCTATCAAAAATAGCTCCGGGAACTAAAACTAAATCTATAATAGAAGGGTGAACAATCCTTATAAATTCATTTTTAGGTGCCAAAATATTGTATGTACTTATTTCTAATTCCTCATCAAAATCTTTCAATTCAGATATTATTAGTTTTCTTTCTTCTTTTATTGTGATTGGAATTCCAATTCTTTTTCCAATGTCTATAGAGTGCCTTATTATTTCTTCAGTTCGTACTTCTTTGTTAAAATCTACATAAGTCATGATGAAAGAACTATTTTTATATATGTCCAGTTTAAATAAATTCATCGCTATATCATGGCTGATACGCTCTACTTCTAGGTTTGAGAGATTATTTCTTTTTTCTATATAATGTTTTCTTAAAATTTTCTTATCCATAAGCTCACCTCTTATAGTTTATTTATTGTTCAATTTATATTATAATATAATAATATAATAGATGATTACATATGGCAAAAAATAACGAAAAAAACTTGTAAAAAATAAGAGGATTTATGATAAATTAGTAGAAGAAGTTATTGTATAATATTTGTATAGTAGATTAAATGACTAGCATATAATAAGGGTGGTAAAAATATGATAAAATTCATCAATGTAAGCAAAGTATACGAAGACAATGGTGCCAAAGCTTTGAGCAATGTAAATATGTTTATAGGGAAAGGAGAATTTGTTTTTCTTGTTGGACCAAGTGGTGCAGGAAAATCGACTATAATAAAATTGCTTTTAAAAGAAATAGACCCAACATCAGGTACTATTATTTTAAATGATATTGATATAACAAAAGTTAAAAATAGAAAAGTTCCTTATATAAGGAGAAATATTGGAGTTGTCTTTCAGGATTTTAGATTGCTTCCAAATAAGACTGTATATGAAAATATAGCTTTTGCTATGGAAATTATAGGTTCTCATCCAAAGGAAATAAGAAGAAGAGTGCCAATGGTTTTGAGTATGGTGGATTTAAGTGGCAAAGCCTACTGTTATCCAGATCAATTATCTGGTGGAGAACATCAGAGAGTTGCCATAGCTAGAGCTATTGTGAACAATCCACCTGTATTGATAGCGGACGAGCCTACAGGAAATTTAGATCCAGATACAGCTTGGGAAATCATGAAGATAATTAAAGATATAAATAGAAGAGGTACTACAGTACTTATGGCTACTCATGCCAAAGATATAGTAAATTCTATGAAAAGAAGAGTCATAGCTATCGAAGGAGGAAGAGTTGTAAGAGACGAAGAGAAAGGTGTGTATGAGTATGAAGCTTAGAATATTTAAGAATATATTAAAGCAGGGATTTCAAGGTTCTTGGAGAAATAGAGGAATGGGATTGGCTTCTATAGGTTCTATCACAGCAGTACTTGTCATACTTGGAATGGTTTTAATTATTATATTGAGTATAAATAATATAGTAGTTGAGACTAAAAATAAATTTGATGAAATACAAATTTATTTGGAAGATGATATAGAAAGTGAAAAGATGAAGGAAATAGAAGATAAGCTTAAGTCTTCTGAAGGAGTTACAGATGTATATTTTGAATCTAAAGATGAAGCTTTAGAGATAATGAAGAAGGATTGGGGAGAAGAATCTTATCTACTTGAGGGACTTGAAGAAAATCCATTACCTAATTCATATATTGTCAAACTAAAAGATATAGAATATGCGGACAATGTAGTTTCTAAATTGGAAGGTATAGATGGAATAGAAGAAATAAAATACTACAAGGATGTCATTGAAAAGCTTCTTGCTGCAGCTAATTATATAAAGGTCGGAGGAATAATCATCATAGCTATTTTAATGTTTGTTTCTGTGTTTATAATTTCAAATACTATAAAGATTACAGTTACGGCTAGAAAGAGAGAAATAAATATTATGAAATATGTTGGAGCTACCAATGGCTACATTCGAGGGCCTTTTGTCATTGAGGGGATTATATTAGGCCTCATAGGAGCGGGACTATCAATTCTTATTGTCAATTATGGATATGAGTATCTCTTTAAAGTCATAAGTGAAAAATTGTATGTAATATTTACAGTTTATCTTGTAGCACCACATGCACTTTTAAAGGATATAATCATTATGTTTATGGCAATAGGAGTTGGTATTGGAACCTTGGGAAGTTTAATATCATTAAAGAAATTTTTAAATGCGTAGAGAGGGGAACTTGAGATGAAAAGAAAAAGAAATGTTGTGCTGCTACTTTTATTTGCTATAGTCATAGGTGCATTTACAGGAGCTTATGCTGAAAAGGGAACTATTGAAAGTTTGAACAAAGAGCTTAAAGAAAATGAAAAAAAACAAAATGCAATAAAAGGTGAAAAAAAGGATTTACAAAAAGAACAAGCTGATTTAACTAAAGAAATTGATGAACTAGATAGAAAAATATCTGAAGCTGGAAAAGAATTAAATGATGTAGAAAAGGAATTGGCAAAGATAAGTGCTAATATAGAAAAGACTAGGAAAGAATTGAAGGAAGCAGAAGAAAAAATTGATGAAAAAAATGATACCCTAAATTCCAGATTAAGAGTTATGTATAAAAATGGGAATATTGGGTATTTAGAAGTACTTCTTTCTTCTGCAAATATTAGAGATTTTCTTTCTAGGAAGGATATGGTACAAGCTATAGTAGATCATGATACAAATTTACTTAAATATATGAAGGAACAAAGACAAATTGTAGAGGCCAAAGAAAGAGAATTGCAAGTAGAAAGAGCTTCACAGGAAACTGCAAAGCGAAAAATAGAAAGTAAAAAGCATGATTTAATTGTAGCTACAAGAAGTAAAGAAGGTCGAATGAAGGATGTAGAGAAAAACATAAAGCAATTGGAAAAGATGGAAGATGAGCTAATCAGAGAGGCAAAGGAATATGTATCTAAAATTAAGGCATTGCAAGTAAAAACAGGTCCTTATTCAGGTGGGAAAATGGGTTGGCCAGTGCCAGGACATTCGAGAATTAGTTCACCTTTTGGATATAGAATTCATCCAATATTTAAGACGAAGAAATTACATACTGGAATAGATATTCCAGCTCCAACAGGCACAAGTGTTGTGGCTGCAGCAGATGGTACAGTTATTTTTGCAGGGTGGCTTGGAGGATATGGCAATGCTGTCATGGTTGATCATGGCGGTGGTATAGTGACTCTTTATGGACACAATTCTTCTATATCTGTTGGAGTGGGTACGGATGTTTCTAGAGGCCAAACTATAGCTAAGGCTGGAAGTACTGGTTATTCAACAGGGCCACATTGTCACTTTGAGGTTAGAAGAAATGGAGCTTATGAAGATCCGATACCTTGGTTGAGGGGAAATTAATTTCCCTCTTTTTTTTCTTTTTTTTGAAAAGTATTATTGCTAATGGTATAATGTAAAAGTAGTTTTAATAAACTAAACTACATAATGCTTATTAATTGAGGTGAATAGAATGTCAAAAAAGAAGAATATTGCCATTGTTGTAGCAATTGTCATTATGACTAATATTATGACATATATTGTTGGAAATGTATTACCTACTCCATTAAATACTAAAATACTTATTTCTAGGTCTGAGTTTGATGAACTAAACACATTTTATAAAAAGTATTCTAAGGTTATGGTGGCGGAAGAAGCTATAAAGAAAAACTTCTTGAAAGAAGTAGATGATGAAACCCTTATAGATGGTCAACTAAAGGGTATGTTTGAAGCATTAAAAGATCCTTATTCTCTATACATGACCAAAGAAGAGTTTAAAGACTTTATGGAACATACAAAAGGTGTTTATGGAGGAATTGGTGTCATTGTGACACCAGGAGAAGACAATTTGATAACTGTGGTTTCTCCTATAGAGGATACACCAGGTGAAAAAGCAGGTATAAAAACTGGAGATAAGATAATAAAAGTAAATGGAGAGGAATTTTCAGCTGATAAAATGGATGCAGCAGTGAAAATCATGAAGGGAGAACCAGGTACAGAGGTAAGTTTAACTATCTTAAGACAAGATAAAGAAGGAAAAACTAATGAAATAGAAATGAAAATTGTGAGAGAAGAGATTAGAATAAAGAGTGTCAAGTCTACTGTATTAGAGGATAAAATTGGTTATATAAAGATAACTTCTTTTGATGATTTGACATATAAAGATTTTAAGAGTGAACTAAATAGTTTGGAAAAACAAAATATAAAGGGAATTGTATTGGATTTAAGAAATAATCCAGGAGGCCTATTAGATGTATGTGCAGATATAGCAGATGAATTTTTGGGAGAAGGAACTATAGTATATACTGAGACTAGAAATGGGGAAAGGGAGTATTTGAAATCAGATAAGAAAAAAACAGATTTGCCTTTGGTTGTACTTGTAAATGAAGGAAGTGCTAGTGCTTCTGAAATTTTGGCTGGAGCAATTAAAGATACAAAAAGAGGAGAGCTTATAGGAACTAAGACTTTTGGGAAAGGTATAGTACAGAGGATTATAAAACTTCCAGATGGTTCTGGATATAAACTTACTGTTTCAGAATATTTTACGCCAAATGGAACCAATATTCATGGTATAGGGATTACTCCAGATGTTATAATAGAATTGCCAGAAGATGTAGAAATGATTGGTGTTGAAAATTTAAAACAAGATGTTCAACTTCAAAAAGCTATTGAAATGATGAAAGCTAAAATAGCTAAATAGATATAAATATGTTTATTAGGGGAGTAGTAGATGTTTGAATTGTTATATTCTCTTTTGTCTTCTTTGAAATCACCGATTTATTGGATAGTAGTTGCTATAGTGATTTTTCAGTATAAGAAATTAGGGAAAATGGAAAAGATGATATTGGGCTCCTATAAGGAGCCCTTATATAAAAAAGCTATTGCTTCAACTGTACTGGGACTACTTGGTGGAATGGTTGGAAGTATTGTATTTATGATTTTAGGAACAAGAGTCAATTCGAATGATTTTATATATATATTGCCTTTAGCAATTTTACTTTCTTTGATTCATCCGCGATTTATTTGCTTTTCTTATGCTGGCGGGATAGTATCTCTTATCAGTTTGTTGTTTGGATATCCCAAAATAAATATAATAAGTGTTATGACTATAGTTGCTGTTTTGCATTTAATAGAAGCTTTTCTTATTATCTTAGATGGACACAATGGGAAAATTCCAATATTTATGGAGAAAGATAATGAAATAGTTGGTGGATTTAATATGAACAGGTTTTGGCCCGTACCTTTTTTAGTTTTTTTAGAGGGATATGGGGTGATGCCTGTGACAGTAATAGCTGTTTTGGGATATGGGGACTTTGCCTTGACAAAGCATCCCAAAGACAAGACCAAAGAAACTGCTAGCATGCTTTTTATATTTAGTGCAATTCTTTTGATATTGTCAGAACTTTCAAAATCATATTCTCAATTGTTGTATGTATTAGCTATTGTTTCTCCAGTATTTCATGAGATGATAATTCAAATGGGAAGAAAAAGAGAAAGATTGGGGAAAGCTATTTTTACACCTTCCCAAAGAGGGTTAAAATTGCTAGATACTATGCCGTATGGTGTTGGAGAAAAAATGGGTTTAAAGACAGGAGACATAATATTATCTATAAATGGGAATGTTGTGCAAAAAAAAGAAGATGTATTAAATGTGCTTCGTTTTTCACCCAAATATATATGGATAGATGTACTTAATGAAAATGGGAAATTAGTTACTTTAGATTATAAAGATTATAGGAAGGGTATACAAAGTTTAGATGTATTGTTTATTCCTGAAGAGCCGGATTACTCATTTGTTGTCGAAGAAGTAAAAAGTCCACTCTCAAGGCTTTTGAAAAGGATAAAAAGAAAGGGACTATTTAAATAGTCCCTTTTAGTGTGAATTTACACTTAATTTATTTAAATCTACAGAATATATAATATGTCTTTTGCTGTTTTCTATAGGAGGGGATAAGCTTATATATCCTTTATTTAATTCTTCGTCATAAAACAAATTGTCTCCAGTTATATTTGCCAAATTTTCAAATGAATTGTCTTTAATATTGTATTTAACAAGGGTATAATCATTGTTGCAGGAGTTCTTTGCAATTATGATTAAGTTTTCAGAATTAAGTTTTATATAGTTTTTGACATTTAAGTCTGTTTCTTTTTGTGTCAAATTTTCTTTTAAGCTATAACTGTATAAAACATCTTCATTTTTGTCATGAATATTTTTTAGATAAATTATTTTGTCATCGTTTAAAAAGTTTACACTATATCCTTCGTCTATTTTTTTTAGTGTGGCTCCATCTTTTGTTAAATAAATGTTTTGATTTAATTCATTTTTGTCAAATTCTGTAAATACAATTAAATCACCATTTATGTCAAATTTAGATATGTTTTTAGGAGTAGTAAAGATATTTTCTAGGACATTGTCTTTGATATTGTATGAAAAAAATGTAGATTTGTTTTTTGAATTATTGTCAACAAAGTACAATGTGAAATCATCTTTCCAGCTCATATTCCAAGTATGTCTATATCCAATAGGTGTTATTTTATTTATCATCTTATCTTTCGTATTGATTAAATAAATATCAGTTTCATCTTTGTCATTTTCAATTAAAGCAATGCAATTGCTATTTGGGTTAAATATTGCTGAATAGATAGAATCATTTGTTTCGTAAATCTTTTCTTTTTCTTTAGTTTGTAAATTGTATAGCCAAAGTATATTGCTAGTCTTTGAATCAATTGTATGTTCTTGTTTGTATAGCAAATATTTTTTAGGTATATAATCTATAATTAGCCCATCGTCTATATAATCGGAAATAATATTTTTCTCAGAGGAGAGGATTTCTCCTGTAAGGGCATCTGCTTTTACATTGAGGTTTATAAGTGGTGCTTTTAAATTTTCTTTGTCAAAGATGTTGTTGAAAGAGATATTCCAGACAAAGCTATTTTTACTACGAACTAGATTTACTTCTGGTATAGTGTTTGGTGATATTTTAAAATGAGAATATATTTTGTTAAGAGTTTGAGTTTTTCCAAATTTCAATTCTATAGGTTTATAATTTTGACTGATTATATTAAATTTAATATTTTTTAAGTTTTCGTTGCCTAAATCATATAGAACAATATCTGCTTGAGGGATCACAAGTTGAGTTTTATCATCTTCCAACAATCTATTGGTATAAATATTTATTTCATTGCCTGATTTAGTTATTTTATCTATGGTGACTCCGGAGCATTCTAAAAGTCCAAGAGAAGCTAGCAATTTGGTCTCGCCATCTTTAGTACTTAGTTCTACATTTGGCTCTATTGTTTGATATCCTTTAGACAAGACAATTTTTTCTATTTTGTACCCGATGGGTTTTTCTTCAAGTTTTTTGGTGGTCTCAAGTTTTTGATTAGCATTGTTGCATGCAACTAGTGTCAAAATCAATAGCGTGATAAAAAGTGGTAGAAATATTTTTTTCATTTAAGCAACCTCCTTTTCTAATAGTTTATACTATTCAACAAAGAAGTTCAATTACCTTCTTTTATTGAGAAAATTTTTCTAAAATTCGTTTGACATTAGAGTTAAATGGATTATAATTTAATAATAGGAACGAACGCACGTTCAAACAAAAGAGGTGAATGTTTTGAATAAATTCAAGATAAAATCCGATTTTAAACCTACTGGTGATCAGCCAAAAGCCATAGAAAAACTTTCAAAAGGAATATTGGATGGGAAAAAGTATCAAACTCTTTTGGGAGTTACGGGTTCTGGGAAAACTTTTACTATGGCAAATATTATTGAAAATGTACAAAAACCTACATTGGTTATAGCACACAACAAGACATTGGCTTATCAATTGGCTAGCGAATTTAAAGAATTCTTTCCTGATAGTGCAGTAGAATATTTTGTTAGCTATTATGACTACTATCAGCCAGAGGCCTATGTACCTCAGACAGATACTTATATTGAAAAAGATGCATCTATAAACGATGAAATAGATAAATTGCGACATTCTGCTACAGCTGCTCTTTTTGAGAGAAGAGATGTGATTATAGTTTCTAGTGTGTCTTGCATATATGGATTGGGAGATCCTATTGATTATGAAAATTTAGTGATTTCCATAAGACCAGGTATGATAAAGGATAGAGATGAAATCATAAGAAAACTTGTAGATATTCAATATGTGAGAAATGATATCAATTTTACAAGGGGAACTTTTAGAGTTCGAGGAGATGTGCTGGAAATATTCCCAGCTTCATCTAGTGAAAATACCATTAGAGTTGAATTTTTTGGGGATGAAATAGACAGAATTGTAGAAGTAAATTATCTTACAGGAGAAATTATAGGACTTAGAAATCATGTTTCTATTTTTCCTGCTTCTCACTTTGCTACTTCCAAAGAAAAGATTGAAAGTGCAATAGTGACTATTGAAGAAGAATTGGAAGAACGATTGAGAGAGTTTAAAAGTCAAGATAAGCTTTTGGAGGCTCAAAGATTAGAACAGAGGACTAGATATGATATTGAAATGCTAAGAGAGATGGGATATTGTCAAGGAATAGAAAACTATTCTAGACATATAAGCGGAAGACCAAAGGGAAGCAGACCATATACACTTATTGATTATTTTCCAAAAGATTTTTTGATAATAGTAGATGAATCTCATGTGACTATTCCTCAAATCAGGGGTATGTATGAAGGGGACAAATCTAGAAAGACTACTCTTGTAGAATATGGATTTAGGCTTCCATCAGCGTTAGATAATAGGCCTTTGAAATTTAATGAGTTTGAAGAACATATAAATCAAATAGTATTTGTCAGTGCAACTCCAGGGCCATATGAACTTGAACATTCTGAAAGTGTAGTGGAGCAGATCATAAGGCCTACAGGTTTGCTTGATCCAGAAGTTGAAGTACGACCTACAGAAAATCAAATTGATGATTTAGTTGCAGAAATAAGGAAGAGAGAAAAGAAAAAAGAAAGAGTACTTGTGACTACCTTGACTAAAAAGATGGCAGAAGATCTTACGAATTATTTTAAAGAAATAGGTATAAAGGTCACATATCTTCATTCGGATATAGATACTATTGAAAGAATGGAAATCATAAGGGATTTAAGACTTGGAAAGTATGATGTATTGGTAGGAATAAATCTTTTGAGAGAAGGACTTGATTTGCCAGAAGTTTCACTTGTAGCAATACTTGATGCAGATAAAGAAGGATTTTTAAGATCAGAGACTTCTTTGATTCAAACTATAGGGAGAACTGCAAGAAACTCTTCTGGAAAAGTAATCATGTATGGAGATACTATCACAAGGTCTATGAAAAAAGCCATAGATGAAACCAATAGAAGAAGAAAGATTCAAGATGAGTACAACAAAGAGCATGGCATCACACCAAAAACAATAGTTAAGGCTGTAAGAGATGTGATTGAAGCTACTAAGGTTGTAGAAGAAAATGAAAAATATGAAAATGTGAAGATGTCTAAAGAAGAAATAGAAAATATCATTGAAGGGCTTAAAGATGAAATGCTTAAAGAAGCAGAATCTTTAAATTTTGAAAGAGCTGCCGAAATAAGAGACAAGATAATGGATTTAAAGAAGATGCTCTAGTTAGGGGTGATTAAATGTCAAAAGATAAGATAATTATAAGAGGAGCAAGAGAACACAATTTGAAAAATGTGAATTTGGAACTTCCACGAGATGAGTTTATAGTCATTACAGGGCTTAGTGGTTCTGGAAAGTCATCTTTGGCTTTTGATACTATTTATGCAGAAGGTCAAAGAAGGTATGTGGAAAGTCTTTCTGCCTATGCAAGACAGTTTTTAGGTCAAATGGAAAAGCCTGATTTGGATTATATTGAGGGGCTTTCTCCAGCTATATCTATAGATCAGAAGACAACAAGCAAAAACCCCAGATCTACTGTAGGAACTGTGACAGAGATTTATGATTATTTAAGGCTTTTATTTGCAAGAATTGGAACGCCTTATTGCTATAAATGTGGAAAAGAAATAACCAGTCAAACAGTAGATCAAATGGTAGACAAGATAATGGAATTAGAAGAGAGAACTAAAATTCAAATACTTGCTCCTATAATTAGAGGGAAAAAGGGAGAACATCAAAAGATATTAGAGTCTATAAAAAAAGAAGGATTTATAAGAGTGGTAATAGATGGGGAAATGCATGAAGTTACTGATGAGATATCGTTAGAAAAAAACAAAAAGCACAATATAGAGGTGGTTGTTGATAGAATTGTTGTGAAGGAAGGTATTGAAGGAAGAGTAGCTGATTCTATAGAGACAGCACTTAAACTTTCTGATGGATTGGTTATAGTTGATATTATAGATGGAGATAAGATGCTTTTTAGTCAAAAGTTGGCCTGTCCTGATTGTGGAGTAGCCATTGAAGAGCTTTCTCCAAGAATGTTTTCTTTTAATAATCCCTATGGGGCCTGTCCAACTTGTAATGGTATAGGATATTATAAAAAGATAGATAAAGATCTTGTTATACCCAATCCTTCTTTGAGTATAAATGAAGGTGGTCTTGCCCCATATAGCAATTCAGGAGAAAATACTTATTATTATCAAATATTTAAAACTTTGGGGGAAATTCATGGATTTAGTATGGATGCCCCTTTAAAAGATGCACCAAGTGAATTTTTAGATGAGCTATTGTATGGTACAGATAGAGTGATAAGTTTTGAATTTGAAAGCCATTTTATCGGTCATAGAAGCTATAAAGGGAGTTTTGAAGGGATCATACCAAATTTAGAGAGAAGATATAGGGAAACTAATTCTGACTATATGAGAGATAGAATAGATGAGTTCATGGCAGAAAATCCATGTCCTCATTGCCATGGGAAAAGACTTAGAGAAGAGGTTCTTGCAGTCAAAATAAATGGTTTAAATATAGCAGAAGTGACGGATTTATCTATTAGAGAAGCATTAAAATTCTTTGGGAATTTGAAAATCACTGAAAGACAAGAACTTATAGCCCATCAGATACTTAAAGAAATAGTAGAAAGACTTAAATTTTTGGAAGATGTGGGACTCAATTATTTGACCCTTTCTAGAAGTGCTGGTACTCTTTCAGGGGGAGAATCTCAAAGAATAAGGTTAGCAACTCAAATAGGTTCTAGCCTTGTAGGAGTAGTATATGTTCTTGATGAACCTAGTATTGGACTTCATCAAAGGGATAATGCAAAGCTTCTTAAAACTCTTAGGAATTTGGCGGATTTAGGTAATACTCTCATTGTTGTAGAACATGATGAAGAAACTATGTATAGTGCTGATTATATTGTAGATGTAGGTCCTGGAGCTGGTACTCATGGAGGATATATAGTGGCTGAGGGAACTGTTGAAGATATAAAGAAATCCAAAGAATCTATTACAGGTCAATACCTTTCAGGAAGAAAGAAAATTGAAGTACCTGAAAATAGAAGAAAACCTAATGGAAAATGGATTGAAATAGTAGGTGCTAGTGAAAACAATTTAAAAAATATTGATGCAAAAATACCTTTAGGGGTTTTTACTTGTATCACAGGAGTTTCTGGTTCTGGAAAAAGTACTCTTATAAATGAGATATTATATAAAAGTCTTGCAGGGAAATTAAATGGAGCAAAGGTAAAACCAGGGAAACACAAGGAAATAAAGGGCCTTGAAAATCTTGACAAGGTCATAGAAATAGATCAGTCTCCTATAGGAAGAACTCCAAGATCTAATCCAGCTACTTATACAGGGGTATTTGACTATATAAGAGATGTATTTGCCATGACTCCAGAAGCAAAGATGAGAGGATATAGCAAGGGAAGATTTAGCTTTAATGTAAAGGGAGGAAGATGTGAAGCCTGCAATGGAGATGGAATCATAAAAATAGAAATGCATTTTTTGCCTGATGTATATGTACCATGTGAGGTATGTAAAGGAAAGAGATATAATAGAGAGACTCTTCAAGTCAAGTATAAAGGTAAAACCATAGCTGATGTATTGGATATGACTGTGGAAGAGGCATTGGAGTTTTTTGAAAATATTCAAAACATAAAGAGAAAGCTTCAGACTTTATATGATGTAGGTCTAGGGTATATAAAACTTGGGCAGCCTTCTACTGAGCTTTCTGGAGGTGAGGCCCAAAGAGTAAAACTTGCTACAGAATTAAGCAAGAGAAGTACTGGAAAAACTCTCTATATATTGGATGAACCTACAACAGGACTTCATATGGCGGATATTCATAAACTCATTCAAGTGCTAGATAAGCTAGTGGAAAATGGCAATTCTGTAGTGGTCATTGAACACAATTTAGATGTGATAAAGACTGCAGATTATATTATAGACTTAGGTCCAGAAGGTGGGGATGAAGGGGGAACTATTGTTGCAACAGGAACCCCAGAGGAAATAACTAAAGTAGATGCTTCATATACTGGACAATTTTTGAAAGAAGTCTTAAAGTAAATTTATGTTTAAATCCTCTATTTTTGTCCATACTCTTTATAGGGAGGGATATGGATGAAAAAGAGGATTCTTTGTTTTTTGATGCTTTTTTATTTGATATTTTCGTTGTATACTATGGTTTTTTCTCAAAACAATTACAATAAAATAGATGTTTCTTTTAAAGATATTGTTTTAAAGGGTCAGGGAGGAATATATGATTTGCATGGAGAAACCTTTTATTACAACAATAAACTTTATGCTCCAGTTTCAAATGTCATAAAAGCTTTGGGGGGAGAAGGAATATTAAATAAAGAAGAAAATGAGATAACTATAAGAAATTATAGGGACTTTGAAGAATGCAATAGTTTAAATGGAGAAGTGTTTGCCTATGGTATGATAATGAGCATTGATTATCAATCTAGAGAACTAGAAATAGAACAGTATTTAGATGACAATAGTATAGAATTGCCTTCTAAAGTAGAAGTTAAAAGAGATGTTAGTATACTATTTGAAAGAAACGACAAGAAGATGAATTTGGATTTTGCTGATTTGAAAGCAGGAGATAGGATAGGTTTTATTTTGGATAAGGGGAAGAATGTAAGAGCAATTATTTTGTCTAAATAGTGTTTTATAAAAAAGCATAGAAAAACTTTATGATTTTTGGTACAATATCATTGCAATATTTATTATGAACAAAAAGAGGTATTTTATGAGTCAAATTGTACTTTATGTAATAATATTTTTTTCATTGTTGGGAGCTATAGACAAATTGCTAGGAAATAAGTTTGGACTTGGTGCAAAGTTTGAGGAAGGCTTTAAAGGTATGGGAAGTCTTGCAATGACTATGATAGGAATATATTGTCTTTCACCTGTCATAGCTCATTATTTTTTGTCTTTTTTGTTGCCTCTATCAAGGGTGACAGGAGCGGATCCTTCTATTTTTATAGGCAGTATTTTAGCTTGTGATATGGGAGGATATACTGCAGCTGTAGAGATTGCAGCCAATGAGGAAATTGCAAAGTTTTCTGGAATTATTTTAGCTTCAATGATGGGAGCTACTATATCTTTTACTATACCTATTGCTACAAATATATTGTCCAAGGAGGATTTTGATTATTTTGCCAAGGGCGTATTGTCTGGGATAGTGACTATACCTGTTGGATGCTTAATAGGTGGACTAGCTATGGGATTAGGTATTAGAGATATATTTATGAATATAATTCCAATTGTTGTGCTTTCTGTAGTTATAGCTGTATGTCTTGTAAAGATTAAAGAAAAAATTGTGAAATTGTTTGTCAATATAGGTAAAGTAATTTTTGTTGTAAGCCTTGTTGGACTTATATTGAGTATATTGAACTTTGTACTTGGTATAAATATATTGCCTGGAATGATACCTTTTGAAGAGGGAATTGTAGTAGTAGGCAAAATAGCAGTTATATTGTCAGGAGCTTATCCTTTGATTTATTTTTTGTCAAAGGTATTAGAAAAAGGGTTGTCAAGTTTAAGTGAGAAATTAGGGGTAAATGATATCTCTATACTAGGTCTTATAACTTCTTTGGCCAACAATGTGCCAACTCTTGGAATTTTAAAGGATATGGACTGGAAGGGCAAGATAGTAAACTCAGCTTTTGCGGTGAGTGGTGCTTTTACTTTTGGAGGTCAATTGGGTTTTGTGTCAGGTGTTTCTGAAGATGTAGTAATTCCCTTTATACTTGCTAAGCTTGCAGCAGGATTTAGTGGAATACTTGTTGCTATTTTCTTTATAAAGTTAGAAGAGAAAAACAAAAAAAGTGTGATATAATTGTTTTGAGAATCTAAATACAAGGGGGTTAAAAAATGAGTACCATAAATGAAAGAATAGCGTCTCTAAGAAATTTAATGAAAGAAAGAGGGATAGATGCCTATATAATACCAACCTATGACCCTCATCAAAGTGAATATGTAGGAGATCACTGGAAGACGAGAGTTTGGATATCTGGATTTACAGGTTCAGCAGGAACTGTTGTTGTAACAATGAAAGAAGCAGGATTGTGGACAGATGGAAGATATTTCATACAAGCAGCAAATCAAATCAAAGATAGTGAAATAAAGCTTTTTAAAATGGGTATTCCAGGAGTTCCATCCTATATGGAATGGCTTAAGGAAAATTTAGCTGAAGGTTCTAGTCTAGGATATGATGGAAAAGTATTTCCAGTTTCAGATGTAAAACAAATAGAAGAGAAACTTTCAAGCAAAAATATAAAATTAGTTGAAGAGTATGATCTTGTAGGAGAAATATGGAAGGATAGACCAGAACTTCCAATGGATAAAGTGTTTATTCATGAAGTAAAATATGCAGGAAAGAGTCCAAAGGAAAAGATAAATGAAGTAAGAGAAAAGATGAAAAAATTAGATGTTTCTTATTATCTATTGGGAAGTTTAGATGATATAGCTTGGGTTTATAATATAAGAGGTAATGATGTTGAGTGCAATCCAGTGGTTACTTCTTATGGACTTATTTCTATGGATAAAGCTTATCTATTTGTTCATAAATCAAAAGTTCCTACAGAAGTTGAAAAGTACTTAAACGATAATGGTATAGAAGTAGCTGAATACGATGAAGTAAGAAAATATGCTGAAAGTATAAAAGAAAATTCTAGAGTTTTTATAGACCCAAGTAGAATAAACAAATGGTTATATAATGGAATACCAAGTAGCTGTAAGATAGTTGAAGGAAGAAATATAACTACAGATTTAAAAGCAGTTAAAAATTCAGTAGAAATAGAAAATTTAAAGAATGCATATATAAAAGATGGAGTGGCATTGGTTAAATTTTTGTATTGGCTAGATGAAAATATAGGGAAAATTCCAATGTCAGAAATATCTGTTACTGAAAAATTGGAAGAATTCAGAAGACAGCAAAAAGATTTTGTAGAACCTAGTTTTGATACTATAGCTGGATACAAAGAACACGCTGCAATGATGCATTATAGTGCTACAAAAGAATCTGACTATAGTCTTGAAAAAGAGGGAATGCTTCTTATTGATTCAGGTGGACAGTATTTAGATGGAACTACTGATATAACAAGAACTATAGTATTGGGGCCTATTTCAGAAGAAGAAAAGAAAGACTTTACTTTGACATTGAAAGGACATATAAATCTAATAAAGACAAGATTTTTATATGGAGCAACAGGTTCAAATTTAGATGTGCTTTCAAGATTTCCATTGTGGCAAGAAGGTCTTGACTACAAATGTGGTACAGGTCATGGGGTAGGATATTTCTTAAATGTTCATGAAGGTCCACATAGAATTTCACCAGCACCAAATACAGTGAGATTGGAAGAAGGAATGGTTGTAACTATAGAACCAGGTGTATATAAAGAAGGAAAACATGGTATAAGAATTGAAAATGATGTAGTAGTTAAGAAAGATATTGAAACAGATTCTGGGCAATTCATGAAATTTGAAACTATATCTTTTTGTCCAATAGATTTGGAAGGGATAAATGTAGAACTATTAGATGAAAGTGAAAGACAATGGTTAAATAACTATCATGAAGAAGTTTACAAAAAATTGTCCCCATATTTAGAACAAGAAGAAAAAGAATGGTTGAGAAGAGAAACTAGAAATATATAACAAAAAAGGCATCCGTTAATTGGATGCCTTTTTATTTAAGTATTTCTTTTAATACTTTAGAAACTACATCATAAGAATAGCCTTTTCTCTGAAGATATCCACCTAGTTTGCGATAGATGGTATTTTTATCTTCATTTTTATAGGATGTGATTTTTTTACTTGCCAAATTCATGGCTCTTTCAAATTCATCATCGCAATATTCTTCTATTATATCATCTACTATATCTTTAGATATACCTTTTAGGAAAAGTTCTTGTTTGAGTCTATAGCTTCCCCAATCTCTGAAATTTATTTTATCTTTTATGAAACTTTCGGCAAATCTTCTATCATCTATTAGTTCTTGTTCCTTTAGAAATTTGATAGTATTGTCTATGGTATCTTGACTATACCCCTTAGAATTCATGCTGTTTCTAATTTCATGCTCTGATCTCCATCTATAGGAGAGAAGATTTAAAGCATAATTGTTAGCTTTATTTTGCTCTTCTCCTTGAAGTACATCTTTTATGAAGTCTTCATCTATTTCCATATCCACTTCCAAACTATATTTGTAGAGTATTTCTATATCTATGCCAAAGGTAAAATTTCCGTCTATATATACATTTACTCTGTTTTTATTTTTTTGGGATTCTATTTTTGATATTTTCATTGTATTCATCCTTACTTAAATTTATATCTAGTATTATATCACAAAAAATGTGGGAAGACATATTTGCCTTCCCATAGAAATTTTGATTGAATTAGTGAACTAAAATTTCTTCTTTTTCTTCTACAACATCATAGTATAAAGTTTTGTTATACCTAATCATACCTTTTTTATAACCTTGCATTTCTGCCAATGTCTTTAGTTCAATTCCTGTTATCTCAATTAGTTCATCTCTTATTTTTTCCCCTTTTTTGTTTTTTACTGAACAAAGATAAATTGCATCATCTTTTAAATCTTTAATTTCAATTCCCAATGTTTTTAAGATTTTGTTAGATGCAAACAAAACATCCACCCCCTGTTTAATATCTAATAAAATATATTTATTACAGCTATTTAACAAGACATATATAGTATACCACATTTTGGGAGGAAACATCAAGAAAATTTCTACAATTCATATTTGAAATTAGAATATATATAAATATTGAATAGTTTGTGTTATAATTATAAAGTAAGAATAGATAAAATCCTCATTTTTGCAAAGGGGGTATAGAAATTAAAAAGGAAAATCTTCTTATATTTTTTGTAAGTATTTTTTTAGGAATATTGATTGCTTTTCAGACTAAGAGTGTGAATAATATATTGAATATTAAATTGCCAATCAATAGAAGTGGCAATCAGTTAGTTAATCAAATTAAAAAAGAAAAAGAAGCTAATAAATTGTTAGAAGATGAAATAAAAAGTGCAAGTAAAATTGCAAATGATTATGAAAAGGGTATTGTAGAGGAAGATGATGAAGTAAAAGAAGTGTTTGAAGATATTCAAAAATATAAGATCATGATTGGATATGAAGATGTTCATGGACCTGGAATTTTGATTCAAATAAATGATCTTTATGATGACTTTTTTTATTTTACTGATGAACAGGTTTTGTTTGAAAAAAAGGAATTGTTGATGTTTATAATTAATTCATTAAAGCTTGGTGGGGTAGATGCTATTGCAATAAATGATTTGAGATTTACCAATCATACGGAAATAGAAGTGGCAGGAAATCATTTTGAGATAAATGGGACTTCTACCAATACACCTTTTGTCATAAAAGCTATTGGCAATCAAGACAATTTATATGAAGTAGTCAAAAATTTAGCTGATGACTCAATGTTTGATATAAAAATCACAAAAGAGGAAGATATCATGATTCCAAAGGTTAAAAAAACTATTGAATACAAATATGCAGAGCCAGTTTTAAATAGCAAAAGATAAAGCATCCTTTTAAGGATGCTTTACACATATTTTCTCATTTCTATTTCATGTTGTTTGAGTATATATAGAATTTGATTTTTTTCTTCTCCACTTGTATTTAATGTTATTTTCCCTTGTTCATATTCGATAAACAATTCTAGGCCATCTTGCAAAGGTAGATATCCATCAATCATATCATATGGATAAAAACCTGTAGCATTGTGTAGAGGGTGACCAAGAGAAATATCTATTCTCAAATCTAGTCCCGTCACAACAATTCCTTCTTGGGTGAATATTATCCTCATGGTTTTTTCAGAGTATTTAAGCAAAAATATTGAGATAATCAAAAAAACAACAAAAAGGATTATATTGGTCATAGATATAGACTTAAAAGATGAATTTGCTATGGCTGGGGCAAAATATATTAGAACTAAAAATAGATAAATCCATGATTTTTCTGTTTTGGTGAAATTGTCCCCATTTATTTCTAAAAAAACTTTGCTTTGAGACAACAATTTTTTATTCCATTTTAATTTTAGAAATCCTTGAAAGAACATAAAAAATATGAGACCTATTGAGAGTATTATGGGTAGTATAATGTCTTTTGCCTTAGGTAAATTTTTCAATATTGGATTTAATACAAGGGGTAAAATAGATATAAATGCAATTGTAGCTATAAAAGATATAAAAAATGCTATGGATTTTTTCATCTTTACCATAAAAAAGCCTCCTAAAATATTGTTATGGGTATATTATATCTTATTGAAAAAGCTTATTCAATTTACTTATAATAATAATATATCAAATAGAAGGGTGAGTTTATGTTTAATATAGAAGAAGAATTGAAAAAACTGCCTGACAAACCAGGAGTATATATAATGAAGAATGAAAGTGGAGAAATAATTTATGTAGGGAAAGCAATATCCTTAAAAAAAAGAGTAAGACAATACTTTCAGTCTTCAAGAAACAACACGATTAAAGTAAATGCTATGGTTAAAAATATAAGCGAATTTGAGTATATAATAGTAGACAATGAAGTAGAGGCTTTGATACTTGAATCAAATTTGATAAAAAAGCATAAGCCGAAGTACAATGTACTCTTAAGAGATGATAAACAATATCCTTATATAAAAGTGACTACGAATGAAAAATATCCCAGAGTCATAAAGACTAGAAATGTATTGAAGGATGGAGCAAAGTATTTTGGGCCATATCCTAGTGGCTATGCAGTCAATGATGCTCTTGAAATAATCAGGAATTTATATCCTATTAGAACTTGTAACTTAAAGCTCAATGGAGAAAAGGTATTAGATAGACCTTGTCTTAACTATTATATAAAAAGATGTCTAGCACCATGTCAAGGAAATGTAGATGAAAATATTTATTTAGAAATGATAGATGAAATACTTATGTTTTTAAATGGCAGAGAAGACAAACTGGTAGAGATGATAGTCGAAAAAATGAATGAGGCTTCTAAAAATTTAGATTTTGAAAATGCAGCAAAGTATAGAGATCAGATAAATTCCTTGAAATTGATTCTTGAAAAGCAGAAAATTGTTTCTGCTAACAATATAATAGACCAAGATATCATAGGTATGGCTAGAGGTGTTGAAGATGTATGTGTACAAGTCTTTTTTGTAAGAGCAGGTAAGATTATGGGAAGGGAACATTTTATATTGTCTGATGTAGAGCATTTAGATAGAAGCGAAATACTCAGCTCATTTATAAAACAGTTCTACTTAGGAACTGCATATGTTCCAAAGGAAATATTTGTAGAAGAAGAATTTGAAGATATAGCTGCAGTATCAAAATGGCTGAGTGAAAAGCGAGGAACTAAAGTGGATATAAGAGTGCCAAAGCGAGGAGAAAAGAGCCAATTGATGGAAATGGTCAGAAACAATGCTTTAAATACTTTAAATCAATATGGGGAAGATATAAAGAGAAAGACGAAAGAAAGAGAAAGCGCTTTGGGAAAACTTGCAAATATCATGGAATTAGACAAAATACCCTTTAGAATAGAGGCCTTTGACATATCAAATATCCAAGGAATAGAACCTGTAGGGAGTATGGTGGTATTTGAAAATGGAATACCTAAAAAAAGTGATTATAGGAGATTTAAGATAAAGACAGTTATAGGCCCTAATGACTATGCTAGTATGGCAGAGATAATAAAAAGACGATTTGAAAGATGGCCTTCTTGTCTACCTGATCTCATCATGATAGATGGAGGAAAGGGGCAGGTAAATATAGTAGAAAGGGTACTAAAGGATTTAGGAATAGATATAGCTGTATGTGGACTTGTAAAAGATGATTTTCACAGGACTAGAGGGATTATATATAGAAACAATGAAATAAATCTGGAGGAAAGTGAAGAAACTTTTAAATTAATAACTAGAATTCAAGATGAAGCTCATAGATTTGCTATAAGTTATCATAGGAGTTTAAGAAGCAAGAAAATTTTTAAATCTGTCTTAGATGATATTAATGGAGTAGGGGAAAAAAGAAAAAAAGCACTTCTAAAAACATTTGGAAGTGTAGATGGAATAAAACAGGCTTCATTGGAAGAATTAATAGCTGTTGAAGGAATGAATAAAGTTGTGGCAGAAGAAGTGTACAATTTTTTTAGAAAAGACAATACAAAATGTGAAGAATAAAAATGGGAAGTGATGATATGGATTATGTTACATTGGATAAATTGATAGAAGATTTAAAATTAGAAACCATATATGGTGCAGATAATATGGATAAAGTAAAGATAAATAAAAGTGATGTAAATAGACCAGGACTTCAGTTGGCAGGATATTTTGATTATTTTGCCTATGAAAGATTGCAGATAATAGGGAATGTTGAGTGGTATTATTTCAATAGTTTGCCTGAAAAAGTAAAAAGTGAAACAATAGAAAAGATGTTTTCCTACCCTATACCCGCAATTGTTATATCTAGAGATTTAGAAGTTTTCCCTGAGATGCTTAGATTTGCAAAGGAAAAAAATAGGACAATCTTAAGAACTGAACATTCTACAACCAAATTCATAAATCTCCTCATAAATTATTTAGATGATGTATTGGCTCCTGAAATAACAGTTCATGGAGTACTGGTAGAAGTATATGGTATGGGTATATTGTTGACTGGCAAAAGTGGTGTAGGAAAAAGTGAGACAGCTCTTGAACTCATCAAACGAGGGCACAGGCTTGTAGCAGATGATGCTGTAGAGATAAAAAGGGTAGAAGATGATATAAGAGGAACTGCACCAGAAATAATAAGACATTTCATGGAAATAAGAGGCATAGGAATACTTGATATAGAAAGGCTTTATGGAGTGGGAGCGGTTAAAAAATGGGAATTTGTAGATATGATTATAGAATTAGAGTTTTGGGATGAGGAAAAAGAATATGATAGAATAGGTCTAGATGAAGAGTATGCAGAAATTTTAGGCATAAAAATACCTAAATTAATTATACCTGTAAGACCAGGCAGAAATACTGCTATGATAGTAGAAGTTGCAGCTAGGAACAATAGACAAAAAATTTTAGGATATAATGCTGCAAAAGAGTTAGGTGATAGGGTTAAAAAAGAAATTGAAAAGAGAAAAAAAGACTATCATAGCTTAGATTGATAAAATCATAACAAATAATAAGGGCGTTAGAACTAGCAAATATGAGGATTTAAAGAAGAATTATGGATTTATTAATATTTTGTTTGTTGACTTTATAATTCATGTTTAATATACTGAAAATAGAGTGTGCCTTGGGGCATAAAAATATTTAGTACTATAAAGTGTTAAATAAATTGAAAATTATTATAAAGGGGGTCTATGAATGACAAAAGTTATGAAGACCATGGACGGCAATACTGCTGCAGCCTATGTTGCATATGCTTTTACTGATGTAGCAGCAATTTACCCAATAACACCATCCTCACCAATGGCAGAGTTAATTGATGATTGGGCTGCCCATGGAAAAAAGAATATTTTTGGACAAGAAGTACGTGTTACTGAAATGCAATCAGAGGCAGGAGCAGCAGGAGCTGTTCATGGGTCGTTGTCAGCGGGAGCGTTGACTAGTACATTTACTGCTTCTCAAGGATTATTACTTATGATTCCTAATATGTATAAGATAGCAGGAGAACTTTTGCCAGGTGTATTTCATGTAACTGCTAGAGCAATTGCAGGTCATGCGCTATCAATATTTGGAGATCATTCAGATGTTATGGCTACTAGACAGACAGGATTTGCTCTTTTAGCTTCAGGTAGTGTTCAAGAAGTAATGGACTTAGCTGGAGTAGCTCATCTAAGTGCTATAAAAGGTAGAGTACCTTTTGTACATTTCTTTGATGGTTTTAGAACAAGTCATGAAATTCAAAAGATTGAATTAATTGATTATAAAGAATTTGAAAGATTAGTTGATATGGATGCAGTAAATGAATTTAGAAATAGAGCATTAAATCCAGAACATCCATATACAAAGGGTACAGCACAAAATCCAGATATATTCTTCCAAGCTAAAGAAGCATCAAATGTATTCTATGAAAGAATTCCAGATATAGTTAATGATTATATGAAAGAAATTTCAGAGATTACAGGTAGAGAATATAAACCATTCAATTATTATGGAGATCCAGAAGCTGAAAACGTTATAGTAGCTATGGGTTCAGTGACAGAGGCTATTGAAGAAGTTGTTGATTATTTAAGAGCTAAGGGAGAAAAAGTCGGAGTACTTAAAGTTCATCTATATAGACCATTCTCAGAAAAATACTTCTTTGATGTAATGCCAAAGACGGTTAAGAAAATAGCAGTTCTTGATAGAACTAAAGAACCAGGTGCATTGGGAGAACCATTGTACTTAGATGTTCGTTCTCTATATTATGGGAAAGAAAATACTCCTATAATAGTTGGTGGAAGATATGGATTAGGTTCAAAAGACACTACTCCATCACAAATTTATGCTGTATTTGAAAACTTGAAACAAGACAATCCAAAAGACAGATTTACAATAGGTATAGTAGATGATGTAACTCATACATCACTAGATATAAAAGAAGAAATAAAAACTGCCCAAGAGGGAACTATTAGATGTAAATTCTGGGGGCTAGGTTCTGATGGAACTGTTGGTGCAAATAAGAGTGCAATAAAGATTATTGGAGACAATACAGATATGTATGCTCAAGGATACTTTGCATATGACAGTAAGAAATCAGGTGGAGTTACTATATCACATTTGAGATTTGGAAAACAACCTATAAGATCTACTTATTTAATTGATGAGGCTGACTTTATCTCCTGTTCAAAACAATCTTATGTTCACCAATATAGTGTATTAGATGGATTAAAAGATGGAGGTACATTCCTTCTAAATACTACTTGGACAGTTGATGAATTAGAAGAAAAGTTGCCAGGAAATGTTAAGAAATATTTAGCTGAACACAATATAAATTTCTATATTATAAATGCTACAAGTATTGCAAATGAAATAGGACTTGGCAATAGAACAAATATGATTATGCAATCAGCTTTCTTTGAACTTGCAAAAGTTATACCAATAGAAGATGCTGTTAAATATTTGAAAGATTCTATAGTGAAGACTTATGGAAAGAAAGGTCAAGAAATTGTGGACATGAACTTCAAGGCAGTTGACAGAGGAATTGAATCCTTAGTTAAAGTTGAAGTCCCAGAAAGTTGGAAAGATGCTGAAGATGAAGAAGCAGCTTGCGATAAAGAAGTGCCAGATTTCATTAGAGATGTTCTAATTCCAATGAATAGACAAGAAGGAGATAAACTTCCTGTAAGTACTTTTGTAGGTAGAGAAGATGGCTCATTCCCACATGGAACTGCAGCTTATGAAAAACGTGGTATTGCTGTAAGTATTCCAGAATGGCAAATAGATAATTGTATTCAATGTAATCAATGTTCATTTGTATGTCCTCATGCAGCAATTAGACCAATATTGTTAAGTGCAGAGGAAACTAAAAATAAACCTGAGTCATTTGAGACTAAAAAAGCTATGGGCAAAGGACTTGAAGGGCTTGAATATCGTATACAAGTGAGTCCACTTGATTGTACAGGCTGTGGAAACTGTGCAAATATATGTCCAGCAAAAGAAAAGGCTTTGGTTATGAAACCATTGGAAGATTTAGTAGAAGTTCAATCTGAAAATTGGGATTTTGCTATGACAGTTGAACCAAAAGAAGAACTTATGGATAGAAACAATATCAAAGGTAGCCAATTTGCTCAACCATTGCTAGAGTTCTCAGGAGCTTGTGCTGGATGTGGAGAAACTCCATATGCTAAATTAGTTACTCAATTGTTTGGAGATAGAATGGTAATTGCCAATGCTACAGGATGTTCATCAATTTGGGGAGCTAGTGCACCTGCTACTCCATACTGTACAAACAAAGAAGGCAAAGGACCAGCTTGGGCAAATTCATTGTTTGAAGACAATGCTGAATACGGATATGGTATGTCAGTAGCTATCAAACAATTGAGAAATAAATTGGAAGAACTTATGAAAGAATTTATTGAATTGAATATTGATAGTGAATTAAATGCTGTTTTCAATGAATGGATTGAAGGAAAAGATGAAGCAAAGGCTTCAAAAGCTGCAGCACTTAAGATTCTTCCATTGTTAAAGAAAGATATTGCCAATGAAAGAGGAAAAGAAATATTAAGTGAAATAGATGAATTAAAAGATTATCTAATCAAGAAATCTCTTTGGATATTTGGTGGAGACGGCTGGGCATATGATATAGGATTTGGTGGCTTAGATCATGTACTTGCTTCAGGAGAAGATGTGAATGTATTGGTATTTGACACAGAGGTTTATTCAAATACTGGTGGACAATCATCAAAAGCTACTCCAACAGCAGCTGTTGCTAAATTTGCTGCATCTGGAAAGAGAGTTAGAAAGAAAGATTTAGGTATGATAGCAGCTTCTTATGGCTATGTATATGTAGCTCAAGTAGCTATGGGAGCAGACAAGAATCAACTGATAAAAGCTTTAAAAGAAGCAGAAAGCTACAATGGACCATCACTTATTATAGCTTATGCACCATGTATCAATCATGGAATTAAGACTGGAATGGGAACTAGTCAAAATCAAGAAAAGAAAGCAGTAGAAGCTGGATATTGGCATCTATATAGATACAATCCAATGCTAGAAGAAGAAGGCAAGAATCCATTTATCCTAGATTCCAAAGAACCAACTGCTGACTTCATTGATTTCTTGAATACAGAAGTTAGATATACTTCACTAAAACAAACTTTTCCAGAAATAGCAGAAGAGCTATTCAAGAAAGCAGAACAAGACGCAAAGGCTAGATACAACAAATACAAAAAAATGGCTGAATAAATGAGACAGTAGGGACGGTTCTCGCTGTCGCAAAATTGCCTCAAAACCGCCTTACAGGTAGAAATACTTGTGAGGCGGTTTTTTATGTGCGAGGATACAATGAAAGTGATATAATTAATTTGTGCAAGAGCGCAAACAAATCGAATATTATTTTATTGGAGGATAAGATGATTAGAATTCTTGTGGTCGATGATGAAAAGGAAATAGCTGATTTATTGGAATTTTATCTTCACAATGAGGGATATGAAGTAATAAAAGCTAATACAGGGAAGGATGCTCTTCATATTATCGATAGTCAAGATATTGATTTAGCTATTTTGGATATTATGCTTCCAGATATTGATGGATTTACTATATTAAAAAAGATTAGAGAAAGTTATTTTTATCCTGTTATTATGCTTACCGCTAAAGTTGAGGATATTGACAAGATAATGGGTTTAACTATTGGTGCTGATGATTATATCACTAAGCCTTTCAATCCTCTTGAGCTTATTGCTAGGGTCAAGACTCAGATTAGAAGGACTAAGTTGTACAACAGAGAAATAGAATCAGATTTTATTGACATTAATGGATTGCATATCAATATGGATTCACACAAAGTGTATATTAATGAAAAAATTATAGATCTTACACCTTTGGAATATGACATTTTATTGTATCTTGCCCAAAACAAAGGCAGGGTTATTTCCGCAGAAGAGCTTTTTACTAATGTTTGGGGAGATAAATATATAGATAATAATAATACTGTTATGGCCCATATTGCAAGGTTGAGAGAAAAGATGGGCGAAAACGCTAGAAAACCAAAATATATTAAGACTGTTTGGGGGGTAGGCTATATCATTGAATAATTATTATAAGTGTTTTAAGAAAAAGTTTTTAATTAGTTTTGCTATTTGGTCTACTCTATATACAGTCATCATATTACTTTTATTTTATTTATTTAAGATAAAATTAGGCAGTAAAACCTATTTCGGATATGAGTTTATGTATCCATTCTATCATTGGGCTAATCATAATAGAGCTTTTTTGGTTTTATTAGTTTTATCTTTTGGTTATGCTATTATTATTTTAAGGCTTTTTAAGAAAATATTAAAATATATGGATGAGATTATCAATGCAATGGAAGAGATATATAGAAAAGATGATGAACTGATCACTCTTTCAGGAGATTTGAAGGAAGTAAATGACAAGATGAATAAAATCAAGTTTAAATTGAGGGAAAACGAAAAAATAGCTAGAGATTCTGAAAAAAGAAAAAATGATTTGATTATATATCTTGCTCATGATTTGAAAACACCGTTGACTTCAATCATTGGTTATCTAACTATTTTGAAAGATGAAAATGATCTTAGTGAAAGATTTCGTAAAAAGTATCTTCAGATTAGCTATGATAAAGCATTAAGACTTGAAGATTTAATCAATGAATTTTTTGATATCACACGTTATAATTTGAAGGATGTTGTGCTTGAAAAATCTATGGTTGATTTTAGTTTCATGATGGATCAAATTATCTATGAGTTCAAACCATTACTAATAGAAAAAAATCTTAGAATGAATGCTAATATTGAATCTGGAATTAAGATAAATATAGATACAAATAAGATTGAAAGGGTTGTTGACAACATCATTAGAAACGCTATCAATTATTCTTTTAAAGATAGTATAATTGATATTTGTGTAAGTAAAAGTGAAGATTTTGTAAATATAATTATTAAAAATAATGGACCAACAATCCCAAGTGAAAAACTTGATCATATTTTTGATGAGTTTTTTAGACTTGATCCTTCTAGAAGTTCTGAGACTGGCAATGCTGGACTTGGACTTGCTATTGCAAAATCAATCGTAACGGCTCATGGTGGCACTATCACAGCTAAGAGTAAAGATGATATTATAGAAATGAGTGTGAAACTTCCAATTTAAATTGTAAGAAAATCGTAAGTATTTAATAATATAAAACGAAAGAAATACACCTTGATTTTTGATAACATTGTATCAGAAACTAAGGTGTATTTTATTTATCACTATTATTTATGACACATGGGAGGTATACACGATGAAAAAATTTTTAAAACGTTTAATGTTTATAGTAATAGCTTTATTTTTGATTGTTATATTAAAAAACAAAGCTAGGTATGCTAGTTTTAATTTAGGAAAATTTTTAAATGTCTTTAAGTCGGATGATTATGCTAGTAGATATATTTATGTTTTAGATCGAGAAGACAAAAGTGTGGAATATGAAAAGAATTCTAGGGAAAGGGCATATCCTGCATCACTTACCAAAATTATGACAACTATTGTAGCACTTGAACATATTGATGACCTATCAGCAGTTGCACCTATAGATGTAGATACATATAAGGAAATGGTAGCAAATAATGCTTCTATGGCTGGGTTTTATGGTAGAGAACCAGTAACCTATAGAGATCTTCTTTATGGAACAATTTTAAGTTCTGGTGGTGAAGCTGCTAATTCTCTTGCTATAAATGTTGCAGGGAGTGTAGAGGATTTTGTCCGCCTTATGAATGAAAAGGCATCTGAACTTGGACTTGAAGATACTCATTTTACCAGTCCAGAAGGTCTTCACGATAAGAATCAATATACTTCGGCTTATGATATGGCAAAACTTTTGGATTATGCTTTAGATAATGGCGATTTTAGAGCAATTTTCACGAAGAAGACTTTCAAGACTACATCTACTATGGATCATCCTAATGGGATTGTCTTAAAATCAACAGTTCTTTCAAAACTTGCTGGGATATCAGAGGAGGGCTTTGAGATAGTTGGTGGTAAATCAGGGACAACATATGAAGCTGGGGAATGTTGGGCAACACTTGGCATAAAGGAAGACCGTGAATATATTTGTATAGTTATGGGAGCACCTCTAAAAGATATCAGTAACCCAGATATGGCACAGATAGATGATACTATCAAACTTTATAAGAGAATCAAAACTAATAAATAATCAAAATTCTGCGACAGTGAGGACCGTCCCCACTGTCGCATCCACATTAATCATCAAAAGCTTCGCTAACTTTCCAATGTTTCCAGACGTTGCCTACAAGTTCTGGGCCAGGTTTTAGAGTGGTTTTTCCTGGTTTCCAACCGGAAGGAGTAACTTCTTTGCCTTTTGTTTCTCTTACCAATTGGAAAGCTTTTATTTGTCTTATAGTTTCTCCTACATTTCTTCCAACTGGTGGTGTAAGTACTTCAAAACCTTGGATTATGCCATCTGGATCGATAATGAATCTCCCTCTTGTTTCAACTCCACTATCTTCATCATAAATACCATACATTTTTCCAATACTTCCATCTTGGTCTGCTAACATTGGGAATGGAATGTTTTTACCAATCATTTTAGATAATTCATGTTCATTCCACATCTTATGAACAAATATGGAGTCTACACTTATTGAAAGAACTTGCACGTCTAAATCTTGCAATTCAGGATATTTTTCAGCAACTGCTGAAACTTCAGTAGCTCAGACGAAGGTGAAATCTCCTGGATAGAAACACAATAGTACCCATTTTCCCTTATAATCATCTAGACTAACTTTCGTAAATTTACCATCATGAAAGGCTGGTGCAGTAAAGTTTGGTGCAGGTTTTCCTACTTTTATCATTTTATATTCATCCTCCTTTTTAATAGTTTCAGCTACTTTTGTAGCTTCATTTTCTGAATTCTTTTCTATTGTAGGTCTAGTACAGTTTGCTTTAATTTCATTCTCCATAAAATCACTCCTATTGATAATTGTTATAATATACACACAAATTATAGATCTTATCTATAGTTATACCCATAAAAATTATTTTAAACAATAAAATTCTGCGACAGTGAGAACCGTCCCCACTGTCGCATACATAAATTGGACTTCTTTTGAATATTTTATATTCAGGAGGTGTTTTTTTTGAGAGGCAAAAAACAGAAAATAGCAAGTATTATTCTAATTGCATTTATTGTATTTTGGTCTGTATATATGCATTTCAATGATGTGGAATCTCTTACAGAAGTAGAAGAAGAAAATTATACTGGAATAATAAAAATTTATGATTATCCAAGATTAGATTTAGATAGTGGAAGTAGATATACTTGGATTCAAGGGAAAATAAAAGCTTTTGAAAGGAAAAATCCTGGTGTATATATTGAATTTACACCACTGGATTGGAAAAGTGGACCACAACTCATAAGGGAGAGTATGAAGAATGGTGATGGCCCAGATATAATTCCTATAAGTTATAAATTTGATGATTTTGAAAAACTTGAGGTGTTAGATGAATATTTTTCTAAAGATGAACTAGATGAATTTAGAGATGAAGCATTAAAAGCTACTACATATGATGACAAATTGATTGGAATACCTTTTGCTATGAATACTTATGTTATGTATTTAAATTTAGATTTGTTTAATGAAAGGGGAGTATCTCCACCTCATGATGGAAATTGGACTTATGAGGAATTTGTGGAGATTCTTAAATCCCTTACTTTTGATTCTGATGGTGATGGACTAACTGATCACTATGGATTTGTTTCTTTTGTAGAACCAAATTATTACAATATTTGGGGTCTAATACTTGGGGATGGGGCAGATATTTTAAATTGCAAGAAGGGAGATTATTCGTTTTATGGAGAAGAAGCAGTAAGAGGAATAGAAAGGGTTTTGGATTTGAAATATAAATATGAAGTAACTCCTGAATTTTTTGGTATAATAGGAGAGGAGGAATGTTGGGAAATGTTTAGTGCTGATAAAAATATAGCGGTATATCCCACAGGTTCTTGGGCAGTGAAGGCACTGTCTGATCTCCAAAATGATGGTGAAGGATTTAATTTTGATGTGGCCAATTATCCTAGTGGGGATAAAAAAACTCCAAGAGTGTTGACAAATAGCATAGCATCCTTTGGAATTGTCAAGGATGAAGATATAAAGAAGATGGAGATGTGTGTAAAGTTCTTGAAATTCTTAACGGGAGAATCTAATCAAAGAACTCTTGAAAAGCTTGGGCTTTTCTCAGTGAAAAAGGGTATGGATGATATGTACGTAGATAATTTCAGAATGAGAAAAATTGAGTCTTATCTTGACAATGTAGTAGTTTTACCTAAATGTAAAAAATGGGAAAATATAGATGTTATATTGCAAGAAGAATTGAGAAGGGCAATACTCAAAGAAAAATCCTCAAAAGAAGCAGTAGAGGATGCAAAGTTGAGAGTGGAAGAATTGACAAGATAATGTATAATATTGATTATGAATAAATGACAGGAGTGGTTTTTTTGGAAAACAATTTAAATAGATTGTTTAGTGAACAATTAAAATTTGCTAAGATACTCATAGATGAACCTATGAAAAATCATACTTCATTTAAAATAGGTGGACCAGTAGATGTGATGGTTATACCTAGATGTATAGAAGAACTTGTTGAAACTATAAATATTTGTAAAAAAAATGATATAGATTATTATATAATAGGAAATGGAACCAATTTGTTGGTCAGTGACAAGGGTATTCGAGGAGTTGTCATAAAAATTTCAGAAGGATTGGGAAATATTTCGGTTGAAGGTACTACTATGAAAGCTCAAGCTGGAGCTTTGGTTACAGTTGCAAGCAAAATTGCTTTAAAGAATTCTCTCACAGGACTAGAATTTGCCAGCGGCATACCAGGTAGTATTGGGGGAGCTGTGACTATGAATGCAGGAGCTTATGGCGGTGAAATGAAGGATATAGTGACTAAAGTTAAATGCCTTGATGAGGATGGAAATATAGTTGAATATACTGGAGATGAGATGAATTTCAGATATAGAGGAAGTAGAATAGGGGATGAAAATTTAATAGTTCTTGAGGCAGAAATGGAACTTCAAAAGGGCAATTTTGAGAAAATAGAAAAAACCATGAGAGAACTTACTGAAAAGAGAAATTCAAAGCAACCACTACAGTTTCCTAGTGGTGGAAGCACTTTTAAAAGGCCAGAAGGCTATTTTGCAGGGAAACTTATAGATGATTCAGGTCTTAGAGGTGTTAGATATGGGGATGCACAGATTTCAGATAAACATTGCGGATTTATAGTTAATTTAGGGAATGCAAGTTGCAAGGATGTTTTAACATTGATACAATTAGTGCAAAAAGTTGTAAAGGACAATTTTGATGTGTGTTTGGAACCAGAAATAAAAATTATTGGAGAAAAGTAGAAAGGAAAAGATATGATATTAATAGGAGATTATCATACTCATACTATATATAGCCATGGGAGTGGTACTATAAGGGAAAATGTAGAGGAGGCTTTAAAAAAGGGGCTTAAAGAAATTGCTATATGTGATCATGGCCCCGGCCATATAGGTTATGGTGTGAAGAAGAAAAATATAGAAGTTATGAGAAGAGAAATTGATGAATTAAATAGAGAGTATGAATCTAAAGGTATTAAAATTCTCTTTGGTATGGAAGCTAATATTGTAAAATATGATGGTACTATAGATTTAAATGAGGAAGAAATAGAACTTCTTGATATACTTCTTCTAGGTTTTCATTTTGGTGCTATGCCTAGAAATCCTATAGATTGGTCTAAATTGTATATATTTAATTTTTTATCTAAATTTGTACCAGGAATGAAGAAGACAATGGTTGAAATGAATACAATGGCTCTTTTAAAGGCTATGGATAGATATCCTATAGATTTGATAACCCATCCAGGTTCTAAAGTCTATGTGGATATAGAAAGAATTGCAAAGAAAGCTGCTAGAGTAGGTACTGCCCTTGAGATAAACTCAAGTCACAGCCATTTAACTGTAGATGAAATAAAAATAGCACTAAAAGAAGATGTCAAATTCTATATAAATAGCGATGCTCATACTCCTGAAAATGTTGGAAATTTAAAAAATGGAATAGAAAGAGCAGAAAAGGCAAAAGTACCAATAGAAAGAATAGTAAATGCTATAGTTTAATTTTTGGAGGTGATGATATGGATATGGAATTTGTAATAATCACAGGATTGTCTGGAGCAGGGAAAAGTCAGGCGATGAAGGCAATGGAAGATATAGATTTTTATTGTATGGACAACCTTCCACCACAGCTATTGCCAGGATTTGCTGAATTGTGCTATGAATCAAAGAGAAACATAAAAAAAGTAGCAGTGGTTGTAGATATAAGGGGAGGTAAGTTTTTCGATGCACTATTCAATAGTTTAGATAAGCTCAAAAATAAGGGACTTAAATATAGGATTCTTTTTTTAGAAGCTTCTGATGCTGTTTTAATTAAAAGATATAAGGAACTTAGAAGACCTCATCCTTTGAGTGTTAATGGAAGAATAATTGATGGTATCACAAAAGAAAGAAAACTTCTTGAAGAAGTCAAGGGAAAATCTGATTATATTATAGACACTTCTAATCTGACTATTGCCATGCTTAAAGAAGAAATAAGAAAAATATTTGTTGAAGGAGAAGAATTAAGAAAATTGACTATATCTGTAGTTTCTTTTGGGTTTAAATATGGGATACTTTTAGATGCTGATTTGGTTTTCGATGTAAGATTTTTGCCAAACCCATATTATATAGAAGAACTAAAAGAATATACAGGAAATGATAAAAATGTACGTGACTATGTGCTCAAGTGGGAACAAACTAAAATATTTATAAGCAAATTGGTAGATATGCTGGATTTTCTCATTCCATATTATATAAAAGAGGGAAAGACTCAGTTGGTAATTGGTATAGGTTGTACTGGAGGAAAACACAGATCTGTTGCTATAGCTGATGTTCTCTACGAAAGGCTATTAGAGAAAGGCAATAGAGTCATATTAAGCCATAGAGAATGCAAAGCGAATTAAAGGGGAAATTGCCATGGGTAGAAAAATTAAGTCTAAACTAATTTTAACAGGATGGATATTGTTGGGCGTAGTTGGAATATTTTTAGTGGCGATAGGATTGTCTGGGTTTATGTACAATATATTTGCTAGCAACAAGACAAATGTAAAAATAATATTTACCCTATTGGGAGTATTTTTTATAATTTTTTCTACAAGAAGAATCATAAAATTGATAATAGATGTGATGAAAAATAAGAAAATCAACAGAGATTTGAGTAAAGAAGATTTAAATGAAATGATATATAAGGAAAAAGTATTGTCTAAAGGGCCTAAGATTGTGGCTATAGGAGGAGGAACGGGTCTTTCTATCCTCTTAAGAGGCCTTAAGGAATATACTTCAAATATCACTGCTATAGTCACTGTAGCAGATGATGGAGGTGGTTCTGGAGTTCTCAGGGAGGATTTGGGGATGCTTCCGCCTGGAGATATTAGAAACTGTATTTTAGCTCTTGCCAATACAGAACCTGAGATGGAAAAAATACTTCAATATAGATTTAAAGAAGGCTCGTTGAAAGGGCAGAGTTTTGGGAATTTGTTTTTAGCTGCTATGAATGAAATATATGGTAGTTTTGAAGTGGCAGTGAGAGAAACTTCGAATATTCTTGCTGTTACTGGAAAGGTACTTCCTATGACTTTAGAAGATGTAAAATTGTGTGCTGTATTAGAAAATGGAGAAATAGTTGAAGGAGAATCAAATATTCCAATTAGAAACAATGAGTGCAAAAGTAAAATAAAACGAATATATATAGAGCCTCAAATCAGTTATCCATTGGTAGAGGCCATAGAGTCAATAAAAGATGCAGATATAATAGTATTAGGTCCTGGTAGTTTATATACCAGTGTTATACCCAATTTGCTTGTCAACAATATTGTAGGACATATATGTGATTCAAAAGCTATAAAAGTTTATGTGCCCAATGTCATGACTCAACCTGGGGAGACAGATGGATATACTGTAGCTAATCATGTAGAAGCTATATTAGAGCATAGCAGACCAGATTTACTTGACTATATAATTGCAAATGTAGAAGAGATTCCTGAAGAAGTTTTAGAGAAATACAAAGAAGATGGAGCTAGACCAGTAGTTTTGACAAATGAAGATGAAAAGAAATTAAAAGATATGGGCATAACTGTTATAAAAGATAATTTAATTGATGTGAAAAAAGATTATATACGACATGATACATTAAAACTCAGTAGCATAATTGTAGGATTGTCTAAAGATGGGAAAACAAAGAAAGCTTACTATTAAAGCTTTCTTTTTCTTAATGTGTTTTGCTTTTTTCTTCCAACATTTTTGAAATCAGTGTTCCAGCTGTTTTTTTAGTTAGGTTTTCGTAAGAAATAGTTGTATTTAATTCACTGGACAATTTTTTTATAGTATCTATTTGCCTTTTTGTAGGAGGTTCTTCAAGAAAAGTATGAGTATTTATCTTTGGAACTTCTTCTACATCCTCATTTAGTGATATTTCTTCTATAGATGTCATTCCTACATTGGTTAAATCTCTCAAAACTCTTGCTTTGGCCCTAGTAGAAGCCATTCTGATTAAATGAGGAGCTATATTTGTATTTACTGATTGAGGACTAGCATCACCTATATCGGAAAACTTTTCATTGTCTGTAATTGCTGTAGCTTTACATATAGCAGTCATATTGTTTTCCTTGCTTGGAATTTGAATGAGTTCTACATTTATAGATTTTAAGTTTTTCTGATGTGCCAAATCAAGTAGTCCTTCGTAGGTGACAAAATTTTTTCCTTGAAGACTTATAATGAAATTTTCATTTATATTCATTAAATCACCTCTAAAATTAGTTTTAGTTTATTTTATATATTTAAACTATAAAAAAATGGAAACCGCGGTTTCCCGCGGTTTAAATTATTTAGTCAAATACAATATTCCTAATTTAATTGTGTTTTCTATTGCTTCTTTATGAGTTCTTTCATGAGAGTGAGAAGCATCTACTCCTGGTCCTATAAGTCCTACTTTGAAATCATTGCCAGCCCTTAAAGTAGCACTACCATCTGAACCATAGTATGGATATATATCCACTTTATAGTTAAGATTATTTTCTTTAGCTAAATTCACTAAATGTCTTTTAAGTTCTAAATCATATGGACCACTTGAATCTTTTGCACATATAGTTACACTGTATTCATCAGAAGTTTGGCCTTCTCCAGGAGCTGCCATATCTATTGCGATAAATTCAAAAGTTTTAGGAGGAATAGCTGCACTGGCACCATGACCTACTTCCTCATAATTGCTAATGAAGAAATTTGTAGTATATTTAGGGGTGATTTTGTTTTCAACTAAATATTTAGCGATTCCCAATATAGAAGCTACTCCGGCTTTATCATCTAAATGTCTAGATTTTATAAAACCACTATCAGTCACTGTAGCTCTTGGGTCAAAAAATACATAATCTCCAACGGAAATTCCTAGTTTTTCAACATCTTCACTATTCTTGACTTTTTCATCTATTCTGATTTCCATATTGTTTTCATTTCTTTCAAGGCTACTTGCTTCTCCGCCATGAACATGGGTTGAGGCTTTTGTAGTCAAAATAGTTCCAGTATATAGTTTGCCATTACTTGCTTCTATTGTGCAGTGTTCTCCTTCAATGGCATTCCACATATATCCACCTATTTGAGTGATTTTAACTCTACCATTAGATTTTATTTCTTTTACCATTCCACCAAGGGTATCAACATGACCTGAAAGAGTTACTTCTTTGTCAGTGTTTTTCCCTTCAATAGTTCCTATAAGGGCTCCTTTGTTTGTTCTATAAGTTTTAATGCCTAAAGATTTAAATTGATTTTCCACAAAATCTATGGCATTTTTTGTATTGCCAGTAGGACTTGGTATATTTAAAAGTTCTACTAGTATGTTGGTAATATTATCAATTGCAATGTTCATGAAAAAACCTCCTTAAAAATTAGTCTTTCATAATATTCTATAAAAAAACCAAAAATCCTTTATTAAAATTAATACTCTTTACAACAAAGCATTTATGAAGTATATTATATTAAAGTAATAAAGATTTAGGAGAGATAAATATGTCGTTTTCTGCATTTACAAAAAATGAGCTTTCTAGAATTCCTATTGAAGATATGTGTTGTGCTAAAGCAGAATTAGCAGCTCTTGTGAGAATAAATGGTCTTATTCAAATAAGTGGTAAAAATAGAATTACGCTTAAATTCACTACTGAAAACGCTGCCATAGCTAGGAGAACCTTTTCCTTGTTGAAAACCATATATGATACAGATGTAGAAGTCATGGTTAGAAGAAATAAGCAGTTGAAAAAAAACAACAATTATTTAATAGTTGTTCCAAATACAAATATCACAAAAAAGATATTAAAGGATGTGGGATTCATACAGGATGGTGAAAACCCATTGTTTCAGTTGAATTACAAAATTCCTGAAGATATAGTAGAAAAAAGATGTTGCAAGAGGGCATATATAAGAGGTGCTTTTTTGGGAGGAGGCTCCATAACAAATCCAGAAAAAACTTATCATTTGGAATTTGTAACAAATAGTGAAGAACACGCAGAAAACCTTTCTAATTTAATCAATACCTTTGGTTTGAATTCAAAGATAGTATTTAGAAAGGAAAGCTATGTAGTGTATTTAAAAGAAGGAGAACAGATAGTCGATCTTTTAAATATAATGGGAGCCCATCAAGCACTATTGAAATTAGAAAACATAAGGGTTTTGAAAGAAGTAAGAAACAATATAAATAGAATTGTCAACTGTGAAACTGCAAATTTAGATAAGACTATAGATGCTTCATTAAGGCAAATAGAAAATATAGAGTATATAGATGCAACTATAGGATTAGAAAAACTGCCCAAAAACTTATCCGAGATAGCGTATTTAAGATTAAAACATAGGGATTCTAGTTTAAAGGAACTAGGAGCTATGCTCGATCCTCCTGTAGGAAAATCAGGTGTAAATCATAGATTTAGAAGAATTGAAGAAATTGCAGAGAAATTAAGAGATGGAGGGAGAAAATAAATTGGAAAAGAGAAAAGTAGTTTTAAAAAATGAAGCAGGTCTTCATGCACGACCAGCAGCAATGTTTGTTCAAACTGCAAATAAATATTTATGTGATGTTTATATAGAATTAGATAAAAAAAGGGTAAATGGCAAGAGTATCATGGGAGTCATGAGTCTTGGCGTATTTCAAGGTGAGGAGATATCCATTATTACTAAAGGAGAAGATGAAAAGGAAGCTATGGAAGACCTTATGGATTTAATCGAAAATAGAATATTTAATGCATAAAGAGTAGAAAAACTACTCTTTATGTCAAAAAAATAGTAAATATGTCCTATTCCTATATTTCTACAAAATATTTATTTTTTTTTGATGTATAATATAAATTGTAGTCTATACAAACAAAAGATAAAGGTGGGATTTAGGGTGCTTATTTCAGTGGATAATGTAGTAGAGGAAATGATATTGGCCAAAGATATATATAATACTAGTGGTGCAATTCTTTTGAAGGAAGGAGCCCATCTTAAAAAAAGTTATATAGAAAGTTTAAAAGAAAAAGGTATTAAGACAATTCACATAAAAGAAGAGAGCTTTTATGATAAGAATATACAAAAAGTTGTGAAAGAAAGTACTCGCAAAGAAGCATTAAATATAGTTCAAGATACAATTGAAAGGCTTCCATTTTCCCAAGACAAAAACATTAAACAAATTACGTTTATTGTTGAAAAGATAGTAGATGAATTGTTAAATGGTAAAAATATATTTATGAATTTACTTGATATAAAAGCAGTAGATGATTATACTTTTGATCATTGTGTAGATGTATGTGTACTTTCTATAATACTTGGCAAGAATTTAAATTACAGTAGAGATGAATTGATTGAATTAGGGAAAGGAGCCATTTTACATGATGTAGGTAAAATACTTGTTCCTCAAAAAATACTGAAAAAGCCCGACAAGCTTACATATGATGAATTTGAGGAAATGAAAAATCATACTGTTTATGGATATAAAATTCTTCAAAATGTTCCTGAAATGAGTGAAAGCTCTATTGATATAGTTCTTTCTCATCATGAAAGATATGATGGGAAAGGATATCCCAACGGTTTAAAAGGAGAAAATATTTCTAAGTATTCTAGAATTGTGTCAGTGGCTGATGTATACAATGCTTTGACAAGTGAGAGAGTATATAGGAAAAAAGGTAAAAATCAAGAAGCCATTGAATATTTAACTGCCATGAAAGAAAGCCAATTTGACTCCTATATAGTAGATATATTCATTGAAAAAATAGCTATGTATTCATTAAATAGAAATGTAGTTTTAAATACAGGAGAGAGGGGAATTGTAGTGGATATAAATAGAAAATTTCCTTCAAGACCTGTAGTAGAAGTTTTATATGATGAGAGTGGTCAAAAACTTTTAAGGTCATATTGTGTGAATCTTCTCGAGCACAATTCTATAATAATAGATGACGTAGTGAATTAGTAAAAACTCCTAGAAAATATAGGAGTTTTATTTTATATGTGATAAAATATTATAAGAAAACAATAGAAAGGGTTTTTATATGGATAATAAAGGCAAGTTTGTACATCTTCATGTTCATACTGAATATAGTCTACTTGATGGGGCCAATAGAATAGGGGAATTGTTAGATAAAGCTGTAGAACTTAATATGGATTCTATTGCTATTACAGATCACGGTGCTATGTTTGGAGTAATTGGTTTTTATAAAGAAGCAAAAAAGAGAGGAATAAAACCTATATTAGGTTGTGAAATATATATTTCCAAAGGTAAATATACAGACAAAGATCCAAAAGAAAAAAGCCCCTATCATTTAGTTTTATTGGCAGAAAATAATGAGGGCTATTCCAATTTGATGAAGATAGTTTCTGAAGGATATGTAAATGGATTTTATTACAAACCTAGAGTGGACCATGAAGTTTTGAAAAAATATAGCAAAGGATTGATAGCTACTAGTGCTTGTTTAGGTGGAGAAGTACAAAACAAAATATTAAATGGGGATTTTGAAGGTGCTAAAAAAACTGCGTTGATATATAGGGATATATTTGGAGAAAATAATTTCTTTTTAGAACTTCAAGATCATGGTATCAGAGAGCAAAAGCTTGTCAACGAAGAATTGATAAAATTGAGCAAGGAAACAGGTATACCATTGGTTGCTACCAATGATGTTCACTATTTGACTAGGGAAGATGCAAAGGTTCATGATGTACTATTATGTATACAAACAGGAAAGACCGTTGATGAGGAAGATAGAATGAAGTTTCCTACAGATGAATTCTATTTAAAATCCTATGAAGAAATGTCAGAGCTATTTAAGGGCGTAGAAGAAGCTATAGACAATACTTTATTGATAAGTGAAAGATGTAATGTAGATATAGATTTTGATACATTACATTTGCCTAAATATGAAGTTCCAGAAGGCTATACCAATGTGGGATATTTGAAAAAATTGTGCATAGAAGGTCTTAATAAGAGATATGACAAAATAACTGATGAAATAATGGATAGATTTAACTTTGAATTTAATACTATTGTCACAATGGGATATACAGATTATTTTCTTATTGTATGGGATTTCATTAAATTTTCAAAAGACAATGGAATAATGGTAGGGCCTGGGAGAGGTTCTGCAGCTGGGAGCATAGTTTCATATGCACTAGGTATTATAGATATTGATCCACTAAAATATGGGCTTATATTTGAAAGATTTTTGAATCCTGAAAGAGTGACTATGCCTGATATAGATGTGGATTTTTGCTATGAAAGAAGAGAAGAAGTCATAGATTATGTAGTGAAAAAATATGGAGAAGATAGAGTGGCTCAAATAGTTACATTTGGTACTATGGCAGCAAGAGGTGCTATTAGAGATGTGGGCAGAGCTATAAATATGCCTTATGGTGAGGTGGATTTTATTGCAAAACAAATACCTATGGAATTGGGTATGACTATTAAAAAAGCATTAGAGGTCAACAAAAACTTAAATAGTATGTATCATGAAAAAGAAGAAGTAGAAGAACTTATAGATTTAGCAATGGCAGTAGAAGGATTGCCACGTCATACGTCTACTCATGCTGCAGGAGTAGTTATATCCAAAGAGCCCATCAGAGAATATGTTCCGTTGTCGAGAAACAATGATTCTATAACTACACAATTCACTATGACAGAATTGGAAGAATTGGGTTTACTTAAGATGGACTTTTTAGGTTTAAGAACCCTTACAGTCATAAGGGATGCAGTAAATTTGATTGAAGAAAATCATGGAGTTAAAGTAGATTTTTCCAATTTTACTTATGATGATGAAAATATATATAAAATGTTTGAAAATGCTGAAACTCTGGGTGTGTTTCAATTTGAAAGTGCAGGAATGAGACAGTTTTTAAAGGAACTTAAGCCTACGGGATTTGAAAACATTGTTGCAGCCAATTCACTATTTAGACCAGGGCCTATGAATCAAATACCTAAATATATTGAAAGCAAAAATGATCCTTCAAAAATTAAGTATCTACATCCTAAATTGGAACCCATATTAAAAGTGACTTATGGTTGCATTGTTTATCAAGAGCAAGTAATGCAAATAGTAAGGGATATTGGCGGTTTTTCCATGGGAAGGGCAGATTTAGTGAGACGTGCTATGAGTAAAAAGAAGATGGATGTGATGGAAGAAGAAAGAAAGAATTTTATCTATGGGAAAATAGGAAAAGATGGAGAAATAGAAATAGCTGGAGCCATAAGAAATGGTGTAGATGAAGTATCTGCAAATAAAATTTATGACGAGATGATAGATTTTGCCAAATATGCATTTAACAAATCTCATTCAGCAGCTTATGCTATGGTAGCTTATAGGACAGCTTGGTTAAAGTATTATTATCCAGTAGAATTTATGGCAGCACTGATTTCTAGTGTCATGGGAAATACGAATTCAGTTTCTCTATATATTCAGGAATGTAAGAGACTTAAGATAGATATACTTCCGCCTGATATAAATGAAAGCTATGGGAAATTTACTGTATCCAATGGCAAGATAAGATTTGGACTTCGTGCAGTAAAAAATGTGGGAGAGAGTCTTATAAACGCTATAATAAAAGCTAGAGAAGATGGCCCTTTTAGGAGCTTAACTGAATTTTGTCAGAGAGTAGAAAAAGTTGATTCCCAAGCTATAAATAAGAGGGCAATTGAAAGCTTGATAAAATGTGGAGCTACAGAATCTCTAGGAGCTAATAGAGCCCAAGCTTTAGCTGTATTTGAGAAAATAATTGACAGCGTTCATGAAGATAAGAAAAGAAATATTGAGGGTCAATGTTCTTTGTTTGAATCCATGAGTGGAGAAATAGAAGAGGACAACTTGCCAAATTTAAGCGAGTTTCCTCAAAAAAATCTTCTCACCATGGAAAAAGAGATGCTAGGTATATATATAAGTGGTCATCCACTAGCTCCTTATGAAAGTGAACTAAAGAAAATATCCACAGTCACTACTGCGGAACTATTTCAACTAGAAGAAGACATAAATGGAGAATTGATAAATACAGAACTTCAAGATGGGAAAAAAGTAATTTTAGGAGGAATCATAAATAATAAAAAGAATAAAATAACTAAAAACAACAATATGATGGCTTTTATCACATTGGAAGATCTCTACGGAGCTATAGAAGTAATAGTGTTTCCAAAGATATATGATAGATATTTGAAGTACTTAGATGAAGACAATATAGTTGTAGTAGAAGGTAGAATTAGTTTGAGCGAAGAAGACGAACCTAAAATTATTTGTGAATCTATTGTTCCCCTAAATAAATATAAAAAGGGAAAATTGTATATAAAGCTTGAAAAAGATGATGGACTTAAAACATTTGAATATCTTAAAAATATATTTGTAAAATATAGCGGAGATATGCCTGTATATGTGTACCTTGAATATGAGAAAAAGGTAATAATGGCTGATAGAAATTATTGGGTTGATGGAGAAAATGAAGAATTAATAAAAAAATTGAAAGATATACTAGGAGAAAATTGTGTAAAAATTTGTTAAGAAAATCAAATGGGATAAAAAAATATAGAAAATTATGCTATAATGAGTTTACAATACAATTGTTTAAGGAGTGCGAGAAAATGTGGACTGCAATATATGTAGCAGAAGGATATGATATAGCAAAAAAAATAGAAAACTTACTAAACGAGGAGGGGTTTTTAGTTAAAATAAATACATTCTCAAAAGAGGGAGATAACACTTTATATGAAATACTTGCTCCTGAATTTGAAGCACAAGAAGTACAATCTTTTTTAGTAGATTTAGGAATAATTTAATACAGTATCAGAGGAGGAAAAATATGAAAACTATCGGGGTCTTAACTAGTGGTGGAGATGCACCAGGAATGAATGCAGCTATAAGAGCTGTAGTAAGAACTGGCATTTATAACAAAGCAAGAATATTGGGTATTAAACAAGGGTATAATGGACTTATAAATGGAAATATTGAAGAAATGAATCTTTCTAGTGTAGCAGATATAATCCATAGAGGAGGAACCATACTTAGAACTGCTAGATGTGATGAATTTACCACAGAAGAAGGATTAAATAAAGCAGTAAATATCATAGAAGTATTCAATATTGATGGGTTAATAGTATTGGGTGGAGATGGCTCTTTTAGGGGCGCAAAGACTTTAAGTGACAAAGGCATTCCAACTATTGGAATTCCTTGTACCATAGACAATGATATGGGATATACAGATTATACTATAGGTTTTTATACTGCAGTTGAAACTGTAGTAGATGCTATAAGTAAAATCAGGGATACTTCCAGTTCCCACGGTAGAGCAAATATTGTAGAAGTAATGGGAAGACATTGTGGAGATATAGCCCTTTATGCAGGACTGGCTGGTGGTGCAGAAAGTATAATTGTTCCAGAAGAAAAAATAGATATAGATGCAGTTTGCAGAAAAGTTATTCAAGGTAGAAATAGAGGTAAACTTCATAGTATAATAGTCCTTTCTGAAGGAGTGGGAAATGCATATGAAATTGCAAAGGAAATAGAAGAAAAAACTGGTGGAGAGACAAGAGTTACAATACTTGGTCATATACAAAGAGGAGGAACACCTACATCTTTTGACAGAATCATGGCTAGTCAGATGGGATATAGAGCCGTAGAACTACTATTAGATGGTAAAGGGGGAAGAGCAGTAGGTATAAGTCAAAATGAAATAGTGGATTTAGATTTAGATGAAGCTCTTTCTCAAAAAAGAGTCTTTAGAAGAGATATGTATGAGATAGCAAGAATACTATCTATATAATATAGTGGGGTGAAAATATGAAAAAGACAAAAATAATTTGTACAATAGGTCCAAAATCAGAGGATGAGAAAATTTTAAAACAACTTGTATTAGCTGGGCTTGATGTTACAAGACTTAATTTTTCTCATGGAGATCATGAAGAGCACAAAAAGAGAATAGATGCTATAAAAAAAGTTAGAACTCAAATGGATTTGCCTATTGGAATAATACTTGACACAAAAGGGCCAGAGATAAGAACTGGCAAGTTTAAAGATAATAATGCAATGTTAGAAGATGGTCAAATATTTACATTGACTACAAGAGATATAATTGGCGATTCTACCATGGTTGCAGTGAGCTATAAAGATTTGCCAAAAGATTTAAAAGTGGGAGATAGAGTACTTATTGATGATGGACTTATAGCATTAGAAGTAGAGGAAATTGCTAATGATACTGATATTAGATGCATTGTTAAAAATGGCGGGCCATTAAGTGACCACAAGGGTATAAATGTACCGGGTGTAAAAATTAATCTACCAGCTGTTACTAAGAAGGATATAGATGATATATTGTTTGGAATAGAAAATGGTATAGATTTCATAGCTGCTTCTTTTATAAGAAAAGCAGAAGATGTATTGGAGATAAGAAGGATATTGGAAGAAAATAATGGAGACTATATTCAAATAATATCAAAGATTGAAAATCAAGAAGGAGTAGAAAATTTAGATGAGATATTGAATGTATCTGATGCTATTATGGTGGCAAGGGGAGATTTAGGAGTAGAAATACAGACTGAAGAAATTCCAATTGTTCAAAAACAAATCATAAAAAAATGTAATGAAGCAGGAAAACCTGTAATCATTGCAACTCAGATGCTTGATTCAATGATAAGAAATCCTAGACCTACAAGAGCAGAGGCTACAGATGTGGCTAATGCAATATTTGACGGTGCAGATGCCATCATGCTTTCAGGAGAAACTGCAGCAGGTAAATATCCTGTAGAAGCTGTTAAAACTATGTACAATATAGCGATAAAGGCAGAAGAAGCTCTTGATTATAAACAGATTCTTCAAATGAAATTTAAGTCCAATGGAGTTTCTACAACCAATGCCATAAGCAAGGCAACTTGTACTACAGCTCAAGATTTAGGTGTCAGTGCTATAATTACTGCTACATCATCAGGATATACTGCTAGTGCGGTATCGAAATTTAGACCAAAATCACCTATCATAGCTGCAACTACAACCGAGCATGTAATGAGAAGATTATCTATAGTGTGGGGTGTTTATCCTGTACTTTCATCAAAGAGTACTTCAACTGATGAGGTAATAGAATTATCTATTCATAGTGCTTTAGAAAAAGGATATATAAAACAGGGAGATTTAATAGTTATCACAGCAGGTATACCAGTAGGAGTATCTGGTACTACGAATTTAATTAAAGTTCACACTGTAAGTGAAGTATTACTTAAAGGTACAGGAATAGGAAATAAAGCTATTACTGGAAAAGTAGTTGTAGCAAATTCAAAAGATGAATTAGAGAAAAAGTTTAAAGAAGAAGATATATTGGTATGTACATCTACAGATAGAGATATGATGGACTATATAGAAAGGGCTTCTGCACTCATAACTGAACAAGGAGGACTTACTTCTCATGCAGCAATAGTAGGACTCAATTTAAATATACCAACTGTTGTAGGTGTGTCTGAGGCTACTGAAATTTTAAAAGATGGAGATATTATAACAGTGGACAGTATTACTGGTTCTATATATAGAGGAGAAGCTAAAGTATTATAGGGGGTCAAAACATGGAATATGAAACTACTATTAGAGTTAGATACAAAGAAACAGATCAAATGGGTGTAGTATATTATGGAAATTACTTCACTTGGTTTGAAGTTGGGAGGAATGAATTTTTTAGAGAATTAGGATTTCCTTGTGGAGAACTAGAAGAAAAGGGAGTATTGCTTCCTGTTATAGAAACTGGTTGCAAATATATAGATTCAGCTAAATTTGATGATGAGGTCATTATAAAGACGAAATTGTCAGGACTAAAGGGTGTAAGACTTAAACTAGACTATAAAATATTTAGGAAAAGTGACAATACTTTACTTGTAGAAGGATTTACCAAACATGCATTTGTAGATAAAGAACTAAAGCCTATAAATTTTAGAAGAAGATTTAAAGATGAATGGAGAGTTTTGGAAGAGGTATTAGAAAAAGGAGAATAAATATGTGGAAGATATTGACATTCATAATAGCTATGCCAATAATAGATTTATACATTTTAGTTAAAGCATCTAAAAGTATGGGATTTTGGACTACAGTTATGCTCATAATAGTCACAGGTATAGCTGGATATTATTTGGCAAGAAGTGAAGGAAAAGTTGTCATATCAAGCATAAATAGAGAATTGTCTCGAGGTAGAATTCCTAGTGATGATTTGTTGACAGGAGTGAGTATTTTAATAGGTGGAATATTTTTAGTAGTACCAGGAATTCTTACCGATATAATTGGAATCACAATGATACTTCCTGGAACTAGAGATTTATATAAAAAATATATAAAGAAAAAATTAGAGTATAAAATTCGAAAAGGAAATTCTAGCTTGTTTTTGAAATGGTAATGTATAAAAAAATTTTTTTAGACAATAATCAAAATAAAATATATAATATAGGCATACTGATTCTAGCAAAATGAGTCAAGGGAATATCCTTTGGCTCATTTTGCACGTATACTATATTTAATTACAGGAGGATGTTCATGGATACTTCAGTTAAGATTGGAGATATATTGGAAGGAGAAATAATAGATATAAATTATGAAGGTGGAGGAATAGTCAAAAAAGACAATTTCACCATATTTTTGGATAAAGGTCTAATTGGAGATATTGTAAAATATAGGGTAGTTAAAGTTAAAAAGACTTATGGAATAGGAAAACTTTTAGATATCATAAAACCTTCAGCCTATAGAGTTTCTTCTATTTGCAATACATCAGGTGAATGTGGAGGATGCCCATTTCAATTTTTCAATTATACAAAGCAGTTAGAATGGAAAGAAGAAAAGGTAAAAAAAGATGTAGAAAAAATTGGAGGACTAGATGCAAGTATAGTCAAACATATCATAGGCATGGAAGAACCCTATAGATATAGAAACAATGTTCAAATTCCTGTTGGCCTTAAGGATGGAGAAATCGCTATAGGATTTTATGAAAGTGGAAGCTATAATATTGCAGACATAGACAATTGCGTCATTCAAACGGAAATCTCAAATGAAATAGTAAAAACAATAAAAAATTTCATGAAAGAATATAATTTAAAACCTTATGACAGAAAAAATAGAACTGGAAGTATACGCCATATTGGAATTAGGACAAATATAGAAAACAAAGCTATGGTGATAATAGTTACTGGTTCAAGGAATCTTCCATATTCTAAAGAGCTCATAAAAATACTTACTGAAAAATTTAAAGATATAATAAGTATATATCAAAATATAAATAGTGGAAATGGTCCAGTAGTATATGGAGAAAAATTCAAAAAATTATATGGGGAAGATAAAATAATAGATTGTATAGGAGATTTTAAATTTAGTATTTCTCCAAATTCTTTTTTCCAAGTAAATAGAGTACAGACAAAGATACTTTATGACAAAGTGAAAGAATATATGGATTTGAAAAGTGAGGACATAATATTTGATTTGTATTGTGGTATCGGGACTATATCACTCTACATGGCGAGACAAGCTAAAAAAGTATATGGAGTTGAAATAGTAGAGGAAGCAATAAAAGATGCAATAGAAAATGCCCGTTTAAACAATATAGAAAATGTAGAATTTATCTGTGGAAGCAGTGAAAAAATATTGCCTGAATTAAAAGAAAAAGGTATCAAGGTAGATAAAATAGTAGTGGATCCTCCAAGAAAAGGTTGTGATAGACAAGTACTAGATACAATAATAGAAATGAATCCAGAAAGAATAGTCTATGTATCTTGCAATCCATCAACTTTAGCCAGAGATTTAAAATACCTTTCAGAAAATGGATACAAAATCAAAGAAATTCAACCAGTAGACATGTTTCCGAGAAGTATTCATGTTGAGTGCGTAATAGGAATGCAAAGGAAAGATATGAAGTGATGCATTGGGGACGGTTCTTTTTGCATCAAATAAAACAATGAGAAATGAGTGATATTTTGTAAAAAGAACAAAGAAGAAGATTCCCTTAAGTTTTTTGCTTTAGAAGTTAGAATTAGTCCTATTTATTAAGTTGTAAATTATAGTATAATATACACAAGTATATGATATAAAGTAGGTGAAAAAATATGGCTTTTACTTTAGCTCATCCAGCAGTAGTAATTAATTTTACCAAAAAACATAAATCATATATAAATAATGCTGCAATGATTCTTGGAACTATGGCACCAGATTTTGAATATTTTATATATTTTAAGCCTATAGGAGTGATCGGTCATAGTATAAAAGGATTTTTATTAATAAATTTACCTTTAGTAATTTTATTATATTTAATTTTTTATAAAGTTATAAAAAATGACCTTATTTCAAACTTACCTAGTAGAATAAATCAACATTTATATGCACTATATAATGATAAAATAAAATTAATTAGTTTTAAGGAGTTTATTATTTTTTCATACTCATCTTTTATAGGAATGGCCACTCATGTAGTATGGGACAGTTTTACTCATAAAAATGGATTTTTTGTAAACAAAATAGATGTATTATCTAATACTATATTAAACATACCAATATACAAATATTTACAGCATGGTTCTACTATATTAGGTTTCATGATTATAATTGGATATATATTAAAGTTAGAAAAAGTTGAAGTTTATAATTACGATATAGATGAAAAAATAAAATATTGGTTACAGGTTTTATTAATTAGTATGCTAATATTTTTCACAGTTTTAAAAATAAAGGGAGATTTTTCTATTGGTGAGATGGTAATAACTATTATGAACAGTGGATTTTTATCGATATTGTTAGTTTCATCTATTAGAATTAATCTAAAAAAGATAAAAAGTAATTATTATTTATTATAAGAGGTGGAAACATGAATGATAATAAATTATTTACAGTAAAAACTTCTATGGGAAAAGAAGACTATCATAAGTTTTTATATATAGCTACATTCTTAAGGAGCAAGATAATAATCCCTTTTATATTTTTGATATCTGCATTGATGGCTGCTTTTCTTGCTTATAGTGAAAATCAATTTAGTGTGACAAAATTTATTGCTTTATGGATTGTATTAGCTATGGTAGCAATTCTTACAATAATTTTTAAGGTTGAAATGAGAAATAAACAGCGAATTAAAACTGACAAAACAGGAGTATTTAATGCAGAAGAAGTATTAGATTTCTATGAAGATTTTTTAATTATAAAGAGCACAGTATTTGAAGGGGAATCTAAGATTAATTATAGCCAGTTCTATCAAGTATTAGAATCAAAGGATTATTTCATTACTTATTTTAATGTGAACCAGGCTTCTTTAATTAGAAAAAAAGATATGGATAAGGAAACCATTGAAAAACTACGGTCTCTATATAAAAAAGTTATGGGGAAAAAGTATAAAAGAATTTAATAAAAAACACAGGAGAAAAATTTCTCCTGTGTTTTTTATTGTGAAAATATTTTCACAAATCTGTCAAAATAAGAAAAGTTTTTGCGTTGGTTTTACTACGGTAGGGTGATAACATTTATACAAATAATAAACTAAGGGGGAGTAAATATGGATTATTTACAAATTGCAAATAGCTTTCCCATGTGGTTAGCAGCAGGTTTAGCAATATCTTTGGCATTATTTCAAGCAATTATCTTTGCTAAAAAATCTTATAGTACAGGTAAAGAAATAGGACTTACAGAAGGACAAATGAAGAGTGCTATGAAAAGTAGTCTTATTACATCAGTAGGTCCTTCAGTTGTAATTTTAACAGGACTTTTATCATTATTAGTAACAGTAGGAGGACCTATGGCATGGATGAGATTATCCTTTATAGGTTCTGTAATGTTTGAGATGATGGCGGCAGGTTTTGGAACAGAAGCAGTAGGAGTTAAGATGGGAATAGATCCAATGACTAATGTAGCTTTTGCAAATGCAGTTTGGACTATGATACTTGGTTCCATTGGATGGATAATATTTGCTACTTTGACAGCAGATAAAATGGAAAAAGTACAGACGAAGTTTTCCAAAGGAGACAAAGGGATACTAGGTATTATATCTATATCTGCTATGTTAGGTTCTTTTGGTTCATTAGTATCTGGTCATCTAATTGCAATGAATAAAAATACTATTGCAGCATTAGTAGGTGGAGCTATAATGCTTATATTATCTCCTATAGCAGATAAAAAGAGTATAAATTGGCTTAAAGAATGGGCTTTAACCATAGCACTATTTGGTGGCATGGCAGTAGCAGCATTAATATAGTTTTAATAATAGAGGAGGTACAAAAGGATGAAAAAAACTGATCAATACGATGGAGTATATTTACCATATATAAATAAATGGGGGAAAATAACAGGTTTGCTAGGAATTTTATTATCTTTTGGACCAGCATTGGTACTTGCAGTGATATATGGTATTGTTCCTCCTATAAGTGCAATAATCACAGCATTTATAGCCATAGCATCAGCAGTAGGCGTAAATTGGATAGTAGAACCAATATCCTATTTCCCTATAATCGGGGTACCTGGAACATATATGGCATTTATAACTGGGAATATTTCAAATCTTAGAATTCCAGCTGCTGCGGTATCCCAAAATGTAGCAGGAGTAGAACCTGGCACAAATGAAGGAACTATAATAGCTACATTAGGTATGGCTACATCAGTTATTGTGAATATTGTGATACTTGCTTTGGGAGTATTTGCAGGTAGCGCGATTTTAGAATCACTACCTGAAAATGTAGTTACTTCATTTAACTATCTTTTACCAGCATTGTTTGGAGCAATATTTGTACAGTTTGCCCTTAAAAAGTTGAAATTAGCACCAGTAGCTTTAGGACTAGCATTAGGTTTAACGTTTGCTTTAAAAGCAGGAGTATTTAGTTTCTTGCCAGGTTATCCAAGTTATATGGTTACATTAGGTTCAGTATTTGGAACTATGGCTATAGGTACAAGTTTGTACAAAAAGAAACTTATATAAATTTAATATAAAGGAGGACTTAAATTGAACAAATCAGATATATTAAAATATTTAAATGATATAAGTGGAGAAGTAAAAGAATTGAGTTTAAGGATATGGAATAATCCGGAGACTTCTGGAAATGAAAAAGAATCATCTAATTTGTTTAGAAATATATTAAAATCTTATGGTTTTGAAATAAAAGAAATAGATGGAATGGAAAATGCTTTTATTGGTGAATATGGGAATGGATCACCTGTAATAGCAGTGTTAGGAGAATATGATGCATTGCCAGGACTATCTCAAACTCTAGATATAAAACATAATCCAGTAAAGATAAATGGTCCAGGGCATGGATGTGGCCATAATCTATTAGGTAGTGCAGCCTTAGGATCTGTACTTGCAATCAAAAAATATTTAGAGGAAACTAAGACAAGTGGAACTATAAGGTTTTATGGTTGTCCTGAAGAAGAAACTTTAGTGGGTAAAGTAAAAATGATTAAAGCAGGAGCTTTTGAAGGTTCTGATATAGCTCTTAGTTGGCATCCTATGAATGCAAATGTGGCACTAGATAAAGCTTATTTAGCTAACAATTCTATTAAATTTAAATTTCATGGGATATCGGCTCATGCATCTCAATCTCCAGAATCAGGAAGGTCTGCTTTAGATGCTGTTGAGTTGATGAATGTAGGTGCAAACTATTTAAGAGAACATGTTATAGATTCAGCTAGAATTCACTATACTATAACTAACGCAGGGGGAGCACCTAATATTGTACCAAAAGAAGCAGAATCTTGGTATTTTGTTAGGGCACCTTATAGAAAAGATGTAGAAGAAATAACGGAAAGATTATTTAAAATTGCAAAAGGTGCAGCAATGATGACTGAGACAACTGTGGAATATGAGGTATTGGGCGGATGCTATGAAAAGCTACCCAATAATGTATTGTTTGATTTAACTTATAAGAATATGGTTGAAATTGGATCGCCATCTTATACAGAAGAAGAACTTAAATTTGCAAAGGATATACAAGAAAGCTTAGACCCAAAGCTAGTAGAAGCTGAAATCAAGAAATATATTGATAGTGATGAAAAGGTATTTCTTCATCAGGGAGTTTTAGAAAAAGAAAAAGCAAGTTCTGTAGTAGTTTCTGGCTCTTCTGACAGTGGAGATGTATCTTGGTTAATGCCTATGAATTTATTTTTAACAGCTACTTGGCCATTGGGAGTACCAGCTCATTCATGGCAGGCAACTTCATCATCAGGATCATCTTTGGGTTTTAAAGGTATGTTTTATGCAGCAGAGATTTTTTCAGGGATAATGTATGATCTATTAAATGATCCTAAACTAGTTGAAGCAGCAAAGGATGAATTTAACAAAAGAACAGAAAGTAGAAAATATGTAAGTCCTCTTAAATAGAGGTAATTCATAAAAGGATTCTTTGCAAGATATAATATTATAATATTGTAAGGAGTCCTTTTTTTTATATAAGATTTTGTGATAAAATGCTAATACTAGTACTAATACTAATACTAAACAAAGGTAGGTGATACTATGGGTTTAACTATTAGAGAAATGCTTAATGCAGAATTTTTTAAAGATTTTAAATTAATAGCAGGAAGTAAGGGATTGGACAAACAAATACAAGGAATAGCTATATTAGATGCTCCAGATGGATTTAAATGGACAAGAGGTAGAGAATTTGTTATAACATCAGGTTATGTGTTTTGTAAATGTCCTGGAGTATTTGAAGAATATATAAAGACAGATATATTTAGGGAAATATCGGGTATGGGAATTAAGGTAGATAGATATTTAAAAAGTATTCCAGCTCATATAATAGATATGTTTAATGAGTATAATATACCTTTAATAAATATTCCATTGGCTCCTTCATGGATGGACATTATGAACCAACTTAATGTACTTGTGATGAATAAAAATATTAGACAATTTAGGATAGGTAATGTTAACCCAAAAAATTTTTCTAATTTAAGCTATCAAGTAAGAAAGATAAATAAAATATTGTCACAAATCGAAGGGGAAATGAATTTTCCAGCAATGCTCTATGACTTATCAAATGAAACTGCTTATTATAGCTCACCTACATTTATTGAGTGGATGGATGATCTAAAGATAGAAGATTTTTGGAATCCAACAATTGAAGTTACAAAAGAAGTATTGTGCGATAATCTTAAAATGATACGATATAGATTTCATGATGATAAATATGAGAAACCTTATAGCTGGATTATTGTACCTATTACAGTAGGAGATACGATAAAGGCTTATTTCGTAGTTGTAGAGGCTACAGGACTTATAGATTATTTTGACCAATTTGCATTGCGTATTGGTTTTCTACTTCTGCAATCATTATATGAGCAAATAGCAGTAGCACAAAGTATTGGAGATATAGGTTTTGAAAAGTTTATTGGAGAAATTATATCTGGAAACTTATCAGATGATGAAATGATATCTAAAAGAGCCATTGATTTAGGTTTGGATATAAATTCAAATTATTATTTGCTTTTAATGAGACAAGAAAAAGAAGGATACCATTTAGCTAATTATAAAGATAAACTTAAAGAAGCAATAAATAGCAGTATTTCTTATATAGATGCTAGAATGGCTATGATAGATGATGATGGTTGTATTTTTTTACTTCCAGCAGATCATAGGATTTCAATAGAAGAAAACTTAAAATTAATAGAAGCTTCAGCTAGAATTTTTAAGAAAAGAATAGAATCAAAGGTTGAAAATACGAATATAGTCGTTGGCATTTCTGACAATGAAAGCACAATATATGAAATAAAGAGAAACTATATAAGATGTGAACAGACTATAAAGATTGGTCAGATATTATATCCAAATGAAGATTATCTAAAGTATTCTGATTTGGGGGTTTTTGCTTGGTTGGATGTCAAGGAAGATGAATTGGGAATAATGACAAAAGATATAAATGTTTTACTCAAAAATCCTGAGTATAAAGAGCTAGTAGAGACTTTAAAAGTCTATCTAGAGTGTAAAATGAATTATAGCCTTACAGCAAAACAGCTTTTCATACACATAAATACAGTTAGAAAAAGGATAGAAGAAATAAATGATTTAATAAATTTTGATTTAGAAGATCCTATGAATAGATTAAAGCTTGAGATTTTATTGAAACTAATTAAATGAAATTAGATAGTATATATGTAAATAGGTTTTGAAGAGTCGCTATGATTCTTTGAATTGTTATATAGCAAGGGACAGTTCTCTAAGTATAGGAGAACCGCCCCATTTCATAGTAGCTTAATCATTTTTTAAGATGTTCATTATATAATCATTTTTTTGAATAATATTGAATATAGGTACTCCTATTACGGATACTATCATAAATTCAGAAAGCATTATTTGCCCAGTTATTAGAAAAAAATTAACCGGTTCTTTTGATAAAAATAATATTTCTAAACCTATGATAAAACTAAATACAGCTGGCCAAAGGCTAGCTACAAATATATTTTTTGTTTTTGTCATAGAGTATAGAGCCAAAAAACTAGCAAGTGACCCAAATATAACGTCGATTATTCCAAAAGGACTGAATATATTAGAGATAGCACAACCAATTGTAAGAGGTAAAACATAGAATGGGTCAATGAATGCTAATAACGTCATTATTTCAGATAATCTAAATTGCAGTGGACCATAAGCTAAAGAAGGCAAAGAATAGGTCAATACCACATACAATGCTATTACAATTCCACCTTTCACAAGTTTACTTGTTTTCATTAGCTTCACCTCCTACTCCAAAATCGGTATTATTCCATAAAATTTCAATATTATCATATTCTTCTAAATATGAATAATTCTCTTTAAACCAAGAAATCAATTCTTTATCTTGTTTGACAGGAGTAGAATTTTCCACATATATATTGATACATCCATGTTCAAAATATTTCTGTAAAATTTCAATATCTTTTGCAATCATTTCTTTAGTTTGTCCTTTAATTCCTACCAATAAACAAATAGATTTAAAGTATTTAGCTACTTCTTCATAGTTTTTGAAGTGTACATTTTTATTGAGATAATTATTTCTAAAATCATCATCAAAGGTTTCAATGCCACATTTAAATACTATATCTGTACCTTTAAAATAATCTTTTATCTCATCAAGTCTATGTCTATAGATATAGTGGCTTTCAAAATATAGTTTTTCTATTTTTTTTACAGAGACAATATCTTTTATATATTTAAGGGTTTCTTTTGGTAGTTCAAATACAGATGCTGAATTTATCACCTCAAGTTTTTTAAACTCTCCAGTTACATTATTTAAGATACTTTTATTAAAATCATTGATGACTTTATCATCATTTTCATTATCATGAATATAATCACAAAAAAAACAACGTCTCCATTTACAGGGACGTGATTTTAAAAGTACAATTTCTCTTGGGTTTTTTTTAAAAATTTTATTATACCTTATCACTTTATCACTCCCTTGTTTTTGTAGTGGGTACCAAGGAAACACTAAATATATTAAAAGACTGATATAATATATAACATATATTACATAGAAATGCAAGTATAAATTAATTTTTTATAATACATATCAAATGTAACTATTAGATTAACGAGGTTTTATATATTCTTAGACACCATTATAGTAATAGTTTTTCCCTCAAATTGAGGAGGAATATGAAGCATATAGTATCCATCACAACCTGATAAAGTATGAGTTATAGCTTCTAATTCGCTGGTAGCTGGATTTGTAAAAAATGCTTTTACAATTGCTGCTACTATTGGTTCATTTGATTCACAATCTGTAATCTGACCATGGATTATTGCATCTTCTATTTCAGTAACGCCTAAATTTAATTTATATTGTTGTTCTTCAAAAGATTCTGGCATAGTAATTTCATCTGAACTTAAAATATATGACATTTAAATTCACCTCACATATATTTTTATTTTGTATATTACATAATAGTATACAAGGATAAAAATGTGATAAATTTTTACTAAATTTATTTTGTTTTAGAATCTGCTTGAATATTTATTTCAATCAATTTATTTTTACTATCAATTTTTAATTCCTTCTGAAATATAATATTTTCATCTTCCATTGGAGGCTTTTTTTCAACAGTTTTCTTAGATAATTTATCTTTTTTTATGATATCTTCATTTTTTGATTTATTTAATGTAGCAGGATTAATGACTTTTTCTTGAATATTATGAATTAAATTAAGAGTATATTTTGACCTTATAGCCAATATAATGGTTAATATCAATTGTAAAAATAGTACAATAAAAATAAAAAAAGTAATTAATGAGAAATTTAACACAATTTATACTCCTTTCTTTTTAATTTAATATAAATCAAGCTCCTATTTAATATATGAACAACACATGGGGATAGTTCTTCTGTGTTTTTTATATTAAATAGGAGTTTGTAAAATATAAGCACAATTTTGTGTTTTAAACTTAAAAAATAACACAGAGGGACAGTTTGAAGTGCCCCTCTGTGTTCATATTTTTAAAATTCTTTTTTTATAACTCCTGCTTTAGCTAGTGATTCCACTAATCCTTTTATCAATACAGAATAAACAGGAATATTTATAGCTTGTTTAGTTGCCGCTTTTGTCATAGTTACAATTAGTGGATGCCCAAATAGAATATTTCTAAAGTAAGGAACCATCAAAACGGACGTAGTTACTTGTCCAACTAGTATGGACAAAAATATTTTCCAAAATGGCATTTCATCTACATCAGCCTTTAGAACCTTCATAAGTATTCCAGGGATAATCCCAGTAAGGGCTGAAGTCAAAACAAAATGTGGCATAAATGGTCCTGTTGGTCTGACTATAAAACTAACTACATCTCCTACTGCTCCTACAATTCCACCAACAACAGGTCCAAATACTATACCAGCAAAAATAATTGGAAATCCTCCAAAATTGATAATGCCAGGGATAGTTATGAATCTAGACAATACCACATTGAGTGCAATCAAAAAACCTGAGATAGTGATAATTTTTGGATTTAATTTTTTCAAAAAAATACCTCCTTTCATATATGATATGACAGTCTGCCACATCAGAAAGAAGATATTACTGATAGTGTCAGCGAACGCGATAATATACCGCAAGCATTTGCTTTTCGTTCAAAGGCTACGTCCCATCCTTTGACACTTAACGCATATTATCTACTCTGTCATTTTAAATTTTTAAAAAATAAATTTGCACTTGCAGAAACATTATATCAGATTTAATTTGCTAATTCAATTAATTTTAATGTTCTATTAAGTTATTTAAAGATACTTCTTGTTTGTTTTCTGGCTGGTCTAGAAAGTGGATTTTTGCTGTATTGTTATTCTCGTTAACAGCTTCAATATAAATTGGCATATCATTGTAAGTTACATCAACCATAACTGGATAAGAAACAATATCTTTTGCACGTTGATTATCCATTCTAAATACCTCCTTAGTAATATAAACAATTCTATTGTACGTATTTAAATCAAGATTTATTCTTTTTTCAAAAAGAATAGATTATAAGAAAAATTAATAGAACTTAGATATGCTGAATAGTATAAAAAATGCGGGTGTTTTTGGTATAATTAGAAGTAGGATAATAACTAATTATTTTTACTAAATTAAAATGGAGGTGATGAAAATTTCAAGAGTCAAAAATATCTGGATTATAGTATTTAACATGGTATTAATAGTTCTGATAATGTTGATAACTTTACCCAGCAAAGAAAGTAAGGGAAAAGTTTCTCTTGAACTTATTTTTAACACTAATTTTGGCGAAGTAAATAAAGTATCAATTAAAGATGAAAAGATAATCAATGATATTGTATCTATGTTGGAAAATAGTGAGTTTTTGGGAAATGGAGCAAATACAAATGATATGAGTGGAATGGCTCGTAAAGATAATAAACTGATTTTGACTAAAGCAAATGGCAATAAAGAAGAGATTACATTTTCATATGACAGTCTTTATGAGTTTGGATACATAGAAGTAGAAGGAAAAATCTTAGTACCTAATTATGATTTTTTTAGATATGTAGAAGATTTGGAAGAATACACAAAGTATGATACAAATGTGGAAAGTCAAGTGGTAGACTTATTTAATAAATATAACTGGACTGTTGACTACAGGATAAATACTCTAAAAGAGAAATTGCCAGACAATCTTAAACATAAGGCAGGGGAGTATCCAATTAAGATATATTGGGCCTACAACAATGAACTTTCTAAAGAAATTGGATTTGATTTTACTGACTATCTCGGAAAGAATATAGTGGTGGAAATTTATAGATTGAGAGAATCTTTGCCAGATTTTATGGAACCAAGGAGAGATGCAAGAGGTATTATTTTGAAATATAATAATGAAATTATTGGTGCATATATAGATGCTGGGAGACATGAGTCCTTTGCTTGTTCTCTCAATAGGGAAAAATTAGAAAACATTACAAGCAAGGATTGGGATCAATGGATTGAAGATTATATTGATTATGATGATGAATTAGAGATAAAGTTATCTAAAATGAAACCAGAAGATATAATCAAAGAACATTTCAAAGCATTGAATAATCATGATATTAAAATGACTTGGGCAACTATAACAAGAAAGAATTTATGCAGATATTTATCATCTAATATGAACAATCAATATCTATTTAATAAGGAAAAAGATGTAGCTAATCAAAATATAAGAAGTGCAGAGTTGTTAGAGATAAATGAATTTGAAGATATAGATAATGGTGGAGAAGCACTGGAATACGAAGTCTTAGCTGATTTTAAATTTATTGAACCTATTACATCAGAGAATGGAGTTTTTCCTAGATTTGTTATTATGAGAAAAGAAACTGAAAAGAGCGGTTGGAGAATTGATGATATAGGTACTGGACCTTAAAAATTTTCCCTTAATTTTCCCTAAGCTCATGTGAAGATATTTGTCGTCGACCTGTAGTAGTGCAAAAACCTCTGGAGATCGACGACAAATTATTTTTTGTTTAAATCTAGAAGATGCAATGGCTATAGCGAAAAATATTAAAACTATGTAACAAACAAGGCTAATTTTATGACATTGACAAAAATGAAAGAACATAGTAATATCAAAGTGTGTAATTAGATTCTAGACTACCTATAAGGAATTGAAACTTGAATTTCGCGATTCTAGACTACCTATAAGGAATTGAAACAAGACTTCTCGCTCGTCTGATGTAATAGCAATTACAGATTCTAGACTACCTATAAGGAATTGAAACTTTGAGACAATATTAGAAGCTGCTAGATCGCATATAGATTCTAGACTACCTATAAGGAATTGAAACGATATAACTGCTGAAAGCTGCTGTTCATTTATCGGTGATTCTAGACTACCTATAAGGAATTGAAACTCACTTTAGAACTTCTAGAATTTGATTTTTTACCCTCAGATTCTAGACTACCTATAAGGAATTGAAACATGGAAATCAATAATCATGAAAAATTAATGGAAGCTAGATTCTAGACTACCTATAAGGAATTGAAACCTGCACTTGCAAACCCCATAAGTGCAGCAGCTATAGATTCTAGACTACCTATAAGGAATTGAAACAGATCTGCATTAACTAGACTAGCAAAACCAACCAAACAGATTCTAGACTACCTATAAGGAATTGAAACTTGAATCATTGGCCCTTTTCAAGGTATTCATTAAATCGATTCTAGACTACCTATAAGGAATTGAAACATCGTTTCTGATCTTGTAGCAGCTGTGCCTATGGAATGATTCTAGACTACCTATAAGGAATTGAAACTTAGGAAAAAGGCAATGAAAAAGTTCTGAAATCCCAAGATTCTAGACTACCTATAAGGAATTGAAACCACCTTGTTCCTTATAATGTTCTAAAGCTCTTCCAGCGATTCTAGACTACCTATAAGGAATTGAAACATGTTTGGTAGAAAGAAAAAGAACAACAATACTTTGAGATTCTAGACTACCTATAAGGAATTGAAACAATGCATATAAAGTTTTGTCTTTATAGCTTTTGCCAGATTCTAGACTACCTATAAGGAATTGAAACAATTGAAACAGTACAAAGAATATAAAACCCAAGTAGTGATTCTAGACTACCTATAAGGAATTGAAACACGGTAAATCTTACTAATACAGTATTCCTGTCTATATGATTCTAGACTACCTATAAGGAATTGAAACTTCGGGTACATCTCTAAAACAGCATTGATTTCCTCGATTCTAGACTACCTATAAGGAATTGAAACTCGTCCACCGTGTCGTCTGCTCCTTCAAGAGCTGCGATTCTAGACTACCTATAAGGAATTGAAACTCAGCCTGGCCGAGACATTCTGGAAGATTGCACAAGCGATTCTAGACTACCTATAAGGAATTGAAACTATCGATGATCTCCAGGATGGCGTCCTTTTCTCCTGGATTCTAGACTACCTATAAGGAATTGAAACGATTTTCGCCCGCATATCTTCCTTTTTTTCAATCTCCGATTCTAGACTACCTATAAGGAATTGAAACTACGCTACTGTTTACTTTTAGCCTAGGATATGCGGTGATTCTAGACTACCTATAAGGAATTGAAACTCGGCTGCCCGGAGAATGCCTTTTTCGGCCAGTTCCATGATTCTAGACTACCTATAAGGAATTGAAACAAAACTGCAGAGAGCACTTAACCAAACACCTAGAAGGGATTCTAGACTACCTATAAGGAATTGAAACTAGCACTATCATTATGCCCAAAGAAATCCCTAATTACGATTCTAGACTACCTATAAGGAATTGAAACCATTCCCATAAATTGCTGACATAGCTATTCCCCATGTGATTCTAGACTACCTATAAGGAATTGAAACTTTAATCCCGCAAACTTTTCTGCCGTATCTTTTATAGATTCTAGACTACCTATAAGGAATTGAAACTTTTCCCTATATGCATTCACTCCTTTTTTTATTTTGGATTCTAGACTACCTATAAGGAATTGAAACCTATAACAGCACGACAAGGGTAACACCTTGTCCCTTGTCCGATTCTAGACTACCTATAAGGAATTGAAACTTTTTTTTTAAAAATCTTGAATTATAAAGCTATTTTCGATTCTAGACTACCTATAAGGAATTGAAACGGAGAAATGATTAATTTTGGATCTGTATCAGATATGGATTCTAGACTACCTATAAGGAATTGAAACTCAAGAAATATAAAAATAAATCAAATGGAGGTTTTAGATTCTAGACTACCTATAAGGAATTGAAACTTATATTTACTTAGTCATAAAATGTTGCATGTTGCTAGATTCTAGACTACCTATAAGGAATTGAAACTAATTTGCATAGTCTAATGAATGAAGTTCCTACCGGGTATTGATTCTAGACTACCTATAAGGAATTGAAACTTCTGTGGCAAGGAGTTTAACAATCTAAAATAATGTTTTGAACGATTCTAGACTACCTATAAGGAATTGAAACAAGATATAGAAAAGAGAAAACCTCAATATGCAAGTGGATTCTAGACTACCTATAAGGAATTGAAATCTATCTATGAATATGAAATGTTTTAGAGATAAATGAGTAAAAATGACAGTGTTTGAATATATGTGGATGTTGCAAAAAATTCTTGATATAATAAAATTGGAAAAATAATATAAGGAACATATGGAGATGATACTTTGACAATTAAATTTGGAATGCCTACATTGATAGGGAAAAGGAGTATTTTAGGAAATGTTTTTTTGTGCAAGGAACTTGGATTGGATTTTATTGAGCTTAATATGAATTTGCCTTATTGTATGCCTAATAGCAATATGTCTTATGAATTGTTGAAAATTCGAAAAGAATATGGTATAGAATTTACTTTACATTTTCCTGAAGATATTGATTTTGGCTGTTTTTATGAAGAAATAAGGCAGGCAAATATTAGATTATTTAAAAATATTGCTACATGGGGAGCTGAGTTTGGAGTTAAAAAAATAAATATTCATTTGAATCCGGGAATATATTTTACATTGCCAGATGAAAAAATATTTGTATATGAAAAAAATAGTGAATTATTTATGGAAAACCTTATAGATTCCTTAAGTCAAGTAGTCCAAATTGCAAAACCCTTAGGAATATTAGTGTGCATTGAAAATATGCAAATAAAAGGATTTGTTGAAGAGACTTTTAAAAAATTAGCTAGTGTACCGGATGTTTATTTTACATGGGATGTAGGGCATGATGCTATGTGGGGATACAAAATAGAAAAGATATACACAAAATATCCACACAAAGTTAAGCATATGCATCTACATGATTATAATGGGAAAAGTGATCATCAGCCACTTTTTACTGGAGAAATTTCATTGGAGGAAAGATTAAAATTTGCCTATGAAAATGATTTGACTGTAGTTATAGAAACTAAAACTCAAGCAGCTTTAAAGCAGTCATTAGAAGCGTTGAGTCTAAAGAATGATATATAATAGCACAAGGGTTACTTCAAACCGTCCCCTTGTGCTTTAGTATTCTTTGTCTATTGTTATGATGCAGTTATACTGAGGGCTATTCTTTTTTATGGCATTGGAAATATCAAGTTTTATGTCTTCTTCTGTAATGTTTTTATTTAATTTACTCCCATCTACAACAATGTCAAATATGAGATTTTTTTTATCTCCCTCACCAACTATTCTAAAATCATGCATAGATTTTATTGCTGTATTGGCTTTGATTATTTTTTCTACTTCATTTCTAGCTTCTACAATTTCTTTTGTATCCATACAAATAGGATCCATGTGAATCACCAAATGCAATTCAAGTTTTTCACTTAGTTCTCTTTCTGCTTTGTCAATTACTTCATGAATATCCATCACATTGATATTTGAAGGAAATTCTGCATGGATTGAGGCCATAGTTCTTCCAGGACCATAGTTGTGTATGATTAAATCATGTACACCAGTTATATATTTATATGAGAGTACACCGTTTTTTATAGAATTTATAAGTTCTTCACTAGGAGCTTCACCAATTAGGGGATTTATAGTTTCTTTTACTAGATTGAATCCTGCATAGAGTATGGCAAAAGCTACTAGAACTCCTATATACCCATCAATGGGTATATCAGTGAATAAGGATGCCAATAGAGATATTGCTACTACAGAAGTAGTGAAAACATCACCTAAAGCATCTGTAGCTGTAGCTTTAAGAGCAGATGAAGAAATTTTATCTCCCAATTTTTTATTGAATATACTTAACCAAACTTTAAAGAGGATTGAAACCAACAAAATGATAAAAGGTATCCATTCAAATACTACAGCTTGAGGATTCATGATACGATTGATAGAAGTTTTTATAAATTGAAATCCTACCAGCATGACCATAAAAGCAACGATCAAAGCAGATAAGTATTCTATTCTGCCATGACCATAAGGATGTTCTTTGTCAGGTGGCAAACTTGAGAGTTTAAATCCTACAATTGTAATAATAGAAGAAGCTGCATCGGACAGATTGTTAAATGCATCTGCCAAAACAGCTATTGAGGAGACTATAATCCCTATAGTCAATTTAATTATAAATAGAATCAAGTTGACTATAATTCCAACTATTCCAGCTAGATAGCCAACTTTACCTCTAACTACATTATCTGAAAAATCAGTATTTCCCTTTGTTGCAAATTTCAATAAAAAATCTGTTAACATGAAGTACCCTCCCAAAATATTATGTTATGTAGTATAATAATTATATCACAATTTTGCATAGAGAATAAAAAGTGTAGTTGACAATTTTAAGAAAGAGGGGGCGGAATAAATTGAAAAAAATAAGTTGGAGCATGATTGTATTGTTGATGGCTTTATGGATATTTGGAGGATTTAGTTCAGAGGTTGTGGCGGATAGTCAAATTAAGTTAATACTAGATGGGAAAGATATTACTTCGCTGGGAATGCCAATAGTTGAAAATGACAAGGTTCTTGTACCAATTGAGGGCATTGCCCAAAAATTTGGAGCGAAGATTATTTTAAATGACAAAGATAATACGGTTAAAATTGAGAAAAATGGGAATTCAACCACTTTAAGAATTGATAGCCATTTAGTATTGTATGAAAATCAAGAAAAAACTTATGCTTTAAGTGATATACCTACCAAACGCATAAATAATCGTGTTTTTGTGTCTCTTGATTTATGTAGAAATGTACTAGGGTTAGGAATTGAGTGGGATAAAGACAATAAAATTGTTCGAATTGATTCTAGCAAAAAAGAAGATATAAGACCGTTTTCTGATGTAAAGATTTTATCTGTAGAATCTGGACAAACTATAAATGGCAAAACTAGTCTTAAAGTTTCGTTACCTGAAGACAGTTTAAAGAATGCTAAAGAGATAAAATATCTTCTTTTAAATCCACAAACAGCTAAAGGTTTTGTAGTAGCTAGAGGAACGGACTTAACTGCTACATACAATTGGCTACCTGATTTACAGGGAAAAGGGGAACGAATTCTTGTAGCTGGTATATATGATGAAAATGGAAACTTTTTAGCAGGAGATGCTATCTTGGTAAATTTGGATGTTGTTCCTGAAGTGTATCTAACTGGAATTGAGGAAGGTGAAATACTAGATGATACAATATCTATTGGTACAGATGCCAATTTTGTAGCTTCTTATGTGAAATATGAAATAACTAATTTAGATACAGGAAAGAAAACTTTGTCAGCAGAATCTGATCCACAAGGAATGTATAAATGGACTCCAATGGTTAAGGAAAATGGGAATTATTCTTTTAGAGCAATTGCCTATGACAGTCTTGACAATCCATATAGTAGCGAAACAATAACTGCAAAAATTGAAGTTCAACAAAAGTTAGCACTAGGAGGAGTATCTGAAGGACAAACTATAGATAAGCCAGTTGTATTGTCAACTTCTAGAAACTTTGATGTCAGTGAAACTGAATACGTTTTAAGAGACTTAAATACAGGAAAAGAAGAAAGTTTAAAGAAATTTGGCTATGGAAATTATACCTGGTTTCCAGGACCTGAATATTCAGGGCCTAAAGAGCTTTTAGTTAGAGTCAAGGATACTAGGGAAAGAACTCATGAAAGTGAAAGTATAAAGGTCAATGTAAAAGGAGAACCCAAAATATTTTTAGAAGGAGTAGGCCCAAAACAAGTTTTAACAAAAGCTACTCAGTTAAAAATTACAAGCAATGTGAAATTAGATAGTGTAGATTATATTTTCATTAAACCAAATACAAATCAAAAAAAGATCATTGCTTCAAAGCAAAGTCCTTCAGCCATTTGTACTTATACTCCGGTTCAAAAAGATGTGGGAAATTGGAAAGTGAAGGCCATAGGAATATACAAGGGGAAAAAGATTGAAAGCGAAGAAATTCCTATTAGAGTGTATTTAGGTAAAGTATATGGTCCTAAACCTATAATTGAAAAGGATAAATTTATGGGTCTTGCATCTGACTTAGCGAAAAAATCTTTCGAAAAGACAGGAATGTCAGCTGCACTACAGACAGCTCAAGCTATTCTTGAAACAGGTTGGGGGCAAAGTGCTCCTGTAGATAAATACAGTGGGAAAAAATCTTTAAATCTATTTGGAATAAAGGGCAAGGGAACAGCAGGTTCTGTCATATCAAATACATGGGAAGTATATAATGGGAAAACTTTTCGTGTTGATGCAAGCTTTAGAGCGTATAACAATGTAGGTGAAAGCTGGGCAGATCATAAGGATTTGTTGCTTAAAGGAGAAAGATATGAGCCTTTTAGAGAAGTAATGCACAATTCTACAGAAGGGGCTTGGGCATTAAAAAGAGCAGGATATGCAACAGATCCCCAGTATGCATTGAAACTAATGAAATTGATAAAATTATACAATTTGCAAGAACTCGACAAGATAGGAATTTAAAAAAAGAACCGGCTAAGTTGATAAACTTGCCGGTTTTTATTTATCCCCTTTACTAATATGGGAAAATAGCATAAAATAATATAAAATATATGTTGAGAAATTTGTAAGGAAGGGTGTCAATGGAGAAAAATTTTATTGAGTTAAAGGATATCAAAAAAGTTTATAAGATGGGTGAGGTTGAAATAAAGGCCCTAGATAGCATATCTTTTTCCATAGACAAAGGAGAGTTTGTAGTAGTAGTAGGGCCTAGTGGTGCCGGTAAAAGTACAGTATTAAATATTTTAGGTGGTATGGATTCTCCAACTAGTGGTAAATTAATAGTTGATGGCAACGAAATAAGTGAGTATTCATCAAGAGAACTAACTACTTATAGAAGATATGACATAGGTTTTGTTTTTCAATTTTACAATCTAGTTCAAAATCTTACTGCACTAGAAAATATAGAATTGGCAACTGAAATTTGTAGAGATCCTCTTGAACCATACAAGGTATTGGAACAAGTAGGTCTTAAAGATAGAAAAGATAATTTTCCAAGTCAATTGTCAGGTGGAGAGCAACAGAGAGTAGCTATAGCTAGAGCCCTTGCCAAAAATCCTAAATTGCTATTATGTGATGAGCCTACAGGTGCATTGGATTACAATACAGGGAAATCGGTACTTAAATTGTTGCAGGATACAAGTAGAAATAATGATATGACAGTAGTAGTAGTTACTCACAATTTAGCTATTGCACCTATGGCAGATAAAGTAATAAAGATAAAAAATGGGAAGGTAGAATCAGAAGAAATAAACAAAAACCCTATTCCAGTAGAAAGGATAGAGTGGTAAAAATGAAAAACACTCTGCTTAAAGATACCTTTAGGTCAATAAGGAATACATTGGGAAGATTTTTAGCTATATTTGCCATAGTTGCTTTGGGAGTAGGCTTTTTTGCAGGTATAAAAGCTACGGCACCAGATATGAAGATTACGGCAGATAAATATTTTGATGACTACAATTTGATGGATATTTGGCTTATATCTACGAAGGGATTCAATGAAAAAGATATAGAGGCTATAGAAAAAGTAGATGGAATTGATGAAATATCCCTTAGCTATTCAATGGATGTTTTAGTTGATGACGGAGAAAATACTAGAGTAGTGAAACTATTGTCAATACCTGAAAATATATATGAAGAAAACTCCTATATAAATAAGGTAAATTTAGTAAAAGGGAGATATCCCAAAAATTCTGGGGAATGTTTGGCTGAAAGTGGAAGTATGACAACAGAGTCTTTATCCATAGGGAGTAAAATAAAAATATATTCGGGGACAGATGAGGATATTTCAGAAAATTTAAAAAAAGATGAATATACTGTAGTGGGACTAGTTGAAAGCCCTCTTTATATTTCTTTTGAAAGGGGAACTAGCACTATTGGCAATGGCAAAATAGAGAGCTATATAATGATTCCTGAAGAAAATTTCAAATTGCCAGTATATACTGATATATACTTAACTGTAAAAGATGCGAAAGATGTATTTACCTATAGTGATGAATATGATGAAATACTAGATCCTGTGCAAAAAAATTTAAAGGATATAGGAAAAATAAGGGAAGAAGAACGCTATGATGAAATAATAGCTGAGGCCAATGAAAAACTAGATGAAGTCAAAAGAGAATTAAAAGAGGGAGAAGAAAAGCAAAAAGCTGAATTAAAGAAAGCTGAAGAAGATTTATCTAAAGCAAAAGCAGAAATAGATAGAGGAGAAAGAGATTTAAAGAATAAAGAAAATGAATTCTATAAGACCATAAGAGATGCAGAGAAAAGATTAAATGAAGAAGAAAAAAAATTGAAACAAGGAGAAGAAGAATACTACAAAAATCTCAATTATTTCAATGAGATGAAAGATAAAACAGAAAAAGAATTGGAAGAGGAAACGCAAAAACTTATTTTGGCAGAACAGGAACTTCAAAATGCTAAAAAAAATATAGATGAAGGGAAAATTAAATTAGAAGAAGAAAGAAAAAAATTAGAGGCATCAAAGAAAAAGGCCTTGAAAGAATTTGATGAAGCTAGAAATAGACTCAATTCTGCCAAGAAAGAATATGAAAGTGGATGTGAAGAATATCTAAATGAAAAAAAAGAATCTGAAGAAAAGCTAGATGAAGCTAGAGAAAAAATAGCTAAAGGAGAAAAAGAATTAAAAGAGATTGAAAAGCCTAAATGGTATGTGTTGAAGAGAAGTGAGACTAGGGATTTTATTGATTATGGCATGGCGGCAGATAGAATAGATGCTATAGCTCAAGTGTTTCCACTATTCTTTTTTGTCATAGCGGTATTGGTGTGTTTGACTACTATGACTAGGATGGTGGATGAAGAGAGAGGATATATTGGAAGTCTTAAGGCTATGGGATATAGCAATATGCATATTGCTTCAAAATACTTGATATATGCAGCTATTGCCAGCATAAGTGGTAGTATAGTAGGACTGTTGATAGGGTTCAAGGTTTTTCCAACAGTGATATTCAATTCTTATAGAATAATGTATATTATGCCATCTGTTATAACGGAATTCAATACATTTTATGCCATTATTTCGACAGCTGGGGCAGTTTTTGCCACTACTATGGCAGCATTAGTTGCTTGTTACAGTGAATTGAGAGAAATACCAGCTCTTCTTTTAAGGCCCAAATCACCTAAAATGGGAAAGCGAATTTTGCTTGAGAGAATAGGATTTATCTGGTCTAGATTGAAGTTTACACAAAAGGTTACAGCCAGAAATTTATTTAGGTATAAGAAGCGTTTCTTTATGACTATAATTGGTATAAGTGGATGTACAGCTTTACTTTTAGCTGGATTTGGATTGAAAGATTCAATAGTGTCTATTGCTGTTAAGCAGTTTGATGAAATATATAAATATCAAATGGCATTAGAATTTAAGGATGGTATAAACAAAGGAGAAACAAATGGAGTAGTAGATTTTTTAAAGGAAGATTCAAGAATTAAAGACTATATGCTCGTGAAAGAACAAGCATTAGATATTGGAAAAGGGAATATAGAAAAGACTGCAAATTTGATAGTACCAGAAAATCTAGATGAAATTAACAATTTTATTATCTTGAGGAATAGGATTTCAGGGGAAAAAATTTTAGTTCCAGAAAATGGGGTAGTGTTGACTGAAAAAGTAGCAAAACTTCTTAAGGCAAATGTTGGTGATGAAATATATATAAAAGTTGAAGAAGACAAAAAGGCAAAGGTGAAAGTTGCAGGAATTACGGAAAATTATTCTTTCCACTATATATATATGTCGCCTTATTTGTATGAAAAAGCATTTGGAAAAGATGTAGAGTTCAAAAAGATATTGGTCAAGACAGTAGATACTGACAAAGCCTTTGAAGATAAAATTTCTAAAGAAATATTGAAATACAAAGATGTGTCTTCTATAAATTTTATAGCTGGTATGAGCAAAAGTTTTAAAGATACAATAGGAAGCTTAAACTATGTAGTTTTAGTTTTGATATTTTCAGCAGGAGCTTTGGCATTTGTAGTACTATACAATTTGACAAACATAAATATAAGTGAAAGAATTAGAGAAATTGCCACTATAAAAGTATTAGGTTTTTATGATGAAGAAGTTTCCAAATATGTATATAGAGAAAATGTCATTCTCACTATAATTGGAACAGCTGTGGGACTTGTTTTAGGAGTGTTTCTCCACAAGTTCATAATTCTCACAGGAGAAACGGAATTCATCATGTTTGGTAGGGAAATAAGATTTGTAAGTTTTGTCTATTCAGCTATTTTGACTATATTCTTTTCACTTTTAGTTAATTTTGTTATGTACTTTAAATTGAAAAAAATAGATATGGTAGAATCTTTAAAATCTATAGATTGAAAAAATGGGATAAGTTTAAAATTAAGAAACTTATCCCATTTTCTTAGGTATTTCTATATAGAAAGAAACCCCCACTTCTTCATTTTGAGCCCAGATATGTGAATTGTGCAAATTTAGTATTCTCTTTACAATGACTAATCCAAGACCGAATTCGCCTTTATATCCTTTGTTGAATTCACTAAAAAGGGAATTTAGAATTTCATTTTCAATATTTGGGCCATCATTCCAGAATTTAAGGCAAACTTTGTCGCTGTTTTTTTCTTTCAATGATATAAGTATCTGACTATTTGCATATCTAATTTGATTGTCCAATAGATTTTCTATGACTACTCGCCACTGTTCCATATCTCCACTGATATTTATTTGTGGCAAGTCTAAATTCCAATCCAATTCAGGCCTACTTAAATATAATCTATCTACTACATCTTTAATTAGATTATCTAAAGAGAAAGTTTCACTAGACATTTCATGATTAGCTAAATAATCAAGTTTCGTCAAATAAAGCAGATTCCTTATGCGTTTTTCCAACCGCTCTGCTTCTTCATCGATGACTTCTACAGAACAATCTAAATCTCCTTTTGGATAAATACCATCTCTAATAGCTTGTGAATAACTACGAATGACCATAACAGGAGTTTTTAATTCATGGGATACATGTTGCAAAAAAGATTGTTGCATTTCATCTTGATAAATCAACTGTTTTCTAAGCTTTTCTATAGACTCACCTAAATGCCCTATTTCATCTCCTCTATCCAATTCTACAGCTTCATTCCATTCGTGATTTGCAAGTTTTTCTACACGTTTTTCTAAACTTACCAGAGGATTGGACAAATATTTAGAAAGTCCTATTGCTGGAATCCAACTGAGAACAAATACTATAAACATGATTAAGAGCAATTTTTTAAATAGAGTTTGTACTAAGTCTTGCCTATAAGAGTCCCACATATAAGAAACCAAAAAAACATCTTGCCCCAATGATTTACCTTTTGTGATTACATAAAATATCTTTTCATTTCCTACTTTGCCACTATATCTTTGACTTATGTTTTTTTGAACTTTTATTTCATTTTTTACTTTATTTAAAAAGTCCATAGAAAGAGGAGAGGAAGTGATTATATCATTTTCATTATAAACCATGAAATGATTTACAGTTCGAATATTTTCTAAAGTTTGCCTTGAACTTTCAAGTCCATTGGATTCTAAAAAGTCTATTATGGATTCAATATCGAAACGGTTAAACATAAGCCTCTGTGCATTTTCTATAGTCGCATAGATTTCCTTCGTAAAGAAGTCCCTCAAAGTTAAAGGCAATAATATTGATAAAAGTATTGATATACATAGAGTGATTGTGGCAAATACTATCCAAATTTGAATAGATAATGGTCTATTTTTCATTTTCATGATTTCATCATCCTATATCCATATCCATATATGGTTTCAATATTTAAAAGGGGCATTTTTTTTCTAAGTCTTCTAACTAAGTCATCTACCACTCTATCTGTACCAAAATAATCACTCCCCCAAACAGTTTGAAGTATTTGTTCTCTGGAAAGGGCTAATCCTCTATTTTTTGCGAAGTAAACCAACAAATCAAATTCCTTAGAAGTTAAATCTATTAGCTGGTCTTCTAGTTTAACCCATCTACTATTTATATCTATGGTATAGGGAGGTATATTTTGAATTTGCAAATTAGAACCATAAGTACGTTCTAAAAGATTGCGAGTTCTTATGACTAATTCTCTAGGCAAAAATGGTTTGGGTAAATAATCATCACTTCCAAGTTCTAATCCCAAAACCCTATCTATATCAGCATCTCTTGCAGAAATGAAAATCACAGGAATATTTGGATTTGTCAATTTTATTTCTTGTAAAAGCTGGTATCCGTCTATATCAGGCAGCATAATATCTAGTATCCACAAATCAGGAGGGGTAGCCATTGCTTTTTTTGCTTCTTCTCCTGTAAAAAAAGATGAAACCTTCCAATTTTCTTTTTCTAAATAAGAAGTTAAAACTAGATTTAAGTTTTTATCATCTTCCACCAAATAAATTTCGAAACTCATACAAAACCGCCTCCACAGTATAATTAGATTTAAATATATTATAACAAAATATTATGCAATAAAACCATGGGACTAAAATCAAAAAAATATGTGAAATTGTAAAAAAAACAAATCGAAAATTTCACAACAAAAACATATTTCATCCATATTTGTTTTACAATTCTTTATTAATCTATATTTAGAATAGAAAATTCAAGGAGGTATGAAATATGGACGAAAATAAAGATATTATAATTGTAGAAGATATTGAAAACAAAGAAGAAAAGAAAGAAAGTAAAAGAGGTAAATTTTTCTCATATTTTGCAGTGGCATTGATAGCTTCTCTCATTGGAGGGATAATATCCCCAATAGCTTCAAATCATATCTATGGTAAAAGTTCATCAAAAGTTAGTCAAAATAGTCAAGAAGTTTACAATACGCAAAAGGTATATAGTACAAACAATGAAAGTGCTTCTATGATATCTCAAGCAGCCAAAAGTGCAATGAATAGTGTAGTAGGAATAACTACAGTAGAAATTCAAAATTATGGTTTTATGGAACAAGAAGTAGATGGAGTAGGCTCTGGTATAATAGTAGATAGCAATGGTTATATACTTACAAATTCTCATGTTGTTGGAGATGGAAATGCAAAAAAGATAACAGTATTGTTTGAAAATGGAGATAAAAGATCTGCCAAGGTACTATGGCATGATTCTATTCTTGATCTAGCTATAATCAAAGTGGATGCCAATAATTTGCCAGTAGCTAAATTGGGAGATTCAGACAAATTGGAAGTAGGAGAAATAGCTATAGCTATAGGAAACCCTTTGGGATTAGAATTTCAAAGAACCGTGACTTCAGGGATTATAAGTGGACTTCATAGGTCTATAAGTGTAGATCAAAACAATACCATAGAAGATCTCATTCAAACTGATGCCTCAATCAATCCTGGAAATAGTGGAGGCCCATTATTAAACAGTAAAGGAGAAGTCATAGGAATAAACACAGCTAAAATAAAATCAGCTGAAGGATTAGGCTTTTCTATACCTATAAATACAGCAAAGCCAATAATAGAAGAAGTAATCAAAAAAGGAACTTATGAAACAGTCTATATAGGAATAAAGGGCATAGATGTGGAAACTTATGAAAGACAATTGGGAATAGATTTGAAAGCTGATAGTGGAGTGATTGTGATTGAAGTAGTTTCAAATTCTCCTGCAAGTAAGGGAAATTTAAGAAATGGAGATGTAATAACAAAGATTGACAATCAAAATATTGAAAATATGAATCAGCTAAAAAAGGCACTTTACAATTATAAAAAAGGTGATAAAGCCAAATTGTCAATTATAAGAAATGGTGAAAAGAAGCAAATACAAATACAATTTTAGATGCAATAGGATATCCTATTGCATTGTTTTTTTGTAGAACAATTAAGGTATCGTTGTATTTATAAAGATTTGAGAGTATAATGAATTTTAAGAAAGGTGGAAAAAATCCAGTGGCAAGGTTTTCGCAACAGAAAACAATGAAATAAAAATATTTAATGAATAGGATGGTTTAAATGAAAAAAGTTAAATTTGAGCCTCCCAAAGAAAGGGAAAGGTTATTGTCTTATGTCATAAAATATCATAGACAATTTTTTATAACAGCTATTTCGGGTATATTTTTCAATTCAGCAATTGTCCTTGGCCCTATTTTTCAAGGTAAATTGCTGGATGCAGCTACTGTAGCAACAAATACTCATGAAATAATAAAGGCTGGTTTAGAGTTTGTTGGCGTCACTTTAACTTTTCAGATTGCAAGGTTTTTTAAAAGATACTATGTAAGGGATATGGCCAATAGAATGAGTGGTGATATGCGTGTTGGCATAATGGAATCCATACTAAGTACAGATTTAAATGTTCTAGAACGGCAAAAACCAGGAGACATGATAGCTACTACCATGGGAGATGTAGATATTGTGGTTGAAGCAGTGAGAAAAACCATTACTGAATTGTGGGATACTGGGGTTCTCATGATTGCTTATTGGATTGCACTTATGAGTTATGATATAAAAATAACTTTGATAGCGTCTATTCCTATTCCATTAGTCATATTACTTACTCAAGCTATGAAAAAAACAGTTCATTCCAAAGCTAAGGATACTAGAATTGCTACTTCAAAGACAACTACTCAAATCAGAAAATTGATTTCACAAATAGATATAATGCGTTTGTATGGAAGAGAAGAAGCAGAAATAGAGAGGCTAGAAGATAAATTAGCTGTACAAGCTGAGAAAAATATCATATTAAGCATTTTTAAAAATGGATTGGCTCCTATATATTCTGTATTGGCAAGTATTGGAATTGTTGTAGTCATATTTTTAGGTGGAAATAAAGTCATTGATGGAAATTGGACTATTGGTACTTTTACAGCATATATAGCCATGTTTACAGCATTGGCAGTGAGGACGACTACTGCTGCAAAAGTTTTCAATATTCAACAAGGTGCTAAAGCTTCTTGGGATAGAGTATTAGGACTTATAAATGGAGAAAAAATGGTGCCTATTGAAAAAGTAGAAAGTCTTAAGCCAAAAGAAATAGATGTAGAAAATCTGTCATTTAAATATCCAACTAGTGAGGAATATGCAATTGAAAATATTTCTTTTAAAGCTTCAACTGGCATGATAGTTGGTATAACTGGTTCTGTAGGTTCAGGGAAAAGTGCATTAGCTCTTTCTATTACAGGACTTTATGATTATGATGGAAAGATTTTTTTAGATAATGTGGATTTAAAAGACATTCCATATGAGAAAAAACTAGCAACAATTACATATATGGGTCACGATTCTTTTCTTTTTTCAGATACTTTGAAAAATAATATTGCTTGGAATGATGACGATAGAGAAAAATTGAACAAGGTACTTGATATTGTAGATTTAAAACAGGATATTGAAGGCTTTGAAAATGGTATAAACACAGAAATTGGAGAAAAAGGTATAAAAGTTTCTGGAGGTCAAAGGCAGAGAATAGCTTTGGCAAGAGCTCTATATAAAGATGCCAGTATAGTCATACTTGATGATCCATTTTCTGCCGTAGATATAAATACCGAAGCTAAGATTATTGAAAATTTAAGACAAAATCGAGATGGAAAAATTATATTTATTTTTTCGCATAGACTTCATGCTTTCAAGTACACAGATATGGTTTTAGTTCTCGACAAGGGAAAAATTGTTCAAAGTGGTACTCATGATGAATTGATAAATACTGAAGGTATATACAATAAAATTATAGATTCACAACAATTTTTAGGAGGTGAATCTGTTGAAGAATAAAATAGTATCTAATGCTATTAAGACGAGTTGTAAAGAAAAAATTCTATATATTATATTTTTAATCGTTGCAATTGTTGTTGGTATTGTTATGCAATTGATTCCACCTCAAATTTTGAAGAGTATTATAGACAACAATATTTCAAAAGGAGTTTATGATGGATTGTGGAAATTGTCATTGTACTATCTGCTAGCTGTGGTGATTAGTGGAGTTGCCGATTTTGTCCGTGAGTTTATGATGGCAGTTGTTGGACAGGATATACTACTAAATATTCGCATGAATATGGCAAAAAAACTATCTAAATTGCCTATATCATATTTTTCAAACAATGCTGTTGGTGAGATAATGAGTAAATTTACTCAAGATGTAGATGCTGTTGGTACACTTTTTACTAGTGGACTTATAGGGATATTATCTGATGGATTGAAAACAGTTGGAATTATAATATCAATATATATTCTAAGTCCTAAACTGGCATTGTATGTGTTACTTCTAATCCCTATAATATATTTAATTGCTAGATTTTTTAAATCCAATACATTTAAAGCTCAAATGAATGCAAGAATAGCAGTTGGTCATATTAATGGTTTGGTTCAAGAAATATTTAATGGAATAAGGACAATTAAAATATTTGGAATGGAAAATTATTTTATATCTGATTTTCAAGAACCATTAAATCAAAACCTTGAAGCTGTTCATAAAACTAGTACATTAGATTCCATATTTCCATGTATAATGCAAATACTTAGGGCAATTGTCATAACAATTGTTGTGATTGTAGCTGCTCCAAAGGGATTAGGAACATTGGGTATAAGTATTGGTTCAATTGCAGCGGTAGTTGATTTGATATCAAGAATGCTTGCACCTATTGAAGCTATAGCTGTAGAGTTTCAGACAATACAAGAAGCTGCTTCTGGAATTGAGAGAATAAATGAATTTGATAGAGAAGAAGAAGAGATTAGATATATAAAAGAAATACCTGAAATGATAAAGAATTTTTCTATATCTGTTGAAAATGTTTCTTTTTCTTATGAAAATGGTAAAGAAATTGTTCGAAATATTTCATTTGAGGTAAAGGCAGGTATGAAGGTTGCGTTGGTAGGGAGAACAGGGGCTGGGAAGAGTACTATTTTAAATCTTGTGGCAGGTTTATATAGGCCAAAAGAAGGAAGCATAAAAATAGGAGGGATAGATCCTTTTGAAATGCCTTTTGAAATGCGCCGTAGAACTATAGGAATTGTACCTCAAACTTTTCCAATATATGATGGGACGGTTAGGGAAGCAATTACACTATATGATGAAACTATTACGGAGGAAGAAGTAATAGCAGCAGCTAAAAGTGTTGGTCTTCATGAAGATATAATGAAGCTTCCAAGGGGATATGATACTTTTATTGGAGAAGGAGAAATAAAATTTTCTCATGGTCAATATCAATTGTTGTCTCTTGCTTGTGCATTGGTATGCAATCCTCCTATACTGCTTCTTGACGAAGTGACATCAGGTCTTGATTCTATAACAGAGGCAAAGATATTTAAGGCTATAAGGGAAGTATCTCAAGATAGGACAATTCTCACAATAAGTCATAGAATATCTGGAATAATTGATGCTGATGAGGTCATTTTTTTGGAAAAGGGAAGAATTGTTGAAATTGGTACACCAGAAGAACTTGCAGGAAAAGATGGTTGGTATGCTAAATATCATCAAATTGAACAATTGGGGTGGAAAATATAGAAGATAAAAACACTAGCAAATATTTGCTAGTGTTTTTATCTTCTATATGAAAAATAAATAGATGGGATAATGATTATTAAAAAATTCAATAAGATTGGTAATCTAATTATTTTATATATAAAATATAAATGATAAAATAGCAACTATCTTATAAAAAGGTTAAGGAGTGATTTATTTGTCTAGTGAAAAAGATGAACTTTTAAGAGAATTGGCTGACGCGGTTGTTGATATGGATGAGGATAAAACTGTTGAGGTAGCAAATATTTTTATACAAAAGAATTTTGATGCGTATGAAGGTATTTCTAATGGCTTGGCAGTGGGAATGGATGAAGCAGGGAAGCTTTATGAGGAAGAAGAATATTATATACCAGAGCTTTTGATGTGTTCAGATGCTATGTATGCAGGTATGGATATTTTAAAACCTCATTTAAAGTATGATGAGACTGATGAAAGATATAAAGCTGTAGTTGGAGTGGTAGAAGGAGATACTCATGATATAGGGAAAAATTTATTTAAGATTATGCTGGAGACTACAGGATTTGAAGTATATGATTTGGGAAGAGATGTTCCCCCAGTTAAATTTATAGAAAAGGCAAAAGAAATAGGGGCTGATTTAATAGGTCTTTCAACTTTAATGACAACTACAATGGACAATATGGAAATAGTGATTAATTTATTAAAAAAAGAAGGTATAAGAGATAATGTGGTGGTCATGGTTGGAGGAGGCCCAATATCTCAGAGTTTTGCAGACAAAATAGGAGCAGATGGATATGCACCTGAGGCTTCAAGGGCTGCGAGATTAGCAAAAAAATTGGTAAGGGGGAAGAATATAGATGTCGCTATTTAAAGACGAGATGACACCTATGGAAAGAGCTATTGCTCTTTCAAAGGGGGAAGATGTAGATAGAATTCAGTGCAATCCCAATTTATCTAATGGAATTGCAAGAGTTTTAGGATGTAAGATTTCAGAATTCAATCATAGTGCGAGAATTTTGGCAGATGCAGTCATTGCAACTCATAGGAGATTTGGTGGGGATGGTGCAAAGGTCTTTACCGATCTTTTTATTATTGCAGAAGCTATGGGAGCTAAAATGAAATATCCAGAGGATGAAACAGTAGATCTTTTGGAACCAGCTATTAAGGATATTTCAGAAATAGCTAAATTAGAGCCTATAGATCCATATAAGGATGCAAGACTGCCAATTCATATTGAAGCTATGAAATATGTGCAAGATGAAATAGGAGAAGAAGTTCCATGTACAGCTTTAATTGTGGGACCTTTTACTTCTGCTTTTTTCTTAATTGGTGTAGAAAATATGACCAAGATGATGATAAAAGATCCTGAATCAGTTCATAAATTGTGCGAAATTTCTTTAGAAAACTGCATAAGATTTGCAGATGCTACTATTAATCAAGGAATAGGTATAAGCATTGCAGAACCTATGTCATCTTGTACTGTAGTGAGCCCAAAACATTTTAGAGAATTTTCAAAGCCATATTTGAAGAGATTTATAGATTTCATAAAATCTAGAGGATGTGGAGCGTCTATACATATATGCGGAAAGACAGATAATATATGGGAAGATATAGTGGATATAGGTGTAGGAGCTTTAAGCATAGATAATATTGCAAACCTTAAAAATTGTACGGAAACTGTAGGGGACAGAATAAAAATAATGGGGAATGTTGATCCTTCTTCTATAATGTATGCAGGCACCAAAGAAGATGTAAGGAAAGCTACATTGCAATGTGTGAAAGATGGTTACAAATGTCCTAAGGGCTATGGAATCATGTCTGGATGTGGGCTGCCAGTAGAAACACCTATTGAAAATATTGATGCTATGTTGGATACAGCTAGAGAGATTGGATGGCCAATTACAGATGAAAAATTGGAAGAATTGATGAGTTTCAATAGATATGATGAGTAATACAATTTAGAGAAATGAATGGTTTAAGGGGGAAATTTTATGCGGATTGAATCGCTGTCAAAAAGAGAAAGATTGTTTCGTGCAATAAAAGGAGAAAAAGTAGATCGTCCTCCCTGTATTTGTCCTGGTGGTATGATGAATATGATTGTGGAAGATATCATGGATATAACTGGAGTGAAATGGCCAGAAGCTCATGTAGATGCTGAAATGATGGCAAAGCTTACTATGGGTGTTTGTGAAAATGGAGGATTTGAAAATTTTGGAGTACCATTTTGCATGACTGTAGAAGCTGAATCTATGGGAGCTACTGTGGGTTTGGGTACCAAGATAAATGAACCTAGAGTCATAGAATATCCAATTAGTTCTGTTACAGAGTGGAGAAATCTCAAAGAGTTGAGTTTAGAAGAAGGCAGAACTAAAGTGGTTTTAGATGCTATTAAAATACTTAAAAATCAAAATTTAGATGTTCCTATCATAGCCAATCTAGTAGGGCCTGTAAGTACAGCTTCTTCTTTGATGGAACCTGTAGATTATTATAAAGAGTTGAGAAGGAAACCAAAAGAAGCTCATGAATTTATGGAGTTTGTAACGGAAAATCTCATATGTTTTGCCAAGGCTGAAATACAGGCTGGAGCAGATATATTGGCTATTTCAGATCCTAGCGGGACAGGAGAAATTTTAGGGCCTAAGTTGTTTTCTGAGTTTGCTGTTCCTTATTTAAATAAAATAGTTAATTCAGTTAAGGAAGATATAAAAGGAGGAACCATAATTCATATATGCGGGAGACTTAAGAGTGTATATGGAATACTTAATTCTCTTGATAGTGATGTTATAAGCTTTGACTCTATAGTCAATGTGAGAGAAGTAGCAATGAATGTAGACAATAAAGCTATAATGGGAAATGTAAGTACTTTAGCACTTGAGAGAAGTTCTAAAGATATAATAAAAAACCTTTCTAGAGTTTGTATAAAAAATGGAGTTGATATATTATCTCCAGCTTGTGGTATTGGACCAAGAACCAAACTAGAAAATATACAGTCAATGGTAGAAGTTGCTAAAGAATCAATATATATGGAGTGAAAATCTATGGCAATATTGAAAATATACAACAAAGATATATCCTATGATTATCAAGAAGGCAAAAGTCTTATTGATATATTGAAAGATATTGGATTTAGTTTAGAAACTCCTTGTGGAGGGAAGGGATATTGTGGTAAATGCAAGGTTCAGATATTAGAGGGAAAAATAGATGGGCCTACAGATGATGAATTAAAGCATCTTTCAAAAAAAGAAATAGATAAAGGGATAAGGCTTAGTTGCCTTGTCTATCCAAAAGGTGATATGTATGTAAAACTTTTAGATAAAGAAGAGAAAAATTATCAAGGACTATCACAAGGCTATATTCCCGAGATAGAACTAAATCCTAGTCTCCGCAAAGAAATTGTTATTTTAGAAAAGCCTACATTGAAAAACAATATATCTTATGAGGAATTAATAGAAAAGGCTATAGGTAGGGAATTGTATCATGACAATACTGGATTTTTAAAGGTTTTAGCGAGTGTACACAAAGAAGAAAAAACTACTTTGGTATATCATGAAGATAAATTGATTGGGATAGAACATGGGGATACAATAGAAAAACTATATGGTGCTGCAGTGGATATTGGAACTACTACAGTAGTTGTATCACTTATAGATTTGAATAATGGCAAGGAAATTGATTCTGAAACTTCCATAAACCCTCAAAAAGAATATGGTCTTGATGTATTATCTCGTATAGATTATGTAAAGAGGAAGGAAAATGGCCTTTATTTGTTGCAGAAGGCTATAGTAGATTGCATAAATTCTCTATTAGAAAAATTGTGTGATAGAAATGATATAAATATTGAAAATATTTATGAAGTAGCCGTAGGAGCTAATGCTACTATGATGCATCTATTGTTAGGAATAAATACTGATACTATAGGAAAATCACCTTATTCTACAATTTTTTCAAAGGCGAAAAATTTATGGGCAAATAGTATTGGAATTGAAATATCACCATTTGGAAGGATATATTGTCTGCCTGGAGTTTCCAGTTTTATTGGTTCAGATGTTGTAGCTGGTGCTGTAGTAGCTGGCTTAAAAGATACAGATGACAATATATTTTTTATTGATATAGGGACAAATGGAGAAATGATATTGTCCAAAGGAGGAAAACTAGCCTCATGTTCTTGTGCAGCAGGTCCAGCACTGGAAGGTGCTAATATAAGTTGTGGTATGAGAGCAGCAGAGGGAGCTATAGAGGGAATTCAATTTGATGAAGACGAAATTCACCTTCAAGTCATTGGAAATGTAGAGCCTATAGGGATATGTGGTAGCGGCATATTAGAAGCTATGGCCGAATTAAATCAAAAAGGATTTATAAAAAAATCAGGAAGGTTGAAAAGTAAAGAGGATTTAGAAAAAGAAGGACGTCATGGATTGGCAAAATATATAATAGAAGAAAACAAGAAAAGAAAAGTTATTATATATAAAAATGGAGATGAAGAAATATCTATATCTCAAGATGATATTCGACAGATTCAGTTAGCTAAGGGAGCAATTTCCTCTGGCTTTTATGCTCTTGTAGATTTTATGGGCATGAGTATGGAAGAGCTTAATAGTGTAGTTATAGCAGGACAGTTTGGAAGACATTTAAAGATAAGCAGTTTGACGGGAGTTGGGATTATACCAGAAAATTTGAAGGACAAGATAAAATATATAGGAAATTCTTCTAAAACTGGAGCGATGATGTGTTTGTTGTCTAAGGATGAAAGAAAAGAGATGGAAGATGTGGCGGAGGATATAGAGTATTTTGAGCTATCTACAAAGGAAGGATATGAGGAATTGTTTGCTAAATGTCTGACTTTTAGATAGATAATGATTTTGGAAAATGAGTATATAGGTGATAAAATGGATGAAATGATGGATTTTAAGTGTATAAATGACAAGATGGAAGAAATTCCTGAAATCATATTGAACAAAACAGGATTAAGTTTTCCCAAAGTTCATACTAAAGCTGAATATATGGCAGTTTTATCGAAAGAATTAAAAGAATATAGAAAGGATACTTTGTGTAGAGTTCCTTTTTGCAATACTGTAGAGGCAGAAACATTGGGTGGAAATATCAAATTGGGTGATTTCAAATCTGGTCCTAGAGTTGAAAGCTATGCTTTCAATTCCATAGATGAATTGATGAAAATTGAAGAAATAAATTTGACTCAAAATAGAATAAATGAAGTTTTAAAAGCTGTAGAAATACTTAATTCTATGGGAGAAACTGTAGTTTTAAATGTAGAAGGACCTTTTACTATCATAAATTCTCTAGTAGATTTAAGAATATTTTATAAAGCTATAAGAAAAGACAAAGAAATGGTTAATGAAGTCCTAAAAAACATGGAAGCAAATATTGTAAAATACATGAAAGAAGGAATAAATAGAGGAGCAAAGATAATATCATATGGAGATCCTTTAGGAGCTGAAGATATAGTAGGACCAAAGATATATAAGGAATTTAGTGGAAAGTCTACTTACAAAATATTAAAAACTATTGAAAATGAATTGGATGAGAGCATAATTCATATTTGTGGAAAGACATCTACGGTTTTTCAAAATATGGGATTTGTTGAATCTCACCCTATACAATTTAAAGAAGATATAACTTATGGCCATGCCATAGAATATATTTTAGAAAATAGAAAAGATATTAAATTTATAGGTCACAATTGTATAAAAAGAACACCTTTAAAACTTAAAAATTCTACTCTTTGGCATATAGAACTTTTAGAAAAGGTATAAAATTTTATTTTTTATATGAAAGGGGAAAAGAAAATGAACGATTTGCCAGAAATATTTGATGAATTTAGTGAGGCTAGAAGAAATTCTTTCATAAAAGTTAAGGAATATAAAGATTCAGGAGAACATGTAGTAGGAATTTTTTGTACTTTTACTCCAGTTGAAGTTATATATGCGGCAGGGGCTCATCCAATTTCACTATGCGGCATGAGTGATGAAACAATAACAGATGCAGAAAGAGATCTTCCTAAAAACTTATGTCCACTCATAAAGTCAAGCTATGGTTTTGCAATAACAGAAAAATGTCCTTTCACCTACTTTTCAGATTTAATTGTAGGAGAAACAACTTGTGATGGAAAGAAGAAGATGTATGAATACTTAGGACAAATAAAACCAATGCATGTCATGCAACTACCACAAGCCACAGATAGAGAACATGCACTTTCAGTTTGGAAAAATGAGATTATTTTATTAAAAGAAAGATTGGAAAGGGAATTTAATATTCAAATAACAGATGAGGATTTAAAAAAAGCTATAAAGAGATGCAACGAAGAAAGACAAGTATTGAAGGAATTGTATTCTCTAGGTAAAATGTGTCCTCCTCCTTTAACTGGAATGGAGCTTCATACTGTTTTGCATGGTGCATCTTTTACTTTTGACAAAGATGAACAAAACAAAAAAGTAATGGACATGATTGAAGAATTGAAAAAAGAATATGCAAATGGAGTGAGAAAAGTTAAAGAAGATGCTCCAAGAATTTTAATAACAGGCTGTCCAATTGGAGGAGTTGCAAACAAAATCATCAAACTCATAGAAGAAAGTGGAGCAGTAGTTGTGTGTTATGAAAATTGTAGTGGTATAAAAGAAAAAATACGTTTAGTTGATGAAACTAAAGAACCAATTGAGGCATTGGCTGAAAAATATTTAAATGTTGGATGTTCAGTTATGGCACCAAACGATAATAGAATTGATTTGATGTCTGAATTGATAGACGAGTATAAAGTTGATGGTGTTATAGATGTGATTTTACAAGCTTGTCATACTTACAATGTAGAAACTCGTAGAATTAAAGATTTCGTGACTGAAGAAAAAAATATACCATATATGAGTATAGAGACTGATTATTCTATGGCGGATGAGGGACAATTAAAGACTAGAATAGCAGCATTTATAGAGATGTTATAATAACATAAGGAGGATTTAAAATGTACTATGCTGGAGTTGATATTGGGTCTACAGCAGCTAAAACGGCAGTATTTGAAAATGATAAATTGATAGATACTTTTGTTTTACCTACAGGTTGGAGCAGTATTGAAACTGCCAACAAGATAAAAGAAAGAATTATATCCAAAGGAATAAATGAAAATGAAATGAAAGTAATAGCTACAGGTTACGGAAGAGTATCTGTTCCCTATGCTCATAAAACCATTACAGAAATAACTTGTCATGGAAAAGGAGCAGCATATCTTATAGGAGAAGATTGTACAGTAGTAGATATAGGGGGACAGGATACCAAAGTTATCACTGTAGAAGATGGCATGGTAAAGGATTTTATAATGAATGACAAATGTTCTGCTGGTACAGGAAGATTTTTGGAAATCATGGCAAATACATTGGGAGTAGATATAAACGAGCTATGTAAATTGGCTGAAAATGGGGACGGGATCACTATAAGTTCTATGTGTACTGTATTTGCAGAATCTGAAGTTATAAGTCTTATTGGAAGAGGAGAGAAAAAAGAAGATATAGCTTATGCAATAGTAGATTCTATTGTGAGTAAAGTAGCTTCTTTATGTAGGAAACATTCATATGGGGAAAAATATTTTTTGACAGGTGGATTATGTGAATGTGAGTATATAGTAAATAGCTTGTCAGAGAAACTTAAAAGTCCTGTCAAAACAAATCCTATGGCTAGATATGCTGGAGCTATAGGTGCTGGTATTTTAGCACAAAAAATTGTATGAGCAATTGCTCATACAATTTTTGTATGCCCAGCAGGAGCAACAACTTGCTTATGTAAGAGGTTTCTAAATGATTAGAACAATTCTTTAAAATTGTCTATTATGGTATCTGCTTTAGACAAATCTTGATTACCGGAATTTTTATTTCTTATAGCAATACATTTCATTCCTGCAGCTTTTGCTGCAAGGATGCCGTTTGTAGCATCTTCTATCACCAAGCAATCCTCTGGTTTCAAATTCATAGCACTTGCTGCTTTTAGAAAAATTTCTGGATCAGGTTTTCCTTTTGATACTTCTTCTCCACTGAGTATAACTTTGAAATATTTATCTAGTTTAAATTTATCAACTATTAAATTTACTGTTCTCTTATTGTTTGAAGATGCTAAAGCTAAAATATATTCTTTATTTTGTAGAAATTTAATGAAATCTAAAATATTATCCATGAGCTGAATTTTGTCTATATTTTGTTCAAATCTTTTCTTTTTTAATCCTATTAGTTCTTCTACAGAAGGTTCTAAATTAAATTTTTCCTTGAAAATGTACCACATTTTATAATCTGTAGTACCTACAAAAGATTCATGCTCTTTTCTATCTATATTTGCTCCAAATTCCTCCAATATTTCCCTCTCGAGTTTAAAATGCAATGGTTCGCTATCCACTATAACTCCATCCATATCAAAAATTATTCCTTTCATAATGCATAACTCCTTTAAATTAATTTAATTATTTTGTGACTAGAAACATTATATTTGTTATAATATAATAGCATGAATTATTCTAATATATCATATCATAAAATGTCGAAAATATGAAATTTAAAAATAAATATGTCGACATCTTATAACAAATACAATTATATGATTGATGTATTAAAAATATATTTGCCTAACAAAATGATGGAGGAAACAAAAATGAAGGAACTAATATTTGGACTTATCGGTGGAACAGCACTACTTATGTATGGCGTAGATAAGATGGGAGAGGGACTTGAAAAAGCTTCAGGGGACATGATGAAAAAAATCTTATCAGTATTGACTGGAAAGGTATGGGGTGCTTTTTTAGTTGGGACCGTTTTGACGGCAATTGTTCAAAGTAGTACAGCTATTACAATACTTACTGTTGGATTTGTAAATGCTGGGCTTATGAATCTTTCTCAAGCAGTAGGGATAATTTATGGTGCAAATATTGGAACAACCATAACTGCTCAACTTATGGCTTTTAGTTTTAATTTCAAACTGACAGATATAGCGCTTCCAATACTTGGTATAGGATTTGCAATAGAAAATCTTTCTAAAAAGAAAAAATTAAAAAGTTTTGGCCAAGCCTTGATGGGATTTGGAATGATGTTTTTAGGTCTTAAAATATTGAATTCAGGAATACCTTTTTTGAAAGAAAGTGAATCTTTAAAGTATTTTTTCACCCAGTATGCCTCTATTCCAATAGTAGGTATACTATTAGGTGCGTTTGTGACTGCAATGGTGCATAGTAGTGCTGCAACAGTTGGACTTGTAATGGTTTTAGCTCAAGCAGGGCTTTTAGATATACAATCGGCTATTTGCATAATGCTTGGAGATAATATAGGAACTTGTCTTTCAGCACAACTTGCAAGTTTAAATGGAAATATAAATGGTAGGAGAACTGCATGGGCTCATACTTTTTATAATTTGTTTGGAGTTATTTTGACACTTATGGTTTTACCTATGTTTGTAAAGTTTGTTGTAGTTCTAACTACAAAGCTTCAGCCAGCTAGCGATATAAGTGCACAAATTGCAAATTCTCATACATTATTTAATTTAATAAATTCTTTTATATTTTTACCTTTGACAAAATATTATGTTGCGTTTTTACATAAAGTGATAAAACCTAAAAATAGTGCTCATATAAATGAGATATATTTGGACAAATTGCTTTTAGATACGCCAGTAGCAGCTTTAAAGGCTTCTCGTTCCGAAACCATAAGAGGAACTGAAATAGTAAAGAAGATGTTTACAGACGTGATGAATTTCATATTTACAGGAGATATGAAAATAATGGGACAGATTGCAGATAATGAGGTTCTTATAAATCAAATGCAAAAAGATATAACAACGTATATTGTTGAACTTTCAAAAAGAGAACTTACAGAAACTCAATCTATTATGGTTCCAGCAGTTATAAACTGTATAAACAATATTGAAAGAATTGGGGATCATGTTGTAGATATATCTGAATTGTGTAAAAGCAAATTAGATAAAAATCTCCAGTTTACAGATATTGCTGATAGCGAATTAAGGGAAATAGAAAATGTAATAATTGAAATGTTTGATAATGTCATTTTGGCTATTGGTGATAGAAATGAGAAAAGTATAAAAAGGGTTGCTGAACTTGAAGACAAAGCAGACAGCTTATGCAGTACATCTGAAGAAAACCATATAAAAAGACTTGATGAGGGTACTTGTAATGTAGATGCAGGAGTTATCTATATTGATATAATAAGCCATCTTGAAAGAATTGCAGATTACATATATAAGACAGCTATGCTTTCTAAGGATGAATTATATGGGGAAAAGAGAAAGGACTGTTCTCATTAGCATTAGTTGACAATCTTAGCTCCATATGATAATTTCTATATATGATAAAGTGAGGAAAATAAAATATTAAAGGAGAATTATTGATTATGAATGAAAATCCAATATTGGCAACAGTTAATGGCAAGGAAATAACACAAAAGGATGTATATGTTTTTTTAAATGAACTAGGACCACAAGTGGCTATGCAATTTCAATCACCAGATGGTATGAAAAGAGTAGTAGATGAGTTGATAAATCAGGAATTGCTTTATTTTGATGCTATTGAAAATGGCTTTGACGAAGAAGAAACTTATAAACTAGCTTTAGAAAAAGTTAAAGAAAATGTTTTAAAACAATATGCTTTCAATAAGATAATATCAGGTATTTTTGTGACAGAAGAAGAAATAAATGAGTATTACAATGAGCATAAAATGAATTTTCAAACTCCAGAATCAGTTAGAGCAAGTCACATATTAGTAAAAGAAGAAGATGAGGCAAAGAAAATACAAAAAGAAATAAATGAAGGTTTATCTTTTGAAGAAGCAGCTAAAAAATATTCTACTTGTCCTTCAAAAGAAAATGGTGGGGATTTGGGAGAGTTCACTAAAGGCCAAATGGTGAAAGAATTTGAAGATGCTGCTTTTAGCATTGAAGAAGGAAAATTAAGTGAACCTGTAAAAACTCAATTTGGATATCATTTAATTAAGGTACAATATAAGAAAGAAGCTGAGATGAGATCCTTAGAAGAAGTCAAAAATCAGATAAATGAACAGATGATTATGCTAAAACAGCAAGAAAAGTATTTAGATAAAACTCAGGAATTGAGAAGTAAATACGAAGTAAAAATGAATATATAAGATTAAAGCTCCCTTAAACAATATCTTAAATGTATTGTCTAAAGGAGCTTTAATCTTATATTGTTTTTTTTATGTTATAATTAAAAATAACTGGGTAAATACTAAAATAGTTATATTTTAATATTAAAAAATATATTGTTTAAGGAGGAGTTTTTTTGAAATCACTAAAAGGAACTAAGACAGCTGAAAACTTAATGAAGGCATTTGCTGGAGAATCTCAAGCAAGAACAAGATATACATACTATGCATCTCAAGCAAGAAAAGAAGGTTATGTTCAAATTTCAAATATTTTCACAGAAACAGCAGAAAATGAAAAAGAGCATGCAAAGAGGTTCTTTAAATTTTTAAATGAGAGTCTAAAAGGAGAAATGGTAGAAATAAATGCAGACTATCCAGTTGGTCTAGGGGAAACAAAAGAAAATCTTCTATATGCGGCAAATGGAGAAAAAGAAGAATGGGAAGACTTATATCCAAATTTTGCTAAAGTTGCTGAAGAAGAAGGATTTCCTGAAATAGCATTTGTATTTAGAGAAATAGCAGAAGTAGAGGAACGTCATGAAAGAAGATATAGAAAACTATTAGAGAATATTGAAAACAATAAAGTATTTGAAAAGGATGAAGTTGTGGAATGGAAATGCAACAATTGTGGATATATTCACAGAGGCAAGAGTGCACCTACAACTTGTCCAGCTTGTGCTCATCCAATGGGTTATTTCGAAGTATTTGTTGAGACATATTAAACTAAAGGGCCTTTAATTAAAGGCCCTTTAACAATTTTAGTATCAAATATGCAATTCCAGAGCCCGTCAACATTCCTACTGGAGTCCCTCCAAAAAAAGTCACTCCTACTATAGAGCCGAAAATGGCCCCCGATAGTGCTTTAGTATTTCCATTTAGGTATTTAGCACCCTTTGATGCTATTATGACTATAAATAGTCCACTTAAAAAAGATACTACCCATTCTAAATTTAAAAATTCTTTAGGACTCAATATAGATATTTCATTTTGATTTTCTATCAATGGTATGAGCATCCATATCATTAAAAAAACAAGTCCAATATCTAAAAAATTGTTTTTTACAAATTTTACTACATTTTCATTAGATATAAATGACAGTACAAGTACTGCTATTCCTGCATATACCATTGATTTATTTTTTGCAAATATTGAAAGTATGATTATAAATAATAGAAAAATTCTATTCATAAAAAATCTCCAATCTCATGAAATACTATATGTATATGAAAATAAAAAAAATATATTCCTTCGTGTCTCTAAGAACTTTATTTTTTTTATATAAGTGCTATAATATATATTACGGGTCTCTAAATATATTAGGATGGGAGTGTCTAAATGAAGGAAGCTGAAAGAAAGGATCTCATATTAAATGGGAACATATACAAAACAATTATCACATTATCTTTACCTATTATGATAAACAATTTAATACAGACTCTATACAATTTAGTGGATGGAATTTGGGTTGGCAAACTTGGCTCTGTTCAATTTGCAGCTACAGCTTTTGTTTGGCCAGTAAACTTTTTATTTATATCTTTGGGTATTGGCCTTTCGGTAGCTGGTACCGCTATTTTGTCACAATTGATTGGAGCTTCAAAATATGAAGAAGCAAATAAATATGCAAGTCAATTAATAGTCATATCTATGATATGTTCTGTTGGTTTTGCTATTCTTGGGTATTTTATTACACCGTTATTTGTGAAATTCATGGGGGGAACTGGAGATTTAGCTAAATATAGCAATATATATTTGAAACTTACTTTTTTAGATATGCCTTTTATGTTTATGTTTTTCAATTTTAATTCTATCATGAATGCTCAAGGAAATACTATTACACCAACAATACTTAGTGCTATTTCTGGTATTTTAAATGCAGTATTAGATCCCATATTTATATTTACATTTGATATGGGAATTGCGGGAGCAGCTATAGCTACAATTTTGTCAAAAGCTCTGCTTTCATTTGTCATAGTTTATAAGCTCGTTAAATCATCTACTATGGTTAAACCTAGCTTTAAAAATTTTAAGTTTGACAAAGAAATTATAAAAAAGATTGTAAATGTTGCATTGCCTTCATCTGTTGGACAATCAGGTTCGGCTTTAGGTTTTATAGTTTTGAATAGCTTTATTGCCTCCTATGGTACTGCAACTATGGCAGCCTTTGGCATGGTCAACAGGATTACATCCCTCATAATGCAACCTGCTATGGGAATAGGGGCAGCTCTTACAACTATTGTTGGTCAAAATATTGGAGCAGATCAAATAGAGAGAGTAAAGGAAGCATTTTCAAAATCCATCATACTTACGATTTTGTTTTCAATAATAGGATGTGTGCTTATGCTGTGGAAGGATGAAGAAATAATTAATTTTTTTATTCAAGCGAGAGATGATAAAGAAGTTATTGTTCAAGGTATTACTTATTTAAAATATATTTCTTTTTCTATGCCACTTATGGGGGTTTTTAGTGTATTGCAGGGAATATTTCAAGGCTCTGGGCACACAAAGTATTCTATGGCCATGGAGATTGGTCGCCTATGGTTTGTGAGACTTCCTATGATACTTATATTTAAAAATTTTACCAATATAGGTTCTACTGGCATATGGTTTTCCATGAGCTTTAGCAATTTAGTCATATGCATATATGGATATATAATTTATAGAACAAAAGATTGGCAAAAGAAAGTAGTTAAGACAGAAGGATGTGCTTGAAATTTTTAAAGAATTCATTTTGACATTTTCACCAAAACATGATAATATCTATGAAGGAAATGAAGCCACGAAGGCTTTGGTTTTAGGTGTTTATTTATTGTGGAAATAACCCATGAAGGGATGCTGTAAGAAACAGCTCTATTCATGGGCTTTTTTTTGGATGAAAGGAGTGGGGAAATGGATAGATTGTTGTGGCAAAAAGCAGTAGAATTCCATGGTCATGAGTGTCCAGGACTTGCTATTGGCTATAAAGCTTGTGAGGCGGCTATGGAAAAAATGGGTTTTACATTTTCAAAAGATGAAGAAATTGTATGCGTTACTGAAAATGATGCCTGTGGAGTAGATGCAGTACAAGTAATTACAGGTTGTACTTTTGGAAAAGGAAATCTCATCTATAGACCTACAGGTAAGATGGCCTTTAGTTTTTTCAATCGTTCCAATGGGGAAAAAATTCGTATGATTCTTAAGCCATTTAAAGGAGAAATGGATCGTAAGGAAAGACAAGAGTATATACTAAATGCAAAAGTTGATGAGATTTTTAATTTCAGTAAGCCAAAATTTGATTTGCCAGAAAAGGCAAGATTGTTTGCAACAGTTGTTTGTGAAAATTGTGGGGAAAGTGCCCCAGAACATAAAATCAGAATTAATGATGGGAAAAAAGTATGTCTTGATTGTTTTCAAGAATACACTAGAGGTTGGTAGTTAGATAGGAGAATTTATATGGAAGATAAATATATGATTTTGCAAAAGGAAATATCAAAACTTGTAGAAGAAGGGGCTTGTGTTGCTTTTTCTGGAGGAGTAGACAGTAGCTTGATTTTAAAGATGGCCTGCGATGCTAGTGAGAAGTACAACAAAAAAATATATGCAGTAACTTTTAATACAAGATTGCATCCTATGGAAGATATAAATATTTCAAGGGAAGTAGCAAAATCTATGGGGGCAATCCATAAAATAATTGATATTGATGAATTTGAAAATGAAAAAATTCTTACAAATCCTATTGATAGATGCTATCAATGTAAAAAATATTTGTTTGAGAAACTATTAGAATTTGCAGAGAAAAATGATATTAAATATATTCTCGATGGAACTAATGCAGATGATTTAAAGGAATATAGGCCAGGTATTAAAGCTCTAAAAGAATTAGGTATAATAAGCCCATTGGCAAAGCTTGATATAACTAAAAAAGAAGTTAGACAAATGGCTAAAGATTTAAATGTTTCTGTAGCCACAAGGCCATCAGCACCTTGTCTAGCTACAAGATTGCCTTACAATACGAATATTAGTTTTGAACTTTTAAATAAAATTGAAAAAGCTGAAGCTTATATAAAGAAATTAGGTTTTGTAGTTGTGAGAGTTAGAGTACATGGAGATATAGTTAGAATTGAAATAGAAAAAGAGGAGTTTTTGAGATTTTTAGATAAAAAAGATTTAATAATTAACTATTTAAAAGATTTAGGTTTTGTTTATATAACTTTGGATTTAGAGGGATTTCGTTCTGGAAGCATGGATATCCAATGATTAGTAGAATTCATTTGCTTTTGTATGTATATATGCTGTAATATTATATAAAAGAATGTGAATCTAGGAGGTATACTATGGATAAGATAACAACTGTTGCTGTAGTAGATGGTCAAGGTGGCGGAATTGGAAGTATAATCATTGAAAAACTAAAGTCTAAAGTACCCAATATAAAAATTTTGGCCTTAGGAACTAATGCAAATGCTACTAAAAGTATGCTAAAAGCTGGAGCTAATGAAGGGGCAACAGGTGAAAATGCCATTGTCTATAATGCAAAAGAGGTAGATATAATCATGGGAGTTGTGGCAATACTTATGCCAAATTCCATGATGGGAGAGTTATCGCCCAAAATGGCCGAAGCTATTGGAGGAAGTCATGCAATGAAAATCTTAATACCATTATCTAAATGCAATATTAAAATAGCAATTCCTGGAGAATATAATATACAGCAATGTATAGATTCTAGTGTAGAGTTAGTGAAAGATTATATAAGCAAATTAGAACAATAAAGTGAGGAATATAAAATGGATGTTCATGAAATATTAAATAAAATAAAAAATAATGAAATGTCTATATCAGAGGGAGAAGAAATACTAAAAAAGCTTCCTTATGAGGACTTGGGTTTTGCTAAATTAGATCATCATAGGAGCTTACGTTCAGGATTTGGAGAAGTCATATACTGTAGTGGGAAATCAGATGAACATTTGATAAAAATTTTTCAAAACTTTAATGAAAGAGATTTTAATGTATTAGGTACTAGAGCTTCAAAAGAGCAGTTTTTAAAAGTCAAAGAAGTAATTCCTGAAGCAGAGTATGATGAATTGTCGAGAATTATTAAAATAGTGAAAAAAAGCATAGATAAAATTGGATGTATTGCTGTGTGTACAGGAGGGACATCAGATATTCCAGTGGCAGAGGAGGCAGCTCAAACTGCCGAGTTTTTTGGTAGCAATGTACTTAGAATATATGATGTTGGCGTAGCTGGAATACATAGACTATTGTCTAAAATGGATGAAATTCGAAAAGCTAATTGTGTTGTAGCAGTAGCTGGAATGGAAGGGGCATTGCCAGGGGTTATTGCAGGAATGATTGACAAACCAGTAATTGCCGTACCAACTTCTGTTGGATATGGTGCCAATTTTCAAGGACTATCCTCATTGTTAACGATGCTTAACTCATGTGCAGAAGGAATTTCAGTAGTAAATATTGACAATGGATTTGGTGCTGGTTATATAAGTACACAAATTAATAGATTGGCGGTGCAAGGAAATGTATAAGAAGACATTGTATTTAGAATGCTTTTCAGGTATAAGTGGCGATATGACAGTGGGAGCATTGCTAGATTTGGGAGCAGATGAAAATTTATTGAGGCAAGGATTAGATAGTTTAAAAGTTCATGGCTATGATATAAAAATTGGAAGAACTCAGAAATGTGGCATAGATGCTTGTGACTTTGATGTTGTATTGCATGAAGATATGGAGCATACTCATGACAATGTTCACCATCATGAACATAGAAATCTATATGATATATATAAAATAATAGATGAAGGACAAATATCTGATAGAGCAAAAAAAATTTCAAAAAAAATATTTAATATTGTAGCAAAAGCTGAATCTAAAGCTCATGGAGTAGATATAGAAAAAGTTCATTTTCATGAAGTTGGTGCAATCGATTCCATTGTTGATATTGTAGCGGTAGGAATATGTATTGACAATTTAGATATTGATGAAGTTGTTGTGTCTAAAATATATGAAGGAACTGGTCATGTAAAGTGTCAGCATGGAACAATTCCAGTTCCAGTGCCAGCTGTTACAAATATAGTTATAGATAATTCACTATCAATTAAAATTACTGATACTCCAGGTGAAATGATAACGCCTACAGGTGCAGCCATAGCTGCAGCTCTTAAGACAAGAAAAGACTTACCAGAAAACTACAAGATAAGAAAAGTTGGAATTGGAGCAGGTAAAAAGAATTTTGAAAAGGCAAATATACTTAGAGCATTTATCATTGAAGAGATATCTAAAGAAGTTTCTGAGGATAAAATTTGGGTGTTGGAGACCAATTTAGATGACTGTAGCGGAGAAAATCTTGGATTTATAGTGGAAAAACTTATAGAAAGTGGAGGAAAAGATGTTTTCTACACTCCTATTTTCATGAAAAAAAATAGACCTGGCTACAAATTGACTGTGCTGTGTGAAGAGGAAAATATTAAATTTATGGAATCAATAATATTTAAAAATACTACTTCCATAGGTATTAGAAGATATAATACTAATCGGACAGTATTGAAGAGAGAAATAATAAATGTTGACACTGAATATGGACAAGTTAGAGTTAAGGTTTGCTTTTTTGAAGGGGACAAATATTATTATCCAGAATATGAAGATGTAAAAAGTATATGTGATAAAACAGGATTTAGTTTTAAAACTGTGTATGATAGGATCAAATTGGCATTAGGTTAATGGAGTTTTTTCAACCAGATCGCCGAGAAGACCAAATGGAATAGGAATGTCTATTGTTAAATTCATAAAAGTAGAAGAAGATAAAATAGAAATTCAGGAAGAGTTGACATGGTAGATGGAACGCCCATATTGGATATAAAACCCTATGCTCCACAGCTAAATCCAAAGGTCGAGTAAAAGGAATGGAGGAGATAGAATGAAGAAAGGGTTTAAATTTTTAATTTTTATAATGATAGCTGCAATGTTGTTGTCAGGATGCAGCAATGAAAAAAATGTAGCTATAAATCAAAAGGAAGAAACAGTAGCAAAAGAAGAAAACAAAGAGCCAGTAGAAATAAATCTCCAAGGAGGAGATTGGGGATATCCTAGTCCTTATACTCATTATTCAAGAGGACCTGGAATATTTAAAATGAGATTGATATTTGACAGTTTGCTAGAAAGAGGAGAAGAAGGGCTTATTCCTTGGTTGGCAGAAAGTTGGGATATAAGCGATGATGGAAGATTATATACCTTTAAAATAAGACAAGGTGTAAAATGGCAGGATGGAGAACCTATGACAGCGGAAGATGTAAAGTTTTCTTTTGAATATTATTCAAAGTATCCACCTGTTTCAGATGATTTGGGTATTAGTGAAAACAATTATATAGAAAAAATAGAAGTAGTAGATGAAAATATAATAAAGATTCAAGTAAATGAGCCAAATGCTACATTGCTAGAGAGATTTGGAACTGCAAGAATTATTCCTAAACATATATGGAGTGATGTAGATGATCCAACCAAATTTACTGATTCAAAAGCAGTAATAGGATGCGGACCTTATATATTGACTGATTACAATGAAGAGCAAGGAGCATATAGATTTGAGGCTTTTAAAGATTATTGGGGACCTAAGCAAAAAGTAGATGTAATCAAATTTGTACCTGTTAGTGATTCTTTGCTTGCTTTTGAGAATGGAGAAATAGATTTGACTGGAATTACTCCAGATGTACTTTCAAAATATGAAAATACTCCTCAGTACAAAGTTTTAGAAAGTCCTGCTTATTGGGGATATAAACTAGCACTAAATATGGAAAAAAGACCTGAATTCAAAGATAAAAATTTAAGACAAGCTCTCGCCTATGCTATAGACAAAGAAGAATTGGTAGAAAAAGTAGCAAGAGGAGCAGCAAGAGTTGGCAGTGCAGGATATTTACCAGTAGAACATATATGGTATAACAAAAATATAAAACAATATGATTTTGACATAGACAAGGCAAAAAAATTGTTAGACAACAAAACTTACAATTTTACATTGCTTACTGGAGATTCAAATCCAGAACTTAGAATTGCAGAACTCATGAAAATAAACTTTGAAAAAGCAGGTATAAATATAGAAGTTAAGAGTGTAGATTCTAAATCAAGAGATGCAGCTATCAAAAATGGAGATTATGAAATGGCGTTAAATGGATATGGCGGATGGGGTGGCGACCCAGATATGCTTAGAGAACAATATAGAAGTAAAAATAGAGAGAAAACTATATTTTCAGGTATTCCTGGTTATAGCAATGAAAAGATAAATAAATTGTGTGAAGAACAATTGCATGAAATGAACGAAGAAAAGAGAAAAGAAATTGTTTTTGAACTTCAAGAGGAAATTGCGGAAGAAATACCTCAAATTCCTATCTACAATACTACTGGATATGTTGTATTTAGACCAGAAAAATATGATGGATGGAAACATGTGTTTAACCATCATGAAGTAACTCACAACAAGATATCTTATCTAGAAATGGAATGAGAGAGAAAAGATGAACTGTATTAAGAGAATTCTTGAATATATAATAGTGTTTTTTGTTATCATATCCTTTAATTTTTTTATTCCCAGGCTTATGCCTGGGGATCCATTTACATTTTTATCATCTGATGAAGGCAGTGTTCACAGTTCATATACTGATGAGCAAATAGAAAAATACAAGGCCTACTATGGATTAGATAAGCCTCTTTGGGAACAATACAAAGACTATGTATACAATTTATTTCGAGGAGATTTAGGATATAGCATATATTACAATGAAGCTGTTTCGTCTATAATACTCAAAAGAGTAATATGGACAATTGGAATAGTAGTTGTTTCTATTGTTTTAAGCAGTTTGCTTGGAATATTTGTTGGAGCTTTTTCTGCATGGCATAGAAACAGTGCAATTGATAAAATCATATACTCCATCATGATAGTTTTTTCAGAAATTCCCTCTTTTTTAATAGCCATGCTATTGCTATTTGGGCTAGCAGCTGGGAAGGGATGGTTTCCCTTATCTGGAGGAATCACTGTATTTGGAGAATATAAAAATGTATTTGAAAAAATCAAAGACATTGTTCATCATGGCTTTTTACCTGTATTGGCCTTGGTTTTATCCCAAACAGGAGGGTATTATTTATTGTCTAGAAATAGTATGATAACAGTTCTTTCCAAAGATTATATGCTTACAGCTTCGGCAAAAGGATTGGATGATAGAAGGATTATATTTAGGCATGGTTTAAAAAATGCCATATTGCCAGTCATAACTAGAATATTTATGAATTTAGGTTCAGTATTTGGTGGAGCCATATTGGTGGAAAACGTATTTAGCTATCCTGGAATAGGACGACTTATGAGGGAAGCAGTCATGGTTAGAGATTATGTTTTGATGCAAGGAATATTTTTAAATATATGTATTTTAGTTTTAACTATGAATTTTTTAGCGGATATAGTATGTAGAAAAATAGATCCTAGGGTGGAGTAGATGAAAAAAGAAAAATTAAAATTTAGTAGCTTTTCAAATTCAGGTAAAATTGCAATTTTATTTATGATACTGCTCATATTTATGGCCATATTTTCTCCCTACATATGCCCTCATCCTTACAATTTACCTTCAGGTTCTCCTTTTGAGTCACCAAATAGGGTTCATTGGTTTGGAACAGATGATTTAGGCATAGATTTGTTTTCTCAAATATGCTATGGGGCAAGGATTAGTTTATCAGTTGGAATATCCGCTGCCTTGATTGCAGGTATTGGTGGAGGAATATTGGGCATATTGGCAGGATATTATGGCGGAATTGTAGACAAGCTCATTATGAGAATAGTAGACATAATGATAGTACTTCCAGATTTACCCATGATGATAATATTGGGGGCTTTTTTTGGACCCAGTATCAAAAATATAATTTTTGTATTAGCTTTTTTTTCTTGGACTGGTCCAGCTAGAATAATAAGATCAAAAGTATTATCTATGAAAAAAGAAAATTACATACTGGTAGCAGAAAGTTATGGAGCGGGATTTGGATATTTGCTCTTTAAACATTTTATTCCTGAAATATTACCTATTCTCATGGTGACAATCATAAAACTCACTAGCAAAGCCATAGTTGCTGAAGCTGGATTGGCTTTTCTAGGTCTTGGAGATCCAACATCAAAGAGTTGGGGACTCATTTTAAATCATGCTATCAATTTTCGAGGAATATATTTTACGGATTTTTGGAAGTGGTGGGTAATGACGCCTTTAATAGCTATAATCTTTCTAGTTCTTTCCATAGCCATAATAAGTAGAGATTTAGAAAAAATATTGAATGAAAAATTGTAAAGAGGTGGATTATGGATAAGTCTTTGTTAAGAGTAGAACATCTTTCGGTAGATTATAAATTGAACAATGGAGAAGTCAATGCTGTAAGAGATGTAAGCTTTAGTCTCAATAGAGGGGATAGCTTAGGAATAATAGGAGAGTCTGGTAGTGGGAAAACTTCATTGGCTATGGCACTGATGGGACTTATAAAAGAACCAGGAAAAGTAAGAGGAAATATCTATTATGAAAATGTAGACATAAATAGTCTATCTAAAAGGGAAATTAAATCTATTCGCTGGAACAAAATTGCTTTAGTTTTCCAAAATAGTTTGGATGTTTTAAATCCGCTACTTACTATTGATGAACAAATAAGTGAAGTGATTGTAAAACATCTCAATTTGTCTAAAGAAAGTACATCTAAAAGAGTTAAAGAATTGTTGGAAATGGTAGGGCTTTCAGCAGAGATAAAAGGGTATTATCCTCATCAATTATCTGGTGGAATGAGACAAAGAGTTCTTATAGCCATGGCTCTTGCTTGTGATCCAGAAGTGCTCATAGTTGACGAGCCTACTACAGCTCTTGATGCAGTATATAAAAATGAAATAATCAAATTGCTTTCAGAGCTTCACAAGGAGAAAAAATTTGCTCTATTGGTTATATCTCATGAATTAGAAACTATTTTTCATCTCACTTCAAAAATAAATGTAATGTACTCAGGATGTATATTGGAAAAGGGTATCACTTCTGAAGTTCTTAAAAATCCTATGCATACCTATACTAGAGGATTGGTGGACTCTTCACCAACCATAAATCCCTACAGAGATTTATGGGGAATACCTGGGGAGTCAGGAGGGTCTAAAGAATCTGGTTGTCCATTTAGAAAAAGATGTACTCAAAGTATTGAAATATGTAGTACTAGGGTTCCTAAACTAGAGTATGTATCATTGGAAAGACAAGTGGCTTGTCATAGAGGAGGAATAGTCACTTTACTGGAAGGGAAAAATATCAACAAAATATATAAAAATAAAAAGACAATTGTAAAAGCCTGTGACGATTGTTCAATTAAGGTAAGAAGTGGAGAGATAGTAGCTCTAATTGGAGAATCAGGGTCTGGAAAAACAACTTTGGCAGGTGTTTTGTCTGGAACAATTCTTCCTCAAGAAGGAGAAGTTGTATTTGAAGGAAAACTGGTATCGGGAAACAATTTTACAAGTAGAAAAAATGGAATTCAGATAGTATTTCAAGATCCTTTTTCATCAATAAATGAAAGATTTAGTATAGAAGAAGCCATAAGCGAACCTTTAAGGATAATAAAAGAAGATTCTTATGAAGAAATAAAGATAGAAGTGAAAAAAGCCTTGGAAGAAGTTCAACTACCAAATGATGAAAATTTTTTAAATAGAAAATGTTATACTTTGAGTGGAGGACAAAGACAAAGGGTTTCTATAGCTCGAAGTTTGGTGATGAAACCAAAATTGTTGATAGCTGATGAAATAACTTCTATGTTGGACCCATCTACTAAAGCCAATATCATAAGACTGTTGAAAGGATTGCAAAACAAAAATGGCTTTAGTATGCTTTATATAACTCATGATTTACCTATTGCAAGAAAAATTGCAGATAGGGTTTATGTAATGCACAATGGAAAAATTGTAGAACAGGGGATTGCTTCTAAGATATTTTCTGATCCAACAGATGATTATACAAAAAAACTTGTTAAAGAAGGAATGTCAGAATTCAATTAAGGGTCAAAGGACCCTTAATTGAATTTTATGAGCTATTTCTAAATCAATTTTGCTACCAATTAAAAAACTTGCATTTTCTTTGCCGCTTAAATTGACTTCTATATCTTTTTCTCCATCAGAAACTATATATTCTGTATATTGACCCATGAATATTTTACGTTTAATTGTATACTTTCCTTCAGAATTTGGTCTAAATTTAATATCTTCAGGTCTTACTAAAAATCGGTCTCCAGAAATTTCAATCAAATTAGATTTGCCAATAAAAGAAGCTACATATTCATTGGCAGGAGAAAAATATACTTCTGAAGGTGAGCCTATTTGCATGATATTTCCCTTGTCCATAACTACAATTTTATCTGACAAACTTAAAGCTTCACTTTGGTCATGAGTCACAAATATCATAGTGATATTCAGCTTATTTTGTAAATCCTTCAATTCTTCTCTCATCTTTACTCTTAAGCTAGCATCTAAATTACTTAAAGGTTCATCCAGCAATAAAATTTTAGGATTTGTAGCCATAGATCTTGCTAGTGCCACTCTTTGTTGTTGACCACCACTCAAGTTTCCAACTTTATATTTTTCATATCCAGATAGGCCAACTATATTGATATATTCCATAGCAATTTCTAAAGCTCTTTTCTTTTTTTCTTTTCTATAAAATCTAATGCCATAACTAACATTTTCCACCACATTCATATGAGGAAATAGAGCATAGCTTTGAAAAACCGTAGAAACCGGACGTTTTTCTGGTGGCAAATCTTTTATATCCACTCCTTCAAGAAGAATTTGTCCACTATCAGCTTTTAAAAATCCGCCAATGAGATTTAACGTAGTAGTTTTGCCACAGCCAGAAGGGCCTAAAATAGTTATAAATTCGCCTTCATTTACATCTATATTTATATTTTTAACTCCATTTTCCCCATCAAACATTTTAGTTAAATTTACCAATTTTAAAAACATCAGTACATCTCCTTTGTATTCAATAGCTTTATAGCAATTAAATTTACACTCACAGTGATTAAAATCAATATGCTGGCCATTACAGAAGCAGGTCCATATTGTCCATTGGTAATGTTTTTGAACATGACTATGGATGCAACTACATTTTTAGGTGATACTAAAAATATAATAGCTCCAACAGTAGTCATACAAGCTGTAAAGGTATTTATAAAACTAGTAAGAAAAACAGGTCTCAAAAGAGGAAATATAATGTTCGTAATAGTTTTAAACTTTGATGCTCCTAAATCTCTGGAAGCATCTTCTATTCTAGTATCAATTGTAGTAAATGCAGCGTTGGTAGCTTTATTTGCTACTGATATATGTCTAAAAGTCGAGTTCAATATGACAATTGCAGTAGTTCCTGTAAGCAATAAAGGTTCTTTGTTAAATCCAACTATATATCCTAGTCCAAAGAAAATACCAGGTATAATATATGGCAATGCAGAGACAAATTCAATAAAACTCATCCCTTTGATTTTTCTCCTGTGAGTATAATATGACAACAAAATACCTATCACAGATGATACAAATCCTGCTATCACTGCAAAGATTATGCTTCTTAAAAAAGCAGGAGTATATGCAAATTTGACTTCTTCAAAGTGCTTTAAAGTAAAAGTTAATTTTCCTGAAGTATTTATGGAAAAGGCAGATAAAATTATACTACCATATTTAAGCACCACTATTATGAAAAAAGAAACTGTGATGAAAGTCAATACAAATTTCAACCAAATAGGAAGCTGAAAATCATAGTTTTCACTACCAAGAGCTTTGGTGCCAGTTGCTCTGTTGTCAATATTCGTTATGTTTTTGCGATAAAATACAAAAGAAAGTATAGCTGGTGGAATTAATAGTATAGACATAGCTGCAGCTTTTCCTAAATCCCCACTAGAGAATATAGTCATATAAGTCTCTGTAGCAAGCATTTTAAACTTTCCTCCGATGATTATAGGAGTTCCAAAATCAGCTAAATTCATTGTAAAACTTAAAAACAATACAGATAATATAGTAGGAAAAATTGCAGGTATGACAATATTTTTTATAGTTTGTGTAGTTGTAGCCCCAAGATCTCTAGAAGCTAATATCTGCCTAGTATCAATTGAATGTAGTGCAGAAATAAGCATTATAGAAGATAATGGTATTCCACCTAAGGTTTGCAATAGCACAATACCTTGCCATCCATAAGGGTTCACACTTAGTCCCAATAAATTGTGGGTAATGATTCCACGACGTCCAAATAGAATAATCAAGGCCAAAGAAGAAACAAAAGGTGGTGATATCATAGATAACATAAGTGCTCTATAAATAAGTTTTTTAATTTTTTTTCTTTCAACAAAGGTAAAAAGAGCTATACAAAATGAAAAAATAGTTGATAAAATCGAAGAGATACTAGCTACAAATAAGCTATCCTTAATTAACTTGAGATTGTTAGAGTTCAGTAAATTTTTATAATTATCTAAAGTAAAAGTACCTCTATAAAAAAAACTAGTTGAAATAACCATTACAACTGGATATAAGATAAAAAGGAGTAAACTAATAACTACAATCCAAAAAATAAATTTATCCAATATAGAGTCAAAGGAAAGGGCCAAATTTGCCCTTTCCTCATTTGTAATATTACTTTTCACCTACTAGTTCCTTCCATCTTGCTAAAATTTCATCTCTTTGACTTCCCATTAACTCTAAATTGAAATCTATTAGTTTACTCTTATCTAAATCCTTCATAAGTTCAGGAGCGTCTACATCATCTCTAGCCATGATTCTAGCATCAGCTTCTCTTAATACTTCTTGACCTTCTTTGGATAGATACCAATCTACAAATACTTTAGCTGCCTCAAGATTTTTTGTATTTTTAAATATAGCAATTGGTGCTGGAGTCCAAGGAATTACATCTTCAGGATATACTACAGATGTAGGACTAGTTTCTCCTACGCTATAAGTACCACCAGTTATTGCTACTATACCAATTGCAAATTCTCCAGCTGCAACTTTTTCAAGAGGTTCTCCGCCACCTTTTGCAAAGAAATCAATATTTTTATTTAATCTTTCAAAATAATCCCAAGCTTTTTCTTCTCCCCAAGCTTGAATAAGACCACTAACAATTGCATAGTTAGTTCCTGATATAGAAGGATCAGCCATGATTACTTCGCCTTTATACTTTGGATCAGCTAAGTCTTCCCAAGTCTTTGGTGCTTCAAGCCCTTTTTCTTTTAGAAGATCCTCATTAACTATCCATCCTGCTGGAACCAATGCAAGACCAGAATAATATCCATCTTTGTCATTGTATTGTGGATTGATAGCTGAAGCATTTGGGGATTTATAAGCTTCAAGATAACCTAAATCTCTAGCATTTAGATAACTATCAACACCACCACCAAACCAAATATCAGCTTCTGTTTTTCCATCTTCAGCTTGTAATTTAGCAAGAGCAGCACCAGTTGACATTTCTAAATATTCAACCTTGATTCCAGTTTCTTCAGTAAACTTATCAAAACTATTTTCTGCTCCACCATAAGCAAGTAAAACACTTAAGGTTGTTCCTTCAAAAGGCTTATCCTTAGTTTCCTCAACTGGTGTAGATGAATCATCAGAACTTTCCTTTTGCTCTGATTTTCCACAAGCAACCAAACTAAGAGATAAAGTAAAAATTAACAAAAATGCTACAAATTTTTTCATATTCATAATATTCCTCCTCCTTTAATCACATCCTATATTACATTAGCATCAAGAATAAAATCAATCAAATAGAATATATCTATACTCATGAACTTTATCATAGATATATTCTATAGACCAACATATAGTCACTAAATTTAAATATTGGCACGTGGTACCAATATTTTGCTATAATATATATACAGCTCATATTTAAAGGAGAGTGGATCAATGAACACAAGAAAGTTTTCTGATGATACTATACAAGTGATGCAAGAAGCTCAAAATATAGCCATAAGAAAAGGGAATAGTGAACTAACAGAATTGCATATACATAGGGCCTTGGTACAACAAAAAAATTCAATAGTAGTCGATATATTGAAGGAAATGGGTGTCGATATATTTTCATATACCAAGGACATAGATGAAGCTTTAGATAAATTGAAAAGTCAAGATGGTTTGACCAAATTGTTTTATAACAGGACAGCTCAGAAAATATTACTTGTGGCTGAAGAATTGTCAAGAGGTATGTATGATTCCTATATAAATGTAGAACAAATATATTTAGCCATTCTAAAAGAAAATAAAATAACCAGTCAAAGTATTTTTGAAAAATACAATATTGAATATGACGACTTTAGAGAAAGAGTTTTAAAATATAGATCAACCATTGGAGTTACTGACAATCATCCAGAAGGAATTGCCAAAGTACTAGAAAAATATGGCAGAGACTTAACTCGTGAGGCAAAGAATGGTGACTTAGATCCAGTCATAGGTAGAGATGATGAGATAAACAGGATGATAAGGATATTGTCGAGGCGAACCAAAAACAATCCTGTCATCATAGGAGAACCTGGAGTTGGGAAAACTGCAATTGTAGAAGGATTAGCCCAAAGGATAGTTAGAAATGATGTACCAGAGACTCTTAAAGATAGGACTATTTATGCACTAGATATGGGAGCCCTTATAGCAGGAGCTAAATTTAGAGGTGAATTTGAAGAAAGACTCAAAGAAGTCTTAAAAATAATTGAAGCTTCTAATGGACAAATCATTCTATTTATTGATGAATTGCATACAGTTGTTGGTGCAGGAAATGGACAAGGAGGATTAGACACCTCCAATATGCTTAAGCCAATGCTTGCCAGAGGTGAGATTTTGACCATTGGAGCAACTACTTTTGATGAATACAGAGAATATATAGAAAAAGACGGTGCATTAGATCGAAGATTTCAAAAGATATTAGTTACTGAACCTAGTGTAGAAGAAACTATTTCTATCTTAAGAGGGATAAAGGCAAAATATGAAATGCATCATGGTATAAGAGTTTCAGACAAAGCTGTTATTGCCTGTGCTGAATTGTCAGATAGATATATTACAGATAGATTTTTGCCAGATAAGGCTATTGACCTCATGGACGAGGCTTCTTCGATGGTGAGAACAAGCATAGATGCTCTTCCACATGAATTAGACGAAATGCAGAGAAGAATTTTGCAATTGGAAATGGAAAAAGTATCTATAAGGCAAGAAGATGATGAAATATCAAAATTAAGATGCAAAGAAATAGAAGAAAAAATAAAAGAATTAAATGATATCTACAATATAGAATATGAAAAATGGATTGAAGACAAAAAAATAGTAGATAGAACTAAAGAAATAAAACATCAAATTGATGAAGTAAAAAAACAAATAGATGAAGCCAGTAGAGAAAACAATTTTGAAAAGGTTTCTGAATTAAAATATATAAAGCTTAAAAAATTGGAGAGAGAAGAACAAGAGCTTAAAAATATTCCCCATACCTATGACATAAAAGAAGAAGTAACCGAAGATGAAATAGCAGAGGTAGTATCTAAATGGACAGGTATACCGGTAAGTAAACTAACAGAAACTGAAAAGGAAAAGCTATTGAACTTAGACAAAGTCCTTCATAAAAAAATAATAGGTCAAGATGAAGCTGTAAGTGCAGTGACAGATGCCATCATCAGGGCTAGGTCAGGAGTGAGAAAACGTCAAAAACCTGTTGGTTCATTTATGTTTTTTGGACCTACAGGAGTTGGGAAAACATACCTTGCCAAAGTTCTCACAGAGACAATGTTTGATGACGAAAAAAATCTCATTAGACTTGATATGAGTGAATACATGGAAAAAAATTCAGTTTCAAGACTTCTTGGAGCACCTCCAGGATATGTAGGATTTGATGAGGGAGGACAACTTACAGAAGCAGTAAGAAGACAACCCTATTCTGTAGTACTATTTGATGAAATTGAAAAAGCTCATAGTGATGTATTTAATATTTTACTTCAAATATTAGATGATGGAAGACTTACTGACAATAGGGGGAAAGTAGTAGACTTTAAAAACACAATTATCATCATGACTTCTAATATTGGTTCCGAAGACATAATAAAAGGCTTGGATTCTCAAGTTGAAATAGATGAAAAAGTTAGAGAAACAGTCATGAAAAAGATAAGAGAAATTTTCAAACCTGAATTTTTAAATAGACTAGATGATATAGTTTTATTCAAGCCATTAAGTAAAGAAGATATAGTGAAGATTATAAATATAAATATAGAAGAAATAAATGAGGATTTAAGCGATAGAAGAGTATCTGTAGAATTGACTTTAAGTGCTACTCAACACATAATAGATGAAGCCTATTCTATCTACTATGGTGCAAGGTCTATAAAAAGGTTCATAGAAAAAAATATCATAACCGAAATAGGAAGAATGATTCTTAGAGATGAAATAGAATTCAATCAAAAAGTCATCATAGACAGCAAAAATGGCAATCTAGTATTCTATGTGCGACAGTAAGGCCGTCAGTATGATTATATATTTATCAATGTTTGAATAAGAAAAAGCTATTTTTAAATTACCTATAAACTATTTAATTGTATTAAGATTAAAGTATTAACAGGGATACACCAATAAAGAAATTTCAGAGATTTTATGTATATCTAAAGAAAATGTTCCATAAAGAATATTAAGAGGTAAGGAGAAATTCGAAGGAACCTTAGTTGAAGGGGTTAAGAAGCCCTATGAGTTGTAATTGATGATGACTTTCTATATAAATATGTGAAAAAGTATAGCTATTGGGAAATCCAATAGCTATACTTTTTATGTCAAAGCTCTTCCTATATTTTTTATGAAGTCTTGAGTATTTGTAACAACAGATGTAGCTGTAAGGGTTCCTCTATCAGACAATTTATTTACAGCAAATTCTTGTATATCTACAGTATACATATAAACAGGGCGTATAACTCCGTCAAATTCATTGTAGGAAGGAGTCATGTTTCCAGTAGCTATAGTAAATAATATTGCAGATACCATAACTACAGTTGAAGTCTTACGAATATGCTTACGCATAGCATCTTGAGCTTCATATACATTGTCATATGTTTCAGGTAAACCAAATCTGTCTCTGATTGTACCACCAATTATAACAGGCACACCGCATTCTACACAGGCCTTCATAATTCCATCTTTAGGTCTTCCTGATTTCACAAATTCTTCCATAGAACCGGCTTCTCTGACCATATTTATTGTCTCATAATAATTATCAAGGGTATTTTGCTCTTTTATGAAGGTTTCTTGTCCCCAAGTAGTACCAAATGTAGCACATTCTAAGTCAAAGGCAGCAAAACTTGTACCACATATAATAGCATCAACATAGCCATTTCTTACAAGCTGTGCCATAGCATCCCTTGAACCTCGGTCTAAACTTACAGCAGTTCCTAAAACCCAAGTAATATATCCACCATTTTCTTTTTCATTTGCAAGTATTTGATAAAGTCTATCATAATCAATAGAGAAAGCAGTTTCCCTTGATCTACCACTACGGAATGCAAAAGTGTCAGCATCTTTGGATTCTTCTATAAATCCTTGAGTATACATATATATGCCTTCACTTCCATCTTCCGTTCTTCCTACAACTACTTTGTCACCAACTTTTAGATTCCTAAATTCAACTATATTTACAGATTCATTTCCCGGTTCATCATTAGCTACACAAACCGTATCCATCCTACTTTGTGTAGCTAACACCCATTTGCCATTTATCTTAAAATATTCTGGAAAAACAGAAAGTGCATGGTAGTTTGCAGGAGCTACTCCGTCCTTTTCTACTTCTACCAAAGTTGCATTTGGAGCATTGACGAAGAATTCCTGACTAAAATCTGGCGGTGTAAATTTTGGCATATCAAATGTCATAATATTCCTCCTAGTCAATATTTAATCTATTTACAGATTTTAATTTTTCTTCTGTAGTATTTTCAATATATTCATGCATATCAACTGCAACTTGTTCTACTTCAAAATTGTCAACTGGTTGCAAAAGTGCTCTTTGTACATTTACAACAAAATCTTGAACATTTGTGACAAGAGTTTTTACAGCAATATACTCCCTAGCCTGTGCAACTTTGTTTACCACATTTTCTGTTACATCTATTGTATACATAAATACAGGTGCAATAGTACCGTCTTTTCTGATTCTATAGCTTGAAGCTAATTCTGCAGTTGCTACAGAGTGAAGCATAGTAGCCAAGCATATAATAAGAGTAGCTTTGTCAGTTTGTTCTTTCATGGCACGTAGACCTTGTGATACATTGTGATATACTTCTGGAAGTGGGCCATCATCTCTAACAGAACCAACCAGTACATAAGGTATATCCAATTTGGTCAATGTCTTCATGAAACCGTCCTTTACATTGCCATCAGCAATAAATTTATCAATGGATCCCGCTCTTCTTACTTCATTTAGCAAATCTAAATGATTGTAATGTCCCATTGGTACAGATTCTTGTGTATAGATATTTTGGCCAAGGGCAGTATCTAAATATCCGCCTTCTAAATCATGAGTAGCCATTGCATTCCCTGCTAAAAGGGCTTGAACATATCCATTTTCAGCAAGTTCTGACAGACCAATTCTGGTGTCATAGTCAAATACAACAGAAGGGCCTAGTACCCATACTATATATCCGCCATTTTCTTTTTCATGACGCATTAGTTCAAATAAGTATTCGTAGTCATCAGTAAAAGAAGTTTCAACAGATCTTCCTGGAGTAGAGATAACCGACTCATCAAATCCTTCCTTATATATTACAACTCCATTGGATCCGTCAGATTTTTTCCCCATGACTACCTTTTCCCCAACGACTAAATCGTTAAGCTCCTTTATGATTATAGTATCATCGTGAAGTACTGCAACACAGTTTTGAGAATTGTGTTCAGGTAAAATCCACTTATTATTATAATGATAATAAGTAGGCATATGACTAGTAAGATAAAAACCACTTGGGGCAACCCCATTTTTCTTTACTTCTTCAACACGAATTTCCTTTGCATTTGCAAATTTTTCAGAAGTAAAATCTGGTGGTGTGAATTTTGGCAATACAAATGTCATGAGCATCCTCCTATCTAGCTATTATATATTATTATAACCCAAATTTATTATAGCATTTATAGAGTTACAAATATGTTAAATATATGTCAAAAACTAAAATATAAGTATGTCATGTTTGTAATACCAGTATTTATAGCATTTAATTAAAAACAATTTCATCACAATAAAACACAAAATCCATATGAAATGGACAGTTATTTGTTCCACCAGATAGATAATTCATTCCAATTCCTATATGATAAGTACCCAAAGCTTTTTCATCAACAAGTGTAAATCCTGTTAATTCTTTGACTTTAGGATTTAGTCCGATTGCAAATTCACATAGAATTTTATAATTTTCAGGCAATGAATTAAAAAACTTATCTAATTCTTTGGAAGAACATTTTATAAGTTTACCATTTTCAAAAGTCATGAGTACATCTTTATATATTTTTTCTCTTAAATTGATTATAGGAACTAGCAAATCTCCATTGCTACTATTTTCTATAGGTGCTATAGAAACTTCCCCAGAAGGAAAATCACCACAGCCATCATCTACATACCACTTTCTGTCATTAAAATCTAATTTTAAAGAATACTTTTTTCCAGTAATTATTTTCACACTATTTTTATCTTTAAGCTCTTCAATTTGTTTTTTGCAGGTTTTTTTTAATTCATTAAAGTCTACATCTAAAGCATTGCATATCAAAGAATTATAAATATCAAAATCTAAACCAGCATTGCGAGCATTTATCTCTGTAGGAACAGTAAGTTGTATATAATATTTTTTATCTTCAGTTAAAGCAGTGAACAATTGGGATAAATATTTCTTGTATTTAGGTATATTTTCCTTAGAAATTCCATTAGGTAAACTTGGTGTATACATAAATATATCTATTACATACCTGAAAGAAGATAGATACTCAAAATATTTTTCAGGGAATTCCTGATTATTTTCAATTAAATTGAGAACTACATTTTTAAAAAAAGAATTTGAGCAATGGTGTTTAAAAGGGATAACACCTTTTTTACTTAAACATTCTGAAATTGAGTCTAAAATTTCCAAGTCTTCATTGTCACCCCAAAAATTCAATAAAACACAATCTTTTTTTTCAAAAGGGAGCCCTTCACAAATATTTGGTATGAGAGTTACAAAATCCATGTTTAATTCCTCCTAAATAAATTTATTTTGATACATATCAATATAAATTTAGCACAGTCTACACAAAAAAGCAATCTAATTTTATAATCATAGAAACAAATCTTAAAAATTAAATAGATAAATGTTGAAATAATATTTAAAGTATTGTAGAATAATAGTACAAAATATGGGAGGGATAGAAATGGGAGATATAAACTGGCTAAAAGATAATTATTTAACTTTTCTTAAAGAAGAAGAAGAAAACACCAAGGACACAGTATCAAATTTGCAAAAACAAGAAAGAATAGATGAAGCTAATTTAGAAAAGATAAAGCTTAATATCATTGAAATATTTTCTAAAATGTTCAATATTAGTTGCAATGGTGCAAAAGATCCTATAGCTTTAAAAGAAAAATATTTAGGTTTTTTTGATAAAATAACAAAGCCTTGGTATATAAATAAAGACAAAGCTCTAGAATTTGGCAAAGAAAAAGAAGTTATAATAGAAGAAATAAAAATTGAGGAAGCAGAAAATTTGAAAAAGCAATTTAAAAAATATTGTGATAAAATAGATATCAATTGAGGGGTGATATTTTGAATTCATTGGAGATTTTCAAATGTTTATCTGACAATTCCAGACTAAAGATTATAAACAGTTTGATGATAGAGCCTATGTATGTTGAATTGTTGGCTGAAAGATTGGAATTATCTACTTCAACAGTATCTTTTCACTTAAAAAAATTAATGGATGCAAATATTGTATCTTCTAAAAAAGAGCAGTATTATACAGTTTATAGTATAAATGAAGAAATTTTTTCAATGACTCTTAAAGATTTAGTAAAAGATGATAGAAGACAAGAAGAAATATTAAATCAAAGAGAACAAAAATATAGAGAAAAAGTCATAGATTCTTTTTTCAAATATGGCAAATTAAAAGAAATACCAGTACAGAAAAAGAAAAGACAAATTGTTTTAGAAAAAATAGCAGAAAGTTTTGAAGAAGATAGAGAGTATACAGAAAAAGAAGTCAATCTGATAATTGCTGATTTTCATGACGATTTCTGTACAATAAGAAGAGATTTAATAGGTTTTGACCTTATGGAAAGAAACAATGGAATATATAAAAGAAAAAAATAATTCAATTATTTTAGGCCAAGAAGGTGAATTATGTGAAGAATTTAAAAAGAATGTTTTTTGTTTCTATTTTAGTTGCGTTGGCTTCTCAAGTAAATATAGGATTAGTTAGCAGTGATTTTAGAGTTTCAGCGGGTATAATACTTTATGTGATATTTCTTTTTTATTATGAAGATTTAAAACCAGTTCCAACAGGAATACTATCAGGTATAATAGTGAATCTTCTAAGATCAATACTGTATTATTTCACAATGGGAAATTTTAATCATGTAATATTATCTTTTCAAATAGAGATATTGTTTTATACTTTTTATGCTATTATCTATTATTTGTTGACAAACGAAGACAACAAGAAAAATATAAATTATATTTTTCTCGTTATGGTCATTAGTGATTTTGGTGCTAATATTATAGAGATATTCATTAGAACTATAATAGGTGCTAGTCCTTTTCCATGGCAAATCACTTCTACATTGTTCCTTGTAGCACTAGTACGCTCTGGTATAACCTGGTTAGTTTTAAATTTGTTTAAATATTATAAAATGCTACTTATAAAAGAGGAGCATGAAGAAAGATATAAAAGACTGTTGTGGCTTACATCTCAATTAAAAACAGAAATGTATTGGATGGAAAAGAACATGGACAATATAGAGAAGGTCATGTCTGATTCTTATAAATTGTTTGAAATGATAAATACTGGTGAGGACGAGAATAGTTGGGGAGAAAGATCAATAAATATTGCCCGGGATATACATGAAATAAAAAAGGAAAATGGCTTGGCTATAAGGGGAATAAAGGAAATCACAGAAAGTGAACTTAAAGATGAAAAAATGAGTTTTAAAGATATCATAAACATTTTATTTGAAACCATGAAAAGAGAAATAAGGCGATTAAATAAAAATATTGAGCTTGAAATTGACATAGAAGAAAACTTCTATACTTCACAACATTATTATCTTATGTCAATTTTTCGCAATCTTATTATGAATAGCATAGATGCAATTCCTGACACACAAAAAAATGGCAAAATAAGTATTGCCTACAGAATTGCCGATGGGGAACATGTTTTTATGGTATCTGACAATGGTTCAGGTATAGATGAAGAAGGTTTAAAGCATATTTTTTCACCTGGATATTCAACTAAAATAAATTATGATACAGGCGAAATAAATAGAGGGCTTGGACTTTCCATAGTCAAGCATATAGTTGAAGAACAATTGGAAGGCAGGTTAAAGGTAAGTTCACAATTAGGCAAGGGAACTACAATATATATATACATACCAAAACATTCTTTGGAGGTGAGGTAGCAATAAAAATATTTATAGTTGAAGATGATGAAAATATCATTAGAATACTAGAAAAAATAATAGTTGATAAAAATTTGGGAGAAGTAGTAGGAAAAGCTACTGATGGAGCAAATGGTTTAAAGGAGATAATAGTTCTAAAGCCAGATATTGTTCTGGTGGACTTGCTCATGCCTGGCAAAGATGGTATCAATTTGACAAGAGAAGTAAAAGCCATACATCCTGATATCCACTATATCATGATATCCCAAGTATCTTCTAAAGATATGATTGCTAAAGCTTATGAAAGTGGCATAGAATACTATATCTCAAAGCCTGTAAATGCTATTGAAGTTGAAACTGTAATAAAAAAAGTTGAAGAAAAAGTTGATATGAAAAAAAAGCTAGATCAAATTCAACAATTGTTTTCTTTGGAGCCTAAAGAATCTAAAACAAAAGCAACTAGTCACAATAGCATAGAAGGGGTAAAACAGGTTATGCAAAAAATTGGAGTTGCTGGGGAAGTAGGAAGTCAGGATATTGTTGATGTAGCCAAATATTTGATTGATAAAAATCAAACTATGTCTAATTTTACAGTAAAAGAACTATTAAGTCATTTTACCGACAATCCTAGAACAATGGAGCAAAGAATAAGAAGAACAGCCACTGTTGGACTGATTAACCTTGCAAATCTTGGAATAGAGGACAATATAAATGAAATATTTGTTGAATATTCCAATGGACTATACAATTTTGAACAAGTAAAAATAGAAATGGATTTTATAAGAGGTAAAACTAAAAAAAGAGGAAAAGTAAATATAAAGAAATTCATAGATGGGATAGTCTATTACGGGAAAAGACTATAAATAAAAAAGTTAGATAGGAAAAATTCTTATCTAACTTTTTTGTTGTCAAAAACATGACAAAAAACAATAAATTTTTCTTGCGGTTTGAAACTTTTTGAAACTATTCGAAGGTTATAAATTATACTTATTAAAACAACTATTAAGTATAATGGGAGGTTAAATTATGTACCAATTTAAGGAGATAGTCAATTTGGCCAATACAGTTCTATGGGACTATGTGCTAATATTTGCACTTATAGGCATTGGGGTTTTTATGACCATAAAACTTAAATTTCTACAGTTCACTAGAGTATTCCCAGCGTTAAAGAAAATGATTGTAGATATTGTGAAGAAAAAGGAAGTAGAAGAAGGCAAGATGTCACCTTTTCAAGCTTTATCAACAGCAGTAGCAGCTCAAGTTGGAACAGGAAATATAGTAGGTGTAGCTACAGCTATAGCATCAGGAGGGCCAGGAGCTGCATTCTGGATGATAGTATCTGCGTTTTTTGGAATGGCTACAATATTTAGTGAATCAGTTTTAGCACAAAAATATAGAGAAACAAAAGAAGGAGAAGTAACAGGAGGACCTGCATACTATATAAAAAATGGGCTAAAATCTAAAGGATTGGCTATGTTTTTTGCAACAACATGTATTATTGCATTGGGTATAGTTGGTATCATGGTTCAATCCAATTCAGTAGCAGGTTCAGTAAGTGATGCTTTTGGAATACCAGTATATGTTGTCACTATAGTTCTTGCCATAGTAGTATTTCGTATATTGGTAGGTGGTATGGAAAGTATAGCGTCTTTTTCAGAAAAGGTAGTACCAGTTATGGCGGGTTTGTATATTTTAGGAAGTATAGTCATAATATTTATGAATATAGGCAATTTCATTCCAGCAATTAAAAGTATTTTTGTAGGAGCGTTTTCACCAAAGGCAATTGGTGGTGGAGCCTTAGGTATTACAATTCAGCAAACCATAAGATTTGGACTAGCAAGAGGACTTTTTTCAAATGAAGCTGGTATGGGTTCAACTCCTCATTCCCATGCAGTTGCAGATGTTTCACATCCTGCAGAACAAGGTTTTGTTGCTATGATAGGTGTATTTATATCAACATTTTTGATTTGTCTATCAACAGTCATGGTCAATATTACATCAGGAGCATATAATCCAAATATATCGGCAGTTGAAATGACCAAGGGAGCAACTGTTATGACACAAAATGGTTTTGCATCCCAATTCGGTTCATTTGGTGGAATGTTCTTATCAATATGTCTATCATTCTTTGCACTAACTACAATAGTAGGCTGGTATTTCTTTGCTGAAGCAAATGTTAAATTTGTGTTTAATTCTAAATCTTCAACCGTAAATATTTTTAAAGGTATTGCTATAATATCTTTAGTAGTAGGTACTATGATAGATGCTACTTTTGTATGGCAATTGGCAGATTTGTTTATGGGGATAATGGCTCTTCCAAATATCATAGCACTATTTTTTCTATCAAGAGATGTACAAGAAATACTTGTTGACTATGATTCATGCGTAGAAAAAGGTAATATTCATTGGGAATATGAATATCAAGATATCAAAGAAGAAAAGCAAAAGAAGGGTTCAATACTGAGAAGAGGTTTAAGTACTACAACACTTAAGTAAAAAAGTACGGGAATGTTTCAAATACATTCCCGTACTTTTTTTAATTTTCCATGCTAATTCTAAAGTAGGAGTATATTTATTACTAAAGATTGTTTATAGTAAATCATGTATTGTTTTCTTTATATTTTATTTAATTTATAGTATAATATATTAGGCTTTTTCTTTAGAAAAACAACTCTATTGATACAATATATATGTCAGAAGAAAAATTAATTTATCATCACTGGTTGGTGCAAATAATTGATGGGATAAATCCTTATAATGAGTTAATGTTAAAATTTCAAATGAAAATGCAAAAGACTTGATTGCTTTTGATTATTATAAATTGTCTATATAATAGGCAGAGAAAAATATTGATATATTAACTAATAATTATGGAGGCAAGATATGGAAAATATATTATACATGGGTTTAATAATCTTATTTATAATTCTTAATTCAAGCATTAGTGCATTGGAAAGCAATCAAAAAAGGATAGAATCAAAATTAGACAGAATTATTGAACATCTTGGATTGCCTGAGCCATCTAGAGAGTATATAAGCGATGGGTTGAAAAATGAATTGTCAGAACTTGTTATGGAAAATAAAAAAGTTGAAGCAATAAAGAGATTAAGAGAAGCTACAGGTATGGGGCTAAAAGAAGCAAAGGATTATGTTGATAGTTTATAGGCTGAAAGGCTTCATCTCTAAAAAATGAATTGATAAATAAAAAAGAGCATAGAAAAATTCATATTGCGGTTTTGGCGAATTGCCACTAATTCTTGACTTCAGTCGTGAGTTAGTGGCTTTTTATTTGCCTTGTATTTCTTTGATGCTTTTGAGTAGAATAGATATGGTTCCATCTGGGTTATTTAAAAATTCGATTTTATCGCAACTGGTCAAATAAGACACAGGTATTTTTATTTCTATTCCATCGTCTGTTACTAACTTTTGAGTTCTGGCTATTTTTTTATTTAAATTTTCATCTATATCTATGGTTTTTTCTGACAATCCTCTTTTTGTTATTTCTTCTTCATAGATACTTTGAAGGTCTAAATTATTGTTAAAGGCTTTAGTTTTAATATGGTCTATATCTATAGCATCTTTTTCTTCGACACTTTCCACTATAGCATTTTTTATTTCTGCCATTTTAGTTACATCATTTTCATAATAGTCTTTTACTATTTTTTTCGATACCATATTTACAATATCTATCTTTTCCTTGTCTGATAATGTATCTTGTGATTCTAACAAGTATTTAGATATATAATAGTCTTTTTCTCCATTAATTTCATATTTTTTTTCTTTTAATAGAATTGAAAAGTCCTCTAAATTTATTATTATAAATTCATCAATTTTTTGATTTTCATTTGGTAATGTTGTTTTTTGTTTAACTACTTGATTAATTCTTTTATTTTCTGATTCATCTACATAGTGTATGTAAGAAGGTTTATAATTCAATATAAAGAAACCCAAGTACCTTTTTTCATCTTTTTTAAAAAGAGAACAAATCAAATCACAAGGCGGTATTGAAGGGTTTTCAACCATTATATTGTACATGAGTTGAGCAAATTCTTTAGTGTTTTCTACAAATTTATCATTGTCATTTGAAATATCTATGCAAAGATTTTTAACTCGATTTTCTTTATCGGGGAAAAAAGCTTTTTTGATATTAATATCTTTAAAAACTTTTCCTATATGAATTTCTAAAAACTCCATTATATCTTTGTTGTATGGATGTTCTTTTTCCGACAATACAGGTATTGCCACTGAATTATCTAAAATATGTAATATGATTTTTTGAATATTTATTTCGTCCATCATAACCAGCTCCTTATATGACTTCATGTATTAATTATAGTGATTATATCGTAGAAAAGAAAGGGATTTATAAATTTTATATATTTGACTAATTTGTAATATTAATATATAATATTTGAGGTAATTTAATATGGATGAAATAAATAAAATCTAAAAGCAGGTGGGCAGCTAAAATAACCCATGTGCTTTTTTATTTTTTGTTTTGTTGGATAAGGAGGTTAGAAATGAAAAACTTATTTAAAGACAAGAAATTTTTTCTTGAAATTCTTACATTAGTTATACCAATAACATTACAAAACTTAATTAGTTCATCATTAAATATGGTAGATAATTTAATGATAGGAAAACTTGGAGAAAACTCTATTGCATCAGTTGGCTTAGTAAATCAATACTTTTTCATATTCATGTTATGTTTATCTGGAATTAATGCTGGCGCTGGTATATTTATATCACAATTTTGGGGCAAAAAGGATGTTTCAAATATACGAAAGATGTTTGGATTAGAGATTGTACTTAGTACTGTAGCAGCATTAATCTTTTCTATTTTAGGATTTATATTTCCTGGAATTATAATGAATATTTTCACTAAAGATGCTGTAGTTATAGATTTAGGAGTTAAATATCTAAGAATAATTTCTATAACTTTTATAATAACAGGTTTGACACAAGGATATTCAACGCTTTTAAGATGTGTTGGAGTAGCAAAACCACCAATGTTTGCTAGTCTTATAGGGGTATTAACCAATGCTTTTTTGAATTGGGTACTTATATTTGGAAACTTTGGATTTCCAGCTATGGGAGTAGTAGGGGCCGCAATAGCTACAAGTATAGCAAGATTTGTTGAAATGGTTTATGTAATTGTTTCAGCTCATAAAAACGATAAAGCTATTTTTACCAACATAAAGGAAATAATGAGTTTTAACTATGAATTTGTTAAGATTTATTTTTCTACATCTTCATCAGTAATCATAAATGAATTGTTGTGGTCACTAGGTTTAACAGCATATTCAATAATATATGCTAAAATTGGTATCAGTGCAGTAGCTAGTATGCAGATAGCTACTACCATAAACAATATGTTTATGGTTTTGTGTATAGGTATTGCTACAGCAGCTTCTATTATGATAGGAAATAAGATAGGTGCAGGTAAAGAAGATATAGCCATTGAATATGCAACTAAATTAGGAATATTGGCACCAATGATAGGATTAGTAACAGGTATAATACTATGGTTTACAGCACCTTTAATCACGAGACCATTTAATATAAATAAAGATACTTTAAAGCTTACAATCACTGTGCTTAGGATCATGGCTGTATTTGCTCCTCTTAGATTTTTCAATGTGCTTATGATTGTAGGTGTATTTAGGGGCGGAGGAGACACGACTTACTCTATGTGGGTACAACTTGGAACAGTTTGGTGTTTTGCTATCCCAGCAGGTTATATAGCGGCTGTTTATTTTAAATTACCACTTGATAAGGTATTTTTTATAATCTGTTTGGAAGAAGTAGTTAAGATAGGCTTTGAGGCAAAGCGACTTCGTTCAAAAAAATGGATTGGAAATGTTGTTGAAGATTTGGAAAAGGTGGCATAGGGACGTTTTGTTTGCCACTAAATATGATAATTTATTGTATTACTTCAACAAAATCAAAGACAGTACAAAACAAATATGAATGTAATAGATAGTATGATGACAGTGAATAAACCACTTGGATTATCCAAGTGGTTTTACTTATGAGTAGAACTGATACAGCAAATTTATTACTTGGGATTTATCAAATTCCAATATATATTTATCGTTTTATAATAAATATATATTGGAATACATAATATATTGTAGTATAATTAATGCGAGGTGATATTATGAAACAAACGGAATTGGTAAAATGGTTAAAGATCATAATTGTCTTTGCAGCTTTGCTGGGCTTGTTTTTATGCTTTGTTCTTGCCCCCAATATAGGTAAAGGTACTGCAGCTACGTATCCTGAATTGGATTATATGTTTTGGCCTTGCTTGATTTTCATCTGGATTACTGCAATACCATTTTACATTGCTCTTTATAAAGGATGGTTGATGTGCAAAGAAATTTCAAAAGACAATTCATTTTGCCTAGATAATGCTAAACGCTTAAAAGATATAGGCAAACTAGCTTTGTTTGAGTCTATATTTTATTTTGCAGGAATGATTATTTTACTTAATATGAATTTGTTACATCCTAGTATTTTTTTTATGATGGTGTTTATTATTTTTGTTGGTATTTCAATTGGGATTGTTTCTTTTGCACTTTCTCATCTTGTTGAGAAGGCAAGTGAATTGAAAGATGAAAATGATTTGACGATATGAGGTGTGAAAATGGCGATTATAGTAAATTTAGATGTCATGTTGGCTAAAAGAAAAATGAGCGTAACTGAATTATCGGAACAGGTGGGAATCACAATGTCAAATATCTCTATTTTAAAAAATGGAAAAGCAAAAGCAATTCGATTTTCTACTCTAGAGAAGATATGTGAAACACTGGATTGCCAGCCAGGTGATATTTTAGAATATTCAAAAGAAGAAAAGTAAAAAAACAGTGTGGAAAATATCGTAGGGGAGACCTTTGGTCTCCAATTTATTTTAGGAGATGGTATAATATGAAGAAAAAGATTGCTTATATGTTTCTACTTATGATTCTTATGTGCTCTTTAACAGGTTGTTTTTTATGGTCTATCAACAGAGAAATTTCAGCTTTTTTAGGAATTAGCATACCTGGAAATTTAGAAATAGAATATGAGGACACTCATGGAGGATTTCATGGAGATGGAATTACTTTGGCAAGGGCTCAACTTGAGGGAAAAGATGCTGAAAAGATTCTAAAAGAGATTAAAGATAATGATAATTGGAAAAGTTTACCTCTTCCTAAAAATATTGAAATTGTCATGTATGGTGGGGAAAAAGATTCTATGATGTATGAGTCTGATTTAGCTGAAAAACTAGATATGCCTAAAATTCAGAATGGGTACTGGATATTTATTGATAGATACAATAATGAAAACAGGGTCACTGATGGTGAAGAATTGTTCTCTAGATATTCTGGAAATTATACTGTAGGAATTTATGATGCTGAAAGTAATATTTTGTATTATTGCAAATACGATAGTTGAGCACTGATATTTTAGTACTAAAATTAAATAAAATAATAGTGGCAAGGGGACGTTTTGTTTGCACCTACGATTATACGATTATATGGCTTTATCTATGGCTTCTGAAACAGCTAATGAAGATATTCAATAGGAAAACTAAAAAGTCAAAAAGTGTTTATGATATTCTAAAAGTACCCCAAATTCTAATTGAAAATTCCTCTAGAAGAAATATATAATAACCCTATGATAATTCATAGGGAGGCTAGGGGATGATAAGTTTAATGGATAAACAAAAAATAATAATAGATGGATTTTTAGGAGGAAAATCTCAATGGGCAATCCACAGAGAGACTGGAATTGATAGAAAAACAATTAGAAAATATATCAGAGAATATGAAGAAAAAAGAGCTATGCTATTGGAGGGAGAAGGAGATAAACTAATTTTAACTGAAGAAATTGTAGAACCACCAAAATACGATGCGAGTAATAGAACTAAAGTTAAATTAACAAATGAAATAATGGATAAAATAGATTTTTATCTAGAGGAAAATGAAAAGAAGATACAAGAAGGAAAAAGCAAACAGCAAAAGAAAAGAATAGATATTCATGAATGCCTTAAAGAAGAAGGCTATGATATAAGTTATTCAACCGTATGTAACTATATAAAAAACAAATTGAATAAGAAAAAGGAAGCATATATAAGGCAAGAATATGATCCAGGAGATGTAAGTGAGTTTGACTGGGGACATGTTAAACTAGAAATAGGTGGAAAATCTAAAGTAATACAGATGGCTGTAATGACAACAGCAAGAGGAAACTACAGATTTGCATATCTCTATCAAAATCAAAAAATGGAAAGCTTTCTAGATTCTCATGTTAGATTTTTTAACCATGTAGGAGGGGTTCATAAGGAAATAGTATATGACAATATGAAAGTTGCAGTAGCAAGATTTGTAAGTAAAACAGAAAAGGAACCTACAGAAGATCTTTTAAAATTATCTATGTATTATGGTTTTAAATATAGATTTTGTAATGCCAGACGTGGAAATGAAAAAGGCCATGTAGAAAGATCTGTAGAATACGTAAGGAGGAAAGTATTTAGCAAAAAGGATTCATTTGAAACATTAGAAGATGCTAATAAATATTTAGAAGAAGAACTTAGAAAATTAAATTCTAAACCACAAAAGTACAATGAAAATAAAAGTGCAAAGGAATTTTTAGAAGAGGAATTACCTCACTTAATAAAACTTGTACCATCATATGATATTTCGAGAGTAGTAGAGTTAAGGGTAAATAAGTATTCTGTAATAAACATAGAGGAAAACAAATATTCAGTTCCGGATTCTTTGGTTGGAAAATTTGTAACAGCAAAGATTTATCCAAACAATATACTAGTATATCACGAAAACAAATTAGTAACTGAACATATAAGGAGTTTTGGTGCCAATACATGGAATATAAAAATAGAACACTATTTAAATACATTAAAAAAGAAGCCTGGAGCAATTCATAGAAGCACAGCCATGCGACAAATGAATTCCAAGCTTCAAGATATATACACTAAATATTATACCGAAAATCCAAGAGATTTCATAGACCTAATTGAATTAATTTCAAAAGAGGGCTTAGAAAAAATAGAAGAATCAATAAAAGAATTGGAAAAGATAAATCCTTTAAATATAGATACAGAAAAAATAAAGCTTTTATGTAATAGACAAAAAGAAACCATAGATGAAAACAAATATAAAAACACAGAAATAGAAGAGCATTCAAAGTTAATCCTTAATCATTATGGAGATTTACTAAAAAATTCATCAGGAGATTTTGATAAGGAGGCTTTGATAATATGAAAAAAGATATAGTTAAAACTCATATAAAAACCATAGCAAAGGAGTTGAAATTACCATATATAACTAGAAATATAGAGGATGAAATAAAGGAAGCAAATATAAAGAATTTAACATATGAAGCTTTTCTTTTATCCTTATTAGAAAATGAATATGACTTAAGAAAAGCAAATGGAATAAAAAGTAGAATTAGGCAAGCAAGATTTCCATATAAAAAGTATATAGAAGACCTAAGCCTAGAGGATTTACCTCAAGATGCAAGAGATAAGATAAAAGTATTTTCATCATTAGATTTTATAGAAACAGGACAAAATATAATACTTGCAGGAAACCCTGGTACAGGAAAAACACATATAGCTATAGGCCTTGGAATTAAAGCCTGTAACAAAGGATATAAGGTTCTTTTTACCACAATACCTTTGCTGGTAAATGAACTAAAAGAATCTAGATCTGAAAAAACGCTAAGGGCTTTTGAAAAGAAATTTGAAAAATATGACCTTATTATAGCAGATGAATTAGGATATATTTCTTTCGATAAAGAAGCCTCTGAACTCCTATTCACTTACCTATCCTTAAGGGCAGGTAGAAAATCTACAATAATAACTACAAATTTATCTTTTGAAAGGTGGGATGAAATATTTAAAGATCCAGTAATGACAGCGGCAATGATAGACAGGCTTACCCATAAATCATATATTGTAAATATGAATGGTAATTCTTATAGATTAAAAGAGACACAGCTTTGGTTAGAAAAGCAATAATTTTTTTACCCAAACTAGAGGAATTTTCGATTCAAATAGAGGGGAATATTCACTTGACAAATACAATATACATATATAATATTATTTAGAAAATAGAGGATTTTTAATCTAGAACTAGAAATATCTTAAGGGGATGATATTGATGATATGTATTGGAATTTGTGATGATGATGAATATTTCTTAAATTATATTGAGAATAAGATAAGAGAAATATTGAAAACTGAAAATATTACTGCTGAAATTTGCAAACTTATCAGTGGAACGGAACTATTAAAAGCCTATGAAAAAGAAGGCAAGCCTTTTGACATCATATTCCTAGATATAGATATGCCTAAGATAGATGGTATAGAGACAGCTGAAATTATTAGAGAAAAGGATGAAGAAACTATATTAATATTTTCAACTTCCATGGAAGATGAAGTGTATAAGGCTTTTAAATATAATACCTTTAGATTCATTAGAAAAAGTCATATAGATACAGAATTAGAAGAAGCATTAAAAAATTCATTGGAAAAATTGAAAGATGAAAGGCATATATTTAAAACAATATATGGAGACTTAGCCTTGAATATTAGCGATATACTTTACTTTGAGTTTATCAATAGGGCTGTATATATTAAAACATTTGACAATAAATATGAGACTGTCATTAGAAGATTCAAGGATATTGAAAGTATATTTGAGAATAAAGGGTTTGTTTTGATACATAGAAGCTGTATGATAAATAGCAATTATATAAAAAGTGTAGGTAATTTACAAATAACTATGGATAATGGGGAGAAGCTGCCTGTTAGTAGGTATAGAATGGAGGAAGTAAAGAAAAGTTTTATTAGAGCAGCAAGGAGAGGATAAAAATGGTTCAATCAATATTATGGATGATATATGAATATTTTTTATGCTTAATGGAAGTTTTTCTTTTTTATGATTTTTTAGAAGCTATGTTAAAAAGAAATGAAAAAGTAAAAAAGATATATTATTATTTATCCATTATATTGTTATCATTTTTTATATTTATATTGACGCAAATCAAGACATATTCAATGATACGAACTATTTTATTATTTATAATCTTTTTACTGATAGGGTATAAATTATTTAAGGGTAATATTAAGGAAAAAGTGTTTTTTACTACTATGTTTTATTTATTTTTGTTATTTAGTGATGTTTTAGCAGTTTATATTTTAAGCTATTTCACTGGAAAAGATATTAAAAATATTGTAATAAATCAAACTTGGGCTAGGGTATTGTTTTCTCAAATTTCCAAGCTATTATTATTAATAACCTTAAGAGTGGTAAAAAATAATTATAAAGAAACAGAACCAGATATTCCAAAATATTATTGGTATTGGATATTGCTTGTGTATATAATATCTGGAATAAATTTACTAGCTATATTCAATGTTGGTTTAATTGCAAATGATTTAAGTATGAAGATTCAATATTTAATAGTAGCTATTAGCATAGGGTCATTGCTAATAGTTATAATAACATATTATATATTCACGAAGTTAAATTGTTTTTACAAAGACAGAAACAACTATAGAATAGTAAAAATTAAGAATGAAATGCTAATAAGTGAAATGAAAGAAAAAGAAAGAATATATGAAGATGTTAGAAAGCTTCAACATGATTTTAAAAATCATATAATTTGTATAGAAAAATTGTTAGAACAAGGGAAAGTTGAATCGGCTAATGAGTATATTAATGGTTTAAAAGGTGAAGTATCTGAAACTTGTATGTGGATTAAAACTGGGAATGATATAGTAGATATTATATTGAACCGAAAGAATTTGGAAGGAAATAAAAAAAATATAAAAATGGATATGAAAGTAAATATTCCAAAAGATATAAATATACACCCATGGGATTTATGTACAATCCTAGGAAATGCACTAGATAATGGAATAGAAGCAAACGAGAAGATAGAAAATGAAAATAGAAGAAATATTAAAGTTAATATAAATTCATATAAAGATTATCTGCTTATAGAAATATCAAATCCTGCATTGTTTAACCCAATAGATGAAGAAGGAAAGCTTAAAACAACCAAGAAAGATAGGGAAAACCATGGCTTTGGGATGAAAGGCATAAAATCAGTAGTAGAGAAATATAATGGAATATTAAACTATGAGTATAGCAAGGGAGAATTCATTCTAAGCATAATGCTACCTATGGAAAAGAAAAGTTAGATTCGAAAGAATCTAACTTTTCTTGCTATTCGTACCACTTTTCCTACCATTCGTACCATATTAAACAAAATGAAGGTTAAATGTGGTATATTTTACTTGATGAACGAAGTTGATTTTATGGGGGGAAAGGAGGGCTTTAAATGAACTTTATTCCACCTTAGCAATTAGGTTATATAGTGTTAGTTTATACAAGGAAATTTTGAAAAGGTGAATGCATGAGTATTATAAATCTAGAAAGTTTATGGGGTTATTTATTATTTCTTGCATCTTATTATATATACGAAAAATTTCTAAGAAATACCGTCTTCAAGAAAATGGGTAAGCTATTTTCATTGCTACTTTTTTTTGGTGCTGTTTTATTACTGAATCTTTTTAAAGTAAACAACGAGTATTTATATCAATTATTTAAGACGGTACCAGCGTTTTTTGTTTTTAACTTATTTAATAAAAAGGATGGGGGGAAGAAGAGTGAATAACATAAAGATAAAAGCATTAGGGAATATAGCAAAATTATCAATGAAGGCAACGATACTAGCAGAAGGGAAACAATCAATATTTTTGTCCTATGAACCTAAAAAGCCAGAGAAGAAGTAAGCAGGCATATGGTTTACTCCAGCAAGTTAAGTGATAAGGATGGTATCTTCTAAAGGGTTAAAAACAGGGATACAATTTCATGCATACATCTTAGCAGTTATTGTCAATAAGCCACCGTTTGAACCTTAGGGTGGAATTGATACCGGATGGTGAAAACCGCACATCATCTTTTCATTACTATATGTGCTGCCAGCGGTAGCGGCAGAATGGAGGATATTATGAAAAAGATATTTGGTTTAGTAATGCTTTTGTTGCTATCTTTAAACTTAACACCATCATTAGCAGAGGGTATTAACTTGAAAGACGATGAAGTGAATGGTATAAATGACTATTTCGAAAAGATAATTGAAGAAAAGACAGGTATAAAAGTAAAAGCTACTGAAGGAATATTATACTATGATGAAGATCAAGCAAATAAATCTCTTCAGCTCCGTAATGATGATTCTTCTAAAATAATTGAAGAAAAGACAGGTATAAAAGTGAAAGCTATTGAAGGAATATTATACTATGATACAACTAAAGGAAAGGATTCTAAAGTGTTTAATGGAAATGGCATTGGAATCGAAGCAATTTCACCACCAACAACAGTAAACAGAGACTATCCATATGAAGCAAATTGGAGCGGAACTATAAACTATTCATACTCTAGATATTTATTTAGGCTTGATGCACCAGAAACTTATTTTAGTTCTTTTGCAAAAACACCTTATCATGCAGAGTTTTATGGAATCGACGGGAAGTATTGGTTTACCCTAAGAGGAAGAAAAGGTTCTACCAGTTATTCAGCAAGTGTTTCTTTATTAAACGATCTAATTGATTATTACAATGCGTATGATTACTATATAATTATGTACAACGATGACCCTTATTCTTCAGCACAAGAAGCATGTTATATATTAGATAGATTAAATTAATAGCCTTAATTAAGCGATTTTAAAAAAATATTGGATTATATTAATTCGGTTGTAAATATCATTGATTGGAATATTGTTTTTGGTTTTATGATAAATGTATAGCACAAATTTCTTAGTTGATAAATTCAACTTAACCCAACTTTGAGATTTTTAAATGTTATTCAATATTTAAAAATCTCAAAGTTTCTTTTTTTAATCTTGTAGATTTTTCTACAATTCATACCAATCCTTAAGTCGACTTTCGAGGGACTCCTTTTCTTGCTATTCGTACCACTTTTCCTACCACTCGTACCATATTAAACAAAATGAAGGTTAAATGTGGTATATTTTACTTGATGAACAAAGTTGATTTTATGGAGGGATTAAATGCTGCACAAATTAGCCGAAGATATAAGTTTTTATTTCGTAACTTATAAGGTAATAGATATAAAGGATAGAGATACGTACATATATGGTTTAGAACTACTTATTTCTACCTTGTTTACTTCTGTTAGTATATTGCTTTTAGGATTTTTTATAGGAGAATTAATTTCCGCAGTAGCATATTTATTGGTATATTTCTTTTTAAAATCCTATACAGGAGGATATCATGCAAAACATTATTATCAATGTTATATCTATTCTATACTAGTTTTTATTGCAATAATTATCATAAAGAATGTAACTTTATCTATCTATCAACCTCATATTGGATTAATGCTATTGTTTTTTTCTATAATAATTATATTTAGATTTGCTCCAGTTGAAAATAAGAATAATCCAAAAAGCAAAAAAGAAATTATAAAAAATAAGAAAATAGCTAGAAATAGAATATTACTTATGAGCATAATTATAATTTTAGGTTATATAGTACAAGCCAAACTGGTAGGCTTATGGTTTATGCTAGCTTTGACAGAATTTTCAATAGCATATTCAATACTTAAACAAAAATTTTTAGAAAGGGGGGAGCATAGTGAATAACACAAAGATAAAAGCATTAGAGAACATTGCAAAATTATCAATGAAGGCAGCGATACTAGCAGAAGGTAAACAATCAATATTTTTGTCCTATGAACCTAAAAAACCAGAGAAGAAGTAAAAAAGATTTGCTAGAGTGGTAATTAACCTTTTTACAAGTGTAATATGTTTCAAAATTTTGAAACATAAATTTAATTTCTGCTATTTTCATGTTACAAAAAAGGGTAGAGTAAAGTATAAAAAAAATTTAGGAGGAATAACCATGAAAAAAAGAATTTTAACGATGTTTCTAGCCTTTACATTAGTGATTGGTATGTCAACGTTAATATTTGCAGATGGAGTTCAACTAGATGATAATATTATAGTGGAGGATAAGTACGGAGATTATATTGGAGGAATGTCTTATTCTGAATATATGGAGTATTTATATGGAGAGGACTTTGCAAATTTAAATAGTATTCCAGGAGTTGTGGAAGAAAAACTATTGAGTTTTACAAGATATCGTCAAGGTGATTCTAGATGGTCATCCCATCAGTTATTAAATGGTACAAATACTATTGGGAGCCATGGATGTGCACTCACTAGTACTGCCATGACCTTAGATTATTTTGGATATAGCGATAATCCAGTGGAAGTTAATGATAAACTTTTGCCTTATCAACCTGCTAATGATGGTAACATGTATTGGGGAAATGTACCTTGCGCTTATTCAGTTAGTTTAGTAAAAGCTAATTCTGTTTTCTATACAACTGTAGATGATGCTTATGATGAAATTAGGGGACAGATTAGGCTCAACAGACCAGTTATTATTGGATTAAAGAAAGGTACTAGTACTCATTTTGTTGCTGCAAGGGGAATCCTCGAAACGGAATATAATCCTGAACAAGGTACAATTGATAAGAAATATATTTATATTCACGATCCTGCGGGTAAAAATTATACTCAATTGGAACAGTATATAAATGATGGATATTATGTTAATAGAATTGTTGCATATCGTTAAATTTATGATTAATTTAATTTGTGTGCTAGTTGATTAATTATAATAAAATTTACCAGATAAAAAGCCCCAGCACTTATGTTAACCTGCCATTGACAATTAATCAAGATAGGAGGATAACATATACTAGAGTCCAATAAATATTTTACCAGAGAAATCAAAGATTTAAAAGACTTTGTTACAGTAATTTTTGTCATAGTAAATGACATTTACCAAGAAACAACCCTAGCACATATAAAGAATCATAAAAATATAGAACATTCAATTTTATCTGATTCAGAAATAATAGCAATCAGTATAGTTGGTGAACTAATGACTATTGATTCTGAAAAAGCTTGGCTTAATTTTTTTAAAAAGAACTTAAGAGATTTATTCCCTAAATTTTGTGATAGAGCATGGCTTAATAGAACTCGTAGAAATTTGCAAACTGTTATAGAGAAATTAACTAAGCAAATTTCTTTTAAGCTTGGGTATTGTCAATGCTCTTATAGGATAGTTGGTAGTATTCTTATTCCAGTTTGCAAATTCGGTAGAGCTGTATTTCATAAAACATTTAGAGGATCAACTTCCTATGGAAGATCTCCCCCCTAAAAAAGAAACTTACTTTGAATTTAAACTTCGTGTTTTATCATCTTTTGACGGGTATATTACTGATATTGTATTAACCAGTGCTAATGTTGATGACTGTCAAGCTATATGGAAATTAGTTTCTTTATACAATAATATAACTATCATTGGTGGTAAGGGCTATATTAGCAAAAAACTACAAAAGCAACTAAGTAAAGAAAAAAATATAGCCCTTATCACTAGAAAAAGAAGAAATAGTAAGTATCAATTTTCAAGAGAATTTATTCAACTAGCTTTTAAGGTTAGGAAAAGAATAGAAACTTCCTTTTCTCAACTAACAAAGCAATTAAATTTAAGTAGTGTTAAAGCTAAATCTCCATGGAGATTAATAATAAGACTGAGAACTATGATTCTAAGCCACAATATATATTATTTTATCAGCAAATACTTAGGTAAAAGTGTAGATACAGGGAAAATCAAAAAGCCAACATTTGGTTAATATATTCATCTTAGAATTTATAGATAAGCCTTTTTGCTTTTGATATTACCATAGTTTTCATGCTAATTAAATATCAATAATTTTTAATAGCACAACAAGTTAATTTAAGCAATTAGTGTAAAAAATATGTAAACCATAGTAAAAAAGAGCACAATTAAATAAGGTTTTTGAAAGCCACAAAAAATTAATCTTTGAAATTAAACTTGGTTTAGACCACGGAAATGTCAGTACATTTTATTAAACCTTGTGTAACTAATAGCTTTATTGCTTGTTTAATAGCTTTTTCTTTCCGCTTATCCACCATTTCTTGTGGCATATCGATTTTATATAAATCACTTGGATTTAAATACTTCACCAGTAACAAACATATGGAATATAGCGGTGAGCATCATCCTTGTGATAGCGATAATGGCTCTTTTCTTTACAAATGCGTTCATATTTGATTTTGCAGTAAGGGGACTTATCCGATTTCACGGCTGCATAGGTAACTTATACCAATGCAGGTTTGAGGTAGACACCAACACGTGTAATTCAGATAGATTTTTTCTTACCAGCAGATCATTGTTTCCAAGTGCTAGATCTGCGCAGCAACATAAACGCTTAGAGTTGGTAAACTGGGATATATCGGTACCTATCTCGGAGATGATAGTGATAGCTGATGCACTATCATCTCCGGGGATGGTATAAAGAAGGGAAATAGCATTTTCATAAGGAGCTACCATCTCATTAAGTTTTTAATCCAGATCTGTAATAGACTTTTGGATGAATTCAAGATGAGAACGAATTATTACTGTACGTTTCTTTTGCTTCCTAGCCATTTCATATACTTCAATAGATTTAATCACTGTATCCGCTTTTTTCTTTAAAGACTTTTGAAGAAGTGAAGAACAGTATTCTAGATCAAAGGAGTCAGATGAAATTAAGTAGTCAGTGATGGAAGAGGTAGATTTGCCAAACATGTCAGAAACGACAGCATGAATGGCTACATTACAAACAGTGAAGGAATTTTAGAAATGGTTCTTTTCACTGCTTTTACAGGAAACAAGTTTAGAGCGATATCGGGTATATTCACGGAGAATACGAATTGTTTTTTGGGAATATAACTTCACGGAACTAAACCAAAATGGGAAAGACCGTCAATCCATTTGGGATCTTTGACATCATCCTTATTTCCTTTTATAGCCTTCACCCATTTAGGATTGGCAACAGTGATATGAACGATATCCTTTAAAAAGGTTAAAAGGAGGGATCCAATACTTTCCGGTAGATTCCATAAATACATAATAGCAGTTATTGTCAATAAGCCACTGCTTGAATTGCAGAATGGAATTGCTAAAAGTAGAGAATCTCTTTTTTGAATAATGTGGGTTAATTCCCTGTGAAGTAATGATTGTGGCAACGAGAAAAGTCTTATGCACATCGATACCACAACAAATAGTGTAGACAACTTTCATGGTACAACCTACTTTCTTAGCTAGGGAGGAAGACATTGATTATTGAATCATCACACATTTAACGAATAGCTAAAACAACGATTAGCGTGTGGTCTTATAGAACCACTTATTTGTGCTTGAAAGATGATTCCTACACTAGATTTTATACTGATTTAAGCTGAGAAGAGCAGTCTACAACTCACCTCACCGTGCTTTGTAGTATATCTTCTCCTAAAATAATTATAACCAGTGGTGAATCACCGCACACCATTTTTTCATTACTATTTGTGCCGCCAGCGGTAGCGGCGGAATGGAGGATTCTATGAAAAAGATCCTTATTACCATAATACTTTTCATTGGAGCCATTGTTGTCATTTGGATTGCGATAAATCAGTTAAATCCCAGCTTAGATGTTATACCTGAATACTCAAATGGCAAGGTTGTAACTTATGTTGAGGCAAAAAACATTCAGAATATTACATCTACAGAATTTAGATACAGAACATATTTTCTAGATCAGTATGTGAATGTTGAACCAAGAGTAGATATCTATTCATTCCCAAATTACAAAGAAAATCACACCTATGAAATATGTGAAGAATTGTTGCAAGGTAAGAAGGATTATATTGAAGTTGAAGTTGTTATAACCTATGATGATGGAACACATAAGATGATGGGAAATGCTGTTATCCAAAACATTAAGCAGAAGGTATATGATGATTTCGTGATTAGCCCAGAGGTAGTAGATGATAGAGTTTATTATGTTACAGATGGTCTTACAGCGATTATTAGTAAGGACTCTTTTGATGAAGAAATTATCTTTTATTCTAATACAAATATTGAATATCCTAATATTTCAGTAGGTTTTCAAAAAGATTATGCTTTATATCGCCTAAATACCTTTGGCGTTATATCCAAGACAGAGGCATTGAAAAGAAATTTTGAGGGAATATCACCTGTGGATTTTACAAAAGATTCAGGTGTGGATGAATCTTATATTGTAGTTGAGTATAGCATGATTCAATTAGATTGGGATGGTCTTTATCCATATGACTTGGATGGGAATAAAGTATTTTATGAAAATAAGCTAGGTGAAGGAGGTATCGACCTTTTTAGAAACAATAAAATTACTGAAATTTCGCAAGCAAGTTATGAAAAGTATAGGCAGATGCAAAATAAGATACCAAATATAACATTTAAGATTTCTAGGTAATAATAAAAAAATGAATGGAGTGTAAGTTTGGGGCAAATATTAAACAAAATGAAGGTTAAATGTGGTATATTTTACTTGGTGAACAAAGTTGATTTTAGGGAAGGAAATACAGGGTATCTGCTTGACACTACTATAGTCTTAACGGAGGTGTTTTTGTGAGAAGTTTTTTTTAAACGTTAAATCATATGTAAGTACCAATAGTAAAACTTTAATATTAACTATTTTATTATTATTGTCAGTTTTTTATAGCATAAAACTAAAGAGTCAATTAGATGAATTTACAATAAAAAGAAATATCGAAGGAACATATATTATGCAAACTCAAGACATGCATAATTCTGAATACTTTGTTTTTTTAAGAGGCAAGTTTTATAGATATAAACAGTTTGAGGTATTAGATGAAGGAACTTATGAAAATATTTATGATAGTGTATATATTTTAAAAAGCGACAATATAGATGAATATATTATATATAGTAATGGAAAATTTCATTTTTATGATAGAAAACGAAATAATGTTTTAATATACTCTAAAATTGATAATCATGCATTATTCATAAATGTGCATATAAAAAGATGACAATTTTTAAATTGTCATCTTTCAACTTTGTAGACTTTCCCACAATTCATAAGAATCCTTAAGTTGACTTTCGAGGGACTCCTTTTCTTGAAAAAGTTCATATAGTTTTTCAGCATTGTCATTATTTGAAGCCATTTCTTCATTAATATTTTTTAGCCTATCTTCTAATTCAAAAATTTCTTCCTCAACCTTTGCTATTTTAAACTTGTTGCTAGGCTTTTTGGGTTGTTTTGGTGGTGCTACTTTAGCAGGGTAAGCGTCAAATCTACCCCACATTTTAAAGAAATGCTTTCTATGAGATAATACCTTTAAACATCATCAATAAGGGAGGTTATCTCAAATGAATGAAGAAGAAAGAAAACTTTGGACTAAAAGAATTGAAGATTATAGAGCCAGTGGATTAACAGCAGTTAAATGGGCTGAAGAAAACAATGTTTCTGTCCATACACTTAGATATAAAATTACACAATTCAATAAAGAAAAGGAACAAACATCTAAAAAAATCCAATGGGCATCAATTGTTTCTGAAAAATCAGTAGAGAATAAAGAAACTTATCCATCATTAAAAGTTACCGTAGGTAAAGCAACTATTGAAGTAGCTAAAGGATTTGATTCAGATACTTTTAAAGATATTGTAAGGATACTTTCACAATGTTAAACCAAAGTCGCATAGCTCAGGTTTATTTAGCATTAGGAGCAACAGATCTTAGAAAGTCCATTGATGGATTAGCTGTTCTTGTACAGGAAAGTTTCAATCTTGATCCTTTTTCAAGAAGTCTATTTGTTTTTTGTAATAGAAAGAAAGATAAAATTAAAATATTAGAATGGGACATAAATGGGTTTTGGCTCTACTACAAAAGATTAGAAAAAGGTACCTTCAAATGGCCGAATGCTTCAAATTCTAAAACTATTTTAATTAGCGATAGAGAATTTAGATGGCTTTTAGATGGTCTATCAATAGAACAAAAAGATGCACTCAAAGAAGTTAATGAAAGAATAATTATATAGATTGTTTTTAAAAAACCAAATTTGGAAAAGTCTTAAAGAATATTAATAAGTGGATATTCTGAGACTTTTTTTGCTTTCCTTTTTACGTATATGATAGTATAATTAATACATGAAAACATTAGAGAAAACATCCAACAAAATTGAAAATAATGAATTTAATATAGAAGAAGCTTTTAAAGAACTTCAAAATCAAAATATGCTTTTAATTCAACAAATTGAAGAATTAACTGCTAAGTTAAATTGGTATGAAGAACAATTTCGTTTGAGTCAACAAAAACGTTTTGGCTCTTCAAGTGAAAAAATTAATCCAGACCAACTATCTATCTTCAATGAGGCAGAAAAAGAATCTAGACCTGAAAAAGAAGAACCCACCATTGAAGAAATTACATACAAACGTAGAAAAAGTAAAGGATTAAATAAAAAATCCTTCGAAGACCTACCAGTAGAAGTAATTGAATACGATTTAGGCAAAGAAGAAAAAACTTGTCCTGAATGCGGTAGCCCCCTTCACAAAATGAGTAAAGAAGTTAGACGTGAATTAAAGGTAATTCCAGCAGAAGTTAAAATAGTAGAACATGTATCCTATGTTTATGCTTGCAGACAATGTGAGAAAAATAATACATTTACACCAATTGTAAAAGCTAAAATGCCAAATCCTGTTTTAAAGGGTAGTTTTGTATCACCTTCTTTAATGGCATATGTGATGGTTCGTAAATACTCTGAGGCAGTTCCATTGTACAGGCAAGAACAGCAATTTGAAAATTTTGGAATAGATTTATCTCGTCAAAATTTAGCTAATTGGATTATTCATGGAGCTAATAATTGGCTTAAATTCGTCTATGATAGAATGCATACTTACCTACTAAATGAACCAATAATCCATGCAGATGAAACTGTTATGCAGGTTTTAGATGAAGTAGGCAAAAAATCTACAAGTAAATCATACATGTGGCTCTATGCTACAGGGATGTATTCAAATCCGATTTTCTTGTATGAGTATCAACCTTCAAGAGCTAAAAAGCATCCAAAAGAATTCTTAAAAGGATTCAATGGATTTTTACAAACAGATGGATATTCAGGATATAATGCTGTAGAAAATGTAACTTTAGTTGGGTGCTTTGCTCATGCAAGAAGAGGATTTGCCGATGCACTGAAAGCATTGCCTGATGATTCAACTCTGGCGAGAACTAATGCCGAAGAAGGCATTGAATTTTGCAACAAACTATTTAAACTTGAAAAAGAATTCAAAAAAGAAGACTTATCTCCTGAAGAACGTTACAAACAGAGACTAGAAAAAAGTCGACCAGTTCTTAAGGACTTTTTGTCATGGCTAAAAGAAAAAGAGAAACAAACTTTACCTAAAAGTAGTCTTGGAAAAGCCATTAGCTATTGCTTGAACCAGTGGGATAAACTAGAAGCATTTATGCTAGATGGAAGATGTGAAATAAGCAACAACAGAGCAGAACGAGCGATTAAACCATTTGTAATAGGAAGAAAGAATTTTCTATTTTCAAAGTCCCCTAAAGGTGCTCAAGCCTCTGCCGTAGTTTACAGTATAATAGAGACGGCAAAAGCAAATAATTTAAATACATTTTACTATTTAACATATCTATTTGAAAAACTGCCTAATATAGATCTAAATAATCTAGAAGAGTTAGATAATCTTTTACCTTGGTCAGATTCAATTCCACAAGAATGTAAAGTTCCTAACAAAGAATAGTATAATATATAGCCTCCATCTTTAATAGGTGGAGGCTATTTGACGCTTACTTTTAAACTTGTTGCTAGGCTTTTTGGGTTGTTTTGGTGGTGCTACTTTAGCAGGCTTTGGATTTTTGACTATAGGTTTTTCAACTATTTCTTTCTTCCTTTCTTCCAAATAGTCATCATAATTCATAGGGTATAGCTTCATACTAGATTTATCCAATATCATTATCTTTGTAGCTACTTTTCGAATGAAATATCTATCATGGGAAACAAATAGGATGGTTCCATTAAATTTTGCAAGTGTCTCCTCTAGAACTTCCCTTGAGTCAATATCCAGATGGTTAGTAGGTTCGTCCAATATCATGAAATTGACTTTGTCAAATATTAGAGAACATAATTTAAGGCGAGACTTTTCGCCACCGGAAAGGAACTTTATCTTTTTATATACATCATCTTGAATGAACAGCATTTTTGCTAGTTCTGCTCTTGCCATTGATTCCGTGATGCTATGTTTTCTAGTGAAATATTCAAGGATTGTCATTTCCTCATCCTCAAATATTATGTTTTGAGGCAAATATCCAAGTCTCACACTAGCCCCTATGGAAGCTTCCCCATATTCTGGCTGAATTTCACCCAATATTATTTTCAGAAGAGTACTTTTTCCACTGCCGTTTTCGCCCATAATACACAACTTATCTTGATAGAACAAAGTAAAGGATATTTTTGAAAGTACCTTTTTATTATCAAATGATTTACATAAATCTTTCACGGTGAGAACAATTTTCCCAGAACGGCTTACATTTTCAGCAGATAACCGAATCTTTGAATTATCAAATATTGGTTTATCCAATACTTCAACTTTTTCAAGGCGCTTTTCAAGTTCTTTGGCACGTTTGTACATTACTTCACTGTCTCTCATAGCACCCCATATTCTATATCTTTCAATCTGCTTTTCCATTCTATCAATTTTTTTCTGATTGTTGACATAAGCCTTATAGAGGGTGGCAAGGGGACGTTTTGATTGCCACCTTTTATTTATCTATGATATGCCAGTTTTGGCATTGGTATATATTTTAGGTGACATGTATTGATATGTAGGAGGAAAAAGCAAGTTTTTGTAGAAGTATATAATATTATACAATATGAATTCTAAAAATATAATAGGGGTGTGTACTCATGGAGATTATAGATAATGTCCAAAAGCTATTGGGTGATGATTTAAAGTCTACATTAAAAGAGAATGCTAAAGTATCTATTGCTGCATCTTATTTTTCTATTTATGCCTATGAGTCATTGAAAAAAGAATTGGAGCAAATAGATGAGCTTAAGTTTATATTCAATTCTCCTACATTTATAAAAGATAAAATTGAAAAAGAACAAAGAGAATTTTATATACCTAAACGGAATAGGGAAAGAAGTATATATGGAACAGAATTTGAAATAAAATTAAAAAATGAACTCATACAAAAAGCATAGCTAAAGAGTGTAGCAATTGGATAAGAAAAAAGGTTACTTTTAAATCCAACAAGACCCATGGACATTTACCTAGTTTTATAAACATTGAGAATACAGATAAACAGATTACATACATGCCTATTCAAGGGTTTAGTACTGTTGATTTAGGATATGAAAGAGGAGATTATATAGCAAACATAGTCACAAAATCCAGTGATTATAACTTTACTAAAACCTATTTTGAGCTATTTGAACAGGTTTGGTTCGATGATGAAAAAATGGAGGATATAACTACGGAAGTGATAGAATATATTTCTACAGTATATAAAGAAAATTCTCCAGAATTTATTTACTTTTTTATACTATACAATATTTTCAATGAATTTTTAGAAGATATAAACGAAGACTTATTACCTAATGAAGCTACTGGTTTTAAAGAAACAGAAATATGGAATAGACTTTATAGTTTTCAAAAAGATGCTGTGATTGGAATTATAAATAAGCTTCAAAGGTATAATGGATGTATATTAGCAGATAGTGTGGGATTAGGGAAAACTGGCTTACCTATAGGGAAAACTATACCAACAATATACTATATAAAGATAGATTTAATTATGATGTTCTTTATCATACTGATTTATCACGGGATAGTGGATATACCAACGGCATTAATCTGGAAAGACTTAATTGGGGCAATTATGATTTGGTAGTAATTGATGAATCCCATAATTTTAGAAACAATGATCCAGTAAAGGACAGAGAAACTAGATATCAAAGACTTATGAGAAAAGTAATAAGAATGGGAGTAAAAACAGATGTCCTAATGTTGTCGGCAACACCTGTAAATAATAAATTTAACGATTTAAAAAATCAACTGGCTTTAGCTTATGAGGGAAATCCTTTTAATATAAATAAAAAACTTAATACAGAAAGAGGAGTAGATGATATATTTAAAAGGGCTCAATATTCTTTTAATAAATGGGCTAAAATGCCTAATAATGAAAGGACAACAGAGGCACTTTTAAATATGTTGGATTTTGACTTTTTTGAACTCCTTGATAGTTTGACCATAGCTCGTTCCAGAAAGCATATACAAACATACTATGACACTAGCGAAATAGGCGAATTTCCTGAAAGATTAAAACCCATATCTCATTTATGTAATCTTACAGAGCGTTCAGATGTAATTGGCTATGATGCAATATATAGGGAATTATCTAGATTAAATTTAAGCATATATGCACCATTTAACTATATTTTACCTAGCAAAAAAAGATTTTATGAAGGCAAATATGATACTGTTGTAAAAGGTGGACTTAGTAGCTTAAAACAACTTGATAGGGAAAAAAGTCTACAAACCTTAATGAGGATTAATTTATTGAAAAGATTAGAAAGCTCTGTAGATGCTTTTAGAATAACCTTAGCAAAAATGTTAAATAAAATTGATATAACCATTGATGAAATAGATAAATTTGATCTTTATACGAATAATCAATTTGCATCTTATCGAGAAATTAATAATCTAAATTTAGACGAGGACGATTGGCTAGATGAGGAATTTAATATAGGAGATAAGGTAAAAATTAATCTTCAAGATATGGATAGAATTTCATGGAAGGAAGAACTTTCTCAGGATAGAGATATAATCATATATTTACTTCAAGCAATGGGAAAGGTATCACCAAAATATGATCAAAAATTATATACCTTAAAAAATATAATAAAAGAAAAAGTAAATAATCCAATAAACAAAGGCAATAAAAAAATAATAATATTTACAGCATTTTCTGATACAGCAGATTATTTATATGAGGAAATTTCTCAATATGCATTAGAGGAGTTCAATCTTCACACAGCAAAAGTTGTAGGTTCTGATGCCAACAAAACTACTCTAAATATAAAAAATGATTTGCATACTATTCTTACTTGCTTTTCGCCTATATCCAAAGAAAAAAACTTAACTATGCCTAATATAGAAGGAGAAATAGATATACTTATAGCTACAGATTGTATTTCTGAAGGACAGAATCTCCAAGATTGTGATTATCTAATTAATTATGATATACATTGGAATCCTGTGAGGATAACTCAAAGATTTGGACGAATTGATAGAATTGGTTCTAAAAATGACATTATACAATTGGTGAACTTTTGGCCTAATATGACGCTAGATGAATATATAAATCTTCGAGAAAGAGTAGAAGACAGAATGGAGATAGTCAATATAACTGCCACTGGAGATGACAATGTACTTTCTAATAAATCTAGTGATCTTGAATATAGAAAACAGCAATTAGAAAAATTGCAAGATGAAGTATTAGATTTAGAAGATATAAATACAGGGGTATCTATTACAGATTTAGGGCTTAATGATTTTAGAATGGACTTAGTAAACTACATAGAAAAAAATGGAGATCTAGACAATGTTCCAAATGGTATGCATACAGTAATTAACAGTGATGAAGGAAAGGGAATATACCCTGGAGTTATATTTGTATTAAAAAATATAAATGATGATATAGATATAAATAAAAATAATCACTTATATCCTTTCTATCTCGTATATATAGACTATAATGGTGAAGTAATAGTAAATCATCTAAAAGTTAAGAAGGTATTAGATGCATTAAGAATTGGATGCAAAGGAAAGAACGAGCCTATTAAAGAAGCTTATGAAGAATTTAATAAGGAAACTAGGGACGGAAAGAAGATGGACAAGTATTCTAAATTGCTTGAAGATGCCATAATGTCCATAATTAATGTAAATAAAGAATCTGATATAGATAGCCTCTTTAGTTCAGGAGGTACTACTGCATTGTTAGAATCTGTAAAAGGATTAGATGATTTTGAATTAATATCTTTTGTGGTTATAAGGTAGGTGAAATTATGCTTAATATACCAGATAGGGCCTTACTAAATAGGCGGATACCTAAAGTGAAGTTTTATGAACAAATAGAAGTAGATAAAAAACTAGAAAGAAAATTTATAGATGAAATAGATACTGTAAATTGGAAGTACAAATTATCTGAAGAAACTATAAATTTGGAGTCTACAAAGAAAGTAGAGGAAATCCAAGTATTTGAGATAGTTTTAAAAGAAAAATATATTTCTGAACAAATACTTGAAAATATAGATAGAGTAATACCTTACCCAATACTTTATATTTTAAAATATGAGGATAATATAAAATTAGCCATAGCCTATAAAGAAAGAAATAAGATAGATGAAAATAAAATGGTAGTTCAATCCTATTATCAATCAGAATGGATGAAGGAACAAGAACTAGATATAGATATACTTAAAGGGTTAAGTTTAGAAGATGTATATGACAATATTATAAGACAATTAATCTCCATAGAAAACACATCAGAAGATGATATAGAAAAACTAATAGAATTAGATGAAAAGCGAAAAAGGCTAGAGAGAGAAATTGTAAAACTAGAAAGCAAAATCAAGAGAGAAAAGCAATTTAATAAAAAAGTAGATATGAATATAAAACTTCAAAAAAAGAAAAAAGAATTGGAAGAAATTTCAATGAATTAATGTATTTTATAATTGGAACAGTATATACTGGAATTAGAGGTGATATTATGTATACAACAATACAAAAATGGGGAAATAGCCAAGGAATTAGGCTTCCTAAGGCAATACTTGAAATGGTTAATCTAAATGAAAATGATACGGTGAAATTAAAAGTTGAAGATGGAAAAGCAAAAAATCATATAAGCTTAAAAGAAAGAATAGCAGAATATGGGGGAGACTATCAACCCCAGGAATGGGATACAGGTTATTCTGTTGGGAAAGAGGTGTAATAGGTGGGCTATATACCAGAACAAGGAGATATTATAGCAAGAGAAAGTTCATTTCTAGAAAAATCCCCTCAAGATATATTAGATGAGGTTATTGATATTTTTATTGGATTTATTGAATAAATGCTTTAAGGAGGAAAGATAATGGACAAGCTAAAAATGAAATCCAAAGATTTGACAAAGGAAAACATAGAAAAAATAGAAGAACTTTTTCCCAATGTAATCACAGAAACAAAAGATGAAAATGGGAATATAACTAAAGCTATAGATTTTGAACTATTACAACAAGAATTATCAAATGAAATAGTGGAAGGAAGCAAAGAAAGGTATCAACTAACTTGGCCTGGGAAAAAAGAAGCTATAGTTACAGCTAATACTCCTATAGATAAAACTTTAAGACCAGTAAAAGAAGATAGTCTAAACTGGGAGGATACAGAGAACCTATATATAGAAGGAGATAATCTAGAAGTATTAAAACTACTTCAAGAATCCTATTTAGGCAAAATAAAATGCATATATATAGATCCACCATACAATACTGGAAATGATTTTATTTATAGAGACAATTTTGCTCAAGATAGAGATGAATATGCAGAAGAATCAGGACAAGTAGATGAAGAAGGCAATAGACTATTCCAAAACACTGAATACAATGGAAGATATCACAGTGACTGGCTAAGTATGATGTATCCAAGATTAAAGTTGGCAAGAAATTTACTTAGTGAAGATGGAGTAATATTTATATCCATAGATGACCATGAAGTACATAATTTGAGGAAGATTTGTGATGAGATATTTGGGGAGAGAAATTTTGTAACTATTATGACATGGGTAAAGAAAAAGAAAGGTAGCCACCTATCAAAGACGATAAGAAGTATGACAGAATACATTCTAGTTTATGGTAAAAATTATGATGATGTAGAATTATTTGGGGAGGAGGCATATTCAGATAAGTGGCAACCACTTGCTAAACGAACAAATGCTCATAAGAATTTATCTATTGATGAAAATGTTATTTTAACAACTTTAGCTGATGGAATTTATCAAAAAGGATTTTACGGGAAGGGAAGTTCAGCAATAGAGTTTTTGAATGATTTTGCGGTAAAAGATGGGATTATTACTAATGATATTATTGTTAAAGGACCTTTTGTATGGACACAAGAAAAACTAAATTATGAATTAAAAATTGGCACAAAGATATCATTATCATCTAAGTTTGGTTTTAATGTATTTAGATCAAATCAAGAAGAAAAAATTAAAAGGCCAACAACAATTTTAGATCATAAGTTAAAAATTGGGACTAATGAAGACGCATATAGTGAATTGAAAGATATTTTTAAGCAAGAAAAAATTTTGGATTATCCAAAGCCGATATCATTAATAAAATATATCATTTACACTTTGGGATTTTTTGACAAGGATATGTTAACTCTCGACTTTTTTTCAGGTTCTGCTACCACCGCTCACGCAGTCATGGACCTAAATGCCGAAGATGGAGGAAATAGAAAATATATCATGGTTCAACTCCCAGAACCATGTGACGAAAAATCAGAAGCCTATAAATCAGGATATAAAAACATATGTGAAATAGGAAAAGAACGTATCCGCAGAGCAGGAAAGAAGATTAAAGAAGAAACTGGTGCAGATATAGATTATGGATTTAGAGTTTATAAAGTAGATTCTACAAATATGAAAGATGTATATTATAGGCCAGATGAATTAGATCAAGACTTAATAGAACAATTAGAATCAAATATAAAAGAGGATAGAACTGGATTGGATTTACTTACTCAGGTAATGTTAGAAACTGGTTTAGAATTATCTTTACCTATGGAAACTAGGGAAATTAGAGGGAAAGAAGTTTATTTTGTAGCAGGAAATTCTCTAGTAGCTTGTTTTGATGAGGATGTAGACGAAGGATTAATTAAAGAAATAGCAAAGAACGAACCTTTAAAAGTAGTGTTTAGAGATAACTCTTTTAAATCTTGCCCTGAGAAGATAAATTTAGAAGAAATATTTAAAGGGATTTCTCCTAATACAGATATTAGGGTTTTGTAAGAGGTGATTAGATGAAAATTAAATTTAAAGAACAGAAATTTCAATTAGAAGCAGTCCAAGCTGTAGTAGATTGCTTTAAGGGACAGATAAATGAAACTTCTAAATTTACGTTAGATAGAGGTAGGACTAAGGCTGATTTAAAAGGGCAAACATTTTTTCTTTATGAAGAAGGTTTTAAAAACAAATCAATATCATTTGACCAAAAAAGTGATATTGAAAATATAACTATACTTGTAAAAGCATCAAAAAAGTTCAATTGCGAAATGGTTTAAAACCATCAGATAAATTAGAAGGAAAATATAACTTAACCATTGAAATGGAGACGGGAACAGGAAAGACATATACATATATAAGAACTATGCCTATGGCTGGAGCAAATATATCATAGTAGTTCCTTCTATTGCTATTAGAGAAGGTGTATACAAATCTTTCCAGATGACAGAAGAACATTTTATGGATTTGTATGGTACTAAAATCAGATATTTTATATACAATTCTACTCAACTTCATAAAATAGATCAATTTGCTTCAAACTCAGGTATCAATGTAATGATTATAAATTCTCAAGCTTTTAATGCAAGAGGAAAAGATGCCAGAAGAATATATATGGAATTAGATGATTTTGCATCAAGACGCCCTATAGATGTAATAGCTCAGACTAGTCCTATACTCATAATAGACGAACCTCAATCCGTAGAAGGTAAAAAGACTAAAGAAGCATTGAAAGCATTTAATCCATTATTTACTCTAAGGTATTCTGCTACTCACAAAGAAGACTACAATAAAATTTATAGGTTAGATGCACTAGATGCTTACAATAAAAAGCTAGTAAAGAAGATCAAAGTAAAAGGAATTTCAGTAAAAGGTACTACTGGCACCAATGAGTATATTTATTTTGAAGGAATAAATTTAAGCAATAAAAATAAACCTACGGCAAGAATAGAATTTGAAATAAAAGAGAAATCAGGAATAAAAAGAACGATTAGAAATGTAGATGAAGGATATGACTTATATACGTATTCTAATTTTATGGAACAATATAAAGGGTATAAAGTAGCTGAAATAAATGGTTACAAAAATACCATATCTTTTATTAATGGAGTTACTCTATATGTAGGAGATGTTCAAGGTGATGTGAGCGAGATAAATTTTAGAAGAATACAAATTCGTGAAGCAATCAAATCCCATTTTGAAAGAGAAAGGGAATTATATGATAAAGGCATAAAGGTATTGTCTCTATTTTTCATAGATGAAGTAGCAAAATATAGACAATATGATGAGGAAGGCAATCAAGTCAATGGAATATATGGAGAGATATTTGAAGAAGAATATATGAACATTTTAAATGAATATATAACTTTATTTGATGATTCTTATGTAAGGTATTTAAAAAGCATAGATGTAAAAGAAACTCATAATGGATATTTTTCTATAGATAAAGAAGGTAGATTAGTTGATCCAAAGACTAAGGGCAAAGAAAAAATATCTGATGATGAGTCTGCCTATGATTTAATAATGAAAGACAAAGAGAGATTGTTGAGTTTTGAAGAGCCTACTAGATTTATATTTTCCCACTCTGCCTTAAGGGAAGGTTGGGACAATCCCAATGTATTTCAAATATGTACATTAAAACATAGTGACTCTACTATGAGAAAAAGGCAAGAAGTGGGAAGAGGTTTAAGGCTTTGCGTAAATCAAAATGGAGAAAGAATAGATGGAGAAACTCCAGGGGTAGATGTTCATGATATAAATGTATTAACAGTCATAGCCAGTGAGTCCTATGAAACTTTTGCAAAAGAACTACAATCACAAATTGCTGAAACATTATCAGATAGACCACAAAAGGCTAATGTAGAATTTTTCTTAAACAATGTAGTTAAAAATGCTAGGGGAGAAGAATTATATATAGATGAAACCTTAGCCAATACTCTACATCGTTCTTTTATTAGAAATAGATATGTAGATGATGATGACAACTTGTCAGAAAAATATTATAAGGATTTAGAAGAAGGAAAATTAAAGGTGCCAGAAGAATTTCAAAATTTCAAAGAAGGGGTAATTCAATTAGTAGGGAAAATTTATGTAGAAGGTACTACTCCATTAGTAGAAAACGCAAGGGATGAAAATATAAAAAATTTAGAGGTAAATGAAAATTTTGAGAAAAAAGAATTTAAAGAATTATGGGAAAAGATAAATGTGAAAACAGCTTATTATGTAGATTTCGATACAGATGAATTGATTAGAAATTGTATTGTTGCATTAGACAAGGATTTAAAAGTATCAGATTTGACTTACCATGTAAAAACAGGAGAGATGGAATCTATATCCTCTAAAGAAGAATTAGAAAAGGGAGAGGCCTTTAAAGTAAAGGAAACAGAAACGAATAAGGATTATTCTAAGATTACTGCTACTTTAAGGTATGATTTAGTTGGAAAATTAGTAGATGAAACCAAATTGACTAGAAAGGCCATAGTATATATCTTAAAGGGAATAAAACCAAATACATTTTATTTGTTTAGAAAGAATCCAGAAGAATTTATTTTAAAAGTAGCAAAGATTATAAATGAGCAAAAAGCTAGTATGATTATAGAACATATTACCTATAATCTAATAGATGAAAGATTTGATGCTAATATATTCACAGACAATACATTAAAGGGAACTTTAGGCAAAGATACTATAGAGGTTAAAAAACATATTTATGATTATGTAAGATATGACTCCTATACAGAAAGAAAATTTGCTGAAGCATTGGATACTAGTAAAGAAGTAGTTGTATATGCTAAATTACCAAGGGGATTTTTCATACCAACTCCTGTGGGTAACTACAATCCAGACTGGGCCATAGTATTTGATGAAGGAAAAGTAAGACATATATATTTCATAGCAGAAACTAAAGGAAAATTAGAATCTCTTGAATTTGACGTTAGAGGTGTAGAAAGGGCAAAAATTCATTGTGCAAAAGAACATTTCAAAAAAATAAGCAATGGCACTGTGAAATACGAAGCTGTGGATAGTTATGAGATGTTGATGAAAGAAGTAATGGGGAGATAGGTGGCAAGGGGGTGGCAAGGGGACGTTTTGTTTGCCACCTATAAATAATATATATAATATAAGTATAAAATATTTTTGAATAAGTGGGGGAGGGAAGATATGATTAAGTCTCATGTAAATAAAAAAAGGCCCAAAAGTGTTTTTAAATTTGTTGCAATAATGGCAGCTATAATAATGGTTATATCTAGTTTCTTTATTAAGAGCAATAGGGTGAATACCTATGCCATAGCAGAACCAGCATATCCAACAAAAATTAAATTTGATGATTTAGATGAAAAGATAAATAGAAGAGAAGATATAGATGAAAAATTTTTAAAAAACCTTAAGGATTTTTCAATTAAATCCTCTTCATTAGTACTAAGGGAAACAGATAAAGATATAAACAGTCTTTATTCTCCAATAAGTTTATATATGGCTTTATCTATGGTTTCTGAAACAGCTAATGAAGATACTCAAAAAGAGATTTTAGAAGCATTGAATATGGATAATATTGAAATGGTAAGAAGCGAAACGGGGAAATTGTTTAGAAGACTTTATTATCATAATGAAATAGGGAAACTAAGCATTGGAAATTCGTTATGGCTAAATAATGGTGTTGAGTTTAATGGTGATTTGCTGGATTTATTGGCAAAAGAATATTATGCTAGTTCTTTTAGTCTTGATTTTAATGATAAAGAAAGCCCTAAAAGAATTAGTAAATGGGTTTCAGAACAAACAGGTGGAAAACTTGGAAAGGACCTTGATAAATTTTCCTTTAATTCAGATGATGTAATGATATTGATAAATAATATATATTTTTATGATGAATGGGTAGATAGTTTTAACGTGGAAAATACAAATGAAGATGAATTTTATCTTGCAGATGGAAGCACAGTTAAATCTGATTTTATGAATATGACTTATGGTAGCCATAGCTTTGTAGGTGCTGACGGATATACTGTTTCTCATCTTGCTTTAAAGAATGGTGGGAGAATGATATTTGTTTTACCTGATGAAGGAGTATCTCCATATGACATAATGTCAGACCCAGAATTGTTGGATGAAGCTCTGAATTCATTATCAACGGATAAGGAACAGATGGGAAAAGTTATATTTAAAATTCCTAAATTTAATTTTTCTTCAAATCTTGAGCTAAAAGATATTTGTAAAATGTTAGGAATGGAAAATGCTTTTGAAATAACAGCAGATTTCACTAATCTTTCTAATACTAAACCTTTATTTATTTCAGGTATTAAACAAAATTCAGCCATATCAATTGATGAGAAAGGTGTAGAGGCTACAGCTTTTACCCAAATAGATTATTGTGGGGCAGCACAGCCAGTTGGAAAGGCTGAAATGATACTAAACAGACCTTTTATATTTGCAATAACAGGAATAGATGGATCGCCTCTATTTATTGGAATCATTAATAATCCCAAAATAGGTGGCATGGGTACGATAGTTGAGCAATGATAGTGGCAAGGGGACGTTTTGTTTGCCACCTTTTTATTATTTATTTATGATATACCAATTTTGGTATTAGTATATATATTTTAGTTTACATATATTGAATTGATATGTAGAAGGAAAAAGCAAGTTTTTGTAGAAGTATATAATATTATACAATAATGGCGGCATAGGGATGTTTTGATTGTCACTTATATGATAGTTATTATTTTAAAAAAGAGGGGGATTAGGATGCAAGCAGGTCCAATGAAATTATTAGCGTTACTAAAAGAAAATAAAAGTACATTTAATATTCCAGTATATCAAAGAAATTATGAATGGAGTAAGGAGCAGGTAGAACAATTTTTTAGAGATATTGAAGGGATAATAAGAGATGATTTTAATAATGGACACTTTTTAGGAACTATTGTTTTTGTTTCTAATGAGAGGCAAGGGCTAATGATGGAAAGGATAATTATTGATGGACAGCAGAGGATTACCACCACTGTATTATTATTAAAAGCTATACATGATTCATTAGATGAAAATGACAATGAAGAAATGAGTCTCAAAGAGGAAATTTATGAGACATATATTATAAATAAATATGTAGATGAAAAATATAAATTAAAATTAAAACCAGTAGAGGAAGATATGAAAGCTTATATAGATTTAATTGAATCTAATCTTAGTAATGAGAACTCTAAGATATATACAAATTATCAGATATTAATGAATTTAATATCTAATTCAGATTATACAACGCGACAGATTTATGATGCATTGTCATTAGTACAAATAGTATATATATCATTAGATAAAAATTCCAGGGCGGAAAATCCACAGTTAATTTTTGAAAGTTTAAACTCTACTGGTCTATCGTTAACTGAAGCTGATCTTATAAGGAACTTTATACTCATGGGGTTGGAATATGAGGAGCAAATAGAATTTTATAGAAAATATTGGCTTAATATAGAGAAACTTTTACCTAATGCAAGAATTTCCGAATTTGTACGAGACTTTTTAACAATGAAAACAAGCTATACTCCCAATAAAAATAAAGTGTATGCAACATTTAAAAAATACTATATTAGAAATAACTATACTAGTGAAGAAATATTAAAGGACTTATTGAGATATTCCCAATATTATCATTGGTTTATTAATTCTGAATCTGGAACCAATGATATAGATGAATGGTTATGGGAACTAGAATATATGAAATCTACTGTAGTATATCCATATTTATTAGAATTATTTGATGATTATTTTGAAAAGAAAATTATTTCTAAGGATGAACTACTAGGAACAATGAGTATTATAAATTCATATCTCTATAGGAGAACTATTTGCAATATTCCTACTAATGCATTAAATAAAGTTTTTGCTTCTATGGCTAAAAGTGTAGATGATTTAAGAAAGCAGGGAAAATCTCATATTGAAGCTGTTACAGATTTTTTAATGAGCAAGGCTGGGAGTTCAATTTTTCCAAGAGATGCTCAATTCAAAAAAAGTTTTGTTGAGCTAGATATATATAACAGGGGAAATAAATTAGCGTTATTTACTTTATATAATATTGAAAAACATCAGCATAAAGAAATTGTAGAATTTGATCAATTAACAGTAGAACATATTATGCCTCAAACTTTAACCCCTAAATGGAATATTGATTTAGGAAGGGATGGAGTTGAGGTCCATAAATTATATAAGGATACTATTGGAAATTTAACAATTACAAAATATAATTCGGAAATATCAAACAAAAGTTTTGAGGACAAAAAAGATATTTATTCGGATTCAAACATTAAATTGACAAGAGATATTACAAATTTTGAAAAATGGAATAAAAATAGCATTATAGGTAGAGCAAATAGTTTATTTGAAAGAGCAAATGAAATTTGGGAACTTCCAGTAGACGATTATGTAAATGTAACACAGGAAAATTTAATTCCAGGTGAAGAGTATTCAATAATGGATAATGTAGATGTTACAGGATATAAGCCTACAGCATTGATTATAGATAATGATAGAATTCCAATTTCATCATGGAAGGACATGTTAATTGAAATGTGTGATTTTTTATTAAATTTTGATAGGGAATTATTTTATTCTTTATTAGATAATAAAAACTTTAGGAAATTAATTTCTAGGAATGCTAATGATATAAGGAAAGAAGAACAGTTGGCAGAAGGCTTGTATTTAGAAACAAATTTAAATGCAAATGATATTTTAAATTATGTCAGACTGTTAACTACAGAATTTGATATGGAAGAATTCATTGATTTTACTGTAAGATACTAATGTATTGTAGGATCATTTTTTAGTTACACTATTAGAATCATGAAAGGGCTTAATGAATTCAGAAAAACAAAGACAACAAAAATTGTTAATGATATAATAAAGGTTAAAGAGGACCATTTGAGGGGATGTGATGGTAATATATGCTAGAATATACTTCTGTATTGTAGGGTGGCATGGGGACGTTTTGTTTGCCACCTTTTTATTATTTATTTATGATATACCAATTTTGGTATTAGTATATATATTTTAGTTTACATATATTGAATTGATATGTAGGAGGGAAAAGCAAGTTTTTGTAGAAGTATATAATATTATACAATCACAAAATATTTTTTATATTATATATAGAGGAAAACTATGACTCATGAAGAAAATCACATAGTATTATATAACAAAATTAATTTTTAATAGCATATATTTAGATTGGAGGTCAGTATGTTGGCTTTGCATAATGATTTAACTTTTTTTACAAATGAACCTGAAAGAAATCTATATGATAGATTTAACAAGGTATTGCAATCAAATACTGAATTTTTTGATATTTTGGTAGGATATTTTAGGACAAGCGGTTTTTATCTTATGTATCCAGCAATGGAAGATATAGAAAAGATTAGGATACTTGTTGGATTAAATGTAGATGAAAAAACGGTACAAATAATACAAAGTGCTAAAAATGAACAAATGTCATTTGATATGTCTCATAAAGAGGTTAAGCAGGAGTTTACTGATGATATTGTTGAAGAAATGAAAAATTCAGAAGATAGCTATAGAGTAGAACAAGGAGTAAAGACCTTTATAAAATGGCTACAAAATGGGAAATTAGAAATGCGGATATATCCAGATGCTCCTATACATGCAAAAGTGTATATTATGCGAAAAAATATGGATAAGGTGCCTGACCAATATGGTTCTGTAATTACAGGTTCAAGCAATTTTTCGAAATCTGGGCTTGTAAATAATTTGGAATTTAATGTCGAACTGAAAGACAGTAGAGATGTAGAGTTTGCATTGGAAAAGTTTGAAGAACTTTGGGATATGTCAGTAGATATTACAGATGAATATATAGAAACAATTAATGAAAAAACTTGGATAAGAGAAGACATTACACCATATGAACTGTTTTTGAAAACTCTATATGAATATTTTAAGGAAGAAATAAATGAAGATAAGAATGAAACATGGGAGGAAATGCTCCCAGACGGATTTATGAGATTGCAATACCAAACTGATGCCGTTGTACAAGCTAAAAAGATACTAAATGCATATGGTGGAGTATTTATTTCTGATGTAGTGGGGCTAGGAAAAACTTTTATATGTGCTATGTTAGCTAGAAATTTAAAAGGACGTAAATTAGTTATTTGTCCACCTGTACTTAAAGAGTATTGGGAAAGAACTCTTGAACAATTTGAGGTATCGGCTAGGGTAGAGTCTTTAGGAAAACTTGATAGTATTCTAGAAGATGAAGATTTAATGAAAAATACAAAATATGTATTTATTGATGAAGCTCATAGATTTAGAAATGAAAAAACAGAAAGCTTTCAGAAATTACATCAAATTTGTTATAACAAGAAAGTTATTTTAGTTACCGCAACACCCCAAAACAATTATTCCAGCGATATAGCAAATCAAATTTATTTATTCCAGCCAAAAAACAATAGTACTATCATACCAAACAACAAGAACTTGGAAGGGTTTTTTAATAGATTAGATGGGAAGTTAAAAAAATTGGACAAAGGTACTCAGGAATATACAGATACATTGAGAGCTAACTCTGAAATTATTAGAGATCAAGTTTTAAGAAATGTAATGATAAGAAGAACTCGAAATGAGATTGCAGAGTATTATAAGGAAGATTTGGAAAATCAAGGTCTTAAATTTCCTGAGTTAAGTGATCCGGAAAAAATTGTATATACCTTTAATAATGAAATAGAAGTTGTATTTAATAATACAATAGAAAGTATTAAAAATTTAACCTATGCTAGATATAAACCACTTACTTATTTAAAAAATATTTCAAAAGAAGTAGCTTCACTTATGGTATCGCAAAAAAATATGTCAGGATTTATGAAGTCTATATTAGTTAAAAGGCTTGAAAGTAGTTTTGAAGCTTTTAAAAAGACACTTAATAGATTTAAAAAATCCTATAAAAGATTTATTGATATGTGCGAAAATGGGGAGGTTTATATAAGTAAGAAGGTTGATGTCTATGATTTGCTAGATAGTGGAGATGATGACAAATTAATGGAACTTGTCGAAGAAGAAATTGTTCAACACTATCCGATAAGTGCATTTAAAGAAGATTTAATTCCTTCACTTAAACAAGATTTAAGGATTTTAGAAGAGCTTCAAAACGAGTGGGAAGAAATCACAGATGATCCTAAAAAAGATCAGTTTTTATTAGAATTAAAAGAAAGAAAAGAGTTAAGAGATAGCAAAATCATTATATTTACAGAATCAAAAGAAACGGCAGAATATGTGGGAGAATATTTAGAACTTTATTATCCCGAACAAGTATTGGTATATAGTGGACAGAGTTCTCGTTCTGCAAGGCAAGAAATAGAAGCAAACTTTAATCCGGACTACGTTTATGAAAAGAAAGACAATATTAGATTTTTAGTGACGACAGATGTACTTGCGGAAGGAATAAATCTTCATAGAAGCAATGTAATTATAAATTATGATCTTCCATGGAATCCGACAAAAATAATGCAAAGGGTAGGGCGTATAAATAGAGTAGGAACGGAGTATGACCGAATATATGTGTTTAATTTTTTCCCGACAGCCCAAACTAATGCACAATTACCTCTAGAAGAAAATATAATGTTGAAAATGCAAGCTTTTCATGACACATTAGGAGAAGATTTTAAATATCTATCTGAAGATGAAGAGATATCATCTTATAATCTATACCACAAAATAAATAGTAGGGAAAGTTTAGAAGCAGAAGAAAATGAAGAACTATCAGAGCTTAAATATTTAAATATCATTAGAAAGATAAGAGATAATGATGAGAAATTTTATGAAAAAATAAAGAAATTACCTCAAAAATCAAAAAGTGGAAGGATATACCATGGCTCCAAGGAAGATAAAACTGTAACATTTTTGAGAAAAGGAGGGCTTAAAAAGTTCTTTATTTCAGATGGAGAGGATTCAGAAGAGATTCCTTTTTTATGGGCCATGAAATATTTAGAGGCTCCTCCTGAAACAAAGAAAATAAAAGTACCTAAAGCATATTTTGAACATCTGGAATTGAATAAATTAGCATTTGAAATAGTATTTTCGGAAGAAGAGGAACTTATTACGGAAAAGGCTACTAAAACAGGTAATGATGCTAAAATAATAAAAGTATTAAAGGCTATTTCAAAATGCAAAACTTTTACGGATGATCAAGATGAAATGATTAAAAAAATGAAAAAAGCTTGGGAAGATGGAAATATACCAGCAAGTATTTCAAAAGAGGTTATAAAACAGACAAAGGGTATGACAGATCCAATTAAAATATTTTATGAAATATTAGATATTGTACCTGAAAAATATTTTGAAGAGAGAAAAGGAAAGAAGAAAGTAAATACTTCAGGAGAAATGAAAGTTATTCTTTCTTCATATCTAAAGAAGGGGGAAAACTAGAAAATGAATGCCGTAAAGTTAAAAATTTTGGATGAAACATTTAAGAATAGGTTTGATATTGAAAGATTTAAAAAATTCACAAGAGAATTTTTTAATGAGCCAGAAGTGTTACCCGAAACTAGGCATACAGGTATATGGAGAGAGTATGAAGAACATATTGCAGCATATTATACAATTGCAAAATATACTGATAGTGAAGATAATGGCATGATAATAATGGCTGTAGAATTGAAAAAAGATAAAAGTGTTGAACGTGCAAGGAGTATGCAGAGAAATTTTATATCTAAAGTACTTGATGAAAACGAATTAGAAGCTGCTATGGTTGCGTTTTATTCTGAAGATGAACCAAGCTGGAGATTATCATTTGTAAGACTCGATTACTCTTTGACAGACAAGGGAATAGATCTCGATTTGACTCCAGCTAGAAGATATTCATATTTAGTTGGTGAGAATGAACCTAATCATACAGCCCAAGCTCAATTATTGACAATATTTGAAGATGATAAAAACAATCCTACCCTTGATCAGATAGAAGAAGCTTTCAGTATTGAAAAAGTAACAAAAGATTTCTTTAATCTTTACAAAGATAAATATTTAGATTTAAAAGAGCATTTAGAAAAAAATGAATCATTCATATCTGAAACGGGAAAATTAGGTTTTGAGGTAGATAAATTCGCTGAACAGTTTGCAAAGAAACTGATGGGACAACTAGCTTTTCTTTATTTTCTTCAGAAAAAAGGTTGGCTTGGTGTAAGGATTATGCCTGAGGATCATTCTTTTACAGCTGAAGAATTTAAGGAAATCTATTCAAATCAGGATGAAGTTCATAAAAATATATTGGAGAAAGTTTTCAAAAAAAACATAGACGGAAATATGAAAATGTCCTCTCAAGGATTGTTTAATCTAAGTGAACACGAGGCAGAACTATTATCAGATTGCTTTGTGGGAACCAAATATGATATGCCTTGGGGAAGTGGAGATAGAACATTTATAAGGGGACTTTTTAATTTTTGCATAGAAAATACAAATAAGAATTTTTTCAATGATTATTTGGAGCCTTTCTTCTATGAGGCATTGAACAAAAAAAGGAAACATCACTATTATAAAAGATTTAATTGCAAGATACCATTTTTAAATGGAGGACTATTTGAACCAATAGAAGGTTATCATTGGATGGATGTTGACTTTGAAATTCCAAATGATATCTTTTCTAATGAAAAAGAAAAAGGAAGAGATGCAGATGGAATTTTAGATATTTTTGATAGATTCAACTTCACTATGAATGAAGCTGAACCACTAGAAAAAGAAGTAGCTGTTGACCCTGAAATGCTAGGTAAGATATTTGAGAATCTATTAGATGTTAGTGATAGAAAATCTAAAGGAGCATTTTATACACCAAGAGAAATCGTTCATTATATGTGTCAAGAAAGTCTTATAAATTATCTTGTAAATGAGGTAAATGTCCCATATGATGATATGAAAGAATTCATTTTATATGGGGAAATTATAAGAGATGCTGATAATAGAAAAAACGTTGGGTATAGTAAAGGATTTACTATAAAGCAATCAATATTTGATAACATTGTAAAAATAGATAAAGCTTTAGAAGATGTAAAATTAGCAGATCCAGCAGTAGGCTCTGGAGCGTTTCCTTTAGGAATGTTAAATGAAATTGTTAGAGCTAGGAACAATATCACTGAATATATCATAAGAAAAGATAGCGAAGGTTTTTTTGGTAGAAGATATGGAGAAGAATTTATAAGAAAAAGGCGTTCGCCATATAAAATGAAAATGAAAACAATTAAAAATTCTATTTTTGCAGTAGATATTGAACCTAGTGCAGTAGATATAGCAAAGTTAAGACTATGGCTTTCAGTAGTAGTAGATCAAGAAATAGATGAAGTAAATCCAGAGCCACATCCATTACCAAATTTGGATTGTAATATAATGGTTGGAAATAGTTTGATAGATGAGTTTGAAGGCATACAATTATTTGATAAAACTATTTTAACTAGAGAAAATGATAAAAAAGAAGGTTTAGATTATATAATAGATAAATCTATGCAGATGAGTATGTTGATTGATCATACAGATGAAATGCTAAAAGAAATGTTTGAATTGCAAGATAGATATTTTGAAGAAGACAATGAAGAAAATAAAAGAGAACTAAAAAGGAAAATAGATGATATAAGAGATGATCTCATTAGATATAAGTTACAAAAAGATGGCAATACAGAAGGACTTAAACGATATGAAGAATCCCTAAAGAATAAAACAAGGCCATATTTCATATGGGAACTAGAATTTGCTAAGGTATTTAAGGATAATGGTGGATTTGATATAGTTATAGGAAATCCTCCGTATGTAAACAATGAGGCTATGACAACAGAAGAAAAAGAATATTACAATGGTAAGTATATGGTGTTATCAGGACATTATGATTTATATGTAGTTTTTTATGAAAAAGGTTTTAGCCTTTTGAAAAATAAAGGAATATTGTCATATATAACTTCTAATAAGTGGTTTGCACAAAAATATGGATATGGGATAAGAAGATTATTTTTAGCTAATAGAATTATAAAAATATTAGATTTTGGTAATACTAAAATATTTAGTACTGCAACTGTTGATACAGAGATAACAGTTGTTCAGAAGATGACAACTTATAAAGAAATCAATAATTACAAAAAACTACCAATTCATGAGTATGACTTTTTGGGATATAGTTATAAAAATGGTATAGGGAAACCAGTAATAGATAATGTTAATTTTAAATTAATAAATACAAAATTATTTACATATAACACTAGTTTAAACTTTATTATTGATATTGATGAAGAAGATATTACTATTATTGAAAAGGTTAATAATAATACAATATTAATGGAAAAAATTTATTATATAACACTTGGTGCTGTAATTCATTGTAAGGCTAGCCAAAATACTAAAAAAGAATTTTTATCAAATGAACCTATAAATGGATACAAAAAATATTTTGAAGGGAAAGATATAGATAAATGGATTATGAAAGATTGTAGATTGTATTTAAAATACATGCCAGAAATGCATAGGGAACCTCGATTTAAAGAGCTATTTGAGAATAAAAAAATTGTTGCTATTAGGATGTCAACAAGAAAGAACCCACATAGATTTGCAATTGATGAAGGAGGTTATATAGCTGATTCTGCGATAATAGCAATTAATTATAATAAAATAAAGCATATAGATAACATATTTATAGATAGAAAAATCATAGAAGAAAGGGCGGAGGATTCTCAACATTTTCAAGAAGAATATGTTTTAGCTATATTAAATTCAAATTTGCTAATATGGTATTTTTTTAAACTTTTTAGCGATGGATTACATTTTTATCCTTCTCATCTAAAACAGTTTCCAATTAAAAAATGCGAAGATAAAACATTAATAAATGAAATAGTTAGTCTGGTTAATAAAATAGTATATTGTAAATTAGAGCAAAAAGATAAAGAAATAAGCAATTTGGAAAATGATTTAAATAGGATTATTTATGATTTATATAATTTAAATTCAAAGGAAATAGAGTGTATAGAAAAATTCATAAAGGATTTAAGAAATTAAAGGTGGCAAGGGTGGTGGCAAGGGGACGTTTTGTTTGCCACCTAAAGGATATTGATAATATTACAATCAAAGGAGGAATTGAAATGGCAGAATTTAAATATGAAATTGTTGAAAGAATAGCAATTCTCTCGGAAAATGGGAAGTGGACAAAGGAATTAAATAAAGTAAGTTGGAATGGAAGAACTGCAAAATATGATCTTAGAGATTGGAATCATGAAGATGAAAAAATTGGGAAAGGAATAACTTTAACTGATGAAGAGATTCAAGTATTAAAAGAAACATTAGATAAGATATTTTAAGGTTACATAATAGATTCAAAAAAATTGTCTAGGGGGCTATTTAGTATGAATGATGTCATTAGGATTTTGGAGGAAAGAGTATCACTTAGAAAATATAAAGATTTGCCTATCAAAGAAGAGGACTTGGATATTATCATTAAAAGTGCCACTAAAGCACCTACTGCAGGAAATATGCAGCTCTATTCTATAATTGTCATAAAAGATGAAGAGACAAAGAAAAAACTGAGTATTACTTGTGATAATCAAGGTTTTATTTCAAAAGCACCAGTACAGTTGTTGTTTTTAGCTGATATGCAAAGATGGTTCGACTATTATGATTATTGCAATGTGAAAGAAATATGTAAAGAGAAAAACATAGAGTATAATGGTCCAGAAGAGGCTGATTTGTTTTTAGCTTGTTGTGATGCTTTAATTGCTGCTCAGAATGCTGTTGTAGCTGCTGAATCCTTGGGTATAGGCTCTTGTTATATTGGAGATATAATGGAAAATTATGAGGTTCATAGGGAAATGTTTAATTTACCAAAATGGACTTTTCCAGTAGCACTTTTAGCAATGGGATATTACCCAGATGATTTTGAAAGGATTCATAGAGAGAGATTTGATAAAAAGTATATAGTATTTAATGAAAAGTATAGAAGACTTGAAAATCAAGAATTTGAAGAAATGTTCAAAAATAGAGGGAATATGGATTATGAAAAACTTGGGGTAGAGAATTTTGGACAGTTTATGTATTTAAAAAAAACAGGAGCAGATTTTTCTGTGGAAATGGCAAGATCCGTTAAAAAAGCATTAGAAAACTGGAAAGGCGAAAATATATAAATTATAAATTTTAGTTGGGAGATGATTTTATGCCAAGTAGAGAAGAAGCTTATGAACTGTTCAAAAAGTACAATAAAAGTGAGAGTTTGATAAAACATGGTTTAGCTGTTGAGGCAGTGATGCTACATTTTGCAGAAATCTTTGGAGAAGAAGATAAAGAAAAATGGGGAATTATTGGTTTGATACATGATTTAGACTATGAAATGTATCCTGAAGAACATTGCAAAAAGACAAGGGAGATATTGACTGAAGAGAACTGGCCAGAAGATTATATACATGGAATAGTAAGTCATGGTTGGAAGATTTGTTCTGATGAAGAACCTAAAGAGATAATGGAAAAGGTATTGTATACTATTGATGAATTGACAGGGCTCATAACTGCTGTAGCATTAGTTCGTCCAAGTAAGAGCGTACTTGATATGAAAGTGAAATCTGTAAAGAAAAAGTGGAAAGATAAAAGTTTTGCAGCAGGAGTTAACAGACAAGTCATTGAGGAAGGAGCGGAAATGCTTGGTATGAGTTTAGATGAAATCATTGAAGAGACAATAAAGGGAATGCAAAACGTAGCAGAAGAAATAGGATTAGGTGGCATGGTGACGCTTTGAAACTAATTCAATATGAAAAGAGAAAAGACCTTAACTTTAAAGAGTTAGGGTCTTTTTTGTGAAATACATATAAGAAACACAGTGAATACATAATGTTTTTATTTAATATAAATATTTGTTATAATATAGACAAGTGATATAGTTTAAACGACAAGTATAAAATTTTGCAATATATACAAATTAGAATTTATAGTGAACGCAATATATGAAGGGGGAATTTCATGGTATCTTTAGCAAGAGACGATGGGGTCAACGAATCTAAGAGAAAAGATATGCTTATAGCGGCATTAGAAGCTTCTTCTGATGGAATTTTAGTTTCTGATAATTGTGGAAATGTAGTATATGTAAATCATTCTTATGAAACTACTACTGGCTTAAAAAGAGAGGATATGGTAGGTAGGAATCTTAAAACACTATTAGAGAATAAAGTTTTTAATGCAGCTGCATCTTTATCAGTATTAGAAAAACAAGAGCCTTTATCTCTTATTCATAAATATGTCACTGGCAAATCTGCTTTGACCACTGCCAATCCAATATATGACAATGATGGAAAACTTATTGGAGTTGTATGCAATACAAGGAATATTACAGAGCTTATGAACTTAAGAAAAGAATTGGAAGAAACAAAGGTACTGACTCAAAAATATTCTGATGAATTGCAACAACTTCGTCAGGAACAGTTAAAATGTGAAGGATTAGTCTACAAGAGTCAAGCTATGGGAGATATGCTAAAGTTTGCTTCAAAGTTAGCACCTTTTGATAGTACTGTGCTTATCACTGGAGAATCTGGAACTGGTAAAGAGGTATTGGCAAAATTTATTCATCAGCATAGTCCAAGAAAGGATGGACCTTTTATAAAGGTAAATTGTTCAGCTATACCAGGAGAGCTATTTGAATCTGAATTGTTTGGGTATGTTCCAGGTTCTTTTACAGGAGCTTCTTCTCAAGGAAAAATAGGGATGTTTGAATTAGCCAATGGAGGGACTATTCTACTAGATGAAATAGGTGAATTAGACTTATCTGTACAGCCTAAATTGTTGAGGGTGTTACAGGAAATGGAGGTACATCCTGTTGGGGCCGAAAAGACTGTAAAAGTTGATGTAAGGGTTTTAGCTGCTACAAATGTAAATTTAGCCGAAGCTGTTAAAGAGGGAAATTTTAGAGAAGATCTTTTTTTTAGATTAAGTGTATTGCCTGTCAAGATTCCGCCTCTTAGAGAAAGGAAAGAAGATATTCCTGAAATTGCTTCATATTTTTTAGAACAATTAAATAGAAAATACAAAAAAAATATAACTTTTACTTCTGAAGTAGAAGAAATATTGACTAATTATTCTTGGCCAGGCAATGTAAGAGAATTGGAGAATTTGGTTGAATATCTATTCATTGTAAACCCTAATGATGAAATCAGTATTGAACAGCTTCCAAGCTGGGTGTTGACAGAACATGTCATGGAAGAAAGCGTTTGCGAAAATGGTGATTGTATTCCAAGATTAAATTATATTTTAGGTATGTATGAAAAAAATATTATTAGAGTTGCATTAAGTAAGCACAATTCTATAAGAGAAACTGCTGAAACTTTGGATATTCACCCATCTACTTTATGTAGAAAGATAAAAAAATATAATATAAAGGTTGATTTTGATTAGGAAATATAAGGTGGTGTTGCAATTCTGCAATTAATATGAAGGGGTTTGCAAATTTACAAAGGCTAATAAATACAGGGTTTTGAAGGATATATGAAATTTTTGCTGCAAAATTGCAATGCTTTTTTAAGTTTAAAGAAGCGTGTTTGGCTAAATCTTCACCTTTTAAGAGTTGGCACGGAACTTGCTATATATAAAGACAAGAAGTTCAATACTAAATAAAGTATTGAAAATAAAAACAAAGGGAGGATTTATAAATGTCAAACAATGATTTTAAAGATAATGGTGGAACATACGAATTTGATACAGAATTGTTAGAAAAGGCTTTTGATGAAGCAAGAAAGATTTATAGAGAAAGAGGATTTCAAACTAGAATGGGTTATGGAAAAGCACCTGCTGTTACAACAGTAGATATGGCAAAAGCTTGGATGTCAGATGGTCATCCATTTACATGCAACAACAATGAAGAGGTTTGTGCCAATGCTTTAAAAGTATTGGAAGCTGCAAGAAAATCTGGAGTACCTATTTTCCATACAACTACTGGATACGTAGGAAAAGAACAATGGGATTTACCAAGATGGGACGAAAAAATTCCTATGCATACATTAGATATTAATTCAGAATGGATGGAAATAGATCCAAAGTTGAAACCAAGACCAGAAGAACCAGTTATTCACAAAAAATATGCAAGTAATTTCTTTGGTACACATTTAGCTCAAACTTTGTATAAATTAGGAGTTGACACTGTAATAGTAATGGGAGCTACTTCATGTGCATGTGTTAGACATACAGTAATGGATTCAACAGGATATGGATTCAAGACTATAGTTCCTGAAGGAACAATAGGTGATAGAGTACCTGGAGTTATTGCATGGAATCTATTTGATATGGATGCTAAATTTGCTGATGTTGAACCACTAGAAAATGTAGTTAAATACTTAGAAGGAATAGATAGTAGCGTATACAATAGATAATTTCAAAGTGAATATATATCTAGTTTAAATTCATGGGGACACTAAATTAGCAGCAAAGCTTAAAAGGTGTCCCCTAAATATAAATTTTACTAATTTTAAAGTTAGAAAGGAGAATAACATGAAAGATTATTTGGAAATTGCAAATGATCCGATATTATGGATAATGGCAATACCGGCAGTTGCAATGGTCGGTATTCAAGCTTATTTGTTTTCTAAAAGAGCAATTAAAGCCTCTGAAACAACAAGCTTAACAAAAGAACAGTGTAAAAAGGCTTTTAAAGTTGGAGCAGTATCTGCTATAGGCCCTTCACTTTCAGTATTTGTTGTCATGCTTGGAATGATGGCAGTTATTGGTGGGCCAATTACATGGTTGAGATTGTCTTTTATAGGTGCAGCACCAACGGAATTAACAGCTTCAACTATAGGTGCTAAGGCTATGGGCGTTGAATTTGGTTCTCCTGAATATGATGTTACTGCATTTGCTTCATCAGTATGGACTATGACGTTAAATGGGTGTGGATGGCTTTTATTCTGCGGATTATTTACAAATAAATTAGATAAATTGCAAGATAAAATAGCAGGTGGAGATACAGCCTTAATGGGGCAAATTTGTGGTGCTGCCATATTAGGAACGGCATCTTATTTAGTAATGAGTAATTCAAAAGCAGGGATAGATAGGTTTGTGGCGGCTTTAGTATCTGCAATTGTAATGGTTATACTTGATAAGGTATCGGATAAAGCTCCTAAACTTAAAGAATATAATTTAGGAATATCAATGATAATTGGTATGTTTATAGCCGTTTTAGTTTAATGATTGAAGGAGGGGGAAATTTGGAAAAAAATAATTTAAATTCATATGAAGAAGTATTTACGAAGAAAATAATAAAAACAGGCCGCTGGACATTGTTGGGAGCAATTCCATTGTGTATGCTACCTGGAATATACCTTTGGATTAGATATGGGGCAATTCCACCGGTAAAGACAATATTTACTGCTTGGTTTATGATTGCTTCCATATATGGAGTTGAATATTTCGCTACTCCAATTTCATATTTTCCAATTCTAGGTATGTCTGGAACGTATATGTCTTTTTTATCTGGCAACATTGCTAATGTAAGGGTACCTTGTGCTGTAGTTGCTCAAGAAGTTATTGGTGCAGAACCAGGAACCAATGAAGGTGAGTTGGTTGCTACATTGGGTATAGCAGGTTCTATAATAACAAATTTAATAGTAGTAACAATTGCTGCTTTGGCAGGTAATGTATTAATTTCATATTTTCCACCTGTAGTAATAAAGGCTTTTGATTATGTATTGCCCGCAATATTTGGTGCATTGTTTTCTTTATTTGCTGTAAAGTATCCAAAGTATGGGATATTTGGCATGGCGATTTCTGGATTTTTAGTTATAGTCATAGGAGTTTTGCCAACATGGCTTGTTGTGCCTCTATGTTCATTTAGTACTATTGGATTTGCAATATATTCATACAAACATAAAAAGGTAGAAAGTGTACGTTAAGGAGAGAATTACCTCTCCTTATTTTTTCTTTTTATTATAAGTTTAATTACAAAATATGCTATTATTCCAATGACTACTGCGAAAGGAAGTATATAGACTATTGAGATTACAAATGTTTCTAATGCTTTTCTAAAAGAAAACAAGGAATTCTTAAAGGCATTAGCTAGTTTCTTTCCAAAGCTGGTATCTGTAGTTTGTTGATTGGTTAATCTTTCTACTTCTTTAATATTGATTTCAAAGGTACTAAAATCTACTTTATCATCAATATTCATGAGATTAGTCTTAAGTTTTTCTTTTTCATATATGGTTTCACTGAGCTCATTTTCTAACTTAATTATATCTTCCATTTTTTCTGCTTTAGATAGTAGGGCTAAAATTCTTTCTTCTTTGACTTCAAGAACTTTCAATCTGGATTCAGTATCTCTATATTCACTGGTTACATCTTGTTTATTGGTACTTTCACTGATTATATTGCCAACACCATTAAGGCCAGATTTAAAAGAAGATATTTTATCTTTTGGAACTCTAATTAGATAAAAGCCATTTCTATAGCTTTTATTGTTGTAATATTGGTTATAATCTATTTGAGAGTTTTCTACATAAGCATTGTGTTTAGATATTAAGGCATTCAAGTCTTTATTAGCTTTTTCAAATTCAGTAGTTTCAAGTTGTATATAAACGTTGGTGATGACTTTTTCAGGTTCTAGAGGACTAGCTTCATCGTTATTGTCACGTTCTTCTTTGCTTTCAGTAGGAGCTAAACTCATTTTATTAGAAACACTTTGCTGACTTGATTTTTTGGAACCACAGCCTGTCAATGATGAAAGGATTAAAAATAATATAAGACCTAGTATTAAATATTTTTGAAATTTTCTCACTATTTTCACCTCCTACAATCATTATATAAGGAAAACTAGGAATTTTAAATTACAAAATAGTTACAGATTTTTAGATATTTTAAATATATTATATAGTTGAGACATCTAAAAAGAGGAAATATGATATATTTGTAGAAATATATATTTTAAGAATAGTTTGGTATTGCAAAAGGGTATAAACTGTAAAGGAGGAATTTTAATGGATGTTTTATCTGCAATACAAGGAAGAAGAAGTATAAGAAAGTATAGCAACAAACCGATAGAAGATGAAAAATTGTTAAAGGTTTTAGAGGCTGCAAGACTTTCTCCATCTGCAAGGAATATACAGGAATGGAAGTTTATCGTTGTAAAGAATCCAGAAGTAAAAGAAAAGCTTGTCAAAGCAGCTGATCAACCATTTATTGGAGAGGCTCCAATAATTTTAGTTTGTTGTGGGAAGAATACAAGTGGAGTTATGAAATGTGGACAGCCACGTTATACCATTGATGTATCTATTGCAACTGCATATATGGTATTGGAAGCATATGAGCAGGGATTAGGTACTTGTTGGCTTGGAAGTTTTGATGAAGATATGGTGAAAAAGGCCTTGGATATTCCTGAAGATGTAAGGGTAGTAGCAATGACTCCACTAGGATATCCTCTAGAATCTCCATCTCAAAGACCAAGAAAAGAACTTAAAGAAATCATTAGCTATGACAAATATTAATTGGTCAAACTTTAAAAATGATGAGAATTCTATATTGTTTTATAATGTTCAAAAAAGATTTTCAATTGGAGATGAAAATTGGGAAATAAGACATGGGACTCATTATACGACGAGGAGGATTGCAATGAATAAAGAAAATGTGTATTCAACTTCCATAGAAGGTTTCACTATAAGATTTGCAACTATAGATGACACTAAATTGATTCTTCAATTCATAAAGGATTTGGCTGAATATGAAAAGCTTTTAGATGAGGTCACTGCTACTGAGGAAATTCTTAAAAAATCTATATTTGAAAAAGGACAAGCTGAAGTTGTTATTGGAGAGTATAATGGAGAAGCAGTGGGATTTGCATTGTTCTTTCACAATTTTTCAACTTTTTTGGGCAAAGCAAATTTGTATTTAGAGGATCTTTTTGTTAAGCCTGAAATGAGAGGAAAAGGATTTGGAAAAGTGCTTCTATCTTTTTTAGGTAAAATTGCAATAGATAGGGATTGTGGCAGACTTGACTGGTGGTGCCTTGATTGGAATACTTCATCTATTGAATTTTACAAGGAAATGGGTGCAAAGCCAATGTCAGATTGGACTGTATATAGAGTAGAAGGCCTAAAACTTAAAGAACTGGCTGACAAGCTTTGATAAATTTAGATTAGAGGTGAATTTACTTGCTCATAGAAAAGGCTAAAAAAGAAGATACCATGTCTATTCATAGTATTTCAAAAGAACTCAATATAAAGTATATAAAGAATAGGGAAAATGGAGTTTTGTTGAGGATAATACCCAAAGAATTTATAGAGGACAATATTGAAAATTTTATAGTTGCCAGGATTAATAGAGATGTTGTAGGATTTTTGTGGTTTAGTACTGAATATCCCAAGGATATGCTTGAGTATACTGAATTGAAGGAAAATATAGATGGTTGTATATATAGTGAACAGATAGGTGTTAAGAGGGAATTTCAAGGACAACATATTGGAAAAGAATTGTATAGATTTTTAAAAAACAATTATAATGATAAGGGAATATTGGTATTTGTAAATACAGCTCCAGAAAAAAATATAGCTTCATTGTCTTTTCATGATAGCCTAGGATTTAAAACAGTTGGAGAGTTTTATAGAGAGGATTTTTGTGGATTTAAAGATTATAAAGCCAATTTGTTAAAGCTATAGAAAGGACATGCTTATATACAAAAATAAATTTTGGGAGGGGTTTTTTATGCAATATAGAAATTTTACTAAGGATAATCTAAAGGTGTCAGCTCTTGGTTTTGGATGTATGCGTTTTCCAATACTAGATAATGATTCTAGCAAAATAGATGAAGAAAAAGCTATAGAAATGATTAGATATGCTATAAATAATGGAGTCAACTACATTGATACAGCTTACCCTTATCATCAAGGGAATAGTGAGTATGTAGTAGGTAAAGCTCTTAAAGATGGATATAGGGAAAAAATACATTTGGCAACGAAACTTCCTGTTTGGTTGACTAATAGCTATGAAGATTTTAACAAATATTTAGATGAACAACTATGCAAACTTGATACAGATTATATTGATTTTTATTTGTTGCATAGTTTAGATAAAGGATCTTGGAATAAGATCAAGAGTCTAGATGTTTTGAAATTTTTAGATGAAGCCAAGAAAAGTGGAAAAATTAAATATGCAGGTTTTTCTTTTCATGATGAATTAGATGTATTTAAAGATATTGTTGATTCCTATGACTGGGATTTTTGTCAGATACAATTGAATTATTTGGACAGAGACTATCAAGCTGGAGAAGAAGGACTTAGATATGCTCATGAAAAAGGTTTGTCTGTAGTTATAATGGAGCCTGTGAAAGGTGGAAAATTGTCAAATCCATCAGATGAAATTAAAGCTATATGGGATTTAAATGATATAAAAAGAACTCCTTCTGAATGGGCTATTAGATGGGTATTGAATCATGAGGAAGTATCAGTTATGTTGAGTGGTATGTCTACTATGGAACAGGTAAAAGAAAATATACAAACTGTTTCCAGTGCTCTACCAAATTCTTTAGAGACAAAAGAGCTTCAATTGATAGATAAAGTTACAGATATTTATAGGGAAAAGATTAAAGTTGGTTGTACTGGTTGTGAGTACTGTCTTCCTTGTCCACAAAATGTGAGTATTCCAGATATTTTTGAAATATACAACAATGTATTTGTCTTTGGAGCGGAAGAAAACTCTAAAAAAATATATAAATCTTATATAGAAAAGGAAATGGATGCTTCTAGATGTGTAGAATGTGGAAAGTGTGAAGCTATTTGCCCTCAAAATATTGAAATAAGAAAACATCTTAAAGCGGCTCACAACATTTTAAGTGAATAGATTCATGCTTTTATGTTTTTTTTAAATCTATGGTGAGAATAATTTTTTGGGGGTAATATATTATCGAACGAGAATGTAAAGGAGTTGATATATTGTTAAATTTCAATTATTCTATACCTACAAAAATTTTTTTTGGGAAAGGTCAAATTGAAGTATTAGGAAAGCAAATAAAAGAATACTCATCTAAGGTGCTTTTGACTTATGGAGGTGGAAGTATCAAGAGAAACGGTATTTATGATGATGTTGTGAGAGTATTAAAAAGCGAAGGTATTGAGTTTCATGAATTAGGAGGAATAGATCCAAATCCAAGAATAGATAGTGTGAGAGAAGGCATTAAAATATGTAGGGAAGAAGGAATAGATTTTATTTTAGCTGTAGGTGGAGGAAGTACCATTGATTGTTCTAAAGTAATAGCTGCTGGATATTATTATGATGAGGATCCATGGGATTTAGTCATAGGTAAAGCTAAAATAGAAAAATCTCTTCCAATAGGTGCGGTACTTACTTTAGCTGCTACAGGTTCAGAAATGGATTCAGTAGCAGTCATAACTAATATGGAGACCAAACAAAAACTAGGGGTAGGTCATCCATCTATGGCACCTAAAATTTCTATATTAGATCCAACTTATACTTTTACAGTACCTAAAAGTCAGACAGCAGCTGGGGTTGCTGATATTATGAGTCATACTTTTGAAAATTATTTCACTTTAAACGATGGTGCTTATTTACAAAATAGATTGGCAGAAGCAGTTTTGAAAACTTGTATCAATTATGGGAAATTAGCTATTGAGGAACCAGAAAACTATGAAGCAAGAGCTAATATCATGTGGGCTTCAAGTCTTGCTATAAATGGTCTTTTATCTTATGGGAAAAAAGCAGTATGGAGTGTCCATGCTATGGAACATGAGTTGTCTGCATATTATGATATAACTCATGGAGTAGGGTTAGCGATACTTACTCCACATTGGATGGAGTATGTTTTAGATGATGAAAGAGTAGATAAATTTGTTGAATATGGTGTTAATGTATGGGGAATTGACAAAGATAAGGACAAATATGCTATAGCCCATGAGGCCATAGATAAAACAAAAGAATTCTTTATTTCTTTGGGAATACCAATGAGTTTAAGAGAAGTTGGTATAGGAGAAGAAAATCTAGAAAAAATGGCCAGAGCAGCTGTATACCATAAGGGTGGAACGGTAGGAAATTTCAAACCATTAGTTTATGAGGATGTACTAAAAATATATAAAGCTGCTCTATAAAAAATAGTTTTGCATAAAAGATGGAGTGAGTATTGATTCTCACTCCATCTTTTTCCATGGAAGATGTAACTTCTTTGTAACCCAATCATGTGACAAAAATAGTATCCTATATATAGAATGACAAAACAAGACATGAGGTGACATAGTATGAGAAATTCAAGAGGATATAAAATTAAACAAAGAAAGAGACAGAGGAAAAAAAGAAGATTTTTAGTGTTTACGTTTTTAATTGCATTTATTCTATTTATAGGAATAGGTATTGATATAGGAAACAAACTAGTGATGAAATCTGCTGAAGCAGAAGAAGTGGAGCTAAAAAAGGAAGAAGTAAAAGAGGGAAAAGAGGAATTAAAGATTCCTGCCGAAAAAAAAATAGCATTGAAGGAAGTAAAAAAAGAGGACAAGCCCAAAGATAAGCCTAGAGAAAAAACTGAAGTGAAAGAACAGACGACTACGGTCAATACAAATCAAAACAATATTAAAGAAGAGGAAAAAAATTCCAAAGAAGAAAATGAGAAAAAAGAAGATGTAGTCGAAGAAGCTCCAGTTGAAGAGAAAATCAATGAAAATAAAAAAATAGCTTATTTAACTTTTGATGATGGACCTTCAAAAAATGTCACCCCTCAGATATTAGATATATTGGATAAATACAATATCAAGGCAACTTTTTTCACCATTGGCTATTTAGCAGAACAAAATCCAGAACTGGTAAAAAGAGAGTATGAAAGTGGACATGCTATTGGAAATCATACTTATTCTCACAATTATAAATATGTATATAAAAGTACTGACAATTTTATTGCAGACTTGGACAAGGCGGAAAAGGTTCTAAAAAGTATATTGGGAGAAGATTTCAAGACAAATGTCATTAGATTTCCGGGAGGATCTCACGGAGACAAGAAAAAACCTTTTGTAAAAGCTGTAGAAGCTAAGGGAATTTCATATGTTGATTGGAATGCACTAAATGGAGATGCAGAAGGACACAATATACCAAAAGATAAACTAGTCCAAAGATTTAAAAGTACTGCAAAAGGAAAAAATAAGCTTATAATACTCATGCATGATGCAGCTGCTAAAAAGACTACAGTTGCTGCACTTCCTGAAATTTTAGATTATTTGATAAGTCAAGGATATGAGTTTAGAATATTTGATGGAAAGTGAAAAATTGAATGGTAAATTAGTTATATTATAGGGTATAATTAAATAAAATATATAGAGGTGATTATATGATAATAACTACAACACCGAGTATTGAAGGCAAGAAAATAGTAGAATATAAGGGAATTGTATTTGGAGAAGTGGTTTCTGGTGTCAATTTTTTAAAGGATTTTGCAGCTGGGCTTAGCAATTTCTTTGGTGGAAGATCTAGTTCTTATGAGGGCGAATTGATAGAAGCTAGAGAAGCAGCTATAAGAGAGATGGAAAATAGAGCTGCTCAAATAGGAGCCAATGCAGTAGTTGGAGTTGATATAGACTATGAAGTATTAGGTCAAGGTGGAGATATGCTCATGGTGACAGCTTCAGGAACAGCGGTAATAGTTGAATAAATAAAAAATCAGACAAGATTTATTGTCTGATTTTTATTTGTCATAGGAGTATATAATGTCATTATAATATTTTTTATATTTGATTTTTTCAATATTAAGCTTTAAGTCTTCTCCAGTTCCTTGAAATTTAAGGGTTCTAGTATGATTTTCTGATTTCTCCGGTATAGTTTCAACAAGTTCTACTTTTTTTCCATCCATATATAAATATACTTTGCTTAATGATGTGTTTTTATCTGTGGTAATAGTTATATAGGTATTGCCTTCTTTTTCGTATATATTGTTTATCTCAATATCTTGACCAAGAATTTTTATATCTTTAGAAGTATTTTTAATTAGATGAATGTTTTCATGTACATCATATTCTCCAGAAAAAGATATAAGTTTTAATTGCAAATTTTTAGTATCTGTTGGTATCGCATCAAATCTAGCATCAAAGTTGATTCCTTTGATATCTGTAGATATTCCAGAGCCTTCCCATGCAACTTCTTTCCCATCGGCTATCAATGCCATTTCAATATCATTTGGCATAATCCTATTTTTATTTATATGATCTAAACCTAGTTCTATGATATTTTGGATTTGTCCTTTAACAATTGTAGTAGTAGGTGAGGCTATTAAAGATTTCACTTTTATGTGTCTTTGATCTAATTTAATTTTTTTATTTAATGATATTTTTAAGCTTTTTCCTACAGCTTGATTTCTATCTATTTTAAATTTAATGTCTCCATATTCTATATCTCCATTTTCATGGGTGTAGCTTAAATTTATTTTCATGGTTTTCTCAGAGAGTTTAGGAGCTTCATGAGTTGAAATAACCCATTTCATCTCTGTATTGTTTTTATTTGCATCTCCAGAACCACCATAAGTAAATAATTTGTCCTGCATATTAGTTATGCTAATATGCGTATTTGAATCAACATCCATTACATTTCCATCAGGAGAATATAAAGTATAAAACATGACCATAGTGTTATCATCAAGCATTATGGAATCTAAAGTAAATTTTACACCATTAGAAAAAGTATGAGATTTGTCTATTGTTTGCCCTTTTCCCAATTGATTTAATTCTTTAAGGGTACCATTCATTACATTTTCATATCCAATCAACTTCTTGCTATAAAAGGCCAATGTGTCCATATTATATCCTAAAAGCAAAACTGCCAATATCAAGGCAGCGACTCTACCTTTAATATTTTTTTTCTTTTTATTTGGAATACTTTCTAAAGCAGAGTGTAGTGCTGATTCTATATCTGTAGGTATTTCCAAATCATCTATTTCTTTTTTTCCTTCATACAAAAGTTTTTCAACATCATTCAATCGAATCACCTCCAATGGATTCTCTCAATTTTTCTATTCCAATGCTAATTCTTGATTTGACAGTTCCTATAGGAATTTTAAGTATTTCAGATATAGTTTTATAATCTAAATCAAGAAAATATTTAAGCCTAATTACTTCTTGTTGTTTTTCACTTAGTTTAGAAAGATGTTTTTCTAATACTATTTGATTTTCAGATTTGTCATAGGTTTCATATTGGGCTTCGGCTTTTATTTCATCTAAAGGGATTACTTTGTTATTTTTTTTTAATTTGTTTTTACATAAATTGACCAATATGGTTTTACTCCAACTATAGAAGGATTCTTCTTTTTTTAGTTTTGACATGTTTTCATACAGTATAACAATCATGTCTTGCATAGCATCTAATGCATCATCTTTGTTTTTCATATATACATAAGCTAATTTATAATAATCAGCTTCATGTGCCATAACAAGTTGCAACAGGGCTTCTTTATCCCCTTTTTTTGCTTTTTTAATTAACAATTCTGTTTCCATTTTCTCACCTACCTATATATAAGAGTATTATATACTACAAAATGTTCATTTTATATTTTTAAAAATAAATATAGTTGCAATATTGTTAAAATATATTTTACATATTAAGTGTTAAGTGATATGATGAAGATGTAAATAAAAATTGAATAATCAATCAAGGGGTGCTTATAGTGATAGGCTGAGATAGGAATGTTATTCCTGACCCTATGAACCTGATTTGGGTAATTCCAACGGAGGGATATGTTTTTTTATGCTTATTTTGAATAAAAACTGTATGCATCTGTTGGCGTACAGTTTTTTATTTTTTGAAAGGAGGGTTGAAGATGGAAGTATATAGGATAATTGATGCAAATATAAACAGGGTTTCAGAAGGAATTAGAGTCATAGAAGATATAGAAAGATTTGTATTTGAAAATAGAGAAATTTCCAAAGAACTTAGAGATATTCGCCATTTGGTCAGAAAAAGTTTTAAAAGTCCTGAACTTTTAAGAAATAGAAGTTCAAATACAGACATAGGATTTCAAATATCTCAAAAGAGTACATTGGACAAAAAGGAGGATATTGAAACTTTACTTATATCAAATTTTAAAAGAGTAGAAGAAGGAATTAGAAGTATTGAAGAATGTTTGAAAATTTTAGGGCATTATGAAGAATCAAAGATATATGAACAAATTAGATTTAAAGTATATGGTTTGGAAAAACGTGTTTTTTCTAATACATTGCCTGATACATGCATCTATGGAATCACAGGAGAAGAATTTTCGAAAGGAAAGAAAAGTATTGAAATAGTAAGAGAAATGATTGAATCAGGTATAAAAATTATTCAGTATAGGGAAAAAGACAAATCAAAAAAAGAGAAATATAAAGAATGCAAAATTATACGAGAGATGACAAAAAAAGCAAATGTTACTTTTATTGTCAATGATGATGTGGATATAGCTATGCTAGTTCAAGCTGATGGTATACATGTGGGACAAGATGATATACCTATTGAGGAGATAAAGAAGATTGCTCCAAATATGATTGTAGGTGTTTCAACTCACAACAAAGAACAAGCTATAGAAGCAGTGGAAAAAGGTGCAGATTATATAGGAGTTGGACCAATATTTGATACTTTTACAAAGAAAAATGTAGAGAAATCGGAAGGACTTAAGTATTTAAAATGGGTTTCAGAAAACATAAGTATTCCCTATGTAGCTATTGGAGGAATAAAAAAAGAAAATATATTAGATGTAAAAGCTCATGGAGGAAAGTGTTTTGCAATGATATCAGAACTAGTTGGTTCTATAAATATGAATGAAATGGTTTTATCCATAAAAAAAATATTGAATGAGGAGGAATTTTAAATGAATTATACAACACAAATGGATGCTGCAAAAAAAGGTATCATCACAAAAGAAATGGATATAGTAGCTAAAAAAGAAAATATGGATGTTGAACTTTTAAAAAAGGGCATAGCTAAAGGCAAAATAGTTATACCAGCTAATAAAAATCACAAATCTTTAAATCCAGAGGGAATAGGAGAGGGGCTTAAGACTAAGATAAATGTCAATTTAGGTATTTCTAGAGATTGTCCAAATGTAGATAAGGAACTTGAAAAGGTAAAAGTAGCAATTGATATGAATGTAGAAGCTATAATGGATTTAAGTTCCTTTGGAAAGACTGAAGAGTTTAGAAGAAGGTTGATTGCTCTTTCTCCAGCTATGATAGGTACTGTGCCTGTATATGATGCAGTTGGATTTTATGACAAGGAACTAAAAGATATAACATCTAAAGAATTTTTAGATGTAGCTAGAAAACATGCTGAAGATGGGGTGGATTTTGTCACGGTTCATGCAGGCATAAATAGAAAGACTGCTGAAGTTTTCAAGAAAAATAAAAGAGTCACAAATATAGTATCTAGAGGAGGGTCATTGCTTTATGCATGGATGGAACTAAATGACAAGGAAAATCCTTTTTATGAATATTTTGATGAACTTTTAGATATATGTGAAGAGTATGATTTGACATTGAGTTTGGGAGATTCTTTGAGACCAGGAAGCATAGCAGATGGAACTGATGCTTCACAGATAGAAGAACTTATTGTACTTGGAGAATTGACTAAAAGGGCTTGGGAAAGAAATGTACAAGTCATGATAGAAGGACCGGGTCATATAGCTATAAATGAAATAGAGGCCAATGTTTTATTGGAAAAGAAATTGTGCTATGGGGCTCCATTTTATGTCTTGGGACCAATAGTTACAGATATAGCACCGGGATATGACCATATCACCAGTGCTATTGGAGGAGCAATAGCTGCAAGTGCTGGAGCAGATTTTTTGTGTTATGTAACTCCAGCTGAACATTTGAGACTTCCAGATTTAGAAGATATGAAGGAAGGAATCATTGCTACAAAGATAGCTGCTCATTCAGGAGATATAGGGAAGGGTATTTCTAATGCAAGAGAATGGGATTTAAAGATGAGTTATGCAAGAAGAAAATTGGATTGGGAAGAAATGTTTGAATTGGCGATAGATGATGAAAAACCAAGAAAGTATAGAAAAGAGTCTACTCCAGAATTTAAAGATAGTTGTACTATGTGTGGAAAGATGTGTTCAGTCAGAAATATGAATAGGATAATGGAAGGGAAAGATATAAATATTTTGAGAAGTGATGACTAATTTATAGGGGGAATTTTGTATGGAGATGAAAAAAACTAAAAAATTAACTATGGCTGCAATGTTTGTAGCTATAGGAGTTGTGCTTGGGAATATAATATATATTCCTGTTGGAGTATCAAAATGTTTTCCAATACAACATGCTATAAATGTGTTAGCAGCTACTATTTTAGGACCTGCATATAGTGTGATGATAGCTTTTTCGATATCTCTATTGAGAAATATATTGGGAACAGGAAGTCTTTTAGCTTTTCCCGGAAGCATGATAGGTGCACTATTGGCAGGAATGGTATATAAATATACTAAAAATATCTACAAGGCTTCTATAGGGGAAGTATTTGGGACAGGAGTCATTGGAGGAATGATGGCATTTCCAGTAGCAAAATATTTTATGGGCAAAGAAGTAGCTACCTTCTTTTTTGTATATCCTTTTATCTTAAGCAGTGTTGGTGGGAGTATAATAGCTGTTCTTTTGATAAAGGTTTTAGATAAATATATAAATACTCAAATAAGCACAAATGAGGAGAAATAAAATGGATATTGATACTATTGGAGAGTTGTCAAATAAAATAAAACAAGAAAAGCCTTTAGTTCATCTCATTAGCAATAGTGTCACGAGTAATGATTGTGCCAATATAGTTTTAGCCATGGGTGCCTCTCCTATTATGGCAATGGATTCTAGAGAAGTAGAAGAGGTGGTTTCTAAGGCTAAAGCATTGGTATTAAATATTGGTACTATAGAAAAGGATGTAGCTAGATCAATGATATTAGCCGGAAAAAAAGCAAATAGCTTAAATATTCCTGTTGTACTAGATCCAGTAGGAGTGGGAATATCAGAATTAAGACAAAATGTTGCAAGAGAAATCCTTGAAAATGTTCACATATCCATTATAAAAGGAAATCAAGCAGAAATAAAGATATTGTATGGTCTCAGGGCAAATTTCAAAGGAGTAGACTCTGAAGACAATGACAGTATAGAATTTATGGCAGAAATATCTCAAGATCTATCTAAGAAAACCAATTCTGTAGTAGCCGTAACGGGAAAAGTTGATGTAATAAGTTCACTAGATGAAACTATATACTTATACGATGGACATGAGATGTTAAGAAGTATAACAGGAACTGGTTGTATGGGGACTGCTTTAGTTGGAGCATTTTCAAGTGTGACAGATAATATGTTAAATGCAGCAGTGGCAGGGATTTATTCTTTAAATAGAGCAGGAGAAATAGCTTATGAAAAAACTAAAAGTTTTGGCGGAGGCAGTGGAAGCTTTAAAGTACATTTATTTGATGCAATTTATAAAGTATGTGAAAAGCAGTAGATTGAATTCTACTGCTTTACTTGTGTTCACAAAAAAATTTGATATAATAAAAATATATTTTTCAAATTGATATTGAAGAGAGGTGTTTTTTTGAAGATTTTAAGGCAAATGGGAATAATATTTGGTATTTTATTTGGTAGCCATGTATTGCAAAAGTCTTTGGGATTACCTATTCCAAGCACAGTCATAGGAATGATTGCATTGCTTATAGGTCTTCTTTCTGGAGTGATAAAACTTGAAATGATAGATGAGGTAAGTAAATTTTTGCTAGATCATTTGATTTTCTTTTTTATACCTGCGGGTGTTGGAATAATGACTTCAGTAGATATGATAAGAGATAAGTGGTTATCTATATTGATAGTCATTGTTTTATCTACAATAATAACCATGGTTGTCACTGGACTTACTGTACAAGTTTTAGCTAAAAAAAGCAAGAAAAAGTTAAGGGAGGGGAATGTGAATGATTAAATTTTTAGATACTCCTCTTTTTGGAATTCTGATATCAATTCTTGCTTTTGAAATTGGGATTTTTATAAATAAAAAGACAAGGTTATCAATTTTAAATCCAATTGTTATTGCGGAAGTTTTAATAATAGTTTTTATGATTGTATTTAATATTGACTATGAAGCATACAATAAAGGCGGCAGTATAATTTCTTTCTTTTTAGGACCAGCTACAGTAGTTCTTGCAGTGCCTCTGTATAAGCAAATTGAAAAATTGAAAGCAAATGGGCTACCTATAATTGTTGGTATAACAGTAGGTTGTATAACTGCAATACTGAGTGTATGTTTTTTAAGCAAATTGTTTTCTTTGGATGAAGTGATTATAATGTCATTGCTGCCTAAATCAGTAACAGCTGCTATTTCAATGGAAGTTTCAAGCCAAATAGGTGGCATTCCAGCTTTGACAGTTGCTGCAACAGTTGTTACTGGTATAGTGGGAAATGTTTTATGGCCTTATATATCGAAACTTTTTAAAATAGAAAATGATGTGGCTTCTGGTATTAGTTTGGGAACATCTGCTCATGCATTGGGTACTGCAAAAGCCATGGAGATTGGGGAAGTAGAAGGAGGAATGGCTTCATTAGCCATAGGGGTAGCAGGACTTGTCACTGTACTTTTAGCACCTATACTAGCACAATTATTATTTTAGATATTAAAATTTAGAGCCTATTTCGGGACTCTAAATTTTTTTTGAAAAATTGACACAATGAGAAATTTTTATGATAGAATAATGAATGATATTATTGCTTTAAGGAAGGAGTTATATGAATGAGTTTCAAAAAAACTAAGGACAAAGATTTTTATAAGGCTATGTTTGCTATTGCACTTCCTATTACATTGCAAAATCTAATTGCCTCATCTGTAAATATGGTGGATACCCTCATGATTACGAGCCTTGGAAAAGAAAGCCTTGCTGCAGTAGGACTTGCAAATCAAGTATTTTTCTTTTATTCAGTAATAGTATTTGGAGTGGCTACTGGTTCGGCTATATTTATAGCTCAATTTTGGGGCAAAAAGGACATTTTAAATATAAGAAAGATATTGGGATTATCTCTTTTGATTAGTTGCATTATAGGACTTGTATTTACAATTAGTGCATTTTTTGCACCTAGTAGTATCATGAAAATATTTACTAAAGAAGTGGAAGTAGTTAATTTGGGAAGGGACTATTTGAAAATAGTATCTTTAAGTTATATCATAACTGCCATAAGTTTTTCTTTTAGTGTAGCTTCAAGAAGTATAGGTGATGCAAAGATGCCTATGGTTGTAAGCATTATATCTTTTTTGACTAATACGCTTTTTAATTATCTACTCATTTTTGGGAAATTTGGTTTTCCGCAGTTGGGAGTTAAAGGGGCAGCTTATGGAACCCTTATAGCTAGAATGGTTGAAGTGGTTCTCATTTTGTATGCGGTGTATTCAAGTCATGGGCCTTTGGCAGGAAATTTTTCTGAATTATCTAGTTGGGATAAGAATTATGTCAAGAAGTATTTTAAAACTGCTTATCCAGTTATTTTAAATGAAACATTTTGGTCTTTGGGCAATGTCATGTATTCTATTGCCTATGCAAAGATTGGCACAGAAGCTACGGCTGCTGTTCAAATTACAAGTACGGTGCAAAATATATTTTTAGTTTTTTCTCGAGGTCTTGCCAATTCTTGTACTGTAATGGTTGGAAATAAAATAGGTGAAGGAAACGAAGAAGAAGCAGTAGACTATGCCAATAAATTTTTGAAAATAGCAGTTATATTGGGAACTTTTCTTGGCGTTATATTATTTTTTACAACGGATTTGGCTCTTATGTTATTTAGAAATTTACCTGAGGATTTGTATGAAGCCTCTAAAAGCATGATTATAGTATTGGCTATTTTCTTACCTATAAAAATGTTTAATGGAAATTTGATAGTAGGAGTTTTTAGAGGCGGTGGAGATACAAAATTCTCTATGATGGTTGAAATGGGAGCAGTTTGGGCTGTTGGAGTACCTTTAGCATTTTTAGGTGCAACAGTATTTAAACTTCCAGTTTATTTAGTGTCTGTACTTGTAAATATGGAAGAAGTAGTGAAAGCTATAATTGGAGTTCCAAGGGTTTTGTCTAATAAATGGGTACAAAATGTAGTTGAGAATATGTAATAAAAAATGCTGATTTTATCAGCGTTTTTGTCTATTTTTATTGAAAAAATTTGTTAAATATATTGTTGTAATTCAAATGAATAGGTGATAATATGAATATACATAAATTCTTGATTGTGGAGTAAAGTTATATATAAATATAATTTAGTTTATCAGAAATATAGTGAGGTGAAAAAATGGAATATAGAATAGTTGCGGATAGTAGTTGTGACTTAAATGATGAGTTGAAACAAAAAATGGATATTGCTTTAGTTCCACTAAAAATAGATACAGAAAATAGGAGTTTCATAGATGATGAAAATTTAGACATTCATGAGCTTTTAGTTGCTATGAAGGAGAGTGAAGAAGGAGTAAAAACTTCATGTCCTTCTCCTAATGAATTTTTAAAAGAGTATGAGAAATCAGATGTTACTTTTGTAGTGACATTGTCTTCTAAGTTGAGTGGTACCTATAATAGTGCAGTTCTTGCTAAAAATATAATGTCTGAAGACAATGATAAGTTTATTCATGTATTTGATTCTAAAAGTGCTTCAATAGGAGAAACATTAGTTAGTATGAAAATATTTGAATTAATGCAAAAACAATATGACAAGATTGATATTGTAAGTAAAGTAGAAAAATATATTGATGAAATGAAAACTTTTTTTGTATTGGACAATTTAGACAATTTAATTAAAGGTGGAAGATTGACTAAAATTGCAGCTCATATAGCTTCTTTTCTATCAATAAAGCCTATTTTAGGTTCAGATGGAAATGGAGATATTAAACTATTCGATAAGGTAAGAGGTAGCAGAAAAGTTTTAAGGAGATTTGTTGAAGTAGTAGGAGAAGAAGGAAGTAATCTTGAAAACAAGATTCTTGGAATAGCTCATTGCAATGCACCAGAAGTAGCAAGTGAACTTAAAGAACAGTTTCAAGAAAAATACCATTTTAAAGATATAATAGTGGTTGAAATGGCAGGACTTAGTACTGTCTATGCCAATGACGGTGGAATAGTCATAGCATTTTAAATATGGGGGGATGTTTATATGAAGGAAATAGTTTTGGCAGGTGGATGTTTTTGGGGTGTTGAAGAGTATATGTCAAGAATAGATGGAGTAGTGGAAACAAAAGTTGGATATGCCAATGGCATGAAAGAAAATCCTACTTATGAGGAGGTTTGTACGGGGCTTACGGGTCACGCAGAAGCTTGCTATATAAAATATGATGAAAATATTATATCTTTAAATGAGTTGTTGAATAGATTTTGGAGAATAATTGACCCTACTTCGTTGAATAAGCAAGGAGGAGATTTAGGTCATCAATATCGAACAGGAATATACTATATAGATGAAGAGGATTTAGATACAATTGAAAAGAGTTTTAAGGAAATAGAGAAAAAATATGAAAAAGCTATTGTGACTGAAGTTAAACCTTTGAGCTGTTTTTATATTGCAGAAGAGTATCATCAGAAATATTTAAAGAAAAACCCAAATGGATACTGTCATATAAATCTTGATGCATAGAAAATGCCTATGGAAATTTCCATAGGCATTTTTAAATATGATTTATCCTTTTATTTTTTCCATATACATTTTCCCAATCATCTATAAATTTATCTACACTTTTGTTGGTCAATGGATGGTAAAGCATATCTTCAATTAAATTAAAAGGTACAGTGGCGGCATGACTGCCAGCAAGACTTGCGTTGTAAACTTGTTCAACATTTTTAAAACTTGCAGCAAGTATTTTTGTGTTTAAATTGTGTATTTTAAAGAGTTCTGATATATCAGAAACTACTTTTATTCCATTTCCAGAGATATTGTCCAATCTGTTTACATATGGAGCTACAAAGAAAGCTCCAGATTTAGCTGCCATGAGAGCTTGAAGAGGAGTGAATACTGCAGTGGCAGTAATATTTATTTTTTTATCTGAAAGTATTTTCATAGCCTTTATTCCTTCTGTTATAACGGGAATTTTTATATAGAGATTTCCACCTATTTTGTCATTTATGTATAGTGCTTCTTCTATTATATCTTCTGCCTTGGTTCCAAGAGCTTGAACGTGAAGAGCTTTGTCTTTTCCTATGATTTCGCGTATTTCTTTTAAAAGTGGCAAGAAATCTTTATTTTCTTTAGATATAATACTTGGATTAGTAGTTACGCCATCAATTGGGTAGTATTCTATTCCTTTTTTTATGTGCTCAATATTTGCTGTATCTAATAGTATAAGCATTTTATACACTCCTTATAGTTTTTAAAAATATATTTTAAAACAATCTCAGAAAAGATTGACACAATATGTTGCGTTTTGGTATTATGGATATACAATATGTTGTTCGAATTACCTTTATGTCCAATTATATATTGTATCACAAAAAATAAAAAATGATAGGCTTAATTTATGTAAGGGGGAATTGAAATTGATAACTAAGATTAAAAAAAGGGATGGGAGAGAAGTACCATTTAATATTGAAAAAATAGCGAATGCTATTTTTAAGGCAGCACAAGCTGCTGGAGGACAGGATTATAATACTGCGCTAGATCTGGCAGAAGAAGTGACTAGATATCTTGAAGAAAGTTATAGTGGGAAAGTACCTGAAGTTGAAGAGATTCAAGATGCTGTTGAAAAGGTACTTATAGAATCAGGTCATGCAAGGACTGCTAAAGAATATATTTTATACAGAGCTGAAAGAACAAGGGCTAGAGAAATGAATACTAGACTTATGAAAGTTTATGGAGATTTAACTTTTAAAGATGCAAAAGACAATGATTTGAAAAGAGAAAATGCCAATATAGATGGGGATACTGCTATGGGAACTATGCTCAAATATGGTTCTGAAGGAGCAAAGCAATTTTATGATTTGTTTATATTAAATCCAGAACATTCAAAAGCTCACAAGGATGGAGATATACATATTCACGATTTGGATTTTCTTACATTAACCACGACTTGCTGTCAAATAGATATAGTTAATTTATTTAAAGGTGGATTTAGCACAGGTCATGGATATTTGAGAGAACCTAAAGATATACAAAGCTACTCTGCACTGGCTTGTATAGCTATACAGTCAAATCAAAACGATCAACACGGTGGTCAAAGTATTCCAAATTTCGATTATGGAATGGCTCCTGGAGTTAGAAAGACATATATTAAAACTTATAGACAAGATTTGTTGAAAGCTATAGAGTTTATGTCATCAGATGAAACTATTAAAGATAGGGTAATGGAAATTTTTGAAAATATAGAAAAAAATCATGGATTGGTTCCTACACTAGATGACAATGACGAATATTTAGAAATTGAAGGAGATTATTTGTATGAACTTTTGAAGGACAGAGAAATGGTATCTAAAGTGCAAAAATTTACAGTGAAGAACGCATATCTTGAAACTGATAGAAAGACTTATCAGGCTATGGAAGCTCTTATACACAATTTAAATACTATGCACAGTAGAGCTGGAGCTCAAATTCCTTTTAGTTCTATAAACTATGGAACAGATACATCTAGTGAGGGAAGAATGGCTATGAGAAATCTTCTATTAGCTACGGAGGCAGGTCTTGGAAATGGAGAAACGCCTATATTTCCTATACAAATATTTAAAGTGAAAGAGGGAGTAAACTACAATACAGGAGATCCAAATTATGATTTATTTAAACTTGCTTGTAGAGTTAGTGCAAAAAGACTATTTCCTAATTTTTCTTTCATAGATGCCCCATATAATTTACAGTACTATAAACCAGGCCATCCTGAAACAGAAATAGCTTATATGGGATGTAGGACTAGAGTAGCAGCTAATGTATATGATCCTTCAAGGGAGATTATTTATGGAAGGGGAAATTTAAGTTTTACTACTATAAATCTTCCACGACTTGGATTGAAAAGTGGTGGAGATATAAAAGTATTCTATGAAGAACTAGACAAGACTATAGATATTGTCATAAGTCAATTATTGGAAAGGTTTGAAATACAGGCAAGGAAAAAAGTGAAAAACTATCCATTCCTCATGGGCCAAGGCGTATGGATTGATTCGGATAAATTAGATAGGGAAGATGAAGTGAGGGAAGTGCTAAAACATGGTACTCTTACAACTGGATTTATTGGACTTGCTGAATGTTTAAAGGCCCTTACAGGAAAGCATCATGGAGAATCGGAAGAATCTCAAAAATTAGGCCTTGAAATAATAGGGCATATGAGAGAAAGAATGGATGAGGCTAGCAAGAAGTATCATATGAATTTTTCTCTTATAGCTACACCAGCAGAAGGTACATCAGGAAGATTTGTTGGAATGGACAGAAAATTGTTTGGAAATATAGAGGGAGTTACAGATAGGGAATACTATACAAATAGTTTTCATGTGCCAGTATACTATGAAATAAGTGCTTATGACAAGATAAGATTAGAAGCTCCTTATCATGCACTTACCAATGGAGGTCATATTACTTATGTAGAGGTTGATGGAGATCCAACCCAAAATTTAGAAGCCTTTGAAAAAATAATAAGAGCCATGAAGGAATTGGGTGTTGGCTATGGTTCTATAAATCATCCAGTAGATAGAGATCCAGTCTGTGGGTATACAGGAATCATAGGAGATACTTGTCCTAAATGTGGTAGGGAAGAGGGAGATATAAAGTTTGAAAGAATTCGTCGTATCACAGGATATCTTGTAGGAACTTTAGATAGATTTAACGATGCGAAAAGGGCAGAAGAAAGAGATAGAGTTAAACATTTTTCTTGCAAATAAGAGGTGGTAAAATGAGTACTTATTTGAGAATTGCTGGTATTGAAAAGGAGTCCATTGTGGATGGTCCAGGGATTAGATTGACTGTATTCAGTCAAGGATGTAAGCATCATTGTCTTGGGTGCCATAACCCACAAACTCATTCTTTTGAAGGTGGACAGCTGATAGATATTGAAGATATTTTAGATATGATAAAGAAAAACCCATTGCTAGATGGTATTACTTTTAGTGGGGGAGACCCTTTTGAACAGGCCAAAAGTTTTGCAGTACTTGGAGAAAAAGTTAAGGCTATGGGGTTAAATATCATGACTTATACAGGGTATACTTATGAAGAAATACTAAAATATATGGATACAAGGCCTGGATGGAAAGAACTTTTGTATGTAACGGATATACTGGTTGATGGACCTTTTGATATAAATAGGAAAAGCATGATGTTGAAGTTTAAAGGTTCATCCAATCAGAGAATAATTGATGTGAAAGAATCATTAAAGAACAATGAAGTGGTTATTTTTGATTAATTTAAATAGTAAAAAGCATCTACAAAAGTAGATGCTTTTCTATTATCTTGTGGTATTATAAAATAAGGACAAGGCTGAAATTCTTAAGTTTTATTTGAAGAAAGTATTTAGTTAAAATCAGAGGTGGTTTTGTGAAGAAAATATTGCATATAATATCACAGTATCCAGGAAAAACAGGAAGTGGAGTGTATTTAAGAGCTCTTATGAATGAAGCTAGCAAGAAAGGGTATAGTCAAGGTCTTATAGCAGGTATATCAAAAGACGATGATTTAGTTTTAGATAATATAGATGAAAAATATTTTTATCCTGTGGTATTTAATACTGAAACTCTTCCATTTCCCATAGTGGGAATGAGTGATGTTATGCCTTATGAAAGTACTAGATATAAAGATATGACCGATGAAATGTTTCAAAAATGGGAAAAGGCTTTTAGTACAAGCATAAGGAAGGCTTTAAATGACTTTAAGCCAGACATTATTATATCCCATCATCTATGGATACTTACTTCTCTTGTGAGGAAGCTTACACAAGATATCCCATTGGTTTCTATATGCCATGGTACGGATATAAGACAGTTTGAAATGTGTTCTAAATATAGGGAATATGTTTTAGAAGGATGTAGTGGTATTGACAATGTATTTGCACTAAATGAATTTCAAAAGGAAAAAATAGTTGATATTTACGGAATAGATAGGGAAAAGATTTCTGTTATAGGTGGTGGATTTGACTCAGATATATTTTATCCATCAAGAAAAAAATTTGTTGAAGATAGAATTAGACTTATATACGCAGGGAAAATAAGCTATTCTAAAGGTGTACTATCTTTAATTAGAGCTTATGACAGCTTAGATACATTGGAAGATATGGAACTATATATTGTAGGTTCTGGAAGTGGGAAAGAAGCAAAAGTTATAAAAAGTGCTGGAGAAAAATCTAAGAATAAAATTGTATTTACTGGAGAAGTATCTCAAGCTACTCTTGGAGATTTATTTCGGGAAAGCCAAATATTTGTACTTCCATCTTTTTATGAGGGGCTTTCCTTGGTGACAATTGAAGCTCTTGCCTGTGGGCTTAGAGTTGTTGCAACAGATATACCTGGGCTTAGGAATTTTTTGGGATACAATATAAATAGTAGTGGTATTGTAAAATATGTGAAACTTCCCAGTATGATAGATGCAGATACACCAGATATTAGTGAGATTAATATATTTGAGGAAAGGCTAAGAAACGCAATGAAGATGCAAATAGATGAGTTTAAAAAATGTGGATATGTAGAAGATGAAGAAGTTTTTCAAGATATAAAGAATATGTCTTGGGAAAATATTTTTAAAAGAATAATTTGAGGGGGAATACAAATGTTTAAATTAGAGCCTTTAAAAAATATGACAGATGAGGAAAAATATAAGTATATGCTTATACTTTTGAAAGGACAATTGAGTTCGGAACAAGATGAAATTGCCAATCTTTCTAATGCTTCTGCTATAGTTATGGCTTGTGTAGATAAGTTGAATTGGGCAGGATTTTATATATTGAGAGATAAAGAATTGGTTCTTGGACCTTTTCAAGGACTTCCAGCTTGTAATAGAATTCAAATGGGAAAAGGAGTGTGTGGTACTAGCTTAGCCAATAGAATTATACAGAGAATTGAAGATGTTCATGCTTTTCCAGGCCATATAGCTTGTGATGAAGCTTCTAGATCAGAATTGGTCGTACCTATTGTCAAAGATGATGTGCCTTATGGAGTTCTTGATTTAGATAGTCCTTATGTAGGAAGGTTTACTGAACTAGAGGAAAAATATTTGATTAAATTTGTTGAAATATTAAATAAATACATAAACTGGAAGAATATATTGTAAGCATGGTCAAATACTTGGAAATAAATACTTATTTATATTGATATAAATAAATTTGAGTGGCAAAAAAGAGTGGAAGTATGGTGGAAATTTAGCTAGATTAGTTTTTATAAAAAGTAATTAATGAGTAAAATAGCGTGGCATTTGTCACGCTATTTTACTCATTTAAATTTCATGAGCATCTATTATTTTAAGTATAGTTTCATATTCTTGTGATTCTAAAAATCTATCATTGTATTCTATTTCGCCTACTTGATTGTCGCAGAAATCTTGTCTGAAATGTTTTTTAGCTGGCAAGAATTCATAGTTTACCTCAGAATTAGCTACCATTCTAAATGGATCAAGATTTCCAAAGTAGAAATTCCATCTTGCCTCATTTTTATTTCTAAGAGCTCCTCCTCCAAAGGATGGATCAGCAAAAATCCAACCATAAGGTTCTATATAAAATTCAGCCCAGTCATGACATCCTATATAATATGGATTTACATATAATCCAGATTGCCATCTTGAAGGAATTCCAACAATTCTGCATAAAGTTATAAATAATAGAGCTTGTACACCACAATCGCCTTTTAAGTTGTAAGCACAGTACTCAGGAACATTTATTATAGTTGCATATTGAGGCATATAGGAATATTTGATATTTTGCGTTATATAGTCATATATTTTTCTTGCTTTTAATAGTGGATTAGTTTCATTTTCTACAATTTTATTAGCCAATTGAACCAAAAATGGTGTAAATCTTATATGAGGAAGCCTTTCTTCAGTATAGAAATTTGGTTGTTCTTTTGAAACTATATTTGGGTCAAATTTTGTATATTTCACATGATTTTCATAAGTATATTCTACAGTAAATATTTCTTCTCCTGTTACTTCTTTTTCAAAATATATAGTTCTTTGAGGATAATTTTCTGGTGAAATATATCTTGGTTCATGAGAAGTATTGAGTATTTTTATATTTTTTATTTGTTGTGCATTTTGAGGTATAGGAATGTGTACCCTTACAGTTTCTCCAATGCGTGCGTATTCTCCATTTAATTTGATGCCTGTTTTTAAATGGAAGAAATATTTTTTTTCTTTTCCATCCATCATTTCTTCTACAGTTTTTGAAAGTATTTGGCTATCACTATTTTCGTTGTCTTTTTCAATGAGTCTTTCTTTAAGACTTGTATTGACTTTTATCATATTGTCTAAAAAAGAGTGGATGAATTTAACTTCTCCATTGATGTAAATCCATTCAGCATAGCCTTGGTCTTTCATCATTTCTAGCTCATCTTTTGAAAAGTTACTTATTTTTTTTGAAGCTAGTTCTAGTGCTTCATCATAGCTATAGATATAGTCTTCTTTTAGTCTTCGAATTCTGTCTTTTTCATATGTAAGTCTATTTTTAAGAACAATAGGAATATTTCTATTCATGTAGAGTTCTATTAAATGTAGTGCTTTGTTAAAATCTCCATGATATTCGGCTTTTTTTACATCTTCAGGAAGATCAACTACTAAAGATTTTAATATTTCCATCATTTCACCCCCGAAATAATATATTAATTGAATTATATATTAAATCAAGGACAAATAAAAGGTACAAATTTAAGAAATAATAATATTTCATATCTTGAAGGTATTTGTTAAAACGTGTAGAATACAGATAAGACAAAGATTTTAGGAGGAAGGGATTTGCTTAAGGAAATTGTTGATATTATAAGTCAAGGGAAAAGAGAAGTTGAGGATTTGTTAAAAGAAGATGTGAAAAAAGTTGAAACAGTAGAAATAGTCGGGGAATACAATGAAGAAAAATTGACTAACAGATTTATATCTGGAGATAATATATACATAATGAATGCCCTACTAAAAGGAAATGGTTGTCAATCTATGAGAGGAAAGCTTGATCTTATATATATTGATCCACCTTTTTTATCAAAAGCTAATTACAATTCAAAGATAATATTGCCTTTAGATGATGAATTGGTGACTATTGAGAATTTTGCTTATTCAGATACATGGAATGAAGGTAGTATTTCATATCTTAAGATGTTATATAAAAGACTGTTACTTATGAGAGAACTTTTGAGTGACAGGGGAAGCATTTATCTCCATTTGGACTGGCATGTAGTGCACTATGCAAAAGTACTAATGGATGAAATATTTGGAGAAGATATGTTTTTAAACGAAATAATTTGGAGTTATAAATCAGGAGGAGTCAGTAAAAAATATTTTTCAAGGAAACATGATACTATTCTACTATATTCAAAGACTAAAGATTATATATTTAATGCGCAAAAAGAAAAATCGTACAATAGGGGTTTTAAGCCTTATAGATTTAAAGGAGTAAGTGAATATGAAGATGAAATGGGATGGTACACTTTGGTCAATATGAAAGATGTTTGGAATATTGATATGGTAGGTAGAACATCTAGTGAAAGAATGGGATATGGGACTCAAAAACCTGAGAAACTGCTTGAAAGAATTGTATTGGCTTCTTCAAATGAAGATTCAGTAGTTGCAGATTTCTTCGCGGGCAGTGGTACTACAGCAGTTGTGGCAGAGAGATACAATAGAAAATGGATATTATCTGATTTAGGCTACGCTTCTTTACAAGCAACTAAAAAAAGACTTATGGATATAAAATCTAAGGGATTTATTCATGAAAAAATTGAAGGGTTTTATATACCTAAGGGTGGAAGATTGAAAATACATTCAATAGACAAAAAAAGTTTTGAATTTGACACGAAAATTATTAGCATTAATTTGGAAGGATATGAAATAGATATAGATAATATTCCCATTGAAGAAAAGTATAAGGACATTTTATATAAAGTTATGCTCAAGGATTCTCTTGCTCTTATAGATATCATAAGCATAGATACAGATTATGATGGGAAAATCTTCAGAAGTAGATGGCAAAGTAAAAGAGATAAAGAAAGCTATAAAATTCCTGACAAAATTGAATTGAAATTGCTAAAAAAGGCAAAGAGAAGTATTGGAATAAAAATTGTAGATGTATTTGGATTTGAAAGTGAGTATATTATAGAAGTATAAATGTTTAACTTTATGAAGGAGGGTTTTTTTATGAGAGTTTTAGAAAATTTAAAACCAGAAAGAGTATTTTATTATTTTGAAGAATTAACTAAAATACCTCACTGTTCTGGAGAGGAAAAAGAAATAAGTGATTATTTAGCGAATTTTGCCAAAGAGCACAATTTTGATTTTATTCAAGATGAAGCATTAAATGTGATAATTAAAAAGCCTGGTACAAAGGGATATGAAAATTCACCTACAGTAGTTTTGCAAGGACATATGGATATGGTATGTGAAAAAGATGTAAATGTTTGTCATGATTTTTCAAGAGATCCACTTGAATTAAATGTAGATGGAGATTTTATTAGTGCAAAAAACACTACACTTGGGGCGGACAATGGAATAGCTGTAGCTATGTGTTTGGCAATTCTTGAATCGGAAGATATTCCTCATCCTCCATTGGAAGTTCTTGCGACTACCTCAGAAGAAACAGGAATGAATGGGGCAAATGGGTTGGACCCCCAAAACATCCAAGGCAAAATATTAATAAATATAGATTCAGAAGAAGAAGGAAAGCTATTGGTAAGCTGTGCTGGAGGAGAAAGAGATAGAATAGAAATACCAATACTTTGGGAAAATAGAAAAGAAAATACATCCGTTTATGCTTTGAAGATAACAGGACTTAAAGGTGGACACTCAGGTATGGAAATAAATGAAGGCAGAGGGAATGCCAACAAACTTATGGGTAGGCTACTTTATGAAATAAAGAAACAAATAGATATTAGACTTCTCAATGTCGAAGGTGGGGCAAAGACTAATGCCATTCCAAGAAGTGCAGAATCAGTACTTGCAATGGATAGTGCAGAAGAAAGTGTTTTAAAAGAAATTGTAAGTAAAGTTGCTAGTGAGTTTAAAAATGAATTAAAATCGTCTGATGCCAATGTAAGTCTAGATTTTGAAAAAGTAGATACAGAAGCTGTAAAAGTATTTTCTAAAGAGACTACAGATAAGGTCATTGCAACTCTTATGCTGGTTCCAAATGGAGTTCAAACAATGAGCAAAGAAATTGAGGGATTGGTAGAGTCTTCAAACAATTTAGGCGTGGTTAAGACTTTAGAGGAAAGTATTACTTTTGAAAGTTCTATTAGAAGTTCTGTAAGAAGTTTGAGAGAAAAAATATCAAATGAAATGGCTATTATAGCTGAAATATTGGGAGGAAAATGGGAAAGCTATTCTGCTTATCCTGAGTGGGAATATAAAGAAAATTCATATATAAGAGAAGTTTTTCAAAAGGTATATAGAGAGCAATTTGGCAAAGAGCTAGAAATAGCAGCAATTCATGCTGGACTTGAATGTGGACTATTCAATGAAAAATTTGAGAATATGGATATGGTTTCCTTTGGACCAAATATGTATGGAGTTCATACACCAGATGAGAAGCTCAGTATATCTTCAACAGAAAGAACTTGGAATTTGCTTGTTGAAGTTTTGAAAGAAATAAAATAAATTATGAATTTCTATATACTTCTAGTTTAAAATAGGGTATTATAAGCATATATTAATTATTAAATAAATTGTAAAGGAGAATGAAGATGACAAATAAACATGATGATCATAATTGCTGTAACCATTTTGATGATGCTTGTGATTGTGGATGTGACCATGAAGAGGAAATGGATATAATAACTCTTACTTTGGAAGATGACAGTGAAATGGAATGTGCTATATTAGGAGTTTTTGAAGTAGAAGATAAATCATATATTGCATTGCTTCCATTAGAGGATGAACAAGTGCTATTGTATGAATATATTGAAGCTGAAGATGGATTTGAATTAGGGCAAATTGAAGATGATGAAGAATTTGAAATAGTTTCAGAAGCTTTTTATGCACTATTTATGGATGATGATGAAGATTTTGAAGATGAAGACGAAGATGAAGATGAAGATGAAGATGAATAATCATCAATATATTTTTTAGTGAATATTAAAACGTATTATCCTGTGGAGATGGTAGTTATTTATGTCAATGAAACAGGATATTTTCGTTTTAAGAAAATTTTTACAAAAAAATATGAAAGGGTGGTTGATTTGACTGTAGAACTAAAATTTGCTGAAGAATTGGTGGATTTTATTGACAGAAGTCCTAGTCCTTTTCATGCAGTAGAAAACGTTAAAAATGAACTTTTAAAAAATGGTTTTGTTGAATTAAATTTAAAAGAAAGATGGAATGTTGAAAAGGAAGGCAAATATTTTACTGTTAAAAACGATTCAGCTCTTATAGCTTTTGTTGTAGGTAAGGGAGATATTGAAAAATATGGATTTAAATTGATTGGAGCTCATACTGATTCTCCTACTTTTAGAATTAAACCAAATCCTGAGATGGTGGAAGAAGGAGCATATTTAAGGTTGAATACTGAAGTATATGGAGGCCCTATTATAAATACTTGGCTCGATAGACCACTATCTATTGCAGGAAGAGTAGCTGTAAAAGGCAAAGATATATTTAGTCCAGAAGTGAAGCTTATAAATATAGACAAGCCTCTAATGATAATACCAAATTTAGCTATACATATGAATAGAAAAGTAAATGAGGGTGTAAAATTAAATACCCAAAAAGAGACTTTGCCTCTTGTTGGAATGATAAGTGATGAATTTGAAAAGAAAGATTTTTTAATAAAGTTATTAGCTGAAGAATTAAATATTTCTCACGAAGACATAGTGGATTTTGATTTATATCTTTATGAATATGAAAAAGGCTCTATTGTAGGTTTTAATAATGAATTTATATCTTGTGGGAAGCAAGATGATTTGGCTATGGCTCATGCTGGAATAAGAGCTCTTATAGATGGGAAAGTTGGAAATGCTACAAATGTTGTGGTTTTGTTTGACAATGAAGAAGTAGGTAGTACTACAAAACAAGGAGCAGCTAGTCCTATGCTTAGAACTGTTCTTGAAAGAATTTGTATATCTCTTGGAAAGGATAGAGAGGATTTTTATAGGAGTTTATACAATTCATTTTTGATTTCGGCAGATATGGCTCATGCTGTTCATCCAAATTATGCTGAAAAACAAGATCCAACCAATAGACCCGTATTAAATGGAGGACCTTGTATAAAGATAAGTGCCAACCAGTCTTATACTACAGATAGTTTATCACTTACAGTATATGAAAGTGTATGTAAATCTGCAGGAATTCCTGTTCAAAAATTCTTGAATAGATCAGATGAAAGGGGAGGTTCAACTATTGGACCTATTTCATCTACTCAAATTGATATTTCTTCTGTAGATATAGGTAATCCACTACTTGGTATGCATTCTATAAGGGAATTGGGTGGAGTAAAAGACCATTATTATATATACAAATCTTTTGTCGAATATTTTAAATACTAGGGATTAGGTTCGGGTTTTCCGAACCTAATTTTCAAATATTGTACTAAAAAATTTAGGGTGATAATATGAAGTATAAACTTATTGCTATTGATTTAGATGGGACACTTCTTACAGATGATAAAAGGATAACTGCTGAAAGTATATCTGTTTTAAAGGAGATAATTAAAAGAGGATATGAAATTGTCATTGCTACTGGTAGAAGATATTGGTCGGCTAAAAAATTTGTTGAAAGCATAGATGAGAATATATGTATATTAGCTAACAATGGCAATATAGTTAGAAATATGAAAGATGACAAAATTTTAATAAAGAAATATTTAAATGTAGAAGATTTCAATGTGTTAATTAAAGAAGGAAAAAAAGAAGGATTAGATCCAATCATTCATGTGGACAACTATGAAGATGGATATGATATGGTCATAGAGCTTGATAGAAACAATTCTAAATATTCTAGCTATCTATCAGACAATGTAGACAGATTTAGAAGAGTGGATGATTTACTTAAAATGGATAATCCCAAAGTATTGACTGTTGTATATATAGGGGATAAGGAAAAACTTGAATTTTTCAACAACAAGATACTAGAAAACTATCCATATAAATATAGTTCTCACATGATGGAAAATATGACTATAGCAGGGGCTTTACTTGAAGTGATGAACCCACTAGGTTCTAAATGGCTCAGCCTTGAGGAGTATGGAAAAGTTAAAGACATAAAAGATTATGAAATGATTGCTATTGGAGATGACAACAATGATATTGAGATGATAAAAAAGGCTGGTCTTGGAATAGCTATGAAAAATGGGACTCCAAAGGTAAAGAAAGCAGCAGACATTGTTACGACTAAAAGCAACAATGAAAATGGTGTTACCAGTATATTAAAAGAGGTGCTTAATATATAAAAAAGGGGGAGTTTTTGTGAAAGTTAAGTCTAGAATATTATCTTTGTTTTTGGCGATTTTCATCATATTTAGCTTTATACCCATATCATTTGCAGAAAATGTAGGAGATATAAACGAGTACAAAATAGATATAAAATTAAATTACAATGAAAAGACAATAAGTGGAAAAGAAACTTTAATTTTTAAAAATAACTACAATAGAGAATTGAAAGAAATAGTATTTCACCTTTATCCAGATTCCTATAATGATATAAAGACCATGCCTGCATTATCTTTTTTGGGCATTGAAGGAGAAGTTAAATTAGCTAAAGAAGAATTGGGAGACATACATATTGAAAAAGTTTTCGCAAACAATAAAAACATAAAATATACTCAAGATAAAGAAGTGCTTAAGATTTCATTAGATAAACCATTAAAGCGTGGAGAAAAATTAGATATAAGTATGGATTTTGTGCTTAAAATACCTTTTGGCAGGAATAGACTGGGATTTTATGAAGATGTTTATTCTTTGACAAATTGGTATCCTATACTATCTATATATGATGAGAAAACTGGCAAATGGGATGAAAATCCTTATCATCCTGTAGGAGAATCTAATTATAGCGATGTGGCAAATTATGATGTGCATTTGACTGTACCTAAAGATATGGTAGTAGCTCCAACAGGCAGCATAATTGATGAAAAAATAGAAGGATTAAATAAAATCCTTCATATAAAAGCAGAAAATGTAAGAGATTTTGTATTTATGATGAGCCCTAAATATAAAGTACTAACAAAACAAGTAGATGGAGTAAAATTGTACAATTATTATTTACCTAGGGATGGAAAACAAAAGGATGCTCAAATTTTGTTAGATGAGGCAGGTAAGGTGGTTTTATTCCTCAACCAAAAAATAGGGAAGTATCCTTATGATGAACTTAGAATTGCTGAAACAGGACTTCTTGGAGGAGCTATGGAATACCCTCAAGTTGTACAAATGGGATTTTATCAGTCTATTGATGGATATGAAGAGGAGTATATTCCATCAATTTTAGAAATGGTAGTTCATGAAGTTATACATCAATGGTGGTATGTAGGAGTTGGGAACAATGAATACAAAGAACCTTTTTTAGATGAGTCTTTAACTGTTTTTACTACAGCATATTATTTTGAAAATGAATACGGCAAATACAACAATCGTGGTGTGAATGTGAAAATAAGAGGAAGTGTATATGAAAGTGAAACTCCAGCACTTAACTCAAGTGTAGATGATTTTAAAGATTTTGACAGCTATGTATATGCTATATATACAAAAGGTCCGCAATTTTTTGAAGATTTGAGACAAAGGGTAGGAGAACAAAAATTCACCAAAATACTTCAAAAATATTACAAGAAATTTTTGTTTAAAAATGCTACTATAATTGATTTATTGGATACAATCGAGGAAATAGCAGGAAAAGATATACGAAAGACAATGGAAGTTGCAGTTTCAAAGCCTAACTATTTTCCTGAAAATATACAGTTTACACAAGAAGAATATAGGATTATGGAAATTGAAAACAAGAAGAAATATTTAAATAAGAAAGAAAAAGAAAGTGGTTTAGTTATTGGAAGTGTGATTTTGAGATGTTTAAATGGAGAAGAAACAATATTTGTAAAGCCAAATTATTTATCTGAAATTGATTCTAGATTGGTGAACTATTTCATTGAAAATATGTCAGAAGAATTGCAACAAATTTATGGACTAAATATAAAAGTAGTAGAAGAAAATAAATTGACTGCAAAAGACAAACTTAAAAATTTGATTGTATTTGGATATCCTAAAAATAGTAGCATTATGAAGGAAATAGGGTCTAAACTTCCTATCAATCTAAATAGCGATGAAATAGTTATAAATAATATAAAGATAAAAAATGAAAATGTTTCAGGAATGTTTATAGCTGAAAATCCTTACAATAAAAAGAAACTTAGTCTCATAATATTTTTAGATGAGAGCAATACCCAAGATGACAGTTTTATGTTTAATTACAATCCACTTTACAATGATAGTATTCAATTTATTTTAGATGTAAATGGCAAAAAAAATGTGCAGATAAAGGGTATGTATAAATAATCCTTTAATTTAGATGAGGTGAGAATTTGGAAGATATAGAAGTGTATAATGTCTATTCAAAATATTTAAAAGAAAGATTTAAGGAAAAGGTATATAAACTTCCTATAAACCTTCCTATTACATGTCCCAATAGAGACGGATGTGTGGGTGTTGGGGGATGTATATTTTGTGGAGAAGAAGGAGGTTCTTTTGAAAATCTTTTAAATACTATATCTATAAGAGAACAAATCCTACAAAATAAAGAGTATATACAAAAAAAATATAAGGCTACTAAATTTATTAGCTATTTTCAAAATTTCACCAATACTTATATGCCAATAGAAGAATTTAAGACTTCAATAGAAGAGGCAATATTAGAGGATGTAGTAGGTATTTCTATATCTACTCGTCCTGATTGTATTAGTGATGAGTATTTAGAGTATTTAGCTTTTATTAAAGAAAAGTATGATTTAGATATAACAATAGAGCTAGGACTTCAAACAGTAAATTATCATACATTGTACAAGATAAACAGAGGTCATACTTTAGGAGAATTCATAGACGGAGTTCTTAGAAACAAGAAATATGGTATAAGGACTTGTGCTCATCTTATTTTAAATTTACCTTGGGATGAAGAAATAGATGTTGTTGAAAATGCAAAAATACTTTCAGCTCTTCAAGTAGAAGAAGTAAAACTCCATGCACTATATATACTAGATGGAACTACTATTGGTGAAATGTACAAGAATGGAGAAATATCAATTATTTCAAAAGATGAATATGTAGAAAGAGTGATTACATTTTTAGAGTATTTAGATGAAAATATAGTTATTCAGAGGCTAATAGGAAGAGCTCCAGAAGAAAATTCTCTTTTTGTCAATTGGAATGAAAGCTGGTGGAAAATAAGAGATGAGATAGTAAGTGAAATGGTTAAGAGAAACACATACCAAGGTATAAAATGCAATTATTTAAATGGAAAGGCTTTAAAAAGATTTAAAAAATTTAAAAAATATTGAAAAAGATAAAGGATAAAAGGTTTTTTTGTAGAATACAATTAAGTAAGTAAAAAAATATAAGGTTGGAGGGTGGTAGAAATGATAAAATTACTATGTGGAACTAAAGGTAGTGGCAAAACAAAGCGTTTAATAGATATGGCTAATTCTGAGATGAAATCTGGAAACGGTAACATTGCATTTGTTGATGTAGATGACAACCATATATTTAGTCTTGATTATTCTGTAAGACTTATAAATGCCATGGAGTTCAATATAAATAATATTGAATCGTTCTATGGCTTTTTGTGTGGGATTATAGGCATGAATTATGATGTGGAGAAGATTTATGTAGATGGCATATATAATTTGATTGACATAAAGATTGAAAATTTAGAAAGCTTGGTAAAATCTCTAGAAACCATAAGTAAAAAGTTTAATACAGATTTTTATATTGGATTAGATTATACAGTAGAAGAAATTCCAACAAGTTTAAAATCTATAGTTGAAGAAGTTGCAGAAGAATAAGGCAGGATATCCTGCCTTTTTCTATCCTTTCATATTTGGAGAAAATGTGGCACAATCTGTTTCATCTGTAGAAGTAGCATTTCTAGGTTGAATTTCTATACTGGAAGCAGTACAGTAATCTCCTGAAACATGATATTGACAAGTGTTTACAACACATTTTACGCCATTTAATGGTTTATCAGATTTTTCTACTCTCATACTATATCTCCTTTCTTTTGTTTTTAGACACTATAATTATTTTTTCATATTATGTTTAAATTATTCTTTATTTATAGCTATAATTTCTTAAACAAAATAGTATATAATAATATAGGAAAGGAAGAGGAAATGTGATGGGCAAAAAAGAACGAGTTGATAAAATTCTTTCCAATATGGGATATGGTAGCAGGAAAGAAATAAAAAGCTGTGCAAGAGAAGGCAGGATAGAAGTCAATGGAGAAAGAATATCAGATAGTTCTATAAAAGTAGATCCTCAAATAGACGATATTGTTTTTGATGGAGAAAAAGTGATATACAGAGAATATATTTATATTATGATGAATAAACCTGATGGAGTAGTTTCATCTACAGATGATCCTATAAATAGAACAGTATTGGATTTGTTAGATGACAAATATTTGGTTTTTAATCCCCATCCGGTTGGACGTCTTGACAAAGATACAGAAGGGTTGTTACTTTTGACAAATGATGGGAAGCTTTCTCATGAACTTCTATCTCCAAGAAAACACGTAGATAAAACTTATTATGTAGAAGTAGATGGATATGTAGAAGAAAGACATGTGAAAATATTTGAATCTGGAATAATACTCGATGATGGCTATAAAACTATGCCTTCAGTTTTGAAAATATTAGAGTCTGGATATGTTTCTAAAGTACATTTGACGATAAAAGAAGGGAAATATCATCAAGTAAAGCGAATGTTTGAAGCTTTAGACATGAAAGTACTATATTTAAAGAGGATTTCCATAGGAAATTTGACTCTTGATGAAAATCTTTCAGAAGGAGAATATAGAGAATTGAGTGAAAGTGAACTTTTAGCATTATTAAATAGTTAAATTCAAATGTTTAGCTTTGTTAGATTCTATATTAATGGTATAATGTATTTGAGACTAATTGCAAATATGATATTAGATAGGGTGTTTTAAATTGGCTTATAATAGTAGAAGGGGTTTATTTGATACCTTTTTTGACCACAGAAATTCTCTTATTATCCAGTACAAGAATGGAGATATAAGTAAAAGAGAGTTTCTAGAAGGAAATTTTGATTTTGTCCAAGAAATGCATGTGAAACCTTTTTCGAAAGTTGATAGCTATGAGAAAGGAATGTACAATTATCAGTATTATAATGTACTGGCTAAGTATTATACAATGCTTGCCAAGGACTTGAAGAGGGAAGGCAAGCCTGAAAAATATTATATTTATTATTTAAATCAAGGGAATTATTATTATCATGAAAAAGATAGGGCTACTCTTCAACTTTTAAGATTTTTAAATTTTGAGAATGTAGAAGCTTATTTTATCAAAGTAGAATCAAAATTTCTAAAAAACAAACTCTATGAAATAGTACTTATGAATTATCAATATGCTATTTTTCATTCAAAGAGTAAGTGGTTGTTGGATATATTGAAAAAAGAGGGAGTGTTTGTAGAAGGAACTAAAGTTTCGCTTATTGATGAGTATATCAATGAAAAGTATTAAAAAATAGTAGCTAAGAGCTACTATTTTTTGTCTATTTAGTTAAGGTTTTAATTATATCTTCTATGGAACTGTTTTTTTTGATTTCAAATTCTCCTGATTTGAATTTTGTATCTAGATGCATTTCTTGAGCTTTGGCTAAAAAATCTCCTTTATCAGCTATAAGACCTTTATTTTGCAAAATTTCTGCTATACTTGAACAAGGAGAACCTTGGGGAACGACAATTTTTATTATTTCATTAGAATTTGTATTGTTATCATTTGTTTTTTTGTCATCTGTTTTATTTGCAGTGTTACTGTCTACTGAGGTATTGTTTTTATCTGATGAATTTTTATCTTTTGAAGTTTCTATTTTATTTTTTTGAACAATATGGGAACTTGATGCATCTTCATCAAATAGTGCATTTAATCTCCAGCCGATTATTCCTGCAACTACTACTATGATTGCAATCATGACTATATAGTCAATGGCATCATAAAAAAAGTCCTTTATGCCTTCGCTAAACTTTTTCATTTTTCACACCTCTTTTTTTTACGAGAATAATAGCTAAATAGAGTAGAGTTTTTATTTGGTCTTCGTGTATAATATATTATAACATATAAAAAAGAAAAAGGTGAGAAAAGTTTGAGGGAAATAATAGTAGATACAAATGAGTCAAATCAAAGAATAGACAGGTTTTTAAAAAAATATTTATCTAAAGCAAGTCAAGGAACTATATATAAAATGATTAGAAAAAAAAGGATTAAGCTCAACAATAAAAGAGCAAATCCAGAGGATATAATTGTAGAAGGAGATAGTATACAGTTTTATATTTCAGATGAAGTTTTAGATAAATTTATAGAGGAAAAAAAAGAAATAAATAGTTTTATTGTGCCTAGAATAATTTATGAAGATAAAAATATAATATTTATCAATAAACCAGTAGGCATGCTTTCTCATTCAGCAAATAAGGAATATGGAGACAATGTTGTAGATAGTATGATAAGCTATTTGATTAAAAGCGGAGAGTATAATCCAAGACTTGAGAGAACATTTACTCCATCTATTTGCAATAGATTAGATAGAAATACCAGTGGAATTGTAATTGGAGCTAAAAATTATGAGGCACTGAAGGATATAAATAATGCAATAAAGTCAAGAAGTATAAAGAAATACTACAAATGTATGGTTAAAGGGACATTGAAAGAAGATATTCTTTTAGAGGATTATTTGTTAAAAAATGAAGATAAAAACAAGGTAAAAGTAGTTAAAAGTGATGTGGATGGGGCAAAAAAAATATCTACATATATAAAAGTTCTCAAAAAAAGCAATGAATTTTCATTGCTAGAAATAGATCTTATAACGGGGAGAACTCATCAGATAAGAGCACATTTATCTCATATAGGTCATCCAATTGTAGGTGATGTGAAATATGGAGATGCAAACATAAACAAAAATTTTAGAGAAAAATATAATCTAAATAGTCAATTTTTGCATGCATACAAAATAGCTATGAATGGACTTATATATTTAGATTATTTAAATGGGAAGGAATTTGTAGCTGAACTTCCACCTATTCTTGAAAAGATTGAAAGAGATTGGTTTTAAATTTATAGTACTAAAAAATATAAAACTGCACATCCTAATAGTGGTTTATTATCAAACAAAAAGGATGGTGGTAATTTGAAAGTTAAAGATATAATGACTACTAATGTTCAGTGTGCAAATCAAAGTGCTACATTGGAAGAAGTATCAAATCAGATGAAAAGTTTAAATGTTGGAAGCATACCAATTTGTGATAGTGGCAATAGGCTTTTGGGTATTGTTACTGATAGAGATATAGTGGTGAGGGGATTGTCCCAAGGATTACAGTCTCAAGCTATGGCAAAGGATGTCATGACCGTAAGTCCAGTGACAGTTTCACCAGATACTGATGTAACTGAAGCTACAAGGCTTATGTCAGAGCATCAAATAAGACGTATTCCAGTAGTAGAAAATGGTATTCTTGTAGGAATTGTTGCCATAGGGGATGTGGCGGTGAGAGATAGATTGACTGATGAAGCAGGAAATGCATTATCAAGTATATCTGAACCCAGTAGACCCAATATGTAAAAAAATAAACTATAGAGAAAATTTACTCTATAGTTTATTTTTTTGGAATAATATATAATATATATACTATATAGATTTTGAGATTTAAATTTGGAGGGATTAGAATTGGGAAAAATAAAAGTTTTTGTAGAAAATATTGGAGAGATTTCCATAGATGAAGGTTCAACATTAGAAGATATTTCAAATTTGGTTTATAAAAATGACTACAAGAAATATTTGGGAGCTAAAATTGAAAATGAAGTTTTTCATTTAAAAACTGTGGCTAAAGATGGAGAAAAGATAAAATTTATTGACATAACAGATATTGATGGACATAGAATATATACAAGAACTTTGGGTCTTATATATGTAACTGCCTGTGAAGAGATATTTCCTGGATATAATGCAAACATTGAGCATTCTCTTGGAGAAGGATTTTATACAGAATTAAGCAATAAAAGAACGATTAGTTTTTCGGAAATCGAGAAAATAAAAGAAAGAATGTGGGAAATCGTTAAAGCAGATATTCCTATAGAAAGAAAAAGAATAAAGAGAATAGATGCATTAAAAATTTTTGAAGAAAAGGGGTATGAAGATAAAGTTAGATTATATACTCATGTGGAGAAAGATGAGATTCATGTATATAAAATATTGGAACATATAGATACTTTTTATGGATATGTGGCTCCTTCTACTGGTTATATAAAAAACTTCGACTTAAAATATTATTATCCAGGAGCCATATTGTTGTCTCCAAATCAAAAAAGTCAAGCAGAAATTCCTGAATTTGTTGAGCAAAGAAAATTGGCAAAGGTATTTAAAGAAGCAGAAGATTGGGCTAATATTTTAGATTTAGGTTATTTGGGATCATTAAATGATAAGATAATAAACGGTTCTATAGATGAAGTAGTAAGAGTTTCAGAAGCACTTCATGAAAAGAAGATAGCTAGTTTTGCTGATGATATTTGTAAAGATGAAAGTATAAATTTAATAATGATAGCTGGTCCTTCTTCTTCGGGAAAGACAACTTTTGCTCAAAGATTGGCTGTTCAACTCAAGGTAAATGGGAAAAGACCAATTTCTATTTCCGTAGATGACTACTTTGTTGATAGAGAGGATACCCCTAAAAATGAATATGGAGAATATGATTTTGAAGCATTGGAAGCTATAGATGTCAAGAGGTTAAATAGAGATCTCATAAGATTATTAGAGGGAAGTGAAGTAGAGCTTCCTGTATATAATTTTATAACTGGAAGAAGTGAACCTTCTGGAGTTAAAGTCAAGGTAGATGAAGACCATCCTATCATAGTTGAGGGATTACATGCTTTAAATCCAAAGCTTACATCTTCTATACCGGAAAAAAATAAATATAAAATTTATGTAAGTGCATTGACTCAGTTAAATATAGATGCACACAATAGAATTCCTACAACTGATACTAGAATTTTAAGAAGGATGGTTAGAGATAGTAAATTTAGAGGGAATGATATAGAAAGAACTTTTAAACTTTGGGAATTAGTTAGAGCGGGGGAAGAAAAGAATATATTCCCATATCAAGAACAAGCTGATGCAATGTTCAACTCTTCTCTTGTATATGAATTAACTGTACTTAAAAAATATGTAGTTCCACTATTAAAGGAAGTAGATAAAACTAGTATATACTATTCTGAAGCTAAAAGACTTCTTAAATTTTTAAGTTATTTTAAAGATATAGAAGATGAATCCATGATACCTCCAACTTCTATTTTGCGAGAATTTATTGGGGGAAGTTCTTTTAAAAAACATTAAATTCTAAATATACAAATTAAAGGGGGCTATATTTATGAATAAAATACTTGAAAGAATAATAATAGATAATAAGGAATTAACTAAAAAAGGTAAGGTGGCGGATTATATCCCTGCTTTAAGCAAAGCAAATCCAGAAGATTTGGGGGTTTGTATTATAGATATGAACAACAATATATATACAGCTGGAGACTACGATAAAAAATTTACAATTCAAAGTATATCAAAAACTGTGGCTCTTATGTTGGCTATAATGGACAATGGAGAAGAAAAAGTTTTCAGCAAAGTTGGGATGGAGCCTACAGGGGATGCATTTAATTCAATTTATAAGCTGGAAACAGGAGATATTTCAAAACCTTTAAATCCTATGATCAATGCAGGAGCTATTGCTGTTAGTTCACTTATCAAGGGTGGTAGTTCGGAGGAAAGGTTTGAAAGACTTTTATCTTTATTTAGGAAAATTTCTTCTAATGACAATTTGAAAGTAAATGAAGAAGTCTATTTGTCTGAAAAAAGAACTGGGAATAAAAATAGAGCTATGGGTTACTTGTTGAAAGATATGGGAGTTTTAGAAGGAGATGTAGAGGAGACTTTAGATGTATATTTTAGACAATGTTCTATTGAAGTAGATTGTATCGATATAGCTAATATTGGACTTTTTTTAGCAAATAGTGGCACTATTTTAAAAACTGGGGAAAACATAGTTAGTGAACATGTAGCTAAAATTGTAAAAACCTTCATGGTTACTTGCGGAATGTATAATTCTAGTGGAGAATTTGCTATAAGAGTAGGGATACCGGCTAAAAGTGGAGTAGGAGGAGGAATTATGGGAGCAGTTCCTCGTAGGATGGGGATAGGTGTCTATGGACCAGCACTAGATGAAAGGGGCAATTCTGTAGCTGGATACGGGGTATTGAGGGATTTATCAAGGGAATTGAATTTGAGTATTTTTTAGATAATTTATCACTTTATCACATTGCACAATTTTTTCATGATGGTATAATTTATTTAACATATGAAAAGGAGTGATTTCTTGTGAAAATATGTGATATACAAGTAGGAAAAATAAATATTCCTCTTAGAAAGCCTTTTAAGACTGCACTAAGGGAGGTCTATGAATTAGAAAATGTAGTGGTTAAAATTGTCACAGATACTGGGAATGTTGGTTATGGCGAAGCGGCCATTACTCCTGTAATTACGGGAGATACTTTAGGTTCTATTAAATGTGCTATTATGAAACATATCAAACCTAAATTAATGGGTATGGATATTGAAAATTTAGAAGAGATAATGAATAGAATAGACAATTCATTAGTGCATAATGAAAGTTCTAAAGCTGCTGTGGATATGGCCATATATGATTTGTTTGGACAACTCTACAATGCTCCTGTTTTTAAGCTTTTGGGAGGATTTCGAAATAAAGTGGTTACTGACATAACTGTAAGTGTCAATGAACCAGAAGAAATGGCAAGAGATGCTGTAGAAGCTGTAGAAAAAGGATATGAAACCATTAAAGTAAAAGTAGGGAAGGATTCTAAAAAAGATCTAGAAAGGCTAAAAGCTATAAGAAATGCAATAGGGTATAGTGTGGATATCAGAATAGATGCTAATCAAGGCTGGACACCAAAGGAAGCAGTAAAGGTTTTGAGAATGATGGAGGATGCTGGACTTTATATTGAACTAGTAGAACAACCTGTCAAGGCTTGTGATATTGCTGGACTTAAATATGTTACAGACAATGTAGAAATTCCAGTATTAGCTGATGAAAGTGTGTTTTCTCCACTAGATGCAGCAAATATCATTCAAAATAGAGCTGCTGATTTAGTGAATATAAAGTTGATGAAAACGGGTGGAATTCACAATGCGTTGAAAATATGCAATTTTGCTGAAACCTATGGTGTTCAGTGTATGCTTGGATGTATGATGGAAAGCAAGATAGGGCTTACTGCAGCATGTCATCTAGCTGGAGCTAAAAGTATCATAACTAAATTTGATTTAGATGGTCCAAATTTGTGTGCTGAAGATCCAATAATAGGTGGAGCAAATTATGATGAATATACTATAACCTTGGAAGATAAACCGGGATTTGGATTTGAAGAAATAAGAAATACCATATATTATTAAGGGTGAGTCTTATGTTTAATAGTGAAGGCTATTTAGAAATGTTTACTGACATGATGTCTGAAGGGTTTATAGTTATTGACAACAATGGTACTATACAAATCTATAACAATAAAGCCAAAGAAATATTTGGAATTTTAAACAGCCAACAGATAAGCCATTCTAGAGGCAATATTGAAGCTGGTGATATAGTGATCATTGCCGACAATGCGGTAGGAAAAGATGACGGAAATCTTGATGCTGAAACTTTAGAATATTTAGGAATTTATGATAGAAAAATTAAAGAGGGGAATGTGTTAATTGCTGTAGGTGTTTACAAGGATAAAACTATAAAACCTGTATATATCTGCAAAGAAGATAGTGAAGTAAAAGATGTGTTAAAGATGGAAACCAAATTTCTTGATATAGACATTAAAGTTACAATAGATTTTATAAATAAAATTATGACTATTGAAGCAGATAACAAAAAGTATACCATGAATTATATAAATTATATTGGACATCTTGTTATTTTAGATGGAGATACAAAAAAGATGAAGTTTTATCAGGCCCAAGGCTATACAGCTAGAGGAGAGGGTTTAAGAGATATTTTAGATGGTAAGGAATATATGGCTAAAGGAGAAAATTCCGAATATCTTAATGTAATAGGGAAAAATATTTTTGAAATTCATGGAGGAAGTTCAACAATTAAAGAGTTTTGTGAAGTAGCAAAGGGAAAAAATGTAAGCTATGTAGATGAATTCAAAGAAATAAATGGGTTTCCTACTATGTGTACATTGATACCAGTTGATAAAGACAATGAAAGAATTGGTGCAGCATTGAAAGTAGAAGATATTTCTGAAATAAAAAAGGCCATTAGAGAAAGAGATGAGGCACTTTTAAATCTTGAAAAAGCTGAAAAACAATTAGATGAAGAAAAAAAGTTGAAAGAGCTATTTCCTAATATTGTTGGAGAAAGTAGGGAGATGAATTATGTAAAGAAGTTAGCACTTAGGGCTTCTAATACAAATTCTACAGTTCTCATACTTGGAGAAAGCGGTACGGGTAAAACCCTTCTGGCAAAAGCTATTCATGAGAACAGCAATAGAGACAAACCCTTTATTCATGTGAACTGTGGTGCTATACCAGAAACTCTTTTGGAGAGTGAATTGTTTGGATATACAAGGGGAGCATTTACAGGTGCTAGAGTTGATGGAAAGAAAGGCTTTTTTGAAATGGCAAATGGAGGGACTATATTTCTAGATGAAATTGGAGAAATATCTACCAATTTGCAAGTAAAACTATTGCAAGTTCTCCAAGATAAGACTTTTTATAAAGTAGGAGGTCAGGAAAAAATAAAAGTTGATGTAAGGGTTATAGCGGCTTCAAATAGGAATTTAGAGGAAGAAATGCTTAAAGGTAATTTTAGAGAAGATTTATATTATAGAATAAATGTATTTCCAATTTGGATACCACCTTTAAGAGAGAGAAAAGAAGACATTTATTCCTTGGTAGAAATGTTGTTGCCATCAATATGTCAAAAGATTGGCTGTGAGAACAAGACCATATCAGTTGAAGCTTTAAATATGCTTTTAGAGTACGATTGGCCAGGAAATGTAAGGGAATTAGAGAATATATTAGAAAGGGCTATAAATTTATGTGATGGAGGTACAATTTTTTCCAGACATTTAACTTTAAAAATGAACAAAAGTGAAGAATTAGAAAGGGAAGACATAGCACCTCTTAAAGAGTCTGTTGAAAATTTTGAGAAAAAAACTATTGAAAAAGCTATGAAGTTATATAAAGGAGATAAAAAGAAAGCTATGAGTGGATTGGAGATTAGCAAGACTACTTTTTATGAAAAATTGAAAAAATATGGAATAAAATAGTTCGGATAAACGGAAATGGTTCTAATTGTGGGAAAAGTGATAAAGATGTTGTATAATACTTGTATAAATGTTTTCATCAATATCAATAAAAAATTATTACGAAAATGCGGAAAGAGTGTATAATATGGTATATGAACTAGAGATAATTGAATATGATTTTACTTGGCATGTTTTTTGCTAATTAATATGTTTAAAATATTGCAAAATTGTGAAAATTAGAATTTTTCTATTTATTGAAACGTTTTTGTATGCTGAATTATTTCTAATTAATAAAAAATGGAAGGGGGATGTAATTATGTTTAAAAAGAAAAGGCTAACAGCTTTAATGGCTATTTTACTAGTTCTGTCTTTGACTATGACCGCTTGTTCTTCAGGAAATAAAAAAGGTTCAAAAGATGAAAGCGAAGAATATTCAACAGTATATTCGGGAGAAATTACAACATTGAATTATTTGGTTACTTCAACTACATTAGAATTTGCATTGGCAGCTAATTTAGTAGATACTTTGATAGATTATGATGAGTACGGTGTGGTACAGCCTTGTTTGGCAACGGAATGGAATGTATCAGATGACAATTTAGTTTGGACATTTAAATTACGTGAAGGAGTAAAATGGGTAACTCATGATGGAAAAGAGTATGGAGAAGTTACAGCACAGGATTTCGTAGATGCTATGAAATATATACTAAATCCAAGCAATGAGTCACAAACTGCAAATATAGCTTATAGTGTTCTGAAGAATGCTGAGAAATACTATAATGGTGAAATTACTGATTTTGAAGAAGTTGGAGTAAAAGCTGTAGATAAATATACCCTTGAATATACTCTTGAAAAACCTACGCCATATTTCTTATCAATGCTCACATATGTGTGTTTCTTTCCAGTTAATGGACAGTTTTTGGAAGAAGTAGGAGATAAATTTGGTACAGACAATACAAATTTTTTGTACAATGGTGCATATATAATGGAAACATTTGAGCCTCAAACAAGAAGAGTATTAGTTGCAAATGAAAGCTATTGGGATAAAGAAAATGTTCATATTAAAAGATTGAATTATACTTATAACAAGGAAGCTGCAACTTTGTCGCCAGAATTGTTTTTACGTGGTGATATAGATTATACTGATATTCCTTCATCAGTTCTTGATGAGTGGATGAAGGATCCACAAAAGAAGGATATGATTCGCCCAAATAGAACTTCTTTTTATACCTATTTTTATGCATTTAACTTTAATCCGCATTTTGCACCAGAATATGAACCGGAAAATTGGAAAATAGCAGTTAACAATGTGAATTTCCGTAAATCTATATTCCATGCATTAGATAGAAAAGCTGCTATGCTTACTGAAGAACCTTACAATCCAGAAGATAGATTGACAAATACTATAACTCCTAAGAACTTTGTGAATTTAGATGGAGTAGACTATACTCAACTTGGTGGATTAGATAAATTTTCAGACAATGATTCTTTTAATGAAAAATTAGCCCTTGAATATAAGGAAAAGGCCATGGATGAATTGAAGGGAAAGGCTACATTCCCAGTTAAAATTTTGATGCCTTACAATACAAGTTCTTCTGAATGGGCAAATCGTGCTCAAGTCATAGAGCAACAACTTGAAAATTTATTAGGTACAGACTATATTGATGTAATTATAGAACCACATCCACCTACAGGATTTTTAGATGAAACAAGACGTGCTGGCAATTATGCACTAGAAGAGTGCAACTGGGGGCCAGACTATGCAGACCCAGAAACATATACAGATCCATTTACTCCAGATAGTAATTACAATTGGCCGCATTTGGCAGAAGGGTATAAAGAATCTAATGGCAAGAATATCTATGAAAATATGGTCGATAAGGCAAAAGCAGAAGTACTTGATATTGAGAAACGTTACAATTTATTTGCTGAGGCTGAAGCCTTTTTTATAGATCAAGCTTTTGTCATCCCTTATGCAGTAGGTGGAGGCGGCTATTCAGCTTCTAAATTGAATCCATTTGAATCTCCATATTCTCCATTTGGTGTTGCTGGAGAAAGATTTAAAGGGCAGAGAATCATGTCTAAACCTATGAATACAGATGAATATCATAAGGCATTGGAGAAATGGGAAAAAGAACGTGCCGAAGCACTAAAGAAAGCAGCGCAATAAAATATATATTTAAAAATATATTAAAGTCAGTTGAAGGACTATTTTTAAATAGTCCTTCAATTTTAAGCGAAAATAAGGGAATTATTTATGGCTAAAAGGGGAGGTTTAAAATATGTTAAAGTATTCATTGAAAAGATTATTGCAATCATTACTTACACTAATAATCGTAATAACTTTAGTTTTTCTTCTCATGCGCCTAATGCCTGAAGAAGGATATTTTGGAGATAACTATGAAAAACTTGATGAGTCACAAAGAGAAGCTATATTGACTAGCATGGGACTTAGGGATCCAATGCATGTACAGCTTAAAAACTTTTACAAATCTATAATATCTGGAGATTTAGGAACTTCTATAACCTATAGACCTAAAGTGCCTGTAGCTGATATTATAAAAACTAAAATTCCTTATTCATTGTGTTTTGGATTGGTTGCTATGGCATTGTCACTGGTATTTGGAATTACATTAGGTATAGCTATGGCACGAAGTAAAAGTAAATTTTGGGATAAATTTGGAACTGCATATATTGTCATTATAAATGCTGTTCCAGCAGCGGTATATTATTTATTTATTCAATTGTACTGTTCAAATGTTCTTAAACTTCCAATATTGTTTAGCCCAAGTCAACCTAGTAGTTGGATTTTGCCGGCTATTTCTATGTCTCTTGGTAGTTCAGCATCTTATGCAATGTGGATGAGACGATATATGGTGGATGAGTTGAATAAAGATTATGTGAAACTTGCAAGAGCTAAAGGACTTAAAGATAAAAAAACTATGAGAAAACATGTTTTGAGAAATGCTTTCGTTCCTATGTCTCAATATTTGCCAGCGTCTTTGCTGTATACTATAGCAGGTTCTATATATATAGAATCTTTATATTCAATACCAGGTATGGGAGGATTGCTTGTAGATGCTATTCAGAGACAGGACAATCCTTTGGTTCAGGCACTAGTTCTTATTTATTCATCAATTGGCATAATAGGACTTTTTTTAGGAGATATTCTTATGGCTTCACTGGATCCACGTATAAAACTAGATAGAAAGGGAGGCGCTAGATAATGACTAATGCAAAGATCAATAAATTAGGCGATGAAATAAATGAATCATTGTTTACTTTTGCAGAATATGATGAATCTCAAGCAGAACGTACAGGATATTCAAATTATTCATATTGGCGCTCCACGTTTCAAATGTTTAGAAGAAATAAAGTTGCAATGTTTTTTCTTGTGCTCATGATAGTTCTTGTTGTATTCACTATTATTCAACCATATTTGCCAAATCAAAAATCTCCTACTAAAATATATATTGATGAAAAGACAAATATGCAGCTTATAAATAACCCACCAGATTCAGAGTTTTGGTTTGGAACCAATTCTATTGGTCAGGATTTATGGTCTCGTATATGGAGTGGTACACGTACTTCTCTTTTAATTGGTTTCTTAGTTGGACTGTGTGAAGCTGTAATTGGTATCACTGTAGGGGCATTGTGGGGATATGTAAAAAAACTTGATGCAGTGATTACTGAAATATACAATGTTTTGGACAATATACCAACTACTATCATACAAGTTCTTTTAACTTATATCATGCGTCCTAGTATAGGTACTTTGATTTTTGCCATGTGTATAACTGGATGGTTAAGTATGGCACGTTTTGTACGTAATCAAATAGTCATTATAAGAGATAGAGAGTACAATTTGGCTTCTAGATGTCTTGGGACTCCAACTAGAAGAATTATAACCAAGAATTTACTTCCTTATTTAGTTTCTGTCATTATGCTTAGAATGGCATTAGCTATTCCTGCGGCAATAGGCTCTGAAGTTTTTCTAACTTATATTGGTCTTGGATTGCCTGTAAGTATCCCATCTTTGGGAAATTTAGTTAATGAAGGCAGAGTAGTCATGATGGCTCCATCATTGCGTTATCAGTTGATATTTCCAGCAATAGTTCTTTCTTTGGTCACAATATCTTTTTATGTAATAGGAAATGCTTTTGCAGATGCTGCTGATCCAAGGACTCATATTTAGGGGGTGGAAAGCATGGCGGATAAGAAAAAAATACTGTCAGTTAAGGATTTAGTAGTGAAATTTGAATTAAGAGGAAGAGTTTTAACTGCTATAAGGGAGGCTTCCTTGGATCTATATGAAGGGGAGAGCCTTGCAATAGTTGGAGAATCTGGTTCAGGAAAATCTGTTTTCACCAAAACCTTTATGGGGCTTCTTGATGGAAATGGATGGATTGATTCTGGAAGTATAATATATAATGGTGAAGATTTGGCCCAATATAAAACAGAAAATGATTGGATAAAAATTAGAGGCAGGGAAATTGCCATGGTTTTTCAAGAACCTATGACTTCATTGAATCCACTGATGACTATTGGAAGTCAAATTGAAGAAGCGGTAATACTCCATAGAGGACTTAAGGGAGAGGAAGCTAAAAAACTTGTAATTGATATTTTAAATGATGTGGGGATAGCTGAACCTGAAAAGAGATATCATCAGTATCCTCATGAGTTTTCTGGAGGTATGAGACAAAGAGTTGTCATAGCTATTGCAATAGCATGTAATCCTAGAATACTTATTTGTGATGAACCAACTACGGCATTGGATGTGACTATACAGGCTCAAATTCTTCAACTTTTAAGGAGTTTAAAGGAAAAATACAATTTAACTATAATATATATCACTCATGATTTAGGAGTAGTAGCTAATGTAGCTGATAGAATAGCTGTTATGTATGCAGGTGATATCATTGAGATAGGAACTTGTGAAGAAATTTTTTATGATCCAAGACATCCATATACATGGGCTTTGCTTTCTTCTCTTCCACAGCTTGGAGTTAAAGGAGAAAAACTACATTCTATAAAAGGCACTCCGCCAAATTTATTCAATGAAATACGAGGCGATGCTTTTGCCCCTAGAAATCCAAGGGCACTTAAAATAGATTTTGTAGAAAGACCACCATATTTTTCTGTAAGTCCTACTCACAAGGCGAAAACTTGGTTGTTAGATCCACGTGCACCAAAGGTAGAACCACCTGAATCCATAAAAAAATTGCGTTCACAATGGAGGATGAGTGAAAATGAATGACAAACAAAGGGAAGTTTTATTGGAGACAAAAAATCTGCGTGTGGAATTTGGAAATAGGAAAAAGAAAAAATTTGTAGCAGTGGATGATGTAAGTTTTCATATTTATAAGGGAGAAACTTTTGGACTTGTTGGCGAGTCTGGTTCAGGGAAAACTACTATTGGTAGGGCTATCATGCGAATAAATGAAGTGGCTGGTGGAGAAATATTTTTTAAAGGGCAAAGGATAAGTGGAAAGATTAGCAAGGATTTAGATAGAGAATTGACAAGAAAAATTCAGATGATATTTCAGGACCCTATGGCTTCTTTGAACGAAAGGGCTAAAGTTGATTATATAGTATCCGAGGGCTTATATAATATAAAGAATTATAGTAGTGAGGAAGAAAGAGAAGAAAAAGTTTGTAAAGCCCTTTTAGATGTAGGACTGCTTCCAGAATTTGCAGATCGTTTTCCTCATGAGTTTTCAGGAGGGCAAAGGCAGAGAATAGGCATTGCAAGAACTTTAGTCATGGAGCCAGAATTTATCATTGCTGATGAGCCAATATCTGCATTAGATGTATCTATTCGTGCTCAAGTTTTGAATTTATTATCTGAACTTCAAAAGAAAAAAGGATTAACTTATTTGTTTATCACTCATGATTTATCTGTTGCAAGATTTATAACTGATAGGATAGCTGTCATTCGAAAGGGGAAAATAGTAGAACTTGCAGATACAGAAAAATTATTTGAGCATCCTTATCATCCATATACTAGAGCATTGTTGTCAGCTATCCCATTGCCTGATCCAATACGTGAAAAAAAGAAAGTATTGGAGGTATATGATCCTAGATGCCATGACTATACAAATGATCCTCCTAAATGGGTAGAAATAGAACCGGAACATTTTGTATTGGCAAATGAGAAGGAAGTGGAAGAATATAGATCTAGAAGTAGAGCATAGGGAGGAAACGATATGGAAAATTATGCTATTATAAAAGCGACTATAGGATATTTAAAACAAGAACCAAAGTTTACAGGGGAGGCGGCAGATGAAGCACTTTTTGGAATGATAGTTAAATTGCTCGAAAGGTCTTCTGATGAATGGTACTATATTGAAACGAACTATAATTATAGAGGATATATTCATGAAAGCCAAATTGAGATTTGTGGTGAGGATACTCTCAAATGGGATAGAGAAGCAAATCATACTATAAATTTTGGTATAGTAGATGTTTTAAAGGAACCTAAATTTCAAAGTTATCCTATATTTCAGCTCACAAGAGCAGCGGTAGTCAAATTGTCTGGAAGAGTAAGTGAAAACTGGGCTGAAATACTTTTCCCAGCTGGGAATAGCGGATGGATAAGAAAAGATTTTATAATGAATAGGATTAGACCGGAAGATAGACTATCTGAAGAAGTTTTGAGAGAAAATGTAGTTAAAACTGCTTTGTCTTATTTGGGAACTCAATATAGATGGGGAGGAAAATCACCATTAGGCATAGATTGTTCTGGATTATGTTCAATTTCTTATTTGATGAATGGTGTCATCATATATAGAGATGCAAAACTTAAGGAAGAATTCAATATGAGAAGTATAAGTAGAGAAGAAATGAAACCTGGAGACTTAATGTATTGGCCTGGACATGTGGCTATGTATATAGGAAATGATAAATATATTCACTCTACAGGAGCATCAAGTGGAGTTGTGATAAATAGTTTGAATCCTAAGGATATAGATTATAGAGAGGATTTAGCGAATATAAGTGAAATAGGAACAGTTTTTTAGATTTGCCCTGGCCTTGCTAGGGTAAAATTTTTTATGTAGAAACTAAAGCATAATAGAAGCTATTGCTATAATGTAATGTATAAAACATTTTCCAGGAACAATATTTAAATAGAGGTGATAATATTGTATATTGTTAGTGCTTGTCTTGCTGGAATATAAATGTAGATATGATGGAAAAGACAACAGAAATGAAAAAATAATTCAACTTGTCAAAGAAGGAAAAGCAATACCAGTGTGCCCAGAAGTATTTGGAGGCCTTCCTATTCCTAGAGTGCCTTGTGAAATAGTGTTAGATGATGAGAAAAATATAAAAGTTATAAATAAAGAGGGAGTAGATTGTACTGAAAATTTCAAAGAAGGAGCTAAAAAGACTTTAGCTATAGCTGAAATATTAGGAGCTGATGTTGCGATACTTAAGTCCAAAAGTCCTTCTTGCGGTTGTGGTAAAATATATGATGGTACTTTTAGTGGGAAATTGGTAGAAGGAGATGGAGTGGCTGCAAAATTATTAACTGAAAATGGGATAAAAGTGTATAATGAAGATAATTATAAATAATAAATATTGTAAAGGAGTTGTATACATTGAGCAATAAAAGATTAGAAAAGATGTGTACAGATGAAATATTGTCTTTGGCAGAATTAAAGGAAGACTTATATTTTAAGAAGATACCAGAAGATAAAATAAAATATTATGTATATGAGTCTATGAAAATTGGGGAAGAAGTTGCAAAAAAAATAATTTGCTTAGAATCCAATAAAGATATAAGGGATATATGTGAAGACAAAAAGATAAAGATAGAATTAAAAACTGATGAGTATGATTTTGAAATAATACAAATGAGAGGTAAATATGATGCAGTTGAAAAAAAGATATTGTTATATGACAAATCAATAAAATGGTTGGAAGATGAATTTAAAAAATTGAAAGTGGACAAGATGTTTGACTATGAGAAAATAACACAAATCCATATTGCTCATGAATTGTTTCATTATTTAGAGATTGAAGAAATGGATTATGTATATGATAAATTGGATAAAGCAATAGTATTCAAAATGGGTCCTATAAAAAAGAGTTATCCTATTGTGAAAACTAGTGATATTGCTGCCCATATTTTTTGTAAGAATGTACTTAATTTATCTTTCAATCCTAAAATAATGGATTATTATTATTTAATAGGTAAAGGTTATATTGATTTTGACTATTTAGAAAATTATTTTAGAGAACTAGATGAAACACTAAAATGTAATTAGGGGGCATTTTGTATGAGAAAAGTCATAGGAATTGATTTAGGAGGAACTAAAATCAATGGTGGAATTGTTGATGAAAGCGGAGAAATCATAAAAAAAATTACTATAGAGACAAATATACAAGATGGAAGAAAAGGAGTACTTGATGGAATAAAATATATTGTAAGAGAACTTAAAAATAAGGAGAATATTGAAGCTATAGGCCTTGGAACTCCAGGTTTTATAGATGTTGAAAAGGGAGAAGTTGTATTTCACGGTGGAAATATTCCAGATTGGGCAGGAGTCAATATAAGGGAAGAATTAGCCAGTGAGTTTAAAGATATTCCTACTGTTATTGAAAATGATGCCAATGTAGCTACTATATGTGAGCAGTGGGTAGGTGCAGGGAGAGGTTTGAATAGTTTTGTAATGATTACCTTAGGAACTGGAGTAGGAGGAGGAATTTGGACTAAGGATGAGGGAATTTGGCATGGGAACAATTATCAAGGGGCTGAATTTGGACATTCTATACTTTATCCAAATGGAAGACATTGCAATTGTGGCCAAAGAGGTTGTGCAGAGCAGTATATTTCAGGAAATGGGATAGAGAATTCTTTTTATGAAAAGGCCAATAAAAGGATGAGAGGAATAGATATATTCAAGAATAGTGAATATGATCCTATTTGCAAAATGGTTGTGGAAGAGTTTGCAGATGATTTAGCTATATTTTTGACTACTTTAAAAAACATCTTTGATCCAGAGGGAATTGTAATAGGCGGAGGAGTAATAAATTCTAAAGAATATTGGTGGGATAAAATGACTAGCTCCTATGAAAAAATATGCAACAATTCAAAAGGAACTAAAATATTTCCTGCAAAGTATTTAAATGATTCTGGAATGATTGGAGCCGGAAAATTAGCTTTTGATTATATAAATATGGATTTCTAGGGGGATTTTTATGCCAAATAGAGTTATCTACTATGGACCATTTAACAATGGCAAAAGAGAAGAATTGCTGGAAATATCTAAGACATACTTAAGTGAAAACAAAGGCCATAAATTTTGCTATATATTGCCAAATGGAAAATTGCTTATAAAATATAGAGAGATATTGTTTAAAGACAATCAAGGTGCTTTTGATGTGAATTTATTTACCTTTGATGATATAATAAGCAATTTATTAAAAGATAAACTATATAAAACTATAGATTCAGAATTGAAAGAAGAAATCATTAAAAATATTTTAAGAAAGCTATGTGAAAATGGAGATATTGCATATTATAAAGATGTATCTTTTATGGATGGATTTGTATCAAGTATATCAAATATCATTGGAGAGATGAAAAGGTCTTTGATATCTCCTGAAAAATATTATGAAAATACTCCTTCTGTGCCTTTTTATAGTGAAATAGGTTTGGTTTATGAGAAATATCAAAAATTTTTAGAGGAAAATGAATTAATTGATGTGGAAGAAGGATTTATAAAGGGAATAGAATTACTTAAGAGCAATGGGGATTTTTTTGAGAGTATTGATTTTGTTGTAATAGATGAGTTTTTTGATTTCAGACCTCAAGAGCTGGAAGTTTTTAAAGAAATGTGTAAATATTCAATGGATATCTATGTAAATATACCATATGAGAGGGATAGAGAATTTTCGACTGTGAAGGATACATTGAATATTTTAAAAGAAATGGATTTTGAAATAGTTCATGTAGATAAGAGTGAAAAGAATACTTTTGAAATACTTGGAGATAGGTTATTTACTGAAAATAGCGAATTGTTATCAAAAAATGAGAATATAAAATTGATAAAAACTCCAAATAAGTATTTGGAGTTGAAAAGAATTTCTCAAGAGATAAAATGTTTAAATAAAAAAGGTATTCCATTAAATCGTATGGCAATTGTACTTACTTCTCCCAATGAGTATTTAGATACATTGTATAGGGTTTTTAGAGAAGAAAAGATACCTAGTTCATCAAATGAGGAAATAAGACTTATTGATATTCCATTGGTCAAAGAATTACTCAGTATAATAGATATAAAAATAAACAATTTTGACAAGAAATCCACTATAAATAGAGTCAAAAATAGCTATTTCAATATTTATTTTGATGAGGATAAGGACAAAGTAGAGTTTATTTTGTATAAATTAAATTATAGCCAAATTGAAGAATTGAAGCTTTTCCTTGAAGAAGAAAAGAAAAAGTTTTCAAAGAGAATAGAAAGTGGAGAAGAAGATTTCATAGAAAAATATGAAGAAGTAGTTCATCTTGAAAATTCCATTGAAAAAATTTATATAGAAGGAAGTTCTATTCCTGAATTTACTTCTCCAGAAAAAATAAGTTTATCTATATTAGATATCATTGAAAGCTATAATTTGAGACAGAAAATACTTGACAATTACAAAAAAACGGAAGATTATGATATTTTTTATAGAGACATTTCTGCACTTGCAAGGATTAAAGAAGTTTTCGTGAATATGAGTAGAGATATTTCTATAATATACAAGAAAATTCATTTGAAAGATTTTTATGAAATATTACTTAAATATTTAGAAAAAGAAACTGTAGTTATAAGTTTTGGGAATAGTGAAGGTGTGAATATACTCACTTCTGCAACAACCCAAGGTACAAGCTATGATGTGGTATTTATGACTGGATTGGTTGAAGGAAAGTATCCAAATTTAAAAGGAACTAACTTTTTCTTTAAAGAAGACAATCTCTCTATATTTAAAAATATGGGATTGGACAGGAATAGTTACTATGAAAAATTAGACAAAGAATGTCTACTGTTTGCCATAGGAGTGACTAGATGTAAAAAGATATTGTATTTGAGTTTTCCAGAGAGTTCAATAGGTGATGAGGTAAATATTCCTTCTATGTTTTTAGATGAAGTTTTAAATATTTTTGAGGGAGAGAGGGAAGAAGAAAAAGTTGATGTGATAAAACTAGATATGAACTATATAGTAAAAGAAGATTTTGACGAGATAACTACCGACAGAGAACTTGTAGCTCATCTATTATATAGATACTATAATGGAGAAGATTTAAAGGATTATTTTAGTATGTTAAATAGCCGAAAAGATGGTTTACTGGAAGAAATAAATGAAAAAATAGAGTGTGAAATTTTGAGAAATTCTAAAGAATACAATGAGTATTCGGGATTTATAAATGATGAGAATATAAAAAAAGATTTGATACAAAGGGAGAAAAATAGAATTTGTTCTATAACTTATTTTGAAAACTATGGGAAGTGCCCTTACAAATTTCTTATGGAATATATATTAGAACTAGAAGGAATGGAAAGATTTATGGAAGACTTTTCACCACTTGATAGAGGCAATATCTATCATAGTGTACTCAAAAGTTATTATGAATTTCATAAAAATGATTTTATGGAAGCTACGAAAGGGCTAGGTGAATTTCAAGTGGAAGATACACTAGGTGAAATAGTTGATAGAATAGAAAATATATTAGATAAAAGTGGAATAGATATTGCAGATAAATTGTGGAGACTTCGAATAGATAATATGGCAGATACAATTTTAAAATTAGTTAGAGTGGATTTAGATAGAATGTCTAATTCAAAATACAAAATGTTGCCTTATGAATTTGAAGTAGAATTTGGATTTAAAGAGGATTTTTCAATAGATATTGATGGTGAAAAAATAAGTTTGTTGGGGAAAATAGACAGAATAGATAAATTGATAGATGAGGATAAATATGTACTCTATGACTATAAGACTTCTTCCTATGGAATAAGAAAAATTTCAGATATGATGAATGGGGTTTCATTTCAATTGCCTGTATATATAATGGCTGAAGGAGATAAAAATATCATTGCTGGAGGATATATAAATATATCCAAGGCAGAAGTAAGTATAGAACTATTGAAAGAGGATGAAAAAGCTGTATTTAAGAAGAAAACTGGGAAATACATTTTAAATGATGAAGAGTGGAATGGCTTGATGGAACATATAAAAGGAGAAATGAAAGAATATATTCAGAAGATATATGATGGGGACTTTTCTATAAATCCTAAAGAATGTGATTTGTATTGCCCTTATGGTGAAATTTGTAGATATAGAGGTAGATAGGGGGAAGAGGAAAATGGAATTAAATAAAAATCAAAAAAAAGCTGTTGAAACTATAAACAAAAATGTGGCAGTAAATGCAGGAGCTGGTTCAGGGAAAACCAGAGTATTGGTTGAAAGGTATTTATATATACTTGAAAATGGAGATTTAGATGAGGGAAGTGAAATTGAATCAATTTTAGCTATTACTTTTACTAAAAAAGCTAGTCAGGAAATGAAAGAGAGAATAAGGAAAAATATAAAAGAAAAGTTTTTTCTAGATCCAAAATGGAGGAGAATGTATAGAGATTTAGAGAAGGGAAATATATCTACTATACACAGCTTTTGTTCAAAGATACTTAAGGAAAATCCCATAGAAGCCAATATAGATCCACAATTTAAGGTATTAGAAGATCATGAATCAGATGAAATATTATACGAAGTAGTCAAAGAAATCATATTGAAAGGAATAAATTCTTGCGAAAAAGTCTATGAACTTATGAAAAATTTCAATGTGTACAATTTGGACAATCCTATCTATACTATGATGAATTTGTATAAAAAAATAAGAAGTACTGGAATGAGTTTTGAAAAGGTAAGAGAAATCACATTGAACAATATACAAGGGGTTGAGTTCAATGAAAAAGATATTTTTTACATATTAGATGAATTTAAATATCTGATGTCAAAGAGTAGAAAGAACTCAAAGTTGTATAAATTAAAAGAGGACCCAATATGGATAGATTTTAGTCAAAGAGATAGTTATGATGAAAGTGTTTTAGATGTACTTTTATATTTAAAAGACAATATAGGAACTATGAGTTCAGAAGAAGATAGAATTTCTACACTGATAGAGACTATTGATAAGGTTTTGAAAGTAGCTGAAAAAGATAAAATAGAATTGTATGAAACTCTTATAGAATTGCTTGTTCAAATAGATTTGGAGTTTTCTAAAGCTAAGAGCAGTTTAGGATATTTAGATTATGAAGATCTTCAGATAAAAGTGCTTCATCTATTGGATATAGATGAAGTAAGAAAAGAATATCAAAGAAAGTATAAATATATAATGATAGATGAATTTCAAGATACGAATGAATTGCAAAGGCAAATAGTGTATAAATTGGCAAGTGAGAATTCAAAATTAGATAGACAAAATTTATTTATTGTAGGAGATCCCAAACAATCTATTTATGCTTTTAGGGGAGCAGATGTAGAGGTTTTCAATGATGTTATTGAGGATATAGTAGAAGTATCTAAAATAGAAGCCATAAGTCTTAAAGACAATTATAGAAGTATGAATACAGTTCTTGAATTTGTAAACTGTATATTTGAAAAAGTAATGAAGGAAAGGTATGAACCATTAGATGCAAAGATTAAATCTCCCAATGATGTAGATGTAGAAATACTTGAAAATGAGAATTTAGAAGTTCCTGATGGAGAAAGTACTGGTGAATTCAACAAATACTATGAAAGTAGATTGATAGCTAAGCGAATAAAATCTTTAGTAGATAGTGGAGATTATAAATATGGAGATTTTGCTTTGCTTTTTAGATCTAGTACAGAAGATTATATTTATGAGGAAGCCTTAAGGGAATATGGCATTCCATATTACAATTTTGGAGGGAAGGGATTTTTTAGCCAAGAAGAGATAGTGGATTTACTTAATGGACTAAAGGGGATAAGTAATATCTATGACAATATTTCATTGGTAGGAGTACTTAGAAGCCCCATGTTTGGCCTTTCAGATAAGTCAATTTATTGGCTTTTGAGAGAAAAAGAAGAGTCTATGCTATATGCTTTGAATTCCAATATTCCATATATTGAAGATAGAGAAATTAAGAAGATTCAAAGAACCAAAAAAATATTGGATTTAATGATTATAAAAAGAGATTTATTAAATGTTTATGATTTGTTGAATGAATTGTTGGAGAAAACTTATTACAATGAAGTACTCATGCTAATGTATGGAGGAAAACAAAGAGTAGCCAATGTCTATAAATTTCTAGAGATGGCTAGAACTTATACTGAAGAGAACAATGGAACTATTTCTGATTTTATAAATTATATTGAAGAATTGAAACTAAAGGAAATAGATGAATCTCAGGCTAAAATAGAATTAGAAGATGGAGATAGTGTGAAGTTGATGACTATACATAAATCAAAAGGGCTAGAATTCAAAGTTGTCATAGTTCCCCAGATGGCTAAAAGTTTCAATACGGATAAATCTCAAATATTGTTTGATAAAAATATAGGATTAGGTATAAAGTACAATGGGATTTCACCATTGTATGATGAAATAAAAGCCATAGTAAAAGAAAAAGAGGAAGAAGAAAACAAGAGAATATTATATGTGGCAATGACTAGGGCAGAAGAAAGATTGATTTTGGGAAATCAGGGGAAGAAAAGTGGATTTAAAAAATTCATAAGTGATTTCTTAGATTTTGCCAAATATGAATTGATTGAGGATTTAGATGTAAAGAAAGAGGAAGTAGAAGAGATAAGGACATTGGAAGGATTTACAAGAGAGTCTAAACCCTTCAAAGAAAATATATTTCCTATATTGGGAGAAATAAAAGGTTTCAATCAAAGGCAATTTAATATTTATTCTATATCGCAATTTTTAACATTTAAAGAATGTAAAAGAAAGTTTTTCATGACTTATTATAGGAGACTTCCCATAGATGAATACGAAGATTTTCAGTCTACTAGTACCAAAGCTATAAATCCGGCAGTTCGTGGTGAAATAGTGCATAAATTTTGTGAATTATATAGAACTGGAGTAAATAGTGAGAAACTTTTAAAAAACATAGTACAATCTTTTGGGATAATGCCTACAGAAGAATTAGCTCAAGAATTATCACCATATATCCACAATTATATTGAAAATTATAGTGAAAATTATGATAAAATTTATAGTGAGAAAAAATTTTATTACAATTTGCATAGTGGTATTGTATATGGAATTGTCGATAGAATATATATAAGTGGGAACAATATTGAAATAATGGATTTTAAAACAAATAAAGTCAAAGATAAAAATTTGTTGATAAAAAAATATTCTCCTCAAATTCAATTATATACGAAAGTATGTGAGAATTTATATGGCTTAAAGGTAAATAGGGCTTCACTTTTTCTTTTAGAGACTGGCGAAATAGTAGATATAGATATATCTGATGAAGTTTTAAATGAAAATCTTAAAGATATAGAAAATTTTATGAAGTTTGTTTGTCTTAACAGTGATATTAAACAATATGAAAGAGGGAAAATATGCAATTCATATTGCAATTTTAATGTGATTTGCAATGAATGATTGTTAAAAACAAAAAGAAGAAATTTAATATGGAAAATGAGGTGCTTAATTTGCTTATCTTTGGTATATTATTTATCTTGATAGGTATATATGTTATAATTAGTGATAAATACAGAATTGTTTACAACAACAACTACAGAGAAATAGTTAAAAAACAAGATTTTCAAAAAGATAGACTTTATAAATATAAAATAGCAATAGGAATATTGTCTATTGTTTTAGGTTCCTTTAGCATTCTTAACTATATTATATATTAAAAGGGTGTTTCTATGAAAAAAAATACTTGTCTAATGATTCTTTTAGTTACATTGATGGTTTTCATAAACAGTTTTGCCTATGGGAGTTTAGAGAAGAAAACTATAATAATAGTATTAGATGAGCTTGATTTCCAATTGGCCGAAGAAATAGGAAAAGATTCCTTTTCGATGGGACTTATGAATACAAAGGTGAGAGGAATTAATAATACTGAAAGTTATTTTATGACAATTGCTACGGGTAGAAAGGTAAAAATAAAAGAGGGAGAATTTGAAGGACTTATAAAACGGAATGATGGAAGTATACAGGTAAAAGGCTATGACAATATAATAAGAGATTTAAATAGAAAGTATCCTGAATTTACAAATAAAATCGATTTTTTTGGTGAGAAACTCAAAAGTGAAGGAATAGCTTTTATAGGAGAAGATTCTTCGTCATTGATAGCTTGTGATAAAAATGGGCTCATAGAAAACGGAGAAACGAAAGTTGTTTATGATGAAAGATGGCTAAAAGAAAAGACAAATGAGTATTTGAGAGATTCAAATATTTTGGTTTTATCTTATGAGTTGGAAGAAAATGAAGATAGATTAGAAGTGCTAAAAGGCTATTTAAAAAATTTGGACAAATATAATATTCTTATTTTTCCTAGAAAAGTTCCGACTAATATGAAAAAGGTAGTTAACAATTCACTAGTTCCAATTATGTACAATAAAATTGAAGCAAAGAGTGGAATTTTGACTAGTGATTCTACGAAAAGAAAAGGTATCATAACGAATTTAGATATATTGCCAGAAGTTCTTAATTCTTATGGAATAAAAAGCAATGTTGTAATTGGAAAGAAATTCAAAGTATTACCTAGCAAAAATACTATTGAAGAAATAAAAGTTATTTATAATGAAGTAATAAATATGACGTGGATAACATATATTTTCCACGGTATTGTTTATTTCATACAAATTTATTTTACTTATTTTTTTGTACGAAATAGAAGGGATAAATACTGGGATATAGCTTTTTATTACAATTTCATAATAATAACAATATTTATTTCTATTTTGATGGGATTTTTAGATATTCATAGAAATGTTTTTGCATATCTAATTATTTGTATAATGTTAAGCTATAGTATTTCATATATTGTAACTAATAGGAAGTTAAATGGAGCTGGAATTTTTTCTACTCTAACCTATATATTTTTGACATTGGGAATGTTATTTTATCCAGAATTTATTTATAATTCTTATATTGGATATGACAATTTAATTGCAGGTAGTAGATATTATGGGTTCAACAACGGTGCTATGGGAGTACTTTTAGCTACTTCCATTATCAGCTATTTTACAATTAAAAAATATTTGCCAAATGATACAATGGAGAAAATTTTAGCAATATTATATTTTGTGTTAAATGTGATAGTATTGTCAGCTAGATATGGAGCAAATACAGGAGGGTTTTTTACTTCTATTGTGTTATTTTTGATGGTGATATATGTAGTTTTTCTTGACAAGAATTTTACATTTAAGAATTTAATTTTTCTCATATGTTTAGGCGTATTGATTTTATTTGTCAATTTGTATATGGATTTAAATAGTTTAGATAAAAGCCATGCTGGAAGTTTAATTTATAGGGCAAAAATATTGGGCAAGAAAGAGGTATATGATATTGTAAAAGTTAAGGTTAAAGAACTTTTAATTTATACAATATCTCCACCATGGTGCATAGTGCTTTTTAGTCAAATTCTTTTTATTAAAAGTTTTTGGGATAAATTTAAGACCAAATTGCCTTATATATTGGAAGAAAGGCCAGAAATTCATAGAGAGTATATGGTCTTACTAATAACTAGTATTGTTGCGTTTATTGTAAATGACACAGGGGTTATTGCATTTATATATATGATACAATATCTTTTAGTGTTGTTTGTAAATATTTCTATTACCAGGGAGGTGTAAATATGGCAAAAACGGAGATGTCTAATTATCTATCAAAAAATAAAGACAAGCTAGTGCAAATTGTAAACGTTCTCTCTAAAGACTATAAGTATGTGTCTATATTAGGGGCAGATGTAGTGGGAAAAAGATACTCAGTACAAAAAAGTGGAATAAGTATAAGTGATAGTGATTGGACAGAAAGAGGATTTGTACTTAGAGTATATAATGGTATATGCTACTCGGAGTTTTCTTTCAATGAATTGCCAGAAGATGTAGAGGTATTGAAAAGTAAGATAAATAGCATTGCAATAGAAGATATAAAAAAATTAAGAGAATCTTCTGTTGGTATAACTAAATTTCCAATCATAAAAGAAGATGTAATAGAAAAAAGTTTTATTGGTGAAGTAGAGATACTACCTGAAAACATTACATCAAAGGAAAAAGTGGAGAGACTACTCAATATACAAAAAAAAGCTTTTAAATACTCTCAAGTATTGATAGATTTTAGGACATTTTATGAAGAAGTTCATGTATCTAAAATTTTCATATCTTTAAACAAAAAATTAGAGCAATCATATATTTGGAGTCAAGGATATCTTGTACCTATAGTGAGAAAAGGTGAAAATGTAAAGGTGAATTTCAATAGTTTTTCAGGATTGAAGGGTGTTGAATTATTAGATGAAATGGATGCTGGATACAAAAAAGCTATTGATGAAGTTATCTCTCTATTAGATGCTGAAAGAATAGTTCCAGGAGAATATGATGTTATATGTACTCCAGAAATTGCAGGACTTATTGCTCATGAGGCTTTTGGTCATGGAGTAGAGATGGATATGTTTGTAAAGAATAGAGCTAAAGCAGTAGAATATATAGGTAAAGAAGTAGCTTCAGATTTGGTTGTTATGCATGATGGAGCAGCTAGTGCTGTAGATGTTTCTTCTTATCTATTTGATGATGAAGGAGTTCTTGGGACTGATACTAAAATTATAGATAAGGGTGTTTTAAAGACTGGAATATGTGATACTATTTCAGCTTTGAGATTAGATATAGAGCCAACTGGAAATGGAAAAAGAGAATCTTTTGAGAGAAAGGCTTATACTAGAATGACAAATACTTTCTTTGAAGAAGGAAATTCAAAACTTGAAGATATGATAGCTTCTATTGAATATGGATATTTACTAGATGGCTCAATGAGTGGTATGGAAGATCCAAAGAATTGGGGTATTCAATGTATGCTCCTGATGGGAAAGGAAATAAAAAATGGAAAGCTTACTGGAAAGATAGTGTCTCCTGTTGTCATGACTGGCTATGTTCCAGATTTGCTTAAATCTATAAGCATGGTTTCAGATAGGGTGGTACTTTTTGGTTCTGGTGCTTGTGGAAAGGGATATAAAGAGTGGGTCAAGGTTTCTGATGGTGGTCCATATATCAAAGCAAAAGCGAGGTTAGGATAATGATAGAGAATATAAAAAACATTTTATCAAATATTAAAGAATTAGATGAGTGGAAGATTGTTGAAAACAAAACATCTTCTAGAGAACTGTTTTTTATAAGGCAAGAACTTGATATGAACAGGGGAAAAGAAGTGGCAAAATATACAGTTACTGTATACAAAGATTTTGAAGAAGATGGGAAGAAATACAGAGGTTCTTCCACTGTTCAAATTCATCCAACTATGACTAAAGAAGAAATAAAAAACAGTATAGAAGGAGCTGTTTTTGCTGCAAGTTTTGTTAAGAATGAATACTATCCTATAAATGAAGGAGAGTATTTAGAAGAAGTAAAAATGGAAAGCAATTTTGACAATGATACTGTGTCTAATTATTTGCCCAAAATATCTAAATGTCTCTTTGAAGAAGATGTATATGAAAATGGTTATATAAATTCATCTGAATTGTTCTTAAATAAAGTGTATATTAGAATTGTTAATTCTAAAGGATTAGATGTTTCTTATAGTGGCTATTCTGGTATGCTTGATCTCGTTACAAACTGGAAAGAAGAAAGTGAAGAAATAGAGATTTCTAGGAATATTGAATTTACAGAATATGATGATGAAATGATAAAGAATGAAATAAGAGATATGCTTAAATTGAGCAAGGAAAAAGCAATTGCTAAGCCTACTCCAGATTTGAAAACTTCTACTATTATTTTAAGTGGAGAGCCTGTAAAGGAGTTTTTAAAATATTATTATATAAATGCTAATGGCAAACAGATATATGATGGGATTTCTACCTATAAGGTGGGTGAGTGCGTACAAGGGCAAGAGGTCATAGGAGATAAAGTAAATCTTTTATTGGATCCAAAGCTAGAAAATTCTACTTATAGTGCTCCTTATGATGAGGATGGAGTATTCCTTGAGAAAACTCAAATCATTGAGGATGGAGTACTTAAAAGATATTGGGGAGATATGAGGCATTCTTATTATCTAGGTATTGAACCAACTGGAAATATTAGAAATTTCATAGTTAAAAGTGGAAGCAAAAGTATAGAAGAAATGAAAGCATCTCCATATATTGAACTTATAAGTTTTTCGGATTTTCAAATGGATCCAATGACTGGTGATTTTGGAGGAGAAATAAGACTTGGTTGGTATTTTGACGGAGAAAATACGCTACCTATAACTGGCGGTTCTATTTCTGGGAATATAAATGAAGTAGAAAAAGAAATGTATTTTTCTAGAGAATCACAAAAGCTAAACAACTTTTTAGGACCTAAAACTATAAAATTATCCAATGTATCCTTGGCAGGAATTGAATAAAAGTAAAAAAGCCTTGATATTTAATCAAGGCTTTTGCTTACATTAAAAAACAAAAATAGAGCTACAATACTTGATACAGAAGCAATAGAAGCAATCAATTTATATCCTCCAAGATTATACAAAAGTGGTCCAATGAGGGTGAATAGGGTTATCATCATTGCATTGGTGAAAAATAAAAGAGTCATAAAGGTAGTCCTCTTTTCTGGATATATTTCTGTACATATGGCTTGATAGGCAGTCCACCCGCCATCTAATCCAAAAGCAAAGGTGAATATAAGAGCAATTGTTAAATATAAAGATTTTGAATAGGGCATAAGTGATAGAGCTAAAATCATTATAGTATAAAATATTTTTGTAAACTTTTGTTTTCCAATTTTGTCAGCTGCAAAAGTAGACATAGTGATTCCTAAAACAGTGCCACAGGCTGCAGCCGTATAGACATATCCAATTTGAAGCTGGTTTAAACTAAAATCTTTGCTGAGCCAAATACCTAAATAGCTGTAGATAGTAAAAGGAGCAGTTACAGTTAAAAACTGAATGATTAAAAGTTTAAGTCCAACGGGATCTTTCAATATATTTAATACATCATTAGAATCTATTTTTTCATTATTAACTTTCTCAGATTCTGGAAGTTTTATAAGCAAAAACAAACATATTATTCCCACTATTGCAAAAGGAATATATATTCCTTTTAAATTGTCAAAGGACTTAATCATAAAGGTGGCATATAGAGGACTGGTAAGTAGAGCTAGTCCAAAAGCTATTCGAAGTATTCCAGAAGCTTTTCCTCGCTTTTCATAGGGAACAAAATCACTTATATAAGATATGACTGAGGCATTTAAGGAAAAGTATCCAATTCCTATAAAAGTTCTACCTATGGCAAATAAGGATGGGGAATGTGAAATTCCACTGATAAAAGCACCCAATACAAAGAAAATTAATGAGGTAAATATGTATTTCTTTTTTCCATATTTATCGGCCCATGTTCCCAAGAGGGGTATCAAAAGCCCTACTATAGAAAAACCTAAGTTCAATGTGATTACAGAACTGGCTTTTATATTAAAGAAACTTGCTAGATATGGAGCTATGGCACTGATCAAATTGAATTCCATAGAAATTATTATGTGAATTAGAAAACCAGTTAAGAATATTAAAAATAAATCCATAAATTGACCTCCCTTTAACTGTACTAAATACAATTATACAATATTGTCAGTTGAATTTGTATCAAAAAAAGAATATAATATTCGTGAGTCGAAATATATTTTAAGGGGGAATAGATATTGCTTAAAAAATTTACATCTTATTATAAACCACATATGAAGTTGTTTATATTAGATATGGTATGTGCTTTTTTCATATCTGTTTTAGATTTGGTATTCCCTGTAGTGACGAAAAATTTCATAAATGACTATATTCCAAATGGGAATATAGATCTACTATACAAATGGACCATTTATTTGGCTATACTGTTTGTATTGAGATACATAAGTCAATACATTGTAAACTATTATGGTCATGTTGTGGGAGTTAGAATAGAACATGATATGAGAAAAGATGTATTTGCTCATTTACAGACTTTATCTTTTACTTATTTTGACAACAACAAAACTGGACATATAATGTCAAGAATAGTTAATGATTTGAGGGAAATAACAGAACTTGCTCATCATGGTCCTGAAGACTTATTTATATCACTAGTCATGCTAATAGGATCTTTTATTATACTTTTGAGAATTGAGTGGAGACTTACTTTAATTATATTTGCCTTTGTTCCACTGATGATATGGTTTGCTATTTCTAAGAGAAATAAAATGTCTGAGTCTTTTAGACAAGTTAGAAAACGAATAGCCAATGTAAATTCTCAACTTGAAAATAGTATTTCTGGTATTCGTGTTGCTAAATCTTTTACAAATGAAGATTATGAGATAGAAAAGTTTGCTGAGAACAATATGGAATTTAGAGAGGCTAGAGAAGCTTCCTATAAGGTAATGGCTGAGTTTATGTCAGGAATAAACTTTATGTCTAATATGCTAAATTTAATTGTACTAAGCCTTGGAGGAATATTTGTATATAAGAAATATATTGACTATGGAGAATTGGTTGCATATTTGTTGTTTGTAAATTACTTTTTACAGCCTATTAGAAGGCTAACGGAATTTGCTCAACAATATCAAGATGGTATGACAGGTTTTGAAAGATTTATAGAAATAATGAATATTGAACCAGATATTAAAGATAAAGAAGATGCTATAGAGCTTAAAGATGTAAAGGGAGAAATTGAATTTAAAGATGTATCTTTTAGTTATAGCAATGGAAAAAAGACAGTTTTTTCAGGTATAAATTTAGATATAAAACAAGGCAAAACTGTTGCCATAGTTGGCCCATCAGGTGCAGGGAAAACTACTCTATGTCATTTGATACCAAGATTTTATGAAATAGATGAAGGACAAATACTTATTGATGGAGTAGACATTAGGGATATAAAATTAAGATCATTAAGACAAAATATAGGATTGGTACAGCAAGATGTATTTTTGTTTACAGGAACTATAAAAGACAATATATTATATGGAAATCCAGAAGCCAGTGATGAAGAAATAGTTGAAGCAGCTAAAAAGGCCAGTATTCATGATTTCATAATGACTCTTCCAAATGGGTATGACACATATATTGGAGAAAAGGGTGTTATGCTTTCAGGAGGACAAAAACAGAGGATATCTATTGCCAGATTATTTCTTAAAAATCCTCCTATATTAATTCTTGATGAAGCAACTTCTGCTTTAGACAATGAAACTGAAATAGCTATTCAAAAATCTTTAGAAGAACTTTCTCATGGTAGGACTGTTTTAGTTATAGCTCATAGGTTATCTACTATAAAAAATGCTGATGAAATAGTTGTATTGACCAATAAAGGGATAGAAGAAAAAGGAAAACATGAGGAACTTCTTGAAAAGAAAGGAGTATATGCAAATCTTTATAAGTCACAATTTAAAGAATTATAGCATAGACAAGTTCCCAAAAAACCTCTCTACTCATAGGATGATATTGTAATATATTTGGGGAGGTTTTTTTATGGATTATAGCTTTGATATTTCATATCCAGAACTATATTATCGTATATATCCAAAAGTAATGAGTACAATCAGCAAAAATGTAGATAATCTATCAGTTGCCGGAAATGTTTCGGAAGATGAGGTAGACAAGATGGTAGATGAAGTCTATGAACAAATGTTAGCTGAGTGTCCAGAAATAGGTGAAGATCCCATGGAAAGACGACAACGCTATTCTAGGTACAAAGCTATGCAACGACCTTATTATGGCAGGGGAAGAATTGTAAGAGACATAATAAGCATCATACTTATATCAGAACTACTTAGAAGGAGGTATCCCTACAACTACTATGGATATGGTTCAGGGTACGGATATGGTCCAGGGTATGGATATGAACCTTGGGACTAATATGAAATAAGCCTTAGGGCTTATTTTTTTGCTTTCAATGTAACTAATTTGTAACTAATATTTCCTCTACATGAAGTATAATATAAACATAGAGAAATATTCTAAAAGTGGTATACTTGATTATTTTTTTAAAAAATTCAAAATTTTAAAACGAGGGGGCTTTGTTATGAAGAAGAGAGTTTCAGCAGTGTTAGCAATTGTTATGATTTTGACATTGATTCCAATAGGTTCCTTTGCACAACAAAATTTCGATAAACAGTTGAAAGAAGCTATTACAAAGAGTAAAGAATTGTTCAATATTGGAAAAGAGTATGACAAGTTTAGTTCTGATGTAAGCTCTTATGACGGGAAAACAGCTTTTCATTTAAATTGGTCAGACAGCAAGGAAAAGCTTGGCAGTATAAATGTTTCCGTAACAGTAGATGGAGAAATTTTAAGTTATTCAAAATATAAACCATATTATGGAGAAAATAGACCTAAATTGCCAAAGGTATCAAAAGATCAGGGATTAAAGATTGCAAAAGATTTTATTGGGAAAGTAAGCCCAGATATTGCAAAGAATATGGAATATGTTGATAGAGATGAACAATTGGATATTTATTCAGATTCATACAATTATTTCTTTACAAGAACTGTAAATGGAATACCTTATAGTGAGAACAATATCAATATAACTGTGGACAATATAACTGGTGAGGTAAGAGATTATTATACAAATTGGGATAAAGATATAGTATTTTCTGAAGCAAAAGATGTAATTTCAAACGAGAAAGCTCAAGAACTATACAAAGAAAAGATTGGATTGAAATTAATTTATAAGACTTCTTACATGGAAACAGAACCTAGATTATATTTAACTTATGCATCTCTTAGAAATGATGTAGGTATAGATGCAAAGAATGGAGAAGTTGTTCAAATTGACTATTATGGTCCATACTATGAGGGCATGGATATGCATATGGGAGCTAAAGGAGAAGAAAATGCTGAAGATTTGAGTCCAGATGAACAAAAGGCTGTGGAAAGCGTGTCTGGACTTATATCAGAGGAAGAAGCAGAAAAACTTGGTAGAAAGTATTTAGAGATAGATAAAGATTATAAATTGGAGTCGGCAAATTTATACAAAAACTGGAAGAACAAGGGAGAATATAAATGGTATTTAGGTTTTGTGAAAAATGTAAATGGTGTAGAAAAGTATTCAAATGTAGCTATAAATGCAAAAAGTAAAGAGCTTATTTCTTTTTATAGATGGGCTGATGTAAATTCAAATAAAGAAATTAAATATAGTGAAAAACAGGCTTTAGATATTGCAAAGAATTTTATAGCTAAAACAAATCCTGAAAAGGTAAATAATATTGAATTTATAGAGTCAATTTCTGATTCTAGTAGAGTTGAGGGAGACCCTCAAAAGATAGTATATTTAAATTTCATGAGAATAGAAGATGGTGCTTATGTATTAGATGATGCCATAAGGGTTTCTGTAGATTTGACAGAAGGAAAGATTATTGAATATGAGATAGATTGGTACAATGGGAAACTCCCATCAAAAGACAAAGTTATATCTATAGATGAAGCTTATGATATATTGTTTGATAAAATAGGAATGGAAGTTAGATATACAGTGCCAAGTAGATATGACAAAATAGATAACAAGAAATTAGAAGCTATATTGGTTTATGCTTTAAAGAAAGATAGACCAAATGATATAGATGCAAATACAGGGGAAATTTTAGATTATCAAGGAATGCCATATGTGAAAAGAGAAAAGATTAGCTATAAAGATATAGATAAAAGTTATGCAAAGGATAAAATAAATATTTTAACTCAATATGGGATTGGATTTCCTGGAGATGAATTTAAACCTAGTGAAAAATTGACTCAAAGAGATTTCTTATTTTTACTTGCAAAAGCCAACAATTCCTATTTAGGTTCAGATATTTTAAATAATGATGAAAAGTTGTATTCCTACTTGATGAATACAGGTATTGTAAAGGATGATGAAAAGGCACCAAAAAAGATAATTACTAAAGAAGAGGCTATAAAGTATATAATTAGAGCATTGAAATATGACAAGGTTGCAGATTTGAATAGCATATATAAAGATTTATTTAAAGATACAAAGGATATAAATCCAGAACTAAAAGGATATGTATCAATTGCCTATGGACTAAAAATTGTAGAAGGAAATAATGGATATCTAAGGCCAAAGGCAGAACTCAAAAGAGAAGATGGAGCAAATTTAATTTACAATTTCTTGTTCAGCAATTAATATATATAGGAGAAGGGAAGGTGAAATTAGCCTTCTTTTTTCTTTTGTAATAAATTTGTAACTAATGAAGAGATATAAATGGTATAATTTAATATATGAAAAAGTAACAAGAGGTGAATTTTTGATGGAAGAAAAAAAGCACACTATATTAGTTGTTGAAGACGAAGATTCTATAAGAAAATTTATAAAAATAAATTTAGAGAGGCAAGGATATTATGTCATAGAGGCTCCTACTGGAGAAGAAGGGATAGCAAATGCCAGAAATGAAGAAATAGATGTAGTAGTTCTAGATATAATGTTGCCAGGGATAGATGGATATGAAGTATGCAAAGTACTTAGAAAAGAATTTCCCACTATAGGTATAATAATGCTAACTGCTAAAAGTCAAGACATAGATAAAATCACAGGGCTAGAATATGGAACAGATGACTATATGGTGAAGCCTTTTAATCCCACTGAGTTGGTATTGAGAGTCAAATCTTTAATTAGAAGAATAGATTTGGCAAGTGCAACTAATGATGAAGAATTCATAGTAGATGGACCGTTTAAAATAGACACATATTCAAGAATATTTTATAAAAATGAGAAAGAAATTGAATTGACACCTACAGAATACTCTATTATAAAAATTTTCATGGAAAATCCCGGGAAGGCATTTAAACGTGATGAAATACTCAATTGGGTATGGGGATATGATTTTTTTGGAGATTCCAAAATAGTTGATGTGAATATTAGAAGATTGAGGGCCAAAATAGAAGACAACCCTAGTGATCCTCAATATGTTGAGACTGTTTGGGGAATTGGATATAGATGGAGAAATAGGGAGGATGAGGAATAGAGGATTATGAAAAAGAGTATTAGAACCAGACTTGTAGGAAATTTTATGCTCGTAATTTTTATTACTGTTGTTATATTGGAGATATTTTTGATAAATGCGGTTAAGCATTATTATTATGAAAGTGTAGAAGCACTTTTGTCTAATCAAATCATGTTTTCTTCTGATTTTTATTCCAGATATTTTTCTTCGACTTCAATAGAGGATTTAATCATTGATGATGTAGATGTTTTTTGGCAACAAACGGATGCAGAAGTACAGATATTAGATCTTAAAGGGAATATTCTTATGGATTCCATTGGAGTGTCTTTTCCAAATGTTGTAATGTCAGATGACGTTGCAAAGTCTTTAAAAGGAGAAAAGGGAACTTGGATTGGGAATGTAGATTATGACACTTCTCCCGTAATGGCTGTATCATATCCACTTATGTCGGAAGGAAAGATAATAGGTATCATACGGTTCATAACTTCTCTTAGAGAAACTAACAGAACTATTAAAAGCATAGCTATAATTTTTATTTGGATTGGGGTTATAGTTATATTTATTTCTGGACTTGTGAGTGTTTTTTTGGCAAATACTATTGTTAGGCCTCTAAAAGAAGTGACATATGTAGCTCAAAAGATGGCTAGTGGACAATTAAAGGTAAGAAGCGAGAAAAAATTTGACGATGAAATAGGAAAACTTTCAGATACTTTGAATTTCATGGCAGAAGAGCTCATAAAAAAAGAAGAATTAAAAAATGATTTTATATCTTCTATATCTCACGAACTTAGAACACCTTTGACTTCAATTAAAGGTTGGGCCATAACTTTGAAATCAGAAGAGTTAGATAATCCATTGATAAAAGATGGATTAGATATTATTGAAAAGGAAAGCGACAGACTTACTTCTATGGTTGAAGAATTGTTGGATTTTTCAAGATTTGTTTCTGGCAGAATAAAGCTAAACAAAGAAGAAATAGATATAGGGAAAATAATGAGTCAAATAACTAAACAGCTTACTCCTAGAGCAAGTTTAAAAGATATAAATATTGAATTGCATATAAATGAAGAATTACCTCATATTATTGGAGATGAAAATAGGATAAAGCAAGTATTTATAAATTTAATAGACAATTCACTTAAATTTACTCCTGAAGGAGGGAAAATAATTTTCTCTGGGAAAAGTAAAGATAATATGATATTGATTTGTGTAGAGGACAATGGCTGTGGTATTCCCAAAGAAGATTTACCTTATGTAATGGAGAAATTTTACAAGGGTAAAAATGCCAAATCCCATAGTGGATTGGGTTTATCAATAAGTGATGAAATAGTTAAATTGCATGGAGGATATATAAAAATAGAAAGTGAAGTAGATGTAGGAACAAAGGTATCTGTATTTTTACCTGTTGGGGAGGAAGTAATATGAGAAAATTAAATTTAATTGCTGTACTAATTGTTTTAATTCTAATTCTCACATCTTGTGGTTTTAAAGATATTGACACTAATGAAAAAATTATATCTCCAAACAACAATATTCCTCCTATATCTGGACAATGGAAAATAGATAAATATAAAAGGGCTAGTTCAAAAGGTCTTTCTGACGAAGAGGTAAATAAAATAATAGATAAAAAAGCGCTTTTTCATAAGAAAGTTGTAGTCATAGGAGATGATATATATTTAAGTCCTTCATATAAATTGAAAAATGTAAATTCTTTAGATTATTTATTGTATCAGTATAAAGTAAATCCAGATTTTTTAGGCATTAGAAATAAGAAAATGCAAGTAATATCTATGTCTAGTGAAGAACAATTTTACTATGAATTTATAAGGGAAACTGATGATGAAATGATAGTAAATATTGATGGTGTATTTTTCCATTTAACTAAAATATCAGACGAATTAGATGATAAAGAGATAAATAGCTATATAGAAAAAATAGCAGGAAAAACTAAAGCCTTAAGTACTAAAGAAGATGAAATATTGAGATCAGGTATTATATTAGGACTAAGATATTATGAAGAAGGAGAATCTCAAAATGAAGAAGGTGAATATAAATATAGGACTATTTGGATTTGTAGTAAAAACAAGACTGTAGATAAAATATATGAAACAGAAAACTTATTTGTTCCTAGAAAATCAGGGTTTTGGAAAATTGGAGTGGATAGAATATCTATAGAAGAAAATATAAAAGATATTATATATGCATATCCAGCAAATAAGAAGTCAGATGAAATGGGATTTGAAGAAATACCTTATGAAGATAATTACAATACAAAAAAGCAAATCAATTATGTTGGTAATAATTATATGGTTGTAGAAATAACTGAAGGACAAAACAGAGCAAAATCAACTTTACAGGTACTTCCTATAGACAATATAAAAAATGCAAATCCAATAAAAATATCAGATATCGCAGGAGAAAGTGGTAAAAATGCTTTCTATGAAGGGGCAACAAGGTATTTTTCTACAGATTCTAAATTTCAAAACAAATATATAGATTTGAAACCAACAGAAGAAAATTTTGGAATTGTCAGGAGAAATGGACATTGGGTTATGAAAGGAAGAATTAATTTAAATGAAGAAAATGAAAAATCCTATGTGGATTTTAATATAAAGACTATAACTCCAAAAGAATTGGTTAATTATGATGAATTGGCTATATCGTGGAATGCGGTCAAGATGAGAGTTCCACAAGCAACAGATGTTTATACATCACCCAATGGAGATATAGCAGTAGTATTGACTCATAATAGTTTGATGGTATATGCTATTGAGAATGGTGAATTGTCCCAAGAGCCAATAAAGAAGATAAAACTCAATAGCGGTGAAAAAGTAGTTATGAATGAATGGGCAACAGGAAAATATATTTATATTTGGGAAGAAGAATTCTTAAAGAATATGGTTTCTATCATAGATGAATAGCAAAAGCTTTTTTTATAAATCTAGCGGTTTTTTCTAGTATATTTACAGTTGCCAAATCATTTAATCTAGTGTCAAAAGAATGTCCACCATTTCTATGAACTAAAAATTCACATTTTACATTGTGAGTTTTTAGTTCTTTTATTAATTTTACTGATGAATAAAAAGGTACAGTAGTATCTTGTTTTCCATGTACAACTAGACATGGAACCATGTTTTCGCTTATCCAGTTTATTGGAGAATAATAATCATAGATTTCTTTTTTCTCCAAGGGATTAGCTTTTAGAGTTTTTTTAGCGGAGAATCTAGCAAATAAAGACTTATTTTCCGTAATAAATATATCATTTAAATCAGATGGAGCATAGTAAGCAACTACTCCTTTTATACCTTCCATTTTTTTGTCATCCTTAATAAAAGAATTATAAGTTGAATACAATAGGGAAAGATGTCCACCTGCAGATAATCCCATAAGCACAATATTATTTTTATCTATATTCAGTTTTTCACTATTTTTCTTTATATAATTTAATGCATCAGTATAATCAGATAATATATCATCCATACTATTTTTTATTCCATATCTATAATCTATACTACACGCGCAAAAACCCTTTGAAGCTAAATACTTGCACCATGAAACATTATTTTTTTGATTTCTAAAACCTGATATCCAGCCACCACCATGACAAAAGAAAACTAATGGATATGATTTTTGGGGAGGGCTATTTGGATACCATATATCCATTTTTAAATCTTTTTCATTTGATTTTTTGTAAGAATAGGTTTCATAATTAAAATTCTTTTTTGGTTCTAGAGGAAGTTTAGATGTCAGCAATTTCCCAAGAAATATTATTATAGAAATAATGAAATAATAAAATGCTAAAGTAAAATCTACAAAGGAAAGTAAAATAAATATTATATATAAATATATTTTGTTCACGATAAAAAAAGATTTTTTAAAATTTTCCTTTAATTTGCTCATAAATTTTCTCCTAATGTAGATAAATTATTTTAAAGGCATGATTTTTAAAGGTTCCTCAAATTTTTCACGAGTAAGCAAAGCTTTTTTAGCTTTTTTGTCATTGATATTGGTTTTATGTAATATATATTTTGCCAAGATATATTCAAAAGGTAACCAATTTACATGACTTATAGGCAATACTCGTCTTTTTGCTCCTTCCATTTCATTGTAAAGAGTTTTTCTTGAGTCTATTGGAAGTGTAAAATCAAATAGTGCATCTACAAAAGTTACATCAGACATATTTAGCAAATGCGCATAAGATATAGGATCTATTTTAAATAGTGGATGAATATCTTCGCTATTTATGATTTCGGTTAAAGACATATTCTTAACTTGGGGAAATTGTTCATCATAAATATTGTACAATTGTGCTTTGTTATCTAGAAAAAAATTAGCTTTATACCCATTTTTAAATAGTTTTCTAACAAAATTTGCTGCTGGAGATTCATGAAGTATTTGAGGAAGATGTCCGCCTGTAGTCATAAATAGCTTATGATTTATTCTATTATCTAGACAAGCTACTATAGATGTAATCATGCCTCCTAGACAATAGCCCATTAAGACATTATTTTCCTTCCAGCGTCCTTCTTGTTCTAGCAAATCTATTGTACTTAAAGTATCTACAACGGCATGTTCCCAAAACTGGTACATCAAATTTATATCTGGATACAAAAAACTTCTTCCACTGACAGAATTGTTTTCAACTCTCGTATAATTTCCAGGAAGAATAAGTATTGTTGTATTTACACCAGCAGATGCCAGATGAGGTCCAATCCAAAGTAAAAATTTCACATTTCTACTTCCCAATCCATGAAGTACCATAGTAGAAGCACGAACTTCTTCCTTGGGTTGAAAATTGTAAAACTCAACACTTTCAGTTCCAGGAGCTGGATTTCTATACAGAGTTTTATATCTTTCATAGCTACACCTGTAGTTTCTTCCCTTAAAAATATATCCAGATACATATTCAATTTTTTTCTTTTCATAAGTAAAATCAATATTCATAGAAATTCCCTTCATTCAAGTGTTTTCTCTATTATACCACAAAAATCACTCTATTAATTATCAAAATCTGTGCATTCGATGCACTGGGGATGCACTGGGGACGGTTCTTTTTGCATCAAATTTATCTACCCGGTGCATCATTCGAGGCATCTCCCCATATTTAAATAAACTTTAATCTTTTATATAAACTTTATAAATTCTTTATAATTGAATGTTAGATTATATAGAGAATTTATAAAGGGAGGAATCAATATGGCTTTAGAAGATAGTAAAAAAGGATTTAAAGGACTCACAGGATTTCAAATTAAAATTTTAGCTCTAATATTTATGCTATTTGATCACATCCATTACTTTTTTGAATTTACAGGTAAAGTACCCGTCGCATTTTCGTGGATTGGTAGATTGGCAGGAGATATGTTTTTATTCACAATGATAGAAGGGTATACTCATACTTCTAATAGAAAAAAATATTTTACAAGGATTTACTTAATGTCTGTATTTATGACACTTATAAAATATATAATTCAATTTTCCAAGCCACTTCAAAGAGGAGATGGATTTTGTCCTGAAAATGGCATATTTTCGACCTTTGTTATTTTAATTATTATATTTAAAGGAATAGATTATATAAAAGAGAAAAAGTTTTTTAAAGGTATTGGATTGACACTGTCTCCATTTTTAATAAGCTATGCTATAGCTTTTATTTTTCAACTTTTAATTATTCCAAACATGTCAATGGATACTGCAAATCATATTTATGTGATAGTATCTAGTTTTATTCCATCGCCATTTTTAGTTGAAGGCGGATTGTATGTGATTTTAACTGGTATTATATTGTATTTATTTCGTGAAAACAGAAAGTTACAATGTATATTTTTCGCAATATTTGTATTAACTTGGATGATAGGCATGCCTTTAATGTATATTAGACCTATTAGTCTAAAACTTATGTTTACAGATTATTATGAGTGGATGAGCGTCTTTGCAGTAATCTTTATGTTTTTGTATAATGGAGAAAAGGGCAAATCTATGAAAAAATTATTTTATATATTTTATCCAGCCCATATCTATATATTGTATGGATTATCAGTTTTAATTTATTATTTAAAATACTAATTAGGAGGACTACTATGGAGACTATCCTTGTTGTAGATGATGAAAAAGATTTAGTTATGATAATTAAAGACTCACTTGAGGCTAATGGATACAATGTTTTAACCGCCTATAATGGCTTTGATGGGATTGAACTGTCTAGAAAAAAACCAGATCTAATTATTTTAGATATTATGATGCCAGATATAGACGGTTTCAATGTCTGCAATCTTATAAGAGATAATATAGATTGTCCTATACTGTTTCTATCAGCAAAGGATAGTGAAGTTGATAAAATCAAAGGACTTGCTATTGGCGGTGATGACTATATAACTAAACCTTTCAGCTTAAAGGAATTAGTTTCTAGAGTTAAGGCCCATTTGAGACGTGAAAGAAGAAAAGCAAAAAAAGAAGACAATAGCTATTTAAATTTTAAAAATTTATCTATTGATTTAAAAGGTTTAAATGTAAAGGTAAATAATGAAGATATAAACCTCACGAAGAGAGAATTTCAAATAGTAGAACTTCTAGCTTTAAATCCAGGTCAAGTATTTTCAAAAGATCAAATATATGAAAAAATTTGGGGCTATGATGGGCTAGGAGACACCTCTACTGTTACAGAGCATATTAAAAAAATTAGATTTAAGATAAGCTCTATTGACAAAGAAAATAAATATATTGAAACTGTTTGGGGATTAGGTTATAAATGGGAGGCCTAAATTGTGAAAAATAAAGGCTTTAAAAGACAATTTGTAGTGACTTTCATTAAAATATTGGTTTTAAGTTTAATTTTTTCTGCACTTTCTTTTTTCATATGGCTTAAAACTTTTAACCATATTTATTATCCTGCTAATTATTATGAAAAGCAAGTTGGGGATATTGTAAAAAAAATTTATGAAAGTCATGACAATGTATTAAACAAAAGTTTTGAAGGAGAAATGAACGAGATAATACCTCATAAGGGAATGGGCTATCAAGTATTAGATAGCGATGGAAATATAATATATGGAACACTAGATAAAAAGATTATAGAAAATAGAAATGATCTAGTTACTAATATAAACTCTACAAAACCCTTGAATGGTAAATATTTTGCCAAAATCATTCCTATTTTAGATAAAGATAGCAATGTTAAAGGAGCTGTTGTATTAAATTATAGTTTAGTAAGTACACAAAAAACTGATAGTACTGTATTATTCTTATTGTCTAAATCAATGCTATTTTTACCGTTTATATATATAATTATATTTACATTTATATATGCTAAGAAGTTAAGTAAAGAAATAAATAAACCAGTAAATATACTATTAGATGCATCTGAAAAAATTAAAGATCAAGATTTAGATTTTACCATTGAATATGATGAAAATAATGAGTTTACAAAGCTTTGCAATGCCTTTGAAGACATGAGGGTAAATCTCAAGGACTCTCTTATAAAACAATGGGATTTAGAAGAAAAAAGACGAGAAAATGTAGAGAGTATTGCTCATGATTTAAAAACACCTCTCACTATTGTAAGTACTTACTCTGAAGCTTTAATAGATGGTGCAGTTAAGGAGGAAAAAATTAAAGACTATATAGGAGTAATTAAAAGAAATAATGAAAGGGCTTTAATATTATTAGATGATATGAACAAGATATCTAATATTGAAAATCCTAATTTTATTTTAGAACCTATAGAAATTAATATTATAGAATTTTTAAAGCTAAAAGAAAAAGATTACAAACTTTTATGTGATGAAAAAGGAATAGACTTTAAAATTGAAATCATAGATTCAAGGGAAAAAAATTTCATAGATAAATTTGATATTAAGTCTCTAGAACAAGTATTAGACAATTGTATATCCAATAGTATTAGATATACTGAAAAAGGCGAATCAATAAAATTAAATGTACTATGCAATGACGAAGAAACAATCTTTTCTATAGTAGATACTGGAAAGGGATTTAGCAATGAGGATCTAAAAAATATTTTTGACAAATTTTATAAAGGGGATAAATCTCGTTCATTTACAACAGGACATTCTGGTTTGGGCATGTATATAGCTAAAATTATGGTTGAAAAACATGGAGGAAATATCAAAGCCGAAAACAATAATCCAAAGGGAGCTATTGTTAAATTTAATATAAAACCAAAACGTGGTATCTGATGCACTGGGGACGGTTCTTTTTGCATCAAATTTCAAAATAATATAAAAAACAAACAGCCTCAGCCCGACGAAATACCGAGCTTTGGCTGTATAAGTTGAGAAATCCTAATTTAATTTTAATTATTTTGATTCACATTAGTTGTAGCTTTGATGCGTTTATGTTTTTCTACGAGTAGACCACTTTTTATAGCATTGTTTGGACAAGAACTGATACAGTCACCACATCTGATACATTCTGGACTGTTGGGAGTTTCATAGGGTTTGATATTCATTTTACAGTTGTTGGTGCATGCATTACATTTTGTACACATATTTTCATCAATTTTAAAACTGTATAGACTGATAGGATTGAACAATGAATAGAAAGCACCTAATGGACATATATATCTGCAAAATATCCTATATATGAATATCGAAAATATTATGATAAATATTAATATGAAAAATTTCCATCTAAAAAGAAATCCTGTTGCATTTCTTAAATTTTCATTTGCCAGTAGAAGGGGTATACCTCCTTCAAGGGTACCAGCAGGACAGATATATTTGCAAAAATATGGGTCACTCATTCCTAGATCATCTTGAAGGATTAGTGGCAAAGTAAATACAAATAATGCAAGTATAGCATATTTTAGATATTTAAGTACATTATTTAATTTTCGTGGTACTGATAATTTTGGTGAAGGTATTTTATGCAACAAATCTTGAATGAATCCAAAAGGGCAGAGCCAACCACAAACAAATCGTCCCAATACAATTCCTATTAATGTTATAGTTCCAAATACATAGTAGGAAAAGTTATATTTCATGCTTCCAATCACGGCTTGGATAGAACCTATAGGACAAGCTCCTAATGCTCCTGGACAGGAATAGCAATTAAGTATTGGAACACAGAATTTTTTTGCATTTCCTGTATATATACGACCTTCAACAAAACCTTTTATATTTCCGTTGGCAGCAATAGAAGATATAGTTTGAGTTAAATGTCTTTTTTTATTACTATCCAATTCCTATACACTCCAAGCATATATTGATAGCTTTGTTAAGAACTGTTGCTACCTCACCTCTACAGATACCTAAAAATATCGATAATATACTACCAATAAAAATTATATTTCGTATAAAAAATTTTTTCATTTAGTTACCTCCATACATGAGTTCTATTTTAATAATTTAAGTGTTTCTGATATTTTTTCCTTGTATTCATCTTTACTCATTGAACCTGTTATTACTTCACCAACAATATTTCCTTGACTATCTACAAAGAAAGAAGTCGGAACTCCTGCTATACAGCTTATTACATTCTTTTTTATATTTTCATCAGAAATTAGATTTGTGTATTTTACGCCACTTTCTTTGATTATTTCCCTTGCTGCGTTTTCATTATCTTCATTTGGTGTATCAGATATAATACCTATAATATTTACATTTTCATCTTTCATTTCCTCATATAATTCTGCAAGGTCTGGCATTTCTCTTTTACATGGTCCACAAAATGTTCCCCAGATATTTATCATTGTTAGCTTATAGTCTTTGAATATTTCATTGTTTACTTCATTTCCATCAAGGTCTTTTAAATTAAATTCTAATTTTTTAAGTGATGTCAATGCTTCTTGGGGAGTTTCAGGTTTGTAGGTTTTTAGAGATGATTTTATATTTTGTATATCATCATACAGATTTTTATATGCATTTTTTTCTTCTTCATCTAATCCAGAATCATCAAAGTCATTGTAGCAGAAATAGAATATATATCCTGATTTTTTGTTTATTTTTTCGTTGTGGGTCATATTTGTCAATTCTGGAATTTTGTCTTCAGCTGGAATTTTATTTTCTCTAAATACAACTATGGAGAATATGTTTTTTACCTGAGAAAAAATTTCATCATATCTTTTAAACCTTTCCTGTTCATCTGCTACATTTTCAGCTACATCCAAGTACTGTTCAATTAAGTCATTAGATATATATCCATAGCTTATTCCGTTGTATATTGGTTCATTTTCATCTTCAGAATCTCCTAGACTATCTAGAAATATATTGTCATCATACTTTTTCCAATCTTCTCCCATTTTAAATTTTATTCCCATGTCTTTGTAACCCTTGTATCCTTGACTTTTTTCTTCATCTGTTAATTCTAATTTCTTTCCACAACCCCCAAGAGGCAATACCATAAATACTATAAGTAGTAGAGATGTGATTTTAAACAACTTCTTTTTCAATTTGAATCCCCCTTTTAAATATTTTCATGTTTACGATTTGCTATTTTTAATTTGCCTTTCGCCTCCTTTAAATTGAACTATAGTATGTACTAATACTATTTTATTTTTAGATTGAAACAATATGCATTGTATTCACTGGGGACGGTTCTTTTTGCATCAAATTTCAAAAAGTGGTAAAATTTCATTGAGGTGATTATATGACAAGGGGAGCTAGGGAAGAGAGTGAAACTGGATATTATCACATAATGATGAGGGGCAACAATAGGGAGATGATATTTAATCAGTCTGAAGAAAAACAATACTTTATGGAACAATTACAACATGAAGCAGATAAGAAAAAAATTTCAATAGTTGCTTATTGCTTGATGGATAATCATGTACATATTTTGATTCATGCAGATTTACAAACGATGACTGAAGTGATTAAATCGATAAATATTAAATTTGCAAGAAAATACAATCAAAAATATAATCGAGTAGGGCATGTATTTCAAGATAGGTATAAAAGTGAAGTTATAAACACAGAAGAATATCTGTTGGAAGCAATTAGGTATATACACAACAATCCTGTAAAAGCTAAAATGGTATCTAAACCATCTGATTATCATTGGAGTAGCTATAGAAGTTACACAGGAAAAGAATGTAAGATTATAAGTCCCGAGGAAAAATATATGATGATGGATTTATTTTCAGGCTCAATAGAAGAATTTAAAAAGTTCCACTTACAAGATGATACAAAAGAATTTTTAGAAATCCAAGAAGATTTAGAAATACAACGTGAAGAAAAAGCGCAAAAAATTATAGCGGAATACTGCAAACAATATAATATTGTTGAAGCAAAAGAATTGAACAATAGAAAAGATGCTTTAGAAGAAGTTGTCATTGAACTTATAAATACAAGCAATTTGTCCCATAGAAGAATATCTGAACTTACAGGCACAACAAGAGGCACAGTCCATAGAATAGCGAAAAAATTATAGCTAGATTTAGATGTGATGCAAAAAGAACCGTCCCCAGCGCATCACATCATATTTGTTTAAATTTTGTGAAGTATAGGATATAATAAGGATAATATTAGAACATAGAGGGATGGTTCAATGATTAATATAGCTTTGTTGGGAAGTGGCGGAAGTATGCCTATGCCTGGAAGATTTTTGTCTTCTTTACTTATGAGCTATAAAGGGAGAAAGATTCTTATAGACTGTGGAGAAGGTACTCAGGTGTCTATGAAAAATATGAATAGTGGATTTAAGTCTATTGATATGATATGTATAACTCATATTCATGGGGATCATATTTTTGGCTTGCCAGGACTTCTTTCAACTATTGGGAATAGTGCTAGAACTGAACCCATTACGATAATAGGCCCTGAAGGTATAAAGGATATAATGAATAGTATTTTGACTTTGATTCCATATCTTCCCTATACTATAAATGTAATAGAAAATCCTCCCCCAATATTAGGTATTAGCTTTTCTACTAATGGATTAAAAGTAGAAGAACATTCAAATGAAGACATTCAGATGAGTATATTAGAACTTGATCATTCATGTTCATGTTTGGGTTACAGTTTTTATATAGTCAGAAGACCTAAATTTTGTGTACAAAAGGCAATTTCAAATCAAGTGCCTAAAGAAATTTGGTCAAGACTTCAAAATGGTGAGTTTATAGTTTATGGAAATCGTATATATGAACCTGATATGGTATTGGGAGAGAAAAGGAAAGGTATAAAATTAAGTTATATAACAGATACACGACCAATAAATACAATACCAGATTTTATAAATGGAAGTGATTTGCTTATATGCGAAGGAACTTATGGGGATAATGAAGATATAGAGAAAGCTATAAAAAATAAGCATATGACTTTTGCTGAAGCAGCAGGATTGGCGTATAAAGGCAATGTGAAGGAACTTTTGCTTACTCATTTTAGTCCTTCAATTAATGAACCAATTTTATATAAGATGAATGCAATAGAAATATTTCAAAATACAACAATAGGATATGATGGATTTACTAAAGAATTATGTTTTTAATTGTATACATATAATTAATAGAGTTTTTTTATAAAATTATATGATATTATATAATGTATGAACTATAAATAAGAGGGAGGAAATGGTATGATACCTGTACAATCACCAAAGAGTGGAGAAGAAATAGCGGTTATAAAAACTAATTATGGAGATATAAAGATTAAATTTTTCCCTGAAGTGGCTCCAAAAGCAGTGGAAAACTTTAAAACTCATGCCAAAAATGGATATTATGATGGAGTTACTTTTCATAGGGTGATTCAAGATTTTATGATTCAAGGTGGAGATCCTGAAGGAACAGGAAGAGGCGGAGAAAGTATTTGGGGAGAACCTTTCGAAGATGAATTTGATATAAACCATCGCAATTTTAGAGGAGCAGTATCTATGGCTAATAGTGGACCAAATACTAATGGAAGTCAATTTTTTATTGTACAAAACAATAAAGTAGATAAAAAGATTATTGCTCAGATGAAGGATTTGGGAGAAGAGGAAGGATTTCCAGAACAAGTAATCAAGGGATATGAGGAACTAGGGGGAGCATACTGGCTTGATGGAAGGCATACGGTATTTGGGCAGGTGTTTGAAGGAATGGATGTAGTAGATAAAATTGCAGGAGCAAAGACTGACACATTTGATAAACCTTTGGAACCTATAGTTATGGAAAGGGTAGAAATTTTGTCTTACTAAAATAGGGGGCTTAAAATATGATATCAGATCTAATAAGGAATGGATATGGAGAAGAAGAAAAATTGAACTGTGCTGAAAAAATACTTTATGCTTCAAATGAAGTATATAATTTGGGATTAGATAAAAATGCTTTAAAGTTAGCTGCTGGATTTGGCGGTGGAATGTGTACTGGAGATTTATGTGGTGCTATTACTGGTTCTATAATGGTTCTTGGAACTATGTTTGTTAAGAACAATGGGCATGAAAGTGACAAAATAAAAAATTTAACTCAAGAGTTGATATATAGATATAAAGAAGAAATGGGGGATATAGACTGTATACCATTGAAGAAAAATCATCTAGATGAAGAAGTGAGATGTAGAAATATCATTGTAAAAGCTGCAGAAATATTGGATGATATAATTGAAAGAGAATCAAAATAAAATTATGAATAATTTGTCTATAATAAAGTTATAATATAGTTCACAAAGATTTAAGAAAGTAGAAATTTTTGGTTGCAAAATATAATGAATGGTGATATAATTAAGAAAGCTTTGATTCGTAATAAATATTTTGTTTCTTAAAAATTTATGAAATTATTTTGGATATGTTTGCTGAATACTTAAGCTACATAAATGACGACAATTTCGAAAATTTTTATAGATAAATGTTTTAAAGAGAATTAAAGAAATAAATTTTTGGAGGTATTTACATGACTAATGGTACAGTAAAATGGTTCAATGCAGAAAAAGGATTTGGATTTATCACAGCTGAAGATGGGAATGATGTTTTCGTTCACTTTTCACAAATTAACAAAGAAGGCTTTAAGACATTAGAAGAAGGCCAAAATGTTACTTTTGAAATAGTTGAAGGACAAAAAGGACCACAAGCAGCAAATGTAACTCTTGCTTAGTGAAAAATACAAAGAAAATAAAAGCTTAAAGGGCTGTGCTCTTTAAGCTTTTTTTGAAAATTTATGGAGATAGAAATAATTAAGGTAATTATAGTATATGATAAATCTCTCATAAGAGAGGGATTAAAATGATGTTAAGTTTATATAAAAACATATCTTACAACATATAATAATAGAATTGAGAAAATGAAAGATAGGGGGTATTTCATTGGAGGCTATAGAAGTCAACGAATTGTCTAAATATTATGGAAATTTAAAAGCAGTAGACGATATTTCTTTTTCAATTAAGAAAGGTGAAATATGTGGAATACTTGGTCCCAATGGTTCTGGGAAAACTACTACTATAAAATGTATTTGCAATTTGATTATTCCTGATAGTGGTGAGATTAAGATATTTGGGGAAGATAACAAAAAATCTATGGAATATATATCTGCACTTTTTGAAGGTACAAGAAATCTTTATTGGAAACTTACACCAAGGGAGAATTTACGTTATTTTGCAGGAATAAGGGGACTTGGAGGGAAAAAGGTTGAAAGGCATATAGATGAACTGTTGGATAGATTCAATTTGTCAGATAAAAAAGATACAATGGTCAACAACTTATCTAGGGGGATGCAGCAAAAAGTTGCTATAGCTATGACTCTTGTATGTGATACAGAAATTATATTGCTAGATGAGCCAACCCTTGGATTGGATGTGCAAAGTCATATAGATATAAAAGAGGTACTTATGGATATTGTCTCTAGCATGAACAAGACTATTTTGTTAAGTACTCATGATATGAATTTAGTTCAAGATATTTGTAAAGATGTAGTCATTTTAAATAAAGGCAAGATAGTTGCTCAAGATAGCGTAGGAGCACTTATGGATATGTTTAGAAGTATGACTTATGAAATAGTGCTTACAGAAAGCTTATCTAAAGATGATGAAAAATATTTATCAAATTTGGGGTATGATTTTTATTTTGTAAACAATGGAACCAAGATAGAAGTTGATATATCTGAAGTAAATGAAATATATGCAATTATAGATAGCTTGAGGGAAAAAAGTATTTTTATAAAGGAGATAAAACAAAAAGATAACAATTTTGAAAGGATATTCTTGAACATTACCAATGGGGAGGTGGAGTAGTTGAAAAAAATTTACTATTTATTCAAGGTTTCATTGGAGAAAAATGTAAAGGAGTTATATAGATACAAATTTAATACAATTTCTAATCTTTTGATTTTTTATATACTATTTATGGTAATGTTCTCGGGACTAAAAAGTTTTGGAATGTCATTGGGAGTATCACCTTTGGACATGGGAGAAAATTTAGAGGGATTTATAGTTGGTTATTTTTTATGGACTATTATCATGGTAGCTTATTCAGATATTGCTTTTAGTATAATTGATGATGCAAGTAAAGGAACCTTGGAACAACTAAATATGTCCAATATAAATTTATCTCAAATATTAGTTGTGAGAAGTATTTCAAATTTATTGATAGAGACAATATTTTCTATTTTTCTACTTTTAATCATAATGGAAACAACTGGTCATTGGCTGGAAATAAATGTACTTTCTATTTTAATTCCCATATTTATTGGTGTTTTCAGTATATTAGGCATAGGACTGATGTGCGGAGGGCTAGCTCTTATTTTTAAAAGAGTTCAATCCCTATTAAATATTATTCAATATTTTTTAATAGTATTAGTTGCTACATTTCCGAGAAGTAGAATTATATCTGGTTTGCTCCCCTTTAATTATGCTGCAGGCTCCATATTTTCAACTATGATGGGGGGATGTTCTTTTAGAGATTTTTCAGCATTGGATTATGGAATAATGGCTGGGAATTCTTTGTTGTATTTCATCATAGGTTTATTTGTTTTCAATAAATGTGTAAAAGTGGCAAAGTGTAGAGGTTTGCTAGGTCAATATTAGTTAAGCGAGAGATGTTTTTAAAATTTAGATGAGGATTCCATATTAAAAAGGGCTTCTGATACTTTAAGGAAGCTTTTTTATTTATGCAAGAAGGATATTCACAAGTATTATGGAATATATAATATAATTGTCTTATTTTTAAGTTTAAGGGGGATTTTCATGAAAATTTGCGAAGAAAAATGTTATTATAGGGAAGTAAGAGAAGATATTGAATCTTTAGTGAATTTGGATGGAAGATTTAATTTTGGAACATATAATAGGGCTGTTTCTAAAGTGAATATGTTGGATGCAAAGAAACCTTTAGGATATGCTTTACCTAAATGGTTTTTAAATTTTAGATTAAAAGAATGGGAAGCTTTTCAAGCAGGAAATAGGGATATATTTATTTTTGGTGCTGTATATACTGCAAAAATATCTACACTTATCTGTTTAGTAATATATGACAAGAGGAATAAAAAATTATATGATTATGAAAAAATAATTAATACTAAAAAAGCTTCAATAGGAAAAGGGCTGTTTAATAGTGAGACAAAGGGTCAAACTAAAGCTTACTATATGTGCTATGAAAACAATTTAAGAAAAAATGAGATAGTAGTTAAAGCTAAAATGGAGCCTCATGATTTGCCTATGGCAATACTTGATATAAAAGCATATCATATTACTGAACCTATAGTTATATGTCAGCCTTTTGGAGAAAACAGAGGACTTTATTCACACAAAAATTTTATGCCTATGGAAGGGTATTTAATTTTAGGGGATGAAAAGATTGTATTTGACAAGGGAATTTCTCACATGATAATAGATGATCATAAAGGGTATTATCCTTACAATATGAAATATGATTGGGTGACAGGATGGGGAAAAGATAATAGTGGAAATACTTTTGCTTTTAATTTGACAGACAATCAAGTGTTAAATCATGAAAAATATAATGAAAATTGTATTTGGATTGATGGAAAGATGAATGTACTTCCTCCTATAAAAGTAGAAAGAAAATATGAAAATAGAGAAGTGTGGAATATTAAAGATGAATATGATATGGTGAATATTTCTTTTTATCCAGAAACAAAGACAGAAATAAAATTTAATTACTTAATAGTAAAATCGGACTATGAAGCTCCCATAGGAAGTTATGAAGGTTATTTTAAATTAGGCGATAGAAAAATAGATATAGCTGAATGTTTTGGAATGGGAGAAAAAAAGAGAATTAGAATATAGTGGAGGTGATGAGGTGGAAAATGTTGGAGCATTTTTCGATATAGATGGTACCCTTTATAGAAACTCTCTTATGATACAACATTTTAAGAAATTAATTAAATATGAGGTCATAGATCCAGCTATATGGCACAATCATGTGAAACATACTTATTATGAATGGGAAAAGAGATATGGAGATTTTGAGGATTATTTAGAGGAATTGGCTGAATTTTATGTAAGGGAACTTAAAGGTGTAAATAAAGATTATATAGATTTTATAGCTAATCAGGTAATAAAAATAAATGGAGATCTAGTTTATAAATATACTAGATCTAGAATAGAATGGCATAAAAACAATGGTCATAAGGTATTTTTCATATCAGGGAGTCCTGATTTTTTGGTAGAGAAAATGGCTAAAAAGTATGGCGTAACTGAATATAGAGGTAGTGAGTATATAGTAGATGAAAACAACAATTTTACTGGAGAAATTATAAGAATGTGGGATTCTGAAAATAAACAGAGGACCATTGACGAATTTGTATCTAGATTTGATGTGGATTTAAATAAAAGTTATTCTTATGGAGATACTGCAGGAGATTTGTCAATGCTTAGGATGGTAGCAAACCCTATAGCCATAAACCCCAATAAAAATTTATTGAAAGCAATTAAGGAAGATGAAGAGCTTTATAAAAAAATTGATATAATAGTTGAGAGAAAAGATTTAATATATAAATTGAGTCCTGATGTAGAGATAATAGATATATAGCAACACAAAAAATATCCTTTAAACATCTTGAAGGATATTTTTTTATATAGTAGAATTGTTAGAGATACGAAATACTAAAAATTTTTATAGTATGTATAGACAAGGAGAGAAGAGTATGGCGGAAAATAGTAGATTGACAGGAGGAAATATAACAGAAGCACTTGTAAAACTTGCCCTTCCAATTATGGGAACATCATTTGTTGAAATGGCATATAGTATGACGGATATGGCATGGCTTGGCAGAGCAGGGACCAAAGAAGTGGCAGCAGCAGGTACTGCTGGATTTTTTACGTGGATTGGAGCATCTATATTTTTGATACCTAAAATAGGTGCTGAAGTAGGAGTTGCACAATCTTATGGAAAAGAAGATATGAAATCTGCTAGAAAATATGTACTACATTCAATTCAATTGGATATAATCATTGGACTATTGTACTCCATATTTTTGATAGTTTTTAGACGTCAGCTTATAGGTTTTTTTAATCTTGAAGATGTTGAAGTAGCGGAAATGGCTGTAGATTATTTAACTATAGTATCTATTGGAATGGTGTTTTTCTTTTTGAATCCAGTGTTTGCAGGGATTTTTAATGGTGCAGGGAATAGTTCTACTCCATTTAGAATAACTGCAGTTGGACTTATAACTAATATGATATTAGATCCACTGATGATTTTAGGTCTTGGACCATTTCCTGAAATGGGAGTGAAAGGAGCTGCATTAGCTACAATTATTTCCCAATTTGTTGTCACTCTTATTTTTATAAAGGTAAATACAGATAAATTGGATTTGTTCTCTGGTTTGAATTTGTTTGAAATTCCTGAATCAAAATATATAAAAACTATATTTAAATTAGGGTTTCCAGCAGCATTGCAAAATGGAATTTTTGCTTTTATGTCTATGGTTATAGCAAAAATATTGGCTCAATGGGGCTCTACTCCTATAGCAGTACAGAATGTTGGTTCACAAATAGAATCTATATCATGGATGACAGCAGGAGGATTTTCTACTGCTCTTTCTGCGTTTGTGGGACAAAACTATGGGGCTGATAGATGGGATAGAATTCATGAAGGATATAGAAAAGCTATAGGACTTGTAAGTATTATTGGTATATTTGCAACGTGTTTGCTTATATTTGGTGCTACACCTGTATTTAGAATTTTTATTCCAGATGATAGTGAAGCCATAAAATTGGGGACAACCTATTTAAGAATATTAGGACTTTCTCAATTTTTTATGTGCATAGAGATAACGACAGGAGGAGCTTTCAATGGTTTAGGTAGAACAATTCCACCATCTGTTGTTGGAATTGTATTTAATGCTCTTCGTATACCTTCTGCCTTGTTACTTTCAAAGACATCTCTAGGGTTAAATGGAGTATGGTGGAGTATAAGCATAAGCAGTATATTTAAAGGCATTGTACTTACAGGATGGTTTATAATATATTTAAGGGAAAAGCCCTATTAATTCAAGCTTTTCTTTTCTTGTCATTTGTTTTATTTCATATTCTCTTTTTTGGGCAGATATCTTATCTTCATATTTTTCAAAATATACAAGTTTTACAGGAAGTCTACCTCTTGTATATTTTGCACCTTTTCCACTGGAATGAGTTTTTAATCTCTTATGAAGATCAACTGTCCAACCTGTATATAAGGTATTGTCAGAACACTTTAATATATATACATAGCACATTTTTATCACCAATTAGAACAAAGCCCCTTAGTAGGAGCTTCTCTATCGTCAATTGAATTTAATATAGATATATTATACTAGAAATATAGAATTATTGAAACGAGATATTTTCAAATTTAGTATAAATATATTATAATGATTACAAAAGAAAGATAAAAGGAGAGATATATAAATGAATAAATACATTCTTGACAGAGAAGACACAGTTTTACTTATTATTGATATTCAGGATAGATTAGTTAAGCCAATGAAATATGCGGAAAAAGTGATAGAAAAGACAAAGATATTGATTTCGGCAGCAGAAGAACTAAATATGCCTATTATATATACAGAACAATATCCAAAGGGCTTAGGAAACACCGTTCCTGAATTGGAAGAAGTCCTTAAAAATGGGGAGAGATTTGAGAAAGTTGAGTTTTCAGCATATACAGAAGATGTAAAGAAGTATATTCAATCTACTGGTAGAAAGAAAGTTATAATATCAGGGATGGAGACTCATATATGTGTTTTCCAGACAGCAAGGGATTTGCTTTCTGATGGATATGATGTATTTATAGTGGGAGATGGAGTCTGTTCAAGAGAAAAGGAGAATTATCTAAATGGTTTATCTTTAATGACAGATATGGGAGCTGTAATAACCAATACAGAAACAGTTATTTTTGATTTGTTGAAAAAAGCAGGTACACCGGAATTTAAGATATTGTCAAAATTGATAAAGTAAAAGGGCCTAGGCCCTTTTACTTTTTACTAAATAAATTTAAATATTGAAAGGATTTTTATATAAATATGTGGAATTATATAATATGTAAAATTAAAAAAGGAGAAAAAAAGATGTACTATTATGGAGATAAGAAAATAAACAAATGGGAAATTGTGGGTGTATTTTGGATGATAATTGTAGGTTCATTGTTACATTTTACATACGAATGGTCAAACAATTTAACTTTTGTAGGAGTCATAAGTTCGATAAATGAAAGTGTTTGGGAACATTTAAAATTAGGATATTGGTCGCTGATATTTTTTTCGTTAATTGAATATCCAGCTATCAATAGATATGTGAATAGTTTTTTATTAGGAAAGGCACTGGGAATTGTCGTTTTAGAAGCTACAATTATAGGGGTTTTTTATAGCTATACTGCTATAATTAAAAGAAGTATTTTGTGGGTAGATATTTCTTCTTATGTACTAGGAGCTATTTTTTGCCAATGGATAAGTAGTAGCATGATTAAGAAAAAGTTTTCTAGAACCAGTGAAACAATTGGATTGATTATTTTTATTGTTTTAGGTTTTGCATTTATAGTTTTCACTTTTTATCCACCTAAATTGCCAATATTTATGGATCCTATTACAAAGACGTATGGTATATATAAACTAAAGTAAGAACTATAACTAATATTTCAGGCTAGGGGGAGTTTTTTTGGAAAAGGTATGTATTTTAAGTTGTGAAAGCTATGATTATGAATTGGTAGAGAAAAAGATATTTGAATGTTTAGATAGTATGGAAAATATAAAGCCCAAAGTGAGGACAGGCAGTAAGGTGTTAGTTAAGGCGAATCTACTTAAGAAAAATTCACCTGATGATGCAGTAACTACTCATCCGACTGTTGTTGAATCTATAGTCAGATATTTTCAACAACTAGGTTGTAAAGTAATTGTTGGTGACAGTCCTGGAGGACCTTTTAATGAAAAATCTTTAATGGCCGTATATAAGTCTACTGGAATGTTTGATGTTCAAAAAAGAACGGGTTGTGAACTCAATTTTGATACATCTTTTGTAGAAGTGAAAAATGATGAGGCAAAAATGCTTAAAAACATGAAAATCGTCAAAGCTTTTGATGAAGTTGATTTTGTTGTTTCTGCTGCTAAACTTAAAACTCATGCTATGATGACTTATACAGGAGCAATAAAAAATCTCTATGGTACAATACCAGGAGTGACAAAAGCAGAATATCATTTCAAAATGAACAATATAGAGAATTTTGCCAATGCAATAGTTGATATTTGTGAGTATGTGAGACCAGATTTGTCAATTATAGATGGTATAGAAGGAATGGAAGGAGATGGGCCTTCTTCTGGGGATAAAAGATTTGTAGGTCTTATATTTGCTTCAGAAAATCCTTATGCATTAGATACTGCAGCATCAAAGATAATAGGTATAGATCCATTGTCTATACCTATTCTTAGAGTAGTTAAAGAGAGGAATATTTTTAGTGTTGATATAAATGATATAGAATTTGTAGGCTTAAAGCCACAAGATATAGATATAAAACAGTTTAAACTACCAGTTTCAGCTAATGTAAATTTTGTTGGGGGAAGAGTCCCTAAATTTATGGAAAATTGGATTTTAAATAATTTTAGACCGCGTCCTGTATTCAACCACAATATATGTGTTTCTTGCGGTATATGTGCCCAGAATTGTCCACCAAAGGCTATTGATATGTCAAAAGGGAAACCAGAAGTGGATTTGAAACGCTGCATCAGATGCTTTTGTTGTCATGAACTATGCCCTAAAAAAGCAATAGACATAAAGAAGCATGTAATACATGAAACTATATTTAATAGGAAGTAAATTTGATCACTCCACAAGCCATCCTCTTCCCAGCATTTCCAGTAGGCTGTGTTCTATAATCATCAGGGTTTTGATGTATTATTACTGATTTTCCTATAATATCCTTAGGCTTAAATTTATCCGTAAAAAAGCTCATTCTAGCATATCCATTATTTGAAAATATAACAGGAAAGTCTCCTTTCACATTTATAATATGAATTTTAACTTTTAAAGGTGAAAAAACAATATTTGCGGGTAAAAGTCCAAATATTGAACAATAGAAATATTTTCAATTAAGGGTTTGTGAAAATTCTGGAATCATATATAATTAAACTATAACAATATATAAAATAGGAAAATAAAGAAGGTGATAGAATGGCAGATAAAAATGTAGGACTAGTTCTTGAAGGTGGAGGAATGAGAGGGGCTTATACATCGGGAGTATTGGATGCTTTTATGGATTCAAATATAAAATTTCCTTATGTAATAGGTGTATCAGCAGGAGCAAGCAATGGAGCTAATTTTGTGGCGGAGCAAAGGGAAAGGAATAGAAAAGTATTTGTTGAACATGTCAAAGATAAGGAATTTTCCGGATTTAGGCATTGGCTTAAAGATAGAAGTTATTTCAATATGAACTATCTATATGACAGTCTTCCAAATAAAGTAGTACCTTTTGATTATGAAACTTTTAAGAAATCCGAGACTATATTTAAGGCATGTGCTACTAGTTGTAAAACTGGGAAAGCTGTATATTTTGAAAAAAATGATTTTGACCCAGTGGAATACATGGAAGTGGTTTTAAGAGCTTCTAGTAGTTTACCTATCATTTCACCTCCTGTAGAAATAAATGGAGAATTTTATTATGATGGTGGTATTTCAGATTCTATTCCTATAAATAAATCTATTGAAGATGGGAATCAGTATAATGTAGTTGTACTTACAAGAAACAAGGGATATAGAAAAGAACCTCAGAGAATAAATTTTGCAATAAAAAGACTTTCCAGAAAGTATCCTAAAGTAGTTGAAGCAATTAAAACTAGACATATTAGATACAATTCTGCATTAAATAAAATTCAAGAACTTGAAAAAAAAGGTAAAGTTTTCGTGCTTAGACCTGTAAAAAAATTTGATGTAGATAGACTAGAAAGAGATATTTCTAAACTAGATGCTTTATATATGCAAGGATATAATGAAACAATGGCAAAAATAGATGATTTGAAAAAATGGTTAGAAAATATCTAACTTCTGCATACCTCTCTTTTATTAATAGTATAATTAGATAGAATACAAGGGAGAATGAGGAGGAATAATGTGGAAATATTTGTTGATGGGGTCGAATATATTTTAAATATTTTAGAAGATGACAAATTTGACGATAAAAAGTTAAAAAAATATCTTTCTTCTAAAGAAGGAAAGTTGTTTTTAAAACACGAAAAAGAGTTGAGAAGAAAAACTAATAGTCTGACAATAGAAGAAGAATTGAGAAAAGTTGTTGAAGATGAAAATTATAAAGATCCATATGAATTTTATATTTTAAAAGACAATATAGAAGAAGTTAAAAAAAATCTCCAGTTCATTAAAAAAAATGAGGATATTATCTTTGAAAATGTACTTAAACAGATATACAAATATATTCCGGAATCTATAAAAGTAGATCCCAATATAGTATTGTATGCTGGTGGCGTAGATGGTGGTTTTGCTATATTTACTAAAAATGTATATATAAATTTCATAAAATACATAGGAAATATAGATGAATTTGAGAAAATACTTGCTCATGAGTTCTATCATGCTAGACAAGTTCCTATAGGGAAAAAAGTTACATTAATATTAAAGATGAGTTTTTATCCCAAGAAAGCACTATATGATACTTTGGGAAGACTTTTGGAAGAAGGAATAGCTTCTTTAGTTGAGCATGGAACTGATTTTGTCAGAGATGATCCTGTAGGCACATTGACTCATAGAGAGATATTATTTTACAAAGAGCATTTCAATATTTTAAATAGGGCTTTGTTGTCAATAAAAAATGAAAATCCAGATTACAATTTGATATATAAAATCAATGTATATGTATTAGGTTATATAATTTCAAAAACTATTTATGAAAGAGAAGGCACTTCTATTCTTAATAAATGGACTGTTGACTTTGATTATAAAATTCCTATAAAAAAGTATATAGAAATATGTGAAATTTGAGGGGAAACCTTCAGAATTCGATATGGATCTGGAGAATTGGATAATGAGCATGTAAATGGTTAAATAAAAAATAATAAACAAACAGTGATTATTGTGATATTATTGGGTATAAATAATTGAATATTTTTGAAAGGGTGGTATCATGATAAGATTTTTTAAAAGGGACAAGAACATAGAAATATTGTCTCCAGCCACAGGTAAAGTTGTGCCAATTGAAGAAGTTCCAGATGAGACTTTTTCAAAGAAAATAGCTGGTGATGGATTGGCAATAGAACTTACAGATGGGAAAATTGTTGCACCTTTTGATGGAGAGATAACAAGTGTTTATAATGCTAACCATTGTTTAGTTGTCAGTTCAGAAAGTGGCTTGGAATTGCTTATACATATTGGGATAGATACTTTAAAGTTAAAAGGTGAAGGATTCAAAAGATATGTAGAGCTCAATGACAAAGTAAAAGCTGGAGATTTATTGTTAGAAGCTGATTTAAGCTTATTGAAATCAAAAAATAAGTCCATTTTGACTCCAGTAGTTATAACCAATAGGAGAAATGTAGAGTCTATAGAAAAAATGGATGGAGAAGTAGAAAAAGATAAAGATTTATTGATGAAAGTCAAAATGAAAAACGATTAATACAAATGCCCACTTGTCAAAGTGGGTTATGTTTTGCATATGAATGAAATAAAGTTTCGAATTTTAAATAATGCGTTGAAATAAAATTTCAGAGATGATATAATAAAAGTAATCCAAAAGGTATATAGAAGAAAGGTGATCAAGATGATAAATTTAGAAGAGTTAGTAACAGAGGGAATAAATAAAAATACTAGCAACATTGATAGAGTATCTACAGTTGAAATGGTTAAGATGATTAATGATGAAGATAAAAAGATTGCTTATGCTGTAGAAAAGGAAATTCCCAATATAGCAAAAGCTATTGATATTATTGCAGAAAAGTTAAGTGATGGTGGAAGACTTATCTATATAGGTGCAGGTACTAGTGGTAGGATTGGGATTTTGGATGCTTCGGAATGTCCTCCAACTTTTGGGGTAGAACCTACTTGGTACAAGGATTAATTGCTGGAGGGAATAAAGCAATATTTGAAGCGGTAGAAGGGGCGGAAGACAATAAAGATTATGCCATTAGGGATTTGAAAGAAATCAACTTTTCTTCTAAAGATGTATTGGTTGGACTTGCTGCTAGTGGAAGGACACCTTATACAATTGGAGCATTAGAGTATGCAAATGAGTTAGGAAGTTTCACTATTGCAGTAACTTGCAACCCAAATTCTATTTTATCAAATACAGCTAAATTATCTATAAATCCTATAGTTGGTCCTGAAGTAATATCTGGATCTACAAGGCTTAAGGCTGGAACTGCTCAGAAGATGGTTTTAAATATGTTATCTACAGGAACTATGGTGAAATTAGGAAAAGTATATGAAAATCTTATGGTAGATTTGAAAGCTCAAAATCAAAAGTTAGTTGAAAGAACTAAAAAAATAGTATGTCAAGCAACAGGAGTATCAAAAGAAAAAGCATCACAGGTTTTAGAAGAAACTGACTATGATGTGAAATTGGCAATTCTTTTGATTAAAACTGGTCTCAACCTTGAAAAAGGTAAAGATATTCTAAAAGAAAACAATGGCTATTTAAGTAAAGCCATTGAACAAGCAATTTCTAAATAAAATAAAAAGGGGGCTGCAAAATGAGTGAAAAAATTGGCAACATGGCCAAGGGTATCCTTGACAATATTGGTGGCGAGGAAAACATTTTAGGCTTTGAAAATTGCATGACTAGATTAAGAATTACTTTAAAAGATATGTCTAAATTAGACAAGGGGAAATTGCAAAAAGTAGAAGGAGTTATGGGCGTAGTAGAATCAGGAAATCAAATTCAAGTTGTTGTAGGGCCAGGGACTGCAGCAAAAGTTTCAGATCATATCAAAGATACAACAAATATAAAAGTAGTTGATGCAGAGCAATTTGGAAATGCTGAAGCCGTTAAAGCCCAAGTAAAAGAACAATACAAGGCTCCAGGAAGTGACTTTTTGAAAAAGATTTCAAATATTTTTATACCTTTGATTCCAGCATTTATTGGTTCAGGACTTATAATGGGGATTAATAATATACTAAAGACTGCAGGAATAAATCCAACTATAACTGGACTATTGGGAGTGTTTTCAGGAGCAGTTTTTGGTTACATGGCAATAATGGTAGGTATGAATGCAGCAAAGGTATTTGGAGGTTCACCAGCAATTGGTGGATTGATGGCAGGTATAACTATATCACCTGGATTAGCTGATGTAGAGTTGTTTGGCAAAGCACTTATACCAGGGCGTGGTGGAATATTTGCAGTATTGTTGGTAGTATGGTTTGCATCATTTATTGAGAAGAAAATAAGAAAAGCAATGCCAGAATCCGTTGAATTGGTTTTGACTCCACTTTTGACCATATTGATTTCAGGATTTGCTTCAGTACTTGTGTTGCAACCACTAGGTGGACTTATTTCTGATGGTATAGGTGCTGCTGTGACAGGAGCAATTGATAAGGGTGGAGCATTAACTGGAGCTATATTAGGTGGGACTTTCTTGCCATTGGTAATGACAGGATTACATCAAGGATTAACTCCAATACATGCAGATTTACTTCAAAGAACTGGAGTCACTACATTGCTTCCAATTTTAGCTATGGCAGGAGCAGGCCAAGTAGGAGCAAGTATTGCAGTGCTTGTAAAGACTAAAAATGAAAGATTAAAGAAAACTGTTGCTAATGCTCTTCCAGTAGGGATACTTGGAGTAGGAGAACCATTGATTTATGGTGTTACATTGCCACTTGGGAAACCATTTTTAGGTGCTTGTATTGGTGGAGCAGTAGGTGGAGCAATAGTAGCCACTTTAAAAGTAGGAGCTGTGAATATGGGTATTTCTGGGATACCACTAGCAATACTAATTGAACCAGGTCATGTTGGACATTATCTATTGGGAATTTTAGGTGCTTATATTGGTGGATTTATTGCAACAATGTTGTTAGGATTTAAAGATCCTGTTGAGTAGTAAGATTTTAATTATTTGCAAAATTATAACATAAGGTGCTGAATTCAGCACCTTATGTTATCTTAAATGAGGTGATGTTTTGTTTGGAATATCTGTTTATGCTGGAATGGAAAATAACATAGAAGAAATAATTGAATACATGAATAGGGCTTATAGCTTAGGTTTAAATACTATATTTACTTCGGCTCATATCCCTGAAACAAATGAAAGCTTTAAAAAAGATTTTGAAAAGATTTTGGAGCATGCTTCTAAATTGGGATTTTTAACTATGGTTGATATTTCAAAAAATTATTTTGATAGTTTAGATATAAAAAAATACAATATAGATTATTTAAGATTAGATTATGGATTTACATTAGAAGAGATAGCTCAAATGACTCAAAATTATAGTTTTGGTATAACTGTAAACGCTACTACTTTTGTGAAGCAAGATATAGAGAAATTTATAAGTTATGGTGGAAGAATAGATAAAATAAATGCATGTCATAATTTTTATCCTAGAAAAGATACAGGAATATCTGAAGACTTATTAATTGAAAAAAATAGTATTTTTAAACAATATGGTATAAAGACTATGGCTTTTATACCTTCTCAATATAAAAGAAGAGGTCCTGTATACGAAGGACTTCCAACACTAGAAATGCATAGAAATGCGAAACCTTTAGTATCTGCTCAACATTTACAGAGATTAGGTATTGATTTTATTGTTATAGGAGATGCAATGGCTTCAGAAGATGAGATGAAAAGTCTAAATTGTATTAAAGATGATGAAACTGTTATCCCAATAAGATTTAGCAAGGATTTATCAAAGACTGAATTAGAAATATTAAACAGTACACATACAAATCGTATGGATCCAGGAGAGTTTGTTGTAAGGTCCCAAGAATCTAGGCTCATAAAATCAGGAAAAATAATACCTAACAACAATATTTTGCCAAGAAAGAAGTATTTTGTTACAATAGATAATGAAAAATATAAAAGATATGAAGGCGAATTGCAAATATTGAAAAAAGATTTTGATATTGATGATAGGGTAAATGTAGTAGGGGATGCTAGTGAAGGCAATATATTGATTGAAATGTTAAAGCCAGGGGAAAAGTTTAGCTTTTATATGGTGGAGGATTGATATGAGCGTAGTTTTGAAAATCAATGAAATGAAAGACCAACTTACTAATTCAGAACAAAAAATTGCAAACTGTATTTTAGATAATTCCCACAAGGTTTATAATATGTCTATACATGAGTTGGCTAATTCATGCAATACAAGTTCGTCAAGTATAGTGAGATTTTGCAGAAAAATGGGTTTTGATGGATTTAAGGAATTTAAGATTGAACTTGCAAAGGATGTAGCGGATTCTGAAAAAAATAAAGATATTGTCTATGAAGATGTATCTGTAGATGATAGTATTCAAGCTGTTATAAACAAAATATCTTCTGGGAATATTAAGTCTATAGAAAATACTTTGGAACTATTGGATAGCTATGAAGTTGAAAAAGCCATAAATGCACTAGACAAGGCAAATAATATTTATTTATATGGAATAGGTGCTTCAGGATTGGTTGCTATGGATTTTCAATATAAACTTATGAGGATAAACAGAAATGCTTTTATGTATTTAGACAGTCATACACAGTTATCAACTTCTGTAAACATTCAAAAAGATGATGTTGCTGTAGGTATTTCTCATAGTGGAAAAACATTGGAGATATTTAAAGCTATGGATATGGCTAATATGAAAGGTGCTACAACTATTTCTATAACTAAGTATGGAGACAATCCAGTTAGTAATGTATCTGATATAAAATTGTATGTTGGTGGTATAGAACAAAATTTAAGAGTAGGAGCTATTGCATCTAGAATAGCACAGCTTACAGTAGTAGACATTCTCTTTGTTGGATTAGCAAGGAAAAATTTTGAAGTTGTGTCTGACCATTTAAAAGGTACAAAAGAAATTGTAGAAGAGTTTAAAATTGAAAAATAAGCAAAGGGTGGATATAAATGTTTAATTTTTTAAAGAAAGATAAAATAATTGAAATAGGTGCTCCTGTAAGTGGTGAGATAATAAGTATAGAAGATGTACCAGATGCTGTTTTTTCTGAAAAAATGATTGGAGATGGTGTAGCTATAGAACCTAGCGATGGGTTGGTATTCTCACCTGTTGATGGAGAAATAGTGAGTTTGTTTCCAACTAATCATGCTATTGGCATTAGAACTTGCGAGGGTTTAGAAATATTGATTCATATTGGTTTAGATACGGTAGAATTGAAAGGTGAAGGCTTTAAAAGAATTACTAGCGAAAATGCCAAAGTAAAAAAAGGAGATCTATTGATGGAGTTTGATATAGATTTTATAAAGTCTATGAAAAAATCTCCTATAACACCGGTAGTCATAACCAATATGGATATGGTTAAAGATGTGGTTAAGAATAGTGGAAGAGTTGAGACTTCAAAGGATATCATAATGAGTATTAAATATTAAAAGCCCACCTAGGTGGGCTTTTAATATTTAATATTTGATACTCATTACTAAAGATTGTAGTTCTTCAGATAATTTAGATAAACTATGGCTTGATGATGCTATTTCTTCCATAGAAGCTGTTTGTTCTTCTGTGGCGGCAGAAATATTTTGTATTTGGCTAGATACTTCCTTACTCATTTCTTCTATTGAACTTGCTTTTGATTTTAGATTTATATTTTCGTTAGCTACATTGTCTATAGCTTCAACAGTTTCTTTTATTTTTATATTTATTTCATCTATGAGGTCTAAAATTTGATTAAAGGTTTCTTTAGCTTCTTCAACGCTTATTTTGCCATTTTTCACATTTTTGTTATTAGAATTCATAGATACATTTGTTTTGTCAATGGTATTTTTATTTTCATTTATAATATTGTTAACTGCTTCAGTAGATTTTCTTGTTTCTTCGGCTAATTTTCTTATTTCATCTGCAACAACAGAGAAGCCTCTCCCGTATTCACCAGCCCTTGCAGCTTCAATAGCTGCATTTAAAGCAAGTAAATTTGTCTGTTCAGCTATATCTTGAATTACTTTTATTATATCATTCATTTTGTTAGAACTACGAGTTATTTCAAATAATGAATTTTGGACTTCAATTGTACTTTTGTCTATTTCGTCCATTTTATATATAACTTCTTGAATTTTATTTTTACCCACGTCACTATTTTGAGAAATATTTTTGCTTAAATCTGAAATTTCTCTAGCATGTCCTACAACTTCATCAATTTGATTAGATACTTTTTCAATAGACTCTACAACGCTTACTACTTCTTGTAATTGATGGTCAGAACTTTCTGCAATGTTGTAAGATGAGTCTGCTATACTTTCTGAAACTAATGCAGATTGTTCTGTTGTAGCAGTTAGTTCTTCTGCTGCAGCTGCAACTTGTTCAGATGATTCATTTATTTCTTTTGTAAACTTTCTTAAATTTTCAATTATTGTTTGAAATGAAATACTTAATGTGCCAATTTCATCTTTTCTTTTTAAATATTTTTCTGACATATTAATTTTTAGATTTAAATTAGCCACATCGTTTGCAGTATTTGTTATAGCTGTAATTGGTTTTGCTACAAATCCAGTGATTAAAAATGAAAAGATTATTCCCAGAATTAAAGATATTAAAGTTGTGATGAATGTTTTTATTCTTAAGCTATTTAAACTTCCCAATACTTCATTTTCGGGAGCTGTAACTGCTACTGACCATCCAGTAGTTTTCACTGGATAAAATGCAGCGTATTTAGCCGTATTTTGAAATTCATATTTATATATTCCTGATTTTCCAGCAACCATTTTTTCCATTAAATTTTTTAAGCCTATTAAGTTTTTATCTTTTTCAATAGTTTTTAGATCAAGTTCTTCAGTTTCTACATACTTGCTATTTGGATGGGCTATGATTGAACCATCTTTATTGAGGATGAAAGCATATCCAGTTTTGGCAAAGGTAATGTTAGAGGTTATTTCATTGAATATTTCCGCTTTGCCAAAGGCAATTATGACTCCTGTTGTTACATTGTTAGATTTTAAAGGTACTGCTATAGCTATTTGTTGTGTATTTGTGTTTTTATCTATGAAAGGTTCTGTTATATAGCTATTGCCTTTTCTAGCTTCTTTGTAATATTCTTCTTCCCATACATTATACTCTTTTCCGCTGATGAGTTTTAAATGTCCAATAGGATCTGCTATTCCTATATCTATGTATCCTAAACGTTCTGCTTCTTTTTTTAGAAGTGCTGTCTTTTCTTCCCAAGGGATATCCTTATTAGCTAGTTGTTCTAGTTTTCCAACTGTTTCCAGAAAAGAAATTTGTGCATTTAATCTAGTATCTATTAAATTTGCAGCATCTTCTGCTATTTTAGGTAGAGTGTCTTCTGTGGTTTTTATCAATGAATTTTTTGCATTATTGTAAGAAATAATACCTTGAACGACGCAGATAATTATGATCAGTGCTACTAGAGCAAGAGTTATTTTAGTCTGGATACTATTTAAAGCAAAATTAAATTTTTTATTTTTACTTTTTTCGTTAAGGTCGTCTTCTTTTGGCTTAAATGATTGTTTTTTTAGCTTAAGTTTTTTGTTCCTCATGCTTTGGCCTCCTTAATGTACAAAAATTATGACTATTTATATTATAGAATAAATTTCGAGAAATGTATACAAATTTGAGTAAACATTAAAATAACTTAAAAAATATCAAAAAATCAGTGTTTGTTGACTTCATAGTATTACTTTATGTTATACTTTTATGTATAGATTATGTAGTTTTAGGAGTGGTACTAGAATGATAAAATGTATGCATACAGGAGATTTACATTTAGGGTCTCAATTTGAAAATGCTAGTTTTGATAGTTCATATGGAAGACAAAGAAGATTAGAACTTTGGGAAACCTTTGAGAGAATAATAGATAGGGCTATAGAAAATAAAGTTGATTTTTTATTTATTGTGGGAGATTTGTATGAAGAGAAATATTTTAATGTTGGAGATATAAAAAGAGTTAGAGATATTTTAAAGAAAGCAGTTGATATAAATATTATAATTTCAACAGGAAATCACGATCCATTAAGAAAGGATAGTTTATATAATACTATAGATTGGCCGGAAAATGTATATATATTCCAATCCGAAGGCATTTCTTCTATAGAGTTTAAGAAATATAATACTGTTATATGGGGATATAGTTGGGATAAAAAGGAGGAGAAAAAAGATATTTTTGAAGATTTGTTTATAGAGGATACTAGCAAGATAAATATATTAGCAATTCATGGAGATGTTTTGAATAAGTTTTCTTCTTATTTACCAATTGACAAGAATAAGCTTAAATCAAAAGGTTTTGATTATATTGCATTGGGTCATATACATAAGCCTCAATTTATAAGTAACAATATAAGCTATTGTGGAAGTCCAGAACCTTTGGATTTTGGGGAAGCTGGTGTTCATGGAATAGTTGAAGGTACTATCGAAAAGGGAAATGTTTGTATGAGCTTTTTTCCGATTTCAAAGAGAAGTTTTATCATTAAAGAAATAAATATAAGTGAGACAATGACTCAAAAAGATATACTTAGTAAAATCATGAATCTTGACAATGCATTTATGAGAGAAAACAATTTATATAGAATTTTTTTAAATGGGGTTAGAGATAGGGATATAAATATAGATATGGATGATTTGAAAGAAATGTTAAGGAATGAATATTATTATGTTGAAATTATCGACAACACAATACCTGATTATGATTTGGGGAAATTGCTTATACAAAATAAAAACAATATTATTGGAATGTTTATTGAAGAGATGAAAAAAAATGATTTAGAAAATGAAATTGTAAAAGCTGCTCTTTATGCTGGTTTAGAAGTTCTTTTAGATGAAAAGGTGATGAAATGAAAATTTATGAGTTAAATCTTATATCTTTTGGAAAATTCAAAGATAAAAAAATAATTTTAAATGATGGGTTAAATATTATTTATGGTGAAAATGAAGGTGGAAAGACTACTATCCACAAATTTATTGAGGGAATGTTTTTTGGATTTTTCAAACCCTATTCAAAGAGAAAAATATATACTGATGACTATGAAAGATTTTTTCCCTGGAAATACAATGAGTATTGTGGTGTTTTGAAATTTGAATACAAAGGGGAAATATATAGGATTGAGAGAAATTTTGTGAAAGGTTTTGATGACGTAAAAATATATGATGACAAAACTGGAGAAGATATAACTGACTTATTTGAGTATGATCCAGTATTGAGATTGCATTGTCCTAATTCTAGACTGTTGGGTCTTAATAGTATTGTGTATAACAATACAGTAAGTATCAAGCAGCTAGGCTCTAAAACCGATGAAGGACTATCTAAAGAAGTAAAAGACAGTTTAATAAATATTGGTGGCAGTTTAGATGAAGATATTTCAGTGAAAAATGCAATAGAAAAATTAAATAAAGAAATAGATGCTATAGGTACTGCTAGTCAAAGAAAATCTTCACCTTATGGGAAAACTGTAGAAGAATTAAATGCTTTAATGGATGAAAAAAAAGAGGCTTTACGGTATATAAGGCAGATAGAAGAAGAAAAAAAATGTTTCAATGAAATGAATAAAGAAATGATAAGGCTTGAGCAAAACAGAGAAATGCTTAAAAAGCAATTAGAAGCAATAGAAATTAAAGAAATAAGAGAAAAATATGAAGAGGCTATAAAGCTTAGCAATGTAATAGAAAATTTAAAAAGAGAAATAGAAGCTTTAAAGGAATGTGAAAGGTTAGATTTAAGTGATTATAGCAAATTGATTACTTTGGAAAAGGAAAAGGATGGTATAGTAAAGAATATCAATGAGTGCAGAGATGAATTAAAAACAATAGATGAAAATATAAAGAATTTATCTAATGATATGAATAAACTTGAAAAGTTTAGGGATATAGATGATGATGAGTTTGATGATGTTGTAGAAGATTGTAAAATGTTGTACAATATGAAGGATAAATTAGAAGAAATAGATACCAAAATAAATGAGATAAATAGAGATAGTGAGAAAGATAATGAAAATATAAGAGACTTAGTAGATGATGTATATATTTATGAAGAAATAGAGGACAAGCGAAATGCTATTTTGTATAAAACAGAATATACCAATACAATGTTTTTAAAAACACGATTAGATGAGAAATCAAAAGAATTAAAGAAGAAAAATCTTTTGATAATTGTACTATCATTTCTTATGGCTAGTTGTATATTTTGGGGTTTTAAAAATAAGTTGTTTTTCATTGTATCTATACCATTTTTAGCTTTTAATATATATACTATTCATTCAAAAGGTGAAATTAAGAATTATATACAAAAATTAAATGAACAAATAGAGGATAGTGAGGACAAAGAAGAAAAAAGGAATCAACAGTTAAAATCTTTAGAAAAAGATATGGAGAAAATTTTAAATAAGTACAATTGTTCAAATAAAATAGAATTAAAGAGATTGTTAAATATAAATTATGAAAATAGTATAAAGTATAAAAGTATAAATGAATCATTTGAGAAATTAAGTATGGAAAGAAGCAAATTAATTGAAGATATTGAAAAATTAAAGGGAAAATTGATTGATTATGAATTTCTGCTTAAAAGTAGATTTGATTTTACATTGGAAGATTTAAATATACTTCAAAAAGAGTATTTTGAATATATAAAGCTTAAAAATATAAAGGATAAATCATTGGAAGAAAAAAAGCATTTAGACGATAAATTAAATGATTTTAATATTGAAATAAACAAGATTTCTAAAGAAATAGGAGAAATTTTTGCAAGAAATTCTTTATCTAATATAGAAGAGTTTAAACAGGGCTTAAAAGATAAAGAGAGATATGAGACACTTAAAATTAATTTGGAAAATAAGAAATTATTGTTGAACAATATTTTGGGAAGTAGAAATCTAGAATATTTGAAAAGCAAGGCTTCAGAAATCTATGATGAAATTTATGAAGATATAAATGTTTTAGAAAAAGAAAAATTGGTTTATGAATTGGAAAAGATAGAAGAAAATATAAACAGTATGAGGTTTAATATTGCAAAAGCAGAAGAAAGAGTGGAAAATTTAATATTGAATTTTAGACCTTTAGTTGAGATAGAAGAAGATATAGAGATATTGGAAAAAAGGAAAAATGAATATGAAAAGAGACTGGAATCTTTAAAGCTTGCAAGAGATACTATTGAAAAAATATCTAAAAATATACAGAGAGATTTTGCTCCCATATTAAATAGACAAGTGAGTGAGATCATTGAAAATGTAACAGCTGGAAGATATGGTGAGGTAAAAATAGATGAAAATTTAAATATTTCTATAGTTGAGCCAGATATTAATACTATTGTGGATATAGATAAATTGAGTGGTGGTACTATAGATCAACTTTATTTTGCAATTAGATTTGGCATAGCTAATCTTGTCATAGAAGAAGGGACTCCTTTGATACTAGATGATTGCTTTGTTCAGTATGATATAAAAAGGTTAGAAAATATTTTGAGTTTTTTGGAAAATGAATCTAAAAATAGACAGATAATAATGTTTACTTGTCATACTAGAGAAAGTGAATTGTTGAGTAAGCACAATGCGAAATTTAATTATATAAAGCTTTAAGTTAAAGTGCTGGTTCAATCAATAGAAACTGTAAAAATGGCCATTTGTAAGTTAAAGTTTAACATTAACTGAGGTGAAAATTATGATATTTGGTATAGGTGATTTACATCTAGACTATTCTCAGCAAAAGCCCATGGATGTATTTGGTGAGAAATGGATAAATCATGAAGAAAAGATATTTAACAATTGGAAATTAAAAGTAGAGGATGAAGACTTAGTTCTTATACCTGGGGATATATCTTGGGCTTTGAAATTGGATGAGGCTTATTATGATTTAAAACGTATTGATGAATTGCCAGGCAAAAAAATCATAACTAAGGGCAATCATGATTATTGGTGGGAAAGTAAAAAAAAGATGAATAGTTTTAATTTTAATTCTATATTTTTCATTCAAAATGATAGTTATATCTATAAAAATGTAGCAGTAGCTGGATGTAGAGGTTGGATAGCCAAAGATAGTGAGGGCTTTTCATCTCATGATGAAAAAATGTACAATAGGGAATTGGGGAGATTAGAAAATTCTTTAAATTCAATTAAAAAAAGTACTGAAAAAAAAATCGTTATGATTCATTATCCACCATTCAATGAAGATGCTTCACCCAATGAGTTTATATATTTAATGAAAGAAAACGCAGTTGATATCTGCATTTATGGACACTTGCACTCTGAAGGCCTTAAATATGTCGTTGAAGGAAACATTGAAGGAATACAATTTATTTGTGTGTCAAGTGATTATATAAATTTTTCACCTAAAGAATTATTATAATATGTGGGAGGCTTGAAATTATGAAAATTATTATTGAAAAAGATTATGAGAGTTTGAGTACTACAGCTGCTAATATCATAAAAGAGGAGATTGAGAAAAAAGAAGATCTTTTATTGGGATTAGCGACAGGGAGCACACCTATAGGTACTTATAAGGAACTTATAAGGCTTCACAAAGAAGAAGGATTAGATTTTTCTAAAGTAGTTACATTTAATTTAGATGAGTATTTAAATATTCCATATACCAATCCAAACAGCTATCATTATTTTATGGAAGAAAACTTGTTCAAACACATAAATATTCCTAAAGATAATATTCATATTCCAGATGGGAATGCAGAGGATGTAGAAAAGTTTTGCAGAGAATATGATAAAAAAATAGAAGATTGTGGTGGAATAGATTTACAAATATTAGGCATAGGAGAAAATGGTCATATTGCTTTCAATGAACCTGATGATGAACTTTATTTAGGAACTCATATTACTGGTCTTACTGAATCTACTATAAAGGCAAATTCAAGATTTTTTGATTCTATTGATGAAGTTCCAAAGGAGGCTATAACTATGGGAATTGGAAGTATAATGAAGTCGAAAAAAATACTTCTTTTGGCCAATGGAGAAAAGAAAGCTCCTGTAATTTGTGAATTGCTAAAGCAAGAGAAAGTTTCCACGAGAATACCAGCTTCTCTTTTATTATTACATCCTGATGTAGTTGTAATTTTAGATGAATTAGCTGCTAAGAACTATCTTAAAGAGATATAAAGGTAGGTGAAAGTCCAGTATGGATAGGGAATTGGAAGTTAAGGTACTCAATATTGTGAAAGATGAAATTGAAAAGAAATTATCTAATGTTGGTGCATCTTTAATAAAAAGAGAAAAACAAATAAATTATCTCTTAGATTCAAAGGATAACAGCATACAACATAAAAATAATAGCTATTTGAGATTGAGAGAGACAAAAGACTTGGATACAAATCAAACAAAGTATACTCTTACTCTAAAAGAAAATGTTTCTAAAGATGGAATTAGAGAAAATGTAGAAATTAGTAGTGATATAGAAGATAAAAAAGCAATATTATATATAATGGAAGTATTAGGTTATGATGTGATTCAGAAAGGTTTTAAAGAGAGAATTTCATATATTTATGATGGAATAAGATTTGATATAGATACTTGGGATGAAAATACTTATCCATATACTTATATGGAAATAGAAGTTGAAGAACAAGATGATTTAACAAAGGCTATAAAATTGTTAGATATAGATGAAAAAAATATATCAACTAAATCTATAGTAGAGTTGAGAAAAGACCTAGGTTTAACTACCTAGGTCTTTTCATAAATAAATTGTAACGAAATGAAGCTGCCGGAATAATATGTATTAAGTATTTTATTGATAAGGAGGATTGGTTATGTTACAGGATATATTCAAAAGTGGCAACGAGAGTATGCTACTACTTTTTTTCTTACTATTCATATTGTTATGGGGTGATTCAGGGAAAATGTTAGGTGGCTCAAATGATATGCTATTGATTTTATTGCTAATATTTTTCTTGTTTTCAGGATTTTAGTATTATATGTGGCTGCACAGTAGATTTTCTACTGTGTTTTTTACTTTAAAAAGCAAATAAAAAGTAACTTTTAAAGTACATATTACATAAAATAAATTGAGTGTAAAAAAGGAGGTTGTTTATTTATGACAGAAGATTTAAATATTTCAAGTCCACAAAAAAGAGGATTATTTGACATTTTTGGAGGCGGAGGCAATGAAAATTTACTATTCTTCTTTTTACTTTTAGTAGTTTTTTTTGGTAATTGTGGATATGGAGATAGAGCTGATGATTCTTTACTATTTTTCTTTCTCTTGTTGGTAGTTTTATTTTGCTATTGTTAAGAAAATCCCGTTTACAAACGGGATTTTTTTATGCATTTAATAGACTTTTATATGGAATACTATTTATTAACTGAGATAATTATTTTTAAGAATGAAAGGAGAAAAATTTATATGAAAAAAACGATTATAGCTTTTATATTGATAGGCGCTATTTTGCTTTCATCTTGTAGCTATAAAACACCCAAGAAAGCAGATATTGGTAAATCTCAATTAGAAAATAGCATAAATGGAGAAAAAGATGAAAGAGAATTGGAATCAGACATTAGTTATATAAGTATAAGCGAAGATAATAAACTTACATTGAAAGCCCAAAATGGTGAAAGTATTGATTATCTTTTGAGAAATAAAAAATATTTACAAGACAATAAATCACTTGCCAATTTTTCTTTGGGAGCTGGGAATTTAAGTAAAACATTTCATACGGTGGTTCCAGAAAAGTTTAATGTAGACATAAGATATAATAAATATTTAATGCCTTATGATTATTATTTGTTTACAGTTGATAATGTAGATGTATATAATAAGCCGTCTTATAATGGCAATGTTTTAGGGAAAGCCAAAATATATGATAAAGTAAAACTATTAAATGAAGTGAATGGTGATAAAATTAAAAACATGAATTCAAACAAGTGGTTTGGAATTAGCTGGTATGATAAGAATGGGAATTTGATTAGTGGATTTGTTCCAAATGGCACAGGCTCGATTAGAACTTTTAATTTTGAAAATATGTATACATCTATAATAGATCTTGAAAAAAAATTGAAAGCTAGTAGTTATGGTTATATATCTAATTACAAAGATGAAAATGGTTCTCCACCTCTAATGAATGGAAAGGCATTAGATGAATATGGTATGCAAGCTTATCAAAGTGCCCCTGCTTATACAAATTTAAATGATATGACTAAATTTAGATATTTTCCTGATGGAATGTTGGTTTCTATATTAGGAGAAGTTAAAGGCTATTTTAAAGTTAAAAGTACAGAGTATGACGGAGAATATTGGATACCTAAAAAATATATTTTTTTTGATGACAACTTAGATACATTTGCCAAGGCTATTGTTGTAGATACTACCAATCAGAATGAGGCAGTATTTGAAAAAAGAGGAGATAAATGGACTCTTATATCATATACATTGGCTACTACTGGAGTCAAAGACAAGGTCAGATATGAGACACCTATAGGAAAGTTTAAGGTTATGGAAAAAAAAGAACGATTTTATTATTTGGATGAGAACTTAAAGGAGATTACTGGATATGCTCCTTATGGTATCAGATTTTCTCAAGGGGCCTATGTACATGGAATACCTGTAGAATTTGTAGTGAAAAATGGAGAAAAAACAGATCCAGGAATTAAAGAATATCTATTTACTATCGGAACTGTTCCTAGATCACATAAATGTGTTAGAAATTACACAAGTCATGCTCAGTTTTTATTTAATTGGGCAGATCCAAATGATACAGCAGTTATAGTCATTAAATAATAGACTAAAAAGCTTTACAAAATTGTAAAGCTTTTTTTTAGAAAAAAATAATAAATAGTATAGCACATTTAAAAATATATGATATAATATATATATAATTATTGCGTAGGAGGTATACTTTATGAGTAAATACAAGTATATAAGATGGTTCAATGAAATAGACAAAAATGATATACCTGTTGTAGGAGGAAAAGGAGCAAATTTAGGAGAAATGACGCAAAAAGGGGTAAATGTACCACCTGGATTTTGCGTGACAGCTGGGGCTTATAGAGATTTTATCAAGTTATCTAATTTGCAAGATAAGATAAAAGAAAAGATTGCAAGTTTTGATGTGGAAGATTCTGATGAATTGCAAGTTAAATCTAAGGAAATAAGAGATTTGATCGATGAATGTCAGATACCAGATGTTATAGCAAATGAAATAAAGGAAGCATATATTGAATTTAGTAAAAATGTTGGTTTGGAAAATCCTTTTGTAGCAATTAGAAGTTCAGCAACAGCTGAAGATTTGCCAGAAGCTTCTTTTGCTGGACAACAAGATACTTATCTTCATATAAGTGGGATAGAAGAAGTGTTAAATTTCACAAGAAAATGTTGGGCTTCCCTTTGGACAGGAAGAGCTATTTATTATAGACAAGAACAAGGATTTGATCATTTCGAAGTTTCACTTAGTGTTGTAGTTCAAAAGATGGTAAATAGTGAAAAATCCGGAGTTATGTTTACGGCAAACCCTGTAAATAACAATAGAAATGAAATGATGATAAATGCAAGCTGGGGATTAGGAGAAGCAATAGTATCGGGAACAGTTTCTCCAGATGAATATATATTTGACAAGGCAAATAGAAAAATTTCAGAAAAACATATTTCAGAAAAAGTTACTATGATAGTTAAAAAGAAAGATGGGGTTGGAACAGTAGAAGTAAATGTAGGCGATTACTTAGGATTTGATAAAATAAACAAACAATGTTTGAGTGATGAAGAAATATATGAATTAGCAGATTATGGAATGAAGATAGAAAATATTTATGGAAAACATCAAGATATTGAATGGGCTTTTGATGAAGATACAAATGAATTATATATTTTACAAGCAAGACCTATAACTACTTTGAAAGAGAAGGAGGAAGCAAAAGCTATGGATGAAAAAGCTGAGTTGAAGACATTGGTTAGAGGATTACCTGCTTCTCCAGGTATAGCTAGTGGAAAAGTAAAGAATATACTTGATATAAGTGAGATCGCAAGAGTAGAAGATGGGGACATTTTAGTGACAGTTATGACAAACCCAGATATGGTTCCAGCTATGAGAAGAGCTAGTGCAGTTGTTACTGATGAAGGTGGAAGAACTTGTCACGCTGCTATTGTTTCAAGAGAACTTGGGATACCTTGTATAGTAGGAGCTAAAACTGCAAGTGAAAATTTAAAAGAAGGTATGGAAGTTACTGTAGATGCTACAAGAGGAGTAGTTTATGAAGGGAAAGTATTCCAGGAAGAAAAGAGTGAAGAAAAAGGTGAAGTTACTGTTTCGAGTGCAGCTATAAGTGAAGATTTTATACATCAATTAGCTCCAATTACTGCGACAAAGATATATATGAATCTTGGAGAACCATCCATAATAGGAAGATACAAGAACTTACCTTTTGATGGAATAGGTCTTATGAGAACTGAATTTATATTTACAAATATGATTGGAGCTCATCCAATGTATTTAGTGAAAACTGGTCAAGGACAGTTGATGATAGATAAAATGGCAGAAGGAATTATGACTGTAGCACAGGAAATATATCCAAAGCCTATAGTTGTAAGGCTTAGCGATTTTAGAACTAATGAATTTAGAGGATTAAAGGGCGGAGATGAAGTAGAACCAATTGAAAATAATCCTATGATTGGATGGAGAGGTGTATCTAGATATATATCGCCTGATTATGAAGAAGGATTTAGACTTGAATGTAGGGCTCTTAAAAAAGTAAGAGAAGAATATGGGCTTACAAATGTATGGGCTATGCTTCCTTTTGTAAGGACTACATGGGAACTTGTGAAAGTTAAAAATATCATGGCAGAAGAAGGATTAGTTCAAGATAATAGCTTTAAATTATGGATAATGGCAGAAGTGCCATCAGTAGTGTTTGAAGCTGAAGAATTTGCACAACTTGTTGATGGATTCAGTATTGGTTCAAATGACTTGACTCAGCTAGTTATGGGAGCTGATAGAGATTCAGGTATTCTAAACAATATGGGATATTTTGATGAGAGAAATGAAGCAGTTAAAAGAGCAATTTCAATACTTATAAAAGCTGCTCATAAATATGGAAAGACTATTTCAATTTGTGGGCAAGGACCATCTCAATATCCTGAATTTGCAGAGTTTTTAGTTCAAGAAGGAATAGATAGTATGAGTGTGAATCCAGATACAGTAGCATATACAAGAAGATTAGTTGCTACTGTAGAGCAGAGAATTATACTCAACAAAATAAGAGGATTATAATAATATAAATAATTATTATATGATAAATATACCATAGACCCCTAACAAATATACCCTTTGCACAATGCGAAGGGTATATTTTATGTATAAATTTAGTATATGTATGAAATAAGCAAAAAGTAAAATAATAAAGGTATAATAAGAAAACATTGGAGGTTTTAGCATGAGAAAAACAAAAACTATGGATGGAAATGAAGCAGCAGCTTATATTTCCTATGCTTTCACAGAAGTTGCAGCTATATATCCTATAACACCGTCATCTCCTATGGCGGAATTGGTGGATTTGTGGTCAAGTCAAGGACGAAAAAATTTATTTGGGCAAAAAGTAAAGGTAGTAGAGATGCAATCAGAAGCTGGAGCAGCAGGAACACTTCACGGTTCTCTTCAAGGTGGAGCATTGACTACTACCTATACTGCTTCTCAAGGACTTTTGCTTATGATACCCAATATGTATAAGATTGCAGGGGAACTTTTGCCAGGAGTATTTCATGTTAGTGCAAGAGCTATTGCTACTCATGCCCTTTCTATTTTTGGAGATCATCAAGATGTTATGGCTACAAGACAAACTGGTTTTGCACTTCTTTCGTCAAGTAGTGTTCAAGAGGTTATGGATTTGGCTGGAGTAGCTCATTTAAGTGCTATAAAAGGTAGAGTACCTTTTTTACATTTTTTTGATGGATTTAGAACAAGTCATGAAATTCAAAAAGTAGAAGTCATAGAGTATGAGGAACTTGAAAAACTTTTAGACTATGAGGCTGTAGAAGATTTCAGAAATAGATCTTTAAATCCAGAAAGGCCTGTTGTTAGAGGGACTGCTCAAAATCCAGATATATATTTTCAAGGTAGGGAGGTTTCAAATCCATATTATGAAAAGGTACCAGAAATTGTTGAAAAGTATATGAATCAGATAAACGAGATTACTGGAAGAGACTATAAACTTTTCAACTACTATGGTCATCCTGAGGCGGAGAGAATAATAGTTGCTATGGGCTCTGTATGTGAAACTATAGAGGAAACTATAGATTATTTAATGAATAAAGGGGAAAAAGTAGGATTAGTAAAAGTTCATCTTTATAGACCATTTTCTATAGAACATTTTTTCAAAATACTGCCTAGAACAGTTAAAAAAATTGCTGTATTAGATAGGACAAAAGAACCTGGTTCTATTGGGGAGCCACTTTATTTAGATGTGAGAAGTTCTTTTTATGAATCTGAAATGAGTCCTATAATTGTAGGAGGAAGATATGGATTGGGCTCAAAAGATACAGTTCCTGCTCATATCATATCAGTATATGAAAATTTAAAAATGGATAAACCAAAAGATAGATTTACTATAGGGATATATGATGATGTATCAAATACTTCTCTTGAAGTAAAAGAATTTGTAGATACGTCCAAAGAAGGTACTATAAGATGTAAATTTTGGGGACTTGGTTCTGATGGGACTGTAGGAGCAAATAAAATGGCTATAAAAATAATAGGAGACAATACTTCTTTATATGCTCAAGGATATTTTTCATATGATAGCAAGAAGTCTGGAGGAACCACTGTATCTCATTTGAGATTTGGGGAAAATCCTATAAAATCTGCTTATTTAGTTTATGAATCGGATTTTGTTTCTTGCCACAACAAGACTTACATATATAATTATGATTTGTTAAAAGGATTGAAAAGAAGGGGAACATTCGTTTTAAATTGTCCTTGGAAGGTTGAAGAATTAAATCAAAAACTTCCCAATCATATAAAAAGGTATATAAAAGAAAATGATATCAATTTTTATATAATAGATGCAGAAGATATAGCTCAGGAAATTGGATTAGGTTCAAGAATTAATATGATTATGCAAGCTGCCTTTTTTAAATTGGCTAATGTGATTCCTGTAGAAGATGCAGTTAAATATTTAAGAGAATTTATCCAAAAGACTTATGGCAAAAAAGGAAATATTGTAGTGGAAATGAACAATAAGTCTGTTGATAGAGGAATAAATGAACTAGTTAAAGTTGATATTGAGAAATATTTAAGTTTTTCAGAAGAAAGTGAAGTAAGAGATGAAAGAAAAGAAGAACCAAAATTTGTGAAAGATATACAAAGACCTATGGCTAAAATGGAAGGGGATAGTCTTCCAGTTAGTGCCTTTAAGAAAATGGAAGATGGGACTTTTCCATTAGGTACTACCGCGTATGAAAAAAGAGGTATAGCAGTTCTTATACCTCAATGGCAAAGAGATAAATGTATTCAGTGCAATCAATGTAGTTTTATATGCCCTCATGCAGTGATAAGGCCATTTTTATTAAATGAAGAAGAAAAAAGAAATGCCCCTGATACATTTGAGACTAAAAGTGCAGTAGGAAAAGGATTGGAAGGATTAGAATACAGAATACAGATAAGTCCCCTTGATTGTACGGGTTGTGGGAATTGTGCTGATATATGTCCAGCACCTGGGAAGGCTTTGGTCATGGTGAAGGCAGAAAAAGAAATAGAAAGACAAAACGATAATTGGGAATATGCAGTTAATAATATAAAATATAAAGATAATTTAATGAGTAAAACAATATTGAAGGGAAGTCAATTTGCAAAACCTCTATTAGAGTTTCATGGAGCTTGTGCTGGCTGCGGAGAAACAGCTTATTTAAAACTTGTCACTCAACTATATGGAGATAGAATGATGATAGCTAATGCAACAGGATGTTCTTCTATTTGGGGAGCTAGTGCACCATCTATACCTTATACTGTGAATTGGGAGGGAAAAGGGCCTAGCTGGGCAAATTCTCTATTTGAAGACAATGCGGAATTTGGTCTTGGAATGTATGTAGCTGTAAAACAGATTAGAGAAAGATTAAAGGATTTAATGAAAGAAGCTATTGATGAAAATATAGATACTGATTTAAATCCTCTCTTTAGTGCATGGATAGAAAATATGGAGGATGGAGAAAAATCAGAAAAAATATCTAGGGAACTGGTAGATAAAATAAAAAATTCATCTCAAAAAAATCACAAAATCATGAAGGAAATTTTAAGTAAAAAGGATTTTCTAATCAAAAAATCTCAATGGATAGTAGGGGGAGATGGCTGGGCTTATGACATAGGTTATGGAGGATTAGACCATGTATTGGCACTAGGTGAAGATGTAAATATATTGGTATTTGATACGGAGGTATATTCAAATACTGGAGGGCAAGCTTCTAAATCAACTCCAACAGCTGCAGCGGCTAAATTTGCGGCAGCAGGTAAGAGGACTAAAAAGAAAGATTTAGGAAGAATGGCAATTAACTATGGATATATTTATGTTGCTCAAGTATCTATGGGAGCAAATATGAATCAGGCCTTGAAGGCTATAGTGGAGGCAGAAAGCTACAGGGGACCATCCTTGATAATTTGCTATGCACCTTGTGTAAACCATGGTATAAAGGCAGGAATGGGCAGAACTGTAAATGAAGAAAAAAAGGCTGTTGATTCTGGTTATTGGCATCTTTATAGATATGATCCAAGGCTAGTAGCAGAAGGGAAAAACCCATTTATATTAGATTCAAAAGAGCCTAAGGAATCTTTTAAAGATTTCATAATGGGTGAAGTAAGATATTCTCAAATTGAGCATACTTTTCCTGAGCTTGCAGAAGAGCTTTATGAAAAAGCAGAATTAGATGCAAAAGAAAGATATGAAATCTATAGAAAATTTGATGAAAACAAGTAGCATATAGAACTGCTATTGACTTAAACTATATTTATCTATATACTTAGATTGAAATAAAATTGAATATGTAGATGAAGGTATAGAGAATAATTTCTCTGTTTAAAAGGGAAATAGGTGAAAATCCTATACGGTCCCGCCGCTGTAATGGTGAAGAATTTAAAATACATGCCACTGAGACAATTGGGAAGGCTTTAAATTCTAATGAACCAAAGTCAGAAGACCTGCCTTTATTTATGCACCAAAAACTCTACGGTCGATAGGGGGTGTTTAGAGGGAATTTTTAAAAGAGAAATAGGTGAATTGTGCCTATAGTTAGTTCTTTATATATTTGTGTCTCCTAAACCCATTGAGTTTAGGGGACTTTTATATTATTGGAGGTGGGAAAGTGTCAAAAAAAATAAAAGATTACATTATTATAACTATTGGAATGTTTATGGTAGCAGCTGGATTATATTTTTTTCTAATGCCAGGAAATTTAGCTATAGGTGGTGCCAATGGATTGGCAATTGTTTTAAATCATGTATTTCCATTTTTATCAATAGGGGTTTTTATGATCATTATAAATATAGTATTATTTATAGTTGCTTTTTTGGTTATTGGGACAAGCTTTGGTGTCAAAACTATTTATGCAAGTTTAGGTACTTCTTTTTTAGTACTATTGTTTGAAAAAATAATACCTATACATGCTCCTTTAGTAGAAGATATTATACTTCAACTTTCTTTTGGTATATTTATATCTGCTATTGGTATGGGAATAGTATTCAATCGAAATGCTTCTACTGGAGGTACGGATATTATAGCAAAAATATTGAATAAGTTTTGGGGAATAGATTTAGGAAAAGCAGTACTACTTTCTGATTTTGCTATAACTATAGGAGCGGGTTTTGCATTTGGGCCTGAATTGGGAATGTATTCTTTACTTGGAGTTATAGTAAATGGTCTTGTGATAGATTCGACTATTGAAGGAATAAACTTATCTAAACAGGTAAGCATAGTTAGTGAGCGTAGTGAAGAGATAAAAAAGTATATAATTAAAGATTTGGAAAGAGGAGCAACACTATATTATGCTGAGGGAGCATATACAGGAAATAAAAAACAAGTCCTCGTAACTGTTGTTGATAGAAAAGATTTTATTAGATTGAAAAATTATATAAATGATATAGATAAAAATGCTTTTATAACTGTAAGCAATGTATATGAAGTACTAGGTGATGGCTTTAAAAATATTGGAGATTAAAAAAGATATAGATGTAAATTTCAATGAAAAATAGGAGTGGAAATTTCTCACCCCTATTTTTCATTTTCATCCACCCATTCTTTAGCTCTTATGACTCCTGTTAAGGTTGGAATAGGAACTCTTGATTGGGGTTTTAGTCCTTTTATATCATAATATGCAGCAGTTTTTTGATTTTCTATAGGGATAGACATATTTCTTTCCTTAAAATTATTTATTCTTATATTTTTTTTCAAGTTATCCCTCCTCATACATAGTATTTGCAAATTTTAAAAAATAATGCTTAACTTTTTAAAATGCAGGAATAACTCCACCATCATACTTTTCTTCAATAAATTTTTTAACTTTTTCGCTTTGAAGAATTTTCAATAGTTTTTGAAATCTTTCTTCATTTTCTTCACCACTTCTCACAGCTATAATATTTGCATAAGGAGAGTCTTTATCTTCTAGAATCAAGGCATCTTTTGTAGGAACAAGTCCAGCTTCTATTGCAAAATTTCCATTTATAACTGCTCCATCGACATCTCTTAGTATTCTTGGAAGACCGGCTGCTTCGAGAGGTTGAAAAGATAAATTTTTAGGATTTTCTATTATATCTTTTTCAGTAGCTGAAAGTCCAGCTCCATCTTTCAATTTTATAAGTCCATGTTTTTCAAGAAGAATAAGTGCTCTTCCGCCATTTGTAGGATCATTTGGTATAGCTATGGTGCTATTATCTTTCAGTTCCTCTATGGAACTATATTTAGATGAATATAGTCCCAATGGTTCTACATGAATTTTTCCAAGGGATATAATATTAATATTTTGTTCGCTAGCAAATTCATTCATATATGGTTCATGTTGAAAGAAGTTGGCATCAATTTCACCTTCTGCAAGAGATAAATTTGGTTTTACATAATCAGTGAATTCAATTATTTCTAAATTTATTCCTTCTTTCTTTAAATCATCTTGAATATATTCTATTATTTCGCCATGAGGTACAGGTGATACACCTATTTTAATGGTATTTTCACTAGATTCTTTTTTTTCACAAGCTGTAAAAATAGAAGTACATAAAACCAAAATTAATAGTGACAATAAAATATTTTTTTTCACAAGAATTCCTCCTTATTTTTTATTTATAGAAACAGCTATTTTATTTCCAATTAGCTGTATTCCTTGAACTAAAACAATGATTATAGTTACAGAGACTATCATGATATCAGTTTGAAATCTATATAATCCATATCTTATAGCCAAATCTCCCAGTCCACCGCCTCCAATAGCTCCTGCCATGGCAGAATAACCAATCAAATTGATAATAGTCAAAGTGATTCCCATAACTAATGAAGGCATGGATTCGGGTATAAGTACTTTAAAAACTATTTGTGGAATAGTAGCACCCATTGAAAGACTGGCTTCAACAACTCCTCTATCTACTTCTTTTAAAGCACTTTCAATGATTCTAGCCACAAAAGGTGCTGCTGCGATAGATAATGGTACAATAGTTGCTTTAGTGCCAATGGTACTTCCAACAATTAGTCGAGATAGTGGGAATAAAAGTATCATCAAAATGATAAAAGGAAAAGATCTTAAAACATTGATTATTCCACTTAGTGTTTGGTTGAGCATTGACTTTTCCCATATGCCGCCTTTTTCAGTTATGACTAACAGTATTCCCAATGGAAGACCTATAATTAGTGAAAATATTGTAGAGAAAAAGACCATATAAAGTGTTTCTAATAATGCTGGAACTATCAATTCTGACAATTAAATCACCTCCAATCGAATATTTTCTTTAGTGAGCCATTGAATAGCTCTATCAATTTCTTCATCTTTTCCCAATAGTTCAACTGTTAGATTTCCTATACTAGTGGTCATGAGTTCGTTTATATTTCCTGAAAGAATATTTACATCTATATCGAAATTTTTTATCATATTGGATACTATGGGTTTTTTTGAATTTTCTCCCAGAAAGCCAAGTCTTACAAGTTTACTTTCTGGTTTTTTTTCATATTTTATTTCTTCTTCTATATTTGTTTTTAAATTAGATACGAATTCAGAGGCGGTTTTTGTCTTTGGATTTGCAAATACTTCCTCTACAGTATCTAATTCAATGATTTCTCCATTTTCAATGATTGCAACTCTATCACATATATCTTTTATGACTTCCATTTGATGAGTGATAAGTACAATGGTTAAGCCAAATTCTTTGCGAATTCTATTTAATAGTTGAAGAATAGATTTAGTAGTCTTTGGATCTAGTGCAGATGTACCTTCATCACTTAAGAGCAATTTTGGATTGTTTGCCAGTGCTCTTGCAATAGCAACCCTCTGTTTTTGACCTCCACTTAATTGAGAAGGATAAGAAAGTTTTTTGTCTTCAAGATCTACATATCTTAAAAGAGTTTTTACTCTTTCGTTTATTTCTTTTTTGTTTTTACCTTCAAGTTCCAGAGGAAAGGCAATATTTTCATAGACATTTTTAGATGATAAAAGATTGAAATGTTGAAATATCATTCCTATTTCACTTCTAATGTTTCTTAAATCTTTTTTATTTAGATTAGTTATTTCAGTATCATCAATAAAGATTTTTCCTTCAGTGGGTTCTTCAAGTCTATTTAGACATCTTATGAGAGTAGACTTGCCTGCTCCACTCAATCCAATTATGCCGAAGATTTCCCCACTATTGATTTCGAGATTGATATTTTTTAGTGCATATACTTCTTCATTGTTGTTTTTGTATACTTTTGATAAATTTTCTACACGTATCAACACAGTTCACCCCTTTAAATAATTAACTTATTAAATCACACTATATACAAAAAACCTCTTTCAAGAGGTTTTTCAAATAAAAAAAACCTCTTCAAGAAGAAAGAGGCTATATAAATCCTCTCTCATCTCTCGGTATAAATACCGCAGGAATTAGCACCTTGTACAGATGTACAGGCTGCTGGGTTTCATCGGGCCAGTCCCTCCACCACTCTAGATAAGAGTTTCCTATTAAATTCTTACAAACTTTATGTTTCATTGTATTACATGAAAAATGTTTTGTCAATGTTTTTTTATTTATATCTAGATTCTAACAAATTATATATTTCTTCTGGAGTTCTGCCTTTAGCTTCTAAAATAGGAACTGGAGGATTGTCATAAGAGGCATCAGTAGTGCTTAAAACGTCTAATCCAGATACAATTATTGCTTTATAATCTGGAGATTTTATATTGTTTATATTTTCGTTTTTATATAATGTGTAAACATCATATCCGCTGTCTTTCAAAAAATTTATATAAGGAGTAAGTGTATTTTCAACTACAACCTTTTTTTCATTCATATAATCACCTCCATTCATTTTTATTATTTCCACTTTTGAATCTATTATTTAGTTCCTTTTTTCCATGAATAAATGTCAATTCAAAAAGACAAAATATAAAAGAGTTGAAAAATAAAAAACATGAGAAAGGAGCTTTTCTATGACACTTAAAAATACTGTGAACTTAGGAAATATAAATCAATCAGAATTGCAATCTTTAAGAGAAATAATTGGTTGTCACCAAACTATGGCTACAAAACTTGATTTTTATTCAAATCAATGTCAAGATCAACAAATTAAACAGTTATTTAAACAGTCAAGTCAGGATGCTCAAACTACCGCAACAAATTTAACAAATTCATTATAATTTAAGAGGAGGGAATGGTATGCAAGAAAAAGATATGGTAAGTGATGTTTTAGCTGGTACTAAAGCTAGTATAGATAGCTATACAAAGGCCATAACTGAATGTGCTAATCAACAGTTGAGAGGTACATTGCAACAACTTCGAAATGAAGCAGAACAATTTCAATATCAATTATTTCAAATAGCAGAACAAAAAGGATATTATACCCCTGCGCCAACAGCTGATCAAAAAACAATTCAACAGGTTAAAAGTGGACTTACTGGTGGTACAACACCAACAATGAGATAGATAGTTTAAATGGGCACTCAATATTGGGTGCCCATTTAAAAAAATATTGACAAATACATAAATTTGTGATAGATTTATAAAAAATAATAGTACCTTTAAACTGATCCAGTGAGGTCAGAAAGGAAAGCGCAGAATAGTCATGCCTTCCTTTAAATGGAAGGTTTTTTTGTGCCCTTTCCTTTTAAAATAAGGTTAAAGAAAGAGGAGGGAACAATATGTTAAAAGGCAGACATTTAATTGAACCAGAAGATTTTACAAAAGAAGAATTAGATGAAATATTTACATTAGCTAATAGTATAATTGAAAATCAAAATATGTATTTGCATTCTTGTGATGGAAAATTGTTAGCAACTCTTTTTTATGAACCAAGTACTAGAACGAGATTTAGTTTTGAATCTGCAATGTTAAGACTTGGAGGCAATGTAGTTGGCTTCTCAGAGCCAGGTTCAAGTTCAGTGATGAAAGGTGAAAGCATTGCAGATACCATAAGAACTGTTGGTTCTTATACAGATATAATAGCTATGAGACACCCCAAAGAAGGAGCTCCCAAATTAGCTTCTATGTATTCTCCTGTTCCTATCATAAATGCAGGAGATGGAGGGCATCAACATCCAACTCAAACTTTGACAGATCTTTTAACTATTCAAAATATTAAAGGAAATTTTTCAAATCTAACTATAGGACTATGTGGTGATTTAAAATTTGGAAGAACAGTTCATTCTCTTATAAAAGCACTTTCAAGATATGAAAACAATTCATTTATTCTCATTTCTCCTCAGGAGCTTAGAATTCCACCTTATATAAAAAATGTATTAGACGATAAGAATATAAAATATATAGAAGTTGAAAAATTGGAAGATGTTATAGGTGATTTAGACATACTATATATGACAAGAGTACAAAAAGAAAGATTTTTCAACGAAGCTGATTATATAAGACTAAAAGATAGCTATATTTTAGATTCTGAAAAAATGAAGTTGGCAAAAGAAGATTTGACTGTATTGCATCCATTGCCAAGAGTAAATGAAATTAGCTATGAAGTAGATAATGATCCTAGGGCTTGTTATTTTAGACAAGTTAAATTTGGTATGTATGTGAGAATGGCTCTTATATTAAAATTGTTGGGGGTGGAATAAATGTTAAATATCGACAGTATCGCTAACGGAATAGTTATAGATCATATAAAGGTAGGATATGGATTTAAAATATTTAATTATCTAGGTCTTGATAAAGCTGACTACAGAGTAGCCCTTATCATGAATGTACCTAGCAAAAAATATGGGAAAAAAGATTTAATTAAAATAGAAAATGTAATGGATTTAGATTTGACTATGTTGGGATTTATAGATCCAAATATAACTATAGCTATAATAGAAGATGAAAAAATAAAAGAAAAAATACATTTATCTTTACCTAAAAAAATAGAAAATGTTATCGAGTGCAAAAATCCTAGATGTGTGACTTCTATAGAAAGAAATATAGTTCATAAATTTGTGCTAGTAGATGAAGAAAAAGGAATATATAAATGTGAATACTGTGACCACAATTATGATGGTTGGGAGGGCTAAAATGGAACTTCTGATGAAAGGTTGCAGACTAATTGATTGGGATAAAGATTTTTATGGAGATATTTATATTTTAAATGGAAAAATAGAAGACTTTGGCTCAAATTTGAATTATGATTGCAATACTATAAACTATGAAGGATTGGCAGTACTGCCATCCTTCATAGATATGCATGTTCACTTTAGAGACCCAGGATATACATATAAAGAAGATATCTATACTGGAAGTCTTGCAGCACTAAAAGGTGGATATACATTTGTCAATCTTATGGCAAACACGAATCCTATTTGTAGCACTATGGATGTGGTAAATTATGTACTAGATAAATCTAAAGAATTGGATTTGATAGATGTTCATCAAACTGTTTCTATAACAAGAAATTTTGATGGAGTGTCATTAGACCACATAGATAAATTGGAGAAATGTGTAAAGTTTTTATCTGATGATGGAAAAGGAGTTCAAAAAGAAGATATTATGTATAATGCACTAAAAAAAGCAGGGGAAAAAGGCTTAATTCTAATTGCTCATGAAGAAGATGAAAGTGTAGTGAATATAGATAGTAGACAATCTGAAAACAATATGACTTTTAGAGATATAGAACTTGTGAGAAAGACAAAATCAAGGCTTCATTTTGCTCATGTGAGTACGAAAGAAGCTATGATGGGAATAATTTCTGCAAAAAAAGAGGAACTGCCTATTACTTGTGAGGTGACTCCACATCATATAGCACTTTATGACAATGATTATAAGGTCAATCCTCCTATAAGGTCAATAGAAGATGTGGATTCGCTAATTAGTGGCATAAAGGAAGGTTTTGTCGATGTCATCGCTACAGATCATGCACCTCATAGTTATGAAGATAAATTAAAGGGAGCTTGCGGAATATCAGGTTTAGAGACTGCTTTTTCTGTATGCTATACTACATTGGTTAAGAATGGACATATTTCTATAAAAAAATTGTCTGAACTCATGAGTAAAAATCCAGGAGAAATTGTAGGAGTAAATAAAGGGAAAATTGAAAAGGGATATGACGGGGATTTAGTTTTGGTAGATTTAGAAAAAGAAGTAGAAGTAGATGAAAATACATTTGTATCTAAAGGTAAAAATACTCCTTTCCACAAAAGAAAATACTATGGAGAAATATTAGCTACTATTAAGAATGGTCAAGTAAAATACAATGGAGGGATAAATTTTGATAATAGATAGATTGTATGAGGAAGTAAGAAAAAAAGGAAACGTATGTGTAGGATTAGATACTTGTTTAGATTATGTACCTGACAATATGATGGATAGAAATGTTTCAGTAGAAGATATATTATTTCAATTTAACAAAAGAGTCATAGATGCAACTATTGATATTGTCCCATGCTATAAAGTGCAGATTGCATTTTATGAAGCTTATGGATTAAAGGGGATGAGCGCCTATAAGAAAACCCTTAAATATATAAGGGACAATGGTTCTATAGTCATAGCAGATATAAAAAGAGGAGATATTTCTTCTACGGCACAGATGTATGCAAAAGCTCATTTTGAGGGAGATTTTGAGAGTGATATCATTACTTTAAATCCTTATATGGGTTTTGATAGTATCATACCTTATCTTGACTATGTTGAAAAGAAAGATAAGGGACTTTTTATACTTTTAAGAACTTCTAATGATGGTGCTAAAGATATTCAATATTTAAATGTAAATGGCAATGAAAAACTATATAATCATGTTGGAGATAAACTTAAAGAAATTGCTTTAAAATATATGGGTAGATGTGGATATAGCTCTATAGGAGCAGTAGTAGGTGGAACTCATTTAGAAGAAGCAGAAGAGATAAGAAATAGACTTGACAATATGTTTTTCTTGATACCAGGATATGGTGCTCAAGGAGGAAAGGGTTCTGATGTGGCTCATTATCTAAAGAATGGAAATGGTGGAGTCGTGAATTCTTCTAGAGGAATAATCACAGCTTATAAGAAATATGAAGATGGAATAGAAAAGTTTGATGAATATATTAGAAAAGCTGTATTGAATATGAAGGAGGACATTTCAAGTGGATCCAAAGTACTGTAGTGGAGTTGTTTTTTCAAATACTCAAGTCTATGAAAATATATATGAGATGAAAGTAGGAGAAAATTTTAAAGGCCAACCAGGACAATTTTATATGTTGAGAGCTTGGAATAGAGAACCATTTTTATCAAGACCAATAAGTATATCTAATATTGAAAATGGAACTATAATTTTTTTATATGAGATAAAAGGAAAGGGTACAGAACTTTTTTCAAAGCTTAGAAGTGGAGATTCCATAGAACTTTTAGGGCCTTTGGGAACAGGTTTTCCACTAGGTATTGAAGGAAATGTAGGAATTGTAGCAGGAGGTATAGGGATAGCACCTATGGTATATTTATGCCACAAACTTTCTACTAAAGTGGATTTTTATGCAGGGTTTCGTGAAAAATCATTTTATATGGACAAAATAGAAAAGAATGTAGAGAATATATATATATCTACTGATAGTGGACTTGAAGGGCACAGTGGATTTATCACTGAAATTTTTCAGCCTGAGAAATATTCTTCCGTATATACCTGTGGACCATTGCCTATGATGAGAATTGTTTTAGATATGTGTAGAAAGGCGAATGTATCTGCGTATATATCAATGGAAAGACGAATGGCTTGTGGCATAGGAGCCTGTTTAGGTTGTAGCATTTTGACTACATCAGGAATGAGAAAAGTGTGTAAGGATGGTCCAGTATTCAAAGGAGAGGAGATTGTTTTCAATGACTAGTGTTGAAATTTGTGGAGTAGAATTTAAGAACCCTGTTATTGCAGCTTCTGGAACCTTTGGATTTGGGAGAGAATATGAAAAGTTTTATTCACTATCAAAATTAGGGGGTATATGTACAAAAGGGATTACTTTACATGAAAGACATGGAAATAGTGGAACTAGAATACATGAAACTACAGGAGGCCTATTAAACAGTATAGGTTTAGAAAATCCAGGAGTTGATGTATTTATAGAAGAAGAATTGCCTCATATGGAAAAATATGATACTGTGATTATAGCTAATGTAGGTGGAAGTACTATAGAAGAATACATAATGGCAGTAGAAAAACTAAATAAAACAAATATACCAATGTTTGAACTTAATATATCTTGTCCCAATGTAAAGCAAGGTGGAATGGCCTTTGGCATAAAATCAGATGTAGCTTTTAAAGTAGTGAGTGAAGTAAAGAAAGTATCTAAAAAACCTCTTGTTGTGAAACTTTCCCCAAATGCAGAAAATATAGTTGATATGGCTTATAGATGTTGTGAAGCTGGTGCAGATGGGCTTTCTCTTGTGAATACATTTAGTGGTATGGCCATAGATATTTATGGGAAAAAACCTGTATTTGAAAATACTATAGCTGGTTTATCGGGACCATGTATAAAACCCATTGCTTTAAGGATGGTCTATGAAGTATGTAGTGCTGTTGATATTCCGGTTATAGGAATAGGTGGTATCATGGACTATAAAGATGCAATAGAATTTATAATGTCTGGGGCATATGGGGTACAAATAGGCAGTGGAAATTTTGTTAAACCTGATATATGTTTGGACATTATTAGCGGAATAGAGAAATTTATGAAAGATGAAGGAATAAAATCTCTTAAAGAAATAAGAGGTATTATAAGGAGGAAAAGTTAATGTTTATAAATCTTTTGAAAGAAACAGGAGCACTTCTTGAGGGACATTTTTTGCTCTCATCTGGGAAACATAGCAATAGATATGTTCAATGTGCAAAACTTCTGCAGTATCCAGACAAAGCAGAAGAAGCTATAAAACCAATAGCAGAAAAGGTAAAAGAAATAGATTTTGATATAGTTGTAGGGCCTGCTATGGGTGGAATAGTTGTAGGATATGAATTAGGAAGACAAACTGGAAAACCTTCTATATTTACAGAAAGAGTAGATGGAAAAATGACTTTGAGAAGAGGTTTCCAAATAGAGAAAGGACAAAAAGTTCTTATAGCAGAAGATGTAGTTACGACAGGTAAGTCTTCTTTTGAAACTGTAGAAGTTATAAATAGTTTAGGAGGAGAAGTAGTAGGAATAGCATGTTTAGTTGATAGAAGTACAGGGGACATAGGACTTCCACTATATAGTGGCGTGAGACTAGAAATAGAAACTTATGATGAAGAAAATTGTCCGCTGTGCAAAGCTAATATACCTTATGAAAAACCAGGTAGTAGAAATATGAAAATATAAGTACTCAATATTGAGTACTTATATTTTTTTGATAATTAATCATACTAAAGATAAATAGGGTTAATTGTCAAGAGGATGATAGAATGATTTCTAAAAAGATAGAGGAAAATAAAAAGCTTATATTAAATAGTTTTCAAAATAGTAGTGACCTAATTCACTATGAGTTCGAGGCAGGAGACTATACAAAGATACTTATATTTTATATTGAAGGTTTTATTGATAGAAATTTATTAGATAGGGATATTGTAAAACCACTTATACATAACAAGGAGAACAAGGATATAAAAAAGATAATATCTATTTCTAGTTTGAGTGAGGTAGGAGAAATAGATGAAGTAATAAATAAAATTACTGATGGAAATGTAGCTATATTTTTCGATGGAAAGACCACTGCTTATTTAGCAAATTTAAAAAATTGGGAGAAAAGGTCTATACAAGAAGCTCAGGCAGAGGCAGTTGTAAGAGGGCCTAAAGAAGGATTTGTTGAAGATATAAGTTCTAATAGAAATTTACTGCGAAAGAAAATCAAGTCAAATAATTTAGTATTTGAGGATTATACATTAGGGAAACAGACAAATACCAAAGTTTCTATTGCATATATAAATGGAATTGTAAATGAAGATGTTCTAAATGAAGTTAGGAAAAGAATTAATAATATAGGCACAGATGCAATATTAGAATCAGGATATATTGAACAATATATAGAAGATAATAAAGTTTCTATATTATCTACCATAGGGAATACCCAAAAACCTGATGTGGTTGCAGGAAAAATTCTGGAAGGAAGAGTAGCTATATTTTGTGATGGTAGTCCTCATGTTTTGACTGTGCCTAAGTTATTTTTAGAAAACATTCAAACTAGTGAAGACTATTATATCAGACCTCATTTTGCCTCATTTTTGAGATTTATAAGAATGCTTTCTCTTGTTCTAACTATAATATTACCTGGTTTTTATGTAGCTTTACAACTTTTTCATCAAGAAATGATTCCAACTGTTCTTTTAGTAAGTATGGCAGAGTCACGGGAAGGAGTACCTTTTCCTACAGCTATAGAAGCTTTTCTTATGATAATAATGTTGGAACTAATAAAAGAATCGGGAGTTAGACTTCCAAAAGCGGTTGGTTCAGCTGTAAGTATAGTAGGAGCTTTGGTATTAGGGCAGGCGGCAGTACAAGCGAGAATTGTGAGTGCTCCTATGGTTATAGTTGTAGCTGTTACGGCTATCGCAGAATTTACAGTGCCACCTTTGACGGAATTACTTATCTTATATAGATTGATAATACTTTTTTTAGGAGCATTTGCAGGATTGTATGGAGTCACTTGTGGATTAGTTGTGCTAATTGTACATGGATTATCTTTAAAGTCTTTTGGTGTATCTTATGGATATCCTATATCTCCGAGAGATAAAGAAGGGTTGAAAGATTTTATCATTCGTTTTCCATTATGCTCTTTTATATTTAGGCCTAAAGCTATAGAAAAAACAAATATGGTGAGAAATATAAAACCAAGAGAGAAGTGAAAGTATGAAAAAGTATTTTGTATTATTAATTTTAATTATATTTTCAGCACAAATTCTTTCAGGGTGTTGGGGTTCTCAAGAGCTAAATACCCTTGGGATAGTCACGGTAACTGGATTTGACATAGAAAATGATGAAGTAGTAGCTACTTTTGAAGTAATTAAATTAAATCCTTCTTCAGGATCTTCAAATTCAGATGATTCTACCAAGGCAAAATATGTACAAACTAGGGGAAAGACTATATTTGAAGCTGTTAGAAATGAAAACTTAAAATTTGATCGAAGAATTTATTTATCTCACAATCAAATATATATTTTTGGTGAGGAATTTGCAAAAAAAGGATTGACGAATTATATGGATTTTTTACAAAGAGATCATGAATGTAGAGAAACTGCTTATTTATTGGTAAGTAAAGGCGGAAAGGCTTATGAGGTAATGGGATTTTCACCGGGTGCAGAAGATTTACAGGGAATATATATTGGAGATATGATGAAAAATAGCAAATTTACTTCTAAATTAGTAGCTATTAATATATCAGAGTATTTTAGAAATTATTATGATGCTGGGATACAGCCAGTTATTGGAACTGTCGAAAAAAAGGAAAAAAAATATGAAAAGGATATGGAATTGAAAAATAAGGATAAATATGAGCTTTCGGTGGAAGGAGGAGCAGTGTTTAATAGAGAAAAACTTGTTGGATATTTAAATGGAGAAGAAACTAGAGGATATAACTTTGTTAGAGATAAAGTGTATAATGCAATAATAGAATTTCCATCTATTTCAACGGGTACAGACTCAATATCAATTCCTACACCTAAAGTAGGAGGTACAATTAATACCAATAAAGATTCACAAATAAAAGAATATACTGTGGTTGAAATAGCAAAAAGTAAGACAAAGAATGATGTAGAGATACAGGATGGGAAATTAGTACTGAAAACAAATGTTAATGTCAAAGGAACTGTTGGTGAAGAATTAGGTAATATTGAGATATCTCAAGAAAAAGGTGTATATCTAATAGAAGAAGCTTGTTCAAATGAAATAAAAAGACAAATTGAAAAGGTATTTTCGAAAGCACAAAAGGAATATAAAACCGATATATTTGGATATGGAATTTTATTTCATAGGAAATATCCTAAAGAATGGGAGAAAATAAAGGATGATTGGAATGATGTATTTTCGGATGCAGAGTTCAAAGTAAATGTAAAAACAGAAATACTAAGGACTGGCCTTGTAAATACACCTTCTAATAGGATAAGAGGAGAATGATTATGAATGAGTCAGAGAAAGTTTCATCGTACCAAGTCATATTGCTGTTAATAGCATATAGATTAGTGATTGCTTTTTCATTTTTGCCAGCGGCAAATGTTCCACCAGGAAATCAAGATATGTGGATAGTAGTCTTTCTATCAATTCCCTATACCGTATTGTTTTGTTTTCCAATACTTTTTTTATCTAATAGATTTAATAAATATACACTTATTGAGTATATGGGAATAATATTTGGGAAACATTTGGGGAAAATTATAGGACTAATTTATACATTAATATTATTAACTTTTTCTATTTCCAATGTATCTGTGCTTGCAGAAATACTTGATTCAACTATGTTTCCATCTATGCCTACGATTGTTACTGTGATTATTATGGTTATAACTTGTTCTTATATTTCTTACAAAGGATTGGAGCCCATAGCAAGAGGAGCAGAAATATTTGTACCTTTTATACTGATGGTTATATTTATTTTTCCTATATTGGGTATGAAAATTTTAGATTTTAAAGTATTTTTGCCAATACTAAAAGATTCAAGCTTTAAAGAATTAAATAGAGGTGCTATAGAAATTGCACTGAAATTTGGAGATGTACTTATTCTTGCTATGATAGTTCCAAGTCTAGAAAAAAAGGAAAAATTAAATAATATTTTTATGAAAAGTTTATTTTATGGTGTATTTATGTCCAATTTTGTACTTGTCATAAGTCAAGCTGCTTTGGGAATAGAGCAAACCAAACATTCTAACTTCCCTTTTTTTGCATTTGCACGATTAATAAATGTATTTGATTTTATACAGAGAATAGAGTCAATTTATGTAATTTCATGGATTACTGCAAATATTGGGAAAATAAGTGGATACCTATATTTTTCAACAGTATCATTAGCACAAGTATTAAATAAAAAGGATAATAAAAAATATATAATTCCCATGGCAATAATAGTATTTATTTTATCTACATTATATAAAGATAGAAATTCAGTAGTGGGGATAAAAAACCCATTTCAAAAAATTCTTTTAATGATTACAATGATTTCAGTTATTGTTATACCTTCTATCGCACTTCTTGTTTATTTTATTAGAAGAAAGAAGATAAAAGAAGTAAATATAGATGATTGATTTCTTTATTGTATATAGTTTAACTTGGAAATCACATATTGTTTTTGATAAATAAACAAAATAGTTATATAATATATATAAGCTTACAATCAGGAAATAAAGCTACTTTAAATTTAAAATATATTTAAAATTAAAGAAAAAGGGGATGATATAAATGAAAGTAGCTATTGTTACTGATAAGCCAAGAGCAAAATATTTGCCTACAGAAGAAGGATTGTTAGAGGATAGGCAAAAGAGAGAAACTGTAGCAGAATTGAAACAAGTGCTTTCTAAAAAATATGAGTGTATTGATTTAGTTCTAGATGACAATATAGTTAGTAAACTGCGAAGAGAAAAAGTTGATTTGGTATTTAATTTATGTAATGGCATTCGAGGAGAGTCAAGAATTTCACAACTTCCTGCTATATTAGAATATGCAGGAATTCCTTATACAAGCTCGTCACCACTAGGTCATGCGTTGGCCTACAACAAAATTTATTCATGCAAAATATTTAAACAATCCAATATTCCTACACCTGATTTTACTTATGTATATGATATAAAAGAACTTAAAAATATGAATATTGAATTTCCTATTTTGGTGAAACCTAAGGACGAAGGTTCAAGTAGAGGCATAGATGAAGGAAGTTTAGTATTTGATATGAATTCTTTAAAGTCTAAAGTTCAAAAAGAGCTAAGAGTTTATAATCCTCCTATAATGCTTACAGAATATATAGAAGGAAGAGAATTTACAGTGGGAGTTGTAGGAAATGGGAAAGATATTTCTGTTCTTCCTATTTTAGAGATAGACTTTTCGAAAATACCTGATCATTTAAGTAAATTTTATAGTTTTGAAGTTAAGTCTCATTATGGAGATAAGACTATCTATCACGTTCCAGCAAGATTAGATAAAGATACAAAAGATCTCATAGAGAGAACAGCTATTAAGGCTTATAATTCTTTGGGGATGAGAGACTATGCAAGAATTGATTTTAGATTAAAAGATGGAGTTCCCTATGTTCTTGAAATAAATTCATTGCCAGGACTAAAGAGGGGACATAGTGATATTTGCAAGATGGCAGAAGCATGTGAATTAGGATATGATGGATTAATAATGAAAATTGTTGATAGTGCTATAGAAAGATACTTATCTCAGGATGAACTAGAAGATAAAAGTGTATAGTTATTTAATAGAACAAATCCTTGTGATATCACAAGGATTTATTCTATTTTTGTGTATATTATATATAATTATAAATACCATATATAGACAAGATTAGTTATAATTGATTTTATTTGATACTGTATTGTAACTTTTTATATATGAATATATATTATAATAATATATGTCAGTTTTTTATGTGCAGAGTGGAGGAATATTATGGCAAAGAGGAGAAGAAAAAAAAGAAAAATAATCATAGCAAATAAGAAGAGATTTACATTATCTATGATTGTGATTGTTGGCATTGTGTTTGTTTTAAGCAAATCAATAAAAGCAATACAACATAAAGATAAGAAGGAAACTATTATTATAGAAAAAAACAATATAGCTTGTTCTGCACCAAAATCCATAGAAGACATACCCGAACTTTCAGAAAAAGATACTGTGGAGGAACAAAAATTAAGTGGTAAAGAAGAAAAAGTACAAGCAGAAGAAAATAGTGATGTAGAGCTTAACAATGATGAAAAAGTTGATCCTACAGAAATAGATGATAAAAACAAAAATTATAGTGAGATTTTTAAAGATGACCTCTTTGTAGGGGATTCAATTACTGATAGTTTATCTTTCTATGAAATACTTGAAGAAAAAAATGTTATTGCAAAATTGGGACTTACAGTAGTTCAAGGAGAAAAAGAAATAAACAATATTAAAAAAGCAAATCCTTCCAATATATATTTGCTATTTGGGATGAATGATGTATTGATGGGAATAGATGGTCAAAAATTTGCAAAAAATTATGCTGAATTTGTACACAAAATTCAAGATGAATTACCTGATGCAAATATTTATGTTCAATCTGTCATACCAGTTTCTCCAAATGTTAAACAAAAAAAGCCTTTGCTCAACAATGTTAATATAGATAAATTCAATGAAGCCCTAATGCAAATGTGCAAAGATGAAAATATCAATTATATAGATTTGAGGCCAATATTGGAAAATGAAAGTGAACTATATGAGCCCGATGGAATACATTTAAAATACAAGTTTTATAAATTATGGCTAAATTATCTTATAGATAATACTAAGAAATAAAATATTAGGAGGACTGATGAAAATGAAAAACTTAAACAAAGGTATTTTAGCTACAACAGGTATTATAATTATTATTTTTATATTATTGACAGGGTGTTCTTCAGATAATAAAGCAGAAAAAGAGCCTTCTATTGATGAGATTGAGAAAAATATTAGTGAAGCTGTAGACTTATCTAATATGAAGAAAGTAGACGGCGATAAATTGGAAAAGCTATATGATATTCATAGTGATGAGTTGGAAGGTTTTCTACTATATACTGCAGATACTAATATAAAAGCAGATGAGATGTTGATATTGAAGGTATCAGATGAAAAAGATATAAGTGATATACAAGACAAAATTTCAAATAGAATAGAAGAACAATCAAATAGTTTTAAAGACTATCTACCAGATGAATATTATCTAATAGAAAAACATGTATTAAAATCAAATGGACAGTATATTTTGTTTGTTATATCAGAAGATGCAGAAAAAATAGAGTCTATATTTGATGAGTCTTTTAAATAAAATTATGGTTGCTTTTACGAGGTGGTGGACAAGACGTGGTTTTTAGTAGTTTAATATTTTTATTTGTATTTTTACCTATAACTTTACTTGTATATTATATATGTCCTAGACCCATAAGAAACCTTGTTCTTTTTATAGCAAGTTTGATATTTTATGCTTGGGGAGAGCCTATATATATACTTATAATGCTGTTTTCTACTTTTTTTGATTATTTTAATGGACTGTTTATAGATAAGTATAGAGATAATAAAAAAATTACAAAGTTAGTTTTAATAAATTCTTTAGTCATTAATTTAGGAATACTTTGTTTCTTCAAGTATTATGGATTCATAATTACAAATATAAATAATTTTTTTAGTTTGAATCTAAAAACATTAGATTTGCCCCTTCCACTAGGGATATCTTTTTATACATTTCAAACACTATCATATACTATAGATGTATATTTAGACAAAGTTCCTGTTCAAAAAAATATTATTTCTTTTGGCACATATGTGACTATGTTTCCACAACTTGTAGCAGGCCCCATAGTTAGATATAGTGATGTAGCGTGGGAGATTGACAATAGAAAAGAAAGTTTGGAATTGTTTGGAGAAGGAGCAGAGCTATTTGTTATAGGATTATCTAAAAAAGTTCTTTTGGCCAATAGTATAGGAGTACTTTGGAAAAGTGTAAAAGCAATTCCCGTAGAGAATATTTCAATTCTATCTGCATGGCTTGGTATAATAGCTTTTACATTTCAAATATATTTTGATTTTAGTGGTTATTCGGATATGGCTATAGGATTAGGAAAAATGTTTGGATTTAATTTCATGAAGAATTTTGACTATCCTTATATATCTAAAAGTGTGACGGAATTTTGGAGAAGATGGCATATTTCTCTTGGCACTTGGTTTAAAGAATATGTATATATTCCTCTTGGTGGAAATAGATTAGGCCGATTAAAGCAGTATAGAAATCTCTTTATAGTATGGTTTCTAACAGGTTTATGGCACGGTGCAAACTGGAACTTTATATTGTGGGGATTGTATTATTTTGTATTTTTAGTTATTGAAAAGACTTATTTAAATAAGTGGTTAAAAGATAAGCCAGAGTTTATTAGCCACATATATACACTTTTAGTAGTGATAATAGGATGGGTATTTTTTGAATTTGAAAATATAAGTGAGGGTGCGAAATTCATCAAAACTATGTTTGGAATTGGAGGAAATCCTGTTTATGATGGGACAGCCCTTTATTATTTATATACAAATGCAATACTCTTTGTTGTTCTCACAGTTTGTTCTACACCGGTGCTTAAAAATAGAGTACACAAATTAAAAGAAGACATAAACACGAAAGATTCTATAGCTTATTCATTAATAATTCTAGTACTTTTGTTTTTATGTACAGCATATTTAGTAAATGAAAGTTATAACCCATTTTTATATTTTAGATTTTAGTATGAAAAGAGGTTTTATTTTGAAAAAAAATAGGGATTTATATAAATATATGATAGGAGGAACTTTAATTATATTCATTAGTTTTATGGCTCTTATCGGTTTTTTTGCTCCTGAAAAAAGTTTTTCTGAAATGGAAAATAGAAGGCTTCAGAAGAAACCTGAATTTTCAATGAAAAAGCTTTTTGAAGGAAATTATACATCTAGCTATGAAAAATATGTTTCTGATCAATTCCCTTTTAGAAACTTTTTTATAGGAGTTAAATCAGATTGTGAAAGGATAGCAGGAAAAATAGAAAACAATGAAGTATATCTTGGCAAGGATGGGTACTTGTTTGAAAAATTTAAGACACCTCAAAGAAAAGAATTTGAAAAAAAGATTGATGCAATTAATTCTTTTGCTGTTTCTAATCCCAATGTGGATAAATACTTTATGTTGGTTCCAAATTCAGTGAAAATATTAGAGGATAAACTTCCAAAGTTTGCACCAGTAGATGATGAACTTGAACTTATAAGAAGTGTACAAAAATCTCTTGATAAGGATATAGATTTTGTAGATGTATATGATACATTACTTTCTAAAAATCATGAATATATTTATTATAAAACTGACCATCATTGGACTACTAAAGGGGCTTTTTATGCTTATGAAAAATTTTGTGAGAATGTAGGTATTACCCCTCATAATGAAGGATATTTTGATATAAATGAAGTAACTTGTGATTTTTATGGTTCCCTATATTCCAAAAGTGGATTTAGACGATTAAGTCCTGATAGTATTCAATTGTATATACCTAAAACAAAGAAAGAATTAGAAGTGGAATATTTTGATGAAGGAAAAATTGGGGATACTTTATATGATTTTAATAGTTTAAATAAAAAAGATAAATATACTATTTTTTTAGGAGGCAATCATCCACTTATAAAGATAAGTTCCAATGTAAATGAAAAAAAGCTATTGATTGTGAAAGATTCTTATGCCAACAGTTTAATTCCTTTTTTGACTGATCATTTTGGGCAGATATATGTAGTGGACCTTAGATACTTTGATGAAGATTTGAGTAGTTTAATAGAAAAAGAAAATATTGGAGATGTACTCATACTTTTCAATGTGAAAACTTTCTTTGAAGATGATTCAATAAGAAAAATTTCTTGGTAAGAATATGAGTTTATTTAGTAAATACAAAAAATACTATATCTTGTGATATAGTATTTTTTGTATTTAAAGAAGGAATATGAGGTACAGTGTATTATTTTTGAAACTCTTCCCATATAAGAAATGCTTTTTCAAACTCATTTTCAAGTTTTTCCTTTTCCTTGTAGAGTTCGTACAATTGTTCTGCATCTGCATTATTTAAAATCATTTGTTCTTGTAAAAAGTTTAATTTTTCTTCTAACGATTCTAATTCTTTTTCTGCTTTTGCCAAATTATATTCATTAGATGGTTTTTTCGGAGTTTTCTTTTGAACTGCTTTAGGTATTTTAACTTCTTTTTTAACAGGTTTATCTAGTACTTCTTTTTGCTTTTCTTCTAAATAATCCTCATAAGGCATAGGATATAGTTTTCCTTTACAGTTTTCTATCAACATAATTTTGTTAGCTATTTTTTGTATGAAATATCGGTCATGAGAAACAAATAATATTGTTCCTGTAAAATGAAGCAATGTTTCTTCTAATATTTCTCGTGAATCAATATCTAAATGATTAGTTGGCTCATCTAAAATCATGAAATTAACATTTTCATAAATTAAGGAACACAATTTAAGACGACTTTTCTCTCCACCTGATAAATTGCTGATTTTTTTATACACATCATCTTTAATAAATAGCATTTTTGCTAATTCAGACCTTGCTTCTTTTTCAGTGACAGTATGCATATCTGTAAAATATTCTAATAGAGTCATTTTCTCATTTTCAAAGGTAACATTTTGAGGTAAATATCCTATCTTAATACTTGCTCCCAATGAAACAATTCCCTTATCGGGCTTAAGTTCTCCTAAAATCAATTTCAGTAAAGTTGTTTTTCCACTGCCGTTTTTCCCAATTATACACACATGGTCTTGATAAAATACTGTGAAGGATAAATCTGTAAACAATTTTTTCTCTCCAAAAGATTTATTTAATTCATCAACTTTAAGAACAATTTTGCCTGAACGGCTAGTATCTTTAGGAGATAATCTAATTTTTCGATTTTCTAAAATAGGTCGTTCTAATACTTCTACTTTTTCTAAACGTTTTTCAAGTTCTTTGGCACGTTTGTACATTTTTTCGCTATCTCTCATATCTCCCCATATACGATAACGTTGAATTTGACTTTCCATTTTTTCTATTTTCTTTTGATTATTTTCATAGGCGGTATATTCTAATAGAAATCGTCTTTCCTTCTCTATTACATAATAACTATAATTTCCATCGTATACAGATGTACTTTTAGGAGTCAATTCTACAATCTTTTTTACTACTCTATCTAAAAAATGACGATCATGTGATATTACCAAAACAGTACCCTTATAATCTTGCAAAAAGTTTTCTAACCACTCTATAGAATCAATATCTAAATGATTAGTTGGCTCATCTAACAAAAGAATGTCAGGCTGTTCTAACAAGAGCTTCCCCAGCATAACTCTGGTTTTTTCGCCACCACTTAACTGTTCAAAGTTCATGTCTCTATAATTATCTTCTATCTTTAAACCTTGACATACTTTATTGATATTTGTTTCAATTTCATATCCCCCTTGTAATTCGTATTTTTCCATAAGAGATCCATAATTTTTTATAGCTGTATTTAAAGCTTTTCCATCTAATGTTTTCATCTGATTTTCTACAAATTTCATTTCTCTTTTTATATCCTTAATATTTTGAAAGGCTTCTTCAAGTACATCAATAACAGTAGAATTTGGTTCACAATTAAAAATTTGATCCAAATAACCAACTTTTACTCCCTTTCTAAAACTAATATTACCTTCTTGATAATTTTCCATACCCATCAAAATTTTCATTAGAGTGGTTTTTCCACATCCGTTTTGACCAATCAATCCTATTCGTTCGTTGGTTTTCAATTCAATAGATATATTTTCGAATATTTTATTAGCACCATAGTACTTAGTTATATTATTTACACTACAATCAATCATAATTTTCGTCCTCTCCTATTATTTAATTAACGGCGTTGCAAACGTCCCATGCCCACCCATTATCATAAAAGCATACAAAAAAACCCAAAGCCATAATTAGCTTTAGGTTTTTATACAGATTGAAATATATATCTATGATGAAAAAATCTTTACAATATAACCTGTTTATACCTCAATACTAATATGGTATTGCAACAATTTGAATCTATTTTTGGACGCACCTCTCCCGTAGATAGTTGGTATTGCGTTTTTAATTGATTCAAATTTAGTCCATCTTAGTATTGTACTCATTTTATAAATCTCTCCATAATTAGATATTTAACCTCATTATATTGAATATAGCTTATTTAGTCAAGAGCTTTATAACCTATTGACTTATATATTAAATTTTGATAATATTTTGCATACGACTTAAAGAACAGCTTGGGAGGAGGGATTCATATGCACATTGTGGCCGAAGATTTGTGCAAATCTTTCAAGGTATCAAAAAGAAGTCCTGGTATAGCTAATGCCTTCAAAAATGTTTTCCATAGGGAATATGAAACTATCAATGCTTTGGATAAGGTATCTTTTGAAATTGAAGAAGGAGAGCTAGTAGGTTATATAGGACCAAATGGAGCAGGAAAATCCACGACAGTTAAGATACTAAGTGGAATACTTACTCCAGATTCGGGAAATTGTCAAGTGCTAGGTAAGGTTCCATGGAAAGAAAGGGTGCAGTATGTAGGAAACATTGGAGTAGTCTTTGGTCAGAGGACTCAATTGTGGTGGGATTTACCTGTTATAGATTCTTTTGAACTGTTAAGAGATATATACAGAGTTCCTCAAAATGACTATGAGAAAACAAAAGATGAACTTATAGAACGGTTGAATCTGGGAAATTTTATAAATACTCCTGTTAGACAATTGAGTCTTGGACAAAAGATGAGATCTGAATTGGCAGCATCATTACTCCATTCCCCACCGATATTGTTTTTAGATGAACCTACCATTGGACTAGATGCAGTATCTAAATTAGCTGTTTGACAATTTATAAAAGAGTTGAATCAAGAAAAAAAGACCACGGTTATACTTACTACCCATGATATGGACGATATTGAAGCACTGTGTAGTAGAGTCATTGTCATTGGGAAAGGACAAATTTTATCTGATGGTTCTCTTGATCAATTGAGAAGTATGGTATCAAAGGAGCGAAGACTTATTGTTGAATTGGAAAATCAAGATTTTGACATTACAGAGTTTAGAAATTGTCAACTCTTTTACATATGGAGGAGTTGAAACCGCCCAATATCCATTATCTATATATAAATCTTGGTTTAGAAAAATATTTATATTTATAATTCCTCTTGGGTGTATAAACTATTTTCCCGCTATGGCAATACTCGAGAAATCAGATTCCTTAAAATCACCAATATGGTTTCAATGGATTTCTCCTATGGCTGGAGTAATATTTTTCTTAATTAGTCTTAAAATATGGAAGTTTGGAGTAAAACATTATAAATCAACAGGGAGTTAGTAGCTGATTATGCTTTTCTTGCAGCTACAACATCTATTCCTAATCCCAAAATATTTTTAATTATTATATCGCCTTTTTTAATGGGAGCAGTGACTTCTGTTGAATTTATAATTTTCATGCATTCATCTATCTTATCTCTTGGAACAATTCCAGTAGTTTTAACAGGAAGACGATTTAAAACTCCGTCTTTGAGAATGACTCTTCCAGTTAAAATTCTTGATGGTTCTGTTACTTCTTTTATGCCAAATTCTCTACCACTATTGCAGTTGTTTCCCTCAACGGTGTATCCAGCAGAACTAGACTCATTTTTAGTTATGATAAGCTCACAGCCTATAGGGCAAGCTTTGCATTTCACTTTATACATAAAAACACCTCTATTAAATGATTAGTTAATTTAATTAAATTATATTATATCATATTAAATATAGCTAAATAAATCTTTTACTTATTATAATATTCAATGTGAATTTGGATAATAAATAGTATAATTTATATATAAATATTTCATTTTTAAATAATAGAGAAATATGAAAAACAACTTGTACAGGAGGGAAAAATATGAAAATGTTTTTAAGTGATAACAATTCAGGAGTTCATCCTAAAATTTTAGAGGCAGTATACAGATGCAATAGTGAACATGAACCATCCTATGGTGATGATAAATATACTAAAAGAGCTATAGAATTATTTAGAGAAGTTTTTCATAGTGATGTAGATGTTTATTTTGTAACTACAGGAACAGCTGCCAATATTGTTGGATTGAGTGGATTGTTAAGACCTTTTGAAGGAGTAGTGGCTCCAGATACCGCTCATATAAATGTAGATGAATGTGGCGCATTAGAAAGGTTTGGAGGAACGAAGATTCTTTATGTGCCAAACAAAGATGGGAAAATATGCACTAATGATATAAAAGAATTTTTAAAATCTGTAGGAGATGAACATCAGGTACAACCAAAAGTTATATCTATTTCTCAAATAACAGAAACAGGTACAGTATATACTATTGAAGAAATAAAAGAATTGGCTGATTTTGCTCATGAAAATAATATGCTATTACATATGGACGGAGCTAGAATTGCCAATGGAGTAGTTGCTTTAAATTCAAGTTTCAAAGAGATGATAACAGATACAGGAGTAGATTTATTGTCTTTTGGAGGGACGAAAAATGGAATGATGATAGGAGAGGCTATAGTTTCTTTTAATAAAGATATTAGCAAGAACTTTAAATATATAAGAAAACAAGGGATGCAATTAGTTTCTAAAATGCGTTTTATATCTGCACAATTTATACCTTATTTGGAAGATGAAATATGGAAAGAAAATGCAACTAAATCAAATGGTATGGCTCAATATTTAAAAGAAGAACTTTTAAAACTTCCAAATATAAATGTGATAAATGAAGGTCTTGGAAATATGCTCTTTGTTCAAATTCCAAAGACATGGAATGGATCATTGCAAGAAAAATTCCCTGTATATGTAGTAGATGAAAAGGAAAATATCATAAGATTAGTAACTTCTTTTGATACAGAAAAACAAGATATAGATAAATTCATTGATTTTGTTAGAAATAAATTTTGTTAATACTATGGAACAACAATTAAATTTTTGATAAAATAAATTGTTAAAAATCAAATCAAAAAACAAAGTTATTAGACAGGAGATGTAGCAATGAATTATTTAATATATTTGCTTTTTAGTTCAAAAAATCCAGGGATATCTTATTTTTCAATAGAGCATATATTTATAATGTCAGCAGTAGGACTATTAATTGGCTTAATGATTTATTTTAAAGAAAATTTAAGAAGCAATGCAAGTTTTAAAAAGTTTGGAAAAATATTTTTGCTAATGATATTATTTTTTCAGCAAATTCTATTATACTCATGGTATATATTTACTGATAATTTTACATTAAAAGAATCTTTGCCATTGTATCCATGTAGAATAAGTGAATTGTTATGTATTGTTTTGTTGCTTAGAATGAGTGAAAAATATTTTCATCTATTATTTTATTGGGGTTCTTCAGGTGCTATCATGGCTTTATTGAATCCTGATACTCTAAATTTAGGTTTTCCCAATGCAATGTTTATTCAGTTTTTTTTAGGTCACATTGGAATCATATTGACCATTGTATTTTTAGGGATAATATATGATTATACTCCTACAAGAAAGTCTTTATTTACTAGCTATAAGATTAGTTTTGTTTATATTTTATTTATAGTAGTATTGAATAAAATTACAGGAGGTAATTATGCATATTTAGCAATTAAACCTGAAAACTCGTTTTTTGCTAAATTGCCAGAATATCCATATTTCATTCCTATTTTTGTAGGATTTATGTTTTTGATATTTGCAGGAATGAATTATTTATGGACAGTAGCCATGAGGGGAAATTCTAGGATTGCTTAAATAAATTTTAATAAATTGTTTACTTTTTAAAAATATAGTGTATAATGTATAGCAATGAAATATTAAAATCAATGAACAAGAGTAGTAGATATAGAAAAGGTCTATAGAGAGCTGAGAAAGGTGGAAACTTGGCGATACTCTTATATCGAATGGACTTGGGAGAGAAAATCTGAAATTTAAGTAGGATTTTACGGCTTGTCACCGTTAAAGATTTAAGTGAGCTTTTAGCTAACAAGAGTGGTACCACGGAAACTAACCTTTCGTCTCTATTTTTGAGATGAAAGGTTTTATTTTTATATAGGGAGGGTTTTTTATGGAAGAAAGAAAGGTAGTATTTAGTGGAGTTCAACCATCGGGAGCATTGACTATTGGAAATTATATAGGAGCCATAAGAAATTGGATTGATCTTCAAGATGAATATGAATGTTTTTATTGTATAGTGGATCTTCATGCAATTACAGTTCCCCAAGAACCAAAAGAGTTGAGAAAAAACACATTGAATCTATTGGCATTATATTTGGCTAGTGGACTTGATCCAGAAAAATCTACTATATTTATTCAATCCCACGTAAGTGCTCATGCTGAACTGACTTGGGTACTTAATAGTATTTCTTATATGGGACAATTAAGTAGAATGACTCAATTTAAAGAAAAATCACAAAGAAGTGAAGCCAATTTAAATGCAGCTTTATTTACTTATCCTGTACTTATGGCTTCCGATATACTTCTTTATCAAACGGATTTAGTTCCTGTAGGAGAAGATCAAAAGCAACATCTTGAACTTGCAAGGGATTTAGGAGAAAGGTTCAACAACAGATATAGTGAAACCTTTAAGATACCAGAGCCATTGATAAAAAAAGTTGGAGCAAAAATTATGAGTCTTCAAAATCCAGAGAGCAAAATGTCAAAATCTGATGCAGATGAAAATGGCTATATACTTCTATTGGATAAACCAGATGCCATTAGAAGAAAGATAAAAAGAGCTGTTACAGATTCCATAGGAGAAGTGAAATATAGAGATGAGCAACCAGGAATTAAGAACCTTATGAATATATATTCTATTTTTAGTGGAGAATCCATTGAGAATATTGAAGCAAAGTATGAGGGAGAAGGCTATGGAAAATTCAAAGAAGATTTAGCCGAAGTAGTAATAGAAGGCCTTAGACCAATGCAGGAAAAATATGATTATTATATGAAAAATAAAGATTATTTAGAAGAAGTATATAAAAATGGTGCAGAAAAGGCAGAAAGAGTTGCAAGAAAGACTTTGAGAAAAGTATATAAAAAGGTTGGTTTTATACCTAGATAAAAAATCAGATGGAGGAATAGCCCTCCATCTGATTTTTTAATATACTAGGCGTTCAGACATAAAAACTGGACAGTTAGGCTCAAAAAATGACCACTTAGGAATTTTAGGAGGATTTTTAATATATATGAAGAATTGAATAAATGTTAAGTAATAGGTTCAATTTAGTCTAAAAATACATTAATTATATTTAATTGTGCATTTGTAAAGAAGATAGTAAATCAGCCGACGACAGAAGGTCATTGTGGCACGAACAAAACTGGTCAGACGAAAAGTATTTATTAAGTTCTGACGAGGCAACAACGCACTCATATAATGCGGTGTGTTGTTGCTTTTTTAAAGTTTGATCGTGGAAAATATAATGCAAAGGAATGCGATGATAATGTATATAAAGTTGATCAATTGTAGTGCCGTTCATATTTATCAAGAGTCTGCTTATGTATATACAGATTCAGCAATTTATGTATTAGATGAAATCAGCTCAAGATTTGTGGAACTTCTTAGGCATACTTCGGAATACGATAAATTGCTTAATGCTTTCGAGAAAAGTTTGAATTTTGCCCGTCAAGAGGCAGTAGATACAATCCAAGAAATCATAGATGTTAATAAAAAATTTTTTTCATTTTCTGATACGCCGAATAATATCTGTATTACCGGCAGATGTGGTATGGCGTATCCTCATATGCTTCAAATTTCATTGACAAATAGATGCGTACATAATTGTAGGCACTGTTTTAAAAATTGTGTTTTCACAGGCAAAAGCTTATCGTATTCTGTCATAACGGGATTATTAGATCAGATTAGTTCAGAGTGTAAAAGTGTAGAATTTACAGGTGGCGAACCATTTTTACATAATGATATCATGAATTTGGTAACTAGATATCAAGATAAAATTAGTTTTAATGTAACAACATCTGGTTTTATATTACACCAATTTAATATTTCTGATTTGAAAAAATTTCATTTAATTCAAATTTCACTACATGGTAGTACGGAACAAATGCATGATGCATTTGTTGGGAAAAACGGAAGTTTTAAGATGGTAACAAAAAACATCAAATGGCTTTGTGACAACGAGCTAAATGTAGTTTTAAGTAGAACTATAGTAGCATTTGACAAGAAGGAATTAGAAGGTTTTATAAATCTTTGCATTTCACTTGGTGTAAAACGCTTAATATTAGGGATTATACTACCATTGGGGCGAGCAGTGCAAAATAATTGTGCTACAGCTAATGAAGAATGTCGACGACTCGAGGAATTTCTTGAAGATTCACGGAACAAATATAAAGAAATTTCAATAGCAGTTGATAACGAGACTGCAGTTTCTAATAAGCCGAGTAAATATGTCTTTCACTGCATTGGAGGTCGTTTGCATTGGTATGTCAATGAGGATGGAGCAGTTTATCCCTGTACTTATTGCCAGCGAGAAGAACTCAGTATTGGTAATTTAATTGATAATCCTGATCTTTTCAATGAAATAATATATAATGGTAAATATGAAGAGTATAATCAAAGAATTGCTAATAATTTTTTATGTTATCAATGATTTATATAGATATCAAAAACTTTCTATAAATGACATATGTTCTAATATTAGAGAAGCCGAAATACAGGATAAGCTTTAAATTTTTTAGATATATCTCATAAGTTCAAAATATAGAAAAGAGTGATTAAAAATGACTATTTTTCTGCTTGTAATTTTATCTTCAGCGGCACTTGCAGTTTGCACAGCGTTAAAACCTATTTATCTTCAGAATACAATAGATGCATGTTCTGCTCTGGATAGTTCAGCAGTTTTAACTTATTTTATTATCTATATATGTAGTATAATTGGAATTCTGTTATTTGAAACAATAAGGCAATTAAGCATTGGAAAGTATAGAGTAAATAAAACTGCATCCTTAAAAAGGCATCTTATTAATCGTATTGTAAAGATGCAGTTGAGAGATTTTCAGGTAGAAAGAGGACAAAACTACCTTACTATACTTAATCAGGAAATTGATATGTTGGTTGAAAACTACTATATGCAAAGTTTAGATTTCGCATATAGTGTGTTAGTTCTTGCCACTAGTATTGCAGCCTTGATCTACATTAATTATATTTTGGCTTTTTTGATTTTAATTTCTACTTTTTTACCAATTTTGGTTTCGACACTGCAAGGGAAAAAAATGCAGTTTCGGACAAATGTATATACTAATAGTTTAGAAAAGTTAAATGTCATGATTGGCAATTTAATCAATGGATATCCTACGCTAAAAGTTAATCGTGCTGAAGGTAGATTTGGCAATGTTCTAGAAACGAGCAATCAGGAAACTGCACAGGCTAAGTTTAAAGAGACAAAAACAAGAACCTTTGTAAATATGCTGATTGGCACATTGGCCTATGCAGGTGAAATTTTACTGATTGGTGTAAGCATCATTCTAATTACAAGAGGACATTTAACAATTGGTGCACTGGTTGCGTCTCTTCAATTGTCAGAAATGTTGGCAATTCCGACTAACAGCATAGCTTACCAACTGAATGATATGAACTCAGTGAAGGGAATTAAAAATAAAATTTCAGACCTACTCCGAAATGAAGAACTATGCGATGAACAATATATAGAATGTCCAACTATTAAAAGTATTGAATTTAAGGATGTTTCCTTTTCCTATAAAGATAAATGCATTTTGAAAAATGTTAGTATTTGTTTTGAGGCAGGCAAGAAGTATTTAATCATTGGTGAAAATGGTAGCGGTAAGAGTACGCTTTTTAAATTGATTAGCAAATTTGAAACTGGCTATGAAGGACAAATATTAGTAAATGGTATCGATCTAAAAGAAATCGGTACTTCCTTTTTTGACCAAGTTGGGATTATTCTTCAGAACACATTTTTGATGAATGATACTTTGCTTAACAATATTACACTGTATAGTGATTATACACTAGATGATACCGAAAAAGTGCTAAAATCCATGGGAATGACTGAATTTCTTGCTACTCATGATTTACATAGCGAATATCAAGATACAAAAGACAATATTTCTGGCGGGGAAAAGCAGAAAATTGCATTGGCGCGAATTTTGCTTCAGAAGAAAAACTTTATTCTGATGGACGAGGCCACATCTGCGATTGACCCTGAGAGTAGTTTACAGATAGAGGAAGAATTGCTGCATAATGACGATATGACAGTTATTAATATTGAGCATAAGATTATTCCTCAATTAGTTCCACTTTATGATAGAATCCTTGAAGTCAAGGATTTTACAATTACAACTATATATTAATGTATTGATGCTTGGAATCATTTGTTTAATGGACGTCCAGTTCTTAACGCTACTTTTGCCAATATTTTTGATACATCTAAGATACATTCCTCATGAATGTCATACAGGACCACAACATGAATTTTGTAGAATAGTTAAGAAGGACACTGAAAAATGTGGATGGGAATATTATGAAGCTCAATGTTGTTGTGGATTAGTCATGTCATATCAAGAAATATATTGCGAGAATCATCAATAAAGAAAATTACAAATCAAATTTTCATGCTATGTCAATACAAACAAAAAATGAGATAAAAAAAGGAGCATTGCTCCTTTTTTTATCTCATTTTTATAGTTTCCATAGCTTTTTCTGCAAATTTTGTAGTCACAATTTTGTCATAGTCTGCTCTTTTATCTAGTTCTCCTGCCATTTCTATGATATCCATCATATGATTTAAGCCTTCTTCAGTGAGAATTAAATCTGGTTTCCAAGTATCTTGTTCTTTGTATCTAGTTATAAGAGTGATGAGTATTTCATCATCAGTATCAGGAAATTGAGGTTTTACAGCTTTTGCAATTTCTTCTACGCTGTGATTTTGTACCCAGAGCATTCCCTTATATATGGCATTTGTGAAACTTTGAATTGTATCTGGATTTTTTTCTAAATTGCTTTTAGTAGTACAATAGCAAGTATAAGGAATATATCCTGCTTCTTTTCCAATAGAGGAGACTACATATCCTTTACCTTCTTTTTCAAGAGAAGCTGCAACTGGTTCAAATAGGGCAACATAGTCCCCTTCTCCTCCTATGAATGCCCCTGCCATTACATCAAATTGAATATCTGTTCTCACATTTACATCTTTGCCTGGCTCCAATCCATTCTTTTTAAGTACATATTCTAAAGCCATTTCAGGCATTCCGCCTTTTCTTCCACCTATAATAGTTTTTCCTCTTAATTTTTCAAAATTAAAGTTATCATCTTTTTCTCTTCCAACCAAGAAAGAACCATCTTTTTGAGTTAGTTGAGCAAAATTTACGGCATAGTCTTCTTTTCCTTGATTGTAGACATATACTGAAGCTTCAGGTCCCATAAATGCAATATCAGCTTCGTCGCTTAATAGTGCTGTCATACATTTATCTGCTCCCTTGCCGTTTATAAGATCAATTTTTAGTCCTTCTTCTTCAAAAAATCCTTGAGTTATAGCTACGTATTGAGGAGTATAAAATAATGAGTGAGTTACTTCTATTAATCTAATAGTTTTTAATTCATCTTTTTTACAAGCTGATAAAGTAAAAGTTAAAAAAATTGTCAATACTAATAAGAAGACAATAAATCTAAACTTTTTATACATCAAAATCCCTCCTAAAAATTTCATGTGTACTATAATTATTATATGGATGTGATGCATAAAAAGTTACAAAATATGAGAAGGGAGATTATATGAATACAGCTAATATACTTACTCTAACAAGAATTTTATTGATGCCTATATATTTAATTGTTTTTTATTCGAATTTAGAAAACAAAATTATGTATGCAGGAATGATACTTATTTTAGCTGGAATTACAGATATACTAGATGGGTACATAGCAAGAAAATATGATATGGTGACAAAGTTGGGAACAGCACTTGATCCAGTGTCAGATAAAATAACTACTTTTGTCGTTCTTATAAGCTTTGCTTCTGCAAATATAATTCCTACTTGGATATTGATTGTATTGGGTTTAAAAGAAGCATTTTTAATAATGGGGGGAGTAATTTTATATTATCATGGAGATAAAGAAGTTATACCAGCCAATAAATTCGGGAAAATAGCTACAACTTCTTTTTATATTGCAGTAATATCTGGAATTTTAAATTTTCCCAATACAATTGTATATATTTTATTTTATATAGTAGTAGTATTGCATTTAATTGCGTTTATAAATTATTTATTTATCTTTACAAGTATTATAAAGGATAAAAATAGAATTTAAATTGTTGACAAGATATATTCAATTTTTATATAATATAAGATAATTAATTTAACAACTAAACAACTATGAAGGAGAGGAGTAAGTAAACTTCTATAAAGAGAGGAAAGCTCATAGGCTGAAAGGCTTTTCTAGACAAGGTTTGCTGAAGGTAGCTCCTGAGTTTTTAAACTGAAATGTAGTAGGTTTAGACGGATATACCGTTATCTATATGAGTGCCATAGTTGTACTATGGAAATAAGGTGGTACCGCGAATATACCCTTCGTCCTTATATTTTTTTGGACGAAGGGTTTTTGTATTTTTGATAAATTGATAAGGAGGAGAATAGAATGATAGATAATTTACCAAAAACTTACAATCCCAAAGATTTCGAAGATAGAATTTATAAATACTGGAACGATAGTGGATATTTTAAAGCTAAAGTAAATAAGGAGAAAAAGCCTTTTACTATAATGATGCCACCACCAAATGTTACAGGAAATCTTCACATGGGTCACGCATTAAACAATACAATACAAGATATACTTATTAGATGGAAGAGAATGGAAGGATACGAGGCACTTTGGCTTCCGGGTACAGATCATGCCAGTATTTCTACAGAGGCTAAAGTAGTAGAAAAGTTGAAAAAAGAAGGAAAGAGCAAAGAAAAACTGGGAAGGGATAAGTTTTTAGAAGAGGCATGGGACTGGACGAAAAAGTATGGAGGAAATATAAACAATCAGTTAAGAAAGTTAGGAGTATCCTGTGACTGGTCAAAGGAAAGATTTACTCTTGACGAAGGACTAAGTGATGCAGTAGAAGAAGTTTTTATTAGACTTTATGAAAAAGACCTTATATACAGAGGAGATAGAATTATCAACTGGTGTCCAAATTGTAAAACTGCAATATCTGATGCAGAAGTTGAACATGAAGATTCTAAGGGAAACTTATGGTATATAAAGTATCCTATAAAAGATAGTGAAGAATTTATAACTATAGCGACTACAAGACCTGAAACAATGCTTGGAGATTTAGCTATTGCTGTACATCCAGAAGATGATAGATATAGCCATATTGTAGGGAAATATGCTATACTTCCACTAGTTAATAGGGAAATACCTATTGTTGCAGATGAGTATGTAGATATGGAATTTGGTACAGGTGCTGTAAAGATAACTCCATCTCATGATCCCAATGATTTTGAAGTAGGAGGAAGACACAATTTAGGACAATTAAAGATAATGAATGATGATGCTACAATCAACGAATTGGGCGGAAAATATGAGGGATTAGATAGATATGAGGCAAGAAAGAGAATAATTGAGGATTTGGAAAGTGAAGGGTATCTATTAAAGATTGAAGAACATGCAAATAGTGTAGGACATTGTGAAAGATGTAAAACTGTAGTTGAACCTATTATTTCAAAACAATGGTTTGTAAAGATGGAGCCATTGGCAAAACCTGCCCTCAAAGTCTATGAAAATGGGGAATTAAATTTCATTCCAGAAAGGTTTGGGAAAATTTATACGCATTGGCTTGAAAACATAAGAGATTGGTGTATATCTAGACAACTTTGGTGGGGGCACCGACTTCCTGTATACTATTGTAGAGAATGTGGAGAAATAATGGTTACAAGAGAAAATCCAGGGAAATGTACTAAATGTGGAAGTACAAATATATATCAAGATGAAGATACTCTTGATACATGGTTTTCATCAGCTCTTTGGCCATTTTCAACATTAGGATGGCCTGAAGAGACAGAAGAATTGAATTATTTTTATCCTACAGATGTGTTGGTTACAGGATATGATATTATATTTTTCTGGATTGTAAGAATGGTTTTCTCTGCACTAGAACAAACTGGCCAAGTCCCATTTAAAGATGTATTTTTGACTGGATTAGTTAGAGATTCAGAAGGAAGAAAGATGAGCAAGTCTCTAGGGAATGGCATAGATCCATTAGAAATAATTGACAAGTATGGTGCTGATGCTTTAAGATTTACTTTAATCACTGGCAATTCTCCAGGAAATGACATGAGATTTTATATAGAGAGAGTGGAAGCCAATAGAAATTTTGCAAATAAACTTTGGAATGCAACAAGGTTTGTACTCATGAATTTAGATGAAGAAGTAGCTAAAGATGAAATAGATATTAAAAATTTAGAAGAAGAAGATAAATGGATATTGTCAAGAATAAATAGCATTATAAGCGAAGTAACAGAAAATTTGTCAAAGTATGAAATAGGTATTGCGGGACAAAAGATTTATGATTTTGTATGGGATGAGTACTGTGATTGGTATATAGAAATGGTTAAGCCAAGACTTTATGGAGAAAACAAAGAGAGCAAAGAAACTGCCCAAAGAGTACTATTATCAGTTCTAAAAGATATATTGAAACTGCTTCATCCATTTATGCCATTTATAACAGAAGAAATATGGAGTTACTTGCCAGGAAATGAAGAAGCACTAATCATAAGTTCATGGCCAGTATATGATGAAAAACACGAATTTAAGCAATCAGAAAAGAGAATCACATATATAATGAATGCTATAAAAAATATTAGAAATGCAAGGGCAGAAATGAATGTTGTTCCATCTAGAAAGGCTAAACTTATTTTTGTTACATCAGATGAGGAAGTAAAGGAAATATTAAAATATGGAGAAGGCTATTTTACAAATTTAGCTTATGCACAGGAAATAGAAATAAAAGATAATAAAGATGGACTAGGAGAGGACAATGTAGCAGTAGTTATTGATAGATGTGAAATATATATTCCATTGAAGGATTTAATTGATTTTGACAAGGAGATAGAGAGATTAGAAAAAGAAAAAGAAAAGTTAGAGGGAGAACTTAAGAGAGTTAGAGGCAAACTTTCAAACGACAAGTTTGTAAGCAAAGCTCCAAAAGATGTAGTAGATGCAGAAAGAGAAAAACAAGTAAAATATGAAAATATGATGAAGAAAGTATTAGAACGATTAGATAGTCTAAAGAAGAATATATAAATATAAATAAGGCGGTCTCAATTTTTTTGAGGCCGCCTTATTAGAATATATAAATCAATTGTTTAATTGATTTATATACATAGGCAACTTGATTATCGAGATATTATTGGTTAATTAGTTGTAAAATCTAGCAGATCCTACATTTTTAATTTTACTACCAAATGATAAACCTACTCCAGCACTATCTTTACCTACAGATACACTAGGAGAGGCATATGCGGTATTTAATCCATAAGCAGCATAGGCTACGATATCTGGAGTTTTTGTCTTAGTAGATAGTTCTGATATAATGGAGCCTGCATCTATCCAGTGACCTCTAACATCACCATTAACTACTGTAGATTCATTTTTTATTACCTGAATACTTGATAGATACAGATCATCAGCATTTACAGTTGCTGTAGTATCAACTGTATCACCATAATGTGTATTAACATATGATAAGTATCCACGAGAGCTCCTTTCAATAAACGGAGAACTCCAAGTAACTGCAAATATATCTTTTGAGGCAAATGAATTGCCTTCGGAATATTTTCCTTTCCATCTGAATGCAGCTACCATTTGTGTACTAGAACCACTGCTATTTGAAGTAAAATTATTGAATCCACCATATACTTCGCAATTTGATGAAGCCATTCGTAACATTTCATCGCTACCATCAAAATTACGAATAGCACTTAATGGTAACTTTTTCGACTTTTCCGCCTTTTTGCTCTATTATTTCTAATGCTTTAATGTGATCATTTGGGTCATGACTTTCAAGAAGCTTGTTAATGATATCAACCGAGTTATCACCATCAGCAAAAACTTTTGATGGCACTTTTAACCCTATCATCAAGGTGAATACAAGTAAACTTGAAATTACAACTTTAAATACTTTTTTCATAAGATCTCCCCTATTTTAGTTAAGTTTTTAAAACCGGTTATTTTTTAGTATCTCGATAAAACAAGTTTTATATTTTAAAAAATTTCTTGTAATATATAATTATTTAATCTCATTCTTTTTTATTTTTCGTAAAATAAAATATCCCATTGTTGCTACAGAAAAAATTCCACTGAAATCATCATTATAGAATGAACCCAATCCACTTCCTAGTCGCCCAATAAAAAGTGTAGTTATTATAGCTAAAAACTCATACATTTTCTCAGCTCCTTTTCATTGAATGTTTTTATTAATTTTATTATAATGTTGATGTTTTCTTTTATATCTATTTGTACTAAATTTTAATGTTTTAGATATTTTAGTGTTAACCCAATAATAGGGCTTGTCTTTATTTTCTGGAGGTATTTATGCTTTTATTTATTACCTTCAACTTTTTCTAATACCTCATAATCATGTCGTATTTTGTTAAATATTAGAACTTATGCATTATAGTTACTTAGAATACATTATTTAACTATAAATATATCAAATTTTAAAATTTATGTCAATACTATTTTATACATAATTTTTTTTAGTTGTTCTTACATAACTAAAATAAAAATTATCTCAAAAGTGGTTTAGTTACCAACTTTTGCAACACTCCCATTTATTAAATTATCTTAACAATCGGAAAATTGGGAAAGTGATAAAATATAATAAAAAAGAAAACTCTTCAAGGGGGAAGATTATGAAGAAGACAATTGTTTTATTTATCGCCTTTTTTATATTTATATCTGTATTTCATATTTATTATAATGCAGATATTATTGCTAAGCCACCTTCTTTTGATTGGAGTAGGGATGTAAATTTGCAAAGTATAAAGTTTAATAGGACACCATTAGCAGGAATAGATGATGATAACAATGTAGTTTTAGTATATCCATATGAAAATGGAGAAGGAAAAGTAGGAGTCAATTTATATGATGAAAAGCTAGAATTGATAAAAGATGAAGTTGTAGATATAGAAGAATTGAATTTCAACAAAATATTAAAAGATGAGATATTTGTATATGGGAGTAGAATTTATTGGAGAGATAACTTACTTAATAAAGTTTATATAGGAAGATTTTGTGATGAATATAAGAAAATAGAGATATTTAGCGAAATTGAAAATGTAAGTAGAATGAATGTATATAGTGATGGAGAATTTGATTATTTAGCTTATGTAGATAAAGATGATATTTTTATTGCAAAAATTAAAGACGGTTCTGTAAAAACAATTGAAGGGCCTAAAAATCAATTAGATATAAAAGATATAAAAGTATTTAAAGATAGTCAAAAAATATATTTACAGTTTGCTAAAAAAGATAAATCTGTTGGATGTAAAGAAATATTTGTTTCAGAGTGTGATGGCGAAAATTGGTCTAAACCATTGATGTTAAATAAAATAAATGAAGTGAAGATTTCAATAAAAGATATGAGTATTTTTGCAGATGATGTAAATGTTTATTCAATAATTACAATTCAAGGAGATAACAAATCTAGCTTTACTTATATTGTAGATGGATATGATAAAAAAACTAAAAAAACATTTGAAACTTTGAAATTAAATAATGCTATGAAATATGGCGTAGGAGATTTTTCAAGTATACCTGCAATTATCAATTCTACAAATGAAGGCATAGAACTAATAACTACTGCCCCTACAACTATAGATATATATAGCCGAAATGCTTCAAATGTGGTAAAATTGCTATTGGATGATAGTGGGATAAAAAAAGTAAAATTGCTTTCAAAAACTAAAAGCTGGTCCAATAGACCCAATTATATCAAGGGAAACTATGAGTATGTATTTTGGAATGAATCCGAGAATGGTTACAATCAGATAAAAGGTGCAACTACTGAAAAAACAGTGTTTAATAGAACTACAAATAAAACTAGAAAAGTAATCGCTGAGGCTATTGGTGAAGAAGTACCAGTACTTATAAGTTTTAATTTTCTTCTTTCTTTTGGGGGAAGGTTTATATCAATTTTTCCAGCACTTATGTGGCTTGTATATATTTTTATGTATAATGAAAAAATGCAAAAAAAACAAGATAAGATGTTTTTAATTGGAATAGCAATTTTTTATGTGTTTCAACTGGTGACAATAAAGGATTTTTATGTGCCACAAGCTATGGCATTTATGCCTAATGTATTAAAAATTTCGGGTGCAAAATTCATATATCCAACTATTTTTACAGCAATAGGTTGGCTTGGAGCAAATTTTTATAAGAAGAATGCAAATGTCAAGGAAGGATATAAATTATATGGAACTTTTTTAGTTGTTTCTTATATACTTATGAATCATTTATATTCACCATATCTTTTTAAGTAAGAATACAAAGAAAAATTAGGAGGATGAAAATGAACTACCAAGAAGCATTAGATTTTATAAATGAAGCAGAAGGGTTAGGATCTAGACTTGGACTAGAAACTATAAAAAAATTGATGAATTTATTAGGAGATCCACAAAAGGATTTGAAATGTATCCATATTGCAGGTACCAATGGAAAGGGTTCCACCACATCATATATTTCCACAATGCTCAAGGAAGCAGGATATAAAGTTGGAATATTTACATCTCCATATTTAGAGAGATTCAATGAAAGAATTCAAATAAATGGAATAGATATACCAAATGATGTTTTTGCTAGAATTACTGAAAAAGTCAAAGAAAAAACTGAAGAAATGGTAAGTAGAGGTCATTCTCATCCTACAGTTTTTGAACTCATAACGGCTATTATGTTTATGTATTTTAAAGAAGAAAAAGTGGATTTTGCAGTATTGGAAGTAGGTCTTGGTGGCAGGATAGATTCTACCAATGTCATAGATAATTCATTGATTTCTGTCATAACAACTATTGACTATGATCATATGGATGTATTGGGAGATACTTTATATAAAATTGGAAGCGAAAAAGCTGGAATCATAAAGGAAAATGGAATAGTTGTATCCTATCCTCAAAATGAAGAAGCTTTAAAGGCCCTTTTGGAAAAGGCAGAAGAAAAAAATGCAAATTTCATAATATGTCCTATGTCAAATATAAAAATACATGAATTAAATGATAGTGGAGCAGTTTATGATTTTCAATATGATATTTATAAATTTGATAAGTTGGTTATAAATCTTTTAGGGAAACATCAAATATATAATTCAGCTCTTGCTTTGACTGCTATTCTTGAATTAAGAAGTAAAGGCCTTGTAAATATAAGTGATGAGGAAATAAGAAATGGACTTATGAAGACTAGATGGAATGGAAGACTTGAAGTTATAAGTAGGGATCCTATCTTTTTAATTGATGGAGCTCACAATAAGCAAGGAATTGAAGCCTTAATTTCTTCTCTTAAATTGTTTAATTATGATAGATTGATTTTAGGAATAGGAATACTCAAAGATAAAGATGTAAGCCACATGGTGGAAATTTTAGCTCCTTTAGCTGATGAAATAATAGTTACAGAAGTTGATAGTCCTAGAAAGATGGAAGCTAATGAATTGGCTCGAATGATAAAAAAATTTAACAAGAATGTTAGGGTGGAAAAAGATATTAGAGATGCAGTAGAGAAATCTCTAGAATTAGCGGATAAAAATGATTTGATTGTATTTTCAGGTTCAATTTATATGATAGGTGATGTGAGAAAAATTGTTTTAAGTTTGTAATCAATGGACCTCTCAATGAATAATATATAGTATATGTTTCTTGGGAGGTTTATTTTATTATGAATGTGGTAGAATTTTCGCTTTTAAAAAGATTAAAAGATGAAGATTTAATTGAAAATACATGCAATAATATTGATGAATTGAAATGTCTATTAGATACAGGAGATAACGAAGAGTATTGGGAAAAAGCCATGGTTGTGAATGATATGATTATAGAAATTAAAAAAAGAAATTTAAAAATAAGGGAAGATGAGTTGTTTGAGAAAATCATTAAAAAATAGATGCATATCTTGATTTGCTTTTTCAAATCACCTTCATATTGTATATTGCATAGATTGATATATATACAGTAGTGGAGGTGATTTTTAGCAATGGAATGGAAAGTAGTTGTAGCTAATACTGGAGAAGACTCTATTGGAATAATAGATTTGCAAAAAAAATATGCATGTGAAATAATTTCCATTATTTCATTTTTAAAAAAAGAAAATGATTTAAATATTTATTTAGATAACTATCAACTTGGACCTTATGATTTATGCTTGAGTAGCTATAAGGACAAAATTTATTTGGCAAATGCATATGACAATTCTATTTTTAAAATTGATATTTATAACAAAAAAATTGATGATATACTAGCAGTAGGTAGATTTCCTTCTTGTGTAAGAGTATATGATGAACTTATTTTTGTTTCTAATTCAGATTCAAATTCAGTTTCTATAATAGATGAAAAAAGCTTTAAGCTCATTGAAAATATTCAAGTTGGAGAAAATCCAGAGGATATAGAAATAGATAGAATATCAAAAAAAATATATATTGCTAATAACAATGGTCATAGTATAAGTGTTATAGATTTAAAAAAAGATAATATAGAAAAAATTAAATTAGATAAAAACCCTATAAGAATATGTTTGGAAGATGAAAGCATATATATGCTTTCACGTTTCAACAACGGTACTTTAAACAATAGCAATTTTTCTGTTTTGAATATAAAAGATTTTAATATAGTAAAAAGTATAGACATAAAAGGTATATTCAACAATATGATAAAAATCAACAATAAAGACATAGTTTATATAACTAGTCTTGAAAATGGATATTTGAATAAGATAGATATTAAAAATGGCAAAATTGTCAGCAACAAATATATAGGAGGAATGCCAAATAAAATGTTATGGATTGCTCCAAATATATTATTTATAACTAATATATCTCAAAAAAACATAACTATTTTTGATACTATTGAAGGCAAAATAATCAAAAATTTAGAGGTGGGTTCAGAACCAAATGGTTTAATTATATTCTAAAATAAATTTTAGTTAATTAATGTATTAAGTATTTGTTGATATATTTTGGAAGGGTCGGTCTTCCAATTATCACATATGGTTTTTGCTTGCTCACTAGATACTACATTTAAATAAAGGCTAAACAATGTAGTATCATTTTCTACTAGTTTTAAATTTACGATATATTCATTTTCATTTTTTTTAAAACAATCTCCAATTACTTGTGTTTCTCTTTTTATTTCTTCTTCTTTTATCTTAAAATTTTTATCTATATCTTTTTTTATTTCTTCTGGTATTCTATCTATAAAATAGTCAAGTGTAATTTTGCCTTTTTCCAAAAGAGTATATATTTCTTTATTACCATTTCTTGAATTTTCTATGAATTGAGAAGCTACTAACTCACTTAAAAATTGCTGAATTAGGAAATAATTCATATAATTATTTTCTAGAACAAATTCAGTTATTTGTGCATTTGTAAGTGGAGTTTCTGATTTATCTATAATATAGAGCAAAAGAAGTTTACTTTGAGCAAGTTCTTCAGTATTTTCTATAAACATTCTAACACCTTCTTTACAAAAAAATTGTAATATATTTTAAATTATATCATATAAAAACGAGAAGTGAAATTTCCTTCTCGTTTTTAAAATTAATTATTTACTTGTTAATTGTCTTTGGGCATCTTCTACAAGCTTTTTAACCATATAGCCTCCAACATACCCATTTTCCCTTGAAGTCAAATTTCCTTTATCTATATTGTTATAATCAGGTATTCCTAGTTCATTTGCGATTTCAAGTTTTAATTGATTTAATGCTTCTCTTGCTTCTGGAACAACAATTCTATTGTTTCTAGCCATTTTTTATTCCTCCCTTTTTAAAATGTTTTAGGAGACCTATTAATAATTTAACCTATTTAAAAAAATATATCCTTTCAGTATATGGAACTGTATTTATTTAATGGTTAGCATTTAATACTATTCTACTATTTTAATTCATATTATATATAATAACAAATAAATTAATAAATAAATAATATATTTTAGTAGGAGGTAAAAAACATGAATGAAAGCAAGAATATCACTTTAAGGATTTTACTTGTAATTTTGATATTATTTATATCTATTATTTATACTAGTTATAGCAATAATATTAGTATAGTAGAAGTTTTTTATGAAAAAAGGGAATTGCCAATATATTCAGTAGAAACAGATGAAAAGAAAATTTCTATAAGTTTTGATGCTGCTTGGGGTGATGAATATACAAGACAAATACTAGATATACTAGATAAATATCAAGTAAAAACAACTTTTTTTCTGGTTGGTTTTTGGATAGACAAATACCCTGAATTAGTAAAAGAAATATCTGAAAGAGGTCATGATGTGGGAAATCACTCTACAAATCATCCGTATATGAGTAAATTGTCAGAAGAACAAATACTCAAAGAGCTAAATACAACGGGAAACAAAATAAAAGATATAACTGGGAAAACTTCTATACTTTTTCGCCCACCTTATGGAGACTACAACGACAGACTCATAAGAACATGTATGGAAAATGGATATTATGTCATTCAATGGGATGTGGATTCACTGGATTGGAAAGAACTAGGCGTCCAACCAGTAGTTGATAGAGTAACAAGAAATGTGAATAATGGTTCCATAGTTTTATTTCACAACAATGCAAAATATGTAACAGAATATTTACCTCTAGTATTAGAAAAGCTTCAAAGTGAAGGATATGAAATAGTTCCTATTTCAGAACTTATATATAAAGAAGATTTTTATATGGACAATACAGGACGACAATTTCCTAAAAATAGGGGAAACAACTAAAATAAACAGAATACATATGAGCAAAAAGGAGAATAGTTTATGCAAGATGAAAAGATGAGTTTTATTGGTATAGTAGGAAACTCAAGAACAAATATGGCTTTTTATATGATAAAATCAATTTTTATAAAAGCAGGTTTTTCACCTATATATTCTAATGACAATGATAGCATCATAATATTAAAATCTGAGAAAGATAGACAAATTGGATTAATAAATATAATGCCTAAAGATTTAAAAAGCATTTTAAATTTGAAACTTAATTTTAATATTGTAGTATATACAAATATTGTACAAGAAGAAAAAACAGATGATGTAATTTTGAAATTTTTCAGTTCTTTAAAAAATGTGATTATTTTAAATATGGATGAATCTAATTGCATGAATTTACTTAAAGGAAATGACAAGGCACTAGTTATGACTTATGGACTAAATAATAAAGCAACTATAACGGCTTCTAGTTTAGATATAGGAAATTCAATTGCATTTAATTATTGTCTACAAAGAGAATTGTTAACGGTTTTCGACAATAAAATAGAACCTTTAGAATTTCCTGTAAATCTAAATCTTATTGGGAAAGAAAATATTTACAATTCATTAGCAGCTATATCTGTGGCATTGTGCTTTGGCTTAGATATAAATACAATCAGAGAAACGTTAGCAGAAATGAGAGGACTAGAAAGAAATATGGAGAAAATATATGACAATAAATTCATGATTATTGACAATAAATGTATAAATCCTATAGATTATAATCTGACTTTTGAAACTGTTCAACATTTGAAATATAAAAGTATCATACTTTTAAATGGAATGGGGATTGATTTTGGAGATGATAATTTTAAAAAAATTATAGATATTATTTTAAATTGGTCTTCTATATTGGGTATTAAAAATGTATTATTCTATTTTGACAAGAAATATAAATCAATTGAGGAAAGTATAGAGAAAATATTTTTAAATACTGATTTTTCTTATAATGTGTTTTTTTCTTTAAGTGATTCTATAAGATATTGTTTAAAAATTTTAAATGATGATGATTTGTTGTTGATTATGGGGGATGATATATTGAATGGTTCTAAAGATATTTTGTTAAAAGAGCTAAGTTAGTATTGAAAAAAGGATTTTTTTAGGATTTGTCAAATATTAATTTAAGTATACTTTTGTTATAAATTTTTAGAGTATAAATCATATTATGAGGTCTTTTGGAATAAGTATAGATATGAAGCACAAAAACATAAGAATAAGGGGGAGTGACAACAAAATGGTTGACAAAATTATAGATACAAATATGGTTACAATTGTTGGCAAAATAATTTCTGAAAAAGAATTTAGTCATGAAATGTATGGGGAAGGGTTTTATTCGTTTAATTTAGAAGTTCCAAGATTAAGTGAATCAGTTGATGTTTTACCTGTTACTATTTCTGAACGGCTTATTGTGAATATGGACATCAGAATGGGGAAATATGTTCTAGTGGAAGGGCAATTAAGGTCCTATAATCGTTATATAGACAATTCCAACAAGCTTGTCTTAACTGTATTTGCTAGAGACATTTATATGCCAGAAGATGATGAAGAATTGAAGGAATTGCTGAAAAAACCAAATGAAATTTATGTTGATGGCTATATATGTAAATCTCCAATATATAGGACTACACCTTTCGGAAGAGAAATTACCGATTTACTTGTAGCTGTTAATAGACCCTATAATAAGTCTGATTATATTCCATGTATAGCTTGGGGAAGAAATGCAAGATTTTGTCAAAGATTATTAGTTGGAGATCATGTGAGGCTTTGGGGAAGAATTCAGAGTAGGGAATATCAGAAAAAACTTAACAACGGAGAAATGATTTCAAGAGTTGCTTATGAAGTATCCATATCTAAATTGGAATACATAAAAAATGACAACAATAGAGATGGAAAGGAATACGAAGGATAGAATTCTTTCATTGGAAGCCTTTGAATTTAAAAAATTCAAGGTCAACTAATTCATCATCCATTTGACGAATTAGTTGACCTTATATTATCAATTGAGTTATAATTTATCTAATACATATTTAAGGCGTTTTATGATGAGCTATTTAATTTATTTTTTTCTGCTTTATACTTGTATATGAGAATAAGAGGTGTTTTAATGTATTTGAAGATAGTATTGGGTGTGGTTTTTTTTGTTATTTTAATAAGTATACAGTATTCTCTAAACAGGATATTGTATGAATTAAGAGAGATAAAGAAAAACCTTTATAAAAGAAAAGATTATGACTAAGAATACAGAAGGGAGGTAAATAAGTACATGAATAAACAAAGGAGAATATTATTTAGTTCTGAAGAAATACGAAAAAGAAATGAAGAATTGGGTTTGGAAATTTCAAATGATTATAAAAATGGAAATTTAGTAGTAATATCTTTGTTGAGAGGTAGTTTTATTTTTGCTTCTGATTTAGTGAGAAATATAAATATACCTTTAGAGATAGATTTTATGACTACATCAAGTTATGGAAATAGAGAAGAATCTACGGGCAAAGTAAAAATACTGACAGATATACAAAGTGATATTGAAGGTAAAGATGTACTGATAGTTGATGATATAATTGATTCAGGATTTACTATGAAATATGTTATTGATCATATTCAAAAGAAAAGCCCAAGGTCAATAAAGACGTGTGTGTTGTTGGACAAACCTAGCAGAAGAAGGGTAGAAGTATATCCTGATTATGCTGGATTTTCAATACCAGATGTGTTTATAGTTGGATATGGTCTCAATTATGGAGAATACTATAGAAACATTCCGTATATATTTACTTTTGATGAATAAAGTTGAGAGTATACTCTCAACTTTATTCTCTAATATCTTTTAGGATAGCAGTTTTATCAGAAGTCTTAGCGTCTTTTTCTTTAATGAATTTTGCTGGAATACCTGCAACTACACTATTTGGAGGAACATCCTTTGTGACTACAGATCCAGCTGCTATTACAGAACCTTTTCCTATTTTTACACCTTCTAGGATGACTGCATTAGCTCCAATAAGCACTTCATCTTCTATGATTACTGGTGTTTTGCTAGGTGGTTCTAAAACTCCAGCTATAACAGCACCAGCACCGACATGAACGCTTTTCCCTATTTTAGCTCTAGAACCAATTATGGAGTTCATATCTATCATAGTATAATCACCAATTTCAACGCCTACATTTATGACTGCTCCCATCATTATGACTGCTTTATAGCCTATTTTGGCAGTTTCTCTTATGATAGCACCAGGTTCAATTCTAGCTTCAATATCTTTCAAATCAAGTAGTGGAAAGGCAGAATTTCTTCTATCATTTTCTATTTCGTAGTCGATTATATCACTTTTATGATTTTCTAAAATAACTTTGAAATCTTCCCATTCTCCAAACAATATTTTAAAATTTTCATCTCCAAATTGTTTAAATTTCGAGAAGTCTATATTTGAAAGATTTCCTTTCAAATATACTTTTACAGGAGTGGTTTTTTTCGTCTCTTTCATGTACTTTGCCAATGCATAGGGATCATCTAAATAGTTTTTTTCATTGTTCATTTGTATATTAGCACCTCCAAGGCTGTTAACTTTTTTTCATAAGTTTTTCCATATTATAAAATCCATTTTCTTTATTATATACAAATTTTGCTGCTTTAATAGCGCCTTGAGCAAATATTTTTTTAGAAGAGGCACTATGTTTTATTTCGATTACTTCATCACATCCAGCAAATATAACTGTATGTTCTCCTACGATGGTTCCACCTCTTATAGAATGAATTCCTATTTCATTTTTATCTCGAGCTTCTTTTTTAAAATGTCTATCAAATACGTAGTCTTTTTTATCTTCCAATGTGCTATTTATAGCTTCAGCTAACAGGTAAGCAGTGCCGCTGGGAGCATCTATTTTTTTGTTATGGTGTTTTTCTACAATTTCTATATCGAAGGTATCTTCAAGAACTGGTGTAATATCTTTAAGTATAGATGCCAATACATTTATACCTAATGACATATTTGCAGAATAAAAAACAGGTATTTTTTCTGATGCCGTTTTTATTTTATCCATATCATCATTAGTTAAACCAGTTGTGCCTATAACTAAGGCAATGTTTTTTTCTATTGCATATTTAAGTAAATCAGAAAGTGAACTAGGATGAGAAAAATCAATTATTACGTCTATTGCATCATTACAATCGAAAATATGGTTATATACTTTAAAGTTACTTTGAGTATTTAGGGCGTTTACATCGACTCCTGCTATTAAACTCATATCATTATCTTCCTTTACTTCATTAGCTAGTACTTGCCCCATTTTCCCATAGTAACCATTTATGAGGACATTAATCATCATTTTACCCCCTTATATCTAGTCCATAGAATTTCATTTCATCTATTAAGATATTGCGATTTTTATCTTCCATATTTGTGAGAGGAAGTCTTAAATCTCCAACATCCATACCTAATAAATTCATGGCTTCTTTTACTGGTATAGGATTGGTTTCAATGAAAAGGGCGTCTATAAGTGGTTTCATTTTTAGTTGCAATTTTCTACTTTTTTCTAGTTCACCATTTAGATAAGCAAAAACCATATCATGAGTATCTTTTGGCAATATATTTGCAACCACTGATATGACTCCGACTCCACCTAAAGAAAGAAGTGGTATTACCATATCATCATTTCCAGAATAAATATAGAAGTCATCACCACATAATCTTGCAATTTCGGCAACTTGAGCTATATTTCCGCTAGCTTCTTTCACTCCATGAATATTTGGATGTTTTGATAGTTTTTCCAAAGTTTTAGGTAATATATTTAGTCCTGTTCTACTAGGTACATTATAAATAATAATAGGAATATTTACACTATCAGCTATAGCTGTATAATGCTCTATCAATCCCTTTTGAGTAGTTTTGTTATAGTATGGAGTAACTGCCAATAATCCATCTGCTCCAACACTTTCTGCATATTTTGAAAGTTCTATAGAATGTTTTGTATTGTTACTTCCGGTTCCAGCTATAACGGGAATTCTTTTATTTACTGTATCTACTGTAAACTTAATTGTTTCTTTTTTTTCTTCATCAGACATAGTGGCAGATTCTCCAGTAGTTCCACATATGATTATAGCATCTGTTCCTTCAGATATATGCCATTCTAGCAATTCTTTCAATTTTTCGTAGTCAACCTTATCGTCTTTAAAAGGTGTAACTATTGCAACACCTGATCCTTTAAAAAGTTCCATTCAAATACCTCCCATATATTATTTATTTTTAGTTAAAAGCTCTGCAATTTGGACAGTATTAGTTGCTGCGCCTTTTCGAATATTGTCAGCTACTATCCATAAATTAATGCCATTGTCCACACTAAAATCTCTTCTGATTCTTCCAACATATACTTCATCTTTTCCTTCCACTTCTATAGGCATTGGATAAATATTGTTTTTCACATCATCTAATACTATAATTCCCTTGCTTGTTTTTAATGTATTGTATATTTCACTTATTTCAAATTGTTTTTCAAATTCAATATTTGCAGATACACAGTGTCCATATCTAACAGGTACTCTAACAGTAGTAGAAGTAATTTTAATTTTGTCATCATGAAGTATCTTTTTAGTCTCTTCAATCATCTTGATTTCTTCTTTTGTATAGCCATTGTCTGTAAATTCATCTATATGAGGTAGACAGTTAAAAGCTATAGGATGTGGATATTTTTTAGGTTCTAAAGATTTTAACCCATTTTCTAAATCCATCAAACCACCTATACCTGAACCAGAAACTGCTTGATAGGTTGAAAATATTATTCGTTTTATTTTAAAAGCTTCATGAAGTGGTTTTAATGGTACTACACATTGGATTGTGGAACAATTAGGATTAGAGATTATACCTTTATTCCATTTTATATCTTCTGGATTAACTTCAGGAACGACTAAAGGTACATTTTCATCCATTCTCCAAGCACTACTATTGTCAACTACAACAATACCTTTACTTTTAGCTATAGGAGCATATTTTTTACTTATTTCACCTCCCGCAGAAAAAAGTAGTATATCTAGTGGTTTATCAAAAGATTTTTCATTTAATTCTTCAACTTCATATTCCTTATCATTAAATACTAATTTTTGTCCTTTAGATTTTTCAGATGCAAAGAGATATAGATTGTCTACAGGAAAATTTCTTTCTTCCATTACTTTGAGAAATGTTCTACCTACCATACCTGTAGCTCCAACTATGCCAATATTAACTTTATTCAATACTTTCACCCCTTATTAGAATAATTATAGTAATATATATTATTATAGTATAAATAATTGGATACTACTAGAACAAACTGATTGATTTAAATGTGAAAAAAATATACAATTATATAAAAACAGTTAAGGAGGTAGAAATGGAAAGAAAGCACATGAATCCAAGTATTTTTGAAACAAATATTTTTTACTTGATTATTGGAGTTTTACTTTTATTTTTAGGAGGACTAGTTCAGTCTAAAGAAATATATTTAGGTCTTATTATTACTGAATATTTAATTATCCTTCTTCCAACAATTACATATTTAAAAGCTAGAGGATATAGCCTCAAAAAAGTACTGAAATTAAATAAAATTTCAGCTAAAGAAGTAGCTTTGATATTTTTAATTGTTATATTTTCTTATCCTGTTGGAGTGTTTTTAAATTATTTGATGATTCTTCTTTTGAGTAATTTTACAGAGTTAAAGCCAACGCCTATACCTATACCTAAATCTACATGGGAATATTTTTTAGGACTTTTAGTTATTTCTTTGTCTCCAGGTATATGTGAGGAAGTGCTTTTTAGAGGTATGGTTATGTCTTCATATGAAAAATTGGGAAAGAAAAAAGCTATTATTATATCAGCAATTTTATTTGGAATATTTCATTTTAATCTTCAAAATTTAGTGGGGCCTATATTTTTGGGAATAATCTTTGGGTTTATAGCATATAAAACTAATTCGTTATTCTCTACAATGATTGCCCATGGAGTTAATAATTCTATCGCTACAACAATTGCTTATTTAACTATGAGGAACATGGATAAAATATCTATTGAAAGTCAAGATATAGGAATTTCTATGGGAAGTTTTGCTACAGTTTTAACTATAATCGTTGGATTTGTAATAGCCATAATTTCAGGTGCTATAGCTTATACTTTGTACAAATCTTTACCTGATAATAGTTATGAAGAAGATATTAGCTTTGAGGAATACACTCCAAGAGTAGTACATTATTTGCCATTGCTCGTAGTTTTGGTTATATTCATAATCTATAATTATATGGTTTTGTTTGTATACTAGAATAAAAGTAATCCCTCTTGCCATACTAAAAGGCAGGAGGGATTTTAATGGCCAAAAATAAGAAAAAAGAAAAAATAGAAACGTTGGAAGATAAATTAAAGTATGAAATTGCAGAAGAGTTGGGGCTTATAAATAAAATAAATGAAGTAGGATGGGGTGGTCTTACAGCTAAAGAATCAGGCAAAATAGGAGGAATTATAACTGTTAGAAAGAGAGAAATGAAAATTAAGGATGACTTGAAGAAATAGAATTAATATTATAGAATTGAAGTAGTTGCAGGGGGTGGATGATGTGGATATGGATTTGATAAAAAGAGCTAGTGATATGATAAGAAAATCTTCAAAGACTTTTGTTTTAACAGGTGCTGGAATTTCCACAGAAAGTGGTATACCTGATTTTAGAAGTCCAAATACAGGGCTTTGGGAAAATACAGATCCAATGGAAGCCTTGTCTACTACAGTATTATATAATTATCCAAAAAAGTTTTATAGTGAGGGATATAAAATTCTCTTAGATATGAAGGATGCAAAACCCAATAGAGCACATTATGTCTTAGCTGAAATGGAAAGAATGGGATTTATTTCTGGGATTATAACGCAAAACATAGATAATTTACATCAAAAAGCTGGTTCCCAATATGTTTTAGAAGTTCATGGAAATACTAGAGAAGGTAGCTGTGTAAATTGCGGGAAAAAAGTAGATTTAGATGTTTTAACTGAAAAAGTAAACAATAATGAAATTCCTCCTAGATGCGATCATTGTCAGGGAATTTTAAGACCTGATGTAGTTATGTTTGGAGATAAGTTGCCAGAAGATTTTAATGTTGCTGTAGAAGAAGTAGAAAATAGCGATTTACTTATTGTCATTGGTTCTAGTTTGGTTGTAGCTCCGGTAAATTATTTACCTCAAATGGCTAAAAAGTTGATTATCATTAATTCAAGCAGTACTGCTATGGATTTTTGTGCAGATTTGATTATAAATGACAGTGCAAGTAAAGTGTTAGATGCGATACTATATGAGTTAAAGGTGGAGTAGAACAGATGGATTACTATGAAAAATTTGCATTATACTATGATGATTTGATGGATGATATAGATTATGAAAATTGGTTTTTATATATAGAAGATATATTTTCTAAATTTAATTTAAAACCTAAAAACTTACTAGAAATGGCATGTGGAACAGGAAATTTGACATATTACTTGTGCAATAAAGGCTATAAGGTTACTTGTTTTGATCGTTCTTCGGACATGCTTTCAATTGCTTATAATAAATTGTCTTCTTTTAGGAATGTAAATATTTTAAATCAAGATATGGTTAATTTTAGAATAAATAAGAAATTTGATGCCATTGTAAGTATTTGTGATAGTATCAATTATATTGTAAATGAGAAAGAACTATTGAGGACTTTTAAAAATGTATATGAACATTTAGAAAATGATGGGATTTTTATCTTTGATATCAATTCATACTATAAATTGAGTACTGTTGTAGGAAACAACATATTTGTTGAAGATAGAGAAGATATATATTATATCTGGCAAAATTATTTTGATGAAGACAACAAATTTGCTCATTTTTATTTAACTTTTTTCATAAAGGAAAATGACAAGTTTGTTAGATTTGATGAAGAACATCTTGAGAGAGCCTATCAAATTGAAGAGATAAAAAGCTTACTTAAATGTTCAGGATTTGATGATATTTTTTGTTTTGAAGCCTTTTCTTTTAACAAACCAGAGATGGAAAGTGATAGGATAAATTTCGTTGCAAAAAAAAGCTTTAAAGGTTAGATTTCTGGGCTTTGAACACCTGTGAATAATGGCTTGTTTTTTGGAGAATACTATTTGACAAGGGTATATAATTATGATACTATAAAATAAAAGTAGGTGATACATATTCATCTATTAAATTAGTTGTATTGGAGGAATGTTTTAAAATGGTTAAAGGTACAGTAAAGTGGTTTAACGCAACAAAAGGTTATGGTTTTATTTCTACTGAAGATGGCGAAGATGTATTTGTACATTATTCAGCTATAACTCAAGATGGATTTAAAACTTTAGAAGAAGGACAACAAGTTGAATTTGAAATAGTTCAAGGAGAAAAAGGTCCTCAAGCTACAAACGTTACAAAACTATAAAAACAAATACTTTATTATAAATAGTTTTTAACAGTAGCAAATTAGCCCCTATTTTAGGGGCTTTAAATATTTAAAGATAAATTAGGAGGAGAGTTAAAATATGAAAGATTATGTTATAAGGGCAATTGATAAGAAAGGAACTATTCGTGTTTTTGTAGCTACTACTTCTAATTTAGTTGAAAAAGGGAGGCAAATTCACAATACTACTCCTACTGCTACGGCCGCTTTGGGAAGAACTTTAACAGCTTGTGTCATGATGGGTTTAATGATGAAGGGAGAAAAAGATACTGTATCAATTCAGCTACGTGGTGATGGTCCTATAAAAACAATAATTGCAGTATCCAATTCAAAAGGCGAAGTAAAAGGGTATGTTGGCAATCCATTGGTAGATTTGCCACTTAAGGCAAATGGGAAACTTGATGTAGGTCGAGCTGTAGGGAACAATGGGAAAATTGTTGTCATAAAGGATATAGGCATGAAAGAACCATATATAGGACAATCAAATTTAGTTTCAGGAGAAATTGCAGAGGATTTAACTCATTATTTTGCATATTCAGAGCAACAACCTTCGGCAGTAAACTTAGGAGTACTAGTAGATAGAGATTTATCTGTAAAAGCATCTGGAGGTTATATAGTACAGCTATTGCCAAATACATCGGAAGAAGATATTGATAGATTAGAGGAAAAAATAAAAAATTCAGAATCTATTTCATCTTTAATTGCAAGGGGATTGAAACCAGAAGATATACTTCAAAAGATATTTGGAGACTTTGAAATGGAAATTCTTGAAAGAAAAGAAGTTGCATTTAAATGTGATTGCTCTAGAGAAAAAGTAGAAAGTACATTAATTAGTTTAGGAAAAGAAGAAATCAAGAAGATAATAGAAGAAGATGGAAAAGCTGAAGTTGTATGTCATTTTTGCAATAAGAAATATGATTTTTCAGAAGAAGATTTAAAATCTTTAATTTAAATCTTGACTTTATCGATATAATGAGGTATACTGAATACTGTCGTTGTTAGCATATCGTTGCTAAATAAAATTTCATACTGCTGTAATTTATAAAAATTAGCCCAGATAGCTCAGTCGGTATAAGCAGAGAACCCAAATCTATGATTTGGTGTGAATCGCTTAGTCCGCGTTGCTTATGGCATAATTAGTAGATGAAACTTCATACTGCTTGTAGGATGAAAAAATTAGCCCAGATAGCTCAGTCGGTAGAGCAGGGGACTGAAAATCCCCGTGTCGGTGGTTCGATTCCGCCTCTGGGCACCAAAATATGCGGAAGTGGCTCAGTGGTATAAGCAGAGAGCGCAAATCTTTGATTTGGTGCGAATCGCTTAGTGGGAGCCGCCAAGAGTATAAATAGTGTTAAAAGGTGTTGCTAATTAATTAATATGCGGAAGTGGCTCAGTGGTAGAGCATCGCCTTGCCAAGGCGAGGGCCGCGGGTTCGAATCCCGTCTTCCGCTCCATATGGCGGCATAGCCAAGTGGTAAGGCATAAGCAGAGAGCCCAAATCTGTGATTTGGAGCGAATCGCTTAGTCGGGGCCGCTGGTGTTGGTAGTAAGTTTTTTAAGTCAATAAAATTAAAATGGCGGCATAGCCAAGTGGTAAGGCAGAGGTCTGCAAAACCTTTACCCCCAGTTCAAATCTGGGTGCCGCCTCCAGAAAAAAACCTTCTAATATAGAAGGTTTAATTTTTTATCTAAAAGGAGAATATGTATGTTTAAAAACAATCCCTTTATTCCTTACAAAAGTGCAAATATAGCTATTGTTGATGGTAGAGCTAGCGATTCTATTATAAAAACATTAGAGAGTTATAATATAAAAGTGATAAAAACTATTAAGTGCAATGAAGTTCAAGAAGGCATATCTTATCATCCTGATATTGTAATGCATCCTTTAGATTATAAAACCTTAATTATAGCACCAAATGTTTTTGAATACTATGAGGAATTATTATCTAATTCGGGTATAAAAATGATAAAGGGTGAGAAGTGGTTGTCAAGAAACTACCCTGATGATATTGCATACAATGTAGGAAGATTATATGGATATGCAATACATAATTTTAAATATACAGATGAAAAACTTATTTATTATTTAAAAAAACAAGGTTTAGAGTTTATAAATGTAAAGCAAGGTTATTCGAAATGTTCTGTGGCTGTAGTTGATGAAAGAGCTATTATTACATCTGATTATCCAATATATGAAAGATGCATAAATTTAGGTATAGATGTATTGCTAGTAAAGCCAGGGTACATAAAATTAGAAGGATTTGACTATGGATTTATTGGAGGAACTTGTGGAAATTTATCTAAAAAAGATATTGTTTTATCTGGCAAATTAAATTCTCATCCTGATAGTGAAAAAATCTATAAGTTTATTAAAAAAAATAAAAAAAATTTAATTTTTTTAAGTGATGATGAAATTATAGATTTAGGTACGATAATTAGCTTATATTGTTAATATTGTAACTATATAATAGAATAACTTCAGGACAAAAACGTATACTACAAATACGAGAGAAAGGAGAATTTAAATGGAAATATTATCTATTGGAATCAAGGATAATAAGGAAAAGATAATAAGTACTATAGATGAATATGATTTTGAAGATAAAATTGAAATAGAAGAAGAAAAATTAGGGAATAGAGTTTTTATGAAAGTTTTTCCTAAAGATAAAAAGAAAACAAAGAATGATTCTGATTTCTACAATACTCTTTCTTTATTTATAACTGAAATAATTATCGAGTACTATTTAAGGGATATTATATTAAAAAAAGTATTTTTGAAATATAGTGATTTAAATAGAGATGAAAAAATAGCTATAGTTCATTTAGCAGATGATTTATTGTGCAATGATGATTTTTTTAAAGATGAGAAAAAATTGATTTTTGATGAGGTATATGAATATATTTCTAAAAATAATGAGATATTAGTAGATGGGTTTGTAAATTTTAGGCTGAAAAAATTAGAACCTTTTTTGGATAAGGTAATAGATAATTGCATAGAAGAATTTTTTGCAGACAGAGAGTATCTAGAGTTTATAAAAATACTGCAATATTTTGTAGATATTCAAGAGCCCAAGATGAGTTTAGTCAATTTGGTTGTGAGCAATAATGAATATAAATTGTTTGATATAGATAATAAGGAAATAGATTGCGACCTTTTTAGTGAAGTAATCAGTGAATTGTCAGATGAAGGGATAAGTAGGGATGATATATTGATTAGTTCACTTATTACTATAGCACCCAAAAAAATAATATTTCATGGGAGCGAGGAGAGTAAAAAAACGGAAGTGGTTAAAATAATTAAAAGTGTATTTCCGGAAAAAGTTATATTTTGTACTGGCTGTGAATTATGCCATTTGGAATTTCCGATGAATAGTGAAAAATAGAAGTTGATTCAACTTCTATTTTTATGTGCTTCAAAATATTATAGAAAAATGTTATTATATTGGATAAGACAAATTATTAATGGGAGTGATATGAATGGATAGACAGATAGTTAAGCCTTCAATATTACCAGGATTTATGGAATTAACGCCAAATGATCAAATACTTTTCAATAAAATGCTAGACACTATTAGAAAAAATTATGAAAAATTCGGGTTTTTGCCAATAGATACGCCAGTCATAGAGAAATCTGAAGTTCTTCTTGCAAAGGGTGGAGGCGATACTGAAAAACAAATATATAGATTTACAAAAGGTGATAGTGATTTATCTCTAAGATTTGATTTAACTGTACCATTGGCTAGATATGTAGCACAACATTTTTCAGATTTGACTTTTCCTTTTAGAAGATATCATATAGGTAAAGTTTATAGAGGAGAAAGAAATCAAAAGGGAAGATTTAGAGAATTTTATCAATGTGATATAGATATTATAGGAAACGAAAAATTGGATATCATAAATGATGCAGAAATTCCAAGTGTTATATATTATACTTTTAAAGATTTAGGATTTGAATCTTTTACGATTAAAATAAACAACAGAAAAATATTAAGCGGATTTTTTGAATGGATTCACATTGAAGACAGTGCTGAAGTCTTGAGGACCATAGATAAGATGGATAAAATAGGATTGAATGGAGTTTCAAATGAATTGAGTAAAATAGGATTAAATGAAGAAACTATTGATAAAATAATGACTTTTACTCAGATAAAGGGCACAAATGATGAAATATTATCTAATCTTAAAGAAATGAGTATAGAAAATGATGTTTTTAATGAAGGTCTTGAGGAATTAGCTTGTGTAGTTAAGTATGTAAAATATTTTGGAGTACCTGAAGAAAATTTAGTCATTGATTTAACTATTGCAAGAGGACTTGATTATTATACTGGGACAGTGTATGAAACTTTTTTAAATGAATATCCAGATATCGGTAGTATTTGTTCTGGAGGAAGATATGACAATTTGGCAGAATATTATACAAAACAAAAATTGCCTGGAGTTGGTATATGTATAGGTCTTACAAGATTATTTCATCAACTTAGGGAAGCTAATATAATTGAAAGTAAATGGAATAGTTTGACGGAAGTTCTTGTTATACCTATGGAAGATTGCATGGAGTATGGAATAAAGGTTGGAAATCAATTGAGAAATGAAGATATACATACTCAGATTTATTTAGAAGAAGGGAAAATGGGAAAAAAGTTTAATTATGCAGATAAATTGGGTATACCTTATGTAATAATAATAGGGGCAGATGAGGTAAAAAATGAAAAAATTACTTTGAAAAACATGAAAACTGGGGATCAAACTATGCTTGATATTGACGAAGCAATAAATATTCTTAAAAAGTATAGTCAAATCTATTGACAAAAATGAAAAATAGAGCTATAATCTCTAATTAAAACTAATAGAAATGCTATGAAGGGAAGAGTAAGCTAGTTAATACTCATAGAGAGGGATAGCCTTGGCTGAAAGCAATCCTGAGATATTACTAACTGAAGACCACCCCTGAGCTGAATCCATCCATAGTGGAGAAGGATTTCCGCATATTGCGTTATTTGATTTAAGCACCAATTAGGGTGGAACCACGTGAGTTACCTCTCGTCCCTATGTTTTTAGGGATGAGGGGTTTTTTGTATTTAAAAGTGAAGATAGGAGGTATAAAAATGGATAGAATAAAAATTACTTTGCCAGATGGTTCAGAAAGAGAATATCAAAAAGGCGTAACAGTTTATGAAGTAGCTAAAGACATAAGTGAGGGATTAGCTAGAGTTTCATTGGGAGCAGTAGTCAATGGGAAAATATTAGGACTTAAAGATACTATAGAAGAAGATGCTAATGTAAATATTGTGAAATTTGAAGATAAAGAAGGAAAAGAGATATTTAGACATACTAGTTCTCATATTTTAGCACAAGCAGTTAAACGAATATTTCCAGATGTGAAATTAGCCATAGGGCCTGCTATTGACGAAGGATTTTATTATGACTTTGATACTGAACATAGATTTACTCCTGAAGATTTAGAAAAAATTGAAGAAGAAATGGCTAAAATAGTTAAGGAGAACTATGAACTAGAAAAATTTATATTGCCAAGAGATGAGGCTATAAAATTGCTAAAGGATAAAGATGAGCCCTATAAAGTAGAATTGGTTGAAGATCTTCCAGAAGATGCAGTTATTTCGTTTTACAAACAAGGAGATTTTGTTGATCTTTGTGCAGGGCCTCATTTGCCTAATACTAAAAAAGTTAAGGCTTTCAAACTTTTGAGTATAGCTGGTGCTTATTGGCGTGGTGATGAACACAATAAGATGCTTCAAAGAATCTATGGAACTAGTTTTGAGAAGAAGAAAGATTTAGATGAATATTTAGAGAGATTGGAAGAAGCAAAGAAAAGAGATCATAGAAAATTGGGGAGAGAATTAGACTTATTTAGCATTCATGAAGAAGGACCTGGTTTCCCGTTTTTCCATCCAAAGGGAATGGTAATAAGAAATATGTTAGAGGATTTTTGGAGGGAAGAACATAGAAAAAGAGGTTATGGAGAAATAAAAACACCTATAATATTGAATGAGGAGTTGTGGCATAGATCAGGTCATTGGGATCACTACAAGGAAAACATGTATTTTACAACAATAGATGAAAATCAGTATGCTATAAAACCTATGAATTGTCCTGGTTCCATACTTGTTTATAAGACAAATATGTATAGCTATAGAGATCTTCCAATAAGAATGGCAGAATTGGGACTTGTTCACAGACACGAGCTTTCAGGAACTCTTCATGGGTTGATGAGAGTTAGGAGCTTTACTCAAGATGATGCTCATATATTTATGTTACCTAGTCAAGTAAAGGATGAGCTGATAAAAGTCATTGATTTGGCAGATTATGTTTACAGCATATTTGGATTTAAATATCATGTAGAGCTTTCAACAAGGCCAGAAAATTCTATGGGTACAGAAGAACAATGGGAATTGGCAACTAGCAACTTGATTTCTGCATTAGAAGAGAAAAACATTGACTATATAGTAAATGAAGGCGACGGAGCTTTTTATGGACCAAAGATAGACTTCCATCTTGAAGATGCTATAGGTAGAACTTGGCAATGTGGAACTATTCAGCTTGATTTTCAAATGCCAGAAAGGTTTGATTTGACTTATATAGATAGAAATAATGAGAAACAAAGACCTGTAATGATTCATAGGACTATTCTTGGAAGTATTGAGAGATTTATGGGTATACTTATTGAACACTATGCAGGAAAGTTTCCTGTATGGTTGGCACCAGTTCAAATTTCCATACTTCCTATATCTGACAAGTTCAATGACTATGCATATGAGCTTCAAAAGAAATTTGAAGAAAATGGTATGAGAGTAGAAGTTGATGACAGAACTGAAAAAATAGGTTATAAGATAAGAGAAGCACAACTACAGAAGATCCCTTATATGTTGGTTGTTGGAGAAAAAGAAGTGGAAAATAGATTGATATCTGTAAGGAAGAGGGATGAAGGAGATTTGGGTCAAATTGAAGTGGAAAAATTTGTAGATAAAGTAGTTGAAGAAATAAAAAGCAAGATGTAAAAGGTAGGAAATTTCCTACCTTTTATGTTGCATAATTTACTTTAGATTCATATTGCTTAAATATTTCATCCAATTCTTTGCTGGTTATCGATTCTTGTTTCATAAGTAAATCTGCTATGTGAAATAGTATTATTTTATTATCTTCTATGATTTTTATGGCATTTTCGTAGCATTCATCAATTATTTTTCTTATTTCTTCTTTTATTATATTAAAATTGTTTTTTACATAATATTCATCAATAGAAATGTTTCCAATACTACTCATTCCATAGCTACATACCATCTCTTGTGCTATCTGAGTAGCTTTTGTTAAATCATCTTTTGCACCAGTAGTTATTTCACCGAAAACTATTTGCTCAGCGGCTCTTCCTGCTACGAGGCCTGTGATTTTTGACATCAATTCTTTTTTGGTCATAAGATATCTTTCTTCTTCTGGAAATTTTAAAACATATCCTAGTGCTTGACCTCTTGGAACAATAGATATTTTTTGGACCATATCGGTTTTGAGTATTTTGCTTACTAATGCATGCCCAGATTCATGAATGGCTACAGTCTTTTTCTCTTTTAAAAGTATAGATGGATTTTTAACTTCTAGTCCTGCTAACACTCGTTCAATGGCTTCATTGAAATCATCTTTATCAATCTTGTTTTTGTTTTTTCTTACGGCAATTATAGCTGCTTCATTTGCAATATTTGCAAGTTCCGCACCCGAAAGTCCGTGGGTTTTATTAGCTATTTCGTGGATAGAAATATCTTTGCATAAAGGTTTGTTATTAGTATGGACTTCCAATATCTTTTCTCTTGCTTTGATGTTTGGATTTCCCACATAAATATGTCTATCAAATCTCCCAGGACGAAGAAGTGCTTCATCTAATAAATCAAGTCTATTTGTAGCACCTATTACTACTACTGTCTCACTGGTATTGAATCCATCCATTTCTGCTAGAAGTTGATTTAAAGTCTGATCTTTTTCGTTGTTAGAATCTAAATTTCTTTTTGCACCAATAGCATCTATTTCATCAATAAATATTATGCTTGGAGCTTCTTTTTTAGCTTTTTCGAATAAGGTTCTTACTCTTTTAGCACCAACGCCTACATATTTTTCAACAAATTCTGAACCACTTGCATATAAAAAAGTTGAATCTGTTTCTCCAGCTACAGCTTTGGCAAGAAGAGTTTTGCCAGTGCCAGGGGGACCGTAGAATAATATGCCTTTGGGTATTTTTGCACCCATTTTGGTATATTTTTGTGAGTTATTTATAAAATCTATAGTTTCTTGCAACTCTTCTTTTATTTCTTCAAGTCCTGCAACGTCTTTAAATGAAGTATTAGGCTTATTGTTTTCTTTTGAGCCATCTTTTTCATTAGATAGAGCTAATGGGGCTAGTTGTGGATTTGAGTCTAACTGTATATAGTATATAACAAAAATTGTAGTCAATGCCCAGATTAAAAATCTGTCCCAGTTGGTAATATGATGAAAAATATTAGTTGGAAAATATTTATCATAAAAAAGGAAAGATGATAAAACTATCCCCAATATAGATATAGCAAAAATTATTTTTTTCTTTTGCAAACTATCCCCACCTTTTCATATTTTGCTATTAATAGTTTAACCATTTATTTTTTTTAAAATTCATAAGAAAGTGTTTGTTATATAAAAATAAAAAGAAGAATGTTGAAGGAAATATTTTGTAAAGGTATAATGAAAGTGAAGTATTAAATTATCAAAGATACACAATATATAAGAAATTAATAGGGAGGTTATATGATGAATTTTGTAGATTTGGTCGAAAGTTATAGAGAAGATATTATAAAATCAACTCAAGATATAGTGAGCATAAAGAGTGTTGAAGGTGAAAGTAGTACTTTAATGCCTTTTGGAGAAGGACCATATAAAGCATTGGAATATATATTGAATTTAGGTAGTAAAATGGGGTTTAAAACAAAAAATTTAGATGGTTATGCAGGATATATTGAGTTTGGAGAAGGAAGTGAAACTGTGGGCGTATTGGCTCATGTAGATGTAGTTCCAGAAGGAGAGGGGTGGACATACCCACCTTATGGAGGAGAAATTCATGATGAAAAGATTTTTGGAAGAGGAACTTTAGATGACAAGGGACCTGCTATATCAAGTCTTTATGCTATAAAGGCTATAAAGGAATCAAATGTTAAAATAAATAAAAAAATTAGAATGATAATTGGTACAAATGAAGAAACTGGTTGGGGATGTATGAAGTATTATTTTGAACATGAAAGTGCTCCAGACATGGCTTTTACACCCGATGCTGATTTCCCAGTTATTCATGGCGAAAAAGGGATAATAGCTTTTGATTTAGTTAAAAAACTTGAAAATATATCTTGTGGAGACATACAGATTAAGTCTATAAATGGCGGAAATGCAGTAAATATGGTACCAGACTATTGTGAAGCATTGTTGAAAGTAAGAGATATAGATAGTCTACATAAAAAATTGATAAAGTTTATAGAAAAAACAGGATATAATCTTTCTATGGAACGTAAAGGAGAATTAGTTAAAATAAAGGCAAGGGGCGTTTCTGCTCATGGAAGTACTCCTGAAAAAGGTGAAAATGCTATTACTTATTTGATGTCATTTTTAGGGAATATAATAAATTGCCATTGTGACATATGCGACTTTATAAATATTTATAATAAGAAAATAGCATTTAAACATCATGGGGAAGAAATAGGATGTGGATTTGAGGATGATGTTTCTGGTAAATTAAACTTTAATCCAGGAGTTATTAAAACTACTGATGAGGAAATAAGACTTTCAATAAATGTTAGATATCCTATTAAATCTAGTGCTGAAGATGTCTATGAAGGCATTAGAAAAAGTTTAGATGGCACAAATATTGTTCTTGTAGAAGATAAGGATGGGATGAAACCATTGTATGTGCCAAAGGATAATCCACTTGTTGAAAAACTTATGAAGGTTTATAGGGAAGAAACTGGAGATATGGAGAGTGAACCTATAACTATTGGAGGAGGGACTTATGCTAGGGCAATGAATAATGCAGTAGCTTTTGGACCAGTATTTCCAGGGCAAGTAGAAGTTGCTCATCAAAAGAATGAATATATTTCAATTGAACATTTAATGAAAATTACTAAAATATATACAAAAGCATTATATGAGTTGGCAAAATAAATTTTTGTAAAAAATATGAGAAGTTGATTGACAAATTTAAGTTATTGACATATAATGTGTAAGGAAAGTAAATATTGAGTGTTTAAGTAGAAGTATCCGCTTCTCACCTTATAGCTATGGCTCATAAGGTTTAAATTTGAGTTTTTAAAAGTATATTTATATACTTTTGTGGAGATGTTTTTGAATGAAAAGCGGGTATTTATACTCGCTTTATTTTATTTATTAAATTTAGGAGGTGGCGTAATATTAAAGAACTTCAAATCAATGAAGAGATAAGAGATAAGGAAGTGAGACTTATTGATGTAGACGGGTCTCAATTAGGAGTTGTTTCAAGTAAAAAAGCTTTAGATATTGCTTATGAAAGAAAGTTAGACTTAGTGAAGGTAGCTCCTAATGCAAAACCACCAGTATGCAGGATAATGGATTATGGCAAATATAAATATGAGTTAGCTAAAAAAGAAAAAGAAGCTAAGAAGAATCAAAAGGTCATAAATGTCAAAGAAGTGAGACTTACACCAAGCATTGAGAGTCATGATTTAAATGTAAAAGCTAAGAGGGCCATTGAATTTTTGAAATCTGGAGATAAGGTAAAGGTAAGTGTGAGATTTAGAGGTAGAGAATTGGGTCATACTGATATAGGCAAAGAAGTGTTGCTAGAATTTGCAGATATAACTTCAGAAGTTGGCTCTATAGAAAAAGAACCTAAACTAGAAGGTAAAAATATGGTTATGTATTTAGTGCCAAAAGCAGAATAGAAGAAGGAGGTATTTGTTATGCCAAAAATGAAAACTCATAGAGGAGCAGCGAAAAGATTTAAAAAGACTGGAACAGGTCAATTAAAGAGATATAAAGCTTATAAAAGTCATAAAACTGGCAAAAAATCACCAAAGAGAATTAGAAATTTAAGAAAAGGCACATTGGTTAGCGATGCTGATTTAAAGAGAATGAAAAAAGTATTACCTTACTAGAAAACAATTATGGGAAGTGAAGGAGGTAGTTTAGATGGCAAGAGTAAAAGGTGGAGTTAATGCTAAGAAGAAACATAAAAAAGTACTAAAACAAGCAAAAGGTTATTATGGAGCAAAAAGTAAATTATATAGACCAGCCAATCAAGCAGTCATGAAATCTCTAGATTATGCTTATGTTGGTAGAAAATTGAGAAAAAGAGATTTTAGAAAAATGTGGATAGCAAGAATAAATGCTGCTGCAAGATTGAATGGCATGAATTATAGTACATTTATAAATGGATTAAAGAAAGCAAATATAGATATCAACAGAAAAATGTTATCTGAAATGGCAATAAATGATCCAGAAGGTTTCTCTAAATTAGTAGAAATTGCGAAGAGCAAGTAAAATAAAAGTTCCGATATCGGAGCTTTTATTTTTTCAATAGTTTATTTTATAATAATAAATACTTATAATGTAATAATAAACTTAGTATTGTGCGATTTAGGAGATGAGAATATGGTTTTTTTAAAAAAGAGATTGGTTAAATTGGAACTTAATCCCCCAAGAGTATTAGCAATGGGATTTGGCGGACTTATACTAATAGGCGCAATTCTTTTAAATTTACCAGTAGCTTCAAAAACCGGTGAAAGCATTGGATTTTTAAATGCATTGTTTACATCTGCATCTGCTGTTTGTGTGACAGGACTTGTAGTGGTGAATACTGCTGAATTTTGGTCACTTTTTGGTCAAGTAGTAATTATAATTCTTATTCAAATGGGTGGACTTGGATTTATGACCATGGCTACATTGGTAGCACTGATATTGGGGAAAAAGATAACTCTAAAAGAAAGATTGATTATAAAGGAACAGCTTAATCAAGAAACTATGTCGGGATTGGTTAAATTAACCAAGTATGTTATTTTAGCTACTTTTTTAATAGAAGGCATAGGAGCTATTTTGTTGTCTACCAGATTTATACCTGTATATGGTCTTGATAAGGGAATATGGTTTTCTATATTTCATTCTATTTCTGCTTTTTGTAATGCTGGTTTTGATATCATTGGAAATAGTATGGTGCCTTTTGTAGGGGATATAGTAGTTATATTAACAATTAGCTTTTTAATAATAATAGGTGGCTTAGGCTTTTCTGTATATATAGATATTTCGAAAAATAAGAAATTAGGTAGATTGTCGCTACATTCAAAACTTGTTTTGGCTATTACTCTTATATTAATTGTGGCTGGTACTATTCTTATTTATTTGATTGAGTGGGATAATCCAGCGACATTGCAACCATTAGGTGTAAAAGATAGAGTTTTGGCTTCGTTCTTTCAATCTGTAGTTACAAGAACTGCAGGGTTTAATTCAGTTGATATGGCTAAACTTGAGGATACTAGTGTATTTATTATGATAATATTGATGTTTATAGGTGGTTCCCCTGGTTCTACAGCTGGAGGTATAAAGACAACAACCTTTGGTGCTATAATACTTACAACTCTTACGGTTATCAAGGGGAATAAAGATGTAGTAGCATATAAAAAGAGAATTCCCCAAGAAATAATATATAGATCTCTAGCTATTGCAAGTGTGGGAGTGTTTTTAGTCACTGTAGTATCTTTGATATTGACTCTATCAGAAGATGCTACTTTTCTAGATTTGTTGTTTGAGACTACTTCTGCTTTTGGAACAGTCGGATTGACTAGAGGGGTTACACCAAATTTAAGTGATTTTGGAAAGGTCCTAATAACTCTAACTATGTATTCTGGCAGAGTAGGGCCATTGACAATGGCTTTTGCCTTTGCAAAGAGGCAAAAAAATAATTCAAGTAGTTATAGATATTCTGAAGGAAATATATTGGTGGGATAGAAAGGAGATATATGTATGAAACAATTTGCGGTTATAGGATGCGGAAGATTTGGCTCTAGTGTAGCGAAAACATTGTATAATTTGGGAAATGAAGTATTGGCTATAGATAAAGATGAAGAAATAGTTCAAGAAATATCCGAACATGTAACTCATGCAGTACAAGCTGATGTTATGGATGAAAATGTATTAAAAGAATTGGGAATTAGAAATTTTGATGTGGTAATTATAAGTATTGGCTCTGATTTAGAAGCTTCTATATTGGCTACTTTGATCGCTAAAGAGTTGGGGGTTAAATGGGTTATAGCTAAAGCTCAAAGTGAATTACATGGAAAAGTATTATCAAAGATAGGAGCTGATAAGATTATTTTCCCAGAGAGAGATATGGGAGTTAGGGTTGCACACAATTTGGTTTCTACCAATGTACTAGATTTTATAGAATTATCGCCTGATTATAGCATTGTTGAAATAACAGCTATCCCTGAATGGGAAAATAAATCACTTAGAGAATTAAAACTTCCTACGAAATTTGGAATAAATGTAATGGCTATAAAGAGAGAAAAGTATATTAATGTTTCACCTTATGCTGATGATGTAATTTTACCTGGGGATATACTTATAGTTATTGGAAATACTGAAGATATAAGGAGAGTAGAGAAAGCGTAGGTGTTTACTATAATGAAAGATATAACTAGTTCTTCAAATCCAATCATAAAAGAGGTAAAAGGATTATATAAAAAAAAGGAAAGATGGACTAAAAATTTGTTTATTGTAGAAGGAGTAAAAATAGTAGAAGAGTGTATAAGATGGGGTAAAACCCCAAAGTATACACTCTTTTCCGATGAACTCTTTTCTGTAAATGGAGGCGAAGAACTATTTTCTATCTTAAAAAATAAAAATAGTCAAAATTTGATTAAAGTACCCAATAGTTTGTTTAGAGAATTGGCAGATACTGAAAAGCCTCAAGGTATATTGGCAGTTGTTGATTTTAATATTTCAAAAATAGATGAAGTAGTTAAAAATAAGGGAAATTTTATTATTATTTTAGACGAACTACAAGATCCAGGAAACGTTGGAACAATAATAAGATCTGCAGATGCCTTTGGTGCTAGTGGCATAATAATGACGGAAAATTGTGTAGATGTATATAATCCTAAAGTAGTTCGTGCTACTATGGGTTCATTATTTCATATACCAATTATATATATGAAAGATAAAAAAGAAATCATAAATTATTTGAAAGATAGAAAAATTAAGATATATACTACTTCTTTGAAAGGTGAAACCTATATTTATGATGTCGATTTTAACGAGGATTTTGCATTTATAATAGGAAATGAAGCTAAAGGTGTTACGGAAGAAATGATAAAATTTGCAGATTTACTCATAAAAATACCTATGGAAGGCAATGCTGAATCACTAAATGCAGCTATTGCCTCCTCTATTATTATGTATGAAGTAGCAAGACAAAGGGCCAATATTTCTTGAGTTTTAGATACTCTAGTGCTATAATTTAAGGAAACAATTAGAATTTTATGACTTCAATTTCATGAAATAGGTCTTGTTTTTATATAGTTTTTACTATCAGGTATGAAAGGAGTTTAAGCATGAAAGAAAAGATATATAAGATTAGAGAAGAAGCAATGAATGAAATCAGTAAAATGAAAAGCATGGATGAGTTGGAAGAACTGAGAATTAAATTTTTAGGTAAAAAAGGAGAGCTTACACAGGTACTTAGAGAGATGGGAAAACTTTCCAAAGAAGAAAGACCTGTTGTTGGTGAAATAGCCAATGATGTGAGAAAGGATATAGAAGCGGAACTAAATTCTAAAAGAGAGCGTTTAAAAAATGAAATGAAAAAAAAGAAATTAGAAAAAGAGAGAATAGATATATCTATGCCAGGGAAAGAGATAATTTTAGGTCACAGACATCCTTTAATGGCAACTATAGAGGAATTGGAAAATATATTTTTAAGTATGGGTTTTAGCGTGGTCTGCGGTCCGGAAATTGAGACGGTTCAAAACAATTTTGATGCATTGAATTCACCGGAAAATCATCCTTCAAGAGATTTGTCAGATACATTTTACATAACAGAGGATATGCTTTTGAGAACTCATACTTCACCTGTGCAAATAAGAACCATGAGAGAGAGAAAACCACCTTTAAGGATAGTATCAGCTGGAAGAACTTTTAGATTTGACGATGTAGATGATACACATTCTCCGATGTTTCATCAACTAGAAGGTCTCGTGGTTGATGAAAATGTAACAATGGCAAATTTGATGGATACTATTAGTACATTTATAAAAGAGTTATTTGGAGAAGATATGGAAACTAGATTTAGACCACATTATTTTCCATTTACAGAACCAAGTGCAGAAGTAGATGTATCGTGTGTAAAATGTAAGGGAAAAGGTTGTGAGGCATGTAATGGAACAGGATGGAGTATGGAATTGTTGGGATGTGGAATGGTAGACCCAAAAGTACTTGAAAATTGCGGCATAGATCCTGAAAAGTATAGTGGATTTGCTTTTGGCTTAGGAATAGATAGAATTGCTATGGTTAAATATGGCATAAACGATATAAGATTGTTGTTTGAAAATGATATGAGATTTTTAAATCAATTTTAGTTGCATAGGAGGATAGAAATGTTATTACCAATAAAATGGCTAAAAGATTATGTAGATATTAATGTGGATTCAAAGATATTAGCTGATAAATTGACATTGTCAGGTTCCCATGTAGAATCTATTATAGAATTAAATAGCGAGATAGAAAATGTAGTAGTGGGACATATTTTAGAAATTAAAGATCATCCCAATGCGGATAAGCTATGTATTACTATTACAGATGTAGGAAGCGAAAAACTTCAAATAGTTACAGGTGCTACCAATATTAAGGAAGGAGATTATGTGCCTGTAGCATTGGTTGGAGCAAGACTTCCTGGTGGAGTTAAGATAAAGAAAGGTAAATTAAGAGGAGAAGAGTCTTTTGGTATGCTTTGCTCATTAAAGGAATTGGGAGTAAAGGATAGTGTTATACCTAAAGAGCAAAAAGATGGTATTTTCATATTAGATAAAGAATACCCATTGGGAATGGATATAAAAGAAGTGTTAGGATTGTATGGAGAGGTAATAGAATTTGAAATAACACCTAATAGACCAGATTGTTTAAGTATTGTGGGAATGGCTAGAGAAACTTGTGCTACTCTCAATAAGAAAATGAAATATCCTAGCATAAAAATAAACAAGGAAGAAGATAATATAAATGATTATTTGAGAGGAATTGAAATTTTAGATAAAGAGCTTTGCAATAGATATTTTGCAAGGGTTATAAAAGATGTGAAAATTGCAAGTTCACCACTTTGGTTACAAACTAGGCTTATGGAAGCTGGAGTGAGACCTATAAATAATATAGTTGATATAACAAACTATGTTATGTTAGAATTTGGAGAACCTCTACATGCTTTTGACTTGGACAAAATAATAGATAAAAAGATATATGTAAGAAAAGCATTAGAAAATGAAAAACTTGTTACTATTGATGGAGTAGAGAGAAGTTTAAATTCCTCTAATTTAGTTATTGCAGATGGAGAGAAACCTGTTGCTATAGCTGGTATAATGGGTGGATCAGAAACTGAAGTAACTGATGATACAAGGACTATTTTAATAGAAGCTGCAAATTTTAATGATAGAAGTGTAAGACTTACATCAAAGTCATTAGGGCTTAGAACAGAAGCTTCTTCAAGATTTGAAAAAGGAATAGATCCAAATTTATGTCAAATTGCATGTAATAGAGTATGCCAATTAATTGAGGAAATAGGAGCAGGGAAAGTAGTTGGTGGCTATTTTGACAATTATGTACAAGAAAAAAAGGAAACTAGTATTGTTATAAGGCCTAAAAGGGTACATAAACTACTTGGTATAGAGATTGAAAAAAGCAAGATAATAGAAATACTTGAAAGTTTGGAACTTAAGGTGGAAGATAAAGGTGAATTTTTAGAAGTTCTAGTCCCTACTTTTAGATTGGATTTAGAAAGAGAAATTGATTTGATTGAAGAAATAGGGAGAATATATGGATTTCATAATATAAAAAATGAGCCATTAGTTGGAGTCCTCACAAGAGGTGAGAAACCTTATGATAGGCAAATAGAAGATAAATCTAAATCCATTCTTCAAGGGCTAGGAGCAAATGAAGTCATGACTTATTCATTCATAAGTCCTAAAGCCTATGATAAAATGAATTTGAAAGAAGATAGTGCGAAAAGACAATGTGTACAAATAATCAATCCTCTTGGTGAGGATTATAGTGTTATGAGGACTACTCTCATGCCAAATATGATGGAACTATTGTCTAGAAATTATAATTATGGTGTGGAAAGAGCTTTTGCTTTTGAAATTGGGAATATTTTCATACCTAGAGAAATTCCTGTGAAGACTTTGCCTATAGAGAGGAAAACACTATGCATAGGAATGTATGGAGAAGCTGATTATTTCTATTTAAAAGGCGTAGTTGAAACATTTCTAGAGAGATTAGGAATAGTTAAATGTAATTATTTAAGGGAAGAAAATCACCCTACATTCCATCCTGGAAGAACAGCGAATATTATATATGAAAACAAAGTATTAGGAGTTATGGGTGAAGTGCATCCTGATGTGTTAGAAAATTATGATATAGATGAACGAGTTTATATTGCAGAATTGGATTTTGAGGGTATAGTTGAAATTGCTGATTTAGACAAGAAATATAAGCCATTGCCTAAATATCCTGCTATTGTTAGAGATTTAGCTATTGTATTAGATGAAGATATTATGTTTAGAGATGTCGAAGGAGTGATTTGGTCAAAAGGCGAGGGGCTTATAGAGAAAGTTGAATTGTTTGATGTATATACAGGAGAACAAATACCAAAAGGTAAGAAGAGTGTAGCATTTTCAATTACCTATAGATCTCATGAAAGAACTCTAAAAGATGAGGAAGTTTCACAAATTCATCAAAATATAGTTCATGAAATAGAGGAGACTTTTAAAGCCAATCTTAGAAGTTAAACTTTAAAATTAAAGGGGTAGATAAAATCTACTCCTTTAATTTAGTGAAAAATGAAGGAAAAAGAAGATTTAGGTAGAATAGATATATATGAATTAAATTAAGGGAGAGGGTAAGTTATGACAGAAAAGAAAAAAGTAAATGTAAATATAAATGGTCGTAACTTTACGGTTGTAGGTAATGAGACAGAACAATACGTTAAAGGTATTGCTGCTTTTGTAGATGAAAAGATAAAGAATGTAGTTTCCAACAATGATAGATTGAATGATTCTATGGCATCGATTCTTGCTGCATTTAATATAGCAGATGAATATTATAAGACTTATGTTGAGCTAGAAAAACTAAAAAAAGAAGTGAAGGAACCTTTAGAGCAATATGAAAAATTTTCAGAAGACTTAAATGTGGCAAATAAAAAAATTGATGAACTAGAAAAAGAATGTAGTATATATAAAAACGAGTTGTTGGAATCTAAAAGAGCTCACGAAAGTACAGATAAATTGATAAAAAAATATAAGCAAGCTTTAGATCTCAAAGAAGAAGAACTAAAAGAAAATGAGAGGACAATAAAAGAATTGCAAGATAAATTGTTTCAAAGCCAAATTGCATTGGTTGAAACAAAAAAAGAATTAGAAGAACTTATGAGAGAATTTGACAATGATAAAAAAGTTTTTGATGGGGAAGAAGGTTAAATCTAGTGGTAAAAAATAATAGTTATGTGGAATTGTTATCTCCTGTAGGTAATATTGAAGCATTATATGCTGCTATTCAGAATGGTGCAGATGCAGTTTATTTAGGAGGAAAGCTTTTTAATGCAAGGCAATATGCATCTAATTTTGATATGGAAGATTTAAAAATTGCAGTTGAATATGCACATTTGAGGGGAGTAAAAGTTTATGTCACTGTAAATATTTTGTTTAGTGATAAAGAAATTGAAAAAGCGGTAGATTATATAAAATATCTATACGAGATAGATGTGGATGGACTTATAGTTCAAGACCTTGGAATTAGTTATTTAATTAAAAAACTTTTCCCTCAATTTGAGCTTCATGGCAGTACTCAAATGACTATTAACAATTTGCAGGGAGCACTTTTTTTAGAACAAATGGGATTTAAAAGAGTTGTATTGGCTAGAGAATTGTCTATAAATGAAATTAAATATATAAAAGAAAGAAGTAATATAGAACTAGAAGGATTTATACATGGAGCTTTATGTGTTTGTTATTCTGGTCAGTGTCTTATGAGTAGTATGATTGGGGGACGAAGTGGAAACAGAGGTACTTGTGCTCAACCTTGTAGGATGCCATATACTCTTGTTGATATAGAAAATGAAATGACTGTATTTGATAAATTAGAGGGGAAATATATTCTAAGTCCTAAGGATTTAAATACTATTGAAGATATAGATAAGATAGTAGATAGTGGCTTAAAATCTTTAAAAATTGAAGGAAGAATGAAAAAGCCAGAATATGTAGCTCTAGTTGTTAGTAAATACAGAAAGGCATTAGATAGAGGAATAGATGAAATAACAGAGGAAGATAAAAAAGAATTATTGGAAATATTTAATAGAGGATTTACAGGTGGGTATATACTAGGAAATTTTGGAAAAGAGTTCATTTCTTTAGATAGACCCAACAACAGAGGAGTTTATCTTGGAAAAGTTGTGAAAGTGGATCGCAAATATGTTTATATAAATTTAGAAGATGATTTAAATATAGGAGATGGAATTGAATTTACAAAGGATAAAAATGAATATGTAGGGATTATATCAAATACATCAGGGAAAAAAGGTTCTATCATAAAAATTGACAGTCTAAAAGGTATAAATAACAATTCATTAGTATATAAAACATCTAACAAGGAATTGCTGGAAAAAACAAGGGAAACTTTTGAAGGTGTTCAAAATATAAAATACCCCATAAGTGTGGAAATTTATATCTATATAAATAAAAAGGCAGTTTTAATTATAAAAGATGAAAATTATACTATAAGTATTGAAAGTGAAGAGTTAGTAGAAAAGGCACAAAAAGTTTCTCTGACGGAAGAAAGAGTTCGAAGTCAGCTGGAAAAACTGTCTGATGAACCTTATTATATTGACAATTTAAATATTTATCTCGAAGAAGGTTCTTTTTTATCTATAAGTAGTTTAAATAAATTGAGAAGACAGGGAATAGATTTATTAAATGAAAAAAGAAAGAATTTCAATCATAGAGCTAAAATAGATGAAAATTTGTTTGAAGAAAGGATGGAAAATTTTTTTAAATTTAAAAATGGAATCAAAGATACTCCAAATAAAAGATTGTCCATTAAAGTGTCTAAAATAGAGCAATTTGAAAAGTTGGATTTGAATAAACTTGATAGAATTTATTTAGGATTTGACGATGATTTGGAGAATTGTTTAAATGAAATAAAAAAGAGAGGAAAGGAAGTTTATATTTATACAGACAAAATCCTTAATGAAGATGAATTAAAAAGGTTAAATAAAAAATTAGTTCAAGTATATAAAGAAATAGATGGAGTATCTGTATCTAATTTAGGGACGCTTAATCTTGTTAAAGATAATTTTCAATTTAATATTCATGGGGATATAGGACTAAATGTATATAATAGCATTGCAGCTAGAGCATTGAAGGAAAATGGAGTAAATAGTATCACATTATCTCCTGAACTGACTCTGCAACAGATAAAAGAAATTTGCCAAAAAGGTGAAAATATATATGAAACTATTGGATATGGATATTTACCGCTAATGGTTATGAAACATTGTCCAATAGCTTTAGGGAAAGGTTGTGGAAATAACAAAAATTGTAAATATTGCAAATTTAGAAGTGGATATGGTATAAAGGATAGACTAGGTAAAATTTTCCCTATCGTTAGAAATGAAAGTATAACTACGATTTATAATAGTGTTCCTCTTATGGTTATAGAAGAGTTAAATAGTATTTATGATAGTGGAGTAAACATGATAAGAATAGATTATACATTTGAGGAAGATAATATTTATTCTGTACAGGAAGTCTTTTATGAATATATAAATGGGAATTTGAGCGAAAGAGATTTAGAGATATTTTTGGATTTTTATAGAAAAAATACAGGTTTGACTAGAGGACACTATTTTAGAGGAGTTTTATGATTTTTGTATTTGAGGTGATGAAATGAATGAAAAGACATTAAAAGTATTAGAATACTATAAAATAATTGATAAGTTAAAAGAGAAGACAGAATCTTCTTTAGGAAGGGAAATAGCAAACAATCTTAAACCGTCAACTGATATAGAAGAAATAGAACGTATGCAAAGAGAAACTGACGAGGCTTTGTCTCTTTTAATTAAAAGAGGTAGTCCTCCTCTATATGGTATTAAGGATATTAGAACAGAAGTTAAAAGAGCTGAAATAGGAGGTGTATTATCACCTGGTAGTTTACTTAAAATTTCTGATTCTTTGAGGGTTTCACGAAGTCTTAAAAATTATATAAAAGAAACAAGAGAAGATAAAGATTCAAATTATCCTATAATAGAAGGACTTGTAAATGAATTAAAATCTTTTAGAAACATTGAAGAAAATATAAATAATGCAATCATAAGTGAAGAGGAGATATCTGACAACGCCAGTCCTCAATTAAAAACTATACGAAGACAAATAATAGCTAAAAATGATGCAATAAGAGATAAATTAAATTCAATAATAAATTCATCAAGTTATAAAAAATATTTACAAGATGGTATTGTTACTGTGAGGGAAGGAAGATATGTAGTGCCTGTAAAGCAGGAAAATAAATCAAATTTTCCTGGATTGGTACATGATCAATCTTCAAGTGGTGCTACATTGTTTATTGAACCTATGGCTGTTGTGGAATTAAACAATGAATTAAAAGAATTAGAGATGAAAGAGCAAAAAGAAATTGAAAGAATATTATCTGAATTGACATCGATAGTTGCCGAAGAATCTGAGAGTATAATTGAAAATCAAAAAATACTAGAAAAAATTGATTTTATATTTGCAAAGGGTAAGTTAGCTCTTGATATGGATGCTACCAAGCCAATCCTCAATTCTGAAGGATATATAGATATTAAAAAGGCCAGACATCCATTATTAGAGGTAAAAAGGGTAGTACCAATTGATTTATATATAGGGAAGGACTTTAACACATTAGTTGTTACAGGGCCTAATACCGGAGGAAAGACTGTTACTTTAAAAACTGTAGGATTATTGACCTTAATGTCTCAAGCAGGTCTTCACATACCAGCAGATTATAATTCCAGAGTAGCTGTTTTTAATTATGTATTTGCAGATATAGGTGATGAACAAAGCATTGAGCAAAGTTTAAGTACTTTTTCTGCTCATATGACCAATATAGTTGAAATACTTGAAAATATAGATCAAAACAGTTTAGCACTATTTGATGAGTTGGGAGCAGGAACAGATCCTACAGAAGGTGCAGCACTTGCTATGTCAATTCTAGACTATTTATATGGAATAAATGTAAGAACTATAGCTACTACTCACTATAGTGAGTTAAAAGTATATGCATTGACTAAAGAGGGAATAGAAAATGCATCTGTAGAATTTGATGTGGAAACTTTAAGCCCGACCTATAGGTTATTGATTGGTGTTCCAGGAAAATCTAATGCTTTTGAAATTTCTAAACGTCTTGGACTCAACGATTATATAATTGACCATGCAAGAGAACTCATTTCAAAAGAAAATATCCAGTTTGAAGATATACTTCAAGCCATAGAAAAAGATAGGCGAATAGTTGAGGAAAACAAAATTGAAACAGAAAAATTGAGAGAAGAAATTGAAAAATTAAAAGAAGAATTGACTAGAGAAAAGGAAAAAACCTCAAATGCAAGAGAAGATATAATTAGAAAGGCAAAAGAAGAAGCAAGAATTATAATTAAAAGGGCAAAAGAAGAAGCAGACAGTATAGTTGATGAATTAAGAGATATTTCTATTGAAATAGAAAAAGAAAAGAATAAGAAAATTCAGGAAGCCCAAGATAGATTAAAAGAAAATCTTAATGAAGTAGAAAAAGATTTATCAGGTAATTTGCTGAAAGTTAAGAACAATAAACCTCCTAAAAATTTAAAAGAAGGAGAAACAGTAGAAATACTATCATTAGGACAATATGGAACTGTACTTTCTCAAGCGGATGCTGATGGAAATGTAAATGTTCAAGTAGGTATTATGAAGGTAAAAGTTCATATATCTAATTTGAAAAGGGCTAAAGAAGAAAAAACAATACAATCACAAGTAAGTACTAAAAATATAATTAAGAATAAATCCCAAAATATAAAAAATGAGTTGGATTTGAGAGGGGAAACTTTAGATGAAGCATTGTTAGATTTAGATAAGTATTTAGATGATGCTTATCTAGCAAGATTGAAAGAAGTATTTATAATTCATGGGAAAGGTACAGGAGTTTTAAGAGAAGGAATAACTGGTCTTCTAAAAAGTCATAAACATGTAAAGTCTTATAGATTAGGTAAGTATGGTGAAGGAGGAAGTGGAGTTACGGTGGTAGAACTTAAATAAGCCCTTGAAATAATGATGATTGTATTGTATATTTATAATTAATAATTATATAATAGATAATTCTGTGAAAGGGATAGTAGGGTATATTGTTTTGTCAAAGCGAATTGGGGATGGTGAGAGCCCAATACGAAGATATACTTGAAGAGAGCCTTGGAGAATAACATCTGAAAAAAATAGTAGGATGTTACGCAATTGCGTTAAAAGTCATGAGTGGGCAAATTGCCAACTAGAGTGGTAACACGGGATATACTCTCGTCTCTTTATGGAGATGAGAGTTTTTTTTCTAAAAAAATACTTAAGGAGGATAAAAATGATAGATTTTAAAAATCAAGCAGTTAATTTAATATCTCAAATAGATAGCGGTTTGGACATTGATGAAATCGAGTCGTTGATTGAGATTCCACCATCTTATGATATGGGAGATTATGCTTTTCCATGTTTTAAATTAGCTAAAACTTTTAGAAAAGCACCAAATTTAATTGCAGAAGAAATTGCAAATAAAATTAGGGAAAATGAATATTTTGAGAGAATTGAAAATGTAGGTCCATATGTGAACTTTTTTGTCAATAAAGAAGTTCTTGCAAGGACAGTTCTTGATGAAGTAAAAAGTAAAAATGAAACGTATGGTTCTTCAACTCTTGGGGAGGGGAAAACTGTTATTGTCGAATATTCCTCACCTAATATTGCAAAACCTTTTCATATTGGCCACATAAGAACTACTATAATAGGTCATGCACTATATAGAATATATAGCTTTTTGGGTTATAAAACTATAGCTATTAATCATTTAGGAGATTATGGAACCCAATTTGGTAAGTTAATTGTGGCTTACAAGAATTGGGGAGATAGGAGTGTTATAGAGAAAGATCCTATAAATGAACTTTTAAAATTATATGTTAAATTCCATGAAGAAGCAGAAAAAAATGACAATTTAAATGATGAAGCTAGGAGTTGGTTTAAAAAGCTTGAAGACGGAAATGAAGAAGCTTTGGAGTTGTGGCGTTGGATGAGAGAAATAAGCTTAAAAGAATTTAACAAAGTTTATGATTTGTTAGGCATAAAATTTGATTATTTTACTGGAGAAAGTTTTTATTCAGATAAAATGCCAAGAGTAATTAAGGAATTAGAAGAAAAAAATTTATTAGTAAAATCAGAAGGTGCTGAAATAGTAGATTTGGAAAAGTACAATATGCCTCCTGCTCTAATAAGAAAAAGTGACGGTTCTACTCTTTATATTACAAGAGATATAGCAGCAGCAATCTATAGAAAAGAAAAATTTGATTTTTATAAAAACATTTATGTAGTGGGGTCAGAACAAATACTTCATTTTAAACAATGGAAAAAGGTCATAGAATTAATGGGATATGATTGGGCAAAAGATTGTATTCATGTACCTTTTGGAATGGTTAGCCTTGAAGAAGGAACTATGTCTACTAGAAAAGGGAAGGTAGTATTTTTAGAAGATGTTCTCAAAAAAGCTGTTGAAAAAACCCGAGATATAATAGATGAAAGAAATCCTAATCTAGAAGATAAAGAAACAGTAGCAAGACAAGTAGGAATTGGAGCTATTGTGTTTCAAGAATTGTTCAATAGTAGAATAAAAGATTATGTTTTTTCTTGGGATAAGACTTTGAGTTTTGAAGGAGAAACAGGACCATACGTTCAATATGCTCATGCAAGAGCAACTAGTCTTCTAGGGAAAAGTGATTTTTCTGTAGAAGATGAAGTTGACTATTCATTGTTGAATGCTGAAGAAGAAATGAATATTATAAGACTTTTATATGATTTTCCAAGTATTATAATAGATAGTGCGGAAAAAAATGAACCTTCTTTTGTTACTCGTCAAATAGTAGAAATAGCTAAAGCATTTAATAGGTTTTATCACAATTGTCCAATATTGACAGAGGAAGAAGACGTGAAAAAAGCGAGATTGCATTTAGTTTATGCTACAAAAGTTGTTTTAAAAACAGGACTTTCATTGTTGGGAATAGAAGCTCCTGAAAAAATGTAGAGGAGAATATTCATGAATGAAGAAGTTGTAAGAAACTTCCTTTTAAGTGCATTTAGCTTGATTGATGATGAAGAGAAAAAATATATTAGTGAAGTAACTATTGTTACCATAAAATCTCTATTGCCTCAAGAAAACGAAATAGGAAATAGAATTAATTATGACAGATTAGAAAAAGAAATGGAACTTTGGTACTATTATAGACAGGGAGAAAATTCTTGTTTATTAAATTCAATATATTTAAATAACGTTGATATTTATTGGAATGAATTTGATGATAGTATCTATATAAGATTAGCTCCAATTGTCTTTTCAAATAATAATTGGGATATTATAAGAGAAGAAGTACTCAAAAATATTTTATTTACAACAGGGAATATTTCTACCATATTGGAAGGGTTAATGGTTTCTAAAATTTTGTTTCTGCTAATGAATAACAATGAAGAAATAGTTGAAGAGTTAAAATGTGAAATAATAAATTTTTCTCAAAGTGAATTTTTAGAGAATTTTTCTCAATATTTTAGAGTGCCGGTTGAAAAATATCCTAAAAATTTTTCCATAGAATTTGAAAGAAGAAGAATAGCTTTAATAAATATTTTAAATGGTATAGAATTGCATGATTTCAATATTTTGCAAGAATCTTTAAGGGTTATACAAAACAATATTGAAAATGAGTATAGTATCTTTGCTAAGGCACTATACTCAATTAAAACCCCTATATCAGTTAAAGGAGATATGAGAGTTTATGAAAATTTTTGCGATTATTTATACAAACTAAATAGAGGAAGGATAGAACCAAGTTTGTTGACTATTGACAAATATTATTTGCCAAATATATTTTCATTTAAAGAAGGAGAAGAATTTTATCATTCATTATTAAACAAATGCAAAGTATTGAAAAAAGAAAAGACAAAGGTTGTTCTTAAGACAAAATCAGGCATATATGAATTCAAAAGATAGAGGTCCTCAAAATTTAGAGGGCCTATCTTTGTAAGTATTCTAAAAATTCGTCTTCACTACTGTCTGCAAGTAAGCTTAATTCTTTTATTATACTATTCTTTAAATTCATAAAAGCTTCAATATTAGTATTTTTTCCTGTATATTCAAGAGCTTCAAGGATCATTAGCATATCTTTTTTTGACATTTCAGCAATAGAAATTTTTTCAAATTCGTGCATATACTTACCCCTTCCTACAAATATTTAATTATATATTCTATAAAAAAGTATAAAAACCTTCTTAAAAACAAAATATTCTACAAAAAATATATTTTATAGCGAGATTGATTTTATGAAATATAACTCATGTTTAATTGTGTTATAATGGATATGATTAATTTAAAAAGGAAGGATATATTATGAATACAATAATATCTACTTTAAATTCAAAATTCATACATTCATCTCTTTCAATAAGATATTTGAAAAGTTTTTGTCATGATATACCTAATATATATATTAGAGAGTTTACTATAAATCAAAATACAGATTTTATATCTGGAGAAATATACAAAGAAAACCCAGATATAGTTGCATTTTCATGCTACATTTGGAATATAGAAAATACTTTAGAAATATGTGAAAGGTTAAAAATTGTCAATCCTAATATTAAAATAATATTAGGTGGTCCAGAAGTTTCTTTTGATGGAGAAGAAGTGCTTAAAAATTGTGACTATGTTGATTTCATAATCTATGGAGAAGGAGAGATAAGCTTTAGAGAGCTTGTTTTAGAATTAGTGCATAACAAGGACAGTTTTTGTGATATAAATGGATTAATATATAGAGAAGATGGGAAAATAATTAAGAACAAGCCAAGACCGTTAATTGAAAATCTAGACATTATACCTTCACCTTATATTGAAAATTTAGATGATTTTAAAGATAAGATTGTTTATTTTGAAAGTTCAAGGGGATGTCCTTTCAATTGTAAATTTTGTCTTTCATCTACCATAAAAGGTGTTAGATTTTTTAGTTTAGATAGGGTGAAAGATGATTTAGGAAGATTAATAGACGCAAAAGTAAAACAAGTAAAATTTGTTGATAGAACTTTTAATACTAACAAAGATTATGCCATGGAAATTATGAACTTTATCATGGAGAAAGACCCTAAAAATATAAATTTCCATTTTGAAGTTACAGCACATTTGTTAGATAATGAAATGTTAAGTTTTTTGAGCAATGCAAAAGAAGGACTTTTCCAGTTTGAAATTGGAGTACAATCAACAAATCCAGAAACTATTGAGGCTATAGGTAGAGTTACAGATATTGATAAGTTGAAAAAAGTTACTAAAACTATAAAAAGTTATGGAAATATACATCAACATTTGGATTTGATTGCAGGTCTTCCCTATGAAGATTACAATTCCTTTAAAAAATCATTCAATGATGTATACGAATTGAGGACTGAAAAATTGCAATTGGGATTTTTAAAGTTGTTGAAAGGATCTGAATTGAGGAAAGAGGCTGATAGATATGGATTTAAATATTTAGACAAACCTCCATATGAAGTATTAGAAACAAACTATATTTCTTATGATGAAATGTTAAAGCTAAAGACTATTGAAGACTTGGTAGAAAAGTATGGAAATGAGAGTTTTTTTGAAAATTCAATACTTTATATTATAAAAAATTATTATGAAAATCCCTTTGATTTTTATGAAAATTTTGCTCGATATTGGGAGTTTAAAGCTTATCATAAAATTTCACATAGTAGAAATGAATTGTATAAGATATTGTATTATTTTTACAAGCAAACTGTTGGAGAAAACCTAGAGATATTTAGTGAAGTATTGAAATATGATTTTATATTTAACAATAAGAATCCTACTATACCGGCTTATTTCAGAAGGTTTAATGTAGACAAAATACAAAATAAAAAACATGACTTTCTGAAAACAAGAGAAAATATGGCTAAATTTTTGCCAGAATATGTAGATGTCCCTGCAAAAAAAGTTATAAATGAAATTCATATTGAGGCTTTTAAATTTGATATATTAAGTTTTATATATGAGGATTACGATTTAAATTCTTTGCATATAGAGGAGAATTTTATATTGTTTAATTATAGAAAAGATAATGTAATAAGTAAATGCAGAGTAAAAAACATTACTAAAGAATTTAATAAAATATAGGGAGGTATTTTTTTGAATATATTTAAAGATATTTATTATGTAAATTCTACTGTAATCAAGAAAACAGGAAGAGGTTTTGTTAAAAATTGGCCGATCATCTTTTCTGGATTTTTATATACTTTTTTGAATTTGGTGTTATTTAGTATAATAAATTATTTATTTAGAGGCTTTTTAAATATACTGGTTGGATTTGCTGCTGCTATAATATCTAGTAGTCTTATATCTAATTATCTCTATTTATTATATAATGTGATAAAATACGATAGGATTAATTTAAAAAATGTCAAGGAAGGTTTTAGCTATTTTCTTTGGAAAGTATATGGAATATTTTTTATTGCATGGATTTTAAATTTTTTATTAGGGAGATTAGGAAATATTATACCTACTTCTGCAACTAGGATAAATATTATAATAAATTTATTGATACTTATAATATTTAATCCACTTCCAGAGATAGTTTATCAAAAATCTTATTCATCTTGGGAATCAATAACTTATTCCTTTGATTTTATGAGAGAAAATTGGTTAAATTGGTTAATACCAAATATATTATTTTTCTTTATATTATATAAATTAACAGGCAATATCATATCAGATGTGTTCATGACTCACATAATGTATGATTTTGACTTTTCCATAAAAGGAATATTAAATTATCTTTTTGGTCAACTTTTGTTTTCTTTTTTCATGATATATAGAGGTTATTTATTTGAACTTTTAAGTACTAGTACTATGAGAAAGAGAATGTACATGAAAAAACTTAATGATTAGTGGGTGATGAGAATGGAAATAATAGAAAATTATTTTAAAGATAAAGCTAAAAATTTGGCATTTATAGAAATTAAAAAAGGTTCAAGCATTAAGGTAAATGACTGCATTATAGAGGATTATATACCTTTGCCTATTATAACAGATGTCTTAATTGAAGAAATAAACAAGGGAAAAATAGATGAGGAAATAAAAATTTCTCATATAATTGAAGGAATTATCTATACGCTAGGTATAGATCCAAATTTTAAATATAGGGACAAGTATATAGAAATATTGTCTGCATATAGCTGCGAAATAAAAGATTATATTTTCAATAAAGGCATGATATATTTAACAGAATCAAATTATGAATTAGCTATAGTTTATTTTAGAGCCTTAATTAATATTGATAGTAAAAATACAAAAGGAATGTTTAATTATGGTATTTGTCTTGAAGAAAAAGCAAAAAAATTGATTTGTACTGGGAGAGAAGAAGAAGGAGAAGTTTTTTTAAGGGAAGCTACTAAATGTTTTGAGACCATATTAGATATATCAGAAAATTATTCTCTTGCTTATTATAAACTTGGATATCATTATAAATACTTTGGACAATTTTTAAAAGCTAAAATTATATGGGAGAAATTCTTACTTTTTGATAATGATAAAGAGAGAAAACAAGAAGTCAGGGAAGAAATAGCTAATATCGAAGATGATTCAAATTATGAAGAGGGACTTAATCTTTTTTATTCAGGTAAATATGACAGAGCATTAGAGAAATTTATAAACTTAAAAATAAGACATGAAAATTGGTGGAATTTAGAATATATGATAGGATTATGTTATAAAAATATAGGAAATTTAGAAGAGGCTATAGAACATTTTAATAATGGAATTGAATTAAATGGTGATGTAGTAGATTTGTACAATGAATTAGGCATATGTCTTTTTTCAATTGGAAAATTTAAAGAAGCTATAGAAACTTTTACAATTGGGATAGGTAAAGATGAAAATGATTATAAAATAATATGTAATAGAGGAGTTGTATATTATCAATTAGGTTTATATGATATGGCTACATTAGATATAGAAAGGGCCTATAAATTAGCTCCTCAAGATGATATGGTCAAAAAAATTAAAATGAATTTAGATGAGATAAATCGAATAAATAATGTATAATAACTATGTTGGAATATTTATTGTTTTGAAATTTGAATTATAAAATAAATTCAAGGGGGAGTATATATGGCAATAAATAAGTTGGAAGAACTTTTAAAGTTCGAGTATCAAGAGAAAATGAAATTAGCAGTAGTTGCTTCGCACGATGAAGAAGTACTAGAAGCAGTTTCAGAAGCTAGAAATATTGGAATAATTGAACCTATTTTGATTGGTGATAAGAAGAAAACAGAGAGTATTATTGAAGAAAAAGGTCTTAGACTTCAAGATTGTGAAATAATTGATGAGTGTGATTTAGCTAAAGCTGCAGAAATTGGAGTAAGGGCTGTAAGTGAAGGTAGAGCTCATTTTATAATGAAAGGGCTAGTAGATACATCTATTCTTTTAAAACAAATATTAAACAAAGAATATGGTCTTAGAACAGATAGTCTTTTGAGTCATACTATGTTGTATGAAATACCTAGCTATCATAAAATAATCTATCTAACAGATGGAGGCATGAATTTAGTCCCAGGGTTAGAAGATAAGGTAAAAATCATTGAAAATAGTGTCAAAGTTTGTAAAGCTCTTGGAAATGATGAAATAAAAGTTGCATGTCTTGCTGCTAAAGAAAAAGTTGATCCTAAAATGGAAGCAACTGTTCATGCAGCTGAACTAAAAAAAATGTGTGAGAATGGAAAGTTTGAAAGTGGAGTAATAGTAGATGGGCCTATGGCGCTTGACTTAGCTGTTTCAAAGCATGCAGCTGAAATTAAAGGATATAATAGCAAGGTTGCAGGGGATGCTGATATATTATTAGTGCCAAATATAGAGATGGGAAATGGAATAGGGAAAAGTATCACTTATTTTGCAGGAGGAAAATCTGCAGGAATAGTTATGGGAGCCAAAGCTCCAGTTGTTTTAGTATCTAGAGCTGATAGCCATGAAGCAAAACTTTATTCCATAGCATTAGGAAGTATAGTTTCAAAATATCAACTTTAATGAAAAAGTGAATAAAAATGAGAATATGGGAGTTTTAATTATTTAATTCATATTATTTTATATTTTTTTAGCAAATATAAAGTTGAATAATAGCTAAAAATGTGCTAATTTAATATATGTCCTTTGTACGAGAAAACAAATTGAAGTATTGACAAAGGGCAAATAATATGATAACATTTCATATTGTTGCTGAAGAAAATATAGCAAAAGTTTTTTAAAAAAGTTAGTAAAAAAAGTTGACAAAGATTTCAGAATGTGCTATATTGATAAAGCAACTCAAAAGAACCATGAAAATTGAACAGCGTGAAACAATCCTTGAGTTTAATTAAAATTTTTAAGACAGGTAAAACTTTTTTATGAGAGTTTGATCCTGGCTCAGGACGAACGCTGGCGGCGTGCCTAACACATGCAAGTCGAGCGAAGAATACATAAAGAAATCTTCGGATGGAATTATGTATTTCTTAGCGGCGGACGGGTGAGTAACGCGTGAGGAACCTGCCTTGTACTAGGGGATAGCCTCGGGAAACCGGGATTAATACCCTATGACACTTGAAAGTCGCATGACTTTCAAGTCAAAGCGATTTAGCGGTACAAGATGGCCTCGCGTCCCATTAGCTAGTTGGCGAGGTAATAGCTCACCAAGGCGACGATGGGTAGCCGGCCTGAGAGGGTGAACGGCCACACTGGAACTGAGACACGGTCCAGACTCCTACGGGAGGCAGCAGTGGGGAATATTGCACAATGGAGGAAACTCTGATGCAGCGACGCCGCGTGAGCGATGAAGGTTTTCGAATCGTAAAGCTCTGTCCTAAGGGACGATAATGACGGTACCTTAGGAGGAAGCCCCGGCTAACTACGTGCCAGCAGCCGCGGTAATACGTAGGGGGCGAGCGTTGTCCGGATTTATTGGGCGTAAAGGGTGCGTAGGCGGCCTTGTAAGTCAGATGTGAAATCTCACGGCTTAACCGTGGTAAGCATTTGAAACTGTGAGGCTTGAGTACAGGAGAGGAGAGTGGAATTCCTAGTGTAGCGGTGAAATGCGTAGATATTAGGAGGAATACCAGTGGCGAAGGCGACTCTCTGGACTGTAACTGACGCTGAGGCACGAAAGCGTGGGGAGCAAACAGGATTAGATACCCTGGTAGTCCACGCCGTAAACGATGAGTGCTAGGTGTCGGGGGTCAAACCTCGGTGCCGCAGTTAACACATTAAGCACTCCGCCTGGGGAGTACGGTGGCAACACTGAAACTCAAAGGAATTGACGGGGACCCGCACAAGCAGCGGAGCATGTGGTTTAATTCGATGCAACGCGAAGAACCTTACCAGGGCTTGACATCCCCCGGACCGAACTAGAGATAGTTCCTTCCCTTCGGGGACTGGGGAGACAGGTGGTGCATGGTTGTCGTCAGCTCGTGTCGTGAGATGTTGGGTTAAGTCCCGCAACGAGCGCAACCCTTGTCTTTAGTTGCAAACAGTTAGGCTGTGCACTCTAAAGAGACTGCCGATGACAAATCGGAGGAAGGTGGGGATGACGTCAAATCATCATGCCCTTTATGTCCTGGGCTACACACGTGCTACAATGGTCGGTACAACGGGCAGCCACTTAGTGATAAGGAGCTAATCCCACAAAACCGATCCCAGTTCGGATTGTAGGCTGCAACTCGCCTACATGAAGCCGGAGTTGCTAGTAATCGCGGATCAGAATGCCGCGGTGAATGCGTTCCCGGGTCTTGTACACACCGCCCGTCACACCATGGGAGTTGACAATACCCGAAGTCGGTGAGCTAACCGTAAGGAGGCAGCCGCCGAAGGTAGGGTCAATGACTGGGGTGAAGTCGTAACAAGGTAGCCGTATCGGAAGGTGCGGCTGGATCACCTCCTTTCTAAGGAGATTATGACCTAACTTAGTGAACGTAAGTGAGCAAGTTAAGTCAAACGCAATGAGCACCAAATCTATACGACCTTAGGGAGTAATAGATTTGAGTTGCGAAACTGCGATGTGTTTCACGCTGTTTTAATTTGGGGGTGTAGCTCAGTTGGGAGAGCACCTGCCTTGCAAGCAGGGGGTCAGGAGTTCGAATCTCCTCATCTCCACCAGATTCAACCTAAAGGGTTGGAAATTTCAAATTGAACTTTGAAAACTACACAGTAAGAAAAAAATTGTCTTATATATATAATACAATTTTCACTGGTCAAGCTAATAAGAGCATAGGGTGAATGCCTTGGCACCAGTAGCCGATGAAGGACGGGGTAAGCGCCGATACGCTTCGGGGAGCTGCAAGCAAGCTTTGATCCGGAGATTTCCGAATGGGGAAACCTACCTAAACAAACTTTAGGTATCATCTACTGAATACATAGGTAGATGAGGGAACACCAGGGGAACTGAAACATCTAAGTACCCTGAGGAAGAGAAAGAAAATTCGATTTCCTAAGTAGCGGCGAGCGAACGGGAAAGAGCCCAAACTCGTAGAGTTTTCTCTATGAGGGTTGTGGACCGGCATAAAATAAGTATATTTTGTAGTCGAAAAGGTCTGGAAAGGCCTACCATAGAAAGTGATAGTCTTGTAGGCGAAACAAAATAGCTTATAGCCGTGATCCAGAGTACCACGGGACACGTGAAATCCTGTGGGAAGCAGGGAGGACCACCTCCCAAGGCTAAATACTAACTGGTGACCGATAGTGAAGAAGTACCGTGAGGGAAAGGTGAAAAGAACCCCGGGAGGGGAGTGAAATAGAATCTGAAACCCTATGTTTACAAGCAGTGGAAGCACTTTATATGTGCGACCGCGTACTTTTTGTAGAACGGGCCAGCGAGTTACGATATATAGCGAGGTTAAGCTATTAAGTAGTGGAGCCGTAGGGAAACCGAGTCTTAAGAGGGCGTTTAGTTGTATATCGTAGACCCGAAACCGGGTGACCTACCCATGGGCAGAGTGAAACGAAAGTAAAATTTCGTGGAGGCTCGAACCGCTTAGTGTTTAAAAACTATCGGATGACCTGTGGGTAGGGGTGAAATTCCAATCGAACCCGGATATAGCTGGTTCTCCTCGAAATAGCTTTAGGGCTAGCCTCAAGATAAGTGACGTGGGGGTAGAGCACTGAATGGTCTAGGGGCACGTAGTGTTACCAAAACCTATCAAACTCCGAATACCATAGTCATGTTTCTTGGGAGTCAGACTACGGGAGATAAGTTTCGTGGTCAAAAGGGAAACAGCCCAGATCACCAGCTAAGGTCCCTAAGTATAGGTTAAGTGGAAAAGGATGTAAGGTTACACAGACAACCAGGATGTTGGCTTAGAAGCAGCCACTCATTTAAAGAGTGCGTAATAGCTCACTGGTCGAGTGACTTTGCGCCGAAGATTTCCGGGGCTCAAACCTATCACCGAAGCTGTGGGATGCATTTGCATCGGTAGAGGAGCATTCTGTACGGGCTGAAGCTATACCGTAAGGAGTGGTGGACTGTACAGAAGAGAGAATGCTGGCATGAGTAGCGATAAGGTAGGTGAGAATCCTACCCATCGAAAGCCTAAGGTTTCCTGAGGAAGGCTCGTCCTCTCAGGGTTAGTCGGGACCTAAGCTGAGGCCAAATGGCGTAGGCGATGGACAACAGGTTGAGATTCCTGTACTACCTACATGCGTTTGAGAAATGGGGTGACGCAGGAGGATAGGCTGAACGCACCGTTGGTTGAGTGCGTCCAAACTTGTAGAGAGCTCCTATAGGCAAATCCGTAGGAGAGTCTTGAGAAGTGATGGGGAGCGAAAATTAAGTAGCGAAGCAGCTGAATCCACACTGCCAAGAAAAGCCTCTATCGAGTATGTTAGGTACCCGTACCGCAAACCGACACAGGTAGGCGAGGAGAAAATCCTAAGATGTGCGGAAGAACCCTTGTTAAGGAACTCGGCAAAATAGCCCCGTAACTTCGGGAGAAGGGGTGCCAATTGAGGTGAAGTACTTGCTACGTAAGCCTTGATTGGTCGCAGTGAATGGGCCCAAGCGACTGTTTACCAAAAACACAGGTCTCTGCTAAGTCGAAAGACGATGTATAGGGGCTGACACCTGCCCGGTGCTGGAAGGTTAAGGGGAAGGGTTAGCGCAAGCGAAGCTCTGAACTTAAGCCCCAGTAAACGGCGGCCGTAACTATAACGGTCCTAAGGTAGCGAAATTCCTTGTCGGGTAAGTTCCGACCCGCACGAAAGGTGTAACGACTTGGGCACTGTCTCAACAAGGGATCCGGTGAAATTGTAGTACTCGTGAAGATGCGAGTTACCCGCGACAGGACGGAAAGACCCCGTGGAGCTTTACTGTAGGCTGACATTGGATTTTGGTATTGCTTGTACAGGATAGGTGGGAGACTTGGAAACCAGGGCGCCAGCTTTGGTGGAGTCAACCTTGGGATACCACTCTTGCAATGCTGAAATTCTAACCAGAGACTGTGAATCCAGTCTTGGGACACTGTCAGTTGGGCAGTTTGACTGGGGCGGTCGCCTCCTAAAGAGTAACGGAGGCGCTCAAAGGTTCCCTCAGCACGGTCGGAAATCGTGCGAAGAGTGTAAAGGCAGAAGGGAGCTTGACTGCGACACCTACAAGTGGAGCAGGAAGGAAACTTGGACTTAGTGATCCGGTGGCTTCCAAGTGGAAGGGCCATCGCTCAACGGATAAAAGCTACCCCGGGGATAACAGGCTTATCTCCCCCAAGAGTCCACATCGACGGGGAGGTTTGGCACCTCGATGTCGGCTCGTCTCATCCTGGGGCTGGAGTAGGTCCCAAGGGTTGGGCTGTTCGCCCATTAAAGAGGCACGCGAGCTGGGTTCAGAACGTCGTGAGACAGTTCGGTCCCTATCCGTCGTGGGCGTAGGAAATTTGAGAGGAGCTGTCCCTAGTACGAGAGGACCGGGATGGACAGACCGCTGGTGCATCAGTTGTCTCGCCAGAGGCACAGCTGAGTAGCTATGTCTGGAAGGAATAAGTGCTGAAGGCATCTAAGCACGAAGTCCCCCTCAAGATGAGATTTCCCACTTTTTAAGGTAAGACTCCAAGTAGACCACTTGGTTGATAGGTCCCAGGTATAAGGGTAGCAATATCTTTAGCTAAGGGATACTAATAAGTCGAGGGCTTGACCAATTATCTTACTGTGTTAGATTTTCAAAATCAAGATTTTGAAAAAATTGCGAATGTAGTTCATTTGTAATTTACAATTGCCGAAAGGCTTTACCTGGTGATTATAGCAAGAGGGTCACACCTGTTCCCATACCGAACACAGAAGTTAAGCCTCTTTAGCTGCCGATGGTACTTGGGTGGCAACGCCCTGGGAGAGTAGGACATCGCCAGATAAATATTCCTGGGTAGCTCAATGGCGGAGCAACCGGCTGTTAACCGGTAGGTTGTGGGTTCGAGTCCCACCCCAGGAGCCAAAATATTGCCGGGGTGGCGGAACAGGCAGACGCACAGGACTTAAAATCCTGCGATCCCTAAAAGATCGTACCGGTTCGATTCCGGTTCCCGGCACCAATCATTGGACTGACGCGGGATGGAGCAGTTTGGTAGCTCGTCGGGCTCATAACCCGGAGGTCGCTGGTTCAAATCCGGCTCCCGCAACCATTTATTTATCCATGGCGGCGTAGCTCAGTTGGCTAGAGCATGCGGTTCATACCCGCAGTGTCAGCGGTTCAAATCCGTTCGCCGCTACCAATTTTAAATTTATGTAATATGGCCCTATGGTCAAGCGGTTAAGACATCGCCCTTTCACGGCGGTAACCCGGGTTCGAATCCCGGTAGGGTCACCAATTTGGGCGCATAGCTCAGCTGGGAGAGCACCTGCCTTACAAGCAGGGGGTCATAGGTTCGAGCCCTATTGCGCCCACCAAATCCAACCTAAAGGGTTGAAAGTTATAATTTAAAATTGCCGAAAGGCTAATGTGGCCTGGTAGTTCAGCTGGTTAGAATGCTAGCCTGTCACGCTAGAGGTCGAGGGTTCGAGTCCCTTCCAGGTCGCCATTTATTCTGTCTTCGACAGAAAATTACAAATGTCGGAGCCGCCTAGAATAGTATCTCAGTTTTTGAAGTTTCGATCTTAATAGTTATGCTGGTGTAGCTCAATTGGCATAAGCAGAGAACCAAAATCGTGTATTTCGATTTTGCGTGAATCGCTTAGTCGGAGCCGCCTAGAATAGTATCTCAGTTTTTGAAGTTTCGATCTTAATAGTTATGCTGGTGTAGCTCAATTGGCAGAGCAACTGACTTGTAATCAGTAGGTTGGGGGTTCAAGTCCTCTCACCAGCTCCAAATCATTAGGAGGAGTTCCCGAGTTGGCCAAAGGGGACGGACTGTAAATCCGTTGGCTCAGCCTTCACTGGTTCGAATCCAGTCTCCTCCACCAAATATGCGGAAGTGGCTCAGAGGTAGAGCATCGCCTTGCCAAGGCGAGGGCCGCGGGTTCGAATCCCGTCTTCCGCTCCATGTCATGCGGGTGTAGCTCAGTGGTAGAGCCCCAGCCTTCCAAGCTGGTTGCGAGGGTTCGATTCCCTTCACCCGCTCCATTATTTTATAAAAAATAAAATGGCGGCATAGCCAAGTGGTAAGGCATAAGCAGAGAGCCCAAATCTTTGATTTGGTGCGAATCGCTTAGTTGGGGCCGCTGGTGTTGGAGGTAAGTTTTTAAGTCAATAAATTTAAAATGGCGGCATAGCCAAGTGGTAAGGCAGAGGTCTGCAAAACCTTTACCCCCAGTTCAAATCTGGGTGCCGCCTCCATATAAGTACCTATAGCTCAACTGGATAGAGTGTCTGACTACGAATCAGGAGGTTCAGGGTTCGAGTCCCTGTAGGTACACCATATAAGACCTTGTAATCATTTAGATTACAAGGTCTTTTATTTATTTAACTAACCTTCGTTCCACAATTTTTTTTCATTTTTTTCCGAAATATAATTTAAACAGATGTTATCATAAATGATGGTTGTATGTATAAACAATAAAAATAATATATATATTATTTTAAAAATATTATGAACATATTGACAATTAAAAAAATATATATATACTTTATATAAAG